>NZ_AP025355.1:0-2862500 GCF_037101235.1 Sphingobium sp. TA15
ATGAAGGATATTGCGGCAGTGATTGGAAGTTTGAGCGGTCTCGACACGCAGCAGAATGCGCGCCTGGAGACTGCCTGGGCGACCATTCGCGCCGGCCTGCGCCGCGACATCGGCGCGCGCATGTTCGACCAGTGGCTGAAGGCCGCGCAACTGGGCGACTATTGCCCCGAATCGCAGACGCTCGACCTGCTGTTCGCTTCCGACTTCACGGCCAATTTCGTGTCGGGCCAGTTCGGCGACCGCCTGCGGATGGCGTGGCGCTGCGCGGGAGCGGGCGTGCGGGAGCTGCGCCTGCTGCGCGCCCCCAATGCGGTCGGACCCCGCGTTCTGGAATTGCACCAGGCGGAGGAGACCGTTGCCGACGACGGCGCCGCCGACCTGCCACCCGCTTCCAATTTCCAGCCGCGCCACGGCTTCGACGGGTTCGTGACGGGCGAGACCAATCATCTAGCCTATTCGGCGGCGCAGGCCATGGCCGGGGAAGCCCAGCCGCGCTTCAGCCCCCTCTTCATCCATGGCGGCACCGGCCAGGGCAAGACGCACCTTCTCCACGCCATTGCCCGGCTCTTTTCCAGCCATTCGCCCTCGGCCCCGGTCCTCTATATGTCGGCCGAGCGGTTCATGATGGAATTCGTGAACGCGATGCGGGCGAACGAAACGATGATGTTCAAGGCGCGGCTGCGGGCGGCGCGGCTGCTGCTGATCGACGACATCCAGTTCATCGCCGGCAAGGGATCGACGCAGGAGGAGTTCCTGCACACGATCAACGACCTGATCGATTCGGGCGCCCGAATCGTCGTGACCGCCGACCGCGCGCCGCAGATGCTGGACGCGATTGATGCGCGCATTCTCTCTCGCCTGGCTGGCGGACTGGTGGCCGACATCCGTCCTGCCGGACTGGACCTGCGCCTCGCGATCCTGGAGGCGAAGCGCGCCATCGCGGGCGATCCGCCGGTGCCCGACGCCGTGGTGGATTTCCTCGCCCGCTCGATCCGTTCCAATGTGCGCGAACTGGAGGGCGCGTTCAACAAGCTGATCGCCTACGGCCAGCTTACCGGCCGCTCCATCGACCTGGAATTCGCGCAGGCGATGCTGGCGGACGCGGTGCGCGCCAATGCCCGTCGCATCACCGTGGACGAGATACAGAAGGCCTGTGCCGCGCATTACAAGATCGACGCGGCGGAAATGCGTTCTAAGCGCCGGGCGCGGGCGGTGGCCCGTCCGCGCCAGGTGGCGATGTATCTGGCCAAGAAGATGACGCCGCGTTCCCTGCCCGAAATCGGCCGCATCTTCGGCGGACGCGACCATAGCACCGTGATTCACGCCGTGCGCACGATCGAGGAACTGCGTCAGAGCAATCCGGACATGGACGCCGACATTCGCGCCCTGCAGCGCCAGTTGGAAGGCTGACAGCCGGGTGGCTTTGGATTAGGCTTTGCCCATGATCCGACAGCTTGCCCTTTTCCTTGCCGCTTTCATCGCCTTCACCCCCGCTTTTGCCCAGACGGCCCCGGTTCCGCCGCCCGCCGATGTGAAGGTCGCGCTGGAAACCGGCAGCGGGCGGATAGTGGTGGCCGTGCATCTCGCCCAGGCGCCCGTCACCGCCGCCAATTTCCTGCGCTATGTCGATCAGAAGCGGCTGGACGGCACATCATTCTATCGCGGCGTCGGCACGGGCGATTATGGTTTCGTGCAGGGCGGCGCGCAGAACGACCCAAAGCGCGTCCTGCCGCCGATCAAGCATGAACCGACCAGCCAGACCGGCCTCACCCACGATGACGGCGCGCTTTCCATGGCCCGCTATGCGCCCGGCAGCGCCACCGGCGATTTCTTCATCGTGCTGGGCAAGATGCCGGGCATGGACGCGCATCCCGAAGCGCCGGGCGACAATCAGGGCTTCGCCGTCTTCGCCCATGTGGTGGAGGGGCTGGACGCGGTGAAGGCGATCCTCGCCGCGCCCAAATCGCCCACGGCGGGCGAGGGCGTGATGAAGGGGCAGATGCTGGAACAGCCGGTGAAGATACTGACGGCGCGGTGCATCCCCTGATCGCCCTATAGATGGAAGGCGACAGTTCGCTTTCTCTCTCCGTTCGCCCTGAGCTTGTCGAAGGGCTTTACTTCTTCTTCGGATACGTGATTTAAAGAA
Organism: Sphingobium sp. TA15; assembly: GCF_037101235.1. NCBI lineage: Bacteria > Pseudomonadati > Pseudomonadota > Alphaproteobacteria > Sphingomonadales > Sphingobiaceae > Sphingobium > Sphingobium sp. TA15. The sequence continues at coordinate 2,147 of NZ_AP025355.1, forward strand.
AGTGAAGGGCTTCGACAGGCTCAGCCCGAACGGTTTTCTGAGGTCCGCTCATGGCCAAAAAACCCCACAGCTCCATAAAAAACCCGGCGATCCTCGACCGCCGGGTAATTGGGCATGGCCATAAGCCGCCCGCCTGAAAAACCGCTCAACCCTTCTTTTCGGGCGGCAGGGTGATCTTCACATTTTCCCCATTCTGGCCGGGGAAGCCGGTGAACATCGCGTCGATCAGGTTCGGCACCAGATAGGTCAGCTTGTTGGACAGCGACTGGGCCTGCGCCTTGCCCTCGAACAGGCGGCGATTGTCGGCGGCGCGGTCGATCTTCATGCTGAGGTCGCCGGTGTAGACGGTATAGCTGGTCACGTCATTATAGCCGCCCGGACCGAACAGCCACGGATCATAGAAGCCATAGCCCCAGGGGCGGCCCCAGCGGCCGCGCCAGCCCCATCCGCCATAGAAGAACGGGTCCGGTGCGCCGAAGCCGGTCGAGCGCACCTTTTCCCGCCCATTGTCGACGCCATAGGCCACGCGCACGATCAGGTCCGCCCGCGCCGGATCGCCGGCCGCGACATAGCCGGTCTGGGTCAGCCGCTGGCCGACAAGGTCGGCATAATGCGAAAATTCAAGGCCGCCTGCCAGGCGCGGATCGTCCGCGACGATGGTGAAGCTCTGGCCGGCGGGGGCCGGAAGCTGCTGAAAGCGGGCGACGTCCGCCTTGAACGACGTCGCGCAGCCTGAAAGCGCCGCAAGCGCCAGGGCGGGCGCCGCAAGCAAGCCGATCTTTTTGAAACGGGTCATTTTTCTTGCGTCCTGTACCAGGCACCAAGCCTGCCAAACATCTTGCGTCCTGCCTTAGCAAAACGCAACTGAACATCGTTTGAACGCGCGTAACGGGCGAACGGGCGCAAACCATGTCCTGCCACCCCTAGGACGGCGCGGACCGGATTATCCCGTCACCGGCTGGAAGGGCCGCGACTTTCGCGGTCCCACGGCATCAGCGCATCAGGCCCATCGCGTCATAGGCTGCGCGGAGCGTGGGCTCGGCAGCGGCAGACGCCTTGGCCGCTCCCTTTTCCAATATGGCGTCCAGCGCCGCGTCGTCGGTGCGCAATTCCATGAACCGAGACCGGATCGGGCGCAGCGTTTCCACCAGCAGTTCGCCCAGCGCGGGCTTGAACGCGCCGAAGCCCTTGCCGGCGAATTCGGCGCAGACCGCGTCCACGCTCATACCCGACAGCGTCGCATAGATGCCGAGCAGATTGTTCGCTTCCGGACGCCCGGCCAGCCCCTCGGCATTGTCGGGCAGCGGTTCGGGATCGGTCTTCGCCTTCTTCACCTTCTGCATGATCGCATCGTCATCGTCGGTCAGGTTGATGCGGCTCATGTCGGAGGGGTCGGACTTGGACATCTTCGCCGTGCCGTCGCGCAGCGACATGATGCGCGCCGATTCCTTCGGGATGATCGGGTCGGGCAGGGTGAACAGCTCCACGCCGAAATCGGTGTTGAACTTGGTCGCGATGTCGCGGGCCAGTTCCAGATGCTGCTTCTGATCCTCGCCCACCGGCACATGGGTGGCGTTATAGACCAGGATGTCCGCCGCCTGGAGCACGGGATAGACGAACAGGCCGATGGACGCGCCCTCGCGATCCTTGCCGACCTTGTCCTTGAACTGGGTCATGCGATTGAGCCAGCCGATCCGCGCCGTGCCGTTCAGCAGCCAGCACAATTCCGCATGGGCGGGCACCCGCGCCTGGTTGAACAGGACGGAACGGTCCGGATCGATCCCGGCGGCCACCAGCGCGGCGGCCATGTCGCGGACATTGCGGATGCGCTGCTCGCGCCCCTCATGCACGGTGATCGAATGCATGTCGGCCAGGAAGAAGAAGCACTGGCTCTGGCTGTCCATCTCATCCTGCATCCGCACCCAGTTGCGGATCGCGCCCAGATAATTGCCCAGGTGCAGATTGCCGGTCGGCTGGATGCCGGAAAGGACGCGCATTCTTCTATCCGTTCTCTGTCTTGGTTGCACTTTTGCGCCGCATCAGCGCCTTGAGGTCGGACAGCCGATAGGCGCCCGTGACGAAACAGGCCACCCCGTACAGCGCGATCCCCGCGCCGACAAGCAGGGCGAGCGCGACATAGCGCTGGACCATCGCCCCGCCGAGCCACGGATCGAGCACTCCCTCGCCCGCATAAAGCACGCCGCCCATCGCGACCGCAGCCACGGCGAGGCGGGGCAGGCGCCGCCGCAACTGCCCGTCGGCGGCGAAATGGCCGCGCTTCACCAGCGTCGAATAGAGCATCGCCACATTGACGGTGGAGGACAGCGCCGTCGCCAGCGGCGGCCCGACATGGCCCATCAGCGGGATCAGGACGATGTTCCCGAGGATGTTGATGAGGATCGACAGCATCGCATAGCGGACCGGCGTCCTGGTGTCGCCGCGCGCATAATAGCCGGGCGTCAGCACCTTCACGAGCACATAGGATGGCAGGCCGATGGAAAAGGCCGACAGCGCCCATCCGCAACGCTCCGCATCCTCGACGGTGAAGCGCCCATATTGAAAAAGGCCCCGCACGATCGGCTCCGCCACGGTGATGAAGGCGACGGTCGCGGGCAGCGTCAGGAACAGCGCCAGTTCGATGCCGCGATTCTGCGTGTCCATCGCTTGCCTGTCCTGCCCCGTGGAAAGCAGGCGCGAAATGGTCGGCAGCAATATGGTGCCAAGCCCGATGCCGATCAGCCCCAGCGGCAACTGGTTCAGCCGGTCGGCATAATAGATATAGGTGATCGACCCGGAAGCCAGCAGCCAGCCCGACAGCGCGGTGGAGATAAGCAGGTTGATCTGCGAAGCCCCGGCCCCCGCCGCCGCCGGGACGATCAGCCGCAGCAATTCCTTCACATCGGCGTCGAAGCGCGGGCGCTTCAGCTTCATCGACACGCCCGCCCGGCGGCACGCCCAGATCAGCCAGAGCAGTTGCAGCGAGCCGCCGACGGTGACGGAAATCGCCTGCACCCGCGCCGTTTCATATTCGTCGGCGCCATGGAACAGCCACAGCCCCGCGATCATCGCCACGTTGAGCAGGATCGGCGCGGCCGCATTCACCCAGAATTTGTCGAGCGAATTCAATATCCCGCCCAGCAGCGACGCCAGGCTGATCAGTGCCAGATAGGGCAGGGTGATGCGCGAAAGCATGACCGCGAAGGCGAACTGCTCCGGCGTAGGATTCTGGCGGGAGAAGCCGCCGGAGAGTGCCCAGGTGATCGGCCACGCCGCCGCGATCAGGAGCGCGGTGAAGACGACCAGCACCGGCAATAGCACGGCAAGGGCGCGCTCGGCGAAATGATAGCCTTCCGCGACCCCGCCCGGTCCCGCCGCCTTGCGGTTGAACATCGGGATGAAGGCGGCGGAAAAGGCGCCCTCGGCAAAGAGGGCGCGGAACATGTTGGGCAGGCGGAAGGCGACCCCGTTGAAGGCGTCCGACGCGAAGCCCGCCCCGACATAGCGCGCCGCCAGCGAATCGCGCACCAGCGCGAGTATCCGGCTGGCGAGCGTCAGCCCGCCGACGGAACCGAGGGCTTTAGCGAGTTTCATGCCATGGCGTCCCGTTCGTCCTGAGTAGCCGCTGAGCGAAGACGAAGCGGCGTATCGAAGGATGGTTGCGAAGCTGCTTCGATACGGCCCTTCGACAAGCTCAGTCCCTACTCAGCACGAACGGACAGGGGAATATTACGGCTTTGCTCAGGCGTGCCCCACCGGTTCGCCCGCGGTCTGCGCCATCGCCTCGGCCTGCTGGATGTAAAGCCCGCCGAAATCGATGGGGTCGAGCAGCAGCGGCGGGAAGCCGCCGTCGCGGATCGCATCGGCCAGCACGCGGCGGGCGAAGGGGAAGATAAGGCGCGGCGCTTCGGCCAGCATGAAGGGCTGCATCTGGTCCTCCGGCACGTTGCGCATGCCGAAGATCGCGGCGTAGACCAGCTCCACGGCGAAGGCGGTGCCCTGCGGCGCGGTGGCCTTGACCTCGATCTTCAGGGACACTTCGACGACTTCCTCGCCCACCTTGTCGGCGCCGATGTTGAACTGCACGTCGATCTGCGGCTGGTCCTGCCACTGGTATACGGCGGGCGCGTTCGGATTTTCGAAGGACATGTCCTTCACATATTGGCTGATCAGCGCGATCTGCGGGCCGTTGTCGGCGCCATTGCCGGTGGTCTGAACGGTATCGGCTTCCTCGGCCATCTCATTTCCCTGGTTCTTAAGGTTTGCTGGGGGCGGAATGTCCGCGCATGTCGATCCGCGCGCTTAGCAGGGGCGGCGGGAGGGGGCAATGCGGCACTTGAACAGCGGCCATTTGAATATGCGCGGAAACATGCCTATGTTGGTCGCGTTACAGTTTCAGATTCAGTCCAAAGGGTGCCTGACCCCGTGTATGTGATCGTCATCCTCGCCATGATTGCCGGTTTTCTGGCGCTGCGGCTCTATTCCGTGCTCGGCAAGCGGACCGGGCATGAGCAGGAGCCTGCGCTTCGCCCGGCGGAGGAGCGCGCCAAGGTGACGATCGTGCAGCCGCGCCCGGTTCCGGAAATGGCGGGCGATTCGGTCCGGCTGTCCGAAGGGCTGATCGCGCCCGGCGGCGAAGCGGGCGTGCGCGCGCTGATTGCGGCCGACCGCAGCTTCGACGTGCCCCAGTTCGTGGAAGGCGCCAAGGCCGCCTACAAGATGGTGCTGGAGGCGTTCTGGCGCGGCGACCGGCAGGAACTGGAATGGCTGTGTGACGCCGATGTTCTCGCCTCCTTCGAGGAAGCGATCGCGGCGCGGGAGGCGGAGGGCCATGTCCTCGACAACCGCCTTGTCCGCATCGAAAAGGTGCAGATCGTCGACGCGGGCGTCACCGGACGCATGGCGGAGATTTCGCTGCGCTTCGAAGCGGACATCGCCGCCGTCACCCGCGACCGCGACGGCAATGTGGTTGCCGGCTCGCTGACCGACGCCGTCGGCACCAACGACATCTGGACGTTCACGCGCGACCTGCGCAGCACCGATCCCAACTGGAAGCTCAGCGAGACCGACGAGGCGGCATGACCCTGCGTCAGTCGTGGGGGGCGCTGGCCGCGGCGCTGCTGCTGTCGGCTTGCGCGGGCGGCGTGATCCCGCCCGGCGCGGGCGGGCCTGCGCCGGCCCGGCCGCCTCGCGGCGGTGGAGAGACCGCAACCCGTCCCGTTCCCGCCACCCCTCGTCCGCCCGTGCCGGTCACGCCCCCCGCGGCCGCGCCGACGGACACGGCCAATGCTGTTAGCGCCGGCGTCACGCCCGGCCCGGCCATTGCCGATCTCATTCCGTCCGGCGATCGTTCGCGCAAGGCGTTGCAGGCCTTTCGCCTGTCCTGCCCTTCGCTGATGCGGCGGAACGACCAGAGCGGACTGACGCGCGGTTCGGACTGGAACAGCGCCTGCGCCGCCGCGTCGAGCTGGCCGGAGGCTTCGGCCGGCGAATTTTTCGCCCGCTATTTCGAAGCGGTGCAGGTGGGCGATGGAAAGGCCTTCGTCACCGGCTATTATGAGCCGGAGATCGCTGGGTCACGCATGCGGCAGCCTGGCTATGACGTGCCGATCTACCGCCGCCCGCCCAATCTGATCGACGTCAATCTGGGCCAGTTCAGCGACAGCCTGAAGGGCAAGACCATTCGCGGCAAGGTCGACGGCACCAATCTGGTGCCCTTCGACGAAAGGTCGCAGATCGTTTCGGGGTCGCTCGCCGGCAGGGGGCTGGAACTGGCATGGGCCGCCGATCCGGTGGAATTCTTCTTCCTTCAGGTGCAGGGCAGCGGACGGCTGCTGCTGCCCGATGGAGGGGTCATGCGGATCGGCTATGACGGCCAGAATGGGCGCGACTATACCGGCATCGGCAAGCTGATGAAGGATCGCGGCCTGATCCAGGCCGGGTCGATGCAGGACATCATGCAATATCTGCGCGCCCATCCGGCCGAGGGCGCGGCGATCATGAACGAGAACAAGAGCTTCGTCTTCTTCCGCGAACTGACCGGCGCCGGCCCCCTTGGGGCGATGGGAGTTGCGGTGACGCCCGAAGCCACGGTGGCCGCCGATCCCCGCTATGTGCCGCTGGGCGCGCCGGTGCTGCTTTCGCTCGACCGGGCGGAGCCCAACGGCATATGGATCGCGCAGGATACCGGCGGTGCGATCAAGGGCGCCAATCGCTTCGACAGCTTCTGGGGCGCGGGCAGCAATGCGCGCAGCGTCGCGGGCGGCATGTCGGCGCGGGGCAGCGCGCTCGTCCTGCTGCCGATCGGATCGGCGGCGCGCCTCGGCCAGCAGCCCTGACGTCATGCGGCGATGCCCCGGCGCAGTCTCACCTCCGATGAACAGGCGCTCTGGACGGCGCTGACCCGCTCGATCAGGCCGCTGAGGCAGGGCGCGCGCGTCTCCGCCATCCCCACGGTTCCGGTTCCCGCCAAGGAGAAGACAGGGTTAACGGTTCCCTCCGCCCGGACGGTCGCGACGGCCCAGCCGCGCACGCCCGCGGCCACTCTGGATTCAGGCTGGGAGCGCAGAATCCGTAGCGGAAATCTGACACCCGACATGACGATAGACCTGCACGGCCACAGCCTGTCGGCAGCCCATGCCCGGCTTAACCAGGCGCTGGCCTCGGCCTGGGCAAGGGACGTCCGCATCATGCTGATCGTCACGGGGAAACCGCCGAAAAGCCCGTCGGCAGGCGGCGGTCCGCGCCGCGGCGCCATTCGCGGCGAGATCGGCCACTGGCTGGAAACCAGCAGCTATGCCGATCGCATCGCAAGCGTGCGGATCGCGCATCAGCGCCATGGCGGCGACGGGGCGCTTTACGTCATCCTGCGGCGCAAAAAATAAGCCTTTCGGACGAATCCACTGACCTTTTCTTAACCACTGTCCTTCATATCCCGATGATCCAGTCCAAACCTCGGGCTGGCTGGGCAGGGAGGCACATGCAGGGCGTGACATTGACGAGCCGCGCCACCGCCTTCGCCTGCGCCGCGGGGGCGCTGGTGTTCATCCTGTCGCTGGTCCTGGGCCAGGGGCAGGCGACGGACATGGACGGCGTCGGCCGATCCCTCATCATCGCGATCCTGTGCGGCACGCTGAGTTGGGCGTCCGCCCGCCGGACCGTGGCCACGACCGCAAGCGCCATCGATGGCGCTACCGAACGCCTGCTGGCGGCGGCGCATGGCGACCTGCAATCTGCCGTGCCCCGCGACATCGGCCAGGAACTGCCCGATCTGTCGGTGGCGATGGAAAGCCTGTTCAGCCAGGTGCGCACCAATCTGGACCATGTGCAGGCGCTGGCCCTGTTCGATCCGGTGACGGGCCTCGCCAACCGCATCAGCTTTTGCCGGCAGGTCGAAAGGCTGCTGGCGGAACGCAGCGAGGAGGGGCTTGCCGCCCTGTTCTTCATCGACCTCGACGGGTTCAAGGGCGTCAACGACACGCTGGGCCATGCGGCGGGCGACCAGTTGCTGGCGCGCGTCGCCGGCCGGCTGCGGGAAGTCGCCATGGCGCAGGCCAGCGCGGGCGCGGGCGATTGCCTGATCGGTCGCCTGGCGGGCGATGAATTCACCCTGTTCGTCCCCAGCTTGCCGGACATGGACAGCGCCGGGCGGATCGCCCGCGCCATCCAGTTCGCGCTGCGCGAGCGCTTCGACCTGGGCAGCCAGCATGTCGACCTGGGCGCGTCGATCGGCGTCGCCTGCTATCCTGAACATGGCGACACGCTGTCCGCGCTGCTGCGGTCGGCGGACATCGCCATGTATCATGCCAAGCATCAGGGCCGTAACCGGGCCGAGATGTTCACCACCGAACTGGCGCTGGAAGCCGCCGACCGCGCCGAGCTGGAGCGCGACCTGCTGCTGGGCCTGCAACGGGAGGAGTTCCTGCTGGAATTCCAGCCGCAGATCGAGATCGGCAGCGGCCGGGTCATCGGCGCCGAGGCGCTGATCCGCTGGGCGCATCCGGAACGCGAGCTGGTGATGCCCGGCTCCTTCGTGTCCATCGCGGAGGAAAGCGGCGCCATCGTGGCGCTGGGCGACTGGGTCATGGGCCGGGTGTGCGAGACGGCGGCGCGCTGGTCGCAGGCCGGGGTCAGGCAGCGGATCGCGATCAACATATCCTCCCGCGAACTGGGGCAGGCCGATTTCTTCATGCGCCTGCGTCATGCGATAGACGCGCATCGGGCGCCGGCGATCATGCTGGAACTGGAGATCACCGAATCGCTGGCAATGGAGATGAAGGCGGGGACTCTGGACCAGATCCGCGCCCTGCGGCGGGACGGCGTGCGCATCGCCATCGACGATTTCGGAACCGGCTATTCCAACCTCTCGCGACTGCGCGAATTGCCGGTCGACCGGGTGAAGATCGACCGTTCGCTGGTCCGCGACATCGCCGTTTCGGCCGAAGCCCGCACGATTTGCAGCGCCGTCGTCGGGCTGATCCAAGGATTGGGCATGGAAGTGGTGGTCGAGGGGGTGGAGACCGAGGCGCAGATGGAAATGCTGCGCGTGATCGGCTGCACGCTGTTCCAGGGCTATCATCTGGCGCGGCCGATGGGCGAGGAGGATTATCTCGCCCGCTTCGCCGCGCCCGCGCCGCTGGCCAGGCAACGCTCCGTCTGAGGCGGCGGCCTATTCGCTTCCCGCTCACCCTGAAATGAATGCCGATGGGTCCTGGGCAGCGTGGACACATTCGAAAATGTCGTGAAATGGCCATCCTAAGACATTCCCCTCCCGTAAACGGGAGGGGTTAGGGGTGGGCGCGACCCCGGACTTGATCCGGGGAGCTTCTGACTTGGCCGTTGCAAAACAACGCGGATGTCGCGCCAGCCCACCCCCTAACCCCCTCCCGCCTGCGGGAGGGGGAACGTCCGCTCCCACCCAAAATCACTCGGTCCGGCAAGTCTTGAATTGTCCACGCTGCCTAGCTCGCTAGGGCCTTCGCCGTAACCAGCCGGTAGATTTCAGCGAGGTCGCGCAGGTCGGCCAGCGCCACCGCCTCGTCCAGCTTGTGCATGGTCGCGTTGTTGAGGCCGAATTCCACCACCGGGCACAGGCGCGAGAGGAAGCGCGCGTCGGACGTTCCGCCGGTGGTCGACAGTTCCGCCTCCACCCCCGTCACATCGCGGATCGCGCCCGCGACCATGTCCGACAGCATGCCTGGCTCCGTCAGGAAGGGTTCGCCGCTGATCTTCGCTTCCACCCTGCCGCCTTCGGCTGCGGCGATGGCGGTGATGCGGTCGACCAGCTCCGTGCCGCCATGTTCATTGTTGAAGCGGATCGAAATGCGCGCCTGCGCGGCGGCAGGGATCACGTTGGTCGTCGGATTGCCGACGTCCAGGTTGGTGATCTCGATATTGCTCGCCTGGAACCAGTCATTGCCCTCGTCCAGCACCAGCGCGTCGATGGCGGAAAGGATGCGGATCAGGCGCGGGATCGGATTGTTGGCCAGATGCGGATAGGCGACATGGCCCTGCACGCCGTCGACATGGATCCACATGTTGACCGATCCGCGCCGGCCGATCTTGATGACGTCGCCCAGCCGCCGCGAGGAGGTCGGCTCGCCCACCAGGCAGAGGTCGGGACGCAGCCCATGGGCGGCCATCCGCTCCATCAGGGCCAGCGTGCCATGGACGGCCGCGCCTTCCTCATCGCCGGTGATGATCAGGCTGATCGTGCCGGGCAGGTCTTCGGGCAGGTCGTGCAGGGCCGCGACATAGGCGGCGATGGCGCCCTTCATGTCGACGGCTCCGCGCCCGTAGAGCAGCTCGCCGCGAATCTCCGGCCGGAAGGGATCGCTCGCCCAGCCATTGCCCGGCGGGACCACGTCCAGATGCCCGGCAAAGGCGAAATGCCTGCCCGGCCCGGTCGTCCGCCATGCCAGCAGATTTTCCACCGGGCCGTCCGGCGCCTCCCCGGCCAGGAAGCGGTCGACGGTGAAGCCCAGCGGTTTCAGCATCGCCTCCAGCACGGCGAAAACCTCCCCCGTGGCGGGCGTGACGGAGGGACAGGCGATCAGCTTCTCGGCTATGTCGATCGGGTTGGCATCGGTGCTGGTCTTGCTCATGCGGTTGCGTTAGAGCATTTTGAAGCCGGCTGAAACAGGCGCGGCGCGCAAAATGCGGTGGAGAACAGGGCGCATTTTGGAAGCCGGCGGAAGCGCCGGCGGCGCTGCCGGCAGGAGGACATGTCATGCCCAAGGTCGACCTTGCGGCCATCGAACAGACCAATCGGACAGGCTATCCGCCCGAACATGCGGGCGCGGTGGCGGGGCGATGGGTGCGCAGGCTGGGGCCGGCGACCGGCCTTTCGGATTTCGGCGTCAGCCATGTGGTTCTGAAGCCCGGCGCGGCATCCTCCCAACGGCACTGGCATGAAGATGAGGACGAGTTCGTCGTCATGCTGAGCGGCGAGGCGGTGCTGGTCGAGGAAGGAGGGCGCACGCCGCTGCATGCCGGGGACATGGCATCCTTTCCGAAGGGCGATCCCAACGGCCATCATCTGGTGAACGAAAGCGGCGAGGATTGCGTTTTCCTGGCGGTGGGGCGCGTTCCGCTGGGGGATGCGCATTATCCCGACATCGACATGCAATGGGTCGGGGGCAGCTATCGCCGCAGGAATGGAAGCGGCTTTTGAGGCTGGACCGCCGGGCATTGATGGCCACTCTGGGCGCCGCGATGACGGCTCCCAAGGCCCTGGCCGCGCCCCCCGCCGGGGTGGTGAAGCCGCCCCGGCTGCGCCCCGGAGACAAGGTGGGCCTGATCGAGCCGGCGGGCTTCACCGACGATGCCTTCGACCTCGATCTGGTCAAGGAAACGATCGTCGCCATGGGGCTGGTGCCCAAGCCCGCCCGGCATCTGGTCGAACGCCACGGCTATCTGGCCGGGACCGATGCCGACAGGGCGGCCGACGTCAACGCGATGTTCGCCGATCCGGAGGTGCGGGCGGTGTTCGCCACCCGGGGCGGATGGGGCTGCGCGCGCATCCTGCCCTATCTCGACTTCGCGAAGATCAGGGCCAATCCCAAGCTGCTGGTCGGATTTTCCGACATCACCGCGCTGCATCTGGCCTTCGCGGCGCGGGCGGGTTTCGTCACCATCCACGGCCCCAATGCGGCGAGCAGTTGGCCGCGCTTTTCCTGGGACGCCTTCCGCGCCGTCGCCTTCGAAGGGGCGACGCCGCTGATGGCCAATCCGGAGGGGCATGAGGACCGGCTGGTGCAGCGCAGCGGGCGCATCCTGACCTTCCGGGGCGGGAAGGCGAGCGGGCGGCTGCTGGGCGGGAACCTGACCGTGCTCTCGACGCTGATGGGAACGCCCTGGCTGCCGGATTTCGACGGCGCGATCCTGTTCATCGAGGATGTGAGCGAGCAGCCCTATCGAATCGACCGGATGCTGACCCAATTGGCGCTCGCCGGCGTGCTGGGCAGGGTGGCGGGCGTGGCGTTCGGGCAATGCACCGATTGCGGCCCCAGCGGCGCCTCCTATGGCGGGTTCACCCTGGCGGAGGTGTTGCAGCAGCATCTCGCGCCCCTGGGCGTGCCGGCTTTCCAGGGCGCGCTGTTCGGCCATGTCGCCAGCCAGTTCAGCCTGCCGGTCGGCTGCCGGGCGGAGATCGACGCCGACGCGGGAACGATCCGGCTGCTGGAGGCGGCGGTTCGCTGAAAGGAGCGACGACATCGAGCCGAGGGTTCAGTCCTTGTCGTCGGTGGGCCGCACATAGGCGCCGCGCCCGTCGGGCGGGACAAGCGACCCGTCCTGGATCGTCAGGACGAGCGTGCGAAAGCCGGGTTCGGGCACGTCCCTGGTCTTTTCGGAGGTAAGGATGACGGCGCCGTCCCTCTCGGCCCACCGCCCCTCCGCGAACAGGTCGAGCGCGCCATAGACCAGATACCATTGGAAGCGGCCGTCCGGATGCAGCATCAGTTCGGACCCCGTCTCCATCACGCCGCGCAGATAATAATGCCCCGCCCGCTCGGCGGCTTGCGCCCAGGCCGGCCCGGCCAGGAACGCGGCAAGGGGGAGAAGGGCGGTGAGGACGCGCATCGGGCGATGCTATCGCAGGATGGCCCGGCGGAACAGGCCTGCCATGCGCGGGGCCATGGCCGACGCGGCGGGACGCCTGCCCAAGGCATCGTGCTCCTGCGAAGGCAGGAGCCCAGTCCCGCCCTCCCGCTTGAACTGGGCTTTCATGGCCCCCAATGCCCGCAAGGCCTCAGCGCGCCGCGCTCGACGCGTTCCCGGCCCTTTCCCCGACCGCGATCCTTCGCTAAAGCCGCCCGATGATCCTCGTCATCGACAATTATGACAGCTTCACCTGGAACCTCGTCCATTATCTCATGGAACTGGGCGCGCAGGTGGACGTCGTCCGCAACGACGCCATCTCCGCCGGGCAGGCGCTCTCCACCGGCGCGCAGGCTTTCCTGCTGTCTCCCGGCCCGTGCACCCCCAATGAGGCGGGGGTCAGCCTGGACCTCGTCGCCGCCTGCGCCGATGCGGGCGCGCCGCTGCTGGGCGTATGCCTGGGCCATCAGTCGATCGGCCAGCATTTCGGCGGCAGGGTGGTGCGCGGCGGCCTGATGCACGGCAAGACCTCCCCCGTCACCCATGACGGCAGCGGCCTGTTCCAGGGGCTGCCTTCGCCCTTCACCGCCACCCGCTATCATTCGCTGATCGTGGAGGAGATTCCCGAAACGCTGATCGTCAACGCCACCAGCGAGGACGGCTCCGTCATGGGTTTCCGGCATCGCGACCTGCCGATCCATTCGGTTCAGTTCCACCCGGAAAGCATCGCCACCGAACATGGCCATGACATGCTGGCGAACTTCATGCGGATCGCGGGCATTCCGGTTCGGGAACGCGTGACGGGCTGAACCGCTTTCCTTTTCGGCCTCGCCAGCGGTCCTCATACCTCCAAGGCCGCAGCGACTTTCGCGCATCCCATCTCGACTCCGGCGCCGTCCCATGATTAAGGCAGCGACGATGACCCGCCTGCCCGATCCAACCCTGCCCCTCGACGCGCAACAGGCCGCAACGGCCTTCGACCTGCTGTTCGATGCCGACCTGCCGGAAGAGGAGATCGCCGGCTTCCTCGTCGCCATGGCCCGACGGGGCGAGACGGCGACGGAGATCGCCGCCGCCGCCCGCGCCATGCGCCATCGCATGATCCCGGTCACGGCTCCGGCGGGCACGATCGATGTCTGCGGCACGGGCGGGGACGGGCACCATACGCTCAATGTCTCGACCGCCGTGTCGCTGGTGGTCGCGGCCGCGGGCGTTCCGGTGGCCAAGCACGGCAATCGCGCCGCCTCCTCCAAGGCCGGCGCCGCCGACACGCTGGAAGCGCTCGGCCTGGACCTGGACCGCGCCGCCGCGACAGCCGAAGCGACGCTGGCCGATCTCGGCATCTGCTTCCTGTTCGCGCAGAACCATCATCCCGCGCTCAGGCGGCTCGGCCCCATTCGCCGGGCGATAGGGGAACGCACCATCTTCAACCTGATGGGGCCGCTCGCCAATCCGGCCGGGGTGCGCCGCCAACTGGTCGGCATCGCCCGCCCGGACTATGTCCCCATCTATGCGGAGGCGCTGGCGGAACTGGGCGTCGACCATGCGATGATCGTTTCGGGCGACGAAGGGCTGGACGAACTGTCGCTGGCCGGCGGCAACGCGCTGGCGGAGGTGAAAGGCGGCGGCCTGGTCGCGATGCGTCGCCTGACTGCCGCTGAACTCGGCCTTTCCACCCATCCGGTCGAGGCCATCAGGGGCGGCGACCCCGCCCATAACGCCGCCGCCCTGCGCGCCCTGTTGCAGGGCGAAACCGGGCCCTATCGTGACGCGGTGCTGCTGAACGCCGCCGCCGCCCTCGTCGTCGCGGACGCCGTGTCCGATTTCCGGGAGGGCGTGGAGGAAGCCGCCGAAACCATCGACCGGGGCCTTGCCAACGCGTTGCTCAATTGCTGGATAGCTTTCAAATGACCAACAAGCTGATCGAAATCTGCGACGTGAAGCGGGATGAGGTCGCCCGGCGCAAGGCCGCCACGCCCATATCCTCGCTCCACGCCCGCGCCGCCGCACAGACGCCGCCGCGGGGCTTCCGCAAGGCGCTGGACGATGCCGCCCGCTCCGGCTTCGGCCTGATCGCGGAGGTCAAGAAGGCCAGCCCGTCCAAGGGCCTGATCCGCCCCGATTTCGATCCGCCCGCCCATGCCCGCGCCTATGCGGCGGGGGGCGCGGCCTGCCTGTCGGTGCTGACCGACGAACCCTATTTCCAGGGGCATGACGATTATCTGGTCGCCGCCCGGTCCGCCTGCGCCCTGCCGGTGCTGCGCAAGGATTTCATGGTCGATCCCTGGCAGGTGCTGGAAAGCCGCTCGCTCGGCGCCGACGCGATCCTGATCATCGTCGCCGCGCTGGACGACAACCAGATGGCGGAGATAGAGGACGCCGCCCTTGGCCTGGGCATGGATGCGCTGGTCGAAGTGCATGACGCGCAGGAACTGGAGCGGGCGATGAAGCTGCGTTCCCGCCTGATCGGCGTCAACAATCGCGACCTGCGCGATTTCACCGTCGATTTCGCCCGCACCTATGAACTGGTGGGGCAGGCGCCGGAGGGCTGCACCTTCGTCGCGGAAAGCGGCATCGGCGGCCATGACGACCTGATCGCTATGTCTGACCATGGCGTGCGCTGCTTCCTGGTCGGGGAAACGCTGATGAGGCAGGCGGACGTCGAAGCCGCCACGCGCAAGCTGCTCACGGGCCGATGAGCAAGCTCACCCATCTGGACGAGGAGGGATCGGCCCATATGGTCGACGTCTCCGCCAAGGCGACGACGACGCGCAAGGCCGTTGCGGGCGGGCGCATCAGCATGACCCCCGAAGCCGCGGCGGCGATCGCGCAGGGATTGGTGAAGAAGGGCGACGTGCTGGCCGTAGCCCGCGTGGCCGGCATCATGGCGGCGAAGCGGACTGCCGACCTCATCCCGCTCTGCCACCCGATCCCGCTCAGCTCCATCAGCATCGACCTCGATCTGGACGGCAGCGGCGTGTCCGTGACGGCGACCGCGAAGACGGCCGGCCAAACCGGCGTGGAGATGGAGGCGCTGACCGCCGCGTCGGTCGCGTTGCTGACGGTCTATGACATGGCCAAGGCGCTGGACAAGGGCATGGTGATCGGCGAGGTGCGCCTGCTGGCCAAGAGCGGCGGCAAGTCCGGCGACTGGACGGCCGGAGACGGACCGGCATCATGAGCCTGCTTCCGGTCGCGGAGGCGCAAAGCCGCCTGATGGCGCTGGCGACGCCACTGCCGACGGAGCATTTGGCCGTTCCCGCCTGCGCCGGACGCTGGCTGACGGAGGATGTCGTCGCGCTGCGCGACCAGCCCTGGGCCGACCTTTCCGCCATGGACGGCTATGCCGTTCGCGCCGCCGAATGGCCGGGGCCGTGGCAGGTCGCTGCCGAAAGCACGGCCGGCGGGCCGCCGCCGCCGCTGCTCGAACCCGGCCAGGCCTGCCGCATCTTCACCGGCGCGCCCTTGCCGCAGGGCGCGGACAGCATCCTGATCCAGGAAAACGCCGCGCGCCAAGGCGATGTGCTGCGCGGATTGGACGAGGCGCTGGCGACCGGCCGCCATGTCCGCCCGGCCGGTTCCGATTTCCGCAAGGGCGGCCTTTTGCTGAAGGCCGGCGGCGCGCTTGGCCCCGCGCAGATCGCGCTGGCCGTGCTTGGCGGCCATGCTGCGTTGCCCGTCTCGCGCCGGGCGCGGGTCGCGCTGCTCTCCACCGGCAACGAACTCGTGCCGCCCGGCATGCCGACGCAGCCGGGCCAGCTTCCCTCATCCAACGCGCCCATGCTGGCGGCAATGCTTTCCGGCCTCTCTTGCGACGTCGTCGACTTGGGCATCGTGCGCGACGATCTGCCGGGCACGGTCCGGGCCTTCGTCCGCGCCAGCGAAGCCGACATCATTCTTTCGACCGGCGGCGCGTCGGTGGGCGATCACGACTTCGTCCGTCCGGCCTTCGTCCAGGCGGGCGGCTCGCTCGATTTCTGGAAGATCCGCATGCGGCCTGGCAAGCCGCTGATGGCGGGGATATTGGGTTCCGCCGTCTTCCTGGGCCTGCCGGGCAATCCGGTGTCCGCCTTCGTGACGGCGACCCTGTTCCTGCTTCCGCTTGTCCGCCATATGATGGGCGCGGCGTCGCCCCTGCCGCCCACCGCGCCCGCAACGCTCGCCGCCCCGCTGCCCGCCACAGGGGAACGGGACGATTATCTCCGCGCCTTCCGCACCGAAGCCGGCATCGTTTCCGTGACGTCGCAGGACAGCGCCGCCACCGCCGCACTGGCGATGGCGGACTGCCTTATCCTGCGCCCCGCCGGTTCGGCCCCGGCAGCCGCCGGCGATCCCGTCACGGTCCTCCCCCTCGCATAAGGAAAGGGGCCGCCCAGGCGACCCCCTTCCCGTGCAGTCCTGATGGATGGCGGCGACAATCGGCCGCGCCGGAACGCCGCCTTACCCGTTCAGCGCTGCTGCTTGCCGGGCGACTTGTCCTGACGGCGCTCGTCGCCCATCTGGCCTTGCCGGTTTTCCTGCTGCTGCTGGCGTCCACCCTGGCGGGAGCGGTCGCCGCCCTGCTGGTCGCGACGTTGATCGCCGCCCTGATTGTTCTGGTTGGCCATGTTTCTCTCCTATTCACCTTCATCGGGGAAGGCAGGCTTTAAACGGCCCGTGGCCTCCCGCGTTCCCGTAAACGCGGCCAACGGTTAGGCGCTTGACTTGCCCCGTTCCGTTTCCTATGCGTTCTCCATCCGTTCCAAGGAGGGCAAGGCGAGATGTTGACACCCAAGCAACAGGAATTGCTGAGCTTCATTCAGACCCGGCTGGAGGAGGGGGGCGTGTCTCCCTCTTTCGAGGAGATGAAGGAAGCGCTGGACCTGCGGTCCAAATCCGGCATCCACCGCCTGATCAACGCGCTGGAGGAGCGAGGCTTCATCCGCCGCCTGCCCAATCGCGCCCGCGCCCTGGAGGTGCTCAAGCTGCCCGACGCCATGCATCGTGCGCCCAAGCTGGCCGTGCCGGCCAAGGCGCCGCTGACGAGCGGTCCGGCGTTGAGCCAGCCGCCGGTCGCCGCCAACGACATATTGGAGATTCCGCTGCATGGCCGCATCGCGGCCGGCGTGCCGATCGAGGCGCTGGAGGGGCAGAACATGCTTTCAGTCCCCGCCGCGCTGCTGGGCACCGGAGATCATTATGCGTTGGAGGTGGCCGGGGATTCGATGGTCGAGGCAGGCATACTCGACGGCGATTTCGCGCTGATCCAACGCACCGACGTTGCGCGGGAGGGGCAGATCGTCGTCGCGCTGATCGACGAAAATGAAGCGACGCTCAAATATTTCCGGCGGGAAGGGCCGAAGGTTCGGCTCGATCCCGCAAACAGCGCCTATGAGCCGCAAATCTACGATCCGCGGCAGGTCCGCATCCAGGGCAAGCTGGCCGGGTTGCTGCGCCGCTATAACTGACCGCCCCTGTGTCCGCGCGGCCAAGCGGAGGGTCGCGCGATCCACGGGTGCTCGTCATTCGATGCCTTTGCGCCGCGGATGGCGCCATGGTCCAGATCGATGGCCAGGCCGCCCGTCCGGGCGAGGAACCGTCGATCCGCCTTCAGCCAGCGGGGGCGACAGGCGCCCGGCAGGCGACGGTCGCTGACGACGATGTCCGCATGGGCGCAGTCCCGCGCTAGTATCGCATTGTCGATCTTCACGCTGCTCCGCGTCAGCAGCAGGTTCCAGTACCGGCCTCCACCCCTCAGGCGGACGGCGCAGAGATCGGGAGAACAGCGCGCCTGGGGCAGCGTCGTCAATGCCTGCAAGGTGCCGTCATGACCCGCGCTTTCCGCCATGACGTCGCGGGCATATCCGCCGGCGCGGGCGCGCAGCATCGCCATGCCGCCATCGGCGGTGCGCAGCGCGACATGGCGGCCATCGCCGCTGATCAATATGGCGGGCATCGGGCTGGCCAGGATCATCGTCATGCACGCGGACACCGGCATCAGGCCCGCCCAGCGCCACCCGCTTCGCCATAGCAGGCACCACAGCATGCCCAGCAGGATCAGGCCGAACACCGCGCCCGACTGGGCAGGGGCCAGCACCACCGCCCAGGGGCTGGACGCCACGCCATGAGCGACCAGCAACAGCAGGTCGAGTGCCCGCGCCGTGAGCCACCAGAAGGGCGCGCCCCATCCGCCCAGGTCGAACAGCAAGGCCATCGCCTCCAGCGGCATGACGACCAGGGTGGTGAGCGGTATCGCCACCAGATTGGCGACCGATCCCAGCATTCCCGCCTTGTGGAAATGGAACAGCGCAATCGGCGCCAGCACCAGTTCCACGGCCAGCCCCGTCGCCAGCATGCCCGCCAGATTGCGCCCGATCCGGCGCCACATCCCCTCGTCACGCGCAGCGACGAAGGTACGGAAGGCCGGATGCTCGCCCAGCGACACCAGGGCGATCACCGCCGCGAAGCTCATCTGGAAACTCGGCCCTACCAAGGCTTCGGGCCAGAGAACCAGCACCACCAGCGCCCCTGCCGCCACCAGCCTGAGGGTGATCGCGTCGCGCCCCATCGCCATCCCGCCCAGCACCAGCAAGGCAGCGATGCAGGAGCGCACGGTCGGCACTTCGGCCCCGGTCGTAGTGTAATAGGAGTAGCAACCCGTTAAGCCCTTTGGGCGTAGGCAGAAAAAATGACCCAACCCGCCACAATTTACGCCCGCTTCTCAAACGCTGAACAAGGCAAAGGCAGCAGCATGGATCGCCAGCTTCGCTTGTGCGAGGAAATGGCCCAGCAGCATGGATGGGAAATAAGTCCCAGCCGCATTTTGAGAGATGAAGGACGTTCTGCTTTCTCAGGTGCCAACCGCAAACAAGGTGGCGCGTTTTACGAGTTTGAGACGCAGGCGGAAGCTGGCTACTTCCAGAATGGCCATGTGCTTATTGTGGAGCATTTGGACCGCATCAGCCGTCAGGGGTATGACGAGGTTCTACCGCTGCTGACGATGCTCACGCGCAATGGCGTCACCGTAGCAACCGTGGATGGCAATCGCGTTTATCCAGCCTTTGAGCGAGTCCCTATGGGGCCAGTTATGGAGGTCATCCTAAAGACTGAGCTTGCCCGCGAAGAGAGTAAAAAGAAGGCTGATCGACTCGCAGAGGCATGGAAGCGGAAGATTGAAAAGGCACAAGCGTCCAACGGGAGCCACATCGCAATAACCTCAACCTGCCCTGCTTGGATCAATGTCGATCCCACCACCAAGCTGATGACACTCAACGAGGACCGCGTTCGTGTCCTGCGTGAGATATTCCAGCTTACCATTGATGGCTACGGCACCCCTGCAATTGCCCAGCGGTTGAATGCCCGCAATGAGCCTGTCTGGAAGCACAGGGAGGTAAAGAGCAACAATGGCTGGACAGTTGGCTACCTGACCAAGATCGTCCTCAATCGCGCTGTAATGGGCGAATATCAGCCTACCAAGAAGCCCAGGGGCGTTGCGATGGGAACGCCTGTTGGTAGCCCCATCCTAAATTACTATCCGCAGGCCATTGACCCTATCACGTTTGGCAAGGCTGCTGCTGCTCGTTTGAGCCGTGCTGGCACCAGCGGATCGTGGCAACTTACCTATAGCAATATCCTGTCTGGCTTGGCCAAATGCTCACATTGTGGCGGGCGTATGTC
The DNA here is from genome assembly GCF_037101235.1 of Sphingobium sp. TA15. Taxonomy (NCBI): domain Bacteria; kingdom Pseudomonadati; phylum Pseudomonadota; class Alphaproteobacteria; order Sphingomonadales; family Sphingobiaceae; genus Sphingobium; species Sphingobium sp. TA15. Next base: position 21,899 of record NZ_AP025355.1, read on the forward strand.
TCAACGGGCAACCGTGCGCCGTGGCCAAATGCGCCGCGATAGCAAAGGATCAGGACGGAAATATGCTGCCCGCGACGACATAACCTACCTGTATTGCTTCAACGCATGGAACAAGGTCAGTGTGGAGGAAACGGGCCAGCCTAAATGCACCAACACCGCCAAAATCCGCTATGAGCCGCTTGAGCGCACGATAGTCGATTTGATTACAGGCTATGCTGCTTCCAATCCTACTGCCACAGACGACAAGCGCCTGCGCGAACTCCAAGTGGAAATGGCTGAGTTGCGTAGGCAGCAGGAGGGCAAACAGGCCCAGGCTGATAATCTCGCTCGTTCATTCGCGGAAAGCGGATCAGCTATGATGGAGCGTTTGGCGCTTGAGGCTGATGCAGAGGCGCGAGAATTGCTCAAGCAGATGAACGCGAAGGCAAAGCAGTTGGATTCTGCCTATGCTGATGTTGAAGCTGATCCCTCCCAAGCGTGGTTTCAGCGCATCAACGAGATTAAGGAACAACTCTACAGCGACGATGAGCAAGTCCGCAAAGACGCTCGCGTTCGTATGAAGCAGTTTCTCCCCAAGGTGCTGTCACATGTGTCCTGTGACCGTGAGAAGGAGACGCATATCATTCTGGGAGATAACAGGGTGGGCATGTTCATAGACTCCCAAGGCGAAGTGCTGGCCACAGGCATCCTACAGGAAGAGATCGTTGGGCCTGACGGGGAGCGCAATTGGCATCCTGACGCGGAAGCAGCGGAATAGGAAAAGGTGGTAACAGCGCCCTGCTACCACCCCATGTGTAGAACGCTTTTACCCCCTTATAGAAAATGCTGCCGAACGCCCGCTTGACGGGTCAGATATTTATCCACCAACACGACAGCCATAAAAAAAGCCCGCCATTAAGACGGGCTTCTTTCAGTATGAACACGCTGTTATTTCGAAGCGGCTTTGGACTTGGCCATTGCCTTACCGCGCTTTTTGGCATTCTCAGCCAGCGGAGCAAGCTGCTCATTAAACTCGCCTGCAAGCACACTGGCTTTGATGGCGTTATACACTTCCTCGAATTTATTAGCAGGAACAGCAAATTCCTTGTTGGCACCATCAAGCAGTAGCGCGGTGTTTGCATAGCGAACGCTGAACACAACAGAGTCTCCAGCCTGCTTGATTGTAGGACGCTTAATGTCCTTGTTGCCTCCTTTGAACGCAGCCAGCGCATCGTCCATCGACTTAGCAGCGCGTTCTGCGGGAGATACTGCGGCACCAGCAGAGGTCTTAGCGACGGGCTTGATGAGGTTCTTCCAGTTCACATTAGCCATTTATAGTTCCTTTCAATTTGCCTTCGTTGGCTCCTATCAAATACGGCTGACAGAAGGTATGTCAACAACTGAAAGAACCTACTGAGCGAACCACACATTTATCAGGGGTAAATATCTGACACCACAACCAAGGAGTCAGATATGAAACAAGCAACCATCAACACATTAAAATCCGTAGGCGGGAAAGCTCTATCCGTCCTTCGTTGGGCGCTCATGAGACGCAAACTCTTAGCCGCACTGGTTTCAATCCTCTTTGCAGGATCAGCCGTAGCAACAGGCAACGTATCTGCCGTCATCGACATCGTAGCTCAGTTGGTTTTGGAGAACAGCTAAATATGTGATGACAAAAATATCATCACGTAAAACGAAAGAACCCCTATCCCTTAGACCTGACCAGCTTGAAGCCCTCAAAGGGTTGATGGACACGACGCTGACTTGGTTGCTCATTTACGGCAACAGACGCGGCGGCAAGAGCATAGCAATCCTCTATTACATTTTCATGCGTTGCCTCCTTTATGCAGGTTCAACGCATCTAATCGTCCGTAGAACGAGAACAGCCTGTGAATCCTCGCTTTGGAGGCAGACGCTCAATTGGATGCTGGATCATATGGCAGACCCAAGCGGCGCGCCATTAAGGGAAAAGGTCAAGCTCAACTCCAGCGACCTAATCGCCTACTTCGACAACGGCTCCTACATCATGTTCGACGGTTTGGATGAAAATCGTTTGGATAAGGTGCTTGGAACTGAATACCAAACAATATGGATGAACGAAGTAAGTGAGTTTGACTGGTCAGACGTTCAACAGTTGGCTGGCTGCCTCAATGGATCACCTACACACAACGATAATGGCCTGCCTATCGTCCGTAAAATGGTGTTTGACTGCAATCCGCGCTTCGAGAGCGATTGGGATTGTAAGGTATTCCGTGACGGTCAAAACCCAGTCAACAATCAGCCCCTCAACGATGTGCAAAAATACGGCAAGGTCAAGGTCCAGAACGTCGATGAGGAATACCTTGCCATATACGCAAACGCTGATCCACGGACACGCGCTCGCTATCTGGACGGCGATTGGTCAGCCCAAAACGACAATGCGATCTTTGACTTAGATAATTTCGAGCGCAATCGCAGATTCGGCATTTTCGCCAAAGACCTCGAACGGATCGTAATAGGCGTTGACCCTGCCTCTAAATCCAAAAAGGAAAGCGACCTTACAGGCATCATTGTAGCCGGCATGTTGAAGGACGAAGCCTACATATTGGCCGACCTTACAGGCAAATACACACCTGAGCAGGTTGCCCAGAAGGTGACTGAGGCATTTGATACCTACCAAGCTGACAGCATCATCGTTGAAACTAACAACGGCGGTGATTGGATCGAAAATGGCTTGAGGCAATACGCTCCCAATCTGCCCGTCAAACAGGTCACGGCATCACGAGGCAAGCTGACACGCGCAGAACCAATCGCGCTGATCTACGCCCAAGATAAAGTCCATCACGTAGGCCACAATCTCAGCGAACTTGAAACCCAAATGTATGAGTTCGGGATGGAACGCGGAGCAGCTAAATCACCTGACCGCATGGACGCCCTTGTGTGGGCACTATGGTATCTCTTCGATGTTGACGGCAAAGGCGAAAAGCCAAGCACAATAGCAATGCGTCGCATCGCCAACTTCTTCTAAAGCGCGGGAAATAAATACCTGAAACAATTATCAGGTATTCGCGCATGAGCAGAGACATTCAATCAGTCAATCCTATATTAGCACAATGGCATACTAGGTGGAAAAAGAACAGGGACTTCCTCGCTGGTAAGGATACTGTCTCACTTGCTGGCAAGACTTATCTACCTGAGCCTGTCGTTGGAATGTCCAATGATGAATACGAGAGATTTAAGCTACAAGTAGATTTCTACCCGGCTTGTATCTCCGTCATGGAAGGCTGGATGGGCCTTATCTTCCGCAAAGAGCCGCAATTCCAATCGCCAGAGAACCTACAGCAAATCCAATACGTGATAACCAAAGACGCTGACAGCTTGGAAGAGTTCTCTCGTCTTTTGGTCCGCGAGACATTCACGACAAACCTCACTGGTTTGCTTGTCGATCATCCAGAAGCGCACTCAGGCTTAACGGCTGCGAATGCCATTGAAAAAGGACAACGCCCATTCCTCTCTCTTTGGAGAGCAGAGAGCATAATGGATTATGAATTTAGCATCGTGAACAACCAACGAGTTATTTCATATGTTCGCTTGTTTGAGAGCGAAAGCAAAATCCTTGAACTTGAATTGAATGGCGGAATTTATCAGATTACCACTCACTACCTTGTCGATGGTCAAGTTGCTGATTCCAAAACAACGATACCAACCCGCCTTGGTAAGCCACTCAGTTTCATCCCATTCAGGCTCGTCAACACGAAGAGCAGCAAGTTACCTACAAGCGCACATTTTGAACATATGGTGGACTTGAACCACGAGATTTATATGAAGTCAGGTCTTCTCACACAGATTGACCGCTTCTTAGCAAACCCACTCATCTCAGCCTATGGATTTGAAACCGAGAAAGACAAAGACGGCAATCCAATAGCCCGCATTTGGAATTTCGGCCCAGGTGTTGTGTGGGAATCCGCAGGCATAAACTCCAAGATCGAAGTGAAGGAATTTACAGGCGAAGGCTCTGCCCGCCTCCAAAACCGAATTGACGAGAAAAAGAGCCAACTTGCCCGCACTGGTGCCCGCATCTTGCAGGACGACAAAGCAGCACCAGAAGCCGCTGAGACAATCGCAATCCGCCAAACCTCAGACAACAGCATATTGGCTGGCCTTGCCCGCGCCATTTCCCGCCCACTCCAAGACGCATTGCGTTGGATGGCTTGGTGGATGGGCGAAAACGATGACAGCAAAACTCAGTTCATGCTCAACACGAATTATCTCGACCGCAAGCTGGACAAGAGCGACATCGACGCGCTGCTCGCCCTCTTCAACGCCGACATGATTACCAAGGAGAGCATTTTCCACGAATTGCGCGATGCTGGTGTCATCAGCGAGACAGTCCGCTGGGATGATTATCAGGCTAAAATCGAGCAGCAGATAATTGATCGGCCTGCCGCTGCGCCCACTACTAATGATGGAGGCGCCAGTGCTTGATGAGCGCCAACGAGCAAATCCGTGACGCGGCAATCCGCCACGCGCTTTACCTACAGAGATATTCCACCGGCTTAGCCCAGCAGATAATCGACCTGCTCAATTCCGTTGACGAGGATCTCGTTGGCAAAATCGCTCAGCGCCTCGCTGCGATAGATGAACGCGGCCTCATCCTCTCCAAGCGCACTCAGGAACGCCTTGAAACGCTCTTAGAAGAGGTCCGCGCAATCAACAGCGCCATATACGGCAAAATAGGCAATGCCCTCTCAGACGAGCTTTCTGGCCTCGCTGGCATCGAAGCTCAGTTTCAGTCCAGCTCGATCGCCAAAGCCCTCCCCGCTTCCTTCGCCACCGCTACACCAACCCCAAATCGCCTGAGAGCGATTGTTGAATCCAGCCTGCTCACCCTCGGCGGCAATTCTGGCCTGTTGAGTAGCTGGGTAAAAGGTATGGAGGACGGCAGAGCTTCCCGTGTTGAAGCAGCTATCCGCAAAGGGCTGGTCCAAGGCCAAGGCACAGATGAGATTGCCCGCGCGATACGAGGCACGAAGGCACAAAACTACCAAGACGGCATCCTGCAAATCAGCCGTAGGTCAGCGCAATCCATCGTCCGCACCTCAGTCACCCATATCAGCAACGTCGCTGCTCAGCAGACATGGGCAGAGAACGAACGCCTCCTGAAAGGCTGGCAGTTCCTTGCGACGCTCGACAACCGCACCACGATCACTTGTGCTGGCCTGTCTGGCAATGTGTATACCATTGGCGAAGGCCCAATCCCGCCGCTTCACGTAGCTTGCCGTTCTACGACCATTCCAGTCACCAAAAGCTGGAATGAATTAGGCATAGCGGCAAAGGACATATCCCCGTCAGAGCGCGCCTCAATGGATGGCCAAGTTGCTGCTGATGTTACGTTCGACAAATGGCTCAAAAACAAAGGCGATAAGGTCCAACTTGAAATCCTTGGACCCGCAAGAGCCAAGCTGTTCCGTGAAGGCACTTTGAACTTAGCTGACTTCATCAGGAATGATGGAACTGTCCTCTCATTAGCTCAACTCAAAGAGCGCCATAATCTCCAATGATAAATAGAAGGCAAAGCGATGGTGCTTTGCAGATGGACCTTGGCGTCCATTCCGATATTCGATGGAGAAACGGAGACAATGGAATTAGAAGAAGCATTAGCAAAAATCAAAGAGCTTGAAGAAAGCAATACCAAACTCGAAGCCGATAAGAAAGCTGCATTAGGCGAGAAGTTCAAAGCCTCACAAGCAGCCAAGGAAGCTCAAGACGCAATCGAAGAAGCAGAGCGTGAAGCAGCTACCAAAGCGGGCGACATCGAGAAAATCAAATCGCAATTAGAAACAAAGCACAAGAAGGAATTAGATTCCCTCCGTGCAGAACTAGACACTGCAAATAGCAGCCTGAAAACCATTCGCGTTGATAACGCAATCGCTCAGGCAATCGCCAAGAGCAACGTCATCACAGACCACGTTGATGCGGTTGAGTCCCTAATTCACCGCAGAGTGCAATATGAAAATGGCGAAGCGACCATTGACGGCAAGAGCATAGAGGACTGGTCGAAGGACTACTTCTCTAAGTCAGGGGCTATCTACGTTCGCGCACCTGAAAACAGTGGTGGCAACATAATGGGCAATGACGGGACTAACTCAACTTCATTGGGAGATTGGACAAGAGACAACTTCGCATCCCGTGAAGCTGAATGGCTCTCAATCGATAAGAAAGACCCACAGTTGGCAAAAGCAATTGCTCAGAAAGTCGGTCGCAATGACCTGATCTAATGGCAAAGCCAAAACCAAAGTAATTCAGAAAACTAAATACGGATGCCGAAACACAACTTCGGCGTCCGACAAGTCGCCGCGCTTAGTCGGAATAAAATCGACTAACGTGGAGACAAATTATTATGTCAACAACCAGACTAACAGATATTGTTCAGGTCGAATCCTTTGCAAAGATCGTAGAAGGAAAGATCACCGAGAATTCAAAACTACGCCAATCAGGGATCGTTGTTCCTGACCAGCGCATTATCAAGAAAGCACAAACAGCAGGCTTCAACGGCGTCCTTCCTTTCTGGAAGCCGACCAATGGTGGTGAAGCAGCTACAATGAGCGACAACCCAGAAGAAGCAGGCACCCCATCCAAGGTCCAACAGGGCAGCATGACCGCCCGTATGCTTCAAAGAGCATTGGCGTTCGAAGCTATGGACATCGCGGACTACGCCAGCGATTCAGACGCCATTGCATATGCTGCAAGCGAATTCGCTCGCCTCTGGGTAGCCGACGAAGAATCAGCAATCCTTGCTATCCTCGCTGGCCTTTTGGCTGACAACGCCGCAAACGATGGCGGCGACATGATCCACAATGCATCTGTTGCTACTGGTTCACAGGTATTGTTGGGCGGCACTGTCCTTGGCAACGCTCGTAAGCAAATGGGTGATGCTGGCGGTGAACTCAAGTATCTCTTTGCTCACTCAGACGTTGTGAACAATCTCCGTATTGCAGAACCAAACGCATTCGTCCCAGCTTCACAAACCAACATCGGTTTGGAAACCTATCAGGGCTATGTCGTTGTTGAAACTGACAACGTAGGTGTTAATGACACTGATCCTGATTATCCAGTTTACACAACCTACTTCACTGGCAGCGGCTTGTTTGGATATGGTGCTGGTAGCTTCGGATCAGAAGCACTTGCTCAAGTTCGTGACGAATTTGCTGGTAACTTCTCAGGTAAAGAAACCATCATCTCACGTCGCCGCTACATTGTTCACCCATTCGGTTTCAGCAACATCGAAGCCCCAACCAATGGTGTTTCACAAGCTAACAGCGAACTTGATAACGCTGCTACATGGAACCGTGTAATTTCCCGCAAGGCAATCCCATTAGTCGCTGTCAAGACAAACGGCTAATAATTGTCACACAATGAATTAGGCCCGGCGGAAACGTCGGGCTTTTTCATATCCAAATCACCTCGCAGGATAAATAGATAAAAGATAAGTTGAGGCTCTTGTGAATGTCCATAACCATAAATCAAGCAAATGATTTCCATACAGCAAGGGGCAACACTGCTTGGACAGGCGATGATTCCATCAAGCAGGCCGCAATCAACAAAGCCGATGACTATATTCTCGCCTATTACGCACCATTCAAGTCAGATGTTCAGACAACAGATGCTCGCTACATCGCTGCCTATGCGCTCCTGGCTTTGGAGTTTTTGGCCGATGCTCCCACCCTTAAATCCTCACAGACGATCAAGTCCAAAGAGGTCAAAAGCGGCGGGCAATCCATCAAAACCGAGTATCAGGACGCGGACATTGACCCAAGCGATGACCCATATCCCCTCATAACAGCAATGCTTGCCCCGCTCAGGGCGAACAGCGGCGGCAACACGATCACATTCTCCACAGGGGTTATCATATGACCCTCGTGGATGAGTTCATTGCTGCGCGAGAGGAGGTATTCGCCACGTTCGGTGTTTCAGCCGTCCTTATCCGCGTGACGAAAGGCACCGTCGATCCTCGCACTGGCCGCCCATCAGGAGGCAGCAGCACACCACTCAACGTGGAAGTGGTCGAGGACGAACGAAAGCAGATTGTCGAGAACGGCGCTGAGCAAATCATCAACATCGTCAAGTGCCGCGATGAGCTTCAACAAGGCGACAAGATCGCGATTGGAAGCCGCTCACTACTGGTGAAGCAGGCAAGCCCTGTCGTGTTCAAAGGCACAATCATCCAGTGGGAAGCGGATGTGGAGGGATAACAAATGAATTTCGATTTCAGCGACATCATAAACCATATCGATGAGGACATTAAAATCACTGAGCAGCAGTCAGTGGATATGGTCGCAAAGACGACATTGGATGCCACAGCAGCACTCAAACTAAAAACAGCAGTTGATACGGGCGAAGCTCGCGGAGGCTGGGAGCCGACTGTTCCAACCAAATTCGGTGAATCTGGCTTTGTTGAGAACAATGTCAGTCACATTGTCGATTTGAACAACGGACACTCAAAACAATCGCCAGAGAATTTCGTAGAAACCACTGTCCAGCAATTCAACGAAGGAGCCGCCTAACGAATGATATTTGATGATGTTTTGGCAATGAGAGGACGACTATTAGACACACTCGCAGTTACCTACCCAGACATGCTGATTATCTTTGACAACCAAGAGGCTGTCACTCCGCCCGTTGATGCAGTGTGGTGCCGCTTCTCCGTGAAGCCCAACACTCAGCAAATCGCATCAATCGGTCAAACCAAGAGATACAACCAAACAGGTATCGCCACCCTGCAAATCATCGTCCCTGAGCAGATGGGCGATGCAATTGGCTATGACGTATTGGACGCTTGGAACGCATCAATCCGCGACTGGCGCTCGGACGATAGTTCCCTCTACGTTTATCAAACATCAACTCAGCCATTCACTCCGACAATCGATGATCCCGCATACAAGATCAATCACTTGTCTTTCTATCGCTCTGTTAGATCGTAAATAAGCCAGAATCCAAGCACTCCTTATCAATAAATATCACGAGGCCAAGAGGCCGTTTGATATTCGATTTAAGGAGGCTAACAAATGGCCATTATTAACCCACTTGACGTTACGCTATCATTGATTCCAGAAGTTACCTTTGGCGTAACTCCTACCACTGGCGCAACTCGTTACGATATTCCTAAGAAGGCAAGCCAAGCACTTCCTGTCCACAAGACTAATGATGTTGCCTCAGACACTATACGTCCAAATCGCACCAGCAACGGCTCGCGTCGCGGCCCTGCGGAAGGCACTGGATCACTCGACCTTCGCTTCCAAAAAGCAAGCGTCATTGATGCACTGATCGCAAACGCTATTAGCGGAGCATGGACGGATGTTGGCGGTGTCCAGACAATCAAAGCTGGTAAGACAGATTCCAGCTTCTCGTTGATCGCCAAGCTCAATTCCACGATGTATCAGATCAACGCTGGCTGCATTGTGTCCAGCTTCAAGGTCGATGCGAGAGCCGCTGGAACTGTAGATTCCACCTTTGATTTCCTCTTCACTGGCCGCACTCCAAGCGCGACTGACAACGCATTGACGGTCACAGCCGTAGACTCTGTAACCGAGTTTATGGGTTCAGATGTGACCAACATCACAGTTGCTGGCCAGACTCTTGTGTTCAGCGAAATCTCTTTTGAATTCACTCAGGACCGCAAGACTGTTCCGCAACTCGGCACAAACACACCTTACGCAATCTCAACCACTGGTAGCCACCAAGTTAAGATCACTGTCAAGGCATTGCGCGAGAGCTTCACAATCGACACTGCGATTGATGGAACCGCTCAGCCAGTCGTGTTTGAAATTGGCGGCACAGGTGATGGCTATCGCTTCACATTGCCAGCAGCATATGGTTCAGTCCCTTACGATGAAACAGGCGATTCAATGATGGTCGTTATGGAATTTATGGCCGGTTGGGACGACACAGAAGCAACTGACCTGAAAATCGAACAACTATAATCTGTATCGGCTTTTTTCCTCTTTTTCCGATACAAGGCGGGGTGTTGAAATACACATCCCGCCATCTCCTTTATAAATAAGCTAAAGAGCTAAAAAGGAGAGCTTATAATGACTTCATTCAATTTGCCTAACAGATATGACGAAAAGCTGGCGGTTAAAGGCGTCGATTTCCCAATCTACGACGACGAAACATATCTTGGCACATATACGCTGGGTCTTTTCAACACCACATCACCTCACGTTCGCGTTGCGATGGAACGCTACAATCGCGCCCATAAGAACGAGCGTTCGAAACCACGTGAAAATACGATCCGCGCATTCGTGGAGATTGCCCTTCTTGGATGGAAGGAAGTGCCTTTTGGACCAAAGGGTGGTGACTTACCATTCAGCAAAGACACGGCTGTTAAGTTGCTTTTGACCGATCATCAAACCACCAACTTCTTAGTTGATGCTTTATTTGATTTCTCTGGCGACGTTCGTAACTTCCGCAACGATCCAGAAGCGACACAGGAAGAAGAAGCAAAAAACTAATCGAGTTCATGGAATGGCGCGATAAAGGCGGCGCTGATTTAGTAGAGATGTATGAAGCGAATCCAGATAACGAGTTAGTTGCTCGTAAGATGGAAGAGGCACCTAAGCTAACTAATCTGCTCTATTGGGACGCATTCCATGAACTAAGCTCAGAACGACAAATCGGCATGAGCCTTGGCCCAATTCCATTTTCATCCATTGTGAATTGGGCCAACTACATGGGTTTCACACCAAGCGAAACTCGCGCGTTGGTCTATGTCATCAGGCAAATGGATGGATACTTTCTGAGCAGCATAGAAGAGAGACGTAAACGCGAAGCATCACGCTCAGCTACCTAAAAATAAATAGAGGGGCAGCAGGCGAGATAAAACAATATGGTTGATACAGCAAGAAGTATTAAAGTCACGATTGACCCAAAAGGCGCAGAGGATGGCGTTAGGCGCCTACGAACCTCCCTCACGAACCTCAGTCAAATTGGCAAACTCACGGCAGCTAACAACAACGATATGTCTGCGTCAATCGGACGCATTGGAACTGTAAGCGCCTCTTCATCAACCAACATAAAGAAATTAGGCCAAGAGGTAGGGCTAACAAACAACCGCTTCTCCAGCCTGTCCAATGGCATCAAAGGCGCAGTTACCGAACTAACATCATTCCGTGGAATTATGGCCACGCTTGGCATTGGATATGTTGCCAAGCAGCTAATGGATTTGTCTGACGGCTATAGCAGCATTCAGGCCAAACTCACTTTAGCTACTGCCCGCACTGGTTCGTTCGGACAGGCAAACAAAGACGTAATCTCAATTGCCAACAAGACCCGTTCTGATCTTGGAGCGGTCACTGATCTTTATGGCACATTGGCCCGTAACGCCGACCAGCTTCACCTATCCCAACTCCAAGTCGCCAGAGCGACCACGACGGTTGGCATGGCGCTCAAGATCGGTGGGCAAGGCGCGGCACAGAACGAAGCTGCCATCCTCCAATTATCTCAGGCTCTTGGTGCTGGCAAATTGGCTGGCGATGAGTTTGCGAGCTTGGCTGAGAACGCGCCTCGTCTCATGCAGTTATTCGCGGACTCCATTCACGTGCCCCGCGGTGCCCTCAAGCAGATGGCCGCAGACGGCAAGCTGACTGCTGATGTGATTACCAAGGCACTCACTGACCCTAAGATGGTCGCCAACATCGAAAAGGAATTTGGGAAGATCCCTGTCACGTTCGCTGACATCGGCGTGGCGGCATCCAATACGGCTGTCTTGATTACAGGGGCATTCGCAAAAGGCTTTGGGATCAATGACACGCTGGCTGTCATCCTCGCCAAGGTCCAGCAATGGGCAACAGACCTGGCTCCGCGTTTTGAGCAGATCGGCAAGATAGCAAGAGGTGCATTCGATACACTCTCCCCGATCTTCACGAACTTGATGGCCGTAGGTGGCAAAGCGCTCGATTTCCTATCCAACAACATCGACACGCTATCCAAGCTGGCGACGGTAGCAGCTACCTCTTTCATCGCGTTCAAAGCCGCCGCTGGCCTGAGCTGGATGACAAACTCCCTTAGCCAGTTGGTCGCATTCCAGAAGGCGCTTGGAGCAACCGGCACATTCTCAGCCCTCTTTGGCGAAGGGATGAAGATCGCTCAATCTGGCGTTCGTGCTTTGACGGCCGCGCTTGCCGCTAATCCAATCGGTGCAATTGCCGTCGCCCTCACAACCACTATCGCCCTGCTCTACCAGTTCCGCGATTCCATCCAGCTTGGCGGTGGGTCCATTGCTTCATTAGGCGATCTTGGCCGTGCAACGTGGGAATCCATCAGCGGCGGATTGCGATCATTTGTTGATTGGGCATCAGAGGCGTGGGCTAAAGTCAGCGGTTGGTTCTCTGAGATGTTCAGCGGGATCAGCGATTGGGCATCAACCACTTTTGGCGACTTAGATTTCTCCCTTCTCGGCTTTATGCGTGGAGCGGCACGAACGGTAGATTTCGTGATCGGCGCTTTCTACGGCTCCTACAAAGCTATCGTTGCATATTACTCAGGCTTGCCAACTGCCATATCCACTATCTTCGTAAACGCCTTCAATCGTGCAACTGAGATTGTTGAAGGGTTCATCAATACCGCCATATCAGGTATCAACAAGGTCATCGGTTTCGCCAACGACTTAGGCGCTAACTTCTCCTTATTAGGTAATGTCGACCTTGGCAGGATGAAGGGCGGCGGCGCAGTTACCCTTGGCAAAGAGGTAGGCGACGCATTCAAATCAGGTTTCTCTCACTCCGTTGAGGGCGCGCTCAATGGCTTGGTCAAGCGAGCGGACCAGATTGCTAAGGATCGCAAGGCAAAAGAAAAGCAGGGCGGCGCTGTTGATCCTAACAAACCTACTAATCCTTCCACTGCTACAACGAGCACTGACAAGAAGGATAAAAAGGACAAGAAAGCCAACCAACAGGAAGACTTCTGGAAGGGATTGGAACGCGAGCTTGAGCTTTCCAAGCTAACTACTCTTGAGGTTGAAAAGCGTGGCAAGGAATTGGATTACGAGAAGATCGTAGGCCGTGAGATTAACACGGCTGAAAAGGAACGTCTATCCAATCTGCTTGAGCAGACAAAGACCTACAAATTCCTTCAAGCTGCTAACGACAATCACCGAAAGGCAATGATCGACTTAGACAAGGAAGAAGCCCTTTTCAAAGCCAAGATGAATGGTGCAACGGAAGAGCAGTTAGCAATCCAGAAAGCTGTATCGGAAACTGTTGCCAATGCACAGAAGGATGGCGTCAAGCTAAGTAAGGATCAGTTAGATGTATTGACCGCTCAGATTACGGCGGAAGAGAAAAAGCGCCAAGCAATCGATAAAACGAACAAGGCCCTCGAACGCGGCGTTGATCTTGTCAACGAAGGATTGAAAACCGAAGTCGATAAGCGAACACAGGAATATGATAGAACTGCGATTCGTTCCTCAGTTGGTTCATACTCAGAAAAATTAGGCCGTGTCATCACACAAGCTGACGTGGACAAGGCCATTGAGGCTTACAATCGCGGCATCGTTGATACCGCCAATACCTTCCGCGATGAATTAGGTCAGCGCATTGATGAACTTGGCAACCAGATAGGCGGTAAATGGGGTTCGGCAATCTCCAAGATCGGCCAGATGCTCCAAAACATGGTGCAGGCTTCGCAAGGCAATTACGGTGGATTTGGTGCATTAGGTTCCATCGCGAATGTCCTCTCCTTCTCGACCGACGGCGGTAAGACATTCAACGGTTTGTTCGGTCAGAAATTCGCCACCACATTGAGCGGCGGCATCAAAGAGGGAATGACCGGCGTAACCGACAACCTCTTTACCTTGAACAAATCAACTACCTCTGGATTCGGTAGCTTGAAGACCGCTTTTGGTAAGGGCGGCGATCTCGTCAAAGGACTTGGCAACGTGATGGGCACGGCGATGGCTGGCGCTCAGGTTGGCAGCACTGTTGCTGGCCTTGGCAAAGCCCTTGGCCTCAAGATGAGCAGCACAGGCGCTCAGGTTGGCGGTGCAATCGGCAGCTTCATTCCAATCCCAGGTGGATCAATCATTGGGAGTATCATAGGCGGTGTTTTTGGTGGCCTCTTCAAGAAAGCTAAGTGGGGCACCTCCACCATCACGACTGGTAGCGACGGCTCACTACAAGTGGGCGGCACACGCGGTAACAAAGAAGCCTACAAGGCCAATTCAAGCTCTGCGGCGGGTTCCGTCATCAGCAGCTTGAACGACCTTGCTGCCACCCTTGGCGGCGACATCACAGGCACGCCGACTATCTCAATCGGCCAATACAAGGGCAAATGGCGTGTCTCTGACACTGGCCGCACAGGCAAGCTCAAAGGCAAATACAGCGACGTAACGGACTTTGGTAAGGACGGTGCAGAGGAAGCAATCTCGTTCGCCATCACAGCGGCAATCAAGCAAGGCGTGATGACGGGCATCAGCAGCTTCTCGCAACGTGTCCTCCAAAATATGGACCTGTCAGAAGCTACCCAACTTGCTCAGTCCTACGAAAGCATCTTGTCCAGCTTGAAGGCATACAAGAATCCTGTCGCTGGCGCAGTCGATGAAGTGGTCAAATCCATCGACACATTAGCCAAGCAGATGAAGAAGGCTGGCGCCACCAGTGACGAGTTGGCGAAGGTAGAGGAATACCGAAACATAAAGCTACAGGAGACTTTGAAGTCTCAGCTATCAGGTTTCAATGACCTTATGAAGCAACTTAATGGTGATGGTGCTGGCGTTAGTAAGCTCACACTGCTCAATGAGGATTTGAATAAACTCAACAGCTATCGAAGTATCTTGGCAAGTGGTGGCACTGTCAACCAGAGTGACTTCACGGCGCTTGGGCAGGAAATCATGGGCTATGCAAGCGACCTCTACGGCTCACAGACCGATAGATTCCAAAACATAAGAAATGATTTGGTTACGCTCACTCAGCAAGCACTCAGCAATGCGACTAACGAATTTAACAACGCTGCGGCTACTGATGATACCTACACAGCCATCACAGACCAAACCAGTCAGGTCACCGCCTCGATAGCAGTCACCAATGACACCTTGGCTCAGATTCTATCAGCCATCAAATCAGGTGCGACTTTGAAAGCCGCAACAGTCCAAGCAGTGAATGGCCGATTAGTGAATTTCAAGTGAGATAAATAAGGTATGCCAATAAGTGATAATGAAAGAGCCATTTTTGTAAAGCAAGACTATCGCTACGCCACGGCCATTGATTCCGCCGTCAAGGCCAAGAACCAAATGGCTCGCGAGATTGCGATTGATACCAATCTGTCTGAGGCAGATGCGACTACACGGGCAAATAACGAATTAGCATTTAATGAAAACCCTCGATATTTCGAATTAGAAATAGAGGGCATCATAACCCTCAATGATTTCATTGAAGGTCCATTGTCGTATCTGCTCGATTTTCCCGAATATAAAACCGAAAATAGACAAGCTACGGTCGTTTCATTCTCGGCTGATTACAACACAAACACCACTGTCATAGGAGTCAGAGGATGAGATGAGCACATTATTTTTACCGCCTATTCCCTTCTCAGTCTTAGCTCAATCAGGCGGCGTTACTCCCACCTCTAATCTGTTGAACGACGAAAAGGGATTGGTTTGGAGAACCGCGAACCTCACTGGCAATTATATCGCTGTCCAACTTGACGGCAGTGTCATCGATACCGTCGCTATCGTCGGTTCAAATCTCGTCGCAGGCAACACGGTCAGAATCCGCCTTGGCAGCACACAAGCAGCCGTAGAGGGATCATCAGCGGCCATCGATGTAACGATTGGGCTGGCTGCGGGCACGGCAGACACGAACGAAGCCCTCCTATTCTACAAGCTCGCCACGCCAGCAGCGCACAGCTTCCTGAGGGTGGATTTTACGGCAGCGAGCAACCCAGACACGTTCCTTGAATTCTCCCGCCTTGTGGTCGGAAAATCCGTCATCTGCGATGGCGTCTCAGCAGGCGTTGAGTTTGGCTACGACAATCAGACTGTCAGCAGCTTAGATCGTGAAGTCACCAAGCCAATGTGGAAATTCACCGTTAGCGGTTTCACGGAAGCAACCTACTGGTCATTATGGCATCCATTGATGAAGGTGCTTGGCGACAAACGCGGCTTCCTTTTCATCCCTGACCTACAAAGCGATTACGTCCAGCAGCAGGCGTTGTTCTGCTACATCAACAGCACCTCAAAAGGCAGCGCGACCAACTCAGATTACTACATGCTCGACATTCAGGTCCAATCCCTGCTCTGACCATCACCTCCAATAAATAGAGAAAAAGGTAAGGGAGATGCGATTGTTCAATGAAGAATCTTTATGCAGAGATAAGTCCGATCAAGCCAGATGGATCAATTGAAACAATCCGACTGTGTTCAAAAAAAGCAGGATCAAGCACAACCATCAATGGCGGCTATCAATGGCTACCATTTCTAACTGAATTTCCACAAACAAGCACTCAATTCGTCAACAACGGTCAGCTTGACACCGTTCAAAACAGCTATGGGCAAATCAGCTTCAATATGTCGGATTTGTTCGATAACGAAGTATGGTCCACATATGATTTCTCAGGCGTAAATGCCAGCCTTTGGTGGGGTGAAGCAGGAGACGATTTCACCAGTTACCAGCAGATTTTTGAAGGGGCTGTATCTGCACTTTCCCGCGAGAGGCACAAGGCCACATTGACGCTTTTGGGCACGGAAGCCGTTTTAGACGTCAACCTGCTGAGCGACGAATATCTGGGCACTGGCGGTAGCGAAGGAGATGCAGCACTAAAGGGCACTCTCAAGCCGTGGTGCAGCGGCAATTGCCTCAACATCGATCCCGTTTTGATCGACTCCGTTTATTGGGTTTATCAGGTCCACGGCTACGGTGCCGTTCAGAGCATCGCTGAGGTCTACGAATATGCTCAATCCCTTGGCCCCCCAGCAATTACAGTCAGCACATATGCGGCGCTGATCGCCCTTGCCTTAGAGCCAGGTCAATGGGCTGCGGCTCCTGCGGTTGGCATGTTTCGCCTTGGTGGACAGCCAAGCCAGAAAATATCCTGTGACGTTGAAGGGGCAAAGGACGGCAGCTCTTACCCCTCGTCGGTTTCAGGCATCATCCAGCACATTATCAAGACCGCCAATCCATCGGCGTCGTTTGGCGATTTGTCCGCCTTCAACGCGGTTGATTGGTGCTTCTATTCCACAAGCCAAGCCAGTGCCGGCGAAATTGCCCGACAAGCAGCCTTAGAAGCAGGAGGATACCTGTTCCCCAACGGACTTGGGATCTGGCAGCTTGGGGATTTCTTCGCCCCTAAAACGCCCACGAGATTGAGCAGCGAACGCGATGCCCTCCCCCTTGTAGTCCTTCACAGCATAACGGAATCCGCGACTGGCGGCTCAGTTTACAAGGTCAAAGTCGGCCATACCCGTTGCTGGTCCACGCATAGCGATAGCGAGATAAGTCCAGCAGTTGCGGAGTTGGCGTCTCAGCAATCCGCCTTTGAATCCCAACTGACGGTAGCTCAGGAAGAGCTTGACCAAGCCATCGATGACCTAAGCATTGCCTCTGATCGATTGGACGCAATGAGCGCAGATGGCATCTTGGATCGATCCGAAAAGAAATACTGGATTGATGAATATGCCCGCCTGTTTGCCGAGAAAACTCCACTCGAAAACGAAGCAGACTTATACAGCATCACGGCGGAGAAGACCGATTACGTAAATGCATTCGCGGCCCTTGATACCTATCTGGCTGGATTAACCCCTGCGTGGAATGACACGACACAAGACACAGCCATCACTCGTAGTGGTTTCCGTGGTGCATGGATAACTGTCTACAATACCATCGTCTCGCTGCGTAAGGCGATCAGCGCCAATGCCGCGACCACGGCCACTTGGTCAGGCGTGTCAGGTGCAGGCAAACCACAGGACAACGCGACTGTAGGTGCTCCCGTGGGCACGTATGTTGGTGCCCGTCCTGTCGAGGACGTTCTCAATGATCTCGAATTCAATGCGGATACCGTGCTGGCTCAGACCTTCCGCGTTGATGACATCGAAACGGTCTTTGATGAGCGCACGTTCGTTGAAGGCCAGCCTGTAGGAACGGTCCTCATTGAAGAACGAGAACAACGCGAAACAGACATTTCCGCCATCAACACGACCCTGAATCTCATCGGCGCAAAAAGCCCTGACGGCACAGCATTTATCTTGGATGCTTCAACCGTCCAAACAGGCCCAGGACTAACTCTGTCAGCGACCTTGAGCGAACTAAGCGCAAAGACAGATGACCACGAAGCGGCCATAATCACGCTGAACGAAGTCCTGATCGACAGTGACGGCGTTACTGCGCGATCCATCAATCAAATCAACGTCGATGGGCATATTACCGGCGTTGTGAACACCAATGACGGGTCAGTGGGTGACTATACGATTGTTGCTGACGTTTTCAGGATCATCGATCCTAATGGCGGCTCCCCATTTTCTCCGTTCATCTACAGCGACGGCGTTATCAAAATGACAAACGTGGAAGTGGATACTCTTAAGGTCGGCACACTTGGCACAGTTGGCGGTCCTTCAACCGTTACGGCCAGCACTCCAGTAAGTGGGACTGGAACAAGCACTTATCACACCATACTAACTCAGTCAGTTACGTTGGTTCGATCTGGACATATCTATGCCAGCACCAGCATTGCACAGGGGTTTCCTGATGGTGATAAGACTTGGAATACAAGGCTCAGGATAAATGGAACAAACGTCTTTGCTGCTGGTGGTCAAAAGACAGCGGACAGTGTTTCGATGAGTGGTTCACTTGAACTACCGGCAGGAACATACACCGTTGCTGTCCAATTTGCTGCTGAAAACTCTGTGTCAGCCAATGGCCGCACCCTCTTTGTGATGCCGATCTACGGGTAACGATGGTCCGCAGTTATTGGCATTAGGTGACAAAAGGCATACGCGAAAACACCATATAGTATAATGGAGTTATTTCGTATGCCTTTCTTGATTAGGCATGTGCAGTGCGAAGCGGAACGAGTTTACGAGTGAAGAAGGAAACTGGCCCCGGATTTTATATCAAATAAATAAGGTATGACCAGAACACTTGAACAAATCGACACTGATTTAGCAGACCTCGAAGCTACATACGCTGCTGACACAACGCCATCCCGCGCTGAGTTGGCTAACAAAACCTCAGAAGTGCTCGACAATTGGCAAGCCCGCGAAGAGCAGTTCCGCGCTTGGATGACTGGCACGATCACAGGCGGCCCTAACAATGACGGCTATTACCCGCTCTCAGACTCGACGGGCTACACCCAGCTTGCGGCATGTCCAGCAAAGCTAAGGGACATCACAGAAGCCCCAATCCAGCACATCACCCCATCCTCTTCCAGCCAGTTTGTTGACGTTGTGGCTGGTCCTGCCGCGCGGATCACGCTCAACGCAGCCAATTTGACCCTGACAGTTGGCTCAACAATCGTGGACACGGCCCACGAATTACGTCTGCGCCTCTACCTCGTCCAAGATGCAACAGGCGGACGCGGCGTTACCTGGCCTTCAAACATCATGTGGAGCCAGCAGCGCCCACCAATCCTCTCTGTCACACCGACCTATACGGACATAATTGACCTAACCAGCATTGACGGCGGGATCACATGGTATGGGATTTTCGCAGGAGTCGCCTTCACCTCATGAACGGGCAATTCTCCAACGACATAGTAAGTATGATTATCAGCCTTCATGAGTTTGTGGAGCGATACACAGGCAACGCCGCCGTTGGCGAGGACACAAACTATCTCGTCAACAACGCTGGCGTCGTGAACAACTCACTCCACTATGAAAGCGGACGCGGTAGCTACCTCCCAACGAATGCAGCAACCAGTGAATCTCAGGTGCTTTTGGCTTTGGGATATATCAGAGCCTATGAAGCCACTGGCATCCCCGTTTTCAAAGAGAGAGCAATCAAATACACTGATGCCTATATCGGCCACTATTTCCCAGCTTACAAGCTGCCGCAATCAGTTGGTGAGTGGAGACACCATTGGGTCATCAACGGTAAGTATCCCTTCAAAGTCTTATCACCTGTCAACTCAAGAGATTATCAGCAATCAGGTTCCTTCGACCTCGTTGTTAATTTCACTGACGGCATTGGTTTTATCCCGCACAACGCACCAGCTTATGGCGAGGACACTGCCCGCGTCTATTTCGCATACGGCCCTGTCTCAACGGCAAAACTCGTCTGGAACAACGTCTTTGCAGAGGTTCAGGCTGGCACTGGTGAAAAATATGCCGTCGATTGGTTCATTGATGATCGCAAAATGAAGATGGATGCAAACGGCGTTGAACTCGGCACAGAACCAAGTGAGACGGTCGGAAAAATCCAGTTATCATCATCATACACTGGATCGTTGAAAGTCGCTCACGCAACAAGACGTGGATCAACAATCCCCCGCAACATGGGATTTGATGCTTGGCCAATGTGGCGCAAGCTCAACATAGGCGAATCCGCAAGCGCAATGGACGTTGAGCTTTGGCACATTGAATTGTTCAAGGCGATGTATGACAATACAGGCGACCCTACATATCTCAGGGCATTCAATTCCGCCTCTTACTCAATCATATCAGCGACAGCCCTTGAACCAGAGGATTATTATTTCAAAAGAAATCTAATTTCATCAAAGCTGTTCAATCATGGAATTGCTTACTTTTCCATGAGCAACACATCAATGTCTTACCTCTATTACATCGATCAAGCTGGCTTGAATACGATAACGAAAGATAGAGAAACAGGCAGCACGATGGCAGAACTGGAAATCGGTCAAACTGGCGTGTTCAACAGGGTCTCGCCTGAGACTGCATTGAACTGCGAAATGATAGTCAACAGCCCTACGGGCTTCTGTGAAATATCCATCACTACGAGTGACGAGTTAGGTTCAGGCACAGAGACGTTCAGAAAGACCTTGCTCACGAATGATCCTGTGGACGTAATTTACAAACGTGAGTTCAAACTGAAATCCTTTTATCGCACTCAGCGTTCTGACGGATCGAAGTTCCTAACAGTCAACCAAGCCGCACTGATTCCTGAGTCGGCGACTACGACGAGCAAGATCGATTATGTGTTCGACATCGTAGACGGTTACACCACGTTCAATTTGCCTCTTGATACCTCCTATTGCGTCGTAGGTTTCTGGACCGTTACACCCGGCGCAATCGGCATGGATACCCTTTCCTACAGGCTCAACTCTGGACGAGCTGCCGTGACGATCGAGGACGACGATGGATGGATTTGGGGCAAGGAACTGGACATAGGAACTGCCGAGTGGAGGCAATATACCTTCAATGGCGCCGATTTCACGCTCTGGCCCTATCAGAACGAGACAGGCACACCTCCAAGCTCGTTCCCCTCCAGTTTGAGCTTCAACAGTTTCAGCGTTGTGCCGATCCCAAGCACGGGCGGCGCAAACATCGATCTCTACTGCTATGGCGAATTGCCTACGGCTTTTGACCTCTCAGCGGCGATGCTCACAGAGGTAAAGATCAAGGTCAAAAGCGCCGATGAGATGTTTGTCAAAGTCGGTGATGTTCAGGCCGTCAACTGCCTGCCTATCAGCTACAAATACAGTCCGGGCGTTGTGCCTTTCACCACAGACAGAAGCGCCAAGGACGGCACGAAATACTGGAGAGGCACGCCATATGTCGCATACCAAACGCCCTCAGTTTGGGCGCTGATCGGTCGCATCGGCTACGCGACACAGGTGCTGGAGTTCTACAAAGACAGCCAGGACGATTATCATGACAGGACTGGCCTCCGTGGTCCCTTCACACAAGTCTATATCTGGCCGAAATGGGATAATGTCGCATACGGACAGGCAGAGGGCTTCTCAGCCAACGGGCCGGACCCAAACACATTCTGGGGCGGCTTTCAGGCCCGCTCATTCAACGGCGCTGCCAGCTTGCTATTCCAGATGGCGAAAGACGGCCATGCGATCCCAACGGAATTGTATGAGGTGGTTGATGACTATGCGGCATTCCTAGTCGATTTCCTGACCGAAAACGACAACAGGCCGCCGACCCTTTTCCCACAAGACGGCTCAGCCCTCCCAAGCACCTCTTATGACGAACCACATATTGCAGCACTGCACATAAACGCATTGACTGCCTTGCTACGAGCAGGACATTCCGCTGCTGACATAGTGGAAGCCAGAAACAGAAGCATTGATTACCTCAACAGCTTCTTCGTCAAAAGCGGCGATATGGCAGGCAGTTTCTCCCCATTTCCAGAAGGCCGTTTGTTCTACGGGTTTTGGGTTGGCGAGATAATGCGGGCAATGTCTGAATCTGTCCTGCTTGAAGACCAGCTTTTGAGAGAAGCCCAATCAGCAGAGCAAGTGGACATCGAAATCGAGTTTGGGGAAGAAACGTCCATTGCCCTGGAGACGGGTGAAGTGCTGGCATACAATCGAATTGTAATTATGCCCGTAACGGAAATGGAATTTGCAGGCGGGGCAACCATCACAACAGAAGCAGGCGACACCTTCGCGTTAGAATAAATAACAATAAAAACGGGAGGCGCGATGGCAACCAAAAAGATAAGTGAACTTGATACTGTTCCAAGTGTAGACGGCACTGAGACGTTCCCCGTCCTGAAATCCGGCTACAATTACAAAATGACTGTCAGCCAGATTGTTGCATGGATCAGCAACGCAACATCATCAGTCGCAGGCTTCATGTCTGCCTCAGACAAATCCAAGCTGGATTCCGTTCAAACTGGGGCGACGGCGAACGCTACAAATGCAGAACTGAGAAATCGCGCTACCCACACAGGCACTCAGCCAGCAGCAACCATCACTGGCCTCGCTGATGTTGCAACGACTGGCGATTATGACGACCTGAGTAATCAGCCCAGCTTTGCGACAGTCGCGACAACGGGCGCGTATAGCGATCTAACGGGCAGGCCAACGCTGGCGACCGTGGCAACCAGCGGCAGCTATAATGATCTGTCCAATAGGCCGATTGACGCCAACTATGAGCGTTTACCCACGGTGGCATTTCAAAGCGCAACCGGCACAACCGCAGGCACCGCAGCACTGGTCACAAAAGCTGTGTTTCATATCGGCAGTTCCGATGCATCAAACAAAGGCATCATTCTTCCGACCAGCATGGCCATTGGAACTGTGTTCAACATCTTTAACGGAACGGGAAACGCTATCAACGTCTACCCGCCAACAGGTGGCCAAATTAACTACGCGGGCACAGATGTGCCATTTGCACTCTCCGCTTATGCTCCATTGCGATTGGTTCTCATCGACCCATCAGGCGGCGTCTACCAACAACTATAATGCAACCCATTCTGATAATCAGCCAATTCAGCGACGAAGCCTCCAACTTCTGGCAAGCACCTATCTACACGGATGACGAACGAATCCGCGATGCCCATGAACTACTGAACGATCTGACTTGGTATGAAGGATCGAGCTTTTCCTTCTCGACACTGGAATACACTCGCGCACCAAATCCGACGATAGAAACAACCACACTGACAATCGAATGGCCGCTGAAACAGAAAGCCGCAATCAACGCCTGCCTAAACGACATGGAACACTCCTATTATATCGTTCCAACTAAAACAGAAACAGACAGAGCAGTGTGGATATTCCCACTGGTAAGGCCAACCAATCAACTTACGGCAATAAGGGCAGCACAGATGATAGCTGCATATACGAACGAACCCAACATCACCCCAGACAGCTATAAGCCCACTCACAGATTTGAATTTAAACCCAACTGCAAGATCGAATTCATAGACCATGACCGACTTATTGACGCAGAACGAATGACCAGAGAAGGCAAAGGCATCCCCTGCGGAATTAAGCATCTATTAGGCAATAGCGGCCACAAAGACCGATCGACACTAAGCAAATGAACAGCTAAAAGCCAACTTACATCTGAATAAAAGGAGATTGTAATTGAAGAAGTTGATTATAGCCGCCGCATTAATGACCATTCCATTTAACGGCGCATTGGCAGAAACCCAATATGGTGCTTGGTTTAAGCCAGAAAAGGAAGATAACAGGAACGAATACTCTTCCTATAATACGACGATCAGCAACAGCAAGGATGAGACAATCGGCTTGATGAGAGTGGTTTGCGGGATAAATCCGGCCACGAAGAAGAAACAGGTATCAGCCTATATGATGCGGTCGGATGACGTTAATCGTTCTGCATATCTCACATACACAATCAGGACGAACAATCACACCGATTGGCTCAGCGGCGTCAACTTCGATGCTGGTAGATACTGGATCACCTATGACCTGAAACGCAATACCGACATCAATGGTGATGGCTACGCCACCAGAAGCGATAAGCTGCTGTCTGCCCTATATGCGGACGGTGATAAGCTGACTATCGAAGAGGAAAATACCGGCGCTGCATATGTGGACAAGGATGGTGCAAAAGCATCAATCGAAGCAGCTTACAAGGATTGTGGAGAGGACATAAAGACCCTATCCGCCTTCTGATCCAAAAACACTCCACTGGATAAATATCAAGACTAACCCAGTAGGAGAACTAAGTTGAATGGCCAGAGTGAAGAACAATAAGGCAGCAATCACCGCTGCTGGCGCAAAGGCGTTAAGGCAGGAGTTGGTCAGGACAGCCAATCCCGTAGGTAGACCGAGCGTGAGATCGCCAGAGGTTGAATCGGAGATATTCAGACGCCTGACTGATGGTGAGGACATGGTGACGATATGTCAGGATGCCCACATGCCGGGCCGTTCAACCGTCTGCGCTTGGATGGAGAATGATCCCGCCTTTCGTGCCAAGATCAAAGACGCATTCAAGCTGCAAGTTATCTTCATGATCGGTATGGGCTGGGATATTCTACGGGGTGGCGAGTATTCCACAGGCAATGTAGAACGAGACAAAGCACAGGTTGGCTATCTCAGATTCCTATTGGGTAAGTTCGACAGAGATTGGTTTGGTGAGCAGATCAAAGTGGAACAGGAAATTAAGTCCGTCATCATTAATCAGCCAGAGGAAATCAACCAGATCATCATTGATTCTAACGGTAAAATGCGTTTCTGAGCAATCTGAGCGATTTCAGGCAACCAACGCCCATGTAGTATAGCTGAGTGCGAAAATCGCTGAAATCAGGGCTTTCAAACCCGCAGAAAAGGGCGGGTTTTGAAGCACTGAAATCACAATTTCCCTGAAATCGAGCTTTTTTTTCAGCCTATTTTCCCATTTTATTGAGTTGGGGCCATGCACTGTAAACGGCCATGTAGACGAGCGTTGCTGCCATCATCTGCCTGCGCTCTGGATGGTCTGCGAGGTATTTCCTCACAACATCTTTGATCTGCCCGCGAGTGACCCCGTTGGCGGTATTAATGGAGAGGTTGCCGTCGAGTGCACCAATGACATAGGCCATGCAAGCGCCACCCTCAGTAACGCTGGTGCTGGAACACCACTCGTAAAGCTGGTTGCCCGTCAGCCATTGTGCTTGGGCTTGGTTTGATACTGCTGCCAGCGACATCGCTGAAGCCAATGCAAGTAGACGCTTCATCATTCCCCCCTTGATTCCAGCAACCTATAAACCGACTGCCTATGGCATCCAAGCGTCTTGGCGATAGCAGACGGCCCCATGCCCTCAGATGCAAGCTGTCGCACCCTGTCAGCGTCAATGACAGCTTTCCTGCCCTTGTAGATGCCAGACGCTTTGGCCTTCTGGATTCCCTCTCTCTGGCGCTCTCGTCGTAGGTCGTTCTCGAACTCAGCCACTGCACCCAATATGGCGAGTGTCAGTTTGCCTGTGCTGCTGCCCGTATCGATCGATTGGTGGACGCATTGGAAGCCAACGCCCTTATCAGCCAACGCCTGTAGAAGCTGGAACAGGTCAGCCAATGAGCGGGCGAAACGATCCAATCTGGAAACGATCACCATGTCGCCTTCACGGACGAATGCCATCAAGTCCATTAGGCCAGGTCTGTTCGTGTTGGTGCCTGATGCCTTGTCCTCAAAGATGCGTTCGCATTGCTGAGCAGCCAGCTCGTCAGTCTGGACTGTTAGGCTCTGCTCTGTGGTGGAAACTCTCGCATATCCAACGAGCATGACGGCTCCTGTCATTTATGGGTCTGGAGCCATCGGCCTGTTGTCACTTTGAGTGGAAGTCGATTGGAAATGTGACAGGGATTGGCCTGTGTCTGACTGTTGGAATTAGGTAGTCCCAAATGCGGCAAGATGCGTGTGGCTGGTTGTCCCCGTTCCAGCTACCCTTTTTATGACGGCCATTCAGGCGAATGGAACCTGCCGCCAAACTGCTTACCCAGCGTCCACCAGAAGGGGGTTCCAAAGGACACTCACACGCGGAGCCAGTATGGCAGGGAATGGGATGGGATTGGAGGGGTATATATACCCTTTTCTGGTCGGGGTGTGGATGGTCAGTGACCGAAATTCTACCAGACCAAAAAACCGCCCTTCGATGATCTTTTCATCAATGGTCAAAAACTGCTCTTCGTGTCTGCGTAAATACCGACATGAAAGACTTTTACAAACTCACCCTCTCCATTCCAATCAAACCAGATGATCCCCGCTTTTGGATTTTACTCGATCTTGTCGGTGATTTTCTCGGAGAGGATTTCCTGATCTCCAACGAAGATGACGGAGAATATCTGATTGAGGTCGATCAGGAAGAACCGCCCTTCATTTGCGAGTTGGAACGAGAGATATTAAACGATCATTACGGCAAATCAGTTGAGTAGAACGAACGCTGTATAGTCAGCATCGTCCATGAAGCTGATCTTATGATAACCAAATGCGGGAGTCATACGCATCTTACACGGTCCTTGATACACCAGCATATCCTTCATATCGAATAAACGTATATAGCCAGATGGTCGCCAACCAGACCGATGTGCAACGCGAAGATAGTCGTTGATCGGTATCATAGCCACATTCTTACCGCCGTTGCATCTGACTCACTGGTAGTGAAGATCGTGAAGCCATCATTGCCAAATTCGACATGAGATGGCTTCACTCCCAGCTTTTCCTGTATCAGCTTTGATAGCCATTCGTCGGGATTGGCTACCATCGCAATTCCGAGATTCGATGAGCGATATTCTTTCATCAAATCCATCCACTTATCCATTGAGATTTTCACGAAATCAGGATCAGTCATTTCAGTTTCCCATTCTGTCCTTTTCTAATAAGTCCTTCAAAGTCTCTCATATGCTCTCTTCCGCCAGAACGACCACTAAGCGCCATTCCTAAAACAACTCGTATCTCGCCAGCTTCAAATCCATTTCTGAATGCCTTTACCACCAGCTTTGCCAACGAGCCGTTGACTGTGCCTTTTGGAAGAGCCTGTATCTCAGCGGCGATTGATTGCAGGGTGATGTTTGGGTTGATTGCTTTCGAGAATTCTTCTGGAACTCGTATTGCTTCTTCCTCGCGGAACATCTTGATGCTGGCACCTTCAAGCCATTTCCCTACGTCGATTTCGTCGCCCGGATTCTCGATGAAAAATGCTTCATCAGCTTTCCCATGTTGAAGACCGGGGAGGTAGAACATGCTGCTGGGTGTCAGCTTGCCTACGTCGAAGCCGTGCTTGAGCTTCCCTTTGTCGCTGTAACCGTGGCTGCGGATTTCGTTCATCAACAGGCATTTGATGATGAAGTCCGTATCTCGGATCATGGGCGCATTTGTCGGGATGAACACGCGGTAGCGATTGCCGCCTGAGTAGGTGCTAAAGATCGCCATCCTGAGCGTCGGGAAGATGTTGCGGAAGTCACTGGGAGTGAGATCGCCGCCGTCATTGTCCAGCCAAACGCCGTGGATGCTCTCGATGTTTTCAAGGCCGCGTCGTGTTTCCACGCCAGCGCGCTCCACGAAATGGGCTGGGCAAATGAGGACGTTTTCCTCCTTGCTCTGGATAACAGTCTCACTCATCTCCTTGAGGTCCGCGATCAGGCTATCTGCGTCCGTGAACGTGAACTCCTTGGGATGCTTGTCCCATTTACCAGCAAACAGGCTCATGCGGTTTGGGATGGATGGATCGTAGGTGAGCCTGTTCTGCTTGCGGATAAGGGTCTTTTTGGCGGTCTGTGCGGCGGACTTTTGCGCTGGGCTGCTCCAGAAGCGTTCGCGCTTTTTCGTGTCCTTAGAACCCTTGGGGCGGCCGTTGATGCTCTTGCCCAGGTCCATGTCAGCAAACGTCCCCGCTTGGACCTTACAGCCAGGTATGACGCGAGCCAGATAATCAGCAGCGCGCTTGTCAGGGACGATGAAATGCTTTGCCCTCTCTACGGCGCTGGGATCTCGCAAGCTGGTCCTCATCACCGCCTGATAGACAATCTGGTGATAGCGAGCGTCAGCCAGTTCGTCAGAGGTAACGTCGAGCATTTCAAACAGCTTGAAATGGGTTGGGCTGGGGTTGAGGGCTGACAGGAAAATCGCGTTGTCGATATGCTGAAATGTGTTGATGCCGTGGGACACGTTCGACACGCGACTGCCGTTCACGAAACACTCGTCTGTTTCGCTTTCACGATCCTTGTTCGTGATGATGATGTGGTCTGCGCCAGCGATATGATAGTCCGCTTCCGCCTTGCACATATCAAAGACTGAATAGTCGCTATCCTGAAACTGCTGCCGTGCTTTCGTCTTGCTCCAATTCTCTTCCAGCAAATATGTAATGGTGAGGTTCGGTTGCGGTGCGTGATTCTGGTAGCGAAGATGGTTTTGGATGCGGTCATATACTGACCATTCAACGCCCATTTGCTGGCCCCATATCTGAAACAGGATGCTCTCTTCAAACATCGCGCCCATGATTATAACCTCTTTGAAGCCTTCAAGGTATGAGGGCTTCCAGATTGCGTTCGCTGGTAATCGTTCCTTCTTGTCCCTGTTTTCAGCTATCGCGGTCCAAGTGCTGCTATTCACATAAAGGTCGCGGTGATCGTCGTAATAGGCATCAAGGAAGTCAGCGAATACGGCATTGACCTGATCGCCATTCTTATTTTCCCAAATGGCCCTTATGTGATCTTCGCTTTCAGGCTTGATAACTGGCCTGCTGTAATATGCAGACTGAGTGCTGAGCGTGAAATGATCCGTAATGAGGCTGTGATTGTCAGGCAGCTTTAGGCTCATGTCCTCAAATGGGTCAGGAATCTCGTCAACGATCAGTATCCAGTTATCCTTGCGGTGGAAATACGGGATCGAAAACAGGGCTGCATGGGTAATGAACAGGATTTCTCCGTTATCATAATCATAGTTCTTGAGATAATTGACAATCTCACCAGAAACAGAAGATTTGGTTTTGTTGTCGCTGTGTATCTTCTTGAGACGGTATTTTGCGTTCGGATAGCGAGTTTGAAACTGCTCAGCCAATGTGTGGGTTTCGTCAATCAACTGCCTGCTTGGTTGAGCGATAACTATACGAAAACCCTCGTTGGCGAGGAATGATGCGTGATCTACTGCTTTGTATGTTTTCCCTGCCCCTGCCAGGGCGGAAACATAGTTGAAATTCGTTTGTGTCATTTGATCTCCTTTGATGAAAAACCCGCTGAGCGGATTCTGGAACACTCAGCGGGTCAGGTTTTTCATCAAAAAGGAATGAAGCGACTTCTGAAATCCACTGTTTGAAGTAACAGCATCTTCCAGAATCTGTTGCTTCATGTTTATTTATAGAAAATAGCAAACCATGTGCTGATATGTCGATATTTCTTTGTGGTTTTTTTCGCCACGAACTGCATGAATTGGAAAAAGGCATACGAAATAACTCCATTATACTATATGGTGTTTTCGCGTATGCCTTTTTTGATTAGGCATGTGCAGTGCGAAGCGGAACGAGTTTACGAGTGAAGAAGGAAACTGGCCCCGGATTTTTGCCTACTTCAACCGCTCATTAGTAGTGACGGCATCAAACGTGGACGCATTCAAACTCGCCCTGCATCTTGCCCCTGTTCGTTGCCCACCAACAATAAAAAAGACTTTCCAATTCCCGCTGCATTCGTTCGTCATCTACAATCGTGCCAAAGACGATCTTGAACGCAGTCAACTGACGAGTTTCACTGTTCCAATTGGCGAGGTTTGAAAAATGCTGATCCAGACCTCGCATAAATCTATCTTGTAGAGTTGGAATGACCTTCTTTGATTTCGGCCACAGGATGTATTCAGTTGCGCGCCTGCGGTTATCCACTTCAAGCATCATTGCGAAACCCCGCACATCACCACGGCGCTTGCCAGTCAGATTGGATTTGAAAATGATAATGTTATGTCGTTCATACATAGAACTGCCTTTCATCGTTTAACTGGAATAGGGAATAAAAAGCCCCCACCAGTTTCCTGATGAGGGCTAATGACCTTCGCCGTTGAGCATGTCGCTCTCCGTGGGTAATATGTAGCCAGACTAACGCGCTGGCATGTGGCGTTTAGTTAGTTAGAGAATATACGCGCCTCCATAGTTTCTGTGATTTTACGAGCTTCATGCAATTCGAGATGATCCCATTCGCCTGCGTAGAGCCAATAAAGCATCTCGATCAACGCCTTGCCATCGACTTTGATTGAAGGATTGTTGTCGATACGATCCTTACAATCGCTGATGAGATTATAGAGGTCATCACCCATCAGTTAGCCTCCATGTCAGCGAAGCCTTCAATCGCCTTCGTGCCAGCCAGCTTCTTTTCCTCAGCCTCAAGCAATGCCATTACCTTTTCCGCAATGGCTCCGCCGTCTGCACCATCTGCCTTGAGTTCAGCCAGCTTGCGGGCAAGCGGGCCGTGGGTCAGATGCAGTTCGCGGGATTTTGATGCTTCATCTACCTGTTTGCTACGTTCAGCAGCTTGCTCGTTTTCCTTGTCGAGCAGCGGCTTACCCAGCTTCACAGCCAGATTGACGTATGCGCTTTCCTCCATCGGCTTGTCAGCATCATCAACCAAGATGATGACCAGTTCGTCACCTTCCTGCTTCAAAACAGCGCGGGCATAGGTGAGCTTGGACGGGAACGTATTGGGCTTTTCGACGGCAAAGACATTCCAGTTTTTACGAGCCTCAGCGCGAGCCACGTAGGCGTTACGCTTGTCGATAACCTCCTTGCTTTCAGGCTTGGCAGTCTTGCCCGCATTCGCAGCAGCTCGCCCAGCGCGCTCGATACCCAGCAGCTTCGCACCATATGGGCTGAGGTTGAAGGTTTCGATGTAGCTGGCAACTTCATCAGGCGTAATGCCGTTGTCGTGCATGTAGCGAAACACGACAGCATATTTTTCCGCTGAGCGATTAGGCGACCATTCCTGATAAGCCGACTTTGCTTCGGCGGCAGGATTTTTGATCGTGGCGAACTGGCTCAGATTGCCCTTGATGCCGATAGTCTCAGCATATGCCTTCTTTTCCGTGTCCGTCATCTTCGTGGTGTCGATCCACTTGCCGTAGAGCAGCTTCACAACCTGAACCCACGGGCTGATTTCCTCCTGCAATTCGCGCTGGACTGCGTCAGGGTTCTCAGCGTTCCATTCGCGGTTGATGCGGTTGTTACGAACAACATCAATGGCCTTCTTTGCGCCTGCGATGCTGTGGTGGTGCAGAAGGCTGGTAATCGCTGCCAGATACTTGTCGTTCACAAGCTCAAGGCCGATCTTGTAGGCATCCGCAAGCTGGCTGTAGAGGATTGAACGACCCGCTACCTCATGCCTGTTTAGCCTCTCTTATTCACGACGCTCGGTTTCGGGTCCGCTCTGGGCATTTGCTGCGGCTGGCTGTATTGCGCGGACGACCGGCATCGCTGGCGTTTGTTTCACCGCATTCGGATTGATGGGCTTTTCGGGTTGAAGGGCTGGGCTCGGAGTTCTGCGGCGCTGCCGCATGGGCTACGTCGGCGCAGGCTTCAGCCGGAGAACGAGGGCGCGGAACAGGTCGGCATCCGGACAGGCGGAAGCGAAGGCAATGCGGATGCGGCTAGCACTTTCTACGACGCGCGCAGCGACCTTGAGCAGCCGCAGGCGCAAGGTGGTAAACTCCGCGCTTGCCAGAGCAGCGGTCCTGGGCATCGCCTGCTGGATGCGCCATAGCAGCCAGTATGCGGCAGTGTGCAGTATCAGGCGCATCTGATTGGCATTGGCCGAGCGGCACGAGGTTCGGTCGCTGGCGAGCTGGGACTTGTGGCGCTTGATCAGGTTCTCGGCCTGACCACGCGCGCAGTAGAGCGTGTCGTAGATGTGCTCGGCCGATCCTGTTGCCAACGAGGTGACGACATAGCGGATGTCCATGCCCAGCGTGCTGGCCTCGATCCGTGCAACGACGCGACGCTGGCACTTCCAGGTCTTTGCCCCATAGCGGGTCTCGGCATAGTTGCGCAGGACGGGACACTGACGCTGGGCGCGCTTGACCGCGCAGGCATCGGCGACCGCAACAATGGCGGGATCGGCGCGCAGCGCTGAATTGGTGGGCAGGCCGAACACGTAATCGACGCGGGCCGCATCGCAGTAGGCCATGACCTCGGGTCGACCATAGTGCCCGTCGCCGCGGATAGTGATGTGGGTATCGGGCCAATTACGGCGCAGGTGACGCACCAGGCGTCGGATGTGCCCCGCCGCCTCCTTTCCAGAAGGCGTCTTGCCTGTGCGCAGCAGCATGGCCACCGGCCTGCCGGTCGCGGTGTCGTAGATATGGATCGGTAGGAAGCAGCGCTCCCCATGATGCCCGTTCCAGAACGAGAGCTGTTGATAGCCATGCACGACGTCGCACGTGTCGTCGATATCCAGCGTGACCGCTGTCGGAGGGGCGGGATAGCTGGCGCAGTAGATGTCGATCATCGCGGCCATCATGCTGGCCAGTTCGCGCGTAGTCGGTGCATTTTCCCACCGGCTCATCGTCGGTTGGCTGGCCAGCCCCGCGCCCGATTCCGGCAGCTTGCCGAGCGCCAGGCGGAAGCCTGGATCGTCGCGCAGAGCATCGAGATCATCGGCATCCTCATAGCCGCACGCAATCGCGAACACACGGGCACGCAGAATGTCATCCAGGCGATGGATCACCCGCGCTGGATCGCGCGGATCGGCAATACAAGCCGCCAGGCGCTGGCAAATCCCCATCGCGCGCTCGGCCTGTGCAAGCAGTAGAACACCGCCATCCGAGGTAAGCCGGCCACCGTCGAACGCAGCTGTGA
This sequence comes from Sphingobium sp. TA15, assembly GCF_037101235.1. Taxonomy (NCBI): domain Bacteria; kingdom Pseudomonadati; phylum Pseudomonadota; class Alphaproteobacteria; order Sphingomonadales; family Sphingobiaceae; genus Sphingobium; species Sphingobium sp. TA15. The sequence goes on from NZ_AP025355.1 coordinate 55,030, forward strand.
TTTTCTTGCGGCCGACTGCTGGGAATCCAAATGAGCTTGCGATATCATCGTTCATGGCGGGTGTGGCCCGTGGCATTTTCTGCCCTGCGGCAGGTTCGGCTTAGACACCCAGTTCCTAATTCAGATCAGAGGCTTACGCCACTCCCGCCAACCCTTCAGGACACTTTTGGTGAATAAGGCGGGTTAGTATGCCTTGATCGTTTTCGATCTTAGCGCGGAAAGCCTGAACGAGGTCAAACCAGTTGTTACTCTCATCACTAAGCGCAATGTTTTTGTGTTTGCGCTGGTTCATAAGAGAAACAGTCTCATCAAGCATTGCGTTGATGTTAGGCTTCTTAGGTTTGGACTTAGTAGGAAGTGTAGTAGTATTCATTTCAGTCTCCTTGTTGATGATAGTTTCGTTTTCATACTTGAGCATATTAATTCACCTCATTGTTTGGCGGCCATGAAGAAACCCGCACTGTGCGCGGCGGCCAAACGCACAGTGGGGCGGTTTCAAAAGCGCGGTTTTGCGCTGTTGAATTGGTTTGGGGATCACAATGTCAAAGAGCAGACGAGGCGCTGAGTGGCAGTGCTGCGTCGTTGAAGCCTTGATATATAAGGGTTGGCCAGATAGGGAGTTGGCTTGGTGGTTATGGACGTATCAAGCCAACCTATGACGAGCGAGAATCAGCCCCTCAACCTCCAGCGCATTGGCGACAAATGGGCGCGCAAGGAGGAAATCCAGTGGTTCCAGATGTGGCTACAGTTTCTCAGGCTCAGCCCAAGCTACGAGCTGGCACGCAAATGCCGTGCTGGTGAATTGACCGGCGCTGAGAAGTTACCAACGGATTTTGATGCCGTGCTGGCGGTCTACGACGATCTAGGAGACGTTATTGTCCCTCGTTTTGTGGAATGGTGGCGCGACATAGGGATCTGGCATTTTGGGCAACAGGGCGAAAAGCCCAGCCCAGCTTTGTTGGGCACGATCCGTCACGACAGGGGCGACGAGCCAATTCCTCGCCTCAGAGCGTCCGTGGACACCTACATAAAGGACACATGGCTGAAACAGGGCGAACCAGCAGCCATCATCGCTGCGATCCCTGTTGGGCTGTCAAAGGCTCAGATTGCGAAATGGATTGAGGCGATGCTGACGGAGCATGGCGACGTGATACAGCCTGAGACGCCCTCAGAACCTACCTACAAGCTGTTTGGGAAGAAACTGCACCGTCGAAGCGTATTCCAATATATGCGCGTTCTGCTGACCAAAGCAGCCAACCCAGACATGCCGTTGTGGCAGATAGGCGTGAAGGCGAAGCTCAGCCCGCATTACAACCGCCTGCTCTCCAAGTCAGAGGATGGCAGAGGAACGATCGTTGAGCGGAAGAATCTCAAGGAATTGACGAGCCGTGCGCTTAAACGTGGCCATATGATCGCGGAGAACGCCTCTAGGGGCATGTTCCCCAGCTATGTGCGATGCCCAACCGCAATGCCTATTGATTGGGCCGAGACGCACCAGCGGAGCATGAAGGCGCGAACCCTTGAGCGGACTAATCGAGCAGTTTGAATAAATGGTCTGTCGCCATCACTAGGAGTGGCGCTTTGCCGCCCCAGAAGCATGCTGGCAGCCCTCACTTTCCAGCCCGAATTTCCCTGATTGTTAGAGCATCGTTATAATTTTTCGGGCATCGCTTCTTCGTGCTTTCAACAATTAACAGGGAACATGATGAAAAAAGCCATCGTTGGGGCGCTACTCATTTCCGCCCCCATAGCAGCACACGCTCAATCGTCCTGCGCTTCTTACACTGGCACGACGGTCGCGCCGCTAAGCTTCGATCAGGCCATCGCCAGCATCAAACCAGTTGCTCCCAAGGGCGAGTTTGAAACCACAGATGCATATCAGGCGCGTTTGGCTGCTGGTGCCGCCAGTGGGCCACTCATCATTTCCAAAAAGATCGAGGGGGCTGAATACCTTTCCTACAATGCGGACAAGGCTGCGTTCGAGGTTAAATCCTACCTGTTCGACAATAGCAATTTCAGCGCGTGGGACACCTTCTATTGGGCAAAGTCCGATGTGAAAGCCAGCACGATAGGCAATTTGGACGTTGCTATATCAAGCAGCGAGGTCGCAACAGGCACTTACTCCGCGCAAAACGGGTTTGGGGCGAGGACCACCGTTACGAAGCTCACGCGGACAGAGAAGGCTATCTTTGACCGTGAGACGGCGAGCTATGGCGAGCAGTTGTTTATCGCCAACAAGGATGCGATTGTTGGCGAAGTGCCAATGAGCGTTGCTGAAGCTCAGTCGTTCAAGCCTCAAGCCAAGATCGCTTTCGTCGTTGTTCCCAAGCTGCCGTATGTCGTCAGAGCCAACTTCCCCCAAGGCGAAACCACGATCAGCAATCCCACCGACGTAAGGGTCAATTCCACGGTCCTCGTGGCTGACATTCAATGCGGTCTGCTGATGAACGGGACCAATCGAGTTATCGCCTCTTTCCAAACTCGCTGAGCCATGACAAAGCCCGCCCAACAATGCGCTGAGCGGGCACCACTTTGAGTGGCGGGGTTAGGCGTTGAGCAAGCGCGCTACTGTATCTGGATCGCGGTCAATCAGTGTCAGCAGCGTTTCCCCGACGCTATCAATGGCCTTCCCACTCTCCCAATTCTGCAACGTGCGAACTGACAGATGATAGCGGGCCGCAAACGCAGGCTGGGAAAGCTGCGTCTTTGCACGGATGGCTTTCACCTTGGCAGCACGACGAGCCTTAATGTCCGCAGCCGCCTCGCGCATTCCTTCCATCAATCCGTCAAAATCCTCCTTATCCATTTTTAATCTCCTTCGTGATGCTGGCCAACATGTTGATTTGCTCATTGGACAAGTTCGCTTGCTTGGTTTTGGAAATGACTGCGAGCAGATAAAGCGGCTCATCAACCCGCCAGTAGAAAGTGAACACGCGGACACCTCCGCTTTTACCAGTGCCACGACGCGCAAAGCGCACCTTGCGAACCCCTCCACTGCCCTGAACCAAATCCCCTGTGTCTGGATGCTGGCTGAGATACAGCTTGATTGCAGCCCTCTCAGCAGCGGTTAAACCAATGCGCTCAGCCTGCTTTATGTAGGCTTGCGTCTCTGCGATTGTGTGTCCATTTTCCATGCAAACTGCATACGCTCAGAGCGTATGGCTGTCGGCCAAAAAAGGCAAGAAAAAACCCGCCGCAAAGCGACGGGCCTTTCCCCACTTCTAGTGACGGAATTAGGCTTTTATGCTGCCGTGGAAGCGCGCCTCTTCCGCATATTTGCTCAAAGGCTTGTCAGCCTGAAAATGCAAATCCTGTTCGATGCGGACAAATCCGCCCATTAGGCGAACCTCCGCAATCTCGTTCAGATCAAAATAGCCAAGCTCTGGGTAGCCAAAATCCACCAGTCCAAAGGCCAACCCATCCTCATTGCATTCCGTGATGAGCCATGTGCCTGCGCCAGCGGGATTGAACAGCTTTGCGACCGGCACAAAGTCCCGTTCCTCGCTTGTCCCCTTCAATGGCTGCTGCTCATTCCAGTTCTCAACCAGTTTGAGAACGTCCGCAACGCGAAGCATATTCTTCCAATCCATCTTACGCCTCCTTCGCGTTGAGGCTGGCAACGGCGGCATCGCAATCGCTCTTGCGGGCTGACTTGGCTGTGATGACTTTGAGGTTCTTCCTCTTGATCCCGTTGCTCACATAATCATCACGCTCAGCGTTGACCGTTTCCTTGTCTTTGTCGCCAAATTGGATGGTCCATCCAAAGCGTTCGTTCTTCTCAGCTAATATGTAGTAGGACATTCTGTTGGCTCCTTTGTATGTGGCCAACAGACTGATTTAACGTGATGATTCATTCGGTCGATATAAACCAGAAACACTGCGGGGAATAAATATCGAAAAGCCAGCGGGAGCCTTTCGATACACAATGACCAATTCCAACGATCCCATATTAGAGATAGCCAAAACGGTTTCTGCCATTGATGAGCGAACGAAGCACATGCAAAGCAGCATTGATAAGATAGAGAACGATTATAAGTCCCGTATTGATGACGTTGAAGAACGCATAACAGACATAGAGACATGGAAAAGCAAGGCAGTTAGCATCGCAGTCGCCGCTGCTTTTTTGGTATCAGTTATATGGTCCGTTGGTGGCGATTATGTCAAAAGCCAGATGTTTCCATCACATGCAGAAGCACATACGATAGAAACAAAATAGAAGCCTTTTCTGGATCGACTGAAAGAGCGAAGGCAATAGTCGAATTGCTACCACAACGAAGGTAGCAAACGATGTTCCAGCTTATCGAAGACGTAACTGAATATCTCGATCTTGATCCGCGTTTCTGGAACAAGGACGATGGTGAATTTGAATATGAAGGCGAGACAGTCTTTTATCGCCGCCTGCCAGATAGCGTCCTGCTTTTCGTCAATGGCGTCACCTACGAAGCACCGCGCACAGCTTTTTAAGAGAGGTCCGTTGTAACGGCTGCGTCCGACCAGAGACGCGATCTAATTGCCTCTTCAATCGCGAGCATTTTCGCACCGCCCTCTTTGAACAGCAAATCCCGCTTTTCAAAGCGGCCTTCCCGTGGGTTCGGGTGTCGTTTTTCCCATTCCTGCTCGTCAATTACACCCCACAGAATATCCTCCATTTCCTTGATCTTCGACCTGATTTCTTGGCCAAGGAAAATGCCTTTGACATGTAGATAACTGGTAAGGGCACGAGCATCCTCAGCAGCCGCAAAATGACGATTCCAGAACGAAATCTCGAAGAATGCATTGTTCTTGTCAGGGTTCGTTTTCAGCCCGTCCTTTTGGTATTCAGGAATATCTTGCTGCGACAAGAAATAATCTAATTGACCTTCGCTCATTTGATCCAGAAGCACCATCTGCTGTCCAGGGGATGATAGCGCTCTAGTTGAATTATATGATGTATTCAGTTTCGACCATATTTCTGGAAGCACTTCGAATTCATTTCCGTGCAGTTTCACGGTCCTGTCGAACTTCGTGTTTATCTGGAGTTTAAGACGTTCCAACTCCTGCTGATGAGCGTGCTTGAAGGCTTCCAAGCTCGCACTGAACTTGTTGGTGATCCATTTGTCACCAAGGTAGCGAAACGCCGCCCATGCTGCGCCAACCGCCACGACGAGCGTAATTCCAAACTGGCCCGCATAGGCCCAGACTGCATCGATCAACTGCAAAAGTGCCCCCTCACCACCGATTATTGAACTGTCATCCGTTCAGACGGTAACGGCTTCGCCATAGCGCAAGCGCCAGTAAAATCAGTTGCCAGCCATTCGTCATACTGAGACGGTTCAAGGATGACGGGCATCGCCTTGGGATGCAGAGGCGCGACAAGCTCATTCGGTTCGCATGTCAGGAAGGCATAGACAGGGCCGTGTTCGCTCTGTCGCCATATGCCAGCAAAAGCAGCGATAGGCTGATCCACGACATTGAACCACCACTCCTCACGCCCTTGCCCTAATTTCGGCTCTGCAAAGGTCGAGAACGGCACAAGGCACCGCTGAGCAGGGTTAGCCAGCATGGACTTCCAGAAGTTGCTGGTGAGGTTCCTGACGTTGGTGACGCGCTTCTCCAGCATCTTTCCGCTGGCGCCCTTGATTTGGCAGGGAACGCCCCACGCCATCACATCACTGCGAACAACCCCACCATCACGACGCACGACCATGCCAGCCCGCTTGGGATAAACATCGCTGGCAAATTCCGCGTTCGGCTGGCGAATGTCGTAACCAGCATATTCCCGCCAAAGGGGTATCTGGTCTGGATTGTTGCGGTAGTGGTTGCACATGAAGCTACACTCCCATCTTTAGGTCCAGCTTGATACCTTCCACAGGCATACCCGTGAGGGCAGCGATGCGCTCTTGGGCGAAGGCCAGCACATCAGCGACCGTCTTGAGGGCAACAGCAGTTTCCTTCTCTTCCTCAATCTCTTCCTCGACGACTACGGCTGCTTCCGCCTTCACCGTGTCCGCTTCGCCCTCAAGCTCATCCAGCGTGTAGGTCGCAATGGGTGGATAATCGACGGCAAGACTATGGCCAATCTGGCTGATTACGTTGTCGTCGCCCTTGTCCAGCATCACCCACATGCCCCAATCGTCCTTGACGTTATGGCCATTGGCAATGCGGGCAGCGCGAGATTCATCAAACCGCTTCCGCACTTCATCAGCAGGGAAGAGGTAGACGTTAATCGCCTGCGGGTTCTCAACGTCATCCACAGCAGCAACGGAAACCAGATCGCTATCGTCCAGCGTCTTCCAAGCCGTTGCCTTCTTCAAGCTAGGGAAAGCAAACCAACGATCGCGGGTAGTGCGGATGCTCAGCACCTTCTTATCGTTGCCCTTCACGGCGTCATAAACGGCAGAGAGGCCGCGACCTGGCTGTCGCTTCAAGCTGTAACCCTGCGCCTCAATGGCCGTGATTGCAGCGCCTACCATAATCCGTCTTGCTACGGTTTCGCCCATTTCCTTCAAACGATCCATAGGAATAACGCTCCTTTCTAATCTGTTTCCAATTCGTCTGATAACAACATGCCAAATCCGCTACGAATTGACAAACGAAATCGGATACGAATTGGAACGAATTAGAAAACGGTCTAAATTCAGTGATATACAATTTAGCCGCACAATCCAACTTGCCACACTGTTCCACATTTGTTCTCATAAGGCATACAGCGAATCGGAAGGAACAATGCGATGGACAGGCTTGAGGAAGCATTCAGTGCGCTTGTCGCCCACATCGACAAGCATGGGCACAAAGGACCGCTTAACGGCTATGATGTGATCGCCGTCGAATTGGGCATGAACATGGAAGACCAGTCAGACGGGAGCGACATCGACCAGACTTTTGAAATGGTCGATGACAGCGGCACAATCGCCTTCTCCTATTTCCTCGAACCCTCATTCTCCGACGATCAACCCGTTAAGGAAAGCTATCGGCTGACCCTGACGCGCACTGGTGCAGCCAGCATCGAACGGGAATGGGAATATCTCGACCGCAAATTGAATAAGAACGAGCCGCTACCCAAAGCAGCCTGACACTCGCTCCCCCAAGCACTACTAAAGACGCCGAGATTATTCCCGGCGTCTCTTTTGTCTGCGATCCTTCATGTCGATCCCACCTGATGACCTGACGCGTAAAGCCCTGCTCGCTTTGGAAGAGCTATGCGGCGGTAAAAGTGGCGTATTTGAACGAACTATGGCCCTACGATTCGTTCTGGCTTTCCTCTATTCGGTAAGCAAATCAAAACGCCGTGAGCCATTCGATGAACTCTGGCATGGAAGCGGCTTCCGCCATCCTCATAGCAAAGAGCTAGACGCCATCTGCCGAGACGCACACACCAACAGCAAGATTGAGGGCATTTATCGCGCTGTGGGCGTTCATCGCAACGCTGACTTCATATTCTACAAAAACAGGCAAAAAGCCTTACAGGAGGAAAGGCGCAGGCGGATTGAGAGTGGCTATGGGAAGCGATAACGGCTTACGTTCCCTTGGTGATTACGCAAGGCGCAGTGTAAACCTGTTCACCATCTGTCGGTGCGGCCATTCGGCGGTCCTCGACTCGGCCAAATTGAACCGCTGGTATCTCTTCCACTGCTGGAACACCGACATGGAAACCATCGGAGCGCATCTGCGATGCTCACGCTGTGATGGTCATCCTGATCGCTTTGCCCCGACGCCCAGACAACCCAACAACCCTCACTGGATGAGCGACGAGCATCAGTGGGAACGGTTAGCGAAGCGGCTGGCTGACAGGGACGTTACCAAGCCGATGAGCTGAATTTCACTATCGAACCGTAACGATTATGCGGGTAAGTTCCCCATCAAATGCATGGGGGTAACTATGAAAAGCGCGTCGCCAAATGATGTTGAGGTAATCGTCAAAAGCTACGCGACATTTATGGAAAACTCACCGCGAGGCATTATTCACGATATTAGTCTGCTGCCACACCCAAAGAACGAAATCCTAAATGCGCTGCTCGTGAGCATCGGTGCAAGCCAAGACCCTGAATATGTTAATGCTCTATCTAACGCAGCGTTGTTCCTAAGCCATTTTCAGGATGGCGTAGGCGAAAGCATAATACCTATGGCAATAGATGCGGGAAATATAACGAAATTACCCCATGAAGATCGTGAGAGAGTAATAGACGATCTTAAGCGTTTTCAGCATTTCGGAGAAATTATGAATGCCGAAAGCGACGAAACAATGATAGAGATCAACAATATGAAAGAAATCAACGCTCTCCTATATAGCTCCCGATCAGACAAGCCTCCTATGAAGAAAAAGGGCTGGCGTCGCTTTTTCGGGTTGTGACGCAATGCGACGGAGAATGACAAAAGGCTTTCTTTACCGCGCTAAACACAGGTGAGAAACATGCGCCGCATACTGTTCGGTTTAGAGGTCGCCATTGTTGGTGCGGTGATGCTGATTGGTATCGCGCAAGGAGTCATCAATTTCGGGACTAGAATCTGGAATTGGCTCTAACTCCAGAATCACTCAATTCTTGAAATCGACGGATTTTTACGGGTTTTACGACGTTGACTCCTATAACGCACTGGTGAACGAACTACAGTTTTTACAACTGTAACTAATTTCTGATACACCCCATCATTAGGTTGTTAAAACTACGACAAACTATCAAGCCAGCCATTTTTTTGTATTCAACTCAAAACGGAATAGCTTCATCATCAAGCTCTTCAACGACCTCTTTGATGATCTTACCATCCTTCTCGAATCGCTTCCCTGTCGCCTTCTCAAGGAAATTCAGCAGCCTCCTCGCCTGATTGTCGAGGTAGATCGACCCACTAAGCTGAGGGTTCACTTTGTAGGCCTTGATTATGCGCTCAAGCTGCCCGTCATTCAGCTTTTCAACGCCATCTTTCATGCGGATGAATCGAGCTTTCGCATCCACCCAACTAGGTGCTTCAACGAAACTAGTGATCAGAATTTCCTGCAATCGTTCCTGACGATGCAGCACTTTGCCAATAAGGGGAAATAGACCCTTTGCTGCTGCAAATGGATCGTCCACCTTTCCTTTGAATGCTTGGACATGGTTGATGAATCCCGGCGGGTCTTTCGCACCCAGCTTAAGTGATATAATCGGGATGCCTTTGCCCAACGCGAAACCGACCTCCTGATGACACCACATGCTGTCTTCGAAGTCCTCAGTAAGGAAGATCACCATCACCTCCATCGTTTGGAGGCCCTTCATAATCTCGTGTCGCCATTCACTTAGAGGCTTGATCGTGTCATGCGCAACGAAGCACGACACACCATATTCTTCCAAAGCTTCGCTTAGATCACGGGCAGCCTTTTTGTGTTTGTCCCTGTGACTGATGAAGATGCGGGCAGTGCCTGGCTTCCAGAAATCAAGCGTATCGGGGTTGACTGGAGGGTTTTGCGAGAACGGGCGAGACTGCTTACATTCGGCATCATTCTCGTCGAACAACTCGAAGCTGACAGACGTGAACCACTCGTCGTCGATTGCCTTGCACATCTTGTTCAGGCGTTCGCGAATGTCGTTGGACACCTCCTCCTGATCTTCGATATCGATTTTCGCAAGCTGATCGAGAGGAAGGAAGAGGACAACGGCATGCCCCCACTGGCCGCCGTTCCAGTTGTCGTAACTATCCGCCTCACGCACGAAATAATGGCACGTTGCTATGATCTCACTGAGATCCGCTTGCCCCTTCTTCTCAAAAGCGACTTGAAGACGGACAAGGTATTGCGGCAGCTTTTCCGTAAGGACATATGGCATGAGGCATTCTAACCACAGCGCTATCCCTCGCCAAGATGCCACCGTTCATTCTTGAGATTTTGTGCGTCGAAAAGCACGCTCGAACTCATAGCTTTCCGCGGTTTATTCGGCGTTGACTCCCGTAAAGCACTTGTCGGCAGAGTATGGTTAACACCCTTCCTGACGCGCAAGGTAGTGGTCCAGTAAGGAACGACGTATATACACTGACCAAACAAGTGGGTTTTAACGTGGAAGACGATATTAAGCAGGCTTGTAAGGATGAACAGGCGCGCGTCTTGGAACGTGCCATAGCCCTTCCGCTGCCAGACGCCGTTTTCACCATCTTTCATTACAATGAGCGCGAAAGGCGCTCACATTTCGATCCCATCCCGTTCACCGTTCTCTATGTGGACCACGATCCTGAAGCGGTCGCGGATTGGCAGCGCCGTGTCAGCAAGCTGTGGAGTGGCGCATATGATGTTGGTGATGCTTGGCATCGCCATGATGGGACATACGAAAAAATCCGCGCAGATTATGAAACCGCAAATCCAGGCTTCAACGCCCACACCTACGAGCGGGCAGAATACTACGGCCTGTTTCTTTCCCGCTAACGGGAAAAACAGCCCCGCCTATGGTCGATGACGCTTTCTGTTGACGCATAAGCGGATTATGCCCGCGAGAATGCCTATCCCAACCACGGTCACAAGAATGCGCGTCGTATTGGTTTCGTAATTGCATTCTTCGCTGTTGCAGTGGGCGATTCGGAAACTCATGAAGTTATAAGCAAGCGCCCCTAACACGATGGCTGCAAGGCTACCCCACAGGGTGCCCGCACTCAGAAACCAACGGTCGCTCTTCTTAGTCATTCATTAGACATGTAGCAGCGTCACCTGCCCTTACCATGGGCATTTTCGCCTGCTCGCTTCCCACGACGAAACGAAAGCGAAATATACGGTTTTCTGCGGCTGTTAGCGCGTTGACTCCTATAACGCACTGGTCAGCAACGTATAGCCGATGCCCGCCAGTGCTCCTCCGCCCGCGGCGACCAGCATCAGCGGCCGGTCGAGCGCCGCCCGTCGGCTGAGCGCCATCATCCGCATCAGCAGGAAGATCACCGCAGCGATCAGGGCCGTCACATGCAGGCCGCTGATCGACAGCAGGTGCGCAAGGCCGCTGCGCCGCATCGCCTCCGCATCCGCTTGCGCGATCGCGCCCTGATCGCCCGTGGCCAGGGCAGCGGCGATGCCGGCGCCCTTGCCCGGAACGCGCTCCAGAACATGCTCGAACAGGCGCGTCCTCAATCGGGGGGCGGCCGTGGCGGGCCGCAGGACCGCGACCGGCGGCAGCGCGCGCCCGGTCGCGCCGATGCCCTCGAAATAGGCGCGGCGCGCAAAATCGTAGCCGCCCGGCAGGCTGGGCGGTGCGGGCGGCATCAACCTTGTGCGGAAAGCGATAATGGCGCCCTCTCCAACCCCCGCCGGCATCGACGCATCGTCAAGATTGACCCGCACCAGCGAGGGCAGGGCGGGCATGCCGATCGGCCGGACCAGCACGCGACTCATGCGCTGCGCGGGCAGCCTTTCGACCGACCGGACCTCTCCCTTCAGCGCGACGAAGGTGGGGCGGGCAAGGGGCGGCGATCCCAGCATCATCGATTTCCCCCAGACAAGCAGGCATCCCGCGCAGGCCAGAAGTCCCCCGGCGATGATCGCCCGGCGCATCCGCCCGCCTGGCGGCAAGAGCAGCGCGCCGCAGGCCGCCGCCAGCATCGCGCAACAAAAGGCCAGCCATTCCAGGCGATTAGGAAGAACGAACCAGGCCGCTATGCCGATCGCCAGCGCGACCGGAACCCATAAGGGCAGGCGTTCGCGCTCCTCCTCCAGCCAAAGCTCCAGCCCGCGCCCAATCCGCGCCGCTTTCCCCCGGACAGAAGTGACAACGGAGGTTTGTCGTGGCTCGAAAGCCATGCTAGGGGGCGTCGCGATCATGGATGTGTCGGGTGGCTAATCGGGCGAATGTCAGGGAATGAAGCGGTGAGTGCTACAGGTTCGAACAAGCAGGTAGTAACCCGTTTTGCGCCGTCGCCCACTGGTTTTCTGCACATCGGCGGAGCGCGCACCGCGCTTTTCAACTGGCTGTTCGCGCGCCATCATGGCGGCAAGTTCCTGCTGCGGATCGAGGATACGGACCGGGCCCGCTCCACGGAAGAGGCGGTCGCCGCCATATTCGACGGGCTGGAATGGCTGGGCCTGGGCGGCGACGAGCCTGCGGTCTTCCAGTTCGAGCGGACGCCGCGCCATGCCGAGGTGGCGAACCAGTTGCTCGCGGGCGGCCATGCCTATCGCTGCTATGCGACGCCGGAGGAACTGGCGGAACTGCGCGAACAGCAGCGCGCCGCCAAGCAGCCTATGCGCTATGACGGGCGCTGGCGCGACCGCGATCCGTCGGAGGCTCCCGAAGGCGCGCCCTTCGTCATCCGCCTGAAGGCGCCGCGCGAGGGCGAGACGGTGATCGAGGACGCCGTGCAGGGGCGCGTCGTCGTGCAGAATGCGGAACTGGACGACATGATCCTGCTGCGTTCCGACGGCACGCCCACCTATATGCTGGCCGTGGTGGTCGACGATCATGACATGGGCGTCACGCATGTCATTCGCGGAGACGACCATCTCAACAACGCCTTCCGCCAGCTAGGCATCATAAGGGCGATGGGTTGGGAAGAACCCGTCTACGCCCATATCCCGCTGATCCACGGGTCCGACGGGGCCAAGCTGTCGAAGCGGCACGGCGCGCTGGGCGTCGACGCCTATCGCGACGAAATGGGGATGCTGCCCGAAGCGGTGCTCAACTATCTGCTGCGGCTGGGCTGGGGCCATGGCGATGAGGAGATCATCTCCCGCGACCGGGCCGTGGAACTGTTCGACATTGCAGGCGTCGGCCGTTCGCCCTCGCGCTTCGACATCAAGAAGCTGGAGAATCTGAACGGCCATTATCTGCGCGAAGCCGACGATGCGCGGCTGGCGGCATTGGTCGCGCCAAGGGTTGCGGCGCGGCTGAACATCGCCTTGCCCGAGGGCGGGCAGGAACTGCTGGCCGCCGCCATGCCGTCGCTCAAGCCCCGCGCCAGGACGCTTAACGAAATTGCCGAGGGCGCGGAATTCCTGTTCAAAAATTGCCCGCTCGATTTTGACGAGAAGGCCCTGGCTCTGCTAGACGACTCCGCGCGCGCGCTGCTGGGGAAGACGGCCGACGCTCTTGCACCCGTCCAGTCCTGGACGGTCGAAGCGATCGAGGAAGCGATACGCCGCGTGGCGGAGGATGCCGGCCTCGGGCTTGGAAAGGTCGCGCAGCCTTTGCGCGCGGCGTTGACCGGTCGCACGGTTTCGCCGGGAATTTTCGACGTCCTTTTCCTTCTGGGGAAGGCGGAGAGCTTGGAACGATTGTCCGCTGTGAGGCACGCATCGGGCAATTGAAGTATCAGGAGAACACCATGTCGGATAACAATGCCATTTTGAGCGTCGGGGGCGACGCGAAAGACTATGCCATTCTGAACGGCACGGTCGGCCCGCAGGTCATCGACGTCCGCAAGCTCTACGCCAACACCGGCATGTTCACCTACGATCCCGGCTTCACCTCTACCGCGAGCTGCGATTCGGGCCTGACCTATATCGACGGCGACAAGGGCATATTGCTGCACCGGGGCTATCCCATCGACCAGCTTGCCGAACAGTCCAGCTTCATGGAGGTCAGCTACCTGCTCCTCAACGGCGAACTGCCGTCGAAGAAGGAACTGGAGGATTTCACCCGCACCATCACGCGCCACACCATGGTGCATGAACAACTCACCACCTTCTATCGTGGTTTCCGCCGCGACGCGCACCCGATGGCGATCATGTGCGGCGTGGTCGGTGCGCTGTCGGCCTTCTACCATGATTCGACCGACATCAACGATCCGGAACAGCGCAAGATCGCCAGCCACCGCCTGATCGCGAAGATGCCGACGATCGCGGCGATGGCTTACAAATATTCGGTCGGCCAGCCCTTCGTCTATCCGCGCAACGACCTTAGCTACACCGCCAACTTCCTGAACATGACCTTCTCCGTCCCGGCGGAGGAATATGTCATCGATCCGGTCGTGGTCGACGCGATGGACAAGATCTTCACGCTGCATGCCGATCATGAGCAGAACGCGTCGACCTCCACCGTGCGTCTGGCCGGTTCTTCGGGCGCCAACCCCTTCGCCTGCATCGCGGCGGGCATCGCCTGCCTCTGGGGCCCGGCGCATGGCGGCGCGAACGAAGCGGCGCTCAACATGCTGCGCGAAATCGGCACCGTCGACCGCATTCCGGAATATATCGCCCGCGCCAAGAACAAGGACGATCCGTTCCGCCTGATGGGCTTTGGTCACCGCGTCTACAAGAATTACGACCCGCGCGCGACCGTCATGCAGAAGACCGCGAAGGACGTGCTGGAGAAGCTGGGCGTCAACGACCCGATCTTCGACGTGGCGAAGGAACTGGAGCAAATCGCGCTCAACGATCCTTATTTCATCGAGAAGAAGCTCTATCCGAACGTCGACTTCTATTCGGGCGTGATCCTGTCGGCCATCGGCTTCCCGACCGAGATGTTCACCGTGCTCTTCGCGCTCGCCCGCACCGTCGGCTGGGTTGCGCAGTGGAACGAGATGATCTCCGACCCGGCGCAGAAGATCGGCCGCCCGCGCCAGCTCTACACCGGCCCGGCGCAGCGCGACTATGTGCCGGTCGAAAAGCGCTGAGCGGCGCTCAATGAGATAGGGAGGCGGCGCCCGTTTGAGGCGCCGTTTTTCGTTCTGGCGGGGATGGGCGTGGCTGAAGTTGGCCATCTCCCGGCATTCAGAATTCCCAGACGCTGCTCGTCCCGCCGCCTTCGCGGGACCATCGGCTGTTTACTCCATGCTTCTTACTCCACCCTTCCCCAAAGCCGCCGCACTGGTTAGAGCCGCCTCATGATCGGCCGTCTTACCTTGAGCGATTTCCGCAACCATGCGGATGCGCTGATCATGCCCGATCACAGCTTCATCGTGCTGACTGGCGATAATGGCGCGGGCAAGACCAACATATTGGAAGCCGTGTCGATGCTGGCGCCGGGACGCGGCCTGCGCGGAGCGGCCCTGCGCGACATGGCGCGCCAGGACGGCGCGGGCGGCTTCGGCATAGCGGCGGAGGTGGATGGAGTGATGCTGGGGACCGGCGTCCTCGCCTCCGCCCCTGATCGGCGGCAGGTGCGTATCGGCGGCGTCGCCTCCTCCGCAAACGCGCTGGCGGATCATCTGTCCATTGTCTGGCTCACCCCCGCCATGGACCGGCTGTTCATGGACAGCCCCGGCGGGCGACGGCGTTTCCTGGACCGGCTGACGCTGGCGCTTCACCCCGCCCATGCCGCGCACAGCGCCCGCTACGAGGCGGCGATGCGGGCGCGCAACCGGCTGCTGAACGATCTGTCCGCCGCCGATCCTTCCTGGCTGAGCGCGCTGGAAACGCAGATGGACGAGCATGGCGCGGCCCTTGCCGCCGCCCGCGCCGATCTGGTCGGCCGCTTGCAGGCCGCGCTGGAGGACCAGCCCGACCATCCCTTTGCCCGTCCGCTGCTGGCGATCGAGGGGGAAGGGGAGGGCGACGAGCCCCTGGGGCTTCGCCTGGCCCGCGAACGACGCCGCGATGCCGCTGCCGGTCGCACCTTGTCCGGCCCGCACCGGCAAGACCTCGCCGTCGTTCACGCCGCCAAGGCGCAGGCTGCCGCGCTCTGTTCGACCGGCGAGCAGAAGGCGCTGCTGCTCTCCATCCTGCTCGCCCATGCGGCTCTGGTGGCGGCTCATCGCGGCCAGCCGCCGGTGCTGCTGCTCGACGAAGTGGCGGCGCATCTCGACCCGTCGCGGCGGGCCGCGCTGTTCGACCGGCTGCGGGAAACCGGCAGCCAGGTCTGGATGACGGGGACGGAATCCGCACTTTTCAACGGCTTGCCTGTGGCCAGCCGGTTTTGCGTAACGGCGGGGCACGTCTTTCGTTCCGCAGATTGACGCGCCGCAACAACGACTCGTCGCTGGCTGCTTTTCAATGCGTCCGGCGTCTGCCCTAAAGCATGGCACGGGGTTAAGTCGTTCAAATAGTCGGGGGTCGCATTCCTATGATCGGTGGTTTTCGCGCTATTGTCGCAGCGGCAACGCTTGCACTCGGCGCCCTGATCACGACCCCGGCCGCCGCCGGCGTCCTGCAATGCGCGCCCTTCGCCCGGCAGGTTTCCGGCATCGAGCTTTACGGCAACGCCAATAGCTGGTGGAGCCAGGCCGAGGGCCGCTATGAGCGCGGCCATGAACCCCGCGTCGGCGCCGTCCTTGCCTTCTCTGCCAGCCGTTCCATGCCGGTCGGCCATGTCGCCATGGTCAGCAAGGTGGTCAGCGAGCGCGAGGTGCTGCTGACCCATGCCAACTGGTCCTATCGCGGCGGCATAGAGCGCAACGTCCGCGCCATCGACGTGTCCCCGAACAATGACTGGACCGACGTGCGCGTCTGGTATGGCCCGATCGGCGACCTGGGCCTTCGCCCGAACCCGACCAAGGGCTTCATCTACGCGCACAAGGCGAGCGAGGCTCCGGTGCAGATCGCCATGGCGGATCGCGCAACCGCGGGCGCCGAGGCCGCCCGTGGTGCTTTCTGACATTTTAACCATTTCCTAAGGGCTGCCGCCTAGTTTCCTTGGCGGTGGGGCGATTCTAAAACTTTTGGGGTCGCATGAAAGTGGGAATGATGCGCTGGGCAGCCTTGCTGCTGGCGGGCTTGGCGACGACGCCCGTGCTGGGCGCGACCGTGCTGCAATGCGTGCCCTATGCGCGCACCGTCTCCGGCGTCCGAATTTATGGCGACGCGCTGACCTGGTGGGACCAGGCGGAAAATCATTATAAGCGCGGCCATGCGCCCCGCAGGGGCGCGGTGCTGGCCTTCCGTCCCATCGGCCCGATGGTGCTGGGCCATGTCGCGGTGGTCAGCAGGGTGCTGGACGATCGGCGCGTGCTGATCCGGCATGCCAACTGGTCGGCGCCCGGCGCGATCGAGGAGGATGTGCTGGCAGTCGACGTGTCCGAGGAAGGCGACTGGAGCGCGGTGCGCGTCTGGCACAGCCCGACCAACCAGATGGGCGCGCGCAGCAACCCGACCTTCGGCTTCATCTATCCCGACAAGCCGCAATTGCGCGAGTTCCGGCCAGACCCGGCGCTGGGCGTCAGCACGCGCTTCGCCAGCATGACCGTCGTCAAGGATGATCCGGAGGAGGAGGCCGCCTCGCCGCGCCGGGCCGCCGCCTTGCCGCCGCGCCGGGCCGCCGCCTTGCCGCCGCGCCTGGCGCTCGACCTGCGCGCCATCGGTTATGCCGATGCGACGCCTTCGGCCCGTTCGCTGCGCGACATCATCGCGGACGTGAAGCGGGACTCTGTCCTTCGTTGAAGCATCCTGGTGTTCCTGCGAAGGCAGTAACCCGGTTCCTTTTCAGGCAGCGCAGGCGAAAATCATTCCGCCTTGTCCGCCGCTTCCTCCGCGCCCTCGGCAGGATTCTCGAACCAGGCCTCGACCGGCCCGGACAGCTTGATCGTCAGCGGCTGGCCGTGACGGTCGCGGGTCTTGCCCGCCGCCACGCGAATCCAGCCTTCGGAGATGCAATATTCCTCGACATCGTTGCGGACGCGGTCCTTGAAGCGGATGCCGATGCCCCGCTGGAGCACGTCCATGTCGAAAAAGGGACTCTTCGGGTTGGTGGAAAGGCGGTCGGGGGGCGTATCGCTCATGATGGTCCAAATCCTGTCAATCTGGGCGCGGCCTAGCCTCCAGGCCCACCTGCCGTCAACCGTTACGGTCCATCGTCGACATCGCAGAAGATGCGCCGGATAACCCCCTGCGCCAGCCAGGACTGGAAACGGGCATGCGCATCGGCCAGATCCAGGAAGGGGTAGGCGACCGGCCGTTCCCCCACCGCCCGGCTGGCGACGACCAGCCGCATCATGGCATCGGGGGCCGTGGTCAATATGCGCCCGCGCCGGTCGGTTGCGGCGCTGTTGACGCCGACGACATGGCCGTCCTCGGCAAAGACCGGCCCGCCGCTGATGCCCGACAAAGTGCCGTCGCCCATCGGAATGCGCGCATGTTCGGCCCAGGCGAGCACGGGCTGCGTATCCTGCCCAGCGCCACGTCGGGCGCGGGCGGCGCCGATCAGTTCCGATATGACCAGCGTCGGTTGTCCGCCCGGAAAGCCCATATGATAGCCGACCGATCCGGGCGGCGGCATGCGGTCCGACAGCGGCAGCGCGTGGTCGCTCGCCACGCCGCCGCGCACCAGCGCCGCATCGGCCTCCCGGCTTTCGACCAGGCGCGACACGGGACGGGCGAAGCCGCCCTGCTCTATGCCGACCCGCGCGCAGCCATGGGTGACATGCTCGGCGGTCAGCCAGGCGCCGTCCCGGTCGATGGCGAAGGTCGTGCCCATGCTGTCGGCAGGCGCCTCCGTCCGTTCCTCGATGACGAAGCTCTCATCGCTCCATTGCGGCATCGGCCGGCGCGGCGAGCGCGGGTCGAACGCCTCGACATGCAGCGGCGTGGGCTTGGTGACCTCGCTGATCCACAGCAGGGCGAGGATGATGCCGAGCAGGCCGGGCAGACAGCCGAAGCGTCGGCCCGCCATGGCTCAACCCGCGACCGCGCCGGCGGTGAGGCAGGCTATGGCGACCTTCATCATGGCGAGGAAGATGGCGGCGGACCGTTCGTCCGCCTCGATCCGGGTCGGAAGCGCGCCGAGCAGGAAATCGACCGCGCGAAAGGCGATGAGTTGCAGGATCAGCGTCACGCTGCCCCAGATCATGATGTCCCAGACATTGACCGATCCCGCCAGGCAGAAACCCAACGGCACGGCCAGCCCGATCGCAGCCCCGCCCAGCGAGATCGCCGCGGCCCCATTGCCCGCCCGGATCAGCGCGAATTCGTCATGCGGGGTGATCCACATGTAAAGCGCCAGCGCCGCCAGCCAGGCCAGCGTCGCAGAGGCGAGGTGCAGCAGGAAGATGGGCAGGCCGGACAGCAGGCTCTGGATGACGGGCATGGGATCGGTCATCCCGTCAAAATGCCGCAAGCGCTTGCCGGGCGCAATCGCGATAGACGACGGAATGGGCAGGCCTTCCTCCCCATCGGCGGATGGGGAGGGATTTCATGGCAAAAGGTCAGGTCAATTGCACACCCGCACCTTCACGCGCCGGTCGCGATAATGATTGTAGCGCCATTCGGTCCAGCAACGCTGGCGATAATGCCCGCGCCAGGACCGCCGGTCGCCGCGCCAATAGCGGCGGTCGTCATGCCGCCAGTCGCGCCGCCCGTCCCAGCGCCTGTCGTCCCAACGCCTGTCGTCCCAACGATCGCCGCGATACCCGTCGCGATAGCCATAGCCGCCATAATATTGCGCCTGTGCAGGGGCCGCGCTCGCCCCCATGGCGGTGATCGCCAGGCCCAGGGCGGCAGCGCCCTTCCACAAGATGTTCATGTCCGTTTCTCCTCAACATGCACGCCCGTCGCCGGGGTCATGAAGGAAAGATGCTCCGGCCTTACTGAACCGTCCGGGAACGGCGTCGTCAGCCAATGTTCATGGATGGATCAGCGGCCCCGAAGGGCGCTTTCCGCCTCCAGCATATAGTCGCGGGTGATCGGCAGGCTGCGGCGGTCGCGAACATATTGGACCTGGTAATTCACCATGCCGCCATGTTCGAACACGGTGGCCGCGCCCGCCAGATAGAAGGTCCACAAGCGGAAGAATCGTTCGTCGTACAGGGCGATGATGTCCGCCTTGTGCGCCAGCGTCCGCTTGTACCATTGGCGGATGGTGAGGCCGTAATGGATGCGCAGCACTTCTACATCCGTGACCATCAGGCGCGTGCCCTCGCTGCCCTGGATCATTTCCGACAAGGCGGGGATATAGCCGCCGGGGAAGATATATTTCCGGGTGAAGGCGTCCGTGATGCCCGGCCCGTCGACCCGGCCGATGGTGTGGACCAGCATCACCCCGTCCGGCGTCAGCAATTCGCGGCACTTGTTGTAGAAGGTGCGGTAATCCCCGGTCCCGACATGTTCGAACATGCCGACCGAAACGATGCGGTCGAAGGGGCCGTCGATGTCGCGATAGTCGATCAGTTCGAAGCGCACGTGGTCGGCCACGCCCGCATCCTGCGCCCGCTGCCGCGCGACCTTGAGCTGCTCCTCCGACAGGGTGATGCCGGTCACGTCCACGCCGCAGGTGCGGTGCAGGTACAGCGCCATGCCGCCCCAGCCGCAGCCTATGTCCAGCACCTTCATGCCCGGTTTCAGGTGCAGCTTGGCGGCGATATGCGCCTTCTTGTCCTCCTGCGCCTGTTCCAGGCTGATCCCCGCCTCATTGTCCGCATCGGGGAAATAGGCGCAGCTATATTGCCGGTCCCGGTCGAGGAAGAGCGCGTATAGCGCGCCCGACAGGTCGTAATGATGCGCCACATTGGCCTTTGCCCGCGCCCGGTGATTAGCGGCCCACAGCCTGCGCCGGACGGCCTTGAACCCGCGCTTTACGGCGCCAAGGTCGCTGATCGACTTGCCCGTCTCCCACGCATTGTTCATGCGGATGAGGGAGATCAGCTCCATGATCCCGCCGCCCTCTATGGCGACGCGCCCGTCGATGAACGCCTCCGCCATGCCCAGGCGCGGATCCTTGACGATGTCGAACGGCACGCGCGCGTCGTGGAATTTCAGCGCCAGCGACGGAAAGCCCGGCTCAGGGGTTCCAACCGTGATCTTCCTGCCGTCATGATAATAGATGCTGAGCTGGCCCCGCGTGACCAGCCGCTTGATGACGCGATCAAACAATTTCATGGGGCTACCCTGTCAGGTCATCCGGTCGGCGTCAAATGCCCGCATACCAGTCATAACCGGCCCGGTCCTCCCAATAGCCGCCCTTGCCGCCGCCTATGCCCTCCAGGCTTGCGACCGCCTCGATCTTCATCAGATATTTCGCCTGCTTGTAGCCCAGTTGCCGTTCCACCCGCAGCCGGAGCGGCGCGCCGTTCGCCACGCGCAGGGGTTTGTCGTTCAGCGCGAAGGCCAGGATGGTCTGCGGGTGGAACGCGTCCACCAGGTCGATGCTTTCATAATAGCCGCGCCCGCCGCCCATATCGTCGGCGCAGTGGAAGACGATGTACCGCGCCCCGTCCCGCAGCCGCGCCGCGTCGAGGATAGGCTTCAGCGGCACGCCGCGCCATTTGCCGATGGCGCTCCACCCCTCGACGCAGTCGTGGCGCGTGATCTGCTCGCGATGGGGAAGGGCGTGGAGCTGCGCCAGGGAGAGGGAAAGCGGCCGTCCCACCAGCCCCGACACGTGCAGCCGCCAGTCGGCAAAGCCGTTGCGCCACAGCGCCTTATATTCGGGCGTGTTCGGATTGGCCGTGCCGTTGGGGCGGAAGAAGGGGGAGATCTGGTCGGGCCGAAATTCCCGCGCCAGCGCGTCGTGGGCCATCAGGCCGCGCTGCGCCCATTTATGGAAATTCTCGGCGGAAAACAGCGCGTCCCGCACCGCCTCGTTCTTCGCCAGCCGGTCGCATCCCGCCAGCGTCGCGGCGGCCCCCAGCACCAGGGTGCGGCGGCTGAGGATCAGGCTCAACGCCGCGCCTCCGGCACGCGATAGCGCCCGCTGATCATCGAGCGGATTTCGTTCAAGGGTCCGGCGAGCAGCACCATCAGCATATGCACCAGGAAAAAGGCCGCCAGCGCGAAGGCCGCGATGAAATGGATCGAGCGCGCCGACTGGCGGCCGCCGAACAGGTCGACCAGCCAGGGCCAGGCCGCGTTCATGCCCGGCGACATGGCAAGGCCCGTCAGGATCATGAGCGGCAGCGCGACGAAGATCACGGCGATATAGCTGGCCTTTTGCAGCACATTATAGCGCAGCGCCGCTTCCCCCGCGGGAAAGCGCAGCCGGGCATGATCGCGGATGTCCTGCCACACATGGCGCGGCGCAAGTTCCCCGCGCCGGAAGGCAAGGTCGCGCCCCAGATGCCCGCCGAACAGGCTCCAGAGCATGTAGAAAAGCAGCGCGAAGGCGAAGATCGGCGCGGCGCTCAGGTGCCAGTGCCGCGACATCGCCAGGTCATAATGCGCGGGCAGGGTGATCCAGCTTCCGAACCGTTCCAGCACCAGCCAGGCATGGTCGTAATTCGCCCCATATTGCCCCCAATAGAGCCGGGGATGCGCGTTGAAGATGCCCAGCCCGCTGGTGAACAGCACATAGAGCAGCAGCGCGTTCAGCCAATGCCACAGCCGCACCGGCAGCCGGTGGCGCAGCACCGTTTTCCGCTGGGGCAGGGCGCGTTCCATGGGCCATGGATACCCTTTTGGGCCGACAGCGTCAAAAGGATGGAGATGCTGCGCGCATGAAGCTTTTTTCATGATTCCGTTCATATGGGAGCCAGCTTGCAGGTCCATAAGCGCGTCGAAGCGCCCATGGTAACGGAAAGGGGAGGCACGCCATTTTCATGCAAAGTCAGACTGTTGCGAAAAAGCATCATGCGTTCGTAAAGTTCATATCCAACTTGCAACAATAACAATCAGGTTACATATGCGCGTCGTCAGCGACACCAATCGCTGCATGCAGGACGGGAGGATAGACCGAATAGAATCGGCATTCCAAATGGCGATGAAATAAATAACGCAACGCTATCCCGTAAAAAGAGAACAAACGCCTGTCCTGTTCCTGGACTGTGCGTTTCTGATGACATGAGGACTTTATGAAGACTGTGATTTTCGCAGCCCTTGCTGCTGCCGCCGTTTCCGCTCCCGCTTTCGCCCAGGACGCCGCCCCCTTCACCGGCCCGCGCGCCGGCGTGACGCTGGGTTATGACAAGTTCGACGGTAACGACGGCTTCGCTTACGGCGCCAGCACCGGTTATGACATTGCGATCACGCCCAACGTAACCTTTGGTCCGGAAGTGGCATTCAGCGACTCCACCACCAGCCTGGGCGCCGGCGTGGAAGTTAGCCGCGATCTCTCCGCTTCGGTGCGTCTTGGCTATATCCTCAATCCGAAGGTGCTGGCCTTCGGCAAGGTGGGCTATGCCAATACTCGCGTTGAAGCGTCGAACAGCAACTCGGGTGGATCGTTCGAAGGCGTGCGCTATGGTGGCGGCCTGGAATTTGCTGTGACTGGCAACACTTACATCTCGGCTGAATATCAGCGCAGCGAGTATGAAGACGGCATTGGCGGCCGCGACGCTGGCGTCGTCGGCATCGGTTTCCGTTTCTAATCCCCTCTCGGATGGAACAGGGAAAGGGCGGCCCGGCTGGGGCCGCCCTTTTTCCATGCCCTGCTTCCGTCGTCTCGATGATCGGTAGCGCTTCCTGTTCCTGCGAAGGCAGGAACCCAGTCCCGCCGCTCATGTTGAATTCTTCGCTACCTAATCCCAGGGTAGCGCCCTCAAATCCGGCTCCACCCAAGCGCGCCGCGCCTCCACCGACATCAACCGCTCCCGCGACCAATAGGCGAACAGCCAATCCTTGTCGGCCATCGGAGATTCCATCAGCGCCGCAAAGGCCTCCGCCGGCGAAGCCCCGCCCGGCAACCCCGCCAAAACCGCCCGCGCCGCCTTCAGCGAAGCCAGGGTGATCGTCTCATGATAACCGGACGTGTCGCTGTTCACCCCGCCGACGCTCTCATTATAGGCGGCGATCATCCCCGCCATGTCGCGCTCCGGCACGATCTCCGGCCGCCGCAGCATCAGCCACAGCGCCGTGGAGAAATGCGCCCGGTGCGTCCATTCCTCCTTGGACAGCGTCCCCGCGCAAAAGCCCGTCGCAATCCGCTCAATCTCATCGTCCGTCATTCCGCTCGCCCCCAAAAAAGAAAAACCCCGCCGTTCCAGGCGGGGCTTCCGTCTCGCGCCGCGAAGGCGCGCCCATTGACCCCGCTCTATCCCAGCGCCGCTTGCTTCTCCGCCGCCAGCCGGTCCAGTTCCGCCCGGCTCTTCTTCTCGCTGGCCGACTTCAACTGCCCGCAGGCCGCCATGATGTCCCGCCCGCGGGGCGTGCGCACCGGCGCGCTGATCCCGCCCTCGAACACTATGTCGGAAAAGCGCCTGATCCGCTCCGGCGTCGAACATTCATAGTCCGTGCCCGGCCAGGGATTGAACGGGATCAGATTGACCTTGGCGGGCAGCTTATACTGGCGCAGCAGCCGCACCAGTTCCCGCGCATCCGCGTCGCTGTCATTCTTGTCCTTGATCATCACATATTCGAAGGTGATGCGCCGCGCATTGTTCGCGCCCGGATAGTCGGCGCAGGCCTGCAACAGATCCTCGATGCCGTATTTCTTGTTCAGCGGCACCAGTTCGTCGCGCACATCCTTGGTCACGGCATGCAGCGAAACCGCGAGATTGACGCCGATCTCTTCCCCCGCCCGCGCCATCATCGGCACCACGCCGGAGGTTGACAGGGTAATCCGCCGCTTCGACAGGGCCAGCCCGTCGCCGTCCATCACCACCTTCAGCGCGTCGCGCACATGATCGAAATTATAGAGCGGCTCGCCCATCCCCATCATCACGATATTGGTCAGCATTCGCCCGTCGGTGCTGTACTGGGACGCGTCGTCCGCCTCATCGTCATTAGCCGACGCCATGCTGCCCTTGGGCCACTCGCCCAGCGCATCCCGCGCCAGCATGACCTGCCCGACGATCTCGCCCGGCGTCAGGTTGCGCACCAGCCGCATCGTCCCGGTATGGCAGAAACGGCAGTTGAGCGTGCACCCGACCTGGCTGGAGACGCACAGAGTCCCCCGGTCCGCGTCCGGGATGAACACCATCTCATAATCTTGCCCGTCGTCGGACCGCAGCAGCCATTTGCGCGTGCCGTCGCTCGACACCTGCGCCTCGACCACTTCGGGCCGCCCCACGACGAAGCGTTCCGCCATCCAGCCGCGCATCGGCTTGGCAAGATCGGTCATGGCGTCGAAATCCGTCTCGCCGCGATGGTAGAGCCAGTGGAACAACTGTTTCGAGCGCAGCTTCGCCTGCTTGACGTCAAGCCCGGCCTCTTCCAGCGCGCCCCTGATCTGCGGCCGCGACAGCCCCATCAGGTCGACGCGCCCATCCTCGCGAGGCGTCACGGCGCGGGGCACCGGCACAGGATCGATAGCGCCGGGAATCGGCATCAGGGGATTGGCGACTGACTGCATGGCCGCGCCCATAGCGGATTTCGGGGGATTTTGGAAGGGCGGCGCTAAACCTCCCCCGTTCGCCCTGAGCTTGTCGAAGGGCTTTACTTCCTCTTCACCTTCAACGCTCGAAAGAAAGTGAAGCCCTTCGACAAGCTCAGGGCGAACGGGGAGGGGAGATAGCCTTACCGAATCCTCGCACATCCCAAGGCCGCCGCATCGATCGCCGTGGCCGCCCCGCGCAACATATAGGTATCCGCAAAACCCCGCCCCCGCGCATCCCGCGTCTGCACGCTCATGCTGGTGGCGGACCGCATCGCCGCGACGATCGCCGCGTCCGCCCGCGCATCCGGCGCCCAGGCGTCGACCTGTCCCGCCACCAGCGTGAACCGCCGGTCCCCGACATTCAGGATCACCGCCGCGTCCCCCATCCGCATCCGGCTCAGGCGGAAATGCACTTGCCCGCGCACCCTTTGGCGCGGCCAGCTCCCAACCGCCGCAAAGCCCTCCGACTTCGCGGCTACGGGCATGGCGATGGCATAGCAGCGCGGGCCGCCGCCGGATGGGGCAGGGGCCGGATCGCGAAACGCCCCCCACGCCTCGAACACGCCCAGCGAGTCCCGCGCCTGCGCGGCGCCGCCGACGGTCAGCAGGGAAAGAGCGAGGGGCCACAAAGCTTTCACTCCCCCGGCAAAGCGCAAGCCGTTCCTTTTTGCAACCCTCGCCGCAACAAAGCGCCACCCAGCGCTTGCAGGGGCCGCAACAGCGGCTATGAAGGATCATCCATCATTGTCGCCCGGATTCGACTGTCTCCGGGCTTTCGCAAGAAAAGAAACGGACAGAACAGGGACATGAAGGCCACCATCGAACGCGCAACGCTGCTCAAGAGCCTCAGCCACGTCCAGTCGGTGGTCGAGCGGCGCAACACGATTCCGATCCTGTCCAACGTGCTGATCGAAGCGTCCGCGGACGGCGCGATCAAGCTGATGGCGACCGACCTCGACCTCCAGATCGTCGAAAGCGTCTCCGCCCAGGTGGAACAGCCCGGCGCGACCACGATCAGCGCCCACACCCTGTTCGACATCGCCCGCAAGCTGCCCGAAGGGTCGCAGGTCTCGCTCCACGCGGCGGAGGGCAAGATGCTGATCCAGGCGGGCCGCGCCCGCTTCAACCTGTCGACCCTGCCGCGCGACGATTTCCCGGTGATCGCGGAAGGCGATCTGCCGACCAGCTTCGAACTGCCCGCCGAAACGCTCAAGCAGATCATCGACAAGACGCGCTTCGCCATCTCGACCGAAGAGACGCGCTATTATCTAAACGGCATTTATTTCCATGTGTCGGATGACGGCCAGCCCGTTTTGAAGGCCGCCGCGACCGACGGCCACCGCCTCGCCCGCGTCACCGTGCCCCGTCCCGACGGCGCGGACGGCATGCCCGGCATCATCGTGCCCCGCAAGTGCATCGGCGAACTGCGCAAGCTGCTGGATGAGGTCGATGGATCGGTGCAGATCAGCCTGTCCGCCAGCAAGATCCGCTTCGGCCTGGGCAGCGCGATCCTGACCAGCAAGCTGATCGACGGCACCTTCCCCGATTACAGCCGCGTCATCCCGACCGCCAACGACAAGCTGCTCAAGATCGACCCGCGCAGCTTCGAGGAAGGCGTGGACCGCGTCGCCACCATCGCCACGGAAAAGACCCGCGCCGTCAAGATGACGCTGGACCGCGACAAGATCACCCTGTCCGTCACCAGCCCGGAAAACGGCACGGCGGCGGAGGAAGTCCCCGGCGCCTTCCAGGGCGAGGGTTTCGACATCGGCTTCAACGCGCGCTATCTGCTGGACATTCTTGGCCAGATCGACAGCGACCTGGTGGAACTCCACCTGGCCGACGCCGCCGCGCCGACCCTGATCCGCGAAGACGACCGCAGCCCGGCCCTCTATGTGCTGATGCCGATGCGCGTTTGAGGCGTTAAGCCGCTTCAAGACATATCCTCCTTCCGTAGGCGGGAAGGGGAATGTCTTGGGAACCATTCACCGCAGGAACTCCCCGATCAGGTAAGTTTCTTTCAATCTCTTGTCGTTACGCGGGATATATGACTTCCTTGCGGGCGAACCTGGCAGAACTGCAAACGCGGCGGACCGATCTCGTCGCCGCGCTCGGCCTTGCCGAAAGCGGCGCCTCCGTCGACGCATCCTGGATTTCCGGCACTTTCGTCCATATCGCCCGGCTTTGGCCGCTGATCCTGCTGGGGAAGCTCTGCATCACCGCGTTGCTGCACGTGCCTCTCTACGGCGACGGCAATGCCGGTCATGCCGTCGCTCTGGCGGCCATGTTGCTGGTCGACGGCGTCGCCATCGTCCTGCCGCGCGGGGCCAGGTTCCAGCTTTTGCGGCCGCACCACCAGAAATGGCTGATGCTGCCCATGGTGCTGCTCTCGGGCCTCAGCTTCAGCCTGATGCTGGGACCGGCGCTGATCGCCGGCGAACCGTCGCGCAACCTGGTGGCGGAAATGGCGGTCGCGCTGATGGCGGTTTCGATCTTCGGCGACCGGCGCCTGCTGGGCGTCAGCTATTTCTGCGGCTTGCTGATCGCATCCATCCTGCACCGAAGCGATTTCGCCCAGATCGGCCTGTTGATCAGTTGCATCGCCGCGATGCTGGTCGCCGCGCTGCGCCAGGCGCAAGCCGACATGAACCGCGCCATCGCCTTCCACCAGCGGGACTTGAGGGCGCAGCGTTCCGACCGGCTGCTCCGCGAATATGAGCAGTCGGGCCGCGGCTGGTTCTGGGAAACCGACCGCCATGGCTGCATCGCCTATATTTCCGACACATTGGCCCGCACGCTCGGCCTGGGTAACGAGGCGCTGATCGGCCGCCCGATCACGGAGATCATCCGCCCCGGCGACCGGCAGGATGGCGATGGCGAGCGCACATTGGGCTTCCACCTGTCGGCGCGCACGGGCTTTGCCGAAATCCCGGTCCGCGCCGCCATGGCGAAGGACGAACGCTGGTGGTCCATCTCCGGCCAGCCGGTGTTCAACGAATTCGGCCAGTTCCACGGCTTCCGGGGAAGCGGCACGGACCTCACCGAAATGCGCCGCAGCCAGGCGGAGGTGACGCGGCTTGCCCAATATGATTCGCTGACCGGGCTTGCCAACCGGGTGCAGATGATGCGCTCGCTGGAGCAGGCGGTCGCGGGCAAGAAGGGGCAGCCGCGCGACTGCACGCTGATGATGCTGGACCTCGACAGGTTCAAGATCGTCAACGACACGCTGGGCCACCCGGCGGGCGACGCGCTGCTGCGCCAGGTCAGCGAACGCATCCAGCGCGTGGTCGGCAACAAGGGACTGGTCGGCCGCCAGGGCGGCGACGAGTTCAAGATCCTGCTGCCCGGCCGGCCCGACAAGATCATGCTGGATCACCTGGCGCGGGCGATCATCACCGACGTGTCCCAGCCCTATATGGTGGAAGGCACGGCGGTCGTCATCGGCGTGTCGATCGGCATCTCCTTCTGCCCGCAGGACGGCGTCACGGCGGATGAACTCATCCGCAACGCCGACCTCGCGCTCTATGCCGCCAAGGGAGACGGGCGCGGCGTCTATCGCTTCTATTCGCCCGAAATGCACGCCGATGCCGAGGATCGCCGCCA
The DNA here is from genome assembly GCF_037101235.1 of Sphingobium sp. TA15. NCBI lineage: Bacteria > Pseudomonadati > Pseudomonadota > Alphaproteobacteria > Sphingomonadales > Sphingobiaceae > Sphingobium > Sphingobium sp. TA15. Next base: position 83,658 of record NZ_AP025355.1, read on the forward strand.
GTTGGAGGAGGATCTGCGCAGGGCGCTGGTCGAAAACGCCCTGCACCTCGTCTATCAGCCGGTGGTATCTTCTCGTACCGAACAGATCGCCGGCTATGAGGCGCTGCTGCGTTGGCAGCATCCCGTGCGCGGCGCGATCTCCCCCACGCTTTTCATTCCCATCGCGGAGGAAAGCGGCCTGATCGGGCCGATCGGCGAATGGGTGCTGCGCACCGCCTGCCGCGATGCGGCGCAATGGGCGGATGGCGTGCGGGTGGCGGTGAACGTCTCGCCGATCCAGTTCGCCAATCAGGGCCTGCCCTCGATCGTCATGAATGCGCTCGCCGCCTCCGGCCTGACGGCCGAGCGGCTGGAGCTGGAGATCACCGAGAGCGTGTTCCTGAACGACGATGACGGCACGGATCTGATGTTCTCGCGCCTGAAGGGCATCGGCGTGCGCTTGGCGCTGGACGATTTCGGCACCGGCTATTCCTCGCTCGGCTATCTCAAGAAAGCGCCTTTCGACAAGATCAAGATCGACCAGAGCTTCGTGCGCGGCGCCGCGATCAAGGGCAGCCCCAACAGCGCGATCATCAAGGCGATCGTCAGCCTGGCCGAAGCGCTGGGCATGGACACCACGGCCGAGGGGGCGGAGACGCAGGACGAACTTGCGCTGATCCGCAACCTTGGGTGCAGCCATATCCAGGGCTATGTCTATGGCCGCCCGCTGCCGGCGGCGGACGTGCTGATCCAGCAGCATGGCCATGGCGGCGTCGTCACGCCGCAGGGCTTCCAGTCGAGCCGGACGGAACGCAAGACCATGCTGCGCACCGTCGCGGTCCACCATGACGGCCATGTCTACACCGGGCGCATCCGCAACATCTCCGCCACCGGCGCGCAATTGGAAGGCTTGTGGAACGTGCCGGAGGGCACGCTGTTCACGATCGAACTGGGCGACAACCAGACCGTCAACGCCATGGCGCGCTGGTCCAGGGGAGATCGGCTGGGCGTGGAATTCGTCCAGGCGATCGACCCTTCCACCCTGCGCGCAATGCCTCGGTCGATGGCTTCCTGAGGACGCGCGGCGGCCGGGCCGGTCCGTGCGAAAAGGCGTGGCGGGAGTTGGCCAATTGCGGACATTAGATCGTGATCTTGTTTGAATGAATCGAATTGGGATTCAAGGGCGCGAGATTTTCTGATTCAACCTGCTGGCTGGTTTTGAGGACAGCAAGGATGAGCCGAGCCTATTCGATTGATCTGAGAGAGCGCGTTGTGGCGGCGATGGCGTCTGGCCTGTCGGCGCGCGGTGCAGCGGCGCAGTTTGGGGTGAGCGTAGCCAGTGCGGTGCGCTGGTCGCAGCGTCATCGGCGGACTGGCGGGGTGGCTCCGGGCAAGCTGGGCGGACATCGCAAACCGGTGTTGCTGCCCGAGCGGGACTGGCTGCTGGCGCGCGTTGCGGCCGAGCCGGACTTGACCTTGCGCGGCTTGCTTGCCGAGTTGGTCGAGCGCGGGGTGAAGGCGAGCTACGGCGCCTTGTGGCTGTTCCTCGAACGCGAGGGATTGTCGTTCAAAAAAAAGCCTGTTCGCCAGCGAGCAGGACCGACCGCAGATCGCGCGGCGGCGAATGCAGTGGAAGAAGTATCAGGGTCGGCTTGATCCTCGTCGCCTTGTCTTCATCGATGAGACCTGGGCCAAAACCAACATGACCCGCACCCATGGCCGGTCGCGCCGTGGGGAACGGCTCTACGCCAAAGCGCCGTTCGGAAAGTGGCGCACGCTCACCTTCCTGGCCGCGCTTCGTCATGACCGGATCGACGCGCCTTGCGTGCTCGATGGCCCGATCAACGGCCAGCTCTTTACCGCCTATGTCGAGCAGTTCCTCGTTCCGACCCTCTCGGCAGGGGACATCGTCATCATGGACAATCTGGGCAGCCACAAAGGCCAGGCCGTCCGGCAAGCCATCAGAGCCGTCGGCGCCAAGCTGCTGTTCCTGCCGCCTTACAGCCCGGACCTCAATCCTATCGAACAGGTCTTCGCCAAACTCAAAACCCTGCTCCGAAAAGCTGAAATGCGCTCGGTCGAGGCAACATGGAGGCGTATCGGTTCTCTACTGGATGCCTTCCCGCCAACAGAATGCGCCAACTACCTCAGAAACTCCGGATACGCTTCAATCTAAGATGATCACGCTCTAGTTTTCCGTCACCCCGGGCTTGACCCGGGGTCCCGCTTTCCTTCTGAGTGCCGCGCCTCGTCCAAGGCAGCGGGACCCCGGATCAAGTCCGGGGTGACGAATAGGGAAAGGGGTGACGAATAGGGAAAGGTCCGCTCTCCACTCCCTTCCAGTCACTCGAGCATCGCGGCGAGGGCGGGCGTCATATATTCCTGTCCTCCGCCTCCAACTCGCCGGATCAGGCATGCGGCGATGCCGTGCCGCGTGGCGAGGGCCATGCCCCGTTCATGCCCCATTATCGTGATCGCCGTCGCCCAGGCGTCGGCCAGCATCGCGCTTTCGTGGAGCACGGTTACGGAAGCGACGTCATTGGCGATCGGCGCGCCGGTGGCTGGGTCCATGCTGTGGGAGAGGCGAATGCCTGCCTCCTCGCGAAAGCGGCGATAGTCGCCGGAGGTGGCGACCGACATGCCGCAAAGCGCTATCCGCAGCGTCGGCAGCCGGAGGCCGGGCGGCGCCTCCACATCCACCCACCAGGGTTGAAGGTCTGGCCTTATGCCTTGCCCCCGCAATTCGCCGCCGATCTCCACCAGGAAGTGCGCGGCGCCATGTTCGCATAGCGCATCGGCGACGGCATCGACGGCAAAGCCCTTGGCGATCCCAGAAAAGTCCAGCGTCACATCGGCCATCCGGCGGGCCCGGTCGCCCTCTATCTCCATGGCTCTCCAAGGGGAGGGGTGATGGGACTCTTCGGAAAGGCCCTTCAGCCCGCCCGGACCGAAGCCCCATTTCGCCACCAGCCGGCCCACCGCCGGATCGAAGGCGCCGTCCGACAGCCGGGCCATGTCCAGCCCGGCGCGCAGCACGGCCAGCATGTCGGCGGGCAGCGGCATCCATTGGCCGACCGGCGCGGCATTGAAGCGGCTGATGGCGGAATCCGCCTCCCAATTGCTCATCTGCGCGATGATGCGGCCCAGCACCGCTTCTATCGCCGCCGCGCTGCCGGGAGGCGCGTCGACGATGCGGGCCGACCAGCTCGTGCCCATGGTCGGCCCGCCAAGGTCGCTGATCCCGCCCGTCCGGACGCCCGGTCCGAACATGTCGGGCGAAAGGGTGGGCGGGATGGCGATGCGGATCGGGCGAGCGTTCAGCCCTGCACCTCCACCGTCATGGCATAGGTGGCGCGGTCCTGGGGCGGGCCCATGGGCGGGCGCGGCGCGCCTTCGCCCTGCGGCTGGCCCTGGGGCCTGCCCGCGCCCGGCGCACCGCCGGGGCCGCCCGTGCCGGGGCCTTCGCCGCCGGGGCCGCGCCGTCCGCCGGAGCTGATGCTGACCCAATACATGCCCGCTTCCGGCCAGGTGAAGCTGACCTTCCCCTCCGCGTCGGTCTTCGCGTCCATCTGCTTGAGGTCCGACCGATAGCGGATGCCGCCGGGAATGGCGACCACGTCCAGCCCAGCGGCCGGCTTGCCGTTCAGCAGGAACTGGAAGGTGGCGGCTTCGCCCACGGCAAGGTCGTTGGGGTGGGTGACGGGCACCATTTCTAGCCCCTTGCCCGTGGTCGTGAAGACCTTGCGGTCCGGCTCGCCCGCCGTCACGAAGGTTTCGATCCGGGTGCGCGCCGTCGCCGTCTGCACGTCCGTCGCACCCTGCGGCACGGCGGTCGCCAGCGTCGCGGCGGTGGTGCCGCGCGGCAGCATCTTGCGCTCGCCGTTCAGCATGTAACTGCCCATCAGCATCTCGTTGACGATGGCGATCTTGTAGGTGCCCTTCGTTTTGATGCCGAGGTCGAAGGTCTGGCGCAGCTTGCCGATGGCGCGGTTTTCCACTTGCGCCGCGCTGCCGTCCGGCGCGGTCGCGATGGGCTGCCAGTCCTGGCCCGGATGGTCGAAATAATAGAGGTCGCTGGAAATGGCGGCGTCCACCGTCACCCATTCATTGCCGGAGCCGGCGAACATGGTTTCGGACGGCAGCATCCAGGGCCGCGCCGCGTCCGCCATCTGCGGCAGGGCCATGGCGGCGCTGGCGGCAAGCAGCAACAACGTCTTGCGGAATTTCATCATGGCTTCCCTCCTCAGCGCGACAGCACGGCGCTGACCGCGCCCAGTTCGAACTGGCCGCTGGCGCTGCCCCTGGCGCCCGCTGCCGTCACGTTGAGCGGCACCCGCACCGCCTCCCGCCCGCCGGATTCGCGCGCGGCCTCCACCACCAGCGTATATTTGCCGGGGGCTAGCGCCGGCATGCCGCCCTTTCCGGCGGTGAAGCTCAGCTTATGGGTGCCGGGCGCGCGGGTGGCGCCGGAGATGCCGTCGGCGGGCAGGGTCAGCGAACGGCCCGAGGCGCGCCACCACATGCGGATGTCGCGCAGCCATTTGACGCCGCCATTGTTGCGCTTGTCGACATCGTAGAGGACCGACAGGGTACGGGCGGGCGCGCCCTCCTTCTCCAGCCAGATCGCGACATAGGGGCGGTGATATTCCGCCACCGACAGGCGCGGCAGGGTGAGCGTGACGTCCAGCGTCTGCGCGGCGGCGGGCATGGCGAGGGCGCCGGCGCCCATGGCCGCGCCGGTCAGGACGATCTTGTGGCTGATTTGCATGAGGTGAAGCATTCCCCCGTTAATGGATGAAGATGATGGCGAGGACCGCCGGAATGGCGAGGCCGGCGGCGACCAGCGGCCAGGTGGTCGGCCGCTTCCTGGCGTGGAGCCAGAGCAGCAGCAGGCCGGTCAGGGCGAAGAGGAAGCAGGCGATGGCGAAGATGTCGATAAACCACTTCCAGACATTGCCCGCATTGCGGCCCTTGTGCAGGTCGTTGAGATAGCTGATCCAGCCGCGGCTCGTCGCCTCGCTGGAGACTTCGCCGCTATGCCGGTCGATCGATACCCAGCCGTCGCCGCCGGGGCGCGGCAGCGCCAGATAGACTTCGTCCGCCGACCATTCCGCCTCGCCAGCGCCGCTCTGGCCGATTTCCTTCTCCACCCATTGGGCGACCGGGGCGGGCAGGGGCTTCCTGGCGTCGGGCGCGTCGTCGGGCGCGACCTGCTTCAGCAGGGCGGGCGGCAGGGTGGCGGACCTGGTCACGGTCTGCGGCGACCCCTCGACATCGGCGGCGTGGTTCAGCGTGATGCCGGTGAAGGCGAACAGCAGCAGGCCGATCAGGCTGATCGCGGAACTCACCCAATGCCAGCTATGAAGTTGTTTCAGCCAGAAGGCCTTGGCGCTCTTCTTCTTGTTCGGCTGGGTGCGGACGGGGGCGTGCATCGGAAGCGGGACGAGTCCTGTGGGAGATGAGGCGGGTTGAATAACGCGAACGACTCGCAATTGCAAACATGGGGCGTGGCAAATTTGTATCAAAATGTACCGCGCAACGCCGGATCGTTTCCGCAGAGCGCCGGTCGGCAGGGGAGGGCGCCGTCATGCTATTGACGGGTGGCCCCATCGCAATTAGCCGCCTTCATGAAACGGGCGTGACATGAAAAACGTCATTCGCTCCAACGGGCTTTCCTGCAAGGAACGACGATATGCTGACGCCGGCCATAGCCGCTGGAATGCTGATGATGGGCGCGCAGGCGGGAACGGATGGGGCGGCAGCGGCCGTCCCTCCCCCCATGGCCGCGCCCGACGCTCCGGCGGCCGCGCAGGCCCCGCCGGAAGGCGCGCCGCAAGTGCTGGTCGTGCCGCCGCCGCCGGTGATGCCGAACCTGCCGGGCGCCGATGCGCCTGCGGCTGCCGCGCCCCAGCCGGGGGAGATCGTCGTCACCGGCCACACCCGCCCGCCGCCGGGCGATCCGCTGGAACGGCTGAACGAAAAGAGCTTCGAGGCCGTGCAGTCGGTCGACAAGGCGGTGGTGGAGCCGGTCGCAAAGGCCTATAACAAGGGCCTGCCCAAGCCCGCGCGCAAGGGATTGCGCAACTTCTTCTCCAACCTGCAGGAGCCGGTGGTCTTCCTTGCCTATATGCTCCAGTTCAAGCCGGGCAAGGCGATGGAGACGGCGGGGCGCTTCACCATCAACACGACGTTGGGCGTGGCGGGCCTGTTCGACGTGGCGAAGCGCAAGCCCTTCTTCCTGCCCTATCGGCCCAATGGCCTCGCCAATGTGCTGGGCTATTACGGGGTGGGGCCGGGGCCTTACATGTACCTGCCCATCGTCGGGCCGACGACGCTGCGCGACATCATCGGGGACACGGTGGACAAGCTGATCGTGCCCTTCGCCGTGGGCAAGCCGTTCAACGAGCCCAAATATGTGATCCCCGCGACGATCCTGAACCAGTTGGGCCAGCGCGCCGCCTTCGACGAGACGATCCAGCAGATCCGCAGCGAGGAAAATCCCTACGCCTATTATCGCGAACTCTACCTGAAGCAGCGCAAGGCGGAGATCGAGGCGCTGCACGGCCGCGCCGTGGAGGAGCCGGTGACGCCGGTCTACGGGCCTGGGCTGGGGAAGGCGCCGCCGCCGGAGCCGACCCCAACCCCCTGAAAATTGTCCTGTTTGGGTTGAAGCACGACGTGCTCCTGCGCAGGCAGGAGCCCAGGTCGACCGTCGGAACTGGGTTCCTGCCTGTGCAGGAACACGCTTCCTTCCAAACCGGACAACCCCTGTCATTCCCGCCTCTGCGGGAATGACGGGATTGTGCGTGTTGGAGAATGAAGCGGGGATTACCGCCCCAACAACCCCCGCGCCTGCCCGGCGATCTCCGCCAGCATCGCGACATTGGGCGTCGCCGCCGCCTTGGCGCGCTGGACCAAGGCGCGGAACTGCTGGATGCGGGCGCCCTTTTCCTTCAGCCATGCCTCGACATGATGGGCGATGTCCTTGCCGGCCCCCTGCGCCAGGAAGTCGAGCCTCACCTGCTGCATGTCGCGCGCCACGCCGGAGATCAGCAGCCGCTCCCACGGGTCGGACGGCGCCATGCGCGCGGCGGTGGATTGGACCCAGTCGATGCCGACCGCTTCGCCCAGATGGGTGAAGGCGCGGGTGAGGGCGACTTCATCCACCGACAGGCGCCCGGCCAGCGCGGCGATGCCGACTGCGCCGTCCAGCTTGAACAGCCCGGCGGCGCGGCGGGTCAGCGCTTCCGGCGCGCCCAGGGCCAGCAGCCGGTCGGTCACCGCCGTGACGCGGCGCAGCGCCTCGCTGGTGAGCAGGTCGTCCACCTGCTTCGCCAGCTTGTCCACGCCCTTGGCCAGTGCGCCATGGCCCGCCTGCGGCAACGTGCCGGGCGGCAGGCTGCGGAGGATGTCCGCGATCTGCGCCCGCATGCCGCTGGCGATGTCTCCGAACAGGGCAAGCCGGGCGGCTTCGGACATTTCCGCCGCGTCTATATCCTCCCATAGCCCGCGGATGTCGTACAGCCGCTCCGCGATCAGGAAAGCGCTGGCAAGGTCGGCCAGCGAACAGCCCTCCTCCTCCGCCAGTTCGAACGGATGGATCAGGCCCAGCCGGTTGACGATGCGGTTCGCGACCTTGGTGGCGATGATCTCCTTCTTCAGCGCGTGGGCGGCGATGGCGTCGGCTTCCTTCTTCCGCATCGCGGGCGGGAAGGCCTGGGCCAGTTCGGCGTCCATGCCGGCGTCGGCGGCAAGGTCTCCATGCTCGATGGCGTCCTGCAAGGCGAGCTTGGCGGTGGAAAGCAGCACCGCCAGTTCGGGCCGGGTGAGGCCAAGCCCATCCTGGCCGCGCCGCAGCAACTGGTCGTTGGCCGCAAGGCCCTCGACCTGCCGATCCAGCCGGCCCGACTCCTCGAAGGTCTCGATCAGCCGCACATAGCTTGCCAGTTCCGCCGCGCCGCCAGCCTCCGCGATGGAAAGGCCGAGCGCCTGGAGCCGGTTGTCCTCCAGCACGATGTCGGCCACCGCGTCGGTCATCCCGACCAGCAGCTTGTTGCGGTCTTCGAAGGACAGGCGGCCCTCCGCCATTTCCTTGTTCAGCGCGATCTTGATGTTCACTTCATTGTCCGAACAGTCGACGCCCGCCGAATTGTCGATGAAGTCGGTGTTGATCCGCCCGCCGCGCAGGGAGAAGGCGATGCGCGCCGCCTGGGTGACGCCCAGATTGGCCCCTTCGCCCACCACCTTCACGCGAAGCTGCTCGGCATTGACGCGCAGCCGGTCGTTGGCGGGGTCGCCCACATCGCCATGGCTCTGCGCGGCGGCCTTCACATAGGTGCCGATGCCGCCGAACCAGAGCAGGTCGTTCGGGCTTTTCAGGATCGCGGAGATGAGCGCGGTCGGCTCCATTTCCGTGTCGGCGACACCCAATATCGCCTGCACCTCCGGCGTCAGGGGAATGCTCTTGAGGCTGCGCGGGAAGACGCCGCCGCCCTGGGAGATCAGCGCCTTGTCATAATCGTCCCAGCTTGATCGCGGCAACTGGAACAGCCGGTTGCGTTCCTCCCAGCTTCTCGCCGGATCGGGATCGGGGTCGAGGAAGATGTGGCGGTGGTCGAAGGCGGCGACTAGCCTGATCGCTTTGCTCAGCAGCATGCCGTTGCCGAACACGTCGCCCGACATGTCGCCGCAGCCCACGACGCGCACCGGATCGTTCTGCACGTCGACGCCCATTTCCGCGAAGTGGCGCTTCACGCTGATCCACGCGCCCCTGGCGGTGATGCCCATCGCCTTGTGATCGTAACCGTTGGAACCGCCGCTGGCGAAGGCGTCGCCCAGCCAGAAGTCCCGTTCCAGCGCGATGGCGTTGGCCACGTCGGAAAAGGTCGCCGTGCCCTTGTCGGCGGCGACGACGAAATAGGGGTCGTCCCCGTCATGGATGACGACCTGCTCCGGGTGCCGCACCTTGCCCTTGACGATATTGTCGGTGACCGACAGCAGGGCGCGGATGAAGATGCGGTAGCTTTCCGTGCCCTCCGCGAACCAGGCGTCGCGGTCGACCTGCGGATTGGGAAGCTGCTTGGGATAGAAGCCGCCCTTGGCGCCGGTCGGCACGATGACGGCATTCTTCACCCGCTGCGCCTTCATCAGGCCCAATATTTCGGTGCGGAAATCGTCCCGCCGGTCGGACCAGCGCAGTCCGCCGCGCGCGACCGGACCGGCGCGCAGGTGGATGCCCTCGACCCGCGGCGAATAGACCCAGATCTCCCGCCAGGGCAATGGCGCGGGCAAGCCGGGAATCCGCGCGCTGTCCAGCTTGAAGGCCAGCGCCTCCTGCGCGGCCTCGCTATAGAAATTGGTGCGCAGCGTCGCGGAGATCACGGCCCGCAGCAGGCGCAGCACGCGATCCTCGTCTATGGCGGTGACCTTCTCCAGCCCCGCCTCGATCTCCCGTTGGGCGGCAGCGGCGCGGGCTGGGCCGTTCCTGGCCTCCGGATCGTGTAGCGCTTCGAACAGCTCGATGAGCTGGCGGGCAATGCCCTGTTCGCGCCGCAGCGTTTCGGCGAAGGTCGCCATGCCATAGGCCATGCCGGTCTGCCGCAAATAGCGGAACAGGGCGCGCAGCAGCACGACCGATCGCTGGTCCAGCCCGGCCGTGACGATCAGTTCGTTGAAGCGGTCGTTTTCCGCCACGCCTTCGGTGACTTGCGCGATCGCCTCCGTGACGATGTTGGCGCGGGCGATCACCGTTTCCGCGTCGCCCCCCGCCGGCAGTTCCAGGACGAAGCGCTGGACATGGCCAAGCGCGCCGCCCTGTCCCTTGGCTTCCACCGCCGTCAGCATCTCGTCGATCACGCGGAAGCCGAAATTCTCGAAGGCGGGGACCACTTCGGACAAGGCGATGGCGTCATGGCTGTAGAGTTTCAGCCGCAGCCGTTCGGGCGCATCCTCAGCATTGCGGTAGATGCGGATCGACTTGTCGCCGGGGGCCGACAGGCTGTGCAGCAGGCGGATGTCGATGGCCGCCTCCGCCGGGCCGGCGCCGTTGCGATAGCCCATGGGGAAGCCGGGGGCGTAGCGCTGCGCCAGCGTCGCGGCGCGGCCCGCCTCCTCGTTTTCGGCCAGCGCCTCCTCCACGGCGGGCAGCCAGCCGCGCACCATCTGCTTCAACTGCCGGTCGAGCGGTTGCTCGTCGGGCACGATGCCGCCGTCGCGCAGGTCGAGCGTGATGCGCAGCAGGGCGAGGCCGCTTTCCTCCAGCGCGATCGACCAGCTCAGCACCGGGCCGTTGCAGGCCTGGCTCAGCATGTCCTGCACCGCGACGCGGCGCGCCGTGGTCAGTTCCTCGCGCGGCAGCCAGGCGAAGGCGTAGAGATGGCGGGCCAGCGCGCTTGTCCCCAGCACCAGCTTCGGGCGCGGTCGGTCCGTCAGCGACATGAAGGTCAGCACCAGCCGCTCCAGCGTCTCCCGGTCGAAGCCGATGAGGATGTCGTGGGGCAGGGCGGTCAGCGCATGGGTCAGCATCTTGCCCGCATGGCCGTGCGGATCGAAATCGAACTTGTCCATCAGCGCCGACAGGGCGGAACGCAGCAGCGGCACCTTGTCCGGCGTCGTCGCCAGCCCCGCGCTGGTCCACATGCCGGCGTGGATGGAAAGCGCCGTCACCTGCTTGCCGTCCCGCACCGGCACGATGATCAGGTCCAGCAGGACCGGGCGATGGACCCGCGAAAGCCGGTTGGACTTGATGATGAGCGGCGTGCGCTTGCCTTCCTCGAACCAGTTGAAGGCCGCATCCATGGTGGCGGGGGCCAGCAGGGGCCGGTCGTGCAGGCCGCAGACGCCGATGCGCGTGGTCGCCTTTCCATCGCGACGGCGCACTTCATGGCCGATCTGGGTGAAGTGGCGGGCCAGGAACCAGCGGAGCAGCGCCGCCCCTTCCTCGTCCGGCACGGCATCGGCGTCGGCGGCCATCGCCTCCCGCATCCTGGGCCAGTCGGCCACGGCGGCGCGGACGTCGGCCAGCGTTTCCTCCAGCGCCTTTTCCAGCGCCCGGCGGGCCTTTGCATCGGCGCGGTCAGCCTCGATATAAATCATCGATTCCCGGCGCGCGCCGGCGGTTTCATTGTCCAGGATCGCTTTCAAATGACCGTTGCCGTCGCGGTCGACCGACAGGACGGGATGCAGCAGGCGATGGATGATGATGTCGGCGGCGGCCAGCGCATTGGCGATGGAATCGACCAGAAAGGGCATGTCGTCATTGACGATGGCGATCCGCATGTAGCGCCCCGTCGCCCCTTCGCCCAGCGTTTCCATGGCGATGGCGACATGGCCGGGGCGGCGGGTCGCGGCGGTCCCGGCGATGAAGGCGGCGGCCGTCAGCATCGCCTTCTGGTCGAAGCCTTCGCTTTCGCCGGGAAGCGCCCCTCGCGCCAGCGCGGCTTCCAGCGCCTTGCTTATATTATGGTCAACTTGCCTCGATTCAGCCAATGCCGTCATGCGCCTGCCTCTTGCCGCGGGTTCTTTCCCGCTTCCGTGAACGGAGAAGGCGCTGCAGAACCGCCACGCGACTTCTCAAATCGATGCGGTCCACTATGCGCCACTGCGGCGTGAGGCTCAACCCAGAATGAGAAACAAAGTTACGTCATATTGAAATAATATGATGCAGCGCAACATGGGACGCATGCCCGAAGAGAAGAGATGGAGATCGGAGCATGATGCCGTCCTGTCAATCCGGCACGGCTGTTTCTGCCGACGGAAGGGGCTTGGGGAGGGATCAAGGAGGGTTCCGATCGCTTGGAAATCGCTCTAGCCCGCAGCGGCGATGATCGCCCGCTGGCCGATCTCCGACCCTTCCGGCAAGGCGCCGACGATGGCGAGCGATCCGTCCTTTTCCCGCCGGGCGATGACCACGGCCAGACCGTCGCCGTCGGTGGCGACCGCGAAGGGATCGAGCGCGGCGGCAGCCTTCATCGCCGCGCGCGCGGTCTGCTGGCGATCGGGCTTGGCCGGGCTGTCGGTGCGGCGCTGGGCCCGTTCGTCGCGGACTAGCGCTTTCAGTCCGCCGTCATAATTGGCGAGATAGTCGCCGAAGCTGCCCAGGGCGATGCCGTTGGCGCGGGCATGGTCCAGCGCTGTGGCATATTCGGTGATGCGCGTCTTGTCGTAGCTGGAACCGAAGACCAGCTTCACCACGGCGGTCATCGGGGCGCGGGCCTGGACCTTGAGGCCGCTATTCTCCAGCAGTTCGGCATATTCATCCGGACGGGCAATCGTGACCAGCGCGAAATCGTAGCTGAGGCCGATGGCGCGATAGAGCGCCGCATGGCTGCGCGCTTCGCTGGTGCGGGCCTGCTCCGCGCTGTCGCGGGCGAGGGCGAGCCAGTCGGCCAGCGGCGCGTCCTCGTCCGGGCTTTCCATGCCGCCAAGGTCGAGCGTGTCGAAATCCTCCACGGCCGGACCGTCGGCCCAGATCGGCGCGACCGGCGGCGCGGCGGGACTGGATAGCAGGGCGGCTTCCACCTCCCGGTCGATCTCCGCCGTGACGGCCTGGCTGGCCGCTTCCTTCCAGTTGATGACGCCGAAGACGAAGTCGATCGTCTCGTCATCCGAGGAGAAGGGCATCAATATGCCGCGATACAGGATTTCCGCCCCGCGCTGGTTGACGAATCCGGCTTCGAACCCGATGGGCGCGGCATTGGCGATGATCTGGAGATAATGGTCGGTCAGCCGCGACAGCAGCGACCGGGCGGGCACGTCGTTGATGTACTGGATCTGTCCTTCGATCTCGCATTCCTCGCGCAGCGCGGTGCCGAGATAGACGATGGCGGGATTTTCCAGCCCCGTGCTGAAGTCGAGCAGGACGCTGAACGGCCCGAAATCCTCCAGATCCTGGGGCACCAGATCCTCGATGGACGGCAGGCTGCGGTCGCCCAGCAGAGACGCCCAATAATTATAGGCGCGCACCTGCATCCGGCGCTCGTCGGCGCCGACAAGCGGCGGCGTTTCGATAGCCGCGTCGTCGGCCGGACCGAAATCGTCCTCGTCATCGGCGATTTCATGCCCCCGCAGAGTGTCCATCCCATCGGTCCTTGGTTCGGGTAAGATCTTCCTTAAGACTCGACAGTGCCATTGGATGGTAAACATGCCGTAAAGGCGGGATGAAATGATGATCCGAAGCGGTTTGGAGGCGGCGAGGGACGGCAAATCGCATTTGCCCGCTTGTCCTTCCCGCCAAGCGCTGTTATCTGCCCGCCCCAACGCCGCTTTAGCTCAGTTGGTAGAGCATCGCATTCGTAATGCGAGGGTCACGTGTTCGAGTCACGTAAGCGGCACCAGAACCTTAGCCTTATCGGCCGGATTTTCCCTCCTGAAAGCGCTTTGAGATGGGTCGGTCGTGGGTTCCCAGTGGGAAGCGCTTTCGGCTTGCGATTCAAGCGGATCGAAGAAAAACTTCGCAACGGACATAGTTAGGGCATTGCTCGATCGGCTTCACCGGGGGCGCCGTCCAAGCGATGGGGGCGAAAGTTAGGGTTCATTGGATCACAGCGGCTCGCCCAAATTTTCCAAGCGTCCGCAATGCGTATGGCTGCAATTCCAGCAAAGAGCGTGCCCACGCCACCCGCAATGACGGCTATCGCTACAGCGCCTTCCAGCACGTCTCCGTCCTCCAGAAGAAAGTGTCGGGCCAAACAATTTGTTTTGCTTTGCCCTGGATGCTCATTGCGCGGAGTTTTCCACAACCGTTTGCGACCTAAATCCGGCTTTGTTCAGCACTGCTTCGATGAGATGCCATTCAATGCCGGGTGCATTGATGCTTAAACCCTCATCGGGGTGCTCATTTGGAGTTGTCACAGCGACAATCCCGGCTTTGGCCAGCGTCTTGCGAAGGCGTTCAGCCTCCCGATCCCGCATATATTCGGATGGCGTCTTTAATCCCCAGACCTTGCGGATAATCCCCGAAACGGGAAGAAAGATGCCAGGACCAAAATCTTCGGGTGAGGGACCGCCTATGGTTTCAAAAAATTTCCCGCCTTCAAACCCGAACTCAATCCTCCAACTCTCATCAGGACCGAAACCGAGTAGCCAACTGTAGGCATCGCTGTAGCCGGGGGCGAGCAGATCAAACACCAATTCACCGTAAATTTTCGCTACCGTTTCCCGATTAGGCCCAATTTTTTCTGCAACTGCCACTATGGCTTGTATAGGATCATAGTCGTCGCGAATTCCGAGTATATCATCGATGATCTGATCCTCGGTTTCGGCGGGTCTCTTTGCAAGCAGCCAGTCAGAGTACGCTTCACCGTGCAAATTAGTCGGCCGTTCCTCCGATCGATGGTGTTTCGGGATCATCACTGCCGCTCCGGTCCGAAACAGGTTCAGCTTCGTCGCCAAGTGTGCCGCAGTTTGATAGTTGCTCGGATGAATTTCTCGCGCGCTACCTAATTGCGCTGCTTCCTGAAGAAGGCTCGCGAATGAACGCATTATAGAGATATTCAATCCGAAGCGACGCAGTTGACCTAAGATTGCAGCTATGTTGACTTGGACGAAGTCGAACCTCCGATGGCTGCCGCGCCCGCTGCCGCCCTCGGTTGGGACAAGCAGCCCTTCGCGGCTCCAATAGTTGAGCGTCGTATCATCCAACCCAGCAAGATTTCCCACTTGCTGGCGAGTATAGAGAGCGCGAGTTGGGTCCATGGCTCGCCTATAAACGCATATGATGCGTCTGTAAACGCAAATCTTGCGTTAAGTTCGAGATTCATTGGATTGAAGCTGCAAAATGTGGGCGAAGTGGCATATTCGATTATCGATGAATGGAATGATGTATCGTCCGGCGGGGCCTGATCAGAAATTCGCATGTTGCTGCGGCGCCGTCAGGTTGTCTTCGTGCCCTAATTTTGCGTTGGCGGTCATTGAGGTATGCTGAAGCACTACCATCCTCAATGAAGTCAAAGGCTTTTATCTGAGCATCCAAAAATGTCTCATAGTCTTTTTTGCCATTAACATTGTTTAGGGAAATACGGAATTTTCCTTCTTCAGTTTGCTTAATCATCAAGAATATATCTTTATGATTAATTGAATTGGCTCCATCTTTGAAGCGAATCCATCTTGAGGAATTTACAAAACTCTTCCTTCGATTAAGCCTATTTATATAATAACGATGCAGATCGCTTGCTTCTGTTTTCTTGGTCAAATGATCGCAACAATCGATGCCTACTTCCATCGAGCCCCAATTAGGATGCGTGATGAGGTGGGTATACCGAAGTTTAGTATCACAATTATCGCATTGGCCGCAAAGGTCGCCAAGGTCATCCTTGCCAATGAACGTCCATCCATCGGTAGGCATTATTATCCCATGCTCTTTAGCGTGGCAGCCTTTGCATAAGACTGTGCATTCCTCGTAGCTATATTCCCAAGGTTTTCTGCCATCGATGTAATGGATATGATGGACCTGTAAAATTACGCCATCTTTTCTGGAGGATAAACAGTGGGAGCATTGCTCTCTATGCAGCTTTATCACCTCCGCAGCGAACGCGCGCCATTCTCTTTTACTGTATAGTTTCATAATGCCTCCAATAGGTTGGCGACATGCGCCCCTATTCATAGAAGTATCGGTGATGTTGTTGTTTCAAATAACATAATGATGGAAGGGTGGTTCGAAGGTCAAGGAGGTTGCTGGTCAAAAATTTGAAATAAAGCCGTTGACTCCGCAAACCCGCAGAAATCCGTCGATTTTAATATTATCACTTATTTTCAATTGCTTAGTGAAAAGCTATGTTGACGGGCCATTAAGGCTGCAAGGTATTTCTCTTTGCGTTGAGTTCTTGCTCGCCAGAAATTAGGGCACGCAAAATTCGCCATCTTATATGAACAGGCGGGATCAAACGCCTATTGCGAAGCTGCTCTAATCCCGTCAGAAAAGCTCTGCCTTCGTGAAAGCCGGAGGGTGGGGCGTAGGAACCCCAAACCTGTAGGAACTCGGTCGCCAGATTTTGGAGGCCGGGTGGCATGCGCGCATGTCCAGTCGGTTCGCCGATAAAGGCGCATGCGCCTGTGGTTTCCTCAGGATACTAACATCCGGCTTCGGCCGTCGCTCCGAGAGGTACATAGGACGACGCAAGGTTGAAGCCGAAGGTCGCTCTCCAAGGCGTGAGGGGGCGAGCGGTGAATCATCAACAGCCATAGCGATGCTGCCTGTTCAGCCGTGCCCGTCCGGGTTCGGTTCAATTCCTCATGCTCAAAGGAAACGCACATGGTCGATACTGAGGCCTTGTCGTCAGCCTGTTCGAGAACTGCGCTCAATATACCGGCGGTTTCGCAACCTACTGGACATAAAGATTGGTGTGCGCGGTCGGCAAAGGGGGTCGTGTTCGATAACTGCGGTTATGTTTCCTGCTCGCTTGCTGGTTGACGGAGTGGCACGGAATGCGCATATTTATGCGTATGAAAGGAGGCTGCAATGGGCAGGTATGAGCATGAATTTGCTGGGCAGGCCCGTAAGCCGACCAATGTGTCTCTCGATATAGCGCTGGTGGCGGAGGCGAAGAGGCTGGGTCTCAACATTTCGCGTGCATGCGAGGTAGGATTGATCGAGCAGATAGCCAAGGAGCGGGGGCGGCTATGGAGGGTGGAAAATGCTTCTGCGCTGGCAAGCTCAAATGATTACGTTGAGCAGAATGGCTTGCCTTTAACGAGGCACCGCCAATTCTGATGGCGAAATTCGATGTGTACCGCCAGAAGAGTGGCGGTCCCTTTGTGCTCGATTGTCAGGCGGACCTGCTCAGCGATCTGAACACGCGTCTTGTCGTCCCGCTGCTGCCGATTGACCGAGCCCCCAAACCTGCAGCGCGGTTGAATCCGATATTCGAGGTGGAAGGCGCGCGGTTTGTGATGGTTACGCAGTTTGCTGCGAGTGTCCCTATCCGCGAAATAGGAGAAATAGTGCAATCGCTCGGTTCTGAGGCGGACGCGATTGGTGCCGCACTGGACATGCTCATCATCGGTTTTTGAAACTGAGAGCCGGAGCGCGTATCTGATCTTGTTTTGGCATAGAGGCCGATTGGCATTGACTTGTTGGAAAATGTTGCTGGTATGTTCCCGCCGCGATGGCAAATCGGGGTGGCATGATGGAGATATCATCGGAAACGTATCGGCATGCATATGCCATTTGGTTGCGAACCGGAAGTTGGCCAGTTGCGCAACACCACGGTGACATTGAAGTCAAATTCAACCCCTATCACGATCCTAGAAACGGGCAATTCACTTTCGCGCCGGGCGGGTCGCGCTCGCTGAGTCGAGTAATAGTTTCACTTGGTCGGCGAGATGCTA
This sequence comes from Sphingobium sp. TA15, assembly GCF_037101235.1. Lineage (NCBI taxonomy): Bacteria > Pseudomonadati > Pseudomonadota > Alphaproteobacteria > Sphingomonadales > Sphingobiaceae > Sphingobium > Sphingobium sp. TA15. The sequence continues at coordinate 100,962 of NZ_AP025355.1, forward strand.
CTCGCACGGAGAGTGTGGCGACGGTCGCCGGTAGTCAGGTTGGCGGCGGCTTGAATGTCCTGCCCGCCGAAGGCCGATCCGCGCCGCCCCAAGATATTGTGTATCGGTCAAGCGAAAGTAATGCCGCTATTGTACTTGCATCGTTGCCTCGCGTGCCGAGAGTCCCGCGCGGAAGCAATATTCGGGCATTCCAGGATCCTATGACGCTGCAGCAGGCTGTGCCCGGTTTGCAAGGCCAGCCCGGGAGGCGAAGCGATGAGCGATCCTTTCATTAGCTCTTACCATAATCCTGATCCTTATATTCCTGCATCCCTCAGCGAAATCTATGATCTGCTGGGGTCCATGTTTTTGGGAGCGCCTACCTTCATCGACCAATCGGGGGTATTTCCGGAGCGGAATATCGACAGTGAGTTTCATGCATTGACCGAAGGTGCGCAAAAGGTGCGCAAGAAACTGGGGGAGGAGGATTATGCGCAATTGATCAACCTTGCTGGACAAGCGAAAGCCCTGTTCGCCGACGATCCTAACGATGATAATGGCAAAACCGATCAAGGCCGGAGCCTATTATATGAAATTGAGAAATTGATCCAAGCTGCACGGTCGCATCGCGTTGCAGTCCAGCTGAAGGATGATGAGGGCGAGGTTACTGGCGACTGACGTAATGACCCTATCCCAGTTCTGCCACCGGCCAGAATGAGAGATCCGGCTTTTCATCGGCCGGGGTTAACCCCGGCCGATGAAGCAAATTCGGCAGGCGTCATGAACCCCAGGGATGTGTGAGGTAGACGCGGGTGCAGCCTTGATGACGGCCGCGCGCGAGACACGCTGGCGCCAGAACCAATCGTGCGAGGCAATAATAGCGTGCGGCACGGTGGCATGCGTGCTTGCCGGGGCCGTTCGCAAGTTTGCGATTCGGCGCAGCGGCCAAAGACAGATCATCGATCTGGCCGTTGCTGGAGACTTCCTCGGATTTGGCCGGCCGATCCAGCTTTCTTCCTCGAAGCCGCGTCGAACGACACGCGAATCGCTTGCTTCACACGCGATCAGATCGAGCGGCTGGCAGTTCGCTTCGCTTCCATAGCGAAGCTGCGCGCGGCTATGATGCGCACGGGCGGTCGGGTTTCACATGATGGCTTCCAAGGTTGGTGTCGCAACCCCTCGGAATCATATCGAAGCTCGGCCGTCCATCGTTACGGCTGCGTTCTGACATAGTCTCTCAGAGAGAACGTGACACGGCTCTCGAAACCCATAGGGTACGCCGAAACTGGTGGAAGGTGTCCAACATGAAGATGATCGGCCTGATCGGGGGCATGAGCTGGGAGAGCTCCGCCGAATATTACCGCATCCTCAATGAGGGGGTGCGCGAAAGGCTGGGTCCGACCGCATCGGCCCGGTGCCTCCTATGGTCGTTCAACTTCGCGGAAATCGAGGAATTGCAGCATAAGGGAGACTGGCGGGGTCTGACGGCGCGCATGGTTGATGCGGCACGACGCCTCGAAGCGGGTGGTGCGGACCTATTGCTGATCTGCACCAACACCATGCACCGCATGGCTACCGATGTTCAGGCGGCGGTCGACGTGCCGCTGCTCCACATCGCGGATCCCACCGCGGAGCGCATCAAGGCGGCCGGCTTCAGCAAGGTTGGGCTGCTCGGCACCGCATTCACGATGGAACATGCCTTCTACAAGGGGCGGCTCGCCGATCAGCACGGCCTTAGCGTCATAATTCCAAACGACGAGGACCGCGCCACCGTCCACCGCATCATCTATGAGGAGTTGGTCGCAGGGAAGGTCTTGCCGACATCGCGTGATGCTTACCGCGCGATCATAGCCCGCCTGGTCGAAGATGGCGCACAAGCGGTAATCCTGGGATGTACCGAGATAATGCTGTTGGTCCGGCCTGAAGACAGTCAGGTGCCAATTTTCGACACGACCGCGATTCATGCGGCAGCGGCGATCGAGATAGCCCTGACTGGCTAACCGGGTGCCACCACCCGAAGCTGGCGGGATGATGTATCGTGACCTGACGCCATGCTCCCGGAAGCAGACCTATACTCGCCCCTTCTTAGCATTTTTTTCACCATGATAGTTTAGGAGCGATAATCTGGGAGAAGCTGGCGCGTGCTCAAGGCGTTACAGATTGGCTACAAACCTCGGGAGACACGTCATCCGGTGTTGATTCCGGCGCGGATGCGTGTGGGCCAGTCCTGGACCGAGGTGGTCATTCATAATCTGTCCTCCGGTGGCGCACTCGTGGCATCTGACGAAGCCCCTGAGCGCGGCACCTATATAGAGATCCGGCGCGGGCGACAGACGATTATAGGGCGGGTCGTCTGGCGGAAAGATCGCTTTTTCGGGATTCAGGCGCAGGGCAGGCTCGACATCGCTGCCATAATCAATGAACCCCGCCTGGCTTCCCGTCCCCGATCTGCGAATGATCCCGAATCATCCTATGAACGCCGAGCTCAGCCAAGAGCGGACGAAGATGCTCGCATTGCGCGCCAATTGGAGAATAGCCGACGTTGGTCAGCGGCATTCCAATTTGGTGTGTTCGTAGTCCTTGCTCTCATTGCTGCAGGCTTTGCCGCCAACGAACTTTACCACATCCTCTCGCGACCGTTTTCCGAACTGGAAAGTCACCTTTAGGTTTCGTGGACAAAGGGTATCCATAGTTTGACTGAGGCGAGTGCGACGAAGCCGAGATAGGATTCTCCGGTTTTGTCGTAGCGGGTCGCGATGCGCCGCCAGTTCTTGCAGCGGCTTGGTCAAGCCATTGGGAGGGAGCAATTCTTGATCCTGTCAGAGTCCATCCCGCGGTTCGCAATCATTGGCAAGGAACGTCCGATAATTGTCCTCAAGTCCGGCAGAACTGTGCTGACCGAACGATCCATTGAATTATTCGTCAGCTTGCATGGGTCGTCGTCGACCCTTCGATCATGTTCCACCATGTGGCTGGCGAGCCAGCCGTTTTAACGCCTCATCTTTGGTCGGAAGCATCCAAGGTCACCCGCGTGGCGGCGGCTGCGGCGGCAGCCCGGTTTTCCACGCCCATCTTCACGAAAATCTGTTCCAGATGCTTGTTCACGGTACGCGCGCTGATGTTGAGTATCTCGCTTGCATCCCGGTTGGACTTGCCGCGCGATATCCACAACAGGACTTCCGCCTCGCGCCGGGTCAGGCCGAAGGCCTCCTGAAGATCGACTATCTCGCCATCCTCGATCGTGCGGGAGAGATGGAACATGGCTTCGCCCGACCCATTTTCGCCCCTTGCGGTAACGGTCAGCCTGCCGCCATCGATCGGAATGACGACTGAACGCTGGCCGGGGGCGCTCCGGGCGGCAAGGGTCCGCATCGCGCTTTCGACCTGGGCGGTGACGGCTGGTCCCAATTCTTCGAGAAATTGCCGGGTCTGGTCCGTCGCCCATTTGATCCCGCCCGCTTCGTCGGCCACCATGATGCGCCCGCCCGCATGGTCCAGCGCGGCCAACGCCCGGCGCGCGAGCCGGGCATTGCCCAGATGGACGGCGATGCGCGCGACCAGAACCTCCAGCACCAACGGCTTGGTCACATAATCGACCCCGCCCGCCTCCAGCCCGCGCAGGACATCGGCGGTTTCGGTAAGGCCGGTCATGAAGATCACCGGCAGGTGCGCCGTCGCGGGTTCAGCCTTCAGCCGGCGGCAACCGTCGAAGCCGCCCATGCCCGGCATCACGGCGTCCATCAGGACCAGGTCGGCCCCCTCCGCCAGGGCCAGCGCCTCCTCTCCCGACGCGGCCAGGATGGCGTCCCAACCCTCGCCCTCCACCATGCGGCGGAGCATGTCGCGGCTGTCGGGATCGTCATCGACGATCAGGATTTTCGCGGTCATGACGGCTCCGTCCCGTCGACCGTCGCGGCCGGACCGAGCAGCGTCAGCACCCGATCGCGCATCTCTTCCACATCATAGGGCTTGAGCAGATAGTCGTCATGCGGATCGTCGATCTGGCGCGGGCGCTGAAAGTCGTGGACGTTGGCCGACACCATCAGGATGCCCACATCCTCGTCCTGCTCCTGCCCGCGGATCGCGCGCGCCACGTCCCAGCCGCTCATCCGCGGCATGGCGATGTCCAGCAGGATCAGGTCCGGCCGATGTTCCCGATAGAGGCGAAGGCACTCCGCGCCGTCCTGCGCGAAAACCAGGCGGCAACCCAAGGGCGACAATATCCCGCGCGCCAGATCGAGATGCGCCGGATCGTCGTCCGCCACCAGGATCGTGCGGGGAATGCCTGCGTTCCCTTGCGCGACCGCCGCGCTTTCAGCCTTGCGATCGGCGCCCGGCGCTTCGGAAAAGAACATCTTGACGCGGAAGACGCTGCCCGCGCCGGGCCGGCTTTCCACCGTCACCTGTCCGCCCATGATGTCCGCCAGCAGCCGCGTTATCGTCAGGCCCAGGCCGACGCCGGGCTGGCCAGGCACCGCGTTGATCCGCTCGAACGGTTCGAAGATGCGCTTCAGGTCGTCGGCGGCGATGCCCACGCCGCTATCCTTGATCTCGAACTCCGCCACCGGATTGCGCCAGTGCACGGCGAGGGAGGCGGACCCCTGCGGCGTATATTTGATCGCGTTGGAGATGAGGTTGATCAATATCTGCCGCAGCCGCTTTTCGTCGGAATAGACCCATTGCGGCAGATGGGGGGCGCGGCTGTGGGAGAACTGAATGCCCCGTGCCGCCGCCTGAAGCCGGAACATGTCGCCCAGTTGGTGGAGCAGGTCGTGCAGGTTGACCGGGGCGCGTTGGATGCGGACCGACCCGTTTTCGATCCGCGATACGTCGACCAGCCCGTCGATCAGGTCGGTCAGATGGGTGGCGCTGCGGCGGATCACGCGGACCGCGTCGGCCAGATGCGCCGGATCCTTGTCCAGCAATTGGGCATAGCCGGAAATGGTGTTGAGCGGCGTGCGGATTTCGTGGCTGATGCCGACGATGAAGCGGCTCTTGGCCAGGTTGGCGGCGTCGGCGGCTTCCTTCGCGCGTTGCAGTTCGGCGTCGGTGCGGGCGTGCGCCTCTATCTCGTCCACCAGCATGCTGGTCTGCCGGTCGGACTCCTCCTCCGCCGCGCGCTGGCTTTCGCGGCTGAGCACCAGATACCAGGTCGGAAAGATGCCGACGATCAGCATGCCGCCCAGCGTCGTCCACAGGATGCGGGCCACCGTCCGGCCATCGCTGCCCTGCCCGACGGATTGGTAATAGGTGACGGCCAGCACGACCGAAATGATTGTCGCCGTCAGGCCATAGGCGCCCAGGAAGCGGACGATGCGCAGGTAGACGATGTCGTTCAGCGTCCACGGCACGATCCGCCCCATCGCCTGCGCCAATTGGGCGGTCCAGCTTTGCGGCGGCTTGCAGGCGTCATGGCATCGCGCCTCCAGCGTGCAGCAGAGCGAGCAGATATTGCCCTGATAGACCGGGCAATGCGCCATGTCCGAAGGTTCGAAGCTGTTTTCGCAAAGGATGCAGCGATGCTCCTGCGGCGCAAGGATGTCGACCGGGCGGGCGAGATAATAGCGCCCGCCCGTCGCCCAGGCGAGCAGCGGCGCGGCGATGAAGGTTGTGGCAAGGCCGATGATGGGCGACACGGCGCGGGCGTCCTCGCCCAGCATGCCGCTGAAGCTGGCGGTGGAGATGAGGAGGGAGAGGACCATCGCGCCCACGCCCACTGGGTTGATGTCGTGCAGATAGGCGCGGCGAAACTCAATGCCCTTGGGCGATAGGCCGAGCGGCTTGTTGACCATCAGGTCGGCGATGACCGCGCCGAACCATGCGACCGCGAAATTGCTGTAGAGCGCCAGCACGCGCTCCACCACATTCTGGATGCCGCCCTGCATCAGCATCAGCGCGATCAGCACGTTGAACACCAGCCACACCGCGCGGCCAGGATGGCGGTGGGTCAGCCGGGAAAAGAAATTGGAGGAGGCGATCGAGCCTGCATAGGCGTTGGTCACGTTGATCTTGATCTGGCAGATGGCGACGAACAGCCCCGTCAGCATCAGCGCGGCCATGGGCGAATGGAGCAGCGCCCCGAAATTCATGTAATAGAGCATGGTCGGGTTGGTGGCGTCGCCCACGCCCATGCCCGCGCCCAGCGCCATGACCGCCAGGAAGGATCCGAACAGGATCTTGATCGCGCCCGGCACGATCCATCCCGGCCCCGTCAGCAACAGCGCCGTCCACCAGCGCCTTTTGCCTGCCTGTTCCCGGTCCGGCAGGAAACGCAGATAATCGACCTGCTCGCCGATCTGGGGCAGCAGAGAGAGGAATACCGCAAGGGCAAGGCCGAAGCGGAGCGACGGCGGCGCGGGGGACGTCCCGGCATAGCCGGTCCATAGCGCCAGCCCATCCTGCCCCTTGCCGATGAAATAGAGCAGCGGCGCGCATTGCAGGATCAGCCAGATCGGTTGGGTCCAGTTCTGCCAGGCGCTGATCCGCGCGAAGCCATAGGCCGATATGGGGATGACGATGAGCGCGCTGATCAGATGGGCGATGGGCAGGGGGATGCCGAAGCACAGTTTGAGCGCCGCCGACAATATCACCGCCTCCAGCGCGAAGAGGATGAAGGTGAAGGAAGCGTAGACCGCCGAGGTGATGGTCGAGCCGAGATAGCCGAAACCCGACCCCCGCGTCAGCAGGTCCATGTCGACATTGTAGCGCGCGCCATAATAGCAGACGGGCAGGCCCGATATCAGGAAGATGATGCCCGCCGTCAGCAGCGCCAGGACCGTGCTGTCGAAGCCGTAGGCGACTGTGACGGTCGCCCCGATCGCTTCGCAGGCGAGGAAGGCGACCGAACCGAGCGCCGTGTTGGCGACCCAGGCGGGCGACCAGCGCCGCGCCTTCCGGGCGGTATAGCGCAGCGCATAATCTTCCAGCGTCTGGTTGTTGACCCACTGGTTATAGATGCGGCGGGTTCCGACCACGCGCTGCCGCTTGGCGACGATGCGGCCCGGAAGGTTGGAAGCGCCGCCCCCCGCCATGGTTCAGCCCGTCGCCAGCAGCAGCACGCCGCCCGCCGCGCCCAGCATGCCCGCGAAACGGCTGACCGGACGGCCGGCGAAGCGGGCGACGGCAAGGCCCGCGCCGTGCAGCAGCGCCGTCGTCAGCGCGAACCCGGCCGCGAACCGCCAGGCGACGGCGCCATGCGGCAGTTCCGCGCCATGGGCATGGCCATGGGCGAGGGCGAACAGTCCCACCAGTGCGAGCGCGACGGTGAGCGGCGCCCGCACGGCGAAGCAGATGGCCAGCCCCAGCACCACCAGCGACGTGGCGATCATGCCCTCCACCAGCGGTAGCGCGCCGCCCGCCGCGGCCCAGCCGAAACCCGCCAGCATGCAGGCGATGAAGGCCAGGGGCGGCGCTCCTATATGGCGGGGCAGGGCGATGCCCGCCCACAGGCCCACCATCAGCATCGCGGCCATATGGTCGAAGCCGGTCAGCGGATGCTGCAAACCGGCAAGGAAGGCCGATCCCTGCTCGCCATGCCCCGGATGCGCCCATGCGGCGGTGGGAAGGACGGCAACGGCCGCCGCAACGATCGCGCGTCCCTTCATGCTTCCGATCATCATGCTCCCTTCCGTTCCAGGCCACCGGCCTTGATAATGAAATTCGCCACGTCCGCCACGCTTTGTCCTGCCCGCACATTGGCGAAGACGAAGGGGCGATCCCCCCGCATCTTCCTCGCGTCGCGGTCCATCACCTCCAGGCTGGCGCCGACAAGGGGCGCGAGGTCAATCTTGTTGATGACCAGCATGTCCGACCGGGTGATGCCGGGGCCGCCCTTGCGCGGGATCTTGTCGCCCGCCGACACGTCTATGACATAGATGGTGATGTCGGCCAGTTCCGGGCTGAACGTCGCCGCCAGATTGTCGCCGCCGCTTTCGATCAGGATCAGGTCCAGCGCGGGAAAGCGCCGTTCGAGCTGGCCGACGGCGGCAAGATTGATCGATGCGTCCTCCCGGATGGCGGTGTGGGGGCAGCCGCCGGTTTCCACGCCCAGGATGCGTTCGGGCGCCAGAGACCCGGCGCGGGTCAGGAATTCGGCATCTTCCTTGGTGTAGATGTCGTTGGTGATCGCCGCGATGTCATAAGTGTCGCGGAAATATTTGCACAGCGCGTCCATCAGCGCCGTCTTGCCGGAGCCGACCGGGCCGCCGATGCCGACGCGCAGAGGGCCTGAATGGCCGAAATGATCTGAATCGAATATGTCGCTCATGTCCTGAACAGCCTGGTATATTGGGTTTCATGCGCCATGGAGCCGAGGTCCGCCATCAAGCATGCCGATCCCATGGCCAGGAAGGGGTCGCCGTCGGGCAGGTCGGCAGCCTGCGCGGCGGCGGCGATGATCGCGGGCCGCAGCGCCAGCATGACGCGCTGCCCGTCGGTCTGCCCCAGGGGCACGAGCCGTTGGGCGGCGGACACCAGATTGGCCGCCAGCCCGTGCAGATAGGCGGTCGCGGCGGGCCGCAGCGCGATGCCATGGCAGGCGAACAGCGCCGCCGCCGCGACCGGGTAGACGAGATCGTCGGGATCGATCCCCTCGATCAGCCTGTCGAAGGCGGAGGCCCCCGTCGCGTCGAGGGCGATCCGGCGGAACGCCGCGCCCTGCGCCGTCGCCTCCAACCTCCGCTCATGGCTCGTCTGGCTGGCCGCGCCAAGGTCGGCGATCTCCAGCAACCCGTCCCGATCGCCCGCCCGCGCCGCGCGCCAGGCATGGACGAACAGCACCATGTCGTTATGCGCCGACCCGCGGGCGATCAGATCGCCGATCCAGTTCGCGGTGCTGGCGCGATCCGTCACGAAGCCCGCGTCCACCGCCCATTCCAGCCCGCCCGAATGCGCGAAGGCGCCGATCGGCCAGGCCGGCGACATCCAGCTCATCAGGTCGAACAGCGCGCCTTCATCCATGCGCATGCTCGTGGCGATGATGATCCCCGCCGTCATGATGATGGCGCCCATGGCCGACACCCTCATAGGCGCCGCCTTCAGGATCGAAGGGCGCCAGCACATGTTCGCAGCGTCCGCCCAGCCCCTCGATCATCTCCGCGATCACATGGTCGTGCCGGATACGCATCCTGTCGCCCAGCAACTGCGTCGGCAGGTGCCGGTTGCCCAGGTGCCAGGCCAGCCGCAGCAGCAGCGGCATGTCGGGCGCCGTGATCTCGATCAGCGGTTCGGGCGCGGCCTCCACCCGAACAAGCTCTCCGCTGTCCAGCGCCAGCCCGTCGCCGTCGCGCAAATGCACGGCGCGCGGCATGTCGAGCAGGATGCCGCGCCCGCCCTGCGTCGTATAGACCATGCGCCGCCGGTTGCGCAGATCATGGTCCAGCCGGACGCTGTCGGCCCAGGGACCGTCGACGCCGTCCCTTGCCTGCGGGATGATGGAGAGGATGCGGTTCACCGGGGCGTTCATGGAACGGGCCTTCAATAGAGGTGGTAACGTTGCGCCAGCGGCAGCTCGGCCGCCGGTTCGCAGGTCAGCAATTCGCCGTCGGCATGCACTTCATAGGTTTCCGGATCGATGCGCAGGTCGGGAAGCGCGTCGTTCAGCTTCATGTCCTTCTTGCCGATGCCCCGCGTGCCGACCACCGGCAGCACCGCGCGCGCCAGGCCCAGCCGTTCCGCCACTTCCCCGTCGATCGCGGCCTGGCTGACGAAGCTGATGCAGCTCGCCGCCATCGCCTTGCCATAGGCGCCGAACATCGGGCGGGCATGGACGGGCTGGGGGGTGGGGATGGAGGCGTTGGGATCGCCCATCATGGCGTGGACGATCATCCCGCCCTTCAGCACCAGATCGGGCTTCGCGCCGAAGAATGCGGGGGACCAGAGCACGAGGTCGGCCAGCTTGCCCACCTCCACCGATCCGATCTCGCGGCTCATGCCCTGCGCGATGGCGGGGTTGATCGTATATTTGGCCACATAGCGCCGCACGCGCAGATTGTCGCTGTCCGCCCTGTCGCCGGGCAAGGCGCCGCGCTGCGCCTTCATCTTGTGCGCCGTCTGCCAGGTGCGGGTGATGACTTCGCCGACCCGGCCCATGGCCTGGCTGTCCGACGAGAGGATCGACAGCGCCCCCATGTCGTGCAGAATATCCTCCGCCGCGATGGTTTCCTTGCGGATGCGGCTTTCGGCGAAGGCCAGATCCTCCGGGATCGACGGGTCGAGATGATGGCACACCATCAGCATGTCCAGATGCTCGTCGATGGTGTTGACCGTGAAGGGCATGGTGGGGTTGGTGGAGCTGGGGATCACGTTGGCGAAACCCGCCAGCTTCAATATGTCGGGCGCATGGCCGCCGCCCGCGCCCTCGGTATGGAAGGCGTGGATGGTCCGCCCCTTGAAGGCGGCTATGGTGTCCTCGACAAAGCCGCTTTCGTTGAGCGTGTCGGTGTGGATCATCACCTGCACGTCCATCCGGTCCGCCACCGACAGGCAGCAGTCGATGGCGGCGGGCGCGGTGCCCCAATCCTCATGCAGCTTGAGCGCGGCGGCCCCGGCCTCCACCATTTCGACGATGGCTTCGGGGCGGCTCGCATTCCCCTTGCCCGCAAAGGCCAGGTTGATCGGCAGCCCTTCCGCCGCCAGCAGCATCCGCTGGATATGCCACGGCCCCGGCGTGCAGGTGGTCGCGTTGGTGCCGGTCGCGGGGCCCGTGCCGCCGCCGACGAAGGTGGTGACGCCGCTGCTCAGCGCCTCCTCCACCTGCTGCGGGCAGATATAGTGGATATGCGCGTCGATGCCGCCCGACGTCAGTATCTTGCCCTCGCCCGCGATGATCTCCGTTCCCGGCCCGATGACGATGTCCACGCCGGGCTGGATGTCGGGATTGCCCGCCTTGCCGATGGCCGCGATGCGCCCGTTCTTCAGCGCCACGTCGGCCTTGTAGATGCCGGTCCAGTCGATGATGACGGCGTTGGTGACGACCGTATCCGCCGCGCCCGCCGCATTGGTGATCTGGCTCTGGCCCATGCCGTCGCGGATCACCTTGCCGCCGCCGAACTTCACCTCCTCGCCCAGGATCGTGCAGTCGCGCTCTATCTCTATGATCAGGTTGGTGTCGGCAAGGCGCAGGCGGTCGCCCGTCGTCGGGCCGAACATGTCCGCATAGGCGGCGCGGGGCATGGCATAGGGCATCAGTCCAGCGCCCCCATGACCTTGCCCTGAAAGCCGATCACCGTCCGGCCGCCGCGCAGGGGGATGAGGTCGACCTCCCGCGTCTGCCCCGGCTCGAACCGCACCGCCGTCCCGGCGGGAATGTCCAGCCGTTGGCCCAGCGCGGCCTGCCGGTCGAAGATCAGCCCGTCATTGGCCTCCGCGAAGTGATAGTGGCTGCCGACCTGGACCGGCCGGTCGCCGCTGTTCGCGACGGCAAGGCGCGTGACGGGCATGCCCGCATTCAGGATGTGATCGCCGGGGCCGGGCAGAAGCTCGCCGGGAATGACGTCATCGTATGGGGTCATGCACCGTCACCAGCTTCGTGCCGTCCGGAAAGGTCGCCTCGACCTGCACATCGGGGATCATCTCTGCGATGCCGGGCATCACCTGCGCGCGGCTGAGCACATGGGCGCCCGCCTCCATGAGGTCGGCGACGCTGCGCCCGTCGCGCGCGCCCTCCAGCACATGGTCGGAGATCAGCGCGACGGCTTCGGGATAGTTGAGCCTGACGCCCCGTTCCAGCCGCCGCCGGGCGACCATCGCCGCCATGGCCAGCATCAGCTTGTCCTTCTCCCGCGGGGTCAGCAGCATCTCAGCACCTCCACACGCGGGGCAGGGGGCGGCCCTCGCGCAGGGCCATCAGCGCCGCCATGATGTCGGCGCGCAACGCCGCGCCGTCCGGCGCGAGCAGCCGGATGGCGAGCAGGCCGTTCCACGCGCTGGCGGCGGCGCGTCCGGCCGGTTCGGCCAGGGCCTGCCGCACCGGCTCCAGCAGCGCGGCGGCGCGGGCAGAGGCGTGGACGATGACGGCCATCGCGCCTGCTCCCCCGCCGATGGCGGAGCGGCGCATCATCGCGTCGACATCCCCTTCCAGCGCCAGCGCGTCGGCATAGATCAGCCGGCCGTTCCGGTAGATGCGCATCCGGTCGCCGATCGCGCCTTGCGCCATGCGCTCGCCCATCGCCGCGCGGCCCAGGACCACGGCCTCCAGCCCCAGGAAGGTCACGTCGGCATCGAGCAGGATGCGCGTCTCCCGGGCCAGGCGGGCGCGGTCGAACAGGATCGTTTCCTGCGGCAGCCATTCCGCGTCGGCGCCCTGTTCGACCCGCAATTGCGTATCGATCCGGCAGCCATGGGACAGGGCGCGATAGACTTTCTCCGCGGCCTGGCCCGTCACGGTGGCGCTGGTCTCCGCCGCCCAGCGGACGGACTGGCGCACGCTGTCGCCCTCCGCCAGGCCGCCCGCCGTGTTGATCAGCACGGCGCATGGCCGTCCCCCTTCGTCGCGGCGCGGCATGCGGGCGCGCAGGCAGCCTGCCTGATAACTGTCCTTCATCACGGTCCGCCCGTTTCGTTGCCCGAAAGCGAGCCGCAACTCGCCATGGCTGCGCAGGCTGTTCGGCACCGCACAAGGACCGGAAGCGATCCGGGCGGCCTGCCTGCCGATGTCGGGGTCGAACGTGGGACCGAACAAGATTTGTCTCCTCCTCGATCATTATCTCCAGAAAAAATCCGCGTTCAATGCGCCTTGTCGCCGAAAGGGTGGACGTTTGACGTATTGACCGCCAACGCCTCAAGGGCGGCGCGCGGCGCCCCTCCGGCCTGCATCCGGATCTACGTCAAATGCCGCATGCCGTGTTGCTGCTGCATTGCACAATATGTCCCCGCAAATCAGTAAAGGGGACAATCACGATGAAGCGATACTGGAAAATGGCCATGCTTCTGGCAGCCGGAGCAGCGGCGCTGACGGCCGGTTCGATGCAGGCCCAGGCGCAGGATGCGGGCAGCGAGCCGGTCATCCTGACGGGCGGCGTCACCTTCCTGACCGACTATCGCCTGCGCGGAGCGTCGCTGTCCGACAACAAGCCGGTGATCCAGGGCGTGGTGTCGGCCAAGATCCCGGTCGCGGGGGCATTCAGCATCTATGGCGGCATCTGGGGTTCCAGCCTGGACAAGGATGCCGGAGGCGGCGCGATGGAAACCGATTTCTTCGGCGGCGTGCAGGCCGATGTCGGCGACGTCAACATTCGCGCCCGCTATTTGCGGCTCGTCTTCCACGACATCGACGATCTGGATTTCGACCAGTATGAATTCGGCATCAACGCGCCGGTCGGCCCGGTGACGGGGGGCGCGGGCGTGATCCACGACGAATATAATGGCGGCGGCCATTCCACCTATGTCTACGGCAGCGCGCGCTATGCCGTGCCGAAGACCGGCCTCGCCTTGCGCGGCCTGCTCGGTTACGAGGACGGGACCAACTGGGACGACAAGGTCAACTGGCAGCTTGGCGCCTTCTATACCTATAAGGCCGTGACCTTCGGCATCGATTATGTCGACACCAACCGTTATTCCGCCAATTCGCGCGGCGGCAACCGGGCGAAGGGCGCGGCGCTCTTTTCCATCGGCGCGGTCTTCTGACCTGCGCACCCACGCACACTACGTCAAATGACCCATGGCTGCGCGCATCGCGCCGCAGCATCCTTGCCCGGTGGAGCGGCGACGCGGTCGGCCGGGCAACAGTCACAGGAGCATATTCATGAAAAAAGGGCTTGGCAGGAAATCCTTTCTGGCGCTGACGCTGGCCTGCACCATGCTGGCGACCGCGTGCGGCAAGTCGGAAAGCGGCAACGCCACGGCGGCGGCCGGCGGCGACGCGATCAAGGTCGGCATCCTGCATTCGCTGTCCGGCACCATGGCGATCAGCGAGGATACGGTGAAGAATTCCACCCAACTCGCCATCGATGAGATCAATGCGGCGGGCGGCGTGCTGGGCAAGCAGATCGCGGCGGTGACGGAAGATGGCGCGTCCGACCCAGCCATCTTCGCCCAGAAGGCGAACAAGCTGGTCTCCGACGACGGCGTCGCAACGGTGTTCGGCGGATGGACCTCCGCCAGCCGCAAGGCGATGCTGCCGGTGTTCGAAAAGACCGGGAACCTGCTCTGGTATCCGGTGCAGTTCGAAGGGAATGAATGTTCGCCCAACATCATGTATTCGGGCGCGCAGCCCAACCAGCAGACCCTGCCCGCCTATGACTGGGCGAAGGAGAAGGGCTACAAAAACTTCTTCCTGGTGGGGTCGGACTATGTTTATCCGCGCACCGCGAACCTGATCGTCAAGAAGCATCTGGAAAAGGATGGCCTGAAGCTGGCGGGCGAGGAATATCAGCCGCTGGGCGGCACCGAATTTTCCGGCGTCATCGGCAAGATCAAGGCGGCCAGGCCCGACATCATCTTCAATACGCTGAACGGCGATTCCAACGTCGCCTTCTTCAAGCAGATGGCGGCGGCGGGCCTGACGCCCAAGGTGATCCCGGTCATGTCCTTCTCCATCGGCGAACAGGAAGCGCAGGCCATGGGCCCGGCGCTGGTCGAGGGCAGCTATGCCGCCTGGAACTATTTTCAGACGCTGGATGGCGACGCCAACGCCAAGTTCATCAAGGCGTACAAGGCGAAGTTCGGCGAAGACAAGGTGCTGACCGACCCGATGGTCCACGGCTATGTCGACGTCTATGTGTGGAAGGCGGCCGTCGAAAAGGCGGGCAGCACAGATCCGGCGAAGGTGCGGGCGGCGGCGGTGATGCTGGACGCTGTCGACACGCCGCTGGGCAAGGTGAACTTCGTCAAGAACAACAGCCTGGTCCAGACCGCCTATATCGGCGAAGCGGACCCCAAGGGCCAGTTCAAGATCCTCTGGACGTCGAAGGGTGCGATCCAGCCCGAACCCTATGATCCGCTGGCCTTCCCCGGAAAGACCTGCAGCATCGGCTGACGACGCGACCCGTCGGCCCGGTGCGCAACCCGCCTTCGCGTCCGGTTCAGGCTCCCTCTCAAGAGCCGGCGCGAAGGCGGAAAGCGCCAAGGACCAAGCAACAGGGAGGCGCCCATGGACGCCGCATTTCTCTTCGGCCAGCTTTTCAACGGCTTCAGCGTGGCGTCGCTCTACATCCTCGCCGCGCTGGGCCTGGCGCTCAGCTTCGGGCTGATGCGCGTCATCAACATGGCGCATGGCGAAATATTGATGGTGGGCAGCTATCTTGCCTATCTCACCATCCTGTTCGTGCCGGGGCCGATGGGCATCATCGTCGCCATGCTCGTCGCCTTCCTGGGCGCGGGGATGCTCGGCGGCCTGCTGGAAGTGACGCTGGTGAGCAAGCTCACGTCCAGGCCGCTCGACACGCTGCTGGCGACATGGGGCGTCAGCCTGATCCTTCAGCAGGCGGCGCGCGACCTGTTCGGCGCCACCGGCGTATCCGTGACCGCGCCCGCATGGCTTGACGGCGGCTTCGCGCTCGGACCGCTGCAACTGCCGACGATCCGGCTGTTCATCCTGCTGCTGGCGGCGTTGATACTGGGCGGCCTGGCCGCGTTGCTGCGTTATACGCGCATCGGCCTGCTGGTGCGCGCCGTCAATCAGGACCGGGCGACCGCAGCGGCAATGGGCGTCAACGTGCGCCAGGTGGACGCCTTCATCTTCGCGCTGGGCGCGGGCGTCGCGGGCGTCGGCGGCGTGGTGCTGGCGCTGCTCGGCCCGGTCACGCCGACCGTCGGCCAGGGCTATATCGTGACCGCCTTCCTGGTCGTGATCCTGGGCGGCCTTGGCAGCGTCGTCGGGACGACGCTGGCGGCGCTGATGATCGGCCTGTTCATGGCGCTGTCGCAAATCTTCGTGGACGTGAGCTTCGCGCAGGTGCTGACGCTGATCTTCGTCATCCTCTTCCTCCAGTTCCGGCCGCAGGGCGTGATCGCCGTCCGCTCCCGCGCGCTGGACGCAGAATAGGAGACCGGCGCATGACCGGGACGCTCCCCATCAAACAGGCCGCTACCGGCGTGGCGCTGATCCTCGCCATCGCCGCGCCGTGGCTGCTTTCGGCCTATGACCTCAACCTGCTGGCCCGTTTCCTGGCGCTGTCGCTGACCGCCATGGGGCTTGTCCTCATCTGGGGCGAAGGCGGGATTTTGAGCCTGGGGCAAGGCGTGTTCTTCGGCCTGGGCGGCTATGCCCTCGCCATGCATCTGAAGCTCGCCGGACTGGCGGAGGGGGAATTGCCCGACTTCATGATCTGGTCGGGGACGGAGGCGCTGCCCTGGTGGTGGTCCCTGGTCAAAAGCCCCTTCGCCGCCGTCGCGGCCGTGCTGGTCGTGCCGACCGCGCTCGGCGCGCTGATGGCCTGGGCCATATTCCGGCGGCGGATTGGCGGCGTCTATTTCGCGCTGATCACCCAGGCGCTGGCCCTGGCCTTCGCGACCCTGCTCGTCAGCCAGCAAGGGCTGACCGGCGGGTTCAACGGCCTGACCGACTATCAGACGCTGTTCGGCTTCAACCTCAACCTGCCTTCCACCACGCTGGCGCTCTATTTCATCACGCTCGCGCTGGTCGTGGCAGGCCTGTTGGGCCTGCGCTGGCTGCTGGCGAGCCGCTACGGCAAGCTGCTGCGCGCCAGCCGCGACGGCGCGAACCGCATGCGTTTCCTGGGCTATGACCCCACGCCCTACAAGGTGATCGCCTTTGCCGTCGCCGCGCTGCTGACCGGCATGTCGGGCGCGCTCTTCACCCTGCACGCCGGCGTGGTGTCGCCCGCGCTGGTGGGCGTGGTGCCCTCCATCGAGATGGTGATCTGGGCCGCCATCGGCGGGCGCAACAGCCTGATCGGAGCGATCGCGGGCGCGCTGCTGGTCAATTTCGCCAAGGACAAGATTTCGACCGCCATGCCCGAAGTGTGGCTCTATGGCCTTGGCGCGCTGTTCATCGCGGCCGTCACCATCCTGCCGCAGGGCCTGGCAGGCCTGTTCGGTCCCGACCATCCCTTCCGTCCCGGCAAGGCAGGCGACCTGTTCGCCCGCTGGCGCCGCGAAAGGGCCAAGACCGCGTCGCAACCCATCGCAGGCGAGGCCGCGCCATGACCGTCCCCATGCTCCAGCTTGAAAATGTCGTCGTCGATTTCGACGGGTTCAAGGCGATAGACGATCTGTCGCTGACCATCGAAAGCGGGTCGATGACCGTGGTGATAGGCCCCAATGGCGCGGGCAAGTCGACCATGTGCGATTCCATCATCGGCAGGGTCCGGCCGGCTTCCGGCAGAGTCCTGTTCCACGGCGCGGAGATACAGGCGGAAAGCGAACATGCCATTGTCGGGCGCGGCATCTGCCGCAAGTTCCAGACCCCTGGCGTGCTCGTCGCCCTGTCGGTGATCGACAACCTTGCCATCGCCGCGACGCGCGACCGGAACTGGTGGGCATGTTTTTCCCGCAAGGGCGAGGCGGAAGCGCGCGCGCGCGCCGAGGAGATATTGGAGCAGATCGGCCTCACCGATCGCCGCGACACGTTGGCGGGCAATCTGTCGCATGGCGAAAAGCAATGGCTGGAGATCGGCATGGTGGTTGCGACCGACGCCGAACTGCTGCTGCTCGACGAGCCTACGGCCGGCATGGGCGCTTCGGAAAGCAGCCAGACCGCGACCCTCGTCCGTTCCCTGCTGGGCAAGCATGCGGTGCTGGTGATCGACCATGACATCGATTTCGTGTCGCAACTGGGCGGTCATGTCGTCGTGCTGCATCAGGGACGGCTGCTGCGCGAAGGCACGCTGGAGCAAATCCGCGCCGACGAGGAAGTCGCCGCCATCTACCTCGGGAGGGCGAAATGACCGACCTCATGAACCTGCGCAGCGTGTCCGCCGCCTATGGCAAGGGGCAGGTGCTGTGGGACGTGGCCTTCGACCTGAAGGCGGGGGACGCGATCACGGTGCTGGGCCGCAACGGCGTGGGCAAGACGACGCTGATCCGCACCATCATGGGCCAGTTGGCGGCGTCGGGAGGCCATATCTACTGGCATGGCGACGAAATCACGGAGATGCGCCCGCATCAGCGATCGCGCATCGGCATCGGCTTCGTGCCGCAGGGGCGCCATATCTTCCCGCATCTGACCGTGCGCGAAAATCTGGAAGTCGGCCTATCCGCGCTCGCCCGCAAGGGGTTCGAGGGGCCGAGGGCAGTGCCCGAAATGGTGTTCGACCTGTTCCCCAAGCTGACGCAGATCGCAGGCCGCAAGGCCGGGGTTCTGTCGGGCGGCGAACAGCAGCAGCTCGCCATCGGTCGCGCCCTGGCGGGACAGCCGCAACTGCTGCTGCTCGACGAACCGACGGAGGGCATCCAGCCCAATATCGTGCAGCAGATCGAGGACGCCCTGCGCCGCGTGCGGACCGAGCTCAACGTCGCGATCCTGATCGTCGAACAGAATCTGGATTTCGCCTGGAGCTTTGCCGACCGCTATCTGGTGATGCAGCGCGGCCGGATCGTGAAGGAGGGCAGGACCGCGCAGGACAGCGCCGATACGGTGGCCCATCTGGTCCATGTCTGACATTTTCGGTCGGCCGCGCGGGTCGGCTTTCTAGACCCCTGTCCCTCAGTTCATGACGCGGCGTTCGGCTTCGGCAAGGGCAAGCCTTCTTCCCGTGACCAGCGTCTGGCCGATGAAAAGGACGATCAGGATCGAACCGACCGTCCCCACGAAAATATCAAAGCCGGACCAGCGCCCGAAAAGTCCCGGCGCCGTTCCCAGCACCATCATCATGACCGTCATGCCGATCAGCATGAACCTGAGTTCGGTCGGCCCGGCGGAAAGGTAGGACAGCTTCAATTCGCCCAATACCCGCGCCGAGAGAAAGGCGTGGATCGACAGCAGCAGATAGCCCGCGAGCGCGACCATGGCGACATCCATCGTCACGAACGGGCTGAGGCCGATCCCGGCCAGGATGAGCAGCGTCGCCAGCCCGTCGCAGCTATGATCGATGAAATAGCCGTAGGACGGGCGCTCTATGCGCCGGTATCGCGCCAGGCTGCCGTCCATGGAATCGCCGAACCACTGCACCGCATAGCCCGCAATGGCGAGCAGCAGCCAGGACGAGGCGATATTGCTGGCGGCATATCCGGCAAAGACCATGACCGCGCCTGCCATGCCGGTCGCGGTCAGGCGATCCGGCGTTACCCAGGACGGCATTCGTCGGCACAGCCAGTCGAGCAGCCGCCGTTCATTGGCGGCAAGCCAGTTCTGCTGGATTCGGGAAAGCGATGGAGGGGATTGGGGTTGGATCGTCATAGGCCTTCGATCATGGTCTGGAACAGCCGGCGCGTCCGGGGAGCGGCAGGCGCGATATATGCCGGCATCAACCGCCGCATCCGAAGATGCGCCGGCCAAGGAAAATCGGCGCAACGACAGATGCCGTCAGTGTAGCCCTAAAGGAAAGCCGGTCTTGCTGCATGATATGCTTCCCTATGCGCGGGAGCACTCAAGTCTCTCTGTCGGGTCGTGCGGAAAGAAGACCCGATGGGCCTTCCTAACAGCCTTCATGCGGGCCGAACAGAATTTTCCCGACCCTGGGCGCTTTTCCGACAGACGGACGGGATGTTCCGTGCTATTGACCCATTATTGCGCGAAATTTGCCGCAAGCATTCGCCGTGACAGAGAGACCGTCGTGCTCCCGCTTGCCAGCCGAGGAGCCTATGATGGAAGACCTGAATTATCTGTTGAAGCGCGAGCAGGAGGAATTGCTGCGCGCCCGGATCGCCCATGGCCCGGCGGCGCGCCGGGCTCATCAACGGCTGGCGGAAGGATATGCGGGTCGCATCCGCCGCCATCCTCATCCCTATCGATCCCGGCGCCCGGATGGCTCTGCGTCGTTCAACCCGTTCCCGTTCGACGTGGAAGGGGGCGCGGCATGAGCAGGGTCGTCAACGTCAGGGTCGCCATGGATGTCATCAAGGCGACGTGCGCCAAGCATGCATTCCGGGTGTCCGCGGTGGAAACGCTGGTTTCCGGCGGCACCAGGGTGGTGATGCTCGATCCCCGGGACGCCGACGCCTTCCGCATATTGATGAAGGACAAGCTGATCGAGGGTGCCGTGACGCGATCCGCATCCCACATGGCCCGGCAATGGACGCCCTCGCACCATCGGAGATGACCATGGACCGCTTCGATTATCTCGCGCGCCGCAAGCAGGCGGAGCTGAACCAGGCCGCTCTTGCCGTCTGCCCGGTCGAGAAGAACCGGCATGAGGAGCAGGCGCGCGCCTATGCCAAGATCATTTCCGTCCTGCGCCGGGAAGAAGAAGCCTCACTGCATGTCCGATAGCCGGGCGCGACCGCCCGGCTTCGCCGCGAACCAGATATTATGCCAACGCTCCGTGCTGCCGACATAGGCCGGCAGGATGATTTCGTCGACTTCGAAACCCGTTTCCTCGAGCCTGCCCGCAAAGCCGTCGTCGGCGTAGGAAGACCAGACGGAAAGGAGGCCCCCCGGCCGCAGCGCGGCATAGGCCGCGGCAAGGCCGCGATGGGAATATAGCCGGTCGTTCCCGGACGTGATGAAGCCGTCCGGGCCGTTATCGACATCCAGCAGTATGGCGTCGAACCCATCCGACGTCTCGGCAATGATGTCGTAGACGTCGCGCAGGCGGAGGCTGACGCGAGGGTCGGCAAGATTTTCCTTGAACAGATGCGCCAAGGGCCCCTTGGCCCAGACGACGATCTGGGGAACCAGCTCCGCGACGGTCACGAAGGCCTGCGCGCTCCAGGCGGCAAGGACAGCGTCCAGGGTGAAGCCCATGCCGAGCCCGCCGACCAGGACATGGCCGTCCTTTCCGGCCAGGCGTTCGCTTGTCAGGGTGGCAAGCGCCATTTCCGACAGATGGTCCTGGCTTCCCATCAACTCGTCGCGGCCGAACTGTATGGAAAATTCCTTGCCGCATTTGAGCAGGTGCAACTGGCCGCCGCCCGGAATGTCCGCGACATCCACCGTTTCTATGGGCGGATGGCTTCTTGCCCTTCCGGTCCTGGCCTGCCGCTTGCCGGCGACGCCGACCTGCATGTCAGAAGGCCGCCTTGATGAAGCGCCGTTACGATTCATGCTGTTCCTGTCGCTTTTTCAAGATCAGTCGCGACGTAAACCAGCATGGCGTCCATTGCGCGGTGACGATGTTCAATGCCCGGCCCGCACCTTCTTTGCAAGGCCGCGCGGCAGATCCTTTTCCGTGGCGGACGCGCTGCCGATGTCCTCTGTCACGAGGGGAAGGGGCGGCGGGGCACCCGATCATCTCCCGCGGCGGACGACGTGCCCATGTTCGTGCCCCGCCGCGCCGTTCAGGAGTTTGCGGCCTGATCGCGGGGGTGAAGCACGAAGCGATAGTCGAGCGTGTGGAAAGGCACCTCGACAGTCTCGCCGGTCGGCGCGACGCCCGGTTCGTGCCTGACGAACTGGCCCACGCAGGAACCGCGCACGCCGAAGACCGAGTCGGAATCGAGATATTCGTCGCCGTCGACGAAGACATGGGTGATCAGGGGATCGAAGCCGGGCTTGGCGATCCTGTAATGCATGTGGGCCGGGCGCATCGGGTGGAGCCTGGTGGCGTCCAGCATCTCGCCGACCGTGCCGTCCGATGGGATGGGATAGCTTTTCGGCAGGATCGATCGGAAGCTGAAGCGTCCTGCCGCGTCGGTGTGGAAAACGCCGCGAAGCGCCGCTTCATCCAGCGACCAGTCCGGCGACTGAACGTCGTAAAACCCCTCGGCGTCGGCCTGCCAGACATCCACGACGGCGTCGGCCACCGGCCCATCGGGCGACACCACCTCCGCCCGCACGAAAAGTGGTTCGCCCTCGACGCCCCTGGCGAGATTGCTGCCGTGCGTGGCGAGCACGGGCGCGCCCTCGACATGGAAGGGGCCGAAGACTGTCTGTTCGGTCGCCTCCGCAGGACGGCTGTGATTCTGGGCGACGACCAGCATGGAAAGGCCCAGCGTGTCGGACAGCAGGACGAATTCCTGGCGGACGTCGGAACACATATGTCCCGTGCGGGTCAGGAACTTGATCCCTTCCATCCACTCCGCTTCGGTCAGCTTGGTTTCCCGCGCGAAATCGTGCAGATGCCTGATGGCGGAGGCCAATATCTCATGCAATCGCGGATCGGGCGTGTTTTCGATCCGGCGCAGCACTTCCGCGGTGATGGTAAATTCGTTCAAGTCGCGCATGACTGGCTCCAGGCGCCTCCGGATCGGGCGTCCATTTGCTGCCCTTATCGGCCCGTCAGGGGGCGCGCTCCTGTGAGAAAATGCGATTTTCATGCAGAAACTGGCTGAGCGCCCGGCCGCGCAACGCGTCGGTTCGACAGGTCAGGACTGCACCGATCGGCGATAATGCCCCGGCGTCGCGCCCACATGCCGCCTGAAGGTGTGGGTCAGATGCTCCTGATGGGAAAATCCGCAACTATAGGCGATTTGCGCCAGCGACAGATCGCTGTGCGCCAGCAGCCTCCTTGCCCGGTCGACGCGCCGCCGAAGGACGAATTGATGGGGGGAAAGGCCGGTGGCCAGCTTGAACTGGCGGACGAAATGGGAAACGCTGAGGCCGCCGACCAGGCTCAATTCCTGAAGCTGGATCGGCCTGTCCAGATGGGCTTCCACGAAATCCTCCACGCGTTTCAGCCGTCCTCGCGCCAATCCGCGATTGTTCGCGGCGGCAGGGGAGGGGGGCGCCGAATAATCGTGCCGGATCAGCCGGGCCGCGATCGCCAGCGCCATCTGGTCCGCATAGAGGGCGGTGGAAGCGCCGCCCGACGCGGCGACGCTTCTGACCTCCAGGGCCAGTTGTTCCAGCAGTTCGTCGCGCTGGCCGATCCGGGGGCGGAGGCGGATGCCGTCGGGAAAGTCATAGCCCAGGGACGCCGCCACCTCGTTGACGACGCTGCTGCGGATATAAAGATGTAGGGTTTCGACCGAATCCGCCAATTGGATGGAAAATGGCGAGTTGGCCGGCCACAGGCAGAGGCCCCCCGGCGGCACGACGGTCGTGATCCTTTCGTCTTCGGTGGCGCCGGTGATCTGGGCGGGGCCGCCCAGATGGAACACCAGCAGATGATCCGGCACGGCCCTGGCGGACGCTTCGAAGGGTTCCTCCTGCTGTTCCGACAGGAACAGGGAGGTCCAGCCCAGCGCGGCGCTGGAAGTCTGGACGGGGTTGCTGGAACCCAGGAACAGCCCGTGCGTGTCGCCGATGTCAAAATGTGCGGCCGCCGCCATCACTCCTCCACTAAATGCGCTAAGCCACGGCCAATCCGTGCGGCCCGTTCAGCCATCATGGGTGCATCGCGCCGGTCATAGGCCCGCCGGCCGCAAAAATACAGGGCCTGCCGGTCGGCGCCAGCCGCCCACCGTGCCGACCGCCCAAAGAAGGCAGCAAGATTATGCAGAAGAAAGGCGGCCGGACGCAGGATCATGCCGCGGACATGGCGGCAGGATGGCGCATCCGTCCTGCCCGCCGGAACAGCGCGATCGTCGATGTTCGGGGGCAAAACCAATGGAAAGAAGTCCCCCCATGCTTTACCTGCGCATCTGCTTTGACAAGCCCGACATGCTGGCGCGCCGCGACGAATATCGCCAGGCCCATCGCGCCTATCTCGCTTCGGGCGTGGTCAAGCTCGTGCAGGCAGGCCCGATGATGGCGGATGACGACAGCCACAATATCGGCAGCTTCATGGTCGTGGAAGCCGAAGACCTGGAAAGCGTGAAGAAATTTCACGATGAGGATCCCTTCACGAAAGCCGGCATTTTCGATGAGGTGCGCATCTGCCGCTGGGACCGCCACATCGGCTGACCGGGACTTCCCGATCCGGGGCGGCAATTGATGGGGCCGCTTCGCGCCCCCGCCGCAACGCGCAAGTGGACCTATCTCTAGGCTGTATCGACATTCAGAAGATGGCGAGCCGAAAATGGTGGTTTTCCGTGACCCGGCGCGCAGCGTACTTAAAGTACGTGAGCACCGGAAGCACGGAAAAGCGCCATTTGCAGGCCGCCAGGGCTGAATGTCGATACAGCCTAAAGCGGCGCGCCACGAACCCCCGGCCGCCGTCGACCGCATGTTCGCCGCACTGCGCCGGCGGTAAGGCAATGCCGGCAGGCTCGCCCGCTATCGGCGCGTGATCCGTTAGGCCATGCCCGGTTCAGCCCCCTTCGACACCGATCGCGACGGCAGGGCTTGCCGGGCCGCGGCACGCATCGGGATCGCCGGACCTTGCCCGCTGGGCATTGTCGCTGCCGATGCGAACCGGCTGCTGCCCAAGCCCCCGAAGGACCGGCCCGGCGCCGACGGCCATGGCGCCGTCATCTCGAAATAGCGGATCGTTGGATGCGATGCGTTAGGCATTGCGTCATATCGGCATGAACTGGATCCGAATTGACGCCTTTCAACGGGATGGAGGTGTTTCTCGATGGAATCCGATCCTCATCAACTGGACAGGACGGACCTGCGCCTGCTGCGCGAGATCGTCGAGGACGGCCGCATTTCCGACGTCGCGCTGGGCGAGAAAGTGCATCTGTCGAGCACGGCGGCCGCTCGTCGCCGCAAGATATTGGAGGAACGGGGCATGGTGCCCCGCTACGCGGCCAGTCCCGACCTTGTCCGGTTGGGATATGGCATCGTCGTCCATGTCTCGATCGAACTGGTGTCGCAGGCGGAGCAGGTTCTGAACGAATTTGAACAGGCGGTCGTCAAATGCCCGTCCATGAGCTATTGCAGCTTCGTGTCGGGCGACACGGATTTCATGATGACCGTGCATGTCCGGTCCTTCGCCGATTACGACCGTGTTTATCGCCGGGAACTGTCGACCCTGCCCCATGTGGCGAAGATCCGCAGCAGTTTCGTCATGCGGCCGGTCGCCCAGCGAACGGTTCCGCCGGTCCTGTTCGAAGGGCTGAAATAAGGCCGGTGCGAATCATCCGGCGCATCCCGCCTGTTGATGCCGGATTCCGGCGCTTCATGACCGATATGCGCCGGATTTCAGCAATATCGCCCGGTTTTCTTGTCGACTTTAACGGGAAGCCGCGATGCCAACTGTGTAACATCTGCGGTGCGGGACCATGGAAGGTCCGGCGACGATAAGATGTGGTTGGGCGCCCGGAATGCCGGGGCCGATGCAAGGTGATATTCCGGGGAAAGCCAACAGGCGTTCGTCAGCCCCTGACGATCACGTGCCGTCATGGCGCGAACCCTTGCCCATGCCTGAGGAGGATGACGAAGGGCCCGCAGGACGCGCAAACAGGGGACATCAAGATGGTGGTTGCACTTCCAGGTAGGTCATGGGCAGGTAGGTCATGGGCAGGTAGGTCATCGGCAGATAGGTCATCGACGGGTAGGACATCGGCGGATCGGGCATCGGACCGCCGTCATCGGCATCGCAGGCATTTTCTGGCGACGACAGGCGGGCTGCTCACCATGCTGTCGGCCCCGCCGGCCCTGGCTCAGGACGCCGCCGACGCGCCAGAGGCGAGCCAGATCATCGTCACCGGATCGCGCATCGTGCGCGACGGCTACAGCGCGCCCACGCCCGTCACGGTGATGAGCCAGGCGGACATCGCGGCCCAGGCGCCCGCCAATATTTCCGATTTCGTCAACCAGCTTCCCTCCATCGCGGGCAGCGGCACGTCGGGCACCCAGTCCGGCGGCCTTTCCAACGCGGTGGCGGGGATCAATTCGATCGGCCTGCGCGGCCTGGGCACGGGACGCACGCTCGTCCTGCTGGATGGCCAGCGGTCGGTGGCCTCGACCGTCGGGGGCGTGGTGGACATCAACACCATTCCGCAGGATCTGGTGGAACGGGTCGAAGTCGTGACCGGCGGCGCTTCGGCGGCTTACGGATCGGACGCCGTGGGCGGCGTCGTCAACTTCGTGCTGAACAAGGATTACAAGGGGTTTCGCGTCGGGCTGGACCAGGGAATCTCCAGCCATGGCGATGGCCGCAACTACAAGATCATGGCCAGCGCCGGCCTGTCTCTGCTCGACGACAGGCTGCACATGCTGTTCAACGGCGAATTCTTCCACCAGAATGGCGTGGATACGATAGACCGCGACTGGAACGACCGCGGTTATTTCATGATCAACAACCCCGCCTATAACGGCACAAACGGCCAGCCGCAGCGGCTGGTGGGGACGGGGGTGGGGCCTTCGGGCTATACGGCGGGCGGGCTGGTCGGCGCCGGTCCGCTGCGCGGCACCTATTTCCTGGGCGCCGGGCAGACCGGGCAACTGACCTATGGATCGGTGCTCAGCCCGTGGATGGTCGGGGGCGACACCGGCGTGACGCTAGCCGGGCATATCGGCACCAATTCGCTGATTCCGCATGACGAGCGCCTGAGCTTTTTCAATCGCACCGCCTTCGACCTGACGCCGGACATCACCATCTTCGGCCAGTTTTCCTACAATCGCTCCACCAGCCGCAGCTTCTATCAGCAGACGCCCAGCACCGGCGTCACGATCCAGGCGGACAATGCCTATCTGCGGACCTATTACCCGGCGGTCGCGGCGCGGATGGCGGCGGGTTTGTCCTTCACGATGGGGACCAGCAACGCCGGCTTCCCGGTTCCGGGCAGCGACATAAAGCGCGAGGTCTATCGCTTCGTCGGCGGGGTCGAGGGCACATTCGGGCTGCTCGAACGGAACTGGAACTGGAACGCCTATTATCAGCATGGCGAGACCAAGGCGCATGAGGAACTGACGAACACCTGGAACAACGCCCGGATGGCGCTGGCCCAGGACGCCGTGTTCGGGCCGGGCGGCAGCATCGTGTGCCGTTCGACGCTGACCAACCCCACCAATGGCTGCGTGCCGATCAACCGCCTGGGAACCATGGGCCCCTCGGCGGAGGCGCTCGCCTATATCTACGGCGCGCAGCAGCCCCAGCGCGACCAGACCATCAAGCAGGATGTCGCCGCCGCGACCATCAACGGCGAGCTGTTCGACCTGCCGGGCGGGGCAGCGGCCGTAGCCTTCGGCGCGGAATGGCGCAAGGAGCAGATCGGCGGCACCGTCGACCCGCAGTTCAACTCGGGCTGGCTCTACGGCAACTATCTCGTCAATCGCGGCAAATATACGGTGAAGGAAGGCTTCCTGGAAGTCGACCTGCCGGTGATCAAGGGGCTGAACCTGAACGCGGCCGGCCGCTTCACCGACTATTCGACATCCGGTTCGGTCCAGACCTGGAAAGTCGGCGGAACCTTTCAGCCGATCCCCGACATCCGCTTTCGCGGCAATGTCAGCCATGACATCCGCGCGCCCAATCTTCAGGAACTGTTCGCGGCGGGCACGGCGCGCACCAATACCGTCATCATCCCGGCAGGCGCCAATGCGCCCGCCACAGGTTCCCTTCAGTTCGTGCAGAACCAGGTCGGCAATCCGGCCCTGACGCCTGAGGTCGCGGACAGTTGGACGGTGGGAACGGTGCTGACGCCCGGCTTCCTTCCGGGCTTCACCGCCTCCTTCGACTATTATTCGATCAAGATCGACAAGGCCATCGGCAATGTCACCGCGCAGGATACGGTGGACCTGTGCTATTCGGAGGGGGTCGCCGCCTATTGCAGCAATATCGTTTTCGTCGGAAACACGCTCAGCAGCATCGTCCTGCGCCCGATCAACTTCGCGAAGCAGACCGCCAAGGGTTTCGACATCGAGGCGAGCTATCGCCTGCCATTGTCGAACATATCCGAAAATCTGCCGGGAACTTTCACGATCCATGGCATGGCGACCCATTATATCAAGAACGTGATCGACAACGGCATCAGCTTCCCGATCGACTATGCCGGGGTCAATGGCGGTTCGCTGGCGGGCACCTATTCCTCGCCGAACTGGGTCTATCGCATCAGCGCCTTCTATGATGCCGATCCCGTCACCTTCAACCTGGTGGCGCGCGGGTTCAGCGACGGCGTCTATGGCAACGACTATATCCAGTGCACGACCAACTGCCCGGCATCAACCACGCAATATCGCACCATCAACGACAATCATATCGACGGCGCAACCTATGTCGACGCGTCGCTGGGCTTCAAATTCAAGGCCCATGGCGGCAAGGGGACGTTGACCTTCATCGTCAACAACCTGTTCGACAAGGCTCCGGTCCCCGTCGGCAACGGCCCGGACGCGAACAACGTCCCCGCCTATGCCCAGACCAGCCGCAGCCTTTACGACGTGATCGGCCGCGTCTACCGCGTCTCCGTCAAAATGCAGTTCTGATGCCCCGAAAGAAGGTATTGACGTCCATGACATGCATGAAGAAAGCCGCCATCGTCCTCGCCTTGGCCTCCACCCTCATGACGCCCGTGGCCCAGGCCGCGGCGCCCAAGGCGATGAAGACCGCCGCGGCATCGGCCGTGGACGCCCAGGCCAAGCAGATCCAGGTGATGGTGGATCAGGTCTTCAGCTATGCCGAGCCGGGCTTCCAGGAGGTGAAGACCTCCGAATATCTGACCGCGATACTGGAACGGAACGGCTTTACCGTGACGCGCGGCGTGGCGGGCATACCCACGGCCTTCACCGCCACCTGGGGCAGCGGCGGTCCGCTGATCGCGCTGGGCAGCGACATCGACGACGTGCTGGGCGTGTCGCAAATTCCCGGCATTCCGAACATCAAGCCGCTGCTGGAAGGCGCGCCGGGCCATGGCGAGGGGCATAATGCGGGCATGCCCCTGGTCATCGCCGCCGCCATCGCGGTCAAGCAGGTGATGGAAAAGAACAAGATCCCCGGCCGGCTGATGCTGTGGCCCGGCGTGGCGGAGGAATTGCTGGCGACCAAGGCCTATTATGTCCGCGACGGGCTGTTCAAGGATGTCGACGCCTGCATCTTCACCCATGTCAGCAGCGATTTTTCGACCGGCTATGGCGAAATGGGCTCCAACGGCATGGTGTCGGTCGAATACAGCTTCCACGGCAAGACCGCGCATGCGGGCGGCATGCCCTGGGAAGGGCGCAGCGCGCTGGACGGGGTCGAACTGATGGACGTGGCGTGGAATTTCCGGCGGGAGCATCTGCCGCTGACGCAGCGTTCCCATTCCGTCATCACCAATGGCGGCGGCCAGCCCAATGTGGTGCCGGACACGGCGTCGGTCTGGTATTATTTCCGGGAACGGACGTTCAAGTCGATCCGCGATCTCTACAATGTCGGCAATGAGATCGCCGACGCTGCCGCCAAGGCGACGGGCACGACGGTGACGCGCCAGATTTTGGGCTATGCCGCGCCGAATTTCGGCAACAAGCCGCTGGCGGAAGCCGCCTATGCCAATATCGTGGCGGTGGGCATGCCGAAGTGGACCGCCGACGACCAGGCCTTCGCCAAGGCGGTGCAGGAGACCAACAAGCGCAAGGTCGAACCGCTGCGGGACAAGGTGGCCGAACTTTCCACGCCCGAAAGCCGCAAGCCGTCCATGGGGGGCGGCTCCGACGACATCGGCGACATCATGTGGACGGTGCCGACCATCACCATCCGCTTCCCGTCGAACATCCCCAACATGATCGGCCACAATGTCACGTCCGCGATCGCGATGGCGACGCCGATCGCGCACAAGGGCGCCGTCGCGGGGGCCAAGGCGCTGGCGATGACGGTGCTGGACCTGATGACCACGCCCAAGCTGGTCGCGGACGCCAAGGCCTATTTCAAGGATGTGCAGCTCAAGACCGACAGCTACGACCCGGTGATCACCGCATCGGACAAGCCCGCCATCTGGCTCAATGCAAAGACGATGAAGCTGCTGCGGCCGGAAATGGAGAAATTCTATTACGATCCCGCCAAATATCCCACCTATCTCGACCAGCTTGGCATCAAATATCCGACATTGACGCCGCAATAGGAAGCAATCCACAGCCATGAACATGAAAAGGAAAAAGCCTTTGGGTCGCACCCTTGCTCTTGTCGCTGCGTTGCTGTCCACCGTTGCTTCGCCCGCCGTTGCCGCCGCGGCCTCGCCCAAGGCCCTGAAGGCCGAGGCTGTGGTCGGCGTGGAAGCGCAGGCCAGCCAGGTCCAGGTGATGGTGGATCAGGTCTTCAGCTTTGCCGAGCCCGGTTTTCAGGAGGTGCGCACCTCCGATTATCTGGCGGGGATATTGGAACGGAACGGCTTTACCGTGACGCGCGGCGTGGCGGGCATACCCACGGCCTTCACCGCCACCTGGGGCAGCGGCGGTCCGCTGATCGCGCTGGGCAGCGACATCGACGGCCTGCTGGGCGTGTCGCAGACGCCCGGTTCGCCTGCGATCAAGCCGCTGGTCGCGGGCGCCCCCGGCCATGGGGAGGGCCATAATAGCGGCATGCCGATGATGATTGCCGCCGCCATCGCGGTCAAGCAGGTGATGGAGAAGAACAAGATTCCCGGCCGGCTGATGCTGTGGCCCGGCGTGGCGGAGGAATTGCTGGCGACCAAGGCCTTCTACGTCCGATCCGGCATGTTCAAGGATGTCGACGCCTGCATCTTCGGCCATGTGAATACCGGCTTCGGCACGGCCTATGGCGACATGGGCCTGACCGCCATGGTGTCGGTGGAATATGAATTCACCGGCAAGACGGCCCATGCCGGCGCCATGCCGTGGGAGGGGCGCAGCTCGCTGGACGCCGTGGAGTTCATGGACGTGGCGTGGAATTTCCGCCGCGAGCACCTGCCGCTGGCCCAGCGTTCGCACGACGTCGTCACCAATGGCGGCGGCCAACCCAATGTGGTGCCGGACAAGGCGTCGGTCTGGTACTATTTCCGGGAAAAGGACTTCGCCTCGGTCCGGTCGCTGTTCGAGACGGGCAATGAGATCGCCGATGCCGCCGCTCAGGCCACCGGCACGACGGTGAAGCGCCGCCTGCTGGGCTATGCCGCGCCGAATTTCGGCAACAAGCCGATGGCGGAGGCCGCCTTCGCCAACATCCAGGCGGTCGGCATGCCCCAATGGTCGGCCGCCGACCAGGCCTTCGTCCGGTCGGTGCAGACGGCCAACAAGCTGAAGGTCCAGCCCCTGGGCACGGCCGTGATGCCGCTTTCCACGCCGGAAACGCGCGGGTCCGCCAGCATTGGCGGATCGGACGACATCGGCGACGTGATGTGGGCGGTTCCGACCATCACCATCGGCTATCCGGCCAACATCCCCAATGTCATCTTCCATCATGCCACCGCCGCGATGGCCATGGCCACGCCGATCGCGCACAAGGGGACGGTGGCGGGAGCCAAGGCGGTCGCGATGACGGTGATCGACCTGATGACCCGGCCGAAGCTGCTGGCGGACGCCAAGACCTATTATCGCGACGTGCAGTTGAAGACCCAGTCCTACGATCCCGTCCTGACGGCGGACGACCGGCCGGCCATTCACCTCAACGAGAAGGTGATGAAGGAGATGCGGCCGCAGATGGAGAAATATTATTATGATCCCGCGCGATATTCGACCTATCTGGAGCAGTTGGGAATAGCATATCCCGGTCCGGCCGCCGACAAATAAGGTCCGGCGGTCTCCGGCTCAGCGCCGCCATCCCGCGCGCCGGAGGATATGGCGAGCGCGATGACGCGGTGGATCGGCTTCATTTCCGGCCTTCGCGGGAACGGCGGACGAAGAAAAAGGCCGGAGCGTGACGTCGCGCTCCGGCCTTTTCGGGTTTCAGGGCTTGGGGGCCCTCGGCGCCGTCACCCGATCTGCTGGTCGGGCAGCGCATGGGTGGGCCTCGATCCCCACAGCGCATAGAAGAGGATGTAGAGTTCGCAGGCCGCGGTCAGCAGGAAGCTGGTCTGCAAGCCGAAATGGTCGGCCAGCCAGCCCTGCACCACCACCAGCGCGCCGCCGGCGATCGCCATGATCAGCAGGCCAGATCCTTCCTCGGTCAGCGGCCCCAGCCCCTTGATGCCCAGGGTGAAGATGGTCGGGAACATGATCGAGTGGAACAGGCCCACCAGGATCAGCGACCACATCGCCACCTCGCCATGGGTGAAGACGGTGATCATCATCACGAGGAAGGCGCCGATGGAGAAGGCGGCCAGCACCTTGCCCGCGTCGAACCGCTGCATGATCGCCGACCCCGCGAACCGGCCGACCATCATCCCGCCCCAGAGGAAGGTCAGGTAACGGCCCGCCTGCTCATGGGTCAGGTTGGCGATGTCGGGCTGGCTGACGAAGTTCACGAACAGGTTGGCGACGCCGATCTCCGCGATCAGGTAGATGAAGATGGCCGGGATGCCGAACACCAGGTTGCGATGCGCCCAGAGCGAATGCTTCTTCCGCTCCTCCTTGGCGAGGCGGGTGGCAGACGCGCCCATGGCGGGCAGCGGGAAGCGCGCGATCACTACCGCCAGCACCACCAGCACCATGGCGACCAGGCCATAGGGCAGGATCACCGACTGGGCGTCGGCCAGCCGCTCCGCCTGCGTCAGCACGACTTCGCCCTGGGCGGTGCCGCCCTTCGACCGGCCCAGGATCAGATAAGCCCCGAACATCGGCGCCAGCATAGTGCCGGCCGAATTCATCGCCTGCACCAGGTTAAGGCGGGACGAGGCGGTTTCCGGCCTGCCGACCACCGCGACATAGGGGTTGGCCGCGACCTGGAGCAGGGTGATGCCGCTGGCGATCACGAACAGCATGAGCAGCGTCACGCCATAGGAGGGGATGGACGCCGCCAGCATCATGCCCAGCGCGCCCGCCGCCATGACCAGCAGGCCCGTCACCAGCGACCTCTGGTAACCGATGCGCTCGATCAGCTTGGCCGAGGGGATGGAGGCGACGAAATAGGCGATGAACCATACCGATTCGATCAGCGTCGTCTGGGTGTAGCTGAGTTCGAACACGCTGCGCAGGTGCGGCAGCAGCGTGTTGTTGATGACGGTGATGAAGCCCCACATGAAGAAGAGGCTGGCCAGCAAAGTCAGGGCAGGGCCGTAGCGCGTGCCCGGATCATGGGCCGCCACGGGCGCCGCGGTTGAGGAAATCGGTCCTGCCATTCATCCTTCTCCGGAAGTGTCGAAAAGGCGCGCCGCCGGAACAGGGTTGCGCCTGATTATTTTGTATGAGTATATCTCCACCGATGACGCGTCAATGGCGTCGGGGAGGAACCGCATGCGAAAGGCCCTTATGAACAAAATGGTATTGGCAACGTTGTCATACGGCGGCGGCCTGATGATGGCAAGCACGGCGGCACTGGCGGCGGAGGCCAGCCGCGCGCCCGCCGGCACGCTGGCCGACGGCACGGCGATCGAGGCGATCACATTGAAGAACGCGCAGGGCGTGTCCGCCACCATCCTGACCTATGGCGCGACGCTGCAAAATCTGGCCGGGCCGGACCGCAACGGCAGGATCGCGGACGTCCTGCTCGGCTATGACGATCTTGCCGGCTATGTCGACCGTCCCAATTATTTCGGCGTGACCGTGGGCCGCTATGCCAACCGGATCGCGGGCGGCAAGTTCACGCTGGACGGCAAGAGCTATCGATTGCCGCTCAACGACAAGGTCAATTCGCTGCATGGCGGCGGCAAGGGATTCGACAAGCAGGCGTGGAAGGTCGTCTCGCTGAAAAGCGGGCCGACCGCCACGCTGGTCCTGTCGCTCACCAGCCCGGACGGCGACGCCGGCTATCCGGGCAAGCTCGACGCGACCGTCACCTATACGCTGGACGAGGCGGGCAATCTGGGCATCGCCTTCGACGCGAAGACCAGCAAGCCGACCATCGTCAACATGACCAACCATGCGATCTTCAACCTGGCGGGCGAGGGATCGGCGGAGAGCGCGCTGGGGCATCTGCTGACCATAGCCGCCAGGGCCTTCACCCCGGTGGACGCCAATCTGATCCCGACCGGCGAACTGAAGCCGGTGGAGGGCACGCCGTTGGATTTCCGCGCGCCGCGCCGCGTGGCGGACGGCATTCGCGACGGCCGCGACGCGCAGATCGTCGCCGGGCGCGGCTATGACCATAATTTCGCGCTGGACAAGGGCGTGACCAGGACGCCCGAACTGGCCGCGCGCCTGGAAGACCCGGCGTCGGGCCGCGTGCTGGAGGTGCTGACCACGGAGCCGGGCGTGCAATTCTACACCGGCAATTTCCTGGACGGCACGCTGATCGGCAAGCAGGGTCATCTCTACCGCATGGGCGACGGCATCGCGCTGGAGCCGCAGAAATTCCCCGATTCGCCCAACCAGCCCAAATTCCTGTCGGCGCGGGTCGATCCGGGCAAGCCCTATCACCACCAGATGATCTACCGCCTGTCGGTCAAGCGCTGAAGGCCGGGCATGGCCGAATGGGGCGGGCGACAGGCTGGGCAGCCCTAGGCTGTATCGACATTCAGCCCTGGCGGCCTGCAAATGGTTGAAGCGAGTCGCGTGCCTCGCTTCAATCTCCGTGCTTCCGGTGCTCACCTGCTTTGAGCATGCTGCGCGCCGGGTCACGGAAAACCGCCATTTTTGGCTCGCCATCTTCTGAATGTGGATACAGCCTAACTCCGGCTGAACGGCAGCAGCGCTTCATAGACCGGAAGCGGCGGCTTGCCCTCTACCGGAACCCCCCGGCGCAGCAGGAAGGCGTGGCGAACGATCTCCGCCTGCTGCTCCAGCCCGTAGCGGCGGAACGGTTTTCCAGGCACGATGTCGTAAGCATAGCGGCAGAAGGGATGGCGCATCAGCGGCAGATACCATCTGCCGCCCCGCTGCGCCTGCCAGACATGGGTCATCTCATGGATGAAATGTCCCTGGATGGGCAGCGGGCTGTCGCAGAAATCTGTGCAGAACAGGCCGCTTTCCGGATGGAACCAGAGGTCGCCGTCCGGCGCCATGGTGACTTGCCGGGGCTGGAAGGGCCACCATTTGCGATCATGCACCCGCACCCGCCGATAATCGATGGCGGCGGCGAACACCGACCGGGCTAGGGCGGTTTCGGACTCGGTCAGCGGGCGTCCGGTCAATGCGCCTCATGCTCCGCCGATTCGGCGGCTCGAGCGGCGGCGCCGGGCTTCTGGATGACGGCGTCGACCAGCAGGCGGTCGCCATTGGCCAGCAGGAAGGTGAGCGTCATCTTGCCCCGGCCGATCGCCGTGTCGTTGACGCCCCAAAGCATCAGATGCTTGCCGCCCGGCGCGAAGGCGACCTTGGATTTTGCCGGGATGGGAACGCTGTCGAGCGGCTTCATGGTCATCTTGCCGCCCTCGCTCATGCTTTCGTGCATCTCGACCTTCAGGGCGTAATCGGTGAGCACGCCGCGCAGCGCCGTGTCCGCATCGCCGCCATGGGCGACGAAATAGCCGGAGGAGGGCATGTCCTTGTTGGGGCTGAGCCGCACCCAGGCCTGATCGATATAGGTGGGCGCGGGATCGCCGCAGGCGGCGAGCGCGAGAGGGGCGGCAAGGGCGATCAGCGGGTAAAATGCGCGCATGGGCAAAGGCTTCCTCAATGTCCCGTTTCCGGTCGTTTCCATGAGGTAATCGTCACAGCTTCTTGTGCCAAGCAAAAGCACGCCTATATCCCTTGCGCAAACGCCCTTGCCTTGGCGCTTTCGTGAGGTATGGGGCCGTCAACCGCTGAATATGATTTGGGGTTCAAAGAGGACACAATGGCAAAAGTAATCGGTATCGACCTGGGCACCACCAACAGCTGCGTTGCTGTGATGGACGGCGGCAAGCCCAAGGTGATCGAAAATGCGGAAGGCGCGCGCACCACGCCCTCCATCGTCGCCTTCACCAAGGATGGCGAACGCCTGATCGGCCAGCCCGCCAAGCGGCAGGCCGTGACCAATCCGGACAATACCATTTTCGCCGTGAAGCGCCTGATCGGCCGCCGCTTCGACGATCCGATGACGAAGAAGGACATGGAGCTGGTGCCCTACAGCATCGCCAAGGGTCCGAACGGCGACGCCTGGGTGCAGGCGGGCGGCAAGGATTATTCGCCTTCGCAGATTTCCGCCTTCATCCTGCAGAAGATGAAGGAAACCGCCGAAAGCTATCTGGGCGAGACGGTCACGCAGGCGGTCATCACCGTTCCAGCCTATTTCAACGACGCGCAGCGTCAGGCGACCAAGGACGCGGGCCAGATCGCGGGCCTGGAAGTGCTGCGCATCATCAATGAGCCGACCGCGGCCGCGCTCGCTTACGGCCTCGAAAAGCAGGACGGCAAGACCATCGCCGTCTATGACCTTGGCGGCGGCACCTTCGACATCTCGATCCTGGAGATCGGCGACGGCGTGTTCGAGGTGAAGTCGACCAACGGCGACACCTTCCTGGGCGGCGAGGATTTCGACGCCAAGCTGGTGGAATTCCTGGCCGCTGGCTTCCAGAAGGATGAGGGCATCGACCTCACCAAGGACAAGCTGGCCCTCCAGCGCCTCAAGGAAGCCGCGGAAAAGGCGAAGATCGAACTGTCCTCGGCGCAGTCGACCGAAGTCAACCTGCCCTTCATCACCGCCGATCAGAACGGTCCCAAGCATCTGGTCAAGACCATCACCCGCGCCGATCTGGAACGGCTGGTGGCCGACCTCATCAAGCGGACGATGGAGCCTTGCAAGAAGGCGCTGGCCGACGCGGGCGTCTCCGCGAGCGAGATCAGCGAAGTGGTGCTGGTGGGCGGCATGACCCGCATGCCCAAGGTGCGCGAGGCCGTGAAGGAATTTTTCGGCAAGGAACCGCATACCGGCGTGAACCCGGACGAAGTGGTCGCCATGGGCGCCGCCATCCAGGCGGGCGTGTTGCAGGGCGACGTGAAGGACGTGCTGCTGCTCGACGTGACCCCGCTGAGCCTCGGCATCGAGACGCTGGGCGGCGTGTTCACCCGCATGATCGACCGCAACACCACCATCCCCGCCAAGAAGTCGCAGGTCTATTCGACCGCCGACGACAATCAGCAGGCGGTGACGATCCGCGTGTTCCAGGGCGAGCGTGAAATGGCGGCAGACAACAAGCTGCTCGGCCAGTTCGACCTGGTCGGCATCCCCCCCGCGCCGCGCGGCGTGCCGCAGATCGAAGTCACCTTCGACATCGACGCCAACGGTCTGGTCAACGTCCATGCCAAGGACAAGGGCACGGGCAAGGAACAGCAGATCCGCATCCAGGCGTCGGGCGGCCTGTCGGACGCCGACATCGACCAGATGGTCAAGGATGCCGAGCGCTTCGCCGAGGAAGACAAGAAGAAGCGCGAGGCGGCCGAGGCGAAGAACAATGCCGAAAGCCTGATCCACACCACCGAGCAGCAGCTTGGCGAGCATGGCGACAAGGTGGACGCTGGCCTCAAGTCGGAGATCGAAACCGCGATCGCCGCCACCCGGTCGGCGGTCGAGGGCGGCGATGCGGAAGCCATGAAGGCGAAGGCGCAGGAACTCGCCACGGTCGCCATGAAGCTGGGCCAGGCCATTTACGAGAAGGAGCAGGCGGCCGCGGCTGCTCCGGGCGGGGACGCGCCGAAGGCGGATGACGATGTCGTCGACGCCGAATTCTCCGAAGTGGACGACAACAAGGCGTAAGCTGATGTGCTTGCCCCGTCATGACTGCTATGGCCGTGACGGGGCAGGGACGCCGGGGGCGAGATGAGCACCGAAATCGACTATTACGAACTGCTCGAAGTCGAGCGCACGGCGGACGCGGCCGCGATCAAAAGCGCATACCGCAAGCTGGCGATGAAATATCACCCCGACAAGAATGGGGGCTGCACCGACAGCGAGGCCAAGTTCAAGGCCGTTTCCGAAGCCTATGAATGCCTGAAAGACCCGCAGAAACGCGCCGCCTATGACCGGTTCGGCCATGCGGCGTTCCAGAATGGCAGCGGTTTCGGCGGCGGCGGGCGCGGCGCGGGCGGCTTTTCCGACCTTGGCGATATTTTCGAGACCATCTTCGGCCAGGCGGCGGGCGGCTTCGGCGGCGGGCGGCAGGCCCAGCGGCGCGGCGCGGACCTGCGCTACGACATGGAAATCACGCTGGACGACGCCTATCACGGCAAGAAGACCGAGATAGAGATAGAGGTTTCGGCGCCTTGCGAAAGCTGCGACGGCTCCGGCGCGCAGCCGGGCACGGGCGTCAGGAGTTGCGGCACCTGCCATGGCCATGGCCAGGTGCGGGCGCAGCAGGGCTTTTTCGTGGTCGAACGCACCTGCCCATCCTGCCATGGCGCGGGCCAGGTGATCGAAAGCCCCTGCCGTAGCTGCCGGGGCGAAGGGCGGGTGGACAGGCCCAAGACCCTGTCCGTCAACATCCCCGCCGGGGTCGACGAAGGCACCCGCATCCGCCTGTCGGGCGAGGGCGAGGCGGGCGCGCGGGGCGCTCCCGCGGGCGACCTCTATATCTTCCTGCATGTGAAGCGGCATCCGATCTTCGAGCGGGACGGGACGACCCTGTTCGCCCGCGCCCCGATCAGCATCACCACTGCGGCGCTGGGCGGCGTGATAGAGGTACCGGGCCTGGACGGGCAGCGGCATGAGATCCGGATTCCCAGCGGCATCCAGTCCGGCAAGCAGATCCGCCAGCGCGGCGCGGGCATGCCGGTGCTGAACGGGCGCGGGCAAGGCGATCTGGTGATCCAGGTCGATGTCGAGACGCCGACCAAGCTGAGCGCCAAGCAGCGCGAACTGCTGGAAGCGTTCCGCGAAACGGAAACGGGCGAGGAATGCCCGCAATCGACGGGATTTTTCAGCAAGCTCAAGGAATTATGGGGGGATTGATTTCTCCCCATTTCCTTTAAAAGCACCGTGCTCCTGCGAAGGCAGGAGCCCAGTCCCGCCCTTCGAACTGGGCTCCTGCCTTCGCAGGAGCACGAAGCGCTTGATTGAAGCAAAGCTTTCTCCCCCTCCCGCCGCGCCCAGCGAAAAAGGGAAATTCCCGTGCCATCGGCAGGAAGCTGGCCACGCTCGCCACCAGTCCCGCGCCCATAATGTCCAGAGCGCATAGTCCAGCCCGACCAGCGCCATCGACACCGCCAGCTAAAACCTGAGCGCCGCCAGCGTGCATCCGACATAAACCAGAGCGTGGTGGAGGTCGACAGCAGAGCCATCGCCGTGAGCGCGGCCAGCCATTGCAGACTGTTGGCGACCAGCATCAGCATGCCCAGCATGCAGGACAGCAGAAGCGCGCGCCCGCGCCGATCATATTGTCCGATGGGCCTATGCCGCCCCGGGCGCATTGTGTCAGGAGGTCGGCGGCGGTGGAGGATGAAAACGCAAGGACGCCCGCCCGGTTGGCCGGGGCGCGGCGTCCCTGCCTTGTCCTGGGACTCAGGCCGCCAGGAACATTTCCGGATCGAGCGCCATCAGGCTGTCCGCGCCGCCCTCGATCTTCCGGCGGAGCGCGCCCGCGTCCGGCATGATGCGTTCCGCGAAGAAGCGGGCGGTCACCAGCTTGGCTTCCAGGAAATTGGCGTCGCCCTGGCCGGCCGCCAGCAGGGCGGTGGCCGCCTTCGCCATGCGCAGCCACATCAGGCCGGTCGCGACGATACCCAATATGTGCATATAGTGAACCGCGCCGGCGCCGGCATTGTCGGGGTTCTTCATTGCATTCTGCATCAACCACATGGTCGCCGCGCCGAGCTGGCCGCTCGCCTTTTCCAGCGCTTCGGCAAAGCCGGCGAGCTTCTCGTCGCCCTTGGCCTGCGCCACTTCCTCCCCGACGATCTTGAGGAAGGCCTGGAGCGCGCGGCCGCCGTTCATGGGCAGCTTGCGTCCGACAAGGTCCATGCCCTGGACGCCGTTGGTGCCTTCGTAGATCTGGGCGATGCGGGCGTCGCGGACATATTGTTCGACGCCATTTTCCCAGATGTAGCCATGGCCGCCGAACACCTGCTGCGCCATCACGGTGACGTCGAAGCCCTTGTCCGAGCCATAGCCCTTGATCACCGGGGTCAGCAGTTGCAGCAGGTCATCGGCCGCCTGCCGTTCTTCCTCCGTGGCCGCCTGATGGGCAAGATCGACCTGGAGCGCGCCCCAGAGCATCAGCGCGCGCAACCCCTCCGTCAGGGCCCTCGCCTCCATCAGCATGCGGCGGACGTCGGGATGGGCGAACAGCGTGTCGGCCTTTTCCTGCGGATCCTGGGGGCCGGTGAGCGCCCGGCCCTGGCGACGTTCATGGGCGTAGGCGGCGGCGTTCTGATAGGCGACCTCCGCCTGGGCCAGTCCCTGCAGGCCGACGCCCAGGCGGGCGGCGTTCATCATGATGAACATGGCGGCCAGGCCCTTGTTCTCCTCGCCCACCAGCCATCCGGTCGCGCCGTCATAGTTCATGACGCAGGTGGAATTGCCGTGGATGCCCATCTTGTGCTCCAGCGAACCGCAGGAGACGGCGTTGCGCTTGCCCAGCGATCCGTCCTCGTTCACCAGGAATTTGGGAACGACGAAGAGGGAGATGCCCCTGCTGCCTTCCGGCGCGTCGGGAGTCTTGGCCAGGACGAGGTGGATGATGTTTTCCGTCAGGTCATGCTCGCCGGCCGAAATGAAGATCTTTGTGCCGGTGATCGTGAAGCTGCCGTCAGGCCCTGGCACGGCCCTGGTCTTGATGAGGCCTAGATCGGTGCCGCAATGCGGTTCCGTCAGGTTCATCGTGCCGGCCCATTTGCCCGACACCATATTGGGGATGTAGGTCCGCTTCTGCTCCTCGCTGCCCTTGGCGATCAGCGCTTCGACCGCGGCATTGGTCAGGCCGTGATACATTTTGAAGCTCAGATTGGCCGAGAGCGTATATTCGCTGACGGCCGTCCCAACGATGCTTGGGAGGCCCTGGCCGCCATATTCGATCGGCGCGTTCAGCGTCGTCCAGCCGCCCTCGACATAGGTGTCATAGGCCGCCTTGAAGCCGGTCGGCGTGGTGACGCTGCCGTCCGGGTGGCGGGTGCAGCCCTCCTTGTCGCCCACGGCGTTCAGCGGGAAGAGGATTTCGGCGGCGACCTTCCCGCCTTCGGTCAGGATCGCCTCCACCAGGTCGGCGGTCGCGTTTTCGAAGCCGGGCAGATTGGTGTAGCGATCCAGCCCGAGGACATGGTCGAGCACGAAGCGGGTGTCGCGAACAGGGGCGGTGTAGCTGGGCATGATCTTCTCCGACGGATTTTGTTCTGCGGTTAGGGGGATTATTGCTGGAGGACGTCCAGGAAATGCATCAACTCCGCGATGGTGGCGTCGATGTCCTCCTTCTGGCGGTTGAGCAGGGCGATGCGCGCCTCGCACTTGGCGACGGTGACGCGGAGCTGTTCCTCATGCTCCTCGTCGGCGTCGTAGAGATCGATCATCTCGCGAATGTCGGACAGGCTGAATCCCACCCGCTTGCCGCGCAATATCCAGGCCAGGCGGGCGCGGTCGCGACGCGAATAGATGCGCGCAAGGCCCTGCCGTTCCGGCGCGATCAGCCCTTCGTCCTCATAGAAGCGCAGGGCGCGGGCGGTGACGCCGAATTCCTCCGACAGGTCGGTGATGCTATAGGCTTGCCGGTCGCTATGATCGGGCAGTTCGACGATGCCCGCAAGAGTGGTGCGTTTGTCCATGGCAGGTGATGTAACTCTGCTTTACGTTTACGTCAAGGTGAGTATGCCAGCCGTGGCCCTTTTGTCCTAGTGACAGGACGGGCGGGCGCCGCTAGGGCTTTGCGCCATGATGGGGGCAGTCAGACGATCGGAATCCGCGAAGGGCCTTTTGGCCGCGCTGGCTCTGCTCGTGCTGGCGATGCAGCTTGTCGCGCCTTCGGGCTTCATGCCTGTGCGCACCGAACGGGGCGTTGTGGTGACGCTCTGCACGGGGCAAGGGGCGGTCAATGTCGTGGTCGACCGGACTGTCTTCGACCGGGACGGGGCGTCGGGCAAGCATCGCCCGGATGACGGCGCGCCGGGGCAGCAGCATTGTCCCTTCGCCGCATCGGTGCAGCCGCTGGTTCCGCCGCTGGCCCTCGCCGATCTGCCTCTGCCCGCCTGGCAATTGGGTTTCGGGCCGATCGCCTTCGCGCTCAAGACCGGGCTGATCGCCCGGCTGGCCGCGCCCCCGCCGCCCTCCTCGGGGCCGCCCGCCTTCTGAAAAATCCGCCATTTTCCGCGATTTTTTCAGCAAGGTCATCATTTCATGTCTGTCTTTTCCGTTTCGCGCGGCATTTCGCTGTGCGCGCTTGCCTGTTCCCTGTCCGCTTCCGCCCTGGCCGAGGAGGCCGAGCAGAGCCGGATCATCGTCACCGCCAGTCCCATGGTGGAGGATGCTGCGGCGAAAATCGTCCGCGCGCCCGGCGGCGTCGACGTCGTGCCGGCGGAGGATTTCGGCGACAAGCTCGCCGTTTCCCTGCGCGATGCGCTGAGCTTTTCCCCCGGCGTCTATACGCAGCCCCGGTTCGGGCAGGAGGTGCGGATTTCCATTCGCGGGTCCGGCCTGTCGCGGGGCTATCATATGCGCGGCCTGACGCTGTTGCAGGACGGCATTCCGATCAACATGGCCGACGACAATGGCGATTTCCAGGAACTGGACCCGCAGGTCTTCCAGCATCTGGAGGTCTATCGCGGCGGCAATGCGCTGCGGCTGGGCGGGTCGACGCTGGGCGGGGCGATCAATGCGGTGACGCCGACCGGGCGGAGCGCGCCGGGTGCGGAGATGCGGGTCGATGGGGGTTCGTTCGACACGCTGCGGGCGAAGGCGGCCTATGGCTATAGCGACGGGCGCGGGGATGCGTGGGCCGCGTTGACCGCCGATCGGTCCGATGGCGATCGGGACCATGGGCGGCGGCGGGCGCTGCGCTTCAACGGCAATGTCGGGCTGAAGCTCAATGACCGGGTGGAGACGCGCTTCTATGCCAGCGTGCAGACGATCCGGCAGAAATTGTCCGGTGCGCTGAATGAAGGCGATGCGCTGGACCATCCAGCCAAGGGCAATTTCTCGGGCGATCAGGCGCGCAACATCGATTCGATCCGCCTTCAGAACCGCACGACCGTGGCGCTGGATCGCGGCGAACTGGCCTTCGGCGTCTATTTCAACGCCAAGGCGCTGGATCATCCCATCTATCAGGTGGTCGACCAGAAGTCGGAGGATCGCGGGGTCTTCGCCAGCGTCGATCTGGCGGCCGATCTGGGCGGGATGCCGGTCGAACTGACTTTGGGCGCGCAGGCGCGGTTCGGGCATGGGCGCTTCCGCCAGTTCGTCAATCTGAACGGGCGGGCGGGCGCGCCGACCTCTTATCAGAAGGCGCGGGCGCAGACGATCAACAGCTATGGCGAGGCGCGGCTCGCGCCGGTCGCGGGGCTGTGGCTGATCGCGGGCGGCATCTATACCCATGGCGAGCGGCGGCTCGACAACTGCCTCGCCCCGGCGCGGAGCGGGGACGTGTCGTTCGACGCCTTCGCGCCGAAATTCGGGCTGCTGTTCGAGCCGGCGCAGGCGGTGCAATTCTACGCCAATTACAGCCGCTCGGTGGAATTGCCCGGCTTCATCGAACTGGGGCAGGCACCCGCCGGTGGTGCGCCGGGCTTTACGCCGCTGGCCACGCAAAGGGCATGGACGGTTGAGGTGGGCACGCGCGGCACGCTGGGCATCGCGCATTGGGACGTCAGCCTCTATCGCGCCGATCTCAAGGGCGAGTTGCTGCAATATAATGTGGTGGCGGGGCTGTATCCGGCAGCGACCTTCAATGCCGGGCGGACGCGGCATCAGGGGATAGAGGCGGGGCTGGACCTGAGGCTGACCCCATGGGCGAGCCTGAGGCAGGTCTATCAATATAGCGATTTCCGCTTCCGCGACGATGCGCAGTTCGGCGACAATCGCCTGCCGGTGGTGCCGCGCCATTTCTACCGGGCGGAGCTGAAGTTGGGGACGGAGCGGCTGAGCATTTCGCCCGCCATCGAATGGCTGCCGCAGGGGGCATGGGTCGACTATGCCAACACGAAGCGGGTCGGGGATTATGCGACGCTGAACCTCGGCGCGCAGGCGGAGGTGAAGCCGGGCGTCACCCTGTTCCTGGATGCGCGCAACCTGACCGGGGAGCGGGCCGTGGGCGATATTGGCGCCCTGGTCCGCTATGTGCCGGACAATCCAGCGACGCTTGCGAATGAGGGCAGCGTGGCCTTCTACCCCATAGAGCGGCGCGCCTTTTATGGCGGCGTGCGGGCGCGGTTCTGACCGTGGAAAGCGGTTCCTTCTATCGGGCGATGTGGCGCTGGCATTTCTATGCCGGGCTGATCGTGTTGCCGGTGCTGGCGCTGATGGCGGTGACGGGCGCGCTCTATCTCTACAAGCTGGAGATCGAGCGAGCCGTCTATCATGACCGGATCGTGGTGCGGCCGGGCGGGGCGCTGCTGCCGCCGTCGCGGCTGGTCGCGGCGGTGGAGAAGGCCAGCGGCGGGGCGGTGAGCCAGATGCAGCGGCCCGCCGCCGCCGATGAAAGCTGGCGGCTGACGGTCGGCGGGACGGTCTGGTTCGTCGATCCCCATGACGGGCGGATTTTGGGCAGGCTGACCGGCGGGGGCGTCATGCGGACGGTCAGGGATCTGCACAGCCTGGCGTTGACCGGGCCGGTCGGCAACCGGCTGGTCGAGGTGGTGGCGGGCTGGGCGATCCTGCTGTGCGTGACCGGGCTTTACCTGCGCTGGCCGCGTGCCGGGAACCGGGCGCTGGCGTTGCGGGGGCGGCCGGGCGGGCGGCTGTTCTGGCGCGACCTGCATGGCACGGTGGGTTTTCTGGCGGCGGGGGTGATCCTGTTTCTCGCCGTCACCGGCATGCCCTGGACGGCGGTTTGGGGCGGCGGGTTGCGCGGGCTGATCGCGGAGCGGGGGCTGGGGCGGCCTGCCGCCGCGGTCGTTCCGTGGAGCGCGCCGGTGAAGGAGGCTTTGCCCTGGGCCTTGCGGGACGGCGGCGCTGTGCCGGGCGGTTCGGGGCCGGGCGGTTTGGGCGGCGTCGGCGTGGATGAGATCGTGCGGATCGC
Source organism: Sphingobium sp. TA15 (assembly GCF_037101235.1). Lineage (NCBI taxonomy): Bacteria > Pseudomonadati > Pseudomonadota > Alphaproteobacteria > Sphingomonadales > Sphingobiaceae > Sphingobium > Sphingobium sp. TA15. The sequence goes on from NZ_AP025355.1 coordinate 145,800, forward strand.
CGAAGGGCGCGGGTTGAAGGGCGGGGTCATGATCGGCTTTCCGGCCTCTGCGGGCATGCCCTGGCTGGCGTCGGCGCAGGCGGTGAAGGCGGAGGATGCGCATGTCCTGACCATCGATGCGGGATCCGGCGCGGTGGCGCAGGATGTCGACTGGCGCATGTTCGGCGGCGGAGCCAAGGCGGTCGAATGGGGCGTCGCCACCCATCAGGGGCTGGAATATGGCGAGGCGAACCGATTGCTGATGCTGGCGGGATGCCTGTGCCTGCTGCTGCTATGCCTGACCGCGCCGCTGCTGTGGTGGAAGCGGCGGTCGGGGGAGCCGCCTGCTGCGGGGGTGCGTGAGAAGCGGGTCGTGGCGGGATCGATGCTGGGGCTGGGGTTGCTGTTTCCGTTGACCGGGTTGAGCATGGCGGCGGCTTTGGCTGGGGAATGGGTTTGGGGGCGGTTGCGTTCCGTTCGGTCTTGATGCGTTGCGCTGTCGTGACTGGTTTGGGTGGAAAGCGGACCTATCCTGTTCCTCCCCATCGGTAGATGGGGAGGGGGACCGGCCGAAGGCTGGTGGAGGGGAAAAGGCGCGACCTCCGAATCTTCCCCTCCACCACCGCTTTCAGCGGCGGTCCCCCTCCCCACGCTTCGCATAGGGAGGAATTGATGTCCGCTACTGGCCAATTGCCGATTAGGATCGCGACGGGGCTGGAGCCGACTCGGCTTTAGGTTTAGGGGCATCGGCATGTTGCGCCTTTCCGGATTGAAGCTGCCCCTCGACCATCCCGCCGAGGCGATGCCCGTCGCCATTTGCGAGCGGCTGGGCCTGGAACCGCAGCAATTGCTGCGCCACGTCGTGGTGCGCCGGGGCAATGATGCGCGGCGGAAAAATGCGATCCAGCTTGTCTATAGCGTCGATGTCGAGGTGACGGACGAGGCGGGCGTGCTGGAGCGCTTCGCCAAGGATCATGACGTGCGACCGCGACCCGACACCGATTATCGCTTCGTGGCTAAGGCGCCCGAAGGCTGGTCGGGCAGGCGGCCCGTCGTCATCGGCGCAGGGCCGTGCGGGCTGTTCGCGGGCCTTATCCTCGCGCAGATGGGCTTCCGCCCGATCATCCTGGACCGGGGCAAGGTGGTGCGGGAGCGGACCAAGGATACATGGGGCCTGTGGCGCCGGGCCGAGCTGAATCCCGACAGCAATGTGCAGTTCGGCGAGGGCGGGGCGGGGACTTTTTCCGACGGCAAGCTCTATTGCCGGGTGAAGGATCCGCGCTTCCTGGGCCGTAAGGTGCTGGAGGAATTCGTCGCGGCGGGCGCGCCGGACGATATTTTGACCGAGGCGCATCCGCATATCGGCACCTTCCGCCTCGTCTCCATGGTGGAGGCGATGCGGCGGCAGATTGAGGGGTTGGGCGGCGAATATCGCTGGCAGCATCGGGTGGACGATCTGGAACTGGAGCGGCAGGGCGACGGCACGCGGAAGCTGCGCGGGGTGCATCTGGCGGACGGGGGCTTCATCGAGACCGATCATGTCGTGCTGGCGGTCGGCCACAGCGCCCGGCCGACCTTCGAAATGCTGCATCAGTGGGGCGTGCATATCGAGGCGAAGCCCTTTTCCATCGGCGTGCGGATAGAGCATCCGCAAAGCTGGATCGACCGGGCGCGCTACGGCAATTGCGCCGGGCATCCCGCTTTGGGCGCGGCGGCCTACAGCCTGGCGCATCATTGCGGCAATGGGCGCACCGTCTATAGTTTCTGCATGTGTCCCGGCGGGCGGGTGGTGGCGGCGACTTCGGAGGAAGGGCGCGTCGTCACCAATGGCATGAGCCAATATTCGCGTGCGGAGTTCAACGCCAATTCCGGACTGGTGGTCGGCATCGATCCGGAGCGCGACTATCCCGGCGGGCCGCTGGCGGGGATAGAATTGCAGCGCCATTGGGAAAGCATGGCCTTCGTCGCGGGGGGCAAAAGCTATCATGCGCCGGGGCAGAAAGTGGGCGATTTCCTCGCCGGCCGCGCCTCGACCGAATTGGGGGAGGTCGTCCCCTCCTACAAGCCGGGCGTCACCATGACCGACCTGTCGCGCTGTCTGCCCGAATTCGTGGTGGAGGCCTTTCATGAGGCGATCCCGGTGTTCGGGCGGCAGATCGCCAACTACGACCACCCCGACGCGGTGATGACGGGGGTGGAGACGCGCACCTCCTCGCCCATCCGGATCACGCGGGGGAAGGATTTTCAGAGCCTGAACGTCGCGGGGCTCTATCCCGCCGGGGAAGGGGCGGGCTATGCGGGCGGGATACTTTCCGCCGCCATCGACGGGATCAAGGTGGCCGAGGCGGTGGGGCTGAGCATCGCCGGAGCATAGCAGGGTCGCGCCATCCTCCCGCGACTTCGGCATCGGGACGCCGTCACCGCCCGACGGCGCAGGGGCCGGCACTGACCGGGAGGAACCGGAACCCCGGCACAGACATTGTGCATATCGTCAGCGGGCGAGGCGTCGGGACGGGACGCGCGGGCGCGTTATGCCGCGATCCTCTCGACCGTTTGCCCGAATAACGCCGGCGTGCGGCCTACGCCGCCGGAAGGGAGGCGCGGCGATGATCGTCATTTACGTTCACGCCCTGACGGCGACCGGCGTGGTGCGCAATGCGCGGCTGCTGGCGGCGGCTTTGGCGGAGCGCGGCCATCGTGTGGAACTGGTCACGGCGGCGCCCGGCGGCGAGGGCGCGCCGGGCGTGCGGCACTTCCCGCTGCTCCAGCGGAGCCATGCGTCGAGCCTGATCGAAAAGCTGATCGCGATCCGCGCGCTGCGCCGCCATTTGCGGCGGCGCAGGCCCAGCCTGCTGATCTCCGCCGGCAATCATGGCCATTTCGTCGCCTGGGCGGCCAGCAGGGGCCTTGGCGGCCCGCGCCGGGTCTATCGCATCAGCAACGACATGGTGCGCGCCATTCCGGGCGCCCCGCATGGCGGGTCGGCAGGGTGGGAACGGCGGATCATGACCCACCTGATCGCCGCGGATGCCGACCGGATCGTGCTGGTGTCGCCGACCCTGGCCGCAGCCCCGGCCTTTGCGGCGGCGGCGCGCGAGGGGCGGGTGGCGGTCATCCCCAACGGCATAGACGCCGCCGCGGCGCGGGCAAGGGCGGAAGGCCCGGCGCCCCATGGCTGGATGACGGAGGGTGTTCCGGTCATCCTCGCCATCGGGCGGCTGGCCAGGCAAAAGAATTTCGAGACGCTGCTGCGCGCCTTCGCCACCCTGGGGCAGAGTCGGCGGGCGCGGCTCATCATCCTGGGCGAAAGCCGGGACCGCATGCGCGACAGGCTCATGGCGCTGGCCCGAAGGCTGGGCGTGGCGGACGATCTGGCGCTGCCCGGCGTGGTAGCCAATGTCTTCCCCTGGCTGGCGCATGCCGACGCCTTCATCCTGCCGAGCTGGTGGGAAGGATCGCCCAACGTGCTGCTGGAGGCGATGGCCGTGGGCGTTCCGGTGGTTGCCTCCCGCACGGCGGGCAATGCGGCCGATCTGCTGGATGGCGGGCGCTTCGGCCGGCTGGTCGATCCCGCCGATGCCGCAGCCATGGCGGATGCGCTGCTGGGCCAGATCGATCCGGCGCGCGCCGTCCTGCCCGGCGACAGGATCGATGCGTTCAGCCTGGACCGGGTGATGGCGGGCTGGATGAATATCGTCGAGCGGCGGGACGTGCCGGCATGCCCCGGAAAGGACCGAGTCGTCGCGGCGAGGCGCGGTCCCGCCCATCAAAACTGATCAACGACAACGGGTTGGCGCATATCCCGGCCTCATCCTTGCAGCCATGCGGCCGCACCCGGGAAACGGGCCTATCGTGAAATATCATGCATGCCGATGAGATTGCTGGTTTATATTCATTACCAGGAAAGCCAATTTTATAATATATAACTTCGCGCCGCTTTCGGCCGGTCAGATACCGCCGCAGCCGCGATCCACTCAATCATTATCCCGGCGGAGGAGGCCCTTATGCGTGCCAGATATTTGGTGCTTTGCTCATCCCTGCTGCTGTCGACAGGGGTGAGCGCCAGACAGCCCGGCGAACAACTGACCGTCATTGCGTCTGCGGACAAGGAAATGACCATCGAAAAATGGCAGGGACGGACCGCGAGCCGGCTGGCCGGCAGCATTCGCCGCGCCGCCGACCAGAATTTCGACCGCGATGCGACCGGCTATACCCGCGTCGAATTCCGCCTGGGCGAGGATGGGCGGCCCCAGGCCGTCGCGCTGGCCCGACCTTCATCCTCGCGCGCCGTCGACCGCATATCGCTGCGCGCGGTGAGCACGATGGGGCGGCTGACGCCCCTGCCGCCGCAGATCGCCGCCACTTCCCGCTTCGAGGCATGGATCATCGTCGCCAGCGATGCCAGGGAACGCGACGACATGCTGGGGCGGTTGCGCACCGACCACCGCGCCCGGATGATGGCGCAGGCCGGCGGCGACCGGCCCGTCCTGATTGCGTCGCGCTGAACGCCGTCCTTCCCCCCACGGACGACATGGCGCGACGCGGAGTCTGGAGGAGCGGCCTGCCGGCACGATGCGGCGCGGGCCACCGGCGCGCATCCGCCCATTCGCTCCTCCAGCTTCCGCCGCCTGTCAGCGGAATGGGCGGCGGAGCGGCGATAGGGCTGCGCCTTCGCCATCCGGACACGGTCATGCGTCTTGCGGGCCATCCCCACGCCCGAAATTCAGCGAACAGATAGGCGTTGACGCTTTCCCTATGCTCGACCTGCCGGTTCCCGCCTTTCCACGGCTCCCGTAGCGGTGCCGGCGTCATGGCGCCCAGGTCGACGGGCGTTTTCAGCCGGGTGCCCGTCAATGCCGGACATGGTCGCAACCTGAACCATGCCTGTCTCCTGCGACAAACGCCCCAGCGTGCACGCTGAATATGTCGGAAGCCATATATCGGCTGAACGGATATTTTAATATTCTGTATCAAAGCGATACATATTTGCTCCCTATGTCGAAATAGGGTGGAGCATCGATTGTGGATGCGTAAAGATACGCAACAGGGACAGGCTTCCGGTCGGAAACGGGGCTGGCCGGCAGCGGGGGTTCAGCGAAGGCCAGTTCCGATGCCGACGCCGGCCTTCCAGAACCATCGGAGGCATGAATTTGGCGCCAATCTCCCCGCGGGTTCCCGCAACGGCTCTGCGGATGATCGCGCCAATATGCTGCACAGGGCGACAAGGGTGGGAGAGGACATGATTGGCAGCTTGGGGGTCGCGCTTCCCGGCACGGGGTGCAGGGCATGATCGCCGCGATGTTCCTTGCTTCCGCCCTGACCGTGGTCGACGGCAGCATGCTGCGCGTGAATGGCGAGCCGATCCGGCTGCTCGGCATCGAGGCGCCTGACATTGCCGACCGCTGCCGCAAGAGGAAGGCCTGCACGCGGGATAGTTCCCGCCAGAGCAGGGAAAGCCTGAAGCGCGCCTTGCGCGACCCCATCACCATCGTTCCCGTGGCGCGCGACGCCTATGGCCGCACGGTCGCCATCGTCTATGCCGGGGGGCTCAACATGTCGTGCGAGCAACTTCGCAAGGGCATGGCCGTCTACAAGCCCGCCTGGGACTTGGGGCGCCGCCTGGCCAAGGAATGCCGTTTCGCGACAAAGCGCTGACCGGGCTGGCATCCTTTGTGGTCAATACCCGGCAGGTTTTGCCGCTCTCAATATTTTCGAAGAAAGTCTGGATGCCCGACAAGGATTCGAACCTTGATTGACGGAGTCAGAGTCCCCCAAAATTGTACGGTTTTATGCGGTTTTTAAGTCCCATGTTGCATCTGTGTTGCAAGGTGGGGCCGCTTCGCAGGTTGGCATAGGCAGACATGTCGCCTCGATGTTTGGCCTTTCGATTTCGACAAGGAGATATGTGATTACGATTTCCGTAGTTGATTTGTAGGAAATCGCTGCATATATCGGCCCTAACAAAGCCCGCCACGCCTCTCAACGATGCGCACCATGGCGGGCTACTTTGTTTTTGGGCCGGGTTCGCGCATAAGCCCTGCTATGCGTCCTTTCAACAAGCCCTCCAAATCTATCCCCGATCAAATCGCGCTCCTTCAGGAGCGAGGCTTGGTGATCAACGATGTCCCGCTTGCCCAGCACTCGCTTGGACACATCAGCTATTATCGCTTGAGGGCATATTGGCTCTATTTTGAGGCGGCGCCTGATTCTGGCGACCACACGTTCAAGCCAGAAACGACCTTCGAGGCTGTGCTGGCACTCTACGAATTTGATCGTCGGTTGCGCCTTGCCTTGATGGATGCGCTGGAGCGGATCGAGGTCGCGGCCAGAGGGGCATGGGCGCATCAAATGGCCATGGTTTATGGTCCGCACGGCTATTTGAATGCTGCCCTCTATCGGAGGACGGATCTCTTTCAAGCCAACCTAGACCAGCTACAGTCCGAATATGACAGGTCGCATGATGTGTTCGTGAACCACTACAAGCGGACGTACAATAACCCGCCATTGCCGCCGGTCTGGATGGCGGCCGAGTTTATCTCGTTTGGCCTCCTTTCCAAATTTTTCTCCGCTCTGGGTGGGCGCGCTGACCGAAAATCGATAGCGCGCAACGTCGGATTTGATGATCGGGTGTTCCAGGGTTTGATGCACCACCTGGCAACGGTTCGGAATGTCTGCGCGCATCATGGCCGGTTGTGGAACCGTTCGTTCACCGTCACCTTTCCGATTGCCCAGAATCCGGCGGCCTTGGCTCAAACGCTCGCGCCGGAAGCTGATCGGAAACTTTACAATACACTGACGACGCTCTTGCATTCGATGGCGATTGTTGCGCCTAATTCGAATTGGCCGAAGCAGATTGCAACGTTGGTCACCGAAAATCCGGTAGGCGATTTTGCAGCCATGGGTTTTCCCGAAGGTTGGCGGGAGCGTCCATTATGGGCACCACTGCTTTCGGCCTGAACGTTTCGCGATGATCGGAAGGGATGATTATCATGGCTTTGAGGATTTATCCCTCGTTTGCGATTCATGCCGGCGAGTGGCTCAAGACTGAAATTGTCCAGGCGCATGGCGTTTCAATCAACGATTTGACTGAGGCGTTCGGCGTCAGCCGGCAGTCGGTCAGCGCACTCCTCAACGGGCGGGCTGCTCTCACTGCGGATATGGCGATTCGCTTCGAACATGCCTTTGGCGTGAAGGCTGAGACCCTCATGCGGATGCAGGCCCGCTATGAGCTGGGCAAGGCACGCGAACATGAAGCCGATCTGGCGGTGCGCAGCCTGATTGCAGCCTGAAACTATGCTGGACGGCAATGTGGCGCCGCAGACGCGCGACTATTTTGCGGAAATGTATGTGGCCGGCGTCCTCGCTGATGCAGGATGGGACGTTTACTTTCCCCGCCGCGACCGCGGGTTCGACATGATCGTCAGCCGTCCAGCGGAAGGCACGACTATTGTCCGTCCGGTTCAGGTGAAGGGCAAATACGCCACCGATGGAAAGACCAACAAGGCGACTTATGGTTATATTGGCCGCCTTACGGCCTTCCACGACGACATGATATTGGCCATTCCCTATTTCACTTCGGATAACCTAGCCGCGCCAACGCTGATCGCTTGGATGCCCCGTAGTGCGATCAGTCCGCACACGAAGGGATGGAAGTGTGAACCTGCCAAGTTCATGGGAGGTGTTCCCAAGCCCCGTCCCGGCTTTGTGCATTTCTTCGGGACGCCAGGCCTGAGCGCCTTCGAGGCGCAAGTCGGAATTTCGTTGCTCTAGAGCGTGATCATCTTAGATTGAAGCGTATCCGGAGTTTCTGAGGTAGTTGGCGCATTCTGTTGGCGGGAAGTCATCCAGTAGAGAACCGATGCGCCTCCATGTTGCCTCGACCGAGCGCATTTCAGCTTTTCGGAGCAGGGTTTTGAGTTTGGCGAAGACCTGTTCGATAGGATTGAGGTCCGGGCTGTAAGGCGGCAGGAACAGCAGCTTGGCGCCGACGGCTCTGATGGCTTGCCGGACGGCCTGGCCTTTGTGGCTGCCCAGATTGTCCATGATGACGATGTCCCCTGCCGAGAGGGTCGGAACGAGGAACTGCTCGACATAGGCGGTAAAGAGCTGGCCGTTGATCGGGCCATCGAGCACGCAAGGCGCGTCGATCCGGTCATGACGAAGCGCGGCCAGGAAGGTGAGCGTGCGCCACTTTCCGAACGGCGCTTTGGCGTAGAGCCGTTCCCCACGGCGCGACCGGCCATGGGTGCGGGTCATGTTGGTTTTGGCCCAGGTCTCATCGATGAAGACAAGGCGACGAGGATCAAGCCGACCCTGATACTTCTTCCACTGCATTCGCCGCCGCGCGATCTGCGGTCGGTCCTGCTCGCTGGCGAACAGGCTTTTTTTTGAACGACAATCCCTCGCGTTCGAGGAACAGCCACAAGGCGCCGTAGCTCGCCTTCACCCCGCGCTCGACCAACTCGGCAAGCAAGCCGCGCAAGGTCAAGTCCGGCTCGGCCGCAACGCGCGCCAGCAGCCAGTCCCGCTCGGGCAGCAACACCGGTTTGCGATGTCCGCCCAGCTTGCCCGGAGCCACCCCGCCAGTCCGCCGATGACGCTGCGACCAGCGCACCGCACTGGCTACGCTCACCCCAAACTGCGCCGCTGCACCGCGCGCCGACAGGCCAGACGCCATCGCCGCCACAACGCGCTCTCTCAGATCAATCGAATAGGCTCGGCTCATCCTTGCTGTCCTCCAAACCAGCCAGCAGGTTGAATCAGAAAATCTCGCGCCCTTGAAGCCCAATTCGATTCATTCAAACAAGATCACGATCTAGCTGGCGGAGCGGCACCAGTCCAAGCACCCAACCAACGCGGCATCAGAGCAGTCGGTGTTTTTCCATTCTTCGCCCATCATCCATTAAGACGCATATGTAGGATCGCTCGGTAAATTCGTCCCGGATCGCTTCGGCGTGAGCAAGCGCATTCTCTCTGCACATTCTGAGCCCAACGGCATGGCCGATGGGCACATTGTCTTCTTCGTTGTCGTCAGCAACGTTCTTCCAATACCAGACTTCGTAATCCGCCTTGTTTTCAACATAGCCGCATGAATAGTTGGAAGCATATTTCTCGCATCCCATCATCCCGCAACCGCTCAACAGGAGTATGGCGACCGCGACGAAAATCGAATGCAGAGCGGGGGCGGGGGCTGATTGCATGCTTTACCCTATAAGTTCCTGCTCGATAGCTGCTGCAACGGCGCTGTCCTGATCCGCCTGATCGAACAGATGGCCGTATGTGTCGAACGTCACCTGAATGGAGCTGTGACCCATCCATTTCTGCACCCGTTTTGGATTGACCCGCTGTTCGATCCACAATGATGCGGCGGCATGCCGGAAATCGTGGAGCGTGTATCGCTGCGCCACCACCGGCTGCTGATCTTTGTCCAGCGCTAGCTTGCCATCCTTCATCATCGGATCGGCAATACCGGCCGCAAGCTGCACCGCGCCCATGATGTTCACGTTCATAAACATGTGGCTCATCACGCGCTTGGCCAGCGACGGGAACACCAGACCGTCGTCGGTTGGCGGGCAGGCCAGCTTCCATGCGGTGAGCGCTGCAATGGCAGATGCGGGGAGGGGGATGGTCCGATATCCCGCCTCCGATTTGGGCGGGCCGATGACGTTCTTCACATCGGCGCGCTGGTCGACCGTCACCGTTGCAGCCTTCAGGTCGATGCACCGCCAGGGCAAGCCGCGCAGTTCGGATGCACGCAGGCCGGCGAAGATGGCGATAAGGGCGAGGGGATAGGCCATCGGTTCGGCAGACGCTTTGGCGGCGGCAATGATGGCCTTCAGTTCGGCCTTGGTCGGAATAACCACCTTGGGCTTTTCGCGCTTCGCCCGACGCATCTTCACACCTGCGACCACGTTCTGAGCGACGTAGCCGCGGCCCTGCGCCTCGCTGACGATCGCGGTGAGGGAACGCAGGACGCGAGAGGCCATCGGGCGGGACAGCTTCTCCATCAGATCATCCCGCCAGCCTTCCGCCATCGGGCGCGTAATCTGGGACAGCTTCTTGTCGCCGCAGAGGGGCACGATATGCAGACGGACATGCTGGCCATAGGCGGCCAGCGTCGACGCTTCCAAATTCTCACGCTCGCCGCGCTTGATCCAAAGTTCGGCGGCCTTGGCAACGGTGATGGACTGCGAATCAGGCGTGTGGGTGCCCTGCTGGACCTGATAGGCTGCCGTGGTGAGCCAAGCTTCGGCGTCCTTTTTGCGGGTGAATTGCTTGCTTCGGCGCTTGCCGGCGGCATCCTTGTAATCAACCTGCCAGGCGGTCTTTTCTTCGCCGTTGGGGGCGGTCCAGTTTCGTTTGCGGACACTAGTCATGTGGCGTCCGGTCCTTGAACATCTCAGCTAGTTCTTCCTCTTCGCGCTCCTTTGCCCACCAAATTAGAGCGTTCGAGAAATCACCCAATGAAACGCCGTGATGCTTGTTTAGGTAATCAGAGATCCTAAATATTAGTGTGGTCGTGTTCACCAGAGAAAGACGAGAAACCCAAAACTCGTTGTTCAACTCTTTGATTTTACAGCCTCTGAATGTAGCCAAATTCATGTAAAACTGCCGCTCATCGCCACTAAGGCCGCTCTTTGTACTTTGCAGGCTGGCGAGCGCTGCAGGGTCAAACAAAATCACATGATAGTCCGGTACATCGATCTTCCCGAACTTGCCGCTGAGAAGATGGCCAGCGTAGCCCGCTGCGGTAGGCAGTGCGCCTCTGTAGTGGTTTAGGAGTGCCACGATCGCCTCTGGCGACATGCCCAGCTGAAGCATTTCGAATGCAACGGACAACGCAACAAGGCTGCCCGCGCCGTAAGCGGCAGGCTTGCCTCGGCCCGTATTTACGCCTGGAGGAAATTTCAGCCTTTGGAAATGCTGCAGACGTCCCCTCAGCGCGGTCTGCTTATCATCTGCCACTTCATGCAAATGACTCAGTAAGCGCAGCAAGCCGGCTTGGGTGAGCGGAAAGGAAAGCGACAAAGAGCCTCCAGAACAACATTGTTATGTTTTCCCTTGCAGGAACCACACCGCATGTCTATGCACCAAATGAACATAACAATGTGTTAATGTTTTTGGAGGTGTTAGATGGAGATTAGGGAAGATCTGGTAAAGGGTGCGAAAGGGGCGGCTGCGTATCTCGGTCCTGCCGTCACCGAGCGGGCAGTCTACAGGTTGGTCGAAACTCAGCGGCTCCCTGTGATCCGCATGGGGAAGACCATGTTCTTCCGCAAATCCGAACTTGACGCCGCCTTTCGCTCGGAGACTGCAAATGGCTGATGCATCCAGCCGACAGGTGGCCATGCCCTCACCAGTCGATCAGCTTCGCGTTGCGCTCGACGTCGTGCAGATCAGGAATGAGCTCATTTTCATTCGTGAAAACGACGCAAACGACACGGCTATCAAAATTGCGGCCGAGCAGATCAGCGTGAACGTGGAGCGGGCAATTGCCCTGGTCGATGAAATGGCGGGTGAATAGCCCGGAAGAGTGCTGACGAGGCGCGGGAACGCCCCGTCAGCTTGATCAAATGGAAGGAAGCCATATGAACAATGCCCTATTACCGGGTGCGACGGCCTGCGTCACGCCAAATCTCGCCCGCTTTCTTGCTCGCCTCGATCGGACAGCGCTTGAGGCGGTTGCCCAGGCAGCCATAGACCGTCTGGACGACATAGACGGCGATCCCGACTTTGAAGACGATGATCCCGCCGGCCAGTCCGATGAGGACGGGGTTAACACTGGAAGCGGCCTCTTCTCGCTGCACGGACGGGGATTTGACGGCCCAGGCTGCTCGATATCAGACACCGGAGAGCAGGAGTGGGCATAATGGAACACCACAACTGCGCATTTCCGCAGAACGTAACCACCCCACCGGGTGCAAGTGAGGCATGGATGGCTGCGACATGCCAATTCCAACGCGCCCGCACCGCCGAAACCTCATACGATCGTTCGACCTGGCGCCCTGCCTATAGAGCGGAGAGGCGAGGCGGATCCGATATTCCTGCGGCCGTCGATGCCGAGATGGAGCGGCTTACTGAAGCCCGTTGCGAAGCCGAGGAGGCTCTCATCGCTACCTCAGCGCCCGATCTGCAGGCTGCAGTGTGGAAGCTCCAATATGCCCGCCGGCGGTGGGCAGCCTTCGAGGAATGGCCAGATGACTGGTGGTCCAGCATTATGGCGGACCTTACGAGGCTGGCGGCGCTCCCAAGTATTGAATTCGATGCTGCTAGCTGGCTCACCCAATTTGAAGCGGTGGGCGGAGGGTTCATCGTGAAGCCGGAGGGTGTGGAGATTTGTTTCATGCTCCACGGCCACCCCCCGGCCGCCCAGCAGGAGGCCAAGCGGCTGTTCGACATAATCGACGCGGATGCGGTGAAGCGCGCCGCGGTCCGGGATGTGGTCGTAGCAAACGTGGCCAATGAGTCGGGAGGCGCACATGGCCGCGCCTGACTATCCTCATAACATCGCATGCTTCGCGCTGGATGCGATCACTGGCATTCTCCCCTTTAGTGAAACCGAATGCGCGCCAGCGTTGGACGCTATAGGGGTAGCTGATCCGGCCGATCGCGCCCGGCTTTCGGCCTTCCTGATCGGCTATGCCCTCGAATATCGGTTCGTCTCGCTCGGTGAGGTTTCCAGGCCTCGCGGCCGTGAGATCATCGACGCGCTTGGCAATGTCGCCAAGGCCGCCCAGCAGATTGATGATGCCTTGCTTGTCCTTCGTCGTGCACGACAGACGGCATTTGAAGGGGGAGGAGCTCGCGAAGACTATCGGCAGGCGCTCTTCCCAATGATGGTCGAGAGTGTTCAGGCTGCCTTCCGTCTTCCACGCACGGAATGGAAAGGCGGCTTCGAAGATCCTCTTACCGGGGGATTTGCGCAGATCGCGGATGCAGCAGCCGATCTCGCTGATCGCTTTACGGTTGAGGATGTACGAGCGCCGACGCGTCAGCAGCACCCAGGGCTGACACTCCTCATCCTTCGCCTTGCTGGGATGTACGAGGAATGGACAGGCCGACGGCCGACGGCAGCGCAGAACAGCGAGCAGCCTGAATACCGGACGCCGTTTGTGCGGTTCGTTCATGCCTTCGCGCCGCTAGCTGGGGTAGCGTCGGACTTGGCGCCGAAATCGATCCGCGCCGCTTTATCCTCCCGATTGCCTCAAAAATATGCGCAATCGGGCCGAATGACGGGGCTTCTGATCCGTGTCACCCATCGTCGGACAATGTTGGACAAACTGGGAGCCACGATCATGAAAGCTGATCGCATCGAACCACATGTCGTGCCGATTTCGACTGCCCGGCAGTTGCTCGGCGGCCTCTCGCGATCGACGATCTATGCGCACATGGGGACTGAAGGCGGGTTGGAAGGCGTCAAGATCGCCGGCCGCCGGATGATCACCATGCGCTCGATAAAGAGGATGACCGGCGGAGGCGATTATGGGCCTCGCTGAGCGGTACTTAATTCAAATTGTGCACGCGCCGTTCGCTGCTGGCTTCGATGTGAAGGTCACGCCTGCCCCGGCTGAAGAGAATCTGGACGCCACGTTTCCAGATCATCGCCGGGCCAGTCGCTGGGCTGATGGCCTTCGACGCACTCGCGGTTGGCGCATCATTGACCGCACCGGCTTGGCCGACCTCCACCGCGTACAGGCATAGGACACTCCGATGCTCGACACACAGAAAAAGGGCCGGAACGCGCCAACGCCCGGCCCCATACTCGACGCCTCAGCATGTAGTCGAACTGGCGCGCTTCCGCAACAGTGCAACATCCGTTCGCCGGTGGAAATGGCATGGCATCGCTATCGGGCGCTGGTTCTCCAGGCCGCGCAGGATCCGCAGTTATTGAAGGACACATGGCATCGCCGGTCAATGGCCCGTGCCCACTCGGCTTGGTCCCGGCTCTTTGTCGGAGGGACGGCATAATGGCGCGCATTCGTTCAGTGCATCCCGGCCTGTGGACGGATGAACGGTTCGCCTCCGTTACTCCTCTCGCCCGGCTCCTGTTCATCGGCATTTGGAACGAGTGTGATGACATGGGCTCGTTTGAATGGTCGCCACTCAAGCTGAAGATGCGGCTTCTCCCCGCAGACAATGCGGACGCGGGTGCGCTTTTGGATGAACTAGCGGGCGCTGGTTGCATCATGCGTTACCAAATCGATGGCCGTGAGCTTGGTGCAGTTCGGAACTTCGCGCTCTTTCAACGGCCCAAAAAGCCGAACTCACTATACCCTCAAACGCCCGAAGTTCGGAAATACTGCGCGCATAAGGATGAAGCAGTTCCGTCCGAGTTCCCCACCGGTGGAGAAATTCCTCCGCAGATGGAGGATGGAGGAGGTAATAGTAATTCCGTTTCTAACGAAACGGGCTCCGCCGTCGAAATCGATGATCCGGCAAAAATCATGTTCGACGCGGGCATCGCACTGATCACGTCGGCCGGAACACCCGAAAGGCAGGCCAGAAGCTGGCTCGGCAAGACGCGGCGGGATTACTCCGTTGAGGCGGTGATTGCAGCGATCAGCCAGGCGAAGCGGAACAGTGCGAGCGATCCGATCCCGTACATGGAACGAGCCTTGAAAAATCAGGCGGGACAGGAGGCCGGTGATGACATGCCGCTGTACGCATGACCGCCGCCGATCAACTGGCGGCGCTGGGCATTCGCCTATCGAGCTATTCGCCGGGGGAGCACACCAGCACCTGTCCGCAATGCTCGCCGCACCGGAAAAAGAAATCCGCGCGCTGCCTGTCGGTGCTGATCGATGCCCGAGGCTGGGCATGCTGCTGCCACCATTGCGGCTGGAAGGATGGATCTCGTGAAACTGACCAAACCTCACATGGACTGGCTCGACGCCAGGGGAATCGATCCCGCACTGGCGGCAAAGTTCGGTTTGGCATCCGTGGAGCGGGCCGGCAGGATGATACTGTCGGTCCCCTATCGGGAGGGTGGCCGAACGCTCAATCACAAGTACCGGGACCCGCTCGACAAGGCTCGGCAGGCCATGGACCAAGGCGCCCCGCTGACCCTGCTCAACATAGATTGCCTGTCGGACGAATCTCTGGCCGGCCAGCCCCTGATCATTGTGGAGGGCGAGTGGGACTTCCTCGCCACGCTGACGGCCGGCAAGCGCCGGGTGGTCTCAGTCCCCAACGGCGCCCCCAAGGAGGCGAGCGGCGATGACGAACTCCAGGAAGGAGCCCGCTACGCTTGGTTCTGGCGTCATTACGATGCCCTGTCCCGGATCAAGAGCGTGATCCTGGCAGTAGATAACGACGAACCGGGAAAGGCTCTGGCCGCCGACCTTTGCCGCCTCTTCGGGCCGGAGCGGTGCAGCTTCGTGGAGTATCCGGCCGGCTGCAAAGATCCGAACGACGTCGTCATACATTCTGGCCATCAGCGGCTGGTCGAAGTTCTTGATGCGGCCAAACCATATCCGGTCAAAGGGCTGTACGCGCTGGACGACTTTCCCGAGCAACCGTCCTACCAGGCTTGGCCAACAGGCGTGGGCGAGCTGGACGAACTGTTCCAGATCGTGCCGCGGACCTTCACTGTCGCCACCGGCTATGCGGGGCAGGGAAAGACCAGCTTCCTCATGTGGATACTGGCCAATCTAATCCGGCGCGGAATCCACGTTACAGCCGCCAGTTTCGAGACGGACATCAAGCCGATCTTTCACCGCAAGCTGCGGGCTGCCATCCTCGAAACAGGTGAATTTGCGCAGCACGAACCGAAGGAGCGTGACTGGGCGGACGGAATGATCCGTCGGTATCTCGCTATTATTTCGCACTCACCGATGGACGACGAAGACGCGCTCAGCGTGGAAGATGTGCTGGATCTTGGCCGGGCGTCGGTCATCCGCAACGGAACGCGATTGCTGCTGATCGACCCTTGGAATGAAATCGACCACAAGCGCCGCGGCGACGAAAGTGAAACCGATTATACCGGTCGGGCGATCCGGCTGATGAAACGCTTCGCCAAACAAAATGATGTCGCGGTGTGGGTGATTGCTCATCCTGCCAAGCCATCCCAGTTGCAAGGCAAGCCCCGGATGCCCGGCCTGTATGACATCAGCGGCTCAGCGAATTGGGCGAACAAGGCTGATTACGGGCTCTGCTTTCAGATCAAGAGCCGAGAATATTGGACCACCACTATAGCTGTGACGAAGGTTCGAATGGGCCTGCCGGGCAAGATGGGATCGGTCGTGATCCAGTTCGATCCGCGCCGATCCTCCTATTCATTCTACAGCGAAGAAGCCGCCGCATGACATCCAAAGCTTCAGTTGAAGGACCAAAACATCATGACCGACACAACAATCCTCTATGCCCGGCTGCTTAGCAGGGTGCGAAAATCAATCGCTGCTGTCGTCGATATAGACGGCGCGGAGGGGCAGGCTATCGAGGTAGCCTCCACTGCGCTGACCGACGCCTTGGCAGAGGTGTTGGTGAAGCTTCCTGCTGCGGCAGACGGTGACGGCGTGGGCATCATCAGCGTGGCGATGTCGAACCGGCTCATCCGCAAAATGGCCGCGGAGATGCATACGCGGGGTAAGCTGATCGATCTGTCTGCGGCCACGGCGTATGCGATGGCGGCTCGGCCGACCGGCGGGGAGGTGGCTCATGCCTAATTTGACCGCATCAGAGCAAGCTATGATCAAGCGCTCCGGCGGCTCCTCGCGCCTGATGGCACATCGATTGGCGACATATGACGCTGAGCAGGCCAAGATGGCGGGACCGGTATTTGAGGGAGCTTGGCGGACCCGGCACGGCGAAGCTGGGGCACCTAAGTTTGCGGCGGCGATAAATCCCGTTCCTGTGTTTACCGCAACCTCTGCACCGCCCAAGGAAGCCTATATTCCGCCGGTGATCCTCAAGGAAACAAAAGCGGATGCGGAGGCCCGCGCAGCGGCTGATCGGAAGCGGGTTGTCATTGCGAAAGCGGCGGCTGAGTTCGAGGTGCGCAGAAAGGCCGAAGAGGAGCGTATCCGTCGGGAATCTGCCGCCGATGCTGTATGGGAGCGTGCTTACGCCCCATCGCTTGAGCAGCTTGGATCCGGCCAAGCGAAAGATGACGTTTGGGCCAAGGCTTGGGCCAGTACGGATACAGGCCGGCGAGCGCTCACCCAAAGCTTAGCCGCGGCGAAGTGGGAGGTCGCCCACAAGCCGGCGGAACGCGACGAGGTCGACGTCTGGGCACGGGCCTATGCCGGCGCTGCGATCGCTCCCGCTCATCGATCCTGAGGAAAAAGCTATGATTGAGAACACCCTTGCAGCATTGAAAGCGATCGACATCACCGGCGCCATAAGGCGGGACGAAGACTACAAGGCAGAAAAGGCGCAGATCGAAGATGCCATCAGCGCGGGTCAGGCTCGCGCACAGGCAATTCGAGATGAGATCCGGGATGCTGAAAAGGCAGGCGGCGTCGACGGCGAAGCGGTAGCGGATGCGATGCTCCGTGGCGAGGTTATCGAAGCTGTATCAGTGGAAAAGCTCCAGAAGGAACTGGACACGATCAATGCTGGCTTGCGCACATTGAATCAGCGGATGACCTACATGGTACAAGACCGTCGTATGAAGAGCGACCCTATTGAGACCGAGATCAATGCCGCTATCGGCCCGCTGGTTGAGATGTTGCAGGAGGAGGCAGTGGCCTCTGTGAAGGCCTTGGCGCAAATCTACGCTGACGCAGAGGCTCTATCGAGGCTGGCGCCTAAATCACGGGCAGGCTCGCTCTCCGAAAGCCTCAATGATGTGCTCATCGCGGCCGGAAATGCTCACCTCCACAGTCAGCCCGAATATCCAGTCACGCGGGAATTGCATGCACTCGCTGAGACACCATGCATGCAGTATCTGAAGCGGCGGATTTCCAATGAGGCGCATCAGCTTCGCCACCGTCCCGATATGGACTTCGTGCGCTTAGTCGCTGGGCGAAAATAGCGGCTGCGATGGCGATATGACGGTTGACGCTTCGGTATGGCGGCATCCGTACAGAAGGTGAGTTTTTTATCCTTTTGCTCACCGCAACCTTAGGCCCGGCGCAGGCGCCATGACATAACCGCGCCGGGTCTCTTTTCGTGAGCGCGATATGGCTGAGATTTTTCTGCATCCTGCTGCCCGGATCAGGATTGAGGCGCGTCTGGCGGAGATCGACACGCTGCTGGCGATGCTGGACGGTGGGCTTCATCATCTGCTCGGCAATGCGGAGTACAGGGCGGCAACGATCGCCAATGCGCGTTCTGAGGGTATTAGCCTGCAGGAGATGCATCGGCGTGCCGTTGAAGATCTGCGCAGCAAATTGATGGACAAAGCCGAAGAGTTGCGGAAACAGTTCGGTCTATTCCAGCCGGTGCCGATAGCACCGTAAGGCGATTACTGGCTCAGATGAGGCGCGGTGTAGGGAGTGGCATGACCAAAATACTCGATCCTTATGAAGTGGCCAGGAAGTCTCCACTCCACTTCTGGAGCAAGGCTGACAATGCGCGATATGTCGCTTACTGCCTTTGGATCATGAAAGAGGGGGAACCCATCGATCCTGAGCCGATTGGAGGGGAGTTGGCTCAAACTCGAACTGCGCTTTTCGAGGGGTGGCTGCGCGAAAGCAGCCTTGCTCTCGAACTGATTGTCAAAGCGGCTTTTGCCCAGGGGGAGGCTGGTAAGATAGATGCCAAGCCCGTACCCAGCAGCCACAATGTTCCGCAGCTTTGGAAAATGGCGGGACTCCCGAACCTCTCCAAAGAGGAAGACGGGTGGCTCCATGTGGCCTATCAAGTGCTGCAGTGGTCGGGTCGGTATGCGGCGCCCATCAAGGGGAAAGATGACCTTTGCAGCGCAGTCGAAGAGCGGAGACCACGCGAGAACTTCGGTAGCATGACGGCTCTCAAGCCTATGCGTTCCCGCTGGGAAAGTTTTGACGCGCTTTATCAGATGGCGTGCGCCTCCTTCCTTGCAAGATACGACGATTTTCAGCGACGGAGCGGCGTTCCCGGCTGACTTGCCGTTGGGGATGGCCCGGAGCATGGCAAAGATGGCGGGATGGCTGTGAGCCCCCCGAAAGGCAAAGTGATGAAATATTTTTACGCCGTCGTTCACAAGGATGCTGACAGCGCTTTCGGCGTCAGCTTTCCCGATCTCCCCGGTTGCTTCTCGGCCGCCGACCGTCTGGAGGATGTGCTTCCCAATGCGGTTGAGGCGCTGGAGCTTTGGTTTGAGGACGCCGAGGAAAGAGAAACCCGCCGGTCGATCAGATTCGTGAGGGAGTGAAGGACGATCTGGCCCAGGGGGCTTTTCTGCTGGCTGTTCCCCGCATCACGTCTGCGAACTGGCGCGGGTGACCTGTCGCTAGATCGCGGCATGCTGGACGCCATCGACTAGGCTGCGGCGCTGCGGAAACTGATCCGCAGCGCTTTCATGGCATAGGCCGCTAAAAACGAAATCGAAGGGCGCCATTGAGACTCTGGCGTCATGCTGAGGCCAATGGCGCCCAATCTCAGAAGTTTTGTCGTGCCGGTGACGCGATACTGCCGGGGCTGGTGCTGCGAAAACTGGCGAGCAGCCTGCTAACCGCAACAAGATTTTCGGTCTGCACCTGCATCTGCGATAGCATCGCCTGATTGTTGGAATTGAGCGCTGACACAATTTGCTGCGTCTGGGCTTCCGTGGCCGAGACCACCGGCGCGGCGGCCGACTCGCTGGTGAAGATGCTGTCCCGCGCCGCGGAGATGGAAGCGACGTTGGATTCGGCGTCGATGCGCGTCTTCGTCAGCGCCGTCACCTGGTCCAGCAGCTTGAAATAATCCTCGCTGGATCCATAGACCTGCCTTTGCAGGTCGAGCAGCGTCCGGGCCGCATCGGAATAGTCGTCATAGGCGGAGGTGTCGCCGGCGGCCACGCGCTGGGCGAGCGGGTTATAATTGGCCTGAGCCTCCGCCAGGCGCTCGCGGAGCGACCGAGCGTCATTGCCGACGGTCAGTTCATCGAACAGGGACCTCAGCGATGCGGTGACCTTCTCCGCCGCATCCTTGACGGCAGCGGCGCGCTCCTTGCCATAAAGCTGCTCAAGCGCAGCGTACTCTTCGGTCGACGCGCCGGCTTCCTCGAAGATCTTCTTCAGCCGGGTGAACTCTTTGTCGAGCGTATCCAGCGCCGCGCCGACGGGGTCGGTATATTCCTTCAGCCGATGGAACACGCCTTCGAAGTCCAGCGCCTTCTGAAGCTGGCCTTCGATGTCGCTCGACCGCGTCAACAGCGCCTGGGTCGACGCCCGCAGGCCCAGCAGCGCGCCGTCCTTCACCGCATCGGAAATGGCGAACTTGATCGCGTCCTCGCCGCCTTCCTTGCCGAAGTCGGTGATGCCTTTAGCGCCCCAATTCTTCCCTCCGAGCTTGCCTGAATAGCCGGTGGTGGAGACGCGCCACTTGCCCTTATACTGGCCGATGCTGACATTATAGTCGCCAATGTCGGCGCCAAGCTGCTCCGCGATGGCGTCCAGCCCGCTCTGGATCGAAGTCCCCGCCAGGTTGGCGTTGGACCGATAAGCAGCCTTGTTCCCCGCCACGGTGACATCGCCGCTGCCCTGGCCGGTAACGACGGCGGTGCCCCATTTGGGCTTCGACAAGAGACCGCCCAGGGCGCCGCCTAGCAGGCCGCCAGCAATTGAGCCCAGTGGGCCAGCAAAGTCCCCGAAGGCTTCGCCAAAGGCATCTTTCAGGGGCTTGGTCAGGAACTTTTCGCCGATCTTGTTACCGAGCGCACCTCCGATGCTGCTGGTGAGCGCGTTATTCGCCCCGCCAAGGAGCAAGCCAGCGGCAGTCTGACCTGCGCCAGCGCCTTGCAGGATTTTCGTCATACCCTTCTTGAATTCGCCGTCGCCGCCGAAAATTTCGTCCAGCTTCTCGGTGACGTTCTTCCAGCCGTCCTCGCCCACCATCGGGGAGAAGGCGCGCAGGATATCGCCCGCCTTTCCGTTCACACCGTAGAAATTGCCGCCATCGAGAATGCCGCCCACTATGCCGGCGGCACCTCCCGCCAGCCCACCAAGGCGCTGCAAAGCGTCGAGCTGCCGCAGATAGCCGTCGAGAACCTGTTGAGCACCCTGCGCCCTGGCTTCTTCGAGAGACGCCAGATCTTTCGCCTGCTGGATTAGCTGATCGCCAACAGTGACTTGATCTTTGCCCCACGATAGCTGACGCTCAATAATATCCTGCGCCAGCTTGCCGACGTTACCCTGAGCCTGGAGTCGATCTTCGAACAGATCCTTTGCTATTTTTACCTGCGGGTCCGTTTTCGGCTTAGGCGAACGATCAATTTTCGGTTTCAATAACAGGCCGCGATCTCCGTTGGTGCCTGCACCATTGAGAAGCCGCTCCGCCGCTTCAAATGTCTTTACGTTCGCCAGCTCGACTCCCAGGCTGGCAATGGATTTGGCAGCAGAGGCGAATGCTTCGTCAGTCAATGCGCCAGCTTTGCGGAGGTTATTAAGGCGCTGAACCGCCGTTTTGCCATCTATCTCGCCAGTAAGGAAGGATCTTGAGATGGCACCCCGCGCACCTGCATCGACGCGCCTGACATCGAAGCCGCCACCAAAGCCACCCGACAATTCGGTGGTGGGCGCCTGGAGTGATTGGACTTCGCCGCGGAGGGCATTTGCGCGCGTTTGTGCCTGGATGGCCCCAACCTTCGACTGAGCTATTGCGAGGGCAATAAGCTCCTTCCGCTGTGTCGTGATTTTCCCGGTGGCCAGATCCATTGCATCACCCATGATGCCCTGCGCACTGCCGACAGCATCGGAGGAGAATTTGATCTTCTCCAGAGCGTCAGCAGTATCTTCCGATTTCGTAAGCAGCGAACCCAGCGCTGTCCCTGCGATGGCGAGAGCGGCCACCCACGGGCTTGATAGGAAGCGACCGACCGCTGCGGCTTTGCCACCCATCTGAGCCAGTGAGAATGCTGCTTGGCTGCCCTGCTGGGTAAGGATCATGAGCGGGTTGATACCCAACTGCATCTGGATAGCTACGTCCTGCATCTGCTGGGCCAGCATCATCTGGGCCTGCCGATGGGCGTTGCTGGATAGGGTGGCTATCATGTTGCCATCGGAAAGGGCGGTTAACGATATGCTGTTCTGCCGAGCAACCTGATTGATGCGTTCAACTGCAGCGACATGAAGGTTCGCCACGCGAGCAGCATTTTCTTCTTCATCCGCAAGCCGGCGCGCCGCCATGATAGAGGCCTGTGTCGCTAAGCTGTAGTCATTTTCGGCGGCCGCAGCCGCAGCCATGGAGGTGGCTATCTTCCTGGCGGCTTGAGCACGCATTTCCGCTGCCGCGGCGGCCGCGCGTAGATCGGAAGCGCCAAGATCGCTCTTTCCCCCGACCAAAGCGTCAGAGATTTCGCGTGTTATCTGGTCCATCGAGACCTGCGCCGCCTTCTGGGCTCGATTGACGGACGTTTGTATCGCCCGCTCGAAGGCGGGAAGCCCATCGGATGTTTCCTGATAGGTTGCACGGATGAAGGCGGGGAAGACGGCTCCAGAAGCCATGCTTATTTCTCCAATTCTCTAGCGAGGAGCGTGGGCAGTTCAGCCCGCACGTCATCAATGATCTGAAGGGGATCGACACGCGCCTGGCGCGACGTTGATCGGATGCCTGTGAAGGCGATGAAGTTCTCGCGGAGTTCGCGACCGGGACGGACGCCGCCTCGCTTGGGAAGGCGACGGGGGCGGGCCTTGCCACTGGTGGCGACTGTCACGGCGGGCACGATCAACAGGACCTCGCCGGAATGCTTGCCGGGAATCTGTACGAGCGGCCCGATGCGCTGTTCCAGGCCCGACGATTTCCAGTTGGACGGTTCAACGCGCCCCCCGCCTTTGACGCGGCGTTGCAATTCGGGAGAGGGTATCCAAAGCCAGCGTGCGTTCCGGGGGCGGATATTGGCGCCGCGGGTGTACGCCTCAATCGCGCCGACGGTTCTTTCGTTTCGACTTTTCAGATGCACGGCGCTGGACGCCGAGACCTCGCGAGCAGAGGATCGATGGAGGCGCCCGCCTTTCTCCAAGTCGGAAGATGCTTCCACTGCATTGCCGAGCCGCCCGAGGCCAGCGCGTGCCATAGCGCCCTGGATCCTGCCGACAGCAATTTTGCCCCCCTGATGGCTGGCTTTTAAGAGTGCACTTTCCGCCTTTTCGCGGATCTGGCGTTCCAGCTCTCGAAATTGGGCAGGTGACGGCCCGGTGACCGTAGGTTTGAACATGGCAATCGCTCCGCAGAAATGCGGCGCCATGACAAAGCTTCAATGGGCCATGCTTAAGCAAAGAGCAAGGAAAACCGGAGCAATATTGTCTCCGCCTCAGGCCAAACTAATGTCTAGTCTATACCCAAATGCTTGAAGAATGCGTGGTTGCGTGCCTTCGCTGAGGCAAGCACCTCTCGAAAGGAAGCGATCTCAATGAATGTTTTGTAATTCGAATCCCACCAGTAATAGGAAGAGCTGCCCGCACGCTGGCTGAACTGCCCGAGATCCCGCATGACTTGAAGTAGCGACTTCGTGACGTCGGCGACGATATAGCACGTAAATGGGGTGTCCTCCGATATCGCCCTTAGGGGACTCCCGTCGAACTTTATTGCTTCTCGCGACTCGCGAAGCTGCTGCACATAGCTGCGAACCTGGGAGATGGGGTTATCTGCCAGCGTGTAGTCATCACGCTTCGGCCGCTTGAATTCGACGATCGTTATTGGTTGGCTATGATCATCGGAGTTAAAGCCAAGGCCAAGGTCGAACAGAGTGATGTCTGGCCGATCCTTTGCGGACGCGTCGGCAGTGATCTGGCTTTTCATCTGCCGGTCAGAGTTGAAATATGTGTAGAAAGCCAATCGGTCATCGATCAGCCAAAGATTGTGATCCTCATATCCAAGTTCCTGGCTCGTGGAATTGAGAGGACATATGATACCGTGTACTATTTTCTCGTAATGAGAGGTCTCGTCTTCGATATCCTTGTACCGGAGGCCAGCTTCGAATATTTCTACAATAGACCTTCTTCGTGCAACATATTCCGCCAGTGAAGACATGGCGTCTTCCTTGAGTTTTTGCATAAACTCTTCTGTTTGCTGCGCAATGTCAGGAAGTTCCTTTTTATATGCCTCAGAATACACGCGCTTACGCTTCTTGTAATCTCTAAGCGATCCTCGAGAGAGCTCGACGAATATCTCTTCTTCACTCTGATTGGAGAGATGCAGACCTTCTGCAACTTCATCTGCGTGACGCGCCGCATAAAAGAAACGCGGATGCTCACGGCCGATTTCGACTATTCGGGCCGCTTGCTTCTGCCTGATTTCCTTGATTTCGGGTTCAAGGAAATCTTTTGCCCGCTGCTTGGCTGCATCGACGATCATCGCAATCTGTTCATCATCGAGTGAGAAAGCAGTTCGAGTGTCGTTTGCGTTATCATCGAGAAATTCTGATTCAACATAGCCCAGAAAGGCATATTTTGAGTCGATAGCTTTCATTCCCAGAACGCTGTCGAGCTCGTGGCGCGTCACAGCCCGCCCGTTTGCTCCAAGGTATAATGCGTTAACGCTTCTCTCGTCGTCCGATATGCTTTTGGGGAGGAGAAAACAGTGGACGGTGAAAGCCTCCGGAATTGAGTCAACCGTGAAAGTGAAATCGCTGTCTCTCTCAACCTTCTCGCTGAAGATGTCGAAGAGGTCGATCGCGTCTCCCTCAGGATCGGTCTCATCGACAATGACAATTTCTGGATGTGAGATGTTGGTGAAATAGCTCACAAAGTGGGCGATGAGCCTGTTGGCAAATGTGTCCGCCTTCTTGGGGAGGCGTGAGGCGAACTCACTTTTGAAGGGGTTGATTGTTATCGACGTTCCGAGTTCCCGCCCAGACATGCTCTCTGCATAGTCGGCAACTGGATCGGTCACGGTGAACCTGAATGTGCAAGTTCGAACGCTTTCATCGGGCCCAACGAAGCAGCTTCTGATCGCTGCCTCATCGGAGACCTTGAGCCAGAGCAGGCGACCCACGCCTTTTCCGCCCAGCTTCGCCTTTTTACGGCTATCGAATTTCCGGAGCGAGGTAAGATTGTCGCTGTTAAAGCCGATACCATTGTCGGCAACGGTAAAGCCGGAGTACTCGCCCTCCTTATCCCCGTGCAGCACGATGTTTATGCGACCTGATGTCAGACCATCGGGACCGAAGCGTTCCTCAATGGCGTGAATTGAGTTCATGACCGCTTCGAACAGTGGGTAGATGGCATTCTTCACATTTGGCGCGAGCGAGATATTCTCGATTCGCCCAGTATTGTCGCTGAGCCACCCACCTTCGAACATGCCAGATTTCCCCCAGTGATCTACCGCAGCCTGCTTTATGCGGCGAATGGCCAGAGGGCAACGTGCCCAGGCCGCGCCTTCTAAAAACCTACGACGATGGGCTTAAAATTCAGCCCATGAAGCCGATCAATGCGGACGGCGGTGGCTCCCGCCTGCTTGAAACCGTCAGCAATTTGTGCCCTTGAAGGAAAATAGAAGAGAGAGCCCGGCGGGCTATTATTACTATAACAGTTTCGAGTTCGAGGCCGCACTCGTAGGGAATTCAGATCCACTCGTCCCCATGGCTAGGGGTGAGGGGCGGAGCCAGAGCCCGCAGCTTATCGCAACGATTCATGAGCCGCTGGGTCCCTCTCGTAGGCGCAGCGCATTTCGCCTTTAGCATCTTCATAGGAAACCGGCTTGAAATTAAGCCCGTTAAGATATCGTACCTCAGTCACCGAGGGCCCGCCTGCGGCTGACTTCCTTGTGCTGCTTCCCGAGGTATGGCCATCATGGCCACACCATTAAGACGCGCATAAGGCGCCGGGGAGGGAACAAACTCTTAGGCTTCCCCGGCTATGTTCAGCCCTCGAACACGAGGGCCCCAAGCGACAATGACAATTGAGTACGACGAGCAGCGTCTAAATCACTTCCTCTCATTACTCGCGAAACGGAAGCCGCACGAGGCAAAAGGTTGGGTCGGCGCTGTGCCGTCAGCATGGGCTGCGAAGGC
Organism: Sphingobium sp. TA15; assembly: GCF_037101235.1. Taxonomy (NCBI): domain Bacteria; kingdom Pseudomonadati; phylum Pseudomonadota; class Alphaproteobacteria; order Sphingomonadales; family Sphingobiaceae; genus Sphingobium; species Sphingobium sp. TA15. Next base: position 171,856 of record NZ_AP025355.1, read on the forward strand.
TATTGGCGGCGGACTGGAGCGCTGGACAGAGGCCATGTGCCGTGACTGCCTGCGATCTGCATTAGAGGTGGAGACATCACCTCTGGCTCGCGCCATGCTCGTGCTGTCCTGGGGAGGAATGCGCACCCGCAATGCGAAGCTGCTGCTCAATGACCCGTCGAGCCCATGGCTCACCTTGATCGACAGCATGTGGAACGGAGACTTAGACGCAACTGCCGCCTATGCCGAGTTCAGCAACCTTCGCAGGACATCTGTCGGCACACCCAAGGGACTGCCAGGAATGGGCCCCGCCTACTACACCAAGCTGATCTTCTTTCTCTCTCGAGGCAAACGGACTGGCTACATCATGGACCAGTGGACAGCATGCTCGGTTAACTTACTGTGCGGCAAGGATGTGGTGCTGACGGACGTCCATAAGAGTTGGAATCGCAGTGGGCGACTGGTCGAGGGCTACACCGTCAGCGACCAGAACAGCGCTGATAACTACCGCGCCTTCAATGCTGTCATCGAGGAACTTGTCACGCGCTCGGATGCGGCGGACGGGGAAGAGATCGAGCTTGCCCTGTTTGATCAAGGGCGTGGCCACGGCAAATGGCGCAACTACGTGGTGCAGCATCGGCAAGCACCCTACGACGGCAGGCTGCGAAAGGTCATTGAAGATGTCGACGCAGACGGCGGCGAGGAGTCAAAGGAGCATCGTCAGCCATCCTGCCGCTGCCGAACTGGTTTGTCGAACCCAGGCTGGCGGGCTGAAAAATCGCGGGTCCTACCTAGCCGATCCCTGAACCTAAAGCGGTGGGGAACCGCATCTTAGGCCGCTGTGCGGCATAGAAGCGGTTCAGATTGTTTGAACTTCGACTTCCAATGATAGATGATGCGCATCCAGAGTGGCGCCAGAAGGGGTGGGGCAAAACAATGACGGAAGTCTGGACGCGCTTTGCATTCGATGATCAAGGACACGAACGAAAGTTCAAAAACTTTGACACATTCGATCAATGGATCGTCCAAGAAAGTTTGAAATGGAATTGGCTGCGCTCGGCCGGCGGTCCTTATGGCAATGTCGGAGAGCAGATGGCGTCTGCCTTCGGCACGCTCCGGCAGCAGGCAGCGAATACGCGCGCGAACGGCGGGACGCTAACCGATATGATCCCGACGGTGGAAAGCCACTACAGTGACAGAGGTTGGCTGCGGCATTCGGAAGGGATTCTGGCTAACAAGATCAACCAAGTTCGTGAACGGTACGGGGACAGCGCTGCTGCGTTTGTGTTCGGGTTTCACAAAGGCCAAGTCGGATTGAATAGCGCGTCCGACCCCGCGCATATTGCTGCTATAGTGACCTTTTCAATGCCAGACATTGCGGCGCCTAGCGAGATTGCGGCGAGGCTCCAGCGGGAGCGTGCCAACTACCGTGCCGCCATCAGCGCATCTCTTGAAAGGCTTGATGAGGCAGATTCTGTCACTTCTGATCGCACGCGGAAACGAACGCTTCGAGCAATCAAATTCTTCACGAAGGAATTGAGGCGATCAAGAGCGATCAACGATACGCTCCACCGGGCCCTTTCCAGCGCAATGAACGATGCGATAGCGAGCATCCGCGGAGTGGAAGAAGGTTATCGCACCGCGATGGGATTGCAGGCGCCGGTCGAATATTGGCGCACGAAAGCTGCCGGGCATCAGATCGCGGAGCGCGTCGCTTTCAACCGCCTGCTTTGGTTTTTCCCGATCGCCTTCCTCGTCTTCGCTATATCATTTGCCGGCGCAGCCGCGCTCCTGCTTCAGAGCGATAGCGTTCATCAAACAGTCTACATCATCGTAGCAGCTGGGCTGGCGGCTCTAGCTGCGTTGATTTTCTGGATTGGTCGCCTGTTGACAAAGCTCTATTTGAGCCAGCAGCATCTTAGGCATGATGCCGAAGAGAGGGCGGTCATGACTACCACCTACCTCGCATTAACGCATGAAAGCGCCGCAACCGAAGAAGACAAAAAGATTATTCTGGCTGCGCTGTTCCGTCCCACGGTCGATGGCCTTGTGAAGGATGAGGGGCCAAGCGATCTGACGCTTGCAGGGATGCTTTCCAAGGTCGGAGTCGGGCGCTGACCAATCTTATCTAAATTATCCAAGCCGACATTGGGTGAACAGGTAATGCGATTCAGGCTGTGAACCCGCCGGCTCGTCTCGAGGCTCAAGACAGGAGGTCCGATGCCTAAGCTAGAGAAAGGCACATATGGTTGGCCTGCTATGATGGCTAACCACGGCCGCCGCCTATCTGGACCTGCCTGTCACCGTGTTTGAGCCGGAGATTGCGGTAGGCAATATGCCTGACCCCATTCAGTTCGGCGGAAAGAAGGCAAGGAGCAAGAAACAAATCGATGAGGCCATCGATCGCTTGGTGGGCAATATCAAACCCGGCAGCGATTGGCGGCGCCATTCAAAGCTTTACGAAGGCGTATACAGCCCTTCCGGAGATGATTGAGAGGAAGGGGTAGTCAGAATGCCTTGGGCAGGCCAGCCTGCTTCAAAACACCGTTCGCCGTGTGCCGCGACTTGATGTTCCCATCGACGGTGACCTTGCAGCCGTCCGGACATTGCCAAATCTCGTGATCACCCTTGCCGTGTCTGAAAAAGGAACAGCCAGCCTCAGTGAGCAGCCGCTTTAGCTCAGGCGTATATCCCGGCACGGTTAAGCATGCGCCAGTTCCAGCGGACTGTCGAAGACCGGGCGAAGCGAGACAGCCGGATGCTTGTCGCTCTCAGTACCCTCATGTCGGGACAGAATTTCCGCTAGATTCAATTCGATCATTTCGGGTGCGCTCACCGCAAGGCGCTCAATCAAGGCTTGCGGGCTATCGGCTTCCAGAAAAAGACCCGGGATGTCCGACGAAGCCACGTACCAAACCGCCGCTTCCTCATCGAAGGCGAGATGTATGGCAAGTTCGATCTTCATCGGTGACTGAAATCCCATCCAGCGGACCCCCCGTTGCATGGTTCCAAATATTGATTTCCAACCCGTTAAGGAGCTTGTGCGTTTACGCATTATATGGCGACCGCAACAGCGGATTCAAGAAATGCCATGCTCACCCCTTCCATAGCGACTCTTAAATGCCATGAGTGCGGCGACATTGCAAATTTGCTCATTTATAGCAACTGAACCGTCCCGCCGGATTGGCTGCCTATTTCTGCCGCGCACTGTTTCGCTTGGCCTTCCACGCGGCATACTCGTCTTCGGACGTCAGTTCAGGAGGGGGCGCGCCGATTGAGGTCAAATCGAACTGCTCCGCAATGATCTGATCGAGCTGGGCGCGCGCCCAGAACGTGTTGCCCCCTTCCTTGCGGCCGATGCTGGCGAACCGGACAAGGAAGGTCGACTGCGATACGCACATGTAGGCGGCGGCAACCGGCGCCGTCATGCGCCCAGGCCAGTCCGGTAGGTCTTAAAGGCGGTCCATCGCTGTCTTCTGTCGCCCTCCCTCGACGCCCTTTCGATCATGCAGGCAGATGTTACGCCTTGTTGACCGGCCCGGCACATTGAACGCGATCGCGACGAAGGGCCGGGCTGCCGTCGGAGGGCGATATGGACAGGGCAGGTGACATTATTCAGCTGGACCGGCGCGTTTCGAGGGCGATCAGCGTGGGTAAAGGACTACGCCTCACGGATGAAGAATTGGACCTCCTCGTTGCCGTAGGCGCGATTGAGGTGCTGAAACTGGCCGCAGGCGAAGCGCTCAAGATCCAAGCGATACAACGGCAGCGGGAAAGGGATGAGTACCGCGCACTGACGGCCGACCCAGTTGATAAGGCCAAAATGCAAGAGGCGGCCAAAATGTCGCTGCAGCGCGTACAGGAGATGCTTCAGCCCAAGGTCCGCGTTCCTCGGTCAGTCCTAAGCGCCCAAAAGAGCAAACGAGAAAGCGAGTAATCTCGCCATTTCCGCGCCATCCCATGTTGCATCCATGTTGCATGGAGCTGCCGGGAACTCTCGGAAATCAGCGGAAAATGGCGGAATTGCGCGGGTTTCTGTTGCAACATAAAGTCGCCGCCAGGGAAGGGGCTTGGTGCTGCGAAGTTATTGGTTTTGCTGGGGAAAGTTTGGATGCCCGACAAGGATTCGAACCTTGATTGACGGAGTCAGAGTCCGCTCTCTTACCATTAGAGGATCGGGCATCAGGATGGGCCACAGGCTCACCGGAGAGGCGCAAATAGGCGGCGATTCCGGATTGGTCAAGGGGGTTTGAGACAGGCTTTCCCGACAATCTCACCCTGCCGACCGCCGCCCCGAAAGAAAACCCGCCGGACAAGCTGTTGCTTCCGGCGGGTTCTCCATCGATCCCTTTTGGGGTACGAAGGGCTGGGAGCCGCTTCCCGAGATAGGAAGCGGATACCTTTATTTCAAAGCGCTTATTCCATGTCCTCAGTGGTGAAATCCTCACCCTGGACGACGGCCAGCGGATCGTCGCCGATGGCGGCTTCCGGACCCTGGCGCAGTTCGGCGGCATGCTCCTCGGCAGCCGTCTTGGGCGCGATCAGATCAACCTGGCTGGAGGCGCGCAGCGCGGCCCGCATCGCCGCGTCGCGCGACGAGGCGGCGACCCGCATGCGGTTCATGCCCGCGCCAGTGCCCGCCGGGATCAGGCGGCCGACGATGACATTCTCCTTCAGGCCCACCAGCGTGTCCTTCTTGCCCTGAACCGCCGCTTCCGTGAGGACGCGGGTGGTTTCCTGGAAGGACGCCGCCGAGATGAAGCTGCGGGTCTGCAGCGACGCCTTGGTGATGCCGAGCAGCACCGGCTTGCCCTCCGCCGGCTGGAAGCCGGGCTGGAGCTTCGCGTTGATCTCCTCCATCTCCTCGCGGTCGACCTGCTCGCCCACCAGCAGCGTGGTGTCGCCGGACACGGTGATCTCGACCTTTTGCAGCATCTGGCGAACGATCGTCTCGATGTGCTTGTCGTTGATCTTCACGCCCTGCAAGCGATAGACTTCCTGGATTTCGGCAACCAGATATTCGGCCAGCGGCTCGATGCCCAGCACCTCCAGAATGTCGTGCGGGTCGGGCGAACCACCGATCAGATTGTCGCCGCGCTTCACATAGTCGCCTTCCTGGACGTCGATCACCTTGCTCTTGGGGATGAGGTATTCGACCGGCTCGCTACCATCCTCGGGATTGATGGCGATCTTGCGCTTCGCCTTGTAATCCTTGAGGAACTGGACGCGGCCCGACACCTTGGCGATGATCGCATTGTCCTTGGGCTTGCGGGCTTCGAACAGTTCGGCGACGCGCGGCAGACCGCCGGTGATGTCGCGAGTCTTGGCCGCTTCGCGGCTGACACGCGCCAGCACGTCACCGGCCTGCACCTGCGCGCCGTCGTCCACCGACAGGGTCGCGCCCACCGCCAGCATGTAGCGAGCGGCTTCGCCCGACTGGTCGTCCAGCAGGGTGAGGCGCGGACGCAGATCCTCCTTGGTGCGGGCGGAACCGCGATGCTCCGTCACCACGCGCTGGGCGATGCCGGTGGCTTCGTCGGTCTGCTCGGTCAGCGTCTTGCCGTCGATCAGATCCTGATATTTCACGATGCCCGGCTTTTCCGTGATCACCGGCATGGTGAAGGGATCCCACTCGGCGAAGCGCTCGCCCTTCTTCACGGCATCGCCATCCGCGAACAGGATGGTGGCGCCGTAGGGCAGGCGGTGCGTTTCGCGCTCGCGGCCCTCGGAGTCGATGATCGCGATCTCGCCGTTGCGGGCGAGGCTGAGGCGGCGACCGTTCTTGTCGGTGATGGTCGGCATGTCGCGCAGTTCGATCGTGCCGTCCGACATGGCTTCCAGGTTCGACGTTTCGTTGAAGTTCGCCGCGCCGCCGATGTGGAAGGTCCGCATGGTAAGCTGCGTGCCCGGCTCGCCGATGGACTGCGCCGCGATGACGCCGACCGCTTCGCCGATATTGACCGGGGTGCCGCGAGCGAGGTCGCGGCCGTAGCACTTGCCGCAGACGCCCATCTTGCTTTCGCAGATCAGCGGGCTGCGGATCTTCACCGACTGCGTGCCGATGGCCTCGATCTGCGCCACGAGCGCTTCGTCGAGCAGCGTGCCGATCGGCACGATGACCGAACCGTCCTTGCTGTCGACGATGTCCTGCGCCGTGGTGCGGCCCAGGATGCGCTCGCCCAGCGAGGCGATGACGCTGCCGCCCTGGACGATGGCCTTCATCTCCAGCGCCTTGTCGGTGCCGCAGTCCTCTTCGACGATGGTGCAATCCTGGCTGACGTCGACCAGACGGCGGGTCAGGTAACCCGAGTTCGCCGTCTTGAGCGCGGTGTCGGCCAGACCCTTGCGGGCGCCGTGGGTGGAGTTGAAATATTCAAGGACGGTCAGGCCTTCCTTGAAGTTCGAGATGATCGGCGTTTCGATGATCTCACCCGACGGCTTGGCCATCAGGCCGCGCATGCCGGCAAGCTGCTTCATCTGCGCCTGCGAACCACGGGCACCGGAATGCGCCATCATGTAGATGGAGTTGATCGGCGCCATGCGGCCCGTATTCGGGTCCTTGGGCTGGGCGCGGATTTCGTCCATCATGGCGTTCGCGACCTGGTCGCCGCAACGGCTCCAGGCGTCGATCACCTTGTTGTACTTTTCCTGCTGGGTGATCAGGCCGTCCTGATATTGCTGCTCATAGTCGGCCACCAGCGCCTTGGTTTCGTCGACCATCGCGGTCTTCGAATCCGGGATCACCATGTCGTCCTTGCCGAAGCTGATGCCGGCCTGGAACGCGTGGCGGAAGCCCAGCGCCATGATGGCGTCGGCGAACAGCACCGTGTCCTTCTGGCCGGTGTGGCGATAGACCTGGTCGATGACGTCCCCGATTTCCTTCTTGGTCAGAAGGCGGTTGACGACGTCGAAGGGCACCTTGTGGCTCTTGGGCAGGCATTCGCCCAGCAGCATGCGGCCCGGCGTGGTTTCAAACCGCTTCATATACTGGTTGCCGGCTTCGTCGGTCTGCGGCACCCGGCTGATGATCTTGGAGTGCAGCGTCACCGCCTTGGCATAGAGCGCCTGATGCACCTCCTGCATGTCGGCCAGCAGCATGCCTTCGCCCGGCTCGCCCTCGCGCTCCATCGACAGATAATAGATGCCCAGAACCATGTCCTGCGACGGAACGATGATCGGCTTGCCGTTTGCGGGGCTGAGGATGTTGTTGGTCGACATCATCAGCACGCGGGCTTCAAGCTGCGCTTCCAGCGAAAGCGGCACGTGAACGGCCATCTGGTCGCCGTCGAAGTCGGCGTTGAAGGCCGAGCAGACCAGCGGGTGAAGCTGGATCGCCTTGCCTTCAATGAGGACCGGCTCGAACGCCTGGATGCCGAGGCGGTGGAGCGTCGGCGCGCGGTTCAGCATCACCGGATGCTCGCGGATCACCTCGTCCAGGATGTCCCAGACTTCCTTGCGCTCCTTCTCGACCCACTTCTTGGCCTGCTTCAGGGTCATGGAAAGACCCTTGGCGTCGAGGCGGGCGTAGATGAAGGGCTTGAACAGTTCGAGCGCCATCTTCTTCGGCAGGCCGCACTGGTGCAGCTTCAATTCCGGGCCGGTCACGATGACCGAACGGCCCGAATAGTCGACGCGCTTGCCGAGCAGGTTCTGGCGGAAGCGGCCCTGCTTGCCCTTCAGCATGTCGGACAGCGACTTCAGCGGACGCTTGTTCGCGCCGGTGATGACGCGGCCGCGGCGGCCATTGTCGAACAGGGCGTCGACCGCCTCCTGCAACATGCGCTTTTCGTTGCGGACGATGATGTCCGGGGCGCGCAGTTCCATCAGCCGCTTCAAACGGTTGTTGCGGTTGATGACGCGGCGGTAGAGGTCGTTGAGGTCCGACGTCGCGAAGCGGCCGCCGTCCAGCGGGACCAGCGGGCGCAGTTCCGGCGGGATCACAGGAACCACGTCCAGGATCATCCATTCAGGCCGATTGCCCGATTCCAGGAAGCTCTCAACGACCTTGAGGCGCTTGATGATCTTCTTGGGCTTCAATTCCGACTTGGTGACGGCCAACTCGTCCAGCAGCACCTGCTTCTCGCCCTCCAGGTCGAGGTCCATCAGCATCTGCTTGACCGCCTCCGCGCCGATCCCGGCGGAGAAGGCGTCCTCGCCATATTCGTCCTGCGCGTCGAGCAGTTCGTCCTCGGTCAGAAGCTGGTACTTCTCCAGCGGAGTCAGGCCCGGCTCGGTGACGATGTAGGATTCGAAGTAGAGGACGCGCTCAAGCTGCTTCAACTGCATGTCGAGCAGCAGGCCGATGCGGCTGGGGAGCGACTTCAGGAACCAGATATGCGCGACCGGGGCGGCGAGTTCGATATGGCCCATCCGCTCGCGGCGGACCTTCGACACCGTGACTTCGACACCGCACTTCTCGCAGACGATGCCCTTGTACTTCATGCGCTTGTACTTGCCGCACAGGCATTCATAGTCCTTGATCGGACCGAAGATACGGGCGCAGAACAGGCCGTCCCGTTCCGGCTTGAAGGTGCGGTAGTTGATGGTTTCCGGCTTCTTGATCTCGCCGAAGGACCAGCTGCGGATGCGCTCCGGAGAGGCAAGGCCGATCTGGATCTGGTCGAAGGTTTCCGGCTTCTGGATCGGATTGGCGAAGTTCGTCAGTTCGTTCATTTTCATGCTCCTAAGCCAAAGGCTTCAGGTTCAAATTCCGTCCGTTCGCCCTGAGTAGGGACTGAGCTTGTCGAAGGCCCGTATCGAAGAGTCCTTCGATACGCCATTTCGCTCAATGGCTACTCAGGACGAACGGTGATTCCATGGTCCGGCTTACTCGGCCGCCTGCGCGAAGCCGTCGTCGTCCTCGATCTCGTCCATCGACGCGAGTTCAACGTTGAGGCCCAGCGAGCGCATTTCCTTGACCAGCACGTTGAAGCTTTCGGGAATGCCGGCCTCGAACGTGTCGTCGCCCTTGACGATCGCCTCATAGACCTTGGTGCGGCCGACCACGTCGTCCGATTTCACCGTCAGCATTTCCTGCAGCGTGTAGGCGGCGCCATAGGCCTGGAGCGCCCACACCTCCATCTCGCCGAAGCGCTGGCCGCCGAACTGCGCCTTGCCGCCCAGCGGCTGCTGGGTGACGAGGCTGTAGGGGCCGATGGAACGCGCATGGATCTTGTCGTCGACCAGGTGGTGGAGCTTCAGCATATAGATGATGCCCACGGTCACCTTGCGGTCGAACTTGTCGCCCGTGCGGCCGTCATACAGGTCCGACTGACCTGAGGAGTGCAGGCCCGCCAGCTCCAGCATCGCCGACACGTCGGCTTCGCGGGCGCCGTCGAACACCGGGGTCGCCATCGGCACGCCGCGCGACAGATGTTCGGCGAGGTCGACGATCTGTTCCGGCGTCCGGCCTTCGATCTGATCGGCATATTGCGGCCCATAGGTTTCCAGCAGGCGGGTCTTGACCGCATCCGGCATCTCGCCGCCCTGCGCGTTCGGATTGGCTTCGCGCCATTCCTCCAGCGCATGCTTGAGCTGCTGGCCGAGGCCACGGGCGGCCCAGCCCAGATGCGTCTCGAAGATCTGCCCCACATTCATGCGCGACGGCACGCCCAGCGGATTGAGCACGATGTCGACATGGGTGCCGTCCTCCAGGAACGGCATGTCCTCGATGGGCAGGATGCGGGAAATGACGCCCTTGTTGCCGTGACGGCCCGCCATCTTGTCGCCCGGCTGCAGCTTGCGCTTCACCGCGACGAAGACCTTGACCATCTTCAGCACGCCCGGCGGCAGTTCGTCGCCGCGCTGCAGCTTGTCGACGCGATCCTCGAACTTCTCGACGATCAGCTTCACCGCTTCGTCATACTGCGCCTTGACGGCTTCGATGCCGGCCTGGCGGGCGTCGTCCGCGACCGCGAACTTCCACCATTCATGCCGCTCGACCTCGGCCAGCAGCGCCTCGTCGATCTCCACGCCCTTCTTGATGCCCTTGGGAGCGGCGGCGGCCGTCTGGCCGATCAGCATTTCCTGCAGGCGGTTGAAGGTCGCGCGGTTGAGGATGGCGCGTTCGTCCTCCCGGTCCTTGGCGAGGCGGTCGATCTCCTCCCGCTCGATGGCCATGGCGCGTTCGTCCTTGTCGATGCCGTGGCGGTTGAAGACGCGCACTTCCACGACCGTTCCGGCAACGCCCGGCGGCAGGCGCAGCGAGGTGTCGCGCACGTCGCTCGCCTTTTCGCCGAAGATGGCGCGGAGCAGCTTTTCTTCCGGGGTCATCGGGGATTCGCCCTTGGGCGTGATCTTGCCGACCAGGATATCGCCCGGCTCCACTTCGGCGCCGATATAGACGATGCCCGCCTCGTCGAGGTTGCGCAGCGCTTCCTCGCCGACGTTCGGGATGTCGCGGGTGATGTCTTCCGGACCCAGCTTGGTGTCGCGGGCCATGACCTCGAACTCCTCGATATGGATCGAGGTGAAGACGTCATCCTTCACGATCCGTTCGGAGATCAGGATGGAGTCTTCGTAATTGTAGCCGTTCCAGGGCATGAACGCGACGAGCGTGTTGCGGCCCAGCGCCAGTTCGCCGAACTCGGTGGACGGACCGTCGGCGATGACGTCGCCCGCCTCGATCAGGTCGCCCACCTTCACCAGCGGGCGCTGGTTGATGCAGGTGTCCTGGTTGGAGCGCTGGAATTTCTGCAGCGTGTAGATGTCGACGCCCGACTGGCCGGGTTCGATGTCGCCGGTGGCGCGGATCACGATGCGGGTCGCGTCGACCTGATCGATGATGCCCGCACGACGCGCCGCGATGGCGGCGCCGGAGTCGCGGGCGACCGTGCCCTCCATGCCGGTGCCGACGAAGGGCGCTTCGGCCCGGACGAGCGGAACCGCCTGACGCTGCATGTTCGATCCCATGAGGGCGCGGTTGGCGTCGTCATTTTCCAGGAACGGGATGAGCGAGGCCGCGACCGAAACGAGCTGCTTCGGGCTGACGTCCATCAGGGTGATATGATCCTTGGGCGCCATCAGGAATTCGCCCGCCTCGCGCGCGGAGATCAGGTCTTCCGCCAGCGTGCCGTCGGCGTTCAGTTCCGCGTTGGCCTGCGCGATGGTGTGCTTGGCCTCTTCCATCGCGGACAGATAGACGACCTCGTTCGTCACCTTGCCGTCGATCACCTTGCGATAAGGCGTCTCGATGAAGCCGTATTTGTTGACGCGGCTGAAGGTGGCCAGCGAGTTGATCAGGCCGATATTCGGGCCTTCCGGCGTTTCAATGGGGCAGATGCGGCCATAGTGCGTCGGATGGACGTCGCGGACTTCGAAGCCTGCGCGCTCGCGGGTCAGGCCGCCCGGCCCAAGCGCCGACACGCGGCGCTTGTGGGTGACTTCCGACAGCGGGTTGGTCTGGTCCATGAACTGCGAAAGCTGGCTGGAGCCGAAGAATTCACGCACGGCGGCCACGGCGGGCTTCGCGTTGATCAGGTCGTTCGGCATCACCGTCGACACATCGACGCTCGACATGCGCTCCTTGACGGCGCGCTCCATGCGCAGCAGCCCGACGCGATACTGGTTCTCCAGCAATTCGCCCACCGAACGGACGCGGCGGTTGCCGAGATTGTCGATATCGTCGATCTCGCCCTTGCCGTCCTTCAGGTTCACCAGTTCCTTGACGACCGCAAGGATGTCCTCGGTCCGCAGGGTGGTGACGGTATCCTCGGCGTCGAGGTCGAGGCGCATGTTGAGCTTCACGCGGCCCACGGCCGACAGGTCATAGCGCTCCGGATCGAAGAACAGGCCCGCGAAGAGAGCTTCGGCGGTTTCCTTCGTCGGCGGTTCGCCGGGGCGCATCACGCGATAGATGTCGGCCAGCGCCTGGTCGCGCTCCTCGGCCTTGTCGGCCTTCAGCGTGTTGCGGATCCAGGGGCCGGTGGTGACATGGTCGATGTCCAGCAGTTCCAGCCGGTCGATGCCCGCCTTGTCCAGCTTTTCGAGATTTTCCGGCGACACTTCGTCGCCCGCCTCGATATAGATTTCGCCGGTCGCCTCGTTGATCAGGTCATAGGCGCTGTAGCGGCCATAGACTTCCTCGGTCGGGATCAGCAGGGTTTCCAGCCCGTCCTTCTCCGCCTTGTTGGCGGCGCGGGGCGAAATCTTGTGACCGGCGGCGAACACGACCTCTCCCGACTTGGCGTCGACGATGTCGAAGGCGGGCTTCTGGCCGCGCCAGGCTTCGGCGGTATAGGGGATCTGCCAGCCGCCTTCGCCGCGCAGGAAGGTCACCTTGTTGTAGAAATAGCCGAGCATGTCCTCCGGCGTCAGGCCCAGGGCATAGAGCAGCGCCGTTACCGGCAGCTTGCGCTTGCGATCGATGCGGACGTTGACGATGTCCTTGGCGTCGAATTCGAAGTCCAGCCAGCTACCGCGATAGGGGATCACGCGGGCGGCGAACAGATATTTGCCCGAAGAGTGGGTCTTGCCGCGGTCATGGTCGAACAGCACGCCCGGCGAGCGGTGCATCTGCGACACGATGACGCGCTCCGTGCCGTTGACGATGAAGGTGCCGTTCTGCGTCATGAGCGGCATGTCGCCCATGTAAACGTCCTGCTCCTTGATGTCCAAAACGGAGCGGGTTTCGGTGTCTGCATCCACCTCGAACACGATCAGGCGCAGCGTGACGCGCATCGGCGCCGCATAGGTGATGCCGCGCTGACGGCATTCCTCGACGTCATATTTCGGGTCTTCCAGCTCGTAATGGACGAAGTCCATCTCGGCCGTGCCGGCGAAGTCGCGGATCGGGAAGACCGAGCGCAGGGTCTTTTCCAGGCCGGAGACATAGCCGATCGACGGATCGGAACGAAGGAACTGCTCATAGCTCTCCCGCTGGACCTCGATCAGGTTCGGCATCTGCACCACTTCGTGGATGTCGCCGAATACCTTTCTGATGCGCTTCTTCGCGCCGGTATTGCTGATCGTCGGGAGAGCCTTGGTCGCCATTGCGTATCCTGCCTGGTTGTTCGTCGCATTTTTTCGCATCGCAGCGAAAATTCAGCCTGGCCTGGCGATTTCAGGGGTGATTCGCCCCATCATCGCCACGCAAAAAAGTGCGGGCCGGGACTGTCCGATCCGCACTGTCAGCGTCCTGTGACCCGCCGTTTTCGCCCAATCCCGCCGGTTCCGTGCGCTAAACGAAGCCGGTCCCCGGGCGATCCGGGGGACGGTTCCCCCCTTGCCCGAAGGCAAGGCCGGAACCGGATTTGAAAGGTGCATATAGGCCCCATGTCCCCCTTTGTGAAGGGGGCAGGCGGCTTGATTCTGGCTGGTTGCCGCCAAGGGTCGTTGTTGTAGAGAGATGGGGTGATTCCCGCCGTCATTCAACCCTTTCCGCCATCGTCGCGCCTGCCGTGAAGCAATGGGCCCGCCTGTGCTGCGTATCGGCGCTGGCCATGGCGCCTGCCCATGCGCAGGCGGATGAAGGCGAGGGCGCGCAGGGGCGGATCGTCTTCGTCACGGCCCGCCGCGTGGCCGAAGCGCAGGACGCGGTTCCGATCAGCCTCGTCCGCCTCGATGCGACCGACCTGGAACGGCGCGGCGTTGCGCGGCTGGCGGATCTGGCGGGGGTCGTGCCCAATCTCGCCATGCCGACGGTCGGCGCCTTCGGCGCGCAGCAGCCGATCATGCGCGGCGTCTTCTCCCCTATCGGCGCGTCCACGGTCGGCCTCTATGTCGATGACGTCCCTGTCCAGATCCGGTCGCTGGAGGTGGCGGGCAATCCCGACCTGCGCCGTTTCGACCTTGATCGCGTGGAGGTGCTGCGCGGCCCGCAGGGCACGCTGTTCGGCGCCGATTCCATGGGCGGAACGATCCGCGCGCTGACCCGGCAGCCCCAGTTGGAAGGCCTGGATGCATGGGCCGGCGGGGAGCTTTCGTCCGTCAGGGGCGGGGGGCTTGGCCGCGAAGTGCAGGCGGCGTTGGGCGGCGCGATAGTGCCCGGCCGGATCGGCGCGCGCATCAGCGCCTATCATCGCCGCGACGCGGGCGTCGTCGATCGGTTCGATCCCGCCTCCGGCGCTTTGCTGGCCCGGAATATCGATCATGACGCGACGCTGGGCCTGCGTTTCGCCGTGAAGGCGGCCCTGGGCGAGCGTCTGGAGCTGACGCCGTCGCTTTTCTACCAAAGAACGGCGCGGGGCGACCTGCCCTTTTACGAAAGCAGCCTCGGCCCCTTCCGCCAGTCCGCCAGCCTGCGCCAGCCGGGCCGCGACCGCTTGCTTCTGCCCAGCCTCACCGCGCGGCTGGACCTGGGCGGCGCCACGCTTACCGGCGTCACCGCATGGTTGGATCGCCGCAACCGCCAGATCGTGGACTATTCCGGCTTTTTCGGGGAGATCGTGCTGGGCGGCATGGTCCCCGGCATCCGCACCCCAGGCGGCAGCTACAGCCGCACGACGGTCGACCAGGCGGTTTTCACGCAGGAACTGCGCGTCGCGTCGGCCGATCCGCAGGCGTCCGTCCGCTGGCTCGTCGGCGCTTTCTACAGCCGTTCGCGGATCGCCATGGAACAGCGGGTGGTGGAACCGGGGATCGCCGATCTGGCGCAATCGCAACTGGGCCTGTCGGTCGAGGAGATTTTCGGCCTGCCGCTGCTGCCGGGCGGGCAGAGCTATCACAGCCGGCAGCAGATCCGCGAGCGCAGCCTGGCGGCCTTCGGACAGGTGAGCTGGGCCTTCGCGCCGCGCTGGGAAGTGACGGGAGGCCTGCGGCTGTCGCATAATCCCTTGCGCTTCCGCCTGATGTCGGAGGGGCCTTTCGCCGGCGGCAGCAATGCGGTCGGCCCCCGGCGCCAGAGCGACACGCCCCTCATCCCCCATGCCGCCCTGTCCTGGCGTCCGGGGGGCGACAGCCTGGTCTATCTGAGCGCGGGCAAGGGTTTTCGCGGCGGGGGAACCAATGGAGCGGTGCCGGCGAACGGTTGCGCGGCCGATCTCTCCGCATTGGGCCGCGCCGCCGCGCCGGACAGCTATGGCTCCGATTCGCTCTGGAGCTACGAGGCGGGGGTGAAGGCGGGATTGCCCGATCGGCGGCTTCGCCTGTCGCTGGCCGCCTTCCGCATCGACTGGCGACGCATACAGCAGTCCGTCACCCTGCCCAATTGCGGCTTTTCCTATGTCGACAATCTGGGCGCGGCGCGCAACCGGGGCGTCGAGCTGGCGTTGCGGAGCGAGCCGTCGCGGCGGCTGGCGCTGGATTTTTCGCTGGGCTTCGTCGATGCGCGCTTCCGCCGCGATGTCGGACCTCCGGGCGCGGGCATCGTCGCTGCGGGGGACCGCATTCCCTATGTGCCGCGCTGGTCGGGGACGATGGCGGCGGAATATGGCTTCACGCTGCCGGGACGGCTGGAGGGGTTCGTCCGGACCGAATGGCGGCATGCCGGACGTTTCCGCCGCGCGCCCTCGACCCGGTCCACCGCCTATGATCCACGCGTCTATGCGGGCGAAGGAAGCGACCTGCTGTTCCTGCGCCTGAGCATCGGCCGGGACGGATGGCGCCTGTCCGCCTTCGCCGACAATCTGCTGGACAGCAGGACGGTGCTCTATCGCAATGCGGAACTGGTGCCGGCGACCGGATCGCCCCTGCGCGAAATGACGCAGCGGCCGCGCACCGTCGGCCTGTCAGCCAGCATCGGCCTTTGACGGACGCACCGACGCGATGAGCGGCGCCGCGGCCAGCGCCAGCGCCGCATAGACCGATATGGGCAGGCCATAGCCGCCGCCCGCAGCGCGCATCTGGTCGGTCCAGAGCGGCGCCAACGCGCCCAGCAGGCTGACCACCGCGGTGTTGAGGCCCAGCAGGCGCGCGAACGCCTCCTCCTCCACGACGTCGGCCAGCAGCATCGATCCGGACTGGCCGGGCAGCGCGCTGGCGACGCCCCAGAGCAGGACGAACAGCCAGACCCCGGCCATGCCCATCATGCCGGCCCCCAGCAATGCCATCGTCCCCGCCGCCAGCAGCAGCGCCGTGGCGATCAGGCTGCGCCGCGCGCCGATGCGGTCGGCCAGCATGCCGCCCGCCAGCAGCGCGGGCAGGCCGACCAGGTTGGCGCTGCTATAGGCCAGGACCGCGCCGGACTGGCCCAGGCCCTGCGCCATCAGGCAGTCTACCGCCGCGAACAGCACGCCGTTGATGGCAAGCTGCAACAGGGTCATGGCCAACAGGATCCGACGGAAATTCCCGCTGCCCAACGCCTTCCATGGCGCGTCCCGACCCGCCGCCGGTTCCGGCGCGACATCCGCCCGCCCGCCGGGCACGATCAGGACCAGCGGAGGGCAGGCCAGCATGATCGCCGCGGCGCAGAGCAGCATGGCCGCGCGCCATGTCCAGCAGGTCATGGCCGCGCCGACAAGGGGCGGCACCGCCGCCCCTGCGGCGACGGCGGCGCCCAGGAAGATGGCGAGCGCCAGTCCGCGCCGCGCGACATGATGCCGGGTGATGACGGCGATGCCGGGCACGATGGTCGATGCGCCGACGCCAAGGCCCGACAACGCCATGCCCGCCATCAGGACGGGCCGCTGCTGCGCCATGGCGGCAAGCGCGAAGCCCGCCGCGCTCAGCAGAATGCCGATCAGCAGCACCGGGCGGACCCCCGCCTTGCCCAAGGCCCAGCCGACCGTCAGGCTGGCCAGGCTCATCGCCAGCAGGAATATGGTGATGCCGCCGCCTGCCTGTCCGAAAATGGCCGCCATGCCGGGAAGGAGCACGCCCAGCGACATCAGCGTGCCGCCCTGGACCAGCAGGGTGATCGCCGCCAGGACAAGGACCGGAGGCCAGCCGCCGTCTGTCGAAGGACGGGGAGAGGGGTGCAAGGGGCGCGGCACGGCAGCAGCCTTATCGGTTTTTCCAGTGATTTGAATGGGGAATGTCCGATTTGTGCAATGCGGCGAGGCGCGCTTGCGTATATCCCGTATCGGGAAATCGGGGAGAATGGACAAGGCTGTGATCCGGACGGAGGAAATCTACGACGCGGCGACCGACGATGAGGCGTTCGATCGGCTGGCTGCGACGCTGGCCGATGCGGTCGGCGCGCGATCGGGCGTCCTGCATTGGGGCCGCACGCCCCAGCATGTCGCGGAAATTTCCTATTCCGGCTATTTCTCCGACGCGCAAATGGCGCTTTACGACGAGGAGTTTCAGGGCGACGACATCTGGGGCGTCGCGCTGGACCGGGCGGAGGCGATCAACCGCGTCTGGAATGTGGAGGCTCTTGTGCCCATCCGGGCCTATGAGGACAGCCGGATCTATAATGAGTGGATCAGGGGCATGGGGGACGACACTTTCCATTGCCTGGGCGGCGTGATCCAGAAGGACGGGACGACCGGCCATATCGGCCTGCACCGGGGCCGAGCGCAAAAGCCCTTCAGCGAGGGCGAGGTGCGGGCGATGCAGGACAATATCGGTCATATCGGCCGCATGTTCGCGATCCGCAGCAAGCTGGACCGCGCCCGTCATCATGGCCGTTCGCTGCACGCGACGCTCGACATGGTGGGCCACGCCGTCTTCACCCTGCGTCCCAACGGCGCGTTGATCGACTGCAACCGCCTGGCGGACGCGCTGCTGCGCCGGGGCGATGCGCTCGGCCTGCGCCAACGGCAGTTGAAGGCGCTCGACCCCCGCGACGACGAAGCGTTGCAGGCGGCCTTCCGCGCCGCGGCCGCGCGCCAGGGCGGGCAGGCAAGCGCGATTTTCGTCCATCGCGAACGGGGCCTGCCCTATGTGCTGTCGATCGCCGCAGTGCGCGTCGGCACGGAACGGCAGATCGTCGCGATCGTCACCGATCCGGCCGACCGCGACCTGAGCCTTTCCAGCCGCATCCGCGCCCTATACGGCCTCACCAGGGCGGAGGCGGAGGTGGCCGAGGCGCTTTGCCAGGGACGGGGGCTGGAGGAATTGTCGCAGGAACGCGGCGTCGCACTCAACACGGTGCGGACGCAGATCAAGAATATCTATGTGAAGCTGGATTGCAGCCGCCAGTCCGAACTGGTCGCCCGCATCGGCGCGCTGCCGCGCCTGAGCGGGTTCGAGGACATGGAATAAAGGGCGCGACGCGGCGCGCCTTCACGGTTGGGTGGGCGCCGTGACCGCCGGTGAGGGCGGCGCGATCTTCACCACTTCGAAGCGTTCCTTCCGGCGCACGCCCGCCAGTTCCGGGGCGGTGGCGGGCGGCGTGGAGGCCGACGTCCTGGGATTGCGCTGGAGCATGCATTCATCCTTGTTGGCCCGCGGCGTCTGAAAGCAGTTCCAGAGCGATCGCTGCAATCCCGTGGCGCTGTTGTGGATATAGGCGAAGGCCATGCTTTCCATCTGGTCGCCCGACAAGGGCAGGCCGCCCGGCGCAGTCCCTGTCCGCCAGGCCATGATCCGACATTCCGGTCGCCCGGCGCAAAAGGTCTGGGCCATGGCCGGCCAATTGTCGGGCGAGGCGGTGCGCCCCAGTTCGACCAGGAAGCTCCTGGCCCCCGGCGCGATGGCGATCAGCCGCACGCCCGCCATCGTCCGGCCCAGCGAATCCGCCCCGATCATCTGTTGCGGCCTGGCGGCGAGATCGGTCACCGTGCCGCCGGCCAGGATGAGCGGCGTCGGGCCGGCAGGCGCGGCCGGATCGCCCTGATGCGCGGCGGACAAGCGCGCGATGCGCTGCACCAGCGGCTCGCCGCTCTCGCCAGCGCGGCGGAAGGCGGGGGGCGTGCCCCACCAGCCCCGCCAGCGGAAGAAGAGATGAGTGCCGACCGACGCGATCTTGTCCAGGCTGCCGCTCCAATAGGGAACCACCCAGTCGGTGTGATAATGGGTGGCGTAGCCGACCGGCCTGTAGACCTTGCCCGCCAGCGCCGACCGGGCGATGTCCCGCGCCCTTTCCCAGGCCGCCTGGGTCGGGGCGCGGGCGAGCGCGCCGTCGCAGGTGAAGGTGAACTGGCACCCCGTCGCCCGTTCCTGTCCCTGGAAGACGACGCCGCAGACCGTCTTGGGAAAGGCGGGATGCCGCACGCGGTTCAGCACCACCTGCGCGACGGCCCGCTCGCCCACGGCATCGTCGCCCGCCTCGTAAAGCTGCGCGGCGGCCAGGCAGTCCGTGGCGCGGGCAAGGTCGACGGGCGATCCTGAGAAGATGAATGGCCGCGCCGCCGGATTGGGCAGGCGGGAGAAGGGAATGGCGGCGTTCAGCGCCCGCGCCTGGTCGCGCTCCAGGGCATAGACCTCCACCGGGGCAACCGCCGGCGGAGGCGTCGCGGGACGCCTGAACCGGGCGGCGGCGACCGCCTCCAGGCGCGCCTTGCCCGGTGGCACCCGCGCCTCCCACGCGGCGACCAGGGCGGGCAGGCCGACGAACAGCAGGAGCCAGAGCAGCCACATCGAACGATGCGGCTGGATGCCGAGATGTGCGTCGCTCATGCCCGTTCCGGCTCTTGCCTGCGTCCGGCCTTATTCGGGCAGGAAATCGGGCACCGACAGATAGCGTTCGCCGGTGTCATAGTTGAAGCCCAGAACGCGGCTGCCCGCCGGCAGTTCCGGCAGCTTCTGGGCAATGGCGGCCAGCGTCGCGCCGGAGGATATGCCCACCAGCACGCCTTCCTCCCGCGCGGCGCGGCGGGCAAACTCCTTGGCGTCGGCCGGATCGACCTGGATCACGCCGTCCAGCAACTGGGTGTGCAGGTTGGCGGGGATGAAGCCCGCGCCGATGCCCTGGATCGGGTGCGGGCCGGGCTGGCCGCCGCTGATGACATGGGACAGGGTCGGTTCGACCGCATAGACCTTGAGATGGGGCCAGAGCGATTTCAGCACCTGCGCCACGCCGGTGATGTGGCCGCCGGTGCCGACGCCGGTGATCAGCGCGTCGAGCGGCGCGTCGGCGAAGTCGGTGGCGATCTCCTGCGCCGTGGTGCGGACATGGACGTCGATATTGGCGGGGTTCTCGAACTGCTGGGGCATCCAGCTGTTGGGCGTCTGCTCGACCAGTTCCAGCGCGCGCTCGATCGCGCCCTTCATGCCCTTTTCCCGCGGCGTCAGGTCGAAACTGGCGCCATAGGCCAGCATCAGCCGGCGGCGCTCCAGGCTCATGCTTTCGGGCATGACCAGGATCAGCCTGTATCCCTTGACCGCCGCCACCATGGCCAGGCCGACGCCGGTATTGCCGGATGTCGGCTCTATGATGGTGCCGCCGGGCTTCAGGTCGCCCGACGCCTCTGCCGCCTCGATCATCGACAGGGCGATTCGGTCCTTGATCGACCCGCCGGGGTTGGACCGTTCGGACTTGATCCACACTTCCGTGCCTTTTGGCGCGTCCCCGAACAGCCGGTTTACGCGGATATGCGGCGTGTTGCCGATGGTTTCCAAGATGCTGGATGCCTTCATTGCGCTATCTCCTGAATGGATTTTGGCTCCTGCGTGGACTCGGCCGCCCTTGTTTCGGGTGGGTCGAAGGTACGAGCAAGACGGAGTTCTGGAAAGAGCTTCGCCCAGATCAGGGTTATCGCGATGGCGCCGATCCCGCCGCCGATCACCGCCGCGACCGGGCCGACCAGCGCCGCGAGGAAGCCGGATTCCGCCTCCCCCAGTTCGTTGGAGGCGGAAATGGTGAGCTGCGACAGGCTGGACACGCGGCCGCGCATCTCGTCCGGCGTGTGAAGCTGGATCAGCGACTGCCGGACATAGACCGACACCATGTCGGCCGATCCCAGCAGGACCAGCGCCGCAATGCCGACCTCCGGCGCAATGGCGCGGGGCAGGAAGGCGGTGGAGCCGAAGATGATGGTGGCGATGCTGAACAGGACGACCGCGCCCAGCATTTTCAGGCCCACCTCCGTCCTCATCGGCCGGAAGGAAAAGAAGAGGGCCGTGGCGCCCGCGCCGATGCCGGGCGATGCGGCGAGATGGCCCAGGCCTGCTGACCCCACATGCAATATGTCGCGGGCATAGACGGGCAGCAGCGCGGTCGCGCCCGCCAGCAGCACCGCGAACAGGTCCAGCGTGATGGTGGCCAGCACCAGCCGGTTGGTGCGGACATAGGTCAGGCCGTCGATCATCTGGCGCACGGGATGGCGGCTGGTGTCGCGGGGCGGCTGCGGCACCGGGCCGATCAGCAGCATGCAGAGCAGGGCGACGGCGAACAGGCCCGACGCCAGCGCATAGGCGCCCCAGGGCTGCGCCGCATAGGCATAGCCGCCCAGCGCCGGCCCGGCGATCATGCCCGCCTGCCAGACGACGCTGGAAATGGCGATGGCGTTGGGCAGCACTTCGCGGGGCACCAGATTGGGGGCGAGCGCGCTGTAGGCCGGCCCGTTGAAGGCGCGGGCGACGCCGACGATGGCGGCGATGCCGAAGATCAGCGGCAGGCTGACCCAGCCCTCATAGGTGGCGAAGGCCAGCGTGCCCGACGCCAGCACCAGCAGCAGCAGGGTGAAGCGGGTGATCATGCGGCGGTCGAAATGGTCCGCCACCCACCCGGTCACGGGCGTCAGGAAGAAGAGCGGCAGGAACTGCGCCAGGCCGATCAGCCCAAGCTGGGCGGCGGCGGCCCCGGTGCTCATGGTTTCGCGGGCTACATTATAGGCCTGCCACGCCAGCACGATCATCATGCCATATTGCGCCAGCACCGCCGTCAGCCGGCCCAGCAGATAGGCGCGGAAATTGCCGAAGCGCAGGGGGTGGCGGGGAATGGAGGGGCTGTGCATGGCCCCCTCCTTTAGCGCCTGCGCAGCGGGTTTCGCAACCGAGCGAGTAGAGAAAAGGCGCAGCAATATTTGGGGCGGGGAAGGTTTGGCTTTTAGGGTGGGGCGGAGGATTGGTGATGTGGGGGGGTGGTCGTTATTGGCCCGTTGCGGACATCAGTTTCCGTCACCCCGGACTTGATCCGGGGTCCCGCTGCCTTGGACGAGGCAGTGTAGAGGGAAAAGCGGGACCCCGGATCAAGTCCGGGGTGACGGAAGGAGGAATGACGGCTTCCCTCCCCAACCCCCTCAATCCGGCGCGTGCAGCATGATCCCGCTGACCGACCCATTCCGCACCGAGCAGACGAAGGGCACCGACCCCCGGCCGCCGGAGACTTCGCCTTCCACTTCCCAGCCGGTGGACATGGTGCTGGCGGCGACGCGGCCCAATATCTTCGCGCCCGGCCCGGCCTCTTCCCGCGCCTTGGCAGCGCAGGCGTTGCGCGCCGCCGCGGCGGTGCGGATCGTGCCATAGCCGGGGGAGACATAGGGCTGGCGCTTCGCGTCGCGTTCGGCCTGGCGGTCGCGGGCGATGTCGCTGGCGATGGCGGCGTCCACGGCGCGGTGCAGGTCGCGCCGATTCTGCGCATGGAGGGCCTGCGCATGGACGGGGAGCGTCAGGCCCGCCGACGCCAGGCCCAGGATGCAGATGATCGTCTTTCGCATGGCTTTTCTCCCCTCCGCTTATTTGAACAGGCTGCCCAATATGCCGCGCACCAGTTGGCCCGCGATTCCGCCCGACCTGCGGCTGGACCCGCCGAACACGGCGCGGCCCAGTTCATTGGCGACCTGACGCCCGACCGACGACGCGGCGGATCGGGTGGCGGACTGGATCGCCTTGTCGAAACCGGACGGCTTGGCGGCTTCACGGGCGGCGGCGGCTTCCTGCCGGGCCTGTTCCTTGAGCTGGGCCTCACGCTGCTTCGCCTCCACCTTGGCCTGGGCGGCGGCGGCCTTGTCGGCTTCGGCCTGCGCCTTGGCGGCCTGCGCGGCGGCTGCGGCGGCCTGACCCCGCGCCGCCAATATCTCCTCGGCGGACTCGCGGTCGACGGTCGCGTCATATTTGCCCGCGCAGGGCGAAATCGACTGGATGATCGCCCGTTCCTTCGCGTCCAGCGGGCCAAGGCGCGAGCGGGGCGGGGCGATCAGCGTCCGCTGCACGATGCCGGGCGAGCCGTCCTCCTGCAACAACGATACCAGGGCCTCGCCCACCTTCAGTTCGGTGATGGCGGTCTCGACGTTCAGATCCGGGTTGATCCGGAATGTTTCCGCCGCCGCCTTGATCGCCTTCTGGTCGCGGGGGGTGAAGGCGCGCAGCGCGTGCTGGACCCGGTTGCCTAGCTGGCCCGCCACATCCTCCGGAATGTCGATGGGGTTCTGCGTCACGAAATAGACGCCCACGCCCTTGGATCGGATCAGGCGCACCACCTGCTCGATCTTGTCGGTCAGCGCCTTGGGCGCGTCGTCGAAAAGCAGATGCGCTTCGTCGAAGAAGAAGACGAGCACCGGCTTGTCCGGATCGCCCACTTCGGGCAGCGTCTCAAACAGTTCGGACAGCAGCCAGAGCAGGAAGGTGGCGTAGAGCTTCGGGCTCTGCATCAGCCTGTCGGCGGCGAGGATGTTGACATAGCCGCGCCCCTTCTCATCCACCTTCAGCATGTCGTGGATGTCGAGCGCGGGTTCGCCGAAGAAATGGTCGCCGCCCTGGCTTTCCAACTGGAGCAGTTGCCGCTGGATCGCGCCGACGCTGGCCTTGGTCACATTGCCATATTGGGCGGACAGGCTGTCGGCATTTTCCGCGCAATAGGCCAGCATCGCCTGCAGATCGCCCAGGTCCAGCAGCAGCAGGCCCTGCTCGTCGGCATATTTGAAGGCGATGGAAAGCACCCCCTCCTGCGTTTCGTTGAGACCCATCAGGCGGGAGAGGAGCAGCGGCCCCATCTCGCTGACGGTGGTGCGGACGGGATGGCCCTGCTGCCCGTACAAGTCCCAGAAGATGGCGGGATTGTCGGCATAGCTGTAATTGTCGAGGCCGATCTCCTGCGCGCGGGCGACCAGCTTGTCGGCATTTTTCGCGGTGGGGGAACCGGCCATGGAAATGCCCGACAGGTCGCCCTTCACGTCGGCGAGGAAGACGGGGACGCCCAGCGCCGAGAAGCTCTCGGCGATGCCCTGCAGCGTCACGGTCTTGCCGGTGCCGGTCGCGCCCGCGATCAGCCCATGGCGATTGGCCCGGCGCAGGTTCAGCGTCTGCGGGATGCCGCCATCCTTGTCCGGCGCGCCAAGGCCGATGAAAATGCCGTCGCTCATCTCGCGTCATTCTCCCAAAAGGTGACGGGCCGCGCCCACCGGAGTCTGCCGCCCCGTTGTAAAGGGGAGGCGGGGCTTCCGGCAAGCGCGACCCGTAACGATCGGCTGGTTTTCAGTTCTTTGCCTGTCGCGCGTCGCGCGCCCTTATTTGTCGCGCAGCCGCACCGGCAGGAACACGGCGGGCTGGCCGCGCCGCAGCACCTGAAGCAGGATCGCGCTGCGGCCCTGCGCCGACACCGCCTTCACCTGCGCGTCGAGGTCCGCCTGGGTCGCGACGGGCCGGTTGTTCGCGGTGATGATGACATCGCCGCGGCGCAGGCCCTTGGCGCCCGCATCGGTCGATCCGTCGACGGCGGTGATCACGATGCCCCGCGTATCGGCGGCGATGCCGAGTTGGCGGATAATGGTGGAGGTCAGCGGAATGGCCGAAATGCCCAGCGATTGCTGGCTGGCCTGCCCGTTGTTGGACGGGTTGTTCGGTTGCTGGCTGAAATCCTCATCCTGGCTCTGGGCGAAGGCGTTGAGTTCGTCTTCCGACGGACGCTCGCCCACCACTGCCGTCACCGTCTGCCGCTGCCCGTTGCGCAGCAGCACGATGGGCACGCGCGAGCCGATGGGTTGGGAAGCGACGATGGACGAGAGATTCTGGTCCGGCGTCACTTCCTGGCCGGCGACGCTGACGATCACGTCGCCCGCCTTGATCCCGGCCTTGTCCGCGCCCTTGCCCGGCTCCACGCCCTGGACGAATTCGCCGCGATTCTTGGCGAGGCCGAGCGAATCGGCCAGATCCTCGCCCAGCGGGCTGATCTGGATGCCCAGATAGCCGCGCTTGACCGCCTGCCCCTTGCGCAGCGTGTCGACGATGGGCGCGGCCTGTTCCGACGGGATGGCGAAGCCGATGCCGACATTGCCGCCGGAGGGCGAAAGGATCTGGCTGTTGATGCCGATCACATTGCCGCGCATGTCGAACATCGGGCCGCCGCTATTGCCCTGGTTGATCGAGGCGTCGGTCTGGATGAACTTGTCATATGTGCCGCCGGTGCCGCGATGCACGGCGGAGATGATGCCCGCCGTCACCGTGCCCGACAGGGCGAAGGGGTTGCCGATGGCGATCACCCAGTCGCCCACGCGCGCCTTGGTGCTGTCGCCGAACTTGACGAAGGGCAGCGCCTTTTTCGGCTCGATCTTCAGCACGGCGATGTCGGTCGCGGGATCGCGGCCCACCAGCCTGGCCGGATATTCCTCGCTGTTGGTCAGGGTGACGGTGATGGAATCGACGCTGGCTCCTTCGGCGCCGGCGGACACCACATGGTTGTTGGTGACGATATAGCCGTCGGCCGAAATGATGAAGCCCGACCCCAGCGATTGCGCCTGGCGCGTCTGCGGCCTTCCGCCCGGAGCGCCGAACAGGTCGCCGAACGGCGTGCCGGCAAAGGGATTCTGCACCTGCACGCGCTGCTTGGTGGAAATGTTGACCACGGCCGGTTGCAGCTTTTCGACCATGTCGGCCAGGCTGGCCGGGGCGCCGGCGGGAGCTGCTGCCTGCATGCCTTCATTCTGCGCGACCTGGGCGCCGACATTCGGGCTGGAGGTAACGGCGATGGCGGTGCCGCCGAGCAGCAGGGCGCCGGTAATGGCATAAGCGTAACGCACTCGTGACGGTCCTCTCATGAACTTGGCGAAGGAAAGGCGGGACTCTGCGATGAGCGGGATGCGCCGTCTAGTCTTAACCCTCATTGAATGACGCGGGTTCCGTAATGAAATCAACGCCCCTGAAACTGTTTCAGGAAATCATTGTCGCGGGAGAGGACCATGGCGGTCGACCCCTGCCGATCCGGGGCGAACGTATAGCGATAGGCCTGCATGGCGCGATAAAAATCGTAGAATTGCGCATCCTTGCCGAAGCTGTCCGAATAGATGCGGGCGGCGTTGGCGTCCGCTTCGGCGCGGATGATCTGCGCCTGCTTGGCCCCCTGGGCGCGGATGGTGAGCGCCTCCTGCTCCCGCGCCGTCCGCATCCGGGTGAAGGCGCTTTCCAGCGGCGCGCCGTCGGGCAGGTCGGCCCGCTTGATGCGGACGTCCACGATCTGCGCGCCATATTGGCGGGCGACGCGGTTCAGGCCCGCCTCTATATTGTCCATCACTTGGCCCCGCTCGGGGGAGAGCAGCGCCGCGAAGGGCCGCTTGCCCAGTTCGTTGCGCAGCGCGGAACCCAGGATCGGGCGGAGCGCGTCCGACACCCGCTCCTCGCTGCCCGCCGCGATGTACATGCGCAGCGGATCGACGATGCGGTAACGGGCGAAGGCGTCGACCTGCAAGCGCAGCTGATCGGTGGACAGCACCTGCTGCCGCTCCATTTCCACCGACAGGACGCGCTTGTCGATCCAGACGATCTGGTCGATGAACGGCCAGCGCAGGATGACGCCCGCGCCGGTCTTGCCGAAATCCTCGTTCGGGCGGTATCGGTTGATGATCTTCTTGGGATCGCCGAAGCGCACGATCACGCCCTGCTTGGTTTCGGGCACGATGGCGATGGTGCTGCCGACCAGCAGCAGCGCGGCGATGGCCAGCAGCGCCAGCGCGACGGGATGGCGGACAAGGCTCTGCATCACTGGCCCTCCACGGTCGCGCTGCCCTGCGGCGCGCCGCCCTGTGCCCTGCGCCTGAGTTCGGGAAGGGGCAGATAGGGCGTGACATTGCCGCCCTCGACGATGGTCTTGTCGACGTTCGACAGAACACCCTCCATGGTTTCATAATACATGCGGCGGCGGGTGACGTCGGGCGACAGCTTGTACTGCTCATAGACCTTGTCGAAGGCGGCGGCCTCGCCCTGCGCCTTCGCCGTCACCTGCTGCGCGGCGGCGCGGGCTTCGTTGAGATAGGTCTGGGCGGTCTGCTGCGCTGCCGATACGGCCTTGAACGCGTCGTTGACGGCGGTTGGGGGATCGGCCTGCTTGATGGCGACGCCCTGCACGCGGATGCCCGACCTGTAGCCGTCCAATATCTCCTGCATCCGCTGCTCGACCTGCTGCTCGATCTCCGTGCGGCCCGCGCCCAGCGCATCCTCCAGGCTGACGCTGGCGACGACCGAGCGCATCGCGCTTTCGGCGACTTCGCGCACCGAGGAGTCAGGGTCGGAAAGCTGGAACAGGTATAGTTCCGGGCTGCGGATGTTCCAGCGCACCGAATAGGCGAGGTCGATGATGTTCTGGTCGCCGGTCAGCACCAGATTCTCGCTCTCCGCCCGCGTCGAGCCGATGTCGATGGTGCGGATTTCCTCGACATCGACGGTCGTCACATTTTCCAGCGGGGCGGGCAGCGTCAGGCTGATGCCGGGGGATAGGGTGCGGCTGTACTTGCCGAGCAGGGTGACGACGCCGCGCTCCTGCGGGCCGACGCGGTGGAAGCAGGTCAGGACCAGCCACAGCACCACCAATATGCCGATGGCGGCCGGCCACAGCGCCTTGCCGGAGGGGCGCGGCGGCAGATTGCCGAAGCCGCCCCCGCCCTGGCCGAAGCTCTCCTTGCTGCGGCGGAGCAGTTCCTCGATCGCGGAAGGGCCCTTGGCGCCGGGGCGGCCCGGCTGGGTCCAGGGGTTGCGCGGTCCGTCGCTCCCCTTGCCGTCGCCGTCCCTGCCCTGGCCGTCATTGCCGTCCGGCCCGTCGCTCTTGCCGCCCCACGGACCCTGGGCCATGGCGCTCGCTATGCCCGGCATCCACCCGAAAAATCTCTTCATGCCCCCTCTATAGGTAGGCTCTCCGGCGAAAAACAGTGCCCTTCGCAACGATTATTGTTTCGAATGATGTCGGCGGCCAAGAAAAACGGCCCCCTGCCGGTTTCGCCGGACGGGGAAAGTCCCTAGATGGCCTGCCATGACCCAGCTCGAAGATTTCGCCGCCCGCCTGAAAACGCTGACCGACGGCCGCGCCAGCGCGCCGCGCCTCAAGGACGGGGTGATGTCGCTGGCGCTGGACGTGGCGGGCCTGTCGCGCGAGCAGCGCGACGCCGTGGCCGCCGCGATCCGCGAAGGCGCGCTGACCGTGCCGGGCGTCGACGACGTGCGCATCGCCATGACCGCCGAGCGCAGGCCGTTGAAGATCGTCGCGGTCGCGTCGGGCAAGGGCGGGGTGGGCAAATCGACCCTGTCGGCCAATCTCGCCGTCGCGCTGCAAAGGCTGGGGGTGAAGGTCGGGCTGGTCGACGCGGACATTTACGGCCCGTCGCAGGCGCGGCTGATGGGCAGCGAGGACAGGAAGCCGCAGGCCAGGGACAAGCAGCTCGTTCCGGTGCAAAGCCCCTTCGGCGTTCCGATGCTGTCCATGGGGCATCTGGTGGAGCCGGGCAAGGCGCTGGCCTGGCGCGGGCCGATGGCGGGCAATGCCCTGGCCCAGTTGATCGAGGCCGATTGGGGCGACATGGAATTGCTGATCGTCGACATGCCGCCGGGCACCGGGGACGTGCAATTGTCGATGGTGCAGAAGCACAAGCCGGTCGGCGCCGTCATCGTCTCCACGCCGCAGGACCTGGCGCTGATCGACGCCATCCGCGCCGTCAGCCTGTTCGAACAGACGCAGGTGCCGATGATCGGCCTTGTCGAGAATATGGCGGGCTATGCCTGCCCCCATTGCGGGGAGGTGTCGGACCCCTTCGGCCAGGGCGGCGCGGAAGCCGCCGCCGGGGAGATGGGCATGCCCTTCCTGGGCCGCATCCCGCTGGCCATCGACATTCGCCGCCGGTCCGACGCTGGCGATCCCCCGGCAGCGGGCGACGACGCGCACGGCGCGCCCTTCCGCGCCATTGCGGAGAAGGTGGCGGCATGGTTGCGGGGCGGGCGCTGACATCCCTTCTTCCGTCGTCCCGCCCTCTTCTCTCGTCATCCCAGCAAAAGCTGGGATCTCGTGAGGCTAAGCCGCGCCCTATCGCCTGCGATCCCAGCCTTCGCTGGGATGACGGGGTTGGCGGCAAGGCTGCACGACCGAACAGCAGGACAGCCCATCCCCCATCGTCATGCTGAACTCGTTTCAGCATGACGGAGGAAGGGGCGTAGGGTCCAGCCACCCCTGCACGCACCCCGCGCCATCATGTCGATGGAACGGCTTGCGCCCCTCCCGCGTCCTTCCCATGTCCCAGCAACAGGAAGGACCGCCGCATGCCGCTTACCGCCGACCAGGATATCGCCGATCTGCTGAACGAAACCCGCACCATCGCTCTTGTCGGCATCTCCGACCGGCCCGATCGGCCAAGCTATGGCGTGATGAAGACCCTTCAGGACCATGGCTATCGCGTGCTGCCGGTCAATCCGCAGATCGCGGGCGAGCATGTGCATGGCGAGTTCGTCTGGGCCAGACTGTCCGACATCGGCGTGCCCATCGACATGGTCGACATCTTCCGCCGCAGCGAGGCAGCGGGCGAAGCGGTGGACGACGCCATAGCGGCGGGCGCGAAGGCGGTCTGGATGCAGTTGGCGGTGGTGAACGAAGCCGCCGCCGCCCGCGCCGAGGCGGCAGGATTGAAGGTCGTCATGGACCGCTGCCCCGCGATAGAGATACGCCGCCTCCGGCTTGAGCCGGTCGGCTCGCAATAGGGCTTTCCAGAGCTTCCGCGCCTCTTTATCAGCGATCCCATGGGGCGCGCACCGCGGAAGCAGGGTCAGCAGACGGAAAGGGGTTTGAACCGGCGCACTCTGCTGGTCGGCGGCGGCGCGACGGCGGGCCTGCTGCTGGCATGGGGGGGCTGGCCGCGCGCCTATCGCGCCAATCTCAACACCGCGCCGGGCGAAACCGCCTTCAACGCCTTCCTCAAGATCGACCGGTCCGGGCAGATCATCGTCATCGTGCCGCAGACGGAAATGGGGCAGGGGGTCAGCACCCTGTTGCCGCAGATATTGGCCGACGAGCTGGGCGCCGACTGGCGCACCATAGGCGTGCAGAGCGCGCCCATCGGGCCGCTCTACGCCAACAATCTGCTCGCCCGCCAATGGCTGGCCAATGACTGGAGCAGGCTTGCCGGGGAAGCGGGCGAATGGGCCATCGATCAATATGCGACCCGCAGCGCGCTGATGCTGACCGGCGCGGGCACGTCGATCCCCATGTTCCACCAGCCCTATCGGGAGGCGGGCGCGGCGGCGCGGGTGCTGTTGTGCAAGGCGGCGGCGGCGCGGTGGGACGTGGCGTGGGAAAGCTGCGACATCCGCGACGGCATCGTCTCCGACGGCGGAAAGCGCACGCTGAAGCTGGGCGAGGTGGCGGAGGATGCCGCGACCTTCGACCTGCCCGACATATTGCCCTTCCGCCAGGCCGATGTGGACCGGCTGGCGGGGCAGGAGCTTCCCCGGCTCGACACCCCGTCCAAGATCGACGGCAGTCATAATTTCGCCGCCGACATCCGCCTGCCCGACATGGCCTTCGCTTCCATCCGGCAGGGTCCGATCGGGGACGCCGTCCTGAAAAGCGTCAATGAGGGCGCGGCGAAATCCGTCACCGGCTTCCTGAAACTGGTCCGGCGGGAACGCTGGGTGGCGGCGATCGCCAGCAACTGGTGGGCGGCGAACAAGGCGCTGGATCTGGCCGACCCCGTCTTCGCGCTTTCCGGCACGCCTGTGGGCAGCGCCGGAATCGAGGCGGCGTTGGAGCAGGCCTTTGCCGACTCCTCGGGCGAGCGGCTCTATGCGCGGGGCGATCCGCAATCGCTGTCGGAGGATGCGACCGTCCTCGCCAGCGAATATCGGGTGCGGCCGGGCCTGCATCTGGCGATGGAGCCGACGTGCGCCACCGCCCGGATCGGCGAGGACGGCGCGGAGGTGTGGATGGCGACGCAGGCGCCCGGCCTGGCCCGCGCCGCCATCGCCAGGGCGCTGGACCTGCCGGCGGAGGCAGTGACGCTCTATCCGCTGCATGCCGGCGGGGGCCATGGCCGCCGCATGGATTTCGAGGCAGGGGTGCAGGCCGCGCTCCTCTCCCGCGAGATGGGGCGGCCAGTGCAACTGCTCTGGTCCCGGCTGGAGGATGTGATCCAGGACCGGCCCAGCGCCCCCGCCCATGCGCGCATGGCTGGCAAGCTGGGCCGCAACGGCGCGGTCGAGGGCTGGTCCGCAAAGGTCGCCGCCCCCTGCGCCCTGACCCAGACATGGGCGCGCATCGCCCATGGCAAGCTGCCGCACGAAGCAAGCGCCGATGCATCGGGCACCTCCACCCGGCTGGCGGTGGCGGGCATGGATTTGCCTTATTCGGTGCCCAACTGGGCGGTTGATCATTTCCCCGCCGATGTCGGCCTGCCGCTGGGCTTCGCGCGCGGCAACGCGAATCTGCACGGGGCGTTCTTCACCGAAAGTTTCATGGACGAACTGGCCCACCAGGCGCAGATGGAGGCGATGTCCTTTCGTATCCAGATGCTGGGCGGCAATCCCCGGCTGGCGCATTGCCTGACCACCGTGGGCGCCATGGGCGGCTGGCAGGGCGGCATAGAGGGAAGCGGGCAGGGGCTGGCGGCGCATGTGATGAACGGCGCCTTCATCGCCGTCATGGTGGAGGCGGGCGTGGACGAGGGCAAGCTCCAGGTCTCGCGGATCGTCGCCGCCGTCGACGGCGGGGAACAGGTCAATCCCGACATCGCCCGGCAACAGGTGGAAAGCGGCCTGATCCACGGCCTGGCATTCGCCATGGGGGCGTCCGTCCCCTATGCGAAGGGCATGCCGACACGGGCGATATTGGGCCGGATGGGCCTGCCCCGGCTGGGCGATGTGGGGGAAGTGACCGTCGAACTGATCCGCAGCACCGCGCCGCCCGCTGGCCTCACCGACCTGGGCGCGCCCGTGGTCGCGCCCGCGGTGGCCAATGCGCTGTTCACCACCACCGGGCGGCGGTTCCGCAGCCTGCCCCTGTTGATGGAAGGATGAGGGACTTGGGCAAGGTCGGCCTGCTGGTCATCAATCTGGGCACGCCGGACGGGCCGGACCCGGCGTCGGTGCGGCGCTATTTGGCCGAATTCCTGTCCGATCCCCGCGTGGTGGAGATACCGCAACTCCTGTGGCAGCCGATCCTGCGCGGCCCGATCCTGCTGACCCGGCCGAAGAAATCGGCCCATGCCTATCGGCAGGTGTGGATGAAGGACGGGTCGCCGCTCGCCGTCTACACCCGCGACACGGCGCGGGGGTTGCAGGACAGGCTGGGGCCGGAGGTGATGGTCGACTGGGCCATGCGCTACGGCAATCCTTCCATCGGCTCGCGGCTTGCGGCGATGATCGCGGCGGGGTGCGACCGCATCCTGCTCGCGCCGCTCTACCCCCAATATTGCGCCGCGACGACGGCCACCGCGCTCGACGCCGCCTATGCCGCGCTGGGCAAGATGCGGGCGCAACCGGCGATCCGCACCCTGCCGCCCTATCATGCCGATCCCGCCTATATAGAGGCGCTGCGCGCATCGACGCAGGCGCAACTGGACGCGCTGGACTTCGCGCCGGACCTGCTGATCGCCAGCTTCCACGGCATGCCGGAAAGGACGCGGCAATTGGGCGATCCTTATCGCGACCAGTGCGTCGAAAGCGCGCGCCTGCTGGGCGAGGCGCTGGGGCGGGAGGTGCGGGTCACGTTCCAGTCGCGTTTCGGCCCGGCGAAATGGCTGGGTCCGGCGACCGATGCGGTGCTGCGGCAACTGCCATCCGAAAATGTCCGGAACGTTGCCGTCCTCACTCCCGGATTCTCGGCGGACTGCTTGGAAACGCTGGAGGAAATCGCCATTCGCGGCAAGGAGGACTTTATCGCTTCCGGCGGTAATAATTTTGTCCATTTGAGTTGTTTGAACGCGTCTCAGGACGCTATGAATCTGTATGAGAGTCTGACCCGTCGCGAACTGGCCGGTTGGCTGGAGAGGTAAGTTTCGTCCCGTCATTTTTCTTTGAGGAGAGCCATCATGAGCAAGGTTGCAGTCGTCACGGGCGGAACACGTGGAATTGGCGAGGCAATCAGCCTGGCGCTCAAGGACATGGGGTTCGCGGTCGCCGCAAACTATGCCGGCAACGACGCCAAGGCGCAGGCCTTTTCCGAGAAGACCGGCATAGCGTCGTTCAAATGGGACGTGGGCGATCACCAGGCCTGCCTGGACGGCTGCGCGCAGGTGGTCGAAGCGCTGGGGCCGATCGACGTGGTGGTCAACAATGCAGGCATCACGCGGGACGGCGTGCTGGCGAAGATGAGCTTCGACGACTGGAACGAGGTGATGCGCATCAACCTTGGCGGCTGCTTCAACATGGCGAAGGCGACCTTCGGCGGAATGCGGGAGCGCGGCTGGGGCCGTTTCGTCAATATCGGATCGATCAACGGGCAGGCGGGCCAATATGGCCAGGTCAACTATGCCGCCGCCAAGTCCGGCATTCACGGTTTCACCAAGGCGCTGGCGCAGGAAGGCGCGAAATATGGCGTTACCGTCAACGCCATCGCGCCGGGCTATATCGACACCGACATGGTCGCCGCCGTTCCCCCCGCCGTGCTGGAAAAGATCGTCGCCAAGATTCCGGTCGGTCGCCTGGGCCATGCCGATGAAATCGCGCGCGGCGTCGCCTTCTTCTGCAGCGAGGATGGCGGTTTCGTGACCGGCAGCACGCTGTCGATCAATGGCGGCCAGCACATGTACTGATGGCAGGCGAGGGGCCTTCCCATGACGCTTCGGCGCCGGCGGCATCGCCCTTCGCTCCGCCGGTCAAGCGCAGCGTGACGATTGCGGGCCATCAGACCGCGATCAGCCTTGAACCGATATTCTGGCAAGCCCTCCGCGCGGCCGCCGCGCGGGAGGGCTTGCCGATCAACGCCCTGATCGCGCGCATCGACGTGGCGCGCATGGCGACGGCCGCGCCACCCAATCTGGCGAGCGCGATAAGATGCTGGCTTTTCGACGGCGCTATACGATCATAAAATAATAATTAGTCGCAATAGCGTTGACTCTGCGAACAAGTCGCAATAGCAGGCCCCTCAAGGTTCAAGAAAGGGGTTCTTTTTCCATGTCCAAAGCACTGTCACGACCTTCCTTCCTGGCGCTGGGTTGCGTCGGCGCGATCGCCTTCGCCACGTCCGCCCAGGCGCAGGACGCCGCGCAGGGCGCCAAGCTCGGCGGAATGACGGTCACCGACACGGCGATCGACGAATCTCCGATCAAGGTCGAGAAGGCTGAATCGCCCAAATATACCCGGCCGTTGCTCGATACGCCGCAGACCATCACCGTGATCGGCAAGGAAACCATCCGGCAGCAGAACCTGCTGACGCTGCGCGAAGTGCTGTCGACCGTTCCCGGCATCACCTTCGGCGCGGGGGAGGGCGGCTTCGGCTATGGCGATCGCATCATCCTGCGCGGGCAGGACGCGAAGAACGACGTCACGGTCGACGGCGTGCGGTCCGGCGCGTTCCTGAACCGCAACGAAGTCTATAATATCGAACAGGTCGAAGTCACCAATGGCGCCAATTCGGTGATGAACGGCGGCGGTTCCGTCGCCGGGACGATCAACCTGGTGACGAAGCGTCCGCTGGCCGACGACAACATGATCCTCAACGCCGGGATCGGCACGGACAATTATTATCGCGCGACCATCGATGCGAACAAGCGCGTCAACGACCTGATCGCCGTTCGCCTCAATGCCGTCTATCATCGCAACGACGTGCCGGGCCGCGATGTCGAGGACTATGAGCGCTGGGGCGTTGCGCCCGCGATCACCATCGGCATCGACAGCCCGACCAGCCTGACGCTGCAGGGCGAATATCTCGACGACAAGGCGATGCCGCAATATGGCATCCGCTACTTCCCGGCTCTGGGCGGCATCGTGGACCAGTTCGACCGTTCGGGCTATTACGGCTTCGCCAATCTCGACCGTCAGGACAGCAAGACCAAGTCGTTGCAGGCGATCTTCAGCCATGCCTTCAGCGACACGGTCAAGGTCCGCAACCTGACGCGGTACGAACATATCCGCCAGGACACGGTGACCAGCCAGCCGAACGGGGTCTTCTGCCTCGACAACGGCACGGCGGGCGGCTTCAATCCCGATACCGGCGGCGCTTGCACGCAGCGCATCGGCACGACCGCCGCTGGCGAGACGCTCACCATCCCGGTCGGCTATTACCTGCCGATCGGCGGTCGCGGCAACCAGCGCTTCATCACCAATGAAACCGCCTATAACCAGATCGACCTCAGCGCCGATTTCGACACCGGGGGCATCGGCCATACGCTGGTCGTCGGCGGCTCGGCCCTGTGGGAGCGCTACGACCAGTTGCAGGGCAGCCTGGGCCGCAGCGCCAACGGCTTCGATCCCTATGCCGCGCCCTTCACCACGCCGACCACCGGCGCCAGCGCCGCCAATCCGGCCTATAATGCCGCCGCCAGCCTTGGTTTCTACCTGCCGCTGGTGAACATAGCCGATCCGTCTGCGGGTATCGTCGGCCCGGCCGCCACTACCGGCCTGCCCCGCGTCTATGGCAGCAACAATTATGTCGGTCCCGTCAACTTCATCCTCGGCACGCATAATGTCGGGGAGCAGACCAGCTACGCCGCCTATCTGTTCGACACGATGAAGTTCACCGACTGGTTCGAGATCAACGGCGGCATCCGCTATGAGAAGGTCAAGGGCTTCAACCGCACCTTCACCTACAACACGACCGGCGGCTCGGCGCAGCTTGGCCAGATCAGCACGGTGGGCAATCGCCTGGAGGTGGACGACAATCTCTTCTCCTTCCGCGTCGGCGCTGTCGTGAAGCCGACGCCGGACACCAGCCTTTATGTCGCTTTCGGCAACTCCAAGCTGCCGTCCAAATCGTCGGTCGACGGAAGCTGCACCGCGGACAATGTCGCGGGCGGCAGCGGCACCTGCAATGTCAGGCCCGAAACCACGAAGAATTACGAGATCGGCGCCAAGGCTGACCTGTTCGACAAGCAATTGCTGCTGACCCTGGCGCTGTTCCGCAACGACCGCAATCAGATCAAGGTGGTGTCGGGCGATCCGCTCCTGCCCGATCAGGCAACGGACGGCCACCAGCGGGTGGAGGGCGTGTCCTTCGGCGCGTCGGGCAACATCACCAGCAACTGGACGATTTCGGCCAATTACATGTACCTCAAGAGCAAGATCAAGCAGGGGGTTTCCGACTATTGCCTCGCCCATCCGGGCGCGACCGACCCGGCCGCCGGCACATGCGCCAACAGCACGACCTTCCTTGATCCGACGGCCGGTTACTCGCTGACCAATACCCCGAAGCATTCGGGCAGCCTGTTCACGACCTACCGCTTCGGCTTCGGCCTGGAACTGGGCTATGGCCTGACCTATCAGGGCAGCTTCCTGCTGAACCAGCCGTCGCTCGCCCAACTGGTCGCCAACAGCTATGTCGGTTATCGCGTGCCGAGCTACACCATCCATCGCTTCATGGCCTCCTACCCGATCACGGAGAATCTGACGGCGCAGGTGAATGTGCAGAACTTCACCAATGAGAAATATGTGACCACGGTGCGCAACAACACCAATAATAGCTGGGCGCAGCCCGCCCCGACCCGGTCGGCGGTGTTCAGCCTCAACTATATGTTCTGACCTATCCCTATCCCCCGGCACTCGTCCCTTGCCGGGGGAAACGGGCGGGCGGCGATGCACTCCCATCCTCCTCGGGTCGCCGCCCGTCCGGTCCCTTCGCAAAGATGCGATTGAGTAGCATTAGGATTCGCGTTATGGACGGGCTTCGCCTGCACGGCGGCAAAGGGGATCTGGCATGCTTCGCGTAGCGGATAGATTTGTTGAAGAGGTGGAGGATGACGCTATCGTCGCGCCGCCCGCCGCCCCGCCTTCCATCCCCAGCGCGCCCTTCCGCCCTGAAGCTGCTCCGGCCCGTTATGGCGCGCGGCGCGGACTGAACTACCCGGCGGTCCTTGTCATCGTCCTGCTTCATGCCGTCCTGATCGCCGCGCTCGTCCAGGCCCGGCATCATGTGCAGCGCGTGCGGGAGGCGCGCCTCTCGGTCGTGAACCTCATGCCGCCTCCGCCCCCGCCCCCTTCCGCGGAGGCGCCGCCCCCGCCCCCGCAGGCCGAGGTCGTCGCCCCGCCGCCATTGGTGAAGGTACCCCAGCCGCCGGCGCCGACAGTGGCGACCACGCCGGACATCGCGCCTCCTGCGCCGCCTGCTCCCCCCGTCACGGTTTCCGCGCCGCCCGCGCCGCCCGCCGCATCCATGGGATCGAGCGTCGTCCAGGGCGGCGACCTGGGCGCGCAGATGATCGCCGGCAAGCCGCCCCGCTATCCGGTGGAAAGCCGTCGCAAGCGCGAGCAGGGGACGGTCGTCCTCGCGCTGACGCTGGGTCTGGACGGCGCGGTGGAGAGCCTGTCCATCGCCCGGAGCAGCGGTTTTCCCCGGCTGGACAATGCGGCGCGCGACGCGGTGCGCGGCTGGCGCTGGAGGCCCGTGATGCGCGACGGCCAGGCCGTCCGGGTCAAGGGCGTGGTCGAGATTCCCTTCGTCCTGCGCAGCGGGACGGAATGATGGACATGGCCTGTTTCCGCTCATCGCCATGCTGACCGTCATTCCCGAATTGCTGGATGCCGATGCGGTGCGGCGCCTGCGCGACCTGATCGACGCGGCGCAGTGGGTGGACGGCAATGTCACCTCCGGCCATCAATCGGCGCTGGCCAAGCGCAACCTGCAACTGCCGGAGGATTGCGCCGAAGCGAAGCAGGCGGGGCAGATCGTGCTCGACGGCCTCGGCCGCTCGCCCCTGTTCATCGCCGCCGCGCTGCCGCTGAAGATATTTCCGCCGCTGTTCAACAGCTATGCGGGCGGGCAGGCCTTCGGCACCCATGTCGACAATGCAGTGCGCATCCAGGCGGGCACGGGCTTTCGCGTGCGGTCCGATCTGTCGATCACCGTCTTCCTGGAAGAACCCGATCGCTATGACGGCGGCGAACTGACGGTCGAGACCAATTTCGGCGTGCAGCAGGTGAAGCTGCCCGCGGGTCATGCGGTGCTCTATCCGTCATCGTCGCTGCACAGGGTGGAGCCGGTGACGCGGGGACGGCGCGTGGCGAGCTTCTTCTGGCTCCAGTCCATAGTGCGGGACGACGCGGCGCGGCAGATGCTGTTCGATCTGGACAGCAGCGTTCAGGCGCTGGCGGGCGAACTGGGGCATGACGATGCGCAGGTCATCCGCTTGACGGGCGTGTACCATAATCTTCTGCGGCGGTGGGCGGACGCCTGACGCGATGCGCAATGGCCGATAGCGGCACGCGCAAGCCGTGCCTGCTCCCCGCTGCTTCTCCTTTCGCGAGCGGTGCCCCCGCAAAAAAGGCCCGCATCCGGTAGTTGAAGTGGCCGCTTCCCCTCCATTCGCCAAAGGTTTAAAGGCGGCGTCATGAACGATCTAACCCTTCCCTCCGCGCCCGCCGAAGCCAAGGCGCAAAGCTGGAAAGTGACCTTCCCCTGCACCCGCGCCGAGGCTGAGGCGCTGGATGGCGACATCGCCGCCTTTGCCCTGATGGATCGGCCGCCCGTGCTGATGACCAGCGAAGCGGAGCCTGATAATGAGCAGAGCTGGCGGCTGGACGCCTATTTCGAAGGCCAGCCCGGCCCCGCCGCGATCCGGCTGCTCCGCTCGCTCGTCCCCAGCGCCGCCGGCATCAAGCCGGTGATCGAGCAATTGCCCGATGAGGATTGGGTGACGTTGAGCCAGCAGGGGCTGGAACCCGTCACCGCCGGT
This sequence comes from Sphingobium sp. TA15, assembly GCF_037101235.1. Taxonomy (NCBI): domain Bacteria; kingdom Pseudomonadati; phylum Pseudomonadota; class Alphaproteobacteria; order Sphingomonadales; family Sphingobiaceae; genus Sphingobium; species Sphingobium sp. TA15. Next base: position 210,603 of record NZ_AP025355.1, read on the forward strand.
CGCTTCCACGTCCGCAACCTGGCCGGCGATCCTGCGGCGCCCGGCCACGTCAATTTCCTGATCGAGGCGAGCCGCGCCTTCGGCACGGGCCAGCATGAAACCACGGCGGGCTGCCTGATCATGCTCGACCGCATGCGGCGCGTCGGCATGCGTTTCGGCAATGTCGCGGACATCGGCACGGGCACCGGCCTGCTTGCCTTCGCCGCGCTGCACCTTTGGCCGCGGGCCTATGCGACCGCGTCGGACATCGACCCCGTGGCGGTCGAGATCAGCGCCGCCAATGCCGTGGCCAATGGCGTTGCGACGGGCAAGGGGCAGGGGCAGCTTGCGCTCTACACCGCCGCCGGCGCGGATCACCCGGCGATTGCGACGCGCGCGCCCTATGACCTGCTGATCGCCAATATCCTGGCCGGTCCGCTGATCGAACTCGCCCCGTCGCTTTGCGCGCTGGTGGAGGAAGGCGGCACCATCCTGCTTGCGGGGCTGCTCCGGGAACAGGCCGATGCGGTGCTCGCCGCCTATCGCGCCCAGGGGATGCGCCTGGCCGAGCGAGCGGACCGGGGCGACTGGCCTACCCTCCGCCTGCGCAAGCGGCCCCGGATCGGCTGGAGGCGCCCGACCCGCATCGACGGCAATGCGCGTGGAGAAGCGCCCGGCTTCGGCAGTCTTTGATTTTCAACGCGGGGAATCGCTGCCCAAACGCTTGGCCACGGCCTCAGTTCGCGAATCCGGCGCCCAGCAGCAGCAGCAATTTCACGTCGATCGCGAAACCGTCCATCCGCCATGCCGCGATCCTGTCGTGGATGGCGTTCAGCGGCACGCGGTGGACCCTTATGTCCTCGCCCTCCACGCCGCCGCCTTCGCCGGTTTTCATGAGGTCGTGGGCGCGGAACAGGCTGAAGCTCTCCGACACCATGCCCGGCGAACTGTAATATTCGCCCAGATTTTCCAGCCGGCCGGGTCGGTAGCCGGTCTCCTCCTCCAGTTCGCGGGCGGCGGCGAGCATGGCTTCCTCGCCCTCATCCTGGTCGCCCACCAGCCCGGCGGGCAGTTCGATGCAGCGGCGGCCCAGCGGCACGCGATATTGGTCGACCAGCAGCACATGCCGGCCATCCGCAGCCTCATCCACGGCCAGGATGACGGCGGCGCGGATGCCTCGCGCCCGGCCGACATATTCCCAGCGGCCCTGCCGCTTGGCGGTGATGAAGCGGCCCTCCCACATGATCTCCTCGGGGGAGGTTCCGTCCTGTTCGCTCATAATTCGATCAACCTGTCGGGCAGTTCATTGGGATTGTCGCCGGTTGCCGGGAAATGCTCGGCCAATACGCGGCCGACCTGCCGCACCGCCTCCGCCATGCCTTCGGCGGCGCGGCCTTCGCGCACGCCGTCGATCAGCGCCGCCATGGCCTCGCCCCAGACCTCCGGCGCGACCCTTTCGTTGATCGCCGCATCCGCGACCAGTTCCGCCCGATGTTCGTCCAGCGAGAGGTAGATGAGCACGCCGGTCCGCCCCCGCGTGCGCCCCTGGGCGACGGCGCGGAACAGGGTGATGGCGCGGCGGCGCACGCGGCGGGCCTTGGTGGCTTTCGGGGTCAGGGCCATGCGCAGCGGCATCCAGGCGAGCGCGTAGCGGACGACGAGGAATTTGAGGATCAGCAGGCCCAGCAGGACCGTCAACAGCTTCCAATCCTCGATCTCATGCTCCCAGCTTTGCAGCAACCAGGAACAGAGGCGGCGGAAATGCTGCGGGAATGCCGCCGCCGCCGACAGGGCCAGGAACGCCGCGCCGATGGCCCAGTGCAGTCCCGCGTCATGATAGGTGTCGGAGCGGCGGGCGACGATGGTGACGATCTCCCCATCGGTCGCCTTTTCCGCTTCGGCCACGGCGGCGGTCACGCGGTCGTGATCGGCTTCGTTCATGATCAGGCGCATCACCAGTCCCCCGAAGCGCCGCCGCCGCCGAAGCTGCCGCCGCCGCCGGAAAAGCCGCCGCCACCGCCGCCCCAGCCGCCACCGCCCCAGCCCGATCCACCCCCGCCGCCCCAGCCGGAATCGCCCGGTCCCCAGAGGATGATCGGTCCCGATCCACCCCGATAGCGTCGCCCCTTGCCCCGTCCGGAAAGCATGGCGATGACGATGATCGCGACGATGATGAGCCAGAATATCGCCATGAATGTCCCGCCATCGTCCGACGCGTCGCGCGCCTTTGCCTCGGCCTGCGCCGCAAGCGCCCTGGCCTCGTCCGGCGGCAGGGTCAGCAGCTTGCCGATCGCGTCCACGCCCGCATCGATGCCGCCGGGCAAGTCGCCCGCCTTGAACCGGGGCGTGATGGCGTTGCGGATGATCTGGGACGACAGGGCGTCGGTCATGATGCCTTCCAGGCCGTAGCCGACCTCGATCCGCACCTTGCGTTCGTTAGGTGCGACGATCAGCAGCGCGCCCTCATTCTTTTCCTTGTCGCCGATCCCCCAGGCGCGGCCGAGCCGGTAGCCATAATCGGATATGTCATAGCCCTGAAGGTCGGGCAGGGTCGCCACCACCAATTGCCGTCCGCTCTGCCGTTCCAGCGCCGCGAGCTTGTCGGTCAGCGCCTGTTCCTGTTGCGGGGAGAGCAGGGCGGCGTCGTCCACCACCCGGCCGGTCAGCTTGGGGAAGGTCTGGGCCTGTGCGGAAGGCGCGATTCCCGTCACTCCCGCCGCGGGCATGAAAACCAGCAGCGCGAGGATCAGGAACAGGCGGCGGAGCATCACCGGATCAGTTGCCGAAATCGACCTTCGGCGCTTCTTCCGCGCCGGGCGTGGTGGCCTGGAACGGGGTCATCGGCTTGGCGCCGTGGATGATCTTCGCGCCGATGGCGTCGGGGAAGGTGCGGATGCGCGTATTATAGGCGCGCACCGCTTCATTATAGTCGCGGATGGCGACGGCGATGCGGTTCTCCGTGCCTTCGATCTGCGACTGGAGATCGAGGAAATTCTGGTTGGCCTTGAGGTCGGGATAGGCCTCGGCCGTGGCGATAAGGCGGCCCAAACCCTGCGACAGTTGCGCCTGGGCCTGCTGGAACTGCTGCACCTTGGCGGGGTCGGACAGATCATCGGCATTGACCTGAACCGATGTCGCCTTGGAACGGGCTTCGGTCACCTTGACCAGCGTGTCCTGTTCCAGCTTGCCGGCGGCCTTCACGGTCGCCACCAGATTGTCGATCAGGTTCGCCCGGCGCTGATATTGCGCCTGGACGTCGGCCCATTTCGCTTTTGCGGCCTCCTCCGCGGCGGGGACGCTGTTGATGCCGCAGGCGGACAGGGCAAAGGCGCCCAGCAGCGGCAGGAGGAACAGGCGGAATTGGCGCAGGATCGTCATGGAACATCCTCTGGCTTGTTTCGCCCATGGAAATAGGCGGTTGTGGAACCCTTCGCAACGGCCCATGCTTTTTCCTATCGCAATAGGAACAAGGGGTTTTGCCATGGGGCTGATTTCCGAATTCAAGACGTTCATCAACCGCGGCAACGTCATCGACCTGGCCGTGGGCGTGATCATCGGCGGCGCCTTCGCCACCATCACCAAATCGTTGACCGACGATCTGATCATGCCGGTGGTCGGCTATGTCTTCGGCGGGGCGGACTTTTCCCGCTACTTCATCCGGCTGGGCGACCTGCCCGCCGGGTTCAAGGGGAATCCGGAAAGCTATGGCGACCTGAAGGCAGCCGGGGTCGCCATGTTCGGCTGGGGCGAATTCCTGACCGTGTTCGTCAATTTCCTGATCCTGGCCTTCATCATCTTCCTGCTGGTCAAGGCGGTGAACAAGCTGATGCCCAAGCCTGAGGAAGGCCCCGCCGCAACGCCGGAGGACGTGATGCTGCTGCGCGAAATCCGCGATTCCCTTAAAAAATAAGTCGTTTCCGCGACGAAAGGAGCGTGCGGCGGGAACCATCCTTCGCGCGACCAGTTGATGGGCGTCAGGGTTCCGGGCTTCCGGCACCCTTGCCGAATGACGTCAGCCCATGGGGGCGCAACAGGAGAAAACGCCGTGAAAACCATCGTATCAGTCCTTGGCCTTGCCAGCCTGATCGCGCTTGCTGCGTGCGATTCCAAGCAGGAGAACAAGGTCGAGAACGCGTATGAGAATCAGGCGGACGCCATCGACAACCAGGCCGACAATATGGAAGCGATGGCCGATAATCTGAGCGGCAATGCCGAAGCCGCCGCCGAAAATGCCGCGGACGCGCTGGAAAACAAGGCGGACGCCACTCGCGAAGCCGGCGAGAAGGCGGGCGATTCGGTCGAGAAGCGCGAGGCGCAATAGAGCATCGCGCTCCAGGTTCAGCGCCGCTAACCGAGCCGCAAGGGGCGTCGCGACTGCCGGTCGCGGCGTCCCTTTTTCCTTTCGCGGTTTCACGGTCGCTGTCTTTAACGGGGATTTAACCACAGCCGCGCCATGGTCCGCGCCTATCCATGAGGCGGTGGAATGGACGAGCTACTCCAGGAATTCATATCGGAAACGCAGGAAACGCTGGAGGCGCTGGCCGGAGAGGTCGTCGCCTGGGAAGCCGATCCCGCCGACCGGGACCGGCTGGACGCCATTTTCCGCTTTTTCCATACGGTGAAGGGAAGCTGCGGCTTCCTGAACCTGCCGCGCTTCGAACGGCTGAGCCACGCGGCCGAGGATGTGTTGTCGGAAATCCGGGCGGGCAAGCGGATCGCCGACCCGGCCACAGTCAGCGCCGTTCTGGGCATCATGGACCGCATCGCGGAACTGGCGGAGGCGGTGGCCATCGGCGCCGCCCTGCCGCAGGAGAATGACGATTATCTGATCGCCGCGCTGACCGGCAGGCTGGCTGCGGCGGAGGTTGCCGGGCCGGATGAGAATGAGTCGCCGACGGCGGCCGTCGCGGTGGCGAGGGCTTCGGGCGGGCAGGCGGCGCCGCGCACCATCCGCCTGCCGCTGTCGCTGATCGACCAGTTGATGAACGGCGTGTCCGACATGGTGCTGGCCCGCAACGAGCTGTCGCGCAAGCTGCGCGAACGGTCGGGCGATCCGGAGCTGGAGAGCGCCTTCGAACGGCTGTCGACCTGCGTGGCGGACATGCGCGACGCCATTTCCAAGACGCGGATGCAACGCGTCGACCGGCTGTTCACCGCCATCCCGCGCATGGTGCGCGACCTGGGCCGGGATCTGGGCAAGCGCATCGACCTCAGCCTGGAGGGCGGCGATGTCGAGATGGACCGGGAAATGGTCGAGATGGTCGTCGATCCGCTCACCCATATCGTCCGCAACAGCATCGACCATGGCATAGAGACGCCGGAAAAGCGGCGGGCGCTGGGCAAGCCCGAAGCGGGCCGGCTGCGGCTGGAGGCGCGCCAGTCGGGCAACCAGATCGTCATAGAGATTTCCGACGACGGGCATGGGATCGACACCGGACGGTTGGTCGACAAGGCTATTGCTGCGGGCCGCCTGACGCCCGAAGCGGCGGCGCGGATGAGCGAGGCGGAGAAGCTCGACCTGATCTTCCACCCCGGCCTTTCGACTGCCAACCAGGTCACGGCCATTTCCGGGCGCGGCGTCGGCATGGACGTGGTGCGCGCCAATGTGGAGCGGATCGGCGGCGTCATCGCGCTCGACAATCGGCCCGGCTGCGGATTGACCATCACCCTTCGGGTGCCGCTGACGCTGACCATCATTCCGGGATTGATCGTGCGGGCCGGCGACCTGCATTTCGCCATTCCCCGCGCCGCCGTCGTGGAAATCCTGCACGACAACAATGAGACGCTGAACATCGCGCAGGTGGGCGGCGCCAAGATCGCGACGATCCGTTCCGTCCGCCATTCGATGATCGATCTGGAGGATGTGCTGGGCATGGAGCGCGTCGCGCAGCCGGGGCCGCGCGCCGTGATGGTCGTGCGCTCCGCGACCGGCGTGCCGTTCGCCATGGGCGTGTCAGCGGTGGAAAATCACGAGGAACTCGTGATCCGTCCCGCATCGCCGCTGGTGATGGCGTCGGGCGTCTATGCCGGCATGACCCTGCCCGACAATGGCAAGCCGATGCTGTTGCTGGATGCGGCGGGCCTCGCCAATGCGGCGCGCCTGCCCAATATCGTCGACGATCATGCGGCGCGTCGGGCCGGAGAGGGCGAGGAGGCGCAGGGCGTCGTCGAGATGGTTCCCGCCTTGCGGTTCGAGGAATATTCGGGCGAGCGTCGATTGCTGAAGCTGTCGCTGATCGAGCGGGTCGAGGACATCGACGCCCGGCTGTTCGGCCGGTCGGGCGGTTGCGGCTTCGTGCGCCTGGACGGACGGCTGGTGCCGGTCGCCAACGGTCATCACGCCTTTTCCGAGGAGAAGGTCGCAGCGCTTCGCCTGCGCGACGGTGCGCGGGAGGCCTGCTATCCGGTCGCCGCGGTGCTCGACATCGTGGAAATGCCCGCCGTGCCGGACATGGTCGCAATGCATGGCCTGTTGAGCGGCGTCGCGGTGATCGACGGCGAGCATCTGGAGGTGATCAATCCCTTCGCCCTGTTCGCCGCCCTGCCGGACGAGCCGATCGCCGAGCGGAGCGGCGGCCGCTGCCTGCTGGCCGACAGCGAGGATGGCTGGACCCGCGAGATATTGGCGCCGCTGCTTCGACAGGCCGGGCATGAGGTGGTGATGGGCCTGCCCGCCGACGAAGCGGTCGACCCGCAGGACGTGGTGCTGTTCACCGGATCGGACGCGTCGCAGGCCGGCGAACTGCTGGGCTGCCGCATCGTCCATCTGCGCGCCACGCCTCGGCCCGCCGGGCCGCAGGACAGCAGCATCTATCGTTACGATCAGGACGCGCTGATGGCCGCGCTCGCCGGATCGCAGCGGTAGGAAGGGAGAATGGCCGCATGAACCAGCTTTACCTTTTCGCCACGCTGGCGGGCACGAGGATCGCCGTCCAGACCCGGGAGGTCGAGGCGGTGGTCAAGCTGACCGACATCTCACCAGTGCCGGGCATGGGCGCGCATGTCGCGGGCCTTTCCGCGCTGCGCAGCCGGGTGCTGACCGTCATCGACGCCGCCGCGCTAGTGCGCGGGCTGCCGACGCCTGCGGAAAAACGCGGTTTCGCGATCATCGCCGACATCAGCGGCCACAGCTATGGACTGATGGTCGATGCCGTGCACGACATCTGCCAGGTGCCGGAGGGCGAACTGCCGCTGCGCGGCCAGCTGGATCCCGCCTGGGCGCCTTATGCCCGCGGCCTGGTGGAGCATGAGGGCCAGCCCTATCTGCTGGTGTCGCTGAGCGGCTTCATCGAGGGCGGCTCGCTCGCGCAGGCCGCATGACGATCTCGCACCGGCGTTTACCAAATCCTCGCCTTTGCCGGTTAAGGCCTGTGACCATGGGACGCAAAAAAAAGGACGCATTATGAAAAACTGCCTGGTCGTCGATGATTCGAAGGTCATCCGCAAGGTTGCCCGCCACATATTGGAATCGCTCGACCTTTCGGTGAGCGAGGCGGTCGACGGCCGCGACGCCCTTACGCAATGCGAAACGTCCGTGCCGGATGTGGTCCTGCTGGACTGGAACATGCCGGTGATGAGCGGCATGGAATTCCTCCAGGCGCTGCCGGACGCCAATCTGGCCACGCGGCCCAAGATCATCTTCTGCACCACGGAAAACGGCATCGGCCATATCAAGGCCGCGGTGGAGGCAGGCGCGGACGAATATGTGATGAAGCCGTTTGACCGGGAAACGCTGGAAAGCAAGCTGACGATCGTCGGCGTGATCTAGCGCCGCGTTCGGGATCGACCGATCTCCGCCGACCTTCCCGTCTTTTCCTTCAGCTCGCCTTTGTTCAGAAAGATTGCCTTCGATGACCGTTCACGTGCCGATCATGGCCAGCAGGGACGAGGACAGGGCGCTGCGCACCCTGATCGTCGACGATTCGGTCGTGGTCAGGACGGTCATAGAGCGGATTTTGAACGCCGACCGGCGATTTTCCGTCACGCACAAGACCAACAGCGCCGAACATGCGCTGGGCTATTTGCAGGACCATGAGGTCGACCTGATCCTGCTCGACATAGAGTTGCCGGGGCAGAGCGGCCTCATGGCGCTGCCGGCTATTCTGGGGATCAACCCCCGCGCCAAGGTCGTGATCCTGTCGGGCAATTGCGAGGAGGGGAGCGCCGCGGCGGTCGAGGCGCTGGCGCTGGGCGCGAGCGACATATTGGCCAAGCCGGGAAGCGGCAGCTTCGGCGAGCATTTCCCCCAGGCCCTGATCGACCGCCTGTTGCGCCTGTTCAGCGGCGCTGCGACCCCGGTCACGGTCCGGCCGCCGCTGCGGATCGATCCGGAACAGGCGGCCCAGCCGCTTGCCTGCCTGGGCATCGGCGCATCGACCGGCGGCATCCATGCCCTGGGACAGCTTTTTGCGGGGCTGGCCGCGCCGCTGGGCGTGCCGATCCTGCTGACCCAGCATCTGCCCGCCAGCTTCACCCATTATTTCGTCCAGCAACTGGGGCGCATGACGTTCCTGCGCGTCAAGGTGGCGGAACAGGGAGAGATGCTGGCCCCGGACATCGTCTATGTCGCGCCGGGCGACGCCAATCTCCAGCTTCGGCCGGGCCTTTACGGCCGGGTGTCGGTGGCGCTCAATCCGCAGCGCACGCCGACCGGCAACCTGCCCGGCGTCGACCCGATGTTCGCCAGCATGGCCCAGGCCTATGGCGCCGGCGCGGCGGGCGTGGTGCTGACCGGCATGGGGCGGGACGGGACGGCGGGCGCGCGCGACATCGTGGCGGCGGGCGGCTGGATCGTGGCGCAGGACGAAGCGAGCAGCGTGGTCTGGGGCATGCCCGGATCGATCGCCGGAGAAGGATTGAACTGCGCCCTGCTGGAACCCCATGCGATCATGGACTTCGTGGCGCGAAGAGGAAAGAACAGGAACTGATGGCATTGCCCCCTTCGGCCGACTCCCTCCCGTCCGGTTCCGCTTCGGCCGCTTCCATGGGCGGCGCGGCGCGCATCCTTTCCGGCCTGCTGGAGGCGCGCACCGGGCAGATCCTGTCCGAAAGCCGGGCCTGGCGGATGGAAACGGCGCTGAAGCCGGTGCTGCGCGCCCATGGACTTAGCGACATGGATGCGCTGGCGTCTCGCCTGATGGGGCGCAAGGACGCTACGCTGGAAAATGACGTGGTGAACGCGCTGCTCAACAATGAGAGCAGCTTTTTCCGCGACCTCCAGATCTTCGACATGATCCACCGCCATATCCTGCCGCGCATCCACGGGCAGCGGTCGGACCGGACGCTGCGCATCTGGAGCGCGGGCTGTTCGACGGGGCAGGAGGTCTATTCGCTGGCGATCCAGCTTTGCAACGACATGGCGCGCTGGCGCGGCTGGCGCATCGAGATATTGGCGACCGACATCTCCACCGCGGCCATCGCCCAGGCGAAGGCGGGCATCTTCACGCAGATGGACGTGCAGCGGGGCCTGCCGGTGGGCGACCTGCTCAAATGGTTCGACCCCGCGGGCGACGATTGGCGCGCCAATTCGGCGCTGCGCCAGATGATCGATTTCCGCACCGACAATCTGTTCGACGCGCGCGCGCCCCAGGGGGAATACGACCTTCTGCTCTGCCGCAACGTGCTGCTGTACTTCACGCCCGAACGCCGCCAGAGCGTGCTGCGCCTGCTGGCCCGGCACAGCCATGCGGGCTCCGTCCTGCTGCTCGGCGCGGGGGAGACGGTGATCGGGCATAGCGACGATTTCATCCCCCACGCCGAATTTCGCGGCGGCTATGGACGCCGCGCTGCCGCCGCGACCCAGGCGGGCGGAGCGATGCGCCGGGCGGTCTGATCGCCCCGGCGGTAAAATACCGCAGCCCGCTTGATTGGCCTGCCGCTGTCGGCCATGGTCTGTCCGCGCCCTCCAGGCGCTGACGGACGCATGCGAGTGACTGGCCCTTGGCGATGAACGACTTTCCGATGATCGACACGCCGTCGCCCAATTTCGACGAGCGCAGCCTGCCTATCTCCATGCTGGTGCTGCATTATACGGGAATGGTCGATGCGGCCACCGCGATCAACTGGCTCGCCAGCCCGGAATCCAAGGTTTCCGCCCATTATGTCGTGACGGAGGATGGGCAGGTCATCCGCATGGTCGATGAGGAAAAGCGCGCCTGGCATGCCGGACGGGCGCATTGGCGCGGCATCGACGACATCAATTCGGCCAGCATCGGCATAGAAATCGTCAATCCGGGCCATGAATGGGGCTATCGGCCTTTTCCGGACGCGCAGATGGGGTCGCTGATCCCGCTGATCCACCAGATCGTGCAGCGGCACAAGATCACGCGGGGCAACATCGTCGGGCATAGCGACGTCGCCCCGGCGCGCAAGCAGGATCCGGGCGAGCTTTTCCCCTGGGGGCAGTTGGCGCGGCTGCGGCTGGCCTTGCCGCGCCCGACCAAAAATTTGATGGACCCGCATTGGAGCGACGGCGGCTTCATGCTGGCGCTGGAGCGTTTCGGCTATGACATTGCCGAGCCGCAGGCGGCGGTGGTGGCGTTCCAGCGGCGCTTTCGCCCCGAACTGATCGACGGGATCATCGATGGAGAGTGCCGGGCTATCCTGCTGGCGCTGCTGCTGCCCAAGCCCCAGGGTGACGACTAAGCGGCGTGATGACTGAACGGGGATGACGGGGCTTGATGACGTGTGTATAGGCGCTTTTGCCAGAGGGCCGGGCGGCCGCGGCGTGGCGGGTAACTTCCACGGCGAGGAAAGTCCGGGCTCCACGAAATGACGGTGCCGGCTAACGGCCGGCTGGAGTGATCCAAGGGACAGTGCAACAGAAAGCAGGTCGCCCAAGGCTTCGGCCCCAAGACTTCGGTCGGGTGAAATTGAAAGGGTGCGGTAAGAGCGCACCGCGCCTGCGGCAACGCAAGGCGGCACGGTAAACCCCACCGGGAGCAAGACCGAATAGGGGCGGCGCGCAGTTTCGGCTGCTAGGCCAGTTTCGGCTGAGACCGCCCGGGTTGGTTGCTTGAGGGACGGAGCGATCCGTCCCCTAGAGGAATGGTCGCCACCCTTCGCAAGAGGGGGACAGAACCCGGCTTACAGGCCCTCTGGCATCTCGATCGGATGAACAGCCGGATTTCGGCTTTTAGCCACTTCCCGACATTCCGAATTTGTCCACGCTGCCTAGTTCTGCCGTTGGGAAATTTTCGCAGCGTCCGAACTGGGTTCCTGCCGGCGCAGGAACACGACGGCCCATATATTCTCAACCCAGCCCGAACTCCGCCCAGATGGGGAGATGGTCCGACGCCTTGCGGGCCGCCGCGCTTTCATGGACGCCGCAGTCGACCAGTTTCAACCGCCCGCAATGCATGATCCGGTCGAGCCGCGCCACCGGGCGCCGCGCATGGAAGGACCGGCCGCAGGGCGCGAAGCTGTAATGGCGGGCGAAATCGGCCAGGCATCCCCGTTCCGCGCTCCATTCGTTGAGGTCGCCCATCAGCACCGTCGGCATGGCGTCGCGTGAGGATGCGGCGTGGATCACCGCCGCGGCCTGCTTGCGCCGCCATAGCCCGGACAGGTCGAGATGCATGCCGAAGACGCGCAGGGACGCCTTGCCCAGCGTCACTTCCGCCATGGTCGCGCCGCGCGGCTCCAGGCAGGGGAGGTGCAGCACGTCGTGCGCGCCGACCTCCGCCTCCTTGCGCACCAATATCGCGTTGCCGTGCCAGCCCATCGAGTCCACATGCACGTTCAGCGGCACGGGCCGGTAGGGGCTGATGCTCTCCAGCAGCCAGGGTGGCAGCGCCGCCGAGCGCACGCCGAAGCGGCGGTCAGCCTCCTGCAACGCGATGATGTCCGCGTCCAGTTCGTTCAGCACGTCGATCACCCGCTCGGGAACCCGGCGGCGGTCGGTGCCTATGGCTTTGCGGATATTGTAGCTGGCGACGCGAACGGTCTTCATGGCGAAACAATGCGCCATGGCGCGCCCGGTTTCCATCGGAAGATGCAAAGAGCAATTGTGTTCCTCATATGTTCTGATATGCGTGAGGCATGGCAAAAGCAAAGCGCAAATTCGTCTGTCAGCAATGCGGCACCGTTTCCGGCCGGTGGCAGGGGCAGTGCGACGATTGCGGCGAATGGAACAGCATCGTCGAGGAAACGGCGGAGACGGTCTTTTCCGCCCGCCATGACCTGCATAGCGGGGGCAGGGCGCTGATGCTGGTGGGGCTGGACGACAAGGTGGATCTGCCGCCGCGCACCACGACCGGGATCGCGGAGTTCGACCGGGCGCTGGGCGGCGGGATCGTTTCCGGTTCGGCCACGCTGATCGGCGGCGATCCGGGCATCGGCAAGTCGACGCTGCTGTTGCAGGCGGCCGCCCGCATCGCTTCGGCCGGGCACAGCGTCGCCTATATCAGCGGCGAGGAGGCGTCGGACCAGGTCCGGCTGCGCGCCCAGCGCCTGGGCCTGGGCAATGCGCCGGTGCAGCTTGCCAGCGCCACTTCGGTGCGGGACATATTGACGACTTTGGGGGAGGGGGCGCCGCCCGCGCTGCTGATCATCGATTCGATCCAGACGATGCACAGCGACCTGATCGAGGGCGCGCCGGGCACGGTCAGCCAGGTGCGCGCCTCCAGCCAGGAACTGATCCGCTTCGCCAAGCAGCGCGGCACCGCGCTGATCCTGGTCGGCCATGTGACCAAGGACGGCAGCATCGCCGGTCCCCGCGTGCTGGAGCATATGGTCGACACGGTGTTGAGCTTCGAGGGCGAGCGCAGCCATCAATATCGTATCCTGCGCGCCATCAAGAACCGCTTTGGCGGCACGGACGAGATCGGGGTGTTTGCCATGGTGGCGGAAGGGCTGGAGGAGGTCGCCAATCCTTCCGCGCTGTTCCTCACCCATCGCGACGAGAATGTGACCGGCGCGACCGTGTTTCCCGCGCTGGAGGGGACGCGACCGGTGCTGGTGGAGATTCAGGCGCTGGTGGTGAGGCTTTCCAGTGGCGCGACCCCCCGCCGCGCCGTGGTGGGGTGGGACAGCGGGCGGCTTGCCATGGTGCTGGCCGTGCTGGAGGCGCGCTGCGGCCTCAGCTTCTCGACCTGCGAAGTCTATCTGAACGTCGCGGGCGGCTATCGCCTGTCGGACCCGGCAGCCGACCTTGCCGTCGCCGCCGCGCTGATGTCCGCGCTTTCCGAACGCCCGGTGCCGGCCGATGTCGTCCTCTTCGGGGAAATCGCGCTGTCGGGGGAAATCCGCCCGGTGGCGCATGCCCCGCTGCGGCTGCGGGAAGCCGCCAAGCTGGGTTTCAACCGCGCCTTCGTCCCCGCCACCGTGGCGGACGGGGTCAAGGGCATTTCGGTCAGCGGCTATCGCGCCCTTGCGCAACTTGTTGACCAGATGCTTGGGCGCGGATAGCCAACAGCGCGATGAACGCGATCGATATTCTCGTCCTGCTGCTGATCGGCGGCTGCGCCATTTTCGGGCTGATGCGCGGTTTCGTGCAGGAAACCCTGTCGCTGATCGCATGGGTGCTGGCGATCTTCGCGATCCGGCTGTTCCATGCCTCGGTCACGGAACTGGCCACGTCCTTCGTCGGCAGCACCAGCGGCGCGGCGGTGCTTGCCTTCGCGCTGGTGTTCGGCATCACCTTCGGCTTGGGCAAGCTGCTCGCTCGCGCCATTGGCCGCCGTACGCGGCAGTCGGTGCTGGGGCCTGTCGACCGGGTGCTGGGCGCAGGGTTCGGGGCGGTGAAGGGGCTGATCGGCGCGACGCTGGTCTTTCTGGCGTTCAGCCTGGTTTACGACACCTTCTACGGCAGCGGCGCGCGGCGGCCGGACTGGCTCTCCGACGCGCGCACCTATCCGCTGCTGAACGCCAGCGGCCAGGCGATCAGCGAATTCGTCGCGGAACGGCGGGCGCGCAGGCCTTCGGAAACGGATTAGGGCAGCCCCGTCCGTTCCGCCTGCGTATTGGAGGCAACTTTCGGTTCTGCCCGCCCGTTTATGTGGCAACAGCAACCGAAGGAGACATCCGATGGGTGAGATGACCGACAAGGTGAAGGCGGCCGGCAACAAGGCTGCCGGAGCGATCAAGGAAGCAACCGGCCGCAACCAGCGCGATCCCGATCTGGTCGCGGAAGGCCGGGCGCAGAAGGCCAAGGGCACGGCGCAGGACATCAAGGGTTCGGTCAAGGGCGCGCTTGGCGACAAGATTTGAACGCAAGTTCAAGAGCGTTTCATAGAATGGCCTCGCCTTTTTGGCGGGGCCTTTTACTGTATTATTGACATCATACGCCTCTTGCTGTTCCAATCCGTTCGGCAAGGGAGTTCAGGAACATGTTGGATAGACGGTCGATCATCGCGGGCGGGACGGCTTCGTTCCTGTGCGCCGCCGGGTTGCGGGCGCAGGTTCTGCCGCCGCAGGGTTTTGCGACGCCTTCGGGCACCGTCCCCTTCGCGCCCGACGTGTTTCGCGAGCGCCGCCGCCGGGTGATGGAGGCGTTGAAGGACGGCGTCGCCGTCGTCCATGGCGCGGGGCCGGTGGAAAGCGGCGCGGCGGTGGCGCCGCCCTTCGTGCAGGATGGCGATTTCGCCTGGCTGACCGGCATTGTCGACGAGCCGGGCGCAGTCTTGGTCATGGCGCCCGCCGAGCGCACGGTCAGGGAATGGCTGCTGCTGCCGTCCCGCGACGTGGAGTCGGAGCGGTGGGAGGTAGAGCGCCTGCCGCTGGGCACCGAACTGGAGCGGCGCACGGGCTTTTCGCGGGTGGCGCGCACCGGCGGCCTGGGGAGCCTGGTCACCACCCTGGCCGAGCGGTCCAAGACGCTGCATTTCCTGGGGCCGATCGTCAGCGCGTCCGCGCCCGTGCCCAAGGCGCTGGAGCTTTACGGCAAGGTGATGCAGCGGGTGCCGGGCGTATCGTTGAAGGACGACAGCGGCCTTCTGCCCTCGCTGCGCATCGTCAAGGAGGCGCGCGAACTGGAGTTGATGCGCAAGGCGATGGCGGCGACGGCGCGGGGCCATCTTGCGGCGATGAAGCAGGTGCGCCCCGGCATGACCGAAAGGCAGCTGAAGGCGATATTGGAGGATGGCTTCCGCGCCGGGGGCGGCGAGGGGCTGGCCTATGACAGCATCGTCGCCACCGGGCGCAACGCGGCGTCGCTGCACTATACGGGCGGCGGCGGGGTGATCGGGGAGAAGGATCTGATCCTGATCGACGCGGCGGCCTCCGTCGGGGGCTATGCCTGCGACGTGACGCGCACCTTTCCGGCCAGCGGCAGGTTCACCGACGAGCAGCGCGCATCCTATGAACTGGTGTTGGCTGCCCAAGCGGCGGCTGTCGCGAAGCTCAAGGCCGGGGTCTATTATGAGGATCTGGTCGAAGCGGCGAAGGACGTGTTCCGCAAGGCGGGGCGAGTGGACGACTTCACCCATGGGTTGGGGCATCTGGTCGGGCTCGACGTCCATGATGCGGGCGACATGTCGAAGCCGCTGCCGGCGGGCGCGGTGATCACGGTGGAGCCGGGGCTTTACGTCCAGTCCGCCAATTACGGCATCCGGATCGAGGATCTGTACCTGATCACGCCGACAGGATCGCAGCGGTTGAGCGAGGGCGTGCCGCGAACGGTGGAGGAGGTCGAGGCAGCGATGGGGCGTTAGGCTTGCCTTTGGAAAGCGCCGGGCTCCTGCGAAGGCAGGAGCCTATGCCGCGTGGACAGATTCGGAATGTCGGGAAATGGCCATAACCCGACCTTGTTGCATCCTAATCCCCTTTCCGCTAAAGGCGCCGCAAGCAATCGGGCGGTTCGCCGCCTGATACCCTGACAGATCCATGGCGCCCAAACAGGGACACCGGATGGACGCTGGCCGGCGAGGTTTCGCCCGCCGGCGATTTTGTCGTTTGGCGGGGTAGCGCAGTTTTCCGGGCCTTTTCGGTCCAAATGAGGTGATGATGTTCGATTCGCTCAGCGATCGTCTTGGTGGGGTATTCGACAAGCTGCGTGGGCGCGGTGCGCTGACGGAGGACGATGTCCGCGCCGCGATGCGCGAGGTGCGAATCGCGCTGCTGGAGGCCGATGTCGCGCTTCCCGTCGTCCGCCAGTTCGTGGAGCAGGCGACCGAGCGGGCCGTCGGCAGCGACGTGCTGCGCTCGGTCACGCCGGGGCAGATGGTCGTCAAGATCGTCTCCGACACGCTGACCGAGACGCTGGGCGCGGAAACCAGCGACCTGCTGATCGACGTGACCCCGCCCGCCGTCATCATGATGGTCGGCCTGCAGGGGTCGGGCAAGACCACCTCCACCGCGAAGATCGCCAGGCGGTTGAAGGAAAAAGAGCGCAAGAAGGTGCTGATGGCGTCGCTCGACGTCCAGCGCCCCGCCGCGCAGGAGCAGTTGGCGGTGCTGGGCACCCAGACCGATGTGGCGACGCTGCCCATCGTGCCGGGGCAGCAGCCGGTCGACATCGCCAGGCGGGCGTTGCAGGCGGCGAAGCTGCAGGGCTTCGACGTGGTGATGCTGGACACCGCCGGTCGCCTGCATGTCGACCAGGCGCTGATGGACGAGATGAAGGCGGTCGCCGAAGTCTCCAACCCGGCGGAAATCCTGCTGGTGGTCGACTCGCTGACCGGCCAGGACGCGGTGAATGTCGCGACCAGCTTTACGGCGCAGGTGCCGCTGACCGGCGTGGTGCTGACCCGCATGGACGGCGATGCCCGTGGCGGCGCGGCGCTGTCGATGCGGGCCGTCACCGGGCGTCCGATCAAGTTCGCGGGCACCGGCGAGAAGCTGGACGCCATCGAGCCTTTCCATCCGGCGCGGGTGGCGCAGCGCATATTGGGCATGGGCGATGTCGTCTCGCTGGTCGAGAAAGCGGCCGAGACCATCGACGCCGAGGAAGCGGACAAGCTGGCCAAGAAGATGGCCAAGGGTCAGTTCGACATGAACGACCTGCGCGCCCAGTTGAACCAGATGCGCCGCATGGGCGGGCTTGGCGCGCTGGCGGGCATGCTGCCGGGCCTCAAGAAGGCGCAGGCGGCGATGGCCAACAGCGGCGCCAACGACAAGACGCTGATCCATCTGGACGCGATGATCGGCTCCATGACCCCCAAGGAGCGGGAGAAGCCCGCCCTGATCAACGCCAAGCGCAAGATCCGCATCGCCAAGGGCAGCGGCACCACGGTGCAGGAAGTCAATCGCCTCCTGAAAATGCATCAGGAAATGGAAACGGCGATGAAGAAGATCCGCAAGATGGGCGGCCTCAAAGGGCTGGCCAAGATGTTCACCGGCGGCGGGCTGGACGGGATGCTCGGCGGGGGCGGCGCGCCGCCGCAGGGCCTGCCGGGGCTGGGGGGCAATATGCCGAACCTGCCGCCGGGCTTTCAGAATTTCCTCAAGAAATAAGCATTTTCAACAGATCAGAAGTACAGAAAGGTAAGGTCTTTATCCATGGCAACGTCCATTCGTCTTTCGCGCGGCGGTTCCAAGAAGCGTCCCTATTATCGCATCGTCGTGGCCGACAGCCGCGCCCCGCGTGACGGCAAGTTCATCGAGCGCATCGGCAGCTACAACCCTGTCCTGCCCAAGGGCGACGAGAAGCGCGTCGTTCTGGACGTCGAGCGGGCGAAGCACTGGGTCGCCGCGGGCGCGCAGCCGACCGACCGCGTGGCCCGCTTCCTGGACGCGGCGGGCGTGAAGGAGCGCGCCGCCCGCAACAACCCGAAGAAGGCAGAGCCGGGCCAGAAGGCCAAGGAACGCGCCGAAGACCGCGCCGCCAAGGCCGCGGAAGCCGCTGAGGCCGCCGAAGCCGCGAAGGCCGCCGCCGCCGAGGCCGCTGCCGCTCCGGCCGAAGAGCCGGCTGCTGAAGAAGCCGCTCCGGCCGAGGAAGCCGCCGCCGAGCAGGCCGAAGGCTGAACCCTTTGACCGACAAGCCCGTCACTCTCGCCGTCATCATCGGCGCGCATGGGGTGACGGGCGAGGTCCGCCTGAAGCTGTTTGGGGAGGGGGCGGAAACGCTCAAATCCTATGGCGGCTTCGATGCGGCGGGGCGCACATTGACGTTGAAGTCGGTGCGCCCCGGCCCCAATGGCGCGGTCGCGCGCTTTGCCGAGGTCGGCGATCGTTCCGCTGCGGAGGCGCTGCGGGGGACCGAGCTGACGGTGCCCCGGTCCGCCTTGCCTCCCCTGGGGGAGGGCGAATATTATCATGCCGACCTGATCGACCTGCCCTGCTTCTCCAGCGAGGGAGAGGGGCTGGGCCATGTCGTGGCGGTCGAGAATTTCGGCGCGGGCGACATCATCGAGGTGGAGCGGCCCAACGGCAAGCGCTTCATGGCGCCGATGCATGCGGTGACCATCGCGGATGGGCGGGCGGTCGTCGAGGCGGCCTTCGCCGTTTGATTTTTCGGTTGGCCTGCTCCTGCCTTCGCAGGAGCATGTTGCGTGTAGATGAGAGACCGTTGGAGGGCGAACCATGCCGAAAATCCTTGCCGCCCTCTACCTGCTCCTGATGGTCGCCGCTGGCTGGCGGCTGTTCGCCATGTCCTGGTCGCGCGCGCTCAAGATCGCGGCGGCCGCGGCGCTGGTCATTCCCATTCCCATGCTGTTCCTGCTGCCCGCGCTGATGCAGCCGGACCGCCCCTTCGCCGGCCTGCTGCGCGGCATCGGCATCGCGTTGATGCTGGGCGGCGCGGCGTCGATGCTGGGCGGCGTGGCGGGGGCGTGGCTCAAGGCGCGCAGGGCGTGAGCTTCCAGGCCCAGCTATTGACCCTCTATCCGGAGATGTTTCCGGGGCCTTTGGGCGTGTCGCTGGCCGGGCGGGCGCTGGCGGAGGGGAAATGGGCCTGCGATCCGATCCACATCCGCGACTTCGCCACGGACAGGCATCGCACGGTGGACGATACGCCTGCGGGCGGCGGCGCGGGCATGGTGCTGCGCGCCGACATATTGGCGCTTGCCATCGACCATGCGCTGGCAAAGCGCCCGGACCTGCCCGTCATCGCCATGACGCCGCGGGGCGCGCCGGTCACGCAGGGGCGGATTCGCGAACTCGCCGCCGGTCCGGGAGCGACCATCCTCTGCGGCCGGTTCGAGGGGTTCGACGAGCGGATTTTCGAGGCGCGGCCCGTCGAGCAGGTCAGCATGGGGGACATCATCCTTTCCGGCGGGGAAATGGGCGCGCTGATGCTGCTGGATGCTTGCATCCGCCTGCTTCCTGGGGTAATGGGCGCCGCTTCCAGTGGGGATGAGGAGAGCTTCGAAAGCGGCCTGCTCGAATATCCGCACTATACCCGGCCCGTTATATGGGAAGGGCGGATGATCCCTGAAGTGTTGCGATCGGGGGATCATGCGAAGATCGCCGCCTGGCGGAAACAAAGGGCGGAAGAGGACACACGGCTAAGGCGGCCGGACCTTTGGGAACGCCATATCGGCGTTCGGGACCAGTCGCCCTCTGGTGCGCAACGCGAGAAGTAGGACTTAGAAGTCATGAACCTGATCCAGCAGATCGAGGCCGAGAATATCGCGGCCCTGGCCAAGGACATCCCGGAATTCCGCCCCGGCGACACGCTGCGCGTCGGCGTGAAGGTCATCGAAGGCGACCGCAGCCGCGTCCAGAATTACGAAGGCGTCTGCATCGCCCGCTCGAACAAGGGCATGGGCAGCAACTTCACCGTGCGCAAGATCAGCTTCGGCGAGGGCGTGGAGCGCGTCTTCCCGCTTTATTCGCCGAACATCGATTCGATCACCGTCGTCCGCAAGGGCGTGGTGCGTCGCGCCAAGCTCTATTATCTGCGCGGCCGCACCGGCAAGCGCGCTCGCATCGCCGAGCGCCGCGACGTGCGCAGCGAGGATTGATCCTCCCGATAAGCTGTCCTTGACAGTTGTAAAAAAGAGACAGGCGGCGTCCGTGAGGGCGTCGCCTTTTTCTTTGTGTTTCAATGGTTTGAGCAAATTTTTTTGCTTTTTCCGGGCTACGGAAGCGTGCCTTTTCATATCGCTGCGGAAATTAAATTTCCGCCATGGCGGCTTTGCGTGACCGCTCCGTTTCAAAAGATTGCCCGTCATTCCGGATTTCGATCCAGTGGGGTTCGATAAGGATTGATTGCGCAACAGAGTCTTTGAAAAATATATGCAAAATAAAGATAAAGAAAAATAATCATGAATGGAGAGGCCTCTTCATAATAGAATTAAGGGGCTGTCATATGAAGAATTTTGGATTTTCTTCCTGCGCCGCGATTTCCGTGGCTTTGTTATATTCTTCACCTTCCTATGCACAGAATAGCGACCCGCAAGGAGCATCGGCTGCCGACGGCGCGGCGATCATCGTTACCGGCACCCGCCGGACCGACCGCACCGTGGCGGAATCCAGTACCCCCATCGACGTCTATTCCGGCCAGGAACTGCAGAAGCAGGGCACGGCCGACATGAACCAGGTGATCCAGAATCTGGTGCCCTCCTTCTCCGTCGCGCGCTATGCCATCGGCGACGGTTCGTCCTTCGTTCGCCCGCCCAATCTTCGCGGCCTTGCGCCCGACCAGACGCTGGTGCTGGTGAACGGCAAGCGCATGCACCGTTCCGCCCTGGTCCAGATCGGCGCCAACGCCCAGTCGGCGGGCGCGCATTCCGCCGACCTCGCGCAGGTGCCGGCGATTGCCGTGCGGGCGGTGGAAGTGCTGCGTGACGGCGCGTCGGCCCAATATGGTTCCGATGCGATCGCGGGCGTCATCAACATGACCCTGCGCGACGATGTGGGCCTGTCGGGCTATGCGCGCTACGGCCAATATTATCGCGGCGACGGCGAGGATTATCAGGTGGCGCTGAACGCCGGGCTGAAGCTGGGCGACAGCGGGGTCATCAATATCAGCGGCGAATATGTGAACGCCGGAAAGACCAGCCGCGGCGTGACCCGGCCGGGCGCGCTGGAGCTTTCGCAGGAGCAGCCCGGCCTGCCGGTGCCGGAACTGGCGCAGCGCTACGGCAATCCGGCCATGGAATCCTACCGCTTCTTCGTCAACGGCCATATCGACACGGGCACGGACAGCGAAATCTACTTCTTCGGCAATTATGGCCACAGCTTCCAGGAGGAAAGCTTCAACTACCGCCAGTCGGTCAATTCGACCAATTTCGGCAAGAACGGCATATTCAACGATTATTTCACCGATTTCGACAATACGCGGCCGGGCATCCAGACCGGAGCGGCGGGCGGCAATGTCTATGCGCCGAACGGTTACCAGGTCACGACGCGCGACTACACGCAGGTATCCACCTGCTCCGATCCGCTGGTGCAGAATTGGAGCTGCATCTATCCGGGCGGTTTCACCCCGATCTTCTTCGGCAAGATCGACGACATCTCCGGCGCGGTCGGTTACAAGGGCACGCTGGGCTTCGGGCTGAACTACGACCTGTCGGGCAGCTATGGCCAGTCCACGCTGAAATATACGATGAACGGGACGATGAACCCGTCGCTGGGCATCACGTCGCCGACGGAATTCTATCTGGGCAAGTTGCAGCAGCGCGAGACGCTGTTCAACGCGGACTTCAGCTATCCGTGGGAAGTCGGCTTCGCCAGCCCGATCACCATCGCGTTCGGCGCGCAATATTTCCGCGAATCCTATGAGCTGGGCCTGGGCGACCCGGCTTCCTACGCCATCGGGCCTTATACCGGCAATCTGGTGTTCCATCAGGACGGGACGCCGGTGCTGAACGCGGACGGCAGCCAGCTTTCGGTGGCACTGCCGGTGGGCGCGAATGGCTTTCCCGGCTATGGTCCCGCCATCGCCGGAGAAAGCAGCCGCAATTCCAAGGGCATCTATATCGATATCGAAGGCGACGTGACCGACCAATTGTCGTTCGGCATTGCCGGCCGTTACGAGCATCTGTCCGATTTCGGCAACTCGACCACGGGCAAATTCTCCGCCCGCTATGCGATCGTGCCGGACATCGTCGCGCTGCGCGGCACTGTGGCGACGGGGTTCCGCGCACCGACGCCGGGTCAGGTCAATACCAGCAGCATCGCCACCGGCTTCAACCCCGGCAATCCCAATGCGATCGAATCGATGACGCTGCCGGTCACCAGCCCGGTCGCGGCCTTCCTGGGCGCGAAGGAACTGAAGCCTGAGGAATCGGTCAGCTTCTCGGGCGGCGCGGTGTTCACGCCGGCGCCGGGCTTCACCCTGTCGGTCGACTATTACAACATCAAGGTGAAGGACCGTATCGGCACGTCGGGCACTTTCGAGATTTCCGACGCGCAGCGGCCCACATTGCGGGATCTGGGGCTGGCCAACTATGCCACGGTCAACGAGGTGCAGTTCCTGACCAACGCCTTCGACACCCGCACCCAGGGCATCGATGTCGTCGGCAGCTACCGCATGCCCATCGGCGGCATCGGGATATTGAATTCGACCCTGGCCTTCAACTGGAACAAGACGAAGGTCATCGACCGCGATCCGACCATCGTTTCGGACGTCCGCGTCGCCCAGTTGGAAAAGACGCTGCCCAAGACGCGTCTGATCCTGACCGAAAACTGGACCGCGGGGCCGCTGTCGATCCTGGGTCGCATGAACTGGTACGGCAAATATACGCAGACCGATGACGGCCCCGTGTCGCAGACCTTCGGCAGCGAGTTCGTTTTCGACGTGGAGGTCAGCTATGAAATCAACAAGAATGTCACGCTGACCGCGGGCGCGCAAAATATCTTCAGCAACTATCCCGACAAATTCTCCAACACCAAGGGCACTTTGGGCCCCGTCTATGCGTCGACCGGCGGTCGTTTCACCGGCGACATCTATCCTGACGTTTCGCCCTTCGGTTTCAACGGGGGCTTCTGGTATGGCAAGGTCGGCTTCAAATTCTGAAGCCGCTCGTCGCTGAACAAATGGCGGCCGGTCCCTCGCGGGATCGGCCGCAATCTTTGCAGGACCAACCCATGTCCCTGACATGCCGCATCGCCACCCCGGCCGACGAACCGGCCCTGCTGGAACTGATGACCCTGGCCATCGACCGCCTGCAATCCGGCTTCCTGACGCCGGAGCAGGTGAAGGCCAGTCATGGCTTCATGGGGCTGGACAGCCGGTTGATCGCGGACGGCACTTATTTCGTGATCGAGGATCGGGGGGAGATTGCCGGTTGCGGCGGGTGGAGCCGGCGCGCCACGGCCTATGGCGGCGACCATAGCGCGGGGCGGGACGACCGGCTGCTCGATCCGGCGACGGAGGCCGCCAGGGTGCGGGCCATGTACACCCATCCCGATCATGTGCGGAAGGGCGTGGGCATGATGATCCTCTCGCTCTGCGAAGCGGCGGCGCGGGCGGAGGGCTTTGCGGCGCTGGAGCTTTCCGCCACCATGGCGGGGGTGCCGCTCTATCGCAGCTTCGGTTTTTCGGATGTGCGGGCGTTTGAGGACAGCGGCGTGCCGCTGATCCTGATGCGCAAGCCTATTTCCGACTCGTGAACCACAAGCCGATCAGGCTGAGCGCCGCCGCCGCCGACATGTAGAGGCCGACCAGTTCCACGCCCTGCACCTGGATCAGCCAGGTCGCGACGATGGGCGCCATCGCGCCGCCGATGATCCCGCCCAGGTTGAAGGCGAAGGATGCGCCGGTATAGCGCAACTGCACCGGGAAGAGATGCGGCAGATAGGCGCCCAGCGGGCCGTAGACGAAGCCCATCAGGAGCAGGGCGAGGCTGAGGATCAGGAAGATCGGCAGCAACTGCCCGGTGCCCATGGCGGGGCCGAAGATGACGCCCATCGCCACCGTGCCGATGCAGCCCGCGACCAGCACGCGGGTGGGGCTGCTCCTGTCCGCCCACCAGCCGGCGATGACGATGCTGAGCGCCATGAACAGGATCGCGCCCAACTGGATGGCGAGGAAGGTCTCGCGGTCGATCTTGAGCGTCGTGGTGCCGTAGCCGAGCGCGAAGGCGGTCGCGATATAATAGACGGCGAAGCAGGCGGCGCAGGCGAAGGTGCCCGCGACCGCCGCGCCCAGATGGCTCTGCAGCAGCGTGGCGAGCGGCACGGCGGGCGGCGGCGCTTCGGCGCGGGCGGCGGCGAATTCCGGCGTTTCGGTGAGCTTCAGGCGAATCCACAGGCCCAGCAGCACCAGCACCGCGCTGCCCAGGAAGGGCAGGCGCCAGCCCCAGCCGAAGAAATCATCGTCGGTGAGGAAGGTGCCCAGGATCAGGAACAGCCCGTTGGCGGCGAGGAAGCCGACCGGGGCGCCCAGTTGCGGGAACATGCCGAAACGGGCGCGCCAACCCGGCGGGGCGTTCTCCACCGCCAGCAGCGCCGCGCCGCCCCATTCGCCGCCCAGCCCAAGGCCCTGGCCGAAGCGCAGCAGGCAGAGGATCAGCGGCGCCCACCAGCCGATGCTTTGATAGGTGGGCAGGAAGCCGATGGCGAGCGTCGACCCGCCCATCAGCATCAGCGACGTCACCAGCGTCGCCTTCCGCCCGATGCGGTCGCCATAATGGCCGAACACCGCCGCGCCGAGCGGCCGGGCGAAGAAGGCGAGGGCCAGGCTGCCATAGGCCGCCAGCAACTGCGCGGAGGGGGAGGAGGCGGGGAAGAAGAGCGGGCCGAAGACCAGGCTGGCGGCGGTGGCGTAGATATAGAAGTCGTAGAATTCGACCGCCGTGCCGATCAGGCTGGCCGCCAGCACCCGCTTGTGCCGCAGCATAGCGCCGATCCCGCCAATCTCCTCCGAAGTCGCTTCCGCCACCCGCACCGCCCCCGTCGCCATCATTTCGCTCTTTTCTGGTTCAGCAATTCATAGGCCATGACCGCGCAGGCCACCGCCGCGTTCAGGCTGTCCGCCTTGCCCAGCATCGGCATCTTCACCAGCAGGTCGCATTCCGCCTCATAGCTTTCGGGCAGGCCCTGCGCCTCATTGCCGACGAGCAGGAAGCTGGGGCTTTGGTAGCGCGGTTCCTGATAGTCGTGCGTGGCCTTCAGGCTGGTGCCGATCAGTTCGCCCGGTCCTTCGCGCAGCCAGTGCATGAATTCGCCCCAGCGCGCCTGGGTGATGGACTGGGTGAAAAGGGCGCCCATGCTGGCCCGCACGGATTCGACGGAGAAAGGGTCGACGCAATCGTCGATCAGGATCAGCCCGCCCGCGCCCACGGCGTCGCCAGTGCGCAATATGGTGCCCAGATTGCCGGGATCGCGCAGCGACTGGGCGACGATCCAGATGTCGGACTTGCCGCGGTCGAGCTTCGCCAGCGGGGTCAGCCGGTCGCGATAGACGCCGACCACGGCCTGCGGATTGTCCTTGCCGCTGATCTTCGCGAGGATGTCGGGCGTGGTTTCGATGACGTCGCCGCCCGCCGCCTCCATCGCCGCGATCAGCTCGGCGGCCAGGGGATGGGTGGAGCCGGCGTGGAACAGCATTTCCGGCAGCACGCCTTCCTCCCGCGCTTCGGTCAGGATGCGCAGCCCTTCGGCCAGGAAGAGGCCCTCCGCCTTGCGGAATTTCTTTTCGCGCAGGGAGCGGACGCGCTTCACCAGCGGGTTGGAAAATCCGGTGATCTCTCGCGCCACGATCCTGTCTCTAGCCCTTTTCGAAGGTTCGCCGAAACGGCCTCTCTATAGGGGGAGCGCGGAAAAGGGTAGGGGGCTTGGCCGTTCAGAAAACCGCCGCCACCAACTGCGCGAACGCGTCGGCGCGGTGGCTCATGCCATGTTTTTTTTCCGGGTCCATCTCGCCGAAGCTGATGTCGTGGCCATGCGGCTGGAAGATCGGATCATAGCCGAAACCCCGGTCCCCGCGCGGCGGCCAGATGATGGTGCCGTCGACGCGGCCCTCGAACGCCTCCACATGGCCGTCGGGCCAGGCGAGGGCAAGCGCGCAGATGAAATGCGCGCCGTGGCCCGCTTCCGGCCCCTTTGCCTGGATATTGTCCCAGACCAGCCGCATGGCGATGCCGAAATCCTTGGTCGGGCCGGCCCAGCGGGCGGAGAAGATGCCCGGATCGCCGTTCAGCGCCTCCACGCACAGGCCGCTGTCGTCGGCCAGCGCGGGAAGGCCGGAAAGGTCGGCCGCTTGCATCGCCTTCAACTCCGCATTGGCGATGAAGGTCGTGCCGGTCTCCTCCGGCTCGGGCAGGTCCAGCGCGGCTGCGGACACCGTCTCTATGCCATAGGGCGCCAGCAATTCGCCGATTTCCCGCACCTTGCCGGGATTGTGGCTGGCGATCACCAGTCGTCCCGGACCCAGCTTGCGGATCGCCTGTTCCTGCCCGAAATCGTCACTCATCCTGTCGTCCCATATCGTCGCCCGCGCTGAAACGAGCGGAAGGAAGGATTATCTCCCGGTCGCCTTGTCCTGCGCCGCGAAAATCTGCGCGCAGCCGATGCGGGCGAGGCGCAGCAGGCGCAGCAGTTCCTCCTCGTCATAGGTCGCGCCCTCGGCGGTCGCCTGCACCTCCGCGAACTTGCCGTCGCCCGTCAGGATCAGATTGGCGTCCGCCTCGGCATTGCTGTCCTCGGCATAGTCGAGGTCCAGCACCGGCGTGCCGTTATAGATGCCGCAGCTTATCGCCGCGACCTTCTGCACGATGGGGTCTTCGGCCAACGCGCCAGACGCCAGCAGCCCGTCGATGGCGATGCGCAGCGCCACCCAGCTTCCCGAAATGGCGGCCGTGCGGGTGCCGCCATCGGCCTGGATCACGTCGCAGTCGACGACGATCTGCCGCTCGCCCAGTTTCTGGAGGTCGACCACGGCGCGCAGCGAGCGGCCGATCAGGCGCTGGATTTCCTGGGTGCGGCCCGACTGCTTGCCCTTCGCGGCCTCCCGGCTGCCGCGGGTGTGGGTGGCGCGGGGCAGCATGCCATATTCCGCCGTGACCCAGCCCGATCCCTTGCCGCGCAGGAAGGGCGGCACCTTTTCCTCGATGGAGGCGGTGCACAGCACGCGCGTGTCGCCGAAGCTGACCAGGCAACTGCCCTCGGCATGGATGGTGAAGCCGGGTTCCATGGTGATGTCGCGCATCTGGTCGGGCGCGCGGCCGGAAGGACGCATAAATATTCTACTCCGAAGCGTTGTGTCGAGCGGGCTTAGCGTCGGGCGGCCCATCATGCCAGTGGCGATGCAGCCGAAAGATGCTAGAGAGCGGCTATGCGGACGAAAGCATTATCGATCTTGGCGGCCCTCGCCCTGTTGGGCGGCTGCGCCATGGAACAGGCGGAGCTGGAAAAGCCGACCCTGGCCGGCGACACGATCAGGTTTTCCGCCGGTCCCTGCTTCGGCGCGTGCCCCAGCTACAGCCTGCGCGTGACGCCGGACGGGTCCGGCCTGATCGAGCCGCAGCGCTTCACCGCCATTCCCGGCCCGACCCGCTTCACCGTGACGCCGGCGCAATATCGCCGCTTCCGCGCCGCGCTGGCGCAGTTCCGGCCCGCGCAGGGGACGGTCCGGCGAATCGGCCAGGGGGAAAATTGCGTCCGCTTCGCCACCGACATGCCCGGCTATGTGATCGAATGGACCCGCGGAGAGGCGCCGCCCACCCGGCTGGAGTTCCAGTCGGGCTGCATGGATGCGGGCTATGGCAAGCTGCGCGCCGCCATAGCGTCGATCCCCAGGATGCTCGATGTTGCCGCCATGGTGAAGCCGACGGCGGCGAAGGGCCGGTGACGGACGGGCTTGAGCCGCAACCGATGCTTGCCTAGATAAAGGCCATGGCGGTCACCCCGATCACCGAACTGAACGAACGCGCGCGTGACGTTTTCCGTCTGGTGGTCGAGAGCTATCTCGGCACCGGGCTGCCCGTGGGTTCGCGCACGATCAGCAAGATGGCGTCGCTCAGCCTGTCGCCCGCCTCCATCCGCAATGTGATGCAGGATCTGGAGGAACTGGGCCTGCTCGCCGCGCCGCATACCTCCGCCGGCCGGATGCCGACCGAAACGGGCCTGCGGCTGTTCGTCGACGGCATGATGCAGGCGGCGGAACCATCGGTCGAGGAACGGCGCGCGATCGAGGCCGGGATCAGCGAAGGCGGTCCGATCGAGGAGGCGCTGTCGGCCGCGACCGCCGCCCTGTCCGGGCTTTCGGCCTGCGCCGGGATCGTGATGGTGCCCAAGCGGGAGCCGGTGCTGCGGCAGTTCGGCTTCGTGCCGCTGAACGAGCGGCAGGCGCTGGCGGTGCTGGTGGGGCAGGACGGTTCCATCGAAAATCGCGTCGTCGACCTTCCCGTCGGCGTCACGCCGATGATGCTGAACGAGGCCGCCAACTTCATGTCGGCGCGCTTCGGCGGCATGACGCTGGCGCAGGCGGGCGACGCCCTGCGGCGCGAGGTGGAGGGAGACCGCAGCGCGCTTCAGGGCGCGGCGCGGGAATTGGTGGCGCGGGGCATCGCCCTCTGGTCGCAGGATGCCGACGACCGCCCGGTGTTGATCGTGCGCGGCCAGGCGCACCTGCTGGACGACGGCACCGCCGCCGACCTGGAGCGGGTGCGGCAATTGCTGGAACAGCTTGAAGGCAAGCAGGAGATTTCCCGGCTGCTGGAAAGCGCGCTGGCGGGCAGCGCGACCAAAATCTTCATCGGTTCGGAAAACAAGCTCTTTTCCCTGTCCGGTTCTTCGGTCATAGCCGCGCCTTACCGGAGCGGTGACGGCCGGGTGGTGGGCGTGGTCGGAGTAATCGGCCCGACGCGCTTGAACTATGCGCGGGTGATCCCCATGGTGGACTTCACCGCACAGACGCTGTCGAGATTGATGAGATGAGCGAAGACAAGCAGAATATCGAGAATACCGAGGTCGTGGACGAACTGCCCGAGGATACCGCGCCGGCAGGCGACGCGGCGGCGGAGCGGATCGCGAGCCTTGAAAACGAACTGGCCACCGCCAGGCAGGACGTGCTCTACGCCCATGCCGAAACGCAGAATGTGCGGCGGCGGCTGGAAAAGGAACTGGCCGACGCGCGCGCCTATGCCGCGACGGCCTTTGCCCGCGACATGCTGTCGGTGGCGGACAATCTGGGCCGCGCGCTCCAGGCGATCCCCGCCGACCTGCGCGAGGACGAGAAGTTCAAGGGCCTGGTCGCCGGGCTGGAAGCCACCGGGCGGGAACTGGAGGCTGTGTTCGGCCGCAACGGCATCGAGAAGCTGGTGTCGGTCGGCCAGCCGCTCGATCCCAACAAGCATCAGGCGATGATGGAAGTGCCCTCCGCCGATGCCGAGCCGGGGACGGTGCTGGTGGAGATGCAGGCGGGCTATACGATCAAGGATCGGTTGCTGCGTCCCGCGCTGGTGAGCGTGGCGAAGAAGCCCGACTGATCGGTCGCGCCTGGGGGTGGCCCGATGGTCGTCCTGAGTGGCGTGGACAATTCGGAACGTCGGGAAATTGGCTAATCCAGGACATTCCCCCTCCCGCAAGCGGGAGGGGTTAGGGGTGGGCGCGAGCGGAGCGAGCTTCCGGGTTAGCCGTTGAAAGCCGCCGCTGATGTCGCGCCAGCCCACCCCCTGGCCCCCTCCCGCCTGCGGGAGGGGGAATAACGGCTCCCCGCCCCAAAACAATCAGTTCGGCGAGTCTTGAATTTCTCCGCGCTGCCTGGACGCTCACGAGCCACTCGTTTCGCTTGAGCGCCAGCGCATCGAGCGGCAGGAGGACGCCGATGGCGAGCGCTTAAGGCAGGCGGCGGCGGATCATCCGGACCGCTTCGCCTTCGGGAGAGCGGCGGGCGGTTCCGTCCCGTCGGCCGCCCGCCTTTCAGGCCACTTGCCGTCCGAAGTCGGAGGATGCGGCGCGCAGGCTGGACAGCTTGCCCTCCACGCTCATGAAGCCGCGTTCCAACTGGTCGATTTCAGAAGCCACCACTTCGGTATCCTGGCGGATCGCGCTGATGGTCGAGGACATGGAGTCGGCGGCAAGGGCGGTTTCGTCGACCGCCGCGGTGATCATCGTCACCGTCTGCGCCTGCGCGTCCATGGCGTGGCGGATGCGTTCGGCGCTGGCCTGAACCTCTCCCACCGTGTCGCGGATGCGCTCGTTGGTCTCCACCGACTGGCGGGTCGAGGCCTGGATGTCGGCGATCTTGCCCGCGATTTCGTCCGTGGCGCGGGCGGTCTGGTTGGCCAGGCTCTTGACCTCCTGCGCCACCACCGCGAAGCCGCGCCCGGCATCGCCGGCGCGGGCAGCCTCGATCGTGGCGTTGAGCGCGAGCAGGTTGGTCTGCCCGGCAATGTCGCGGATCAGGCCCAGGATCGATTCGATCGATTTCGCATGGTCCGACAAGGTAGTGGACATGGCGACGGCATCGCCCGACTGGCGGGCGGCGCGCTGGGCGACGCCGGCGGCGCTCTCCACCTCCGTCCGGGCATCCTCTATGGCGCGGATCAGCCCGGCGGAGGTGCGGGCGGCTTCGCGCATGGCAAGGGCGGATTGTTCGGCGGCTGCGGCGACTTCCGACGCCTTGCCCAGCATGCCGCGGGTCGCGGCCGACGCGTCCTTCGCCTGCTCGCGCAGCGATTCGCCCAGTTGCGACGCGCCGTCAATCTCTCCCATGATCCGCTGTTCGAACATGGTGCCGAAGCGCTGGCGTTCGTTGCGCTGCGCCTCCGCCTCGTCGCCGGCGACGACATTGGCTATCAGCCCGGCATCGACCATGCTGACCTGCATCATGACATGCACCAGTTGACGGCGGCTCGCGTCATCCTCCGCGCGTTGCCAGATAAGGTCGACCAGCTTTTCATTGGCGATGGCGACCGGCATCAGCACCGCGCGCAGCGGAGAGCCGTGCTTGCGCGCATGGCGCACGCAGGAAATAGAGGAGAAAGCCCATTCCCCCGATTCGTAATAGCCCAGTTTCTGGCGCACATATTCATGCGCCTCCGTCTCGATCTTGGCGAGCGTGGCGGGGCTGAGCTTCTGCCGCAGCCCGGTCTGTTCGAGATAGGCGTCGAAGAAGGTGCGCGCCGCCATGCCGGCCTGATCGCCCAGCAGATCGCGAATCTGGCGCAGGCCGCGCGCCAACTCGCCATGAGGATCGACCTCGCTTATCATGGCGAGCAGGGCGTTCTTGGGCGTGGCGGCGGAATTCATGTGCGGCAAAACCCCCGAATTGGTCTGATTGTCCCGACGGGCTATAGGGCCATTTGGTTAATCACTTCTTAGGGCTGACCCATATTCCGCGCTGGAGGAACGGCCATGTCCCGCATGAAGCGGCGCAAGGCCGGCATTCACGTCCCTGAACGATGAAATTCATTATCGCTTGTGGAACGATCCGCGATCACGCGGTCAGGGCGGCTTGCCCTATCGACATATCGCTCCTAAGGGGACGGGACTCGAGGGACAACATCAGGGATGTAGGGAAGATATGGCGCGAACCACGAGCCGGCCGCTCTCGCCGCATTTGACGATCTGGAAATGGGGGCCAGCCATGGCCGTCTCCATCATGCACCGCGTGACCGGCAACGGTCTGGCGACGGCAGGGGCCTTGGGCCTGGTCTGGTGGCTGATGGCCGCCGCCATGGGGCCGGAGGCCTATGCGACCTTCGTCGCATGCGCGACATCGCCCATCGGCTATCTGGTGATGGCGGGGCTTAGCTGGTTCTTCTTCCAGCATCTCTGCTCCGGATTGCGCCATTTCGTGCTCGACATGGGCGCGGGCTATGAACTGAAGAGCAACAAGAGCTGGTCGCTGCTGACCTTCGCCCTGTCGACGCTCCTCACCATCGGCTTCTGGGCCGCCATCTGCACGGGGAAATTCTGATGGGAACCGGAACTGGAATCGGCCGCGTCCGCGGTCTTGGATCGGCCAGGCACGGCGCGCATCACTGGCTGGCGCAGCGCTATACCGCCATCGGCAACCTGCTGCTGGTGCTGTGGCTGCTGTTCAGCCTGATTGCCCTGCCGGGCCTCGATTATCAGAGCGTCGTGGGCTGGATCGCCAATCCGCTGGTGGCGGTGCCGCTGATGCTGATGATCGTCAGCATCTTCTGGCACCTGCGCCTGGGGATGCAGGTGATGCTGGAGGATTATGTCCATGACAAGGGGCTGGCCTTCCTCTCCATGCTGTTGCTGAACTTCTATGCCTTTGGCGGCGCGGCCGCGGGCGTCTTCGCGATCGCCAAGATCGCCTTCACGGGGATCGTCAAATAATGAGCGAAGCCTACAAGATCATCGACCACACCTATGACACGGTCGTCGTGGGCGCCGGCGGCTCCGGCCTGCGCGCCACCATGGGCAGCGCGGAGGCGGGCCTGAAGACCGCCTGCATCACCAAGCTGTTCCCGACCCGCAGCCACACCGTGGCGGCGCAGGGCGGCATCGCGGCTTCGCTGGGCAACAATTCGCCCGACCACTGGACCTGGCACATGTACGACACCGTCAAGGGGTCGGACTGGCTGGGCGACCAGGACGCGATCGAATATATGGTGCGCGAGGCGCCGGCCGCCGTGATCGAGCTGGAACATGCGGGCGTGCCGTTCAGCCGCAACGACAACGGCACCATCTACCAGCGTCCGTTCGGCGGCCACATGCAGAATATGGGCGCCGGCCCGCCGGTGCAGCGCACCTGCGCCGCCGCCGACCGCACCGGCCACGCCATGCTGCATGCCCTGTACCAGCAGAGCCTGAAATATGATGCGGACTTCTACATCGAATATTTCGCCATCGACCTCATCATGGAAGACGGCCCGAACGGCAAGGAATGCCGCGGCGTCATCGCCATCTGCATGGAGGATGGCTCGATCCACCGCTTCCGCAGCCATGCCGTGGTGCTGGCGACGGGCGGCTATGGCCGCGCCTATTTCTCCGCCACCTCGGCACATAGCTGCACCGGCGACGGCGGCGGCATGGTGCTGCGCGCCGGGCTGCCGCTCCAGGACCTGGAGTTCGTGCAGTTCCACCCGACCGGCATCTACGGCGCGGGCGTGCTCATCACCGAGGGCGCGCGCGGCGAGGGCGGTTATCTGACCAATTCCGAGGGCGAGCGCTTCATGGAGCGTTATGCCCCCTCGGCCAAGGACCTGGCGTCGCGCGACGTCGTGTCCCGCTCCATGGCGATGGAAATGCGCGAAGGGCGCGGCGTGGGTCCGAACAAGGACCATATCTACCTGCACCTCGACCATATCGATCCCAAGGTGCTGGCGGAGCGCCTGCCGGGCATCACCGAGAGCGGCAAGATCTTCGCGGGCGTCGACCTGACCCGCCAGCCGCTGCCGGTGACGCCGACCGTCCACTATAATATGGGCGGCATCCCCTGCAATTATCATGGGCAGGTGGTGACCAAGGTCGGCGACGATCCGGAAGTGGTGGTGCCGGGCCTCTATGCGGTCGGCGAAGCGGCCTGCGTGTCGGTCCATGGCGCGAACCGCCTGGGTTCCAACTCGCTGATCGACCTTGTCGTGTTCGGCCGCGCCACCGGCCTGCACCTTAAGGAAACGCTGAAGCCGAACGCCAGCCATCGTCCGCTGCCCAAGGATGCGGCCGACCTGGCGCTGGGTCGCCTGGATCACTATCGCAACGCCAAGGGCGGATCGCCGACGGCGAAGATCCGGCTGGAAATGCAGCACACCATGCAGAAGCATGCCGCCGTGTTCCGCGACAGCGCGTTGCTGGCCGAGGGCGTCACCAAGATGGCGCAGGTCAACCAGAGCCTGGCCGATGTCGGCGTGTCGGATCGCTCGCTGATCTGGAACACCGACCTCATCGAGACGCTGGAACTGGACAATCTGATGTCCCAGGCGGTCTGCACCATGGTCAGCGCGGAAAACCGCAAGGAAAGCCGCGGCGCCCACGCGCATGAGGACTTCCCGAACCGCGACGACAATGAGTGGATGAAGCACACCGTAAGCTGGTTCGACGGCTGGGGCGGAAAGGGCGGCAAGGTGACGCTCGATTACCGTCCGGTGCACGACTATACGCTCACGGACGAGGCGGAATATATCAAGCCCAAGGCGCGCGTTTACTAAGGCCGCTTGGACAATTCGGGATGGCGGGGAATGGCCAGTGGCGGTCATTACCCCACCGTCACCCCGGACTTGATCCGGGGTCCCGCTTTTCTTGTAAAGCAGCGCCTCGACCAAGGCAGCGGGACCCCGGGTCAAGCCCGGGGTGACGAATAGGGGAATGACGGCTCCCCCCCCACTCAGTCTGGCGAGGCTTGAATTTGTCCACGCTGTTTAAGGGCAGGTTTCGATCGCTTCGAAATCGCTCCGCGAAGCGCGGTCTGGCCGAAACGGGAGAGGGCGGGCTGCGAGGCTCGCCTTTTTTCTTGAGGGCGGTATCGCGTCAGGCGATTGGCCGCTCGCGGCGGGCATCTTCTACTGGGGACGGGCGCATCGCCGCCCATGCTTATCCCGTCGCATTCGGTTTGCGCCTCATGCCGCGTGGAATGCGCCGTGCCGCGCGACCGCGACGCGGTTGCGGCCGGAGCGTTTGGCTTCGTAGAGCGCCATGTCCGCCACCGCCAGCCAGCTTTCGCCGGTCGGCCAGTCGCCGCGCAGTTCCGCCACGCCGAAGCTGACCGTCACGCACAGCGGCGGCGGGCCGGGGATTTCGGCCGCGGCAATCGCCTCGCAGAAACGTTGCGCCGCGCTGGCGGCGTCTTCCTCGGCGGTTTCGGGCAGCAATATGCCGAATTCCTCGCCGCCCAGCCGCCCCAGCGAATCGCTGGGCCGTTGCAGGCTGGTGCAGAGCCGGGCGATGCCCCGGATCACCTGGTCGCCCGCCGGATGGCCATGGGTGTCGTTGATCCGCTTGAAATGATCGATGTCGAACAGCAGCAGGCTGACGGGCCGCTGATGCCGTTCGAACAGGGCGATGGCGCGGTTCATTTCGATGAGGAAGGCGCGGCGGGTCAGCGCGCCGGTCAGATGATCGCGTTCGGCGATGCGGCGCAGTTCCAACTGTTCGACCACCAGAGCGGCCAGATTCTTGAGGATGGCGATCTGGCCGGGGTCGAATTCCCGCGGTACGGTGTCGATGGCGCAGAGCGAGCCGATATTATAGCCGTCCGGCGTTTCCAGCGGGATGCCCGCATAGCTGCGGATATTGGGATCGCCCATGACGAGCGGATTGTCGCGGAAGCGGGCATCCTCCTGCGCGTCGGTGACGACCATCGGCGCCCGCTGGCGGATGGTGTGGTCGCAAAAGGCGATGTCGCGGGAGGTTTCGCCGGCATCCAGACCGGCCCGCGACTTGAACCATTGCCGTCCGGTGTCGACCAGCGAGATGGCGGAAATCGGCACGCCCAAAATGCTGCGGACCAGATCGGTGATGCGGTCGAAGGAGGGTTCCCTTGGCGTGTCCAGAACGTCGTAGCGTTCCAGCGCGGCCATGCGCGCCGGTTCGTCGGTCAGCTTGGGATCGAGCATTGCCAATGCACCTCAATGGCCGGCGCAGCCGATCCTGCGGCCCGCGACTCTCGTTGAACCTTTATCTCACGATAATGGCTTGGCGATGTTTAACAAAGACTTGGCGGGCACGACCCGCCTCATTCCTCGCCGAACTTGTCCTCGACCAGCGTCACCAGCTTGCCCAGCGAATCGGCCGCCTCCGGGCCGGTGGCGCTGATCGTGATGCTGTCGCCCATCGCCGCGCCCAGCATCATCAGCCCCATGATGGAGGTTCCGGTGACTTCGCTGCCGTCCTTGCGCACGGTGATCTGCGCGGGCAGGCCGCTGGCCAGGGTCACGAATTTCGCGCTGGCGCGGGCGTGCAGGCCCCGCCGGTTGCGGATCCTGACTTCCTGGCTGATTTCGCTCATGTGGTGCTGCCCAACAGTTCCGATGCGACGCTGATATATTTCTGGCCCGCCTCCCGCGCCGCCGCCACGGCCTGGCGCACGTCCATGACCTTGCGCGCGCTTTCCAGGCGGATCAGCATGGGCAGGTTGATGCCCGCGATCACCTCTATCTCGCCCGCCTTCAGCAGGGAGATGGCCAGGTTCGACGGGGTGCCGCCGAACAGGTCGGTCAGCAGGATCACGCCCGACCCGTCATTGACGCGCGCGACCGCGTCCGCAATGTCGGCGCGGCGCATCTCCATGTCGTCCTCCGGCCCGATGCAGATGGTCTCGATCTGCTGCTGCGGACCGACCACATGTTCCATCGCGACGACGAATTCCGTCGCCAGCGCCCCATGGGTGACGAGTACCAGTCCAATCATCTTGCTTACGTGGCCCACCTGTTCTTCATGGATTACGCTTTCGGGCCTCCCGGTGCGCGCTTCTCCAGGGCGTCCTGGGGCGCTGATTCCATATTGCGGTGCGAGACCGTGGGCGAAAAGCCCGCATCTTGCAAGTCTCTGGCGATGCGTTCGGCGACATGGACCGACCGATGGCGGCCCCCGGTGCAGCCGAACGCCACGGTAATGTAGCTTTTTCCGCCCTCCGCATAGCGGGGCAGCAGCAGCGTCAGCAATTGTTCGATCCGCTGGACGGCCTCTTCATAGGCGGGGTCCGCCATGACATAGGCGGCGACGTCGGGGTCGAGGCCGGTCTTGGGCCGCAGATCCTCCTCCCAATGCGGGTTGCGCAGGAAGCGCATGTCGAACACCAGGTCGGCGTTCAGCGGCACGCCCCGCGAATAGCCGAAGGACATGATCGTCAGCACAGGGTCCGACAGCCCATCGCGGGAGAAGCGGTTGCGGATTTCCTGCTGCAAGCCGTTGCTCGTCAGGCTGCTGGTGTCGATCACCTGATTGGCCCAGCGGCGCAGCGGTTCGGTCAGTTCGCGTTCGCGGGCGATGCCGTGGCGGGCGGGGCGGTCGGTCGCCAGCGGGTGGCGGCGGCGCGTCTCGGCGAAGCGGCGCTCCAGCTCGGCGCCGGAGCAGTCGAGGAACAGCGTCTCGACATCATGGCCGTGGCGGGAGCGCAGCGCCTTGATCCGCTGGACGATGGCGGCGGCGTCGAAGCCCCTGGTCCGCGCATCGATGCCCAGCGCCAGCGGACGGTCCGTCCCCTCCTCATGCCCCTCCGGCAGGGGGGTGTCGAGCAGCCGGTCGAGCAGCACCAGCGGCAAATTGTCGACCACTTCCCAGCCCATGTCCTCCAGCGTCTTGAGCGCGGTGGTCTTGCCCGCGCCCGACAGGCCGGAAACGAGCAGGATGGTCTTCGGCGTTTCGAAACTCACGATGGGCTCGCGCTCTTCAGGCCCATGTTCCTGACTGCGAGTTCCACCTTGATCGGGGCGGACGCCTCGAACGGGGCGAGGCGGACGACGGGGATGTCGACGCCCGCGATCGATCGTTGCGCGGTTTGCGGCGGCATGCGCTCCACCGCGTCGCTCAGGTCGACGGCCAGGGCGACGGGGGCATTGTCCGCATGGGGCATGTCGACCAGGCCCAGGCCGCGCACCTCCATCATCCCGGCGATCCGGTCGGGGGCGCGGGCGAACAGGCGGCCTTCGATTTCCAGCAGGCGGGTATAATCGTCGCTGACCAGCACCGCGCCCCGGTCGATCAGGCGCAGCGCCAGGTCGGACTTGCCCATGCCGCTGGGGCCGCAGAGCAGCACGGCCCGGCCGTCAATCGCCACGCTGGTCGCATGCAGGGTTTCGCAAGAGGGTGTCGACGCCATATCGCCTTATCGCTTTGACGTCATATTAGCCCGTCTTGGCGCTGGGGGAAATCGAATTAACCGAGGGGTTCTCATTATGGGGCGGTTGGTAATCCTCCCTGCGCGAAGCGGGGGGAGGGGGACCAGCCGCAGGCTGGTGGAGGGGAATGGGGCACGACCGACGTATTTCCCCTCCACCACGCTTCGCGCGGTCCCCCTCCCCATCTTTCGATGGGGAGGATTTGGAGAGGTTCGCTTTTTACCGCTGCCTTATTCCGAAACAATCCCCGGATCGCGTTCCACCGCCATGGGCAGGCGCATGATGAAGCAGGCGCCGCTTTGCGCGTCCTGGCGGTCGGCGATGCTGATCTTGCCCTGGTGCCCCTCGACGATGGAGCGGGCGATGGCGAGGCCCAGGCCGCTATGCTTGCCGAACGCCTCGCTTTCCGGGCGGACGCTGTGGAAGCGGCGGAAGACATGTTCGCGTTCGGATTGCGGGACGCCGGGGCCTTCGTCCTCCACGCTGACCAGCACCTCATTGTCCGCCACCGTCGCGACGATCTGGACCAGCCCGCCGTCGGGGGAGAAGGAGATCGCATTGTCGATGAGGTTGTCGAGCACGCGGACGATCCGCTGTTCCTCGCCCAGCACCACGGCAACGTTCCGGCGCGGGCGGGCGAAGGCCAGGCGGACGCCGCGGGGCACGCCGCGGGCTTCGCGGGCGACCACCATCCGCTCGATCAGCAGGCCCAGGTCGATAGGCTCGAACCGGGTGCGCGACAATTGGGCGTCGATGCGGGACGCTTCGGCAATGTCCGTGACCAGGCGGTCGAGCCGCCGCACGTCGTCCTGCGCGATGGCCATCAACTGGGCACGCAGTTCCGGCTTGTCCACCCGGTCCAGCGCGTCCAGCGCGGAACGCAGCGAGGCGATGGGGTTCTTGAGTTCATGGCTGACGTCGGCGGCGAAGGCGTCCGTCGCGTCGATCCGCTGGCGCAGCGCATGGCTCATGTCGGACAGGGCGCGGGCCAGCATGCCGATCTCGTCGCGCCGGTCGGGCAGGCGGGGCACGGTGACTTCGCGGGCGCGGCCCAGCCGCACGCGCACTGCGGCGCGGGCGAGGCGCTGGAGCGGCTGCACGATGGTTCGCGCCAGGAACAGCGAGAGCAGCACCGACGCCAGCACCGCCGCCGCCAGCACCATGCCCAGGCGGAAGCGTTCGGCCCGGACGATGCGGGTGATGTCGCGGGCATTTTCGGTCGCCAGCAGGCCGGTGCCGTCCTTCACGTTGACGGCGGCGGAGATCATGAAGGTGCGGTCGGGCGCATAGCGGTTCGCCGCCTGGGTCCGGCCGCTTTTCCGCGCCACCACCATTTCGGGCCAGGCCTGCGCCCGGTCGACCGCCGGCTCCTCGAAATTGGGCGGCCGGTCGGCGGAGACGATGCGGTCGATCACCTTGTCGAGGAAGCGGGCGACATGGCGCTGCCATCCCTCCTCGGCGGGCAGGCGCAGGCGATAGCGCGGGGCGTTCATGGCGAAGCTGTCGGCGATCAGCCGCCCCTCGGCATCATAGCGGCGGACGCGGTCGCCGGTCTGCCGGGCATAGGCGGCGATCAGCGCATCCTGCCGGTCCGCCGGCGCATTTTCCAGGCCAATGGCCAGCAGCTTCAATTCGCGGGCCGACTGTTGCAGCCGGTCGTCGACGATGCGGGTGCGGTAGCTGTCCAGGTAGAAGAAGCCGCCCGCCAGCAGCGCCAGCGCGAACACGTTGACCGCCAGGATGCGGGGGGTCAGGCTGATCCGGCCGGACCAGCTCCACCCCGCGCCCGCGTCATGCTTCTTCGGAGAAACGATAGCCGGCGCCATAGAGGGTGTCGATTGCGTTGAATTCGGGGTCGACTTCGCGGAACTTGCGGCGAAGGCGCTTGATGTGGCTGTCGATGGTGCGGTCGTCGACATAGACGTCGTCCTGATAGGCCGCGTCCATCAACTGGTTGCGGTTCTTGACCACGCCAGGGCGGGTGGCGAGCGTTTCCAGGATCAGGAATTCGGTGACGGTCAGCGTCACGTCCAGGCCCATCCATTTGACGCGGTGGCGGGCCGGGTCCATCTCCAGCCGTCCGCGCACTATGGGTTCGGCGACCGGCTCGTCGGGCGCGGCATCCGCCTTGCTGACCTCCGCCCGGCGCAGGATGGCCCGGATGCGCGCGATCAGCAGCCGCTGGGAAAAGGGCTTGCTGATATAATCGTCCGCCCCCATGGCCAGGCCCAGCGCCTCGTCCAGCTCATCGGCCTTGGACGTCAGGAAGATGACCGGCATATGGCTTTTTTCCCGCAGCCGCCGCAGCAGTTCCAGCCCATCCATGCGCGGCATCTTGATGTCGAACACGGCAAGGTCGGCGGGATTTTCGATCAGCGCCTTCAGCGCCGCCTCCGGGTCGGAATAGAGGCGCGTCAGAAACCCCTCCGTCTGCAATGCGATGGAGACGGAGGTCAGTATATTCTTGTCATCGTCCACCAGAGCGATGGTTGCGGTCATGCTGTGTCCCGAAAAATCGTCGGCAATGGGAATGCCCCTGCGTTAGACGAAGGCGGCTGCCCCCGCAAGGAAGGTCCGGCGGCGGGTTATGCGGTGTAGCCGTGGGAATTCGGGATAAACGCAGCAGTTGCGGAGTTTTCCGGGGTTTGACGCGCCTTATGCAAAGGCTTATGCCCGATGCGTCTGCAGCAGACGGTGCCAGCGGCCTGAAGATCGCGGCGTCGGGAGGCGGACCGGCCGTAAGCATATAATATGGCGGCCGGAGATAATGATATTCAGGAGTAAAGGCGTGCAGGCCAAATCCCCTTTCACCCTCGATCAGCAGGGTATTTCCACCAGCGCTGATCAATATTGGAATCTGGGCACCGCGCCGCTGGTCGAAGCCGCGCTTGCCAATGGCGAAGGCATTTTGGCCAAGGACGGCCCGCTGGTCGTCAAGACCGGCAAGCATACCGGCCGGTCGGCGAGCGACAAGTTCATCGTCCGGGACGCGGAAACCGAATCCACCGTCTGGTGGGGCAAGACCAACGTGCCCATGACGCCGGAGCATTTCGCGACGCTGAAGGCCGATTTCTTCGCCGCGCTGGGGCAGAAGGACAAGCTCTACATCGCCGACCTGTTCGGCGGATCGCAGCCCGAACATCGCGTCAACGTGCGCGTCATCAACGAATTCGCCTGGCACAACCTGTTCATCCGCACGCTGCTGGTCCGTCCGGGCGCGGAGGAGTTGGCCGGCTTCACCCCCGAATATACGATCATCGACCTGCCGACCTTCCAGGCCGATCCGGCCCGCCACGGCAGCCGCAGCGAAACCGTCATCGCGGTCAACTTCACCGAGAAGCTGATCCTGATCGGCGGCACGCGCTATGCCGGCGAAATGAAGAAATCCGTCTTCGGCATCCTCAACTATCTGCTGCCCACCCGCGGCGTGATGCCGATGCACTGTTCGGCCAATATCGGCCCCGATGGCGACACCGCCGTCTTCTTCGGCCTGTCGGGCACGGGCAAGACCACCCTGTCGGCCGACGCCAGCCGCACCCTGATCGGCGATGACGAGCATGGCTGGTCGGACACGGCGGTCTTCAATTTCGAGGGCGGCTGCTACGCCAAGATGATCAACCTGTCGGCCGAGGCCGAGCCTGAGATCTTCGCCACCACCAAGCGGTTCGGCACGGTGCTGGAAAATGTCGTGATCGACGAGGAAACCCGCGAGATCGACCTGGACGACAACAGCCTGGCCGAAAACAGCCGCGGTTCCTACCCCATCGACTTCATCCCGAATGCGTCGGAGAAGAATCTGGGGCCGGTGCCGAAGAACATCATCTTCCTGACCGCCGATGCCTATGGCGTTCTGCCGCCGATCGCGCGGCTGACGCCGGAACAGGCCATGTATCACTTCCTTTCGGGCTATACGGCGCGGGTCGCCGGGACCGAGATCGGCGTGACGGAGCCGACGGCCACCTTCTCGACCTGCTTCGGCGCGCCCTTCATGCCGCGCCATCCCTCCGTCTACGGCAATCTGCTGAAGGAACGGATCAACAAGGGCGGCGTGACCTGCTGGCTGGTCAACACCGGCTGGACCGGCGGCAAATATGGCGTCGGCAAGCGGATGCCGATCAAGGTGACCCGCGCCCTGCTGAACGCCGCGCTGGACGGCAGCCTCAACAATGCCGAATTCCGCGTCGATCCGAATTTCGGTTTCCAGGTGCCGGTCGCGGTGCCGGGCGTGGATTCGACCATCCTCGATCCGCGCGCGACCTGGGACGACAAGGCGGCCTATGACGAAACCGCCGGCAAGCTGGTCAAGCAGTTCGTCGACAATTTCGCCCAGTTCGAGGACCATGTCGACGCATCGGTGCGCGAGGCGGCCCTGACCGCCGCCTGACGCCAAGGCAATCCGCGAGGAAAGGGGGCCGGAGGAGCGATCCTCCGGCCTCTTTCGCTTCCTGTCGGCGGGGCGGGATGCTATCCTGCATCAAATCATTGGCGGGATATGTCCTATGTTTGACGATTTGCTGAGAAATCTGGGCGGCCTGGAAGCGGTCGCCGCGAAGATCGGCCTTCAGCCCGAACAGATGCAGGCGCTGATGAGCGAGATCGGCGGCAAGATCGCGGCGGGCGAGACCGACGTCGCCGCGCTGGCAACCACGGCGGCCGAACATGGCGTGTCGGCGGACAAGTTGCAGGAACTGTTCGCGCAGTTCGGCGGGCCTGAGGCCATATTGTCCAGGATCGGCGGCCTGTTCGACAGGGACGGCGACGGCAATCCGCTCAATGAACTGGGCGGGCTGGCGAAGGGATTGTTCGGCTGATCTCTGTCATCCCAGCGAAAGCTGGGATCTCAGGCAATAGGGCACGACCTGGCCCCACGAGATCCCAGCTCTCGCTGGGATGACCTGTTTGGCAGGAATAGCCGGGCATACCCCCGATGGGGTATGCTTTTGGATAGGGAAGCGGTTATGAACTTGCGCGGGGACGGGCGTGTCGGCGCTCCGGAGCAAGGGAAATCATCATGGTGGGGGTCATGCTGCGCGGCAGCGCCGTCATTGCGGCGATCTTGAGCGGCAATGCGCAGGGGCACAGCTCATTCGGGCCAAGCGAATGGATGCAGGACGGCGCCTGCATGCCCGCCTATCGGGCCTTGCATGCGTCCCGGCCGCGCAATCTGCCCTGCTGCGTTCCGGCGCGCCGGGCGGCGCCGCTCCCTTGCCCCCGGTCCTGATAGGGCGCGGATGATCGCCAGCTTTCGCGCCGACAAGTTTTTTTCGCCTTGCCTTGGAACGTCCCAGGGGGCATTCGCGCTGCATAGCTTATTGCGAAGCCCACGCAACTGACGCTCCTACCAGGCGACAGTCGCCCTGGATTTGGCAGGGGAAAAGGTTTTGAACGACGTGACGATCGAAAAGCCGGTGCTGGAACCGACCGGCGCGCTATCCGTGGAAACCGTGCTGTCGGTGCGGCATTGGAACGAACATCTTTTCAGCTTCCGCATCACGCGGCCGGCCAGCTTCCGCTTCCGGTCGGGCGAGTTCGTGATGATCGGGTTGCAGGGCGACAATGGCAAGCCGCTGCTGCGCGCCTATTCGGTCGCCAGCCCCGCCTGGGACGAGGAACTGGAGTTCCTGTCGATCAAGGTGCAGGACGGGCCGCTGACGTCGAAGCTGCAACTGATCCAGCCGGGCGACCAGATCTATCTGGGCCGCAAGCCCACCGGCACGCTGGTGACGGACGCGCTGCTGCCGGGCAAGCGGCTGTTCATGCTGTCGACCGGCACGGGGCTGGCGCCCTTCCTCAGCCTGGCGCGCGATCCGGATGTCTACGAGTTCTACGAGCAGGTCGTGGTGGTGCATTCGGTCCGCCGGGTGAGCGACCTCGCCTTCCAGGACGAATTGTCGGGCAAGCTGGCGGACGATCCGCTGGTGGCGGAACAGGCGGCTAGCCAGTTCCATTATGTGCCGACCGTGACCCGCGAGCCGTTCCGCAACAATGTCCGCATCGACAAGTTGGTCGAAAGCGGCGCGCTGTTCGAGGGCATTCCGGGCGAAGCGAGGTTCAACCCGGAAACCGACCGGATCATGATGTGCGGCAGCATGGAGATGATCAAGCAGTTCGGCGCCTATTTCGAGGAACAGGGCTTTGCCGAGGGTTCCAACGCCGCGCCGGGCGCCTATGTGATCGAGCGCGCCTTCGTAGGCTGATCGGCCGAGGGATCGAAGGGACAAGCGCCAACAGGTGACGCCGTCCTTGAAGACCATCAGGGCCAGGGTGGTGCGCTGACGGGGGCCGAACCGCCGGTGCAGCATTTGCCCGCAGTCGGTCCGGACGGCGGCATCGACGCTCCAGTCGCCGCAAAGGCGAGCGCGGCAAGACCGTGGCGCGCCCGCAAGTCTGGAGCAGGCAGCGGATTCCGGAGCAGCCGCGCCGTCGGATCGCAATCAGCGGGAGGGGGGGAGGAGCGATTTCAGCGCGCTTCGCAACCGATCCGGCCTGAAGGGCTTTACCAGGCGCGGCACATTCGCGAAGCGGGCGGGGATAGTCCAGTCGTCATAGCCGGTGGCGAAGGCGAAGGGGATGCGCTGCGCCGCCAGCGCGTCGGCGACAGGGAACGCCATGTCGCCGCACAGGTTGACGTCCAGCACGGCAAGGTCGATCCGCGTTCCCGACTCGATCAGCGACAGCGCGTCCGCGACGCGGGGCACCGGGCCAAGGATCACGGCATTGTCCTGCGTCAGCGCCTCGGCAAGGTCGGTGGCGATGAGATATTCATCCTCCGCGATCAATATGCGGCAATCCTGCAACGCAGCTTCCGTCATCTTCCACCGCCTTCATCCCGCAGCGGGACATGGCCCGGCAATCCCCTGCGCCGCAGCTTGTGCCTTCTTGCCCATGATCTTCCCTGTTGCGCCATCATGGTAACGCGCCCGCAGGGGAATCGGCCCTAAAATAAGTCGCTCGCCCTGAACTTTTTTCCGGACGGCTTCATTGCTCCCCTGGAGAAGCGAAGCCTGCCCGACAGGGACATCAATGTGGCCGCGGCATTGGCTAGGGTGTGTGGGGATTCAGTTCAGGGGGCGGCGAAAATAGTGGATTTCGAGAACCTCGAAACGAGGCAGGTGACTCGTTTCGACGCAGCGTACTTCAGTACGTGAGCACCGGAAGCGGAGAAAGCCGCTATTTGCAGCCCGCCATGGGCTGAATCCCCACACACCCTAGGCGAGTGGATGCCCGAATGGCCGTGCCGTCCATGGCGACAAGGCCGAAATCGACGAACCGCCGGACTCCGAAACGGTCAATCGTCGGTTTCCGCGACGCCGTTGCGATTGTCGTCCTCGCCGACGGAGCGGCCGCCCAGATGGCCGGTGCCGTGATAGCCGATCTCCGTCTGGCCGCCAT
This sequence comes from Sphingobium sp. TA15, assembly GCF_037101235.1. NCBI lineage: Bacteria > Pseudomonadati > Pseudomonadota > Alphaproteobacteria > Sphingomonadales > Sphingobiaceae > Sphingobium > Sphingobium sp. TA15. Next base: position 255,494 of record NZ_AP025355.1, read on the forward strand.
GGCCCATGCGGCTGCCGAAGTCGTTTTTCGACTTCCTGCGTCCATGCGGATAGGGCGCGCCGGCGCTTTGCCCGCCCGGACTGGCGGCCGACATGTCAAGATCGCTGACGCCGTCGGGATGGGATCGCTTGCCGCCATCCTGCGGCTGCATGCTCCTGTCCTCGCCTTCGTCGTCATCGGCAGGCGCCATGTCCGCGCCGCCCGCCTCCACGAAGGCGGTGCCGGATATGTCCTCAACCTCCGCCCGCACGCCTTTGATGTGGCGGCGCCTCTGCGCCTTGCCGGCAGGCTCGTCGGCGGCGCGCTCGCCGCGCCAGCCCTGTTCGGGCGGGGCGGCATCGTCCTTTATGGGCGATCCTTGCCCTTGCAGAAATGCGTTGCGGTCGTTCATCGCGATTCTTCCCGAAAATATCTTCTCTCCGTCACCAACGTCCCGCGTCGCGGGGCGATCCGCATGGCGGGCTAAACTGGATCAGTTTCCGGCGGCCTTTCCCCTGTTCCGGCGGACGCCGATTCCGAGGGCGAGTTTTCGGAAGAACCCGGCGGGAATATCCTGGATCGGTTGGCTGTAAACTGAATTATCGCTCCATCGCGGATCGCGGAACGCTTGCCGCCGGCGCGGCTTAACTGCCCTTGTTCGATGTGGGAGCAGTAATGGCCAGGGCGAATAGAAGCATCGGGGCAAGGGTTCGACTGCTCGTCGGCGCGGCCATCGAGACGGCGGGGATCGCCGCGCTGTGCATCCTGGCCCATGCCTGGCTGACCGGCGCGTCGCTTCGCCCGGAGGCTGTCATGGCCGCGATGCTGGGCGCGGGCGCCATCGTCCTGATCGCAGGGAGCGTGATCGCCTGCGTCGTTCCCATCCTGCACGGCGATTTCAAGCAAGGTCAGCCGCGAATTCGCGGCAGTCGTTTTTCATCCGGCAATGGAGCCTGAGGAGATCATTCCATGTTCATGCATAACAAGCGGCTTCAATATACGGTGAGGGTTTCCGAGACCAATCCCGCGCTCGCCTCCCTGCTGCTGGAACAATTTGGCGGGCCGGACGGAGAACTGGCGGCGGCCATGCGCTATTTCACCCAGGGACTGGCCGAGGACGATCCGGGGCGTAAGGACATGCTGCTGGACATCGCGACCGAGGAACTCAGCCACCTGGAAGTCATCGGGTCGATCGTCGCCATGCTGAACAAGGGCGCGAAGTCGGCCCTGACCGAAGCGTCGATGGAGGAGGCGGAACTCTACATGTCGCTGAACGCAGGCGGGAACAGCCATACCCAGTCGATCCTCTATGGCGGCGGGCCGTCGCTCACCAACAGTTCGGGCGTTCCATGGACCGCCGCCTATGTCGACAGCCGCGGCGATCCCACCTGCGACCTGCGGTCCAACATCGCCGCCGAAAGCCGGGCCAAGATCATCTACGAACGGCTGATCAACATCACCGACGATCCGGGCGTCAAGGATGCGCTGGGCTTCCTGATGACGCGGGAGGTTTCGCACCAAAAGAGCTTCGAAAAGGCGCTCTATTCGATCAAGGACAATTTCCCCGCCGGCAAGCTGCCCGGCCTTGCCCCCTATGCCAGCCTCTATGTCAACGCGTCCCAGGGCGAAGGCGATGCGGTCGGCCCCTGGAACACGGGCGAGCAGTGGGAGCGGATCGACGATATTGAAGGCAGGTTGCCTCTCGATGGCGGCGACGGCCAGGCGTCGGTCGCGCTCCCCGAGCAGGAGATGCAGGATTTCGCGGCGATGACCGAACGCCTGAAGTCCGATCCCAACGCCAATCCGGTGACCGGCGCCGATCTGGGCGGCGGGCCGGGCGCGGGCAAGCTGAGCGACGAGGATCTGGGCGGGGCGAGCGACATGGAGGACGCCCGGTCGCAGGCCGCCGCGAAACGCCCCTTTCCGTCGGGCGAAGAATGAGATGGTAGGGGACGCCTTGCGACGGAGCGCGGGAGAGCAGGCCAGCCGTTGAGCATCGACCTGTCGCCGGTTCTGGCCGGCACGACGGCCAGCCTGCTCGCGGGCGCGGCGACCGGACTGGGCGGATTGCCCCTGCTGGGCATTGGCCGGTCGGCGCTGCGTTACCAGGGCGCGATGCTGGGGTTCGCGGCGGGCGTGATGCTCGCCGCGTCCTTCTTTTCGCTGATCGTGCCCGCTGTCGGCATATTGGATCGGCAGGGCGTCGGTTCCTGGCCCGCGGCAGGGACGGTTGCCGTCGCGGTGCTGGTAGGCGGGCTGCTGCTGCTGGCCCTCAGCCGTTTCTCCCTGGAGCGGTTCACCACTGCCGAGGGCTTGGACCGGATCGGCCATCGCATCTGGCTGCTGGTGGCGGCGATCACGCTCCACAACGCGCCGGAGGGGCTGGCGGTCGGCGTCAGCTTCGCGCGGGATGCAGGGGGAGAGGGCTATGCCACGGCGCTGGGCATCGGCATTCAGAACATACCCGAAGGCTTTGCCGTGGGGAGCGCGCTGGCGTTGCGCTACCCGCCGATATGGGCCTTTGCCGGGGCGCTGGCCTCAGGGTTGGTGGAGCCTGTCTTCGGGGCCTTGGGCGCGGCGCTGGTGCATCGCTACGCCATGCTGCTGCCCATCGCCCTGTGCCTGGCGGCAGGCGCGATGATCAGCGTCGTGATGGACCAGATCGCGCCGGAACTGGGCGAGGACGGGCAGTCGGCGCAGGCGAGCCTGCTGGTCGGCCTTGCGGTCATGACCTGCCTTGACATTGCGCTGGGTTGAAGGCGGTCGGCGCGGCGCCGGGCTCGCGGAGTGAAAAGCGCGGCCGCGCTAACATAGGGTTGCGACACCGGAGTCCTCCTTCGGCCCGCCGGGCGTTGTCGCAGCGACAGCCCTGTAGAAGGAGAACCCCATGCCTTGTTCCAGCATGCCGCGTCCCGCATCCACTGCCCTGATCCTGATTGCGGCCTCCGCCCTGCTTTGCGCTTGCAGCCCCGCCGCGCAGAATGAAAATGGCAGGGTGCCGGGCGGGACCAACCAGCAGGAGGCGATCAATGCCGCCGGCGACATGGGCGGCGCGAACGCGATGCCGGGCATCGGCGCTCCCGGCGCGGGCGGCAACGGGACGCAGCCATGAGCGGCGGCGGCGCGTTCCGGCCCGGCCTGCCCGCCTTCCTGGCCCTGCTGGTCCTTTCCGGCTGCAACCAGACCGACGGCGCGTCGGAGCAGGGGCCGGCCAATGGCAGCGCCACGGTGGCCAAGCATTATGAAGGGCCGAAGCCCGAAGGCGTTTCCCGCCCCGACGAGGCGGTCACCACCACCTTCTACATCCCGCAGGCGGCGATCGGCGACATGTATGAGATGGAGGCGGGCAAGATCGCCATGGTGCGCGCCCGCGCGCCCGAAGTGAAGGCATTTGCGCGGATGATGGTCGCCGACCACCAGCGAAGCAGCGATCGGCTCCGGCGCTTCGTCGCCGACAATCCGGTCAACATCGCCATTCCGCGGAATATCGATGCGCGTCGCCGGGCGATGCTGGGCCAGCTCAACGGCGCGGGGGACCGGGAATTCGACAGCGTCTATGTCGGCCAGCAGGCCGCGGCGCATCTGGAGGCGTTCAACCTGCAAAGCAGCTATGCCAGGCGGGGCGATTATCCGGCGCTCAGGAAGATGGCGGGAGAGATGGTTCCCGTGATTGCGGCGCACCGCAAGCAGGCGGAGGCGCTGGACGCCAGATTCGGTCCGACCGCCCGGTCGGTTCCGGCCGGGCAATGATGCGCGGATGCCATCGAAGGGTCGATCGGACCCACGGTCGAGCGCCTGCTCCAGCGTTATTGAGCGGCGCTATGCGGCGAGGCGGCTCAGCTTGAACCGGATTTCCATCGTCAGGCCGGCATCCTTCCACGACCGGATGAGGGTGCCGCCCGTGCCCTTGAGCGACGCCTGTTCCAGCGCCGTTCCGAAGCCTTCGCGATCCGGCGTCCGGTCCAGGCGGGGGCCGCCGCATTCCGCCCAATGGATGATCGCATCGTCATCCTGAACGCTGACGGTGACGTCCAGCCGTCCGTCCGGGGTCGAGAGCGCGCCATATTTGGCGGCATTGGTCGCCAATTCGTGCAGCAGCAGCGCGACCGAGGTGAACGCGCCGCCGCCGACGGGCAGGTCCGTGCCCTTCACGAATATGCGCTTGCGCTCATCCGCCAGTTCGTGGGGAGCGACGATGGCCTCCAGCAGCGAGAACAGGGTGGTGGAGCTTTCCGTCGTCCCTTCATTGTCCAAGTCGGGCAAGGTGAGCTGGTGCGCGGCGGCGAGGGCCATCAGCCGCGCCGTCAGGTCGCTTGTCAGTTCCCCGACATCATGCGCGCCGCGCGCGCTCAGCGCCACCAGCCCTGTGGCCAGGGCGAAAAGATTTTTGACGCGGTGACGCATCTCCTTGAGCAACAGCATCTGTTGCGCGGCGGCGCGTTTCTGGGCGGTGATGTCGCGGGCGATCTTGGAGGCGCCCAATATCTGCCCCGCCGCGTTGCGGACGGGGGACACGGTCAGGGATATTTCGATGAGCGTGCCGTCCTTGCGGCGGCGGACCGTCTCGAAATGATCGATCCGCTCGCCGGCGCGCAGGCGCGCGAGGATATGCTCCTCCTCATGCAGGCGGTCTTCGGGAATGACGATCGTCACCGGCTTGCCGATCGCTTCCTCGGCGGAATAGCCGAACAGGCGGGACGCGCCCCGGTTCCAGGTGGTGATGACCCCGTCCAGCGTCTTGCTGAGAATGGCGTCGTCGGAATTTTCCACAATGGCGGCCAGCCAGGCTCCGGCGTCGATTTCCGATGTCCTGTCCGACCTGCCTGCCTCAATCGCTATATCCGGTAGATCCGACAATCCTGCTTCCTTGCGTCCGCCCTGTCGGGCGCTAGAAGGCTGCATGGAAAGCCAGCCTCGATGGGCCGCTTATAATGGCCGTTCATTGCTGTGCACTTAACCAGATTAAGCATCCGGTCGTGGTCGCGCCGGCTTTTTCCCGGCCGTCAACGCACCTGTCGCTCCGGAACGGACGGGGCCTGGTGACAAGCCATGCCCTCCGGCTCCATGGTGGTGGGGGAGCCGAGCGAATGGGCAGGCGGATCGTCGGATTTGCGCGGATCGCCGGGGGACACCGGCAACATCTTCCCGGTCTTCCGGTCCAGTGCGCGGGCCACGATGATGTCCGCCACCGTCGCGCCCATGACGAAGGCGATCGGCGCCCAAAGCGGCCGGCGCCGGCTGGCGAGCGCGAGCGCCGCAAGGTCCAGCGCATCGCCGGCCACGCGGTTCCAGACCCGCGTGGAATGCGCCGGCGCTGCCAGGATGCCGGCGCCGGACAGCAGTTCGCGTGCGCCGAACAGCCTTATCGTGACGCGGGCGGCGGCATGGTCATGGCCCAGCCGCCTGGCGATGGCGCGCGGCCGGGCGACTTCCGCCAATCCCAGTCCTATGGAGAAAAGACCCAGCCCAAGGCTCCAATGCTTCGGTTCCATCTGCAACCAGCCTCCTGGGCAGGAGAACGGCGGGTCGCGAAGGCGGGTTCCCGATGGCGCCGGATGCCTTCTAATGCATGTTAGGGCGGATGTCCTATGTTCCGGCGCGCAATGGCGGAGTTCTGACGGAAAATATCATCGACCTGAATGAAAACTGATGAACTGGCGGAGGATGCGACAGTCGGCATCCGCTTCATCCAAGTGGAACACAGCCGCCTCATGGTTCGTTCTCGCGTCCTCAAGAAACGAATACAGGAGAGTATATGCGTGAGATCAGTCTTTCCATGCGTGCTTTCGCTGCCGCATCGGCCCTGTTCCTGGCGAGCACGCCCGCAATGGCCGGCGACGAGGAGCGCGCTCTTGCCGCGATTGCGCAGGCCCAGGGTAAAATCGACGCGGCGGGCAAGCTGAAGGCCGGCGACTTCGATCCGGCGGTGCTGGCGAAGGCGCAGGCGTCCCTGCGTCTGGCGCAGGAGCAGCTCAAGAGCGGCAAGGAGCAAGCCGCCATCCGGGCGGCGGTCGAGGCGCAGCAATTTGCCGATACCGCGATCGGCGAAAGCCGCCTGCGCGCCGAAGCCGATGCGCGGATGCAGGCGTCGACGGCCGCGGTCGCGCAGCAGGACGCCGCGGCGGCCAATGCGCGCGCCGAGGCCGCCGAGCGCGCCGCCGTTTCCGCGGCGGCAGACGCGCGTGCCGCCCGCGCCGCCGCGGCGGTGCCCGTGCCCGCTACCACCACGGTGACCACCGAAACCGTCAAGACCGCCCCCGTCACGGCGCGCAAGGCGGCCCCGGTCAAGCGCAAGGTGGTGCGGCGGACGACAAGCCCGGTCCGCGCTTCCGTGGTGGAGAAGACGACCACGACCGTCACCCAGCGCTGAACGGCCAATGGCGCACATGGCGGCTTTCCGAACGGGAGCCGCCATGTTTCGCGCATGACGACCGATCGGGTCGGAACAATCGCGGGCGGCGCGACTTATCAGGCTGACTTTACGCAGCGAGGCCGATCATGTTGTGGACCATCCTTGTCATCCTCCTCATCCTGTGGGCATTGGGCGCGTTCGTCATGCCGGTCGGCGGTGCGTTGATCCATCTGCTGCTGGTGCTGGCGTTGGTTGTGCTGATCTATCAGCTTGTGGCGGGCCGACGGGTTCCCTGATCGTTAAGTTCAGCACGTCCTGAGTAATGTCGGCATTTATCGCGGCAGTCGTTGCGGCGGGCGCATGAAGAGTTGATCCGGATCAGTATGTTTTTTCAGGAACGCACCCGCGATCCGGGATTTTTAGCCATGATGAATGAGAGGTTTTATCGTGGCGACATTATGGGAATATCACGGATCACAATTTTTGCAGCAGCGTTTTCAGGAGGAACTTTCCTACTGGAATCGCGAGCGGCTGTCGCCGGCATTTCCGTCGGACATGACGGCGGACAGGTTCGACCGTGACCGGCGCATGCTCCGGCTGGAGCATGGCTTCATCGAGGAACTGCGGGCCGAGGTCCGCGAGAAGGCGGCGCGGGCGCCGACCGATCCCGACGGGTTCATCGCCTGGTTCGAAGGGCTGAAGGAAAGCGGGCCGGGCCAGCACGATCCGCTTTTTCCGTGGCTGGCGCAGGAAGCGAGCCGGGACGAAATCCGGTGGTTCCTCTCGCAGGAGGCGGCCGGGGAAGCAGGGTTCGACGATCTGGTCGCGCTGACCCAGGTGAAGCTGCCGCCCCGCGCCAAGCTGGAACTGGCGCGCAATTATTGGGACGAGATGGGCCGGGGCAACGCCAAGGGCATGCATGGTCCGATGCTGAGCCAGTTGGTCGACATACTGGACCTCGACATCGGCATCGATAGCACCGCGTGGCAGAGCCTGGCCCTCGCCAATGCGATGACGGCTATGGCGACCTCGCGCTGCCACGCATGGCACAGCGTGGGCGCGCTGGGGGTGATCGAGCTGACCGCGCCGGGCCGCTCCGCGCATGTCGCCCAAGGCCTGCGCCGCATCGGGCTGAGCGGCGGCGAAAGGCGCTATTTCGATCTGCACGCCGTGCTGGACGTCAAGCATAGCCGCGACTGGAACGATGAGGCCATAGCGCCGCTGGTTGCCGAAGACCCCCGGCGGGCCACCGCCATGGCGGAAGGCGCGCTGATCCGCCTGCGATGCGGGCAGCGTTGCTTCGAGCATTATCGCGCCCATTTCGGGCTGGGATGAGGCGCGATGGCGGCGAACCCCAAAATCCTGCTGGTGGAGGATGATCCGGCGATAGCCGGCATCATCGCGGAGTTGCTGGAGGAGGCGGATTACGAAGTGGACGGTCCCCATGCCAGCCTGGCCGACGGCATGGCGGCGGTCGCTGCGGACTTCCCGGCGGGTGCGGTGCTCGACGTGCGGGTGGGGGATGGGGACGTCGGCCTGCTGGCCGACGATCTGGACCGATATGACATCCCTTATCTGTTCTGCACCGGAGCCTTCGCGCATCCCGCGCTGGATGCCCATCCCGGCGCGCCGCTGGTGCCCAAATGGGCCTTGTCCCGACAGTTGATCGATGCCCTGCGCCGGATCGTGCATTAGAAAGAGGATACCCCCATGAGCGCGCCAGATGGAAAGGGCGATACGGCCGAAACCCTGTCGCCGATCATTTCCGAAGATATTGAGAAGGCCGCCGCCGCATTGCTGAAAAACTGCTGTTCCGCGGAACTGACCCTGGCGACGGCGGAAAGCTGCACCGGCGGGTTGCTTGCGTCGCTGCTGACCGATGTGGAGGGCGCAAGCCATGCCTTCGAGCGCGGCTTCGTCGTCTATAGCGAGGATGCCAAATGCGAATTGCTCGGCATCCGCAGCGAGCGGATCGAGGCCTGCGGCGCGGTCAGCCGGGAGGTGGCGGTGGCGATGGCCGAAGGCGCCATCGAACGGTCCCATGCGGACATCGCCCTTGCCGTAACCGGCTATGCCGGCGCGGCGCCGCCGGGGGAGGAGGCGGGCCTGGTCCATTTCGCCTGCGGCAGGCGCGGTGGATCGACGGCGCATCGGGAGGAACATTTCGGCGATATAGGGCGAGGGCCGGTGCGGATCGGCGCGATCCGGGTCGCGCTGGAGATGATGAGGCAGGCCCTTGAGCAAGGTTGAGGATTTCGCGTCGATCCATAGCCACGGCCTGGTCCGCATCGCGGCGGCGACGCCCAGGGGCAGCGTCGGCGATGTGGGAGCCAATGCGCGGGAGATCCGCGCGCTGGCGCAGCAGGCGGCGGACGGCGCGGCCGACCTGGTCCTGTTTCCCGAACTGTGCCTCTCCTCCTATGCGATCGACGACCTGCACTTGCAGGAGGCGCTGCTCGACCGGGTGGAGCGGGAAGCGGCGGCGCTGATCGAGGGGAGCGCAGGCTGGCCGGTGCTGCTGGTCGGCGCGCCGCTTCGCCGCGGTGGGCGGCTCTACAATTGCGCGCTGGTCATCGCGGACGGGCGGCTGCTGGGCGTGGTGCCGAAAAGCTATCTGCCCAATTACCGGGAATATTATGAAAAGCGCTGGTTCGCGCCCGGCGCCGGTCTTTCCGGGCTGGAGATCGATGTCGGCCGCCATGTCGCGCCGTTCGGCACGGACCTGCTGTTCGCGGCCGACGGCTATCCCGACTTCATCTTCCATGTCGAGATCTGCGAGGATTTCTGGGCGCCGCTGCCGCCCTCCACCATGGGGGCGATGGCGGGTGCGCTGATCCTGTGCAATCTTTCGGCATCCAACATCACCATCGGCAAGGCGCGCGACCGGCATCTGCTCTCCGCCTCCCAATCGGTGCGCTGCCAGGCGGCCTATGCCTATTCGGCGGCGGGCGCGGGCGAGAGCACCACCGACATGGCCTGGGACGGGCAGGCCATGGTGCATGAACTGGGCGAACTGCTGGCGGAATCGGAGCGGTTCGGGGATGCGGCCGAGCTGCTTTACGCCGATGTCGATGTGCAACGCCTGCGGCTGGAGCGGATGCGCAACGGCACCTTCAACGACAGCGCCGTCGTTGCGGGCCATCCGGAAACCCGCTTCCGCACCGTCCGTTTTCCCTTTCGGCGCAGTGGCGGGGACGTGGGCCTGCATCGGTCGCTCACCCGCTTTCCCTTCGTCCCCGCCGATCCGGCGCAGCTTGCGGCGGATTGCTACGAGGCTTTCAATATCCAGGTCGAGGGGTTGGTCACGCGCTTTCGGGCCACGGCGGGCAAGCATTTCGTCATCGGCGTGTCGGGCGGGCTGGATTCCACCCACGCGCTGATCGTCGCCGCCAAGGCCTGCGACCGGCTGGGCCTGCCGCGCTCCGCCATATTGGGCTATACCATGCCGGGCTTCGCCACGGGCGAACTGACCAAGGGCAATGCCTGGGCGCTGATGAACGCGTTGGGCGTCGCGGGGGAGGAGATCGACATCCGTCCCGCCGCGCGCCAGATGCTGGGCGACATGGGCCATCCCTTCGCGCTGGGAGAGCCGGTCTATGACGTGACCTTCGAAAATGTGCAGGCGGGGCTGCGCACCGACTATCTGTTCCGGTTGGCCAATCGCCATGGCGGCTTCGTGGTGGGCACGGGCGACCTCAGCGAACTGGCGCTGGGCTGGTGCACCTATGGCGTGGGCGACCAGATGAGCCATTATGCGGTCAACAGCGCCATTCCCAAGACGCTGATCCAGTTCCTGATCCGCTGGTGCATCGCGACCGGCCAGTTCGACGCGGCGACCGCCCGGATATTGGACGCGATAGTGCATACCGAAATCTCGCCCGAACTGGTGCCGGCGGGGGAGGACGGCGCCTTGCAGAGCACGGAGGATCGGGTCGGCCCCTATGCGCTCAACGATTTCTTCCTGCATCACATCGCGCGCCTGGGCCTGCCGCCGTCGAAGGTCGCCTTTCTGGCATGGCACGCCTGGCGGGACGCCGGGAAGGGCGCGTGGCCGGCCGATTATCCGGAGAGCGCCAAATGCGCCTATGACCTGCCGACGATCCGCCATTGGCTGGAGAATTTCCTCCACCGCTTCTTCGCGATCAGCCAGTTCAAGCGGTCCGCGCTGCCCAATGGGCCGAAAGTCTCCTCCGGCGGCGCGCTGTCCCCCCGCGGCGACTGGCGGGCGCCGTCGGACGGGACTGCGACTGTCTGGATCGACGAATTGGCCCATGCCCTGGATGGCGATGAAAATAGAGCCTGATCCACGTCGAAGTCTTCACTCGGCGCGGTGACCACATGTTGGAACAATAGTCTGAACACGGATTTTATGATCGATGCCGATATTTCACATTCACCTGTTCAATGACGATAATGTGATCGACGAGGCCGGCCAGCAATTCGCCGACGTGGCGGAGGCGCGGGCCGAAGCCGTCCGCAGCGGGCGCGAAATCATCGCGGAACATGTCATTCACGGCCGGCCGATCGACCTGGATCATCACCTGGTCCTGCAGGACGATCAGGGCCGAAGGTTGGAAACGATATATTTCCGCGATGTCGTGACGTTCGATGGCTGACCTGCGAGGATTCCGCGGGGCGCCCCTGTCGCGCATCATCGCCTTGCGGCCCCTGCGTCCCATGATGTGGAGCATCGGCTGATGCCGCATCCAGCCTTGCAACTGTTCCTCAACCGCCTTCTGCTTCGCTCCGCGCTGGCGGAGGAGGAACGGCAGGCGATCCTGTCCATGCGCGTCCATCCGGCGCAGGTGTCGCCCAATGTCGACATCGTCCCTCCCGGCCGTCTGGTGACCTATTCCTGCCTGGTGGCGGAGGGGCTTGCAGGGCGGTTCGGGCAGTTGCCGAGCGGCCTGCGCCAGATCACGGCGATGTATATTCCCGGCGACATGTGCGACCTGCATTCCGCGATGCTGCCGCGGGTGGAATGGGCGTTGCAGGCCCTGTCGGCGCCGCTTGCCTATCTGAAGATCCCGCATGAGGAATTGCTGCGGGTATCGCGAACCTATCCCCGCGTGGCGGAGGCCTTTTGGCGCGACTGCGTGGTCGACGCCTCCATCATCGCGCAATGGGTGGTCAGCCTGGGCAGGCGGGACGCGACGGCGCGCACCGCGCATCTGCTGTGCGAAATGGCGTTGCGCCTGGAATGCGCGGGTCAGGGCTCTAGGGAGGCCTTCGAACTCAAGGCGACGCAGGCGCACATCGCCGACGCGCTGGGCATCACGCCGGTGCACATGAACCGCGTCGTCCGCGGGCTGAGGCTGCAGGGCGTCCTGTCCTGGACCGGGCGCACCATCCGCGTGCTGGACTGGGACGGCCTCGTCCGCATCGCGAGCTTCGACAGCGGTTATCTGGAAATCCCTCGGGAATAGCTCACAGCAGCCAGCTTGCCGCCAGCGACAGGGCGCAGAGGAAGGTGACGCCGGTCGTCGTCCAGCCCAGCAGGTTGGTCCAGCGGCCATTGGTGCGCGCGCCGACCACGGCCGGGCGGTTGGTGAGCAGCATCATGAGCAGCAGCAGCGGCGGCACGGAAAAGCCCTGGACGATGCCCGACCAGACCAGCGCCTTCATCGGGTTGAAGCCCAGGAAGTTCATCGCCACAGCCAGCACCGTCACCGCCGCGATGATGGCATAGAACAGCCTGTTGTCCTGCGGCGCGTCATGCAGGCTGCCCGCGCGGCCCAGCCCCTGCACCACGTCATAGGCCGCGCCCGTGGTCATCACCGGCACCGCCAGGAAACCCACCCCTACCACGCCGGCGGCGAAGAGGAATTTCGCGGCCTGACCGGCGATGGGCTCCAGCGCGGCGGCGGCGTCGGCGGCGGTCTCGATCTCCGTCCGTCCGGCGGCGTGGAGGGTGATGCCGGTCGCGAGCAGGATGAAATAGAGGATGAGGTTGGAAAAGATCATGCCGGTCAGCACGTCGCGGCTCGTCCGCTTCATCTCCGACGCGGTCGCGCCCTTGCGCTGCCAGGGCCGGCGGCGGCCCAGGGCGATCTGCTCCTCCACCTCCTGATTGGATTGCCAGGTGTAGATATAGGCGGAAAGCGAGGTGCCTATGCAGGCGACGATCAGCGACAGCGATTGCGCATCGATCCTGAGCGCGGGGATGAAGGTGGCGCGCAGCACCGCGACCGGATCGGGCCGGGCCATGACCGCCGCCGCCACATAGGCGAGGAGGATGAGCGCCAGCCAGCGGAACACGCGCCGGATGAGCATGTAGGAACCGAAATATTGCAGCGCGAAGATGATCGCCGCCGCGCCCACCACGATCAGCGGCACCGGGATGGGCACCAGCAGGTTGAGCGCCGCGCCGATGCCGCCCAGGTCCGCCGCCGCCTCTATGATGTTGCCGGCGAAGGCGAGCGTCACCAGCGGCAGCAGCAGCCAGCGCGGGAACTGATCGCGGATGCAGGCGAACAGGCCGTTGCCATAGACCTGCCCGATCTTCGCCGACAGATAGACGACGACATACATCATCGGCAGCAGGACCGGCGCGATCCACAGAAAGGCAAGGCCGTAGCGCGCCCCAGCGCTGGCGTAGGTGCCGATCGCGGAGGGATCGTCGTCGGCGGCGCCCGTCACGATGCCGGCGGCGAGCATCTTCATGACGCCCCGGCGCGGCCTGTCCATCGGCATGCCGGTTTTCAGCGGTTCACGGGAATGGGCAGTCAATTTCCACCTCGAACGGGCAAAGCCGTGGTTCAACACGGCAGGCACGGCAGGAGGTGCATGGCCGTTAATCCATGATAGCGGGCCGGTTTCCAATATGCGCCGATGCCGGATTTTCGATCACATGGGTTAGCGGATCGGCGGGGTGGCGCCGCCGGCCCGGAACGCGCTCCGCCGGAGGGGAATTGGGGCGGCATGGCGGATCAAATGGCAGATTGGGCGGCTGCGATGCGGGCGGGGGACCATGCCGCTGCCTGGGCGATTTCGGAACGGGAACTCCAGCGCCGCGACCCCGCCCGCCGGGACGATCAGGCGCTGCCCTATCATCAGCGCTGGGTATGGGACGGGCGGCCCTATGACGGCAGGCATTGCCTGGTGCGCTGCTATCATGGGTTGGGCGACAGCATCCAGTTCGCCCGCTTCCTGCCGATACTCGCGGCGCGCGCGGCGTCGCTGACGGTGGAGATGCAGCCGCGCCTGATCGACATCATCGCCGGACCGGGCGGCGTCGTCCGCTTTCTCCCCTTTCTGGACGCCCATCCGATGCCGCCGTCCGAATGCGACCTGGAGATCACCGAACTGGACTTCGCGCTTCGGCTGACCCCAGCCGATGCGCCGATGCCCTATCTCGCGCCGGAAAGGGGCGTGCTGCCGCATGGTTGCGTCGGGCTTTGCCATGGCGCTGGGTCGTGGGACGCGGCGCGTTCCATACCGCCGCACCTGCTGGCGCCGATCTGCGCCATGGCGCCCTGCATCAGCCTGATGCCCGAACCGACGACGCTGCCCGTGCTGAACCCGGACGGATGCCCCTTCGACATGAAGGCGACGGCGGCGCTGGTCGCCGCGACGGAGCTTGTCATAACCGTGGACACGATGATCGCGCATCTGGCCGGCGCCATGGGCAAGCCGACCTGGCTGCTGCTGAAGTCCGATCCCGACTGGCGCTGGCCGGTGGGCGCGCGCGGCACGCCCTGGTATCCGTCCATGCGCATTTATGCCCAGCAGAGCGCCGGGGACTGGGAAACGCCATTGGCCGAACTGGCGCGCGACCTTGCCGCCCATCCGGCGATCACAGCGGAAAGGTAGCTGAACATGGGAGACATGCCGACCCCGTCCGTGCCCGTGTCCTGGGGGGAGTTGCTGGACAAGATGACGATCCTGCAGATCAAGCAGGAGCGGATCGCCACGCCCGCGGCGCGGGACAATGTGGGCAGGGAATATCGGTTGCTGAGCGCCATTGGCGGGCAGGCCCTGCGGGATGGGGCCGTGGGCGGACTGGTCGAAAGCCTGAAGCGGGTGAACGAGGCGCTTTGGGAAATCGAGGACGCGATCCGGGGGGAGGAGGCGGCGGCGCGGTTCGGCGCGTCCTTCATCGACCTTGCCCGGTCGGTCTACCGGATGAACGACCGGCGCGCCGCGATCAAGCGGGAGATCAACCGCCTGCTGCAATCCGAACTGGTGGAGGAAAAAAGCTATGCCGCCTGCGCGGGGGATTGAGATGCGGCGGCTGGGCGTCCTGACATTCCACCGTTGTATCAACTACGGTTCCTATTGGCAGGCGCGCTGCCTGGTCGAGGGATTGCGCGGCATGGGCGTCGAGGCCGAATTGCTGGACCATGACTCGTCGCGCGTCACCCGGGCCGAGCTTCGCTGCGCGCTCAGCCCTACCCTGCCGCAGCGGACGCCGCGCAGCGATTTTCCGGCCTATGCGCGCAAGACCCGGAAATTTCGCGAGGCGTTCGGGCGATTGCCCCTGTCGCGCCGGTTTCCCATCGATCGGCCGGAAGAGATGGGGGATTATGACGCCGTCATCGTCGGCAGCGACGAGGTGTGGAACCTGCGTCATCCTTGGTATGGGGGCTGTCCGGCCTTTTACGGAACGGGGGTTCGCGGAACGCTGATCTCCTATGCGGCCAGTTTCGGCAACCAGAATGCGTCGGATGGACTGTCCGACCATTGGGCCAGCCAGATCGGCAACTTCGCCTCTATTTCCGTGCGCGACGAAAACAGTCGTCGGATGATCAGAACCGCGCTGGGGCATGATCCCGACGTCGTGCTGGACCCTTGCCTGCAATTTCCCGGACCGGCAGCGCGCAGGGGCGCGTCGGGCGAAGGCTATGTGGCGCTTTACGGTCATAATTTCCCGGAGTGGTTCTGTCTTTCCGTCCGCCACTGGGCAAGGGCGCGCGGGCTCCCGATCCGCAGCATAGGCTATCGCAACGACTGGGCGGACGAGCAATGGCTGGAGGCAGGGCCGCTGGAATTTGCCGAGCTGATGGCGGGCGCGGACGCGGTCGTCACCAATTTCTTCCACGGCTGCGTCTTCGCCCTGCTGAATGGGCGTCCTTTCGTCACGGCGCCCTCCGCCTACCGCATGAACAAGGTGCGCGACCTGATGCAGGGGCTGGGCGCGGAACGGCACATGATCCTGCCGGAGGATGATGACCGGACCGTCGCCCGCCGCCTCGACGAACTGCCCGCGCCGGCGGTGCGGCAGCGCATCGATCGATTGCGGGCGCGGTCGAGCGATTTCCTGCGCCGGGCGCTGGCGATGGCGTCATGAGCGCTGCCGCGGTCAGCCCCCGCGACATGGTTTCGTCGGGCCTCTGCATCGGCTGCGGCGGTTGCGTCGCGCAGGCCCGACCGGGACAGGCCCGGCTGGAATGGAACAAGGACGGGCATCTCAACCCGGTCGGCGACCGGGACTGGTATCGGCGGCCCAGCGAAGGCCTTTCGGCATGCTGCCCTTTCTCTCCGCGCGCCATGGATGAGGATGAGATCGCCCGGCGGCGCTTTCCGGCGGCAGCGGCGCAGGATGATCATATCGGCCGTTTCGATGCCGCCTATGTCGGCCATGCCGCCGAAGCAGGTTATCGCGAGAGGGGCAGTTCCGGCGGCATGGTAAGCTGGGTCGCGGGCGAACTGTTGCGGCGGGGGATGGTGGACGGCGTGGCGCATGTGACGCGGGCCGATCCCGCAACCGAGGGGCGTCTGTTCCGCTATCGCATAGCGCGCGATCTTCCCGCTTTATGGGAGGGAGCGCAGTCGCGCTACTATCCCGTCGACATGGCCGAAGTGCTGCGCGAGATCCGGGAGGTGCCGGGCCGCTATGCCATCGTCGGCATTCCCTGCTTCATCAAGGCGGTGCATCTCGCCTGCGCCGCCGATCCGTTGCTGCGGGCGCGCATTGTCTTCACCTTGGGCCTGGTGTGCGGGCATATGAAGAGCCGTCATATGGTGGCCAGCTTCGCCCGGCAGATGGGTCTGCGCCCGGCGTCGGTCCGGCAGATCGACTATCGGGTGAAGGACGCGGCGCGGCCGGCCAACTGGTACAGGGCGCGGCTTGCCGACCACGCCGGCGAGCAGCGGATGCAGGATTGGTGGCACCTGGTGGATGGGGACTGGGGGGCGGGATTCTTCCAGAACCGCGCCTGCGACTTTTGCGACGATGTGGTGGCGGAGACCGCCGACATCGCTTTTGGCGATGCCTGGGTGGAACCCTATTCCTCCGACGGGCGGGGCACCAATGTCGTGGTGGTGCGATCGTCCGCGCTGCATGCGATGCTGCGCGAAGGGATCGATGCGGGAAGGCTGGCCTTGCAGCCCGTCGCCGCCGGTTTCGTGCGGGAAACGCAGGCGGCGGGCTTCCGCCAGCGGCGGGAAGGGCTGGCCTATCGGCTTTGCTGGCGGAAGGCGGGCGTCCGGCCGCGCAAGCGCGTGCGGCCGGGCAGCGCGGGCCTGCCGTGGCGGCGCAGGATGATCTATCGGCTGCGCCACGCGATCAGCAGGGGCAGCGGCAGGGTGTTCCGGCTGGCCGAGGCTGTGGGCAGGCCCGGCCTGTTCCTGCTCTGGGCGCGGGCCATGCTGAAGCTCTACCACGGCCTTGCTTATTCGCGGGGATGGCTGGGGAGGGTGTTGGACCGTTTCGCGTGACCCTTGGCAGCAATGGTCAGCGGGCGCCCGTTGCGCCCTTACCCCTTGTCGCGTTCCACGAATTTGTTGAACCGGCTTTCCTTCCCGTCCTTCGTCTTGTCCTGATAGAGGAAGGCGAGCTTGTTCTCATCGAAGATGCGGAAGAATTCATCCCACTCGATTTCGTCCAGCGCGTCGTCCTCCTCGCGAAAGTCGATGCGCAGCAGGCCGCCGCCCTTTCCATTGTCCTCGGTCGCCTTGACGATTGTGGGGCGGCCGCCGCGATCCTCCACCCATTTGCGGATGGTGTCATGGTCGGTGGTCGTGTCCGATGCGCTCATGATGCATTCCTTTCCTTATCTTGTCGCGGCGGCATAGATGCCGTCCATGATGTCGGCCACATGCGCCAGTTCTTCGCATCCCGGATCGAAGCGGGGGGAGCGGGCCAGCTTTTCGGCCCATTCCCCCGCCATCCGGCCGCCCCATGGATCGCCGGGCTCGGACAGCGCCTCCCGCGCCGTGCCGCGGAACAGCTCTGCCCGGAAGTCGTAGAAGGAGCCGCCGATGTTGCGGAAGGCGGCGCCCGCCTTGTCGCCGTAGAAATCGGCGGCGATCACCGCATCCTGCCCCGCATGGAGGTTCCAGGAGCAGGCGATCCGGACCATGCGCCCGTCCGCCAGATGCAGCGTCGCCATGCCGAGATCCTCGACCTGCCGGCCGCGATCCTCCAGCGGGCGTCCTTTCGCGAAGAGGGCGGCCTCTATCCGCTCCACCTCAGGGAAGTCGAGCACCCAGAGCGCCAGGTCGATCAGATGCACGCCAAGGTCCATCATGCAGCCGCCGCCCGACAGTAAGGGATCGTGGAACCACGGCTTGTCCGGGCCATAGGCGTTGTGGAAGATGAGGTCGACGGCATGGACATGGCCCAGTTGGCCGGCGCGGACATGATCCCGCAGGGCGCGCATTCCTGCGGTGCCGCGATAGGACAGGTCGACGCCCAGCAGCCGGTCGGCGGCGCGGGCGGCATCGATCACTGCGCGGACCTCCGCCCCGGTGCGGCCCAGCGGCTTCTGGCAGAAGACCGGCACGCCCCGCTCCAGCGCACGGATCGACTGTTCTGAGTGGAGCGCGCTGGGGGTGGCGATGACGATGCCGTCGAGCGGCTGTTCCAGCAAGGCGTCGAGCGAGTCTAGCCGCACCGCGTCGGGAGCGAGCAGGGCTGCCTCCGCACCGTTGCCGGGCAGGGCGTCGGCAATGGCGGCGGCCTCTATCCCGCCGGTCGCCAGCATAGCCTCCATCCGGTTGCGGCCGATCCAGCCCACGCCCAGAAAGCCGATGCGCGGGCGGGTGAGGAGGGCGGGGGCAGGAGCGATGGCGGCACTCATGGGACGATGATCGCTTTTACGAAGCCGTCCGGCTTGTCCCGCGTGGCGTCCAGCGCCTCGCCCAGCCGGTCGAGCGGATAGCGGTGGGTGATGAGCGGCGCGGGATCGATGCGGCCGGAGGCGACGGCCGCGACCGCTTCCCTCATCCCCTCAACATAGGCCGCCGGATCGCGCTCATGCGCGTTGATGACGTCGATGCCGCGCCAGTTCCACAGCCACATGTTCACCTGGCGCGGCCCGTCCTGATGATAGCCCGCGACGATCAGCTTGCCGCGTTCGGCGGTGAGTTCGCCCGCCAGGTCGAGCGGCCATTGCTTGCCCACCGCCTCTATCGTCCGTTCGCAGAAGCGTCCTTCGGTGAGCGCGCCGACCCGATCGATGATCGCCTGATGATCGTCCATCGCGATCGTCTCCGCCGCGCCGTGATCGCGGGCGAGGTCGAGCGAGGAGGGGCGCCGCGAAATGGCGATGACGCGGGCTCCGGCCTCCGTCGCCAGCCGAGTGAGCAGCGCCCCCAGAAAGCCGATGCCGATGATCGCGACGGTATGGCCCAGCTGGATGTCGGCGCGGCGGAAGATGTTGAACGCGCACCCCAGGGGCTCGCCGGGGAAGGGCAGCCCGTCCAGTTCGGGCGGCAGCCGCACGATGGCGCTTTCGTCCGCGAGGTCATGGTCGGCATAGCTGGCATAGGAAAGCGCGGCCACGCGGTCCCCGACAGTTACCGAGGTCACGTCCTTCCCGATGGCATCGACAATGCCCCAGCCCTCATGGCCGAGCGCGCCCGGCTCCAGCGGGAAGCCTTGCCATTCCGGTCCCGCCCAGGGGGTGAGGTTGGAGGCGCAGACGCCGCATCCCTCCAGCCTTATGCGGACCTGGCCGGGGCCGGGCCGCGGCAGCGGAACCTGGTCGATCCGCACCGCGCCGGGGCCGGCGACAATCGCCGCGCGCATCGTCGCCGCCTTTTCGGCCGTTTCGGGCTCCGCCATCAGCAATGCGCTCATTCCGCCGCCAGCGCGATCGCGCCCTCCCCACGAATGAAGGCCTCCAGCGCTTCATGCGCCCGGTCATCTGTCATCTGCATCGGCGGATGCTTGCAGAAATAGGCGGCCGCGGGATGGATGGGACCGCCCAGACCGCGATCCAGCGCGATCTTGGCGCAACGGATCATGTCGATGGCGACGCCCGCCGAATTGGGGCTGTCCTCCACCGACAGGCGCAGTTCCAGGTTCATCGGCACGCCGCCGAAGAGTTGCCCTTCCATGCGCAGGAAACAAACCTTGTTGTCATTTTGCCAGGCGACATAATCGGACGGTCCGATATGGATATTCTCATCCTCCAGCCGGGTTTCCGCGACCGACTGCACGGCTTCGGTCTTGGAAATCTTCTTCGACTTCAGTCGCGAACGGTTCGACATGTTAAGGAAGTCGGTATTGCCGCCGGTGTTGAGCTGATAGGTGCGGTCCAGCTTCACGCCCCGCTTGGCGAACAGATCGGTGAGTACCCGATGGACGATGGTCGCGCCCAATTGCGCCTTGATGTCGTCCCCGATGATCGGCACGCCGGCCCGCTCGAACCGTTCCGCCCAATCCGGGTCGCTGGCGATGAAGACCGGGATGTTGTTGACGAAGGCGACGCCCGCTTCCAGCGCGCATTGCGCGTAGAATTCCGTCGCCTGCTGCGATCCCACGGGCAGATAGTTGAGCAGCACGTCCACCTTCGCCTCGCGCAGCCGCTTTACCACCTGCGCGCGGTCGGGCTCGGCGGCGTCGGCAGGCAGGAAGGTGCGCTCGTCGGGATGGTCGGCCATGTGGTCCGCGCAGCCGTCCAGCAGGCGGCCCATCTCCACCTTCACCCCGCTTGGGCGGATGTCGCCGCAGAAGGTCTGGGTGCAATTGGGCCTGGCGAAGATCGCTTCGGCGATGTCGCGGCCGACCTTTCGCCGGTCGATGTCCCAGGCGGCGGCCAACCGGATGTCGCAGGGGCGATAGCCGCCCAGTTCCCAATGCATCAGGCCGCTATGGTCGTTGCTTTCGGCGCGATAGTGCGACAGGCCCTGCACCAGCGAACTGGCGCAATTGCCGACGCCGACGATGCCGATGTTGATGGCTTGCATGATGCGTCTCCGTCAGGCGGTGCGGGCGACCGGCTGGGCGGCCGATGCCGGGGCGTAGCGGTCGATCATCCAGGCGCAGAAATCGGCGAAGGCCTGCGGATCGTGGACCGCGCTGCTGTGATGGGGGGCGATGCCCAGATGTTCGGGCGTGAAGCAGAAGGTGACGGTGACGTCGAAATCGCCGAGCGCCTCCATCTGCCGATCGAACCAGTCGACCGCATTGGGACGGAAGCTGTCGGCCCAGCTCAGGCCGGTGCGCAACTGCTTCACCCCCAGCCGCTTCATCCAGCCGACGGCATCGTCCAGGCGCGGATCATTGAAATGGAACCATTGCATCAGCCCCATCTCGCCAGCGACCCTGGCATAGTCGTCCAGCGCAGGCTTGGGCGTGCCGTCGGCGCGGATCAGGCCCATGTAGAAATGGCGGTAATAGCTCGATCCTTCCGCCTCGCGATGGCGCGTGGTCGCGCCCCATTCCTGCGGCAGGTCGTAGAGGCTGTACCAGTAGATGCGCGGCACCCGCCCGATCAGCAGTTCGGCGGTGCGGTTGAGGCCGAAGACCTGAACTTCCTCCGCGCCGAAGGAGCCAACGCCGACCTCCGTCACCCAAACCGGCTTGTCGGGCGCCACCGCCTCGATCTCCACGATCCTGGCCGGCCAGTCGTTGAGCGGCCAGAGGTTCCAGTCGAGCGGGAAGCCGTGCACCGCCACGACATCCACCGCGTCCAGCGCGCCATGGTCGCGCATCCGGTTCACCCAATGCGGATCGATGGGCGACATGCCGCCCAGCACGCGGGTCACGGCCGGATTGGCGTCGGCAATGGCGGCGCCCGCGCGGATCACCATGTCGGCATAGAGCGACCAGTCGGGGTCGACCTCCGGGTCCCAATGCGACTTGTTGTTGGGTTCGTTCCAGATCATCGCGGCTTCGATCATGCGCCGGGTTCCTCCTCTGGTCCTTTGGCTGGATAGACGGCCGGCTTGCCCATCAGCTCCCCGAAGGGGACCGGGACGGCGCGGCAGAGATAGACCTCCTCCTCCGGCTCGGCCTCTATGGTGAAGCCGGCGGCGCGCAGCAGCGCCTGCGCGCCGGCCTTGTTCGGCGCCCACCAGTTGGTCCAGTCATGCGCGAATTTCCGTTCGATGAAGTGCAGGCGCGGATAGGCCGGATTGTCGAAGAAGCCGGGCGGGCGGTTGGTGCCGGGGACGTGGAAAGAGTGATCCTCCGGCACCAGCAGCACGTCGGACGAACCCTGCTGCATGGTCTGGAACAGCAGCATGTCGCCCGCCACATGTTCGCGGATCAGGTCGAGCGCGAGCAGGGGGTGCCGCAGATGGTAGAGCACGCCCATGAAGATCACGAGGTCGAAGCGGCGGCCGAGCTTTCCGACATCATAGACGGACAGGTTGCGGAACTCGATACCGTCATGGCCCAGCGCTTCGGCGGCGAAACGGGCCTGGGCAAGATAGCGGTCGTCGGAATCGATGCCGAGGACTTCCGCCGCGCCGCGGCGTTTCATCTCGATCGAATAGAAGCCGGCGTTGCAGCCGATGTCGAGCACCGATTTTCCCGACAGGTCTTCGGGAATGGCGTCCGCAAAGCGCGCGAACTTGAAGGCGGGATAATCGCCCAGGAAATGGTCCGGCGCGGTTTCCATGCCGCCGATGCGAAGATTGTGGAACCATGGGCCCAATTCCTCGATCTGGCGGCGCAACGCGTCGGTCTTGCGGTCGGCTGCGAGATTCACTGTCTTCATGCGGGCACCTCGTTCAATCGGGTCACGCTGCCGCCGGCCGACCCCAGCAGGATCGTGCTGATCGAACCGGGATCGACTTCGAACCTCAGCAGATTGTCGAGGCTGAGGCCGAGATAATGCGCGATCGTCCCGCGGATGATGTCGCAATGGGTGACGCAGAGGATGGTGGCCCCCGTGTTTTCCCGCGCGACCGTTTCCAGATGCCGGACGGTCCGGGCGACTGCGCCGCCCATCGTCTCTCCGCCCGGCGTCGCGCTGGTGGAGCGGCTGCGGTTCCAGTCGCGCCAGCGCGGGTCTTGCTCCAGTTCCGGAAAGGATCGTCCGTTCCAGGAGCCGAAATCGACCTCGTCCAGATCGGGGGCGATGACGACCTCCAGCCCCAGGGCTTGGGCGATGATCGACGCGGTTTCCACCGTGCGCCGGCGCGGGCTGGCATGGATGGCGTCTATGGCGTGCAGGCCACGCCATGCCGCGACGCCGGCTGCCTGCACGCGGCCGCGCGCGGTGAGGGGCGACATGCCCGCCCGCCCACTCAGCAGCCGTCCATATTCGCCATGCATCCCATGCCGGATCAGGTGAAAGCAGGTAAGCGGCGGTTCGCGGGAGGAAGACAGCATCAACATAGATGCTGCTTAACAGGATCGGGAGAAGGAAAGTTCCATAGCCGTAATTCTCAAAAAGGTAAATGGAAACATCGTGAATAACCTGTATGTCATCTGTATAACATGGATTATTCTCATGGGTTTGTACTGAGTGGATATTAAAGGATTTACCGAAATATTACCGGAACCTGGCGGTAGAAGAAGATGTTGATGGTCCCGTTGCCACGGTTGCGGGAAATGGAACGTTCCCGCAGCCAATCCTTGGCAAATCATCATCAATGAGGGGAGCGGCCGTGGAAAAGATACTTGTCACGGGTGGCGCCGGCTTCATCGGCCGGACGGTTTGCCGGGAATTGCTGGCACGCGGCCATGCCGTTCGCGTGCTGGACAGCATGATCGAGCAGGTTCATGGAGACATCGAGCGGCCGGCCGATCTCGATCCGGAGGTTGAGCTGATCCGCGCCGATGTGCGCAACGGCCATGCGGTGGATCGCGCCTTGCAGGGCGTCGACGCCGTCATCCACCTCGCCGCGGAAGTCGGCGTGGGCCAGTCCATGTATGAAGTGGAGCGCTATACCTCGGTCAACGACGTCGGCACCGCCGTCCTCTTCGAACGGCTGATCGACCGTCCGGTGCGGCGCGTGGTGACGGCCTCCTCGATGAGCATCTATGGCGAGGGGTTGTATCGCGACGAGGACGGCCGGATCGTCCAGGACGCGGAGCGCGGGTCGATCCGCGACAATCAGAAGGTCTGGGACCCGGTCGACCGACAGGGCCGCCCGCTCACCCCCATCGCCACGCCGGAATGGAAGCAGCCCAATCTCGCCTCCATCTACGCGCTCAACAAATATGTGCAGGAACGCACGACCCATATCATGACCGCGCCCTATGGCATGGAGGGCGTCTGTCTGCGCCTGTTCAACGTCTATGGGCCGGGGCAGGCGCTTTCCAACCCCTATACCGGCGTGCTGGCGATCTTCGCGTCCCGCCTGCTGAACGGGCAGAAGCCGATGATCTTCGAGGATGGCGGGCAGCGCCGCGACTTCGTGCATGTCGGCGACGTGGCGCGTGCCTTTGCCGACGCGCTGGAACTGCCGCAGGCGGCGGGCGGCACCTTCAACATCGGTTCCGGGCAGGACCGTTCCGTCACGGAGGTGGCGCAGTCGCTTGCGCTGGCGATGGGCCGGAACGATGGGGAACCCGAAATTGTCGGCAAGGCGCGGACCGGCGACATCCGCCATTGCTTCTGCGACACCGGCAAGGCGGAAGAGGTGCTGGGCTTCAGGGCGCGGCAGGACTTCCAGCAGGGCCTTGCCGTGCTGGCCGAATGGGTGGCGCGGCAGACCGCCGACGACCGCGTCAACCAGGCGCGGGCGGAGCTGGAAGCGCGGGGGCTGGTCGCGTGAAGCGCGCCGACGGAAGGCCCGTGCTGGTCACGGGCGGGGCCGGTTTCATCGGCTGCAACATCGCCGACCGGCTGGCGGGGGAGGGCGAGCAGGTCGTCGTCTATGACTCGCTGGCCCGGCCCGGCGTCGAGCGCAACCTTGCCTGGCTGGAGCAGCGCCACGGCGCCGCGATCACGCCGGTCATCGCCGATGTGCGGGACGATGCGGCGGTGGACCGGGCGGTCGCCGGCGCGAAGGCGGTCTTCCACATGGCCGCGCAGGTCGCCGTCACCACCAGCTTCACCGATCCGCGCGCCGATTTCGAGGTGAACGCGCTCGGCACGCTCAACGTGCTGGAGGCTGCGCGCCGCCGCTCCACGCCGCCGCCCGTGATCTTCGCCTCCACCAACAAGGTCTATGGCGGGCTGGAGGACCTGGACTTCCCGTTGATCGACGGCGCCTATCAGCCTGCCTCGGAGCATCTGCGCGCCAACGGCATAGACGAGAGCCGCCCGCTCGATTTCCATACGCCCTATGGCTGCTCCAAGGGGGCGGCGGACCAATATGTGCTGGACTATGCCCGCAGTTTCGGCCTGCCCGCCGCAGTGCTGCGCATGAGCTGCATCTACGGCCAGCGGCAGATGGGGACGGAGGATCAGGGCTGGGTCGCGCATTTCCTGATCAGCGCCCTGGAAGGGCAGCCGATCACCCTTTATGGCGACGGTCATCAGGTGCGCGACATATTGGACGTGCAGGATGCGGTGGACGCCTATCTGGCGGTCTGGCGGCAGATCGGACGGGTGGGCGGCCGCGCCTTCAACCTGGGCGGCGGGCCGGACAATGCCGTCAGCCTGCGGCAGATCCTGGCCTTTATCGGCGTCCATCTGGGCAAGTCCATCGTGCCCGACTTCGCGCCCTGGCGGGCGGGCGACCAGCGCTATTTCGTCGCGGACACCGGCGCGGCGCGCACGGCGCTGAACCTGAAGGCGCGCAAGCCCTGGCGGCAGGGCGTGGCCGATCTGGCCCGCTGGCTGATGGAGGAGCGGGCGGAGAGCGCCGGGCCCAGGCTGATGACCGCGAGCGCGCTGTGAGGGGCGGCGGGCATCTGCTGCTGTCCGCCGACGCGGTGGGCGGCGTCTGGCAATATTCGACCGACCTCATCCGCGCGCTCCAGCCCCATGGCTATGAGGTGACGCTGGCCGTCATGGGGCCTGCGCTGAGCGAGGCGCAGCGGGCGGAGGCCGCGGCCATGGCCAATTGCCATCTGGTGGAAACCGGCCTTGAACTCGAATGGCTGGCGGCGGAAGCGGCGCCCATCGTGCAGGCCGAAGCGCGGCTGGCGGAAATGGCGGGCGACCTGCGCGCCGACGCGGTGCAACTGCATACGCCGGCGCTGGCCAGTGCCGGCCGTTATCCCTGCCCGGCGATCGCGCTGCTGCACAGTTGCGTCGCGACCTGGTGGGAAGCGGTGCGCGGCGGTCCCATGCCGGAGGATTTCAACTGGCGCGCGGCGCTGGTTGCGGGCGGCCTTCGGCAGGCGACCCGCGTCATCGCGCCCAGCATGGCTTTTGCGCAGGCGGCGCGCCGCCGCTATGGCGTGCTCCCCATGGCGGTCCATAATGGCCGGTCCTTTCCGGTGAAGCCGCAGGCGATGCAGGACCATGTGTTCACGGCCGGTCGCCTCTGGGACGAGGGCAAGAATGTCCGGGTGCTGGATGAGGCGGCGGCCCGCATCGCCGCGCCGTTCAAGGCCGCCGGGCCGCTTGAGGGGCCGCAGGGAGGGGCGATCGGTCTGCGTTCGCTGGTGCCGCTCGGTCCGCTCGACAGCATGGCGCTGGCCCGGCATCTGGCCAGCCGGCCGGTCTTCGCTTCGGCGGCGCTTTACGAACCCTTCGGCCTTGCGGTGCTGGAGGCGGCGCTGGCCGGTTGCGCGCTGGTGCTGTCCGATATTCCGACTTTCCGGGAGCTATGGGATGGCGCCGCCATCTTCGTCGATCCTCGCGACGCGCAGGGCTTCGCCTGGGCGATAGAGGCATTGCTGGGCGACAACGCCACCCGCATGGAAATGGGCCAGCGCGCCCAGACGCGGGCGGGCGCCTACACCCCCGCCGCCACGGCCGCGCACATGGCCGCCCATTATCGCGCCGTCCAGCGGAAGGTGGCCGCATGAAGATCCTCTATTTCACCCATTCGCTGCTGTCCTGCTGGAACCACGGCAATGCCCATTTCCTGCGGGGCGTGCTGCGCGAACTCGCCGTCATGGGCCATGAGGTGCTGGCGCTGGAGCCGGAGGGCAATTGGAGCCTCGCCAACCTGCTGTCCGACCATGGGGAGGAGGGTCTCGCCGCCTATCGTCAGGCCTATCCCGAACTCCGTGCCCAAGGCTATGGCATGAAGGACGATCTGGTCGCGCTGGTCGACGGCGCCGACCTCGTCATCGTCCATGAATGGAACGAGCCTTCGCTGGTCGGGGCGCTCGGCCTGATCCGGGCGGGGCGGAGCGATTTCACGCTGCTGTTCCACGACACCCATCATCGCGCCGTGTCCGATCCCGACGCGATCCGGGCGTTCGACCTGTCGGGCTATGACGGCGTGCTGGCGTTCGGCGAGGCCCTGTCGGAGGTCTATCGAAGCTGGGGTTGGGGCGAGCGCGTCTGGACCTGGCATGAAGCCGCCGACACAAGGCATTTCCGCCCCTTGCCCGGTGAGAAGAGCGGCCTCGTCTGGATCGGCAACTGGGGCGATGGGGAGCGTGCCGCCGAACTGGAGGATTACCTCTTCCGCCCGGCGCGGCAGGCGAAGCTTCCGCTCGACATCTATGGCGTGCGCTATCCTCAGGAGGCGCTGGCGACGCTGGAACGCTACGGCGTCGCCTATCATGGCTGGGCGCCCAATGCCGCCGCGCCGGCTATCTTCGCCCGCCACCTTGCCACCGTCCATGTGCCGCGCCGCTATTATACGCAGCTTCTGCCCGGCATTCCGACCATTCGTGTGTTCGAGGCGCTGGCCTGCGGCATTCCGCTGCTGTCGGCCCCTTGGGACGACAGCGAAGGACTGTTCCGGCCCGGCGAGGATTTCCTCTTCGCCCGGACCGGCGACGAGATGAAGGGCCATATGCGCGCCATCAGCGAGGATGCGGACCTTCGCGCCAGCCTCGTCCGCAACGGATTGGAGACGATCCGCAGCCGCCATAGCTGCGCCCATCGCGCGCGGCAGCTGATGGACATCATGACGTCGCTCGACGCGCAGCCGATCAGGAGCGTTGCATGAAGATCGCCTTTTACGGTTCCAGCCTGCTCTCCTCCTACTGGAACGGCGCCGCCACCTATTATCGCGGGATATTGGAGCAGCTTGCCCGGCATGGCCATCACATCACATTCTATGAACCGGATGCCTTCGACCGGCAGCAGCATCGTGACATCGACCCGCCCGACTGGGCGCGCGTGGTGGTCTATCCCGCGACGCCGGACGCGCTGAAGGGCGTGATGGACGAGGCCGCCGAGGCCGATGTCGTCGTGAAGGCCAGCGGCGTCGGCGTGTTCGACGACGAGCTGCTGGACGGCGTCATGCGCCGCGGCCGGCCCCATGCGCTGCGCATCTTCTGGGATGTGGACGCCGCCGCGACGCTGGACGAGATGCGCGCCGATCCGGACCATGCCGTGCGCCGCGCCTTGCCCGGACTCGACATGGTGCTGACCTATGGCGGCGGCGATCCGGTGGTGAACGCCTATCGCGGCTTCGGCGCGGTCGAGTGCGTTCCCGTCTACAATGCGCTCGATCCGCAGAGCCACCATCCCGTGCCGCCCGATCCGCGCTTCACCGCCGATCTCGCCTTCCTTGGCAACCGCCTGCCCGACCGGGAGGCGCGGGTGGAGGAATTCTTCCTGAAACCCGCCGCCTTGTTGCCCGGCCGGCAATTCCTGATCGGCGGCAATGGCTGGGACAGCAAGGCGATGCCCGGCAATGTCCGCCATCGCGGCCATGTCTACACCGCCGAGCACAACGCCTTCAATTGCAGCCCGCTGGCCGTGCTGAATGTCGCCCGCGACAGCATGGCGCATATCGGCTTTTCCCCCGCGACCCGCGTGTTCGAGGCGGCGGGAGCAGGGGCCTGCCTCATCACCGATGCGTGGGAGGGGATAGAGATGTTCCTGACCCCGGACGAGGAGGTGCTGGTCGCCCGCGACGGGCAGGATGTGGCGGATCATCTGGCGGCGCTGACGCCGGAGCGGGCGCGGGCGATCGGGCAGGCGGCGCTCGCCCGTGTCCGGGCCGAACACAGCTATGAACTGCGCGGGCGCCAGGTCGACGAAATCCTGCGCGACCGATCCGGGCGGCGCGCCGCCAGGCAGCATCAGATGGAGGGAGCATGAAACTCGTCGTCCTCGGACTCAGCCTGTCTTCATCCTGGGGCAATGGCCATGCGACGACCTTCCGCGCCCTGCTCTCCGCCTTTGCCGGGCGCGGGCATGAGATACTCTTCCTGGAGAGGGACGTCCCCTGGTATGCCGGCCAGCGCGACCTCATCGACCCCGCCTTCTGCCGGCTGGAATTCTACGACAGCGTGGAAGCGCTGGAAGATTGGCGGCATGAGATCGAGACGGCGGACGCGGTCATGGTCGGCTCCTATGTGCCCGACGGCATCGCGGTCGGCCATCATGTGCAGCGCACGGCGCGCGGGGTCACGGCCTTCTACGACATCGATACGCCCGTCACGCTGGCGGCGTTGCGGGAGGGGCGCTGCGACTATCTGTCGGCGGAACTGATCGCGGGCTATGACTGCTATTGCTCCTTCACCGGCGGCCCGACGCTCGACCTGCTGGAGTGGCATTATCGTTCCCCCATGGCGCGGGCGCTCTATTGCTCGGTGGATGCGTCGGCCTATCGGCCGATGGACGTGCCGAAGAAATGGGATCTCTCCTATCTCGGCACCTACAGCCCGGATCGCCAGCCCACCTTGGAGAAGCTGCTGATCGAACCGGCGCGGCTGCTGCCCGACAGGCGTTTCGTCGTCGCCGGGCCGCAATATCCCGACGACATCGACTGGCCCGCCAATGTGGAGCGGATCGAGCATCTCGCCCCGCGCGACCACGCCGCCTTCTATTCCGCCTCGCGCTACACGCTGAACGTCACGCGCGCCGACATGATCGAGGCGGGCTGGTCCCCCTCCGTCCGGCTGTTCGAGGCGGCGGCCTGCGGCACGCCGATCATCTCCGACGTCTGGCCGGGACTCAACGAACTGCTGGAGCCCAATCGCGAAATCATCTTCGCCTGGAATCCGGAGCAGGTGATCGTCGCCCTGCATGAGGATCGCGCCGATATGGGCGAGGCCGCCCGCCGCCGCATTCTGAACCAGCATATATCGCGCAACCGCGCCGCCGAGCTGGAAAACTGGCTGCAAGAGGCCGCCCGGATGCGCACGCGGGACATGGCGGCCGCCGAATGAAGAACGACAGGACAGAAAAGGACGGAGGGTCGATGAACGGAAAGCGTGAAACAGCCCTGGTGGCCGGAGGAGCCGGCTTCATCGGGTCGCATCTGTGCCGGACGCTGCTGGATCAAGGGCATGAGGTCATCTGCCTCGACAACCTCCAGACCTCGCGGGAGGTCAACCTGCGGATGCTGGAGGGGCATCGCGCCTTCACCTTCGTGCGCGGCGACATCGTCGATCCCCTGCCCGATGCGGTCACGCGCCGGCGCGACATCAGCCGCATCTACAATCTCGCCTGCGCGGCTTCGCCGCCGCAATATCAGGCCGATCCCGAACATACGATGCTGACCAGCGTGGTCGGAACCGATCGCCTGCTGCGGCTGGCGGAGCAGGTCGGCGCGCGCTTCCTGCTCACCTCCACCAGCGAGGTCTATGGCGATCCGGAGGCGCATCCCCAGCGGGAGGATTATCGCGGCTGGGTGAACTGTACCGGCCCCCGCGCCTGCTATGACGAGGGCAAGCGCGCGGCGGAGGCCATGGCCTTCGACTTCGCCCGGCTGGGCCGCGCCGATGTCCGGGTGGCGCGGATCTTCAACACCTATGGCCCGAACATGCATCCCGACGATGGCCGCGTGATCTCCAACCTCGTCTGCCAGGCGTTGTCGGGCGACGCCATCACCATCTATGGCGACGGATCGCAGACGCGCAGCTTCTGCTTCGTGTCGGACATGGTCGACGGGCTGATCCGATTGATGGAGGCGCCCTTGTCCGACATGGCGCCCGTCAATCTGGGCAATCCGGAGGAATACAGCATCCTGCAACTGCTGGACCAGGTGGTGGCGGCCACCGGCACGCGGTCGCAGGTCGTCTTCCAGCCGCTGCCGGTGGACGATCCGCGCCGGCGCAGGCCGGACATCCGCCGGGCGAGCCAGTTGCTTGGTTGGGAACCCCGCGTTCCCCTGAGCGAGGGGCTGGCGATCACCTGCGCCTTTTTTGAGAAGGAACTTTATGACCGCGCGCCGGGATTCGCATGCGCGTCCTTCGTCGAAGGGGCGGGCATCGCGGCGGAATGAAGCCGGGCGTCAGGCGCTGCCCTGGCGGCGCCAGGCGAGCGAGGCGACGATTTCCCTGGGGGCGATGGGCTTTTGCAGCCGCAGGGCATCGTTGAGATCGGACGGTATGACTTCCTCGTCATAGCCGGTCAGGAACAGGAACGGCACGCCCCGTTCCTTCAGCAGCCGGGCGAGGCGAAAGGAAGGGCCGTTCCCCAGATTGATGTCCAGCACGGCGGCGGAGGGCCTCCCCAGCCGGATCGCGTCCATGGCCTTCTCCTCGGTCGGGAAAGGGCCCAATATTCCAGCTCCCGCGTCGCGCAGCGCGTCCGCAGTGTCGAAGGCAAGATAATAGTCGTCCTCGACGATCAGCACCGTCTGGGCCGCGAGAGCGGTATCGTCCATCCGTTCGTCCTCAGTTGCCGCCGGCTTCGGCGGGGCTGGCCTGATGCGATTCGTCGGCGCCCGTCCCGGCGGTGTTGAAGAAACCGCCCGCCAGCAGGATGGCGAAGGCGATCACGACCAACGCCAGGCTGATGCTCAGGACATAGCGGGTGACATGGGTGGAAGCCCCGCTCCGCGCCTCCTGCCGCGAGACATGGGTGACGACGCGGCCGTCTTCCTCTTCCTTGTGCATCGCAATCTCTCCTTTCCTTGGGGAGAGAACAGGCACGCGGACAGGCTGGTTCCCGGCAAGGCGCGGTTCGTGCCGATCTTTTGCTCAGCGCCTGCGGTGAAGGAACTCCGCTATGGCATTGACATGATGGCCGACCCGCTCGACCGCTTGCTCCAGCCGGGCCCGCGACGTGCCGAAACGCTGCTGCCAGTAGCGCGCATCCCCCTCCCGATCCAGCGAGACATGCTTGAGGTCCGCTGGAGCGGCGGGGGCGGAGAGGGTGCGGACGTCGGTCATCGGCCCGCGTTCAAGAGATCGATATGATGTTTCACCACGGACACGATCTTCGCCGCCGCATCCTTGAGCGAACGATTGGAGCCATTGGCGGCATAATCCTGGTGCAGTTGCAGCGCCTGGGCGTGGGCCGCCTTCTGCTGCTGCCAGTAGAGGGTGTCGCGGGCAACGCCCCTTGCCTGCTTCAGCGCCGCGACCTTCGCCTGCTGGTCGGGCGTCAGGCCGGGGGGCGGCGCCTTGACGCCGGAGGCCGCCGCCGCGCTCTTAAGCATGGCGGCGCTCTTGCCGTGATCCCCGATCATCATGGTGGCGAAGCTCTTGACCCTGGCGTCGCTGGTCGTTTCCAGCACGATCTTGCTGGACGTCTGCTCGAACAGGTCGCCCGCGCCTGCCTTGCCCAGATAGGCGGCGGGCGTTTCCGCAGCGGCGGCAGGCGTGGCGAGCGCGATCAGCGGCATCAGAAAGAGCATTCTGGACATGGATCGTTCCTCCTGCCGATCCAGCGATTTCGCCGGCTTTGCGGTTCCGCGACCTGACGCCGGCACGATAACCTGGATTAGGCGGACGGTAATTTTAGACGAGCGCCGGGGGATGCTTCACGTTCATCGACTCTTATCCTCGTTCCATCCCAATTATTTCCATCAAGCAAACATAAGTGAATCCGGCATGAACCAGAACCGCTATGGTGGGGTCAGGTTCAATCGACATTGATCCAGGGGGGCTTAACAGGGAGTAGTCCATGTTAAGCCAGGTTGCCGAAGGCGAAAACCAGGTTCATTTCCGAATGCATCAGTTCCTGGCGCGGGAGAATGAGAAGCCCGACGCCATGCTGTATGTTCAGGAAGGGTGGGCGTGCCGTTACCGGCTGTTGTCGGACGGCCGCCGCCAGATCACCGCGCTGTACCTGCCGGGGGATTATTGCGACCCGCAATGGGCGCTGGGCGGCGTGTCGTCCCAGCCGGTGGTGGCGATCACCAATGTGAGGGCGCTGCGGTTGCCCTGCCGCATACCGTCGCACGCCGGTTTCGACGGGCGGCACGGCTTCTGGCAGGCGCTGTCCGGCACGATCGAGCGGCAGGCCAACTGGCTCGTCACCCTGGGGCGCAAGACGGCGCTGGAGCGGGTGGCGCACCTGCTGCTGGAACTGTTCGAACGCATGCGGCAGGCGGGCCTTGCCTATGGCCAGCAATGCGCCATGCCGCTGACGCAGATGGAAATCGCCGACATGACCGGGCTGACCCCGGTTCATGTGAACCGGACGCTGCAATCCATGCGCGCGCGCGGTCTGGTGGAACTGCAATCCAAATGGCTGCGGATACCGGAGCTTCCGGCCCTGCGCGAAGTCGCCGCCCTGACGGGTCACGACATGGCGGGATGATGGGAAAGCGCCGGCAGAGGCGGGTGCCGAAGAACAGGGACGACATCGGGGCAGGAAGGGATCGCCCGCCGCCATGCTGTGGAGGATGAGGCAGAATCGTCCTGCTTGGCCTTCGATGCCGCAAAACGGGAAGGACCGCCGATATGCATGAACCGGAACGGCCCAGCGACCGGCGCCTCGGGCGGGCGGCGATCTGGGTGGTGGGGATCGTCCTGCTGGTGATCGCCCTCGTCTTCATCGGGCGCAATTTCTGGCACCATGACGTGCTGAAGGAAGACCAGCAGACGGGCGAGAACCGCGCCGACGACCATGAGGGCCTGACGCCGAACGAAAAGCGGTGAAACCGGCCACACATCCTAGTCGCTGGGGTGGAGCAGCCTCTTGGTCATGGGCAGGCTGATGTGCACCTTGAACGCGTCGGGCGTCCAGTCGATGGTGCCCGAACCATCCAGTTCGAACGGGATCGTCTTCGTCAGCAGCTCCGTGCCGAAGCCGGAACGGCGGACCGCCGGGGGGGCATCACTGCTCTTTTCCTCCCACAGGATGCGCAGCATCGGCACGGCCTGTTCGCGATCGCTCCACCAGCGGACCCAGACCTGGCCCCCATCCGATCCCAGCGCGCCATATTTGATGGAATTATTGCCCAATTCGTGAAAGGCGAGAGCCAATGTCGTCGCGGCCGAGGTGCGCAGCCGGATGTCCGGCCCCTCCAGAAAAGCCTGTTCCCCGGCCCTGACGGCGAACGCCGCCAATTCGTCCATGACCAGATCGTGCAGTTCAAGGCCGTGCCGTTCCGCCAGGGCCAGATTGGATTCGATCCGGGCGATTGCGTCCAGCCGCCCCAGGAAATGGCTGGTGAGATGGTCGATGGAATCGCTGGTGGCGGCCGTCCGCCGAAAGATGGAGCGGACGGAAGCGATCAGGTTTCGCAGCCGATGCTGCACGTTGCGCAGCAGATATTGCCGCGCCGCTGCTTCCATGGCGTCGACATTGCTGAACTGGACGACGCAGATGCGATAGTCGGGCGTCGCCACCAGCACGGCGGCGAACAGCCGCGCCTCGCATTTTCCGTCGTCCCAGCTCAGTCGCGCCGCGGACTCGCCCGATGCCGGGACGACCAGCCGCCCGCCGATCAGCCGCTCCGGCCGGATGCCCAGCAGTTCCGTCAACGCCGCATTGGCGCGCAATATGGCGTCGTCCGGCCCGACCTGGACCTGGGGCAGGGGGCATGCATCGAAGAGGGCGAGAAAGTCGCTCCAGCCGTCGGTCGGGGATGGTGTCGTCACGATGTCTCTTGCGCCGCCGGATGCAGATAGTACGGGTCGAAGGCGCAGACGCGCTCCAGCGCTGCCAGGTCCGGCACGACGAGATGGCGCCGGTGCAATTCTATCAGCCGTTGACGACGCATTTCCTGCAATATCCTGTTGGTGTGCACCATCGTCAATCCCGTTGCGTCCGCCAATTCAAGCTGCGTGACGGGAAAGTGGAAGCCGCCGCCGCTGACGAGGCCGACCGTCAGCAGCCGGTGATAGAGTTCGCAGAACAGGTGGCTGAACCGCTCCAGCGCGGTGCGGCGGCCCAGATTGACGCACCATTCGCGCTGGATGGAGGCGGTGATCAGGGCGTTGATCCACATCGCCCTCGTGACTTCGGGATGGCTGAGCGCGATCTCCTCGAACTGGTTGCGACCGACTTCTGCCACCTTGATCGGCGTGAGCGCGGTGACGCCATGGTCGGCGCGATGCAGCAGGAAACAGAAGGGATCGCACAGGTCGCCGGGCAGCAGCAGGCTGACGATCTGGCGGCGGCCGTCCTCCAGCATCTTGTACCGGGCGGCCCATCCCTCCAGCAGGAGGAAGATGGAGGTCAGCCGGTCACCCTGGGCGAACAGGTCCGTGCCGGTGCGCAGCGGCGGGAGCGTGCGGCATGCCAGGGCGTTGATCATGTCCCGGTCGGGCCGGCCAAGTGGCCAGTGCGCCGCCAGGTTGAGGGTAGTGATGCTATCCTTCATCGCGGCATGCGGGATATCGAGCGATGACATGGCGCGTTTTCACCTATGTTGTTTTTCGTCGCTCATTCCCGTGCGACGGCTGGCGGGAGAGGAGAGATGAATGACGAAAGGGGCGGCCCCCGGCACGGTTCGCGTGCTGGTGGTGGAGGAGGATTATTTTCTCTCGAGCGATCTTGGCGCCTTGCTGGTCGAGGAGGGGTTTTCGGTGATGGGGCCGCATGGCAGCCTGTTCGGCGCGCTCAAGGCGATTGCGGCGCAACTGCCCGACATCGCCCTGTTCGACGTCAATCTTCGGGGGGAGATGAGCTATCCCCTGATCGACGAACTGACCGCGAGGTCCGTGCCGGTGATCATCGTGACCGGCTGTGACGAGCAGAGCCTGCCGACGAACTGCCAGCGATGCAGGCGCGTCGCCAAGCCCTATTGCCGCGGCGACATATTGGAGGCGATCGATGCGGTTCTGGCCGGGACCGGCCATCGGCTCTGACATCGGAGCTCTCCCATTCCTTGCGAACCGATCATGTGCCCGGCCGTTCCAACGCCCCGCCTGCGCGACGATGGCGGCGGATCGGCCGGCGCCCGGACGGTCGAGGGATAGGGCGGGCGGCATGGCAGGGCAACCAGCGGCAGGACGAGCCGTTCCCCAGCAATGCTGATCTGGGTTAATCGCCGCCTGCTTTCCCGGTGGACGGGCATCGGGCGCGTCACTGATCGGGACGGGCCTCAACCCCGGCCGCGAATCGAAAATTCCGACATCATCTGGATGAGCGCCTCCAGCCCCTCGTCCCCCTTTTCCAACGCGTCGTTCAGGGCGCGTTCGATGATGTCCGAAACGAATTGGGATGGGCCGGCATAGGCGAGGGACCAGGTGAGGAAATGACGATGCGGGGTTTCGCCCGATGCGATCGTGCGAATTTCGCCATGTCGCGGATCGCGCAATATGCTTGCCTTCAGTTCTTCGATGGCAGACGGCGCGCCCTCCAGATATTGGGCGAAGCGGTTGCCCGTGAACAGGAGCGCGCCGGTCACGTCCAGCGAACGATTGCGCGGGATGGAGATATCGACGATTTCTTGTATGTGTTTTTCAACGTGGGTTGCATCGAACTGGCTGGTGCTAATATAGGACCATCGAGTGAACATGCCGCAATGATGCCATTTGTCTGAGGAAAGTAAAGGCGGGGCTTGCGGTGGCGTGGAAAAGTCGGGTAAAAATGACCCGGCAAATATAGACATGCACGGTTAATGGAACTGTTCCGGCCGACACCGTAAAAATACTTATTGCCGCGATAATCGGCCTACAAGTTCAACCGTTTAAGGGATTCCACGAATCTGGGGGAACCTGTATGACCGAGCCGCTGGAAAAGGCGTCCGACGACAAGGACGCGATGATGGAGAAACGCCGGCATCCGCGGCAGACCGTCTTCAAGACGGCGCTGCTCTATCCGGTCGTCGAGGAAGCGAACCTGTCGGTCGAGAATGTGTCGCATGCGGGGCTGAGCGGGCGATGCGCCCTGTCGCTGGGCCTGCATCAGCAGGTTCATGTGAGTTTCGACGACGCCAGCTTCCGCACGGCGGAAGTGCGCTGGATCAACGGTTCCCAATGCGGTCTCCTGCTGGAGGAGACGTTGCCCTGGATTCCGGGCGAGGAACCCGACCCGAACGCCGCGCCCAACCGATATCAGCCGCGCAGCCAGCGTCTGGCGGTCAATTTCTCCGCGACCCTGGTGACATCGACGCCCGTGCTGATCGGGACGATCCGCAATCTTTCCGCAGAGGGAATGATGATCGAGGTGGGCGGGCTAAGCGAAGGCACGCGGCTGCTTGTGAAAACCCGTGGTCTGGATATACGAATGGGGCGGGTGCAATGGTCGAGCGGCGGAATGATTGGGGTCTTCTTCGAAACCCGCCGGGCGACGACGAACTGACAAAAAAAAGGATCGGAGGCGAAACCATCGGCGGTTTCGCGCGTTTGCGCGGAATTGGTGGTTTAGGCGAATGGCTATGAACCCAGGATGCCCAGTCTATATCGTGGACCACGACAGCCGGATGCGCCAGGATCTGGTGCGCATCCTGCGTCGCGAGGGATTCGCGCCCGTCCCCTTTTCCTGCGGTGCGGATTTCATCGAGGCGCTGGATTTCCTGGCTCCCGGCATCGCGTTGATGGAACTGCATCTGGCCGACATGGCCGGGGCGGCGCTTCAGCAGGAACTTTCCTCGCGGCGGGTGGACATTCCCCTGGTCGTCATGACCGCGTCCCGCCACATTCCCACGGCCGTCGACGTCATCAAGCGCGGCGCGGTCGACTGCCTGGAAAAGCCCTTTGCCGACGGCCTGCTGCTCAAGGTGCTCGCCAACGCCTGGCCCATGCTGGAGCGGAACATCGAGATCCAGCGGCGCCGGGAAACCGCAGCGGCCTATTTCGGCAGCCTCACCAAGAGGGAGCTGGATGTCGTGCGGGCGCTCAGCGCCAGCGGCAGCAACCGGGACGTGGCCGATGAGCTGCGGATCAGCGTCAGGACGGTGGAGATGCATCGCGCCAGCATCATGAAGAAGTTTGGCGTCAGGAAATTTTCGGAAATCATCCGGTTTCTGCCGGATGCAGGATTATCGTAATCGTACAGGTGCCCGGTTTTTCCATCTGCTTCAGTCAATGGATTGGCAATGATGACATGGGATGTTCGCCGCCCGTTATTCGGGCACGGCATTGTCAGGAGAAAATGGACCGATCTCAGACAGACATCTGACAGTGCAACAGCGCCTTCGTTCAAACCATGGTTAATGGTGGAAGAACCAGTAAGGGGCGGAAGTCATATCGCAGACGATCCGGAATTCTTCAAATCGCGGGAAGAATGCAGAAGGATCATCGGGCAATATCAGAAAGTCCAGAATGTCGCGAGTTTCGAGGAAGAGGAAGGCAGCATAGACTGCCTGTGCTGATCGCATCCGTTCCGTCGCCTTCATCGTCGATGCGCATCATCCGGGTGGATCGGCGATCCGCGCGACCATGCCGGAGGCGGGCGGGAACATCAGCTTCTCGACGCCCCCGGTCGACAGCAGCGGCCGCCATTTTTCCTGCGATGTCCACGCCGCCGCCCGGTTGCCGAGATTGAAGGCGCAGAGCAGCCGCTCATTCCCATGCGTCCGTTCGAACAGCAGCAATTCGTCCGCCCCCTCCAGGAATTGGATCGCCCCCGCCCGCAGAGCCGGCGATCCGTTGCGCAGCGCAAGCACCCGGCGCGTCCAGTGCAGCAGCGAATCCGGCCGCGCCTCCTGCACGTCGACGGCCAGGGCGCGATGCGATTCCCCGACCGGCAGCCAGGGCTTGACCTCCGAAAAGCCGAGATAGGGCGCGTCCGACCGCCAGGGCATCGGCGTCCGCGCGCCATCGCGGGACAGGGTCAGCGGCCAATTGGCGATGGCTTCTGGATCCTGGAGATCCTCGAACGCGATGTCGACCTGCGGCAGCCCCAGTTCCTCGCCATAATAAAGGAAGATGTTGCCGCGCAGGCAGGCCAGCAGCAGCATCTTCATCCGGCAATAGGCGTCCGGGTCGATCGCCCCGGCCCAGCGCGACACGGCGCGGGGCGCATCGTGATTTTCGAACGCCCAGCTTGGCCAGCCCGCATCGGTCCGGGCCGGCCATTTGGCGAGCGCGGTCCTGAGGAAATCGGCGGTCAGTTCGGGCGCATAGAGAAAGTCGAAGCCATAGGCCGTATTCAGCCTGCGATGGCCCTGGGTAAACGCCTTCATCTCGACATCGCTGTTTTCGCCGCCGACTTCGGCCACGGTGAAGCGGTCTTCATATTCATCGAAGACCTGCCGGACCTTTTCCAGGAAAAGGGGGATGTCGGGATGGCTCTGGCTGTATTTCCTGATCTGGAAGTCGAAGGGGCGGGTGCGGACCTTGCCGTCTTCGGGCGCGGGCGGGTTGTCGCGCAGCAGCGGGTCGTGCATCGAATGGTTGATCGCGTCGATGCGGAAGCCGTCCACGCCGCGGTCCAGCCAGAAGCGTATGATGTCGAACACGCTTTGCTGCACCTGCGGATGATGCAGGTGCAATTGCGGCTGTTCCCGCAGGAACTGGTGCATGTAATATTGGCCGCGCCGCGCGTCCCAGGTCCAGGCCGGGCCGCCGAAAACCGACTGCCAGTTGTTGGGCGGCGACCCGTCCGGCTTGGGGTCGGCCCAGACATACCAGTCCGCCTTGGCATTGTCGCGGCTGGAGCGGCTTTCGGCGAACCAGCCATGTTCATCGGACGTGTGCGCCCAGACCTGGTCGATGACGACGCGCAGGCCGAGTTCATGCGCCCTGGCCACCAGGGCGTCGAAATCCGCCAGTGTGCCGAAGATCGGGTCGACATCGCAATAATCCGACACGTCATAGCCGAAGTCGCGCATCGGGCTCCTGAAAAAGGGCGAAAGCCAGATCGCGTCCACCCCGAGCGACGCGACATAGGGCAGATGCGCGGTGATGCCGGGAAGGTCGCCTATCCCGTCGCCGTTGGAGTCGGCGAAGCTGCGCGGATAGATCTGGTAGATGGCGGCGCCGCGCCACCAGGGCAGGTTCGAATCCGTCATGGGGCAGGGACACTCCGCACATTGCTGGCATAGGATGTCCTTCTGACGGGATCGGGGGGCTTTTCATAGGGGCCTTGATCGCCGGGTCGGAAGAGGGAAAGCCCGACCCTTACCGCGAAGCAACCGCCTTGGGCTGGGGCAAGGGCGGTGCTCCCGTCC
The DNA here is from genome assembly GCF_037101235.1 of Sphingobium sp. TA15. NCBI lineage: Bacteria > Pseudomonadati > Pseudomonadota > Alphaproteobacteria > Sphingomonadales > Sphingobiaceae > Sphingobium > Sphingobium sp. TA15. The sequence continues at coordinate 295,224 of NZ_AP025355.1, forward strand.
CCAGGGTCGCCAGATATTTGATCACCGCGGCCCGATCCTCCGGCTTGCGCAGTCCGGCGAAGCTCATCTTCGTCCCCGGCATGTCCCGCCCCGGCGAGGCGAGGAAGGCGAAGAGTCTTTCATAGCTCCAATCGCCCTCTTGCGCCCGCATGGCGGGGGAATAGGCGAAGCCCGCATGGCTGGCCATCGCTCTGCCGACCACGCCCCACAGATTCGGCCCGATCCCGTTGGGGCCGCCTTGGCCAAGGTCATGGCAGCTCATGCATTGCTGCGCCTTCCGCTTCCCCGCACCGGCGTCCGCACTGGCAAGCAGGGCGCCGAGGTCAGGGGGTGGAGCGACCGCGCCGCCGCCGCCGTCCGTCCCGGGCGCCGGCGCCTTGCCCCGCATGTCGCGATGATAGGCGATGACGCGGCTGCCTTCCCCCGGTTCGCTGAAGCTGGCGGGCCAATCGCGCTGGATGGCCGCCATGTCGACGCGCGGCGGCATGTCGTCCATCCTGTAGGCAAGCTGTCCCGGCCTTTCCCGCGTGTAGAGCCGGTCGCTGAACCACCCCGCGCCCAGCAGCGTCGCGGCCGCCCCGGCGACGCACAGCCCCACCGCCAATCCGCGCATCCGGCCCATGGCTCAGCCCCCTCCGCCCATGAAGATGGCGCGGGTCCAGAAGGCATAGTTCGCCTCTATGGTCATGATCCGCACCAGCACCAGCAGCACCAGCGGCGGCACCAGGATCGCGTAGATCAGCGACAGCCGCTCCCAGGCCAGATGCATGAAGATCGACAGGATCAGCCCCGCCTTGAGCAGCATGAAGAGGATGATCAGCGTCCAGCGGACGATGCCCTGCATATGGAGGTAGTCGACCATGTAGGACATGGCGCTCAGCAGGAAGAGGTATCCCCAGACCTTGAGGTAGAGCCCTATCGGATGATGCTGCCCCTCATGGGCGGCCGATGGATGTTCCATGATCCCCCTCCCGTCACCAGAGATAGAAAAAGGCGAAGATGAAGACCCAGACGAGGTCGACGAAATGCCAGTACAACCCGGCGATCTCGACCGCGCTGTAATCGCCGGTGCGGTCATAATGGCCGCGCGCGACCTTATAGGCGATGATCAGCAGCAGGATGACGCCGCAGGTCACATGAAGCCCGTGGAAGCCGGTGATCATGAAGAAGCTGGCGCCGAATTGCGGCGCGCCCATCGGGTTGCTCCAGGGGCGCACGCCTTCCTCGATCAGCTTGGTCCATTCGAAGGCCTGCATCGACACGAAGGTCGTCCCGAACAGCGCCGTCAGCAGCATCAGCGCCGCCGTCTTCCGTCGGTCGCGGCGGTATCCGAAATTGACGGCCATCGCCATGGTGCCGCTGGAACTGATCAGCACGAAGGTCATGATCGCGATCAGGATCAGTGGAATGCTCTGCCCGCCGATGGTGAGCGCGAACACCTCCGCCGTGTTGGGCCAGGGCAGCACGGCGGATGCGCGCACGGTCATGTAGCCGGTCAGGAAGCAGGAGAAGATGAAGGTGTCGCTGAGCAGGAATATCCACATCATCGCCTTGCCCCAATGGGTCTGGCGGAAGACTTCCTGGTCGGCGGACCAGTCGGCCGCGATCTCCCGCAAGGTGGGGGCGATGACTTCCCTATCCCTGATGCCTTGGGCCATGGCGCTAATCCTCAGGTCGACAGCAGCAAAGCGGCGAGAACCAGCCAGATCGCCAGCAGGAAATGCCAGTAGAGGGCGCACAGGGCGATATTGCGCATGTTCGCCCTCGCCAGCGCCCGCCCGGCGGCGACGAGGCCGCCGACGACGTGCAGGCCGTGAAGCGCCGTCAGCAGGTAGAAAAAGGCATTGGCCGGGTTGGAGGACAGGCCGTAACCCGCCGTCCGATAATGCCACCACAGCATGAGTTGCCCGGCGAGAAAGAGCAGGCTGAGGGCCGTTCCGGTCAATGCTGCGCGAACCTGCCGCCTCTGCCGCGCCACTTCCCAGGCGATGCTGCTGGCGATCAGAACCGCCGTGTTGATCCAGAGCAGCGGCGGATCGGGCATCGGCTGCCAGTCGTCGGCATGGCCCATCGCCTCATGCAGCCCCATGCGCATCAGATAGACCGCCACGAGCAGCGAGAACATCACCAGCGCCACGCCGAAATAGGCGACCATGCCGACCGCCGCCGCCGAGGGGCGTTCCCGCTCGACGGGATCGCCCGGCTCCCAGCTCTTTTCGGTGAGGCGCGTGATGATGCTCATCCGCCCAATTCCGTTCTGGGCTCCGTCTGGGGGATGAAGTCGCGTTCCGCCCCCGGCACGCTGTAGTCATAGGCCCAGCGATGGACCACCGGCAGATGCGTTCCCCAATTGCCATGGGCGGGCGGCGTGTCGGGGGTCAGCCATTCCAGGCTGGCCGCGCCCCAGGGATTGGGATCGGCGCGGGGGCCGCGGAACAGGCTCCAGATCATGTTGAAGAAGAACAGGCCCTGCGCCGCGAACACCACCAGCGCGGCGATGCTGATCCATTGATTGGCGAGGTGCACCGATTGCGGGATGAAGGCCGTATCGCCCAGCGCATAATATCGGCGCGGCACGCCCAATATGCCCAGATAATGCATCGGCAGGAAGATCGCGTAGACGCCAAGGAAGGTGATCCAGAAGTGGAGTTTCCCCAATGTCTCGTTCCACATCCGCCCGGTGATCTTGGGATACCAGTGATAGATGGCGCCGAAGATCACCAGCACCGGAGACACGCCCATGACCATATGGAAATGCGCGACGACGAAGAAGGTGTCGGACAGCGGCACGTCGACGCTGACATTGCCCAGGAACAGCCCCGACAGCCCGCCGTGGATGAAGGTGAAGATGAAGGCGATGGCGAACAGCATCGGCACGCGCATATGGATGTCGCCGCGCCACAGCGTCAGCAGCCAGTTATAGACCTTGATCGCGGTGGGAATGGCGATGATCAAGGTCGACGTCGCGAAGAAGAACCCGAAATAGGGGTTCATGCCGCTCACATACATATGATGCGCCCAGACCAGGAAGCTGAGCGCGCCGATGATGACGATCGCCCAGACCATCATGCGGTATCCGAAGATGTTGCGCCGGGCATGGACGCTGATCAGGTCCGACACGATGCCGAAGGCGGGCAGGGCGACAATATAGACTTCCGGATGGCCGAAGAACCAGAAGAGATGCTGGAACAGGAGGGGGCTTCCCCCCTGCGTGTCGGTGATCGCGCCCATGGACTGCATCGTCGGCATGAAGAAGCTGGTGCCGGCGAAATGGTCGAACAGCATCATGATCGCCGCGACGAACAGGGCCGGAAAGGCGAGCAGGCCCATCACCGACGCGGTGAAGATGCCCCAGACCGACAGCGGCATGCGCATCAGCGTCATGCCCCGCGTCCGCGCCTGGAGCACCGTCGTCACATAATTGAGGCCCCCCATGGTGAAGGCCGCGACGAAGATGGCGAGGCTGACCAGCATGGTCGCTATGCCCCATTGGTGGCCGGGCGTCCCTTCGGTGATCGCTTGCGGCGGGTAGAGCGTCCAGCCCGCTCCCGTAGGTCCGCCGGGCACGAAGAATCCGGCCACCAGCACGACCACCGACAGCAGGTAGAACCAGTAGCTCAGCATGTTGACGAAGGGGAACACCATGTCCCGCGCCCCGATCATCAGCGGGATCAGGTAATTGCCGAAACCGCCCAGCAGCAGCGCCGTCAGCAGGTAGACGACCATGATCATGCCGTGCATCGACACGAATTGCAGGTAATTGTCGGGCTGGATCGCCGGGAACACCCCCGGAAACCCCAGTTGCAGCCGCATCAGCGCCGACAGCACCAACGCCACCAGTCCGATGGCGATGGCGGTCACGCTATATTGGATGGCGATGACCTTGTGATCCTGGCTCCAGACATATTTCGTGATCCAGCCATGCGGATGATGCAGCGGGCGCAGGTCGTCGGCCAGGGTCGTAGCCATCAGCGAATGCTCCAGGAGGCAGGGACGATGCAGGCATTGGCCTTGATCAGCAGGATCGACATGGCGGCGGGGGGCGTCTCCGCCAATATCTGGCCGAAGCTGCTCTGCTGCGCCTGCCATTGCGCGAAGGCCTGGGGCGTTTCCACCACCACCTTGCCGCGCATCGCATGATGGCCGGTGCCGCACAGTTCGGCGCAGAGGATGTCGAACGTGCCCGTCTTCGTCGGGGTCAGCCAGAAATAAGTGACGATGCCGGGCACGAGGTCCATCTTGGCCCGGAATTCCGGCACGTAGAAATCGTGCAGCACGTCCTTGGACCGCAGCACGATCTTCACCGGCTTGCCGACCGGCAGGTGCAGGTCGCCGCTTTCGACCAATATGTCGTCGCGTCCGAACGGATCGAGCGGGTCCAGGCCGAGGGCATTGTCCGGCGTGATATATTTGACCCCCGCCGCGCCCAGCACGCCGTCCGGCCCCGGATAGCGGAACGACCATTGCCATTGCTGCCCCACCGCCTCGATGACGGTGGCCTCTTTCGGCACCGACACATATTTGCCCCAGGCGACGAGGCCCGGCGCCAGCATCCCCGCGATGCCGATGGCGGTCCAGAAGGTCAGCCGCTTTTCGAGCGTGCTGTTTTCCGGTTCATAATGCGCCCGGTGGCCGGGGCGGTGGCGATATTTGGCGAGTGCCCAGGCAAGAAAAAGGTTGAGCCCGACAAAGGCCGCCCCGCATATCCAGAGCGTCACGTCCAGCGCGGAATCGATCGATCCCCAATTGGATGCGATGGGCGTGCTCCACCAGGGACTGAACAGGTGAAAGGCGACCGAGCCGACCACGAGCATGGCGATGGCTACCGCAACCGGCACAAGCCCTCTCCCACATTGGCAGGCGCTCGCAGCCTTTCAATCCGGCATTTCGAGTCGCCTCGGTAACACCCGCTTCGGCAACTTACAGAAAAAAGGCTGATGGGGGAAGCGGTTGGGAAATGGATGGGTGCGGGCGTCGCTTGCGCCTTTTCCGGTTTGGGCCTTCACGCCCGATTGACAGCGTCCGCCATTGCGACGAAAAGAACAAATAGGGAACATATATGGCTGAGTCGGTGAAGACCCTCGCCGCCCTCAGGCGGCATATCGCATCGCTGGAGGGCGTTCCAGCCGCGCAGACCCATGCGCGGGTGGAAACCGGCCATGCGCCGCTCGACCATGCGCTGGACGGCGGTCTGGCGCGGGGCCGTGTGCATGAATTCTTCGCCGCGGCGGATGAAGCGGCGGCGGGGGCCGGCCTGGCCCTGATTTTAGCGCGGCTGGCGGCGGGGGAAGCGCCCCTGCTCTGGCTGCGCACGGCGGCGGCGGGCCGGGCCGGAGGCATGCCTTATGGTCCTGGACTGGCGGCATTTGGCATCGATCCCGCCCGGCTGCTGATCGGCGTGATGGCCGATGAGGCCATGCTGCTGCGGGCGGCGGTCGATGCGCTGCGCTGCCCCGCGCTGGGCGCGCTGCTGGCGGAATTGCGCGGTCCGGCGCCCTTGCTGGACCTGACCGCCAGCCGGCGGCTGGCGCTGGCGGCGGAGTCGTCCGGCGTCACGGCCTTCCTGTTGCGGGTAAGCGGCGATCCGGTGCCGAGCGCGGCGGACACGCGCTGGCGCGTGGCGGCGGCGCCATCGCCGCCCTTGCCGGGGAATGGGCCGGGCAGGAGCGCCTTCGACCTCAGCCTGCTGCGGCGGCGGGCGGGGCGGGATGGGCTTTGCTGGCGGCTGGCCTGGGACAATGGCCGGGGCATGTTTGAAGAAAGGGAAGGTGGGCGCGATGAACGCCATGGCCTTGGACAGGATGGCGGCGGACGGGACGGCGGAGGACGCGATGGGCAAGCGCCGCTATCTGGCGCTGTGGTTCCCGTTCCTGCCGATCGACCGGCTGCGCATCGCGCGGCCTGACCTCTGGGCGCAGGGCGAAGGACCGGCCGTCGTCGTCGAGCAGGTGCGCGGCGCGATGCGGCTGGCGACGCTCGACGCCGATGCCTTGGCCCTGGGCCTGACGCCCGGCATGACGCTGGCCGATGCGCGTGCGCGGGAGCCCGAACTGCGCGTGTTCGATGCCGATCCCCATGGCGACCAGGACTGGCTGGAGCGGCTCTGCGACGGTTGCGCCCGCTATACGCCGGTCGCTGCGCTGGATTCGCCCTTCGGCCTGATGCTCGACATTAGCGGCTGCGCGCATCTCTGGGGCGGGGAGGACATGCTGGCGCGAGAGGCGACGGAGCGGCTGGAGCGCCATGGCATGCGGGTGCGCCATGCCCTTGCCGGAACGGCGGAAGGCGCGCATGCGCTGTGCCGTTTTCCGGTCGGCGCTGCGGCGGACGAGGATGCGGCGCTGCGCCGCCTGCCGGTGGAGGCGTTGCGGCTGGAGGATGAAAGCGCGGTGGCGCTGCGCCGGGCGGGGTTGCGGACGGTGGGCGATCTGGCGGCGCGGCCGGCGGCGGTCCTGGCGTCGCGCTTCGGCGAGGAGGCGGTGGACGCGTTGAATAACCTGCTGGGGCTGGGGCGGCGGCCGCTCGCGCCCCGGCGGTCGCGCCCGGCGATCCGGATCGAGCGGCGCTTTGCCGAGCCGATGGGCAGCACCGCCTTTGCCCTCCGGACGCTGGAGGAGATGGCGGCCGAGGCGGGGGAGCGGCTCAGCGAACGCGGGCAGGGCGGGCGGCGGTTCGAGGCGCTGTTCTTCCGCAGCGACGGCCTCGCCTTTCCCTTGCGGGTGGAAACCAGCCTGCCGGTGCGGGACGCGCCCGCGATCATGCGGCTGGTGCAGGAACGGATCGATGCGCTGTCCGATCCGCTGGACCCCGGTTTCGGCTTCGACATGCTGCGCCTTGCCGTGCAGCGGGCGGAGCCGATGGCGCCGACGCAACTGGCGCTGGAAGGGGGAGAGGCGCGTCGCGAGGAAAGCGTCGCGGCCCTGGTCGACCGGCTGTCGATCCGGGCAGGCCGGGCGCGCATCCAGCGGCTTCACCCGAAGGACAGCCATGTCCCCGAACAGGCCCAGCTTGCCCTGCCCGCCGTGGAAAGCCGCGCCCCCATGAACTGGCCGCAGGAGGGGGAGGAGGGGGAGCCGCCCATGCGCCCGCTGCATCTGTTCGATCCGCCCCAGCCGATCGACGTGGTGGCCGAGGTGCCCGATGGTCCGCCGCATCGCTTCCGCTGGCGCAAGGCATTGCATGAAGTAACGCGCTATGAAGGCCCCGAACGCATCGCGCCCCCATGGTGGACGGCCAGGGACGGCGCTCTGGAGGGGGAAAGCGTGGGGCTGACCCGCGACTATTATCGGGTCGAGGATGCGCGGGGGCGGCGCTACTGGATATTCCGCAACGGGCTTTACGGCGCCGAAGCGGAACACCCCGGCTGGTACATCCATGGCCTGTTCGCATGAAGCGCCACGGCAAGGGCCCCGACCCGTCCAGGCCCAAATCCATCGACCGGCGCGAACTCAACGCGCTGGAGAAGGCGCGCCGGAAGCCCCGTGGCGAACCTTCGCCGACCGGATTGCCCAAGGCGCCGCCCTTTGCCGAACTGGTGGCGGCGACCAATTTCTCCTTCCTGCGCGGGGCATCCCATCCGCAGGACATGGTGGCGCGCGCCATCGCCCTGGGGCTTGAGGGGCTGGGCATAGCCGACCGCAACAGCGTCGCCGGGGTGGTCCGCGCCCATGTGGCGCGCAAGCGCTGGCCCGAACGGATGCGCGCCGCCTTGCTGGAGGCGCGCAAGGAAGCGGGACAGCCGCTGGAACTCAGCGAAGAGGAGGAGCGCGCCTGCCGGACCGACCTGCGGCTGGTCGTCGGCGCCAGGCTGGTCTTCGTGGACGGCACGCCGGACATCGTCGCCTATCCGGCGACCCGGCGGGGTTGGGGCGAGCTCACCAAATTGCTGACCCTCGGCAATCTCCGTTCGGTGAAGGGCGACTGCATCCTTCGCTATGAGGATCTGACCGCCTATCTGGACGATCTGCTGCTGATCGTGATGCCTGGCTCCACCGCCACCCAACAGACCGCGCATCGCAAGCCGGTGGACTATGAACATGACGACCGGCCGTCGCAGGAAGCGATCAGGCAGGGCCATCTCAGCCTCGTGCCGCCGCCGGCTCCGTCCGACCTGGAAGCTCTGCTGGTCCGATTGTCGCATCTTGCGCCGCGCCGGGTCTGGCTGGCGGCGGCATTGCGGCGGGATGGGCGGGATGCGCGGCGGCTGGCGCAGTTCAAGGGGCTTTCGGCGATAACGGGCGTGCCCTTGCTGGCGACCATGGACGCGCTCTATGCCAGCCCGGCGCAGCGTCCCCTTCAGGACGTGCTGGGCTGCATTCGCGAAGGCACCACCATCGCCAGGGCAGGACGCCTGCTGGAGGCGAATGCGGAAAGGCATGTCCATGACCCTGCCGAAATCGCCCATCTGTTCCGCGATTGCCCGGAAGCGGTGGCGGAAAGCGGAGATTTCCTGAGCCGGGTGCATTTCACGCTCGACCAGCTTTCCTATGAATATCCCCATGAACCCGTGCCGGAAGGATGGACGGCGCAGCAATGGCTGGAGGAACTGACCTGGTCCGCCGCCCATGTCCGCTATGGCGCGCGCCTTCCCCTGAAAGTGCGCCAGACGCTGCAAGAAGAATTCAGTCTCATCGCCAAGCGCAACTATGCCTATTATTTCCTGACCGTGCACGACATCGTCGCCTTTGCCCGGACGAAGGGAATCCTTTGCCAGGGGCGCGGATCGGCGGCGAACAGCATGGTCTGCTTCCTGCTGGGGGTGACGTCCATCGACCCGTTCAGGCATGACCTGCTCTTTTCCCGCTTCGTATCCGAAGATCGCAACGAACCGCCCGACATCGACGTCGATTTCGAACATGAGCGGCGCGAGGAGGTGATGCAATATATCTACGAACGCTATGGCCGCCATCGCGCCGGGATCGCCGCGACCGTCATCCATTACCGTTCGCGCAGCGCCGTGCGGGAAGTGGCGAAGGTGCTGGGTCTTGGCGAGGATGTGTCGGCCCGCCTCTCCAGCACGGTCTGGGGCAGCTATTCGAGCGACATGAACGACGTCCGGATCGTGGAGGCGGGCTTCGCGCTCGACAATCCGCAGATCGCGCAGTTGAAGGCGGTTGTCGACCAGTTGCTGTCAGAGCCCTTTCCGCGCCACCTTTCGCAGCATGTGGGGGGCTTCGTGCTGACGCAGAACCGGCTGGATGAGACGGTGCCGCTGCATCATGCGGCGATGGAGGATCGCAGCTTCATCGAATGGGACAAGGACGACATCGACGCCCTTGGCCTGATGAAGGTCGACGTGCTGGCGCTGGGGATGTTGAGCTGCATCCGCCGGGCGTTCGACCTGATGCGGGAACAGGGGCTGGGCGACCATCAGTTGACGGTCGATATGGAGGCGCAGGACGAAGCCGTCTACGACATGCTGTGCAAGGGCGACAGCATCGGCGTGTTCCAGGTGGAAAGCAGGGCGCAGATCAACATGCTGCCGCGCCTGAAACCCCGTTCGATCTATGACCTGACCGTGCAGGTGGCGATCGTTCGTCCTGGACCGATCGAGGGCAATATGGTCCATCCCTATCTGCGGCGACGATGCGGGGACGAGAAGGTCGAATATCCCCGGCCATCCCCGCATCATGGGCCGGCCGACGAACTGCAGAAATTGCTGGGCGAAACTTATGGCGTGCCGCTGTTCCAGGAACAGGCGATGAAGCTCGCCATCACGGCGGCAGGCTTCGAGCCGGCGGAGGCCGACGCCCTGCGCCGCGCCATGGCGACATTCCGCAATGTCGGCACGATCCATCATTTCCGCGAGAAGATGATCAGGGGCATGGTGGAGCGCGGCTATGAGGCGGAGTTCGCCGAACGATGCTTCAAGCAGATCGAGGGTTTCGGCAGCTACGGCTTTCCCGAAAGCCATGCATTGTCCTTCGCGCGGCTGGTCTATGTGTCGGCCTGGATCAAATGCCACCAGCCTGCCGTGTTCGCCTGCGCGCTCCTCAATTCGCAGCCCATGGGTTTCTATGCCCCGGCCCAGATCGTGCGCGATGCGCGGGAGCATGGCGTCACCGTGCATGATGTCGATGTGAATATGAGCGGGTGGGACAATGCGCTGGAACCGCTGCTGCGGTCGCGGGACGGCGGGCGGGGCGAGGGAGAGGGGCGAGCCCTGGCGTTGCGCCTGGGACTGCGGCAGGTGGAGGGTTTTCGCGAGGATTGGGCGAAGCGACTGGTCGCGGCGCGGAAGGAAGGGCTGTTTTCCACCATGGAGGATCTGGCGCGGCGGGCGGGATTGCCGGCGCGGGCCTTGCGATTGCTGGCGGATGCCGATGCCTGCCGCTCGCTGGGGAAGGACCGGCGGACCGCCCTGTGGGAAGCGCGGCGGACGCCTTCGGACGAATTGCCCCTGTTCGCCGCCGCCAAGGCCCGGGAATTGGGGGAGGAGCCGGATGCGATGCTGCCCGCCATGGCTTTGTCCGAGCATGTCGAGGCCGATTATCTGGTGACGCGCCTGTCGCTCAAGGGACATCCGATGCAATTCCTGCGCCCGGTCTTCGCGGCGGAAGGCGTGCTGAGCTGCGCCCAGATTTCGGCGGCGAGGAACGGGACGCTGGTGAAGACGGCGGGCGTGGTGCTGGTGCGGCAGCGGCCGGGCAAGGGCAATGCGGTCTTCATCACCATCGAGGATGAGACGGGGATCACCAATATCCTTTTGTGGGCGCGGTTGTTCGAAATGCAGCGGCGCCCGGTCATGGCGTCGCGGCTGATGCTGGTCGAAGGGGAAGTGCAGCGCAGCAAGGAAGGCGTCGTCCACCTGATGGCATCCCGCGTGCATGACAGGACGGCGGAATTGTCGCGGCTTTCGCAAACGGATGTGCAGGAACCTTCCCGCATGCGTCCTCGGCATGCCTCCGGGCATCCGCGCAATGTGCGGATATTGCCGCAATCGCGGGATTTTCATTGATGCGGGAGGAAGTTTGCGGCTGCCTTTTGAGGAGTTACTTACGGATGTGAATAATGGTTGGGGGATTTTTCAAATATATATGATAATATTCATGTAACATTTATAAATTCTCTCATATTATTTTTGGCATAGATACAAAATCTGCGAATTAAATTTCCATATACAATTATACCGAAGGATATATACTATAAAATATACCTAATTTATGTTAGGAAATCATGATTCATTAACCCGCATTATTTAAAATCCCGCCTGTGTTCTGGAGCGATGATCCGCGCAGAAAGGGAATGGGAATGTTCGGCAGAGCGGTGGGGCGATTGCTGCGGGACAGGACTGGGAATGTCCTGATGATGGCGGCTGCCTCCATGCCCCTATTAGTGGGCGCGGCGGGGCTGGCGACCGATACGGTGCAATGGACCCTCTGGAAACGGCAGATCCAGCGGCAGGCGGACAGCGCCGCGCTGGCGGGAGCTTATGCGGTGGCGCAGGGCTTCAACGCGTCCGACAGCGCGACAGCGGACATCAGCCGCATGGCGCTCGTCGCCCTGACGCAGACTCCGACGATCGAAAATGCGCCTACCAGCGGTCCATTCGCCGGCAATGCCCAGGCGGTGAGGGTGGTGCTGCAAACCTCCGCGGAACTGCCCTTTTCGAAGATATTGGGGGTGAAGGCGCCGGTTATTTATGGCGAGGCGACCGCTGCGGTAGTGGGCAGCGGCGATTATTGCGTCGTGTCGCTGGAAAAGACGAGTACGGTCGGCATCACGCTCCAGGGCAATGCCACGGTCAATCTGGGCTGCGGCATAGTTACCAATTCGCGGGCATCCAACGCGGTCTATGCAGGCGGCAGCAGCACGGTGGCGGCGACTCCGGTGGCGGCGGTGGGCGGCCTTACGTCCAGTTCCAACTATGTCTCGCCGACCACGCTGCTGCCCTACAGCATTCCGGTGCAGGATCCCTATGCTGGGCTACCTACTCCCAACGTTTCCGGCTGTTCGGCCAAGGTCAGCGTCAACCCACAACAAAGCGTAGTGAGTCCACCATTGCAACCTGGCTGCTACAAGGGCTTCGACATCAAGGGCACGCTAACCATGGCACCCGGCGTCTATTATGTCGACGGTGGCACTTTCGATGTGGGCTCGCAGGCGGTGATCAACGGTACCGATGTCACCATCATCCTGACCAGCAGCAACGCAGCCAGCAATCCCAGTTCCATCGCGACCGTCAGCATCAACGGGGGCGCGACGCTCAACCTGAAGGCGCCGACGGACACCGCCAACCCCTATCATGGCGTCCTGTTCTATCAGGACCGGCGCGCGCTGGATTCGGGAACCAACACGATCAACGGCAATGCGAGTTCGGTCTTGCAAGGCGCTTTCTATTTTCCGGGCCAGGCAATGTCGTTCAGCGGCACGTCGGGCATGACCACCGACTGCGTGAAGATGGTGGGCAAGCGCGTCACCTTCATCGGCAACAGCAATATCGTCAATCAATGCAAAGATACGGGAGTCGACAAATTCACGGCAACGCTGGTGAAGCTAGTGGGATGATGAAGCGGCTGCTCTCCGACCGATACGGCAACAGCACGGTCGAACTGGCGATCATCATGCCTGTCCTGGTGTTGCTGACCTGCATGGCGGGCGACGTCGCCATGGCGTTCAAGGCGAAGATCGGGCTCCAGCGCGCGGCGGAGCGCACGGCGCAATTGGCGGCCGCGGGCGGCTACACCAACGACACCACCGACACTTCGAAGGCCTATAATAATCTGGCCGCCGACGCGGCGGCCGCTGCCGGCGTTCCGACCGGCAACGTTACCGTCACGCCCACGCTGCTCTGCAATGCCACCGTGCAGACCGCCAGTCCCGAAGTTCCATGCCCCGACGGTCAGCAGACGAAGCGCTATGTCGCGATCGCCATTTCAGGCACCTATACGCCGATGTTCGCCAAGCTCATGCCCAACAGCCTGTGGTCGTCCCAGGGGATCGCACTCACCGGCTCGGCCTCGGTGAGGCTGCAATGATCCGGCTGGCGCGGGACCAGCGCGGCGCGGCGGCGATCGAATTCGTCCTCGCCGTGCCGCCGTTCATCATGCTGTTGATGGGCGCGCTGCAACTGGGCATCATCGCCTGCGCGCGCACCGGCCTGCAACACGCGGTGGACGAAGGCGCGCGCTATGCCAGCATCTTCCCCAGGCCCACCGACGAAGAGATCATCGCCAAGGTGAGGAGCCGTGAATTCGGCCTCGATCCCGCCTATACCAATGATCCGACGGTCGTCCAAGGCACGCAATATGGCGTTTCCTACAGGGAAATCACCATGACCTATTCGCGGCCATTGAACTTTATCGTCTACCAGACCCCGGCCATATCGATCAGCTATACCCGGCGAGCCTATTAGGCCGCAAACTCGTAAATGGCGCACCTCGAACGCGCCATTTACGAGTTTACGGCCTAACGCCTCAACTGGCCCCGGATACCGGACGGGCCGTCGCACCCTGCTTCTGCTTGCGGAGGGGGCTGTGCAGGGGAAGCCTTCCCGCTCCCCATCGCAGATCGTCCGCCATTCGCATGAAACTGCCGCGCTTCTTTTCCTCTTCCGCCTGCGACATGGCCATCGACCTTGGAACCGTGAACACGGTCATCTATGTGCGCGACCGGGGCATCGTCCTCAACGAGCCCTCCGTCATCGCGATCGAGACCCGGGACGGCATTCGCAAGGTCAAGGTGGTCGGCAACGAAGCCAAGCTGATGATGGGAAAGACGCCCGCCGGCATCCAGGCGATCCGGCCGTTGCGCGACGGCGTGATCGCGGACATCGACGTGGCCGAGCAGATGATCAAGCATTTCATCGACAAGGCGCTGAACGGCGCTAACCGCTTCGGCCGCCGCCATGAAGTGGTGATCTGCGTGCCGACAGGCTCCACCATGGTGGAACGGCGCGCCCTGCGCGACGCCGCCTCCAACGCGGGGGCCTATCGGGTCCAGCTTATAGAGGAGCCCATGGCCGCCGCGATCGGCGCAGGTCTGCCCGTCACGGAGCCGCGCGGGGCAATGGTGGTCGACATCGGCGGCGGGACGACGGAGGTCGCCGTCCTGTCCCTGCGCGGCATCGCCTACAGCAGTTCGGCGCGGGTCGGCGGCGACAGGCTGGATGACGCCATCGCTTCCCATATCCGTCGCACGCATAATCTGATGATCGGCGAAGCGACGTCGGAACGGGTGAAATGCGAAATAGGCGCCGCGACCTCGCCCGATGGCGAAGGCCGTCGCATGACAGTGAAGGGCCGGGATCTGGTGAACGGCCGCCCTGCCGAAATGTCGATCAGCGAGGCGGAGATCGTGGATGCGCTGTCCGAGCCTGTCGGCCAGATCAAGATGGCGGTGATGACCGCGCTGGAACAGACGGCGCCGGAACTGTCCGCGGACATCATCGAGGAGGGGATCACCCTGACGGGCGGCGGCGCGCTGCTCCGGCGGCTGGACGAAGCGTTGTCCGACGCGACGGGACTGCCCGTCACGGTCGCGGACAAGCCGCTGATCTGCGTGGCCATGGGTGCGGGCCGGGCGCTGGAAGACCGCGCTTATGACGGCGTGCTGACCATTTCCTGACAACCGCCTGCCGCTGGTGGGCGGGAGTTGGCGCGGATTCCCGCCACTCCTCCATTCGTCACCCCGGGCTTGACCCGGAGTCCCGCTGCCTTGGACGAAGCGCGCACTCAGAAAGAAAGCGGGACCCCGGGTCAAGCCCGGGGTGACGAAAATCAATGATGGGAAGTGGCCCACTCCTCCAGGCCGCCCGTGCTCAGCGATTCTACCCTTCCCGCCCATAGGCGACCACGGTTTCCACCTCCGCCTTGTCGCCCAGCACGACGCCGACGCGCTGGTGCAGTCCGGTTGCCTTGACCTCCATGATCCGCTGATAGCCGTTGCTGGCGGCGCCGCCGGCCTGCTCCACCAGGAAGGACATGGGGTTCGCCTCATACATCAGCCGCAGCCGCGCCTTGTCGGCATAGCGGTGATCGGCGGGATAGAGGAAGATGCCGCCCCGTTTCAGGATGCGATGCACGTCGGCCACCATCGAAGCGGTCCAGCGCATGTTGTAATCCTTGCCCAGCGGCCCCTCCGTGCCCTGGATGCGTTCCTCTATGTAGCGCGCGATGCCGGGCGACCATTGCCGCCGCCGGGCCATGTTGATGGCGAATTCGGCATTGCCCTGCGGCATTTCCATCGGCCCGTCGGTCATCCGCCACGATCCGATTTCGCGGTCCAGCGTGAATTCGTAGACGCCCGTCCCGATGGTCAACACCAGCAGCGTCTGCGGCCCGTAGATCGCATAGCCCGCCGCGACCTGCTGCGTGCCGGGCTGGAGGAAATCCTGCTCCGTCACCTCGCGGCCCGAACATTCCTCCGGCGCCTTGAGCACGGAGAAGATCGTGCCCACGCTCAGGTCGACATCGATATTGCTGGAACCGTCGATCGGATCGAACAGCAGCAGATATTCGCCCTTGGGATAGCGATTGGGGATGCGATGGATCGTCTCCATCTCCTCCGAAGCCATGGCGGCCAGGTGCCCGCCCCATTCATTGGCGTCCAGCAGCAGTTCGTTGGCGATGACGTCCAGCTTCTTCTGCACCTCCCCCTGCACATTCTCGCTGCCCAGGCTGCCCAGCACTTCGCCCAGCGCGCCCTTGGACACGCTGTGGCTGATCGTCTTGCAGGTGCGCGCGACGGTTTCGATCAGCAGGCGCAATTGCGGCGGGATGGCATTGGCCTGGCGCTGCTGCTCGATCAGGAAGCGGGTGAGGGTGACGGATTGCATAGGCGGTTTACTCGCTCAAGAGAATATGGCGCGCGGAACGCACGCCATGCGTGGGACCGCAAATGCCGTAGCGGCCGGAAAGCCATCGGAAAAGCGCCAATTCATAACGCCCCTGTGACGAAGGACGACCCGTTCGCGCTTCGGGACTGACCGCTATTCAATGGCAAAATGTCCATCCGTCCTAGACCCGCTTGGCGATGGCGCCCGCCGCCCATCCCATCCCGACCGCCAGCATCATCGCGACCAGGCCATAGGCGAAGGGCCATTGTTCGGCCGCGACGGCCATGAAGCGTTCGAACCCCGATTTGCGGACGGTGATGTCGCGCACGGCGGCGGCCACCACGCGGCCATCCTGCACGAGGAAGGTTTCCGCCGTATAATCGCCCACGATCACGCGCGCCGAAAGCGGCAGCCGGGCGCGATAGAGCACGCCGTCGGTGATTTCGACCGTTCCGGGCCGCTCGACATAGAGCCCGGCGCGTTCCCTGAGGTCGATCAACCCCTTCTGGAACCGATCCAGTTCCGCGCTGTCGTTGAGCGAGGAGGGCGAAAGCTGGAGCTTGTCCACGCCCATCTCGTAGATCGCGGCCGTCCGCTCATCGACCACCTTGTCGACCGGCCGGGACGATGCGATGGCGTAGAAGCTGGGGGCCGAGCGGAAGCGCGCGCTGTCGGCATTGACCCAGATGCCGGCAACCTTCCGCTTTTCGCGCATCGTGATCGACTGGTCCGGCCCCTTCAGCACGACCATGATGTCCGGCGGCTTGCTGGGCCGCCGCCCGTCGGGATAGACGATCGCGCCGAACAGCAGCAGGTCTGCGCCGGTGAAGCTATATTGTATTTCCACGTCCCGCTGGGACACGTCGGGCACCAGCATCGGTTCGTCCGCCGCGGTCAGCAGCAGCAGGGCCGGGGGCAGCGCCAGAAGCGCCCGCCGCCTCACCGGATCTCCACAGTATAGATTTCGTCGGGACGGAACCCCAGGCCCAGCGCCATCCGCGCCGCGACCAGCAGAACGATCGCGGCCAGCAGGATGCGCAGATATTCGGGCCGGATCGTCATGGAGATGCGCGTCCCCAACTGTGCCCCGGTGACGCTGCCGATCAGCAGCAGCAGCGCCAGCACCAGGTCGACCGCATGGGTCGTCATGGCGTGCATCATCGTCGTCGCCATGGTCACGAACAATATCTGGAACAGCGACGTGCCGACCACCGACTGGGTCGTCATGCCCAGCAGATAGAGCATCGCCGGGACCAGGATGAACCCGCCGCCCACGCCGAGCAGCATGGTGAGGATGCCTGTCGCCATGCCCAGCAGCAGCGGCGCCAGCGGAGAGATGTAGAGCCCCGACCGATAGAAGCGCCACCGCATCGGCATGGCGGCGACCAGCGGATGATGCCGCCTCTTGCGCGCCTGGATCTTCCTGCCGGTCTTGAGCGCGACCAGAGCCTGTATGGACTCCTTCGCCATCAGTAATCCGATGCCGCCCAGCATCAGCACGTAGAGAATGCCGATCACCGTGTCGATCTGCCCTATGACTTGCAACATGCGGAAGATCAGCACGCCCAGGCCCGCGCCCACCACGCCGCCGGCGATCAGCACGCCGCCCATGCGGAAGTCGACCGTGCCGCGCGCCATATGGGTGAAGACGCCGGACACGCTGGCGCCCGTCACCTGGCTGGCCGCCGAAGCCGCCGCGACGGTCGGCGGGATGCCGTAGAAGATCAGCAGAGGCGTCGTCAGAAATCCGCCGCCGACCCCGAACATGCCGGAAAGCAGGCCCACCACGCCGCCCAGGGCAATGATGACCAGCGCATTCACCGACAGGTTGGCGATGGGCAGATAGAGATCCATGCGGTTCCTGGGTTAAGCCCAATATGCGGAGAGATAAAGGCGCAGCCGCTTAAAAATCAGCCCCCAACGTGACGGCGAGGCCGGAAGGCGGCGCTGCCCGGCCTGCAACGCGTTCCCGCCATTCGATGCTCAACCTTGCCGCGGCGGGTTTAAGCGGCAGGCGCATTTGAAGCTCCGGGCCGATGTCCAGCCGCTCGACCTGCGGTTGCGCGCCGCCGGAGAGGCTGCTGCCGATCCGCACGGGCGAATGGCCGAGCGGCGACAGCAGCGACATCTTGCCGTCGACGAACAGGTCGCGAGAGCGGAAACCGACCATGCCGCCCTGCGCATAGGCTTCGGCTTCCAGAAAGCGAGCGAGCGGCGTCGGCCCGAAACCGCCCACGGCCAGCACGGCATTGGCGTTGCGCCCGCCCTTGCCCAGCGCGATCCGTCTCTCAGCCGCGAAGCTGATCGCAATGCTGCGTGCCGGCTGCCATGCCAAGCCCAACGCCGCTTCGGGAGAAGCCGGATCGTTGAGCGCGGCGCTGGCTCGCGCATAAGCGGTCGCCCGGCTCGACGCCTGCGGGGTCAGATCGAAATCAAGGCGGACGCCCGATTGCGATCCGCCGAGCCTGCCGCCCGTCACCGCATCGGCGCGGGTCGCGCTTCCGTCGCGCCAGAACAGCCAGGCGCTGCCATGCCAACGCGCAACGCCTGCCGATGGAGGGGAAGCAGGAGGCAGGGCAGGCGCAGGGTTGATCGGTGCAGCGGTTTCACCGGCCTTGCCCATCTCCCATGCCGTCGAGGCTTCCTCTTTGGCGGCCAGGGCGGGGGAGTTCGCCCCCATCTTCCTGCCCGGCCGCGATAATGCCATGAAGCGCCTGGGCCGCGCGAGGGGCGCGGCGCCCGGCCCTGGGCGCGGCGTATCCCGCCAAAGCGGCAGGCCAAATCTTCTCGCCTTTACCGCTCCATTTTTCGAATAGGCGGCAGGATGGAAAGTCTCCTCATCGATCATTCCTGTCGCCGCATCGGGAAGGTCGCCCTCCGAACCGGCCAGGCGGATCGCGATCCAGCCCGTCATGACCAGGACGAAGAAGCGGAACGGGCGCCCCGTGGCGGCCTCGTTCATGCCGGAGAATCCAGGTCGGGAAAGCGGTGCTGCGTCTTGTCCCAGGTCAGCGGCCTGCCGACCAGCGACCGAAGATACAGGAACACCGCGCGACGGGCGGCCATCATCGCAATGATGTTCGCGATCAGCGTGCGCGGTATCGCCCCCAGCCCGAAGGCCCAGCCATAGGCGAGGCCCGCGAAAATCGCGCGCATCGCCATGCGCCAGATCATGAAGCCGAAGTTGATCCACAACAGCGCTTCGACCGTGGGCGTGGGATTGGGCACTGGAAAGGCGGTGAACAGGCTTCCGACCAACAGCACGCCCCAGAGCAGCAGCGCCAGATAGGCGGTGAACAGGATGAAGGCGGAAAGGGCGGCCGTGCGGTCCCGCATGCGCATCCACCATTCGGCGGGGCCGCCGTGCCAGCCCATGCGGTCCCACCCGGCAAGCGAAATGCCCACCATCCAGCGCGCCTTCTGTCTGACGGCGCCCTTCAGATTGTCGGGGAAATATTCCTTTGTCGCGACAAGTTGGCCGTCCCTGTCGCGCATGCGGACGAATATGCCGCGCCCGCCCATATTGCCGATGCGCAGCCCGACCTCATAATCCTCGGTCAGCGATTCCGGATCGAACGGTCCGCCGGTGGCGGGATTCACGAGCCGCTCCAATATCTGCCGCTCGAACGCGCAGGCGACCCCGGCCGAGGGCATGGACGCGCCCATGGCTTCGCGCACGGTCAGGAACTTGCCATGACTCTCTGAGAATTCGTCGCAGTAATGATTGGCTATGGCCCTCGACCACCAACCGCCATGGCCGCGCAGCGGCAGGACCGGGAGCTGGACGAGCTGGAATCGGTCCGTCATCAGATCGAACAGCAGGATCTCGTCGCGGTGGACGACATCTTCCGCATCGTGCAGCGCGATCGCCTTGAAGCGGACCCCCGTGCGTTCCTCCTCCCGCAGCATGGCGCGCCAGGCTACGTTCAGGCAATCGGCCTTCGTCGTCGGTCCGTCCCGTTCGTTGATGCACAGGATCAGCCGATCGTTCCCCGCGGCCAGGGGCGCGAGGATGTCCAACGTCGCCCGGTCATTGGGATAGACGCCGACGAAGATCCGATAATCCTGATCGCCCCACTGGCCCAGCGCATTGTCCAGCATCGGGCCGATCACATCGGCCTCCTGCCAGGCGGGTATGAAGATGGCGATGCGGCCTGGCCGCGGCGAAACCGGAAGGGTCGCGGTCGTCATTCGTCGGTGGCGCGAATAGATAATCAACTTGCGCCACAGCCTTCGACACAGGAAGACCATGTCTATGATGAAATCATCGATTCCGCCGATCGCCAGTCCCACCACCGCGAACAGCAGGATTTCATGATGAACCCTCGCCAGAACAGCGAAGATCGCTTCCCCCACGGAATGTAACTCCCTATCTCCGCTGATCACCATATGGCAGCAAAGATTTGATTCTCAAATATTAATTCATTGCCATATCGAAACTATATTGAGTCCCGACGTCGCAGGAGCAAGCATGATCAACCGTCCATCCTCGGCATTGCGCGATTTCCTGAGGAGCGAAGCGGGCAGCGGCGTCCTGCTGATGGCGGCCGCTTCCATGGCCATGCTGTTCGCCAATCTGCCCGGCGCGGCGGGGCACTTCCATCACGCCTTCGTCCATGCCGGGATCGGGCCGGAACTGAAGCCCGGCCTGGGCCGCATGACCGTCCACCTGTGGGTCAATGACGGGCTGATGGCGATCTTCTTCCTGCTGGTGGGGCTGGAGATCAAGCGCGAACTGGTCGACGGAGGCCTTTCGACATGGGAACGCAGGCGGTTGCCGTTCATCGCGGCGGCGGCGGGCATGGTCGTGCCGGCCTGCGTCTATCTCGCCATCGCCGGGGGGCAATCCGCCCTCTCGAACGGCTGGGCCATTCCGGCGGCCACCGACATCGCCTTTGCGATCGGCGTGGTGGCGCTGCTGGGGCGGCGGGTGCCGGCCTCGCTCAAACTGATGCTGACGGCCATCGCCATCGTCGACGACATGGGGGCTGTCGCGATCATCGCGCTGGTTTACACCCAGGGCATCGACCTGGCCGCCCTGGGCGGCGCGGCGGCGATGCTCCTGTTGATGTGGGGGCTCAACCGCTTGCGGATTCAGGCGCTCTCACCCTATCTCCTGATCTTCGCGGTCCTGTGGTATTTCACCCTGCTTTCGGGCGTGCATGCGACCGTGTCCGGCGTGCTGACGGCGATGTTCATCCCGATCAAGCCCACGCCCGGCGCGCCGGACGCCGTCGACAGCCCGCTGCATCGGCTGGAGCATGCGGTGCATCCCTGGAGCGCTTATCTGATCGTGCCGCTTTTCGGCTTCGTCAATGCGGGCGTGCCGGTGGATCGCACGGTGATCGGCATGCTGTTTACGCCATTGCCGCTGGGCGTGGCGCTTGGCCTGTTCTTCGGCAAGCAGATCGGCATCTTCGGCGGAATCTGGCTGGCGGACCGTTGGGGGATCGCGGAAAGGCCCGGCGGCGCAAGCTGGGCGCAGGTCTATGGCATGGCGCTTCTTTGCGGCATCGGTTTTACGATGAGCCTCTTCATCGGCGCTCTCGCCTTCCCCCATTCCCCGACGCTTGTCGAGCAGGCGAAGATCGGCATTCTCGCCGGCTCGCTGCTTTCGGCCATCATGGGCTATCTCGTCCTGCGCGGCGCCAGGCGACCCTGAGGATCGGGATTATCCGCCAGGCCGCTCCTTCCATGCGCCGGATGGAATCGCATGGCCATTGGCCCGATGCTATCGTGCGCCTGCCGTAGAGCGACTCGCACAAGATGCGAACCCCAACCAATCTCTTTCAGCGATCAGGTAGGAGGGTGAATATGAATGGGGAGATGGATGTCAACTATCTGCTTCACAGGCAGCAGGTTGCAATGATCCGCGCGCAGATGAGCCGGTCGGCAAAGGGCCGGGAAGCCTATGAAGGCCTTGCGCGCGGCTATACGGATCGGATCGACGCCTATCGCCGCCGGAATGAAAGGCTGGTCGATCTGGCGCATTAAAGCCGCGCGCTCTGGCGGAGCCGGCCAGCGATCATCTTCGTTCGATCAGCCGCTCTATCGATTGGCGGTGCGTTTCATTGTCGCCGCATTCCTTTTCCAGAACCGACTTGATCTGCTCCAGTTCCGCTTCGGTCAGATGCTCGATGCCGATGAATTCATTGCGCGCCGTCGACATGGCGCGGATCAATTCGTCCATTTTCGCCTGGATGGCGGAGCTGTCGCGATTTTGCGCATTCTGGATCAGGAAGACCATCAGGAAAGTGACGATCGTCGTGCCGGTGTTGATGATAAGCTGCCAGGTGTCGGAATAATGGAAGATCGGGCCAGTCACGATCCAGCCCAGGATCACCAGCACGGCCAGGATGAAGGCCGCAGGCTGGCCCGACCAACTCGCGATCCGGTGGGCAAAGGCCGTGAAAATCCTGTCCATCTCTCTTTTTCTCCTTTGGCCGCGGCAAGCATTTAGCCTCTGTTCAGACCATGCTTGCCATGAAGCGGGGATGACAGCCATCCCCCTCCGTTCGCTGGCCTGCGGGCTCGGCGCTTCCCTCCTTCTCATGTCCTGCGCGACCGTGTCGCCCGAATCGCGTCTTCGCGCGGGGCTGATCGATGCGGGCATATCACCCCGCATGGCGGCCTGCATGGCCGAAAGGATGGTCGACCGGCTGAGCCTGCCGCAACTCCGCAGGCTCCAGTCGCTGGCCTCGCTCCGCAAGTCTCACATGGCGGACATGACCGTCGATCGGTTCCTCTTCAAGGTCCGCGCGCTGGAGGATCCGGAGATATTTGCCGTGACCAGCAAGGCGGCGATCATCTGCGCCATCGATCGCTGATTCCGCAATAAGGCCGGGGATCGCTTCGCAAGGTTTTGCAATTTTGCAAAGTTGATTTGCGAAATTCGCTGGCATTGCCCCTTTGCCTGTGCTTAGCCGCTGATCACAAGAGTTTCAGCGGAAAGGACGGGCGAGCCCCATGAACATCCACGAATATCAGGCGAAGGAGCTGCTGGCGAAATATGGCGCGCCGATCGCCGCCGGCTATGCAGCCTTCTCCGTCGAGGAAGCCGTCGAGGCTGCCAAGAAGCTGCCTGGGCCGCTCTATGTCGTGAAGTCGCAGATCCACGCCGGCGGCCGCGGCAAGGGCAAGTTCAAGGAACTCGGTCCCGATGCGAAGGGGGGCGTCCGCCTGGCCTTCAACCTGGACGAGGTGAAGGCCCACGCCGCCGACATGCTGGGCAACACGCTGGTCACCATCCAGACCGGCGAAGCGGGCAAGCAGGTCAACCGCCTCTACGTCACCGACGGCGCCGACATCGCCAAGGAATTCTACCTGGCTCTGCTGGTCGACCGCGCCACCGGCCGCGTGGCCTTCGTCGTGTCGACCGAGGGCGGCATGGACATCGAGGAAGTCGCCCACTCGACCCCTGAGAAGATCCATACCTTCGCCGTCGATCCGGCCACCGGCTTCATGCCGCACCATGGCCGCGCCGTCGCCGCCGCGCTGGAACTGACCGGCGATCAGGCGAAGCAGGCCGCCAAGGTCGCATCCTCGCTCTATGAAGCCTTCCTGGCGACCGACGCCTCGCAGATCGAAATCAACCCGCTGGCCGTCACCCAGCAGGGCAACCTGCTCGTCCTCGACGCCAAGGTCGGCTTCGACGGCAACGCGCTGTTCCGTCACAAGGACATCGTCGAGCTGCGCGACCTGACCGAGGAAGACGCGGCTGAGGTCGAGGCTTCGGAATATGACCTCGCCTACATCAAGCTGGACGGCAATATCGGCTGCATGGTGAACGGCGCCGGCCTGGCCATGGCGACCATGGACATCATCAAGCTGAACGGCGAATTCCCCGCCAACTTCCTGGACGTCGGCGGCGGCGCTTCCAAGGAGAAGGTGACCGCAGCCTTCAAGATCATCCTAAAGGATCCGGCGGTGAAGGGCATTCTCGTCAATATCTTCGGCGGCATCATGAAGTGCGACATCATTGCCGACGGCATCGTCGCCGCCGCCAAGGACGTGAACCTGTCGGTTCCGCTGGTCGTCCGCCTGGAAGGCACGAACGTCCAGCAGGGCAAGGACATTCTCGCGGCTTCGGGCCTGGCCATCGTCCCGGCGGACGATCTGGGCGACGCGGCCAGGAAGATCGTGGCGGAAGTGAGGAAGGCGGCCTGACGCAGCTTTACGCCTGAACAAGACACCAAAAGGGGTGCGGGTGGTCCGGGAACGGGCCGCCCGCGCCCTCGTTCGCATTTGCTGGCGCATCTGCGGGCATGGCGTGAATGAAGGAAGGATGTTGAGATGAAGATCCTTGTGCCCGTGAAGCGGGTGATTGATTACAATGTGAAGCCTCGGGTGAAGGCGGATGGAACGGGCGTCGACCTGGCGAACGTCAAGATGAGCATGAACCCGTTTGACGAGATCGCGGTCGAGGAAGCCATCCGCCTGAAGGAAAAGGGCGTGGCGACCGAGGTGGTCGCCGTGTCGATCGGCGTCGCCAAGGCGCAGGAGACGCTGCGCACGGCTCTGGCCATGGGAGCGGACCGGGCGATCCTGATCCAGACCGATGACGAGGTGGAACCGCTGGGCGTCGCCAAGCTGCTCGCCAAGGTGCAGGAAGAGGAAGGCGCCGGCCTCATCATCCTGGGCAAGCAGGCGATCGACGACGACAGCAACCAGACCGGCCAGATGCTCGCCGCGCTGCTGAACCTGCCGCAGGGCACCTTCGCCAGCAAGGTGGAGGTCGAGGGCGACAAGGTCAGCGTGACCCGCGAAGTGGACGGCGGCCTGGAGACGGTGAAGCTCAACACGCCCGCCATCATCACCACCGACCTGCGCCTGAACGAGCCGCGCTATGCTTCGCTGCCCAACATCATGAAGGCGAAGTCGAAGCCGCTGGCGACCAAGGCGCCCGCCGATTACGGCGTGGACATTTCGCCGAGGCTGGAGACGCTTTCCGTGGCCGAACCGGCCAAGCGTTCGGCCGGCGTGAAGGTGGCTGACGTCGATGAACTGGTCGCGAAGCTCAAGGCTCTGGGAGTTGCCGCATGAAGACGCTTGTCTGGGTTGAACATGAGGGCGGCGCCGTCAAGGACGCGACCCTTTCCGCCGTCACCGCCGCATCGAAGCTGGGTGAAGTGCATCTGCTGGTCGCCGGTCAGGACGTCGGCGGCGTTGCCGCCGAAGCCGCCAGGATCGCTGGCGTGGGCAAGGTCCATGTCGCGGACGACGCCGCTTTCGGTCATGCGCTGGCCGAGAATGTCGCGCCGCTGGTCGTCGAACTGATGGGCAGCCATGACGCTTTCGTCGCGCCGGCCACCAGCAACGGCAAGAATATCGCGCCGCGTGTCGCCGCGCTGCTCGACGTGATGCAGATCAGCGACATTTTGTCGGTCGAGAGCGAAGACACGTTCACCCGGCCCATCTATGCCGGCAACGCCATCGCGACCGTCAAGTCGAAGGACGCCAAGAAGGTCATCACCGTTCGCGGCACGGCTTTCGAGAAGGCGGCCAAGGAAGGCGGCAACGGGGCGGTGGAAGCGGTGGCTTCGACCGGGGACAAGGGGCTGTCGTCCTTCGTCGGGGCGGAGATCGCCAAGCTGGAGCGGCCGGAGCTGACTTCTGCCAAGGTGATCGTGTCGGGCGGTCGCGCGCTGAAGGACGGCGAGACGTTCGAGGCAACCATCTTCCCGCTGGCGGACAAGCTGGGCGCGGCGGTCGGTGCGAGCCGCGCCGCGGTCGACGCGGGTTATGTGCCGAACGACTATCAGGTCGGGCAGACCGGCAAGATCGTGGCGCCGGAAGTCTATATCGCCGTGGGCATTTCCGGGGCGATCCAGCATCTGGCGGGGATGAAGGACAGCAAGACCATCATCGCCATCAACAAGGATGAGGATGCGCCGATCTTCCAGGTGGCGGACATCGGGCTGGTCGGCGACCTGTTCAAGGTCGTGCCGGAGCTGGTCGAGAAGCTGTAAGCCTGAACAGGGTTCGGAAAGGAGGGCGCGGGCCTTTGGGTCCGCGCCCTTTTTTCGTGCTATTCGCAGCGGACGTCATTCTTGTCGATGGCGCGGCCGGCGAGGGCGCCGCCGGCGCCGCCGATGATGGTGCCCAGCGTCTTGGAGCCGCCCGGCGCGATGATGTTGCCCAATACGCCGCCCGCTATGGCGCCGACTATCGTGCCGGTGGTGCCGTCGTCGCGCTTGCAATAGTAGCGGCCGTCATTGTCGCGGTAGATATAGTCATTCTCGCCAATGGGACGGCCGCCGGGGCGTTGGCCGTAGCCGGGGCGGTCATAGCCGTAGCGGCTGCCGTCGCCATCCGAAACGCAGGCCGTCAACGGCATCGCAAGCAGCGCCGCTGCCAATAGGGGGGTGCGCATGTTTTTCTCTCCTCATCTTGTCCCTGCCACGGGGACAACCCCTGGGAGAGGGGGAAGTTGCGCGAAATAGTCTGCCCGCCGCGGCGCCAAAAGGGGGGAAAGGCAGCCGGGCGGGCAGTGATGCCAGCGGGGAGAGGGTGTTCACCGCTGGAAAGGGATGGGGTCGGCCGTCAGGGCGTCAGGGGCGCGGCGCCGGTGGTGCTGGCGGCGGGCGTGGCGAGATTGGGGCTGGTCGCCGTCGTGTCGCTGTCGCGGCGCTGGTCGAGGTCCGACTTCGCCTGGTTGTAGCGGGCGACGAGATCGTCCTTGAATTCCGTCAGCTTGCCTTCGTCATAGAGTTTCTTGCCGACATAGCCTGCGATCGCGCCGAAGATCAGGGTGCGGATCATGGGGTTGGCTCCTTGTTTCGTAGGGAATTTGCAAGGATAACATTGGCGGCGCGGATCGGTTCCGGCGGTGCGGCAGGGCGAGCGGGGCCGGCGATGCGAGGAGCCGGGCGGCGTTGTTCAGCCCGCGGCGGCAACGCGGCGGGCGCGGCTTTCGTCGACATATTCCTGTCGTCGGGCCATGACCAGAAAGGCGGCTTCGGAGCGCAGGCAGCGCTGGCGGACATTGTCCAGGGTGGCGGCGTCGGCTTCGTTTCGGGCCTGGCGGGCGAGGGCGCGGAAATCGGGGTTGGCCATGGGACGCTCCTTTCAAGAATGGCGGGCGCCGCGTGGGCGGCGCCCGGCCTGTCAGCGGCGCATCATTGCGCGTGCTGGATATTCACCGCCGCCATCTTGCCGCGCTTGTCCTGCTCCAGATCATAGGAGACGCGGTCCTTTTCGCGCAGGGTGGCGAGACCGCCGCGCTCCACGGCAGAGATGTGGACGAAGGCGTCCGGGCTGCCGTCATCGGGAGCGATGAAGCCATAGCCCTTGTCGGCGTTGAAGAATTTGACGGTTCCGATGATGCTCATGGGGTATTTCCTTCTTTACGTGGGCGCGTCCCGTGTGGACGGGCCTTGCGCTAGAGGGGCAGGGAAAGAAGGAAGTTTGGTGCCGCAAAGCGCCGAAAGACCGTCGATTTGCGACTATAGCCTTCCCCATATAGGGGCATGGGGGCGGAATAGCAAATCGGCGGGTGCGATCATCCTGCTCCCGCCAGCGCGGCGAAGCCGAAAAAGGCGTCGCGGGCGCGGGCGGCGGCATGTTCATAGGGGCGGCGCTGCGCCTCCACGCGCAGGGCCAGCGCCTGTTCCTCCGCCGTCGTCAGGTCGCGCTCATAGGCGTCGATGTCGTAGAGGGGGTCGCTTTCGTCGCCGTCGAAGCCGGGCGGCGCGGGATAGTCGGTGCGCCAGCCCTCCCTTTCCTCATCCCACCAGATGCCGCGCAGCCGGGCGGCGGCTTCCTCCGGCGGGAAGCTGGCGCGGTCGACCGGCGGAGCGGCGGGAATGGGCCGAAGTTCACACCGTCCATCGAGGGGATAGAGCGGGGCCTTGCCGCCCTCGCCCAGCGCCAGGCGCGCGGCGACGAACAGCGCGGCGGACGCGCCGGGCGACAAGGCTGTGGCGGCCTGTTCGATGGCGGGCGTTTCTTCGGGGGAGGCGGAGTCGGGCAGGGCGGCGTGGTCCGCATCGCCGGCCATGGGCTGGGGCGGGGGCGGGGCGTCGGGGCGGTCGGGCTGCGCCTGATCCTCCGGACAGAGCATGTCGAGATAGGCGGCGAAATCCTGCGCCACCACGCGGGCGAGGGCGGCGTCGCTGCCCTGCGGCGGGCTGTCGGCCATGCGGTCGAGGCGGGAGAGCATCGACATGGCGAGGCGGTTGTCGTGGCGGTGGCGGGTGATTTCGCCTGCGTCCATGTCCTTGCGGATCACCTCCTCATGGCCGGTGAGGGCGCGGGCGAGCAGATCGTCGGCGAGGCGGGCGCGGGCGATGAGGATGGCGGCGTCCCAGCCCAGGCGAAAGGCCGCGCCGTCGCGGCGGATGCGCAGGGCATAGGCCGAGCGCGGGCTGATGTGGGCGGCTTCGCAGGCGGAGAGAATGATGCCGGTGGCGGCGAGGGTTTCAAGGAAGGCGCGTTGGCGAGCGGGGCTCCAGCCGTCGGCGCGGATCTGCTGCGCGGGGGTGGGGAGGGGAGGGAATTGGCAGGTCATGGCAAGGCCCTTTTCCGTGAGGTGCTTTGCCGGGAGGATATGTCAGGGGAGGGTGTGTAGGACAGAACAAAATGGGAACAGGTGCGCTAAGACAGTGACCTTGTCATGCCTGCTTCTTTCGATCGATGATCTTTTTCATCATCGCCATGACCTCCTCATGAGGAATGCCGGGCTTATCGGACGCAAGCGAATTCTCCACCTTTGCGCGAAACCATGCATCATAGGCCTCAGCCTCCTCAGTCGTAGCGAACTCGGATATGATGGGGTCGAGTTTGGGCATCGGTGGAGAATATCAGTTCTGGAGGCTGGCGCCAGTCAGCGAAAAGCGGGATTGGTCTGATCTGGATGAGTTGTTGTGTTTACCTGTGTAAAGCGAATTGGAGTGGAGCTACCAGTTGCTGCTTGCGCCCTTAATGGTTTTGAGAAGGACTTTTTTGCTGGCGGTGCGACGGGTGTCGCTGTTGCGGGGCATGTCATCGTCGGTGATGCCGAGCGAGTTCGGTATGGCGGTGGGCAATTTGCGACCGAATTGTTCGAGAGTAACGAGCCAGCGTTTGAGGTCTTCGCCTTCATTAAGATGCGCCTATTTAGTGAACTGCTCCCAAAGTTGAACCGATCGCTTCGCGCTCGATGCGATTTATCGCAGTTGTTTCATCGCCTCGGTAAATTGGCAGAGCAGCTAAACGATTTGCCGCTCGCCGACGTAAATCATGGCCAATCACGTTCTCGCGTTCGAGTAATGCGATGACCTGCACCGCTTCCTTTACTTCATAGAGCGCTTGCATTTGCAGAAATATAGCATCGTTAACTCTTTGGGCAGACGTGCCAAAAAAGAGCGCCACAGGCGGTCGATTGTTTGCACGGATAACCATGTCCGGAATGGTGTCGGAAAGATGACGTCCAACAGGTTTGTCTAAATCGATGGTGGCCTTGCCTTCGAGCCTATCCAAGATTTGATTAACCGCATCTTCTTTGAAGGTGCTTACAACCTTATCTTTCGTCAGCAGCAAGAAATCATTTATACGTAACATAAATGATAGAAAGCGCATTGCTGCTTTAGGCAATTCACTTTGATTAAGGCTGGCTGTGTGCAGCAGCATTTCGTCCTCATCGAACTCAACGTCGTGACTTTCGAGTAGTGACTGAAATGCATTTGATCGGGTGTCTGTAGAAAGTTCGACTCCAGAAGCTTCCAAGAAGGGTATGGTGGTGCCATCGTCCTCGATTCTATAGATATCTGGACGTGTTGGATCACGCACGAGATAGAATGCGACCGAATCCCCATCATCGCGGCGAAAAGTCGTAGTTACAGCATAGCCGACCGGCACATCGGTCAGTTTCAAATCACCGCAAAACGCCTGGCAAAGCGCCTCTTTCAACTTAACAGATCCTTCGTTTCGATCCTAAAGAATCGCATGATTTCGGACCAAAGCCAAGGCTTCAAACCACCAAAGCCTTCGCGGCTAAATGCAGTCCTCCGGTGTCGAGCTCGAGCGGATGGCAATCGTTTCACCCATGGGCCGTGCACTAATGTTCCAGGCGGCGCGCTATCTATATCGTTCTTGTCTCCGCATAAAGTGTGCAAGTGCCAACCCGTTTGATGATCGATATGATATTCATAGCTACATAGCACAATGGTATCGCGACCGCTCCGCAAGCCTAAATGAACGTGAGCTTTGCTTTTGCCTTCGCACAGCAAAAGGCGGAGGACGAACTGTCGCCCAGCGTGCTCAAATTCTGCGAAGCGCCATTCCCAAGCCGCTCCGAAAGACCAAGCCTTCTTGCCCGCTTTCGATAGCGGAAATTTTGCTTTTGGAGTCTTTCCGCTACCCCAGTCAGAAACTGACAGGTTGTGCTTCTCCCCACGGATAACATCCTGAACGCGCATTTGGTAGAAATGCGAAAGCTGGAAGTGGCCGTCAAGCAGTTTCGCAAGCGTTCTGAAATACTTCTTTATTAATAAATGCGCAATTCCAACGTAGTTAGAACTACTCCGCCGCCACAGCCTCCATACCCAACAGCGGCGCGAGATAGCGCCCGGTAAAGCTCCGGGCGTTCTTCGCGACCTTTTCCGGGGTGCCTTCGGCCACCACTTCGCCGCCCTTGACGCCACCCTCCGGGCCCATGTCGATGATCCAGTCGGCGGTCTTGATGACGTCCAGATTATGTTCGATCACGACCACGCTGTTGCCCTGTTCGACGAGGGCGTGGAGGACTTCGAGCAGTTTGCGGACGTCCTCGAAATGGAGGCCGGTGGTGGGTTCGTCCAAGATATAGAGCGTGTTGCCGGTGGCTCGACGCGACAATTCCTTGGCGAGTTTGACGCGTTGGGCTTCGCCGCCGGACAGGGTGGTCGCCTGCTGGCCGACCTTGATATAGCCCAGGCCCACTTCGGCCAGCATCGCCATCTTGTCGCGGATGGGGGGGACGGCCTTGAAGAATTCCACCGCATCCTCGACCGTCATGTCGAGGACGTCGGCGATGGACTTGCCCTTGAACTTCACTTCCAGCGTCTCGCGATTGTAGCGGGCGCCGTGGCAGACGTCGCAGGTGACGTAGACGTCGGGGAGGAAGTGCATCTCTATCTTGAGCACGCCGTCGCCCTGGCAGGCTTCGCAGCGGCCGCCCTTGACGTTGAACGAAAAGCGGCCGGGCTTGTAGCCGCGCGCCTGCGCTTCGGGGAGGCCGGCGAACCAGTCGCGGATGTTGGTGAAGGCGCCCGTATAGGTCGCCGGGTTGGAGCGGGGGGTGCGGCCGATGGGCGACTGGTCGATGTCGATCACCTTGTCGCAATGTTCGAGGCCCGTCACCTTGTCGTGCGGTCCGGCGACGATGCGGGCGCCGTTGAGGGCGCGGGCGGACGCCGCATAGAGGGTGTCGATGGTGAAGCTGGACTTGCCCGAACCCGACACGCCGGTGATGCAGGTGAAGGTGCCGAGCGGGATGCTGGCGGTGACATTTTGCAGGTTGTTGGCGCGGGCGTTGTGGACGGTGAGTTTCTTGCCCGATCCCTTGCGGCGGCGGGGCGGGACTTCGATGCGGCGGGCGCCGTTCAGATAGTCGGCGGTCAGGCTGTCCTTGTGCGCGAGCAGTTCGTTGAGGGTGCCCTGCGCGACGATCTGGCCGCCGTGGACGCCCGCGCCCGGCCCCATGTCGACGATATAGTCGGCGGTGCGGATCGCATCTTCGTCATGTTCCACGACGATGACGGTGTTGCCGAGGTCGCGCAGGCGTTTCAAGGTGATGAGCAGGCGGTCATTGTCGCGCTGGTGCAGGCCGATGGAGGGTTCGTCGAGGACGTAGAGGACGCCCGACAGGCCGCTGCCGATCTGGCTGGCGAGGCGGATGCGCTGGGACTCGCCGCCGGACAGGGTGCCGCTGGTGCGGTCCAGGTTCAGATAGTCGAGGCCGACATTGTTGAGGAAGCCGAGGCGCTCCACGATTTCCTTGAGGATGGCGCGGGCGATCTGGTTCTGCTGATCGTTGAGGCGGCTGGGGAGGGTGGAGAAGAAACCGAGCGCGTCCACCACCGAGCGGCGGGTGGACATGGAGATGTCTTCGCCCGCGATCTTCACCGCCAGCGCTTCGGGCTTGAGGCGGGCGCCGTGGCAGGTCTCGCACGGCATGGCGGTCTGGTATTTGCTGAGTTCCTCCCGCATCCAGGCGGATTCGGTCTGGAGGAGGCGGCGGTTGAGGTTGCCGATGACGCCTTCGAAGGGCTTTTTGACCTCATAGCTTTTCTTGCCGTCGACGAAGCGCAGGGTGACGGGCTTGCCGGCGGTGCCGTGGAGGATGATCAGCTTCACCTCCCCCGGCAGGTCGGCCCAGGGGGTGTCGAGGGAGAAGCCGAACTCCCTGGCGAGGGAGCCGAGAACCTGCATGTAATAGGGGCTGGGCGGGTTGGACTTGGCCCAGGGGACGACGGCGCCCTTCTTGAGGCTGAGGGCTTCGTTGGGGACGACGAGTTCGGGGTCGAACTCCTGCCGTTCGCCCAGGCCGTCGCAGGCGGGGCAGGCGCCCTGCGGGGCGTTGAAGGAGAAGAGGCGCGGTTCGATCTCCGCTATGGTGAAGCCGCTGACGGGGCAGGCGAACTTCTCGCTGAAGACGATGCGGTTTTCGGGGATGCCGGCGTTCTTCATGCCCTTTTTGGTGGAGGTGAGGTCGGCGGCATCGACAGGCTCAGGGCGAACGGAGGTGGGGGTGGGCCCCAGCGCCTCCGCCACGCTGGTGTCGGCGAGGTCGACATAGGCGAGGCCGTCGGCGAGTTTCAGCGCCTGTTCGAAGCTGTCGGCGAGGCGGGTGGCCATGTCTTCGCTGACGGCCAGGCGGTCGACCACCACTTCGATGTCATGCTTGTATTTCTTGTCGAGGGCAGGGGCGTCCTCGATCGCGTAGAGTTCGCCGTCGATGCGGACGCGGGTGAAGCCGGCCTTCTGCCACTCCGCCAGTTCCTTGCGATATTCGCCCTTGCGGCCGCGGACCACCGGGGCGAGGAGATAGAAGCGCGTTCCTTCGGGCAGCTGCATGACGCGGTCGACCATCTGGCTGACCGTCTGGGCGCTGATGGGGAGGCCGGTGGCGGGGCTGTAGGGGATGCCGACGCGCGCCCAGAGGAGGCGCATATAGTCGTAGATCTCCGTCACCGTGGCGACCGTGGAGCGCGGGTTGCGGCTGGTCGTCTTCTGCTCGATGGAGATGGCGGGGGAGAGGCCGTCGATATGCTCTACGTCCGGCTTCTGCATCATCTCCAGGAACTGGCGCGCATAGGCGGAGAGGGATTCGACATAGCGGCGCTGACCCTCGGCATAGATGGTGTCGAAGGCGAGGGAGGACTTGCCGGAGCCGGAAAGGCCGGTGATGACGATCAGGCTGTCGCGGGGAAGGTCGACGTCGACGCCCTTGAGATTATGCTCGCGTGCGCCGCGGACGCTTATGGTGGTCAGCATTCGGTAGACCTCTGCCGAGAAATTTGCGTGAGACTCATGGGGGCGTGTTGTTCCAGATTTGTTCTTGGGAGGCAAGGGCCGGTCCGGCGCAAGATAGGGACTGTGCGGCGAAAGGAAAAGGCGGCGGCTTTGCTCCCGCGCCGGGCTGGGTTAAAGGGCGGGGATGAGCGGGATTTCGGTTCGGATGCGGTGCGGGGCGCTGGCCGCCTTAGTGGCGCTGGCGGGGTGCGGCGGGGGCGTCGAATATCGGCCGGTGAGCGACGTGCCGGTGCGGGTGGGCAAGCCCTATAGCGTCAGGGGCGTGACCTATGTGCCCGCCGCCGATCCCGGCTATGACTATCTGGGCTATGCGAGCTGGTATGGCGGGGAGAGCGGCAACCGGACCGCCAATGGCGAGCGGTTCCGGCCCAAGGCGGTGACGGCGGCGCATGTGACGCTGCCGCTGCCGAGCTATGTCGAGGTGACGGCGCTGGAGACGGGGCGGACGATCCTGGTGCGGGTGAACGACCGCGGCCCCTTTGCCGGGCGGGGGCGGATCATCGACCTGTCGCGCGGGGCGGCGGAGCAACTGGGGATCAGGGCTGTTGGCCATGCGCCCGTGAGGGTGCGGGTGGTGGAGCCGCCGGAGAGGGACCGCAGGAAGCTGCGCGAGGGGCGGCAGGCGCCGGAGCGGCCGGTGGTGGACGCCCGGACGCTCGCCAATTTGCGGGCGCAGTTGGCCGGGCAGGGGCGCTGATGTCGTTCGTGGATGCCGGTCGTCGGTTCGTCGTCCGGGGATGCTGCCGGGCGCGGCGGGTCGGCGGATCATCGAATGGAGAAAACGGTCCCTTCGCAGCGGCGCTATGATGCAGGGCGAGACGGCGATCACCGAATCCGGTTCGGCGGTTCGCTGACGACAGTTTGAAAAGAGATCCCGGAGAGCCCGACAGCTTCCTGGATGCACCCCCGGCCATTCCCTTGCGCCGGGGGTGCTTTTTTATGTGCGCTGCTTATGGGATGTCTGCAATTTTACGTTAGGGAACGCTTGTTTTCTTGACGTAAAATTGTCGTTCGTCCGGGCTGGACCGCATTTGGTCGACGGGGGCGTCGTTGGCCGAGCGGGAGGGGCGCCGGTCGAACGTGTGAAGCCATGTCTTTGGGCCAGGAGTAAAGCTGAGGCTGCGAAGACGGAGGTGATTTGCCGCTCATATCTTCGCTGAGGTCCGCCGCGAGCGGACAGAAGATAGTTGAGGAGACTTTGTCATGATCGCCGCGAAAATGATCGCTGTCGCCGCTTTGCTGGGCGTTGCCGGTACGGCTTCGGCTGTGGAATTCGAATCGAACGGCAGGACTACCGAGGTTCGCTATAACGATCTCGATCTGGCGAGCGCGAAGGGGCAGAATGTCCTGAAGGGGCGCATCTGGCGGGCCGCGTGGAGGGTGTGCGAGCGTGGCGCGACCTCTGCCGAGATCAGGAAATGCCAGACGGTTGCCGCCGACCATGTGCGCGGCGCGGTGGAACTGGCGATCGCCAAGGCCGGGAGTGGCGAGCGCTTTGCCGACAGGGGCAAGGATGAGGTCCGCCTGGGGAATTGAGGTTTTAGGCCTGGGTGCGTTTTGAAGGAAGGCCCGGCGGTTGCCGGGCCTTTTTGTTTTGGGAGCGGAGTGTGATGGGGTGACGTTGCGCATTCCCCCCCCCCACCACCGCCTTTGGCGGCGGTCCCCCTCCCCATCCTCGATGGGGAGGATTTACAGGTGTCAGCGGCCCGCCAGGGCGCGGGCGTTGGCGAGGTAGGTGCGGCCGATGCGGATTTCCGTGTCGTCGGCCAGGCAGGCGGACCAGACGCCGCTGCCGTCGTGGCGCAGCCGGGCGATATGGTCGCGGCGGACGATGTGGGAACGGTGCAGGCGGACGAATTGCTGCGGGTCCAGCCGGTTTTCCAGCGAGCTGATCGTCTGGTGCAGCAGATAGCTGTTGGCCCCGACATGCAGCCGCATATAGTCCCGCTCCGCCTCTATCCGGTCGATCTGGGCGGCGCCGATGCGGATCAGTTCGGAGCGGTGGGGCACCCAGAATTCCTGCGCCCATTCCGGCTCCTCCTCCGCGCTGGTGGCGGGGGAGGGGGCGGCTCGGTTGCCCAGCGCCTGTTCGACCCGGTCGATGGCGCGGGACAGCCGTTCATGGGCGACCGGCTTTAGCAGATAGTCCACGGCGGCGAGGTCGAAGGCCTCCACCGCGAAGCCCTCGAACGCGGTGACGAAGATCACCGCCGGGCATATGCCCATGCGCGAGGTCGCCCGCGCCACGCCTATGCCGTCCAGCAGGGGCATGGCGATGTCGAGCATCACCAGGTCCGGCTCCAGCCCCTCGATCAGGCGCAGCGCCGCTTCTCCGTCGCTGGCGGTGCCGACCAGAGCGATGCGCGGTTCGCGGGCGCAGAGCATTTGCAGGCGTTCCACGGCCAGGGGTTCATCGTCGACGATCAGCGTTCGGATGGTCATGGGTTCAACCTTTCACGGATCGCGCCAGGATGTGCGGAGATTTCGTTCGGGGCGAGGCGAAAATGGTGGATTTTGAGAACCTCGAAACGAGGCGCGTGACTCGTTTCGACGCAGCGTACTTCAGTACGTGAGCACCGGAAGCGCAAAAAGCCGCCATTTGCAGCCCGTCCCGGACGAAATCTCCGCACACCCTAGCTCCTGCGGATGATGGGGAGGGTGAGACCCACCGCGAAGCCGCCGCCGGGGCGCGGGCCGTAGTCCAGGCGGCCCTGTTCGCCGAAGCGGGCGGTCAGGCGGTCGCGCACATTGGCGAGGCCGATGCCGCTGCCCGCGTCGGCTTCGCGGGGCGGCTTGTCGCCATTGTCGGTGACGCTGATGTGGAGCATGCCTTCCTCCTCCCGCGCTTCGATGGCGATGGTGACCGGGCTGGAGGTGCGCGACACGCCGTATTTGATCGCGTTTTCGACCAGCGGTTGCAGGATCAGGCCGGGGACGCAGGCATTGAGCAGCCGGTCGGGAATCCGGATGCTGGTCGACAGGCGATCCGGGAAGCGGACCGCCTCGATGTCCAGATAGAGTTTCTGGAGATGCACCTCCTCCTCCAGCGAGACATCCTCCAGCGGGTCGCCGGTAAGGCTGGTGCGGTAGAAGTTGGAGAGGGAGAGGATCATCTGTTCCGCCTCGTCGCGCCGGTCCTTCATGACCAGGGAGGAGAGCGAGTTCAGCGTGTTGAACAGGAAATGCGGGTTCACCTGGTAGCGCAGCGAGCGCAGTTCGGCCTGCTGGGCGGCGCGTTCCAGCCGGTCGGCGCGGCGTTCCACCCGATGCGCCTCGCTGGCGTAGGAAAGGGCGAGGTAGAGGCCCGCCCAGGCGGCGAGGAAGAAATAGCGGCTGATCGCGTCCTCCACGATCTGCATCAGGGCGAAACCCTGTTCGCTGGCATATTTCTGATAATCGGAATCGGGAAAGAGCGAGGCCGGGTCGTAGATGTTGAAGACATAGAAATTGGCCGCCGCCGTCGCCAGCGCGAAGGGCGCGGCGAGGGTGAAGGCGGCGATGATGCGCGTCGCGAGCGGCTGGCGGTCGAAGCGGCGCAGGCAGAGATAGAGAACCCAGGTGACGACGATGCCGATCACCGTCACCACGGCGCGGCGGGCGGCCATGGTCCCCTGCGCCTCGAACCCCATGACGGAGGCGCGCAGCGTCACCAGCACCGCGTAGAAGAACCAGAAACCCAGTATCGAATAGAGTGCGACCGTCGGCGGCACGCCCGGCTCGCCGTCCTCGTTTTTCATGCTCATGGGCGGAAGTCTAGGCCAAGGCGGGGGCGCTGTCGCCCCTGGACGGCGAAGCTGGTCGAAGGGTTCCATGCGTTGGTCGATAGGGGGAGCGGGCGGAACCCGCCCCCGCCGCCGTCCGTTTCATGCCGCGAGGCGCTGATGCGTTCAAAAGGAGAGCATGATGAACGACAAGACCGATATTCGGCCCAACAGCCGCGAGGAAGCGGGCGACAAGCGGTCCACCGACGCGCAGGACCATGCCGTGACGACCGAGGAGAAGCTGGACGAGGGATTGATGGACAGCATGGATGCGTCCGACCCGCCGTCCGCGACCGCGCCGGGCGACAATGGCGATCCGGTTCCGTCATCCGGTTTCCCGGAAGGCGAACAGGGATCGGGAGGCAAGGGCCATCCCGAAGGCAAGGGCGGAAAGGACGGGCGATAGACGCTGGGGGAAATCGTGATATGATCGGTTGGAGGGCAGCCGTGACGTTGCCCTCCGCAGGTGAGAGGAGCCACTTCATATGCCGACTTCCGCCACTCCCGCGATCGAGCGCATCGCCCGCGTGCTGGCGGGGCGCCAGCTCAGCCTGAACGGCGAGGGCAGCGATCCGCATGCGGCGAGCGCAGTCGACGCCAGTTGGCAGGACCATGTCGACGATGCCTATGCGATCCTGCACACGCTGCGCGAACCCGATGCGCAAATGGCGCAGGCGGGCGACGTGGCGGTGTGGCGCAGCATGATCGGCGCGGTGCTGGAGCGGCGCGCGGATTAGGGGATTGGGCCGGGGTGGCCCCGCCATTGAGCGACCGTGCTCCTGCGAAGGCAGGAGCCGGGTCCGGGCGGTGCGATGGTCCATAGAGGGCGGAACTGGGCTCCTGCCTTCGCAGGAGCACGGTGCGCTTTGGACCCGACGCTCTCTGCCGGCGCGCTGTCCCTCCGTTGGGCGCATTCATGAAAATTACATGTTGCGCCGCACAAAGAAAAATGATTCCCTATGCTTGTCGGCAGAACCGGCGCTTAAGCTTGCAGTAACCATAGGGGGCGCATGTTCTGCTTACGACTTGAAGTCGGAGGGCAAAGACATGGGCACGAGTGCAAGACCTGCGGACGGGGCGATCACCCTGGCGGAATTGCGAGAATTCGCCAGTTTCCCGGCCGCTACGCAGCGTTACATCCGAAGATCGCTGGACATCGGACTCCATCGGCGCGACGCCATGAAGCTGTGGTCGCGCGACATGGTGGAGGAAGCCAGCATCCGGGCGCAGGCGCGGGTCTACGGGCGGCTGGACGAGATCAAGGCGCGGGTGCCCGACGACAGCGGCCTGGACCAGATGGAGCCGTTCATGGCGCCGCTGGTGACGGTGTCCGCCTTCGACCTGGGGCAGGACCGGCTGTGCAGCTTCTCGGCCTATCGCTTCCTCTATGAGCGGCTGTTGGGGGCGGGATCGCGGCCGTGGCTGCCGGGCGCCTTCTGCGCGGCGGCCAGCCTGCCGCATCTGCACCCCGAAAAGCGCCGGGCGCTGCTCCAGTCGATCAGCGAGGCGGCGGCGACGGCGGTCGGATGGTCGAACCGGGAGCCGACCTTCTATCCCGAATGGGTCGAGAAGGTGGACCTGAGCAAGGCGAACTGAACGGGCGATCCGGGTCCGTCCGGGGGGACGGGCGCGGGAAACGCGGCGATGACGGCGCGGCGGGCGAGGCCCGGCGCGCCGTTGCCTTTTCCTGTCCGGAAGACCCGCCATCCCATTGATCCAGATCTGGATTATCATCATCGACTTGCCGGCGGAACTATGCCCTATTGCCGCCCGCAGGCGCGAGCCTGCGTGCGACCCAACTGAAGCCCCGCCCTTCTTCGCAAGAGGCGGGGCTCCTTTGCCTTTGGCGAGGAAGGACGGGCGCGGTTGGCGGAACGCAAGCCCCAGAATCGCAAGCCCCAGAATCGCAAGCCCCAGAATCGCAAGCCCTTGAATCGCTGGTCGGAGTTCCTAGATCGGGGTTCGTCACTCTTCCCCTTGGAGTGACGCCTCCCTGAACCTTGGCCCCGCCGTGGAGCTTGCTCCGGCGGGGTTTCTTTTTCGGCCGGGTCGATGCCGTTCCGCCTTCCTTGCCGATAGCGATTGACAGGCATAAATGTGTAGATACACATATAAGGGCGAATCGGCATGATGGAACCGACCAGGTTCGGTCGCGCCGCTTCGGTGGAAGGCGGCTGGAGCATCGCGCGGGAAAGGCGGGAACCGATCCGCTTGGAACGATGCGACACCAAAAGCTCCGGCCCGAAGCCCTCGCAATCGTCGCGGCGGGGCGGATCTGTTTTCGACGCTTGTCGGGGACAGGCCTTTCCAATCTCAAGCAGAGCCCATCGGTCGAATGGGCCTTCCCGGGAGGGGGATTGATGATGATGAAATGGAAGGCTGTGCTTTGTCTTGCCGGCGCGGCGGTGGTCGTGCCGGTTGCCGCTCATGGTCAGTCGCCGTCCGGACCCGTCGGGGAGGCGCCGGCATCGGCGGAACCGGCCGCCAGCCCGGCGGACATCGTCGTGACGGCGCAGAAGCGCGCCCAGAGCCTCAGCACCGTGCCGATGTCGGTGACGGCGCTGACCGGGGAGCAGCTTGCGGCGCGTGGGATCAACGATGTCCAGGATCTGGCGAAGGTCACGCCCGGCCTCAATTTCGTGCAGAGCGGCAGCGGCGTGCCGGTCTATTCGCTGCGCGGCGTGGGCTTCTACGACACGGCGGTGGGCGCGCGCCCGACCGTCAGCGTCTATGTCGACGAGGCGCCCTTGCCCTTTTCCGTGATGACGACCGGCGCCGCCTTCGACCTGGAGCGGGTCGAGGTGCTCAAGGGGCCGCAGGGAACCCTGTTCGGCCAGAACGCCACGGGCGGCGCGATCAACTATATCGCCGCGAAGCCCAGGGATGAGCTGGGCGCGGGCGTGACGGCGAGTTTTGCGCGCTTCAACACGCTGGACGCGCAGGGCTATGTCACCGGCCCGCTTGCGCCGGGCCTCAACGCCCGCCTGGCGGTTCGCGGGGTGCGCGGGGACGGCTGGCAGCAAAGCTATACCCGCAACGACAGCCTGGGCCGCCAGCGCATGCTCCAGGGCCGGTTCCTTCTGGACTGGCAGGCGTCCGACCGCCTCAGGCTCTCGCTCAACCTCAACGGTTTCATCGACGATGGCGACACCCAGGCCGGACAGTTGCTGACGGTCATTCCGCTGTTCGCGCCCTTTGCCGCCACGATACCGCTCGTCACCAACTATCCCCGGTCGCCTGAGACGCCCCGCGCCGCCGACTGGAACGCCGATACGCCGTTCCGCAAGGACAACAGCTTCTACCAGGCGGTGCTGCGCGGGGATTACGAACTGACCGACGACATCACGCTGGTCTCGCTCAATTCCTATTCCCGCATGCGCATGCACCAGCGGATCGACCTGGACGGCACGTCGCTGTCGAACGGCGACCAGACCGTGCGCGGCCGCATCTCGTCCTTTTCGACCGAGGAGCGGCTGACCGGCAATTTCGGGCCAGCGACCGTCATCCTGGGCCTGAACTACGCCTATGACAGGACGCGGGAAGACGCGTTCTGGTCCATGCCCTATTCGACCCAGAACAGCTATTTCACCCCGCTGACCAACGACGTCGCCGCCGCGCCCTATGGCTATCAGGACTTCAACACCTATGCGGCGTTCGGCAATGTCGACTATGACATCGGCCGCCTGGTCACGCTGCACGCCGGCGCCCGCTATACCAAGGCGGACCTCCGCTATGAAGGCTGTTCGCGGCCGGGCAACCAGCATTCGGCCGATGCCTCGACCCGCCTGTTCAACGGCGTGCTCGCCATGGTGGGACGGCCGCTGATCCCGCCCATTCCGCTGAACGGCTGCTCCGCGCTCGACAACAACCTGGCCTATGCGGAGCATATCGGCGGAACCTTCAACGAGGACAGCCTGTCCTGGCGGGTGGGCGTCGACGTGAAGCCGGCCGAGCGCGTCCTGCTCTATGCGAATGCCAGCCGGGGCTACAAGGCGGGCAGCGTGCCTGTCCTTTCGGGCACCAGCGTCGACCAGTATCTGCCGGTCAAGCAGGAGAGCGTCCTGGCGCTGGAGGCGGGGTTCAAGGCGTCGCTTTTCGGCCGGCTGGTCGACGTGACCGGCGCGGCCTTCAACTATGACTATTCGGACAAGCAGCTTCAGGGGCGCATCAATACCCTTGCGGGCGCCCTGCTCGCGCTCGTCAATGTTCCCAAGTCGCGAATTCGCGGTTTCGAGGGGCAGGTGACGGTCTATCCGACCAGCGGCCTGTCGCTGACCGCCGCGGCGACTTACCTGGACTCCAAGGTCACGTCCGACTTCATCAACTATACCATCATCGGCACGCGCAAGAACTTCATCGGCAATGATTTTCCCTATACGCCCAAGTGGCAGGTCAATCTGGACGGCAATTACAGGTTTCCGGTTTCCGACCGGCTGGATGCGACGCTGGGCGCCAATTACAGCTATCGCACCAGCACCAATGCGGGCTTCGGCAATGAACCGCTGCTCTACATGAAGGATTATGGCGTGCTCGACCTGCGCGCCGGCTTCGGCAGCAGTGACGGCAGGTGGCAGGTCAGCGCTTTCGGGCGCAACGTGACCAACAGCTATTACTGGACCAACGTCGCCAAGCTGTTCGACGTGGTCCGCAGGCTGGCCGGGCAGCCCGCGACCTACGGCATCCAGATGAACTGGCGGCTCTAGCCGCGAACGACCGTCCGCAGCTTATGGGGTCTCCACCGGGCCTTGAACGCCAGGCTTCGCGCCGCTTTTCCGACCAGGACATGCAGGCGGGAGCCGTGCACCGCCTGCCACGCATGCTGGGCGACCTCCTCCACGGGAGTGAGCTTCGCCCCGGATTTCAGCACGCGGTCCCGCTTGCTGTCTTCGCTGGAACCGGGCGTGCCGGCCAGCATGGGCGTGTCGACGAAGCTGGGAAAGAGGCAGCGGACCTTGATGCCCGAAGGCCCCCATTCCACGTCCAGCGCCTCGGAAAGGCCGCGAATGCCGTATTTCGTCGCCGAATAGACCGCCAGGCCGGCCGATCCGTAAAGCGCCGACGCGCTCGCCATGTTGAGCAGGCAGCTTCCCGCCGTGGCGGCGAGATAGGGGTGGGCGGCATGCGCGCCGTACATCATCCCGCGCAGGTTGATGTCGATCAGCGCGTCGATTTCATGTTTCGCGGCATGCTGGAACGGCCCGCCCAGTCCGATGCCGGCATTGTTGAACATGACGTCCAGTCGGCCGCCGCTGAACTTCGCGAATTCGGCCAGGCTGCGGTCCCATTTATCCCTGTCGCGCACATCGAGGAGATGGAGCGAAGTATGCCCTTGGGGCAATTGGGCCGCCGTTTCCACCATGCCGGCTTCGTCGATGTCGGCAATGCCCACCAGCCAGTCTTCCGCCGCGAAGCGCAGCGCCACCGCCCTGCCGATCCCCGATCCGCCCCCGGTGATGAAGATCGCCCTGGGTTCATGCATCCAATCTCTCCCCGCCTGTCCGGCGATCATGTTCGTTGACCGGCCGGAGCTTGGCGGAATTGGTTTAATTTTACAACCATTACGTCTGAATGTCGGCCATCGGCGCCGCGCCGCATATCGCCCGTCAGGGGATTCCCCGCTATGCGTGTCCTTGGGAGATTCGAGGTGACGGTGACGGGCAGTTCGGGGAAATGCGGGATGCGCGCTACCGGGAAGGGAAAACCGGGCCGTGGCGGCTGAAGACGGCGGGGGGCAGGCCTATTTCCTGCCGATGGACGACGGGCGGTTCATGCCCACGCCGCATGCCGGGGGCGCGTGGAACGTCGCCGAACAGCATGTGGCGCCCGCCATCGGCCTGCTGGTCCATGCGGTGGAGGCCGATCATGCCGCGCGGCGCGCCGACCGATTGCAGGTGGCGCGCCTGTCCTGCGACATATGGGGCACCATGCCGATCGAGCCGGTCGGCATCGACGTCGCGGTGCTGCGGCCCGGCCGGACCATCGAACTGGTGGAGGCCCGGATCAGCCATGGCGGCCGTCCCGCCATCGTCCTGCGCGCCTGGCTGGCCCAGGCCTATGACAGCGGCGGCATGGCGGCGGTCAATTTTCCTTCCCTGCCGCCGCCCCAGGCCGTGCCCGCATGCGACCTGTCCCTCCTCTGGCCGGGCGGCTTCATCGCCAGCGTGGAGGTGAGGCGGGAAGGGCAATGGCCGGGCCGCGCCCGGTGCTGGGCGCGTTCGCCGCTGGCGCTGCTGGAAGGGCGGCAGGTGTCGGCGGCGGCGCGGTTCATGGGCCTGGCCGACATCGCCAACGGGCTGGCGCCGCTTGCCTCCCCGCAGGAGGCGGCCTTCCCCAATCTGGACCTGACCGCCCATTTCCTGCGGTCGCCGGTGGGCGAATGGATCGGTTTCGACACCAGCGTTTCCGCCGGGCCGACGGGCATCGGCCTGACGCACAGCATCCTGCACGATGAAGGCGGGGCGTTCGGCACGCTCTGCCAATCCCTGACCATACGCCCGAAGGACTGAACCGCGCCGGTTGCCCAGCGTCACCGCCGGGCGGCGTGATCCGTCCGGCCGGGCGTTGCGTCCTCCAGTTCCATCGCGCCCTCCAGTTCCACCGCACGTTGCAGGCGGCGGCGCACCTTGACCGCCGCCAGGTCGTTGGACAGCAGCATGGGTTTCAGGTCGAAGAAATCCTCGCCCCCCATCTCTCGC
This sequence comes from Sphingobium sp. TA15, assembly GCF_037101235.1. Taxonomy (NCBI): domain Bacteria; kingdom Pseudomonadati; phylum Pseudomonadota; class Alphaproteobacteria; order Sphingomonadales; family Sphingobiaceae; genus Sphingobium; species Sphingobium sp. TA15. The sequence continues at coordinate 338,948 of NZ_AP025355.1, forward strand.
TGGGCGGCGGCGATGATCGGGCCGTCCTCCGTCTCGAAGGCGGCGTGCATGGCCGCCGTCTTGAACGCGTTATAGTCGCCATCCTCTTCCGCATGGTTGCGGCGGGTGGCGAAGAAATAATGGGTCTCATTCTCGTCGCCCGGCGTGCAACTGTGCAGGTCATATTGGCTGATGCCCTGTTCGAAGGGCGCGTCGTCCTGCGCCGCCGCGATCGACAACTGGATATTGGCGGGCGCCGTCCAGGTGACGCGGATGCTGTGGCGGGCCGCCTCCTCCGGCCGGGGCAGGAAGGGGGCGAAGATGCCGATGGGCGGGGTCTGGCTGTAGTCCCAACTGGCGGAGACGCTGTTCTCCGTCTCCTCCACCTGCGGGATCAGCGGCGACAATTGCCCCCGCGTCGTGATGATTTCGCCATGGACATAGTCGACATGGCTGAGGTCCATGACATTGTCCAGGATCAGGCGGTAATCGACCGGCAGCTTCATATAGGTGTGGCCGACGCCGTTGGCATGGCCCCTGTCCAGCGGCGAGAAGTCGGGAAGCAGGGCGGGATCGGCCGCCTCCTCCGCCATCCAGATCCAGATGAATCCGTGGCGTTCGATCAGCGGAAAGCCGCGCACGACCTGCCCCCTGGGCAATTGGCCGCGACCGTGCGGGTTGTGGACGCAATGGCCGCCGGCGTCGAACCGCAGCCCGTGATAGGGGCAGGCGATGGCGTCGCCCACCCGGCTGCCCATGGAAAGCGGGGCGAAGCGGTGCGGGCAGCGGTCCTGAAGGGCGACCGCCTCGCCCTGCGCGTCGCGGAAGATGAGGACCGACATGCCCAATATCCGGCGGTGGAACAGCTGCGTCGCGTCGACTTCGCTGGAGAGGGCGGCGACGTACCAGGCGCGTTTCAGATACAGGCTGCTTGCCGACATGATCATCCTTTTCCCATGGTCGCCGCACCCGTGGCGGCGGATGCGGGGCGACCAGCAAGCGGCGTGCCAGATCGCGCCGCGCGGTCCTGCCGATGCGGCCGAGGCCGGCCGAAATGCCGGTCCCGCGCCGGGAAAGGGGGCGGGAAGGAAAGGGCGCCCATCGCCCCTGCGGCGGGCGGGCATGATCGGGCTGTTGAAAATCATCCGACATTGCCCCTATGACTGTCGAATATTAAACAGGAGAGGACATGGCGCGGGCAGGCGGATCGGCATCCGGCAAGTCGGGACTGGGCACGGCATTTCACGATGGCGGGGTCGCGCCGGTGGGCGAGAGCGACCTTGCCGATCTGCGCGACAGCTTCCACTTCGACCCGGCGCGGGCGGAAATCCGCCTGGGCAAGCGGCGGATGCTGCTGGTCGACGACATCGTGCTTGGCCAGTTGCGGCGGGAATTGGTGCGCGCTCTTGGCTATGAAAGCGCGCGCATGCTGATGTCGCGCATCGGCTATGGCACCGGCGTCGCGGATGCGCAGCTCGCGCAGGAATTGCGGCATAGCGGCACCCTGGAGGACATCTATCGCGCCGGGCCGCAATTCCATGCGCTGAAAGGGGCCGTGCAGGTCGAGGAACTGGCGTTCGAGGCGGATTTCGAGGCCGGGCGCTTCCATGGCGAATATGTCTGGCACAATTCGGCGGAATGCGCGTCCCATGTGCAGGAAATGGGCATCGGCGCGCATCCGGCGGGATGGCAGCAGGCGGGATATGCTTCGGGCTATGCCTCCACCTTCTTCGGCCGGCCGATGGTGTTCCGCGAACTGGAATGCATCGCGATGGGGCATGACCGCTGTTATCTGGTCGGGCGGCCGGCGGACGAGTGGCCGGACGCCGACAACGAACTGCGCTGGTTCCGCGCCGACACCTACAGCCGCCGCCCGCCGCCGCCGGACAGCGCGGCGCCGGTCGACGCCGACCTGCATATCGGCGCCCGCGCCATCGTGGGCGCGTCGTCCGGCTTCAACACGGTGCTGCACCTGGTGGACAAGGTCGCGCCGACCATGGCGCCGGTGCTGTTCCTGGGCGAAAGCGGCGTCGGCAAGGAAGTGTTCGCGCGCGAGCTGCACAAGCGCAGCCGGCGGGCCGACAGGCCGATCGTCGCGGTCAACTGCGCCGCCATTCCAGAGACATTGCTGGAGGCCGAACTGTTCGGCGTGGAGAAGGGCGCCTTCACCGGCGCGATCGCCACGCGCCCCGGCCGATTCGAGCGGGCGGCGGGCGGCACGCTGTTCCTGGACGAGATCGGCACGCTGTCCCTCGCCGCGCAGGGCAAGCTGCTGCGCGTGTTGCAGGACGGCGATTATGAGCGGGTGGGCGGGACGAGGACGCTGACCGCCGACGTCCGCCTGATCGCCGCCACCAATGCCGACCTGCGCGCCGAGATGGAGGCAGGCCGATTTCGCGCCGACCTGTTCCACCGGCTGAGTCCCTTTCCCGTCTACATCCCGCCGTTGAGGGAGCGGCGGGCGGACATTCCGGTGCTCGCCAATCATTTCCTCGCCCGTCTCTGCCAGCGGCACGGGCGCGGCCTGCTGCGCCTGGAGGCGGAGGTCGTCCGCGCCTTCCACGACTATGGCTGGCCGGGCAATATCCGCGAGATGGAGAATCTGGTGGAGCGCGGCGTCATCCTGGCCGGGGAGGGGGAGGCGATCGGCCTGCACCATCTGACGCTGGGCGTGGGCAACCGGACCGAAGGCTTCGTGCCCGACCCGTTCCGCGATTTCGTCGCGCGCCGGTTTCGCGGGGGCGGCGGGGGCGCGGAGGCGGATGTCGGCGCGATGCTGCTCGACAGCGGGCTCAGCCGGCAGGAGATCGCCGACCGGCTGATCGCGGCCGCGCTGGAACGCAGCGGGGGCAATGCCAGCGCCGCCGCCGCAGCGCTGGGCATGACGCGCGCGCAGGTGCAATATTGGAAGGGGCGGCGGGGCGGATGAAGGCCCGCTTCCGCTATCGAAGGCCGCGGTCGGCCGGCGGCCCCGTCACCGTCTTCACCGCCTGGCGGAAACCTTCGATCAGCGGCGATTCGTCGCCGGAACGGCAGATCATGCACAGGTCGAACGCGGCCGGACCGTCATCTTCGGCCAGCGGCACATAGACCACGTCCGGCAATTGCAGCGTGCGCGCCGATTCCACCGCCGCCGCCAGTCCCACGCCGCTCGACACGAAGGCGACGGCCGTCACCACGTCGTCGACCGTCTGCACGACATTGGGTTCGATGTTGAGATCGTGAAAGGCGCGCAGCAGGAAATTGCTGAACCCGCCCGACTGGCTGGCGCGGGGGTAGAAGATCATCGGTTCCCCCGCCAGGTCCGACAGGGCGATGGATGCGCGGCCCGCCAGCCGGTGATGGCGCGGCATGGCGATGATCATCGGTTCATGCACCACGCTTTCCCATTGCAGTCCGGGATATTCGAGGAAGAATCGGTTGAAGCCGATGGCGATCCGCCGTTCCTGCAACGCCTTAACCTGCGTGTCGCGGTCCATATTGTGCAGGACCACCTCGACATTGGGATAGCGCTTTCGAAATTCGAGCACGATGCGCGGCACGATGTCGAGCACGGCGGACCCGAACACCCCCACGTCCAGCCGGCCGAGCGCGCCCTGGCCGATCAGTTGCGTCGTGGCGCAGGCCTGTTCCACCAGGTTCAGGATGTTCACCGCCTCCGTATAGAGGGCCTGCCCGGCGGCGGTGGGTTCGACGCCATGCCGCTTGCGCACCAGCAGGGACACGCCCAGCACTTCCTCCAGATACTGGATCTGGCGGGTCAGCGGCGGCTGGGACAGATGGAGTTCCTGGGATGCGCCCCGGATGCTGCCGTGGCGCACGGTCTCCACGAAATAGCGCAGGTGGCGGATGTCGATGCGGTTCGCGAACATGTCTTGCGCCTTTCCGATGCCCGGTCGAGATATGCCTTGCAGGTATCTCAAAGAGCATAAAACAGTATTATTGGGTAAGGCTATCCTTCGTTAGAAGGTCTGGCAACGACATGGAGAGGACAGTTGGCGCATTTCCGGCATTTCATCGGCGGAACCTTCACGCAGGGAACGTCCGGCAGGACTTTCCCCAAATATCGGCCGAGCGACGGAGCGCTGATCGGCCATGTGCATGAGGGCGGCCGCGCCGAAATCGACCTGGCGGTGCAGGCGGCGCGGGCGGCGCAGAAAGGCCCGTGGGCAGGGCTGACGGTGGATGATCGGTCCGACCTGATGCGGGCCGTCGCGGACGGGATCACCCGGCGCTTCGACGATTTCGTGGCGGCGGAAATGGCCGATACCGGCCAGCCCCGGTCGATGATGGAGCATGCCTTCATCCCGCGCGGCGCGGCCAATTTCCGGATTTTCGCCGATGTCGTGAAGAATGTCGCGACCGAGAGCTTCCAGACGCCGACCCCGGACGGGCGGGGCGCGCTCAACTATGCGATCCGCAAGCCCAAGGGCGTGATCGGCGTCATCTGCCCGTGGAACGCGCCGCTGCTGCTGATGACGTGGAAGGTCGCGCCGGCGCTCGCCTGCGGCAACAGCGTGATCGTGAAGCCGTCGGAGGAGACGCCGGGCACCGCGACCCTGCTGGGCGAGGTGATGAACGATGCGGGCGTGCCCGCGGGCGTCTATAATGTCGTCCATGGCTTCGGCCCGGACAGCGCTGGCGGATACCTGACCCAGCATCCGGGCGTCGACGCGATCACCTTCACCGGCGAGACGCGCACCGGCACCGCCATCATGCAGGCGGCGGCGCACGGCCTGCGCGACGTGTCCTTTGAATTGGGCGGCAAGAACAGCGCTATCGTCTTTGCCGACGCCGACCTCGACGTGACGCTGGAGGCGCTGGGCCGATCCGTCTTCCTCAATTGCGGGCAGGTGTGCCTGGGCACCGAGCGGGTGCTGGTCGAGCGGCCGCTGTTCGAGGCGCTGGTCGCGGGTCTCAAGGAAAGGGCGGAGGCGCTCAAGCCCGGCGCGACGCTGGGTCCGCTCATCTCCGCCGAGCATCGCGAGAAGGTGCTGTCCTATTATGCGAAGGCCGTGGCGGAGGGGGCGAGGGTCGTGACCGGCGGCGGCGTGCCGACCATGCCCGACGAGCTTTCGGGCGGCCATTGGGTGCAGCCGACGATCTGGACCGGCCTGGCGGACGAGGCGTCGGTCTGGAACGAGGAGATTTTCGGTCCCTGCTGCCATATTCGCCCCTTCGACAGCGAGGAGGAGGCCATCGCCGTCGCCAATGCGACCGACTATGGCCTTTCCGCCGCCATCTTCACGCAGGACCTGTCGCGCGCGCACCGCGTCGCGGCGGAGGTCGACGTGGGCATCACCTGGGTCAACAGCTGGTTCCTGCGCGACCTGCGCACGCCCTTCGGCGGCACCGGGCATAGCGGCATCGGCCGGGAAGGCGGGGTCCACAGCCTCGAATTCTACACCGAGCTGCGCAACATCTGCGTGAAGCTGTGACCATGCTGGACGCGGCCACCATCGCCCGGCATGGCGACGAGCTTTACGAGGCGCTGGTCGCCGGCGCGACCGTCCCCAATCTGCGGGACCGGGTGCCGGGCATCACCATCGTCGACGCCTATCACATCCAGGCCCGCATGGTCGGGCGGCGCGTCGCCGCGGGCGAGACGGTGGTCGGCAAGAAGATCGGCGTCACGTCCAGGGCCGTGCAGAACGCCATCGGCGTGTTCGAGCCGGACTTCGGCATATTGACCAGCGCCATGGCCTATGACGATGGCGCGACCGTCCCCATCGAAGCGCTGATCCAGCCCAAGGCGGAGGCCGAGATCGCCTTCGTCCTGAAACGCGACCTGAAAGGGCCCGGCGTCACGGCGGCGGACGTGCTGGCGGCGACGGACCATGTCCGCGCCTGTTTCGAGATCGTCGACAGCCGCATCACGAACTGGGACATCCGCATCCAGGACACTGTGGCCGACAACGCGTCCTGCGGCGTCTATGCGCTGGGCCGCGAGAAGATCGATCCGCGCGACGTGGATCTGGCGCTGGCCGGCATGTGGGCGGAGCGCAATGGCGAGCAGGTGGCCGTGGGCGTGGGCGCGGCCGTGCAGGGATCGCCCGCCAATGCGGTCGCCTGGCTCGCCAATACGCTGGGCCGGCTCGACATGCCCTTCCTGGCCGGGGAGGTGATCCTGTCCGGCGCGCTGGGACCGATGTTCCCGGTGGGCGAGGGCGACCATATCGCCATGCGCATCGGCGGGATCGGCGATTGTTCCCTGACCTTCGGCCGGAGGACCGCCGATGCTTGACGCAGCAGCCATCGCCGAACTGGCGGACCGGGTGGACGGCGCCCAGTCGAACCGCCGCACCATCGCGAAGCTGACCGACGATTATCCGGGCATGACCGTCGATGACGGCTATGCCGTGCAGGACGAATGCCTGCGCCGCTGGCAGGCGCGGGGCCGGGCGCTGATCGGCTACAAGGCCGGTCTCACCTCGCGGGCCAAGATGATCCAGATGGGCGTCGACGTGCCGAGCTTCGGCCTGCTGATGCGCGACACATGCGATGCGGAGGGCGGCGCGGTGCCGACCGCCGGGCTGATCCATCCGCGCGTCGAGGGAGAGATCGCCTATGTCATGGCCCGCGACCTGTCCGGCCCGGACGTTTCCATCGATCAGGTCCATGCCGCGACGGACTTCATCCAGCCCGCCATCGAGATACTCGACAGCCGGTTCGAAAAGTTCAGGTTCGACCTGCCGAGCGTCGTCGCGGACAATGGCTCCAGCGCGCGCTTCGTCATGGGCGGGCGGATGCGGCGGCCCGGCGACGTCGACCCCGCGACCATCGGCATCGTGCTGGAAATCAACGGCGAGGCGGCGGCGCTGGCCTGTTCGGGCGCGGTGCTGGGCCATCCCGCCCGCGCCGTGCAGATGCTGGTCGCCTGGCTGCATGAGCGGGGGCGGATATTGCCCGCCGGATCGGTGGTGCTGACCGGCGCCGCGACGGAGGCGATGCCGATCGCCAAAGGCGACATCGTCTGCGCCCGCTTTCAAGAGATGGGCAGCATCAATGTGAGGATCGACTGATGCCGATTATATCCGTGGTCATTGGCGAAGGCCGTTCGATGGAAAGGAAACGCGCCTTCATCCGCGCCCTTACCCAGGCGACGGTCGAAACCATGGACGTGCGTCCCGACCAGGTGCGCGTGATCCTGAACGAAACCCCCTTGGACCATTATGCCGTCGCCGGCGTGACGTTCGGCGAAAAGGCGCAGCAGGGACAAAGTCGATGACCAAAGTGAAATGCGCCATCATCGGGCCGGGCAATATCGGCACCGACCTGCTCTACAAGCTGCTGCGTTCCGACAGGCTGGAGCCGGTCTGGATGGTGGGCGTCGATCCGACGTCCGAGGGGCTGGCGCGGGCGCGGGAGCTGGGGCTGAAGACCACCGACGCGGGCGTCGATGGCCTGGTGCCGCATGTCGCCAGGGACGGCGTGAAGATCGCGTTCGACGCGACGTCGGCCTATGTCCATGCCGAAAACAGCCGCAAGCTGAACGAGCTGGGCGTGCTGATGATCGACCTGACGCCGGCGGCCATCGGTCCGCTTTGCGTGCCGGCGGTCAACCTGGCGCGGCAGGCGCGCGACGGCGCGGTCAACGTCAACATGGTGACCTGCGCGGGTCAGGCGACGATCCCGATGGTGAACGCGGTCAGCCGCGTCCAGCCGGTCGACTATGCCGAGATCATAGCGACCGTGGCGTCCAGGTCGATCGGCCCCGGCACGCGCAAGAATATCGACGAGTTCACCCGCACCACCTCCGCCGCGATCGAGAAGGTCGGCGGCGCGGCGAAGGGCAAGGCGATCGTCGTCGTCAATCCCGCCGAACCGCCGCTGATGATGCGCGACACCGTCTATTGCGAGACCGCCGACGAGCCGGACCGCGAGGCGATCAGCGCATCCGTGCACGAGATGATCGCGCAGGTGCAGCGCTATGTGCCGGGCTATCGGCTGAAGAACGGCCCGACCTTCGAGGGGCGCAAGGTCTCCATCTTCCTGGAGGTCGAGGGGCTGGGCGACTTCCTGCCCCGATATGCGGGCAATCTGGACATCATGACCGCCGCCGCGGCGCGCACGGGCGAGATGTTCGCGCAGGAGATGATGGAGAGCGTGCAATGACGACGACGGCGCAGATCAAGGGCCGGAAGGTCAAGCTGCATGACATGTGCCTGCGCGACGGCATGCATTCGATGCGGCACCAGATCAGCCTGGACCAGATGATCGCCATTTCGACCGGGCTGGACGAGGCGGGCGTGCCCCTGTTGCAGGTGACGCATGGCGATGGGCTGGGCGGTTCGTCGCTCAACTATGGGCGCGGCGCGCACAGCGACCGCGACTATATCACCGCCGTCGCGTCCCGCATGAAGAACGCCACCGTGTCGGTGCTGCATGTGCCGGGCATCGGCACGCTGGACGAACTGCGCATGGCGGCGGATTGCGGCGCGGGCTGCGTCCATGTCGCGTCCCACTGCACGGAGGCGGACGTGACCGAACAGCATATCGGCCTTGGCCGGAAGCTGGGGCTCGACACCGTGGGCTTCCTGATGATGGCGCACATGACATCGGTCGAAACGCTGGTCGAACAGGCGCTGCTGATGGAAGGCTATGGCGCGACGACCGTCTATTGCGTCGACAGCGCCGGCTACATGCTGCCCGAAGAGGTGACGGCGCGGATCGGCGCGTTGAGGGGCGCGTTGCAGGCGGAAACGGAGATCGGGTTCCACGGCCATCACAATCTGGGCCTTGGGATCGCCAATTCGCTGGCCGCCGTGGCGGCGGGCGCCAGCCGGATCGACGGGTCCGCCGCCGGTTTCGGCGCAGGCGCCGGCAACACCCCGCTGGAGGTCTTCGCCGCCGTGTGCGAGCGGATGGGGGTGGAGACGGGCGTCGACACCTTCCGCCTGATGGACGTCGCGGAGGAGCGGGTGCTGCCGATGATGGCCAAGCCCCCGCGCGCCGACCGGGACAGCCTGACGCTGGGCTATGCCGGGGTCTATTCCACCTTCCTCTACGCGGCCAAGGATTGCGAGCGCAAATATGGCCTGCCCGCCCGCGACCTGCTGGTCGAACTGGGCCGCCTGAAGATGATCGGCGGGCAGGAGGACATGATAGAGGATACCGCCCTCACCATGGCGAAGGAGCGCGGGCTGATTTCGGCCTGACGCCGGTTTTCAGATCGGAGTGAAGAACATGTCCGTTCCGGGCAGGAATTTTGGCGCCCATTGCGTGGTCGTCGGCGCGAGCGGCGCATTGGGCAGGGCGATCGTCGCCGGGCTGTTGGCGCGCAAGATGCATGTCGTCGCGGTGGCGCGGTCGCGCGAGCCGCTGGAGGCGCTGGTCGATCGCCATGGCGCGGGCGTGGTGATGCCGGTCGTGGCCGACTTCGCGTCCGACGATGCGGTCGATGCGCTTCGGGCGCGGCTGGACCGGCCGGTCGCCATGGTCGTCCATGCGCCGGGCGTGCCGGTGGCGGGCGGCATTCGCGCCGCGCCCACCGACGCGCTGGTGGAGGCCTGCAACATCAAGGTCGGCGGCTTCGTCCGACTGGTGCGCGCGGTGGAGGACCGACTGCACCGCCACAGCCGCCTGGTTGCGATCGGCGGCCATTACGGGTTCGAGCCGACGGCCTATGCCGCCACCGCCGGGGTCGCCAATGCGGCGCTCGCCAATGTCGTGCGGCAGATGAGCTGGGCCTATGGCGGAGAGGGGGTCACCGCCCATCTGGTCGCCCCCGGCCCCGCCGATACCGATCGGCTGCACAAGGTCGCGGCGGCGCGGGCGTCTGAAAATGGCGGCTCGGTCGCGGACGAGCTGGACGCGATGCGCGGCGAATCCGCCATTGGCGCGCTCACCACGCCGGGCCAGGTCGCCTGGGCCGTGGCGATGCTGCTCGATGCGGAGGCGGACGCCATGGCGGGCGCGGCGATGATGCTGGACGCGGGCCGCAGGCGCGGCCTGTCCTGAAGGAAGGAGAAGCGGCATGCCCATCGTGCAATTCCACCTGGTGGCGGACCAATATCCGGACGAGGCGGTGGCCGCGCTGCTGGAGGCGGCCTCGCTTTTCTATGTGCAGGCGCTTTATCCCACGGTCTCGCCGCTGCCCCTGGAGCGGGTGCGCGCCTTCGCGACGAACGTGCCGGCGCATCGCTGGGCGACGGGCGGCCGGCTGGTCAGCGACGGAGGGACGGCCGCGCCCTGGTTCACCTGCATCGCGCTGGAAGGCCGCCCGACCGGCCAGTTGCAGGCCCTGGCGGCGGGATTCACCGACCTTGTCGAGCGCCATCTGGGCTGCGAACGGTCGCTGATACGCGGCACGGTGATGCAGGTCGCGCCCGCGCTGTGGAGCATCGGCGGCGTTCCCGCCAGCGAGGCGCGCGCGTCCGAAGCGTCGCTGCGCGCCGGATGACGGATGGCGGGCGCAAGGTGATATGCGTGGAGTATCACAGGCAAGCGGAAAGGGTATTTGTCGGTAATTCACCCCATGATTATGATCGGTGAAAAGAACAGAATGACGGCAGGAGAGAGATCGGATGGACGATCGCGATGTGGAAGGCCTGACGCAAGCGGCGTCGTTTCAGATAGAGATTGCGGGCGCGCGCTTTCCCTGCCGCGCCGACCAGAGCCTGCTGGCGGCGATGATCGCGTCCGGGCGCAAGGCGCTGGCCGTGGGATGCCGCGGCGGCGGCTGCGGCGTCTGCCGCATCCGGATACAGGCGGGCCGCTGTTCCACCGGGCATATGAACCGCGCCCTGGTGAGCGCCGCCGATGAGCAGGCGGGCATCGTCCTGGCGTGCCGCGCCTATCCGTCGAGCGACATCCGCGCCGTGCCGCTGCCGCGCGCGTCCCTTGACGTCGCGCCGGTCGGCCGCGCCGCATGAGCGCGATCGCGGACATCGGCGCGCCCGCGGCGCAGGCGGTGGAGCGGATGCTGTCGGCCGCCCGCGCCCGCGCGGAGGCGATCGGCGTTCGCGTGCATGTCGCGGTGGTGGATGGGGCGGGCAATCTTGCGGGCTATCTGCGGATGCCGGGATCGTTCCTTAGTTCAGGCGAACTGGCGATCGACAAGGCCTATACCGCTGCCAGCTTCGCGATGACGACGCGCGATTTCGGCGCGCTGCTGGAGCAGGCGCCGCGCCCGGTGCGCGACGGGTTGCTGCGCCGGCCGCGCCTGACGGAGGTTCCGGGCGGCTGCCCCGCCGAATTGCAGGGCCGCCCGGTCGGGGCGGTCGGCGTGTCCGGCGGCAGCGAGGTTGAAGACGAGGACATCGCCGCAGCCGCCCTGGCGGCCATGCTGCGCGAGGATATTTCTGGGAGAGAATGAATGGCGATTCGTGGATTGCTCCGGGTCGGCGAGGTGTGCGTCAGGGTGTTCGACATCGACGAAGCCCGCCGCCACTATGGCGAGCGGATGGGCCTCATCGAAACCTATCAGGGCGACCCCGACAAGCTCTATTACAAGGTCGCGGACGAGCATGACTGGTATTCGCTGGTCCTGAAAAAGGCCGATGCGCCGGGCGTCGAATATTTCGCCTTCCGCACCTATGAGGATGCGGAGATCGACCATTTCGCCGCGGCGCTGACCGATTACGGGCTTGCCGTCGAACATGTCGAGGCGGGCGTCTATCCCAAGAGCGGCCGGCGCATCCGCTTCACCCTGCCGTCGGGCCATGTCATGCACATCTATGCCGACAAGGAGAAGATCGGCAACGGCATGCCGACCCGCAACCCCGGCACCATTCCCGACGAAGGCTATATTCGCGGCTTCCGCTGCGTGCGGCTGGACCATGTGCTGCTGGGCGGTCCCGACATTGTCAAGAACAGGGACATCTTCACCGGGATATTCGGCTTCACCGTCAGCGAGGAACTGGTCACGCAGGAGGACGAGACCCGGCTCGCCGTCTTCCTGTCCTGCTCCAACAAGCCGCATGACATCGCCTTCATCCTGCAACCGGAGGGCAGCCGGTTCCACCATGTCTCCTTCCTGCTGGATTCGGTGAACGACCTGTTCCACGCGGGCGACCTGATCGGCAAATATGAGATCCCGGTCGACGTGTCGGTGAACCGCCATGGGGTGACGCGCGGCGCGACCATCTATTTCTTCGATCCGTCGGGCAACCGCAATGAAGTCTTCACCGGCGGCTATGTCCATTATCCCGACACGCCGACGCTGACCTGGGACACCAGCCAGTTGGGCAAGGCCACATTCTCGCAGGACAATATGCCGCGCGACAGCTTTCTGAACGTTCTGACCTGACGGTCGTCGACACGACAGGCCGCGAAAAGGCGGCCGAGATATAAGGGACAAGGGGAGTTTAATCATGAAGTCTGGAATTTCGAACGGCGCGTCCGCGCTGGCGGTGGCGCTCGTCCTTTCGACATCGGTCGCGATGGCGCAGGACGCCGCCGCGCCGCAGGAAAATGTCGGCCTCCAGGACATCGTCGTCACCGCGCAGAAGCGGTCCGAAAGCGCGCAGCAGGTGCCGATCGCCATTTCCGCCGTCACGTCCGAAGCGCTCCAGTCCAAGGGGCTGACCGACATCGCCAGCATTTCCGGGCAGGCGCCCAACGTCACCCTGAAAAGCTCCGGCGCGTTCGGCGGGTCCAGCTCGACCCTCTTCACCTATATCCGCGGCATCGGCCAGAATGATTTTGGCTTCAACCTGGAACCGGGCGTGGGCGTCTATGTCGACAATGTCTACCTCGCCCGCAACATCGGCGCGAATGTCGACCTGCTGGACCTTCAGCGCGTCGAAGTGCTCAAAGGACCGCAGGGCACGCTGTTCGGCCGCAACACCATCGGCGGCGCGCTCAACATCGTCACGTCCGATCCGGGCGACGAATGGAGGGTGAAGGGCGAGGTCACGACCGGCCGCTACGACCGCATCGACGTGCGCGGCGCGCTGGAAGCGCCGCTGGCGCCGGGCGTGCTGCACATGGGCCTCGCCTTCTCCACCAAGCATCGCGACGGCTGGCAGAAACGCATTCCCTATGAAGGCGATACCGGCAACAACCCGATCTGGCTGCTGGCGACCGGCGGCGCGTCGGGCGGCCCCGCCAACGGCAATACGGACGGCGCGATCCTCTTCCCGACGACGGCGAAGGACAGGCCGGGCCGGTCGGGCAACATGAACCAGACCGCCGTGCGCCTGAAATTCCTGTTCACGCCCAATGACAGGCTCACCATGCGGCTGATCGGCGACTATCTGAACGTGGATGAGCAAGCGACGCCCTTCTCGCTGCTGGCGGTCAACCAGAATGCCTATGTCGCGCTCTACAACACCTGCATCTCGGGCAATCCGGCCTTCTACGCGCCGGTCGCCGCGCTGGCGGGCGTGCCCGCCGCCGGCGTGACCGACCTGTGCCAGGGCGCGCGCGGCAATGCCGGGTCGCCGGCCGGCATCCAGCCTTCGCTGGAAAGCCAGGCGGGGCAGAACCTGCCCTATGACAACCGCTATGTGATCCGCAACGCGGACGGCAGCATCAATCCCGATCTCAGCTACGCCAGCGGCGCCAATTACAACAAGATCGACAATTACGGCATCAACGGCCAGATCGATTACGACCTGACCGACGCGCTGACGATCAAGTCGATCACCGCCTATCGCCGGTTGAAGTCCAAATTCGGCGCCGACATCGGCGGGGCGCCCTTCTCCGCGCTGGCGCCCACCTTCGCGGATTGGGAAAACCAGCTTTCGCAGGAAGTGCAACTGGTCGGCAATATCTGGGAAAATCGCTGGAAATTCGTGCTGGGCGGCTATTATTTCCACGAATATGGCCGTCATGCGGACCGGGTGCCCTTCATCGGCGGCATGATCCAGATCGTGTCGAACGACCGTTACGACACAAAATCCTACGCTGCCTTCATGCACAACAATATCGATGTCATCCCCGACAGGCTGGGGCTGACGCTCGGCATCCGCTATACCCGCGACGACAAGCGCTTCACGGGCACGCAGCGGGACGAAAACGCCTTCGGCCTGCGCCTGACGCAGGCGCCGCCCGCGCTCGTCCTGCCCGATCCCAACGACATCTACCGCGTCTATCCGCTGGGCGAAAACAGCATGTCGTTCGAAAACGTCTCCTACCGGATCGGCGCGGAATATCATATCAACCGGCGGGTGATGGCCTATGCCTCCTACGCCACGGGGTACAAGGGCGGCGGCTGGACCACGCGCCTGACGCTGCCCAATTTCACCGTCGTCAACGGCGTGCCGGTCAAGCTGCCCGCGCCGACATTTGGCCCCGAAAAGGCCTATACGACCGAAATCGGCATCAAGTCCGAACTGTTCGACCGCCGCGTCCGGCTGAACGTCGCGGCGTTCAACACGGAATATAACAGCATCCAGCTCACCTTCCAGAACGGATCGTCCCCGGTCACCGCCAATGGCGGGGACGGGCGCATCCGGGGCGTGGAGGCCGAACTGAATCTGGCCCCGGCGCGCAACTGGACGCTGGACGCCAGCCTTGGCTATCTGGACGCGGAATATCAGAGCATCCTGCCCGGCGTGCCGCTGACGGGGAAGGAGAAGTTCGTGAACACGCCCAAATGGCAGGCGCAGGCGGGCACCGCCTACACCTTCGAGGCGGGCGGCATCGGCAGCTTCACGCCGCGGGTCGACTGGACCTATGCCAGCAAGACCTACAATGACGAGGCGAATACGCCCTTGCTGGCCACGCCGGCAGGCAGCTTCTTCAACGGTTCCGTCACCTGGCGCGCGCCCGGCGAACGCTACGAGCTTCAGGCCGGGGTCACCAACATCGCCGACCGGCGCGCCGTCGTGTCGGGCTACACCAATGCGGAGGCGATCTATTCCGGCGTGTTCAGCCGCCCGCGCGAATGGTTCCTGACCCTGCGCGTGCGCAACTGAGGACAAGGGGGTTCCCGCAGCGGTTCGGGCTGCGGGATACGGGGCGCAAGGGACGGTTCCCGCGCGCCGGCCTGCCATGACCGTCCGGATCGGCTGCCCAGGCAGGCCGGTCCGGGCGGTCCTTTTTTCCTGGGGGGAGGAAGGCGGGCGCGGTTTCGACAAAATTGTCGACGACGGACCGCAATTGACGAAATTGTCGATGCGGCTTGCGCGAAAACCCTGGATTTTCGGGGAAAGTCGAACTGGCATGGCCCTTGCTAAACCACAAGGACAAGGCAACAGCCGGGAGAGGAAGATGGCGGAACAGCCGCAATCCGACATATTGGACGCGAAGTTCGTGCGCGTCCGCAACCGCCGCGAAAACGGGCTGGTCGAATTCGACTTCGCCATCGGCGCGCCGGAAATCTTCGTGGAACTGCTGATGCCGACCGCGGCGTTCGAGGAATTCTGCGCCGTCAACCGCGTGATCGACGTAACCGGCCAGCCGCTGGAGCAGGACGATTTCGACGTCCGGCTGGCGCGGGTGATCGCCGGCGAAGCCCGATAGGCAAGAGAGGAGAGACCGACCCCATGCAGATGGACCTGCGCACCGTCACCATCGCGCCGCAGCGGCAGACCTATGGCCATGTCGCGCGCCATATCGGCGGCGACAAGCCGGCGTCCCGCTATCAGGAGGGCACGATCGGCCTCCAGACCACGGGCAACCAGCATTATCGCCCGCTCTGGGACCCGGCCCACGACTATTTCGACGAGAGCCGCACGAAGCTGAAGATGGCGGACTGGTACGCCTTCCGCGATCCGCGCCAATATTATTACGGCAGCTACGTCCTGGCCCGCGCCAGGCAGCAGGAGGCGGCAGAGGCCGCCTTCGACTTCGTCGAGACGCGGGGGCTGGCCGACGCTTTGCCCGACGACATCCGCGCCCTGGCGCTCGACCTGATCCTGCCGCTGCGCCATGTCGCCTGGGGCGCGTCGATGAACAATGATTTCATCGCCGCCTATGGCTATGGCACGGGCATCACCCAGCCGGCGCTCTATTATGCGATGGACCAGCTGGGCATCGCGCAGTTCGACACGCGCCTTGGCCTGCTGCTCGCCGAACCCGAAGCGTTGGACGCGGCGAAGGAGGCGTGGCTGCGCGACGTGCGCTGGCAGTCGCTGCGTCGCCTGGTCGAGGATATGTTCGTCGAGCAGGACTGGTTCGAACTGTTCGTGGCGCAGGATTTCGTGCTCGACGGCCTGCTCTATCCCCTGGTCTTCCAGACGATCGTCGACGGCGACCTGGCGCAGCGCGGCGGCGCGGCGGTGGCGATGATGACCCAGTTCCAGAACGAATGGGCGGCAGAGACGCGCAAATGGGTCGACGCGCAGATCAAGGCCGCCTGCGCCGACGATGCGGGCAATGCCGCGTTGATCGGCTGGTGGATCGCCAAATGGACGCCGCGGGCCGCCGCCGCGCTCTGCCCGCTGGCCGAAATGGGGCTGGGCGACCGATCCGCCGCCGTCATGGACGAACTGTGCGCCGCGCTCGACGCCCGCGCCGCCAAGGCGGGGGTCCGCGCATGAGCAGCACCGTCTTCCTCGCGCTCCAGGCCAATGACGACACCCGCCATGTCATCGACGCGATCATGGCGGACAATCCCGCCGCCAGCCTGGACCCGCAGCCGGCGATGGTGCGCATCACCGCGCCGGGCACGCTGGTCGTGCGCCGCGAAACGATCGAGGAGCTGATCGGCCGCGATTTCGACCTTCAGGAACTGCACGTCAACATGATCTCCCTGTCGGGCCGCGTGGACGAGACCGACGACATATTCACTCTGAGCTGGGACCGCTGAGCCATGGACATGCCCGTCACGAAGAAGAAGAAACTCGGCCTCAAGGAACGCTATGCGCTGATGACGCGGGGCCTGGGCTGGGAGCCGAGCTATCAGCCGATCGACGACATCTTCCCGATGGACCAGTTCGAGGGGATCAAAATCCACGACTGGGACGCGTGGGAAGACCCGTTCCGCCTGACCATGGACGCCTATTGGAAATATCAGGCGGAAAAGGAGCGGAAGCTCTACGCCATCGTCGACGCCTTCGCACAGAGCAACGGCCATCTCACCCTGTCCGATGCGCGCTACATCAATACGGTCAAGCTGTTCGTCAACGGCTTCGCCCCGCTGGAATATATGTCGCACCGGGGGTTCGCCCATATCGGGCGGCAATTCCGGGGCGTCGGCCCCAGGGTCGCCTGCATGATGCAGTCGCTGGACGAGATGCGCCATTCGCAGACGCAGATCCACGCCATCAGCAATTATAACCGCTATTATAGCGGCATGGCGGAGTTCCGCCATCATCACGACTATCTGCCCTATCTTCAGGTGCCCAAGAGCTTCTTCGAGGATGCGGCGACCGGCGGTCCGTTCGAATTCATCGTCGCCATCGGCTTCGCCTTCGAATATGTGCTGACCAACCTCGTCTTCGTGCCGTTCATTTCGGGCGCGGCCTATAATGGCGACATGGGCGCGATGACCTTCGGCTTTTCCGCCCAGTCGGACGAGGCGCGGCACATGACCCTGGGGCTGGAGGTCATCAAGTTCGTGCTGGAGCAGGACCCGGCCAATGTCCCGATCGTCCAGAAATGGCTGAACAAATGGACCTGGCGCGGCGTGCGGCTGCTGACGTTGGTCGCGATGATGCAGGATTACATGCTGCCCAAGCGGGTGATGAGCTGGGCGGAGGCTTGGGAAATCTATTTCGAGGAGAATTGCGGCGCGCTGTTCCGCGATCTCGCCCGCTACGGCATCGTCATGCCGCCCTGCGTCGAGCAGATCAGGCTGGAGCGCGACCACCTGTCCCATATCGCCTGGTGCCATTTCTACCAGGCGCGCGGCACCAGCGACTTCCATGTCTGGCTGCCGTCGAAGGAGGACATGGACTGGCTGTCCGCCAAATATCCGGACACGTTCGACCGCTATTACCGTCCGCGCTATGAATATTGGGCGAAGTGCGAAGCGGAAGGAAAGCCGTTCGAGGCGACGGCCGTGCCGATGCAATGCCAGGTCTGCCAGATTCCGATGATGTTCACCGAGCCGGGCGACCCGCTGACGCTGTGCCAGCGCCATGCCGAATACAAGGGCGAGCAATATCATTTCTGCTCCGACCATTGCCGCGACATTTTCGAGGACGAGCCGGAAAAATTCATCCAGTCGAAGATCGCCGGGCACGAGGTCTTCAAGGGCAACGCCTTCCGCCCCGGCGCGGACCCGACGGCCGAGGGCTTCAATCCCGCCGCCGAGGCGCTCGCCTTCTTCCGCATCGAGCATGGGCGGGACAACGGCCTGCACAACGGGTCCAGGGACGAAGCGAATTTCGCCATGTGGCGCGGCCTTGCAAAGGCGAACTGACAGCCGGCCACACCGCCTTCACGGAAGGGATAATATTCCAGGAGAGACATCATGGCCGTCAAAGCCATCGACACCTATGAATTCGAACCGGCCGACAAGGCCGAAAATTTCCACGGCGCCTGCGTCATCTATGCCGGCTGGGACGGGCATCTGCTCTTTTCCAGCCCCTATGCCTGGCCGTTGCCGCCGGACCTGCCCTTCGCGCACTTCATCGCCGGACCCATGGCGGAGATTTTCGGCCAGCACCCCGACTGGGCGGGGATCGACTGGAACAGCGCCGTCTGGACCCGCAACGGCGAAGCCTTCGTCCCCGACATGCAGGCCGGCATCGCCGCCAACGGCCTCAGGCACAAGGATGCGTTGCGATTCCGCACGCCGGGCCTGGATGGCCTGAACGGAGCCGGCATCTGATGAGCTATACCCTGACCATCGAGACCACCGGCGACGAGGTGGAAGTGGCGGAGGGGCAAACCATCCTCGACGCCTGCCTGCGCGCAGGCATCTGGTTGCCGCATGCCTGTTGTCATGGCCTGTGCGCGACCTGCAAGATCCAGGTGACGGACGGCGAAATCGACCATGGGGAGGCTTCCAGCTTCGCGCTGATGGATTTCGAGCGCGACGAGGGCAAGGCGCTGGCCTGCTGCGCGCGCCTTGAAAGCGACGCCAGCATAGAGGCGGATATAGAGGAAGACCCCGACGCGCTGGGAATCCCGGTCGAGGATTTCGAGGGCGTCGTCACCCGCATCGATCCGCTGACCCCGACCATCAGGGGCGTCCATGTCGCGCTGGACCGGCCGATCCGCTTCCAGGCGGGGCAATATGTGAACCTGACGGTGGGGGAGGAGGGTGTTCTGACCCGCGCCTTCTCCCTTGCCAGCGATCCCCATGCGCCCGACGCTGTCGAACTCAATATCCGCATCGTGCCCGGCGGCGTCGGCACGACATGGATACATGAGCATCTGAAGGAGGGCGACCGGGTGAAGCTGTCCGGCCCCTATGGCCGCTTCTTCGTGCGCCATTCGGCGAAGGCGCCCCTGCTCTTCCTGGCCGGCGGTTCGGGCCTGTCCTCGCCCCGGTCGATGATCCTCGACCTGATCGCCCGCAACGAGACGCTGCCGATCACGCTGGTCTATGGCGCGCGCAGCCGGGAGGAGCTTTATTATCATGAGGAGTTCGAGGCGCTGGCGGCGGCCCATGCCAATTTCCGCTATATCCCCGCGCTTTCGGACGAGCCGGCGGACAGCGGCTGGACGGGTTTTCGCGGCTATGTCCACGAAGCCGCACGGGCGGCGTTCGACAATGATTTCCGCGGGCACAAGGCCTATCTTTGCGGTCCGCCGGTGATGATCGAGGCCTGCCTTGCCGCGCTGATGCAGGGGCGCCTGTTCGAAAAGGACATCTACACCGAAAAATTCTTCTCCGCCGCCGACGCGCAGCAGGTTCGAAGTCCGCTTTTCAGGCGCATCTGACCGGATATTGCGCTAGGATCGGGCTGAAAGCGGCGAAACGGCCGGACCGGCGAGGGGAGAAGGGCGAAGATGGCGAGCAAGGCGCTCGACGACCGATCGGGCCGGATCGACCTGTGGTCGAAATTGCGGTTCGACCCCGGCACCGGGACCGTCTGGCTGGACGAACAGCGGATGCTGCTGCTGCACGCCGGGTCGCTGGGCGCGCTGCGGGCGGAAATGGTGCGCACGCTGGGCGAAGGCCGGGCCGGCGCGCTGCTGATGCGCATGGGCTATCAATCCGGCATGCAGGACGCGGAGATCGCCCGCAAGATGGTGGGCGACCGCGATTATGAGGAGGTCTTCCTGCTGGGCCCCCGGCTTCACAAGCTGGAGGGGCTGGTGCAGGTGGAGACCATCCAGTGCGAGCTGGACCTGGACGCCGGGCGCTTCCACGGCGAGTTCCGCTGGACCGAAAGCTGGGAGGCGGAAAGCCAGATCGCCCATTTCGGCATCGGCGAACATGCCACCTGCTGGAACCAGTTGGGCTATGCCTCCGGCTATGTCAGCGCCTTCATGGGCCGGCCGGTCATCTTCCGCGAGACGATGTGCAAGGCGAAGGGCGACCCGCATTGCACCATCGTGGGCGAGATCGCGTCCGACCTGCCGGCGGACGACCCCTATCTGAAGGCCATGCGCCCGGAGGACATAGCCGGGCAGTTGCGCGCCATGGCGGAGGAGATCGGGGAGCTGCGCGCATCCCTGCGGCGGGAAAAGCAGACCGGATCGTTGATCGGCCAGTCGCCCGCTTTCTTGAAGTCGGTGAACCTGCTGCGCCGCGCCGCCGACAGCAACATCACCGTCCTGCTGACCGGCGAGACGGGCGTCGGCAAGGAAGTGTTCGCCCATTGGCTGCACGACAACGGGCCGCGCCGCGACAGGCCCTTCGTCGCGATCAATTGCGGCGCCATCCCCCATGACCTGATCGAAAGCGAGCTGTTCGGCGTCGAGCCGGGCGCCTATACCGGCGCGCAGCGGCAGCGGCTGGGCCGGTTCGAGCGGGCGGACGGCGGCACGCTGTTCCTGGACGAGGTGGGCGACCTGCCTTTGCCCGCGCAGGTCAAGCTGCTGCGCGTGCTCCAGACCGGGGAGGTGGAGCGGCTGGGCGGCGACAGGCCGGTGCATGTCGACGTCCGCATCGTCGCGGCGACCAATGTGGACCTGACATCGGCGGTGGCGGCCAGGACGTTCCGCGCCGACCTCTTCTACCGGCTCAACCCCTTTCCCGTCGCCATCCCGCCGCTGCGCGAGCGGGCGGCCGACATTCCGCTGTTCGTCGAGGCGCTGGTGGAGCGGCTCGCCCGGCGGCACGGCAAGCCGGTGCGTGGCGTGTCGGACCAGGCGATGCGCGCGCTGATCGCCTATCGTTGGCCGGGCAATGTGCGCGAGCTGGAAAATGTGCTGGAGCGCGGCGTGCTGCTGGCCGAACCGGGCGGGCGGATCGACGTCGACACCCTGTCGATCATGCTGGAGCCGGACAGCCGCGAACAGGCGCATGTGCGGCCGGACGGCAGGCTGGCGGTCACCGGCGCGCCGCTGATACCCGACATCGAACGGGCGCCGCTGCTGCTGGCGGATTATGAGGCCGCGCTGGTGGGGGAGGCGCTGCGCCGCGCCGGGGGCAATGTCGCGGATGCGGCGCGCATGCTCGGCATGTCCCGGCGGCAGCTGGACTATCGATTGAAGCAGGGCGGGGGCTGAACGCCGCGAACGCGCTTCATTCCCTGGGGCGGTCGGCGAACTTGCCCAGCATGTCCTCGCTATAGCTATGCTCCGGATAGGGCAGCATCTGCGCCAGCCAGCCGGCATGGGCGGCCTTGAGTTCGGCGACCTTGCCGGGCATGGCCTCCTTGCGGTCGGCGCGTTCGCGCTCGTCCTGCGACAGGTCGAACAGATAGTCCCGCCCGTAGGACCGCAGATATTTCCACTGGCCGCTGCGCACCGCGATCTGGTCGCCGGCGCGGTGGCGCCAGAACAGCGTGCGGTCGGTCCTGCTGTCGACGTCGCGCAGGAAGGGCATGAGGTCGATGCCGTCCAGCCCCTCCACCCGGCCGGGGTCGCCGCCCGCCGCCGACAGCAGCGTGGGCAGGGCGTCCATCGACATGGTGACCTGCGCGCTGTCCCGCCCCTTGGGCAGATGGGCGGGCCAACTGACGATCAGGGGCACGCGGATGCCGCCCTCCAGCAATTCGCCCTTCATCCCGGTCAGCGGCCAACTGTCGGAAAAGCGCTCTCCGCCATTGTCGCTGGTGAAGATGACGATCGTGTCCTCCTCCAGCCCCAACGCCGCCAGTTCGGCCAGCACGCGGCCGACATTGGCGTCCATGCCCTCCATCATCGCGGCATAGGCGCGGACATTGCCGCCGTCCATCTGGCGGGGATCGGCGGCGGCGCTGCCCTGGGCGGCGTCGCCCGGACCCTGCCAGGGCCAATGGGGGGCGGTGAAGTGCAGGCTGATGAAGAAGGGGCGGTCCTGCCGCGCCGCCTGCTGCATCCGATCGATCGCCTTCGCGCCGAGCAGGTCCGTCAGGTAGCCGGGGCGCTGGATTTCCGTCCGGTTCTCGAACAGCTTGCCCATCTCATGCCCGTTGATGGTGGTCGCATGGGCGAAATAGTCGGTGCCGCCCGACGCTATGCCGAAGAAATAGTCATAGCCGTGATCGAGCGGGCTGGAGGCCGGCAGTTCCCCGACATGCCATTTCCCGACCAGCGAGGTCGCGTAGCCAAGATCGCGCAGCAGGCCAGGCAGGGTCCGGGTGCCGCGGGGCAGGGACAGTTCGTCGCCGTTGAAGGCGATCGGCTCCTCCAGCCCGATGCGGAACCGCCCCTGGTAACGGCCGGTCAGCAGGGCGATGCGGGTGGGCGAGCAGACGCAGCTATTGGCATAGGCGTTGCCGAACTTCACGCCGCGCGCGGCGATGGCGTCGATCGCCGGGGTCCGGATGTCGCGGCTGCCATAGCAGCCCAGGTCGGCATGGCCCATGTCGTCTGCCATGATGTAGAGGATGTTGGGCCGGCGCGGGCCGGATCGCCCGCCGCGGGCGACGGCGGGGGCCGCCACCGCTGAACCGAGGGCGGCGAGCGCCGTCCGGCGCGTCATCGCGCCGGTCATGCATGTCTTCATGTCGTCAAACCTCCTGTCCGGTCACCAGCGGGTCGAGAGCGTCACGCCATAGAGGACCGTTCCTTCGTTGGGCACGCAGGTGTTGGTGTTGCTGAGGCCGTCGAACGGCTCCTTGCGCAGGCAGGTCTTTTCCGAGGTCAGATTGTCCGCGTAGAAGGAAATCTGGTGCCGCCGGTCCCGCCCGAAATCGAAGCCGATGGAGGCGTCGACGAAGAAGCTGGGATCGATATAGCCGCTGCGCGCCTTGGTCAGTTCATTATATTGCGTGCCGACATAGCGGCCGCTGATCCGGCCGGTCAGGCGATTGTCGCCCAGTTCCACGGTCTGGCTGGCGGCGCCGTTGAACGACCAGCGCGGCGATTGCTGGAGCGGCGCGCCCTTGAGCGCGGTCTGCGGGGTGAGCGCGCCGACGTCGATCACCTCGGTGTCGAGGAAGGCGCCGGCCAGGTCCAGTTCGAAGCCGCCGCCGGGCGCGATCTTCGCCTCCGCCTCGACGCCGGTCAGCCGCGCCTTGGGCAGGTTGATGAAGGCCGGGCCGAGCACCGGCACCTGGCCGAAGGTCTGAAGATCCTTCCAGTCGTAGCGGAACGCCGCGACGTTGATCTGCACCCGCCGGTCGAACAGGCGCGACTTGAGGCCGAGTTCATAGGCGTCGAGCGTTTCCGGGCGGACCGGCGTGTTGCCGGTGCCGTTGAACACGCCCTGGGCGCGGATGTCGAAGGAACCCGATTTGAAGCCGCGCGAATAGCTGAGATAGGCCATGACGTCGGTCGCCAGTTCGTAATGGGCGGAGATCTTGCCCGCCAGCTTGCTGACGTCCTGCTTCAAGGGGGTGAGCGGGCCGCGGCAGCCGACCACGCCCGCCGCGCAGGGCAGCGTGAAATTGGCGGCGAGGCCGGTCAGGAAGTCGCGCGAGAAGAAGAAGTCGGCGGGCAGGCGGGCCGCGCCGGGCAGGCCGGTCACGCTGTCGAGGGCGGTGATGACGTCGCGCAGGCCCTGCCGCCGGTCATTGGTCCAGCGCAGGCCGGCGCTGACGTCCAGCCGGTCGGTCAGCGCATAGTCGATCTGGCCGTAGAAGGAGGCGATCTCCGCCTTCTGGTCGATGGCGACCATCGGCACCACCGCCAGCGTCGGCGGCCCGGCGAAATTGTTGCGCACGATGGTGGCCAGGCTGTCCTTTTCATGGGACCAATAGGCCCCCGCGATCCATTTCAACGGCCCGGCCGTGTCCGACGCCAGCCGCACCTCCTGCGAATAGACGTCGTAGACCGCGTCCTGGAACACCTGGAACTGGGCATAGGGCAGGCCGCCGCCTTCCTCCGCATAGAGAATCTTGGTGCGGTCGAAGGCGGAGATGGCGGTCAGGGAGAAGCCGCCGAAATCATGGCGCAGGCGCAGCGATCCGCCCTCGAAATCGACATCGGCCAGGTTGCTGCCCGCGTCATAGGCGTCGCGCCAGCGCGACAGCGAGGGATTGAAGGTCAGGCCGCCCTTGCCGGTCGACACGCAATTGTTGACGCGTTCGAACTGCTCCACGCCCAGATCGTTGGCGGGGCAGGGGGTGACGCCGTCGGGCAGGAAGCGGCCGACCGCCTTGCGCGGCAGGCGCGATCCGCGATTATAGCCGACATGGCCCGACAGCAGCAGTTCGGTGTCCTCATCGGGTTGCCAGCCGATGCCGAAGCGGCCGGAATAGCGCTTGGTCGATCCGATCTTCGCCCCGGTCGAAACGTCGCGGAACACGCCGTCGCGGGTCTGCACCTGCCCCGCGACGCGGATGGCGAGCGTGTCGGTCAGCGGCAGGCCGATCGCCCCCTCCACATCGACGCGGTCGAAGCGCCCGGCGTTGATGCGGGCATAGCCGTTGAAGCCCTCCCCAGCGTCCGGCCGGCGCGACACATAGTTGATTGCGCCGCCGGTGGTGTTGCGGCCGAACAGGGTGTTCTGCGGCCCGCGCAATATCTCCACCCGTTCCAGGTCGAACAGGCCGAAGGTGCTGGAGAAGGGCGTCACCAGCGACACCTCGTCCAGATACTGGCCCACCGCCTGCTGCGCGGTAAGGTGGAAATTCTGGGTGCCGACGCCGCGAATGGAAATGCCGGCATTGACGGCCGAGCTTTGCTTGAAGCTGAGGTTAGGGAATTGCCGGACCAGGTCGGTCGGATCGGCGATGCGCCGTTCGGCCAGCGCCTCCCCGCCCAGGGCGTTGATCGCGATCGGTATGTCCTGGACGTTTTCGGCGCGCTTCTGCGCGGTGACGACGATGTCCTGGATGCCGCCCGATCCCGCATCGTCCTGCGCGGCGGCCATCGCCGGCAGGCAGAGGCCGGCGAGCAGCGCCAGCTTCGGCACGCGGTGCGCCAGACGTCGTTTCCCGTTCATATTCTCCCCTCCATGGTCTGGCCGATCGTCCGTCGGCCCGGCTTGTCCCATGCACTGTCGCCACAAGGGGGCGGGAGGACAATGGGGCTCGACCTTGTCCGGTGACAAGGTACAGCCTATACCCTGATGCGGCGCCCGCAGAAGCGCGGCAGCAGCAGGGGGAGAGGTCGGCCATGTTCCGTTTCACGCCGCGCCAGTTGGAAATCTTCCTGGCGGTCGGCCGGGCGCAATCCTTCCGCCAGGCGTCGGAAAACCTGCGCATATCGCAAGCCGCGGTCAGCGAGCAGATGCGGGCGTTGGAACAGCAGGTCGGCGCCACCCTGTTCCACCGCAGGGCGGGGCGCAGCATGAGCCTGACGCCCGAAGGCGAACGGTTCCGGGAAGGAGTCATGGCCTTCGCCCAGAAGGGGCATGAACTGGGACGGCTTTTCCGGGGAGCGGCCCCGCAGAAGGTGCGCATCTTCATCGGCACCTTCCTGCTCAACGAATATGTGCGCCCGGCGCTGCCCCGATTCCTGATGGAGAATAGCGACATCGCGCTCGACTTCGTGCACAACGAGTCGGGCGCGGACGTCGACGACCAGGTGGCGCGGGGCATGCTGGACTGCGCGATATTCTCCCGCCCGCAATCCGATCCGCCGGGCGCGTTCGAACCGATCTTCGCTGAGCCGGCCTTCGTGTTCGCGACGCGCGAGCTGCGCGACCGGGCGCAGGCGCAGGGATTGCAGTCGCTGCCCTTCATCAGTTGGAACATTCCGCCGCTGCGAAGCTGCGACCAACTGCGCATGCTGGCCTCGGTCGGCATCATGCAGCCGACGCTGCACAGCGAGGTGCAGCATCATGAGGTCGCGGTGGAACTGGCCACGCAGGGCGCGGGCGCGGTCATCATGCTGCATTCCACGGTGCAGCGGCTGGATTGCGGGCACCGGCTGGTGCCCATCGTCAAGGTCGGCACCTGGGAAAGGCGGCTGTTCCTGTCCCAGTCGCTCGACCAGGGCACGCGCGACCGCCTGGCATTGTTCTTCCGCGAGATAGTCGGAAACGGGGAGCCGCGCCGAGGGGGAGGCCGGCCGGGAAGCGCCTGACCGGCGGGGCCGCCACGGCCGGATGTCGATACAGCCCTAGGGCAGCTTCCTGACGGCGCCGAGATAGTCCCTCTTGCCCAGGGGCACTCCGCTCGCCCGCAGGATGTCATAGGCCGTGGCGGCATGGGGCGGTTTCGATTTGAAGTGCGACACCCGTTGTGATGCGTAGCATTTCATCCGGGGTGGGGCGAGCCCCACCCCGGATGGCCAAATTTATCCGGCTTTGAGGAGGGCGATTTGCTCCCCCAGAACCTCATGCGGGGTGCGATAGCCCAGGCACTTGCGCGGTGTGCTGTTGAGGCGATCGGCAACGGCCTGGATTTCCCTGTCTGAGAGCAGTGCCAGGTCGGTGTCGGAGGGTAGGAAGCGCCGTATCCGCCCGTTGCAATTTTCCACGCCGCCTTTTTGCCAGGGCGCTGAGGGAAGACAGAAATAGCTGGTGATGCCGAGCCTGTTCCGCAGGGTCGCAAAGGCAGCAAATTCCGTGCCTCGATCGAAGGTGATGCTGCGCCGGAGGGGAGGCGGCATGTCGCGTAAATGCCGATCGATGCCGGCCATGACACCGGCAGAATGCCGGCTCGGATTACGCGTCAGGAAGGTGAAGCGGCTACAGCGCTCAACCAGCGAGGTGAGGTTCGCTTTGCCATATTCTCTCCTGAAGATCAGGAGATCGCCTTCCCAGTGGCCGAAACTGCTGCGATCCGCGATTTCCTGCGGCCGCGCGCCGATCGTATTTGCCACGGGTATATGGAGACCGCGCGGCTTTCGGCCATAACGTTGCCGGCGCGAACGGCGGGCAACTGGCAGATGGCGCCAAAGCTTATGGTGCCGTCCCTCAGCGCCGTAGACATACTGGTAAATGGTTTCGTGGCACACCGCCTCCCGCTGACCGCGATGACGCCGAAGATAACCTGCAATCTGTTCTGGCGACCAGGCCGCCAACAAGCGATCAGCAATGTAGGCGGCGAGTTCCGGCTGGCGAGCAATCTTGCCTCCGCGCACGCGACGATTGCTGGCCATGGTCTGCGCTGCAGTCGGGAAATATCCTCGGAACAGCGGTTCTTCATCAAAATGCCGGTTGCGCTTGATCTCTCGATAAATCGTCGAAGGATGTCGTCGCAGCGCATCTGCAACTTGCTTCACTGTGCGTCCGGTTCCGATCAGTCGATAAATATCGCGTCGCTCATCCAGACCCAGATGCTGATAGCCTTCCATATCGTGCCTTCCTGGAAAGGGGATCAAACCCCTATAAAACCAAGGATTTCGCACTTCGAGATAGAATCCACCTGGAAATAGAAGTTGGGCTGGGAAAAGCTCAGCAGGAAATCCTTGCCCAGCAGGTTCCAGCGCAACTTGTCGCCGATGGTGAAGGTCATCTGCCTTTCGCTGAGGCCCTCCACATCGGCAATCTCTAGCGCCCGGAGCGCGTCGACGGTTTCGGCCATCCGGGCGGCCAATCCTTCGAAACTGTCGGGGGGCATCGTTTCGTCGGGCGAGAAATTTCCGCTCTGGACGCCGCGGATCGCCCCGATCGAATGCACGGCGCAGCTTTTCACCTGATAGGCGAAGTCCAGCATGTCGGGCGCGAGTTTCGCCTGAAGCAAATGTTCGTGGGGAAGGGCGTGCTGATCGCAATAAGTCTTCGCCTTCGCCAGCAGCCGCGAGACCGATTCCAGGATCTGGAGGCAGCCGGGCACGAAGGCGTCATACAGCGTCATCATGGATATTGAACCTCCGGCTGGACAGTGGAAGGATCAGCAATGACCGATCCTGTCTGGGCCGTAAACATTTTCCGAATGGCCGGGCGATTCCGCCGGACTGTCACAGCCTAACGCCGCCGGTAGCGAAAGTACCAGACTTCATGGCCGAGCTTGCGGGCCTTGGCTTCGTAGCGGGTTTCCGGCCAGCCGCCGGGGCGGTTCTGGAAATCCTGGGGGGTGCTGGCCAGCCATTCGAAATCGGGATGGCCGTTCATCACCATCAGCGCCCACCGCAGATAGACCGGGTGATCCGTGCCGAAGCGAAATTCGCCGCCCGGCTTGAGCTTGCGCGCGATCATCGCGACCGGGCCGGGGTTCATCATGCGGCGCTTGGCATGGCGCGCCTTGGGCCAGGGATCGGGGTGGAGCAGGTAGACGAAGCTGAGCGCGCCGTCGGGGATGCGGGCGAGCACCGACAGCGCGTCGCCCATGTGGAGCCGGACATTGCCTAGCGCCTGGTCGCGGACATGGCCGAGCGCGGTGACGACGCCGTTCAGGAAGGGTTCGCAGCCGATGAAGCCATGGTCGGGCAACAGGTCGGCGCGATAGGCGAGATGCTCCCCGCCGCCGAAGCCGATCTCGAAATGCAGGGGGCGGTCGTAGCCGAACAGGCCGGCGGCGGTGACCTCTCCCTCTTGCGGGACGGAGAGGACGGGGAGCAGGGCGTCGACCAGCTCCTGCTGCCCCTTGCGGAGCTTGTGCCCGGACTGGCGGCCGTAGAGGCGGTTGAGCGTGGTGGGATCGCCGGATTTATGCGCTGTCATGCGCGGGCGGATAGAGCATTTTCGAGGCGAGTGAAATCACCTGCCGGATCGAAAAATGAGGGACGGGCGAGAAGGGGCGCGGCGTCGTGGGGGCGCCTCCTGTCCCCGGTGTTGAGGAGATGGCGCCGGGGACAGGAGGCTGAGGCCCGGCGCCGTGGGCGGGCGCCGGGCTTGTTCCATTGGGGGGCGATGGGTGAGGGCCGATGCGGACCCGTCAGGTCACTTGCCTTTGGCGAAGCGGCCCTTGGCGTCCTTGCATGGCCCGGCCAGCGCGGGGCTGCGCCGCCGACCGGGAGGGCAAGGGCGACAAAGGCGAAAGGTCATAACGGCCCGGTCATCGCATTCCCCTTTGGAAAGAGGGTTGCCGGACCCGACAGGGGTGCGGGTCCGACGGCCTGCTTATGGGCGTTTCGCGGGCGGCGCGCCAATGAACTTTTGGTCATGTTGCCGCCATGCGCGGGCCTGTCAGGCGGCGGGCAGTCGTTCGGCCATGCCGCTGTTCTGCTGCATCATGGCCGCGGCGCGTTCCGTGGCGAAGCGGGTGTCGTCGGCCAGTTTCTTGACCTCGCCCGCGACCACCGCGAAGCCGCGACCGGCCTCCCCGGCGCGGGCGGCCTCTATCCGGGCGTTGAGGGCGAGCATGTTGGTCTGGGCGGCGATGCCCCGGATGGTCGACACGATGTCGGCCAACTGGTTCATCGTCCTTTCCAGCGCGTTCTTCTGCCGCTCCAGGTCGCGCTGGAGGCGGTGGCTGTCGGCCAGGCGGTGGCGCGCCTCCCGCTCCTGCCGGACCTGGCGGGTGATGTCGGTGGCGATCTTCACGACCTTGCGCGGGGTGCCGTCGGCTTCGAAGACGGGATTGTAGGTGGCCTGCAACCAGATTTCGCGGCCGTCGCGGTCGCGGCGCTCATAGGCGCCCGCGTCGAACGCGCCGGAACCGAGTTTCTGCCAGAAATCGGCATAATCCTGCGATTGGGCATGGTCGGGCGCGCAGAATATCCGGTGGTGCTTGCCGGCGATCTCTTCCAGGCGATAGCCCATCAGGCCCAGGAAATTGGCGTTGGCGGTCAGGATCGTGCCGTCCAGCGCGAATTCGATCACCGCCTGGCTGCGGTTGAGGGCGGCCCATGCGGCTTCGGCGCCGTTGGTGCCGTAAGAAAGGGAAGAGGCCAAACCATGTCTCCTTGATCCGCGCTACGCTAAACGAGCCATGGTTAAGGAACGGTGAGGATGAAGGAAAAGGGGTCGCCGAATGACCGGCAACCCCTTGATATACCTTTATTTTCCAACCCAGGCCAGGGTGCGTGGGGATTCAGCCCATGGCGGGCTGCAAATAGCGGCTTTCTGCGCTTCCGGTGCTCACGTACTGAAGTACGCTGCGCGCCAGTTCTCGAAATCCACTATTTTCGCCGCGCCCTGAACTGAATCCCCACACACCCTAAAGCGCGGCCCTGAGTTTCTCCACCAGATCGGTGCGTTCCCAGGGGAAGAAGTCCCCTTCCGGCTTGCGGCCGAAATGGCCGTAGGCGGCGGAGGGCTGGTAGATCGGCTTGTTGAGGCCGAGATGGGTGCGGATGCCGCGCGGGGTGAGGCCGCCCAGTTCCTTAATGCCCTTGATCGCCTGCTCGATCCGGTCGTCGCCTACCGTGCCGGTGCCGTGGGTGTCGACATAGAGGGAGAGCGGCTCGGAAACGCCGATGGCGTAGGCGAGCTGGATGGTGCAGCGCTTCGCGAGACCGGCGGCGACGATGTTCTTCGCGAGATAGCGGGTGATGTAGGCGGCCGAGCGGTCGACCTTGGTCGGATCCTTGCCGCTGAACGCGCCGCCGCCATGGGGCGACGCGCCGCCATAGGTGTCGACGATGATCTTGCGGCCGGTGAGGCCCGCGTCGCCGTCCGGGCCGCCGATTTCGAAGCTGCCGGTCGGGTTGATGTGGTAGACGGTCTCGTCGCTGAGCAGGTTGGCGGGCATGACTTCCGCGACCACGCCCTTCACGTAATTTTTGAGTTCGGCTTCCTTCGCGCCCTCGTCATAGCCCGGCGCGTGCTGGGTCGAGACGACGATGGCGGTGGCGGCGGCGGGCTTGCCGTTTTCGAAGCGCAGCGTGACCTGGCTCTTGGCGTCCGGCTCCAGGAAGGGGGCGCGGCCGCTGTGGCGGTCGGCGGCCATCTTCGCCAGGATCTTGTGGCTGTAGTCCAGCGTGGCGGGCATGAGGTCGGGGGTTTCGTCGCAGGCGAAGCCGAACATGATGCCTTGATCGCCCGCGCCTTCATCCTTGTTGCCCGCCGCGTCGACGCCCTGCGCGATGTGGGCGGACTGGCCGTGGAGGTTGTTTTCGAAGCGGAAGCTTTCCCAATGGAAGCCGTCCTGTTCGTAGCCGATGCGCTTCACCGTTTCGCGGACGGTGCGTTCGATCTCTTCCTGCGCGCCGGGGGCCCAGGCGCCGTCCTCATAGACGCCCTTGCAGCGGATTTCGCCGGCGAGGACGACAAGCTGGGTCGTGGTCAGCGTTTCGCAGGCGATGCGTGCTTCGGGGTCTTTCGACAGGAACAGGTCGACGATGGCGTCGGAAATCTGGTCCGCGACCTTGTCGGGATGGCCTTCGGAAACCGATTCCGAGGTGAAGAGATAGTTGTTGCGCATGGGACTCCCGTTAGCAGGCTGTTCGAGCAAGCGACATAAAGAAAAGTTTATGTGGCTATTAGCGGGTCGATCTGCGGGTGGCAATGGCCAGCAGGACGAGCGCGGCCATGAAGGCGAAGGACGCCCAATTGCCGAGGCGGGAGAAGAGCGTTGGCGGCAGGGGGGAGGGGAGCGCGCTGTCGAGGAAACCGGCGCGGTGGTGGGCGATGCGGCCGAGGATCTGGCCGCGCGCGTCGATCACCGCCGAGACTCCGGTGGGGGTGGAGCGGATGATGGGAATCCCTTCCTCCAGGGCGCGGAGGCGGGCTTGGGCGAGATGCTGGACCGGGCCCCAACTGCCGAACCAGGCGTCGTTGGAGGGGTTGAAGAGGAAGTCGGGACGGTTGGCCCTGTCCACCACCTGGCCGGAGAAGATGATCTCATAGCAGATCTGCACGCCCATCTTGAGCGGGGGGCGGCCGAGCGTTGCGGGCAGGGTCAGGCTTTGCGGGCCGGGGCCGGGCCAGAAATCGACGGCGCCGGGGACCAGGCGGGACAGGCCGAGCGGCTGGAGGATGTTCCGCATCGGCAGATATTCGCCATAGGGGACGAGGTGGGACTTGTCGTAGCGGCCGCGCAATCGGGCCTTCGCGTCCACGATGAACAGGCTGTTGTTCGCGCCGGAAAGGGCGTTTTCCGTGATGCCGTCCTTTTCGACCTGCTGGAAATAGACCTTCGTCGCGCCGGTCATGAGGAGGTCGCCCGGGCCGAGAAGGGCCGCGAGGCGGGCGCGCCAGTCGGGTTCCAGGTCGAGATAGGCGGGGATGGCGGCTTCGGGCCAGAAGATCAGGCGCGGGGCGGGGCGGGGGGTGCCGGAAAGGGTGGCGAGGGTCTGGAAATGGGCCTGTTCCAGTTCGGGGGAATATTTCTCGTCCTGGCCGATATTGGGTTGGACCACGCGGATTCTGGGCGCGCCTGCCGGGGTGGGCGGGGCGGGGGAGAGGGTGCCCCACAGGGCCAGGGCGATGAGGGGGGCGGCGAGGGCGGCGGCTGGGCGGAACTGGCGGCGGAGGATGAGGAGGATCGCGCCGGATGCGAGGATGGCGAGCGCGCCGAGGCCGTAGGTGCCGATCAGGGTGGATGCGATCGCCATGCCGGTGGGGAGGAGGGTGACGCCCAGCGGGTTCCATGCGAAGCCGGTGAAGAGGGTGGCGCGGAGATATTCGGAGGTGAGCCAGGTGGCGGCGAAGAGGAGGGTGAGGGGGAGTGCGCCGTGCTCCTGCGCAGGCAGGAGTCCAGTTCTGACGGTGGGACTGGGTTCCTGCCTTCGCAGGAACACGGTGTTTTGCGGGCGCCAGCGTGCGGTTTTCAGCCACCAGGCGGCCAGCGTGGCCAGGCCGGGATAGACGGCCAGGTAGAGGGACAGGAGGATCACCGCGCCATAGCCGAACCAGTGGGGCATCGCGTCCTGGAAGGTGAAGGCGTGGGCGATCCAGTTGAGGCCCAGGGTGAAATGGCCGACGCCGAACAGCCAGCCGCGCAGGAAAGCGCCGCGGCGGTCGGGCGCGCGTTCGATCAGGAGAATGAGGAGCGCGAAGCAGGCCAAGGTGACCGGCCAGAGTCTCAGCGGCTCGAAGCCCGTTGCCGCGAGGAAACCGGCGAGCAGGGCGGCAAGATTCGGGAAGCGGGACAATATGTCCTTCATGCCGTCGCCGGTCAGCGGAGCGTGGCGAGGGTGGCGTTGCTGCACTTGTCGCTCTTGTCCCCGCCGCCCGACAGGGCCGAGGCCGCGATGAAGCCGCCGACCAGCAGCACCAGGAAGGCGGCGGAGAGCAGGCCGAGATATTTCTCTATGAACGCCTTGATCGGGCGGCCGAACTTCCAGAACAGGAAGCCGACCAGCATGAACTGGAAGGCGCGGCTGAGGATGCTGGCCCAGAGGAAGGTGAACAGCGACAGGCCGATGAAGCCCGCCGTGATCGTGATCAGCTTGAACGGGATCGGCGTCGCGCCCTTGATAAGGATGATCTCCGCCCCGTAATCGCGCAGATAGCAGGCGGCGACGGGGAATTTCGCGGCGAGGCCGAGGGCGTGCAATATCTGCTGGCCGACCGTTTCATAGAGGAAATGGCCGATGGCGTAGCCGAACAGCCCGCCCAGGACAGAGGCGATGGTGCAGATCAGCCCGAAGCGGATCGCGCGTTCCGGGCGGGCGAGGCACATCAGGCCCAGCAGCGGGTGCGGCGGGATGGGGAAGAAGCTGCTTTCCATAAAGCTAATGGCGAAGAGCCAGCGTTCGGCGTGGGCGTGGGCGGCTTTCGCCAGCGTCCATTGGTAGAGCTTTGTGAGCATTGGATCGAGGCCCTAGCCGAACTGCCTTCAGGCCGCCAGCGATTTTGCCGGGACGATCGTCTGCTGCGGCGGGTGGAGGGGATGGAGGGGGCAGGTCCGATGAAGAGGCGGGGCGCAAGTCCATGGGCGGGCGCGTGGGGAAGCGACAGGGCCTTGATCGGTGCGGGGTCGCGGCGCTAGCTTCGTCCTGTAGGAGACGCATATGCTTGGCATGGGAGAGGGCGCCTGCCCCTTTGAGTTCAATACCGATCCGGCGACGTTCAAGGTTGGGGATCAGGTCAGCTACCGGGTGACGGGCAGCCTGGAGGGCATGCCCTTTGCCGGCGTGCTGCTGGAGGTGCATGAGGACCATGTGGTGCTGACGTCCGACCCCGACGACAAGGCGAGCCGGATGCGGGCGACCCGGGAAAGCCGTCCTGTCGTCCGGGAGGAGGACGTCTGTTGACGCCACGGCGTTGACGGCGCGGCGGCGTCTGGGCATGACCCCTTATGAGTCCGGCCCGGCGCATCCGAGTGAATTTGACCTTATCCCTTCCCTCCCAATGGCGCGAGCGCGGCGGCGGATTGCTGCTGGCGCTGCTGTTCAACGGGTTGCTGCTGCTGGCGTTGCTGACGCTGGCGCCGGAGCCGGTGATCCGGCTGCCGGACCTGCGCAATCCGGTGACGTTCGAGATGGCGCCCGCGCCCAAGGCGGAGAAGGCGCAGAGCAAGGCGGAAAAGAGCGAGAAGAAGAAGCAGGAGAAATCGGCGCAGCGGCAGGTGCAGCAGCCGGTGGTCAAGCGCGACCATCCCGTGGTGAAGCCGACCGAGCAGCAGCCCTCGCCGCTGCCCTTCCTGGTGCTGGACAGCCAGCAGATGGCGTCCGCCGACATCGGCAGGATGGCGAAGAAGGGCGCGGCCGACGGCGCGACGGGGCAGGGCAACAGCGCGGCGGTGGCGGGGCCGGGCGAGGGGCCGGGCGGCGTGCAGTTGTTCGATGCGGAATGGTACAGGCGGCCGAGCCATGCGGAACTGGCGGGCTATCTGCCCGCCAATGCGCCCGGCAGCGGCTGGGGCCTGGTGGCGTGCAAGACGGTGGATCATTATCATGTCGAGAACTGCCAGGCGCTGGGGGAATCGCCGATGGGGTCCGGCTTTGCCAAGGCGGTTCGGCTGGCGGCCTGGCAATTTCTGGTGCTGCCGCCGCGGGTCAACGGCAAGGTGATGGTCGGCAGCTGGGTTAGGATCAGGATCGACTATACGCGCAGCGTGGCCGGGGCGGACGATGTGGGGCGGTGAACCGGAGGGGGTATTTTAACCCATATGGAACATTTTTGTTGACATCGTCACGCTGTTCTGGCACATAGGTCGACATTGGGAAAATGTGAGTCGCCGATGAGGCGGTGAAGGGCTGGTCCTTGGCGGGGTCGGCCTTTTTGCTTTGCATGCGGGGGATTGGCTGTGGCGGACGGAGAGCGGAAGAGGAGCCGGTTCGGCGGGCGGGCCGACGCGCCCGATCGGGTGCTGGCGCTGGAGAATGGGCCGCAGGGCGCGCTGGGCGTCGCGCCGCAGATGCGGGCGGTGCGCAAGAATGGCTGGACGCCGGCGCTGCGGCAGAAGTTCCTGGAGACGCTGGCGCGGACCTGCAACGTCAGCGAGGCGGCGCGGGTCGTCGGGCGGAATTTGTCGACCGTCTATTATCTGAAGCGGCGCGATCCGGCCTTTGCGCGGGCGTGGAAGCAGGCGCTGAGCATCGGGCATGAGGAGTTGCGGGCGCTGATGCTGCGGCAGGCGCTGTTCGGCACGGAGGATGAGGAGATCGTGCTGGACGGCGACGGGGCGGTCAAGAGCCGGAAGATCAAGCGGGGGCATCCGCATATGATCCAGGCGCTGCTGTTCCGAGCGCATGAGAAGGAGGTGGAGGAGATGCAGCGGCTGGAGAGCGTGGAGCGGCCGGACGGCGAGGATGCGGTGGAGCGGTTGCGGGCGGCGCTGGATGAGGTGCGGAAGCGAAGTGGGGGGTAGGGGATTTTGGGTGGAGAGCGGACGTACCCCTATTCGTCACCCCTCTCCCTATTCGTCACCCCGGACTTGATCCGGGGTCCCGCTGCCTTGGACGAGGCGCAGCACTCAGAAGGAAAGCGGGACCCCGGATCAAGTCCGGGGTGACGGAAAACTGATGGCCGCAAATGGCCATTTCAGGTCATCTCGTCAGGGGGCGTAGCGGAGGTGGATCAGGGGATAGGGGCGGCCCTGGCCGTCCTGGTCGGAGCGGCCGGTGCGGGCGAAGCGCATGGCTTCGTAGAAGCCGATCGCCTGCGCATTCTGTTCGTTGACGTCGGTGGTGAGCGTGGGGTGGAGCGACAGGGCGTGGTCGACCAGTTGGCGGCCGACGCCCTTGCCGCGCCATGCGGGGTCGATGAACAGCGCCTCCATATGCGCGCCGTCGATCAGCATGAAGCCGATGGCTTGATCGTCAGGGTCGGTGGCGAGCCAGGCGGGCGCCTGGGGGAGGAAGGCGGCGACCTCCGCCTCTATCGCGGTGCGGTCTGCCGGCGTCAGGAAATCATGGGTCGCGTCGACGGCCTTGCGCCAGATGTCGAGCATGCGGGCGCCGTCGGCGGCGCGGGCGGGGCGGATCGAACTCATGGCGGGCATATAGGGGCGTGGGCCGGATCGGCCAAATCGGCGTCCTTGGAAAATCGATGAATGGAGGCGGGCGCATGGCTCTTTCGGATTTCGAGCGGCTGGCGCATCTGCCGGAGGCGGCGCGCGAGCGGGTGCTGGCTGGGCTGGGCGCGGCGGCGGCGGATGCTTTGGCGCATGACTGGCGCTGGCTGGCGCGGCCGGAGCAACTGGCGCCCGAAGGGGACTGGCGCATCTGGCTGATGCTGGCGGGGCGCGGGTTCGGCAAGACGCGGGCCGGGGCGGAGTGGGTGCGCTCGGTCGCGGAGAGCGATCCCAAGGCGCGGATCGCGCTGGTCGGCGCGACGCTGGGCGAGGCGCGGGCCGTGATGGTGGAGGGAGCGTCGGGCATATTGGCCGTCGCGCCCTGGTGGAACCGGCCGGTCTTCGCGCCGGCGCTGCGCAAGCTGGTCTGGCCCAATGGCGCGGTCGCGACTCTTTATGGCGCGGCGGAGGCGGAGAGCCTGCGCGGGCCGCAGTTCAGCCATGGCTGGGCCGACGAGATCGCCAAATGGGCGGGCGGGCAGGCGGCGTGGGACAATCTGATGATGGGGATGCGGCTGGGTGGCGCGCCGCGCGTGCTGGCGACGACGACGCCCCGGCCCGTCCCCCTTGTGCGGGGGCTGGTGGCGCGGGCCGGCGGCGACGTGGTCGTGACGCGGGGGCGGACGGCGGACAATGTCGCGCATCTGGCGGACGGTTTTCTGGCGGCGATGGAGCGGAGCTATGGCGGCACGCGGCTGGGGCGGCAGGAATTGGACGGCGAGCTGATCGAGGAGGTCGAGGGCGCATTGTGGAGCCGCGATCTGCTGGAGCGGTGCCGGGTGGCGCATGTGCGCGGCGGGCTGACGCGGGTGGTGGTGGCGGTCGATCCGCCTGCTTCGGCGCATGGGGATGCCTGCGGGATTGTCGTGGTCGGCCTGGGGGAGGATCGGCGGGCCTATGTGATCGCCGATGCGACCGTGGAGGGCGCGACGCCGGAGGGCTGGGCGCGGGCGGCAAGCGGCGCGGCGCTGGTGCATGGCGCGGACCGGGTGGTGGCGGAGGCCAATAATGGCGGGGCCATGGTCGAGAGCGTGCTGCGGGCGGCGGAGGCCGCGCTGCCGGTGCGGCTGGTGCATGCGAGCCGGGGCAAGGTGGCGCGGGCGGAGCCGGTGGCGGCTTTATATGAGGCCGGGCGGGTCGTGCATCGTGGGGGCTTTGCGGAACTGGAGGATCAGTTGTGCGGGTTGATGCTGGGGGGCGGCTATGTGGGGCCGGGGCGGTCGCCGGATCGCGCGGATGCGCTGGTTTGGGGGTTGACGGAGTTGATGCTGGGGAAGCGGGGCGAGGCGCGGGTCAGGGGGTTTTAGGGGGTTTTGGGGGAGATGGACCGTGTGAAGCGTGGTGGAGGGGAAGGGGCGCGACCTGCGAATTTCCCCTCCACCACCGCCTTCGGCGGCGGTCCCCCTCCCCACGCTGCGCGTAGGGAGGAATTGGAGAGGGCTCGGCCTCCTGACGTTGCGAATTATTGCGGGGGTGGAATGAGGGAACAAGGGTTCGGGGTTCTGCGTAGTCTGTCCGTGTGATTTTTGAGGAGATTGGGTCATGAAATGGGCCGGATGGATGATGGCTGCGGGTGGGTTGGCTTTGGTGAGTGGGCCGGTGATGGCGGCTTCGCTGAACGGCAAGGAGCGGGCGCGGGTGGCGCGGGCCGCGCCGCGGGATCGGGACGATGTGCGTTATTGTCTGCTCCAGGCGAAGAAGGGGCGGGACAAGGGGACGGTGATCGGGGCCGCTGGCGGCGCTGGCGTCGGCGCCCTGGCCGGGGGGAGTTTGGGCGAGTCCCTGCTGGCTGGCGCGGCGGGGGCTGTGGCCGGGCGCGTGATCGGGAAGAGCGAGGGAACGAATTCGGCCTGCGATCGGGTTCTGGCGCGCAATCCCTAGGGTTTTGGAAGGGGGCTGCCCCCCCTCCAAGTTTCGGTAGGCGGCTGAGCGCCGCCAACCTTCACTATCCTCCCCCCGTTCCGGAGGGAGGATTTTTTGTGGGTGGGGTTTCATGAAATTTTTCGGGGTGAAGGCGGCGCGGGAGAGTGCGCGGCCGGTGTTGGCGCGGGCCTGGGGTTCGGGCGGGGTGGCGCTGGGCGAGTGGCCCGCCAGCTATGAGGCGCAGGTGCGGGCCGGGGTGGTCGGCAATCCGGTGGCGCAGCGGGCTTTGCGGCTGGTGGCGGAGGGGGCAGGCGGGACGGCTCTGGTCGTCGGCGGTGTTGGCGAAGATGATCGGCGGCGGGTGAAGGCGCTGGTGACGCGCTGTTCTTCGGGGCAGTCGCTGGTGGAGACGCTGGCGAGCCATTTGCTGCTGCACGGCAATGCCTATGTGCAGGTGATGACCGGCGCGGATGGCGGGCCGGTGGAGCTATATGCGCTGCGGCCGGAGCGGGTGAGCGTCGAGGCGGATGCGCGGGGGTGGCCGGCGGCTTACCTCTATCGCGTGGGGGAGAGCGTGACGCGGCTGTCGCCGGAGGATGGCGCCGGGCGGACGGGGATCGTCCATCTGAAGGCGCTGCATCCTTTGGACGATCATTATGGGCTGGGTTGCGTGGGTGCGGCCGCGGGGGCCGTGGCGATCCACAATGCGGCGACGGTTTGGAACAAGGCGCTGCTGGACAATGCGGCGCGGCCTTCGGGGGCGATGGTCTATGATCCCGGCGACGGGTCGGTGATGGCGCCGGACCAGTATGAGCGGGTCAAGCGCGAGATGGAGATCGCCTTTTCCGGCGCGGCCAATGCCGGGCGGCCGATGCTGCTGGAGGGCGGGCTGGACTGGAAGGCGATGAGCCTGACGCCCGCCGAGATGGATTTCGTGGGGCTGAAGGCGGCGGCGGCGCGGGAGATTGCTTTGGCTTTCGGGGTGCCGCCGATGCTGATGGGGCTGCCGGGGGACAATGCCTATGCCAATTATCGCGAGGCCAATCGGGCGCTTTGGCGGCAGACGATCCTGCCGTTGATGGCGAAGATTTGCGGCGGGCTGGCGCAGGGGTTGCAGGGGTGGTGGCCGGAATTGCGCCTGGATGCGGATCTGGATGCGGTGCCTGCCTTGTTCGAGGAGCGGAGCGCGATCTGGGAGCGGGTCGGGGCGGCGGACTTCCTGTCGGCGGAGGAGAAGCGGGCGGTTTTGGGGATTGGGTGAGGGCGGTTCTGGTTCTGCGGTTTCTCGACTTCGCTCGAAACGAACGGGGGGCGTTGGGTCGAAGTGAATGGAGGTCCGGTCGCTCGAAACGAACGGAGGTCGGCGTTGCGGGAGGGTGTGATGAAATATGATGGGGAGATGCTGGCGCGGTTGGTCGCGCAGGCCGAGGCGCAGCCGGTGGGGATGGATATGGTCATGATCCGGGCGCTGATCGAGGAGGCGAGCGAATTGGGCGCGGGGCGGGCGTTGGAGCGGCTGGGGCTGGCGGATCGCGGGGCGCAGGACGACGTGCGGGAGTTGCGCGAGCTGCTGGGCGCGTGGCGGGACGCGAAGAAGGCGGCGCGGGGGGCTGTGGTGGCGTGGGTCGCGCGGGTGGTCATGGCTTTGCTGCTGCTGGGGATGGCGGTGAAGCTGGGGCTGGCGGGGCTGGTGCATGAGTGACGTGCGCTTCGCCGGATATGCGGCGGTGTTCGACCGGGTCGACCGGGGCGGCGACGTGGTGCGGGCGGGGGCCTTTGCCGGGGTGGCGGCGGGGGTGCCCTTGCTGTGGCAGCATCGGCCGGGGGAGGTGATCGGGACGGTCGAGAAGGTCGAGGAGGATGCGCGGGGGCTGCGCGTGATCGGACGGGTTTCGGGGCGGACGGCTGCCGGGCGGGAGGCTGGAAGGGCCTTGCGCGAGAAGGCCGTGGATGGGCTTTCCTTTGGCTATCGGGTGCGGGAGGCGCGGGGGGTTTCGCCGCGGGAGTTGCTGGACCTGGAGGTGGTGGAGGTGAGCGTCGTGACGCATCCGATGCAGGATCTGGCGCGGGTGATTGCGGTGGAATAGGGGGCTTACCCCTCATCCAACTTCGCCTAGGCGGCTTTGCCGCCAAGGCTTCGTATCCTTCTCCCACAAGGGGAGAAGGAGGTGTTCGGGCGGTCCGGTGGGCCGCCCTTTTTCGTGGGAGTGGTGGATGACGGATCAGTTGGAAGCGAGCTTTGACATGGTGGCGCAGGGGGAGCGTCTTGCCGGGCTGGAGAATGAGGTCGCGGCGTTGAGGGGCGCGCTGCTGGTTCAGCAAAGGCCCGCGCTGGACGGGGTGAAGGGCGGGGCGGTCGATCCGCGCCGGGCGGCCTTTGTCGAGCGCTATGTGCGGCAGGGGCTGGAGGCTGGAGTGGAGCTCAAGAGCTTTTCCGGGGCTTCGGGCGCGGCGGGCGGCTATGCGGTGCCGCGGGAGATCGATCAGATCATCGATGCGACGCTGAAGGCCATTTCGCCCATTCGCGCCATCGCCAATGTCGTGCGCACGGGGACGGCGGGGTATCGCAAGCTGGTGACGTCAGGCGGCATCGTGTCGGGCTGGGCCAGCGAGACGGGGGCGCGGACGGAGACGGCGACGCCTGTCTTCAACGAGATCGTGCCGCCATCGGGCGAGCTTTACGCCAATCCGGCGGCGTCGCAGGCGATGCTGGACGATGCGCAGTTCGATGTCGAAGGCTGGCTGGCGGGGGAGATCGCCCGCGAGTTCGCGGCGGCCGAGGGGGCGGCCTTCGTCAACGGCAACGGCACGAACAAGCCCAAGGGCTTCCTGACCTATGCGGCCACCAATGAGGCGGATGGGGTGCGGGCCTTCGGGTCGCTGCAATATGTGGCTTCGGGGGCTTCGGGGGCCTTTGCCGCTTCGGGGCAGGACAGGCTGATCGACCTGGTGCAGGCGTTGCGCGCGCCCTATCGCCAGGGGGCTTGCTTCGTGATGAATTCGGCCACGCTGGCGGTCATCCGCAAGATGAAGACCAGCGACGGGGCGTTCATCTGGCAGCCTTCCCTTGCAGCGGGACAGCCGGCGACCCTGCTGGGCTATCCGGTGGTCGAGGCGGAGGACATGCCGGACATCGCCGCGGGTTCGCTGTCGATCGCGTTCGGCAATTTCCAGGCGGGCTATGTGATCTCCGAACGCAGCGAGACGAGCATCCTGCGCGATCCGTTCAGCAACAAGCCGTTCGTGCATTTCTACGCGGTGAAGCGGATCGGCGGGGCCGTGGCGAATTCGGAGGCGATCAAGCTGATGAAGTTCGCGGCTTCCTGATCACCCCTCATCCAACTTCGCCTAGGCGGCGTTGCCGCCAAGGCTTCGTATCCTTCTCCCACAAGGGGAGAAGGAAAGACTGGGGGCGTCCTGTGGGCGTCCCCTTTTTTCCGGGGAGGGGCCATGTTGGCGGATCTCAAGGCCTGGTTGCGGATCGGGTCGGATGATGAGGATGGCGTGCTGGAGCGGCTGCTGGGGAGCGCTTCGGGGCTTTGCGAGCAGTTTATCGGGCAGTGGCTGGTGGTGCGGGATGCTTCCGAGACCATCGTGGCCGACGGAAGCTGGCAGAGGCTGGCGGCGCGGCCGGTCGTGGCGATATTGGGCGTGGAGGTGGAGGGCATCGCCTTGGCGCCGGGGGCCTATGCGGTCGATATCGATGCTTCCGGCGATGGCTGGGTGCGGGCGCGGCTGGTGGATGGGCCGGGCAAGGTGACGGTGCGCTATCGCGCGGGGCTGGCGGCGGATGTCGAGGGGCTGCCCGAGGCGATCCGGCAGGGGATCGTGCGGCTGGCGGCGGAGCATTTCACGGCGCGGGACGGGGAGGTGGCGACGCCGCCCGCGGTGGTGAGCGCCCTGTGGCGGCCCTGGCGGCGGATGCGGCTGGCGTGAGGGCGCGGCTGGGCGCGCTGGTCGAGGCGCGGATGGCGGCGCGGCGGCGGCGGATTGCCGCGGCGGCTTTGGCGGCCGGGGTTGAGGAGGCGCGGGTCGAGGGGGATGCCGTGCGCCTGTCCGGGGCTGGGCTGAGGCGGCGGTGGATGGGCGATCTGGGGTTGCGGGAAGCGGGGAGAGGGCGATGAGCGCGGAGGTGGCCGTGCGTGGCGCGCTGGTGGCGGCGCTGCGCGGGGATGCGGCATTGATGGCGGGGCTGAACGGGCTGTTCGACGGCGCGCCGGGGCGGGCCAGCGCGCCTTATGGCGTGGTGGGGGACTGCATGGCGCTGGATTGGGGCGCGAAGGATCTGGACGGGCGGGAGCTGGTGGTGACGGTCAGCCTGTTCGATGCGGGGGAAGCGCCTGCGCGGCTGGCGGGATTGTTGGCGCGGGTGGATGCTGTTTTGCGCGGGCTTGGGCTTGCGGGGGGCTGGCGGGTCGTCGGGGCGCGGCTGGTTCGCTCGCGGGTGGCGCGGACTGGGGCGCGGGACGGGTGGCAGGCTTTGGTGGATTATCGGGTGCGGGTGGTGGGGGTGTGAGGGCCGCGGTTTTACAGCGCTGAGGGTGTTTCTTCCGGATAGGGCGGAAGCTCGCTGCGCTCGCACCCCTAGGCTGTATCGACATTCAGAAGCTGGCGAGCCGAAAATGGTGGTTTTCCGTGACCCGGAGCGGAGCGTACTCAAAGTAGGTGAGCACCGGAAGCACGGGATTGAAGCGAGGCACGTGACTCGCTTCAACCATTTGCAGGCCGCCAGAGCTGAATGTCGATACGGCCTAGCCCTTCCCTTGAAAGGGAGGGGAATGTTGGGGGTCAGGACTTCGAATAGTCTTCATATTCTCCGATGATCTTGTCGCGATATTCGCTGATCTGGTCGTCGGCGTCCGATTGGGCGTCCTTTTCCGACATGCCGCTCGACCTGTCGTCCGCGACGATGGCGGTGCGGAAGGCGGCTTCCTTCGCGCCGCATTCCGTCTTCAGCACGGCCTGGAAATCGCCGAGCGACAGTTTCTTGTCGATGGCGGGCTGGATCTGTTTCGACAGGCATTCCGAATAGGCCTTGCGGCCATTGCCGACGGCGTCGCCGCTTTGCGGGGCGGCGGCCAGCAACAGCATCAGGGGGATGGTCACGAACATATTGGCCTCTCTCCAAATCCCGATTCTTGCACGGTTTATCTTAGAGGAGAATGCGCCATGGGCGTGGAAAAAGGAAGCGCGTTTCTGTTGAAAATAGGCGATGGCGGGGCGCCGGCGGCCTATGCGACCGTGGCCGGGATGCGGACCACGCAACTGCCCGTCAATGGCGAGGCGGTGAACGTCACGCACAAGGGGTCGGGCGGCTGGCGCGAATTGCTGTCGGGTGCGGGGGTGCGATCCGTCAGCGTGTCGGCGGCGGGCATATTCACCGGATCGGCGGCGGAGGTGCGGCTGCGCAACCATGCGCTAGCCGGGACCGTCGAGGATTATGAGCTGAGCTTCGAAAGCGGCGAGAAGATGCGGGGCCGCTTCCTGGTGACGCGGCTGGACTATGCCGGGGATTATAATGGGGAGCGCAACTATGCGCTGAGCCTGGAAAGTTCCGGGCCGGTGGTGTCGCTGTGAGCGGGGGCGATGGTGCCCCAGCTAACAGTGCTCGAGGCGAGGCCGCGCTGGAACTGGGTGGGGAGCGCTTTGTGCTGCGGCCCAGTTTCGCGGCTTTGGTGGCGGCTGAGGAGGAATTGGGACCGTTGTTCGCGCTGGTGGAGCGCGCCGCCGACGGGAAGCTGTCGCTTGGCGAGATGGCCGGGCTGTTCTGGCATTGCCTGGCGGAGCCGCCCGCGGGGCTGACGCGGGAGGCGCTGGGCGAGGCGATCGTGGCGGCGGGGCTGGCGAAGCTGACGCCGGTTCTGCGGGGGATATTGGGACAGATATTGGGGGGACGATGAGCTTTTTCAAAGCGGCGGCGCGGCTGGCGGGGGTCGCGGGGTGGCTGCTGGGATGGCGGCCGGAGGAATTCTGGCGGGCTACCCCGGCGGAGTTGGAGAGCGTGTTGCGGGCGGCTCGCGGCGAAGAGGACGAGGCGCGCGCCGGGATGGATCGGGGGGAGTTGGAGAGGTTGCGGGCTGGGATGCCGGATTGAGGTTGGGGG
This sequence comes from Sphingobium sp. TA15, assembly GCF_037101235.1. Taxonomy (NCBI): domain Bacteria; kingdom Pseudomonadati; phylum Pseudomonadota; class Alphaproteobacteria; order Sphingomonadales; family Sphingobiaceae; genus Sphingobium; species Sphingobium sp. TA15. The sequence goes on from NZ_AP025355.1 coordinate 383,453, forward strand.
TGACTGCGCTTCTCGACCTTGGCCTGTCCTGAGCGCCTGCCGCAGGCGGGCAGTCGAAGGGATCGAAACGAACGGGGGTGATGGAAGGGGCGGGAATTCAGTTCCAGCGTTTGGACTGGGCTCCTGCCTTCGCAGCGCACTTTGTTCTTCAGCGTGATTTTTTGGGGGTCGGGATGGACGAGGAGATCGACGATCTGGTCGTGCGGGTGCGGGCGGATAGGCAGGCTTTTGCGCGGGATGTGGAAGCCATGCGGGGAACGCTGGAGGGGCCTTTGGCGAGCGGTGCGGAGCGGGCCGGGCGGCGGATCGAGCAGGGATTGCTGCGGGCCGTGCGGACCGGCCAGTTCGGGTTCGAGGAATTGAAGGCCGTGGCGCTGCGCGTGCTGGACGACATTGCGGCCAATGCCTTGCGGGCCGGGATAGGCAGCATCGGCGGAGACGGCGGGTTGATCGGCTTGGCGGCTTCGGCGCTGGGATTGCCGGGGCGGGCGACCGGCGGGCCGGTGGCGCCGGGGCGGGCCTATGTCGTCGGGGAGCGGGGGCCGGAGGTCTTCGTGCCTACGACGAGCGGGCAGGTCGTTCCCAATGGCGCGGGCGTCCGGGACGTGCGGCTTTCCATCGCGGTGCAGGGGCAAGGCGCGGACAGCGCCCGGTTGCTGGCGCGCAGCGCGCGGCAGGTGGCGCGCGCGGTGAGGGGGGCGATCAGCGGATGAGCGGGCTTGGATATTGGCTGGCCGATGCGCGGCGGGGGCAGGAAACGCGGTTCATGAAGCGCTTTGCGCCGACGCATTGGACCGTCAATTTTCCCCGGCCGATGATGGCGAGCGTCGTCACCGCCGCGCCGGATGCGTTGCGGGTGGATGCCGTCTTCTATGGGTCGGGGGATCTGGCGGGGCTGATCTGGGAGGCGGAGGACAAGTGGAGCCATGCCCTGCTGGCCTATGAGACGGATCGGGATTTTCGTGATTGCGTGCTGCGCTTTCGCTGGCGGAGCGGCGGGCTGCGGCGGCTGGACGAGACGCATGGGCCGACGCTGACCATTGAGGGGAGGGACGCGGCCGGAAATGCGCGGGCCTGGTATGTGCGCTTGTGGAACTATGCGAGCGGCGGGCCGGAAGATGCTGTGATCGCATTGGATTTTTCCGCGATCAGGAGCGGATTCCTGCTGGCCGAGGGCGAAGACGTCTGGGCGGGCGACGTGGACAGGATGTTCATCTCGCTCGCCGCGCCGGGCTATGATGCGGGGAGCGCCGCCTTCGCCGCGGCGGTTGAGGGATGGTGCGAGCTTTCGGAGATAAGCTGCGACGGCGCAGGGTCGGTGCTGCGCGTGGGCGATGTGGTGCTGCCCGAACATGGGCTGTCGATGGCGACCGGCTATGACGACTGCTTCAACCAGACGCCGGAGCGGATCGTCGCGTCGATCCATGCGCTGGGCTATCGCGGGGACATCAATCATTATGTCGGGATGAGCCATTATTTCCGGCTCGAACCGCTGGGCGGCGGATTTTACATCAGCCTGGCGGGCGGGGTGCTGAACGCGCCCTGCGCCGCCTGGCATGCGGACTTCGCACAGCGGGCCAAGGCGCTGGGGCTGGGGGTGATCTGGTCGCTTTCCTATGAATTGTTCGACGCGCATTGCTGGAACGACTGGAAGCAGCGGGCGGAGGATGGTTCTCCCGCGCTGACGGGCTGGTCGCCGCCTTCGAGCCTGCTTTCCCCCGCGCATGACGGGGCGATGAGCTATTTGCGGCTGGTGGCAGGGGCCTTTGTTTCCATTGGCTTGACGGCTGGATTGGAGATCAGGTTTCAGGTGGGCGAGCCATGGTGGTGGGTGATGCCCGCCGACGGGCGCATCTGCCTGTATGACGATGCGGCGCGGGCGGCGTTCGGCGCGGCGCTGGTGTCCATCCCGGACGTGCGGGGGACGCTGAGCGCCGGGCAGAAGGCGCTGCTGGACCGGGCGGGCGAAGTGCTGGCGGCATCGACGGCGGCGCTCTGCGCCTGGGTGAAGGGGGTGGCGCCGGGGGCGGTGACGCATCTGCTCGCCTATCTGCCGACCGTGCTCGATCCGCTGGCGCCGGAGGCCAAGCGGGCGAACATGCCGGTGGGATGGGCGTCGCCGGCCTTCGATGTGTTGCAACTGGAAGATTATGACTGGGTGACGCAGGGGCGCGAGCGGCTGACGGCGCGGGGCGTGGAGCTGGCGGTGGAGCGGCTCGGCTATCCGGTCGAGGCGCAGCATTATCTTTCGGGTTTCGTGCTGCGCGGGGAGGATGCCGCGCAATGGCGCGAGATCGCGGCGGCGGCCGATGCGGCGATGCGGCGGGGGACGGCGGCGACCTTCATTTGGGCGCTGCCCCAGGTGGCGCGGGATGGCTTCACCTGCTTCAGATCATATGGGGAGGAAGATGTGCAAGCCTTTGACGATGTGTCCTTTCCCTTGAGCGTTGGGCGGGAGGCGAGCGTTTCGCCGGCTTTCTCCACGCAGGTCGTGGAGAGCGTCTCGGGGCATGAGCGGCGGAGCAGCGATTGGGCGGATGCGCGCCTGTCCTTCGATGCCGGGCCGGGCGTGCGGTCGGAAGCGGACATGGCGGCGCTGATCGCCTTCTTCCGGGCGCGGCGCGGGGCGGCGCGGGGATTCCGCTTCAGCGATCCCTATGACGACCGCAGTTGCGCCATGGGGGAGGCGCCGGGGCCTTTGGACCAGCGTCTGGGGTTGGGCGACGGCGTTCGGGCGGAGTTTCCGTTGCAGCGCTTCTACGGCGCTGGCGAGGAGGCGCAGGCACGGCGGATCACTCGGCCGGTGGCGGGGACCATCCGGGTCGCCGTGGATGGCGTGGAGATGGCGGGCGGCTGGAGCCATGCCGGGCTGGGCGTGATCGCCTTCGATGTCGCGCCCGCCGAAGGGGCGGTGCTGACGGCCGGTTTCCGCTTCGACGTGCCGGTGCGCTTTGCCGAGGACCGGCTGGACATCAACCGGGCGACCTTCGCGGCGGGCGAGGCGCCGTCGGTGCCGTTGGTGGAGATCAGGGAATGAGCGGGCTGGAGGCGTTGGAGAAGCCGCTGGCGACGCTGGCCTTTTGCTGGCGGATCGAGCGGCGGGACGGGGTGACGATCGGGCTGACGAGCCATGATCGCGATCTGGAGATCGGCCATCTGCTCTATCGCGCGGCGCCGGGGATGACGCCTTCCGCCGTGCGCAGCGGCATCGGGGTGGAGGGCGCGGACAGCGATGTCGAAGGCGCGCTGGTGGCGGATGCGATCAGCGAGGCGGACCTGATGGCGGGGCGCTGGGACGGGGCCGGGCTGGAGTTGCGGCTGACCGAGTGGGAGGCGCCGGGCGATCTGTGGCTGCTGCTGGCGCGGGGGGAGATCGGGGCCGTGACGCGCAAGGCGGGGGCTTTTTCAGCAGAGCTGGTGGGCGCGATGGCGGCGCTGAAGGCTTCTGTCGCGCCGTCCACTTCGCCGGACTGCCGTGCTGCGCTGGGGGACAGGCAGTGCCGGGTCGACCTGGCCGGTCGGCGGCGCGTGGTGGCCGTCGGCGCGGTGGAGGATGCGGTGGTGAGCGTGGCCGGGCTGGAGCCGGGGGCCTACGCCTTCGGGACGCTGCGCTGGCTGACCGGGGCCAATGGCGGGATAGTGCAGGGGGTGATCGACAATGGCGCCGAGGATGTCGCCCTGGCCGATCCGCCGCCCTTTGCGGTGGAGGCGGGCGCGCTGGCGCTGCTGACCGAGGGGTGCGACCGGCGGTTGGCGACGTGCGTCGGCCGGTTCGGCAATGCAGTGAATTTTCGGGGGGAGCCCTATCTGCCGGGGACGGATTTGCTGACGCGCTATCCGGGGGCGGCGTGAGCGGGGTCGTGGCGGCGGCCCGCGCCTTGGTGGGCGTGCGGTTCCGCCTGCACGGGCGGCTGCCCGAGCGGGGGCTGGATTGCGTCGGGCTGGCGGCGCTGGTGCTGGGGCGGGCGGCGCCGGAGGGATATGGGCTGCGGTCCGGGGATGAGGGCCGGGCGGCGGACTGGCTGCGCGCGGCGGGGCTGCGGCGGGTCGATGCGGCGCGCGAGGGCGATCTGGCGCTGGTGCGGCCGGGGCCGTTGCAACTGCACCTGATGATCGTCGTGCCGGGCGGGCATGTCCATGCCCATGCGGGCGTGGGGCGCGTCGTGGAGATGCCGGGGCCTTCGCCCTGGCCGGTGCTGGGTTACTGGCGGGCGGAATAGGAGAATCTATGGCGACGATCGTGTTGACCGCCCTTGGCACGGCCATTGGCGGGCCGTTGGGGGGCGCCATCGGCGGGCTGATCGGCAATGCTTTCGACCATGCGGTGCTGTTCAGGCCCAAGGGGGTGGAGGGGCGGCGGCTGAACGAGGTTCAGGTCCAGACGTCGACCTATGGATCGCAGCTGCCCAGGCTGTTCGGGACGCTGCGGGTGGCGGGAACCGTGATCTGGGCGACGGACCTCAAGGAGACGAGGCACAGGAGCGGCGGGGGCAAGGGGCGGCCCAGCGTCACCAGCTACAGCTATTCGGCGAGCTTTGCCGTGGCGCTGTCGGCGCGCGCCGTGCGGTCGGTGCGGCGCATCTGGGCGGACGGCAACCTGCTGCGCGGGGCGGCGGGGGACTTCAAGACGGAGCTGGGAGCCTTTCGGCTGCATTCGGGCGGCGAGGACCAGGCGGTCGATCCGCTGATCGCGGCAGCGGAGGGCGTGGGGGCGACGCCGGCGCATCGGGGGATTGCCTATGCGGTGTTCGAGGATCTGTCGCTCGCGGACTATGGCAATCGCATCCCGTCGCTGACCTTCGAGGTGGAGGCGGACGAGGGGCCGGTCGCGATTGCCGGTCTGGCGGCGGAGTTGAGCGGAGGGATATTGACCGGCGACGGGCTGGGCGCGGTCGCCGGCATGGCGGCGGGCGGCGCGGATGTGGGCGATGCGCTGGCGCCGCTGGCGGAGGCGTTCGGCCTGGCCCTTGTGGCCGAAGAGGCGGGATTGCGCCTGCGGGCGGGGGACGCGGAGGGGGCGACGGCGATCGCCGCCGGGGCGCTGTGCCGGTCGGTCAACGGGCGGGCGCTGAACGGGTGCGAGCATTCGGGCGGCTCGGCGGACAGCGTGCCGGCGGCCTTGTCGGTCCGCTATCACGATCCGGCGCGCGACTATCAGACGGGCGTGCAGCGCATCGGCCGGCCGGGTCCGGGACGGCTGGAGCAGGGCATCGACCTGCCGATGGCGCTGTCCGGCGAGGAGGCGCGGTCGCTGGCGGCGCGGAAGCTGGGAATGGCATGGGCCGGGCGGTCGACGATGACGCTGCGCTGCGGCTGGGATGCGCTGCGCCATGCGCCGGGCGATGTCGTCGCGGTGGAAGGCGTGCCGGGCCGGTGGCGGATCGAGGAGCGCGAATGGGAGGCGATGGCCGTGCGCCTGGCCTTGAGGCGCGTGCCGGGGGCCGGCGCCGCGATCCCGCTGGGGGCGTCGTCCGGCGCGATGGTGCGGCAGGCGGACAGGCCGCATGGCCCGACCATGCTGATGCTGGCGGACCTGCCCATGATCAGGGAAGGGGTGGCGGCGGCGCCCCTGATCGTCGCGGCGGCGAGCGGCGGCGAAGGGTGGCGCGGCGCGGCGCTGTTCGTGATCGGCGCGACGGGGGAGGCTTCTCCCGCCGGGCGGACGGCGGGCCGCGCCGTGATGGGATGGGCCGACAACGCCTTGCCCGCCGGGAGCGTGACGATGGTCGACCACATCAATGCTCTCCACGTGACCCTGCTGTCGGCGGACATGGAATTGGCGGGGGCGGACGAGGCGGCGCTGGGCCTGGGGCGCAATCTGTGCCTGGTCGGGCAGGAACTGGTCCAGTTCAGCCATGCCGCGCAGACCGGCGAGGCCAGTTTCCGGCTGGAAGGCCTGCGGCGCGGATTGTTCGGAACCGAATGGGCGATGGCGTCCCATGAAGTGGGTGAGGCTTTCCTGCTGCTGGAGGAGGACCGGCTGGTCGAGCTTGCCCCTTATGGAAGCGGGGCGGAGATTGGCGGCGGCCTTCATGTCTCGGCGGTCGGGGTGGGCGACAGCGCGCCGGCCGATGCGCTGTTGACGATAAGGGGGGAGGCGGTGGTGCCGCCTTCTCCCGTGCATGTCACGGCGCGGGGGGATGGGACCGGCGGCTGGATCGTCGGCTGGACGCGGCGCGGCAGAGGCGGATGGCGCTGGACCAGCGGGACCGATGTGCCCCTGGGCGAGGATCGGGAGAGCTATGAACTGCGCGTGTCGGCAGGGCCGACGGAACTGCGCAGAATCGTCACCGACCGATCGCCCTGGACCTATGATGCCGCGGCGGTGGTGGAGGATATGGGTCATCCGGGCGAACTGGCGGTCGAGATCCGGCAGGTCGGCACCTATGCGCTGGGCCGCGCCGCGCGCATCGTTTTGGCGGGCTGATGCCGGCCCTTTGAAGAAAAGGACAATCGAATCATGACGATGGACTCGACGCTTCGCTGGGCCTTGCCCCAGCTCTTTGCCGGGCAGGCGCAGAAGGAGCTGTTTCATAACGAGGCGCTGGCGCGGATCGACATGCTGCTGCACGGCGCGGTGGAAAGCGCCGACCAGGACGAGCCGCCCGCATCGCCGGCGGTCGGCGCATGCTGGATCGTGGCCGCCGGGGCGGGCGGCGCCTGGGAAGGGCAGGATGGGGCGCTGGCCTGCTGGACGGAAGGGGGGTGGCGTTTCGCCGCGCCGCGCGAGGGCCTTTCGCTGTGGGTCGCGGACAGGGGGCATGCGATGCGTCATGACGGGGCGCATTGGGAGGATTGCGCCGTGCGGGCGGACGGGTTCTATGTCGGCGGGGAACGGGTCGTGGGCGCGGCGGCGGCGGCCATCGCCGATCCCGCGGGCGGCGCGACCGTCGACATGGAGGCGCGTTCGGCCCTTGCCGCAATTCTGGGCGCGTTGCGAACACATGGCCTGATCGCGACCTGAGCCGGCTGTGGCTTTTGATGGGGCGGCCCCTTGCCGAAATTGCCGTTGCGAATGAGGGACCAAGGGCAGGACGGCGGCGTAACTGCGTTATTTTTGCAACAGTTTTGCCAATTGTGGACTTGCCATGAAACTTTCTAGCCGATACAGGGTTTCAGCAGTCCTTCGTGACACTTTTGAAAGGGGAATTCAGATGCGGAAGCTTGCCCTCGCGGCTGTGCTTGCGACCAGCGCCCTGGCCACCCCGGCCTTGGCGCGTGACAATAGCTGGTATGTCGGCATCGACTCCGGCGTTGTTCTCGTCGAAGATCAGGACATCACTTTCACCCCCGGCAACGCTGGCGCCGCCAGCAACACGGTCGGCGTGGACTACCACAAGGGCTTCGACGGCGATGCCGTGATCGGTTACGACTTCGGCGGTTTCCGCCTGGAAGCGGAAGCCGGTTACAAGCGCGCTGAAGTCGACCTGGACAAGAGCGGTTTCGGCGGCGCGGCTTCGGCCCTGTCGTTCATGCTGAACGGCTTGCTGGACTTCGGTCCCGATGACGGCCTGCAGGGCTTCGTCGGCGGCGGCGTCGGCGTGTCGCGCGGCAAGCTGGCCAACGACCTGGTCAACGATTCCGACACCGGCTTCGCCTGGCAGGCGATCGCTGGCGTCCGCTATCCGCTGACCACCAACGTGGACGTCTCGCTGAAGTATCGCTTCTTCAACCAGGACGACATCAAGCTGGTTCCGGCCTACACGACCATCGGCGGCCCCGCCGGTTCGTCGGTCGACACCAAGCTGCGCACCCACAGCCTGCTGCTGGGCCTGACCTACAACTTCGGTGGCGAACCGGCTGCTCCGCCGCCGCCCCCGCCGCCTCCGCCGCCCCCGCCGCCTCCGCCCCCGCCGCCTCCGCCGCCGGTGGCCGAGTGCAGCCCTGGGCCGTACATCGTCTTCTTCGAATGGGACAAGTCGGACATCACGCCTGACGCCGCCACCATTCTGGACAATGCGGTTTCGGCCTACAGCAACTGCGGCAGCGCCCAGGTCATGCTGGCGGGCTATGCGGACCGTTCGGGTTCGGCCTCCTACAACGTCGGCCTGTCCCAGCGTCGCGCCGATGCCGTCAAGGCCTATATCTCGTCGAAGGGCATCCCCGACGGCGTGATCACGACCCAGGCGTTCGGTGAATCGAACCCCCGCGTCGAAACCGCCGACGGCGTTCGCGAACTGCAGAACCGTCGCGTGGAAATCACCTACGGTCCGGGTTCGGGTCAGTAAGATTTTCCATCCTTCGGGATGGAAGAGGATCGAGGGGCTGGTCGCAAGACCGGCCCCTTTTTCCATGCGGTTTGTCCGCGGAGGAGAGGTCGGGAAGCCAGCCGTGATTGGCTTCGCATGAAATGGCCGGTGTTCCGTTCGGGCTGGGCCATGCCGCTCCGAATGCCGGGTGTGAATGCAAGCCGGCGGGATTGGGCTGCTGTCGAGCCGCGTGTCTTGTTCGAGCGCCTGGCGGGAGTTGGTCCTGGCTTTGGCCCGGCGGGAGCGATCGGAACGAAAAGCTGTGACATTTCGGACCGCCTAGGCAACAAAAGACCGTCATGCCGCGTTCGCCTGGCAGCATTCCTCTGGGAGTTGGATCATCATGAAAATTGCCGCAATTATTCTGGCATTGCCCATGGCCGCCATGGCGTCGGGTTGCGCGACCGGATCGTCGGCGACGGCGCCGGTCGGCGATGCCGCCGCGCCTGTCGCCCATGCGAAGCTGCTGGCCGGAGACGGATCGTCACGAGGAGAGGCGACCGTGACCCAGGCCGCCGATGGCCTTCACGTGCTGGTGCGCGGCCAGGGACTGACGCCGGGCATGCATGCCGTGCATGTCCATACCGCCGGAAGCTGCGCGCCGCCCGACTTCGCCAGCGCGGGCGGGCATTGGAATCCGACCGGACACAAGCATGGCAAGGATAATCCGGCGGGCATGCATATGGGCGACATGCCCAACATGATCGCGGGCGCCGACGGTGCGGGCGAGATGGAATATGTCATTCCGGGCGGGACAGTCAGTTCGGGAACGACTCCCTTGCTGGACGGCGATGGCGCGGCGGTCGTCATCCATGCGCAGGCCGATGACAACAAGACCGATCCGGCGGGCAATGCCGGTGGGCGCGTGGCGTGCGGCGTCTTGTCTGCGGGATAGCTTTCGCGGGCGATGGATCGGTTTCGGTCTGTCGGAAAGGGCGCTTCTCTTCTTCAGGAAAGAAGGGGGCTTCGACAGGCTCAGCCTGAACGGGGATAGGGGTGGTTCTGCACGCCGTAGCGTTCGATCATGTGGTAGGTCGAACCTGTCTGGCCTGGCTGGCTTTCATACAGGGCGAATTCGTCGACCGTGAAGGGCGCGCTTGCGAGGGCGGCGTGGAGGGCCATGAACGGTTCCATCGGACCGGCTGTCCGGCCGAAGCGCGCCAGGGTGATGTGGGGCAAATAGCTTCGATTGTCGGGAGGAAGGCCGATGCGGACGCAGGCGCGGTCGACCTTTCGATGAAGTTGCGCGAGGGGGTCGCGGGGCTGCACGCCCGCCCAGAGCGTGTGAACCTGGCCCTTGCGGTCGAAGCAGCCGACGCCGGACAGGGCGATTTCGAACGGCGAAAAGCGGATATGGCCCAGCGCGTCGGCCAGGTCGTCGGCCTGCGGGCGGTCGACTTCGCCCACGAAGCGCAGGGTGAGATGCAGTTGGTCGTCATCCTGCCAGCGCGCCCCGGCGATGCCGTGCATCAGGCCGAGCAATCGGGCGCGGATGGCGGGCGGGGGGCGGATGGCGACGAAAAGACGGTGCATGCTCCTGTCATAGCGGCTTCGGCGCGATGAGTCAGGCTGCTGTCCGCGCTTGAATATGGCGCGGGATAAGCCGATAATAGGGAAACCGGCTGCTATCCCGCCGGTGAAGGAGATTTTCTCATGGCCAATTGGTCCGATCCGCGTTCCGACATTGCGGGTTTTGGCGGCGCGACCGTCGCGCGCGGGGAGGCGTATGACGCTGGCCTGCGCAGCTATATGCTGTCGGTCTACAATTATATGGCGAGCGGCGTGCTGCTGACCGGCGTGGTCGCGATGCTGTTCGCGTCGAGCGGCCTTGCCTATCAGATATTGGCCGGGCCGGGCATATTGAAATATGTCATCATGTTCGCGCCGCTGCTGTTCGTGATGACCATGAGCTTCGGCATCAACCGGCTGTCGACCTTTGCGATGCAGGCGATGTTCTGGGCCTATGCGGCGGTGATGGGGCTGTCGCTCTCCTCCATCCTGCTGGTCTATACCGGCACGTCGGTGGCGCAGACCTTCTTCGCGACGGCGGCGGCTTTCGCGGGGCTGAGCCTGTGGGGCTATACGACGAAGCGCGACCTTTCGGGCTTCGGCACCTTCCTGATCATGGGCGTGGTCGGCTTGCTGGTGGCGAGCCTCATCAACCTGTTCCTGCGGTCGAGCGCGATGAACCTGGTGATCAGCTTTATCGGCGTGTTGCTGTTCGCGGGCCTGACCGCCTATGACACGCAGAAGATCAAGAGCATCTATGCCCATGTCGCGGGGACCGACATGATGGGCAAGTCGGTGGTGATGGGGGCGCTGAACCTCTATCTCGACTTCATCAACATGTTCCTGTTCCTGTTGCGCTTCATGGGTAGTCAGCGGGACTGAGGGCGCCATTGCAAGATTGGGGAAAGGCCCGGTGGAGAGGTTCGCCGGGCCTTTTTGTATTGGAGGACAGCATATGGGGCGTAACGGACTGGCGGAGGAAAAGAGGCGCTACCTGCACAATTCCCCTCCACCAGCCTTCGGCTGTCGAAGAGAGTCACGTGCCTCTCTTCGACCCTCCCCATCGAAAGATGGGGAGGATTTTTAAGGTTTTTGCATCTGGGCGATGAGGGCGTTGTCCATCTCCTTCTGCCGTTTATAGGCCGGGCGTTCGCGCAGGCGGGCGACATAGGCTTCGAAGACGGGGCGGCTGGGGATCGTGCCGAAGGCCAGGCCCCAGTCGATCTGCGAACCGACATAGACGTCGGCGGCGGTGAACTGGTCGCCGCAAATCCAGCCGGGGCCTGAGACGGCATGTTCCAGCGTGTCGACCATGGTGTCGAACGTGCCGTAGCCCGCCGTTCGTTCCCGGCCTTCGGGAACGACGAAGCCGAGCGCCTTGTTGGTGACGGCCGCTTCCACCGGGCCGGCGGCGAAAAACAGCCAGCGATAATAGTCGGCGCGCCTGTCCGTCGGCGGCGCGAGGTTCGCGGCGGGAAAGGCGTCTGCCAGATAGGCGCAGATCGCCGCGCATTCCGTGATCGTCCTGCCGTCATGGACGATGGCGGGAACCTTGCCCATCGGATTGATCGCCAGATAATCGGCGGATTTCATGCCGCCTTCGCCATAATCCAGCACGACCATCTCATAGGGTTGGCCGACCTCCTCCAGCATCCAGCGGGCGATCTGTCCCCGCGACATCGGGTTGGTGTAGAGGGTGATGGTTTCAGCCATGGCATGCTCTCCTGCGATCGGCGGGCGTCGTTCGGGATCGGGCGAGGCTGTTCCATGGACCGGCCATGGCGGAGCGGCGGCGCGGATCAGGGAAGCGGCCCGATAGTCCCGTCCGGTTCATTACCATCGCTCAAGAAAAAGGGCGACCCGTCGGGCCGCCCTTTTTTCCTTCATTCTTCGACCTTTTACTTGGCCGATTCCGCAGGCTTCGACCGGCCGCGCTTCTTGCCCTTCTTGGGGGCGGCGGGGGTGATTTCGAAGGCCAGCGCGTCGTCCTTCAGCCGGACATGGACTTCGCCGCCATGGACCAGCTTGCCGAACAGCAGTTCCTCGGCCAGCGGCTGCTTGATCTTCTCCTGCATCAGGCGGCCCATCGGGCGCGCGCCGTACAGCTTGTCATAGCCGCGCTTGGTGAGCCACGCCTTCGCCTCGTCGTCCAGGGTGATGTGGACGTCGCGGTCGGCCAGTTGCAGTTCGAGCTGGAGCACGAACTTGTCGATCACCCGCGCCACGATTTCCGGCGGCAGATAGCCGAAGGGAACGATGGCGTCGAGGCGGTTGCGGAATTCGGGGGTAAAGAGCTTCTTCACCGCGTCTTCCTGCGCATCCTCGCGGGTGAGTTCGCCAAAGCCGATGCTTTCCTTCGCCATGTCCGACGCGCCGGCATTGGTGGTCATGATGAGGATGGTGTTGCGGAAATCCACCGTCTTGCCGTGATGATCGGTCAGCCGGCCATTGTCCATCACCTGGAGCAGGATGTTGAACAGGTCCGGATGCGCCTTCTCGATCTCGTCCAGCAACAGGACGCTGTGCGGATTCTGGTCCACCGCATCGGTCAGCAGGCCGCCCTGGTCATAGCCGACATAGCCCGGAGGGGCGCCGATCAGGCGGCTGACCGAATGGCGTTCCATATATTCCGACATGTCGAACCGCTGGAGCGGAATGCCGAGCAGATGGGCGAGTTGCCGGGCAACCTCCGTCTTGCCGACGCCGGTGGGGCCGGAGAAGAGATAGTTGCCGATCGGCTTGTCCGGATCGCGCAGGCCCGCTCGCGACAGCTTGATCGCGGAGGACAGCACCTCGATCGCCCGGTTCTGGCCGAAGACGACGCGCTTGAGGTCCGTGTCGAGCGTTTCCAGCACCGATTTGTCGTCGGCCGAGACGGTCTTGGGAGGAATGCGGGCCATGGTCGCGATGACCTGCTCGATCTCCCTGGGGGTGATGGTCTTCTTGCGCTTCGACGGCACCACCAGCATCTGCATCGCGCCGACCTCGTCGATCACGTCGATCGCCTTGTCCGGCAGCTTGCGGTCGTTGATGTAGCGCGCCGACAGTTCCACCGCCGCCTTGATCGCGTCGGGGGTGTATTTGACGTGGTGATGCTCCTCGAACGCGCTGCGCAGCCCGGCCAGGATCTTGATCGTGTCCTCGACCGTGGGTTCGTTGACGTCGATCTTCTGGAACCGGCGCAGCAGGGCGCGGTCCTTCTCGAAATGGTTGCGGAACTCCTTGTAGGTGGTGGAGCCGATGCAGCGGATCGTGCCGCCCGACAGGGCGGGCTTCAGCAGGTTGGACGCATCCATCGCGCCGCCGCTGGTCGCGCCCGCGCCGATGACGGTGTGGATCTCATCGATGAAGAGGACCGCGTGCGGCATCTTCTCCAGTTCTGTGACGACCGCCTTCAGCCGTTCCTCGAAATCGCCGCGATAGCGGGTTCCGGCAAGCAGCGCGCCCATGTCGAGCGAGTAGATCACCGCTTCCTTGAGGACGTCGGGAACCTCCCCCTCCACGATCTTGCGCGCCAGGCCTTCCGCGATGGCGGTCTTGCCCACGCCCGGATCGCCCACATAGAGCGGGTTGTTCTTCGACCGGCGGCAGAGGATCTGGATCGTCCGGTCGACTTCGGAAGCGCGGCCGATCAGCGGGTCAACCTTGCCCCGCGCCGCCTTCTCATTGAGGTTGACGGTGAACTGCTCCAAGGCGCTGTCCTTCTTGCCCTTGCTGTCCTGCGTCTTCTTTTCCTCTTCGGCGGCGCCCTTCGTCTCGCGCTGCTGCTCAGGAACGGCGGTGCCCTTGCCGACGCCGTGGCTGATGTAGCTGACGGCGTCCAGGCGGCTCATGTCCTGCTGCTGGAGGAAATAGACGGCGTAGCTCTCCCTCTCGGAGAAAAGCGCGACGAGCACATTGGCTCCCGTCACTTCGTCTTTTCCGGAGGACTGGACATGCAGGATGGCGCGCTGGACCACCCGCTGGAAGCCGCTGGTGGGGGAGGGATCGCTGGCCCCTTCCACCTTCAGGCTGTCGAGTTCGGTGTCTAGATATTGCGTCACCGCGTCGGACAGTTCGCCAAGCTCCACGCCGCAGGCCTGCATCACCTTCGACGCATGTTCATCGTCGATCAGCGCGAGCAGCAGATGCTCCAGCGTCGCATATTCGTGACGGCGCTCCGACGCGTGGGTCAGCGCGTTATGCAGGGTGGTCTCAAGGGCGGGTGCGAAAGATGGCATGTTCTTTATACTCCTGACCCCCAATGAGGGGTTGTCTTGAACCATATGTCGGCATTGCTCGACGCCGGATCAAGATGGACATCCTGACCGCCGGAATTGCCAGACTGCCCATGCCCGGAGAGACCCTTGTCGGAGTCGCGGAGGGCGGGGCGCGGGTTCATCGCTTGAATAACGCCTCGGCGCTTGCCTTGTGGTTAACGGCGTTATCAATCCTGGATCGGGTGCGAGCGATTTCGCCCTCCAGCGCTTCGATGCGCGCTTCGAGATCGGAAAGGGACAATGGGCCCAGATCCTGTCGGAGCAGTTGGGCCAGCGGATCATCGGCCTTTCGGGGCAGATCGTCATCCATGTCCATGACTTGCAATGTTGACCCTGCGGGCCAGTCTGTCAATAAGGCCTTCATTCCGCCCGTCGATTGTGGTGCGGTGCAACATCTGCCGCGAGGGCCGTAATGGCGAATGAAGGCGCAAGGCCGAACGAAATGCCGACTGAAATGACGGCGATCGGCATAGCGGCTCCGGGTGGGCCGGAGGTTCTGGTGCCGCAGCGGCGGCCGGTTCCCGCGCCTGGCCCCGACGAGGTGCTGATCAAGGTGGCGGCCGCCGGGATCAACCGGCCCGACGTGATGCAGCGGCTGGGAAAATATCCGCCGCCGCCCGGCGCGCCGGACATTCCGGGGCTGGAGGTTTCGGGCACCATCGTCGCCGCGGGCGGCAGCGCCGAGTTGCTGATCGGCCGGCGCGTCTGCGCGCTTCTGCCTGGCGGGGGCTATGCCGAATATGCGGTGGCGCCCGCAGGCCAGTGCCTGCCGGTGCCGGACGATTATGACCTGGTCGAGGCGGCCGCCCTGCCGGAAACGCTGTTCACCGTGTGGAGCAACCTGTTCGAGCGGGCCTATGTGGTGGAGGGCGACACCGTGCTGGTCCATGGCGGCACCAGCGGCATCGGCACCATGGCGATCTCGCTCTGCAAGCTGTTCGACATCACCGTCATCGTGACCTGCGGCAGCGACGCGAAGTGCGAGCAGGCGAAGGCCTGGGGCGCGGACCATGCGATCAACTATCGCAGCCAGGATTTCGTCGAGGAAGTGAAGCGCATCACCGGCGGGCAGGGCGTGCAGGCGGTGCTGGACATGGTGGGCGGGGATTACCTGCCGCGCAACATCCAGTGCCTGGCGGAGGACGGGCGCCATGTGTCCATCGCGACGACGGGCGGACCCAAGGCGGAGGTTTTCATTCCCGCGATCATGAGAAGGCGGCTGACGCTGACCGGATCGACGCTGCGGCCGCGATCCGTGGCGTTCAAGAGCCTGGTGGCGGACGAGCTGATGCGGGTGGTATGGGCCTTTATCGAGCAGGGAAGGCTGCGCCCGGCGATGGACATGCGCTTTCCGCTGGCGGAGGCGGCGAAGGCGCATGCGCGGATGGATTCGGGCGATCATTTCGGGAAGATCGTATTGACGGTTTGAGGGGGGAGGCGGGCCTATCCTGTTCCTCCCCATCGAGATGGGGAGGTCTGCGACTGGCCACAACCGTCGCATTTCCGTCACATTCGCTGCGAAATTGTAACATAGAGCCGCTAGGGATTCGCGCCTGAGGGAAACAGCTCAGGGGTCGCATCATGAACGCCGTCACGCGCCTGCCTTTCCTGGCGGAGTTGGACGATGGCGCCGACGACAGGTTCGCCATTCCGGAAAGGGAAGGAACGCGTCGCCGCTATCGCACGATCTGGATTTCGGACATTCACCTGGGCACGCGCGGCTGCAACGCGGGGATGCTGATCGATTTCCTCGACAGCGTCGACAGCGACACCATGTACCTGGTGGGCGACATCATCGACGGCTGGCGTTTGAAGCGCCGCTTCTACTGGCCCGCCGCGCACAATGACGTCATCTGGCGCTTGATGAAGCGGGCCAGGCGCGGCGCCCGCGTCGTCTATATCCCCGGCAATCATGACGAGATGTTCCGCCAGTTCACCGGCCTCAGCTTCGGCGGCGTCGAGATAAGGCGCAAGGCGATCCATGAGACCGCCGACGGCCGCAAGCTGCTGGTGCTGCATGGCGATGAGTTCGACGCGATCATGCTGGCGCACCGCTGGCTCGCCTTCGTCGGCGACGCGGCCTATGCCATGCTGATGCGCGTCAATGTCGTGGTGAACGCGGCGCGCCGGCGCATGGGCCTGCCCTATTGGTCGCTCAGCAAGATGGCCAAGCACAAGGTCAAGAACGCCGTGGAGTTCATCTCCCGCTTCGAGGAGGTGGTGGCGCATGAGGCCGGATCGCGGGGCGTGGACGGCGTGGTCTGCGGCCATATCCACAATGCCGAAATCCGCGAGATCGCAGGCGTCCACTATTATAATGACGGCGACTGGGTGGAGGGATGCACCGCGCTGGTCGAGCATTTCGACGGACGGATGGAGGTGCTGCACTGGGCCGATGAAATAGCGCGGCGCGCAGCAGGCGAACCCTCCCGGATCGCGGCCTGACAGGAGCGCCCGCCATGCGCATCATCATCGTCACCGACGCCTGGAGCCCGCAGGTGAACGGCGTCGTCCGCACGCTCCAGACCATGCAGGCGGAACTGGAGAGGATGGGGCATGAGGTGAAGCTGATCTCGCCCGACCTGTTCGGCTCCATCCCTTGCCCGACCTATCCGGAAATACGGCTGGCCTTCGCCCGTTCGGGCGTGGTGGGGCGGATGATCGCGGCTTTCCGTCCCGATGCGATCCATCTGGCGACCGAAGGGCCGCTCTGCCTGGCGGCGCGGCGCTGGTGCCTGCGCGGCGGCATCCGCTTCACCACCGCCTATCACACCCATTTTCCGGACTATGTGGCGCAGCGCACCGGCCTGCCCGCCGCATGGTTCTGGCGTTATATCCGCTGGTTCCACGGCCCGGCCGAAGCGGTGCTGGCGTCGACGCCGTCGGTACGGCGGCAATTGCGCGCTCATGGGCTGGCGCAGGTCCGCCCATGGGGCAGGGGAGTGGACCTGGCCGCCTTCACGCCGCAGGCGACGCCGCCCGCCTTCTTCGCCGGGCTGCCGCGCCCGATCCAGCTCTATGTCGGCCGCGTCGCGGTGGAGAAGAATCTGGAGGCTTTCCTGGCCAGCGGCCATCCCGGCGCCAAGCTGGTGGTGGGCGACGGTCCGGCCCGCGCCATGCTGGAAAATGCCTATCCGCAGGCGCATTTCCTGGGACCGATGTTCGGAACCGAACTGGCCGGGGCCTATGCGGGCGCGGACGTCTTCGTCTTTCCCAGCCGCACCGACACGTTCGGGCTGGTGATGATAGAGGCGCTGGCCTGCGGCACGCCGGTCGCGGCCTATCCGGTCACGGGGCCGGTGGACATCGTCACCCCGGAAAGCGGCGCATTGTCCGACCGGCTGGAGGACGCCATCGCCGCCGCGCTCCTCTGCGACCGCGGCGCCTGCGCCACCCATGGCCGGAGCTTCAGTTGGGAACGCAGCGCGCGGGAATTTCTTGCCGGCCTGCACAATATCGATCCCCAGGCGCTCGACAGCGCGGCCTGACGCTTTTCCTTGCCGGGCGGGGCGGGATGCACTATCTCAGGTCGGGCGTGGCCGCCCTGCTTGGGCGGCCCTTGTCGTTTCATGCCGGAGAATTCCCGTGTCCCAGCCTCTCATGCCCCATGCGACCGCCAGTTGGCTGGTCGACAACACCGCGCTGAGCTTCGACCAGATCGCGGAGTTTTGCGGGCTGCATATCCTGGAAGTCCAGGCCATCGCCGACGATACCGCAGGCACCAAATATACCGGCCGCGACCCGGTGCGCGCCCATGAGATCACGATGGAGGAAATCCACAAGGGCGAGGCCAATCCGGATTACCGCTTGAAGATGCTGAAGGGCCCGGAGCCGGTCCGCCGCACCAAGGGGCCGCGCTACACCCCCGTCAGCAAGCGCCAGGACAAGCCGGACGGCATCGCCTGGATCCTGCGCAACCATCCGGAGATTTCGGACGGCGCCATCGGCAAGCTGATCGGCACCACCCGCACCACCATCGCCGCGATCCGCGACCGCACCCACTGGAACATCTCCAACATCGTGCCCAAGGATCCGGTGACGCTGGGCCTCTGCTCGCAGCGGGAACTGGACGCGCTGGTGACGAAGGCGGCGAAGAAGGCGGGCATTGAAGCCCCTACCGATTCGCGCCTGGACGGCGACCGCGAGGCGCTGATCAACGAATTGCGCCGCGAGCGCGAGGACGCCACGCGCCGCGCGGAAGAGGCGCTCAAGAGCGAATCCGACCTGATTTCGGGCGCCGCGAAGATCCTCGACCCGTTCAGCGACAACAAGGGTCACCTGTGATGCCGTAACGTCAATCCGCTCCACGCGGACGGACGAGATAAAGCACCGCAGCAAGGGCCGCGCCTCGGCATGAGGCGCGGCCCTTGCTGCGGTGCTTTACGCTTGCGTAAAGGGAAAGCGTGACTTAGACTTCCATGCATGGAGAGCAACGAAAACATCTGGAAAACCCGCTATAATCATCCCTTTCCGTGGGAACAGACATTCCCGCCGCTATCGATGGTGGACATGGTGGCGAACAGCGCCACGGCCCACCCGCAGGCGGTGATGATCGACTTCATGGGCCGCAAGACGACCTATGGCGAAATGTGGCGCACCATCCGGCGGGTTGCTAGGGGCTTGCAGGATATGGGCGTCCGGAAGGGCGATCGGGTCGGCCTCTACCTTCCCAACGTGCCCCATTATGTCGCGGCCTATTATGGCGCGATGATGGCCGGGGCCATTGTGGTCAACTATTCCCCTCTCTACACCGCCGCCGAGCTGGAGCATCAGGTCGAGGATAGCGGCACGAAGATCCTCTTCACCCTGTCGGCCAGCGCGCTGCTGCCCACGGCGCTGGAGGTGCTGAACAACAGCAGCCTGGAGCGGCTGGTCGTCGGCAGCGTTGCGGAAGTGCTGCCGCCCGCCAAGTCGGTGCTGTTCCGCCTGTTCAAGCGGAAGGAGACCTCCACGGTCCCGCACGATCCGCGCATCGTCCATTATGCCGATCTGCTGCGCCATGGCGAGGATCCCGCGCCCGTGGCCATCGAACCGGAGCAGGACATCGCCCTGCTGCAATATACCGGCGGCACCACCGGCATGCCCAAGGGCGCGATGCTGACCCACCAGAACCTGACAGCCAATGCGCGGCAGGTGCGCCTGATCGATCCTCATCTCGAAGCGCCCGACCGCATATTGGCGGTGCTGCCCTTCTTCCATGTCTTCGCCAATACCTGCGTCCTCAATCGCACGGTGCTGAACGGCGGGGAGATGGTGATGCTGCCGCGTTTCGACGGCACGCAGGTGCTGGCGGCGATCCAGCGGACCAGGGCGACCTCGCTGCCCGGCGTGCCGACCATGTACCAGGCGCTGCTGGATCATCCGGCGACGCCGAATATCGACTTTTCCTCGCTGCGCCTGTGCATTTCCGGCGGCGCGCCCCTGCCGCTGGAGGTCAAGCAGCGGTTCGAGGCGATGACCGGGGCCACGCTGGTGGAGGGATATGGCCTCACCGAAAGCAGCCCGGTCCTCTGTTGCAACCCCTTTGAGGGCCTCAACAAGCCCGGCACCGTCGGACAGCCGGTTTCCGGCACGCGGGTCAAGCTGGTCGACCGAGAAGACCCGACCCGCCCGTCCCCCGAAGGCGAACCGGGCGAGCTGGTCTTTGACGGGCCGCAGATCATGAAGGGCTATTGGCAGCGCCCGGACGCCGACAAGGAGGTGTTCGTCGACGGCTGGCTGCGGACCGGCGATGTCGGGGTGATCGACGCGGACGGCTATGTGAAGATCGTCGACCGGCTGAAGGACATGATCGCTGTAGGAGGCTTCAAGGTCTTCCCCAGCGAGGTCGAGAAAGTCCTCTACCACCATCCGGCGGTCAAGGAAGCGCTGGTGATCGGCATTCCCGACCATTATCGCGGCGAATGTCCCAAGGCCTTCGTGACCTTGCAGGACGGGTCGGACATCGATGGCGCGGCGCTCAAGGACTGGTTGAACCCGCAACTGGGCAAGCATGAGAAGGTGTGCGAGGTGGAGGTGCGCCTGAACCTGCCCACGACGCTGGTCGGCAAGCTGTCGCGCAAGGAACTGGTGGCCGAGGAGCGCGCCAAGGCGGAGGCGGCGGCGCGGCAGACTGGAACCGCGGGCTGATCCTTCCTATCTGTACGGCCAATGCAGGATAAGGACGCGCATATGGCCGAAGAGATCGCAACCCTGGCTGGCGGCTGCTTCTGGTGCACGGAGGCGGTGTACCAGAATCTGAAAGGGGTGAAGGCCGTGGAAAGCGGCTATATCGGCGGCATGCTACCCGACCCGACCTATGAGCAGGTCTGTTCCGGTGCGACCGGCCATGCGGAGGCGATCCGCATCACCTATGATCCGGCGGTGATCGGCTATGGCGACCTGCTGGACATTTTCTTCGCGACCCATGATCCGACTACGCTCAACCGCCAGGGCAATGACGTCGGCACCCAATATCGCTCGGCCATCTTCCCCCATTCGCCCGAACACGCGGCGGAAGCGAGGGCGGGGATCGAGCGGGCGCAGGCGGATTGGGCGAACCCCATCGTCACCGCAATCGAGCCGGACGCGCCCTGGTATCCGGCGGAGGATTATCACCAGAAATATTGGGAGCGGGTGGGGGACAGGAACCCTTATTGCATGGCGGTGATCCCGCCCAAGCTCGCCAAATTGCGCAAGGGCTTTGCCGAGCGGATCGAAGCCTCCTAACGGTTCGTCGCCTGAGGCTTGTCCTGCCCGACTGCATCCCTAAGCTCGCGGAAATGACAAGCCGGGGAAGAGATATGAACAAGATCGCATGGATGGCCGCGCCGGCTTTGCTGCTGTTCCTGCCGGGCTGCATTGCCCGGACGGCGGCGAACATCGTGACGGCGCCGGTGCGCGCAGGCAGCCAGGTGGTGGACTGGAGCACCACCAGCCAGGAAGAGGCCGACCGCAATTACGGCCGCAAGATGCGCAAGCAGGAAGCGCGCGAGGCCCGCGAGCGGAAGAAGGAGGAAGAACGCCGCCGCCGCGAATGCCGCGATGCGGGGTATGATAATTGCGGGTAATCCTGCCGTGAAAACTGCCGTGTTCCTGCGAAGGCAGGAACCTAGTGCCACCGTCTGAACTGGGTTCCTGCCTTCGCAGGAACACGGCTTCAGGCCGCCGCCCGTCGCAGCCGATCGTTGATCGCCACGCCTATCCCTTCGTTCGGTATCGGCGCCACGGCGATCCGTTCCGCCGCGCTGGCGTCCCCCATGTGCAGCGCCGCGAACAGATGCGCCGCAGCTTCCCGCAGGTCGGCATCGGGGCTGAGATTCACATGGCAGGGCATCAGCCCGAAGCCGATCAGATATTCGTTCTTCTCCGCCTTCAGCGCGTTCAGCCGCACCGGCTTGGACGGCGCATAATGGCTTTCCAACTGGCCCGGCGCCTCGATCTTCGTATTGTCGGCGCCCGTCACCACCGGCAGCATGCCTGCCTCCTCCAGCATCGCCGCCGTGACCGGGCCGGGGCGCAGCAGGCGGATGCAGTCGGTTTCCGGGGCGACGATGGTCGATTCCAGCCCTTCGCTGGTCGGTCCTTCGTCCAGGATCATGCGGATCTTGCCATTGAGGCTCGCCATCACATGTTCGGCGCGCGTCGGGCTGATCGATCCGCTGCGATTGGCCGACGGCGCGGCGAGGGGACGCCCGCTTTCCCGGATCAGCGCCCGCATCGCCGGATGCGCGGGCAGGCGCAGCGCCACGGTCGGCAACCCCGCCATCACCAGCGGCGATAATCCGCTGTCGGCGCGAGCGGGCAGGACCAGCGTCAGCGCTCCGGGCCAGAAGCGTTCCGCCAGCCTGTCCGCCACCGGCGAAAACTCCGCCAGACGCCCGGCCATCTCCTGGTCCGCGACATGCACGATCAAGGGATTGAAGCTGGGCCGCCCCTTGGCGGCGTAGATCGCGGCCACGGCGTTGGAATCCGTGGCGTCCGCCGCCAGGCCATAGACCGTCTCCGTCGGCACGGCGACCGGCTCGCCCGCACGGATCAGCAGCGCCGCCTCGCGCAGCGCCTCGCTGCCGTAGCGGCTTATTCGGGTGGAGAAGACTGGATTTGGGATGGTCACGGCCCCAGCGGTATAAGCCCCGAATTCGAGCAGTAAAAGGCCATTGCTACAGAAGAATGACATGGGCGTCGCGCTTGCCCGTCAAGCGGAGGAGGGCTAAGCGAGGGCGCCATGAACGATGCCCTGCTGACCCGCATTGCCGAAGCGCTGGAACGGATCGCGCCGCCGCCCGCTTCTGCCGCCGATCTGGCCGCCGCGCCTGCCTATATATGGAACGGCGCGACGATCCGGGCGGCGGAGGGCTTTGCGCCGGTGGATTATGCCCTGCTGACCGGCATCGACGCGCAGAAGCAGGCGCTGCTGGAAAACAGCCGCCGCCATGCCGCCGGTCATGCCGCGCATGACGTGCTGCTCTGGGGCGCAAGGGGGACGGGCAAGTCGGCGGTCGTCGCCGCCGTGGTCGGCAAGCTCCAGGCCGAGGGGCAGGACATCGCCCTGCTGCAATGCGCGATCGACGAACTGGCCAGCCTGCCGCGGCTTTTCACTTTGTTGCGGGACACGCGGCGGCCCTTCATCCTGTTCCTCGACGATCTGGGCTTCGATGAGAATGGCGTTGGCGACGCCCGTTCGCTTCGGTCGCTGTTGCAGGGCGGCACGGCGGCGCGCCCGGCCAATGTCCGCCTCTATGTGACGTCCAACCGCCGCCATATCGTGCCGCGCCACCTGTCGGAGCAGGACGACCCGGTCAATCCGCGTGACGTGGTGGACGACAAGATGGCGCTGTCCGACCGTTTCGGGCTGAGCCTGGGGTTCCACGCCATCGACCAGGACGCCTATGTCGCCATCGTCGGCGGCTATGCGGCCAGCCTTGGCCTCAGCTTCGAGCCGCTGGAGGCGATCCAGTGGGCGACCCAGCGCGGCAGCCGGTCCGGGCGCGTGGCCTGGCAATATGTGGTGGAGCTGGCGGGACGGAACGGCCTCAATATCTAGGCTGTTTGAGATCGACGCTTACGTGCTCCTGCGAAGGCAGGAGCCCAGATCGACGGTGGAACTAGGCTCCTGCCTTCGTAGGAGCACGCGCCGTTTTATTAACAGGCACCGTTTTATCAGCGCGCGCCGTTCAATCGCTCGTTCCCCGTCACCTCACTTCGCTGCCGTCACCCGCCAGACGACTCCGCCGACATCGTCGCTCACCAGCAACGCGCCCTTCGCATCGGCGGTGACGTCCACCGGCCGGCCGCGCGCCTCGCCCTGGGGACTGAGGAAACCCGTCAGCACGTCGATCGGCTTGGCCTTGCCGGTCTCGCCATTGTCGCCGAAGGGCACGAACACCACCTTGTATCCCGACCGGGGTTTCCGGTTCCAACTGCCGTGCAGCCCGACGAAAGCGCCGTTGGCGTAAGGCCCGCCCAGCGTCACCTTGTCGGCGAAGCTCAGCCCCAGCGGCGCGACATGATTGCCCAGCGCATAGTCCGGCCGCTTGGTATATTCGCGGACTTCCGGCCGTTGCGGCTGGACCCGGCGATCCTCGTAACCGCCCCAATAATTCCACGGCCAGCCATAGAAGGCGCCGAATTCCACCCGCGTCAGATAATCGGGCACCAGATCGCTGCCCAGCATGTCGCGCTCGTTCACCACGCCCCACAGCGCGCCGCTCTTAGGTTCAAAGGCCAGTCCCACCGGATTGCGCAGGCCCGAAGCGTAGATGCGATAGGCGCCGGTCTGCGGATTGACCTCCAGCACGGCGGCGCGATTATCCTCCGTCGCCAGGTCGTTTTCGCCGATATTGCTGTTGGAACCGATACCCACATAGAGCAGCCCCTGCGGGCTGGCGGCCAGGCTGCGCGTCCAGTGCATGTTGGGCGCCTGCGCGGGCAGGTTCAGGATCTTGCGCCCCTTGGCGGCGATCTTCGTCTCGCCCTCCTTGTACGGAAAGGCCATCAGCGCATCGGTATTGGCGACGTAGAGCGTGTCCCCGACCAGCGCCATGCCATAGGGCGAATTCAGCCCGGTCAGGAAAGCCGTCCTGGTTTCCGCCCGGCCGTCGCCATCGGCGTCGCGCAGCAGGGTGATGCGGTTGGCGGACGGCACGCCGGCCCCCGCCTTGTTCATCAGATAGTTCATCACCCGGTTGACGATGCCGCTTGTGGGCCGCGCCGGGCTGTTGGTTTCCGCCACCAGCACGTCGCCATTGGGCAGGCGCAGCAGCGAGCGGGGATGGTCCAGCCCGTCCGCGAAGCGATCGACGCTGAGGCCCTTCGCGGGAACGGGCTTTTCCCCACCCTTCCACGGCACGGCCTCCGCGACGTTCATCGTCGGGATCATCTCGCTGCGGGGGCTGGTGAAAACCGGCTCCTTGCCCACATCGGCGCCGGCGGGAAGCCGCGCCGCGTCGCCCCGCGCGAAGTAGAAGAAAAGGCCGACGAGAATGGCCAGCGTGAGGATGGTGAGCGCGATCAGGTGCTTCTTCATGGCGTATCGTTTATGCTGGCCCATGGATGGTGGCAAGGCGCGCAAGTGCCCGATGCGGAGCTATTTTCCCCGGTCCCAGAGCCACAGCAGCACCGCGATCGCGATGCCCAGCGCCGTGCCCGCCAACAGGCCGGCGCTCGGCTGGCCCATCAGGCCGCCGACGATGGTGCCGCCCAGGATGGTGAGCGCCAAAATGGCGCCTGCGCCGATCGGTTCTTTTCTGCCCTTGGTCATTTCGCGGTCCTTGCCACGGGCGGGGATGCATGGCCAGCGCTTTCCCGCCTGCGCCTTTTCAGGACAGCCTGTCCCACGCTGGGATGGCTGTGCCACGGCGGGACTTGGCTAATGGATCGTTCACCCTCGCAGGCCGCCCTCCGCCGTCGATGGGTGCGGCTGGCATGGGGATTGAACCGCGATCCCCACCGTCAGGGTGGGGACTTTGGGGGGCCAGGTCATGAACATGCCATATCTTTCGAATCGAAAGAGCTATGAGGACGCGGCGGAGCTGATGTCGCTGTTCGGCGACAATGCGGGCTATGAAGCGGCGGCGCGGGCCGACCGCAGCCGGGATCTGGGCAACCATATCCGTTTCTGCCACTGGCGGCAGATCGAGCGGCTGATCGTATTGCTGACCCATGAAGGGGCGATGGGCACGATCCATTGATCGGCGCTTCCGCCCCTTCGCCATGCCGAAGACCGGCGCGGCGAAGGGGCCGGATGCCGCCTTCAGAGCCGCAGGCCGGCGGTTTCCGGTAATCCCGCCAAGATGTTGAGGTTCTGCACGGCGGCCCCGGCCGCGCCCTTGCCCAGATTGTCGAGCGCCGCCACCAGCCGCGCCTGGCCGGTCGCCTCATTGCCGAAGACGAACAGCGCCAGCCGGTCGGTCGCGCCGACATGCTCCAGCCGGACCTGCGTCATCGCCGCGCTGTCCTCCAACGCTTCCACGCCGACGATGGGCGATCCCGCATAGGCGGCGGCCAACGCCCCATGCACATCCGCCGCCGAAGGCGCGCCGGGCAGGGCGCGCAACTGCAACGGCACCTCCACGATCATGCCGCGATAGGCATTGGCCACGGCGGGGGCGAAGAGGGGCGGGTGCCGCAAGCCGGAATAGCGCTGCATTTCCGGCACATGCTTGTGCGCCAGCCCCAGCCCATAGGGCCGGAACGCGCTCGGCGCGCCGCCGGCGCCCTCATATTCCGCGATCATCGACTTGCCGCCGCCCGAATAGCCGGATGCGCCGGATACCGTCACCGGCCAGTCGACGGGCAGCAGTCCGGCGAGCACCAGCGGCCGCACCAGCGCCAGGAACCCCGTCGGCCAGCAGCCCGGATTGGCGACGAAGCGCGAATTCGCCAGCCTTTCCCGATGCCCCGGCTCCAGTTCGGCAAAGCCGTAGGCCCAGCCATCGGCCACCCGGTGCGCCGTCGACGCGTCGATCACCCGCGTCCGGCCATTGTCGATCAGCGCCACCGCTTCGCGCGCAGCATCGTCGGGCAGGCAGAGGATGACGATGTCCGCCGCGTTCAGCGCGTCCCTGCGCGCCGACGCATCCTTGCGCCTGTCCGCGTCTAGCGCGATGATCGACAGTTCCGGTCGGCCCGCCAGCCGCTCGTTGATTTCCAAACCCGTCGTGCCGACGCCGCCGTCGATGAATATCCTTTGTGTCATGCGCCAATTCTCCGCCGCGCCGTCACGGGTTCCGCATGATCCGCCGCCAGCCGTCCGACGACGTCGGCCAGCGGCTCGATCACCACGCTCATCCAATGGGCGTTGGCATGTATCATGTTATGCTCGTCGGTCATGATGCCGACATGGCCGGGAAAGAAGACGAAGTCCCCTCGTCGGAGCGGCGCGCCGGGCGCGATGGGGGAACCGATCCCCTCGCGCTGAAGATCGGTGTCGCGGGGCGCCTTGATCCCGCACTGGCCGAGCGCCACCTGCACCAGGCCGGAGCAGTCGACGCCGCGATGCCCGCGCCCGCCCCAGACATAGGGCTGGCCCAGATAACGCTCCGCCACCGCGACCCAGTCGCTTTCCAGCGCGTCGATCGCCGCAGCATGGCGCTTGTGCACATAGCCTTCGGCGCAGGCGTGGAAATCCCCCTGCGCCTCGGCCGCGAACTGCGCGCCGCGCGGCCAGTAATCGGCAATGGGGGACTTGATGTCGGCGGCGCTGAACAGCGGGGCGGTGCCGGCGATCACGCGGCTGTTCGACACTTCCCGCACGTCCAGCGCATCGCGCCGGACATAGCCGACATAGCCGTCATGCCCGCAAAAGCCCCAGGCCCAGTCGGCCGTCACGTCCAGCGCGTAGAAGCTCTCCCCGCGCAGCAATTCGCTCACCGCCCGCGCCTTGGGCGTGTCGGACGCCAACAGGGGCGCGCCGGCGGCGACGCAGGTCAGTTCGACGGCGCGGGCATAATGGGCGGAAAACAGCACGCCGGCCAGCGCCAGGTCGGCCAGGTCGCCGCGCGCCGCATGGACCCGCGTGTCCAGCTTGACCGACCGGCCGTCCAGCTTGAATCGGATGCGTTCAGGCGGTGCGTTCCGCAGAGGAGAAGTTGAGGCGTTCATCGCGGCCGGTTCCTGCGATGAAATGGTGAAAGGCGTCAAGAAATTCCGCCCCTTTTGGGGTGCGGGTGATGAAAATATTGCGCCGGTCGGTGGAGTCCCGCTCCCGCCGCAGATAGCCAAGCGCCGATAATTTGTTGAGTGCGCGGGTGATGACCGGCTTGGAGACGTTCAGCGCTTCCGCGAGTCCCCGCACCGTATGCGGCCCCGCGCCGATATAGACGGTCAGCATCAGCGCCATCTGCCGGTTGGTGAGGTCGGGCCTGCCGGACCGCACATAATCGACCAATGTGCGCATCCATTGGCCGAGCGGCTTCAAGCCGGGACGGTTCAGCTCTGCGGCTTCATTCTGGGCGGAGTGGGCATCCATAACCTCGTAACGCACGATAGCCAATCCGGTTGCGTAACGGCCTCGACAATCGCTTTCTTTTTACTTTTTGCGGCCGTAGCGCGCTTGCAGCATATGGAAGGCGGCGCGCAATCCCAGCGCCTCGCCCCCCTTCGGGCGTCCAGGCCGCGAAGCGGGGCGCCAGGCGAAGGTGTCGAGATGCACCCAGGGCACGGCGTCGGGCACGAAGCGCTTGAGGAACAGGGCGGCGGTGATCGCCCCGGCAAAGCCGCCTTCGCCCGCATTGTTGATGTCCGCCACGTCGGACTTGAGCATTTCGGCATAGCCGTCCCACAGGGGCAGGCGCCAGGTCGGATCGTCCACCGCCGTCCCGGCCGCATCCATCTCCGCGGCGAGCGCCTCGTCATTGGCGAACAGGGCCGGGAGGTCCGGTCCCACCGCCACCCGCGCCGCCCCGGTGAGCGTCGCATAGTCGATGATGAGGTCCGGCTTGTCCTCTCCCGCCAGCGCCAGCGCGTCGCCCAGCACCAGCCGCCCCTCCGCATCGGTATTGCCGATCTCGACCGTCAGCCCCTTGCGCGAGCGCAATATGTCGCCGGGTCGGAAGGCATTGCCGGACACCGCATTTTCCGCCGCCGGGATCAGCGGGTGCAGCCTGACCGGCAGGCGGGCGCCCATGACGAGCTGCGCCAGCGCCAGGGCATGGGCCGCGCCGCCCATGTCCTTCTTCATCAGCCGCATGGCGGAGGACGGCTTGATGTCGAGGCCCCCGCTGTCGAAGCAAATGCCCTTGCCGACGACCGCGACCTTCGGGTGCCCGGGATCGCCCCAGCGCAATTCGATGAGGCGCGGCGCGAAGCGCTTGTCCGCCGCCTTGCCCACGGCATGGATCATCGGGAAGCCATGTTCCAGCGCGTCGCCCTTCGTCACCTTGCAGTCGGCCTCGAAGCGTTCCGCCACCTTGCGGGTCGCGGCTTCCAGTTCGGCCGGGCCCATGTCGGCCGCAGGCGTGTTGACGAGGTCGCGCACCAGCGCCACCGCTTCGGCCAGGCGCGCGGCGGCGTCGATCTGCGCCACTTCCGCGGTCAGTAGCACGCGCGCGCCCGATCCATTTTCTTCCCTGCGATAGCGGTCGAAGCGATATTGCGCCGTCAGCCATCCCAACATCGCTGCCCCCGCCGCGCCCTCGGCCAGCCGATAGGCGCCTTCGGGCAAGGCCTCGGCCAGCCTGGCAAGGCACCATGGTCCCAGCTTCGCGGCGGAAGCGACGCCGGCCACCACCGACCAGTCCGCCGCCTCCTCGCCGGGCAGGATGGCGAATTCATGCGCCTTGCCCCTGAATTTCTGGGCGGCCGCCAGGGCGCGTACCCGCTCCGGCTGGCTTCCCAGCCAGCTTTCCAGTCCTTGCGCATCCACGATCCGGATCGAACGGGCGGGTTGATTGTTGTCGGCTTTCAGCAGGTCGGAAAAATCGTTCATGCAATGTGTTTTGGAGAAAGGCGGCGGGTAAGAAAAGCGCAATCTTTCGTCGTCCGAGCGCCTCTTTCGACCGCGCCGTCATTTGCGTCGGACGGCGTGCGGGCATAGATTGAACGGAGTTAAAAGAAGGAGAGACAAGATGATGCACAGCGACGACGGCCGCCTTCAGGCCCTGCGCGCCCGCGCCTATGCGCTGGCGGAAAGCGGGCGTTTCGACGGAGCGCATGCGGTGGAGCAGGCATTGATCGCGGAAGGCTGGCCCAATGCCGGCGCGGCGCTCCAGAGCAGCTATGCGCGCAAGGCGATCAGCGAACGG
This sequence comes from Sphingobium sp. TA15, assembly GCF_037101235.1. Taxonomy (NCBI): domain Bacteria; kingdom Pseudomonadati; phylum Pseudomonadota; class Alphaproteobacteria; order Sphingomonadales; family Sphingobiaceae; genus Sphingobium; species Sphingobium sp. TA15. The sequence goes on from NZ_AP025355.1 coordinate 412,694, forward strand.
TGCATGGCGGCAGCCAAGGCCCATTGATGCACGGGATCGAGGGGAGGGGATTGGCGGGACTGCCCCTGGCGGCGGTCCTGCTGCTTTGCGCCTGTTCGCCTTCGAAGGGCGCGAAGAATGGGGACGAGGCGGCTCTGCCGGGCAATGACGTCGCGGCCAGCAATTTCGCGAACCGCATGTCCGGCCAGCCGGAGCCGCCGTCGCCCGCCCAACCGTTCGAGCAGAAGGAGAAGACCGATCTGCTCGAATTCGCCTATGCCTATCCCGCGCAGGCCGCGCAGATACCCGTCCTGGCGGAGAGGTTCGGCAATGCGCTGAAGGTGGGGAAAGCGGATGCGCTGAAAATGGCGCGCGAAGACCGGAAGGCCGCCAGGGAGGCCGGCTATCCCTTCCGGGCGCATTCGCTCGAAACCCGCTGGACCGTGGCCGCCGACACGCCGCGCTTCCTGGCGCTTCGATCGGAAAGCTACGTCTATACCGGCGGAGCGCATGGCATGACGGGCTATGAGGCGTTGCTGTGGGACAAGGCGCGCAAGCGGGAGACGGCGGTCACGGCGTTGATGACCTCGCCCGCCGCCTTCGCGGCCGCCATCCGGGACCGCTTCTGCGACGCGTTGGACAAGGCCCGCGCCGAAAAGCGCGGCGCTCCGGTGAAGCGCAGCGATGACGACGACTTCACCAAATGCATCGATCCGATGCAGCAGGTGCTGGTGCCGACATCGAAGGACGGCAAGCTGGTCGACGGCGTGACCGTCGTCATCGGTCCCTACAGCGCCGGTCCCTATGCCGAGGGCAGCTATGAGATCGCGCTGCCGGTGGACGCGGCCATGCGCAAGGCGATCAAGACGGAATATCAGGACGCCTTTGCGGCGGCGGAATGACGCTGCCTCCCCCAATGCGCCGTGCCCCTGCGAAGGCAGGAGTCCAGCTATGACGTCGGAACTGGGTTCCTGCCCTCGCAGGAACATGGTGCCCTAAACCGACGGCACTCCGTAAAGGTCATGCTCGTCCGCATCCTCGATCAGCACGTTCAGGATGCTGCCCGGCGCCAGCCCTTCTCCTACATCGCGCAGGAAGACATTGCCGTCGATCTCCGGCGCGTCGGCCTGGCTGCGCGCCGTGGCGCCGATGGAGCCGTCCTCGTCCGCTTCGCCCACCTCGTCGATGATGACGGGCAGCACGCGGCCCACCTTCGCCTGCAAGCGGGCAGCGGAGATGGCGGCGGTCCTTTCCATGATCCGCTGGTATCGTTCTTCCTTGACCTCCTCCGGCACCGCGCCGGGCAGGTCATTGGCCGCCGCGCCCTCGACCGGCTCGAAGCGGAAGGCGCCCACGCGGTCGAGTTGCGCCTCGTCCAGCCATTGGAGAAGATAGTCGAAATCCGCCTCCGTCTCGCCGGGGAAGCCGACCACGAAGGAGGAACGGATCGCGATGTCAGGGCAGATGTCCCGCCATTTGCGGATGCGGTCCAGCACCTTCGCTTCGTTCGCCGGGCGCCTCATGGCCTTGAGGATCGAAGGCGCGGCATGCTGGAACGGGATGTCGAGATAGGGCGTCAGCAGCCCATCGGCCATCAGCGGGATCACATGATCCACATGGGGATAGGGATAGACATAGTGCAGCCGGACCCATGGCGGCGTGCCCTCTGCGGTGCGAAGCTGCCCCAGCTCGCGCGCCAGGTCGGTCATGTGCGCGCGAACCTCGCGCCCCTTCCACTGGCGCGCCTCATGCCGGGTGTCGACCCCGTAAGCGGAGGTGTCCTGGCTGATGATCAGCAGTTCCTTCGTTCCGGCATGCACCAGCTTTTCCGCCTCGCGCAGCACGGCGTCGATGCGCCGGCTGGCCAGGTCGCCGCGCAGCGAGGGGATGATGCAGAAGGAGCAGCGATGGTTGCACCCTTCCGAAATCTTGAGATAGCTGTAGTGGCGCGGCGTCAGTTTCAGCCCGCCCTCCGGCACCAGGTCGACGAAGGCGTTGGGTATGGGCGGCGAGGCTTCATGCACCGCGTTCACCACCGCCTCATATTGATGCGCGCCGGTCACGGCCAGCACCTGCGGGAATTTTGCGCGGATCAGTTCCGCCTCATTGCCCATGCAGCCGGTGACGATGACGCGGCCATTCTCCGCGATCGCCTCGCCAATGGCTTCCAGCGATTCCTCCTTGGCCGAATCCAGGAATCCGCAGGTATTGACCAGCACGACGTCGGCGCCGGCATAGTCTGCGGACATCTGATAGCCGTCGGAACGCAGCTTGGTCAGGATGCGCTCGCTGTCGACCAGCGCCTTGGGACAGCCCAGCGACACCATGCCGACCTTCGGCGCTTCGGGAATTTTGGTTGCCATGATCGGCGCGCACATAGGGATTTTTGCGCCCAATGTCACGGGGCCACGCAAAAGCCCTCGGAATCAGGCCGGCGCGCGGGCTTGCCCGGCCGCATCGCCCCGGACGATCTCTATGATGAGATCGCCGGTCTGGAGCTTCGCCGCTTCCTCCTCCCAGAAACCGATGGCGCGTTCCTGACGATGGATGCGCACGCCCAGCCCCGTCCGGATGTCGGACAGCGGCCGCCCGATTTCCTCCGGCAGCACGAAGCGTTCGTTCAGTTTCACCTGACCGCCCGAAGCGGCAAGGTCCGACATGTAATCCGCGATATGCTGGCCGCTGGTGCTGCCCGCCAGCAGCAGCCCGGCGAAGCTGACCGGATTGATCACCGTGGTCGCGCCGGCCTGCCGCGCGGGCAGTTCGTTGTCCTCGTTGCGCACGACGATGCTGATGGGCAGGCGTGGGGCCAGGTGCCGCGCCGTCAGCGTGATCAGGATGGAGGTGTCGTCCCGCCCGGCCGACACGATCATCGTCCGCGCCCGGTGGATCGCCACATCGTTCAACGTCCGGTCCCGCGTCGAATCGCCGCATAATATGTTGCAGCCCAGCGCTTCGGCCTCCGCCAGCGCCTTTTCGACCGGATCGACCACCACGATCTCCCGCGGGTCGACGCCCCGCGCCAGCAATTCCCGCACCGCCTCGGCCCCGCTGGTGCCAAAGCCGGTGACGACGATGTGATTGTGCAGATCGGCCTGAATGCGAGCCATGCGCCACCTGTAGAGGATGTTGCGGAAGAAGAGATTATAGGCCGTGCCCAGGAAGATCAGCCAGACGAACAGGCGGATCGGCGTCACCAGCAAAGCCTCGAACAGCCGGGCTTCCGGGCTGACCGGCACGATGTCGCCATAGCCGACCGTCGTCACCGTGACCGTGGTGAAGTAGAGTACGTCGATGAAGCTGATCCGGTTGTCCAGATTGTCCTTCAATCCATCCCGGCCGACCCAGTGGATCAGCAGCACCAGCCCGATCAGGCCGAAGACCAGTGCCACCCGCCAGCCGAGATCGGCCCAGATCGGCAGCGAAGACCGCCGCCGCAGGAACCCCGCCGCGCTGGACGGCGGCCGGACGGGCATGATCCTCATCGGGCCTTTTCTTCGATGATGTCGAGCGGAAGCGTCGCGGGAACAGCAAGGGCAGGAAAGCGAAGAAGGACCATCCACGACATCGCCACGTCTTTAGCCCCCTGGTCCCGCCATGGCTAGATCGCGTTCGGATCGACGGGCAAGCCGCATGTCCCTGCGCAGGAACACGCCGTCAGCCCATCTGTCCTCCGAAGGCCTGCGCCGTCGCCGCCATCGCGCTGTCCTGCGTCAGGTCGTAGTGCAGGGGCGTCACCGTCACATAGCCTTCGGCAATGGCGGCCAGGTCGCTCCCCTCCGGCACGGCGTCGCTCTTGCCGAGGCCGAACCAGTAATAATCATAGCCGCGCGGATCGGTGCCGTGGATGATCTTGGTCCGGTCCACATCGTGAAAGCCCTGCCGCACCACGCGGATGCCCTTCACGGCTTCGGCATCGACCGCCGGAAAGTTCACGTTGAACAGCCTCCGGGGGCTGGCCGGCATGGCGATGAGCGGGCGCAACACCCGCTCGCCCCAGGCCCGCGCCGCAGCGAAGGGCACGGCGTCGCCCATCCCCTCCCGCGCATAGACCTGGCTGAGCGCGATCGACCTGATGCCGGAGATCGCGCCCTCCATCGCGGCGGACACCGTGCCGGAATAGGTCACGTCCTCCGCCAGGTTGGCGCCGCGATTGACGCCCGACAGCACCAGGTCGGGCTTCGCATCCTTCATCAGATGGCCGACCGCCATCATCACCGCGTCGGTGGGCGTGCCGGTCACGCTATAATGTTTCTCGCCATGCTGGCGGACGCGCAAGGGGCGCGTCAGCGTCAGGCTGTGGCCGGCGCCGGACTGCTCCTCGCTGGGCGCGACGATCCAGATGTCGTCGGACAGCGTGCGCGCAATCTCCTCCAGCACGGTCAGGCCCGGAGCATGAACTCCATCGTCATTGGTGAGCAGGATGCGCATGTCCTTGAAATCCGTTCGCTTCGAGCGAAGTCGAGAAGCTCATTCACCCCGTTTCTCGACTTCGCTCGAAACGAACGGGGCAGGCGAATTACGAATGCCGCAATCGCGTCAGGCCGCCCATATAGGGGGCCAGCACCTCCGGCACGATCACGCTGCCGTCCTCCTGCTGGTAATTTTCCAGCACCGCCACCAGCGTCCGCCCCACGGCCAGCCCCGACCCGTTCAGCGTATGGAGGAAGCGGGTCTGCTTCTCCCCCTCCGGCTTGTAGCGGGCGTTCATCCGCCGCGCCTGGAAATCGCCGCAGTTGGAGACGGAACTGATCTCGCGATAGGTCTGCTGGCTGGGCAGCCACACCTCCAGATCCCAGGTCTTGCGCGCCCCGAAACCCATGTCGCCGGTGCAGAGCAGCATCTTGCGATAGGGCAGGCCCAGCGCCTGCAACACGCCCTCGGCCGCGGCGCACATGCGCTCATGTTCGGCCTCCGATTCCTCCGGCTTGCAGATCGCGACCAGTTCGACCTTCTCGAACTGATGCTGACGGATGAAGCCGCGCGTGTCGCGCCCGGCCGAACCCGCCTCCGACCGGAAACAGGGCGTCAGCGCGGTCAGCCGGAGCGGCAGGCTCTCTGTCGGCACGATCTGCTCGCGCACGAGGTTGGTAAGGGAAACCTCCGCCGTCGGGATCAACCAGCGCCCGTCGGTGGTCCTGAACAGATCCTCCGCGAATTTCGGCAACTGTCCGGTGCCGAACAGCGCCTCGTCCTTCACCAGCAGCGGCGGATTGACCTCCTCATAGCCATTCTCGCGCGACTGGCGGTCCAGCATGAACTGCGCCAGCGCCCGGTGCAGCCGCGCCATCTGTCCGCGCAGCGCAGTGAAGCGCGCGCCGGAAAGCGCCGCGCCGCCCTCGAAATCCAGCCCCAGCGCCGGACCGAAATCGGCATGGTCCTGCGGCGTGAAGGGGAAGCTGCGCGGTTCGCCCCACCGCGCCACCTCGACATTCTGGGTCTCGTCTTCCCCCGGCGGCACGTCGTCCGCCGGCAGGTTGGGGATCGCCGCCAGCCGCGCCGCCAGCGCCTCGCCGATTTCCCGATCCTCCGCCTCCAGAGCGGGCAGTTTTTCCTTGAGCGCGGCGACTTCAGCCTTCAACGCCTCTGCCGTCGCCATGTCCTTCTGCGCCATGGCCTGGCCGATGGCCTTGCTCGCCTCATTGCGGCGCGCCTGGCCCTGTTGCAATGCGGTCTTGATTGCGCGGCTCCGCTCGTCGAGCGCCAGCAGTTCCGCGCTCAGCGGTTCCAGGCCGCGTCGCGCCAGTCCAGCGTCGAAAGCGGCGGGATTTTCGCGAAGGAAACGAATGTCGTGCATGGGTCAGCCCTATGCCGTTCTGCGACCAGCCGCGCAACCCTGCTCACCGCCGTCCGTTGGTCATGGACTCAGGCGTTGAAGAGAGAGGAACCGGACGATGCAGATAGACCATGGCGCGATGGTGCTGGTGGCCGACGGGCGCAAGATGCTGTTCTTTCGCAACAAGGGCAGCCCGGACTTCCCGAACCTGGAAACGGAAGAGGTGAAGCAGCAGGACAATCCCCCCGACCGGGAACAGGCATCCGACGGCACGGGCCGCGGACCCAATTCGGTCGCCAGCCATCGCGGCTCCGTCGAGCAGACCAATTTCCACGATCTGGAGGAATCGCGCTTTGCCGCCGAGGCGGCAGAATTGCTCAAGCGCCGGGCGCTCGCCAATGATTTCGAGAAGCTGATCGTCGTCGCGCCGCCCACCGCTCTGGGCGAGATGCGCAAACATTATCACAAGGAGGTGCAGAACCGGCTGGTGGGCGAGATCGCCAAGGATCTGTCGAACCATCCCGTGCCGGAAATCGAGCGGATCATCGCGACGAGCTGAAACCCGATCCGGCCGGCGCTCCCCCCGGATCGCCGGCCGGATCGCCCCGCGGTTAACCCTGGGCGCCCGCCTTGGCGCGGGCGAACCGCTTGCGCGCCAGCAGGGCCGCAGCGCCCGCCCCGAACAGCAGCACCATCGGCGGCGCCGGCACATCGGTCGGCGGCGGCGGATGATGATGGTCGCCGCCCGACGAACTGGAGGATGAGGAGGTCGAAGAGGAGGTGGAGGACGACGTCGAGCTGCTGGTCGACGAACTGGTCGAAGAGGAACTGGACGTCGAGCTGGATGTCGAGGAACTGCTGGTCACATTGCCGCTGGAGGTGGAGACGTTGCCCGACGAAGTCGACACATTTCCCGACGAGGTCGACACGTTGCCGGACGACGTCGACACATTGCCCGAAGAGGTGGAGACCCCGCCCGTGGACGTCGACACGCCGCCCGTCGATGTCGAGACGCCGCCGGTCGAGGTGGAAACGCCGCCGGTGGTCGAGCTGGTCGAACTGGTGATGCCGCCGGTCGAGCTGCTGGTGGAGGAGATCACCACCGATCCGCCCGAACCGCCGCCGCTGCCGCCGAAGAAGCCGCCGAAGAACCCGCCGCCGCCAAAGCCGGGACCGCCCGCCAGCACGACCGGCGCGCCGCCGCCACCGCCGCCGGACATGACCGGCATTTCCGCCGCCGCGACGGGCGCGGGCAGGGGGATGGGCGCGGCCTGGGTGGTCACCGTCACCGTCTGCGGCGCGCAGGACACCGTCTTCACCACGCGCTGCACCTTGCGAACGGCATAATGCTTGCGCGGCGCCGCCTTGACGCTTTTCGTGCTCTGGACCCCTGCCGGACGCGCGCTTTCGGCGACGTGAACCGCGCCGCCGCCGATGATCGCGCCGCCGGCGGCGCAAGCGCATAATTTAGCCAATGCCATCCGTACCGACATAGGTTCCACTCTTGTTTGTCTTCGGCCCGGCGCTCTCGTCACTGCGTCGCGCAATAACGGAAGCGGGGTCGTTCCCTGTTGCCAACAACGCAAAACAAAACGTTAACTTCAATGGCGTTAACTCTGAATATCGGGGTCAAGTCGAGGAAAAAACTAATAAAATATGAGCATATATGGTTAACGTCCCATTGTGAGACGACGGCCGGCCGCTTGGTCGATACGCCCCGTCTATTTTCTTTTATCATCGCCTAGTGCTTGGGAATCGCGAACTTTCCGGGGATAAAACGCGCCGCGATGCGCGGTCGGCGCGCCGCAAGACCGATTGCCCGCTTGTCTCAGGCCGTGGCGCTGGCTATTAGGCGCCGTCAACCACAAGTCACGGATACCCCGGCACTTTCAGCATCGGGGATCCCGCGAGTCGGAGAGCCAGATGGCATCGGTCCTGAATTCCGATAAAGACGGCCAAAATCCGCCGAAATCGGCTGTAATACTCCCACCCGACTATCGTCCTTCCGCAGACGAAGAGTTCATGAACCCGCTCCAGTTGGAATATTTCCGGCAGCGCCTGTGGGACTGGAAGAAGCAGATACTGGCCGAAGCGGAAGGGACATTGGCCGTCCTGCAGAACGAACCGCTCCGGGAGCCCGACCTCAACGACCGCGCATCCAGCGAGACCGACTGGTCGATCGAACTGCGCACCCGCGACCGCCAGCGCAAGCTCATCTCCAAGATCGACGCCGCGCTACGCCGCATCGACGAGGGCGAATATGGCTATTGCGAAGTGACCGGCGAACCGATCTCGCTGGGCCGCCTGGAGGCCCGGCCGATCGCGACCATGACGGTCGAGGCGCAGGAACGGCACGAGCGGCAGGAAAAGGTCTCTCGCGACGATTAACCTTTTGTCCATGCCGCCATGGCAGGGTCGCCGGGAATTCCAGTGATCTTGCAGGGCGTTGTCGATGGATAGCAATCAGGATGATGGTGGCCGCGGCCCGGCGCGTTCCGGCCCGCGCGACAGCCTTTTCCTGCTCACCAATCTGAGTTCGGCGGACGGCGCTCCGCTCGGCCGCGCGCGGGTCCGCAATCTTTCCGCGACCGGCCTGATGGCCGATTGCGAGCGCGCCATACCAACCGGCCTGCGCATCCGTTTCGACCTGCGCGGCATCGGGCAGGTCAACGGTTCCGTCATCTGGTCGCGCGAAGACCGGATCGGCATCGCCTTTGACGAGCAGATCGATCCGCAACTGGCCCGTCGGCCGGTCTCCAGGCCGGAAGGGCAACGCACGGTGCCCGATTATCTGCGCCAGCGACGGTTCATTCGCTGAGCGGTTTTATGTGACTTTGGCAAGAATTGGCCCGTGACTCCGGACCCTTCGACAAGCTCAGGACAGGCTTGATCCGGGGTTCCGCTGCCTTGGGCTGGGTGCTGTTTACAAGAAAAGCGGGACCCCGGGTCAAGCCCGGGGTGACGAATAGGGGGCACGTCCGCCTTCCCCAAAATCCGTACCAAAGCAGTTCGGCCCGACCTTCGAAAAAAAAAGCCCCGCAGGCCGTCTGGCCCCGGAGCCTTTCAATCATCCCTCACCTTTGGAAAAGGGCAGGATCGGCGGCAAGGGACCGCCGATCCATGCCTTTCGCACAGGCGTCACCGCTGTCAGTGTTGCGCCTCCATTTCCTCCTTCAGCCGCAGCTTCTGCTTCTTGAGCGATGCCACCAGGATCGCGTCGGGCATGGGACGACTCGTCTCCGCCTTGATTCGCGCCTCAAGCCCGGCATGCTTGGCTGAAAGAGCTGAAATGTGGCTGTTTTCCATGACATTCTCCTTACGAGGGCAATGGATGAACGAGTAGATCACGATTCGCCGGCCGAGTCTTCGGGCGATTCGCGCTTTGCGACGGGCCGCCTTGAAATTTGCGATGGTTCGTGCCGGCCTGCCGGGCTATCAAGGGGCGATGGGACGGCAATCGGTGCGAAAGTAGGTGTAGGGTGAGCCGCGAAGACATCATGCGTCGGCTGGAATTGCTGCGAATCGAGCATCGCGACCTGGACAGCGCCATTGGCGCCCTGGTCGACTCCGGTTCGGGCGACCAGATGCAGGTCGCGCGCCTCAAGAAGCGGAAATTGCGCCTGCGCGACGAAATGGCGCTGCTGGAGGACCAGCTCGTCCCCGACATCATCGCCTGAATGGCGGGGCGGATTATGGCCGATGCGATCCCGACTGATCCTCAATGAGACAATTCGGGGTTAACGGGGCCGCATCGGGACTGACAAGGCGTCCGCTCTATGGCACATATCCGCCATGAAACTCGCCGCTTCTCTTGACCAGGGCCTGCATCGCCGCCTGGTCGACGGTCTCTATGTCGAAGCCATGGTCATGGCGGACGAAGCGCGCGCCTATTTCGACCTTCGCGACGGGGGCGACGCGGATGTCGACGATCCGGTCCGTCGCGTCGCCTTCGCCTGCGAATCGCTCAAGGTGACGACCCGCCTCATGCACATCATCGCCTGGTTGCTCAGCCAGCGGGCCTGGCAGCGCGGGGAACTCAGCGATGCCGAGATGCTGGACGAGAAATATCGCCTCGGCCACGCCGCGACCACCGATCCCTCGGTGGTCGGCGGCTTCCCCTTCGCCGCCCGCGCCCTGATAGACGGCAGCCAGGATCTTTACGAACGCGTCGCCCGCCTTCAGGATCGCATGGCGCGCCCGCGTGCGCAGGCCGAACCCAATCCCGCCCGCGCCCTGATGGATCGCCTCAACGCCGCCTTCTGATGCGCCGTAATGGGCCAGTCGCGGCCTTTGAGCGCCCAGGCGACGTTCGTTTCCTGTCCTCGCCCACGCTCCAGCCGGAATCGCCGCACAGCCTGTCCCGCCGTGATCTTGGGGGCTGGCCATCTGCCCGATATCTGGTCTAGATCAGCGATATGAACATCGGTTTGCGGACCTGCCGCCGCATTTCAGGCCTGCCGCAAGCTGCTCTGCTCGTGCCGCTGCTTCTGCTCGCGCCCGCCGCTCATGCGCAGGCGGAGCCGCAGCCGGGCGCGCGGCCGGTTCCCGATCAGCCCGATCCCGACCTAGCCCCCATGCCGGACATCGGCGTCGACTGGCCCGACATGGGGCAGCCCGACATCGTCACGCCGATGGTCGAACTGCCGCCCCAGCCCTCCGATGCGCCGCAGCAGGCGGTCGCCACCGAAGCCATGGAGGAACCGGCCGAGGAGACCCCCACCTATACCCAGACGGGCGCGGACACGGGTGAGGAACGCCGCTACACCGTCGCGCTGGATGGCGTGGAGGAGATTGCCGACGCCCGGTTCACAAGCCGCTTCAACGAATTGTCGGTGCTGCGCCAGGGGGAGGGGAAGCCTGCCAACCTTGCCCAGATCAACCGCCGGATCAAGGAGGATAGCGACCTGCTCGACCGCCTGTTGCGCGCCAAGGGCTATTATGCGGCGCGCATCCGCGGCGCGGCGGCGCCGCCGCCGGCGGGCAGCGACAGGCTGGCGGTCACCTTCCGGATCGTGCCGGGCGCTCGCTATCTGCTGTCGTCCGTCGAACTGAAGGGCCTGGAAAGCACTGGCGAGCGCGAGGCGAAATTGCGCGCCGCCTTTCCCTCCGGGCCAGGCGATCCGGTCGACGCCGACGCCATCCTGGCCGGGCAGCAATCCCTGGCCGTCGCGCTGCTCGAAAACGGATTTCCCTTCGGCAAGGTCGAGGAACCGGAAGTCCGCATCGATCATGAGGAACGCAAGGGCGATCTGGACATCGTCGTCAATCCGGGCGCCTACCGCACCTTCGGCAGGATCGTCATGGCCAATGACGCGCTGTTCAGCGCCCGCCATGTCCAGCGCATCGCCCGCTTCCGCCCCGGCGACACCTATATGGCGTCGGACGTCGAGGATCTGCGGCAGGCGCTGGTGGCCACCGGACTCGTTTCTTCCTTGACCATGACGCCCAGGGACGCCGGGGACGGCGAGCATGTCGACCTGGCCATAGACGCCCGTCCGGCGCCGCTGCGCACCATCGCCGGGGAACTGGGTTACGGCACGGGGGAGGGTTATCGCGCGGAGGTGAGCTGGACGCACCGCAACTTCTTCCCGCCCGAAGGCGCGGTGACCCTGCGCGGCGTGATCGGCACGCAGGAGCAGACGGCATCCTTCACCTATCGCCGCAACAATTTCCGCCGCCGCGACAATGTGCTGACGGGCCTGCTTTCCGTCAGCAACATCAAGCGCGATGCCTATGACGCGCGCACCATCACCCTGTCGGGCGCGTTGGAGCGGCAGACCAACATATTGTTCCAGAAGAAATGGGTCTGGCGCATCGGCGGCGAACTGATCGCGTCGGACGAAGCGGATGCGTTCAGCAACGGCAACCGCCGCACCTTCCTGATCGGCGCCATCCCCTTGAGCCTCACCTATGACGGCAGCGACGACCTGCTGAATCCCAGTCGGGGTTTTCGCCTGGGCGGCCGCGTCAGTCCCGAACTGTCCTTCCAGAACAGCACCTTCGGCTATGCCCGCGTGCAGCTCGACGGCAGCGTCTACCGGCCGATGAACGACCGCATCGTGCTCGCCGCCCGCGCCCGTTTTGGTACGATCCTGGGGTCCACGGTGGACCGGATCGCGCCATCGCGGCGCTTCTATGCTGGCGGCGGCGCGTCGGTGCGCGGCTATGGCTATCAGGCGATCGGCCCACGCTACGGCCCCGGCGACGATCCGGTCGGCGGCAAGAGCCTGGCGGAATTCTCGCTGGAATCGCGCATCCGATTCGGCGATTTCGGCGTCGTGCCCTTTGTCGATGCCGGCAATATCTCGACCAGCTTCCTGCCGCGCTTTCGCGACCTGCGCATCGGCGCGGGGCTGGGGGTGCGCTATTACAGCAGCTTCGGCCCGATCCGCATCGATGTCGGCACGCCGCTCAATCCGCAGTCGGACGATCCCAAGGTCGCGGTCTATGTCTCGCTGGGGCAGGCCTTCTGATGGCCGTGGAGACGCCCGCGCCGCGCCGCCGCCGCGCCTGGGACGGCCGCTGGCAGCGCTGGGTTGCGGGCGTGATCGCGATGCTGCTGCTGATCGTCGCGGGCACGCTGGCCTGGCTCGACACCGCGCCCGGCCATCGCTTCCTCGTCGCCCGCATCGCGAAGATCAGTCCGCCTTCGGGCCTGCGCATCCATGTCGACCGGATCGACGGCAGCATCTACCGAAAGGCGGTCCTTCACGGCCTGACCCTGTCCGATCCCAAGGGCGCGTTCCTGGACGCGCCGCGGGTGGAACTGGACTGGTGGCCCTTCGCCTGGCTTTCCAACCGGCTCGACATCGACCGGCTCGTCATTCCGCGGGCGACCCTGCACAAGCTGCCCAGGCTCAACCCCAGCGAGCGCGAGGGGCCGATCCTGCCCGGCTTCGACATCCGGTTGATGCAATTTTCGGTCGGCCGCCTCACCATCGACCGGCGCGTCACCGGGAAAATCCAACAGGCGACGCTTTCCGGCGACGCGGATATTCGCGGCGGCCGCGCCATTATCGACCTGTCCGCCCGCGTGCTGAATGGGGAGGACGCGCTCAACATCGCGCTCGACAGCCGACCCGACGACGACAGGTTCGACCTGGACGTCACGGTCAATGCGCCCAGGGGCGGCGTGCTGGCGATCATGGCCGGGCTCAGGCAGGATGCCAATCTGCGCATCCAGGGGCGGGGAAGCTGGACCCGCTGGGACGGGCGCCTCGCCGCCACGCTGGACAGCGAGCCGGCCGTTGACCTGAAGCTGGCGGCCCGCAGCGGCGCCTATGCCGCGACCGGCACCATCGAGGGGCGCGCCATGGCCGGGCAAGGCCTTGTCCAGCGCCTCTCCGCGCCGCGCCTGGCCATGCAGGCGAGCGGATCGATGGTCGACCGGGTGATCGACGGCAAGCTCTCGCTCCGTTCCGCCGCCATCGATCTCGACGCGGACGGCGCCATCGACCTGCGCAACAATGCGTTCGACAATCTGCTGGTCGATGTGAAGCTGGCGCGCCCGCAGGCTTTGCTCAAATCGATGGGCGGCCGGGACGTCGCGGCGCGAGTCCGGCTGGACGGCCCGCTCTCCGGTTTCGGCTATGAATATCTGCTCACCGCCAGGCAACTCGCCTTCGGCAAGACGGTGATCCACGATGTCCGCGCCGACGGCAAGGGGCGCCGGGCGAAAGGCGGCCCTGCGCTGATCCCCGTCCATCTGCGCGCCCGGCGCCTGGACGGCCAAGGTCCGCTGGTCGAGGGCATCATCCGCAATTTCGACCTGGACGGCGTGTTGCAGCTCAGGAACCAGCAGATCGTCAGCAATCCGATGACGGTGCGGTCCGACAAGCTGCGCGGCAGGCTGCTTTTCCTCGCGGACCTGAAATCCGGCCGCTACGACATCGGCCTGGACGGCCAGATCAGCGGCCTGGCCATTCGCGGCCTGGGCATCGTCGACCTGACGTCGAAGCTGCGCGCCGTGCCCGGCGCGGGGGGCGCCTTCACCCTGAGCGGCAATGCGATGGCGCGGATGCGGCGGCTGGACAACGGCTTCCTGCGTTCGCTGGGCGGCGGCCTGCCGGTGTTGCGCAGCGGCCTGTCCCTTGGACCGGACGGGCAGCTTCGGTTCACTGACCTCCGCCTCCAGGCGCCGCTGCTGACGCTCTTGGCCAAGGGCTATCGTCGGCACGACGGCACGTTCCATTTCGAAGGCAACGGCCAGCACGGAAGCTATGGTCCGCTGCGCCTGACGCTGGACGGCAGGATCGACCGCCCTACCGTCGATGTCGTGCTGCAAAGTCCGTTGAAGGCGCTGGGCGTCACCGACCTGCACGCCCATCTGGTTCCCGATGCGGCAGGCTATGGTTTCACGGCTGAGGGGGGATCGGCCCTCGGTCCCTTCACCGGAAACGGCGTGATCCTGCTGCCGCCGGGGGGGCAGGCCATCGTCCGCATCGCCCGCGTCACCGCATCGGGCGTCAGCGCCAGCGGCGACCTGCGCCCGGTGACCGGCGGCCTGGACGGCGTGCTGAACGTCGGCGGCCCGGTGACCGGCACCGTCGCCTTCGCCCCGGTAAACGGCGTGCAGCAGTTGAAGCTCGCCCTCGCCGCCACCGACGCCAGTTTCGACGGCCCGACCAGCATCGCGGTGCGCCGGGGCAAGCTGGACGCGACGATCCTGCTCGACCCTTCCGGCACGACGATCGGCGCCACGGCGCAGGCGCGGGGCCTGCGCGTCGGCGCGATCCAGATCGGGCGCCTTGCCGCCACTGCCGATCTGGTTGACGGCAGCGGCAAGGTGACGGCCAGCCTTTCCGGCCAGCGCGGCCGCCTCTTCGACCTCAGCGGCGAGGCGCAGGTCACGCCCGGTCGCATCCAGCTTCAGGCCGGCGGCACTGTCGACAAGCGGCCGATCAAGCTCAATCGCCCCGCCATATTCACCCGCACGCAGGACGGCTGGCGGCTCGATCCCGCATCGGTCGGCTTTGCGGGCGGCTCGCTCCAGCTCGGCGGGGAACTCAGCGGCCAGACCACCAGCATGGAGGCGCGGCTGCAAAGGCTGCCGCTTTCGCTGCTGGACGTCGCCTATGACGATCTGGGCCTGGGCGGCACGGCGACCGGCTCGCTCAGCTATGTCCACACTCGCGGCGGCATGCCCACCGGCAGGGCGGACCTGCGCGTGCGCGGCCTGTCCCGATCCGGCCTGTCCCTCAGCTCCCGCCCGGTCGATGCGGGCGTGAACGCGGTCCTGACCCATGACCGGCTGGCCACCCGCATGATCTTCGTCGCGGACGGCCAGACCATCGGTCGCGCACAGGCATTGCTCACTCCTTTGGGCGTCGAAGGCAGCCTGGTGGATCGGCTCAACCGCGCGCCCCTGTTCGCGCAGCTTCGCTACAACGGCACCGCCGACACGCTCTGGCGCCTGACGGGCGTGGAGATCGTCGACATATCCGGCCCGGTCGGCGTCACCGCCGATGCGCGGGGCACGCTGGGCAATCCCGTCATCACCGGATCGCTGGCGACCGGCAATGCCGCGATCAACAGCCCCGTCACCGGCATGCGCCTGCACGGCGTCAGGGCGCGGGGCCGCTTTTCCGGCGCGCAACTGGTCATGACGGATTTCGCCGCTACCGCGCAAAATGGCGGCAGCGTCACCGGCACCGGCAGCTTCACCTTTATGGGGCTTGCGGGCGTCGGCATGGACCTGCGCCTCCAGGCGGAAAATGCCGCGCTCCTCGAACGGGACGACATCGCCGCCACCGTCACCGGCCCGATCACCATCGGGTCCACCGGCAAGGGCGGCACCATTGGGGGCGACCTGATCCTCAACCGCAGCCGCTTCACCATGGGGCGCGCCGCCGCCGTGGCGCAGATCCCTGAACTGCGCGTCATAGAGATCAACCGTCGCGGCGATGAGATGGAGCGGCCCCGCACCAGCATTCCGTGGGATCTCGCGATCAAGGCGCGCGCCCGCAACCGCCTGACCGTCACGGGCCTTGGCCTGGAGAGCGAATGGCGCGCCAATCTGGACATTGGCGGCACCGTCGCCAGCCCGGCCATCGCCGGCACCGCCGATCTTGTCCGCGGCACCTATGATTTTGCCGGCCGCCGCTTCGACCTCAAGGAAGGCAAGATCCAGTTCGACGGCCGCACCCCCGTCAACCCGACGCTCGACATCGATGCGGAGGCCAATGTCAGCGACCTCACCGCCACCATCCATGTCGGCGGCACCGGCCTCAAGCCCGCGATCAACTTTACGAGCGTGCCCGCCTTGCCGCAGGATGAACTGCTGTCCCGCATCCTCTTCGGCACGTCGATCACCAACCTGTCCGCGCCCGAAGCGCTGCAACTCGCCTCGGCCGTGGGTTCGCTTCAGGGGCAGGGCGGCCTCGACCCGATCAACGCCGTGCGCAAGGCGGCGGGGCTGGACCGGCTGCGCATCATCGCCGCCGATCCGACGCAGGGGCAGGGCACCTCCATCGCGGCGGGCAAATATCTGACCCGCAAGACCTATGTGGAACTGATCACCGACGGTCAGGGCTATTCCGCGACCCGCATCGAATATCAGGTCACGCGCTGGCTCTCGCTGCTCGGCGCCATATCCACCCTTGGCCGCGAAAGCGCCAATGTCCGCGTCTCCAAGGATTATTGACCATGCCCAGATCCCGCATCGACGCAGCCGCCGCGATCAGCGTCATGGACTTGTTCACCATCGGCATCGGGCCGTCCAGTTCGCACACGGTCGGGCCGATGCGCGCCGCGCTGATGTTCATGGATTCGCTGCCCGCCTTACCGGCCCGCGTGCAATGCGAACTCTACGGGTCGCTCGCCCTCACCGGAAAGGGGCACGCGACCGACACGGCCATATTGCTCGGCCTTTCCGGATACCGTCCCGAAAGCGTCGATCCCGACGCCATTGCCGACATCCTTGCCGCCATCCGGGGCGAGCGGCGCATCCGCGCCGGCAGCGCGGCGGGCCGCTTCGTCCCCTTCGACGAAACCGCCGACCTCCTCTTCCGCACGGGAGAGTTTCTGGAGGCGCACAGCAACGGCATGCGCTTTTCCGCCTGGGTCGACGGGCAGGAGGAGCCGCTGGTCCGCGACTATTATTCGGTCGGCGGCGGCGCTGTCCTGCCGGGCGCGGAGGCGATCGCCGCCGACGCGCAGCTCGGCCATAATGTCGTCCAGCCCTATCCCTTCTCCTCCGGCGCGGAAATGCTGGCGCTGGGGGAGAGCACCGGCCTCAGCATCGCCACGCTGGTGCTGCGCAACGAAGGGGCCTGGCGCGCGCCTCAGGAAACCGAGGCTTTCCTGGACAGCGTGATCGACGCGATGAGCGCCTCCATCGATCGCGGCATCAAGGGGGAGGGGCTGCTGCCCGGCGGCCTCAAGGTCCGCCGCCGCGCCCGCGCCATCCATAACCGGCTGCTCCTGCAGCAAAATGCCCTCGGCCCGGCGCAGATCTTCGAATGGGTCAGCCTCTTCGCGCTGGCGGTGAATGAGGAAAATGCCGCCGGCGGCCGCGTCGTCACCGCGCCGACCAACGGGGCGGCGGGCGTCATCCCCGCCGTGCTGCATTATTATCGCCGCTTCGTCCCCGGCGCGGACCGGGATGGGGAGCGCCGCTTCCTGCTGACCGCCGCCGCCATGGGTTTCCTCTACAAGAAGCGTGCCTCCATCTCCGCCGCCGAAATGGGTTGCCAGGGGGAGGTGGGCGTCGCCTGTTCCATGGCAGCGGCTGGCCTCGCCGCGGTGCTGGGCGGCACCAACCAACAGGTGGAAAATGCCGCGGAGATCGGCATGGAGCATAATCTGGGCCTCACCTGCGACCCCATTGGGGGGCTGGTGCAGATCCCCTGCATAGAGCGCAACACCATGGGCGCGGTGAAGGCGATCAACGCGGCCTATCTCGCGCTGCAGGGCGACGGCCGCCATATCGTCAGCCTGGACGCGGTCATAGAAACGATGCGCCAGACCGGCGAGGACATGGCCAGCCGCTACAAGGAAACAAGCCTCGGCGGCCTAGCCGTCAATGTCGTCGAATGCTGATCGACTCGTCGCCCGCACGCCTCGCAAAGCCGATGAACCGAGCCGCTTCTGTGGCATAAATGACACGAATTCAGTCGTTTATCTCCGGTTCATGCAACCTCGTGGGACTTCCGCGACTTCATCGTCTCCCCGGCTGAAAGGGGATGAGAAGATAAAGTGGAGTACCCGAATATGCACAAGATCCTGGCCGCAACCCTCCTGACCGGCGCAGCGGTCTCAAGCCCCGCTCTGGCGCAGGACGTCAATCCCACCTTCACCGGCCCTCGCGTCGAGGCGATTCTGGGCTATGACCATACGGGCGCCGGCAGCAGCGTAGACAATGACAATGACCGGGACGACCAGTCGATCGATGGCCTGCTCTACGGCGTGGGCGCTGGTTATGACGTGAACCTTGGCAGCGCGGTCGTCGGCGTCGAGGGCGAATTTACCGACTCCACCGCGAAAAGCGGTCGATCCGATCCCACCGACCAGTTCGGCTTCGGCCGCGTCAAGCAGGGCCGCGACCTCTATGTCGGCGCGCGGGCGGGCATCCTGGCCAGCCCGAACACGCTGGTCTATGTGAAGGGCGGCTACACCAACACGAAGCTGGATGTGCTGGCCGGCAACACCAATGTGGAAACCGACACCAATTTCAAGCTGGACGGCTGGCGCATCGGCGCGGGCGTGGAGCGGGCCATCAACGCCAACACCTTCGCCAAGCTCGAATATCGCTATTCCAAATATGAGGATGCGCATATCGATTTCGCCGACGGCACCACGACCGACGAATTCGGCATCGACACCGACCGGCACCAGATCGTCGCAAGCCTGGGTTGGCGCTTCTGATGGACGTTGGGATAGGGGAAAGGCGGTGTCTTATCCCCTCTCCCAATTCCGCCTACGGAAGGCGGACAATGCGGAATGGTGGGAAATGGCCAGTTGCGGTCATTACCCCCACCGTCACCCCGGACTTGATCCGGGGTCCCGCTTTTCTTGTAAAGCAGCGCCTCGACTAAGGCAGCGGGACCCCGGGTCAAGCCCGGGGTGACGAAAGGGGGAGCGTCCGCTTCCCACCCAAATCGACCAGCCGGCAAGCACAGAATTTGCCCACGCTGCCTGGCTTCACTCCGTTCAACAAGCTTCGCCTACAGCGTCGCCTCGATCTCCCGCGCCGCCAGGTCGGGATTGTCCGCCAGGCTGATCGGCCGGCCGACAACCAGGATGGAAGCGCCCCGGTCCAGCGCCTCGCGCGGCGTCACCGCGCGCTTCTGGTCGCCCATCGCGCCGCCCGCCGGCCGCACGCCCGGCACCACGAAGAAGCCGTCCGGCCAGGCCTTCTTCGCCAGCGCGACCTCTTCGCCGGAACAGACGATCCCGTCCAGCCCGGCGCTGCGCGCCAGGTCGGCCAACCGCGCCACCTGATCCTCCGCCTTGCCGCCAACGCCGATGTCCAGCAGGTCGCCATCGTCCAGGCTGGTCAGCACCGTCACGGCGACCACCCTGGTCTTGATCCCGGCGGCCGCTTTCGCATCCTCCAGCATGGCGCGCCCGCCGGCGGCATGGACGGTCAGGATCGCGGGTTCCAACATATGCAGCGCCTGCACCGCCTTGGCGACCGTGTTGGGAATGTCGTGCAGCTTCAGGTCGAGGAAGATGGGCAGGTCGAATTTCATCATCTCATGCACGCCGTGATGGCCATGGGCGCAGAAGAATTCGAGGCCCAGTTTCAGCCCGCCCACATGATGGCGCACCTGCTGTGCAAGGTCCTGGGCCTTGCGCAGGTCGGGCGTATCGATGGCGACGTAGATGGGGCTGGTCATGCTGGTCCTGTGGTGGAAAGGGTAGGGGCCGCTGCCGGACTGTCGGCGGCGGCGGGGAATGAAGGGGCGGAAGAGGGAGCGGCGGTTGCCGCGACCAGGGCGCGTTCGGTGCTCTCCAGCTTGCGCTTCATCCGCCAGCGCGTGGCCCGCGCCATGATCCAGAAGGGCAGCGCGCCCAGCAAATAGGCGCCGATCAGCAGGACCGGCAGCTTCGTTTCCATGACCAGGTCGCCCCAGAGGTTCACTTCCACGCGCGTGTAATTGGCGACGCAGAATAGCGCGAGGGCGACGGCGACGACGACCCAGAAGGCAGTCCGCAGAAATTGCATCAACGCTCCTATAGCTGCTGAACGGGCAGCTTAGGCGATTTTGTCGCGCTGCGGAAGCGCCTCGTCGGCAGGAGTGAAGGCGATGCGCAGGGAAAGCGTCTTTTCCGCGCCGGGTTCCATGCTTTCCATGCCCTCCGGACGATTGACGGCATCGGGCATGTGGCTGACCGGCTCCAGGCAGAAATCGCGGGAAAGGGGCGGCCGATAGACGTGGAACCATGACGCGCCCGATGCGCTCAGCTCGATCCGCGTCCCGTCGCCCCGCCGGATGATGGCGCTGCCGTTCCAGCCGCCATAGACATTGTCGATCAGCCCGTCGCCCCGCACCGGCGCGCCCGCCGACCAGTCGCCCAGCGCATCCGCCGCAACTTCCCGCACGGGCAGCAGGTCGGCCGCGGCAAGCCACAGCCGGTCGGCCTGGAACTGGAGCGAGCTGTCTTCGTCCGCCTGGAAATAGGGGTGAAATCCCAGGCCCGCCGGCATGGCTTCATCGCCGATGTTGCGCAGCGTCAGCCTCATTTCGATGGTATCGTCGAACAGCGTGAAATGCTGCTGCGCCTCATAGGCCCAGGGCCAGCCGCCATCGCCGTCATATCGATGGGTCAGGTGCGCGCTGTCCTGCGCGACGGCCTCGACATGCCATGCGGATGTCCAGCCGATGCCGTGGATGCTGTGCGGATGATCCCCGAAATTGAGCGGCAGCCGCACGTCGCGACCGGCGAAGCGGAAGCGGCCATGGGCGATGCGGTTCGCATAGGGCACCAGCGGAAAGCTGGCCATCTGCAACGGATCTGCGCTGCTTGCAGGAGCGGTGCGCAATATCTCCGTCCCCGCGAAGCGCAGCGCCGCCAGCGATCCGCCGACGGCAGGGGCGAGCGCGGCTTCCACCGCGCCCGCCTTCAAGGCGATGAGGCCGTTCAGCCGACCATGTCCTCAAGCTCTCGGCCCTTCGTCTCATGCACCAGGGCGCGGACGAAGAAGAAGGAGACGGCCGCGAAGAAGGCATAGCCGGTATAGGTGATCGCCAGGCCTGGCGACACCGCCAGTGCCGGGAAGCTGACGGAGATCAGCGCATTGGCGATCCACTGCGCGAAGCCGGAGACCGCAAGGCCCGATCCCCGGATCTGGTTGGGGAACATCTCGCCCAGCATGACCCACATGATCGGGCCCCAGCTCATGTTGAAGAAGATCACGTAGAGATTGGCGGCGACCAGCGCGATCACGCCGTTATTGCCGGGCAGCGACACCGCGCCGCCGGGCGCCGTGACCGCTGTCGAAAAGGCATAGGCGACGGTCGCCAGCGTCACCGCCATGCCCGCCGATCCCATCAGCAGCAACGGCTTGCGCCCCACCCTGTCGACCAGCGCGATGGTGGCAAGGCAGGCGCCGATGGACAGCACGCCCGACAGGATGTTGGTCTGGAGCGCATAATCCTCCGAAAAGCCGACCGCTTCCCAGAGCGTCGCGCCATAATAGAAGACGACGTTGATGCCGACGAGCTGCTGGAACACGGCCAGGCCGATGCCGGTCCAGACGATGGGGCGGATCTTGCCGCTGGCCTTGTCGATCAGGTCGCCGAGCTTGGGCCGGTGATGATCGGCGGCCAGGCTGTTGCGGATTTCCACCACCTTGCGCGATGCGGTCTCCGCGCCGAACAGGCGGGTGAGCACGGCATGGGCGCGCTCCTCCTGCCCGCGCGCCACCAGATAGCGGGGGCTTTCCGGGATGACGAGCAGCGCCAGGAAGTAGATCGCGGCCGGAATCGCCTGAAGCCAGAACATCCAGCGCCAGGCCGGAAAGCCCAGCCACAGCTCCGCCGTCGATCCGCCGGCATAGCGCGCCAGCACGAAATTGGCGACGAACGCGCCGGTCAGGCCGGATATGATCATCACCTGCTGCACGCTGGACAGCCGGCCGCGCACCGCCGCCGGAGTGACTTCGGAAATATAGACCGGGGAGATCACGCTCGCCGCGCCCACGCCCAGGCCGCCGATGATGCGCGCGACGATGAAGATGGCGGACGATCCCGCCGCTCCCGCCAATATCGCGCTGGCGAGGAACAGCACGGCCGACAGCATCATCACCCCGCGCCGTCCGATCAGGTCGGCCATGCGCCCGGCCAGGAACGCGCCGATGGAGGAGCCAACCAAAATGGCGCCGACATTGACGCCGATGCCCAGCTTGCCCAGGTCGAAGGCGCTTTCCAGCCCCTTCTGCGTGCCGTTGATGACGCCGCTGTCATAACCGAACATGAAACCGCCGATGGTCGCCACGGCGACGATGGCGGCGATGAAGGCCATATTGACCTTCTCGGCACTCCCTTCGGTCATTCCTGCTCCTCCGATTTTATTCTAAATGGCTGCAATATAGGATGTTTGCCCGCGCACGCCGGGATCGAAAGCGAAAAGATCGCCGGCGCAGGGCTGCGCGACAAGCTGGTCGCTCGTCAAGCCCTTGCGCGCCGTGGTGGCATAGGCGACCGACAGGTCTGGCCCGCCAAAGGCGATCTTGGTGATGTTGGCGACGGGAAAGCGGACCTCCGTCATCAGCCTGCCCGCGGGATCGTAGCGCCGCGCGGCCCAGCCGGCGAACAGCCCGGTCCAAAGGCAACCTTCCGCATCGACGGTCGGCCCGTCGGGATAGCCTGCGCCGTCCTCTATCTCCACGAACAGCGCCGTATCGTGAAGCGTGCCGTCGGCGGCGATCCGCGTCCGCCAGATCCGCTTGCCGAGCGTGTCGGTGTGATAGAGCAGCGTGCCGTCGGGCGAAAGGGCAGGACCGTTGGTGATGGCAATGGGGGGCAGGCCGCTTTCGGTCAGCCGGTCCTGGTGCAGCCGGTAGAAACGCCCGCTATCGGCCGCCTCCCCATCGTCCATCGACCCGAACCACAGGGCGCCTGCCGGATCGACGGTGGCGTCGTTCAGCCGGTTGCCGGGCCGGTCGGCCTCCGGCGCATGCAGCAAGGCGAAGCTGGCGGCATCCGGATCGAAACGGTGCACGCCGGACTGCAGGCCCACCGCGAACAGCCCGTCCCGCGTCGGCACTATCCAGCCGACCTGGGCCGGCGCATCCCAACTGCGCGCCACGCCTAGATGGGGATCGAAGCGATAGATGCGCTTCTGCTTGATGTCGACGAACCACAGCGCGGCATCGCGCGCCACCCAGACGGGGCCTTCGCCCAGGGTTGCGCCGACGCTCAGCACGCTTTCCGGAACGGGCGCCATGGCGTCAGCGCCAGCCCGCGTCGATGAAATAATCATGCCCGGTGCACATGCGCGCATCGTCGGACGCCAGGAACATGGCCAGCGCCGCCACGTCCGCCGGCATGATCCGCCCGTTCAGGCATTGCGCGGCGACGATCTCCGCCTCGCCCTCCGGCGTGTACCATTTCATCTGGCGCGGCGTCTTCACATTGCCGGGGATGATGGTGTTGACGCGGATATTGTCGCGGCCCAGGTCGCGGGCCAGGCTGCGCGTCAGGCCCTCTATCCCGGCCTTGGCGGTCTGGTACAGCACCAGGTCGGGCAGGGCGAGGTGCCAACTGATCGATCCGAAGTTCAGGATCACGCCCCCGCCGGCGCGCTTCATCGCCGGGACCACGGCCTGCGCCGCGAAGAACAGGTGGCGCAGGTTCACCGCCATCCGCTCGTCCCAATAAGCGGGCGTGACTTCCTCGATGCCGTGACGGTCGTCATTGGCCGCATTGTTGATCAATATGTCGACGCCGCCAAGCTGTTCCTCCACCGTGGCGATCATCGCCTGCACGGCTTCGATGTCCCGAAGGTCGCAGGGGTGGAAGATCGGCGGGAAATCCGCGCCCTTCAGCCGCTCCGCGACCGCCTCGCTCTCCTCTTGCGCGATGTCGCAAAAGGCGACCCTGGCGCCTTGCGCGGCAAAGGCTTCGACCAGGCCTTCGCCGATCCCGCTGCCGCCGCCGCTGATGAAGACGCGCTTGCCCTTCAGGCTCGGATAGACGGCGCTGTTCATGCGAGCAGACCCCGCTTGGCGAGGTTCGCCATCAGCGCCGAAAGCCCGAAACTCCAGGGTTCGGCATCCTTCGACGTCACCACCCGGTTCACCAGCCTCCCCAGGCGCGGGGTGGAGATGGCGACGCTGTCGCCCACCTTGTGGGTAAAGCCATGCCCCGGCTCGTCGCGATCCTGCACCGGCGCGAACAGCGTGCCCAGGAACAGGGCGAACCCGTCGGGATATTGATGTTCCGACAGTGTCTGGCGCGCCAGTTCCAGCGGATCGCGGCTGATCTGGTTCATGCTGCTGGTGCCCTCCAGCCTGTATCCTTCCGGCCCGTCGATGGTCAGTTCCACCACGGCATCGCGCACGTCGTCGATGGTGAAATCATTGTCGAACAGCCGGACCAGCGGCCCCAGCGAGCAGGAGGCGTTATTGTCCTTCGCCTTGCCCAGCAGCAGCGCGGAACGCCCTTCGAAATCGCGCAGATTGACGTCATTGCCCAGCGTCGCGCCGATGGCCTGTCCGTTCGCGCCGACGATCAGCACGATCTCCGGCTCCGGATTGTTCCAGTTCGAATCGGAACGGATGCCGATTTCCGCGCCGGCGCCTACCGTGGACAGCACGGGCGCCTTGGTGAACACCTCGGCGTCGGGGCCGATGGCGACCTCCAGATATTGCGACCAGAGACCATCTTCGATCAGCGCCTGCTTGAGCGCCGCGGCTTCGGTCGAACCCGGCACTACCGCCCGGATGGACCCGCCGACCCTCTCCTCCAGTCGCGACCGGATGTCCGCCGCCGCGCCTGCGTCGCCGCGCGCCCGCTCCTCGATCACGCGCTCGATGGCGGACAAGGCGAAGGTCACGCCGCAGGCCTTGACGCATTGCAGGTCGACCGGGCTCAGCAGCGGCAGGTCCAGCGCGTCCAGCGCGCCGAGCGCCGCGCCGTCGGCCGCTTTGGCCGTGGGCAGCATCTCCACCAGTTGCGCGGCGGTGGGCGCAACGCGGCTCATGTCGTAGGCGATGCCGCCCTCCACCAATATGGGACTGGGGCCTTCCGCCGTTTCCACGCGGCCCATGAACAGGCCGGACCGCCAGTCGGCGGGAAGGCAATCGAGCAAAGTGGAGACCCCCGGCATCATCGACTCCTAAGAACATACGTTATTGATAGCGCTACCAACACGACTGGCGACGGAAGTCAAGGGTGCTGCGACGGTAAAGCGGGAACTGCCCCTTCATCCGCGCATTTCCTCCTGGAAAAGGAGGCTGCACGCTCATGGCCGCTCGCGCATATTGGCAGGGGCAGATTCGTCTGGCGCTGGTATCCATTCCGGTGGAAATCTATGCCGCCACCAAGTCAGGCGCGCAGATCGCCTTTCACCAGATCCACCAGCCCAGCGGGAAGCGCGTCCGTTATGAAAAGACCGTCCCCGGCATCGGTCCGGTCGATCCTGAGGACATCGTCAAGGGCTATGAACTGTCCAAGGGCGACTATGTGCTGCTCCAGCCCGACGAGATCGAGGCGGTGAAGCTGGAAAGCAAGAAGACGCTCGAACTCACCCAGTTCGTCGACGCCAGCGAGATCGATGTCCTTTATTATGAGCGACCCTATTATGTCGTGCCCGCCGACGATCTGGCGGAGGAGGCCTTTATCGTCCTGCGGGAGGCGCTGAGGCGGACGAGGAAGGTCGGCCTGGGCCAACTCGCCATGCGGGGCCGGGAATATGTCGTGTCGCTGAAGCCCTGCGGCCGGGGCATGGTGCTGGAAACGCTGCGCTACGCCGATGAGGTGAACCGCGCCCAAAGCTATTTCCGGGACATAGAGGATGCGAAGCCCGATGCGGAACTGCTCGACCTGGCGGAGACGCTGATCGAGAAGAAGACCGCGCCCTTCAAGCCCGACAGCTTCCACGACCGCTATGTGGATGCGCTGGAGCGCTTGATCGAAAAGAAGAAGAAGTCGAAGGGCCGCCGGATCATCGAGGAGGAAGAGGAGGGCACGGTCGCGCGCGGCAGCAATGTGATCGACCTGATGGCGGCGCTCAAGAAATCGGTCGGCTCCGGCACGGCTGCATCCGGCTCGAAACCGGCCGCGAAGAAAGCACCCGCCAAGACGCCCGCCAAGCCGGCCAGTCGAAAACGGGCCTGACCCATGGCCGATGCCGATCCGCTCAGCGCCTATAACCGCAAGCGCGATTTCAGCCGGACTCGCGAACCGGCGGGCAGGCGCGGCCGCAGGCAGGGCAATGGCTTCATCGTGCAGAAGCATGACGCGACCCGCCTGCATTACGATTTCCGCCTGGAAATGGACGGCGTGCTTAAGAGCTGGGCGGTGACGCGAGGGCCCAGCATCGATCCCGCGGACAAGCGGCTGGCCGTCCGAACCGAGGATCACCCGCTGTCCTATGCGACGTTCGAGGGGACGATCCCCAAGGGCGAATATGGCGGTGGCACGGTCATGCTCTGGGACGAGGGCACCTGGGAGCCGGTCCCCGGCAAGAGCGCGAGCGACCTTGAGAAAGGGCATCTCCACTTCATCCTGCACGGCGAGCGGATGCGCGGCGAATGGCTGCTGATCCGGCTGAAGCCGCGAGGTCGGGAAAAGAGGGAAAACTGGCTGCTGCGCAAGATCGAGGATGCCCATGCCGGCAGCGCTGACGATCTTATCGCCCGCAATCTGACAAGCATCAGGAGCGGCCGCACCATGGCGGAAATCGCGGCGGGCGCGCCGGCCATTTCGCTGAAGGGGAAGAAGGGAAAGGCCTTCGACGCGGCGATGGCGCAGGCCGACCGGGCCGTCCCGGCGAAGAGGCGCGCCAGGGCGGGATCGGACCGCCCGCCGCCCTTCCAGCCGCCGCAACTGGCGACCCTGGTCGACGCCGTGCCCACGGGCAATGGCTGGATGCACGAGATCAAATATGACGGCTATCGCTGCCTGGTTTCGGCATCGGGCGGGAAGGTCAGGATTTTCACGCGGTCCGGCCTCGACTGGACGGATCGCTTCGCGCCCCTCCCCGCCGAAATCGCGGCGATGAACCTGCCCGGCGCCCTGATCGATGGGGAGGTCGTCGCGCTCGGCAGCGATGGAAATCCGGATTTCTCCACGCTCCAGCAGCTGTTGAAGGGGGAGGGGAAGGCGGCGCTGCACCTGTTCGCCTTCGACCTGCTCCAACTGGACGGGCAGGATCTGACCGCCATGCCCAATATCGGCCGGAAGGAAAAGCTGGCCGCCCTGTTGGGCGAAGGTGCCGCGCATGTCCATGTCGGGGACCATGTCGTCGGGGCGGGGGAAAGGCTGTTCCAGGCCATGTGCGGCGCGGGGCAGGAGGGGATCATTTCAAAGCGCGCCGACGCCCCCTATCGCGGCGCGCGCACGAAGAATTGGCTGAAGGTCAAATGCACCCGCCGCCAGGAATTCGTCATCGTCGGCTGGACCCTGAGCGGCGCCAGCGGGCGCTCCATCCGCAACCTGCTGCTCGGCCAGCGGGAGGGGGAGGGGCTGGTCTATGCGGGAAAGGTCGGCACGGGCTTCAACGCGGCCAACAGCGCCGGGCTGGTCGCGGCGCTCGGCAAGCGGGGGCGCAAGACCGCCGCGCTCAGCGTGCCGCGCAGCGAAAGCCGGGGCGCCCAATGGGTTCGCCCCGATCTGGTCGCGGAAATCGCCTTTGCCGAATTCACGGCGGAAAATATCGTCCGCCATGCCAGCTTCCTGGGCCTGCGCGAGGACAAGGCGGCCAGGGAGGTGCGACGCGAGGAAGCCATGCCGACGCCTGAAGCCCAAAGTTCGATCCAGATCAGCAATCCCGACCGCCTGATCTTCCCGGAGGCGAAGATCACCAAGGGCGAGCTTGCCGAATATTACGCCCGCATGGGCGCGGCGATGCTGCCCTGGATAGCCCGTCGGCCGATCAGCCTGGTCCGCTGTCCGCAGGGCCGCGCGAAGAAATGCTTTTTCCAGAAGCATGACAGCGGCAGTTTCGGCGACCATGTCAAACATGTCCCGATCCGCGAGAAGGAGGGGAATGAGGAGGATTATCTTTATATAGAGGATAGCGATGGCCTGTTGGCCTGCGTCCAGATGGGGGCGATCGAATTTCACGGCTGGGGTTCGGGCGTCGCGGATGTCGAGCGGCCGGATCGCATGATCTTCGACCTCGATCCGGACGAAGGGCTGGACTTCGAGGATGTGAAGAAGGCGGCGCGGGACATCCGCCGGGCGCTGGAGGATATGGGCCTTGCCAGCTTCGCCATGCTGTCGGGCGGCAAGGGCATCCACGTCGTCGTGCCGCTGACGCCGCAGGCGCAATGGCCGGAGGTCAAGGATTTCGCTGACCGCTTCGCCCGTGCCCTCGCCGCCCAGGAACCGGATCGCTTCACCGCGACGATGAGCAAGGCGAAGCGCAAGGGCCGCATCTTCATCGACTGGCTGCGCAACCAGCGCGGCGCCACGGCGGTGCTGCCCTATGTGGTGCGCGCCCGCGAGCTTGCGTCCGTCGCCGCCCCCGTCACCTGGGAAGAGTTGGACGGGATCGAGAGCGCGGCGCACTTCACGGTGAAGGACGCCGCCCTCCTGCTCGACCGCGCCTCCTCGCGAGACTTGCGCGGCTGGGGGGAAGCGCACCAGCCGCTGCCCGCTCATTAGGGCCGATCGCTGGCCAGGCAGCGTGGACAAATTCAAGACTCGCCGGACTGAGTGATTTGAGTGGAGAGCGGACGTTCTTAATCCTCCCCATCGATAGATGGGGAGGGGGACCGGCCGAAGGCTGGTGGAGGGGAAAATGCGCAGGTCGCGCCATTTCCCCTCCACCCCTCGCTTCGCGAGCGGTCCCCCTCCCCACGCTGCGCGCAGGGAGGATTTAGTGGCTGCTATTGGCCATTTCCCGACATTTTCGAATTTGTCCACGCAGTCCAGGAAATCGCGGAAGGCAAGGAAAAACGGAGCGGCGGTCCGGTTCGGTCAGGTCGAAAGCCCCTCCAGCGGATTTTCGCCACATCCGCCTTTTCTGCGCGGACGCTTTGTTGCATATCGGGAATCACCATGACGAAGCCGACCGAAGAAGCGCCCGAACGCGGTGCCGCAACCCCCGTCTCCACCAACGAGACGTCCGACATGGCCTCCGCGGCCCGCAAATCGGCGGGCAAGGCCGTCTGGATGGGAACGGCCGTCGGCATCGGATCTGCCGCCATCGTCGCGGCCTTGCTCTACGCAAACAAGAAACGGGGCTGACGCTCCCGAAAGGCGAAAAAAGAGGCGGCATGGCCTTCGCTCCATGCCGCCCCATGATGCGACCCTTCCAGGGTTCTTTCTCCGCTCGGGCGGAGAATTCCTAAGCCGCGCCGCCGCTCAGATAGGCGATCAGTTCCGGCTTGCTGACCGTTGCGCTCTTGTCGGCATCTGCGGTGACGAATGCGCCATCGGCCCAGGCGGTCACCTCCGCGGGCGCGAGGGATTTGCCCGTCGCCTTCAGTTCCTGGTCCTTTAACGCCACCATCCAGCGCGAAAATTCCGCCTTGTCGAGTTGGCCGTCATGATTCTGGTCATAGGCCGGAAATTCGGTGTCGACGATGGACGCGACCGCATCCCCTGAGGTGGCGGGCTGGGCCTGGTTCCCCTGCGGCGAGGCGGGAGCGGACTCCTGCGGGGCGGCCGCCCCCGCCTGCGCCAGGGCGGGCGTCGCTGTCAAAAGGGCGCTCGTCAGAAGAAATGCGCGGATCATCATCTGCTCCAAGGAACCGATCGGGCGAACTTTCACGGCGATAATAGCCAAATAAAACATGCCGTTCCTGACTTTTTGTTCATCCCTCTCCACTCATCTTCCGATTCGGTTCAGCTTGGCGACCGATGCTGCGATTAATGGGACGAAGCACGGAAAAGCGGCGGGTTTTTCCGGCGATTTGCCCCGCAAAGGCGGTGCTGCTAGGCGGCGCAGCGACATTCAACTCATGCACGCAGGATTCGCCCGATGGTCCCCCGTTACGCCCGCCCGCAAATGACCGCCCTCTGGGAGCCGGAAGCCCGCTTCAGGATATGGTTCGAGATCGAGGCGCATGCGACCGAAAAGCTGGGCGAACTGGGCGTGGTGCCGCCATCCGCCGCCAAGGCGCTGTGGGACTGGTGGGCGACCGAGCCCGCCATCGACGTGCCCGCCATCGACGCCATCGAGGCGGTGACCAAGCATGACGTCATCGCCTTCCTGACCTGGGTAGCCGAACAGGTGGGCGACGAAGCCCGCTTCATGCACCAGGGCATGACGTCCAGCGACGTGCTGGACACCTGCCTTGCCGTGCAGTTGAGCCGCGCCGCCGACCTGTTGATCGACGACCTCGACAAGCTGCTGGAGGTCATCAAGCGCCGCGCCTATGAGCATAAGCTGACCCCGACCATCGGCCGCAGCCACGGCATCCATGCCGAGCCTGTGACGTTCGGCCTGAAAATGGCGGAGGCCTATGCGGAGTTCAGCCGTTGCAAGGCGCGCCTGATCGCCGCCCGCGCCGAAGTCGCGACCTGCGCCATTTCCGGCGCGGTCGGCACCTTCGCCAATATCGACCCCCGCGTCGAGGAGCATGTCGCCGAAAAGCTGGGCCTCGCCGTCGAGCCGGTGTCGACCCAGGTCATCCCGCGAGACCGGCATGCGATGTTCTTCGCCACCCTGGGCGTCATTGCCTCGTCCATCGAGCGGCTGGCCGTCGAGGTCCGCCACCTCCAGCGCACCGAGGTGCTGGAGGCGGAGGAATATTTCTCGCCCGGCCAGAAGGGTAGTTCCGCCATGCCGCACAAGCGCAACCCGGTGCTGACCGAGAACCTGACCGGCCTTGCCCGCATGGTGCGCAGCTATGCGCTGCCGGCGATGGAGAATGTGGCGCTCTGGCACGAGCGCGACATCAGCCATTCGTCGGTGGAGCGCTATATCGGCCCCGACGCCACCATCACGCTTGACTTCGCGCTGGGGCGCCTGACGGGGGTCATCGACAAGCTGCTCGTCTACCCTGAGCGGATGATGAAGAATCTCGACAAGATGGGCGGCCTGGTCCATTCGCAGCGGGTGCTGCTGGCGCTGACCCAGGCGGGCGTCTCGCGAGAGGACAGCTACCGCTATGTCCAGCGCAACGCGATGAAGGTCTGGGAATCGGACGGCCAGCTATCGCTGATGGAATTGCTCAAGGCCGATCCGGACGTCGCGGCGGCGCTCACGGCCGAGCAGATCGACGAGAAGTTCAACCTCGATTATCACTTCCGCCAGGTCGACACGATATTCCGCCGGGTGTTCGGGGAATAGGACCAGGCCGGCTAAGCCAAGCCCAACGCCGCTTCCCTGTGCTCCTGCGAAGGCAGGAGCACAGTCCCGCCGCCCCTGGCGGATCACTCGACGATGGAGCTGGCCCCTCCCAGGCCATCTGTCTCCTTATCGGCGGAAAGCCGTCAATGCGGAACGGCGTCGGATTGCCGCCGGATCAATTCGTAATCCAGCAGCAGATGCGACGGCTTTTCCTCCGACTTGCCCTTGCGCGCCTTGATCTGCCGCACCAGCAACTCGACGGCGGCGCGCGACATGGCGCTGATCGGCTGGCGGATGGTCGTCAATTCGGGCCAGATCGTGGTCGCCAGCGACGTGTCGTCGAAGCCGCATACGGTCAGGTCGCCCGGCACGTCCAGCCCGCTGCGATGGGCAATGGCGACGGCCGCCGCCGCCATGTCGTCATTGCTGGCGAAGATCGCGGTCGGCGGCTTGGGCAGCGCCAGGATTCGCTCCGCCGCGTCCAGCCCGGATCGATAGGTGAAATAGCCCTGTTCGACCAGCGTCTCGTCCGGCGCGATGCCCGCTTCCGCCAGCGCGTCGCCATAGCCCTCCAACCGGCGCTGGCTGGCGCTCTGGTTCGGATGACCCTTGATGAAGCCGATGCGGCGATGACCCAGCGCGATCAGATGGCGCGTCATCGCCAGCGCGGCGGCATGGTCGTCGATGCTGACCGCCGACATGTCGGCGGGCGCCTCCCCGGTGGCGACCGCGACGGCGACCAGGTCCGCCGCCTTCAGCGCGTCCTTCATCGCCTGGTGGTCGCACAGCGGCGGCGGCAGGATGACGCCGTTGATCCGGCCGCGCAACAGATGGTCGACCACCGTGCCGACGGCGGTTTCCTCATCCCATTTCTCCACCACCAGGTCGACGCCGCTGCGGCTGGCCTGGTCCAGGCTGCCGACCAGGAATTCGCTCAGATAGGAAGCCGAAGGGTTGCTGTAGAGCAGGCCGATGCGGGTTTCGTCCCCGCCCGCCAGGCTGCGCGCGGCGGCGCTGGGCGAATAGTTGAGCGCGGCGATGGCCGCTTCCACCTTTTCCTTTGTGGCGCTTCGGACGATCTGTTCGCCGTTGATCACGCGGGACACGGTCATGGGCGAAACGCCCGCATGTTTCGCGACATCGTTGATGGTCGGGGCGTTGCGCTGCCGCCTAGAGCTTCTCGGTTCCATGAGCGTAATGGTAACGGGAAGCTCGCCCGATACTAAGCAAAATCCTCCATCGTCTTTTCGGATCGCGTCAATTACGGCTCTTGGCGCGGGGATGGCCGCTCGCGTCCAGCACGGTTTCCATCGCGACATAGGTGGAGGTGCTGGCGACATGGGGCAGGCTGGAGATCTTCTCCCCCAGCACGGCGCGGTAACGGCGGATGTCGGCCGTCCTCACCTTCAGCAGATAATCGAAGCTGCTGGCGATCATATGGCATTCCTCGACCTCGGGAATGCGGCGGACGGCGGCGTTGAACTCGTCCAGCGCCTTTTCGCGCGTGTCGGACAGCTTCACCTCGGCGAAGGCGACATGGTCCATGCCCAGCTTCGCCGGATCGACGATCGCCCGAAATCCCCGGATCACCCCCGTTTCGATGAGGCGGCGCAGGCGGACCTGGCAGGGCGTCTTGGACAGGCCCACCGCCTGGGCCAGGTCGGTGACCGTCATGCGGCCGTCCTCTATGAGGGCGGCGACGATCTTCCGGTCGAATTCGTCCATCTCGATCGTCGGCGGATTTTTCATGGGTTTTGCCGTGGAAGCATGCTGTCGCGAAAACCATGGATTTTCCGACAAATATGATGGTCGGGGAGAGAGGATTCGAACCTCCGGCCCCTGCCTCCCGAAGACAGTGCTCTACCAGGCTGAGCTACTCCCCGACCGATAGCGGGTCCGTTTCGAGGCGGGCCCGCTGGGCAGGCCGCAGCCTATAGAGGTGGCTTTTCCGGCTGGCAAGCGGCCGTTGCGGTTTTTTTTGGGCGGTTCATAAAAGCCCCGCCTGGCGGAAGCTGAAACGCCCCTTTCGCCCGTGAATCACATGGTCCGCCAGCGCGATCTCGATCGGGCGCAGGCGTTTCGAGAGGGTCCGGGTCAGCCGGATGTCGGCCCAGCGCGGAAGGGGGCTGTCGGGCCGCTGCTGCTCGATCGCCAGCCAACGGCTCTCCCACCGCAGCAGCGCGTTCACGGTGTCGCGCCAGTCCTGATCGGCGCGCAGCCGGTGAAGCGGCCGCCATTCGTCGTCCAGGACGAGAAGGTTCAGGGAGGCGGGTTGCGGCATGCGTCGCAGAATGGCCCTGCGCCGCCCGGGCGGTAGGGGAAGGCTGGTCCCTTTCGGAGGAAGCGGCAGCCAATCTTGTCCGTTTCGCAGCATTTGGCGTCGGCGGGCCGCTTCGCTACAGGAGGGGGCAGCCCGCCAGAATCATGAAAGTGTCCGCATGGCATCCTCTCCGCCCCATTATGAGCAGCAATATCTGGACCTGATGCGGCACATCTGGCTGCATGGGGATGAGCGGATCGACCGGACGGGCGTGGGCACGCGGTCGATATTGGGCGCGACGATGCGCTTTTCGCTGGCCGACGACGCGGTGCCGCTGCTCACCACCAAGCGGGTCTATTGGAAGGTTGCCGCGCGGGAGATGCTGTGGTTCCTGACCGGCGACACCAACATCCGCGAACTGGTGCGGCAGGGCGTGCATATCTGGACCGACTGGCCGCTGGACAGTTACCGCAAGGCCACGGGCGAGGAAATCGACCGCGACGCGTTCGAGGCGCGGATCGTCGAGGATCAGGCCTTCGCGGCGCGCTGGGGCGATCTGGGGCCGGTCTATGGCGCGCAATGGGTGAACTGGCCGCGCTATGAGGAGGTCGGGGACGGCCTCTACCGCCGGGCGGCGCAGGGACATAACCAGATTGCCGATCTGGTCGAGGCAATTCGGACCAGCCCCGGCTCGCGGCGCTTGCTGTTCACTGGCTGGAACGTGGCGGAAGTATCGCGCATGGCGCTGCCGCCCTGTCACATGACCTATCAGTTCCAGGTGGCGAACGGGCGGCTGAACGGGCTGCTGTTCCAGCGGAGCTGCGACCTGGGGCTGGGCTTCGCCTTCAATATATTCGGCCTGTCGATGATCACCCGGATGCTGGCGCAGCAATGCGATCTGGAGGCCGGCGAGATCGTCTGGCAGGGCGGGGACGTGCATCTCTACCTCAACCACGCCGAACTGGTGGAGGAGCAGATCGGCCGAATTCCGTCGGGCAGCCCAAAATTGCGGATCAACCGCCGCCCTTCGAGCATTTTCGATTATCGGATCGAGGATTTCGAAGTGGCCGATTACGCGCCGCAAAGGCATATCGCCGCCCCCGTCGCCGTCTAGCGGAGGACGAGACGCGGCCAGATGGGTCAGCAAGGCTTGCCTTTGCGGGTGTTGTAATATAATAATTGCACTGAGCAATATTATTGCAATGCACAAAAGGAGGCAGGATGAGCGACCGGATCGATTCGGACGCTGGAAGGGAGGAGGCAGGGCGTAATCTGCCGCCGCTCCGGCTGCATGTGCCGGAGCCGAAATTCAGGCCTGGCGACAGCGCCGATTTCAGCGACTTCGACATTCCGCCCGCCGGTGCGCAGGCGCGGCCGGACGAGACGGCGCAGCCTGCCGGGATGCGCGACCTCGCCTATGGGCTGGTTCGGGTGCTGGATGAGGAGGGGGCTGCGGTCGGCCCCTGGGATCCCAAGCTGCCGCCGGAAATGCTGCTCAAGATGCTTCGCAACATGGCGCTGACGCGGGCGTTCGACGCGCGCATGTTCCGCGCCCAGCGGCAGGGCAAGACCAGCTTCTACATGAAGTCGACGGGCGAGGAGGCCGTGTCGATCGGCGCCGCCGCGGCGCTGGCGAGCGATGACATGTGCTTTCCCAGCTATCGCCAGCAGGGCATATTGATCGCCCGTGGCTGGCCCATCGTCGACATGATGAACCAGATCTATTCGAACAAGGGCGACAGGCTGAAGGGGCGCCAGCTTCCCATCATGTATTCGGCGCGGGACGCGGGGTTCTTCTCCATTTCCGGCAACCTCACCACCCAATATCCGCAGGCCGTGGGCTGGGCCATGGCCAGCGCGGCGCGGGGCGACACGCGGATCGCGGCGACCTGGTGCGGGGAAGGATCCACGGCGGAGGGCGACTTCCATTCGGCCTGCACCTTCGCCAGCGTCTATCGCGCGCCGGTCATCATGAATGTCGTGAACAACCAGTGGGCGATCAGCAGCTTTTCGGGCTTTGCGGGGGCGGAGGCGACGACCTTCGCGGCGAGGGCCATTGGCTATGGCATTGCAGGCCTCAGGGTCGACGGCAACGATGCGCTGGCGGTCTATGCCGCGACGCGCTGGGCCGCGGACCGGGCGCGGGCCAATGCAGGCCCGACCCTGATCGAACATTTCACCTATCGGGTCGAGGGGCACAGCACGTCGGACGATCCCGGCGCCTATCGCTCCGCCGACGAGGCGAGCCACTGGCCGCTGGGCGACCCCATTGCGCGGCTCAGGAAGCATTGCATCGCGCTCGGCATCTGGGACGAGGAGCGGCACGCGGCGATGGACAGGGAACTGGCCGAAATGGTCCGCGACGCGGCGCGGGAGGCGGAGAAGAACGGCATTCTGGGCCATGGCCTGCACCATCCGATGGAATCGATGTTCGAGGACGTGTTCGAGGAAATGCCCTGGCACCTGCGCGAGCAGCAGCAGAAAATGCTCGACGAATGGAAGGCAGCCGGCCTGTGAGCGACATGATGAGCGAAGCGGCGACGGAAACCCACGGCGACACGGTGCAGATGAACATGATCCAGGCGATCAACAGCGCGCTGGACGTGATGATGGGGCGCGACCCCGCCGTGGTCGTGATGGGCGAGGATGTCGGCTATTTCGGCGGCGTCTTCCGCGCCACGGCGGGCTTGCAGCAGAAATATGGCAAGAACCGCGTGTTCGACACGCCCATCACCGAATGCGGCATCATCGGCGTCGCGGTGGGCATGGGCGCCTATGGCCTGAGGCCGGTGCCGGAGATCCAGTTCGCCGACTATATCTATCCCGCGCTGGACCAGCTCGTGTCGGAAGCGGCGCGGCTTCGCTATCGCTCCGCGGGGGAGTTCATCTCGCCCATGACGGTGCGCTCGCCCTTTGGCGGCGGCATTTTCGGCGGACAGACGCACAGCCAGTCGCCCGAGGGCATCTTCACCCATGTGTCGGGCGTGAAGACGGTGATCCCCTCGACCCCCTATGACGCCAAGGGCCTGTTGATCGCGGCCATAGAAGATAATGATCCGGTCATCTTCTTCGAACCCAAGCGCATCTATAACGGGCCGTTCGACGGCCATTACGACACGCCGGCGCGAAGCTGGGCGGGGCATGCGCATGCGCAGGTGCCGACCGGCCATTACCGCATTCCGCTGGGCGAGGCGCGGGTGGCGCGGGCGGGCGAGGCGCTGACCGTGCTCTGCTATGGCACGATGGTGCATGTGGTAGAGAACAGCGTGGCCGAAATGGGCGTGGATGCGGAAATCCTGGACCTGCGCACGCTGGTGCCGCTGGACATCGAGGCCATAGAGCGGTCGGTGCGCAAGACCGGGCGCTGCATGATCGTGCATGAGGCGACGCGGACGAGCGGTTTCGGCGCGGAACTTTCCGCCCTGGTGCAGGAGCGGTGCTTCTACCATCTCGAAGCGCCGATCGAGCGCGTGACCGGCTTCGACACGCCCTATCCGCACAGCCTGGAATGGGCCTATTTCCCCGGCCCGGTGCGCATCCGCGAGGCGATCAACAAGATTTTGAAGGATTGAGGGGCTGTCATGGCGCTTTTTACGTTCAGGTTGCCGGACATCGGCGAAGGCATCGCGGAAGCGGAGATCGTCGGCTGGCACGTGAAGGTCGGCGACCGGGTCGAGGAGGACCAGCCGATCGCCGACATGATGACCGACAAGGCGACGGTGGAGATGGAATCGCCGGTCGCGGGCACCGTGGTCCGGCTGGCGGGCGAGCCGGGGCAGCAGATCGCCATCGGATCGATGCTGGTGGAGATCGAGACGGAGAGGGAAGGGGAGACGCCTGCTCCCACTTCTCCCCTCCCTTCCAGGGAGGGGCCGGGGGTGGGTGGCGAGCGAAGCGAGCTTGCCCCGACCTTTGAAGAACAGCCGGCCCCGCCGGAAGCTACCCCCGACCCGTCTTTGAGAGAGAAGGGAGAAGTGCTGGCTTCCCCCGCCGTTCGGGCGCGGGCGAAGCAATTGGGGATCGATCTTGCCCAGGTGAAGCCCAGCGGCGATCATATCCGCCATTCCGATCTGGATGCCTTTCTGCTTTATGGGGCGGGTCAGGGCTACCGGCCCGCAGGCCGATCGGCCAGGCGGGCGGACGAGGAGGTCAAGGTCATCGGCCTGCGCCGCCGCATCGCGGAGAATATGGCCGCCTCCAAACGCGCCATCCCGCATTTCTCCTATGTGGAGGAGATCGACGTCACCGCGCTGGAGGAAATGCGCGAGCAGTTGAACGCCCATCGCGGCGACAAGCCGAAGCTGACTCTGCTGCCGCTGCTGATCGTGGCGATCTGCCGCGCGCTGCCGGATTTCCCCATGCTGAACGCGCGCTATGACGATGAGGCGGGGGTGGTGACGCGCCATGGCGCGGTGCATATGGGCATCGCGACCCAGACCGACGCGGGGCTGATGGTGCCGGTGATCCGCGACGCGCAGGACCGCAATGTCTGGCAGCTCGCGGCGGAGATCAAGCGGCTGGCCGACGCCGTTCGCGCGGGCAAGGCCAGGTCGGACGAGCTGTCCGGCTCCACGCTGACGCTGACGTCGCTGGGGCCGCTGGGCGGGGTGGCGACGACGCCGGTGATCAACCGGCCGGAAGTCGCGATCATCGGCCCGAACCGCATCGTCGAGCGGCCTGTCTTCCGGGGGAAGGAGGTGGTGCCCGCCAAGCTCATGAACCTGTCGATCAGTTGCGACCATCGGGTGGTGGATGGATGGGATGCGGCGAGCTTCGTCCAGGCGGTGCGGAAGTTATTGGAGACGCCGGTTCTATTGTTTGCGGATTGAGAGGCGGTATCCCATTCCTCCCCATGCTGCGCGTAGGGAGGATTAATTTGCGCTCTCAACGTACCGTGGCGCGGTAACTGAGGCGGCCGCTTTCGCCGGGGGATATTTCGTCGGGGACGGTCCAGCGGATATGGGTGATGTCGGCGGGGACTGCGCGGCGGGTGCCGCCCAGCGCCGTCGGCAGCCATAGGTCGGAGAGGCGGCCCCATCGTGCGCCGCCGTCGACCGACACCTGCATGGCGGGATCGGTGAGGTCTGGCTGAGCGCCACGCGGGACGGCGTTGGTGACGGCCAGGTTGCGGATCGGGCGGTTGCCCGCATTGCGCCAGTTGACGACGAAGATGAGCTGGTCGCCCGATTCCGCCCGGCCGGCGCTTTCCAGCACGCGGCGGGCGCGGCCGTTGATGTCGGTGCTGACCCGCTCCACGAACATCTGCCGTTCCAGCCGGATTTCCTGCCGTGCCCAGGCAAGCTGCGGCGCCGCCATGCAGGCCAGGGCGACCAGCCAAGCCCCCGATTTCATCCCAGTCCCCCAAGCTGTTGCCCGGCCAATGTGGCGGCAGGTGCCGAAGATTTGGTTAAGACCTTGTTTCCCTTGCTATCCGCCTGATCCGCTGATGTAAATTATCGGGCCGAAATTGACGGGCGGGCGCCGCCCGTGCAGAAAAAGGGCGGCGGGCGAGGATATTTCAGGCGTGACACCCCAGGAACAGCAGGAGATCAACCGGCGGCGGGACCGCTTGCTGGCGTCGATCGCGCTGACGACCGGCGTCGGGCTGATCCTGGCGCTGCCCTTCGCCTTGAGGGAGGGCGCCGAGTTCTTCCTGCCGCTGACCGCAGCGCTGGTGATCGCCATTGCGCTGGTGCCCTTCCTGGAGTGGATGGAGCGGCGGAGCGTGCCTTCGCCTCTGGCCGCGCTGACGGCGGTGATCGCCTTCCTGCTGGTGGCGAACACGGCCCTGGTGCTGATCGTCGTCCCGGCCGCCGACTGGTTCCGGCTGCTGCCCGAACGCCTGCCCAAGATTCAGAACAACCTTGCGCCGCTGATCGATTTCTATTCGCAGCTTCAGCGTTTCGTCGACGAAACGGTGCAGATGCTGGCGACCGGGCCGGTGGCGGCGGCGCAGACGGCGGCGGTGGACGCGCCCCGGTCGCTGCTGCAGTTCGCGGCCACATCCGCCCCGGCGGCGATCATCCAGATGGTGTTCGCGCTGCTCATCATCTATTTCTTCCTGGCCGGCTGGACGCGGCTGCGGCGGCGGACGATCAACAGCCGGGGCAGCTTCGACGGCGCGATGGCGGTGGCGCGGGTGATCCAGAATGTGGTGGACGCGACATCCGCCTATGTCCTCACCATCGCGACGATCAACCTGTGCCTGGGGCTGGCGGTCGCCTTCGCCCTGTGGCTGATCGGCATGCCGTCCCCGCTGATGTGGGGCGGCATCGTCGCGCTGCTGAATTTCGTGCCCTATTTCGGGCCGATGCTGGCCGCGGCCCTGCTGGCGCTGGGCGGCCTGATGGTGTTCGACGACGTGTGGAGGGCGCTGCTCCCCGCCGCCTTGCAGGTCGGTTTCCACCTGGTGGAGGCCAATGTCGTGACGCCGACGATATTGGGACGGCGGCTGACCATGAATCCGCTGCTGATCCTGGTGTCGCTGACCTTCTGGGGATGGGTGTGGGGAACGCCGGGCGCCTTGCTGGGCGTGCCGTTGCTGATCATCATCCAGACGGTCGTGTCGGCCGCCGGAACGCCCGACATAGCGGGTTTCCTGTTCGAGCGCGGCACGTTGACGGTCGACCCGCGCAAAGAAAATGACGAAAGCCGCGAAACTGATGTCGCAGGCGGTTGACAGGGGGAACGGGGCCGCATAGATGCCCGCCCACACCGAACGCGGGTGTAGCTCAGTTGGTTAGAGCGCCGGCCTGTCACGCCGGAGGTCGCGGGTTCGAGCCCCGTCACTCGCGCCACTTTCCTTGAAAGGAAGGAGGTGGATGGTTTTCCAGATCAGCATCGTCTGGTGGCCTGCATGGGCCACGCCAAGATGCCGCCCTGCGCGGGTGTAGCTCAGTTGGTTAGAGCGCCGGCCTGTCACGCCGGAGGTCGCGGGTTCGAGCCCCGTCACTCGCGCCATTCTCCCCCGGATCGAGTGACGATGCTGTTGGACGCGGCGCTTGCCCTGCGTCCTTCGATAATGGCTGATTTGCGTCATTTTTCGCCGAAGTTCACAGTGTATGCGCGCGCGTGCCCGGGCGCGCGTAGGCGTTGCGTGTCGGACATTTCAAAGAGGCGGAAAGGATAGGCGGGTCGGCGGGCAGTAGGACAGGCCAAATTTCGGGGCTGTTGGAGAAATAGGATGGTTTTCGAGGATGTTGTGGCCGTTTGGCCACGGATGGTTCCCGATGGGTCGGCGGGGCCTTTGGGTGATGGAGGCGAGGATTGCCGGGCTGAATGATTTTGGGTGGAGAGCGGAGGTTTCCCTATTCGTCACCCCGGGCTTGACCCGGGGTCCCGCTTTCTTTCTGAGTCCGCGCCCGGCCCAAGGCAGCGGGACCCCGGATCAAGTCCGGGGTGACGGTGGGGCAATGACCGCAACTGGCCAATCCAAAAACATTCCCCCTCCCGCTCGCGGGAGGGGGAATGTCCGCTAACCACCCGAAATGCCTAAAAACCCCGCCAGCGCCCGGTCTCCATCCAGGACAGGAGGCGCTTCAACGGCAATATCCATATCCAGATCAGGCCGAGAAAGACGTAGACCGGCACCTGCGCAACCATCGGCAATCGTCCGATCAGCCCCGACAGGCTTCCCACCAGCACCGCCCACAGCGCGATCAGGCCCAGGATCATGAACATGCCCACGGGCTTGCGCCAGCTTGGCCTGTAGGTGGGACGGGGATCGATGCTCATGCCTCATATCCTTCGATCAGTTCGACTTCGGTCAGGATCAGATTGAGCGGCAAGTCCCACGGATCGGCGGGCAGGTCGTCATGTTCCTGCACCGACCAGGCCAGCCCCAAGCGCAGCGCGTCGGGATAGCGGGCGAAGACCCGGTCGTAATAGCCGCCCCCCTGGCCCAGCCGGTTCATCGCCCGGTCGAAGCCGATCAGCGGGGCGACGATGACGTCGGGCGTCACCGGATCGCCGGTCGGTTCAGGATGGCTGGTGCCGAACAGGCCGGGGAAAAGCCGGTCCTCCGGCCGCCAGCTCAGAAAATCCATGCTGCCGAGGCGATCGAGCACGCGGGGCAGGGCCAGCGTCTTGCCCATGGCCTGCAAGGGGGCGGCGAGCCGCTGGGCCGGGGCTTCGTCGTCCAGCCCCATGTAAAGCGCCACCACCTGGGCGTCCGCCAGCCGCCTGGCGAGGGGGGAGGGGATCACCTTGAACGCCAGCCGGTGCGCCAGCGGATCGAGCGAGGCCACGAAGGCGCGCCGCCTCTGCCGGGCGATGGCACGCAGGGTCGCCTTGTCTGTGTCGTCGCTCATCGGGGGCCTTATGTTGGCGAAGGGACATTGCGGGAGGGGGGTGACGGGACCGCCTCGGCCGTGTGCTGGAAAATCCTCTGACGCCTCAACGTCAGGTGGGAACCATGTAGATCGGGCCGGAACCCGCCCAGGGACAGTCCCCTTGGATGTGATTATCGCCTCAGGGATGTTCGCTAAAGCTCGATACCGCGCAGTGCCCGTCGCCTCTCTATCTAGGCTTCGGGCGAAGCTGCGACAAGTCTCTCGCGCAGCTTTTCTATGCGCGTGGCGAGGGATTCGAGCGCGCGGGCAGCCGGTTCGTCCCCGGACTCCAGCGCCAGCGTCTGTTGCCGCCCTATCGCCTCGCGCTTGAGGTCATTGAGTTCGTCGGCGAGGAACAGCGCGGCGAACAGCAGCGTGCGCACTTCGGTCAACCCCGGCGTGTTCTGCTGCGCCAGCCGCGCCTTGCGCTCGATCAGATTGGCGAGATGCGCCAGATGCGCCTCCTCCCCGTCGCGGCAGCGCAGGTCGTAGACGCGCCCGGCGATGTGCAATGTGGTTTCAGCCACCGGCCCGTTCCTTCACGTCCTGCCCCTTCAATTCGGTGATGAGACTGTCCAGCGACCGCAGCGCCGCGCGGGCGGCGGCGGCGTCGATGCCGGGCAGGGCGCCGGCTGGGAGGCCGGAAGAGGGGACAGGCGCGGCCGCAAGGCCTTCCACATCCTGTTCCAGCCGGTCGATCGCGCGCTCCAGCGTGCGGATGGCCTGCATCATTCGGTCACTTGCCATGTTCCACGCATAGACAAAGTTTTCGCCGCGCAAAAGCCGTCATTCGGCGGCTTGGCGCAGCCTGGGGGCCGCCCGTGGTTGACGCCTTGTCCCTGAGGCGACAAAGGGGGCGCAATTTCGATTCGCTGGCCTTAACAGGGGGCCATAGACAAGCCAGGAAAGACGCCGCTTCGATGACCGTTTCCGAAAAGTCCCTCGCCAACGCCATACGGGCGCTTTCCATGGACGCGGTGCAGGCCGCCAACAGCGGCCATCCGGGCATGCCGATGGGCATGGCGGACGTCGCCACGGTGCTGTTCAAGGACTATCTGAAATTCGATCCGAAGGCGCCGAAATGGGCCGACCGCGACCGTTTCGTGCTGTCGGCGGGCCATGGGTCGATGCTGATCTACTCGCTGCTGCACCTGACCGGCTATGCGCGCCCGACCATGGAGGACATCGCGAATTTCCGGCAACTGGGCAGCCCCTGCGCCGGGCATCCGGAGAATTTCGAACTGGCGGGCGTGGAGGCGACCACCGGGCCGCTGGGTTCGGGCCTGGCCACCGCCGTCGGCATGGCGATTGCCGAGCGGCATCTGAACGCGCAGTTCGGCGACGATCTGGTCGATCACCGCACCTGGGTGCTGGCGGGCGACGGCTGCCTGATGGAAGGCGTCAACCATGAGGCCATCGGCCTGGCGGGGCATCTTAACCTCGGCCGCCTGATCGTGCTGTGGGACGACAACAAGATCACCATCGACGGCGCGGTCGACCTGTCGAGCAGCGAGGATGTGCGGGCGCGCTATGCCGCGACCGGCTGGCATGTGGTGTCGTGCGACGGGCATGACGTGGCCGATGTGCGCCGCGCCATTGACGAGGCGCTGGCCGATCCGCGCCCGTCGCTGGTCGCCTGCGCCACCAAGATCGGCTATGGCGCGCCGAACAAGGCGGGGACTTCGGGCGTCCATGGGTCCGCGCTGGGCGATGCCGAGGTGGCTGCGGCGCGCGAATTCCTGGGCTGGTCGGCCGAGCCCTTCGTCATTCCCGAAGACATCGCCGCTGCCTGGAAGGCCATCGGCGCCAAGGGCGGCGACGCGCATGCCGCCTGGGCGGATCGTCTTGGCGCCAACGCGCAGAAGGCGGAATTCGAGCGGCGCATGGCCGGCGAACTGCCCGCCGGTTTCTCGCTCGACGCCTATATCGACACGCTGATCGCCAATCCGCAGAAGGTCGC
Organism: Sphingobium sp. TA15; assembly: GCF_037101235.1. Classification (NCBI taxonomy): domain Bacteria; kingdom Pseudomonadati; phylum Pseudomonadota; class Alphaproteobacteria; order Sphingomonadales; family Sphingobiaceae; genus Sphingobium; species Sphingobium sp. TA15. The sequence goes on from NZ_AP025355.1 coordinate 456,412, forward strand.
GACCCGCAGGGCGAGCGAACTGGCGCTGGGCGCGATCAACGACCTGCTGCCAGAGACGCTGGGCGGTTCGGCGGACCTGACCGGATCCAACAACACCAAGACCAAGTCGACCGGGCCGCTGACGAAGGACGATTATTCGGGCCGCTACGTCTATTACGGCATTCGCGAATTCGGCATGGCCTGCGCGATGAACGGCATGGCGCTGCATGGCGGCGTCATTCCCTATGGCGGCACCTTCCTGGTGTTTTCGGACTATATGCGCGGCGGCATCCGCCTGGCCGCGCTCCAGCAGGCGCGGGTCATCCATGTGCTGACCCATGACTCCATCGGCCTGGGCGAGGACGGCCCGACCCACCAGCCGGTCGAGCATGTCATGTCGCTGCGCATGATCCCGAACCTGGACGTCTATCGCCCGGCGGACATCGTCGAGACGGCGGAATGCTGGGAACTGGCGCTGAAGGACGCGACTGGGCCGTCGGTGCTGGCGCTGACCCGGCAGAACCTGCCGCAGTTGCGCACCGAGAAGGCGGGCGAGAATCTGTCGGCCAGGGGCGCCTATCGGCTGAAGGCCGCGACCGCAGAGCGCAAGGTGGTGCTGGTCGCCACCGGCTCCGAGGTCGAGATCGCCGTCGCCACCGCCGCGCTGCTGGAGGAGCAGGGCATCGGCGCGGATGTCGTCTCCATGCCCAGCTGGGCGCATTTCGATGCGCAGCCGCAGGCCTATAAGGACGATCTCCTTCCGCACCATGTCCTGCGCGCTTCGATTGAGGCAGGCACCCCTTTCGGGTGGGAGCGTTATGTCGGCATCGCCGGGCTGCGCTTCGGCATCGACACGTTCGGCGCCTCGGCTCCGGCGGACGTTCTTTACGATCATTTCGGCCTGACGGCCGCCAAGATCGCGCCGCGCATCGTGGCCGCGCTCGACTGAAATTCAACCAACCGGGAGACAAGTGCAGTGGCAACGAAGGTAGCAATCAACGGTTTCGGCCGTATCGGCCGTCTGGTGGCGCGCGCGATCCTGTCGCGGACCGACCATGATCTGGAACTGGTGAGCATCAACGACCTGGGCGACGCCAAGTCCAATGCCCTGCTGTTCAAGCGCGACAGCGTCCACGGCAACTGGGGCGGTGAAGTCAGCGTCGACGGCGACGCGCTGATCATCAACGGCAAGCGCATCGCCGTCACGGCGGAGCGCGACCCCTCCAAGCTGCCGCATGCCGCGCAGGGCGTGGAAATCGCGCTGGAATGCACCGGCATCTTCGCCGACAAGGCGAAGGCCAGCGCGCACCTGACCGCCGGGGCCAAGCGCGTCATCATCTCCGCCCCCGCGACCGGCGTCGACAAGACCGTGGTGTTCGGCGTCAACCATGAGACGCTGAGCGCCGACGACGTGGTGATCTCCAACGCGAGCTGCACCACCAACTGCCTCGCGCCGCTCGCGAAAGTCCTGCACGACGCCCTGGGCATCGAAAAGGGCTTCATGACCACGATCCACAGCTACACCAACGACCAGAACACGCTGGACCAGTTGCACAAGGACATGCGCCGCGCCCGCGCCGCCGCCGTGTCGATGATCCCGACGACCACCGGCGCCGCCCGCGCCGTGGGCGAGGTGATGCCGGAACTGAAGGGCAAGCTGGACGGTTCCTCGGTGCGCGTGCCGACCCCGAACGTCTCGGTCGTCGACCTGAAGTTCATCGCCAAGCGTTCGACCAGCGTCCAGGAAGTCAACGAACTGCTGAAGGCCGCTTCGGAAGCCGGGCCGCTCAAGGGCATATTGGGCTATTCGGACGAGCCGCTGGTGTCCATCGACTATAATGGCGATGCGCGCAGCTCGACCGTCGACAGCCTGGAAACGGCCGTGATCGACGGCACGCTGGTCCGCGTGCTGAGCTGGTACGACAATGAATGGGGCTTTTCGAACCGCATGATCGACACCAGCGGCGTCGTGGCGAAGTTCCTCTAAACGACATAACCCCGCCGGACCGATCCGGCGGGGTTTTTCATCCAATTCCACGCATTACAGGGAGCGATCATGGCAAAGCCGTTCAAGACACTCGACGACATGGGGGACATCACGGGCAAGGTGGTGCTGGTGCGCGAGGATCTGAACGTGCCGATGCAGGATGGCTCCGTGACGGACGACACCCGCCTGCGCGCCGCCATGCCGACCGTGCTGGAACTGGCCGACCGGGGCGCGAAGGTGCTGATCCTTGCCCATTTCGGCCGTCCCAAGGGGCAGAAGAACCCGGAATATTCGCTGTCGAAGATCACCCGCCCGCTGACGGCGGTGCTGGGCCGCGACGTGCAGTTCATCCCCGATTGCCAGGGCGAAGCGGCGACGGACGGCATCAAGGTGATGCGCAACGGCGACATCGCGATTCTGGAGAATACGCGCTTCCATGCGGGCGAGGAAAAGAATGATCCCGCGCTGGCGGAAGCGATGGCGGCGATTGGCGACCTCTATGTGAACGATGCTTTCTCCGCCGCGCACCGCGCCCATGTTTCGACCGAGGGGCTGGCGCACAAGCTGCCCGCCTTTGCCGGGCGGTCGATGGAGAAGGAACTGGACGCGCTCCAGGCCGCGCTGGGCGAGCCGGTGAAGCCGGTCGCGGCGGTCGTGGGCGGAGCTAAGGTGTCGACCAAGCTCGACGTGCTGAACAATCTGGTCGCGAAGGTCGACCATCTGATCATCGGCGGCGGCATGGCTAACACCTTCCTGTTCGCGCGCGGCGTCGATGTCGGCAAGTCGCTGTGCGAGAAGGATCTGGCCGCGACGGCCGAGGCGATCTTCGACAAGGCGGAAGCGGCGGGCTGCACCATCCATCTGCCCTATGACGTCGTCGTGGCGAAGGAGTTTGCCGCCAACCCGCCCTCCTTGCGCACCTGCAACGTGCATGAGGTGGCCGAGGACGAGATGATCCTGGACGTCGGTCCCGCCGCCGTCGAGGCGTTGGGCGATGCGATCAAGAACTGCCGGACTTTGGTGTGGAACGGCCCGCTCGGCGCGTTCGAGATCGCGCCCTTCGACAAGGCGACCGTGGCGCTGGCGAAGACGGCGGCGGCGCTCACCAAGGAAGGCGGGCTGACCTCCGTCGCGGGCGGGGGCGACACCGTAGCGGCGCTCAACCATGCGGGCGTGGCGGGCGATTTCAGCTTCGTCTCGACCGCTGGCGGCGCTTTCCTGGAGTGGATGGAAGGCAAGGAACTGCCCGGCGTGAAAGCGCTGATGGCCTAGGTTTTGGAGGATACGGTCCATGGCGGGCTGCAAATGGCGGTTTTCTGCGCTTCCGGTGCTCACGACCTGCAGGTCGCTGCGCGCCGGTTCTCGAAAACCACCATTTTCGCCTCGCCCTGAACCGAATCCTCGCAAAACCTGAAAAGATTGCGGAGCGCGCCTTGGAGAGTGGCGCGCCCCGCTCGACCGTGGACGCCGCGCGCGGCGTTCCTCCCATAGACGCGCTGCCGGGTGGGCGGCGCTTCCAACCAAGAGGTATGTGCAGATGCAGTTCGAGGACATGAAGGCGAAGATCGAGGGCGGCAACGGCTTCATCGCGGCGCTCGACCAGAGCGGCGGTTCGACGCCCAAGGCGCTGAAGGGCTATGGCATCGAGGAAGACGCCTGGACCAATGAAGAGGAAATGTTCGGCCTGATCCACGCGATGCGCAGCCGCATCATCACCTCGCCGGTCTTTTCGGGCGAGAAGGTGCTGGGCGCGATCCTGTTCGAGCGCACCATGGACGGCGAAGCGGGCGGCAAGTCCGTTCCGCAGGCGCTGATCGAGCGCGGCGTCGTGCCCTTCATCAAGATCGACAAGGGCCTGGAAGACGAAGCGAACGGCGTGCAACTGATGAAGCCGAACCCCGGCCTCGACACGCTGCTGCACCGCGCCAAGGCGCTGGGCGTGTTCGGCACCAAGGAGCGTTCGGTCATCAACCTCGCCAATCGCGAGGGCATTGCCGCCGTCGTCAGGCAGCAGTTCGAGGTCGGGCAGCAGGTGCTGGCCGCGGGCCTGGTTCCGATCATCGAGCCGGAAGTCAACATCAAGAGCCCGGAACGCGCCGAGGCCGACCAGATATTGCTGGAGGAAATCCTCAAGAATCTGGACGCGATGACGGGCGACGACAAGGTGATGTTGAAGCTGTCGCTGCCGGTGAAGGCGGGCCTGTTCGACCCGCTGGTCGACCATCCCCGCGTGCTGCGCGTGGTGGCGTTGTCGGGCGGCTTCTCCCGCTCCGAAGCCTGCGTCGAACTGGCCAAGAATCGCGGCATCATCGCGAGCTTCAGCCGCGCTCTGCTGAACGACCTGCGGCATCAGATGAGCGACGATGAGTTCAACGCCTCGCTGGGCGAAGCCATCGATGAGATTCATGGGGCTTCGACCAAGAAGGCGGCTTGATCGGGATATTGCCGCTTAAGCGCCTTCTGGCTGGATGGAGACCGGCGGATGGCGTGATTTTCGCGTAAAATTGGGTAGGTTGCGGACCTATCCTATTCCTCCCCATCGGTAGATGGGGAGGGGGACCAGCCGCAGGCTGGTGGAGGGGAATGGGGCACGACCTCCGAATTTCCCCTCCACCACCGCCTTCGGCGGCGGTCCCCCTCCCCATGCTTCGCATAGGGAGGAATTTTGGCGTTCGCTATTGGCCGATGAGGGATGGTCAGTTCCCGCTTCCGATGGCTTCCCTCAGGATGCGCGCGTCGGTGATGGCCTGCGCGTTATAATCATTGTTGAAATAGGCCCAGACGGTCCGGCCTTCGCGGTTCTGCGCCTTCATCCATTCGGCCCAGTCCTCCAGCCTTTCGCGGGAATAGCTGCCGCGATATTTGCCGGTCGTGCCGTGGAAGCGGACATAGGCGGTCGTGCCGACGGCCAGCCGGGGACTGGCCGAGCCGGGCATGTCGTGGACGCAAAAGGCGGCGCCTTGGCGCTCCAGCAGGGCGTAGACCTCGTCCACATACCAGCTTGGGTGGCGGAATTCGAAGACCGGAACCGGATGGCGCGGGGCGATGCGCAGGAAATCCTCCAGCCGGGGCAGGTCCAGCGTGAAATGCGGCGGCAGTTGATAGAGGACAGGCCCAAGGCTGTCGCCGAAATGGGCGAAGGACGCCATCATCCTTTCCAGCGGCTCCTCGCAATCCCTGAGCTTCTTCATCTGCGTCAGATAGCGGTTCGCCTTGGCCGCATAGCAGAAGCCGCTGGGCGCCTGTTCGCGCCATTTGTCGACCGTTTCCGGGCTGGGCAGGCGGTAGAAGCTGTTGTTGATCTCCACCGTGTCGAACTGTTCGGCGTAGAAGGCGAACCAGTTTTTCGCCGCCATCTTCTCCGGGTAGAGGCGCCCGCGCCAATCCCGGTAATTCCATCCTGAGCAGCCGATCCTGATCATGGGGAGGAAACGTGGGCAGGGTGGAATAGGCTCCCCCCTCTTTTCCAATCCGTCCAAAAGCGGCTAAGGCGAGGGGCATGACCGATTTCACCGACGAAGAACTCGCCCTCGATCCGAATTTCGCCGACCGTTTCGAGCAGGGCTTTCGTCCGGCCTGCCAGCTTTACCTGATCTCGCCGCCGGCGATCGGGGCGGACTTTGCCGACAGCCTGGCCGCCGCCTTCGACGGAGGCGGCGTCGCGGCGTTCCAGTTGCGGTTGAAGGGGCTGGACGAAGACGCCGTCGCCCGCGCCGCCGAACCGCTCCAGAAGCTCTGCGCCGAACGGGACGTCGCCTTCATCGTCAACGACAGCATGGCGCTGGCGAAAAGACTGGGCGCGGATGGGGTGCATCTGGGGCAGGGGGACGGCGATCCGAAGGAAGCGCGCAGGTTGCTGGGGCCGTCGGTGCAGATCGGCGTCACATGCCATGACAGCCGTCATCTGGCGATGGAAGCGGGCGAGGCGGGCGCGGACTATGTCGCCTTCGGGGCCTTTTATCCGACGACGACCAAGGAAACCCATTATCGGCCCGATCCGTCGATCCTGGGCTGGTGGACGGCGCTGTTCGAACTGCCCTGCGTCGCCATTGGCGGCATCACGGCGGATAATGCCGCGCCGCTGGTGAAGGCGGGGGCGGATTTCCTGGCGGTGAGCGGGGCGGTGTGGAGCCATCCGGAAGGGCCGCGGGCGGGCGTCGCGGCTTTCGAGGCGGTGTTGGCGCGGAAATGAATTCGCCGTGCTCCTGCGAAGGCAGGAGCCTGGGCAGCGTGGACAAATTCAAGACTTGCCGAACTGAGTGATTTGGGTGGAGAGCGGACCTTCCCCTATTCGTCACCCCTCTCCCTATTCGTCACCCCGGACTTGATCCGGGGTCCCGCTGCCTTGGACGAGGCGCGGCACTCAGAAGGAAAGCGGAACCCCGGATCAAGTCCGGGGTGACGGAAAACTGATGACTGCTATTGGCCATTTCACGACATTTTCGAATTTGTCCACGCTGCCTAGTCCTGCCCTTAGTCGTGAATCATCGCACCGTCTGAACTGGGCTCCTGCCTTCGCAGGAGCACGGTGGGAAAAGCAGGAGCGATGGGAGAGGCAGGAGCACGGTGGCAGAAAGGGGGGTAGGCAGCTTTCCTGCACTTTGCGCGTTTTCTCTTCCATAATCGGGAGAGTATCGCCTTGAAAACCTATGCCTTGATCCTCGCATCGCTATGTTCGGCCTGCAACATGACCGTGACGGACGCAGACGAGAGCGCTCCGTCCAATGCCGCTTCCCCTGAGGGGAAGGGCGCCGCTTCTAAGCCCGCCGATCCCTATGGCTTCGTTATCGTGCCGGAACCGGCGGGATCGCCTGCGCGGGTGGAGGCGGTGTTGCAGGCGCAGGTGGCGTTGGACCGGGCGGGCTTTTCGCCCGGCGTGCTGGACGGGAAGGAAGGCATGTCCTTCACCACCGCGCTCAAGGGTTTTCAGGAAGCGAAGGGCCTGCCGACCACCGGGCGATATGACGAGGCGACGGCCAGGGCGCTGCTGGGCGACCGGCCGCAACCGGCGACATGGCTGGTGAAGATTCCGGCGGGGTTCGCCAAGGGGCCGTTCTTCGCGGTTCCCAAGGATTTGAACGATCAGGCGAAGCTGCCCGCGCTGGGCTATCGCAATCTGCTGGAGAAGCTGGCGGAGCGGTTCCACACCCGGCCGGAGGTGCTGCTCGCCCTTAATCCGCCGAACACGAAGGTCGGCGCGGGCGCCACTATCCGCGTGCCCGCCATCGCCAACCAGCCGGTGGCGCGGATCGAGGGGGATGAGCGGGGCTGGGGCGAAACGCTGGCGTCGCTGGGAGTCGCCAAGGACCAGCCGCAGGCCGACCATATCGTCGTCGACAAGTCGGACGGGGTGCTGAGGGCCTATGATGCGCAGAATCGGCTGATCGCGCAATTTCCCGCCACCATGGGGTCGCAGCATGATCCGCTGCCGATAGGAACATGGGAAATCAAGGGGTTGAGCCGAAATCCTGACTTTCATTATAATCCCGACCTGTTCTGGGATGCGTCCTCCACGGACGAGAAGGCGGTGTTGAAGCCCGGCCCCAACGGCCCGGTCGGCGTGGTGTGGATCGACCTGTCCAAGCCGCATTACGGCATTCACGGCACGCCGGAGCCGCAGACCATCGGGCGGACGGAAAGCCATGGCTGCATCCGCCTGACCAACTGGGACGCGGCGCGGCTGGCGCAGATGGTGCAGTCCGGCGTGAAGGCCGTGTTCCAGCCATGAGGGCGCGCGGTTGGGCCGGAATCGGTCTGGCCGTCCTGTTCTGCGCCGGCCTTCTGAAATTCTGCGTGCGGATCGTCCCCGCCGACGCGCCGGTTTCGATGCCTCCCTCGCGGCCCGCCGCTGCGGATGTGGGGCCTTTGCTGATCCCGGTGGAGGGGGTGCCGCCCACCGCGCTCAGCGACACCTTCGCCCAGGTGCGGGCGAGCGGGGCGAGGCCGCACGACGCCATCGACATCATGGCGGCGCGGGGCAGGGCGGTGCTGGCGGCGGCGGACGGGCGGATCGAAAAGCTGTTCTGGAGCGGGGAGGGCGGGCGGACCGTCTATCAGCGCTCCTCCGACGGGCGGCGCATCTATTATTATGCGCATCTGGACGGCTATGCGCCGGGTCTTGCGGAAGGGCAGGCGGTGCGGCGCGGGCAGCGGATCGCCAGCGTCGGCAGCAGCGGCAACGCCGATCCGGGCGCGCCGCATCTGCACTTCGCGGTGCATGAGATGGCGCCGGGCGAAGCATGGCATGGGGGGCGGCCGGTCAATCCCTATCCCCTGCTGGCCAGGCGGCGATAGGCGGCTGCCCCCTTGCCCTTTCGCCTTCGGCCATGTAAGGGCGCGGCCAGCCTCCAGAGGCCGGCTCTTTTCACCTTCAGACATATAGGCAGGCTCTTCCCATGAAGATCAGCGGCGTCGAGATTCGTCCCGGCAACAACATCGAATATGACGGCAGCCTGTGGCGCGCCGTGAAGATCCAGCATACCCAGCCCGGCAAGGGCGGCGCCTATATGCAGGTGGAGCTCAAGAACCTGATCGACGGGCGCAAGAACAATGTGCGTTTCCGGTCGGCTGAGACGGTCGAGCGCATCCGGCTCGACACCAAGGATTTCCAATATCTCTATGCGGAGGGCGACATGCTCGTCTTCATGGACACGGAAACCTATGAGCAGATCAACCTGGCCGCCGATCTGGTCGGCGATGCCGCCGCCTTCCTGCAGGACGGCATGATGGTCATGCTGGAAATGTATGAGGAACGCCCGATCAGCGTCCAGCTTCCCGAAACGGTCGAGGCGACCGTGGTCGAGGCCGACGCCGTGGTGAAGGGCCAGACCGCTTCGGCCAGCTACAAGCCCGCCATCCTCGACAATGGCGTGCGCGTCATGGTGCCGCCGCACATCGTCACCGGCACGCGCATCGTCGTCGACGTCTATGAGCGCGAATATGTGAAGCGCGCCGACTGATATCGATTCCCCCTCCCGCAGGCGGGAGGGGTTGGGGGTGGGCGGCGAGCGTGAGCGAGCCTTTCCGCCCCTTCCTTTTTTAGAGGGCCGCTGGTGCGGCCGCCCACCCCCGGCCCCTTCCGCTTGCGGGAGGGGGGAGACAAGAAAATGGTATCGCACTCTGGCCTTCTGACCGTCATGGAACGCGCCGCGCGCAAGGCCGGCTCCAAGCTGCGCCGCGACTTCGGCGAGGTCGAGCATCTCCAGGTGTCGCGCAAGGGACCGGCGGACTTCGTGTCCAAGGCCGACCAGCAGGCGGAAAAGACCCTGGTGGAGGAATTGCAGAAGGCGCGGCCCGACTGGGGTTTCCTGCTGGAGGAAGGCGGCGAGATCGCGGGCGATCCCAGCAAGCCGCGCTGGATCATCGATCCGCTGGACGGCACCACCAATTTCCTCCACGGCATCCCGCATTTCGCGATCTCCATCGCGGTGGAGGAGCCGCTCTACGGCGGCAGGCGGGAAGTGACGACCGGCCTTATCTACCAGCCCGTCACCGACGAAAGCTATTGGGCTGAAAAGAGCCGTGGGGCCTGGCGGCACGACCAAAGGCTGCGCGTGTCGGCGCGGCGCGACCTGGGCGACTGCGTGATCGCCACCGGCGTCCCCTTCCTGGGCCATGGCGATTTCGCGCAATGGACGCGCATCTTCGGCGCGGTCGGTCCTTCGGTGGCGGGCATCCGCCGGTTCGGCGCGGCCTCGCTGGACCTGGCCCATGTCGCATCGGGCCGTTATGACGGATTCTGGGAAAGCGGCTTGCAGCCCTGGGACGTGGCGGCAGGCCTGCTGATGGTGCGGGAGGCGGGCGGCTTCGTATCCGATTTCCGCGGCGGCGACCAGGCGATCGAGCGGCGGGAAGTCATCGCGGGCAACGACGCCATCCACAGCAAATTACATAAGTTGGTGGCTGGAGCGCTGCGCTGACGGCCTGCTTTTGGTAGCGTGATCAGGTTGCCGCAATTGTTGCGAATCATTCTCATGCTGCCGGGCCTTGCTTCGCATATGCAGCGGGCTTAAAGCGCGCCTCATTATTCATTGACCCAGGGGATACCGTTGGTCGATCTAGCTGAATATCTGCCGATCCTGATATTTCTCGGGATCGCCCTGCTGCTTTCCAGCGCATTCGTGTTCCTGCCGATGCTGGTAGGCCGCCTGACCGGGGCTCATCAGCCCGACCCAGCCAAGCTCAGCGAATATGAATGCGGCTTTCCCGCGTTCGAGGAGCCGCGCAGCCAGTTCGACGTGCGATTCTACCTCGTCGCGATCCTCTTCATCATCTTCGACCTGGAAGCGGCGTTCCTCTATCCCTGGGCGGTCAGCCTCGACCAGATCGGCTGGGCCGGCTGGGCGACGATGATGATCTTCATAGCGGAGCTGGTGCTTGGCCTCGTCTATGCGTGGAAGAAGGGAGCACTCGATTGGGAGTAGAACTTGAGCGGCCCGCGCCCGGCACCTTGCTGCCCGCGGGGACGCAGCCCGACCAGCATTTCTTCGACGCGCTGAACAGCGAGGTCAGCGACAAGGGCTTCCTGGTCACGTCGACCGAGGAACTGTTCCAGTGGGCGCGCACCGGATCGCTGTGGTGGATGACCTTCGGCCTCGCCTGCTGCGCGGTGGAGATGATCCACGTCAACATGCCCCGATACGACATGGAGCGTTTCGGCGCCGCGCCGCGCGCATCCCCGCGCCAGTCGGACGTGATGATCGTCGCGGGAACGCTGTGCAACAAGATGGCTCCCGCGTTGCGCAAGGTTTACGACCAGATGTCCAATCCGAAATATGTGATTTCGATGGGAAGCTGCGCGAATGGCGGGGGCTATTATCACTACAGCTATTCGGTAGTGCGCGGCTGCGACCGGATCGTGCCGGTCGACATCTATGTGCCGGGTTGCCCGCCGACCGCCGAAGCCCTGCTTTACGGCGTGATGCAGTTGCAGCGGAAGATCCGCCGGATCGGGACGGTTGAGCGTTAATATGGGTCATTCTGCTCCTAGGATCGCGACCATCGACGGGATCGCGCAGGAAATCGCCGGGCTGCTGGGATCGATGCTGGTCGAAACCGTCGACCATGCCGATGAACTGAGCTTCACCGTGGTTCGCGAAAAGCTGGCCGACGCGATGGTCCTGCTGCGCGACAAGGCGCAATATCAGCAGCTTATGGAGATCGCCGGCGTCGATTATCCGGAACGCCCGGAGCGGTTCGAGGTCTGCTACCACCTGCTGAGCGTCACGCGGAATCATCGCGTCCGCGTGAAGGTGTCGACCGACGAGGACAGGCCCGTTCCCACCGTCACGCACATCTGGCCGGTCGCCGGCTGGCTGGAGCGCGAGGTGTTCGACATGTACGGCGTCATCTTCGAGGGCAATGCCGACCTGCGCCGCATCCTGACGGACTATGGCTTCAAGGGCCATCCGCAGCGCAAGGACTTCCCGCTGACCGGCTATGTCGAGATGTGGTATTCCGAAGAGGACAAGCGCGTCGTCTACAAGCCGGTGAAGCTGGCGCAGGATTTCCGCAATTTCGACTTCATGTCGCCCTGGGAAGGCGCGCAATATGTGCTGCCGGGCGACGAGAAGGCCCCGCAGGCGCCCGGCGCGCCGACGCCTGTCGCGGCTCCGCTGCCCGCCGCCGGCGCCGCGCCCAAGGGAGAGCCCAAGGGCGATACGCCCAAGGTGACGGAAAAGACCGCCGAAACGGGCGCCGGCGAACCGGCCAACAAGGAAGCCGCCAAGCCGACCGAGGCGAAGCCGGTTCCCGAAGGCGCCAGGACAAGCGAAGGCGAGGCTGTGGTCGAGCCTGCGCACAACCCCGGTTCGGTAAAGGCCGACCAGGGCCAGGGTGCCGCCAAGCCTGAGGATAAGGCCTGATGTCCGATTATCTGGAAAAGCTGGACCATGTGGTCGACGCGGCGGACCCGTCGCTGGGCGACACGGAAATCCAGAACTACACGATCAACTTCGGCCCGCAGCATCCCGCGGCGCACGGCGTTCTGCGCCTTGTCATGGAGCTGGACGGCGAGATCGTGGAGCGTTGCGACCCGCATGTCGGCCTGCTGCATCGCGGCACCGAAAAGCTGATCGAGCACAAGACCTATTTGCAGGCGCTGCCCTATTTCGACCGGCTCGACTATTGCTCGCCCATGGGCATGGAGCACAGCTATGTGCTGGCGGTCGAAAAGCTGCTCAATCTGGAAGTGCCGATCCGTGCCCAATATCTGCGCGTGTTCTTCGCGGAACTGACCCGCATCAAGAACCACATGCTGAACCTGGGTTCGCATGTCATGGATGTCGGCGCGATGACGCCGAACCTGTGGCTGTTCGAACTGCGCGAAGACTGCATGAACTTCTATGAGCGGGCGTCCGGCGCGCGCATGCATGCGGCCTATTTCCGGCCCGGCGGCGTTCATCAGGACGTGCCGCTGAAGCTGCTCACCGACATTGCCGACTGGCTCGACACCCGCCTGCCGCGCCTGTTCGAGGACGCGATCAGCCTGGTGGCCGACAATCGCATCTTCAAGCAACGCAATGTCGACATAGCTGTGGTCAGCAAGGAAGACGCGCTGAAATGGGGCTTTTCCGGACCGATGCTGCGCGGTTCGGGCATCGCCTGGGACCTTCGCAAGGCGCAGCCCTATGACGTCTACGATCGGATGGAATTCGACATTCCGGTCGGCACCAATTTCGACTGCTACGACCGCTTCATGGTCCGCGTCGAGGAAGTACGCCAGTCCGCCCGCATCATGAAGCAGTGCCTGGCGCAGATGCCGGAAGGTCCGGTGCTCTCGCTCGACACCAAGGTCGCGCCGCCCAAGCGCGGCGAGATGAAGCGCTCGATGGAAGCGTTGATCCACCACTTCAAGCTCTATACCGAGGGCTTCCACGTCCCGGCGGGCGAAGTCTATGTCGCGACCGAAAGCCCCAAGGGCGAATTCGGCGTCTATCTGGTCGCGGACGGCAGCAACAAGCCATACCGCTGCAAGATCCGGCCGACCGCCTTTAGCCATCTTCAGGCGATGGATTTCATGATGAAGGGCCACATGCTGGCCGACACAACCGCTGTCCTGGGCGCCATGGACATCGTGTTTGGAGAATGTGACCGGTGAGCATGTTCATTGCTCTCGCTCTGCTTCAGTCGGCTTCGCCATTATCGGCTGAAGTCGTACCCGCGTCGGCTAAAGCCGTCGTGGATCACATTGATGCTTTATATAAGGGCGATATGGATAGAGCTCTTAGTTTTGTATCTAAAAACGTTGAAAATTCGGTTTCCGATTTAAAATCAAATCTCCATTTTCCATCCGGGCCTATGGTGACGAAGGCAATGTACCTTTCGATGACAAGAAAAGGGACGCTTTCGTTGTCTTCGTTTGATTGTAAGCCGGAAGATGTAGCCGTTCGGTGTGATATGATTTTCGGTGCAGGCAAAAAAAGTCGGAATTATACGATGCGTTATTGGGCTGACGGCGGGCCGATCACACGAGTTTATTCGTGGGAAAATCATGATCGGGAGGCAAAGTGAATGGCTGACGCAGTTCATATCCCGGACGAGGCCGAAACGCGCGCGCGCTGGGGCGCGTTCGCCTGGACAGCCGAAAATGCCGAGCAGGCGAAGAAGGTCATTGCCCGCTATCCCGCCGGGCGGCAGCAGTCGGCGGTGATGCCGTTGCTGGACCTCGCCCAGCGGCAGGTGGGGGCGGAAACGCAGACCCAGGGCTGGCTGCCGGTGCCGGTGATGGAATATATCGCCGACCAGCTCGAAATGCCGTACATGCGCGTTTACGAGGTCGCGACCTTCTACACCATGTACAACCTCGCGCCCGTGGGCCGCTATCATGTGCAGGTCTGCGGCACGACGCCCTGCATGTTGCGCGGATCGGACGATGTCTTCTCGGCCTGCAAGAACAAGGGGTTGGTGAAGGGCGGGACGACGCCCGACGGCCTGTTCACGCTGACCGAGGTCGAGTGCCTGGGCGCCTGCGCCAATGCGCCGATGGTGCAGATCAACGACGATAATTTCGAAGACCTGACCTATGACAGCATGAGCGCGATCCTGGACGATCTGGCCGTGGGCAAGCAGCCCAGGATCGGGCCGCAGATCGATCGGCAGACGAGTTGCCCCGAAGGCGGGCCGACCACGTTGAAAGAGATGGTCGGTGAGAACCATGATTATCGGGGGGAGTGGGCGTGATGGCCGCCGACATTCTCCGTTCGTCCAGAGTAGCCGCTGAGCTTGTCGAAGTGGCGTATCGAAGGACAGATGTTTCGCGTGACCCTTCGATACGGGTCTTCGACTTCGCTCAGCCCCTACTCAGGGCGAACGGGTTTGAGTTTGGAGTGGCCGCATGAGCGATGTCATCGCACCCCTTGCCGACAAGGATCGCATCTTCACCAACGTCTATGGCTTCCAGGACTGGGCCATCGACGCGGCGATGAAGCGCGGCGATTGGGACAATACCAAAAAGCTGCTGGAAATCGGCCAGGACGAGATCATCGAACGCATCAAGGCTTCGGGTCTGCGCGGTCGCGGCGGCGCGGGCTTCCCGACCGGCATGAAGTGGAGCTTCATGCCCAAGGAAAGCAAGGACGGCCGTCCGAGCTTCCTGGTGATCAACGCCGACGAATCCGAGCCGGGTTCGTGCAAGGACCGCGAGATCATCCGCCACGATCCGCACAAGCTGATCGAGGGCGCGCTGGTCGCCGGTTTCGCGATGCGGGCGCGGGCCGCCTATATCTATATTCGCGGCGAGTTCATCTATGAGGCGAAAGTCCTCTTCGCTGCCGTCGAGCAGGCCTATGAAAAGGGCTTCCTGGGCAAGAACGCCTGCGGTTCCGGTTATGATTTCGACGTCTTCGTCCATCGCGGCGCGGGCGCCTATATCTGCGGCGAGGAAACCGCGCAGATCGAAAGCCTGGAAGGCAAGAAGGGCCAGCCGCGCCTGAAACCGCCTTTCCCGGCGGGGGCGGGCCTTTATGGCTGCCCGACCACGGTGAACAACGTCGAATCCATCGCGGTCGCGCCGACGATCCTGCGCCGTGGATCGGCGTGGTTCTCCAGCTTCGGGCGGGAGAACAACAAGGGCACCAAGCTGTTCCAGATCAGCGGCCATGTGAACAAGCCCTGCGTCGTCGAAGAGTCGATGGGCATCAGCTTCAAGGAACTGATCGACCGGCATTGCGGCGGCATTCGCGGCGGCTGGGACAATCTGCTGGCGGTGATCCCCGGCGGGTCGTCGGTGCCGCTGGTTCCAGCGGCGCAGATCATGGACGCGCCGATGGACTTCGATGGGTTGAAGGCGCTGGGTTCCGGCCTCGGCACCGCCGCCGTCATCGTCATGGACAAGTCGACCGACATCGTTCGCGCCATTTCGCGGCTCAGCTATTTCTACAAGCATGAAAGCTGCGGCCAGTGCACGCCCTGCCGCGAAGGCACCGGCTGGATGTGGCGCGTGATGGAGCGGCTGCGCACCGGCGACGCCGACCAGAGCGAGATCGACATGCTGTTCCAGGTGACCAAGCAGGTCGAAGGCCACACCATCTGCGCGCTCGGCGATGCGGCGGCCTGGCCGATCCAAGGGCTGATCCGGCACTTCCGGCCTGAGATCGAGCGGCGGATCAATGAGAATAAGGGTAGCGCCCCCGTCATGGAGGCGGCGGAGTGAAGTTCGCACAGCCCATTATCGGCGCAGTTGTGGTTGGGTTGGCTCTGTGCGGGTCCAAGCCTGCATTTGCGAAAGCGCTGTCATTAAAAGAAATCAATAAGATACGGTCTATCACGGTTCAGTTCGGCGATTGCGTGATGAAGCATAATGCCGCTCTTGGGCGGGCGGTCGTTTTGAGCAATTTGTCGAATGATGTCATCCTGCATAGCGCGTCGCGCCTGATCGATGGAAATTGTTTAAATCGCACGGACGCCGGTATGGGCTCTCAAATGACGTTCACCGGCGATCAATTCCGCTATGCGATGGCGGGCGCATTGGTTCGCATGGATTATCCTGTGCGCCGCCATTTTGATTTTACGAACGTGCTGCCGCTTGTCCATGCTATCCCGAAGCCGGTTGATCCTTCCCTGAAAAAGGGAAGTCGCAAGGCCGCAAAGGCGGAGGAAGAATATGCGAAGGATCGAGCCTTTCTCTTTCTTTCCCGCTTTGGCGAATGTGTAGCCCGTCGCAATCCCGACCGGACACAGGATTTATTGCTCGCGGACATCGGAACGGTGGAAGAAAAGGCCGCTTTCAACGAATTGTCGGCATCGTTGGGAGAATGTCTTGGCGATGGCCAGATGAGCTTCGGTCGGGAGATGTTGCGAGGATCGCTTGCTCTTAACTTCTACAGGCTTGCAGGCGCGCCGTTGGACGCGCGGGTAGTGACCCTGAAGGTGGATAACTAATGCCTAAAGTCAAAGTAGACGGCGTAGAAATCGAAGTCCCGGCCGGGGCGACGGTCCTCCAGGCCTGCGAACTGGCGGGGAAGGAAATTCCGCGCTTCTGCTATCATGAGCGGCTGAGCATCGCGGGCAATTGCCGCATGTGCCTGGTCGAGGTGAAGCCGGGGCCGCCCAAGCCGCAGGCTTCGTGCGCGCTGCCGGCCGCCGAAAATCAGGAGATCTTCACGCAGACCGAAATGGTCAAGAAGGCGCGGGAAGGGGTGATGGAGTTCCTGCTCATCAACCATCCGCTCGATTGCCCGATCTGCGACCAGGGTGGCGAGTGCGACCTGCAGGACCAGTCGGTCGCTTACGGCAAGGGCAGCAGCCGTTTCGACGAGAATAAGCGGGCCGTCACCGAGAAATATATGGGTCCGATCGTCAAGACGGTCATGACCCGCTGCATCCAGTGCACCCGCTGCGTGCGCTTTGCCGAGGAAGTCGCGGGCGTGCCGGAAATCGGCGCCATCTATCGCGGCGAGAATATGCAGATCACCACCTATCTCGAACATGCCGCCAAGAGCGAGCTTTCCGGCAATGTGGTCGATCTCTGCCCGGTCGGCGCGCTGACGTCCAAGCCCTATGCGTTCGAGGCGCGTCCCTGGGAATTGAAGAAAACCCACGCCATCGACGTGATGGACGCGGTCGGCACCAACATCCGCCTCGACAGCCGGGGCCGTCAGGTGCTGCGCGCCGTGCCGCGCATCAATGACGACGTGAACGAGGAGTGGGCGAGCGACAAGACCCGGCACAATGTCGACGGTCTGGTGCGCAAGCGGCTCGACAAGCCCTATGTCCGCAGGGACGGCAAGCTGGTTCCGGCGACCTGGAATGAAGCCTTTGCGGCGATTGCTGCCGTCAAGCATGGCGGGTCGGTCGCGGCGCTGGCGGGCGACCTGCTCGATTGCGAGACGATGTTCGCGGGCAAGGCGTTGGTCGAGAAGCTGGGCGGATCGCTGCTCGAAGGGCGTCAGACCGGCCTTGCCTATGACGTGTCGAGCCTTTCCGCCGTCAATTTCAACAGCACCCTGGCCGGGATTGAAACCGCCGATGTGATCCTGCTGGTCGGCACCAACCTGCGCTGGGAAGCGCCGCTGGTGAACACCCGCATCCGCAAGGCGATCAAGAAGGGCGCGAAGGTCTTTGGCATCGGTCCGCAGGTCGACCTGACCTACAAGGTCGAATGGCTGGGCAATGACGCGTCGTTGTTGGCGAAGCTGCCCAATGCGGTGGTCGAGGCATTCGGCAAGGCGGCGCGTCCGGCGATGATCGTGGGTGGCGGCGTGCTGGCCAAGGACGGCGCGCATGGCGATACGCTGGCGCTGGTCGAGACGCTGGGTCTTGTGAAGGAAGCCACTTCGACAGGCTCAGGACAGGGCTGGAACGGCTATAATGTCCTGCACTTCGCGGCGGCGCGCATGGGCGGGCTGATGCTCGGCTATGCGACCGACGGCGGCGTGAAGGCGGTGGCTGCGGCCAAGCCCAAGCTGCTCTTTTCGCTGGGCGCGGACGAGGTCGACTATTCGGCCTTCCCGGACAGCTTCAAGGTCTATGTCGGCCACCATGGCGACAAGGGCGCCCATGCGGCGGACGTGATCCTGCCGGGCGCCAGCTATGCCGAGAAGGCGGGCACCTACGTCAATCTGGAAGGCCGGGTGCAGCGCGGCGAAAAGGCCGTGTTCGCGCCGGGCGACGCCCGCGAGGACTGGTCGATCCTGCGCGCCTTGTCTGAAGTGCTGGGCGCGACCCTGCCTTTCGACAGCTTCGAGCAGCTTCGCGCCGAAATGGCGAAGGCGGTTCCGGCGCTGGGCGTCGAGGGTCTGGCCGATTATGGCTGGTCCGTCCCGTCGCTGCCGACCGGCGCGAGCGGCGAATTCGGTTCGCCGATCAAGGATTTCTACCTGACCAACGCCATCTGCCGCGCCAGCCTGACGATGCAGCAATGCTCGGCGGAACTGATCCATGGGCAGACCTATGCGGAGGCGGCGGAATGATGATAGCGCATAAACCTCCGTTCGTCCTGAGCTTGTCGAAGCCTGTCCTGAGCGCCTGCCTTGCCTTGCGGGCAGCCGAAGGGGGCTGCACTTCTCTTCAAGAAGGACTGGGCTTCGACAAGCTCAGCCCGAACGGTTCTGGGGTCGGGGAAGCATGACCGCCTTTTTCCAAAATCTCGGCCTGCCTTTCGAGGGCGCCTGGCTGCTGTCGACCGTCGTCGGCATTTTGGTGATCGCCCTGCCGCTGATGCTGGCGGTGGCGATGATCATCTATGCCGACCGCAAGATCTGGGCGGCGATGGCGCTGCGGCGCGGTCCGAACGTCGTCGGCCCCTTCGGCCTGCTCCAGTCCTTCGCGGACGGCGCAAAGGTGTTCCTGCAGGAAACCATCATCCCGTCGGCCGCCAACCGCGCCCTCTTCCTGATCGCGCCGATCATCACCTTCACGGTGGCGCTGATCGCCTGGGCGGTGATCCCGTTCCAGGTCGGCGTGGTGGTCGCCAACATCAATGTCGGCCTGCTCTACATCCTCGCGATCAGTTCGCTGGGCGTCTATGGCATCGTGCTGTCGGGCTGGGCGTCCAACTCCAAATATCCCTTCTATTCCGCGATCCGCGCCAGCGCGCAGATGATCAGCTATGAAGTCTCCATCGGCTTCATCCTGGTCTGCGTCGTGCTGTGGGCCGGCAGCTTCAACCTGACCGCCATCGTGGAAAGCCAGCGGGGCTATTACGGCTTCCTGAACGGCAACGGTTTCAACCCGCTGCTTTTCCCCATGTCGATCATGTTCCTGGTGTCCGCCATGGCGGAGACGGGCCGCGCCCCCTTCGACCTGACGGAAGCGGAATCGGAACTGGTCGCCGGTTATCAGACCGAATATTCGTCCATGGCCTTCGCCCTGTTCTGGCTCGGCGAATATGCGAACGTGATCCTGATGTGCGGCCTGAACGCCATTCTGTTCTGGGGCGGATATCTGCCGCCGTTCGACTGGGCGCCGCTTTATCTGGTGCCGGGCATCATCTGGTTCCTTGCCAAGATCCTCTTCTTCTTCTTCGTCTTCTCCTGGGTGAAGGCGACGGTGCCCCGTTACCGCTATGACCAGTTGATGCGGCTGGGCTGGAAAATCTTTCTGCCGACCTCGCTGCTGTTCGTCTTCCTGGTTTCGGGCTTCCTCATGCTGACGCGCTATGGAGGCGCACAATGAGCCTCGGTTACTACGTCAAGAGCTTCACCCTCTGGGAGTTCGTGAAGGCGCATGCCTTGACCTTGAAATATTTTTTCAAGCCCAAGGCGACGATCAACTATCCCTATGAGAAGAACCCGATTTCGCCGCGCTTCCGGGGGGAGCATGCGCTGCGCCGCTATCCCAACGGCGAGGAGCGCTGCATCGCGTGCAAGCTGTGCGAGGCGATCTGCCCGGCCCAGGCCATCACCATCGAGGCGCAGCCGCGCGACGACGGCAGCCGCCGCACGACGCGCTACGACATCGACATGACCAAGTGCATCTATTGCGGCTTCTGCCAGGAAGCCTGCCCGGTGGATGCCATCGTCGAGGGGCCGAATTTCGAATTCTCCACCGAAACCCGCGAGGAGCTGATCTACGACAAGGCCAAGCTCCTTGAAAATGGCGACAAGTGGGAGCGGGCAATTGCCGCGAACCTTGCCGCCGATGCGCCCTATCGGTAATGGGCGTGCGGAATCTCCAAGAGCCGTTCGGCCTGAGTAGGGACCGAGCTTGTCGAGGGCCCGTATCGAAGGCACTTAGCGCGTCCTTCGATACGCTGCTTCGACAAGCTCAGCAGCCACTCAGGATGAACGGGGTAGGGGCCGAGGGGGCCGAGCAAATCCAATGATCCATGTAATCGCCTTCTACCTGTTCGCCATATTGGTGGTCAGCAGCGGCGCGCTCACGATATTGTCGCGCAATCCGGTCCATTCAGTCCTCTGGCTGATCATGGCCTTCTTCAACGCGGCGGGGCTGATGGTCCTGCTGGGCGCTGAATTCATCGCGATGCTGCTGGTCATCGTCTATGTCGGCGCGGTCGCCGTGCTGTTCCTGTTCGTGGTCATGATGCTCGACATCGACTTTGCCGAACTGCGCGCCGGTTTTGTCGATTATCTGCCCTTCGGACTGCTGATCGCGCTGGTGCTGCTGGCGGAGATCGTGCTGGGCATCGGCCTGTGGAGCGCCGGTCCCATCGAACTGGCGCAGCGCGCTGCGCCGGTGAACCCGGAGCTTTCGAATATCCAGGCGATCGGGGCACTGCTCTACACCCGCTACATCTTCCTGTTCGAGGCGGCGGGCATCGTCCTGCTGGTGGCGATGATCGGCGCCATCGTGCTGACCCATCGCGCCCGCGGCGGCGTGCGCGGGCAGAATGTCGCGAAGCAGAACCGCCGCCGTCCCGAAGACGCCGTGCGCAACGTCAATCAGCCAGTCGGGCAGGGGGTGGAGCTGTGATCGGCCTTAGCGTTTACCACTCGCCGTTCGTTTCGAGCGCAGTCGAGAAACGTATCGCGCAGCCCTACCGTGTCTCGACTTCGCTCGACACGAACGGAACGAAGGGGAGCAAGGCATGATCGGCCTTCAACATTATATGGTCGTCAGCGCGATCCTCTTCGTGATGGGGGTGCTGGGCATCTTCATCAACCGCAAGAATGTCATCATCATCCTGATGGCGATCGAGCTGATCCTCTTGAGCGTGAACATCAACCTCGTCGCCTTCAGCGCCTTCCTGGGCGATCTGGTGGGGCAGGTATTCAGCATGTTCGTGCTGACCGTCGCGGCGGGTGAGGCGGCCATCGGCCTTGCCATCCTCGTCATCTACTTCCGCGGTCGCGGCACCATCGCCGTCGACGACGTCAACCGGATGAAGGGCTGAAGCTCGATGATCCAGCTTATCGTCCTTCTCCCGTTGCTGGCTGCCGCCATCGCCGGTCTTGGCAACAAGGCCCTTGGCAAGCTGCCCGCCAAGATCGTCACCACCGGCGCGCTCTTTGCCTCCTGTGCGATGAGCTGGCCGATCTTCATCAGCTTCCTGACCGGCCATGCGGAGCCTTATGTGGCCCCGGCCTTCACCTGGATCCAGTCGGGCAGCTTCGACGCCCAATGGGCGCTGCGGGTCGACACCATGACCGCGGTCATGCTGGTGGTCGTCACCAGCGTGTCCAGCCTGGTCCACCTCTATAGCTGGGGCTATATGGAGGAGGAGCCGGACCAGCCGCGCTTCTTCGCCTATCTGTCGCTCTTCACCTTCGCGATGCTGATGCTGGTGACGGCCAACAACCTGCTGCAGATGTTCTTCGGCTGGGAAGGGGTCGGTCTGGCCTCCTATCTGCTGATCGGCTTCTGGTTCCGCAAACCCTCCGCCAACGCCGCCGCGATCAAGGCGTTCGTCGTCAACCGCGTCGGCGACCTTGGCTTCATGATGGGCATTTTCGGCACCTATCTGGTGTTCAACACCATCTCCATCCCGGAAATCCTGGCGGCCGCGCCCTCCATGGCCGGTTCGACCATCGGCTTCCTGGGCCATCGTTTCGACACCATGACCGTGCTTTGCCTGCTGCTGTTCATCGGCGCGATGGGCAAGTCGGCGCAGCTTGGCCTCCACACCTGGCTGCCGGATGCGATGGAAGGTCCGACCCCCGTGTCGGCGCTGATCCACGCGGCGACCATGGTGACGGCGGGCGTGTTCATGGTCTGCCGCCTGTCGCCGATGTTCGAGGTTTCCCCGACGGCGCTGGGCTTCGTGACCTTCATCGGCGCTGCCACCTGCCTGTTCGCGGCGACGGTGGGCACGGTGCAGAACGACATCAAGCGCGTCATCGCCTATTCGACCTGTTCGCAGCTTGGCTACATGTTCTTCGCGGCGGGCGTGGGCGCTTACGGCGCGGCGATGTTCCACCTCTTCACCCACGCCTTCTTCAAGGCGCTGCTGTTCCTGGGCGCGGGTTCGGTCATCCATGCGATGCACCATGAGCAGGACATGCGTTACTATGGCGCGCTCAGGAAGGAGATTCCGATCACCTTCTGGACGATGACGCTGGGCACTCTGGCGATCACGGGCGTCGGCATTCCGCTCGCCGGCTATGGTTTCGCGGGCTTCTATTCGAAGGACGGCATTCTGGAAGCGGCCTATGCTTCGGGCGGGGCGGGCGTCGGCGCCTATCTGGTCGGCGTGTTCGCGGCGTTGCTCACCAGCTTCTATAGCTGGCGTCTGGTGTTCCTGACCTTCTTCGGCAAGCCCCGCTGGGTCGCTTCGGAACATATTCAGCATGCGGTTCACGGCCATCATGAATCTCCGGAGGAAGAAACCGGGGATGACGGCCATGGCCATGACGATCATGGTCACGGCCATGAGCAGACCGGCACGGCGGGCTATCATCCGCATGAAAGCCCGTGGGCCATGCTGATCCCGCTGGTGGTGCTGAGCCTGGGCGCGGTGTTCGCTGGCTTCCTCTTCCACGATCAGTTCATAGGGCCGGAGGGCGGCATCGAGTTCTGGAAGGGCGCCCTGGCGTTCGACAGCCATCTGATGCACGCCGCGCATGAAGTGCCGACCTGGGTCAAGTTCGGTCCGTTCACGGTGATGCTGACCGGGCTGGCCATCGCCTGGCTGGCTTATCTGAAGTTCACCGACTGGCCGCGGCGTTTCGTCGCGACCTTCGGCGCGTTGTACCAGTTCCTGCTCAACAAATGGTATTTCGACGAGCTGTACCATTTCCTGTTCGTCAAGCCCGCCTTCGCCATCGGCCGCTTCTTCTGGAAGTTCGGCGACGTCGGCTTCATCGACCGCTTCGGACCCAATGGGCTCGCCGCGCTGGTCGTGCAGGGCAATAAAGTCACCCGTCGGCTTCAGTCCGGCTACCTCTATACCTACGCGCTGGTGATGCTGATCGGCCTCGCCGCGGCCGCAACCTGGGCGATGACACGATAATGGACGGCTTCCCCATCCTTTCCCTGATGATGGCAGTGCCGATGGCGGGGGCCATCGCCTGTCTGTTCGCAGGCGCCAACCAGGCCCGCTGGATCGCGTTGCTGGCTACGCTGGCCGATCTGGCGCTGGGCGTCATCCTCTGGATGAATTTCGACCAGTCGGGGGCGGCCGCACAATGGCAGTTCCAGGAATATGCGCCGATCTTCGGCCGGTTCGCCTGGGCGCTGGGCATTGACGGCATCGCGCTGTTGCTGATCGCGCTGACCGTCTTCCTGATGCCGATCTGCATCGGCGCGAGCTGGATCGCCATCGAGAAGCGCGTGCCGGAATATATGGCGGCCTTCCTGTTCATGGAGGTGCTGATGATCGGCGTCTTCACGGCGCAGGATCTCTACCTCTTCTACATCATGTTCGAAGCCGGCCTGATCCCGATGTACCTGATCATCGGCATCTGGGGCGGCGCGGACCGCATCTACGCTTCGTATAAATTCTTCCTCTACACGCTGCTCGGATCGGTGCTGATGCTGATCGCGATGATGTGGATGGTGCATGAAGCGGGGACGACCGACATCCCGACGCTGATGGCCTATAATTTCGATCCGCATATCCAGACATGGCTGTGGCTGGCCTTCTTCGCCAGCTTTGCCGTCAAGATGCCGATGTGGCCGGTCCACACATGGCTTCCCGACGCGCACGTCCAGGCGCCGACGGCAGGGTCGGTCATCCTGGCGGGCGTGCTGCTGAAGATGGGCGGCTACGGCTTCATCCGCTTCTCCCTGCCGATGTTTCCGGAAGCCTCAGCGCAACTGGCGCCGCTGGTCTGGGGCCTGTCGATGGTCGCGGTGGTCTATACCAGCCTCGTCGCGCTGGTTCAGTCGGACATGAAGAAGCTGATCGCCTATTCGTCGGTCGCGCACATGGCCATCGTCACCATCGGCCTGTTCGCCTTCAACCAGGCTGGGCTGGAAGGCGCGATGATGGTGATGCTGGGCCATGGCCTGGTGTCGGGCGCGCTGTTCCTGTGCGTCGGCGTCATCTACGACCGGCTCCACACGCGGGAGATCAGCCGTTATGGCGGCCTCAGCATCAATATGCCCAAATATGCGGTGCTGTTCATGCTGTTCACCATGGCGTCGGTCGGCCTGCCGGGCACCAGCAACTTCGTCGGTGAATTCCTGTCGCTGATGGGCATTTACCAGGCGTCTAGCTGGGTCGCGCTGGTCGCCACCACGGGCATCATCCTGGGCGCGGCCTATATGCTCTATCTCTACCGCCGCATCTGCTACGGCGAACAGAAGAATGCGGACGCGGCCGCCATGCCCGACCTGTCGGCGCGTGAAATCTGGCTGCTGGCGCCTATCGCCGCGGCGGTGCTGTGGATGGGCGTCTATCCCGAAAGCTTCCTGGCGCCCATGCGTCCGGACATTCGCGCCCTGGAAGCCCGCCTCGCTCCTGCCGCTCCGGCGGGAGACTCCAAGATCAAGATGGGCGCGTCCAAGCCTGTCGAGGACGCCCATCATGAAGAAGCCCCTGCATTGTCTCACGAAGAAGCGTCGGGGGAGGCGCACTGATGATTGATTCCGCTTCCCTTCTGGCGGTCCTGCCGGAACTGGTCCTGACCGCCGGCGGCCTGGTCCTGATGCTGGTCGCTGCCTATGGCGGCGACGCGACGGCGCGGGTCGTGAACTGGCTGTCGGTGTTGACGCTGGCCATTGCAGGCCTGTCGCTGTCCACGTCGCTGGCGCATGGGCCGGATGCCTTTGACGGGCTGGTGCGCGCCGATGCCTTCTCCGTTTTCGCCAAGGCGCTGATCTATGGCGCGGCGGCCGCGGCCATCCTGCTCGCCCCGCGCTATTTCTCGGTCGGCGGCGCGCCGCGCCCCGAATATCCGGTGCTGATCCTCTTTTCTTCGATCGGCATGGGCATGATGGTGTCGGCGGGCGACCTGCTGACGCTCTATGTGGGCCTCGAAATGCAGAGCCTTGCCGCCTATGTGCTGGCGAGCTTCATGCGGCAGGACGAGCGTTCGTCCGAAGCGGGCCTTAAATATTTCGTCCTGGGTTCGCTGGCGAGCGGCATCCTGCTCTACGGTTCGGCGCTTCTCTATGGCTTTACCGGCAGCACCGGCTTCGACGGCATCGCGGTCGCTCTGGCCGACGGCGTGTCGAAGGGCGAACTGTTCGGCCTGGTGTTCGTGCTGGCGGGCCTTGCCTTCAAGATCAGCGCCGTGCCCTTCCACATGTGGACGCCGGACGTCTATGAAGGCGCGCCGACGCCGGTCACGACCTTCTTCGCCAGCGCGCCCAAGGTGGCGGCCATCGGCCTGACCGTCCGCGTCGCGATAGAGGCGCTGGGTCCGGCGGGCCTCGACTGGCAGCAGGTGGTGATCTTCGTCGCGCTCGCCTCGATCCTGTTCGGCGCGGTCGCGGCCATCGGCCAGACCAACATCAAGCGGCTGATGGCCTATTCCTCCATCAACAATGTCGGCTTCGCGCTGATCGGCCTGGCCTGCGGCACGCCCGCGGGCGCGGCGGCGACGATGAGCTATATGGCGATCTATGTCGTCATGACCATTGGCGGCTTCGCCTGCATCCTGCAGATGCGCGACGTGGAGGGCCGTCCGGTCGAGACCATCGCCAGCCTTGCGGGCCTGTCGCGTTCGCGCAAGGGGCTGGCGGCGGCGCTGGCGATCTTCATGTTCTCCATGGCGGGCATCCCTCCGCTCTTCGGCTTCTGGGCGAAGTTCCTGGTGTTCGACGCGGCGGTCGCGGCGGGCCTGACGGCGCTGGCGGCCTTCGGCATCGCCATGTCGGTGATTGGCGCCTTCTATTATCTCAAGATCATCAAGACGATGTATTTCGACGAGCCGGCCGCGCCCTATGAAGCGCGGGGCGGAGCGGTGGAGAATGTGATCCTGACGGCCTGCGCGGTGGTGATCATCTTCGGTTACTTCCTCAATCCCGTCCTCGACAAGGCGAGCGCGGCGGCAGCGGCGTCGCTGTTCTGACCGAGCTTCGCTTCGTCGAGGAGACCGGCTCCACCAATGCCGACATGCTGGCCTTGGTCGGGCAGGGCGCATCCGAAGGCTGCTGGCTGCGCGCCGCCCGCCAGACCGGCGGACGCGGGCGCATGGGGCGCCATTGGGAAAGCCCGGAAGGCAATCTCTATTGCTCGACCGTGATCCGCCTGCGCGATGGCGACCCGTTGCCCTTTACGCTGGCCCTGGTCGCGGCCAATGCCGTCCATGCGCTCGTCGCGCCGCTTTGCGCGGGGCAGGCGCGGATCAAATGGCCCAATGACGTGCTGGTCGATGGTGCCAAGATCGCCGGCATCCTGCTGGAACGGGCCGGCGATGCCGTTGTCGCCGGGATCGGCATCAATGTGACCGGACATCCGGTCGGGCTGGACCGGCCGGCGACCAGCCTGTTCGCGCAAGGCGCCCCGGATGCCGACGCGGCCGCCCTGCAGGTCCGCCTTGCGGAGCTGTTCGCCCATTGGCTGGCGATCTGGCGGGCGCAGGGGCTGGATCCGGTACGCGCCCACTGGCTGGCCAACGCCCATCCCGCCGGCACGCCGATGCGCGTCGCGCAACCCGATGGCGAAACGATAGAGGGCAGTTTCGACACGCTCGACCGCGATGGCATGCTGATCCTGCGCTTGGCGAATGGCGAGAGCCGTGCCATTCATGCCGGCGACATCCTTCTCATCTGACATCGGGGACCGGCCATGCTTCTCGCGATCGACGCGGGTAACACCAATGTGGTTTTTGCGCTGCTGGAAGGGCGGGAAATCCGCGCCCGCTGGCGGATCGCGACCGACCCCCGGCGCACGGCCGACGAATATGCGGTGTGGCTGAACCAGCTCCTGATGCTGGAGGGGTACAGGATCGCCGATGTCGAGGCTGTGATCATCGCGACCGTGGTGCCGCGCGCCCTGCACAATCTCCAGGTGCTGGCGGATAAATATTTCAGGACGACCGCCCTCGTCGCGGGCCAGGCGCCGGTGGAGTGGGGCATCGCGCTGGATGTGGCAGAGCCTGCCTCGGTCGGGGCGGACCGGGTTGTAAACGCCATCGCCGCGCACCATCTTTATCAGGAGGATTTGATCGTCATCGATTTCGGCACGGCGACGACCTTCGACGTGATCGATTATCATGGCGCTTACAAGGGCGGCATCATCGCGCCGGGCATCAACCTGTCGCTGGACGCGCTGGTCGCGGCGGCGGCGAAGCTGCCCAAGATAGCGATCGCCCCGCCGGAGAATCGATCGGTCATCGGCCGCACCACCGAAGCGCAGATGCATATCGGCGTCTTCTGGGGCTATGTGGCGATGATGGAGGGGCTGGTCGCCCGCATGCGCGCGGAAATCGGCCGTCCGGCCAAGGTGATTGCAACGGGGGGGCTGGCGGTCCTCTTCGACGACAATAGCGATATTTTCGATGCGATCGCGCCCGATCTCACGATCCAGGGCCTCGCACTGCTGTATGAACGGAGTTTGAAAACAGAATGATACCCGGAAATGAGCTGATCTTCCTGGCCCTTGGCGGTTCGGGAGAGATCGGCATGAACGTCAATCTATACGGTTGCCAGGGCAAATGGGTGATGGTCGATCTGGGCCTGACCTTTGCCGATCCGGCCTATCCCGGCGTGGAACTGGTGCTGCCGGACCTGAGCTTCATCGAGGATCGGAAGGACGACCTGCTGGGCATCGTGCTGACCCACGGGCATGAGGACCATATCGGCGCCATCCCCTATCTCGCGGCGGATCTGGGCGTGCCGCTCTATGCGACGCCCTTCACCGCGGGGCTGATCCGGCTGAAGCTGGAGGAGGAAGGGCTGACGGAGGAGGTGGAACTCAACGTCATCGACAATGAAGGCAGCTTCGCGCTGGGCCCATTCGGCTTCCGCTACGTGCCGCTCGCCCATTCGATCCCCGAAGGCAATGCGGTGCTGATCGACACGCCCCATGGAAAAATCTTCCATACCGGCGACTGGAAGCTGGACGAGACGCCCCTGCTGGGCCAGCCCTCCACGCCGGAGGAACTGGCGGCCATCGGCGACGAGGGCGTGCTGGCGCTGGTGTGCGACAGCACCAATGTCTTCAATCCCGAGGCGAGCGGTTCCGAGGGCGACGTCCACGAAGGGCTGATGAGCACGATCAAGGGCGCGAAGGGAAGGGTGCTGGTCACGACCTTCGCCTCCAATGCGGCGCGCCTGCAGACTTTGGGGGAGGTCGCCAATGCCGTCGGGCGCAAGCTCTGCGTGGCGGGGCGCTCGCTGGACCGCATCATCTCCACGGCGCGGACGGCCGGCTATCTCAGGGATTTCCCGCCGACCGTCGATTGGGACGACGTCATGGCCCTGCCGCGCAATGAGGTGATGATCATCGCCACCGGCGGCCAGGGGGAGGCGCGGGCCGCCCTGTCCCGCATCGCCTTCGACAGCCATCCGATCAAGCTGGACGAGGGCGACCTGGTCGTCTTCTCCTCCAAGCAGATTCCGGGCAATGAGATCGCCATCGGCCGAATCCAGAACGCGCTGGCGGCCAAGGGCGTGCTGATGGTGACGGATCGCCAGGCGGAGGTGCATGTGTCCGGCCATCCGGGGCGTCCCGAGCTGGAGGCCATGTATCGATGGGTGCGGCCGCAAATCCTGCTGCCGGTCCATGGCGAGCGGCGGCATATGGCCGAACAGGCGCGCCTGGGGCTGGCGAGCGGCGTGCCCCACGCGGTTGTGCAGTCCAATGGCGACGTGCTGCGGCTGGCGCCCGATGGGCCGGAGATCATCGGCAACCAGGCGACGGGCCGGCTGGTGCTGGACGGCGACGTCATCCTGCCGGCTGACGGCGCGACGATGAACGAGCGGCGGAAGGTCGCGCTGCATGGCCAGATCAGCGTCGCGGTGGCGCTGGACGGCAAGGGCAGGGTCATCGGTTCCCCCGCCTTGCGCACCCAGGGCGTGCCCGTGGAAGAGGACAAGGCCGCATTCCTGGAGGAGGCCGCGGACGAAGCCGCCGGCGCCGTCGCCAAGGGATCGCAGGAAGAAGAGGCCCTGCGCGAACGGGTAAGGCTGGCGGTGCGGCGCACGGCGACGCGCTGGACCGGCAAGAAGCCGGTGGTGGACGTGCTGCTCATTCGCGCCTAAGCCTGCGCTCATGAACTGGTATGCGATCTTTGCCATCTACGCGCTGTTCTGGGTGATCAGCGCCTTCATCGTGCTGCCCTTCGGCGTTCGCACGCCCGACGAAACGGGCGAGGCATTGCGGCCGGGCCAGGCGGAGAGCGCGCCCAGCAATTTTCGCCCCGGCAGGGTCGCCATCCGCGCGACGATCCTGTCGGCGGCTCTCTTCGGCCTCTATTACGCCAATTATGTCGAAGGCTGGGTGACGCTGGAGCGGTTCACGCATATCGGCTGAGCGAAAGGACGGCCGCGAAGGGCATCGGCTCAGCCGGCGGCGATCACCATCATGTGCATCCGCGCCCTGATGCGGAAGCCGAGCGTTTCGTACAGCGCCACCGTCGCCTCATGCGCGGCATAGGCGTGGAGGAAGGGCGTTTCGCCCCGTTCCAGCATGGCCTTTGCAACGATCCGCATCAGCCTTTTGGCATGGCCCCGCCCGCGATGATCGGGATGGGTGCAGACCCCGCTGACCTCGGCAAAGCCCGGCATGCGCATCCGTTCGCCCGCCATGGCGATCAGCCTGCCCTGTTCCCTGATGCCGATGAACCGGCCGAGCCGATGGGTGAGCGGCAGGAAGGGACCAGGCCTGGTCATCAAGGCAAGGGCGCGCATTTCCTCAGCGTCCTCATCGGTCAGGGTGACGATGTCCGCGGCGGCGGCGTCGCCCGGAATATCGTCCGCCGCCATCTGCGCAAGCATCGCTTCGCGGACCAGCCTCATGCCTGGCGGGGGCGTCTGCGCGTCGGGTTCGACGATCCAAAGCTCTCCCTGTTCGGGCGCGAGCGCGGCGAGCGCCGATTGCGCGGCGGGACTGGCGTCGGCCGCCGCGGCGAAGGGCCCGTAGCGCGGATCGATCCGCAGGGCGAGCGCATTCCCCTGAGCCAAAGGCTTCCAGCCGCTGTTGAGGGCGGGCGGTTTCGATTTGAAGTGCGACACCCGTTGTGATGCGTAGCATTTCATCCGGGGTGGGGCGAGCCCCACCCCGGATGGCCAAATTTATCCGGCTTTGAGGAGGGCGATTTGCTCCCCCAGAACCTCATGCGGGGTGCGATAGCCCAGGCACTTGCGCGGTGTGCTGTTGAGGCGATCGGCAACGGCCTGGATTTCCCTGTCTGAGAGCAGTGCCAGGTCGGTGTCGGAGGGTAGGAAGCGCCGTATCCGCCCGTTGCAATTTTCCACGCCGCCTTTTTGCCAGGGCGCTGAGGGAAGACAGAAATAGCTGGTGATGCCGAGCCTGTTCCGCAGGGTCGCAAAGGCAGCAAATTCCGTGCCTCGATCGAAGGTGATGCTGCGCCGGAGGGGAGGCGGCATGTCGCGTAAATGCCGATCGATGCCGGCCATGACACCGGCAGAATGCCGGCTCGGATTACGCGTCAGGAAGGTGAAGCGGCTACAGCGCTCAACCAGCGAGGTGAGGTTCGCTTTGCCATATTCTCTCCTGAAGATCAGGAGATCGCCTTCCCAGTGGCCGAAACTGCTGCGATCCGCGATTTCCTGCGGCCGCGCGCCGATCGTATTTGCCACGGGTATATGGAGACCGCGCGGCTTTCGGCCATAACGTTGCCGGCGCGAACGGCGGGCAACTGGCAGATGGCGCCAAAGCTTATGGTGCCGTCCCTCAGCGCCGTAGACATACTGGTAAATGGTTTCGTGGCACACCGCCTCCCGCTGACCGCGATGACGCCGAAGATAACCTGCAATCTGTTCTGGCGACCAGGCCGCCAACAAGCGATCAGCAATGTAGGCGGCGAGTTCCGGCTGGCGAGCAATCTTGCCTCCGCGCACGCGACGATTGCTGGCCATGGTCTGCGCTGCAGTCGGGAAATATCCTCGGAACAGCGGTTCTTCATCAAAATGCCGGTTGCGCTTGATCTCTCGATAAATCGTCGAAGGATGTCGTCGCAGCGCATCTGCAACTTGCTTCACTGTGCGTCCGGTTCCGATCAGTCGATAAATATCGCGTCGCTCATCCAGACCCAGATGCTGATAGCCTTCCATATCGTGCCTTCCTGGAAAGGGGATCAAACCCCTATAAAACCAAGGATTTCGCACTTCGAGATAGAATCCACCGCGTTCCAGACCGGGCGATGCAGGGAATGAGGCATGATGGCGCTATTTTCCGGCTAAGGCCATGGAAAGCAAGTCCTCCTGTCTTGCTCCGTCGGCAAGAAGCCGCGACCATCGCCTGATTCCGTAACGACGGCCAATTTCCAGCGCTTTTGGGCGCCGCGATTTACCAAATGGAAATCATGTTTCGGCAATGGTGGCAGTGACGTGTCACGCCCTCAACGAAACTTGATCGCATCCTTGCGCGGGCGCATGACGCCCGACACTCAGCAAAGCGCTGAAGTGCAGGCGAATCTCGTCAAATCTCTCTATGCTTCTCCCGCATCGCTGATGATCGGCGCGGTGGCGGGTGGCGCGCTGGGGTTGGTGATCGCATTTTATGCGAAACTCACGGCCATTACCGTGATCGCAATTCTGATCTGCCTGGTGGGCCTCAGCCGATCCATCTCGGCCGTTTATTTCCAGCGGCAGCTCGCCCATCAGAACGGCGGGACGCAGCCGATCTGGGGACTGGCCTATGAACTGGGCGCCTGGGGCTATGCCGCGCTGCTGGGGATATTGACCTTCGCGACCCTTTTGCTGTCCCAGGATGCGACGCTTCATGTTTTGGCCGTGTGTCTCGTGGCGTCCTATTCCGGCGGTATTTCCGGTCGTAATGCGGGCCGCATCCATGTCGCGGTGGGGCAGACATGTCTTTCCCTACTGCCCACATCGCTCGGGCTCGTCCTTGCCGGCGGGTTGGGCTATACGGTTCTCGGAATTCTCTGCTTCCTGATGATCTTCGCCATGGCGGACATCACCAAGGCGACGCACCGCATCGTCCTGGAAGCGTTGCAGGGCAAATATGAAAAGACACAGCTTGCCGTCAAGTTCGAGCGTCTGGCCCGGTTCGACAGCCTGACGGGCGTCGAAAACCGCATGGCGATGCAGATGCGGTTGCGCGAAATGTTCGACGGCCGACGATCCGACAAGGATCCGATGGCGGTGTTCTGGATGGATCTGGACCGCTTCAAGGAAATCAACGACTCTCTGGGGCATATGATCGGCGACCAGCTCTTGTGCAGGGTTGCCGAAAGATTGTCTCACGCGCTGGACGGGCGCGGCCATGTCGCGCGATTCGGAGGGGACGAGTTCGTACTGATCTGTCCGGGCGCCGACCGATCCGAAGCGGAGCGGATCGCCGGCGACATCATGGCCGAATTCACGCATGATTTCGACGTGGGCGGCTATCTTCTGGGCGTGACCGCCTCCATGGGCATAGCCGTCGCCCCGGAGGACGGCCAGGACAGCGACGAACTGCTCCAGCATGCGGACATGGCGCTCTACCAGGCGAAGCATGCCGGGCGGAACCGCCACGCGCAGTTCACCTGGTCGATGAAGGAACGGCAGAACCGCACCTATGACTTGGAAATGGGTCTGCGCAGCGCCATGGCGAACAAGGAGCTGATGCTGCATTATCAGCCGATCTTCGATACGCGATCGGGCAAGATCGCGATCTGCGAAGCGCTGATGCGATGGGACCATCCGACGCTCGGCCGCATTTCCCCGGCGGAGTTCATCCCCATCGCGGAAAGCTGCTCGATGATCGAGCCGATCACGGCCTGGGCGCTGGAGCAGGCCTGCCAGGATGCGATGGAATGGGATGAGAATGTCCGCGTCGCGGTCAATATCTCCCCCGTCTTGATCAAGAGCGACGGGCTGCCCCGCGCGGTGATCGCGGCGCTGATGCGATCGGGATTGAAGGCGCGCCGGCTGGAACTGGAAGTCACCGAGTCGATCTTCCTGGAGGATAGCGGCCGCACTAACCTGATCCTGTCCGACCTTCAACGGATCGGCCTGCGGCTGGCGCTCGACGATTTCGGCACCGGCTATTCCTCGCTCGGCTATCTGCGCGACTATGCCTTCGACACGATCAAGGTCGACCAGAGCTTCATGCGCGGGGTCGAGGGCAATGCCCGTCACAGGGCCATCGCCCAGTCGGTCGCCTATCTGGCGCACGCCCTGGATGTGGAAACGGTGGCGGAAGGGATCGAGACCGACGATCAACTGCGCTGCGCCCGTGAAATGGGCTTCACCAACGTCCAGGGATTCGTGCTGAGCCGGCCGGTGCCCGCGCCTCAGGTGCTGGAGATGATGCGACTTATGGATGACGACAGCGGCAGCGTCGCCAGACTTCAGGATCGGCGGCGCGCCTGACCCTATCTGTGCAGGCGGGCCTGGGCCGATGCCAGGCGGCGCATCATCCGTACGCTCTTAAGGTCCAGCTTGAGCGCAGTGGCCGCCCAATTCTCCACAATGTCCTTGAGTTCGTCATATTCCAGCGGATCGACGCGCCGGCCCGCCTGGAATACCCCGACATGGCCGGCATGATGGGGCAGGCTGGACGCAATATAGTCGCGCACCGCTTGCTCGCCCTCGCCATCCTCCACCAGCGTGTGGATGATGCCCATGTCGTGCATCTCCTGCGCGGTATAGATCTTGCCCGACAGGATCATCCGTTCGGCCGCCAGCCGCCCCAGCTTGCGCGAGAGAATGGAATAGGCCCCCATGCCGGGGAAGAGGCCGAACAGCATTTCCGGCACGCCGAAGCGCGCGCTGCGTTCCGCAATGGCAACATCGAAGCAGAGCAAGGCTTCGAAGCCGCCGCCCAATGCGTCGCCCTGCGCCAGCGCGATCGAGACCACGGGCAGGTCGCCATTGCGCCAGGTGCGGTGCACGACGTCGATGCAGGCATGGCCATAATCGACAAGGCCGGGCAGATCGCCTCGCTCTATGCAGCCGGC
Organism: Sphingobium sp. TA15; assembly: GCF_037101235.1. Taxonomy (NCBI): domain Bacteria; kingdom Pseudomonadati; phylum Pseudomonadota; class Alphaproteobacteria; order Sphingomonadales; family Sphingobiaceae; genus Sphingobium; species Sphingobium sp. TA15. Next base: position 490,753 of record NZ_AP025355.1, read on the forward strand.
GAACAGTTCCAGGTCTCCGCCCAGATTGAAAACGCCGGGAAAGCGCGATCCGGCAACCATATATTTCACCGGCAACTTGCCCGCGTCGAACAACCGCTTGGTCTCCACATACCAATAGCGGACGTCGCGCAACATGGCGGGGCTGAAATTCGGCCGATTCGTGGGTGTCATGAAGGCCCACAACGTGGCCGCATCCGCGTCCCAGCTCACGTCGATCTGGCCCAGGTCGAACATCGTCGAGGTGCCGATGTCAGGCGCGGAAACCACGCTTTCCGTAACGGCGGCGAGGGCTGCGTCCTCCTCCGCCGGAAGATGGGCGGGCGTCAGGTCGTCCATATGTTCTCGCGCGGAATTAAATCGCCCGGAATCAATCATCTGAGCCCCCGAGTTGCTATTGACGATGAGCAGAACAGGGTTACGGCCCTTATGCAATCGCGCCGATGGGCCTTGCTGCGGAATTAACCATTTTTAGTTGCAACTGTTGCAGGGATGTCGCCAATTATTCCGTTACGCAAAGGTAAACGTTGCATTAATGCAACAAACTGACTTTTGACGATATGCCGCAAATCGGGTGCAGGCCTTTGTTAACCTTTATTAATTACGATCCCGATCATGAACAGGCCCCGAACCGAAAAGCAGCTTGTGACCCTGCTGCTGCACGATGCGCAAGGAGAGTCATGGCGGCTCAGCCTGGCGGCGGATTGTCTTTGCTTCATCGGCAATTATCGCCGCGTCGATGGCTTCGACGTCGATGCCGTCGTGGCGCTGGACGGACTGCGCAAGAAGGGCTGAAGCGCGCCTTTGCGGCCTTGTCTGGCGCGCCTTTCGATCCTACAGCGCGCAGCGTGACAAATCCCCGCTTTTCCTTTTCGATTGCCGCGACCGACGGCAAGGCCCGCACCGGCGCCATCCAGATGCGGCGGGGCGAAATCCGCACGCCCGCCTTCATGCCGGTCGGCACCGCCGCCACGGTCAAGGCGATGCGCCCCGCCGAAGTGCGGGCGGCCGGCGCCGACATCATCCTGGGCAACACCTATCACCTGATGCTGCGTCCGGGCGCGGAGCGCGTGGCGCGACTGGGCGGGCTGCACGGCTTCATGGGCTGGGACCGACCGATCCTGACCGACAGCGGCGGATACCAGGTGATGAGCCTCAGCGCGCTGATGAAGATGAGCGAGGAGGGCGTCGCCTTTTCCAGCCATATCGACGGGTCCAGGCATATGCTGACCCCGGAACGCTCGATGGAAATCCAGCGGTTGCTGGACAGCGACATCGTCATGGCCTTTGACGAGTGCACCAGGAACGGCTGCACCCATCACGAGGCGGCGAAGTCCATGGAGCGGTCCATGCGCTGGGCGAAGCGATCGCGCGATGGGTTCGACGCAGGGGGGGAGCATGCCGAACGGGCAGCCCTGTTCGGCATCCAGCAGGGATCGCTGGACGAGGGGCTGCGGCGGATTTCGGCGGAAAGGCTGATCGACATCGGCTTCGACGGCTATGCCGTGGGCGGGCTGGCGGTGGGCGAGGGGCAGGAGGCGATGTTCGCCACGCTCGATTTCGCGCCCGCCATGCTGCCGGCGGACAAGCCGCGTTACCTGATGGGCGTAGGCAAGCCCGACGACATCGTCGGCGCGGTGGAGCGGGGGATCGACATGTTTGATTGCGTGCTGCCGACGCGCAGCGGGCGCAACGGACAGGCCTTTACCTGGGCTGGGCCGCTCAATATCCGCAATGCGCGCTTCGCGGAGGATATGGGACCGCTCGATCCGCGCTGCGCTTGTCCCGTGTGCGCGACCTGGAGCCGCGCCTATCTGCATCATCTGGTCAAGGCCGGCGAGATGCTTGGCGCGATGCTGATGACGCAGCACAATATCCATTTCTACCAGGCGCTGATGCAGGAAATCCGGGACAGCATAGCCGCCGGACGCTTTGCGAGCTTCGCGGCGGATTTCAGGCGGGATTACCAGCGGGCCTGAGGCGCGGGTTCCCCAGGATGCGTATCGTTCCAGCATCGATACGGCCTAGGGTGTGTGGGGATTCAGTTCAGGGCGCGGCGAAAATAGTGGATTTCGAGAACTGGCGCGCAGCGTACTTCAGTACGTGAGCACCGGAAGCGGAGAAAGCCGCTATTTGCAGCCCGCCATGGACTGAATCCCCACACACCCTAGCGGAACACCACCGTCTTGCCGCCATTTTGGAGCACCCGGCGGTCGGCCAGCCAGCTTACCGCCCTGGCCAGCACCTGGGCTTCGATGTCGCGGCCGATGCGGATCATGTCCTCCGCCGTCGCGCGATGGTCGACGCGCTCCACCGCCTGTTCGATGATCGGCCCTTCGTCCAGATCGGCGGTCACGAAATGGGCGGTCGCGCCGATCAGCTTCACGCCCCGCTCATGCGCACGGTGATAGGGGCGCGCGCCCTTGAAACCGGGAAGGAAGCTGTGGTGGATGTTGACGCAGCGCCCGGCCAGCCTTTCCACCAGCCCTTCGGAAAGCACCTGCATATAGCGGGCGAGGATCAGATATTCGGAGCGCGTCCGTTCGAACAGGCTGAACAGCGCCTCCTCCTGCGCGGCCTTGTCGCCATTGGGCGGCAGCTCATGATAGGGGATGCCGTGCCATTCGGTGATCCGGCGCATGTCGGGATGGTTGGACGCCACGCCCATGATGTCGACCGCCAGCGTGCCCGTCTGCCAGCGGTGCAGCAGGTCCGCCAGGCAGTGCGATCCCTTGGAGACCGCGATCAGCATGCGCGGCTTTTCATCGGCGGCGGTCAGCCGCCAGTCCATGGCGAAGCGGGCGCCGACATCGCCGAACTCGCCGCGCAGCCGGTCGGTGTCGCCCATGCCATCGTCCGTCGCCTCGAACGCGACGCGCATGAAGAAGCGGCCCGCTTTCCGGTCGGCATATTGCTGGCTGTCGGTGATGAAGCCGCCGCGCTCCGCCAGGAACTGGCTGACGGCCGCGACGATGCCGACCCGGTCGGCGCAGGCCAGCGTCAGCACCCAGGATGGGACAACCGGATCAGTCAACGCGCATCTCCCCCGCAAGATCGGGAACCCGTTGCCTCAAGCCTGCGCGCCGATCAACCCGTTATCCGCGTCCTTCGCCCTGCACGCCGGTCATGGCGAAGATGCCCGTCGCATTGCCGGTGTCGAAGGCAAGGTCCAGCCTGCCGGTTTCAGGATCGATGTCGCGGCTGATGAATTCGTAGAACGATCCTGGAACCCGGCGCAGTTCGTTGCCGGCAAAGAGCCGTTCCACCGTGTCGGCGCGCAGGGCCGTCTGCCTGACCCGTCCGGTGCGGGAGATTTCCAGCCGGTCCTTGATCGGCCAGTCCTCCGCCTTCAGCCGTTCCGCCAGTGCGGCGACGTCCGCCACCCGGTCCGTCGCGTGGTTGAAGGCATTGCCCTCCGTCGCGATCCAGGCCGCCTCATGGGAACGGGAAAGCAGCAGTTCATAATCCTCGACGCTCGGCGGCCGGTGCTGTCGGTCGAAGGCCGCGACGATCGCGGGCAGGGCCGCGGCGGCTTCATCCAGCGTGACGGGGCGGTCGTCCGCGAATTTTTCCAGCACGGCCTGCGCTTCGGATGTCAGCGGATCGCGGGAAGTGCCGAATATGCGCGCCGCCGCTTCGGCGAATTCCGGGTCGAAACGGTCGACATGCAGTTCCGACAGGAAGAATTGCGGGATCGCTTCGGGCAGGTCGACATGGCGATAGGCCCGGCCGGTCATCCGCAGCCGGTCCAGCGGATAGACGGCGGCCATCTCATAGCCCAGCGGCACCAATATGCGGGTGAACGCCTCCTCGCCGGGCGGCAATTGTCCGGTCGCGCCCTTGGCCAGCCGCACGGTGCGCAGCGCGCCATGGTCGAACACCACCTTGCCGCCCCGCGCCAGCCGGTCCGCGACATAGGCGGCCCCGCTGGGCACCCTTTCCAGAAGGTCGTGGAACAGCGCGACGTTCATCGCCATGGCGAAGGCGGCGCGCGTGACATGGGGGCCGCCCTGTCCCGTCAGGCGGGGAGCCAAATCGAGCGCTGCGAGCGCCGCCCGTGCCGGTTCGGGGCCGAGAAACCCCTCCACCAGCGCATTGATCACCGACTGATTTTCCACCGACATGGGACGCTCCGTGCTGATGCGCCATTATCGCACGGTTGAAATAAAATTCCAAGCTGTGGCAAGATTTACATCTTCTTCGGCATGCACTCCGCCCCGGCCGCCTTGATCGCGCCGCACAGCCGGCTGGCGTCCGCGCTGCTTGCCAGGGGACCGGCCTGCAACCGGGTCACGCCGCCGCTGGTCAGGATATAGGGCTGGTAGCCGGACAGGCCGCCGACCTTCGCGCTGAGCTGCGTCCAGAGCGCGCGGGCGCGCGCCTCCGCGCTGAAGGCGCCGATCTGAACGCGCCAGCCGCCGCTCGCCGGCTTGGGCAGTGCGGGCCTGGATGCAGGGAGTCTGGATGCAGGGAGTCTGGATTCTGGGGGCCTGGATTCTGGGGGCTTGGCGGCTGTTGTCTTGGCGGGCGCTGGTTTCGCCGCCGGTTCCGGAGCCTTGGGCTTGGATGGAGTGGAGGGCGGCAATTGCGCCGTCCGCACGGGGGCAGGGGCCTCCCGCACCACGGGCGCGGGCAGGCGGGGTTCATCCGCCGCCGCGCTCTGCCGGCCGATGGACCCGGCCATGGCGATCGCGTCGTTGCGCTGGTCCTGCGGAATATATTTGTCCATCTGGCGGAGGCTGGCCGTCGCCTGGGCCAGCCCGGATTGCGACGCCCGCGTCATCAGCGCATAGGCGCGCACCCAGTTCTTCGCGGTCAGGTCTCCGTTGAACAGGGCCGTGCCGACGATATATTGCGCGCGCGGCTCGCCCCGTTCGGCGGCGCGTTGCAGATAGGGAAAGGCGCCTGCGCGGTCGCCCTGCTGGAACATCAGAAGGCCCAGATTGTCCTCGGCGCGGGAATGGCCCTGTTTCGCGGCCTTGCGATACCAGTCGATGGCGAGCGCGGGATCGGCCTTCACGCCGCGGCCCAGCTTGTAGGCCTGGCCCATGTTGAACTGCGCATCGGGATCGCCGGACTGCGCCAGCGGCTGCCACACGGCCACCGCCCTGGCATAATCGCCCTGCTGCCAGGCATCGACGCCGGCCTTCACATCGGCCGACGCAGCCTGCGCCAGGCTCAACATCGTTCCGGCGGCCAGCACGCCCCAGATCTGCTTCATGCTCATGCTCCCCAAGGGTTCTTGCACGATCCTATGCCGACGCAAGGTTAATAGCGACTTAGCATTAAGAACATCGCCTTTTTACCGGCTGTCAGGCTTCCGCGCGGATTAACCAATTCTTAGGCGGGCCTGTGGCACTCCTCCCCCCATTGGATTTTTGGGGGAAGTTGCGTGCGCATATTGGCATTGGCATCGCAAAAGGGGGGATCGGGCAAGACCACCCTGTCGGGACACCTGGCCGTCCAGGCGCAAATGGCGGGCGCCGGTCCGGTCGTGCTGATCGACATCGACCCGCAGGGTTCGCTGGCCGACTGGTGGAACGAGCGCGAGGCCGAATATCCCGCCTTCGCCCAGACCACGGTGGCCCGCCTGGCCGCCGACCTGGAAATCCTGCGCCAGCAGGGTTTCAAGCTCGCCGTCATCGACACGCCGCCCGCCATCACCATGGCGATCCAGAGCGTCATTTCCGTCGCTGAGCTGATCGTCGTCCCGACCCGCCCCAGCCCGCACGATCTGCGCGCCGTGGGCGCCACGGTCGACCTGTGCGAACGGGCGGGCAAGCCGCTGATCTTCGTCGTCAACGCCGCCACGCCCAAGGCGCGCATCACGTCCGAAGCCGCCGTCGCCCTGTCGCAGCATGGCACGGTCGCGCCGGTCACGCTGCACCACCGCACCGATTTCGCCGCATCGATGATCGACGGACGCACGGTGATGGAGGTCGACCCCAATGGCCGCTCCGCGGGGGAGGTCACGCAGCTATGGACCTATGTGTCCGACCGGCTGGAAAAGAATTTCCGCCGCACCGTCTTTTCCGTGCCGCACAATGCCGTCGGCACGGCGGGCACGGTCCGTCCGGCAAGCGGCGGCTTCGGCCGCCGGATCTCGCAATAAGAGAAGGGGAGCATCATGGTCGAACCGAAACCTCTCGCTTCGCTGACGTCCGGCCTGCTGGCGCGCAAGGGCGCCGCATCGCCCGCCATGCGCCGTCCCGTCTTCGGCCTGACCGCCGGAGCCACGGCGTTGCAGGAGGATCTGGGCTGGAACGACATGGGCTTTGACGTGACGCAGCCGGAACCGGCGCCGTCCGAAGCCCGCTCCGTCGCCGGTCTGACGCCGATGACGGCGGTTCCCGCCGTCGCGCCGGTGCCCGCCGTCGTGACCGAGCGCGAGGAACTGGCCGAACGCATCGCCGAAACGGCTGCCCCCGCCAAGGTCGAAAAAACCAGGAAGAAGGCCCGTGCCTCCGCCGCGGCGAAGGGTCGCAAGGCCGCCTTCACCCTGCGGCTGGATGCCGACCGCCATCTGAAGCTGCGCCTTGCCAGCGCCATTGTGGGCCGCTCCGCGCAGCAGATGCTGACAGAGGCGCTGGACGCCTATCTTGCCAGCCTGCCGGAGGTGGACCGGCTGGCCCGCGAACTGCCGCGCGCGGCGACGACCAGGGATCGGTAAAGCCATGAAGCGCAAGGCCTTCGCCAAAGCAGCGGTCGCGTCGATGCTGATCGGCACGACCATGGTGGGATGCACCGGGGCGGCTTTCCGCACCGCCGCCGTCGCTCCGCAAAAGCCCGATCGGCTGGTGGGCGGCATCGAAAAGGCGCTGGCGGATCGCGACGGCGCCCGCGCGGTCGACCTGGCGGAGGCCGCCGTGCAGGCGGCGCCGCAGGATGCCGGCTACAGGCAGTTGCTTGGCCGCGCCTATGTCGCCGACGGCCGCTTCGCATCGGCGGAAACCGCGCTGGCCGACGCGATGACGCTGGGCAATCGCGATGCGCGCACCATCGTCACCCTCGCGCTGGTAAAGGTGGGCCTGGGCAAGGACCGCGCCGCCCGCGACCTGCTCGCCAGCCATGCCGACATCGTTCCGGCGGCCGACTATGGCCTGGCCATGGCGATGGCGGGCGACGCGCCGGAGGGCGTGCGCATCCTGTCCGAAATGATCCATGATCCGGCGGCCACCGCCCGCACCCGCCAGAACCTGGCCTATGCCTATGCCTTGGCCGGGCGGTGGAAGGATGCACGCATGATGGCGGGCTTCGACCTCGATCCGCTTGCCGCCAACCAGCGCATCACCCAATGGGCGCAGAATGCCGCGCCCGGCCTTTCGCAGCAGCGGGTCGCTGCGCTGATGGGCGTGACGATCGACGGCGCCGACGCCGGCCAGCCGGCGGCCCTCGCCCTGGCGGCGCCATCGTCGCCGGTCCGGACGGCGGAAGCCGCTCCGGCCGAGCAGGCCGTCGAGGCCGCGCCGGTGGAGGTCGCCGCCGCCGATCCCGCACCCGCGCCCGCGCCGTCGCCCGCCATTGCCGATGCGCCGGCGCCGATGATCCAGGCCATTGCAGCGCCCGTCCGCATCGCCGCCCCGCGCCAGGCCGCGCCGCTGCGCGCCGTGACGCCCCCGCGCCTTCGGGAGGCTCCGCGCCTTCAGCCGGCGGCCTTCCAGGCCAGCGGCAGGGCCAGCGGCCATTGGGTGGTTCAGCTTGGCGCCTATGACAATGCCGCCATCGCCAAGGAAAAATGGTTCGCCATGGCCCGCCGCAACAGCGTGCTGGCGAATTTGCCGGTCGTCACCAGCCAGATCACGGTGAACGGCGCGACCTTCGCCCGTCTGGCCGTCGGCGGCTTCGACGAGCGGGGCGAGGCCGTCGCGCTTTGCCGTGCGATCCAGGCACGGCGCGGCCAGTGCTTCGTCCGGGAAAATGCAGTCGATGCCCTGCCGCAACACTGGGCACTGGCGACCAAGGGCCGTCAATACGCATCGCGCTGAACAAAAAAGCTGACCAGGATCGCATTTGCGGGCGGCATCCACGATGTCCGCCCGCATATTCCTTGCCGGCGCGACCTGCTTCGAAGCCCGATCCGCCACACGGGGCAGGGCGGCTGTACATATCGTCAGAACCTCAGTCCGCGAGTTAGCAGGTGCGATCAAGGCCCGCTGGATTTGCGAGCACGCCCATCAGCAACTCAAGGAAGAACTTGGCCTCGATCACTTCGAGGGCAGGTCATGGCCCAGAACAATCTGCCCAAGTAGAGGTAGGGGTTTTTGGAATCTTCACTCTGACCAGCTATGGACATTCGGAAAGCACCTTGCCGTTTGCATTCGCACGGACGAGACAAAAGTGGTTGAGATCACGGCTTGGTATGACTTCACCCGAAAAGCTAGCCTTGATCGTCGCGAGACCAGCTGCGACTTCAATTTCATCATGATCCGTTCCCGGCACGATATGATAGAGAAGGACCGCTTTCACGCGCGCCTGTGAAGCAAGCTGTGCAACCGCTGATGGCACCAGATGTTGGCGCTGCATATGGGCGATGACCATTGCCTTACGCTCAGGCGACCAATTGCCGATTGCAGCCAACCGCTCCATACGTTCGACCATCGGCTTGTCATTGATCACCTCTGACACGAGCAGGTCGGCGCCGTCCGCCAACTTCGAGACCGCCTCGCTCGGCCCCGTGTCGCCCGTGAATAGGATGACACCTTGCGGTGTTTCTATCCGGTACGCATAGGACTTTTCGGCTCGTCGTGCTGCATCAGGCATCATTTGGAAATGGGAATTCTCTGCCGCGATCACCTTTATGTTCTGGTCCTCGTAAACCAATCCAGGCCGATCGATGTCACGGGCCATGAAACGGTGCTGGATGCTCTCGTCCTTGACCAGCTTTCCTCGCGCGAAGACCGTGTATGGCACCATGATGTAGTTGACGGCTGCATCTACGAGTTGCGCGGTGCGGGGCGGGCCATATATATTTAAGGGAAGTCCGGGCAGGGCCGATGAAGAGCTGAAAATGCTGTCTGCCATGATATCGGCCAGTCCCACCACATGATCGGCATGATGATGGGTTATGAAGATGGTCTTGACATGGGTGCTGTCGATACCCGCCTCAACCATTCTGCGTAATGTACCGCTTCCGCAATCGATCAGATAACTGGTGCCGTTGACGATCAGCAGAACCGAAGGTTCGGAACGATCCTTCCTGATCTGCGGGCCGCCACCGCTCCCGAGCACGATGAGTTCCGTTCTTCCCGTGGCTCCCGCCGGAATACCAGACCCCATGGCGGAACCAGCGAGCAAAACAGCGGCCAGACCCGCCGCACGCATTATGCGTCTGAAGGTGAATGCGAAGGACATCCGTTATTCCTTGTGAGTTTGTGCGGTGCGGCAGGAGCCGAGACCGCCCGCACAGACAGTGTTTTAGAAAATCTGATATCTAGAATTTGAAAGACCCTTGTATGCCCCAGGTCCGCGGCGGCGTCGTGCTGCCCACCAGCAAATTTGATAGACCCACATTCGAGATAAAGATCAGATTCCTGTTATTCTCTATGTTGCGAACGAATCCGCTTATCGACCAATTGTTGCCGGCATCTGCAAATGTGATACGCGCGTTGCTGCTCCAAAATGACGGAGCGAGTACTTGATCGATATATTCGAAAGCCAGATATCTCTTGGATTTATATTGAGTATCAGCACTCAGGACCAGATCATAATCACCTAGGCTGATCGTCTGCTGCGCTCCGAGATTGATCGTCCATTTTGGCGAATTATATCCTGGAAAACCGGAACAATCCACGCTCAGCCGACTGGCCCCAGCGGGCGATACTTTGCATCCCGTCAACGGCGGAGCACCTGCCGCCGATGCTGTGTAAATGAAACTGTCGACCTGGGAATCGAGATATTGTGCATCCGCGCGCAACAGGGTGGTCGGCGTGATCAGAAACTGCGTTTCCACCTCCACGCCCTTGATCGTCGATCTACCGATATTCTGGGTTTGGTTGGCCGGCTGCCCGTTTATGTCGAGACCGACGAAATTGACCTGTTGATCCTTATATTTCCACAGGAAACCTTCAACATTCAATTGCAAGCGATTGTCGAAGAAGCGGCTTTTTGAACCGATCGTGTAAGCCGTCAGATATTCCGGATCATATGTCTCGAAGCCGGCCGCGCCCGAAAAGCCGCCAGAACGAAAGCCAGTTTCGATGCTGGCGTAAAGTAATGATCGAGATCCTATATCATATTCGGCCGCAGCTCTCCAAGTCACGCGTTGATTGGTCAGCTTGTTATTTTGAGCACGATTGATCCGCGCCACGACTGCCCCACCGCCCAGCGGCTGAACATATGGCCCGCCCGTCGGGTTTGATGGGAAGCCGAAGGGCAAATCGTTGAAGCTGTTCACGAGCGGGATGAGCGGGGCGGAAGGACAGCTTGGCGGAACATTGGTGCAGCGGATCTGAGCGTTGGCCCCGTTTTCCACGAATGTTTTGCGGTCATGCGTATAGCGAGCGCCACCGACAAGGCGCAGTTCATCCGTGACGTGCGCTGTTAGGCGAGCGAACGCGGCGTAAGAGGTGGTCTCCAACTCGTCGCGGACGATCGCCTGCAGACTGGAGAAGTTGATCCTCTGCCGGCTGTCTATTTGTTCGTTGTAGAAAAGGCCGCCGATCGTGTAATCGAATATTCCGATACGCGCGCCGTTGAACCGCGCCTCAATGCTATATTGATCATCGTTCTCGTTCGTGCGGAACAGGAAGCCGGAGGTTCCCAGGTAACTCAATTTGGAGTTTCGGAACGCCGGCACCACGGTCAGCGTTCCCGCGCCCGTGTCATATTCGATTTCTGCATTGATTCCGAAAAATTGATTGTCGCGAAACGGCTGGTTGGTGATTGGGGCCAGCGTCCGAAAAGCGGGCGCGACCACAGCAGTCTGGCGGAAGGCCTGAGACGCGGGAGTCAAAACGCCTTCGGACAGGGGCACATTCGACGGAACGAACACATAGCCAGTGCCGGGCACGAATCGAGACAGGCCGAGATAGGATACGCCGCTCCCCATACCGCCATGGTCGGCATAGTCGGCGGCAAGGCGCACCGTGAGAGAAGGTGTCAAATTCGCCATCATCTGCAATCGGAGGGAGGCGGTGTGGTCGTCGTTGGTGCCGTCTTCGAGATATCCGTCGCGGTCATTGAAGGCGCCGGAAAAACGGAGCGCGCCGTCTGGACCCATGGGAATGTTGATCGCGCCTTCGAGCGCTACGGCATCAAAGCTGCCGTAGCTGCCGGTTGCATAGCCCGAAAACTTGCCCAGGACGGGCTTTTGCGGAATGACATTGATTGCGCCGCCCGTGGCATTACGCCCATAAAGCGTGCCTTGAGGGCCCTTGAGCACCTCCACGCGCTGGAGGTCGAAGAAGCTGCCGCTCGTGGAAGACGGGCGGCCGATGTAAACGCCATCATAGTTGAAGGCCACGGCGGGGTCGCTAACCGGCGCGACGGTGAAATTTCCAACGCCGCGCACGAACGCGAAGTTGCCGGTGCTGGTCCGCTGTATCGTGACGGCCGGCGAGAGTTCACTCAGGCGCGATGCATCCTTGATATCTGCCTTAAGGAGATCATCTGCGCTCACGACATCGATGGCGACGGCGGCGCGCTGCGCGTTCTCCGTCACGCGCTGCGCGGTGACAACGATGTCGCCCAGCCCTTGCGCGGAGGCTTCGGAGGTTGTTTCGCCCGCACTCTGCTGGGCCCACAGGCTATTGGGCATAAAGGCGGTCAGTGATATCGTCGTCAATAAGGCCAGGCGCATGGATTTTCCCCTCCCAATAGGTGCTGACTCGCTCTTCGGGGCGAGGCGAACCGTACCTATCGATCTGCTGCCGCTTTGGACGATGGCGGAATGCGCCCTCCGATAGTCGGCAGCTATCACCCGGCCTCGCCGACATCGGTCTGATTTCGCCGAAACCCTTGTCCAACTCGTTTGTAGACCCCTGCTGTCGGGAATGAGCGGTTTCCTGCAATCTCGCACGATCTATCGGCTGCTCCGATGCATGGCGGCTATCACCTTGTCTATTCCTGTATCTAGCCGCTCCGCTCAGCAAGGCCGATGCCGGCCTCGCATAAGGGCGTGAAGCGGTGCCGTATTCGATTTGGAATGGCAAGCAGCACGTGCGGCGCGGCGCCTTTACGGAGGACCAGGGCAGGCCCCTCTACTGCCCGCAGATTAAGAGAGATTTGATATGAGATTATTACGGTACAAATCCGCATCCGGCATCAATCTGGGCGTGCTCAAGGGCGATGGAATCGTCTCCCTGTCGGGTCTGGGTGATTACCCCACGATGCTTTCAATCATCGCCGGCGGCGAGACGGCGCTCGGCCATATCGCCGCCTTTGTCGCAGCGGAGGAACCCTCGGTCCTCCTGACCGACGTCCAGCTTGTCTGTCCCATCGAAAGGCCCGGCAAATTTCTGGCGATCGGCATGAACTATCGCAAGCATGCGGACGAGGGGGAGCGCCACGGCATTCCGACCCCCAAACAGCAATTGTGGTTCAACAAGCAGACAAGCTGCCTTTCCGGGCCGTTCGATCCGATCGATCCGGGTGTTACGGAAAAGCTCGATTATGAAGTCGAACTGGGCGTAATCATCGGGACAGCTGCCAAGGGCGTCGCTGCGAGTGCAGCCTCCGCCCATGTGTTCGGCTATGTCGTCGTTAACGATGTCTCTGCACGAGACTGGCAGTTTCACTCGCCCACTTTCACGGTCGGCAAGTCATTCGACACACACGGCCCGATAGGTCCATGGATCGTCACGGCCGACGAAATACCCGACCCGCATGATTTGCGCATCCGCTGTCTCGTCAATGGGGAAGTCAGGCAGGATAGCAATACCAATGAACTGATCTACAATATCTGGGACCAGATCGCCTATCTTTCGACCGCCTTCACACTGGAGCCCGGCGACATCCTTGCAACGGGCACGCCAGAAGGAGTGGGCATCGCGATGAGCCCGCCCAGTTTCCTTCAGGCAGGCGATATCGTGCGATGCGAGGTCGAAAAAATCGGTATGATCGAGAATGCCGTGTCCGCTCCATCGGGCGGCACCGGACATTGACCTTGGCAAATGCACGCGTGGCAAAGTCGATAAGCCGCATTTTTCGCTCGTGAAACATGAGGCAGGGCTACAACTTGCCTTGCATATCAACGGCCCAGGCAAATCTCAGCAATGATTTGCCTGGGCAGTCGATGAATCATCGATCGTGAGAATGTAAGCATTGTCGCCCCTGAAGCGCGCAATGCGGCATGAACGCGTGGCGAGTTGATAGTCCCCAGGCATCACTCCTTATCTTCTGCCATATCTCGGCACCTCTTCGGACTCGGTAGCGTCGGATTATGAAAACGACAAACACGTCCTCGGCCCTCGCCGGCCTGCGCCCCAGCGTCATCATTGTCGGTGGCGGCCCAACGGGTCTCGCCACCGCGCTCGAACTTGGCCTGCGCTCCATTAGCTGTCTGCTGATCGAGCGGGAGGCGAGAGGGGGGCATGCTCCCCGGGCCAAGACCACGCATGTCCGCACGCGCGAATTGTTGCGTCGCTGGAACCTCGCCGATGCCCTTGCCCAAGCCTCGCCTTTTGGCATCGACTATCCCACGAACGTGCATTTCGTGACCCGGTTGAACGGTTATCCCCTGGCCCGCTTCGACAATGCCATGAATGGCGCCCCGCAGCGTGACGAGCGTTATTCCGAACACGGGCAATGGATTCCGCAATACAAGCTCGAGTCCGTCCTGCGGGAGCGCCTTCTCGCGGTCGATTGCGTAACCGTGGCGAACGGATGCGAGTTCGTCTCTTTCGAACAGGATGACATGGCTGTCCAGGTGACCGTCAAGGCCGTTGATACGGGCGAAGAACATGTGATCGAAGCCGATTATCTGGTCGGAGCCGACGGGGCGCGCAGCACCGTGCGTGATGCGATCGGGGCGCAGATGGAAGGGCGGTACGGCCTTTCGCGCAACTATAATATCATCTTCAGCGCTCCGGGTCTGGCCGACGCACATCGGCACGGACCGGGAATCATGTATTGGCAGGTCAACCCGGATGTGCCGAGCGTGATCGGTCCGATGGATCAAGGCGATCTTTGGTTCTTCATGCCACTGGGTCTGCCGCCGGAAAAGATGTTCACCGATCAGGAGGCGCTCGACCTCATCAAGCGCTCGACCGGGATCGATCTGCCTTACCAAATTCTGAGTTCCGACCTGTGGGTTGCCAGCCGCCTTCTCGCCGACAAATATCGCGAAGGGCGCGTCTTCCTGGCCGGCGATGCCTGCCACCTTCATCCGCCCTATGGCGGCTTCGGGATGAATATGGGGGTAGCCGACGGTGTCGACCTTGGGTGGAAGATTGCGGCCGCCCTGCAAGGATGGGGCGGTCCGGCCTTGCTCGACAGCTATGAAGCCGAGCGCCGGCTTATCCATGAAATCGTATTGGATGAGGCTGAAGGCAATCACAGCACTCAGCCGGGCACGCTATTCCGCAACGGGATAGAGACAGAAGGCGCGGAGGGAGAGGCCATTCGGCGCGAGGTATCGGACCTGATCGCACAGACAAAGCCAAGGGAATTCTACACGCTTGGTATCGTGCTTGGTCTTCGCTATCGACGATCGCCGGTTATCCCGGACGATGGCACGGAAGCGGATTGGCGGCTGTCGCTGGATTACACGCCGAGTGCCGCACCCGGCAGCTTGGCGCCCCATGCATGGCTGGCCGACGGCTCGTCGCTTTATGATCATTTTGGTGCCGGCTTCACCCTTCTCGCCTTCGGCGGCGTCGATACGCGCGAGGCGGAGGTTGATGCCGGGAAATCCGGCATTCCGCTCAAGGTCGTGACGATCGACGAATCCAAGGTGGCGGCGCTCTATGAACAGCGGTTGGTTCTGATACGACCCGATCAGCATGTCGCCTGGCGGGGTGACATATGGCCGGCGAACGATGTGCTCGCCTATGTTGCCGGCCTGTCCTCGCTGTCTGAAGACACCGCAGCCACGAAGGTAAGCGCGGAGTGAACGACGGGGCGGATTCTCAAGACGTATTACCTGCGTTTTGGCGGACATTTCTCGATGCTCCGATGCACCGGGTGCAAAAGCTCTCCATCCTCGCGCTGACCGCGATGTGCGCGCTCGACGGGATAGATTTGTTCGCGATTACTTTCGCAGCGCCGGTCATCGGCCGGGAGATGGGGATCGGGAAGGCCGCGATCGGACTTGTTCTGGCGGCGGCTCTAGCCGGCATGGCGGTGGGATCGCTCTTCCTGTCGCCGCTCGCCGACATCTACGGACGGCGGCGGCCCCTGCTGTTCAGCTTGCTGTTGATGATTGGTGGCACGCTTTGGACAGCCTTCGCGGGCAGTCTCCTGGATCTCATCGCGTCGCGTCTGATCACCGGCCTGGGCGTCGGTACGATGGCCGCAGTCATAAACCCGCTCGCGGCCGAATATGCCAATGCGAAGCGGCGAGACATTTCGGTGGCGATCGTCAACCTCGGCTTACCTGCCGGGTCGATCGTAAGCGGCATTCTAGCGGCCTGGATGATCCCTGTAATGGGTTGGCGAGCGCTTTTCTTGGTTGCGAGCGGTCTTGGCATGTTAATGCTGGCGATCGTCCTGCTCTGGCTGCCGGAATCGATCGTCGGCATCATGTCGAGGGGCGGGCCGGCGACGCAGACGCGGCTGAACCATTTGCTCAAGCGGTGCGGACAGCCGGCAATCGCGGCCGTCGAGGCAGTCCGGCCTCTGACGCAGCGTCGGTCGGTGCGCCTGCTGCTGACCCCGGCCGAACTCCCTACGACGGTCGCTGCCGTGGCCGTCTTTTTCTTCTTCACGCTTTCACTTTATTATATCCAAAGCTGGGTGCCGTCACTGATCACCAGCGCCGGGCATACAGTATCTCAGGCTGCTCTCGCGGGCACTTCGATGAGCGTCAGCGGTGTGGTAGGCGGCTCCGTATTTGCGTTTCTCGTTCCGAGGCTTGGACTTAAGCGGGTTGTGATCGGCGCGGTCACTTTGACAGGTGTGGTGATCATGCTCTTCGGCATGGTGCCTACGGACCTGCCGGTTCTCGTGACCATGTCGGTCCTTGTCGGCGCAAGCACGATCGGAGGCATGGTCAACCTTTATGCCATCCTATCGCGAAACTTTCCTCCTTTGGCGCGCGCCTCGGGCATCGGCTTCGTCATCGGCGTCGGGCGGTTCGGGAGCGCGATCGGACCCGCGCTGGGCGGACTGCTGTTTTCGCTCGGACTTGAACGCGGAACGGTCTCCCTCGTCATGGCAATTCCGGCCCTCCTCGCGGCCGCCCTGCTTTTTCGCATCAGGGAACATGACTATGCTTGACGCGAGCGCTTGAACGTGATGCCCTCGGCGCATACGATCTAGTGCAGCCTGATTTCATAACTGAATCAGGCGCCGATTGGGGATTTGAATGAAGCTTAGTCATCTCCGCGACGTCGTGGCCGTCGCCGAGGCTGGAAGCCTGCGTGGAGCCAGCCGCCGGCTGGGCATTACGCAGCCCACCATTACGCGAAGCATACGCGACACCGAGAATGAGCTTGGCGTCTCGCTTTTTACACGCCATGCCAATGGTGTGTCGCCGACCCCGCTTGGCAAGCTCTTCGTGCGCCGCGCACTGGCGATCCAGTCCGAGCTTCGGCGTGCGCATGAAGAGTTGGAGCAGGCGAAAGGCAATTTCGTCGGAGAAGTTTCGGTCGCTTTGTCCTCTGCATCCGGCTTGGCGCTAATGCCCTCTATTCTCGGAGCGTTTCGAGCGAGCTATCCCCGTGCTCTGCTGAAGCTCACCGAGAGTCTGTTCCAGCCGGTCGAACATGGCATCCTTACCGGCGAAATTGACTTTTATGTGGGCCCGCTGGATGAGCATCTGCCCACCGCCACCTTGCTGGTGGAGAAAATCTTCGACAACAAGCGTATGGTCGTCGCGCGAAAGGGGCATCCCCTGGCTGGCGCGACAAGGCTAGCGGAATTGCGCGACGCCCAGTGGGTCCGGCCATCATTCTCGACCCAATATGGCGAGGTCGAATTCGAGACGATGTTCGAGAATGCGGGGCTAACCGAGCCGGAGGTTGTTGTCCACTGCCAGTCCGCGCTGATGACACTGCTTGCGGTTGCCCATTCGGATCTTTTGACTGTGCTTCCGGTGCAGTGGCTGGACTTCGCTCCGAGCAGGGAGGGCTTGCAGACAATCGACCTTGCCGACAGCCTCTACGCGGCGCCGATCTGCATCGTCCGGCGAGCCGATGTGCCGCTCACTCCGCTTGCGGAAAGGCTCTGCGACCTGACGCGCAAGGCAGGCCATAATTACCATCGACGCAATCTGGGAATCAAGTGAGCAAAGCGGCCCCATACAGGCTCAACTTTTAGGCAGCACCGGGTTCTTGATCCGGAACAGAGTCTGCGCATTGCGGAAGCAAATGCGCTCGGCATCGATTTGCGACAGCGTGGCCGAGCGGATAAACCTCACGGCTTCCTCGCTGCGCTCATAAGGATAGTCGATCGCGAAGAGAATTCGCTCGGCGCCTAAAATCTCTAGACAGTAAGCCAGCACTTGGTGTGAGAAGGTTCCGCTGGTCGTTATGTAGATGTTCGATTTGAAATATTGACTGGGAAGTTGCTTCAACGGCTTGAGGCCCAGCTTCTCGCCTCCTCGCGCCATGAGATTGCGATAGCGATTATCGACCCGCATGAAATAATAGGGAATGCCCTCGCCCATATGTCCCAGTACCACCTTCAACCGTGGGAACTCGTCGAACACGCCCCCAAAAATCATCCGTAACAGGTGCATGCTCCCATCGGCGCCGTATCCCCACAGAGCGCCGCTCAAGCCGTAATTCTCGTAAGGTCCGATCATCGCCTGCGATGGAGAGCGGGGATGCAAATAGAGCGGCATGTCCTGCGCTTCTAGCGCGGCGAGGATGGGTCGGAATTTTGGCTCGTCCAGATATTCGCCGAAGCTGTGCGAATTGATGATCACCCCATTGAGGGCCAGATCCTTTCGCGCGCGCTCGATCTCCGCGACCGATGCCTCAGGGTCTTGCGGGGCGATCGCTGCCAGCCCGGCAAAGCGCGTGGGATGCGCACGGATAATTGCGGCGAGACCGTCGTTCAGCGAGCGGGCGACACGCGCGCCCTCCTTGGGAGGGAAGGCTTGTGGACCCGGTATCGTGACGCTCAGCAGATGCATGTCGACGCCATTCGCATCCATCTCCGCAAGACGCGCGTCTATGTTGCAAAGCTTGCGATTCAACTCGGACGCTCCGGCGCCGGCTCCGCCGCGCAAGAGAGCGGTATAGGTCTTTTCCGCTTGCGTCATGCCCGGAGGCCCGGCGTCCAACGCGGCCATGAACTCGGGCGTTGCATAAGCTTCTTCCGTAGCAATCAGCGGCACCCGCGGTGATTGCGCCCGCGCGTCCTCGGCGCCGATGATCGACCCCGCCAAGGCTCCCGCGATCACGGTGCGTCGATCAAATTGCGTCATTATTTCTCTCCTTTGGAAGACCTCTTGCCATCAGCGACGACCGGGGAAAGATGTCGGTCCACAGCGACCGATGCCTGCTGCCTATCTAAACCCGTAAAAAGCGATCGTCCCCTTGCCAGCAACCCTGCCTATGCCACCGTCAAACCCAGCATTTGAGTGCGAGGCCGGGATTGAGGGGATAATTGATATGCGCAGCAGTTTATATTTTACCGGCGCCGCGTTGGTCTGGCTTGCGCCAGACGCCGTTCTGGCTCAGCAGGCGGATTCCGTCAGGGCGAACACGGCGGCCGCCACCGACGCAGGTGAGATTATCGTCACGGCCCAACGCCGGTCCGAGCGGCTACAGGATGTGCCGATCGCCATCACGAATCTCGATAGCGGACGCTTGGCGAAGGCCAATATTCAGACACTACAGGATCTTCCACGCATCGCGCCGACCTTGAAGGGCGGCAATGGACCAGGGACATCGGGCGTGCGCCTGTCGATACGCGGGCTAGGCTCGCTCGGGAACAGCGCCATCGAACCCAGCGTGGCTACCTTTGTCGACGGCGTCTATATCGCACGCCCTGGGGCGATGTACGGGGCGCTTCTGGATCTCGACGCTATTGAGGTATTGTCAGGCCCCCAGGGGACGCTCTTTGGCCGCAATGCGTCCGTGGGCGCGCTCAACATCCGCACGAAGACGCCGACCGATCAGTTAGAGGGCAATATCGGGGTGGAAACAGGCACGGGCGATCGATACCGGCTGGATGGCGCGATCAACCTGCCGCTTGGCGAGGACGTTGCGCTTCGCATTGCCGGTCTCGCGCAGCTCTTCGACGGCTATTGGAAGACCACGGGGACGGGCGGCAGAAGCGGCGTCGACAACTTCGCTGCGCGCGCGACGCTGCGCGCGCGATTGTCGGATACACTGACCTGGACTGGCCGTGGCGACTATACGCTGACGCGCGGCGGCGGATGGCAGTATACGCCCTTGATTGCCGATACTCTCACACCGGCGACGCTGGCGACGTTGACGGCACGGATCGGCGCGCCTTCCGATCTCGACCGAGATGACCGCACGACCAACCAATATACGGCCGGCAATCATGTCGACTCCAAACATTGGGGCTTTTCAAGCGAATTCGCTTTGGAGCTGGGCGACTTTGCTGTGAAGTTGACCGACAGCTATCGAGACTGGAACAATCTCGAGCAGGATGGCGACGGTTCCTTTCTTCCGATCCTTTTGCTTGCCCGCGACAACTTCTGGCGAAGCAAGAGCAACGCGCACGAGCTGCAGCTGAGTTCCCCGACAGATTTGCTCGACGGCCGTTTGAGCTTCGTTAGCGGGCTTTATTATTACCATGAGAATTTGCGTATCAATTACAATTTCAACCTGTCGCCGAGCTTCTGCAGCATCATCGCGCCTCCTGCGGCGACGGCGACCTGCCTTGCAAATCCCCGAGATCCCGCAGCATTATTCGTTTTCAATCAGAGGACGTCGAGCATCGCGGGCTATCTTCAGGGAAGTTTCAAGATCATGCCCTCGCTCGATCTGACGCTGGGCGCGCGCTACACCCATGATGACAAGGACGGGAGCTTCATCGGCAGGAATTTCAATGCAGCCGCCAATTCGATACAGACCAACGAAACGACAAATCTGTCCTACGCCGAGGGCCGTTGGACGTATCGCGCGAACCTGGCTTGGCGGCCAAGCAGGGAATTGATGCTCTTCGCGACCTATTCGACCGGCTTCAAATCAGGTGGATTCAACTCTGGCAACTCAGGTGCAAGCTTGGGCCAGCTTAGGGTCTTCGATCCCGAGACCGTCAAGGATTACGAACTGGGTTTCAAGTTCCAGACCCGTGACCGTGTTCTGACGTTCAATGCTACCGCATTCAGGATGGACGTGGACAATTTCCAGGAGCGCGCGCTGTTCGGGATCACCTCGGTCGTGCAGAATGTCGGCTCTTTGCGCCAGCAAGGCATCGAGGCCGAGGTAACCGTCAGGCCGGTGGACGGTCTTCAGCTTAATACCGGGATCGCGTATCTGGATTCCAAGTTCAAATCCTATCCCAATGCCCCGAACATCCCAGGCTTCACGCCCGCTACACATGATCTGAGTGGCTTTCCACTGACCTTTTCGCCCAAGCTTTCTGGCACAAGCGGCATCGAATATTCCGCGCCGGTGGGCGGAAACATGCGGATCAGTCTGCGCGGCGACATTTCCTACACGACCAGATTTTATGCCGGGACGACAATCGACGGAAACCCGTACACGATCCAGCCGGGCTATTCATTGCTCAGCGCGCGTGCAACGGTATTTGGCCGCGACGATAGGTGGTCGATCGCCCTGTTTGGCGACAATCTCGCGGACAAGCGGTATTGCACCAACATTGCCGCGCAGGTGTTCGATGCACCGCTTGGCTTGCGCAATCCGACCACAGGAACGGGCCTGCGATGCTTCGTAGGCAATCCCCGCACATTTGGAGTCAAGCTGACGAGCAATTTCTAAGCGCCGTCCAGGCATGCATGGGTCAACTACCCAGGCCCGGCTTTCTAGGCTGTATCGACATTAGGCTGCGCGCCGGGTCACGGAAAATCATCATTTTCGGCTCGCCATCTTCTGAATGTCGATACAGCCTAGTATGCCAATTAATCGTGGATTTTCTGAGCCGGGCTTTGCAATATCGCCCAAGCGACGAAGGCGGAACGCATGGCCAAACGTTTGCACTGGGGAAAGCGCTATGCGCGGCGCTTATCGTATCGTCGCAGATGTCATCGCGTTCCGCTTGCACCGATCGCCTAGCAGACGTTACGGGCTGACGGGAGGGGGCACGCAGGTGAGGGAATGGCAAGCGCCCGGCGGGTGGCGACAGTCTCGGCGACTAGCCGGTCACGGGACGATGTCATCATGACCCGTAAAATAGGCAAGGCCGCCTCCGTCCTCGACTATCGCGAACTTGCCCGTCGCCGCCTGCCGCCCTTCCTGTTTGAATATATCGACGGAGGTTCCTATGCCGAGGTGACGCTTGAGCGCAACCTGGCCGATCTCGCGGGAACAGCGCTACGGCAACGCGTGCTCACCGATGTGTCGCAACTCGATCTCACTACCACGCTGTTCGGACAGAAACTCGGGCTGCCGGTGGCGCTCGCGCCGATCGGACTGGCTGGCATGAATGCCCGCCGGGGAGAGGTGCAGGCCGCGCGCGCGGCGGAGGCGGCGGGTATCCCTTTCTGCCTCTCCACAGTTTCGGCGTGCCCGCTGGACGAAGTCGCTGCGGGGGTGAATGCGCCTTTCTGGTTTCAGCTCTACATGATCCGCGATCGTGGTTTCATGCGCGCCTTGCTTCAGAAAGCGAAGGCACTTGGCTGTTCCGCGCTCATATTCACCGTCGACATGCCGGTGCCCGGCTCCCGCTATCGGGACTATCATTCCGGTCTGGCCGGGGCGGCGGGGACGGTTGGCGCGATCCGGCGACTTGGTCAGGCGATGCGGCATCCGCGCTGGGCGTGGGACGTCGGCCTGCTTGGGCGTCCGCATCAGCTCGGCAATATCGCGCCGGTGCTGGGGAAGAATACGGGGCTTGAGGATTTCTTCGCCTGGATGCGGACTAACTTTGATCCCGGCGTCACCTGGCGCGACCTTGATTTCATTCGGGACATTTGGGACGGCCCCCTCATCATTAAGGGCGTTCTGGATAGCGAAGATGCGCAAATGGCGGTGCGCGTCGGCGCGGACGGCATTGTCGTATCCAATCATGGCGGTCGTCAACTGGACGGTGTGCCCTCGACGGCGCGGGCGCTCCCTCCCATTGCCGACGCTGTAGATGACCGCTTGACTGTTCTGGTCGACGGCGGGGTAAGATCGGGACTGGACGTCGTCCGCATGCTGGCGCTCGGCGCGAAGGGGGTGCTGCTCGGCCGTGCCTGGGTCTATGCGCTAGCGGCAGGCGGGCAGGCGGGGGTCGCGCATGTGCTGCGGCTGATCGAGGCGGAAATGAGGGTCGCCATGGCTCTGACGGGCAGCCGCGATATTGGCGCGATCGGCCGCCACATCCTCGTCGATGATGGTTGATCGATCGCGGCGTCGCTGATGGATAACTCCTCGATAGGTAGGCGCTATGCCCAGCCCGCTTTGCGTGAGGTCTTCCCGATGCCGGGGTTGAAGCTGTTGCACGGGTCCAGTGTCCTGTAGAAGCTGGCGAGTTCGGGCCTGGCCACGTAATGATGGCCGACATTATGTTCGGCGGGATATTCTGCTCCCTGTTCTGCGAGCCGATCCAGCAGCCGTTGCTTCAAGATTTCGACGTCGCATCCGGGTCGCACCAGATAGTCTCGGTGGAAAACGTGGCAGAAAAAATGCGCGTAGGTGGCCCGCGCCACCAGTTGCGAGCTGATGTCGTCGGGCAGTTGCTCGACCCAATCCGCGCAGTTGCGCGGCAGCGCCACGTCCAGCGCCACGAGCCTGCCTACGCCGCCATCCTCCAGCGAAGCGTGCCGGATCGCGGCGCCCGCCGCCACGAACCGCAGGAGAAAGGCGCGTTCCGCCTCCGCGTCGGTGCATTCGCGCCAACCGGTTGTGTCGCCGTCCCGCTCTACTCCCTCCAGATAGGCGCGCATTTCCCCGATGCCATCGTCGGCGACGCGGATGACGAGATGATGTTCGTATCGGTCGCGATAGCGCCGCAAGGGTGGCGAAAGCGGGCTGGGCAGGAGATTGCCCAGGCGCTGCAGCAGCCGGTCGCTGGGTGCATCCGAACCGATCCCGATCCATCGCGCTGCACGGTCCAGCGCTCTTTTGAGGGCGAACAAGCGAGGCAGCCTTCGGGTGCCGAGATATTTGATCGCGAAGAAGCTGTCGCGGCCATAGCGTTCCGACATCAGAATCGTCTCACGGCTCAGATATTCGGCAGAGACGGGAAGATGCGAAAAAGTCCCCAGCGCGGCGCGTCTCAAACTGGTGAAAACGGCCGCGTCGTTGGTGGCGATATAGAAGGTCCGGTTTCGATCGTCTTTCCGGAAAGTGTCGAGCCGTACGGCGAATATGGCGATGCGGCCGGCGGAGCCGGACGCGCCATGGAGCCTCCCCGGATCGGCATTGTAGCGGGCGGGAGAGGGATCATCGATCTTTCTTACCCGCCGATCATAGTCGGTGTCCGAGGCGGCCCGGATATTGCCGGCCGGCGGCCCATCGTCGAAGCGACCGCTCTCCAGCCGGCCCAGCATCTCTTCGGCATCGTCGCCAAGTTCCAACCCCAGATCGTTCACGAGGCATAGCTGCCCGTCTTCCCGCAAACGGGCATAAAGCGCATATTCCGTGTAGGCCGGTCCGCGTCGCAAGAGCGCGCCGCCCGAACTGTTGCAGATGCCGCCGATCACGGAAGCACCGATGCAGGACGATCCGATGACCGAGTGCGGCTCGCGCCCCAGCGGTTTCAGCAGCTCCTCCAGGTCGTAGAGCGTGGCGCCCGGCAGGGCGACGATCTGCCGTCCTCCTTCCAGCAGGTGAATGCCGGACAGCCTGCGCGTTCCGATGATCACGACCGGGCGCCCGTCATAGCCGGCGACATGCGGCGTGGACCCGCCTGTCAGTCCCGTGTTTGCAGCCTGCATGATCACGATGCCCTTGGCCTCGACCACGGCCTGCAAACAACGCCACAGCTCGACAAGGGTGCCCGGCAGCGCCACGGCCGACGCCCCGCCACCGGGATATCGATAGCCCTGGGTGTAGGGGCGCATATGCGCTTCGTCGGTCAGGAGGTTTCGCCTGCCGACGATCCGGACGAGCTTTCCGGGCAGGTCCGCCCGATCCGAATTCAAATGCATGCCGAACTTGCCTGAAGGAAGAAACGAAGCGGATCGAGGCGGCTGCGGATCGGCCTCGTAACAGCATCGGGGCGCTGATCCACGACTGATCGCGTCAGCAGCTTTGAACGTCGCCGGCGCCGCCATAGGCTGTCCAGCCGCCATCCACCGGCACCACGGCGCCCGTCATGTAACTCGCCATGTCGGATAACAGGAACGCGGCGACATTGGCGATTTCTTCAGGCTCGCCAAGCCGCGCCATGGGCGTCCGGCGCGCGATCCGGTCCGTATCGAACGCGCCGTCCTTCACAAGGCGATCGACCATCGGCGTCAGGATGTAGCCGGGCGCGATCGCGTTGACCCGAATGCCATGATGGCCCCATTCGGACGCCAGGTTGCGGGTCATGTGGGCGACGGCGGCCTTGGCCGGGCTGTAGGCCGGGCGCCGCGGAATTCCGCCCAGGCCGACCACCGACGAGATATTGACGATTGCGCCATGCCCTTGAGGGATCATGACCCTGCCCGCCGCGCGGCATATGAGGAAGGTGCCCCGCACGTTGATGTCGAAAATGCGTTGCCATCCGTCGATATCGGTCTCCACCACCGACCGCACATTGTCGCTGACGCCGGCGCTGTGGAATAGCGCGTCAAGACCGCCGCAAACGCGCTGCACCGTCGCGATCATGGCATCGCAATCCGCTTCCGAGGTCACGTCGCCGGCCACGCTGGCCGCCGCGCCGATCCCGTCGGCCACCGCATCGAGCATTCCGGCGTCCCGGTCGGCCAGCACCACCTCCGCGCCAAGCGCACGGAAGATTTTCGCGCCCGCAAGGCCGATCCCGCTGGCGCCTCCGGTTACCAGAATGCGCCTGTTCTCAAGGGTCAAAGCCGACACCACAAGATCATCTCCCTGGAGGACCGGGCTGGGCGCGGCTCCGCAAAGCCTTTCCCGGCCCGTCCTGTCTCCTCTGTCAAGCGGCGATCCTCATCGCATCGCGGCCCTTGAGCTGCAGCATCGCCCGGGCTTCGTCCGGCGTCGCCACCTCAAGCGACATGGCTTCCAATATGGTGCGGATGCGCTGGACCTGGACGGCGTTGCTGGTGGCGAATTTGCCGGGACCATCCCAAAGCGAGTCTTCGAGACCGACCCGGACGTTGCCGCCAATGGAGGCGGCGTGCGTGGCGATCGGAATCTGGTTCCGGCCCACGCCGAGAACGGACCATGTATAGGCATTGCCGAACAGGCGATCCGCTGTCCGGCGCATGGTGATGACATCTTCGTAATGCGTGCCGATGCCGCCCCGCGCGCCGAATACGGTCTGGATGAAGATCGGCGGCTTCAGCAGGCCCTGCTCAAGGAAGAAGAGCGCATTATAGAGATGCGAGACATCATAGCATTCGATCTCGAAGCGCGTGCCGGTCTCGCTGCAGGCGCGCACGATGCCGGCGATATCGCGGAAGCTGTTCTTAAAGACATAATTGTCGGAATTGCGGAGATACGGTTCCTCCCAATCATGCTTGAAGTCCTTGAACCGCTTCAGCATGTCGAACAGGCCGAAGTTCATCGATCCCATGTTGAGGGATGCGATCTCCGGCTGGAACTCCAGGCAGGGCCGCAGCCGATCCTCAAGCGACAGGATGGGAGAGCCGCCCGTCGTGATGTTGATCACCACATCGCATGCATCGACGATCCGGGGCAGGAACTGGCGATAGATGTCGACGTCCTGGGTTGGTTCGCCGGTCTGCGGATTGCGCGCGTGGAGATGGACGACGGACGCACCGGCCGCCGCGGCCTCGATGGCCTGGGCGGCGATTTCATCGGGGGTAACCGGCAGATGCGGCGACATCGACGGCGTGTGGATCGAACCGGTAATTGCGCACGTAATGATGACCTTCTGCGGCATCCAACATCTCCAATAAAACGATAAGTTGTACGTTGTGTTTCTCTGAGGGCGATCCGTTCTGCCGGACGCGATGGCCGGGTTTGGTCGCGCGCCTGACCTGATCAGCCTCATTTATGTTTTACATCATGATTCCCGATGCCCGCTTCACCGCGCGACGGCCTAAGTCATACGGCGCGGTGCAAGGACACGGTCAGGAGGTGTTTAGCGAGCGGCGGCTCCCTTGAGATGATCGCAAGTTCGAGGAAGCTATGCATTTCAGGCATCGATCGGGGGCGCTGCTTCCCGGATATCCAGTGGGCGCCGGGCCGATCCGGACATCAAAATCAGAACGCAAGGGGCATCAAGACCCCGGCAGAAACGAGAGGGAAGAAAATGAAGTTGCACCATATCAGAGATGTCTCGGCCGTCGCGGAAACCGGGAGCCTGAGAGCAGCAGGCCGACTGCTCGGCATTACGCAGCCCGCCATATCGAGAAGCATCAGAGACATCGAAAATGATCTGGGCGCGCCGCTTTTCGAGCGTCATGTGAACGGCGTATGTCTCACGCCGATCGGCCAGGCTTTTCTGAGGCGCGCCGAAGTCATCCAGTCGGAGATGCGGCGTGCGCGCGATGAGGTGGATCAACTCAAAGGCAATTTCGTCGGACAGGCGTCGATGGCCATGTCTTCCGGAGCCGCCATCGCGCTTACGTCCCGCATAGTGAGGAGCTTCCGCCGGAAATATCCCAAAGCGCTGCTGCGCATGCGCCAGGATTTCTTTCAGCCGGTGGAGCGCAGTATCAAGTCAGGGGAGATCGATTTCTATCTCGGCGCCTATGACCAGGCGCTGTCGTCCACCTCGCTGTCGGTGGAGCATATCGCCGACAATCAACGGGTGATTATCGCGCGCGCCGGTCATCCGCTCGGCAATGCAAGGAGCATCGGCGAACTGCGTTCCGCTCAATGGATTCGCCCCTCGCTCGCCAATCGGCCAGATGAAACGGCGTTCGAGGAGATTTTCGTGCGAGCGGGCCTGCCGCGGCCGGACATTGTCTTGCATACGACGTCTACGATCATGACGATCTTGGCGATCGCCGACAGCGATCTGCTGAGCTTTCTGCCCGTGCAATGGCTGGAATCGCCGCTAATCAAATCCTTTGTCCAGGCGATTCCGATTGCCGACGTCACCTTCGCCTGCCCGCCACTCTGCATCGTGCGGCGCAGCGACCTGCCATTAACGCCCGTCGCGCAGCATCTCTACGATCTCGCGCGCAATGCCGCGATGAACTACGCGATGGACAGGAAGGTGCCGGCGGAGCCGACGGCGTTGCAGGGATGCGCTGCCGTTCTCGCGGAATGAGGGGAGGGGGCAGCCGCGCCGTACGGGTCGCCCCCCCCTTGCTATTTTCGCGGAAAAAGCCCTCGGTCAGCGGATGCCGATGATTTCGACGCCCGCCGGGCCGCTTTGCGGGCGCAGCTTGAGTTGGCGTTCGTCTTCCCCGGCAAGCAGGCGCTCGTAGAGCGCATCGGGATCGAAGGGCACGCCGATCGGATTGATTGCAAAGGCTTCACTGTAGAAGAACGCCGTGGCCTCTTCCAAAGTGTCATAATTGTCTACCTGGAATTCGACCTGATTGTCGTCGGGATCGGCATAGTAAAGCGATGTGGTCGGGCCATGATTGACCGCCCATTTCGGCACGATCCCTTTTTCGCGAAGGCGGACATAATTGCCCAGCAAATCGTGGAGCGACTTGTGGGAATAAGCGATATGCTGCAACCCGGCCACGCCGTCCGGCTGTTCGGCCAATCCCTCCACATTGAGGATCGCCACGCGATGATGCTCTTCATCGTAGGTGAGAAAGACCAGGATTTCCGTTTCGAAAGCAGCATGCGCGTGGAGGACGGTCTTGTACCAGTGGGACATCGCGTCGATCCGTGATGTGCGGAAAACAACGTGTGCGAAATGCGCGGGTGACACCACCGGCTGATGTTTAGCATGTTCGATCGCGGCAGCGACGGCGGGCATTGGCATAATTCACCTCCAGAAATCGGGACGAGGCTCTCACGCGTCCTGCGAGCGGGCAAGATTTCAAATTTGGCGCGATGATAACCGTCATGCAGCGCCCGGCCATCCAGCCGGAGGCCGGGCCCTGCGACCGGCGGCGGGCTTGCATCTGTCCGGCAAATTGGCGGGGCGCAGCCCGATAAGCGGTGTGCATCGCAATGATGCACATCTCATCTCGGAAACAGGCAGCGGGGCGATAATGTCCGGCCATCAAGAACGCGGCCAGCCGGCTATATCCAGGAGAGAAGTTACATGAATGTCAGCGAATCCCGCGACGGCGAGCGGTATCAGGTGATCGTCGCCGGCGGCGGTTCAGTCGGAATGACCATGGCGCTTGAGCTGGCCCATCGCGGCATTCGGGTGCTGATGTGTGAAGCGAGCCCCGAGGGCCATTATCACACCGCGAAGACCAATCTGTCGAACGCGCGGACCATGGAGCATTTTCGACGGCTCGGCGTCGCCGACCGATTGCGCGCCAACGATCCCGTGCCTGCGAGATACCATCGCGATGTGACGTTCATGACCCGGGCGAACGGCCGGGTTCTGCTGAACATCGAAGGGGCTTGCGAATGGAAGGAGCGCCTGCCCATTTCCGCGGAAGTGCCGGAATGGGCGCCAAACCAGGCGATCGAAAAGACGCTGCATGAATGCCTGCTCGAAAAGCCGACCGTCACGGCGCTGTTCGACGCCGAAGTCATCGACTTCCAGCAGGACGAAAATGGGGTTTCCGTCCGCTATGGCGGCCCCGATGGGCCGAACATCGCCACGGCCGAATATCTGATATTGTGCGATGGTGCTCGCTCGAAGCTGCGGACCAAACTCAATGCGGCGTTATGCGGAGAGACGCTGGCGCAAAGCATGTCCTGGCACTTCCGCGCGCCGGAACTGACCCATCTGTTCGAAAAGACGCGGCTGTCCTCCTTTACCTTTTTCCTCAACGAGGACGGGTATGCCGATGTCGTGCTGCCGCAAAGCGAGAACGACCATTGGGTCTATCTCTCCTCGCCGATCCCAGTAGGCATCGATCCGCTGAGCTTCGAGGATTTTTCGAAGATGCTCTTCGCCAGCATCGGCGCGGAGTTCGAAATTACCGAGGCGACGGGCCGCGCATGGTCCAGCCACTCGCGCATGCTGCCGACCTATAATTTCGGCCGTGTTCTCGTGGCCGGCGATGCCGCCCATCTGACCTCGCCTTTCGGCGGGTTTGGCATGAACATGGGTATCGGGGACGCCGCCGACCTGGGCTGGAAGCTGGCGGCCATGCTTCAGGGATGGGGCGGCCCGATGCTGCTGGGCACCTATTCCCTTGAGCGTCGGGAGGTGGAGCGCTTTATCATCGACGGATCGGCCTATAATCAGAAGCTGCTCGGGACCGAATTGATCCGGCCTCATATGGAGGAGGATTCCGAGCGCGGCGAGGCGGCGCGCAAGGAAGTATGCGAGCTGCTCGTTGCCGAGAAGATGCAGGAATTCCGAAGCCTCGGCGCACAACTCGGCTACCATTATTATGCATCGCCCATCATCGTGCGGGACACCCGCGAGGCACCGCGCATGGACTATGCGGAATATACGCCCATGGCCGTGCCGGGATGCCGGGCGCCGCACATCTGGCTCGACGATGGCAGCTCGCTCTTTGACCATTTCGGCGACGGCTTCTGCCTTCTGAAGCTCGATCCGGCCGCATCGACCGGAGCGCTGGAAGAGGCGGCCGTCCGACGGGGCGTCCCCTTCAAAACCTTCGAACTGGATCGCCAAGATGCGCGCGACCTCTACGAGCGCAAGCTGATCCTCATTCGTCCGGACCAGCATGTCGCGTGGAGGGGCGACGCGCTGCCCGACGATTGCAACTGGCTGATCGACACCGTCCGTGGCGCCCTCAGCTTCGCCTAGCCAGATTCCGCATCCGCCAGGAAAGTCGTCACGATGAAGAATTACAGTCTCACCATCAAGGGGGTTTCGCTCGCCTGCATCGAGGCTGGCGAAGGGCCGCTGGTCATACTGATGCATGGCACGTTCGCCGGCAAGCAGCTCATGGTCCCCCAATTGCTGCACCTTAGCCGCCATTTCCGATGCGTCGCGTTCGACTGGCCGGGCCATGGAGAGTCCGGAGCGATTGCCGGCGGATGGACGGTCGACGACCTCGTGCCCCTGCTGCCCGCGATGATCGAGGCACTGGGCGAGGACCGCGCGTTTCTGTGCGGGGTTTCGCAGGGCGGTGCTGTGTCGATGCGGACGGCGCTGGTCTATCCGGATAAGGTTCGCGCCCTGGTGAACATGTGCGCTGGCCCTGGCGGTCCACCGCCGCCTGCCGCGAAGGTGGTGGCCGATTTCGCGGCGTTGCTCGCCGAGGAGCAGGACGAAGAGACCCGCCGGTCGGCGGTCGAGGATTTCGTGAGGCGGATGTTTCACGATCCCGAATTTCCGAGCCGGGCACCGGACCGGTTCAGAGAGGAGGTCGACCTTATCCTGTCGCATAAGCGCGACTATGTTAAATATCTTCCGAATGTCCCGCTTACCTACCGGTTGCTGAGTGACGAGGAACTGGGCGCCATCCGGTGTCCGACCTTGGTTATCTGGGCCGAGTTCGAAAATCGGCCAACCCTTGGCGCCCAGCTCGCTTCGATGATTCCCGGCAGCGAATTGGTGATCATCAGGAATGCCGGGCATCATGTGAATGTCGACCAGCCGGAGGCGACATCCCTCGCGCTCGAAGGTTTTCTGCGCCAGCAGGCTAAGGTCTGAGGCGCGCGCCTCTCGATGAAGCGACCGGCGAGGCTCTTCAGCCCGCCGGATATGATGACCGGAATGCATCGCAACGAAGCTTTTCTCGTCTCTTCGATATTCGGGAAACCGCTAGCCTGCGGGCATGGGGGCAGTGGTCCGAACTTTGGTGACCCGGCCCTTATCAATAGCAACGAAGAAAAAATGGGGAGGATAGTATGAAGCACCGATATTTGACCGCGGGCGTCGGTCTCGCTGCACTTGCTGTCGCGCAACCGCTTTGGGCGCAGCAGGTGTCCGGCCCCGCATCCGCTGAACCCCAATCCAGAGGACTGGAGGACATCATCGTGACGGCGCAGAAGCGGTCGGAAAGTATGCAAAAAGTCCCGATCGCCATCGCCGCCGTGACCCCTCAACAGCTCATCAATTCCGGTATACAGAGCACCCAGGGTCTTGCCGCCGCGTTGCCCGGATTGCAGTTGCTCAATATCGGCGGAAACGTCACGCCCTATGTCCGCGGCGTTGGCAGCGGTTTCGCCGCTGCCGGTCTGGAAAGCCCGGTCGCCACCTATGTCGATGGGGTTTATTACGCCAATCCGGCCGACGTGAATATGGATCTGTTCGACATCGAGCAGGTGTCCGTGATCAAGGGACCGCAAGGCACGCTCTTCGGTCGCAATGCGACGGGCGGCGTCCTTCAGATCACGACGCAAGAGCCAAGCGAGACGTTCGGCGGCCGAGCGCGGATCGGTTTCGACCAGTATGAAACGCTGAGAGCCGACGGGTTCGTGGCTGGCCCCCTGTCGGACACAGTGCGGGCGAGCC
This sequence comes from Sphingobium sp. TA15, assembly GCF_037101235.1. Taxonomy (NCBI): domain Bacteria; kingdom Pseudomonadati; phylum Pseudomonadota; class Alphaproteobacteria; order Sphingomonadales; family Sphingobiaceae; genus Sphingobium; species Sphingobium sp. TA15. Next base: position 522,559 of record NZ_AP025355.1, read on the forward strand.
TTGCCGGAACGTTCAGCCATCAAGGGCAGGGCTGGGGCCGCAACGTCTTTACCGGGAACGATGCCTACAAGGCCGACCATATCCTCGGCGTGCGCGGAAAGGTGGAGGCTGATCTCAGCGACACAACCGTCATCCGCCTGTCGGCCGACTATTCGGATCGCCACGGGCCCATGGCCATGAACTTCCGCGCGCTGCCAGGAACGGGCATCGCGTTTCCTACCCCTCAACCGGCGCGGCCGTGGGATACCAAAAGCTACGTCGATGCCCAGAATGACTATGGCGGCGGTGGAGTCTCGGTCACGCTCGATCAAGAACTGGGTGATTTGAATCTGACGATGATCAGTGCATATCGCAAGTCGAGAAACTTCTTCCGTCTGTCGCCATCGGTGACGACCACCCCCGTTTTGGACATTAATTCCACCGATCATTCCGAGCAGGTGACGCAGGAAATCCAGCTTGCTTCGTCTGACTCCGGGCGTTTGACCTGGCAGACGGGCTTCTATTATTTCTACAACAAGGCCAACCGGCAACAGGAACTTTTCTTTCGGCCAGGATTTGCCGCCAATCTTGGGCTTCAGATCGCGGGCGATCCGGCGGTCGGACCGGCGATCTTTCCCTTCGAACGAGAGAATGTCGATGGAACGCAGCGCGTGGATTCGGCTGCAGCTTATGGGCAGGCGACCTACCGCATCACGGAATCGACACGGTTCACGGCCGGCTTCCGCTACACTTGGCAGTGGACGAAATTCCACGGATCCGCTGTCTTTACGCTGCCGGGCGGGGGCAAGGTGACCGTGGCGGATGTCGCCGGCGAGAAGAGCAGTTTCAGGAAGCCGACCTGGCGCCTTGCGCTCGATCATGACTTCACGCCGAGCGTTACCGGCTTCATATCATATAACCGCGGGGTGAAGAGCGGCGGGTACAATATCAGTACGCCGAGCAACCCCGCATACCTGCCCGAGCAACTCGACTCCTACGAAGGGGGCGTGAAAAGCGAATTGTTTGAGCGCCGGGTGCGGCTGAACCTATCCGGCTTCTATTATAATTATAAGAATATCCAGGTTCCGGCCTTCTCCACCGTCCTCATCATCGTCAATGGCGCATCAGCGGAGCTTTATGGTCTGGATGCCGAACTTACCGCAAAGGCTGGCGATAATCTGACACTGAACGCCAGCACCAACCTGCTGCATGCCAAGTTCAAGTCCTTTCCAGGCGCGACGTTCACGACACCCCTGCCAAACGGCCAACCCAATTCCGGCTTCCCCGGTGACGCGAGCGGTAACAGAATTCCTTATTCGCCAAAATTTACGTATAGTCTGGGTGCAACCTATACGATCCCAAGTTCGATCGGCGATTTCGCGGTCAATGTAACAGATAGCTACAATAGTGGCTTCGTAGCGGAAGCGGACAACCGGCTGCGGCAGAACAGCTATCATTTCCTGAACGCCTCTGTTGCCTGGACTACGCCCAGCAAGGCGATCACGGCCCGCCTTTACATCAATAATATTCTGAACAAGGCTGTAGTCAGCCAGTTTTCGACCGTCGCCGGGATTTCCTATATCGGCGACTATACCAATCCGCCGCGGATAGTCGGCGGATCGCTCGAATGGAACTTCTGAACTCGGCCCCGCACGTTCCACTTTCGCGTGGTTGGCCTGTGCAGCCCGCACAGGCCAATGACGAGCCGACGTCGCGAAGGTCATCCAGACTTATGGGCGGTATCAGCCCAAGCGATTTCGCGACGTGTGGCCGCGCCGCTATGTTCGTTTGACAGCTGTAAAGGATTAAGCATGAGCGCATATATCATCGGATGGTCGCACTCGAAGTTCGGAAATCTCGCCGATGAGACGATCGAGAGTCTGATTGTCGAAGCCGGGGCCAGCGCGATCGCCGATGCAGGCCTGGAGCCGGGCGACATCGACGCGATCTTCGTTGGAACCATGAATGCCGGCATGACGCGGCAGGAGTTCGTATCCTCGCTGCCCCTCGCCATCAGCGACGATCTCCGCTTCAAGCCTGCGACGCGGGTCGAAAATGCATGTGCGACAGGCAGTGCCGCCGTCTATCAGGCCCGCAACGCGATCGCCGCAGGCGCGGCGCGGCGCGTTCTGGTGATCGGGGCGGAGAAGATGACCGAGCTGGGCAGCGCCGCCATCGGCGACTGCCTGATCAAGGCATCCTATCTGCCGGAGGAAGGCGAGACACAGGGCGGCTTCGCCGGTGTGTTCGCGGGCATCACGGATACCTATTTTCAGCGCTATGGCGACAAGTCGGATGTGCTCGCCCATATTGCGGCCAAGAACCACCGCAACGGTGTCGCCAACCCCTATGCCCATGTTCGGAAGGATCTTGGCTATGAATTCTGTCGCGGCAACGACAAGAATCCTCTCGTGGCGGGCCGTCTGAGGCGGACAGACTGTTCGATGATCTCCGACGGAGCCGCAGCGCTGGTGCTTGCCGATGCCGATACGGCGGACGCCGCGCAGAAGGCGATCGCGTTTCGCAGCGCAGTGCACGTCAGCGATTTCCTGCCCGTGTCCAAGCGCGACATCGTCGCCATGCCTGGCCCGAGCCGCGCTTGGCGGCAGGCGCTGGCCGATGCGGGCGTCGGGCTGGAAGATCTCAGTCTTGTCGAAACCCATGATTGTTTTACGACGGCGGAACTTCTTGCCTACGAGGCCATGGGATTGACGCCTCAGGGACAGGGCGAGCGTGCGATCCTGGAAGGATGGACCGAGAAAGGCGGCAAGCTGCCCGTCAATCCTTCAGGCGGCTTGAAGGCCAAAGGCCACCCGATCGGCGCGACGGGCGTGTCCATGCATGTTTTGGCGGCCATGCAGTTGCAGGGTGCTGCAGGCGATTTCCAGGTTCCTGACGCCAAGCTCGTTGGTCTGTTCAACATGGGCGGCTCGGCGGTGGTCAACTATGTCAGCATCTTGGAAGCGAGGAAATAGAGCTGTCCGGCAGACAAAACAGGCTCGCATTCGGCATCCCTCTAAACTGTAGCACGACCTGCGTCCCGGCCGTCGGCCGATGGCTAAAATGACGCTTGCACCCATTTGGGCCTCGCGCCATGACTGGATTCCTATCCTGCGGGCTGCCGTTCGGGTCGGGCAGAGCGTGGTAGGCAGCGACTGCGGGCCGGACGCAAGCCAGTCAGGCTGTAGGGACGTCGGCGTGCGCGGGACGATATATGTCGCGACCCGTCCCTGCCGGCGACAGGATTCCGGCTGGAGAGCATAGGATGGAACTGACCCAGTTCGATATCAACCTGCTACGCGCCCTGGACGTGCTGTTGCAGGAGAAAAGCGTGACGCGGGCGGCTCGCAGGCTGTTCGTGACTCAGCCCGCGGTGAGCGGGTCTCTCCAGCGTCTGCGGGAAATTTTTCAGGATCCGCTGCTGATCCGCGTTGGCCGTGGGATGGAGCTTACGCCGCAGGGGCAGGCGCTGGTCGAACCGGTGCATGAGGCAATCCTGGTCATCGAGCGGCTGCTTCAGGTCGGACCCAGCTTCCATCCCCGAACGTCGCAGCGCACGTTCCGCTTCGCCATGTCGGATTATTGCACGCATACGATTCTGCCGGGCCTGATGCAGCGGATCAGCATCGAGGCGCCCAACATCAGGATCGCGGTGGCGGAGCGGTTCACGAAGGATTTCGATCCGCTTCAACTTGGCGACCTCGACATGCAGATTACCCTCGACGACCAAAGGGTCTTCGCCGATGACGATCAGTTTCAGGCGATGAACCGGATGCCGTTGATCGAGGATCGGTTCGTCTGCGTCATGTCCGCCGATCATCCGGCGTCATCGCCGTTGACGCTGGCCGAATATACGCGCTTTTCCCATGCAGGCGCCAATCATGACATTCCCACCGTGCCCGATGTCGCTCATCGGCTCGCGGGCGTTGTCCCGCACGATCGCGTGATGATCGGCAGCTTTACAAGCCAACTTTTTCAGCTTCCCGGAACGGATATGATTGCCATCGTGCCTTATGAACTGGCGGCGATGCTCGCCCCGATGCTAAACCTGCGAATCATGGAGCCGCCGTTCGCCGTCGATCCGATCACGGAGGCGGCATTTTGGCATGCGCGCAACAACAGCGATCCGGGCCATGTCTGGCTGCGCGGGCTGCTCCAGGACATCAGCGCGGACATCCGCAGCAGGCGAGAAGCAAGGCAGCGCCGTCCCGACGGGCGGGAGCAGCGGGGAAGGCCAGGCGCCGTCCCCTCAGGCAGCAATCGCGGTCGCTTGAAACGCCTCTAACCGCCACTCTTCGTCTTGCTTGAGCCAGACCTGCAGGACTTGGGCGCGGAGTGAGACGGTCTGTTCGTTCGCTCGTATCTGGATCACACTGTCCATCAAACCGGTCATGACCGCGACCGTGCCAAACAGCCGAACGGTCAGCTTGTCCCGCCTTATGTCGAGGAAGAAAACATCTTCCCTGACGAAGCGAAGATATTCTTCGAGCGTCTCCGTATGCCCCGGCGTATGCGTGTGGGACAAAGTGGGCGACAGAAGCTGTGCTAGGGCGTCATGGTTACCCGCGACCAATGCTTTACCCCGGCGGCGCTCGGCCTCGTGGACTGCCTTTACCTCGGCATTATTCGTGTCGGATGTCATTATTTTCGCACGCCGTTTGTTTTGATGGGCTCGCATTTTACGAGGTCAGGAAACGGCGGACCAATCGGCGTGGCCTATACTTGCTATCAGTCACCCTGATACAAGGATGTCGTATGGGCGGTCAATCCGCGCTGCCGCACGGGCGACAGATCCATCATCGATGCTTATGCGTCGCATCATGCACGGCGATTTTATTGTCTGGCCAACGCAATTTAAGCGGATGCTGGAACGACCGGGCTTCGCGCCGTTGGTGGCGGCGACGCTCGGTCCCCTGTCAGGCTGTCGCGGCGCAATCCGCCGTGGGCGATGAAGCGCGCAGGGACGAAAACGCATTGGGGAGGAATTAAGACAATGGATCTCAAGGGGCTGCCCGCTATCGTGACCGGGGGCGCATCGGGGCTCGGTCTGGCGACGGCGCGGATGCTTCGGCAGCGGGGAGCCAAAGTAGCGATCTTCGACCTCAAGGAAGAGGAGGGGGTCGCATGCGCCGGAGAGATCGGTGCGTCCTTTCATCAGGTGGATGTGTCCGATGATCTCAGCGTCGCACGGGCGGTGGACGCGGCGGCGGCGCAGAACGGTATCGCGCGCCTGCTCGTCAATTGCGCGGGTGTGGCGCTCCCCGGACGCACGGTAGGCAGGGACGGGCAGGCGCATGACCTGGACCGGTTCCGCAGGACAATCGATGTCAACCTTGTTGGCACATTCAACGCCATTGCGAAATTCGCTGCGCGTCTGGTCGCGGCCGATATCGCTGAGGAGGATAAAGGGTTGATCATCAACACTGCGTCCGTAGCCGCGTTCGACGGGCAGATCGGGACGGCGGCCTATACGGCGTCAAAGGCGGGCGTCGCGGGAATGACGCTATCGCTGGCGCGCGATCTGGCGGAACATCGAATCCGCGTCATGTCCATCGCTCCCGGCGTGTTCCTGACCCCGATGGTCGAAAGCTTCAGTCCACAGGTTCAGAACAGTCTTGCGGCGCAGGTGCCCCATCCGCGCCGTCTGGGTCAGCCGAGCGAATATGCCCAACTCGTGCTAGCTATCGCGAGCAACCCTATGCTGAACGGCGAGACGGTCCGCCTCGACGGAGCGGTGCGCCTTGGACCACGCTGACTAAGGCGCGGCAAACGCGGCGGCCCGGCCGGGTCGCGCTGCCGTCTGTTCCACTATCATCATGTCGGGAGAATATTCATGCCGGAACGCAGCCGAGAAAGAGCTATTACGGTTTGCGTTGAAAATGGCGAAGCCCGGCTCTCGATGAGGGATGTCGCGCTGCCGCCGCTTGGTCCGCGCGAGGTGCGGGTGCGAACGGCGGCCGTCGCGCTGAACTATCGCGACATTGCCATGATGTCGGGAAAGTCGATCGACCGGCCGGGGCGGGCCTATATTCCGTTCTCTGATGCCTGCGGTATCGTGGAGGCGGTCGGCGACGGCGTTACGCAATGGCAGCCGGGGGATCGCGTCTGCTCGCTTTTCTTCCCGGAATGGATCGCTGGCTCTCTCTCTCCCGAAAGCCGCCGCCCGCTGGGCGCTGGTCGTGACGGTGTTGGGCAGACGGCCTTCGCGGCGGCGGAGCAGGCGCTGGTTGCTGCCCCGCCGCATCTTTCGGCGATAGAAGCGGCAACCTTGCCTTGTGCTGGCCTGACGGCCTGGAACGCGGTCATGTACTCGGGCGTGGCGCAGCCCGGATCGGTGGTGTTGGTTCAGGGCACGGGAGGCGTCTCTCTCTTCGCCTTGCAATTCGCCAAGATGGCTGGCGCGGCGGTTCTCGTGACCAGTTCGTCTGACGCCAAGTTGCAGCAGGCACGCATGCTGGGCGCCGATGGCGGCATCAACTATCGCGATAATTCCGAATGGAGCCTGCGCGCGCTTTCGATGACGGATGGTCGCGGTCTGGACCTCGTCATTGAGGTGGGAGGAGCCGGTACCTTTGCCGAAAGCCTGAAGGCCATTCGGCTAGGCGGCGCGATATCCGTGGTCGGCATGCTGAGCGGCGCGGTCGAGCCGATCGACATACGGCACATCTATGGCAAGAACGCCCGGATTAGGGGGATAACAGTGGGTTCGCGAGAAATGTTCGAGGCGATGAACCGCGCGCTTGTGCAACACCAGATGCATCCTGTGGTGGGCCATGTGCTGCCCTGGGAGGAGGCCGACGCAGCTATGGAAGCCATGCAACGGGGAGATATTGTCGGAAAGATCGTGCTGGATTTCGGCGTGGCGTGAATTGCAGGAGATGCTGCCGGCAGGATGCGAACCCGACATCAATTTCCTAATCGGGTGGTCGACCCGATGTGTCGGGCTACCGGAGTCATGGCTCAGGTCGAAATCGCGCCGGTATGGCAGGTGTTTTGCTTCCAATCGTCTTTGTCGCGAATCCATGTCTGTGTGACTATCGCGTCTACGTCGATCAGCCTGTCGTTCCCCTGGAGCGAAACGGTTTGCGACAGACGGCCGGTCACGATCGCCAAGTCTCCAAAGACGCGTATGTTGAGATCGCCCCGCTGGATAGCATGGAATTTATACTTGCCAGCCACGCCCCGCAGATATTCCTCTTTGTCGTCGATCTTCCCGGTGCCGTGCACATGCACCAGATCATCGGCAAGGAGACTGTCGAGGACAGCGAGGTCAGCCGAAACAAGAGCGGCGATCCGCCGATTTTCCAACGCGCGGATGATGTCCTCGATCGAGTGATCCATATGTTAGTCCTATATCTCCGCCAGGTTCGCACCAGCGCTGGGAATCAAAAGAAAGGCGGCCAATGTTCGAGCGGTCTCAAATCTGATTTGAGGCCGGAGACGCGGTTGTCAAAACGCCCTTACCGTAGGGTCGACCGTTGCTTGAGTGCATCAAGTTCTGCACGCATATAGAGGCGACCGGCGCGCACCACGGCGGCAATGCCGTGAAGGTTCTTGGCCGCTGCGAGCGGATTGGCGTTCAGGACGACCAAATCGGCGACCATTCCGGGTTCCACGGCGCCCATGGTCTTTTCCCGCCCCAGAAAGCGCGCCGGATCGATCGTCGTCATCTGCAAGATGCGCAGGGGAGTAATGCCGGCTCGCGCCAGCAGATCGAATTCATGATGCAACGATGCTGGGGGGAGCCACCCTCCGCCGAAGTCTGTGCCAGCCATCATCTTGACACCCGCTTCGTCGAACAGCTTCGTCACCTTCAACTGAAGTTCGAACAGGTTCCGGAGCGTTTCCCGATCACCCGCAGACATACGGCTGCTGAATGCATCTCCTACCGAGTTCCAGAGCGCACGCGACTCTGCGGGCACATATTTATTGTCGGGATTGTCGCGAAAGGCCGGGCCGTCGCCTATCTCCATTGCTTCCAGTCGCGCCAGTGTGGGCACCTGCCACATAGGGCCGGCCGCCAGATCGCGCGCGAGCGTACGGCATTTCGCTTCGTCGAACGTCGCCACCGTTCGCGCCATCAGCCTTATAGCGGGCGGAGGAAGCTGAGCCATCGGGTTTGCCAAAATCCGCTTCCACACGTCCGGCGTCGCATTCGCGGGAGCTTCCGCCGGCTCCGGCACCGACGATATGATCCGCCGCAGCGCATCCTCGTCTCGCGAACAACTCAGCAAGACACTGATGCCAGGACCAAGATGCTCGATCGACGTCATCCCCTGCTTCGCGGCCTCCCTGACCGTGACCGTCGGGAGAAGATGGCCGGCGATCGGAAGTCCGTTGAGACGCGCCTCGTCGATCGCCGCCATATAGGCTTCGCGGCCGGCATCTGCTATCTTGATGAAATCGGCGCCCTGCTGCTTCTGATTGCGGACTTCGGCCCGCATCCATTCGGCAGTGGCGCTTGATCCGGGGATAAGTATCGCACCGGGCATGGCCAACAGGGCGGGAGACTCCGGCGGCAGGATCGGTTTGGCCGATGCACGCGCCGTCAGCAGTTCCGGCGAGCCGGCCATCTGGCGAAACCCTGTAATGCCGCTCGCCAGCATGAGCGGCAGGCTGGTCGCGGGGCTTGCACTATTCAGGTTGTGCGTGTGCATGTCGTTGTAGCCTGGCACGACAAACTTGCCTTGCAGTGTAACCCGCCGTGCCCTGCCGGCGACCTTGAAGCTGTGCGCCGGCGCAACTTTCATGATCCTTTCGCCCTGTATCCAAACGGCAGTGTTGGGCCTCGTCGCGCCAGAACGCGTGTCAATGACGGTCACGCCGTCAAGAACCAAGCCCTGGCGGACGATCTCAATGTGTGGCGCCGCGGTCAGCGGCGATGCCGCGACCATTGATAGCAGCACCGATGTGAAGGTTTTGATCCGGCATTTCTTACGCATGCACATTTCCCAGCTAGAATTTGAATGCCGCACGGGCGCCATAAGTGCGCGGCGCGGCGCGGGTCGACACGAGGATGTTGGCGATAGGCTGGGTCGCGGAATAGACCGGGGTGCGGTTATTCTCGATGTTGCGAACGAACGCCGCCATAGACCATTTCCCGTCCGCCGGGCCGAAGCTCACCTGCGCATTGCTGCGCCAGACGCCCGGCGCGCGTTGTTCGGGAAGATAGAGGAAACCGAGATAGCGGGAGCCGCGATACTGCGTGTCGGCGCTGGCGACGAGGTCGAAATCGCCGATGTGAACTGTCTGTTGGGCCGCGATGTTGAATGTCCATTTCGGCGAGTTGAAGCCGGGCTTGCCCGCGCAATCAACATCGTAGCGGTTCGCGGCGGTGTCCAGTTTGGAAACGCAGCCGGTCAATGGCGGCACGCCGTTATTCTGGTTCACGTAAGTGAACGACTTGTTGCGGCTGTCGAGATACTGGACGTCTCCACTGATCAAAGTCGTCGGAGTGGCCAACACCCGAGCTTCGACCTCGATACCGCGAATGCGCGACTGCCCGATATTCTGGGTTATATTTGTGATGCGCCCGGAAAGGTCAGGACGGACCGATGATACTTGCTGGTCCTTATATTCCCACCAGAAGCCCTCAATGTTGAGCTGCACCCGGTTGTCGAAAAACCGGTTCTTCGATCCGACCGTATAGGCCGTGATAAATTCGGGGTCATATGTTTCGAAACCGGTAGCGGCGGAAAAGCCGCCCGACCGATAGCCTGTTTCGACGCTCGCATAGAGCATCGATTGGGTAGCCAGATCGAATTCGATCGCGCCGCGATATGTCGCCCGGCGGTTGGTCAAGCGCTGATTGTCGTTTCGATCGGCGCGGATGAGGAGTGCCCCCGTCGGCACCCCGCCAACGCGGAGCGGCGCCGGCGGCGAGCCGGCCGCGGGGAAGGGGAAGGGCAACTGCGCTGGCGATTCGGCGACGGGAAAGAGCGGAGCGTTTGGACAAGTGGGCACGCCTCCGACACGTAGCTGACAGACGATCGCGCCGGAGATCGTGGTGCCGGCGAACCGCTTGCGATCCTCGGTATATCGAATGCCACCGACAAGTCTGACGCGGTCGTCGAGATGGAGCGTCAGTCGGCCGAAGGGTGCGATCGATGCCGTGACGTATCGCGCGTTGGAGAATACCGCCGAAGCCGAGGTGCTGAGCGCGATGTCGGCAAGGATTTCCTCATGATAGTAGAGCGCGCCTATCGTATAGTCGATTCTGCCGACGCGGTTGCCGGAGAAACGCGCCTCCAGGCTGTATTGTTCGTCGGTCTCGTGCTGGAGCGCACCAAAGGCGCCGCTCGTCGCCAGATAGTCGAGCTTGCTGTAGCGCCATGCAGGAATGACCGAGAGCGTGCCGATCGGCGTCGTCCATTCGATCAGGCCGTTGGCACCGTAGAAATGATTATTCTGATACGGCGTGATTGCCAAAGGGTCCAACTTGCGGCCCGCGGGGCCGGCCGAGTTGGTGATGCGATAGGCCTGCGCCAAAGGCGTGAGCACGCCATCGGAGGCAGGCACGCTCGCCGGCCTAAAGACGTATTTGCCGGACGGAGGATTATAAGCATAGCTTCCGTCATAACCGACGCTCGTACCCACGCCGCCAAGATTCGCGTGATCGGCGGCAAGACGCACCGTCAAGTTGGGCGCCAGCCGTGCCTTCAACTGTACGCGCAAGGCAGCGATATCCTCGTCCGATGTTCCGTCGCGATTATAGCCGTCTCGCTTCGAGCGCATTCCGGATATGCGGAGGGCTCCGTCGTCGCCCATGGGTATGTTGACAGCCGCTTCCGCGATCAGGGAGTCGTAATTCCCATAGCTCAAGGAGCCATGGCCCGAGAATTCGCCAGGCTTGGGCTGCGTAGGAATGACGTTGATCGCACCGCCCGTTGCGTTGCGACCGTAAAGCGTTCCTTGCGGGCCTTTCAATACCTCGACACGTTCGAGGTCGTAGAAAACGCCCACCGTACCGGTCGGGCGGCCAACATAAACACCATCATAATTAAATGCCGTGGCTGGATCGCTGTTCTGGGTAAGCGTAAAATTGCCGACGCCGCGAATGAAAATGAGGTTGCCGGTGCTCGTCGGCTGGATGGAGAGCGCAGGCACCTGTTCGTTGAGCCGATCCGCCTGCGTCACACCCGCCTTTAGCAGTGCGGCGCCATCCACCACATTTATTGCCACTGCCGCGCGCTGCGAGCTTTCGACCCGGCGCTGAGCGGTCACGATGATTTCTTCCAGACCTGCTCCGTTGTTAGCGCTTTCCTCAGCCGACGCCGGGTCGCGAATGATTGCCTCGCCCGGCGCAGCCTGGGCGAGAGCGATTCCCGGCATCAAACAAGCAGACGCAACGGTCGTCACCAGCCACTCACGCATCATTTCCTCCCAAATCTTGTTATGGTTTGTCGACTTGCATCGGCACTTTTCCTATTAAAGATGGACTGTGCGAGGAAACGATGGGCGTTTGTACCCCTCGATAGGCAAGGGGCATCAGTCATTCAGATTTTGACGGCGTCGAGGCCCACCGGTCCGCTAGCAGGGCGGCGTTTGAGTTCGGTTTCGTCCTCGCCCGCGAGCATGCGCTTTCGCAAAATATCCGGGTCGAATTCGACGCCGATGGGATTGAGGTTGAAATCCTCGGTGAAAAAGAATTTCGTCGATTCTTCGACCGTCTCGAAATTTTCGACCTGGAATTCGAGGTGATTGCCATCCGGGTCGCGATAGTAGAGCGAGGTTGTGGGGCCATGATTGATCGCCCAGGCAGGTACGATCCCAAGGTCTTTCAGGCGCTGATAGTTTTCCAGAAGGTCGTGAAGCGAGTCATAGGTGAAGGCGACATGATGTAGTCCGACATCCGAATTGTCCTGGTCATGCAGTTCAGGAATGGCCACGATGGCGATGCGATGATGTTCCTCGTCATAGGACAGAAATGACAGGCCCGGATTTTCATAGGCGGCCGTCGCGTGCATCACCAGCTTGTACCAATCCACCATCTCGGCGAAGCGGGACGTGCGGAGAACAAAATGCGCCAGTTTCGTAGGCGGAACAATTTTCGCCGCGATCTCGGATTGGCGATCCTCAAGCATATTCATCGACTTCTCCTTTGTCTCTTTTCATGTCGGAGCGGCCACGTCGTCCCTTATTAGCGCCTGCCTTCCACATTGTAGGAAACTAGCCGTTCGAGGCTGTGAAGCGCATATGGCAGAAAGCTGCCTATGATGCCTACCAACTATCAGCAGACTTGGACCCATTTGCCTGGCGCGAATGCCACGAAATGACGGAAGCGATGCCTGCCACGCATCTCAGGGCTGGATGCGCTATCTGCACCTGCAAGGGGCGCATGCTTATTGAAGCATCATGCCGTTCGCCGAGCGCGGCAAATATTTCCAAGCGATCCGAAAGGTTGCGCGGTAACCCAAATGGAGAGCTTCATGGCTAAAGTTATCATTTCCTGCGCAATCACTGGGGGCATCCACACGCCGACCATGTCCGATGCGCTGCCGATTACCCCAGAGCAGATCGCCGAGGAGTCGATCGCCGCCGCCAAAGCAGGCGCCGCGATCATCCACCTCCATGCGCGCCGCCCCGAGGATGGCCACCCGACCGGAGACCCTGATGTTTTCGCGCGTTTCCTGCCAGTGATCAAGCAGCGTACCGACGCGGTTATCAATCTCACCACCGGCGGCAGCCTGACCATGCCTGTCCAGGAGCGCATTGCAGCCGCCCATCGGTTTCAGCCTGAAATATGCTCGCTCAACATGGGAAGCATGAATTTCGCGCTGTTCCCGGTGGCCGGAAAAATCACCGAATGGAAATATCCTTGGGAAAAGGACTATATCGCCAATTCTGACGATTATGTCTTCCGAAACAGCTTCCGCGACATCGCCTATATGTTCGAGACGCTGGGTGGGATGGGCACCAAATATGAACATGAATGCTACGACCTGTCGCACCTCTACACGCTGGCGCATTTCATCGATCGTGGCCTGATCAAGCCGCCCTTCTTCGTCCAGATGGTCTTCGGCATACTGGGGGGAGTGGGCGCGCACCTCGAAAACCTTGTGTTCATGAAGGAAACCGCGGACCGACTTTTCGGCAAGGAAAGCTACAAATGGTCGGTGCTGGCGGCCGGCCGCCACCAGATGCCCTTTATAACCCAGGCGGCGTTGCTTGGCGGGCATGTTCGCGTTGGACTTGAGGATAGTCTTTATATCGGACGTGGCGAACTCGCCACGTCGAACGCCCAGCAGGTGGAGAAGATCAAGCGCATCCTCGCCGAGTTGGGGCACGAACCCGCGACACCCGCCGAGGCGCGCGAGATGCTCGGCCTGAAGGGCGCTGACCGGACGCTGATCTGATTGTCCAGGAAAGCCCGGCGGGCATGACGCCCGCCGGGCTTTCCTCAAATTACGACCGCCGGATGGAATTCGAAGGATGAAGTGCAGTGATCAAGGGGGCCGAGGCGCTGTCGCTGTCGGCCATGGCGACGCAGGCGAAGGCGCTTGCCGCAAAGGCGCGCGATGGCAAGCTGCTGCCAGAGTTATGAAGGCGGCACCTGCACGATCTCCAATCTTGGCATGTTCGGGATCGACGAGATGTTTCCGGTGATCAATCCGCCCCAGGCACTCATTCTGGGCGCGGCCGCGGGGATCGAACAGCCTTGGAAGATCGATGCTTCTGTGGGGCTCGCGACGATAATGGCGACAACCGCAAGCTTCGATCACTGCGCGATCGATGGCGCCTTGGCGGCCCGATCCATGCGGTCATTCCGTGGCCTTGTCGAAACGCCCATTCTGCTGTGCAGTTGATCAGGCCGATTGCCGCCGCGGACATCGGGCCGCGTGTCATCCACGGAAGGGCCGGGTTCAATCCGGTGAAGTCAAAGTGGGCATCTCTTCCCGAGATCGAAGGAAATTTATGCAAGCCGACCCTATTGTGATTGCCAGTTATGCCCGCACTCCCATGGGCAGCTTTCAAGGTGCGTTGTCATCGGTCCGCGCAACGGAGCTGGGTGCCATCGCCGTCCGCGCCGCAGTCGAACGCGCCAAGGTGCCGGGCGAAGCAATCGACCGCATCTATATGGGTTGCGTGCTCCCAGCAGCGCTCGGCCAAGCGCCGGCACGACAGGCCGCTCTTGGGGCGGGGCTTCCGGAGAGCGTTCAAGCAACGACTGTAAACAAAATGTGCGGTTCGGGCATGCAGGCAATCATCATGGCGGCCGAAGCGTTGCGAGCGGGTGCCGCGGACATCATCGTCGCCGGCGGCATGGAAAGCATGACCAACGCACCCTATGCGCTACCCAAGCATCGCTCTGGCGCGCGGATCGGGCATGACCGTGTCATCGACACGATGATGATGGACGGTCTTGAGGACGCCTATAGCGTCGGCAAGCCGATGGGGGCGTTCGCGCAGGATACGGCCGACGCCTATCAGTTCACCCGCGAGATGCAGGATGCCTATGCGCTTCGATCCTTGGAGCGCGCGCGAACCGCGATCGAAACGGGTGCCTTTGCCGAGGAGATAGTGCCCGTGCCCGTAAAGACGCGGTCAGGATCGGCATCGATCGCGACGGACGAGCAGCCGGGCAAGGCACGGCCTGAAAAAATACCGACGCTCAAACCCGCCTTCGCGTCGAACGGCACGATCACAGCAGCGAGTTCGGCATCGATCTCGGACGGCGCGGCGGCCATCGTATTGACCCGACACAGCATCGCCAAGCAGCTGAAAATGCCCGTAATAGCGCATTTAAGCGGGGCTGCCGCCCATGCCCATGCTCCCGCGCTCTTTACCACCGCACCGGTTCACGCCATCCGGGCGCTGCTTGGCAAAACAGGCTGGTCGGTCGAGGATGTCGACCTGTTCGAGGTGAATGAAGCCTTTGCCGCGGTGGCGATGATCGCGGCGCGCGACCTGTCGATTCCCGAAGATCGCCTCAACATCCATGGCGGGGCGACGGCCCTGGGCCATCCGATCGGCGCGTCAGGCGCGCGCATTCTGGCAACCTTGCTCGCTGCGCTCCGGCGGCGCGGCGGTCGGCGCGGGATCGCGGCGCTTTGCATCGGCGGTGGTGAAGCGACCGCAGTCGCAATCGAACTGATTTGAGGAGAGAAATCCATGAACATTGACGGCGTTGCGGCAATTGTCACGGGAGGGGCATCGGGCCTTGGGGCCGGCACGGCGCTCCGCCTGGCCCGACTGGGAGCCAAGGTCACGATCTTCGACCTCAATTCGTCGCTCGGCCAGGCACAGGCCGCCGAGTTGGGCGGACATTTCCTGCCTGTGGATGTGACGGACGAAGTCGCCGTTCACGCGGCAATCGCGGAAGCTGAAGCACGGCATGGCGTCGCTCGCATCCTGGTCAATTGCGCCGGCATTGCCACGCCTGGCAAGGTGATAAATCGCGACGGCAGCCCGATGCCGCTTGCAGACTTCTCCAGGATCGTGACTATCAATCTCATTGGCTCCTTCAACGTGCTTTCTGCCTTTGCCGCGCGACTTCACACAGCCGAACTCGTGGGCGAAGAGCGCGGCGTCATTGTCAACACCGCGTCGGTTGCCGCCTATGATGGGCAGATTGGTCAGGCCGGCTATGCCGCGTCCAAGAGTGGAATCGTTGGAATGACGCTGCCGATAGCACGAGAGCTTGCGCGTTATGGCATACGCGTCATGGCGATCGCACCCGGCATCTTCTGGACGCCGATGCTTGCCGGCCTGCCTCGGGAGGCTCAAGATTCGCTCGGCCAGCAAGTGCCATTCCCTAGCCGGTTGGGGCAACCCGACGAATATGCGCAATTGGTTGAAAGCATCATAACCAATCCGATGTTGAACGGAGAGGTCATTCGTCTGGACGGGGCGATCAGGATGGCGCCCAAATAAGTGGCCCTTGGTGGTGTTTTGGAACTGGCGCTCGATCCCTACGGCGGTCACGCCGGATCGAGGAGCGGCGGGAGGATATTCTAGCCCTTTGGGAAGCGCGAAAGGACATCTCGCTTGAAGAGTTGCGCCAGGCGCTGATCGAGGTCGGCCTGAAGGTCTCTGTGGCCGGGCTTCACCGCTTCTTTGTCCGTCATGGCATGACGGACAAAGAAGACTGGCCATGCCATCGAGCAGGACCGCCCCGACATCCTGAAGCAGCGCAGGAACTGGTTCGATGACCAACTCGATCTGGAACCCGAGCACCTCGTGTTCATCGACGAGACGTGGACAACCGCATCAGAACTGTCTTGCGTGAGCAGGGAACGATCCCAGTGATCCCAGGCCGACGGAACCGCAAGCGCCCAATCCAATATGACGAACGCCGCTGCAAGGACCGTGGGCGGGTCGAAGCCATGTTCTGCCGTCTCAAAGACTTCCGCCGCATAGCCACCCGTTACGGCAAGCTGGCCAGGAACTTCCTCTCAGCCGTAAGCTTCGCGGCTGCCGTCGCCTTCTGGCTCTGAACTACTCTCAACCCTAGAGTTCTCCATTCTGCGGCGCGATGTCAGGCACCGGCTGGTGCCACTAACTACCCCTTTGGTGCCACTCGACCGGGGCAGCCCGGACATCGTTCAAGAAACTGGAGTGGCGGGCGAACTGCCTGACTCGTCAATCTACCTGTGAACGGCCAAAGGCCGCTTGCCAGCCGACACCGTTCGCAGCGAAACGCGCAATCTTACTGAAGGATTACTATTCTGACTACATAGTTGATCTAATGACCCTTAGGTTATAACCTCGCTGCAATGGCGCCGTGAGCAGCGAGAGGAGAGTGTGACAATGCGCGTGGCAACCGATGTGGGCGGCACGTTCACAGACTTGATTTACTATGCCGTTGACCATGCAAATGGCAGGTCAGGTCCAGTCAGGTTTACCAAAGTCAGCACAACTCCACCAATCTTTGAAGCAGGCGTTTTCGACGCCTTGAAGAAAGCATCCATTTCGACTAGCGAAATGGATTTCTTTGTTCACGGTTCGACAGTGGTGATAAATACTATCACCGAGCGAAAAGGTGCGAAAACCGCGCTGCTGACAACAAATGGATTCAGGGACGTTCTTGAAATAGGGCGCGCCAACAGACCGGATCTTTTCAATTTACAGTTTAGAAAGCCTGAGCCGCTGATCGAACGGCGCCTACGCTGTGAAATTGTTGAACGAACCAATTTTGACGGATCGATCGCACAGGAGCCCGATCTTTCGGTGATTCCTGGGATAGTGCAAAAGCTCAAAGACGAAGGCGTCGATGCAATCGCCATCAGCTTCCTCCATGCTTATCGCAATCCCACGAATGAACGAAGAGTCGCAGAGTCGATTCGCAAATGCTGGCCCGAATGCGCCGTGGTCGCGTCCCATGAGATCAGTCGGGAATGGCGCGAGTATGAAAGAACCAGCACGGTAGTAGCGTCTGCCTACGTAGAGGCAGTCAGCCGAAATTACATGCAAGCGCTGACCAACCGCCTTAGCTTGAGCGGCTTTGCGGGTACCCCAATGATGATGCAATCAAATGGGGGCATGGTGCCTGTAGAAGAAGCGATCGGCAATCCGATCACAATGATCGAATCTGGTCCAGCGAGTGGAATTTTCGCAGCTTCAGTGGTGGGAAATATTACTGGCTTTCGAAATCTTATAGCGCTCGATATTGGTGGGACAACAGCCAAATGCGCCTTGATAGAAAACGGTCATTATAATGTGGTGACTGAATATTATGTCGAGCGTGATCGTCGCAATCCTGGCTTGCCAATCCAAACGCCGGTCACAGAAATAGTGGAAATCGGCAATGGAGGAGGCTCGATTGCTTCCGTCGATACCGGTGGCAAGCTGCATGTCGGCCCAAAGTCGGCTGGCGCGAAACCGGGGCCCGCAGCTTATGGTCTGGGCGGAACAAGCCTCACCACAACCGATGCCAACCTCATCCTGGGCCGCATAGATCCGACACAATTCGTTGGAGGAGAAGTCGAACCGGACTGGCAGGCCGTTAGTGCGGCGGCACAACCATTGTGTTCGGTGCTTGGTTGTTCTGAGCAGGAATTGGCGCGTGGCGTTCTTCGCGTAGCAACCGCGAATATGGCCAATGCACTCCGACTGGTATCTATCAATAAGGGCCATGATCCGCGCGATTTCTCCTTGATTGCGTTTGGAGGTGGAGGCGCGCTTCATGCCGTCGAACTCGCTGAAGAGCTGCAAATTCCTCGAGTAATTATTCCTGTAAATTCAGCGGTGTTTTCCGCATGGGGAATGCTATTGTCCGACATTCGACGCGACGATGTTCGCACGCTTCCTATGTGTTTCGACCTCCAAGCTCCCGGAAGAATACTCCAGGCCTTTGCAGAGATGGAGCGTGGTTCGCGTAGCGACGAACATGAGGCAGTTTCCTTCGAGTATCTTCTTGACCTCCGATATACTGGCCAGGAGCACACGGTGAAGATGGCCGTGACGAAGGAGGCACTCTCCCCCGACAATATTTCTGAAATTGTCGAACGTTTCTCCCAACTGCACGAAAAGAGCTACACATTTAGGCTCGACGCAGATGTTGAAGTGGTGAATTGCCACCTCGTGACTAGAGTGACGGTACCCAAGCCGTCAATTCCTCGCCGGCAGTCTTTCGGTTACGATATTTCACATGCCTTGCTGGGCAGCCGGTTGATTGATTTCGACAAAAAGGGCGTCCACGATTCCCGTATCTTCGATGCACAAAAGATCGATCCGAGCGGTATCGTTGTTGGCCCAGCAGCTATCCAAGATCCCGCTACGACCATTTTGATACCGCCCGCATATCAGGCGGAAATGGACGATTTCGGCAACTTTCATATCACGCGCGAGACGGCATAAAGATAGGAGCGTTCGATGGTCGACTTCACGATTGACGTTATCAAAGACTGCCTTGGAGCTGTCGGCGACGAGATGTTTCAAACGATGATACGCACGTCAATGAGCCCGATTATTTATGAATCAGCCGATTTTGCGGTTGGGGCTACCAATGCTCATGGCGATCTAATTGTTCAAGGAAATGGATTGGTCGCATTCGTAGCGAGTATCGACGGCGCAGTTCAGAGCATGCTCCGTCACCACCCTCTCGAGACCATAAGGGATGGTGACGTCTTCATCACGAATTCGCCATACGAAGGAGGGGGGACACATCTGTCTGACGTGTGCATAGTCTACCCCGTCTTTCTAGACGGCGACCTTATTGCTTGGACCGCCGTGAAAGCGCATTGGACCGAAGTAGGCGGAATGCAGCCGGGCAGCCTTACGACCTCCTCGGATGACGTGTTTCAGGAAGGTCTCAGATTCAACTATCTGAAGCTGTTTGACGCCGGTGTCATCAATCAGGCTCTTGCGAGCGTCATTCGCTACAACGTCCGCCTGCCAGAAAGCACATTGGGCGATATGCAGGCGAGCATCGCCGCGTGCAAGGTGGGCGCGGAACGGATCTGTGAACTTGGCCGCAAATATGGAGCGGAAAAGTTGCTCGAATCGATGACAGCCCTGCTTGATTATGGTGAGGAGATGGCGAGAGACGGACTTCGTAGACTTAGGCCAGGGCTTTATACGGCCCAGACGGTTCTCGAAGAAGATGGTAAGGGCGGCGGCCCCTTCCATGTCAAGGTTGCCATCACGGTGTCCGAAACCGATATGGTGATGGACTTCGATGGGACGAGTCCGCAGGCGCAAGGTCCGATAAATCTGGGTTATCCCGGCTTGCTCACAGCGGCGCGCTGCATGTTTAAGGTTGTCACCAACGGCGACGTTCCGATTAACGGTGGTGCATTCCGGCCGCTCCAAGTCCTTTGCCCTCCGAGCACTATCCTTTCGGCAGTCGAGCCGGCTCCTGTCTCTTTTTACTTTGATGCCATGCAAGCAGCGATGGACGTAATAGCCATGGCACTTTCGCCAATCGCAGAAAAAAAACTGTCAGTCGGCCACCAGCGTAGTGTCAACGGAACAATCATTTCGGGACGGCGTCAAGGAAGCGGAGACCTTTTCATCATGGCTCAGCCGCTTGCGGGCGGCTGGGGAGCCACAAGGGATCAAGACGGACAGAACGGACTCTTTAGCTCAGGCAGCGGAGAGACCTACAATATTCCGGTCGAAATTGTGGAGAGCCGATATGATCTCCGCGTGCGGCAATATGGCTATCACGATGAGGATGGCGGTGCAGGTAAGCACCGAGGCGGCAAAGGGATTGTCACTGATTTCGAAATAATGGCTCCCACCGCGACAATGACTTACATGGCCACCCAGACGTCTTTGCGGCCGTGGAGCCGCGATGGGGGCTGTGAGGGCTCCTTAAACCGGGCCGAATTGCGGCGGAGCGATGGATCGGTCGAGGTCTACACGGTCGCAGCCGGAGTGGTAGGACAAAAAGGTGACGTCTTTCGCATCGTTACGGGAACCGGAGGTGGGTATGGTGACCCCAAAGAGCGCTCACTCGCAGCAGTCTCGGACGATCTTCGAAACGGGTATGTGACCTTAGATCAAGCGCGCCGTCACTACCCGCAAGCATTTCAGGACTGATTGCATTATCGCTGCAGGAGTGGTCCGCAAAGCTGCCCCCGCCCGATGCCGGGCCGGGGGCGAATACAGATGGTCCTAGCGGTTGGTCATGCGCGCGCCGGCATCGAGGTCGATCGAAGTAGCGTTGAGATAGCTATTCTCGATGATGTGCTGGACAAGTGCACCGAATTCGGCTCCCGTCCCCATCCGATTTGGGAATAGGATCATCTTCTGGACCAAAGCGTCGCGGACCTTGTCTGGAAGGCCAGCCACCATCGCAGTGTCAAACAATCCCGGAGAGATGGCCACAACGCGGATCGAGTCCCCCGCTAGATCCCTCGCGACGGGAAGCGTCAGGCCGAGCACGCCTGCCTTGCTCGCGGCATATGCAGCCTGACCCATTTGCCCGTGCTTGGCAGCACCAGACGACGTGTTCACGATGACCCCTCGCTCGCCCGTCTCGACGTCGGGCTCATTCCGCATCATCGCCAGCGCACCATATTTTACCATGTTGAACGTACCGGTGAGATTGATCGAAATGACCTTGTGCCACACTTCGGACGGAAAGACCTCTCCTCTCGACACCGTCTTCGCCGCGTCGCCTACGCCCGCGCAATTGATGACGGCGTGCACGGCGCCAAACTCTTCACATGCGCGGTCCACAGCTAGGCGCACAGCCTCCTCGTCGGTAACATCGAGCGCATGCGTAAAGAGAGGCGTGCCAATCCTTTCGGCCAAGCCAGCTAGGGCGTCTGCATCGCGGTCGAAGCCCGCAACTCGTGCCCCAGCAGCGGCGAGAATCTTGCACGTTTCAAAGCCAAGTCCTGAGCCGGCACCCGTAATGAGGACGGATTTATCCTGAAGCTTCATCTCATCTCTTTCTTCGTCGATTAGAGTTGGCTCCCCGGCGGCGCCTCACCGCCAAACGTTGAGGTGAGGTGCCGCCGGGGTATGGGTCACAGCTTCCAAAATTAGAATTTGATCGAAAGCGTCACGCCGTAGGTGCGGGGATCAGCTTGTCGCTGTGCATCCCCCACCGGATTGCCGATGGAGAGCTTGGTCTGGTAGTAGCGTGCATCCGTGAGGTTTTTGGCCCAGACCCGCACGCGCAGGGGCGAGTTTTCCGGCGACCAGGCGAGTCCCGCGTTCAAAAGGAAATAGGAGGGCTGCTCCAGCCGATTGTCGACGGTGAAATAATACCCCCCGTTGTACTGGCCAGAGAGGTCCGCGTCGATGTGACCGAATGAGGTATCGAAGCTGTAGCTTGCAGAGCCAGAGATCACGAAGTCGGGAGTGTTAACCGTATGGTTGCCTCGTGCATTGAACGGAGGACTGGCGTTACCGTCCTGGTCAGTGCGAACTGCACCCGGATAATTGGAATATCGACCGTGCATGACGGTGAACGCCGTGCTCAATGACAGGCCGGAAAGTGGAATCACTTCGAGCTTGCCTTCGATGCCCCAAATCTTTGAGGCTGCCGCGTTTACGACGATATTCCCCCCAAGCACTGGAAGCAAATACTGCTGGTTCGAATAGTCATAGTAGAAGCCGCCAAGATTGATCCTGACACTTCGGTCAAACAGTTCTGACTTTATACCGCCTTCATAGGAATCGAGATTTTCAGGTTTGAAGGCATTTCCGGGCGAAATCAGGTTATAGCCACCACTTTTAAATCCGCGGTTGAACGAAGCATAGGCCAGGACATCTGGAGTAAGATGCTTGTCGATCGCGATCCTAAAGGTGAGGCGATTGACGCTCTGATCGTCTTGTAGCGAGCCTGCAGGGAAAGTGAATGTCTGCTTCTCATATGTATAGCGCAGACCTCCCGTGAGGTTCACAGTTGGTGTCACCGCGAAAGTCGCTTGACCGAAAGCCGCAACGGAGGTGGTCTGCTGAGCGTCCTTGGGGATCGCAGCCGCTCCATTGACCAAGAACGGCTCGTAGCCGCCCTTGGAATCATAGTAGAAAGCTCCAACCACCCACTTAAGCCGCGATTTTCCGGAGTTTTTCAGACGAACTTCTTGCGAAAAACTGCGATAATTCTCAAACAATTCGAGGTTGAGGGCCGCGATAGGTGAAACGTCGTCATCAAGCTTGAGATTGGCCTTCACCTTTCGGTAGGCAGTAATGCTTGTGAGATCAAGATCACCTACTTGTTGATCAATCGTTGCCGAGACACCACCTGTTTCGAGCTTACTGCGATCGATCTGATCACCATTGGCGTTGTAGCGCCCCGGATACCCGTCACCGGATATGGGCGAGATCGTTCCCTGCGGCTTCTGATAGGCGTTAGTGTTTATCAGGTTTGCATAGTCGGCTGCGATGCGAATAGTTGTCTTGTCGCCCAGGCTGATCAACCATTTGCTTCGCAAGCTGATGTTGTTGTCCGCTTGCTTGAACGTCTCAAAGCCGTTCACCAAATTGCGACCGTATCCCCGACCCTGATTTTCGTAAAGAACGGACAGATCCGCAGCAACATTATCAGTCAAGCTCGTGCTCACATAGAGCGGGATGCTAAGCATGTCGTAGTTGCCATAGGTAACCGACGCATTGAACGTGAGGTCATGCGAAGGATCCAGCGTACGGATCTGCACCACGCCGCCCGTCGAATTGCGCCCAAAAAGCGTTCCCTGAGGACCCGATAGTACGTCAATCTGCTGGATGCTCGTCAATTTGAAAAGACTGGTTTGCGGCGCCGCGACGTAGACGTCATCTACGTAAAGCGCGACCGGGCTCTCCGACGTTGGATCAATCAATTCTGATCCCACGCCGCGAATATAAGGACTGCCGACGTTGACCGGGTAGTTGAAGGTGAGCGACGGGACGACCTGCTGAAGGTCTGTGGTGGATGCCACACCCCTTTGCTCCAGCGCCGCATTTGACATCGTCGAGATAGCCATCGGTACGTCTTGCGCGCGCTCCGAACGCCGATTGGCGGTGACGACGATATCCTCGAGCCCGGCGGGCGATGTCGCTCCGTCCTGAACACCGGTGACAGTCTGCGCGGTGGCGAGGTTAGGCGTTAGCGCGAGCATTGCGGCGCTCGTCACAAGGCACAGCTTAAGGCCGCCTGCAGCTGATTTACCCGCCAAAGAGCCCGCAAGCCGCCGATGAATCTGGACCGCTTCCCACGATTTCAGTTCGTAATGACTTTGAGTTTTCATTTTTTCTCCTCCCCTCGAACTGCTCGCCGCGACATCAATTGCGTTGTCGGAGTCGAGCAGGCGCGCATTTTCTGAAAGATAAGCCATTGTGTCAACTCTAGAGTCAATTTATATGAAACCCAAGTGCAAAACGACTCTCTGTTCAGCCTGGTAGGAGAAGATGATGGCACACTCGCTGCGTTCGCAGCGGCGAACGGGTTTGGACGGAAGGGCTGTCGCTTCTGGAACCGAGGAGCTGGTAAGCTTCGTCGGAAGCGTCGCCGTTGAGCGGCATGTGGGCACAAACCGCAGCCGCGAATGGCGGGAGCGAATGGCGCCGTTCCGAACGCCACCAACATAATTGCCCCACGATATCCGCTACATCACCTCGGCAGAACCCGAGCAAATTCAGTAAGGAGAGACAAAATGAATTCTGTTGCGCAACAAGGCGCGTATTCTGCTCAGCTCACTCACAGTCTTGCCAACATCGGTGGGCACTTAATCGACGGTAATTGGATTGCGCCGGCGCCCGGAAGTGAGATCCCTGTATATGATCCTTCAACGGGAACACAGATCACGAGTATCTACGAAGCATCTGATAAGGATGTCGATCTTGCAGTCGCGGCTGCTCGCCGAGCATTTGACGATGGCCGGTGGTCACGGCTGGCGCCAGCGCAGCGGGAGGCAATTATCCGTAAGTTTGCAGACCTGATCGAGCAGCACGCTGACGAGCTGTCGGAGATGGAGGCTGTTGATGTCGGCAAACCACTCGACTTTGCGCAGAGCGTCGACATTCCGGTGGCTGTCGAGGTCATCCGCTACTATGCCGGGTGGGTCACACGCCTCGGTGGAGACCAAATTAACCCAATCCTTCAGCCGCTTGGCCAGCATCATGCTTATACGCTGCGCGAGCCTGTCGGCGTTGCAGCCCTGATCGTCCCGTGGAATTTTCCGCTAGCAATGATGACATTGAAGGTGGCACCTGCCTTGGCGGCAGGCTGCACAATGGTGCTCAAGCCAGCCGAAGTAACCAGTCTTTCCAGCCTTCGCGTGGGGCAGCTCGCCCTTGAAGCGGGCATTCCCGCCGGTGTCCTTAATATCGTGACCGGCCGTGGACCGACAGTTGGTGAAGCGCTCGTTCGTCACCCCGATGTGGACAAGGTCTCGTTCACTGGCTCGACTGCTGTCGGTAAAATCGTCATGCGTACGGCTGCTGATACCATGAAGCGTGTCACGATGGAGCTGGGTGGAAAGTCCCCCGTAATTGTGATGGACGATGTCGATGTTGGCGCCGCGGCACAGGGCGTTGCGAACGGCATCTTGTTCAACAGCGGGCAAATCTGCGTTGCTGGCTCTAGGTTATACGCCCACCGGAAAATCTACGACCAAATTCTGGAGGGCGTGTCGGACGCCATGGGGGCCCTTAAAGTCGGCCCCTCCCTTGGTTCGGGCTCGCAACTTGGGCCGCTTGTATCCGAGGCACAGCAGAAGCGCGTGCTCGGCTATATCGATTCCGCAGTTAAAGAGGGCGCGTCAATCGTGCGCGGTGGCGATGCACCTACAGACAACGGTTATTATGTAGCACCTACGCTCATCGCTGACGTTACTGCCGATATGAAAGTAATGCGGGAGGAGATTTTCGGGCCGGTACTGTGCGTCAACCGGTTCGATGAGATTGACGAGGTAATTAAGGAAGCCAACAGCGGTATTTATGGCCTCGCCGCGTACGTGTGGACCCGCGACGTCAGCCTGATGCACAAAATGGCGTCGCGATTGCGTGCCGGAACGGTGTGGGGCAACAGCCAGATCGTTATCGATCCAGCGACCCCATCCGGCGGTTTCAAACAATCTGGCTTCGGGCGCGAGCTCGGCTTGGAAGGTCTGATGGCATACACCGAATCCAAGACGATCAATATCGCGCTCTAACAAAAATGGCGCACCCACGGCCAATGTGGGTGCGCCAACCTGATGCAGCTGGAGCGTTTGAGGTACGCCGCTGGGCGTCAATCAAACAGCAGGACCGGCTTCACAACGCTGCCGTTTTCCATTCCCTCAACGGCATCATTTATTGCCTCAAACGGGAAGAATTGCAGGATGCGCTCGAATGGAAACAGGCCCTGCATATGTAAGCTTATGAGCGAGGGGACGGCGACCTGGGGCACCTGATCTCCCTGAATCGCACCCTGGATTTTGCGATTAAAGATGAGGTCCATCAGATCAAGTTCGACAGTTTGACCCACGCCTGCCGCGCCTAGCAGCACGCCATGGCCGCCGGGCCGCAACGCGCGAACCATATTTGCAGCGGTTGCTGGCAACCCGACGGCGTCGATGGCGAAGTCTGCGCCGCCTCTGGTTATATCAGATATGATTTTGACCAGATCTGAATCCGCGCCATCGACCACATGTGTCGCTCCCAGTTCCATGGCAAGGTCGCGTCGGCTGGAGAGCAGATCAACCGAGATAATCGTGCCGCATCCGGCAATTTTGGCCGCCATGATGGCACCCATGCCAACCGCGCCGGCACCGATGACCAGGATGCTCGATCCGGCCAATGGTGCCATGACGCGAAAGACGCTGTTCGCGCCCGTCATTAATCCACAACCGAGCGGCGCAGCATGGGCCAACGGAAAATCGGGTGGCAAGACAACTCCGTTCGTCTCGTAGGCCAGCATATATGTGGCGAATGAAGATTGACCGCTAAAGGCGCCGCTGACTGCTTCTTGATAAGGTTTCGTCCCATTTGCCCGGTCTCCGGTGATATTGTAGCGGACAAAATCCTCACAATTCATGGGGTGCGCGCTGCGGCAGCTTCGACAGCCGCCGCACGAGGCCTGTGTTAGGAGAACGTGATCACCCGGCCTGATGCTATTGACCGCTGGTCCAACGGCTTCGACTATGCCAGCACCTTCGTGACCCGCTACAGCCGGCAAGGGCGGGCCGAAGACTCCGTCTCTGACGAGAAGATCGGTATGACAGATACCGCTTGCCTTCGTCCTCACGAGAATTTCTGATCCGGTCGGTTCCTGAATGTTGAGGCTTTGCAGCTCGAAAAGCCCATGAGGCTCACGCGCGATTGCTGCGACGATTGGACGCATGTCTTTCCTCTCCGTTGTTGTGTATCGCCCAGCGCTTCTGGAGACGGAGACCGATTTCTGACGAGGAAATGTCGCGCCTAACCAGTCTCAGGGCATACAGCTTTTTCAGACCTCCAGGACGATCTTCCCGAAATGTGCGCCTTTCTGTTGAAATTCGAAGGCATCGGCTAAGTCCTCGAGAGCAAAACTCGATCCGATGATCGGCTTAATCTTGTGCTTCTCGAGAAATGTGTTGAAATTAAGCTGATCGGCACGACTGCCTACCAGGCAACCTTGCATCCTCGCCTGTTTAGAGAGGATTGGGATGATCGGAAGGTCAACTGCCAATCCTCCAAGAAGGCCCACGATCGCAATATGGCCGCCGATACGAACCGCCGAAAGCGACTGTGCGAGCGTGTCGCCGCCGCCCACATCGATCACGTGATCGACGCCGGTGCCGCCTGTCCATTCAAACGCCCGTTTTCCCCACTGGGGTTCTTTTCGATAATTGATGACATGAGCGGCGCCCAATTCGCGAAGCCGCTCAAGTTTTTCATCTGACGACGAGGTTGCGATAACGCGCGCGCCAACTGCCTTGGCAATCTGCAAAGCAAAGATGGACACGCCGCCCGACCCCTGCACCAGAATGGTGTCATCAGGATGCAGCGGTCCATTGACCATTAGAGCGCGCCACGCTGTCAGACCGGCGGTCATGACTGTGGCCGCTTCGGCTGAGCTATATCCTGCCGGGACGTGGGTGAATGCCGTTTCTGCAGCTGTCACGCTCTCGCAAGCGAAGCCATCTACGCCATCGCCTGGTGACAGACTGAAGTCACCGACCTGCGGGGGGCCGTCGAGCCACTGTGGAAAAATGCGCGACATCACCCGATCGCCAACTGCAAAATCGGTGACGTCAGATCCGATAGCCTCGACGGTGCCGGCACCGTCGGACAGCAGGATGCGACCATCCTTTGTCGGACTGCGCCCGTTTGCAACGCCGAGATCATGAAAGTTGAGGGAGCAAGCCTCTACCCGGATTGTGATCTCGCCGGCAGCAGGCGCAGGAGGCGCGGCGCGCTCGACCAACTTGATTTGATCAAGACCTCCGGGCGCGGCTAATGTCATTGCCTTCATCGTCATCGTCTCCAACCAGTTCTTACTTGCCGGCCCACTGAGGAAGGCGCTTCTCGACAAAGGACCGGCGTCCCTCTTCAGCATCGAGCGACGTCATCGCGACGCGCACTTTTTCCCGCGTCCACACCTCACGCACACTGTCCCGCAACGGCATGTCCAGAGCCGCAATGGCAGCGTCCTTGGTAGCCTGCACAGAAAGCGGGCTACACGTTAGAATATGTTCAGCAATACGGATCGCCGCTTCCAAAGGATCACCCTCAGTCACCTCGTTAACGATGCCGAGCGTATGGGCGGTGGCAGCATCGAGAGTCGCGGCAGTGAGAAGGAGATGCATCGCACGCTTCAAGCCCAATTCCTTGGTGATACGCTGGATGCCTCCCGCCAATGCGACCACTCCAACCTTGGGTTCGGGCAACGCGAAGCGCGCTGTGGTGCTGGCAACAATGATGTCGCAGGCCAGCGCGAGTTCAAATCCGCCGCCAAAGGCAAAGCCTTCCACCGCTGCGATCACAGGCTTCGCGAGACCAAACCGCGATGTCATTCCGCCAAAGCCCGAGACAGGCAGGTCGTCGAGTGTTTCGGGGAGTGGGTGCGTCAGATCCTGGCCAGCGCAGAAGGCCTTGCCGCCTTCGCCGCGAATTATTGCGACCCACGCATCATCGTCGGCGGCGAACGCGTCTAGCGCGCGCGCCATTTCGAAATGCGCCGGATTGTGCAACGCGTTTCGCGATGCTGGCCGATTGATGGAAATAATCGTCAGCCGGCCGCGACGCGTAACCTCGATGAACTCAAAAGTTGCCGGGCCAGCTGCGCTTGTGAGATTGCGTGCCTCTTCCATAGTTTCCAATTCTCTTTTTATTTGCTGCGATTGATTTTCATGGCAGCGATCCTGTCGATCGATGCATCGAATTCCCGCTCGAACTGGCCAATGAGTTCCGCCGCCGGCACAATGTCTTGGATGGGTCCGACGCCTTGTCCGGCGCTCAGAATATCCTTCCAGCGCTTGGGCTCTCCCAGCACCTGGTCGATGTCGAACTTGGACGGCGTAATTTCGCCGAAATGGCCCTTTGCAGGAATGGTCTGCTTGAGCCAGCTGCCACCTATTCCATCGACTTCTGCGCTGTAGACAATGTCGGTGATATCGGAGTCCATCACCATCTGTTTCAGCTTGTCCGAGGCTGTGCTCTCAATCGTGTTTATGAACCGGGTACCAATATAACCGAGGTCTGCACCGGCAGCGATTGCGCCCGCGAGTGCGGAGCCGTCTCCGATGCAGCCAGCTAAGACCAGCGTCTTGTCGCCCATGATCGGCTTAAGTTCACCGAGAAAAGCGAGCGGATTATAAGTGCCCGAATGGCCGCCGGCCCCTCCGGCCACCGCAATGATACCGTCAACATTCGCATCCAAAGCCTTTTTCGCATGACGGATGTTGATTGCATCGTGAAAGCACAGGCCGCCGTATGCATGGATCGCGTCAGTCACCTCGCGAGTGATGCCGGCCGACGATATCAGTATCGGCACTTCATATTTCACAGTGAGCGCAACGTCTTCATCCAATCTCGTATTTGAAGGATGGACAGAGAATTGGGTCGCCCAGGGGGCGTCGTCCGGCTGAAGACGGCCCCTGATTTCCTTCAACCACTCCTCATATCCGGCGGGCGTGCGCTGGTTGAACGCGGGGAAGGAACCCACGACGCCTGCGCGGCACGACTCCACGACCAGATCGGGGCCGGAAATAAGGAACATTGGAGATATTATCGCAGGCAGGCGCAACCGCCCTTCCAGCCCGGCTGGGAGCATTGGTGAGATCCTTTCTTTCATCCCATGCGGCTTTGGAACCGCTCGTTTCGAACCAAACTATAGACACTGACTTTAAAGTCAATCATATAACCGCGAATTAAGAATCGGGCCGCGACATGGTGCGCGTTTCTGGATCGAAGCGTGGGATTGCAAGCGGAGCTGGCTTGAGCAGCTGCCGCCGGAGCAGACGGCGGCGTGACAAAAGGCGAGGAAGAATGGACGACATTTACATAATCGGTGTTGCGATGACGCGCTTCGGGAAGCACCTTGACCGATCGCTGAAGTCGCTGGTGGCCGAGGCCGTTTCCGGCGCATTGTCTGACGCGGGCGCGCAAATCAGCGATGTTGATGCTGCAATATTTGCAAACAGCACGCAAGGCATCATGGAAAATCAGCACGCTGTGCGTGGTCAGATGGTCCTGCGCCCTATGGGGTTTGCTGAAATTCCGATCCTGAACGTTGAAAATGCGTGTGCTGGGGGAAGCACCGCACTCCATCAAGCGGTGGCAATGGTGCGCGGCGGCATGGCGGAAGTTGCTCTCGCCGTTGGCGCAGAGAAAATGCACGGGCCTGACAAGCTCAAATCTTCGGCCATTTTCGAAGGCGCTTGGGATGTGCATGAGGCAAGCGCCATCGTCGATCGTCTCTCATCGATTGGCGAGGGTGTGGAGCCGCCAGAAGGGACGGCTCCGGGGGTCAAAAGCCCATTCATGGAACTCTACGCGTCTTTCACGCGTGGGCACATGCGCACATTCGGTACGACACAAGAGCAAATTGCTGCAGTGGCGTCGAAAAATCATCACCATTCGACGATGAACCCGCTGGCGCAGTTCCAGACCGATTTCAGCATTGCTGAAGTGCTGGCCGCCCCGGTGATCTCCTGGCCGCTCACTCTTCCGATGTGTTCGCCTATCAGTGATGGTGCCGCGGCCGCGCTGATCTGTTCAAAATCAGTGCTGTCTCGCTTCGCTGATGCGCATCCCATCCGTTTGCTCGCCACCGCGCTGACCTCAGGAAGCGATCGCGAATGGAAGGATTTTGGCGGACATCTTTGCCGCAAGGCGGCTGAAAAAGCCTACGCACAGGCGGGTATAGGTCCGAGTGACGTCTCCGTAGCAGAAGTCCATGACGCATCTGCCTTTGCTGAGATCGTCCAGCTCGAAAATCTTGGCTTGTGTGAAGCTGGTCAGGGCGGGTGGATGAGCGCCCGTGGAGAGACCCGGATCGGAGGGCGGGTTCCGGTCAACCCATCCGGTGGCCTGGAGTCGAAGGGGCACCCCATTTCTGCTTCCGGCCTCGGTCAGATCTATGAATTGGTCACCCAACTCCGTGGGAGAGCAGGCGCCCGGCAGGTCGACGGCGCAAGGATAGCGGTCGCAGAAAATGGCGGCGGGTTCCACGGGGTCGAAGAGGCTGCGGCCGTTGTGACCATATTGGGCGCGTGAACGGCTGACCGGACCGATTGCAGGTCTTTTCTTATTAGGTGAAGCACATGGGTATAGGATTGGTACGGGCTGGTGATATCGCCGCCGACGTGGAAAGGTTCGTTCGAAAAGAGATCATTCCCTATGAGCGAGATCCGCGAAAGGATGATCACAATGCACCCGACGAAGAACTGATTTCGGAGATGCGGGAGAAGGCACGCCAGGCGGGTGTGCTCACGCCCCATATCCTGCCTGACGGAACCCATCTATCCCAACGGGAAACCGCTCTCGTTCTTCGTGCGTCGGGTATTTCGCCTTTGGGCCCAGTCGCGTGCAACACGATGGCGCCCGACGAAGGGAACATGTTCCTGCTCTCGAAAGTGGGCAGCGACAGCTTGAATGAGCGGTTTCTAAAGCCCCTTGTGGCTGGCACTGCTCGCTCCGCATTTTTCATGACAGAGCCGGCGAGCGATGGCGGCGCTGGCTCCGACCCATCGATGATGCAGACCCGGTGTTACCTGGATGGCGACCATTGGGTGATCAACGGGCGCAAGGCTTTCATCAGCGGCGCTCTTGGAGCGCGAATTGGCATCGTCATGGCCAAATCGGACGATGGAGCATGTATGTTCATGGTCGATCTGCCTGATCCGGCGATCGAGATCGAGCACGTCCCACACATGATCGACAACGCTACCCCCGGAGGACATGCGACCATCAGGATCAATAATCTTCGGGTGCCAGTCGACCAGATGCTGGGACAAAGCGGTGAAGGCTTCAAGTACGCGCAAGTCAGGCTTGCACCTGCGCGACTGTCACATTGCATGCGCTGGCTCGGTGCATGCGATCGCGCCAACGAGATCGCCGTCGATTATGCGTGCCGACGCCAGGCTTTTGGCAAGACGCTCATCGACCATGAAGGCGTCGGCTTCATGCTTGCGGAAAATCTCGTCGATCTGCGGCAAGCAGAGTCAGTTATTAACTGGTGCGCCGATGCGCTCGACTTGGGCGATTCTGGAGTAGCTGAGAGCTCTATCGCGAAGGTGGCGGTGTCCGAGGCACTAATGCGGATCGCAGATCGCTGCGTCCAAGTAATGGGTGGAACTGGTGTGTCAGGCGATACGGTGGTCGAGCAGGTCTTCCGCGAGGTTCGAGCCTTCCGGATATATGATGGGCCGACCGAGGTTCATAAGTGGTCACTCGCAAAAAGGATCAAGCGAGAGTGGCGCGCCATTCACGAAGTCGGGAAAGCGCTCTAATGTTCGATCTCGATGCCCAGACTGGTACCACCCCGGTCAGAGACGCCCATCGATTTGACGAGGCGGCCTTAGCGCACTGGATGGCCGACCATATCGCGGACTTTGAAGGTCCCATCCAACTCGAGCAATTCAAAGGCGGGCAGTCGAACCCGACCTATGTGGTGCGCACGCCCAGTCGATCGTACGTACTACGAAGGAAGCCGCCAGGTGTGCTACTCAAAGGTGCTCACGCAATCCAGAGGGAGGCCAGAGTAATAGGCGCGGTGGGAGCGGCGGGCCTTCCTGTCCCAACAATCTTCGGACTTTGCACCGATGACAATGTCATCGGCACGTGGTTCTATGTGATGGAGCTGGTAGAAGGACGTATCTTTTGGGATGCAACCTTTCCCGATGTTCCGGCGGCAGACAGACCAGCCTATTTCGATGCCATGAATGCGACGATCGCTGGTCTTCACACGATTGATCATAGGGCGGCAGGGCTTGGTGACTACGGCCGCGAGGGCGGTTTCTTCGCTCGTCAAATCGCGCTCTGGACCCGGCAATATCTTGCCGACGAAGACGCAGGCCGCGATCCTGCCATGGATCGCCTAGTCGAATGGCTACCCACCGCGATTCCCGCAGATGATCGCAGCTGTCTGGCGCACGGCGATTTCCGAGTAGACAATCTCATCTTCCATCCAGATGAACCAAAAGTGATTGCAGTGCTCGACTGGGAGCTATCGACGATCGGCAACCCATTAGCGGACTTTGGCTATCATTTGATGATGTATCATATGCCCCCAGTCATAGTGCCCGGGTTAGTCGGCCACGACCTGCCGTCTCTTAATATTCCGTCCGAAAGCGATTATGTGGCGTCCTATTGTCGGCGTATGGGGCTCAAGAACTTGTCCGGATTGGATTTTTCATTGGCTTTCAATCTCTTTCGGTTTGCTGCGATCGTTCATGGTGTGAAAGGTCGCTATTTGCGAGGTAACGCCGCGAATGCAGATGCGAAGCAGCGCGCTGATGCTTTTCCCGAGATGGCGGCACTTGCGTGGAACCAGGCGCGACGCGCAGGAGCGACCTAGGCAGCGTGGACAAATTCGAAAATGTCGTGAAATGGCCATGAGCGGTCATTACCCCCACCGTCACCCCGGACTTGATCCGGGGTCCCGCTTTTGCCTCTACACCGCGCCCAGCCCAAGGCAGCGGGACCCCGGATCAAGTCCGGGGTGACGAATAGGGGGAGAGGTGACGAATAGGGGAATGGCCCCTCCCCACCCAAATCACTCAGTCCGGCAAGTCTTGAATTTGTCCACGCTGCCTAGGCCGGATCGACATTCACCGCAGCCAGATCATAGCTTGGGCGAGGTGAACGAAGCCTTTGAAGTGGGCGGTGCGGCGATCGTAGCGTGTAGCGAAGCGACGGAAATGCTTGAGGCGGCCAAAGCATCGCTCGATCCGGTTACGGTGCTTGTAGATGGCGGTGTCGTGCGGAATGAAAGCCTTGCGATTGCGCTTTGACGGGATGACCGCGTCGGCCTTCATGGCGGCGATCCGTCTCCGTAAATCATTGCTGTCATAGGCTTTGTCAGCGAGTACGGCCCCGGCCTTCTGGCCTTCCAGAAGATCGGGAGCGGCGGTGATGTCGCTGGCCTGCCCCGGTGTGATGCGAAAGCATAATGGTCGGCCAAACGCGTCCGCCAGCATGTGGATCTTGGTCGTCAGTCCACCTCGGGAACGCCCCGGTCGCCGCCTGTTGATGGGCGCGGACGAGGGTGCTGTCGATCATCAGATACTGGTTGTCGCGGTCGGTGGTCAGCGTGTCGAACACCCGCTCCCATACACCGGCATGGCACCACCGGCTGAAACGCCGATGGACTGTCTTCCACCGGCCGTAGCGTTCCGGCAGGTCGCACCAGTGTGCACCTGAGCGCAAAATCCACAAACATCCGTTCACGAACAATCGGTTATCCGATCCCGTTCGGCCCGGATCGCCTGCCTTGCCGGGCAGCAACAGCGCTATCCTCGCCCACTGCGCCTCGCTTAACTCGTACCGCTTGATCCCCATCCATCCGCTCCGCGCCTCAACACGGAACCCCATCAATCAGACATCACCTCGTTTGTGAATCCTGAATGTCGATTCGGCTTAACGCTCTGAATCCAATCCCACTCCTCTGGCTTCAGATCCAACTCTGGTCGGATAGGGCGGAAGCCATGCTACCAGCCCTGCACTTACCAGGACCAATATCGCAGAGAGCAGCGTGGCGGAATGGTAGTTGCCAAACAAGTCGCGAGCTAAATTGAAGAATTGAGATCCAATTGCGCTTCCAATCGAATAACTGGCGGCGAGAAATCCCAAGGCTCGCCCAAATCTTCTATAATCAAAATAGCGGGCAACGTAATAAGCTGCCAACTCCACTTCAGCGCCGAGTGAAAGTCCGAGACTTATTGATGCGATAATTTCGAGGAAAATATTTGGAGAAAATAGTGAGAGACTGACACCTGCGCACCCAAATAGGAACCAAAGTATACCGATCGCCGGGTGCTGAACCCGATCGAGCAGCCAGCCTGATGCTATGCGACCGACCGCGCCAGCCAAGGCGACCATGCTCAGACTTTTTGCCGCCTGGTCAGCCCCAACACCTCGGTCCGCCAGAATCGGCACCAGATTGGCCAGGTAACCGTTGAGCGCAACTCCGCTCAAAAACAGTGCCGCTAAGAGTAAGACGGCCGGTTTTCGTTGGATAGGCGAGGAAGGTGCGTTCAAGTTTCGAATCGTCTTAGCTTGAATGACCGTTCGACTTTCGTTCATAAAAAACAACGCGACCGGCAACGCGCAAATCAACACCATGCCGCCAAGGCCGATCCGGCCTCCACGCCAGCCAAATTCAGCAATCAGCCAGACGACGATTGGCGGTAGCAACGCATTGCCGATCGATACGCCCGAGGCGCCGATGGCGATAAGTGTCCCGCGCGATTGCAGCGGGGCCCGGGCGGCGATGACCTTAGAATAAAGGAGGGGCGACTGAACGACGCCAGCCATTCCGACGAGGATCGTGGCCGCCGAATAAAGGACGAAGTTGTCGCCGATGAGCGACAGTCCCATCGTACCCAAGCCGAAGAGTATGATGAGCGGCACGAGCACGCGGCGGACGCCGAAGCGATCTCCAAGATAGCCCGCAACAGGATAGAGAATTGCAAGACCGATCATTGCCATCGTCACCGGCCACATGAACGCGGAGCGGCTCCAGCCAAAAGCCGCTGTCATCGGACCTATGAAGAAGCCTTGAGTGTAGAAGAGAATTGCGACTGACGATGGAATGAGAGCAAAGGACGTCGCGAGGGCCGGTGCCAATGCCCCCCTTGTCGTTTGCGGGGGCAATGCATCGTCCAAACTTTGCCGACCCACCGGCACCGTCATAGCGTACTGACGAGATGGCCACCGTCTACCGTTAGGATGGAACCTGTCATGTAGGATGAGGCGTCACTCGCGAGCAGCAGAAGCGGACCGTCCAATTCGTTCAGATGTCCAAGCCTTCGCTGCGGAATCCGCTTGATGATGGCCTTGCCCTTTTCGCTAGAAAATACCTCGTGGTTGAGGTCGGTCTCGAAATATCCCGGCGCGATCGCGTTTACCCGAACGCCGTGGCGCGCAAGCTCGAGCGCCATTGCCTTCGTGAGCTGAACGACACCTGCCTTGGACGTAGCATAGGGCAACACCCTCCCGAGTTGCCGCAGGCCTGCAATGGATGCGATGTTGATGATCGAGCCAGCTTTTCCACGCGCCGCCATCGCTCTCGCTATGAGCTGCGAAGTGGTAAAAACCGCAGTCAGATTGAGATCAATGATCTGCGCCCAGTCGTCATATCTTATGTCTAGAACATCGGCGTCGCGTGCTGTGCCGGCGTTGTTCACCAATATGTCAACCGCCGGGAACTCTGCCAGTTTCGTTTCAAAAGCAACGTGGTCCGTTACATCGACGGCAACTGGGCGGCATCGACCGCCATTATCCGTGATGCGCTTTGCCACATAGGCAAGTGCATCTTGCCGACGCGCGACAGCCAGGACTTCGGCTCCTGCGAGCGCGAGGACCTCCGCAAAGTGAGCGCCAAGACCCGAAGACGCGCCTGTGACGACCGCGACTTTGCCCGCCAGGGCGCCTTCCGCGGCAAAGATGTTGGCGATAGGCGTCACAGCTTGAACTTTCCTGCAACACCGATGACACGACCTTCGTCCAGCGCGCGCACGGTGAAACCAAAGGGCGCCGGCAAGTTTAGCACAAAGCCCTCGTTGGAATCGTTCAGCAGGTTCTTTCCATATAGCGAGATCTCAAACCGACTATCCGGCAGCGTGACAGTGAGGCTTGCGGTGAGCAGCCGACGGCTCGTCAGATATCTGACGTTGTCATCGCTACTAGGTGCAGCACTTCGGAAGGCGTAGTTGGCGTTTGCCGCCACCTTCGTCCCGTTCGCAAGCTCATATGTGTAGGTGCCCCCAATATTGTAGGACCAACGAGCGGAACGCGGGGGCTTCAATCTATAGTCTGCCGCGTCGATCTTTCCATCACCCGTCAAATCGAAGCGTACGTTTTTATAGTCCGTGTCGACATATCCGACATTGGCGTCGAGTTGCAGTCCCTCCACCGGAAGGAGAACCATCTCGGCGTCGAAACCATACACGGTCGCGTCGGTGGCGTTCGCTATCAATGCGATGGTGCCAAACGCAGGGTCGCCAACAATCGAGTCTCGTTGGAGGCCCTTCAGCGTATTGAGGAACACACTGCCGTTCAGCCTGAGTTTGCGATTGAGAAGGTCAGACTTGAAGCCGACCTCATAGGCCCACTGGTCTTCGATGTCATATCGCGGGTTTGACGCTGGCATGGTGTTAGCAGGCACGACCGGCACCACCCCCGGAAGAGATGCCCGGTTGGCAGCCTGCCGGACGTTGTACCCACCGTTGCGAATGCCGCGGCTCACGCTTGCATAAACGAGGACACCTGCCTCAGGCTTGTAGTTCAAGCTGAATTTCGGCGTAAACGTCGGCCATGTGTCGCTGTCGCGATACACGGGAGGGCCCCCGACACCGCAGGTTTTGGTGGCGTAGTCACAGGAGCTGACATTGCCGACCGATGGCTGAAGATATAGCTCCGCCCGTTTTCTCTCGGTGGTGTAGCGACCGCCAAGGGTGAGGGACAAGGTGTCGCTGAAGTGATATTCGCCTTGCGCGAAAACGCCGAAGGCACGCTGGTCAATCGTGCCACCATAGGTGCGGTTGATTGCGCCCGCGAGCAGGACACGATTCTCCAAGTAGAAATAGTGCTGCTGGAAAAAATATCCACCGACCGTCAGGTCCAGTTTTCCGAAACTTCCGGCGTACCGGATTTCTTCACTAAATTGATGCTGCCGCATAAAGTCGGTATTCGTGAACAAGGCGCCGGGTCCACCGTCAAAATCTGCCTGCCACTCGTTGCGGACATTCCGGTATCCGAATATATTGGTTATGACGCCATTGCCAAATCCGACATTTATCGCCGTGTCCGAAGTAATCGCATCGTAGTCGGTGCTCGTGAAACCTGGGTTGTCTTGCAGATTTTGAAAGCCGAGCGAACCTGAGTCTGCGGCAAGCGCCAGACGCTGGAACACACCGCCGTCGCCACGCGTGCGGCCGCGTTCATAAATGATGGTCTGTTCGACGTTGCTCCATGGCTCCAGCACTATCATGGGACGGACGAACCAAGATGTCTGCCGGCCCATGTCGCGTCCGAGCGTGGGATTATTGAACCAGCCATCATCCTTACGGTAATAACCGGCAACCTTGGCACGTACGCCGGTGGAAAGGGGGCCTTCGACGCTGCCGGCGATATTGTACTCGGGGCCGGTCTCGATGCTTGCCTGCCCTCTAATGGACAACGTGTCAGAAGGCCGGCGTGTACGAATGAGGATCGCGCCGCCTGTCACGTTTCGCCCTTGGAGCGTTCCCTGGGGGCCTCTGAGGATCTCAATGCCCTCAAGATCGAACGTGTCGAGAGTCACCCCGATGTTCGTGCCGAGATAGACGCCGTCCACAAACGTGCCCACCGCTGGCTCGGTCGCCGGACTGCTCGAATTGGTGCCTAGGCCACGGATGTTGAAGGAAGCAATGCCCCTCGTGCCGCCGTTTTCCTCAAGGGCCACGCCCGGCGCTCGGATCGCAATGTCGGTCAGATCTTTGAAGCGAGCCTGCTCAAGCTGGGTTGGCCCCAACGCGGTGATGGCGACAGGTACGTCTTGGAGCTTCTCCGCGCGGTTTTTCTTCTGCGCGGTGACCACGATATCTTCGAGCCCAGAGCGCGGGGCCTCCGCTGTTTCTGAGACGTTGTTACCAGCGCCCTGCGCGAGAGCCGGAGACGACATGCAACCCAGTATGGCCACGGCGGCACCGCACAGATAGCTACGCTTTCTAGATTTTTTCACGATCAAACCCCTCCATCGCCGCCAGGGCGACTTTCAATTTTGTTATCTGACTACAAAATATTGTTAACTGACTGTAGAGTCAAGTGCTAAGCGTGAGCGTCCTGGCTCTTGGTGTGGGAACTCAGGAGACTGAAGTGCGGAGTGCTTCGCGATACTGCTCGCCAAGTTCTGCAAGAAGATGCGCAATCGGGGCACTTCGGGTCACATCGCCGACACCGTGCCCACCAGCCCACACGTCCCGCCACGCTTTCACCGTCTCCAATTCGCGTGCGAGATCGAATTTCTCATGTTTTCCATCGCTAACAAAACCAGAGCGTTCGAGACTGGCGCGAAGCATATTCGACGGGATGCCTGTAACCTCTGACGTCAGGATGATGTCGTCGCCGTCGCTTTCCACGAGCATCTGACGGTAATCGGCGGATGCGGCGCTTTCTTCCGCCGCAATGAAGGATGTTCCAACCGCCGCCATATCAGCGCCCAACATCCGCGCAGCCGCGAGTGACCGACCGTTAGATATTCCGCCCGCCAAGACGATGGGGCCATCGAAGAATTTGCGAACCTCCGCCACAAAGGCAAAGGGGTTAAGCCAGCCCGTGTTGCCGCCGGCACCCGCGGTCAATAATATGAGGCCGTCAACCCCAGCTTGCGCAGCCCGCCTCGCATGCTTGATGCTCGCGGCATCAGAGAAAACAAGGCCGCCATAAGCACGGACACGTTCGATCACGATTGCCGGACTTCCCACAGAAGCGATAATCGCGGGGACCTTCGCAGCGATGCAAACTTCGAGATCAGCTTCCAGGCGAGTGTTGGTGCTATGGACGATAAGATTTACAGCCCACGGAAGATCGCGCCCTGAGGCAGTCGTAGCGGCGCCGATCTGTTGAACCCACTCGGCGAAAATCGCAGTCGTCCGGGCATTGAGTGCGGGTATGGACCCTATGGCGCCCGCGCGATTGGCCTCGATCACCATGTCCACCGTCGAGACGAGGAACATCGGCGCTACCACCACAGGCACACTCAGCCGCTCGCGAAGCTCCGAAGCCAGATTGCTGCTGCCGTAGCGGTCCATGCTGTTCTCCTTTCTAACCTGTTCTGACTTTGTCGTCAGACTATTGCAATCTATCGTCAGAGATGCAAGCCTCGCCGTCGATAGATTTCGAGGCGGACTGAAAATGGTGCTTTCACATGGACCTGAAGAAACGGACCTGACGCAGCCGATCACTCTGCGCGGTGCTGACTCGAACTGTTTGAAGGCAGATTTCTGGGAAGGCGAAGGCGACTATCTGGCGATTCTTCTCCACGGTGGAGGGCAGACGAGGCATTCCTGGCGTCGCGCGACAGCAGCGCTGTTAAGTCGTGGATATGCTGTTTTGTCTTACGATGCGCGCGGACACGGAGACAGCGAATGGATTGCCGACGGTGATTATCGCTACCAGGCTCACGGAGAAGACCTGCGCCACATTTGCGACGGTTTTGCAGCAAGCAAGCGTATCGTCCTCATCGGTGCGTCGATGGGTGGCATGGCGGCGCTCTATGCTGCCGGCCACTCGAAAGCGCATATAGCGGCGTTGGTCCTCGTAGATATCGTGCCCTGGCCCGTACAAGCGGGCGCAGATTCCATCTTGGCTTTTATGAAGGCCCATGGAGAAGGCTTTGAAAGTCATGCCGACGCCCTGCAGGCGGTCGGCCAAGCATTTCCGGATCGGCAATCGGGCGGCAATGTCGCGAGGATCGCGCGAAATCTGCGAAAGAGAGAAAACGGCAGATTTTACTGGCATTGGGATCCGCGCCTTCTTGATCATCAAGGGTTGGCGGAGGCCATCGTGGCTGAAGGCTGGGTAGAGCGCGCCACTTCAACATTTTTAGGGCCGACCCTCGTTCTTAAGGGCGCTATCAGCGATGTGATCGATGAGCAGGGAATAGCGCGTCTCCGTTGCGAAATGCCGCAGCTGGAAAGCAGGAGTATCCCTGGCGCTGGCCACATGATCGTGGGGGACAATAATGATGCTTTCAACGATGCCGTCGCGGCTTTTCTCGACGCTCACCTCGACAGCGCCTTTCCCACCTAGTGGCGCTGTCGACTAGCATTTGATATTTGGGCTGCAAACAATCATACCGTCAGTCGATAGACCGAACCTAGGGTCAGTCCTGCAACGGCGCATTGCCGAGCTGGGTCGACCTGCTCGAAAGGAAGACGATGGTTGCCAAGTGGCGGAATGCTTTTCGGACGAACGAGGAACTGCACAGGTTCAAACGCTACGCTGTCCTTCGAGAGGCAACGAGGACGATATCTCGCCGTGGCTTTCATAACACATCGCTTGACGAAATCGCCGAGGGTTTGGGCATATCTAAGGGAACATTGTATAATTACGTAAAAGACAAGCAGGAAATACTGTTTGACTGCCACATGATCGCCTTAGATCTCGGTGACCGTGCATGTGAAGTGGCCAAAGAATATGATGGAAGCGGACTTGATAAGCTCCGGATTTTACTACTGTGCTACATAGGATGGATGTATGGGGAAGACGGCATTGGTGGCGTGACTTCAGACGTCAACGCACTTCGCCTTGAAGATCGCGAGGTGGTCGTCAAACGACGCGACCGACTCGACCGAGAGATGGTTTCTCTCGTCGTTGGCGGGCAGTCAGATGGGAGCATCATTTCGACCGATCCGCACCTCGCCATTTTCGTAATTATGGGCGCGATTAATTCGATTGCCACTTGGTACGCTCCAGACGGCCGCATGGCTATAAATCAGATTGCCGAAGAGGTGGTCGCGATGCTGACCCGTTCTTTGGCAACAGATGTGTCCGCACACAACGCCGCATTTGCGATCCCACCGCATCCCGAAGTGTCACTCGCGTTCACTGCTCCGGTCGGCTCGCGTAAGGGCGTTGCGCCACGATCTGCGAAAAAGTCGCCGCGCGCTGAATCCAATCCAAAAAAAGCAGCGACCTCAAAAGGGCAGCGTAAAGTTTAGGCTTGGTGGCGTAATGGCACCCCCCCTGCGGCGAGAAATGGGGATCGGAGACAGGCGGCTTCCAGCCGCGACTGCAGGAGCAGCCGTCAATCAACACCGCCACCGTCGCGAACCAAGCCATGCCGCTCGCGATATCGGGCAGGCGATATGCCGAGTTGACGAATGAAGGCGCGTCGGAAGGTTTCTATATCCCGGAAACCGCATCGAGCAGCCGTCAACTTTGGTTGCAGGCCCTGTTCAAGCAACTTCCTCGCGG
Organism: Sphingobium sp. TA15; assembly: GCF_037101235.1. Classification (NCBI taxonomy): domain Bacteria; kingdom Pseudomonadati; phylum Pseudomonadota; class Alphaproteobacteria; order Sphingomonadales; family Sphingobiaceae; genus Sphingobium; species Sphingobium sp. TA15. Next base: position 564,502 of record NZ_AP025355.1, read on the forward strand.
CTTCAATTCTCGCACTCTCGACCCATGCGGACGGTGTGGTGCCGATTTCGGCACGGAACATCGAGCAAAGTGACGAGGGCTTAGGACCAGTCGACATTCAGCCCATGGCGGCCTGCAAATGGCAGTTTTCCGTGCTTCCGGTGCTCACGTACTTTAAGTACGCTGCGCTCCGGGTCACGAAAAACTACCATTTTCGGCTCGCCCTGAACTGAATGTCGACTGGTCCTAGTCCTGCGCAGGTCGCGAGATCCGAGATGTCGTGCTGCAAGCCTGGATGTGCCATCACCCAGCGCTGCACTTCTTGCAAAACGGATCGGCCGGCAGGAGCAATCTGATGGTCGCGACTATATTGAAGCTGTCCCCCGGGCCTTCGGATATACATAACGAGCTGGCTCGCGCAACTTTTACAACACCGGACCGACTTCCATCAGTCCAGAAGGCTATGGAGAAATCGCGCTCCAAAATCTGAATATAAAGTCATTTGGTTGACGCCAGCGTATCGTTTGCCTATTCCCTAGCTAGGGCGCGCGAGAATCGGCGCGCCGCATTTGGGAGAGAGCCGAATGCTGATTATCGAGCATTTCGAGCATGGCGTTGCGCAGTTTCCGGATCGCGCGGTTCTCATCGATGACAATGGGTCGATGAGCTATAAAGAGATGGCGGGCACTGCTTGGACGATTGCGCAGGCACTACTTCGTATCGGCTTACCTGCAGACAGCTCTGTTGCGCTGCTGTCGCCTAATCACCGCATGGTACTCGCTTGTCAATATGGCACGTTGAAAGCCGGTGCGGTCTGGGTTCCGGTCAACTATCGTAATTCTGTGTTCGATAATGTCGCTCAGTTGGCCAAATATGATACGCGAGTATTGTTCTTTCATAGCTCTCTGCGAGAGCATGCTCTAGCGATCAAGGCAGCCATTCCGGATCTCAGAGCTGCGATCTGTATCGACATGGAAGTTGAAGGTTTTCCGGCTTTATCCGACTGGTGCCAGGATAAGGCTGCGCAGGAGCTGCCGTTCCCTGCGCGGGCGATGGAAGATCCCATCGCCATCCTAAGTACGGGTGGCACAACCGGAGAACCGAAGGGCGCTGTTCATACCAATCGGTCATTCGAAACTGTTATTTCGACGATCTATGCCCTGTTCCCTTTTGATGAGCCGCCGGTGCACTTGGTTGTTGCGCCGCTAACACATGCTGCCGCAGTCTTTCACTATGCTTTGCTACCGCGTGGCGGCACGCACGTCCTGCTCTCTTCAACGGATCCGGTCGCGGTTCTACAGGCTATTGAGCGTCACAAGATATCGGTAGTCTATTTGCCGCCTACTCTGATCTACATGATCTTGGCCCATCCTCGGTTGAAAGAGTTCAATCTGAGTTCGCTGCGCTACCTCATGTATGGGGCGGCGCCAATGTCGGTGGAGAAGTTGCGCGAGGCAGCCGCTGTTTTCGGGCCTATTCTCATTCAAAGCTACGGACAGACGGAGTGCCTCATGTTCACGACGGCCCTTACGCCGCGGGATCATGCCGAAATTCTCTCGAATCCAGCTATCGAGCATCGGATCGCGTCCGTGGGCCGTTCAGGCCCTTTCGCTCGGACTGAGGTCATGACGGAGGATGGGGAAGTCGCGGCTGATGGAGAGGTTGGTGAAATCGCATTCCGCTCATCAATGCAAATGACGGGCTTCTATAAAGACGCGGACGCTACGAACGCTATTCGTAAAAACGGCTGGCAGTTTAGTGGCGATCTCGGTCGGCGCGATGCTGATGGCTACATCTACGTCGTCGATCGTAAACGGGACATGATCATTTCAGGGGGATTCAACGTGTTTCCCGGAGAGGTGGAGCAGGTAGTCCTTGGTCACCCCTCCGTGCAGGATTGCGCTGTCGTCGGAACGCCGGACGACAAATGGGGAGAGATGGTAACGGCCGTCGTCGAACTCAAACCAGGTTCCTCAATCGACACCGCCGAATTCCTTACATTTTGCAAATCGAAACTGGGCAGCGTGAAAGCGCCTAAACGGGTCGACATCTGGCCGGAACTTCCACGTAGCACGGTTGGGAAAACCCTACGTCGCGTAGTGCGCGATCACTTTTGGGCAAACCAGCAACGCAAAATCTGAGCCTGTCTGGCTCGTCTGCGATAATCATCAGAGGAATGATCATGTCAGGTCAGGTTGAGGGCAAAATCGCGATTGTCACGGGCGCAGGCTCGGGCATCGGCAAGGCGATGGCCGAAATGTTCGCGAAAAATGGCGCAACTGTCGTTGTCGCCGATATCAGTGGCGATGAAGAGGGCGTGGCAAAGGCGATCGGAGGTCTAGCGAGCCATTTCAACGTTGATGTAACCCAGCATGAGCAGGTCGAAGCGCTGTTTGCCGACACGGTAGCGCGCCACGGAAGGGTCGACATTGTGCTGAACAATGCAGGTGTCAGCGGAGGTTTCAGGCCAATTCACGAAACCGCGCCTGAAACGATAGGCAAGGTGATTGACATCAATCTCACAAGTGCGTTTCGAGTTATGCGCTGTGGTATCATCGAAATGTTGAAAGTCGGTGGCGGTGCGATCGTAAACACCGCCTCGATCGCCGCATTTCGAGCGACATGGGGTCACTCTTCTTACACCGCCTCGAAAGGTGGCGTTGTGGCAATGACACGCGCGGCCGCAATCGAATATGCAGACAAGAACATTCGGGTGAATGCCCTTTGCCCCGGCGCTATCGAGACCGCCATGCTTTCGGGTGCCGATCCGGACATCAGGGAGCGGGTGCGGCAGTCTATTCCTATGGGACGGTTCGGTCAGCCCGAGGAAATGGCGTCCGTCGCACTGTTCTTGGCTTCACCCGCCGCGTCCTATGTCACTGGCGTTGCGCTGCTCGCTGACGGAGGCCGGGCCGGATGAATTCTACCCTTACGGGCGGCCCGACGAGTATTCGCATCGCTGTTTTGAGTGAGCTTAGCGACGGCGAGTGCCGTGTGTCAGCTACCCCGGAGACTGTAAAGAAATACATGCCTTCATAGTGGGGGTTGGCGTCGCAGGCCTTCAAGCGATCGCGACCGCCCGCCGGCTCGGAGCGCAAGTCAGTGCCACTGACGTGCGCGCAGCGACCAAAGAGTAGATTGAGTCGCTTGGGCGCTGGCCTGCGTCGACCTGGCCGCGTGCGGCGGCACCTTCAAGAGCCTCAACGCACGGTAACGCGATCACATTCACAGGAGTTTGGCATGAACGAGGTTTTTCTGGTGTCCGCAGCCCGTGCACCCATCGGGTCTTTTGGTGGCTCCCTTAAGGACTTCACGCCGGGCGACATTGGCGCCCTAGTAGCAAAAGCCGCCATTGCGCGCGCTGGCATCGAAGCGGATCTCGTCGCGAACGTTGTATTTGGTAGTGTCATTCCGACTATTCCGGGCGATGCTTATGTCGCTCGGATCGCCGCCATGGGCGCCGGCATTCCCAAGGAAGCACCGGCGTTGACCGTCAACCGCCTCTGCGGCTCCGGTATGCAAGCCATCGTCAGTGCGGCTCAGTCGATCTTGCTGGGCGACTACGGCATCGGCTTGGCGGGCGGCACCGAAATCATGAGCCGCGCGCCATATTTTGCCCAAGGTGTACGTTGGGGCCAAAAGATGGGCGATACTGCGATGCTCGACGGGCTGACGGGGGCACTAACTGATCCTTTCCACGCCTACCACATGGGCATGACTGCTGAAAATGTCGCACAAGAATACGGCATTTCACGGCAGGATCAGGACGAGCTGGCGCTTGAGAGCCAGCGACGCGCGGCACATGCGATTGCGCAAGGACGGTTTGTGGACCAGATCGTACCCGTGGACATCACGATCAAGAGAAAAGCCGTCACATTCGATACCGATGAATATGTTCGTGTCGACGCTACAGCTGAGGACTTCGCCGGGCTCAGGCCGGTTTTCAAGAAGGACGGCGGGACGGTTACGGCAGGTAACGCCTCGGGAATCAACGATGGTGCCGCAGCCATGATCCTTGCCAGTGGACAAGCAGTCAAGGATCACGGCCTGACGCCACTTGCCCGTTTGGTTTCTTACGGCCATGCCGGGGTTGATCCGGCCTTCATGGGCGTTGGCCCGGTGCCGGCAACTCGCAACGCGTTGGCAAAGGCCGGCCTTTCGGTCTCGGACCTCGACGTGATTGAATCCAATGAAGCATTCGCGGCGCAGGCCTGCGCCGTCACGCGAGCGCTCAGCCTCGACCCCGCGAAAGTTAACCCAAACGGCAGCGGCATTTCCCTCGGACATCCGATCGGCGCGACTGGCGCCATTATCGTGACGAAGCTCGCCTATGAGCTTCAGCGGACCGGCGGTCGGTTTGGCCTCGCTACCATGTGCATTGGCGGCGGCCAGGGCATTTCCACGATATGGGAGCGGACCTGATGGTTGTGACGCCCCATCTAAGTGCGGCGCACGGCGATCTTTTGCGTATCCTTCTGCCAGTCGCGGTCGGTCCTCGCTTCTAGCGCGGCATTCGCTGCATCTTGGGGCCGCTTATGAAAGCGCGGCTGTCATGGTCCGGGGAAGCTTTTTGCCTCAAGATGGCAAATGCCTACCTGCAGGCCGTCAGGAAGGCTTCAACGAGCGCAGATCTCGCAGATCTTATGGCCGCCGTGACGAGAGATATGGGATTCAAGCACTGGGCGTTGATCCATCACGACGATCGGTCCGTTGCCTCAGAGAGAGCGAGGGACATGGTCCCCCGCTCGCCAAAGCCAGGGACGAGTTCAACATGGGTCAAATCTCAGCGGAAATTACTCGCCTCCTGGAGTGGGCCCCTGGGGTCGGACAGGTGGGACCATAATGATTGACCGTGGGTTTGGCTTTTGGAGAAAAGCCAATGCGACACCGTTCCCACAGCATGGAGTTCAAACGTCAGGTCGTTCAGGAATATCTGGGCGGCGAAACATTGCATGGGCTGGCCAAGCGTCATGACGTTTCTCGCCAATTGATCCGGGTCTGGATTGAGAAGTATGAGGCGGGCGAGTTCGACGATGACGCGCAAGCGGCTGATCTCATCCAGCAATATGAGGCCCGCATCGCCGCGCTGGAACGCCTGGTAGGCAAGCAGGCTCTCGAACTGGAGTTTCTAAAGGGGGCTCTGCAAAGCGCACCGCGGCCGAGAAACGGGACTACATCCGTCATCACCGGCCCCTTGGCATCTCCGTCTCCCAGGGGTGCAGACTGATGGGTATCGCACGTTCAACCTATTATCATGGGCGGGTGAAGCGGGTTGACGAAGCCGATCTGCTGGCCGCAATCATGGCGATCTGCGATGAGTTTGAGGCTTATGGCTGGCGACGCGTACGGGCGGCCCTTCAGCACCAGGGCATCTGCGCAAATCATAAGCGCATCAAGCGTTTGATGCGGGAACACAGCCTTCAGCCGCGGAGACGGCGGAGATATGTCGCAACGACTGACAGTGATCACGATCTGCCGATCTTCCCGGACCTGGCAAAGGACGTCGCTCTGACAGGTGCGGATCAGCTCTGGGTCGCAGATCTGACCTATGTCGCGATTGCGAGTGGCTTTGCTTATGTGGCGATCATCCTAGACGCATGGTCAAGGCGGGTGGTTGGCTATGCCATCGGTCGGTCGATCGATGCCCGCCTCGCCATTGCCGCGCTTGAAACTGCTATCGCAAGTCGGCAGCCCTCACCGGGCCTCATTCATCATTCGGACCGTGGATCCCAGTACGCAGCCGCTTCCTACCGTGCGCTGCTGGCAGCCAATGGCATTACCGGATCGATGAGCCGGCGCGGAAATCCTTACGATAACGCCAAGGCGGAAAGCTTCATGAAAACGCTCAAGGTCGAGGCGGTCTACCCGATGGCGTTCGAGACTTTCGAGGATGTCGCCACCCATCTTCCACCGTTCATCGACCGCGTCTACAATGAACGCCGACTGCATTCCGCTCTGGGCTATTTGAGCCCGGTGCAGTTTGAGGAGTTACACACCAAAACTATGGTCAAATCCGCGGCCTGATACCTGTCCGACCCCAGGGGCCCACTCCATCCCCGGGTCCCTTCTCAGCGGCAATCAACAGAGAGAACCCTGCGCGAATCGCACACGGATATGAGCCGTGAGCGCCTAGAGACTGTTGAGCGGCTGCGCGCAGACGCTGATCGCCTTCAGGGACGGCTAGACAAACTCTACGTGGACCATCTTGATGGGCGTATTTCCGGCGAGATGCATGACCGGATGGCGGCAACATGGCGCGAAGAGCGCGAGCGTTGCATGCGTCATCTCGACAGCCTGCATTGCGTAGAAGATGCGGTTATCGACGATGGTATCGCATTGCTGGAGTTGGGTCGAAAGGCCCACAGGACGTTTAGTATACAGCCGCCAAACGCTAAAAATGCGGTTTTGAATCTGTTAGTTTCGAACAGTTTTTGGGCAGGGGGTCTCTGACGGTCGAGTTCAACGAACCATTTGGAATTATTGAGAAAAGCTTCGGTTGGGATACCGGCCAGGAACCCCCAAAGGGGGCAGAAAATCCGCCTAATCCTGTTTGGCTCCCCGAGTAGGATTCGAACCTACGGCCATTCGATTAACAGTCGAATGCTCTACCGCTGAGCTATCGGGGAGCGACCCGGCTTCCGCTGGGCAGGCCGCGCATATGCAGCGGCTTTTGCGAAATGGCAAGGGTGGGAAATGCCGCCGGTCCGAAAAAATGCGCGGGCGGCCCGATATGCGCGGAAAATGGGTCGGGGCGCATCGATCCGGCCGGTTGAGGGAGGATTTCCGGCACCGCCGCCGGATGGAAATTGGCTCCCCGAGTAGGATTCGAACCTACGGCCATTCGATTAACAGTCGAATGCTCTACCGCTGAGCTATCGGGGAGCGACCCGGCTTCCGCTGGGCAGGCCGCGCCTATAGCAGCGGCTTTCCGGCAATGGCAAGCGCCAAATGACGGAATTTTCACGCGATGAACTGTTCCGCCGCGATCCGGTCGTCCAGCGTATGTTCCGGGTCGAACAACAGCGTCAGCGGCGTCGCGCGGTCGATCTTCACCTCCACCTGGGCGACGTCGCGCACTTCGCGCTGGTCCGCCACGGCGCTGACCGGGCGCTTCACCGGATCGAGCGCGGTGAACTGGATCACGGTATTTTCCGGCAGGATCGCCCCGCGCCAGCGCCGGGGGCGGAAGGGGCTGATCGGCGTCAGCGCCACCAGCGCCGATCCCAGCGGCAGGATCGGCCCATGGGCGGAAAGATTATAGGCCGTCGATCCGGCCGGCGTCGCCACCAGCACGCCGTCGCACACCAGTTCGGGCAGGACGGTGCGGTCGTTGACCTTCACCTCCAGCTTGGCGGTCTGGCGCGTTTCGCGCAGCAGCGAGACTTCATTGATGGCGGGGATGGAAAAACGCTCCCCATCCACGGTGTCGACGATCATGCGCAGCGGGCTGACCTTGAAGGGCTTGGCGGCCTCTATCCGCTGTTCCAGCCGTTCGAGCCGCCATTCGTTCATCAGGAAGCCGACCGTGCCCAGGTTCATGCCGAACACCGGCAGGATGCGCCGCCCCTCCAGCATGGAGTGCAGCGTCTGGAGCATGAAGCCGTCGCCGCCCAGCGCGATGATCATGTCCGCCTGCTCCACGGGCACGAAATCATAGGAAGCGCGCAGCCTTTCCTCCGCCGCCTTGGCTGCCGGGCTGGGGGACGCGACCAGGGCGCGCCGGACGTCGTCGGTCATCCGCCGGTCACGCTCATATGCCGCCGCACCGCCGGCGCGGCGCCCGCGCCGATGCGGAAGTCATGCGCCGCCGGCTTCAGCCGCAGGGCGCGGTCGATCAACGGCTCCACCGCCGGCAATCCGCCCTGGCGGAAGGCGGCCTTCAGGTCGACATGATCCTCATGGCCCAGGCACATTAAGATCTTGCCCTCGCAGGTCATGCGCATGCGGTTGCAATCGGCGCAGAAATTATGGGTGAGCGGCGTGATCAGCCCCAGCCGCGCCTTCAACCCATCGACCGCATGATAGCGCGCCGGGCCGCCGGTGCGGTGCGGGATCGGCGCCAGCGCGCGATGGCGGCGGATGGAATCGGCGACCTGCGTCAGCGGCAGATAATGGTCCGTGCGGTCTTCCCCGGTCTCGCCCAGGGGCATGGTCTCGATCAGGGTCAGGTCGAAACCCTGATCGTCGCACCAATGCAGCATCGGCAGGATCTCGTCCTCATTGACGCCCTTGAGCGCGACCATGTTGATCTTGACCGCCAGCCCGGCCGCCCGCGCCGCCGCCAGCCCCTCCAGCACCGGCCGGATGTCGCCGTTCCGCGTCACATGGGCGAAACGTTCGGGGTCCAGGCTGTCCAGGCTGACATTGACGCGCCTGACGCCCGCATCGGCAAGCGCCTGCGCATGGTGCGCCAGCCGCGTGCCGTTGGTGGTGAGCGTCAGTTCATCCAGGCCCGCGCCCACATGCCGCCCGATCCGCCGGACGAGGTCGATGATGTCGCGCCGCACCAGAGGTTCGCCGCCGGTCAGCCTGATCCTGCGCACGCCCCGGGCGATGAAGAGGTCGGCCAGCAGCGCGATCTCCTCCAGCGTCAGAATTTGGTCCCTAGGAAGGAATGTCATCCGCTCCGCCATGCAATAGCGGCAGCGCAGGTCGCAGCGATCCGTCACCGAAATCCGCAAATAGCTGATCCGGCGGCCGAGTGCATCGGTCAGGGCCGTGCGTCCAGGATCGGCCATATCCATATGTCCTAGCTAGGCGATGGACCTGCCCCGTGCAAGCGTCACTGGTTGCGGCAGCGTAAACAGGTCGCTAACCGATGGACATTAGGGAAGAGGGCGTGAACCGTCCCGAGGAGCATCATGTGAGCGGCGAGACCGCACTGGACGGACAGCGCAGCCTCTTCATCCTGTCGCCGGGCGACCGCGACGGATTGTCGCAGCAGGCGAGGGCGGCGGGCTGGCGCGCCATCGCCGCCCGTCGCGCCACCGATGCCGCGCAGCGCTTCCTGCACAGCGACGCCCAGATCGCCCTGGCCGACATGCGCGGCGCGGGCGATGGCGACATCCGCCTGATCGCGTCGCTGGGTCCGTCGGTGGATGCGGGCGGGGGCGCGCTGATCGTGCTGGTCGACGCGGGGGACATGGCCGCGGTGCCGACGTTGCTGGAGGCGGGGGCGACGCATTTCCTTGCCGCGCCCTTCACGCCCGCCGAACTGCGCGCCACGCTGGCTTCGGCGCAGCGGCTGGTCGACCGGCTGGTCGGCGGGACGACGCACAGCCGGCGCGCCCAGCGCATCCGGCGCGGCGACGCGCTGTTCTGGGAGAGGGATGGGGACCGCATCCGCATCAGCGACAATCTTGCGCGCCATCTGGGCCTTGACCGGCAGAGCGTCGACCCGGCGACCTTCATCCGCCGCCTGCCGCGTGCCGAGCGCCGTTCCGTGATCGCCGCCCTGCGCGGCATGATGCGGTCCGGCCGTCCGGAGGCCTTCGCCCATGCCGCGCCGGGCCGTCCGGGCGACCGGCTGGTGCATCATCTGCGGCTGGTCGACGGGGTCGTCGCGGCGGATGTGGAGTGGCTGTCCGACGCGCATGGCCATGACGCCACCGGACGGGACGACCTGACCGGGCTGCGCTCGCGCCAGGCGGCGCTCGATTGGCTGGAACAGCGGCAGGGGCTGGCGACGACGGTGCTGCTGTTGTCGATCAGCCAGTTCGACCGCATGAACGCCGCCTATGGCCAGGTCGTGGGCGACGCGCTGCTGGGCCGGATCGCCCGCCGCATAGAGCGCATGACCGTCGACATGGCGGTCGGCGCGATGGTCGCGCGCATCGCCGGGACGGAATTCCTGATCGGCCTGACGGGCGAGGCGGCGACGGCGGAAAAGGCGACCTTCCTGGCCCGGCAACTGATTGGCGCCATCGGCCGGCCGTTCAGTGCTGGGGACCATCTGATCCGCCTCACGGCGCGCTGCGGCATCGCCCAGTCGCGGGCGGATGACGACGCCACCCGCCTTATCCGCCGCGCCGGCACCGCTTTGGCCGACGCCAGGGTCGGGGGCGGGGAGGGCATCCGCATCTTCTCCTCCGAAAAACGCAGCCGCCAGGTGGATGCCGACCAGTTGGAAACCGACCTGCGCCTCGCCCTGGATCGAGGGGAAATCGGCATATTGTTCCAGCCGCAATATCCCGTGGATGGGGAGCATATGATCGGCGTGGAGGCATTGGCCCGCTGGAACCATCCGCAATATGGCGCTCTGGGGGCGGGAATGCTGTTCGCCACGGCGGGGCGTTCCGACTATATGCTGCCGCTTTCCGCGCATATCCAGGCCGAAGCGCTGCGGCAGGCCGCCGCCTGGCCGCGCGCGCTGTCGCATCTGCGCCTGTCGATCAACGTCACGGCGGAGGACATCGCCCAGCCCGGCTTCATGCCGCAATTCCTGAACCTGGTGGACATGAGCGGCTTTCCCCGGTCGCGCCTGACGGTGGAGATCACCGAGAGCGGCCTGATCGAGGATGTGGACAATGCCACCGCCTTGCTGACGGCGCTGCGGGCCGAAGGGCTGGCGGTGGCGGTGGACGATTTCGGCACCGGCTATTCAAGCCTCGCCTATCTCAAGAGCCTGCCGCTCGATTATCTGAAGATCGACAGCGGGCTGGCGCAGGACATCGCCGGGACCGCCCGCGACCGAATCATCGTGCGCGGCGTCATCCATATGGCGAAGTCGTTGGGCCTGCGCGTCATCGCCGAAGGGGTGGAGACGGAGCAGCAGCTGGACCTCCTCACCCGCGAAGGTTGCGATTATTATCAGGGTTTCCTGCGTTCGGCGGGCGTTTCCTCCGCCGATCTGGTGGCGCTGGCGCTAAAGGCCTAACCCCACCCGTCCGATCAGGCTTGCCCCCGCATGGCGGCCTCCGGGGCCTGCGATGCCGCTGTCGGCATAGCGCAGGCCGGCGAACCAGCGGCCTTTCATATAGTCGACGCCGATGCCATAGTCCCAATAGGTGCCGTCCGGACGCAGCCGAGCGGCGCGGCCCGGGTCGCGCGCATCGCCCGAAGACCGGCCGATCCGCGCCGAGACGGTGAGGGGCGTGCCCGGCAACCCCATCGCTGCCGAAGCGGACAGATAGAGATTGTCGCCGCCGATGGACGATTGCCGGGGGGCATAGCTGCCGTTGAAATCGATGCTGGCCGGTCCGATCTGGAAAGCCGCGCCTGCGCCGAATTCGCCATAGCCTTGCCCCGAACTTCCAGGGAAAAGGCGATAGCGCCCTTCGGCGGAAAGCCGCCAGCCGCCGACCTGTCGCGCATAGGCCGCGCCCAGGTCGACGACGGCATCGGCTCCGCCGTGCCGGTCGCTGCCGCTCAGCGAGGCGGCCGTGCCGTCGATGCTCAGCCCGTCCGCCACGGGCACGGACAGCGTGCCCCGCAGCACCGGGTCGCCCTCGCTCCAACTCAGCCCCCGGCGCCGTTCCTCGCTGGCGACTTCGACCGTCGCGGAGATGCCGTCGGCATATTGCGCGAAGGCGGGGCCGGCGCCGACGCCAGCCTGGAAGGCGCAGGCCAGAAAGGCGCAGGCCAGCGCCGCCCCTTTCTCAGTTGGAGGCAAGATTGCGCACGGCGTCAAGCTCTGCCAGCAGCGGCGCGCGGTCCGCCTGCGCAACCGCGATCAGATGGTCGCGGATTTCGCCTTCATGACGCGCCAGATTGCGTTCCCCCGACTGGCGGCCGGGGGTGCAGGCGCCATGCTCGCTGCCCGAAAACTGCTTGTCGCTGGAAACCGTGCGGCTGAGCGCCGGCCCATGGCTGAGCGCCCGGTCGACCAGGATGGTGGCGGTCCACTGGCACCGTTGCATGTCCGTGCGGTTCGGGGTCTTGGCGCCGATGGTCCTGGCGCGGAACTCGGCGCGGGCGCTGTAGGTCGCCTCCACCGGCTTTCCCCCATGGTCGATCCGGACGCTGTGCGTGGCCGCCGCCGCGGCGAGGGCAATAAGGGTCAAACTCATGTCTTTCTCCTGCTCGACGCCGGACTTTGCTGTCCGGTCGTCAGAGCGGGATTTAGGTCGCGACTGTTGCTGGCTGTTGTCCCAGGGATGACAAAGGGGTGCTGGCGCTTGATGCGGGGAAACGCCAATAGCGGCATTGCCTCACCGTCACCCGGACCCTTCGGCAAGCTCAGGACAGGCTTGATCCGGGGAGCCGCTTTTCCCTCTGCACCGCGCCTCGTCCAAGGCAGCGGGACCCCGGGTCAAGCCCGGGGTGACGGATAGGGGAACGGCCGCTTCTCCACCCAAGAACACTCGGACTGGCGGATCTTGAATTTGTCGACACACCCTAGGCCGCGGCTTTCGCCAGCCCCTTGGAAAGCTGCAGCGCGCCATTGAGCCGCGCCGCCGGATCGGCCCAGGCGCGGTTCACCACGACCTTGCTGTCGGGCCGCAACCGCGCCACGCCGTTCAGCCGCTGGATATAGGCGACCAACCCCTCCGGCCGGGGGAAGCGGTCCTCGAAGAAGCTGACCAGCGCGCCCTTCGGTCCGACATCGATTTTCGCGATATTGGCGGCGACGCAATTCTGCTTGATCTCGATGATCTTGAACAGGTTTTGCGTCGGCGGAGGCAGCTTGCCGAAGCGGTCGATCAGTTCGGCGGCGAAGGCCTCCAGCCCCTGCCGGTCCTCGACTTCGTTGAGGCGGCGGTAAAGGCCCATGCGCAGGTCGAGGTCGGGCACATAATCCTCCGGAATGAGGATCGGTGCGTCGACGGTGATCTGCGGCGAGAAGCTCTCCCGCGCCTTCTCCAGCCCCGCGCCGCCGGCCTTCGCCTCCAGGATCGCGTCCTCCAGCATCGACTGGTAGAGTTCGAACCCGACCTCCTTGATATGGCCGGACTGCTCGTCGCCCACCAGATTGCCCGCGCCGCGTATGTCGAGGTCGTGGGACGCAAGCTGAAACCCCGCGCCCAGCGTGTCCAGGTCGGACAGAACCTTCAGCCGCTTTTCCGCCGTTTCGGTGATCACCCGGTTGGCGGGCGTGGTGAAATAGGCATAGGCGCGCGTCTTCGCCCGCCCGACCCGCCCGCGAAGCTGATAGAGCTGCGCCAGGCCGAAGCGGTCCGCCCGGTGGATGATGAGCGTGTTGGCGGAGGGGATGTCGAGCCCGCTTTCGACGATGGTGGTCGAGAGCAGCACATCGTAGCGCCTGTCGTAAAAGGCGGACATGCGTTCCTCCACCTCCGTCGCGCTCATCTGGCCATGGGCGACCACCGGCCGCACTTCGGGCACTTCGGTGCGGAGAAATTCCTCGATCTCCGTCAGGTCGGAAATGCGCGGCACGACGAAGAAGCTCTGGCCGCCGCGATAATGTTCGCGCAGCAGCGCCTCGCGGATCACCACTCCGTCCCACGGCATGATGTAGGTCCGCACCGCCAGGCGATCCACCGGCGGCGTCTGGATGACCGACAGTTCCCGCAGGCCCGACATCGCCATCTGCAAGGTGCGCGGAATGGGCGTCGCCGTCAGCGTCAGCACATGGACGTCGGTCTTGAGCGACTTCAGCCGTTCCTTGTGCGTCACGCCGAACCGCTGTTCCTCGTCCACGATGACAAGGCCCAGCCGCTTGAATTCCAGTCCCTTGGCCAGCAGCGCGTGGGTGCCCACCACGATGTCGACGGTTCCGTCGGCAAGGCCGGCCTTCACCGCCTTCGCCTCCTTGTCCGGCACCAGGCGGGACAGGCGGCCGATCTTCACCGGGAAACCCCGGAAACGCTCCTCGAAATTCATGTGATGCTGCCGGGCGAGCAGGGTGGTCGGGCAGATCACCACTACCTGCATCCCCGCCATCGCCGCGACGAAGGCGGCGCGCAAGGCCACCTCCGTCTTGCCGAAGCCGACATCGCCGCAGACCAGCCGGTCCATCGGCCTGCCAGCGCCCAGATCCTCTATCACGTCGCTGATCGCCCGGTCCTGATCGTCGGTTTCCTGATAGGGGAAGCGGTCGACGAAGGCGGGATAGCCCGCGCTGTCGGGTTCCGCCACGGTCGCGGGCCGCAGGGCGCGCTCCGCCGCGGTCTTGAGCAGTTCGCCCGCAATCTCGCGGATGCGTTCCTTCATCCGCGCCTTGCGCCGCTGCCAGGCCTCCCCGCCCAGCTTGTCCAGGCTGACGCCTTCGCTTTCGGAGCCGTAGCGGGAGAGAACCTCCAGATTTTCGACCGGCACATAGAGCTTGTCGCCGCCCGCATATTCCAGCGCGACGCAATCATGGGCCGCCTTGGCGACGGGAATCTGGGTCAGCCCCTCATAGCGGCCGATGCCATGGTCCATGTGCACGACCAGATCGCCGGGCGAGAGCGTCGCCAGTTCGGCCAGGAAAGCGTCCGCGCTTTTCTTCCGCTTGGCCCGCCTCACCAGCCGGTCGCCCAGCATGTCCTGTTCGGTCAGCACCGCCACGTCGGGCGCGGTGAAGCCATGATCCAGCGGCAGGACGGTCAGCACCGTGCTGCCCCCGGCCGCGATGCCCAGCGCCTCCTGCCAGCTGTCCGCCGCCGCGATCCGCTTCAGCCCATGATCGGCCAGCAGGCCGGAAAGCCGTTCCCGCGCCCCGCCCGAATAGCTGGCGATGACGACCTTCTTCTTTGTCCGCTGGAGCGCGGCGATATGCTTGCCCACCGCCTCATAGACATTGGCGTTCTGCGCCCGCTCCGGCGCGAAGTCGCGTGGGCCATCCACGGCGAAGTCGAGGACGGAGGCGCTTTCCGGCTCATGGAAGGGGGTGGTGGCGTGCATCGGCCAGTCGCGCGCCAGGGCGGCCCATTCCTCCGCCTCCAGATAGAGGGCCCGTGGCTCCAGCGGCCGATAGGCGCCCGGATCGGAGGATTTCGCCGCCGCGCGGTTCGCATGATAGTCCCTGATCGCCTCGAACCGCGCCTCCGCCGCGCCCGCCACGCCATGGTCCAGCAGGATCAGGCTGTCGTCGCCCAGATGGTCGGTCAGGGGCACCAGCCGTTCCTCGAACAGCGGCAGCCAATGTTCCATGCCCTGCAGGCGGCGCCCGTCGCTCACCGCCTGATAGAGCGGGTCGCCGGTGGCCGTGGCGCCGAAAATTTCGCGATAGCGGCCGCGGAAACGCTTGATCGTCTCCTCGTCCAGCAAAGCCTCCGACGCCGGGAGCAGGGTGAAGCCCTCGACGCTGCCGCTGGTCCGCTGGTCGGCGGGATCGAAGCGGCGCACCGTCTCTATCTCGTCTCCGAAGAAATCGAGCCTGAGCGGCTGTTCCTCGCCGCCTGGGAACAGGTCGACAATGCCGCCGCGTATGGCGAACTCGCCCCGATCATGCACGGTGTCGGTGCGCACATAGCCATTGGCCTGCAGCATGTCGGCCAGCCGCGAGATGGCGATCCGTTCCTTGGGCGCGAGCTTCGCCACCAGTTGCCGCACGCGGAACGGCGTCAGCGTGCGCTGGGTGAGGGCGTTGAGCGTGGTGAGGACGAGTTGCGGCCCCTGCGGCCTCCCTTGCAGGGCGTAGAGGCCCGCCAGCCGCGCCGCGGCGGTGCGCAGCGAAGGGCTGGCCCGGTCATAGGGCAGGCAGTCCCAGGCGGGGATTTCGACGATCTCGATCTCCGGCGCGAAATAATGCGCGGTATCCGCCACGGCGCGCATGAGCTGTTCGTCAGGGGCGACGAACAGGGTGCGGGACGGGGCTGCCCGCGCGATATCCGCCAGCAGCCAGGGCTGGAAACCGGCCGGCACGCCGGAAAGGGTCATCGGGGCGGAGGCTTTGAGAATCTTGAGAAGGTCGGTCATTCTTTACTCAGTCCCCCTCCCGCAAGCGGGAGGGGTTAGGGGTGGGCATTGCAACGGCGGTGGAGCAGGCCCACCCCCAGCCCCTTCCGCTTGCGGGAGGGGCGCGTGAGGCTACTTCTTCCCGATCTCCACGAAATCCATCTTCGCGAACCTTTCCCACATCGGCCCGCGCCATTGTTCCGGCAGCGGCAGCGTGCCCAGGGCCCAGGCCATGATGTCGGCATCCTGTTCCTCGATAAACCGTTCGAACCAATCCAGTTCCTCTTCGCCCCATTCCGCATGGTAGCGATCGAAAAATCCGCCCACCGCGAGGTCCGCTTCCTTGATGCCGCGATGCCAGGCCCGGAATTGCAGGCGGCGGATGCGAGGGTCTTCGTTCACAATTTGTTCCTTGGACGAGCATGGCGAAATTGCCGATCGGATGTTTGCGCATCGTCCCGGCTGGGCTAGACGCATGCAGATAGCCATGCGACCCGACATCCTCAACCCACTCTTCACCGAAATCGAGGCGCTGAAAGGCGTCGGCCCCACATTGGCAAAACCGCTGGAGCGGTTGGGCCTGGCGCGGGCCGTCGACGTCGCCTTCCACCTTCCGGTCAGCTTTGTCGACCGCCGCATGGTGGACGAACTGATGCTGGGCGATTCAGGCCGGGTCATCGGCATCACGCTGACGCCCACAGACTATCGCGCCTCCGGCAGCGCCCGCGCCCCGTTCCGCGTGATCGCGCAGGACCGGCACGGCAACAGCGTCGCGCTGGTCTATTTCGGCCGCAACAGCGCCTGGCCGCGCAAGCTGCTGCCGCTGGGCGAACCCAAATTCGTCTCCGGCAAGCTGGAGGCCTATGGCGACAATCTGCAGATCGTGCATCCCGACCATGTCCTGCCGCCGGAGGAAGCCGCCACCATTCCCGCGCGCGAGCCGGTCTATGGCCTGTCCGAAGGGTTGACCAACAATCGCCTGCGCGACCTGGTGGCGCAGGCGTTGGCCCGCGCGCCCGAACTGCCCGAATGGATCGAACCCAGCCTGCTCGCCCGCAAGGGCTGGCCGGGATGGCGGGAGGCCCTGCAGCGCATCCATGCCGATCCCGCGGACGCGCTGGCCCGCGAGCGGCTCGCCTATGACGAGATATTCGCCGGCCAGCTCGCGCTGATGCTGGTGCGCCAGTCGTCCCGCAGGCGCAGGGGCGTGCCCGTTGCCGGGGACGGCCGGCTGCGCGCCATGCTCAAGCTGCCCTTCGCGCCGACCGGCGCGCAGAGCCGCGCCTTCATGGAAATAGAGGGCGACATGGCCCAGCCCGTGCCCATGCTGCGCCTGTTGCAGGGCGATGTGGGGTCGGGCAAGACGCTGGTCGCGCTGATGGCGCTGCTCAATACGGTCGAGGCGGGGGCGCAGGGCGCGCTGCTGGCGCCGACCGAAATCCTTGCCCGCCAGCATTATGAAACGCTGCGCGGGATGGCGTCGGGCCTGCGGGTGAATATCGCCATCCTGACCGGGCGCGAAAAGGGCAAGGCGCGCGAATCCACCCTCATGGGACTGGCGGACGGCAGCATCGACATATTGGTCGGCACCCACGCCATCTTCCAGGATGCGGTGCGATACAAGAACCTCGCCCTGGCGGTGATCGACGAGCAGCATCGCTTCGGCGTCGCGCAGCGCATGATGCTGGCGGCCAAGGCGGAGCGCGCGCCGCACCTGCTGGTGATGACCGCCACGCCGATCCCGCGCACGCTGACGCTCACTTATTATGGCGAGATGGACGTGTCCCGCCTGGACGAGATGCCGCCGGGCCGGCAGCCGATCCAGACCGTCGTCATGTCCTCCGGGCGTCTCGACGAAGTGGTTGAGGCGCTGGCCCGCCATGTGGAGGGCGGGGGGCAGGCCTATTGGGTCTGCCCGCTGGTCGAGGAAAGCGAGAATAGCGACCTTGCCGCCGCCGAGGCGCGGGCGGAAACGCTGCGGACGCGTTTCGGCGAGCGCGTCGCCATCGTGCACGGCCGGATGAAGGGGCCGGAAAAGGATGCCGCGATGGAATCCTTCGCCTCCGCCCGGGCAAAGATATTGGTGGCGACCACGGTGATCGAGGTCGGCGTCGACGTTCCCAACAGCAACCTCATCATCATCGAAGGGGCCGACCGCTTCGGCCTGGCGCAGCTTCACCAGTTGCGCGGGCGGGTGGGGCGGGGGCAGAATCAGTCGGTCTGCATCCTGCTGCGCGGCAATGCGCTGAGCGAAACCGCCAGGGCGCGCCTTGCGCTGATGCGGGAAACCAATGACGGTTTCCGCATAGCCGAGGAAGACCTGCGCCTGCGGGGCGCGGGCGAGATACTGGGCACGCGCCAGTCGGGCGAGCAGCAGTTGAAGCTCGCCACGCCGGAGCATCTCTCCGCCTTGCTCGATCCGGTGCGGGACGACGCGCATCTGCTGATCGACCGCGATGGGGGACTGAGCGAGGCGCGGGGGCAGGCGGCCAGGATCTGCCTCTACCTCTTCGAACGCGACGCGGCGGTGGGTTTGCTGCGCAGCGGGTAGGAACGTGGCGTTCCTGCGAAGGCAGGAACCCAGTTCGGGCGGTATTGCGGCTGGCGGCGTCGGAACTGGACTCCTGCCTTCGCAGGAGTACTGCGGCGTTGCGGAAGCGATGGCTTGTCGCATCCGCCGACCACGCATGCTGGGGCAGGCGGCTGGAACCTGCCTCTGCCGCTTCGAACGCGACGCGGCGGCGGGTCAGCCCAGCACCCCCTGTGTTCCTGCGAAGGCAGGAACCCAGTCCCGACGGTGCTGCTGCTGGCAGCGTCGGAACTGGACTCCTGCCTTCGCAGGAGCACGGCAGGGGTTTGAGGGATTGCCGCGCGCATTGTGGAAGCAACGGCTTGCCGCACCCGCGAAACCATCCCGCCGCCCTGTCGTTGCATGGCCATGCAATCCGACATCAGCCTGCACCATGTCACGTCGATGGCGGCGATCTCCATCGGCCTGTCGGTCGCCGTCGCCTTCCTGGTCCACTGGCTGGCCTATTGGCTGGCGACCCGCATCGTCCGGCGGATGCGGATAGAGCCGGTGATCCTTCCCGCCCTCTACCACCCCAGCCGCTGGCTGATCGTCCTGATGACGCTGGCGGCGGGCATCCAGCCGCTGACCTTCAGCCCGAATGTGGAGGCGCTCTGGTCCATCGGATCGAAAATGCTGTTCATCCTGCTGATGGGCTGGCTGGTCTTTTCCCTGATGCGGGCGGGGCGCATCATCCTGGAACGCCGCAGCGACATCAGCGTGGAGGATAATCTGAAGGCGCGGCGGCAGCATACCCGCATCCGCATCCTCTATCGCGTGGCGCAGTTCATCGTCGGATTCCTGATCGTCTCGCTGATGCTGATCGTCATTCCCGGCGTGCGGAGCGTCGGGGTTACGCTGATGGCGTCGGCGGGGCTGGCGGGGCTGGCGGTCGGCGCGGCGGCGCAGCCCGCGCTCAAGAACCTGATCGCCGGCATCCAGATGGCCTTTTCCGAACCGATCCGGCTGGACGATGTCGTGATCGTCGAGGGAGAGTGGGGCCGGATAGAGGACATCAAGCTGACCTATGTCGTCGTTCGCATCTGGGACGACCGGCGGATGATCGTGCCGGTTTCCTATTTCCTGGAAAAGCCGTTCCAGAACTGGACGACGAAGACCTCCGACCTGCTCGGCACCGTCTTCCTCTATGTCGATCCCGCCGCGGACATAGAGGCGATCCGGGCGAAGTTCATCGAGGCGGTCAAGGCCAACAGCCGCTGGGACGGGCGCGTCGCAATATTGCAGGTGACCGATCAGCGCGCCGATGCGCTGGAGCTGCGCGGCCTGCTGAGCGCCAGGAATGCCGGCATAGCCTTCGACCTGCGCTGCGAGGTGCGGGAGGCGATGATGGATTTCCTGCGGACGCGCATGCCGCAGGCGCTGGTCCGATCGCGGCAGCGGCTGGAGGCGGGGGACGATCTGGGAAAGGCGTTTACCAGGCCGTCTGGCGCGGCGGAATGAGCGACAGCATGGCCTCATAGACTCGCGGTTCGATGGGCTTGAGGAACTCGACGCCGATCCGCCCATCCTCCGACCAGCGCACTTCCGCGGCATGATCCTTCACCACGGGCAGCCATATCGTCACCCGTTCGCCCATGCCAAGGGGCGCCTCCGTCCGGCACATCAGTCCCAGGGCGGAGATGTTGATGATCCGCGTGCCATGGGTCCGCCCCTGCGCCGTGATATGGCTGACCATATCGACCAGGTCGCGCTGCGCGCGCCGTTGGTTGACGGCGCTATCCCGCGACTGGTTCAGGTGGGAAAGGCTTGCGAACACCGAAGGCATGTTCGCAGGATAGGCTGAGGAAGATGGCCTCTTCCTTAAATCCCATGGTTAAAGCCTTTTAAAGGTTCTTTTGATTTCAGGCGGTTATCAGCCCGTGCTTCTTCGCGCCGAAGCTGAGCTTGTCCCCCGCCTTCAACGGCAGGGCAGGGTCGCTCACCACCTCGCCATTGACGCGGATCGCGCCCTCCGCCAGCTTCCGCCGTACTTCCTTGTTGGAGGCGGCAAAGCCCAGCGCGGTCGTCCCCTGCACGATGTTCAGCCCTTCGGCGCCAAGGCTGGCGGTCGGCAGGTTGGCGTCGGACGCGCCCTCTTCGAAGGTCCGCCGGGCCGTTTCCGCAGCCGCTGCGGCGGCATCGGCGCCGCGGCAGAGCGCCGTGGCCTCGTTCGCCAGGATTTTCTTCGCCTCGTTGATCTCCGCGCCCTGCAAGGCGGCCAGCCGCTCCACCTCGTCCATCGGCAGGTCGGTGAACAGCCGCAGCCGGTTGGCGACGTCGGCATCGGCCGTGTTGCGCCAGAACTGCCAGTAATCATAGCTGGAAAGCTGGTCCTCGTTGAGCCATACCGCGCCGCCCACGGTCTTACCCATCTTGGTGCCGTCCGCATTGGTGAGCAGCGGGGTCGTCAGTCCGAACACCTGCGTGCCGTCCACCCGGCGCGTCAGTTCGACGCCGTTGACGATATTGCCCCACTGGTCCGATCCGCCCATCTGCAACCGGCAGGCCGAACGGCGCGACAGTTCCAGAAAGTCATAGGCCTGGAGGATCATATAGTTGAATTCCAGGAAGCTGAGCGACTGTTCCCGGTCCAGCCGCAGCTTCACCGAATCGAAGCTCAGCATCCGGTTGACCGAGAAATGCTGGCCGATGTCGCGCAGGAAGGGGATATATTCCAGCCGGTCCAGCCATTCCGCATTGTCGAGCATGATCGCGTCGGTCGGCCCGTCGCCGAAGGTCAGGAACCGTTCGAACACCCGCTTGATGCTCGCCACATTCTGCGCGATGGCGTCTGTGGTCAACAGCTTGCGCGCTTCGTCCTTGAAGCTGGGGTCGCCGATCTTGCCGGTGCCGCCGCCCATCAGGACGATCGGCTTGTGCCCGGCCTTCTGCAACTGCCGCAGCATCATGATCGACACCAGGTGGCCGACATGCAGCGAGGGCGCCGTGGGATCGAAGCCGATATAGCCCGGCACCACCTGCCCGGCGGCGAGCGCGTCCAACCCCTCCGCATCGGTCAACTGGTGGATATAGCCGCGCGCGTCGAGCAGGCGGAGCAGGTCGGAGGAATAGCTGGTCATGATGCCGCGCCCTGTAGCATCGGCTCACCGACACGAAAAGGGCTTCATGGGGCAAGCTGATCCCGCCCCGTTCGGGCTGAGCCCTTCGACAGGCTCAGGGCATGCTTGTCGAAGCCCTCCACTTCTCTAAAGAAGGAACAAGTCGCAGCCCGAACGGAGGAAATGGAAATGCTGGCAATAGGCCTGATGTCGGGCACCTCCCGCGACGGCATAGACGCCGCCCTGATCGAAACCGACGGCGAAGGCTCGAACAAGGGCGTCGCCTTCCACGCCATGCCCTATCATGACGGCTTCCGCCTTCGCCTCGCGGAAGCCTGCCAGCGGGCAATGACCATGGAAAAGCCCGGCTTCGAACCGCTGATCCACGCGGTCGAGGAGGAACTGACGGAGTTCCATGTCGAAGCGGTGTCGGACCTGCTGGCCCGCAGCGGCCATGTGACGCAGGACATCGCCGTCATCGGCTTCCACGGCCATACCGTGGCGCATCGCCCCGAATGGCGCTGGACCTGGCAGATCGGGGACGGCGCGGCCCTGGCGGGCGCCTTCGGCATTCCCGTCGTCGCGGACCTGCGCAGCGCCGACGTCGCGGCGGGCGGGCAGGGCGCTCCGCTGCTCCCGGTCTATCACCGCGCCCTGGCGCATGACCTGCCCAAACCCGTCGCCGTGCTGAACCTGGGCGGGGTCGCCAACATCACCGCCATCGCCTCCGACGGGGAGATCGTCGCCTTCGACACCGGCATGGCGAGCGGCCTTATCGACAATTGGATGCAGGCCCGTGGCGACCGGGGTTTCGACGAAAATGGCGAGACGGCGGCAGGCGGACGGGTGGATGAGGAACGACTGGCCGATATGCTGTCCGACCCCTGGTTCGCCGTCCCTCCGCCCAAGAGCATAGACCGCGAGGCCTTCGCCATCGAGGCGGTGCGCGACCTTTCCCTGGCGGACGGCGCGGCGACCCTGACCGCCTTTTCCGCCGCCGCCGTGGCGCGGGGGCTGGACCATCTGGCGGAGCGGCCGAAGCGCATCTATGTCGCCGGCGGCGGTCGCCGCAATGCGACGCTGATGCGGATGCTGGGCAGCTATAGCGGGGCGGAGGTCCGGCCGGTGGACGAGCTGGGATGGGATGGCGACGCGCTGGAGGCGCAGGGTTTCGCCTATATGGCCGTCCGCCACATGAAGGGCCTGCCGATCAGCTTCCCCGGCACCACCGGCGCGCCGCGGCCGATGACGGGGGGCGTGTTTTTCGAACCGGCATAGGATGTTGATGGCCGGCATTGGCCTGCGCTCTGGATTCGTTTTTTCCGCGATTTTCTTTAGTCCGCAATCGGTTCCGATCGATTGGAAATCGCACTCAGCGCGCCGTGCTCCTGCGCAGGCAGGAGCCCAGTCCAGACGGGGCGTTGACTTGCGGGGGTGGAACTGGACACTCTCATACGGCTTCTTGCTTCCCCCGACGCCATCGGCCCGACGGCGCTCACCTTTTGCGCGTCAATTCCCGCATGGCGCCGTCTATCCCGTCGATGGTCAGCGGATACATGCGCCCGTTCATGATCTCGCGGATCATCATGGTCGACTGGCTATAGCCCCAATGCGCCTCCTGCGCGGGGTTCAGCCACACGGCAGCCGGATAGGTATGCAGCACGCGGCCCAGCCAGGTCGCGCCCGGCTCCTCGTTCATATGTTCGACCGACCCGCCGGGATGGCTGATCTCATAGGGACTCATCGCCGCGTCGCCGACGAAGATCACCTTATAGTCATGCCCATATTTGTGCAGTATGTCCCAGGTCGGCGTCCGTTCCGAAAAGCGGCGGCGGTTGTCCTTCCATACGCCCTCGTACAGGCAGTTGTGGAAGTAGAAGAATTCCATGTTCTTGAATTCGCTGGTCGCGGCCGAGAACAGTTCCTCGCACAGCGTGATGAACGGGTCCATCGATCCGCCCACGTCTAGGAACAGCAGCAGCTTCACCGCATTGTGCCGTTCCGGCCGCATGCGGATGTCGAGCCAGCCCTGCCGCGCCGTTCCCCGGATGGTTTCGTCCAGGTCCAGCTCATCCGCCGCGCCCTCCCGCGCGAAGCGCCGCAGCCGCCGCAGCGCCACCTTGATGTTGCGGGTGCCCAGTTCCTTCTGATTGTCCAGATTGGCGAATTCGCGCTTTTCCCACACCTTGATGGCGCGCTTGTGCTTGCTCTCGCCGCCGATCCGCACGCCTTCGGGATTATAGCCGCCATGGCCGAAGGGGGATGTGCCGCCGGTGCCGATCCACTTGTTGCCGCCCTGATGACGCCCCTTCTGCTCCTCCAGCCGCTTCTTCAGCGTCTCCATGATCTCGTCCCAGCTGCCCAGCGACTTGATCTTCTCCATCTCCTCCGCGCTCAGGAACTTCTCCGCCACCAGCCGCAGCCATTCCTCCGGAATTTCCGCCTCGACGCCCTCGGCGCCCAGCACGCCCCTGAACATGCGGGCGAACACTTGGTCGAAGCGGTCGATCAGCCCCTCGTCCTTCACATAGGTGGCGCGGGCGAGATAATAGAAATCCTCCGGCCGCTGGCCGATGACGTCGCGATCCAGCGCCTCCAGCAGCAGCAGATGTTCCTTGATGCCGGCGGGAATGCCGGCAGCGCGCAGCGCATCGAGAAAGTTGAGCATCATGATGGCGTCCCTTGTCCGCCAGCTTGATCGATCATGCAAGCACCCCCGCGTTGTCGGAATGTTAAGTGTTGCAATGCATCGTTAACAAGGCAGTATCCATATCGGGCGGAATAGGGCGGCGATCATTGGAAAATCTAGACTTGTTGACCGACCTGGGGGAACGATCGGGCGACATCGCATTGCAATGCAGCGAAACGGCCGGCTTCCTGGGCGAACTGACTCGCCGCATCCATGACGATTCGGCGCATCTGGTCGAATTGCAATCGACGATGCAGGCGCTGGCGGTCAGCCAGAATGAAAGCGTGCTGGCGGCCCAGGAACTCAGCCTCACCGCCCGCCGCGCGGGGCAGATCATCGCCCAGGGGCATGAGGCCATCGGCCGTTCCCTGGGCCAGGTGACGGAACTGATCGAGAATGTGACCGGCCTTGAAGGCCATCTGCGCCAGTTCCTGGACGTCATCGAGACGGTGGGCGACATTTCAGGGCAACTCGGCGCCATCGCCCGGCAGACGCGCCTTCTGGGCGTCAACGCAGCGATCGAGGCCGCCCGCGGCGGCGAAGCGACGCAGGGCTTTGCCGTGGTGGCGGACGAAATCAGGCGGCTGGCCGAGCAGGCGGGCGAGTCGGCGGCATCGGTGGGCGACAAGCTGGGGCTGCTCGACCGCGACGCCCGGCAACTGATCGGCGGGGTGGAGGCCAATATCCTGCGCGGCCGCGACGTCGGTTCGCATATCGACACGCTGCGCGTCAGCATGGCCGAAATCGCTTCGCTGGTGACGCAATTCGGGGAACGGTCCGACACGATCGTCACCTGCACGGACGAGGCCGACGGCGACGTGGCGGCGCTGCGCCAGGGACTTGCCCGTTTCAGCCAGTCGGCGACCGAAAGCGCGACCCGCGTCGAAACGGCGCGCGGCCATCTGGAGCGGCTGGAGGGCATGGCCAATGCCATGCTCAACACGGCGGCTCATAGCGGCCATGTCACGCGCAACAGCCGCTATATCGCCTTCGCCGAAGAGGGGGCGGAGGAGGTGCAGGCGTTGATCGAAGGGGCGCTGGCGCAGGGGGAATTGGACATGGCCGGCCTGTTCGATACCGCATACCGGCCGCTGCCCGGTTCCGAGCCGACGCAATATGAAAATGGCTTCACCGCCTTTGCCGACCGCTTCGTGCAGCCCCTGCTCGACCGGCGGACGGCGCAGGACAGCGCCATAGTGGGCTGTTGCCTGATCGACATGAACGGTTATCTGCCGACCCATATCAGCGCGCGCAGCCAGCCGCAGCGGCTCGGCCAGGCGCGCTGGAACATGGAACATGCGCGCAACCGGCAGATTTTCATGGACAGCCAGACCCGCCGCGCCCTGGACGGGGATGGGGACTTCTTCCTGTTCACCTATCGCCAGGATCTGGGCGAGGGACGTTACCGGGCGCTGCGCAGCGTGTTCGTGCCGCTGATGTTCGGCGGGCGGCGCTGGGGGCTTTATGAGGTCGGCTATCTGATCTGAGTTGCGGGGCGGTTTGTCCCGATTTCATGGGCAGGCGATTTCGTCCGAGGCATTGCCTGGAAAGCCGTGTCGCGCCGAAACAAGTTAGGCATGACGGATGTTTTCCGCGATTTCGCCGGCGGCGTGGACAAATTCAACATTGGCCGGACTGAATGATTTGGGTGAAGAGCGGACCTATCCTATTCCTCCCCATCGATAGATGGGGAGGGGGACCAGCCGCAGGCTGGTGGAGGGGAATGGGGCACGATCTGCGTATTTCCCCTCCACCACCGCTTTCAGCGGCGGTCCCCCTCCCCACGCTGCGCGTAGGGAGGATTTTAGGTCCGCAACTGGCCATATCACGCCATTTTCGAATTTGCCTGCGCCGCCTAAACCGGCAATCGGCTTCCATCGCTCGGAACTAACGCAGCTTCGCGTCCGCAGTTCGCACCGTCATCTGACCGTTGGCGGTGTAAGCCGCCGTGGCCCCCGCCTGCGCGGTCTGCGGATCCTTTCCGTCCAGTATCTGGGCCATCTGCCGCGCGCTGGGCACCTTGTCATAGACGCCGTAGAGATCGGTTTGCCCCACCGAATGGATCGAAAGCCGGTAGCCGCGGCCTGCTTCGGCCGGGTCGAACGCCATCACCGTGCCCGCATCGTCCACCGGCACGATGATCGCGCCGTCGGCGATGCCGGCCTGCTGGAGGATGTCGCGGCTGCCGTCGGCGGTATCGACCTTCCCCCGGATGCAGAGGGCCTCTTGCCCTTCGCGCGGCAGGGCGACGTCGACGGGGGCGGCGGCGGATCGTTGAGTCAGCCGGGCTTCGCCGGCGTCGGCGGCGGGGCAGGCGGTCAGCCTTGCGGGCTTGGTCGCATGGATGGAGGAGGAGTCGTCGAAGCGGAGTCCGGCCAGCATCCCGTCCAGCCCAGCGAGCACTTCCTTCCGCCGTTCCGTCGGCCCGGTGACGCGCAGCTTCACCAGCCATCGCCCGACGTGCAGGAAAGCCGCGGCGGTGGTGAGCGCACCGTCGGCGGCATCGTCATAGACGGCGCGGATGGCGCCATCGGCATGACCCGCCACGGCGACGCTGGCATAGGCGGTGCGCCGCGTCCTGGCGCCGAAGCGCTCCGTCACGGCCTTGTCCGTCATATAGGCGGCCAGCGAGGCGTCGGCATAGCTCGGCAGATAGACATAGAGCGTCGCCTGGATCGCGCCGTCGTCCGACAGATATTGCGCGTAATTGTCGATCCCCTTGCCGCCGTGGGAAACCTCCCCGCTCTTGGACAGCGACAGGCCGGCGACGCTTTGCGGCATGCCGATCCCGGCCGCGTCGGCGCGCAGGTCGGTAATGGTGGTGGTCCAGGCTTCCTGTTCCTCGGCCGCGCGCGCGAATGCGGGCGCTGACAAGGCCAGCACCGCCGATAAAAGGGACAACGCACGCTTGGGCATTGGCATCCTTCCCTAAATTCATGGCCGTCTTTTCGCGGCTTTGAATGTCAGAAGGGAAGTTGAGCCGAAATGCACCGGCGGCGCAAGCGGCCTTTCAGGCTATGGGAGGGATTTGTGCCGGATAATGGGGCAGATCAGGGTCCAGATGCGCCCAATCGGGCGCTGCGTCGGTCCAGATGACCGCCTGAGGGGCCAGAAGATCGGGATCGTCCAGCGCTCCCGCCCGGATGAAGCTCAGGTGCGGGCGCGATTCGGCCAGGCTGAACAGCGGCGTGCCGCATTCGGGGCAGAAGCCGCGCCGCATCGCCGTGCCGCTGTCCGCGATGCTGTGATGCCAGCGCACCTCGCCCGTGACCGTCAGCTTGTCGGACGGGAAGCAGACGTTCACGGTCCCCGATCCGCCCCCCAGATATTGGCAGAGCCGGCACCAGCACATGCGCGCCGCCAGGGGTTCCGCGTCGATGGCTATCCGCACCCTTCCGCACAGGCATCCGGCTTTATGAGGCATGGTTCGGGCCTTTCCGATGGGCGGGAGGGGAGCGGCCCCTACCGTCCCTGCCGCCTGGCCATGAAGGCCAGCCGTTCGAACATCATGACGTCCTGCTCATTCTTGAGCAGGGCGCCGTGCAGCGGCGGGATCGCCTTGGTGGGATCGCGGTCCTGCAACACCTCGAGCGGCATGTCCTCCGCCAGGATCAGCTTCAGCCAGTCGAGCAGTTCGCTGGTCGAGGGCTTCTTCTTGAGGCCGGGAACTTCGCGGATTTCGTAGAAGATCTCCAGCGCGCGGTTGACCAATATCTTCTGGATGCCGGGGAAATGCACGTCGATGATGGCCTGCATCGTCTCCCGGTCGGGGAATTTGATATAGTGGAAGAAGCAGCGGCGCAGAAAGGCGTCGGGCAGTTCCTTCTCATTGTTGGAGGTGATGACGACCACCGGCCGTTCCTTCGCCGCCACGGTCTCCCCCGTTTCATAGACGTGGAAGGCCATGCGGTCGAGTTCCTGCAACAGGTCGTTGGGGAATTCGATGTCGGCCTTGTCGATCTCGTCGATCAGCAGCACCGGAAGGGTGGGGGAGGTGAACGCCTCCCACAGCTTGCCCTTGCGGATATAATTGCCGATGTCGTGAACGCGCTGGTCGCCAAGCTGGCCGTCGCGCAGCCGGGCGACGGCGTCATATTCATAAAGGCCCTGATGCGCCTTGGTCGTCGACTTGACGTTCCATTCGATCAGCGGCGCGTCCAGGGCCTTGGCGATTTCCTGCGCCAGAACGGTCTTGCCGGTGCCCGGCTCCCCCTTCACCAGCAGGGGGCGGCGAAGCAGCACCGCAGCGTTGACCGCGACCTTCAGATCGTCGGTGGCGACATAATCCTGCGTGCCTTCGAACCGCATATTCCTGTTTCTCATCTGCCTGCGTCGCGCCAACTATGGCAAAGCAGGGGATGAGCGCAAAGCCTTTATGCGCGGTTCAGGGTCTGATCCTTGCCGGCGCGGATCCCGGCGCGGGCCTGAAGCACGTCCCACAGCCCGCGATGCTGGTTGAGCAACTGGCGCGTTCCGAACAGGATGGCGCGGTCGATGGCGTCGTCGCCGCCGATCTGCCTGGCGACCTCCAGCGTCGCGGCGCGATCCGGAAGGTCGCAGAGATGGGGTTCCAGCCCGACGCGAATCGCGGCGATGTCCAGCACGTGCCGCACCGCCCGCCAGTCGAGCACCAGCGCGATGGCCGCCCCCATGGCGCAGCCGCGCCGGTCCGACTGGGCCAGCATGTCGAGCGCGTGGCGCTGCTGGCTGACGACGGTTTCGCAATCGCTCTGCCCCGCGGTGCTGGGAGCGGGGCCGACGGCGACCGTCACCTGGGTCAGATAGGCCCGTTCCCGCGCGAAGGCGTCGGCCGCCTGGACCAGCCAGGTCCGCGCCGCATTGTCGGCAGAGCGCGTGGCGGCATGGTCGATCACGCCGGGATGACGGCCATGGAGCAGGCAGAGATAATAGGCCGCGTCCGCCAGGTCGGGCAGCGACAGCGCGGCATTCGGCCCGAAACTAGCCCGCGCGCCGCTGGCATAGCCATGGCCGGCGGTGCCGTCGGCGGCGACCACGGCGTCCAGAATCTGCGATACATCGCCAAATTGATAGCGCGGTGCTGCTTCGCTCATCATCTTCCCCTGCACGCGCCGGACAACCAGCGGAGCCACATTCCGCGACCGTAGAGAGTCGAGGTAAAAGAGGAGTTTACGCCGGTAAAAAAGGGCGGCCAAAAGCCGCCCTTTCGGATCATTCCGCCGTATCCCGGCCTCGGCCTGCCGACGCGCCCTTATTGGTCGAGGAAGCTGCGCATCTTGCGGCTGCGGCTGGGGTGCTTCAGCTTGCGCAGCGCCTTCGCCTCGATCTGGCGGATGCGTTCGCGGGTCACGCTGAACTGCTGGCCCACTTCCTCCAGCGTATGGTCGGTGTTCATGCCGATGCCGAAGCGCATGCGCAGCACGCGCTCCTCGCGGGGCGTCAGCGACGCGAGGACGCGGGTGACGGTTTCCTTGAGGTTCGCCTGGATCGCGGCATCCACGGGGATGATCGCGTTCTTGTCCTCGATGAAATCGCCCAGGTGCGAATCCTCCTCGTCGCCGATCGGTGTTTCCAGGGAGATCGGCTCCTTGGCGATCTTCATCACCTTGCGCACCTTCTCCAGCGGCATGGACAGGCGCTCGGCCATCTCCTCCGGAGTCGGTTCGCGACCCTGTTCGTGCAGGAACTGGCGGGACGTGCGGACCAGCTTGTTGATCGTCTCGATCATGTGGACCGGGATGCGGATGGTCCGCGCCTGGTCCGCGATGGATCGGGTGATCGCCTGCCTGATCCACCAGGTGGCGTAGGTGCTGAACTTGTAGCCGCGCCGATATTCGAATTTGTCGACCGCCTTCATCAGGCCGATATTGCCTTCCTGAATAAGATCAAGGAATTGCAGGCCGCGGTTCGTATATTTTTTAGCGATGGAGATGACGAGGCGCAGGTTCGCCTCGACCATTTCCTTCTTCGCGATGCGCGCCTCGCGCTCGCCCTTCTGCACCATGTTGACGATGCGGCGGAATTCGGAAAGCGACATGCCTGTCGCCTGCGCGATCTCGCTCACCTCGACGCGGATGCGCTCCACGGCGCGTCCCTCGGCAGCGGCGAAGGCCGCCCACTTCTTGTCCAAGCCCGACACCTTGTCGAGCCAGCCATCGTCCAGCTCATGGTTCACATAGCGGTCGAGGAAATCCTTGCGGCTGACCTTGTGCCGCTCGGCCAGGCGCAGCATCTGCCCGCCCAGCGCGGTCAGGCGCCGGTTATAGGCATAGAGCTGGTCGACCAGATATTCGATCTTCTGCTGGTGGAACTGGACGCTTTCGACCTCGGCGGTGAGCTGCTCGCGCAGTTCCTGATAGTCGTCCTCCGCCTTCTGGCTCAGCGTCTCGCCATTGGCCATGGCGGCCATGCGCGATTCCTGCGCCTTGGAGAAGGTGCGGAAAATCTCCGTGATGGTCGCGAATTTCTCCAGCGCCATCGGTTTCAGCGTCTCTTCCATCTGGGCGAGGGAAAGGGTGTTGTCCTCCTCTTCCTCCTCCTCCATCCGGCGGGCGCGCCGCTCGGTCAGGCCGTCCTCATCCTCGTCGGTATCGGCGGATTCCTCCTCCGGCTCCTCCTCTTCCTTGAAGCTGGGGCCGGCGGTCTTCTCGCTGATCTCGCCATCGTCGTCCTCGGCGCCCTCCTCCAGATTTTCCGGGGCCGGATCCTTGGACAGCATCGCGTCGAGATCGAGGATCTCGCGCAACTGCATCTCGCCATTGTTGAGGGCGGTCGACCATTCGATGATCGCGTTGAAGGTGGTCGGGCTTTCGCACAGCCCCAGGATCATCGTGTCCCGGCCCGCCTCGATCCGCTTGGCGATGGCGATCTCGCCCTCGCGGCTGAGCAGTTCCACGGCCCCCATTTCCCGCAGGTACATGCGCACGGGGTCGTCCGTGCGGTCGACCGTTTCCTTCTTCTTCTCGGTGACGGGACGCGGCGAGCCGTCATCATCGGCGCTGTCGTCCGCGCTGTCGTCGTCGCCGTCGTCGCGCTGGTCGTCCCCGTCCTCGCCGGCTTCCTCATTCTCGACGATGTTGACGCCCATTTCGTTGAGCGCGGACATGATGTCCTCGATCTGTTCGGAGGACATCTGGTCCTGCGGCAGCGCGTCGTTCAACTCGTCATAGGTGATGTAGCCGCGCTTCTTCGCGCGGGCGATCAGCTTCTTGACCGACGCCTCGTTCAGATCCAGCAGCGGCGCATCGCCGGTATCCTGATCTTCGCCCGCACCCTTGCCGTTCGCCTTGCTCGCCATTTATTCGCCTTAATTCCGCCGCCCCCGTGAAAGGGACGATCCATATCATATAATATCTTCGGACTGCGCCAGTTCCGCCAGGCGGCGATCATGATCCAGCTTCAACCGGCGGACCCTTTGCTGTTCGGCAAAGCTGTCCTCGTTGAGGTCGTCTGTCGCCCGCCGTGTGGCCTCCGCCAACGCCGCCTCCAGCTCCGGTCCCTGCGCCATCACCCGAATCGCCTCGTCCAGATCGCGCCGCACGCGATCCGAGTCGGCCTTGCTTCTGTGGGGGGTGAATGTGAACGTGTCGGCCCGGAGCATCCCCTTTGCCATATTATACACTTCACCTTGCCCCAATATGGTAAGGAGGCCATCGGTTTCAACTGTTTCTTTGCTGAACGACGCGGCGATCATCGCGTTCAGCAATTCCGCCAGCACGGGGTCGGCGATGCGAAGCCCCGCAAGCATCTCGCGATGCAGCGCAATCTGTTCGGGATGCCGCAACAGGCTGGCCAGCACGGCGCGCAGCAGGCGTTGCTCCATGCCGCTGGCGCCGATCGCCCGCGCCTCGCTTCCGGCGGGGGGAAGGGGGGGCTTCCAATTGCCCCGCCGGTCGCGCTGCCAGCCGGAGCGGGCGCCGCTCCCGCCGCGCTGATGACGGGGCTGGAATGCTGCCCGCGCAAAGAACAGCGCGTCATAGCGTTCCCGAAAGGCGTGGACATAATGCGCCCGCACGTCGGGATGGGCGATGGCGTCGGTGATCGCGGAAAGGCGCTGCTTGAGCGCCGCCTTCTGCTCCGGCGTGTCGAGCGGTGCGGCCCCCTGCTCATATTTCCAGAGCCGCTCGACCAGCGGTTCGGCCGCCGCCAGCACCGATTCCATGGCCTGAGGCCCCTGTGCGCGGATCAGATCGTCCGGGTCCTGCCCCGCCGGCAGGGTCGCAAAGGCCAGGCTCATTCCCGGCCGCAGCAAGGGCAGGGCGCGCGTCGCCGCCCGGATCGCCGCCTTCTGCCCCGCCGAATCGCCGTCGAAGCACAGGATCGGCACATCGGCCATCTTCCAGAGCCGCTCTATCTGATGTTCGGTCAGCGCGGTGCCCAATGGCGCCACCGCTTCCTCAAATCCGGCCTGGGCAAGGGCGATCACGTCCATATAGCCTTCGACCACGACGACCCGTCCGGCCTGGCGGCTGGCCGGAGAGGCCCGGTCGATATTGTAGAGCGTCCGCCCCTTGTCGAAGAGCGGCGTGTCGGGCGAGTTCAGATATTTCGGCTCGCCCGCGCCCAATATCCGCCCGCCAAAGGCGATGACCCGGCCCCTTATATCCCGGATCGGCAGCATCAGACGCCCCCGGAACCGGTCATAGCTGTCGCGTTTCCTGCCCCCGTCCGGCTCCGCGCCATCGGGATCGATCAGCAATCCCGCCTCGATCAGCAGAGGCTCGCCGAAAACGTTGAGCGCCGCCTTCAGCCGCCCGCGCCCGTCAGGGGAAAATCCGAACCCGAAGGCCTTGGCGGTCGCCGCGCTTATCCCCCGCTTCTGGAGATAGGCCCGCGCCTCCGCGCCCTCTATCCCGCCAAGCTGCTCCTCGAAAAAGCCCTGCGCCGCGGCCATGACGTCGTGCAGCCCCTTGGCCTGTTCCGCCCGCTTGGCGGCGCGGGGATCGGGCGCGGGGACCTCCATGCCCGCCGCCTGCGCCAGTTCCTTCACCGCCTCCATGAAGGGCAGGCCGCGCTGATCGGTCATCCAGCGGATCGCGTCGCCATGCGCCCCGCAGCCGAAACAGTGGTAGAAGCCCTTTTCGTCGTTGATGGTGAAGCTGGGCGTCTTTTCGTTATGGAAAGGGCAACAGGCCTTATATTCGCGCCCCGCCTTCTGCACCTTCACCGTCCGCCCGATCAGGGTGGACAGCGAGGTGCGGGCGCGCAGTTCATCCAGGAAGGCGGGGGATAGGCTCATGCTTAACTGGCATCCTCGCCCCTGAATTCATCTCCCCCACACCCGTTCGTTTCGAGCCCTTCGCCTGCCTGCCAAGGCAGGCGCTCAGGACAGGCCGAGGTCGAGAAACGCTCACGCGGCGGCCGGGCGAAATGAGACACTGAAGACCAATTCCCCGCTATCATTGCTTCCTTCTTGGCGCGCGACCAGCCGCCAACGATCCGCTCCGCCTCCAAGGCTTCGATCCGCGAAGAAAAAGCCTCGCTCCAAACGAGCGTCACCGGCAAGCGCCTGCGCGTAAACTGGCTCCCTTGCCCTGACTGATGCTGCCCAATTCGATGCTCCAGATCGTCGGTATGCCCTGTATAATAGCGCCCGTCCGAGCATCGCAGCATGTAAGTCCAGAACGCCATGATTTGATTATGCCGGAACAAGCGCCTGTGTCGAGCCACACATGCTCACCCCGTTCGTTTCGAGCGAAGTCGAGAAACGATATGTGCGCGCTTTCCGTTTCTCGACTACGCTCGAAACGAACGGGGGTCGGAATAAGGGAGGCGGTCAAAAATGCCGCGCCCCCCTCCAAACCCCTTTAAGAAAGCGCCGCCTTCACCAACCCGCTGGCCTTGCTCATATCGATCACCGACCCGTGCCGTTCCTTCAGCACGGCCATGACCTTGCCCATATCCTTGACGCTCGCGGCGCCCACCTCCGCCTTGATCCCCTCAATGGCGGCCTTGGTCTCATCCTCGCTGAGCTGCTGCGGCAGGAAGCTGTCGATCACGTCCAGTTCGGCCTGCTCCTTCGCCGCCAGTTCGTCGCGCCCGCCATTCCTGAACATCTCGATGGATTCGCGCCGCTGCTTCGCCATCTTCTGCAACACCTCGACCACCACCGTGTCGTCATCCGGTACGTTCGAAGCGGTGCGCAACTCGATATCCCGGTCCTTCAGCTTCGCCAGGATCAGGCGCACGGCGGCCAGCCTGTCCTTCTCTCCCGCCTTCATGGCGGCGACCTGGGCGCTTTTGATCTCGTCGCGAATCATGCGAATGAATCCTGTCTCTTCCGGAAAGGTCCAGATATAACGCCAAAAGAGATTTTTAACAGGAGTTGACCCGGCGGCCTCACCCGCATAGGTGACCGGCCGTTTAACCCGCTTCAGACGGGTTCCCGCAAAAGCATAAAGGACGATATGACCATGGCGAACGCCAAGACCCTCATTGTGCCCAAAGGAGCGACAGGGGTATTGGTTTTCGCCGATGGCTCGGCGGTGTTCGGCCGCGGTTTCGGCGCTGTCGGCGATGCGGTGGGCGAACTGTGCTTCAACACGGCGATGACCGGCTATCAGGAAGTTATGACCGACCCCAGCTATGCGGGCCAGATCGTCACCTTCACCTTCCCGCATATCGGCAATGTCGGCACCAACCTGGACGATGTGGAGGCAGACCTGCCCCACGCGCTGGGCTGCGTCGTGCGGCAGGACGTCACGGAACCCAGCAACTTCCGCAATGTCGAACCCTTCGACCAGTGGATGAAGGAAAATGGCCGCATCGGCCTTTCCGGGGTCGACACCCGCGCCCTGACCCGCATGATCCGCCTGAAGGGCGCGCCCAATGTCGTGATCGCGCACGATCCGGAGGGGCGGTTCGACATCGAAGCGCTCGCCAACAAGGCCGCCGCCTGGCCGGGTCTGGAGGGTATGGACCTCGCCATCGAAGTCTCCGCCAAGGAAAGCCGCCTGTGGAAAGACGGCGTGTGGAAGCTAGGCTTCGGCTACGGCCTCGATGAAGCCGGTGAAGAGCGCCCTCATGTCGTCGCCATCGATTATGGCGCGAAGAATAACATCTTCCGCAACCTCGTAAAGGCCGGCGCTCGCGTCACCGTCCTGCCCGCCACCGCCAGCTTCGAGCAGGTGATGGAGCAGAATCCCGACGGCGTCTTCCTCTCCAACGGCCCCGGCGATCCCGCCGCGACCGGCGAATATGCCGTGCCGGTGATCCGGAAGGTGCTGGAAGCCGGCAAGCCCATCTTCGGCATCTGCCTCGGCCACCAGATGCTGGCGCTCGCCGCCGGAGCGAAGACCATCAAGATGCATCAGGGCCATCGCGGCGCCAACCACCCGGTCAAGCGCCTGTCCGACGGCCTGGTCGAGATCACCTCGATGAACCACGGTTTCGCGGTCGACGCCGACACGCTGCCCGCCAATGTGAAGCCGACCCATGTGTCGCTCTTCGACGGCAGCAATTGCGGCATCGAACTGACGGATAAAAGGGCCTTCTCGGTGCAATATCACCCCGAAGCCTCGCCCGGCCCGCAGGACAGTTTCTACCTGTTCCAGCGCTTCGTTGAGGAGCTTAAGTGAGCCTCAACCTGCCCCTGGTTGACGAAGCCCGCCTCGCAGCAGAGTGGGAGGCGGACAAGGCCGTCCTCGCCAATCTCGCGGCGAATGGCGACGTGGCGCGCATCGCGCGTCCGGTCGATGTCAGCTTCAAGGGCAGCGAGAAGGATTTCGAACGCGTCCTGACCATCGCCAGCCAGTTCGGCTTCGTCGAACTGGACCGCGAAGAGGACGAGGATGGCGACCTCTTCCTTTTCCTCGAATGCGAGCAGCCCGTCGATGAACAGTCGATCCGCGCCCTGACGAGGAAATGCCTCCAGATCGAAATCCTCTGCGGCGTCGAATATGACGGCTGGGGTTGCGAGGCCCGGACGGGGGGCGTGCATTGATGAAACACATTTGGGGGAACTGAGCGATGGCTACAGTGCGCGACTTTACGGTTGAGCATTTAGACAATGCTCGGCCGCATGACGAGGTCGAGACGATCGTTCGATTAGTCGATTGCGGTCGAGAAAAGCTCATCCAAATAGATACTTACGGCCGGCCAGGCCGAGAAATTCCTGGCAAGCTTTCGCAAACAATCCGCTTAGATAAAGCCGCTTTTGAAAAGCTGGTTCAGCTCGGGAAAAGTCACTTCTAATGCCCAAACGCACCGACATCTCCTCCATCCTCATCATCGGCGCTGGCCCGATCATCATCGGCCAGGCTTGCGAGTTCGACTATTCAGGCACGCAGGCGGTGAAGGCGCTCAAGGAAGAGGGCTATCGCATCATCCTGGTGAATTCCAACCCGGCCACCATCATGACCGACCCGGAATTCGCCGACGCGACCTATGTCGAGCCGATCACGCCCGAAATCGTGGCGAAGATCATCGAGAAGGAACGCCCCGACGCGGTGCTGCCGACCATGGGCGGCCAGACGGCGCTCAACACGGCGCTGGCGCTCTTCAATGACGGCACGCTGGACAAATATGGCGTCAAGATGATCGGCGCCGATGCGGCCGCCATCGACAAGGCCGAGGATCGCCTGAAATTCCGCGACGCGATGGACAAGATCGGCCTGGAATCCGCCCGCTCGCGCATCGCACATACTATGGAAGAAGCGCTGGAAGCTCTTGAATTCACCGGGCTTCCGTCCATCATCCGCCCCAGCTTCACGCTCGGCGGCACCGGCGGCGGCGTCGCCTATAACAAGGAAGAGTTCAAGCGGATCGTCGCCGAAGGCCTCGACGCCTCGCCCACCACCGAAGTGCTGATCGAGGAATCGCTGCTCGGCTGGAAGGAATATGAGATGGAGGTCGTCCGGGACCGGAACGACAATGCCATCATCATCTGCTCCATCGAAAATGTCGATCCGATGGGCGTCCATACCGGCGATTCCATCACCGTCGCGCCCGCGCTGACGCTGACCGACAAGGAATATCAGATCATGCGCAACGCTAGCATCGCGGTGCTGCGTGAAATCGGCGTGGAAACAGGCGGTTCGAACGTACAGTTCGCAGTCAATCCGAAGGATGGCCGCCTGATCGTCATCGAGATGAACCCCCGCGTCTCCCGTTCTTCGGCGCTGGCGTCGAAGGCGACCGGCTTCCCCATCGCCAAGGTCGCGGCGAAGCTGGCCGTCGGCTATACGCTTGACGAGATCGAGAATGACATCACCGGTGCGACCCCGGCCAGCTTCGAGCCGACCATCGACTATGTCGTGACCAAGATCCCGCGCTTCGCCTTCGAAAAGTTCAAGGGGTCCGAGCCGCTGCTCGGCACCGCGATGAAGTCGGTGGGCGAGGTGATGGCCATCGGCCGCAACATCCATGAATCGATGCAGAAGGCGCTGCGGGGCCTGGAAACCGGCCTTTCCGGCTTCAACAATGTCGATCATCTGGAGGGCGCGCCCAAGGACGACATCGTCGCCGCCCTGGCCCAGCCGACCCCGGACCGCCTGCTGGTCGCCGCGCAGGCCCTGCGCGAAGGGCTGACCGTCGCGGAGATCCACGCCATCGCCAAGTTCGATCCCTGGTTCCTGGAACGGATCAAGGAAATCATCGATGCGGAGGCCGAAATCCTCAGCAACGGCCTGCCGCAGGACGCGGACGGTATGCGCCGCCTGAAATCCATGGGCTTCTCCGACAAGCGCCTCGCTTATCTGGCGCTCAAGTCCGCCAATCTGCGCGGCATGGAGCGGGGCATCGCGCGCGGTTCGGGCCTGATCCACGAAGCGGTCAAGGCCATGACCGGCGGCGTCACCGAGGATGAGGTTCGCGCCCTGCGCCACAGGCTGGGCGTGCGCCCGGTCTTCAAGCGCATCGACACCTGCGCCGCCGAGTTCGAGGCGAAGACGCCCTATATGTATTCGACCTACGAAGCCCCGATCTTCGGCGAGGCGGAAAATGAGGCGCAGCCCAGCGACCGGAAGAAGGTGGTGATCCTGGGCGGCGGTCCCAACCGCATCGGGCAGGGCATCGAGTTCGACTATTGCTGCGTCCACGCCTGCTTCGCGCTCAGCGAGGCCGGTTACGAGACGATCATGGTCAACTGCAATCCTGAGACTGTATCAACCGACTACGACACCTCCGACCGCCTCTATTTCGAACCCCTGACCGCTGAAGACGTGTTGGAAATCCTGAGCGTCGAAATGTCGAACGGCACGCTGGCCGGCGTCATCGTCCAGTTCGGCGGCCAGACGCCGCTCAAGCTGGCGCAGGCGCTGGAGGATGCGGGCGTGCCGATCCTGGGCACCAGCCCCGACGCCATCGACTTGGCCGAGGACCGGGAGCGGTTCGCCGCGCTGATCGACAGGCTCAAGCTCAAGCAGCCCGCCAACGGCATCGCCCGCAGCCGCGAGGAGGCCATCGCCGTCGCCAACCGCATCGGCTACCCGGTCCTGATGCGCCCGTCCTATGTCCTTGGCGGCCGCGCCATGGAGATTGTCGACGGCCAGGCGCAACTGGAGGAATATATCGCCACCGCCGTTCAGGTGTCGGGCGACTCTCCGGTCCTGATCGACCAATATCTGCGCGACGCGGTGGAGGTGGATGTGGACGCGCTCTGCGACGGCGACGACGTGGTGGTCGCCGGCGTGCTCCAGCATATCGAGGAGGCGGGCGTCCATTCCGGCGACTCCGCCTGCTCGCTGCCGCCCTACAGCCTGTCGGACGGCATCATCGCGGAGATCGAGCGTCAGGCCGACGTCCTGGCCCGCGCCCTGTCGGTCCGTGGCCTGATGAACATCCAGTTCGCGGTCAAGGATGGCGTCGTTTACCTGATCGAGGTCAACCCCCGCGCCAGCCGGACAGTGCCCTTCGTCGCCAAGGCCATCGGCACCCCCATCGCCAAGATCGCCAGCCGCGTGATGGCGGGCGAGAAGCTGAAAGACCTGCCGAAGATAGACCGGAACGCCATCGGTCATATTGCGGTCAAGGAAGCCGTCTTCCCCTTCGCCCGCTTCCCCGGCGTCGATCCGGTCCTCTCGCCGGAAATGAAGAGCACCGGCGAAGTCATGGGCATCGACAGCGATTTCGCCACCGCCTTCGCCAAGGCGCAGCTGGGCGCGGGGACCATCCTGCCCAAGGGCGGCACGGTGTTCGTGTCGGTCAAGGACAGCGACAAGCCGGTGATCCTGCCCGCGGTGCAGAAGATGGCGGCGCTGGGCTTCACCATCATCGCCACGGGCGGCACGGCCCGCTATCTGGGGGAGCAGGGCATCGCCGTCCAGCCGGTCAACAAGGTGGCCGAAGGGCGCCCCCATATCGTCGACAGGATCACCGACGGCGACGTCGACCTGATCTTCAACACGACGGAGGGGTGGCAGTCGCTCAAGGACAGCAAGGCGATCCGCACCAGCGCGCTGCGCGCCAAGGTTGCCAGCTTCACCACCGCGGCGGCCAGCGTCGCGGCGGCGAACGCCATCGAGGCGCTTCGGGGGCATGCCCTTGAAGTGCGTTCGCTCCAGTCCTATTATCCTGTGTCGCAAGCCTGATCCCCTGCACAAGGAAGCATGCTGCGGGCGGCCCCAGGGTGGGGGCCGCCAAAGGGAAGTTTTGACGAAGGATTTGCAAGAATGGCGACCGTCGAGAAGATGCCGATGCTGCAGATGGGCTATGACAAGCTCAACGAGCAGCTCCGCGAATTGAAGGCCGAGCGGCCGTTGATCGTGGACGCCATCGAAGAAGCCCGCGCGCACGGCGACCTGTCGGAAAATGCCGAATATCACGCCGCCAAGGAGCGTCAGGGCCAGGTCGAAGCCACCATTGCCGATCTGGAAGACAAGCTGTCGCGCGCCCAGATCATCGATCCCAGGACGCTTTCGGGCGACAAGGTCGTGTTCGGCGCGACCGTCACCCTGCTCGACGAGGACGACAAGCCGGTGAAGTACCAGATCGTCGGCCAGGCCGAGGCGGACGCCAAGGTCGGCATGATCAGCTATAACAGCCCGCTGGGCCGCGCGCTGATCGGTCGCCAGATCGGCGAGGAAGTCGAAGTGTCGGTGCCGTCGGGCGACAAATTCTACCTGGTCGACAAGATCGATTTCATCTGATCCATCCGTGAAACTGCCTGCCGGCCGCATGACGAACGGGATCGCGGCGATAACCTTCGCCGCGTTTCTCCTGCTCTACCTGACGGGGCAGGTCGACAATGCCGCCATCATCGCCGGGTTCATCCCGGCGCGGGTGGAGGATGGCGCGCTGCTGGCCGGCATGGCGGCGGTGCCGGTCTGGCTGACGCCGATCAGTTGCACGCTCGTCCACGCCAACTGGCTGCATATCGGCTTCAACCTGTTCATGTTCGTCTTTTGCGGGCGGCAGGTGGAGCATGTGCTGGACAAGGGCGGGACGCTGCTGCTCTACATCGCGGGGGCCTATGGCGCGACGGCGCTGCAATGGGCGATCGATCCGCACTCCACCAGTCCGATGGTGGGCGCCAGCGGCGCCATATCGGCGATCATCGCCACCTATGCGCTGCTCTACAGCCAGCAGAAGGTCCGGCGCGTAGGGCCGGTGTCGGCCAATCTGGTCCGCCTGCTCTGGCTGGCGGCGAGCTGGATCGCGCTCCAGCTGATGATCGGTTTCGCCACGGCCCAGGGTCTGGGCGACATTGGCCGGATCGCGATCGCCGCGCATATCGGCGGCTTTCTGGTGGGGCTGGTGCTGACGCGGCCGCTGCTGCGCTGGCGTTTCCGCAAGCGTCCCCAGCCCTTTTCCTGAAGGTCTGATTTCAGCAGCGCCCGCTTTCCCGGTCCTCAACCGCTGGGCAGGTCGGGTTCCAGCAGCCGGTGCAGGTGCACGATCACATAGCGCATCTCCGCATCGTCGACCGTCCGCTGCGCCGCGCCGCGCCAGGCATTTTCGGCGGCGGCATAATCGGGATAGACCCCGACCAGTTCGATCGAGTTCAGATCTTCGAAATCCAGCGTCTGGGGATTTTTGACGCGACCGCCCATTACAAGGTGCAGCTTGCTCATGGTATCTTATGTTCTCCCGTTCGGTGAACCCATACCCTAGCAGGCCGCCCGCACCCGTCCAAGGGGGCAGGCGGTCGGACCGGCATGCTTTTGGCGGCGGCGCGATCAGCTTTTCGGCAGCCGCGCCTTTACCGCTTCGCTGAGGGCATCGACCTTGGCGGCCACCAGCGCCGCGACGTCGTCGGCAAGGCGCGACGCCTTCGCGCCCAGATCGGCCGACGCCACGGTGTCGCGGGCCGATGCCGCCGCTTCCTTCGTTCCCTCGGCCGCATTGTGCAGCGCTTCACCGGCGTTGGCGCGCAGGCTTTCCGCATTTTCCGCCGCCACGGCCTTGGCGGCCAGCGCCGCTTCCAGCACCCTGGTGCCCGCGCTCGTGGCAAGGGCGGGCAGGGCCTTCATCGCGGCGCGGCTCCTGGGGAACATCCAGGCGATGACGGCCCCGGCCGCCACGGCGCCCGCAACGGCGGCGATGGGATGTTCCTGGACGATCTCATTGGCGCGGGCCGCGATCCGCTGCGACCTGTCCCGCGCATCCGCATAGGCGTCGCCGGCCTTTTCGCGGCCGGTCTGGATAAGGTCGCCGGCGCTTTCCCGCGCGCGATCCGCCGTGCCGCGGAACTTGCCGGACGCGGTCCCGGCAATGTCGTTCGCCGCCTCGCGGGCGCGGGTGAGTTGAGTGCGGATGTCAGCCATCGTCAGTCTCCGAAATCTCTTCTGTGCGGTTGCTTATCCGAACGTATATCCGCCGGAAAAGTGCCCCCAGCGGACGGCGCAGCAAATAGAGGGCGAGCGCGCCGGCCGCCGCCGCGCTCGCGGCCGGCCGCTGCCGGACCTGGGCAGCGGCGTGGGCGGCCCCGCCCGTCAGCGTTTCCGTCGCCTTGTCCTTCGCGTCCTGCTTGAGCCGGGCGGGGGCGACGCGCGCCTTGGCCGCAAGGGCGCTGGAGAGGAGCGCGGCCTTGCGCGCATCCGCCCGCGCCGCCGCATCCCGATAGGCTTCCTCGCGTTTCACGGCTTCACCGCCTTCCTCATCCGGCCGATGCGCCCCTTCGCGACCAGCAGCAGCAGCAGCGCGACGACCAGCGCGCCGCCGAACACCGCCGCCGCCGCCCAGCCCGGCCCGACAAGGGGCGACAACGCCAATATGACGCCCACCAGCCCGGCGACGATCGCCGCGAAGACAAGCATGACGCCCGCCGTCGCGAAGATCAGCGCGTCGCGGACCCCTGCGCCGATGATGCCGGCGCGCAGCTTCTGCCGTTCGGCTTCCGCTTCCGCATAGGCCCGCCCGTCGCTGTACAGGCGCGCGAAGACGTCCCGCACGGACTCTTGCTGTGCCTCGTTCTGCAGGGGCTCTTGGGTCAAAATATCCTCCGCCCCGGCGCCGGGGCCTTATCGTCCGTTAATGGGCAGGGACGCGATCAGGCGTCTTCGTCCGGCCCTTTGGCAAGACGCATCAGCACGAAGCCGACCACCGCCGCCGCGCCGATGGCCACGGCGGGGCTCTTGCGCACGAAATCCCGCGCTTCGGTCATCAACTGGTCGACATCCTTGCTGTCCAGCGTCTTCGCCGCGCCGGCCACGGATTCGGCGGCCTGGCGGGCATAGTCGCCATATTGCGGACCCAGCTTCGCATCCACGGTGCCGGCCGTGTCGGAAATC
Organism: Sphingobium sp. TA15; assembly: GCF_037101235.1. Classification (NCBI taxonomy): domain Bacteria; kingdom Pseudomonadati; phylum Pseudomonadota; class Alphaproteobacteria; order Sphingomonadales; family Sphingobiaceae; genus Sphingobium; species Sphingobium sp. TA15. Next base: position 607,225 of record NZ_AP025355.1, read on the forward strand.
AGCTTGGCCAGGCTCTGCATGGCCGATCCGGTCTTGTCCTTGGCGACGCCCGCGGCCGACTTGGCCGTTTTCGACGCCTGGTCCTTGAGCGGGTCGATATGCGCCTTCCAATCGACGGCGTTCAGCTTGTCGGCGGCGGCCTTGGCCGCCTTTTCGGCCTGCGCCTTGATCGGCGCGATCTGCGCGGTCCAGCCATGGGCGACGGCGCCGTTGCCGGGCGTCTTGGGCGCGGCGGCCTTGCGCGTGGTGGCGGTCTTGACGGGCGCGGCCTTCACCAGCGTGCCGGACAGGGCGGCCTTGGCCGGCTTGGCCTTGGGCGCCTTGGCGGGGCTGGCCTTTTTGACGCGCTTGGCGGGCGGGGTTTCGGGGGTGTCGGCCATCGTCCTAAGTCTCCCTTTGAAATGCAGCGGAATCGCTAAGCGGGCTGGCGGCTCTCCCTCTAATGCTTCCCACCGCCCACAGTTCCGTTGCCGTTACTATTTTGAGCATCGGCATTTTTCGAGTCCTTGCAAGCCCCCGCATTGCCAAGCGGAAGGTCGGTGGCTAAGCGGGGCGCGAAAAGCGACCAGAGCCAGTTCCAAGGAGCGATCCATGACCGCCATTCTCGATATCCACGCCCGCCAGATCCTGGACAGCCGCGGCAATCCGACCGTCGAGGTCGACGTGATGCTGGAGGATGGCAGCTTCGGCCGCGCCGCCGTGCCGTCGGGCGCGTCCACCGGGGCCTATGAAGCGGTCGAGAAGCGCGACGGCGACGCGACCAAATATCTGGGCAAGGGCGTGCTGGCCGCCGTCGCCGCCGTCAACGACCAGATCGCCGAGCAGATCATCGGCCTGGACGCCGAGGATCAGGCAGAAGTCGACGCCGCGATGATCGCGCTCGACGGGACGGACAACAAGTCGAACCTGGGCGCCAACGCGATACTGGGCGTCAGCCTGGCCGTGGCGAAGGCGGCCGCCGATGCGCGCGGCCTGCCTCTCTATCGCTATGTCGGCGGCGTCAACGCCCATGTGCTGCCGGTGCCGATGATGAACATCATCAATGGCGGCGAGCATGCCGACAACCCCATCGATTTCCAGGAATTCATGATCATGCCGGTCGGCGCGGAGAGCATCGCCGACGCCGTGCGGATCGGTTCGGAAATCTTCCATACGCTGAAGAAGGGCCTGCACGACAAGGGGCTTGCGACGTCGGTGGGCGACGAGGGCGGCTTCGCGCCCAACATCGCCTCCACCCGCGACGCGCTCGACTTCATCATGCTGTCGGTGGAGAAGGCGGGCTACAAGCCGGGCGACGACGTCGTGCTGGCGCTGGACTGCGCGGCGACCGAATTCTTCAAGAACGGCAAATATGAGATTTCGGGCGAGGGCCTGTCGCTCAGCCCCGTCGAGATGGCCGATTACCTCGCGGCCCTGTGCGCCGACTATCCGATCAAATCGATCGAGGACGGCATGAGCGAGGATGATTTCGAAGGCTGGAAGGCGCTGACCGACAAGATCGGCGGGAAGGTCCAGTTGGTGGGCGACGACCTGTTCGTCACCAACCCCAAGCGCCTGGAAATGGGCATCGGCAAGGGGCTGGCCAACTCGCTGCTGGTCAAGGTGAACCAGATCGGATCGCTGACCGAAACGCTGGCCGCCGTCGACATGGCGCACCGGGCGCGCTATACCGCCGTCATGTCGCACCGCTCCGGCGAGACCGAGGACGCGACCATCGCCGACCTGGCCGTCGCCACCAATTGCGGCCAGATCAAGACCGGCTCGCTCGCCCGTTCCGACCGGCTCGCCAAGTATAACCAGCTTATCCGGATCGAAGAAGAACTGGGCGACATCGCGCTTTACGCAGGACGTTCGATTTTCCGTTAAGTCGAATATCCGCCACCGGCCGCAAGCGCCTTAAATTTCGCTTGCGGCTGGCCCTTCCCTGTGATTCAACTGGCCCATGGCGCATATCGCGAAACTCCGCATATTGCTTTTTTCGGCTTTCGGGCCTGCGATTGCGGTGCTTCTTCTTCTCTTCTTCGCGGGCTATGTGGTGCTGGGTTCCAACGGCGTTCTGGCCTGGGGCGACTATAAGCGGCAGCTCCATCATGCGCGCGCCGAACTGAAGCAGGTCCAGGCCAGCCGGCAGGAATTGAAGAACCGGGTGGACCTGCTCGATCCCCGGCGCGTCGATCCCGACCTTTCCGACGAGTTGATCCGGCGGGAACTGGGCGTCGTTCATCCTGATGAGGTGATCGTCCCGCTGAACTGATCGCCGCGGATGGCCGGCGGGTCGCCCTGACCGCGCTTTTGGGCGCCATGCCGCGTTGCATTTGGTGGCGGACTGTCGCTATATCGGCCTTCCTTCCATCCTCACCCACGTAAAAGGATAAGAGCCTTGGCGAAACCAACGACGCCGCGTCCTTCACGCGCAAAGGCAAAGGCGGCTGCACCCGCCGCCGGCGCGGACCATAACCGGCCTCGCCCCGACACTCCGAAAGATTATGACGCCAGCAAGGAGGAGTTGCTGGAATTCTACCGGCAGATGGTGCTGATCCGCCGTTTCGAGGAAAAGGCCGGCCAGCTTTACGGCCTGGGCCTGATCGGCGGCTTCTGCCACCTCTATATCGGGCAGGAAGCGGTCGCCGTGGGCATCCAGTCGGCGCTTCAGCCGGGCAAGGACAGCGTCATCACCGGCTATCGCGACCATGGCCACATGCTGGCCTATGGCATCGATCCCAATGTCATCATGGCGGAACTGACCGGCCGGGAAGCGGGCATCTCCCGCGGCAAGGGCGGTTCGATGCACATGTTCAGCGTCGAGCATAAATTCTACGGCGGCCATGGCATCGTCGGCGCGCAGGTGTCGCTCGGCGCGGGCCTTGGCTTTGCGCACAAGTACAATAATGACGGCGGCGTCTGCGTCGCCTATTTCGGCGACGGCGCGGCCAACCAGGGCCAGGTCTATGAGAGCTTCAACATGGCCGAGCTATGGAAGCTGCCGATCATCTTCGTGATCGAGAACAACCAGTACGCCATGGGCACCAGCGTCAACCGCTCCTCCGCGGAAGACCAGCTCTATCGGCGCGGCGAGAGCTTCCGCATCCCCGGCATCCAGGTGAACGGCATGGACGTGCTGGCGGTGCGCGGCGCGACGGAAGAGGCGCTGAAATGGGTGCAGGCGGGCAATGGTCCCATCCTGCTGGAGATGAAGACCTATCGCTATCGCGGTCACAGCATGTCCGACCCGGCCAAATATCGGTCGCGCGAGGAAGTGCAGTCGATGCGCGAAAAGTCCGACCCGATCGAAGGCGTCAAGAAATATCTGGCCGAAATGGGCGTGGGCGAGGACGAACTCAAGAAGATCGACCAGGACATCCGCAAGGTCGTCAGCGACGCGGCGGATTTCGCCGAAACCTCTCCCGAACCGGAACTGCACGACCTTTATACCGACGTGCTGGTGGAGCAATATTAATGGGTATCGAAATCAAGATGCCGGCGCTGTCCCCGACGATGGAGGAAGGCACGTTGGCGAAGTGGCTGGTGAAGGAAGGGGACGAGGTCCGCTCGGGCGACATCTTGGCCGAGATCGAGACCGACAAGGCGACGATGGAATTCGAAGCCGTCGATGAAGGCAAGATCGGCCAGATCATGGTGGCCGAGGGGACCGAGGGCGTGAAGGTCGGCACCGTCATCGCCACCATGGCCGCGGATGGGACCAGCGAGACCGCCCAGGCCCCGAAGGCCGCGGAAAGCGCGCCGCCGGCCGCTCCGGAACCCAGGAAGGCCGAAAGCGGCACCGCCAAGCTGGCGACCGAGGCCAAGGCGACCGTCAAGGATCCCGCGCTGCCCGAGGGCACCGGATATATCAAGACGACCGTGCGCGAAGCGCTGCGCGACGCCATGGCGGAGGAAATGCGGCGCGACGAGCGCGTCTTCGTCATGGGCGAAGAAGTGGCGGAATATCAGGGCGCCTACAAGGTCACCCAAGGCCTGCTGGAGGAGTTTGGGGACCGGCGCGTCATCGACACGCCGATCACCGAATATGGCTTTGCCGGCATAGGCGCGGGCGCGGCGATGGGCGGGTTGAAGCCGATCGTCGAGTTCATGACCTTCAACTTCGCGATGCAGGCGATCGACCACATCATCAACTCGGCGGCCAAGACCAACTACATGTCCGGCGGCCAGATGCGCTGCCCCATCGTGTTCCGTGGCCCGAACGGCGCCGCCAGCCGCGTCGCCGCGCAGCACAGCCAGAATTACGGTCCGTGGTATGCGTCGGTTCCGGGGCTGATCGTGATCGCCCCCTATGACGCGGCCGATGCCAAGGGCCTGCTCAAGGCGGCGATCCGCTCGGACGATCCGGTCGTGTTCCTGGAAAACGAACTGGTCTACGGCCGCAGCTTCGACGTGCCAGAGGTGGACGACTATGTCCTCCCCATCGGCAAGGCGCGCATTGTCCGCGAGGGCAAGGATGTGACGCTGGTCAGCTACTCCATCGGCGTCGGCGTGGCGCTGGAAGCGGCTGAGGCGTTGGCCGGCGAAGGCATCGATGCGGAGGTCATCGACCTGCGCACGCTGCGCCCGCTCGACACGGCGACGGTGCTGGAGAGCCTGAAGAAGACCAACCGCCTGGTGGTGGTGGAAGAGGGCTGGCCGGTCTGCTCGATCGCGTCTGAAATCGCGGCCGTGGTGATGGAGCAGGGCTTCGACGACCTCGACGCCCCGGTGCTGCGCGTAACCAACGAAGATGTGCCGCTGCCCTATGCCGCAAACCTCGAAAAAGCCGCCATCGTCAATCCTGACAAGGTCGTGGAGGCAGCAAGAAAGGTCTGCTACAGATAGGCATATGCTCAGCAGGTGGCGGGCGTGACGCTTTCTGTATTATATAATTGAGAGTAATCGCGGTCGTCGCGAACAACCATCGCGGCGACCGCATTGATGGTACGATAACTCGGAAGGCCGATACTCTCCAGTTGAGCGACCGGGAAAATAGGTTCGTACCGATAATATAGTTCGACGAAAATAACGCCTGCTCCAGGCGGCGCGTATACCTGCCGATCCGTCGGACCCATGCCAATCAGGTTATCGTTGCCCTGTACGCCATATTGCGGCGTGAAATCTCTGGCGAGTCCAAAGCAGCGTTGCCAGTGGATATAATTCCTGTCCACATGACCGGCATCGGGGTCCGGTTCAAGGCTTGAGATAATGATTCTGGCCTTGTTTTTTATGGTGGAGGAACCACCGCTCTGCTTTTCGACATAAGTGCTGTTCACGTTCAAATTACCGCCTTGGGCGAGAGCACCTTGCAGCAGATCGTTAATTTGCGCCTCCGAAACTTTCTTTTTGGCCATCGGGTCGCCCTCGCCGATGCGGGATGCGTTGTCGGCCACTTGCAGGGCGAGAGCAGAAATGCGCATCGATGTGATGGAATAGTTGGCGAGTTCGGCGCCTCCCACCATGAGCAGGAGCATGATCGGAGCCATATAGGCAAATTCTATAAGAGCCAGCCCTCGCCGGTCGCCGCCAAGTGATGCTAGCATTTTCATTGCTTTAGAGTTTCGGAATGTCATGTGCAGTTCCTTGGCGTCAGTGTGCCGGAACGATTGGCTTGATCGCCATAAGGCTGGTTCGCCAGCACTGTAGTGGCATTGAGCTTTACAGTTTCGGACATGCCGATCAGGCGGGCGACCGGGAAAAGGCGCGGGTAGGATACCGTCACCGAATAGACGACGACGTCCTTCGCGCCTCCTTGCCCGGAACTGCCGCCCTTCGAGTCATACACATTGTTGAAATTACGATCGACCCAGACCTCTCCGGGTTCGCATATGCCGTCTTGATCGGCGTCTTCCGGCTGCGCCGCCTGGGCCTTCGTGAAGTCGGCATAATATTCGCGGGTAATGATAATGTCTTCATCAGAAAGGCTGGCATTGAGCCGCCGCACGGCGTCCCGCACGCGCCCGTCGATCGCAAGTTGTTGCGCCGCTTCGGCGCCTGACGACAAGGTCAGATCACGCCCTGCCTTCTGCACCGTGCCTTGCAGAACTGTTTGCATATAAAGCGTGTGTCCCACGTCGAACCCACCCAGCAGCAAGGCCAGGAAGGCGGATGCTGTTATGCCGAATTCGACGGCGGCCACGCCGCTTTCGTCCCGGTGCAGATGCTTAATGTCCATTACGACGTCATCCTATTGGGTCAGGCGCAGGTTAGAGATGCGATCGGCGATCTCGCGGAATTTGCCGATCAGCAGGGTGGTGTTCCTTGCCTCATAGAAATAGGATGGGCTGGTCGCGCAGTTGGTAAGGCGCGTCTTTGTCGCAGTGTCCGAACTGCCGTAGTAGATGACCCACAAGGTTATGTTCTTGTTCTTGATAGCTGTGCAAAGCGCATTGGATCGCGCGTTGTTAACCGCATTGAGATTGTCATCATAATTGGCATCATTGGGACCCGCAGGAGCGATCTGGCGACGATCCCACCATTCCAGGCCATAGCTTGCATAGTTGTTGACAGTCGTAGCCGTTGCGCCGTCGGTCATGAAGATCAGGTGACGCTGAATCTGGGCGCCTCCCCCCGTAGTCGCGTTCTCGCTGGCGAAAATGCCGGTCGGCGACATCAGGCGCGCGCCCCAGAGCAGGCCTATATCATGATATGTATTGTTATGCGGAACGAGCGTGCCGACATAATTGCTCAGATCCTGCGCCGACGGGTTGCCCCCTACACCATTATAGTTCGTCAACTTCCGGGACGCTGTGACGCAACTGTTGTTGCTCAGGTTGCGGCCGGTGTCGCCGCTGCTGGTGTTTTCACCGGCTTTTACGGGATCAGTCGTGTAATCCCCGCTCCAGGTGTTGCCCACCAGCGTGCCCTTGGGACCCCATACCGCATTGGGCAGTAGTGGTTTCCATCGCGTCGCCGGATCGGAATCCGGCACACGATCGATATCCATATCGATGGCATCGCTTGGCGATGATGGATAGTTTAGCCAGTCATCGCTGGGATTGCCGTCTGTGTTAAAGAACGTCTGACGTTCTTCAATGCAGCCGTCCCATGTGACCGAAAGATCGGCGACGGTCTCTATGTCGCTTCGGATAGTCGAACCAGAGAGGTAAAGCTGCCTCCTGACCCGCCCGGCCAAGGGGATTGTCACGGTACTGTTCCAGGCCGATTGTCCCGCCTTCAGACCCGCAATATTGATGTCGGTGCGTGGGCCATAAGTCCATTCCGTGATCCGATCATATGCTGTCCATGACAACGGCTTGTTCGCCGTACCATCCCGTGTCTGGAGATAGGTGTTATTCGCGGAGTTGAAGGGCGCTCGTTCCAGCCAGCAACCCCAGGCAGATGTGCCCGACCCATTCTGGAAGTAACGATAGCGATAGCCATATGCTACCGTTTGGGTTCTGCTTCTGACGGTGTTGATATTTTGCTGTATCGCAGGGTAGATTGGCACCTCGGGGGTGGTAACATCCGAGCTGGTGCCGTTGCTTTCTGAAATACCCACGAGTTGATCATAGCTGCCATAGCTATTCAGTGCACTGCACGCCGCTGCGGAAGTAGGTGCCGCTTTCTTTACATAGGCAAGACCATCGGCAAGGGTGGTAGTCGACGTATTGCCTCCACTAACCACGGAATAAGTGCTGGAATAACTACTGGGATTGGCAAAGTTATTTGGCGTCGATGACCACGGCCCCCATGTTGTGGCGCTCTGGGTGCCAGCGGTCCATGCATAGACGGTCTGGATGCCGGTAGCTGTGCGAGATCGATAGGTCCAACTGTCAGCTAGGTAGTTGTTTGGCAAAAGCTTTCCGACATTGACCATATTATCATAGTTCACAAATCCAAACCGGAGTTGCACCTGTGAGGAGAGATCGCCAGTCGGATCGGCACTCGTACCGCATTGAGCGGCGCTAACATCGGTTATGTTTTGCCTAGCTAGCGCTTCATAAAAGCACCGAATGGCCAACTGTAGACCTGCCATTTTCTTGAGGCCGGTGGTGTCGCCCGGAATGACTTCGTTCATCGACCCGGAGTTGTCGAGGACGAACATGACGTCGGTGTTCGGGATGCGCATCTGTCCTTCACAGGTGACCTCAACGCGCTTCGTGGGAACGTTTAGAACGCGCATGAGCGTCATGGGCACGTCTGCGGATGCCGTACCGCTGACAGTGCCGTCCGATTCGCTATAGGATCGGGTACGATTTTCGGCGCCGAAAGAATTCTGTGCGAAATTGAGGTCGAAGGTCGCCAAGGCGGTAGTATTGGGTCGACCGTTATTGTCGGTCCAGCGGCCGCTTCCCATTATGCGGCGGCCAGCGAGCGCACCTGCGTCGCAGGCGCTTTGCAGTCTAGTCTTAACGGCATAGATGCGCGCCATGTCGAACGCGCCCCCCACCAAACCAATTGTCGGAATGATTGCGGCGGCAGTTATCGCCAAGATATTTCCCGCCTGATTGTGGTAAAGCCGCATCAGAATGAACAGCGCGCGCTTGATCCGATCGCCCATAATCCGCTCTGCCTTCGCTTGCCCTGCATCCCCATTTCAGGCAGGGCACCCCCATGCCCGTCAGGGGCAATTGCCAGGATCACTATGCGGGTTGGGGTTAAAAAGCTGATAATTTCGACAAAATCCATTTCGTTCGATATAGGTGGATGGATAAGGTGAGCGACGATCTCGCCCCATTGCCGTCGCTGCTCAGCACCTATGCCGGCCCGGACGCGCCCCGTCATCGGTTGGTCTGGGCGCTCGATGCTCGCTTCTCGCGGCTCGTGGCGAGGACGAGCGAGCCTGTCATCGGGCAGATGCGCATGGCCTGGTGGAACGATGCCCTGACCGACGAAAGCGGCGTCAGGGGGCGGGGCGAACCCTTGATCGATGCGATGCGGGAGATAAAGGGCCTGCCGCCCTGCGGGCTTTCGCAATGGCTTGACGGCTGGGAAGCGTTGATCGGGGAGGTGGACCTTCCCGGCTATGCGGAGGGGCGGGGCGGCGGGCTGTTCCGCGCTCTGGCGGGGCGGGAGGATATGCCGCCATGGCTCGACCGGGCGGGAGCGGCCTGGGCCTTGTGGGATCTGTCAGGACATTGTGCGGACCGGCAGGTTGCGGAAAAGGCAATCGATCTGGCGCGGGGATATATAACCGGCGGCGGCGGGTTGCCCTGGCCGAAGGAATGGCGCCCGTTGCGGATCGCCTGTCAGCTTGCGCGTCACGACATCGAAAAGGGCCGCTGCGCGCCGGCGGGATTGACCCCGGCGCTATATTGGCGATTGGTGCGCGTCGCGCTGCTGGGGCGATAGGGGGATAGTGTGGAGCGAGTTCTGGGGGGTGCGATAGCGGCATTGCTGCTCGCGGCGGGCGGACTGTTCTGGTGGCAGGGACAGGCGAACAATGAACCCGTGCCCCAGCCTTTGGTCGGATCGCCCCCGCCGCCCGCTGTCGACGCCCTGCCGGAAGGCGATCCGGACGCTTCGGGGGAGGCGCCGCCCATGCCCGGCGAAGCGTCGCCGCAAAGCCGCGAGCAGAAGCGATTTGCCCGTTACGACCGCAATCGCGACGGCGTCATCTCGCGGGTCGAGATGATGGGCAGCCGCGTCAGGGCGTTCAAGGCGCTGGACCGCGACAATGACAATCTCCTCTCCTTCGAGGAGTGGGCGGTGACGACGTCGGACCGCTTCGCCAGGGCGGACGCCAATGGCGACGGCAGGCTGACACCCGCCGAATTCGCGACGACCGCCCCGAAACGCGCGGCCGCGCCGAAATGCCGATGCTGACGCGTCAGGCCGGCTGAAGTTCGCCCAGCCAGGCGCCCAGCGCGGCGCGGGCGCGGGCGGTCATCGCTTCCTTGCGCTGTTTCTTCTTCACATCCTGCAGCGGCGGGAAGAGGCCGAAATTGACGTTCATCGGCTGATAATCCGCCGTCTCGACATTGCCGGTCACATGGCCGAGCAGCGCGCCCAGCGCCGTTTCGGGCGGCAGCGGGGCGAGCGGCCTGCCCAATATCTCGGCCGCGGCGAAGCGTCCGGCGAGCAGCCCGATGGCCGCGCTCTCGACATAGCCTTCGCAGCCCGTCACTTGGCCTGCAAAGCGGATATGCGGCGCGCTTTTCAGGCGCAGCGTGCCATCCAGCAGCTTGGGGCTCTGGATGAAGGTGTTGCGGTGAAGCCCGCCGAGCCGGGCGAACTCCGCCTTCTCCAGACCCGGAATGGTGCGGAACAATTCGACCTGCGCGCCATGCTTCAGCTTGGTCTGGAAGCCGACCATGTTCCACAGCGTGCCCGAAGCATTGTCCTGCCGCAACTGCACCACGGCATAGGGCCAGCGGCCGGTGCGCGGATCGTCCAGGCCCATCGGCTTCATCGGCCCGTGACGCAGCGTTTCCGGGCCGCGTGACGCCATCACCTCGATCGGCATGCAGCCTTCGAAATAGGGCGTGTCCTTTTCCCACTCCTTGAAGTCGGTCTTTTCGCCGTCCAGCAGTCCCTGGACGAAGGCCTGATACTGATCCCTGTTCATGGGGCAGTTGATGTAATCCTTGCCCTCGCCGCCGCCGGGGCCGATCTTGTCCCAGCGATTGGCCATCCAGCATTTGTCCATGTCGATGCTGTCATGATGCACGACCGGCGCGATGGCGTCGAAAAAGGCGAGATGGTCGATCCCCGCCGCCTGCCCGATGCTGGCGGCCAGCGCGGGAGCGGTCAGCGGGCCGGTGGCGACGATGGTCATGCCCTCTGTGGGCAACGCGTCGATGCGTTCCCGCACGATCTCCACATTGGGATGGCTGGCCAGCGCGCGGGTGACGCCGTCGGAGAAAATATGCCGGTCCACCGCCAGCGCCGATCCTGCGGGCACCTTGGCCGGTTCCGCCTGCGCCATGATCAGCGATCCCAGCCGCCGCATCTCCTGATGCAGCAGGCCCACGGCATTCTTGTCCGCATCGTCGGATCGGAAGCTGTTGGAGCAGACCAGTTCGGCCAGCCCATCCGTCTGGTGCGCGGGGGTCATGTCGCCGCTTCCGCGCATTTCCGACAGGCGGACCTTCACGCCCGCCTGCGCCAATTGCCATGCCGCTTCCGTGCCCGCGAGTCCGCCGCCGATGATATGAACCTGATGCATGGGGCGACCCATGGTCCCCCGCGGCGCGCAGGTCAACCGCTGTCAGGCGACGGCCAGATCCGCTTTGCCCTGATAGGCGGCCTCGTCCAATATCCCCTCCCGCTTGGCGACGATGGTGGCGACCAGCACCTGCCCCGCGACATTGACGGCGGTGCGCCCCATGTCGAGGATCGGGTCTATGGCCAGCAGCAGGCCCGCGCCCTCCAGCGGCAGGCCGAGCGTGGAAAGCGTCAGGGTCAGCATCACGATGGCGCCGGTCAGGCCAGCCGTCGCGGCCGATCCCACCACGGATACGAAGGCGATCAGCGCATAGTCCGCCGCATGAAGGGGTATGCCGTAGAAACCGGCGACGAATATCGCGGCCAGCGCCGGATAGATGGACGCGCAACCGTCCATCTTCGTGGTCGATGCCAGCGGAATGGCGAAGGCGGCATAGCCCTTTTCCACCCCCATCCGCTCGGTCACGGTTTCGGTGACGGGCAGGGTGCCGACCGAGGATCGCGACACGAAGCCAAGCTGGATGGCGGGCCATGCCTTGGCGAAGAAGGGCAGGGGGCTAAGGCCGTTGGCGGCGAGCAGCAGCGGATAGACCACCAGCAGCACCAATGCGAGACCCAGATACACCGCCCCCGCAAAGCCGCCGAGCTGGGCCAGCGCGCTCCAGCCATAGGTCGCGACGGCGCTGCCGATCAGGGCGGCCGAACCGATGGGCGTCAGGCGGATGATCCAGCCCAATATCGCCCGCACCACGGCGAGCAGCGAACGGACGAAGGCCAGGAAAGGTTCGGCTTTCTCCCCGACCTTCAGCGTCGCAAGGCCGATGGCGATGGAAACGACCAGCAATTGCAGGATGTTGAAGGACAGGCTGGTGGTCGCCCCCGTATCCGTGACCTTGGTGCTGGCGGACAGGGCGAAGCTGTTGCCGGGGACCAGGCCTTTCAGGAAATCGAGCCAGCCGCCCACGGAATCCGGCTTGGCAGTTGCCAGCGCCTGTCCGTGGAGGCCGGAACCCGGCTGGACGATCAACCCGATGGCCAGGCCGATGACGACCGCTATCAGCGCCGTGATCGCGAACCAGAGCAGCGTCTGCCCCGCCAGCCGGGCGGCGTTATCTAGAGCGCGCAGATTGGCGATGGAGGCGATGATGGCCGCGAACACCAGCGGCGGCACCACGGCCTTGAGCAACGAGACGAAGATCGATCCCGTCGTCTTGAGCGCGGTCGCCAGCCAGTTGAGATCGCCGTTCGGTCCCGAACCCATGGATCGCGCCAGCAGGCCAAGCGCGAGGCCGACAACCATGCCGACCAGAACCTGAAATCCGAAACTGCGATAGTTGAGGGCCATGGGCATTTCCTTCGGGCGACCGGCGCGCGATATGGGGAGCTGCTCCGCCAGATGCGCGCAAGCAATTCTTTATGGGGGTGAATGCGGATAAGGACGCCCTCTTTCCGCGGCTTGACGGCCAAACGAATTGGCGGCCGCGATCCGCTATGCCACAGAATGGACCGAAATCCAGCAGGAGATGCGATTTGACGAATTGGTGGGCGGTTCCGATGGCCCTGATCCTGCCCGCGCTAATCCTGCCCCGCGCCGCGCAGGCCGCCGGCGATCCGGCACTGGCCAAGGATGTGCTCGTCCGATCCATCGCCTTTCGCACGGTGGAGGGGCAGGGGCAGGTGCCCCGTCTGGCCGCTTATTATGCGTCGGTGCTGCGGCAGGCGGGCTTTGCGGCCGCGGAGGTCGAGATCATGCCGATGGGCGAAACGGCCAGCCTGGCCGCGACCATCCGGGGCAGCGATCCGCGGCTCAAGCCCCTGCTGCTGATCGGCCATATGGACGTGGTGGCGGCCAATCCGGCGGACTGGACGCGCGATCCCTTCGTGCCGGTGGAGGAGGGCGGTTATATTTTCGGGCGCGGCGCGGAGGACAATAAATATGACGTCGCCATGATGGTGGCGATGCTTGCGGGCCTGCGCAAAGAGGGCTGGCGACCCCGGCGGACCGTCACGCTGCTGCTGTCGGGCGATGAGGAAACCCATATGCGCACCGGCAGGGCGCTGGCGGAGAAATACAGGGATGCAGAATTGCTGCTGAACGGCGACGGCGGCGGCGGGCTGCTGGACGAGGGCGGGCGGGCCGTGCTGTACCAGTTGCAGGCGGGCGAAAAGACCTATGCGGATTTCGAGATCGCCTTCACCGATGCGGGCGGCCACAGCAGCGCGCCGACGCCGGGCAATCCCATCCATCGCATGGCGCGGGCCATCGGCCGGATCGCGGCCTATCGCTTCGCGCCGATGCGCAATGAACTGACGAGGGCATCCCTGCTGCTGTCGGCCGATCGGATCGGCGGCGCGGCGGGCGCGGCGATGCGGCGCTATGCGGAGACGGGGGACAGGAAATCGGCCGATCTTCTGTCCGACTATCCCGAATTCGTGGGACAGGTGCGGACGACCTGCGTCGCCACCATGGCGCAGGCGGGCCATGCGCTCAACGCCTTGCCGCAGAGCGCGAAGGTCGACGTCAACTGCCGCATCTTTCCCGGCGTCGCCATCGATGCGGTGAAGGCGGAACTCGCGCAGGTGATCGACGATCCGGGCGCGAAGATCGCCACGCTGGACGATCCGCAGGCCAGCAGCGCCTCCCCCCTGCGCAAGGACGTGGTGGATGCGGTGAGGGCGGCCGTGGCGGCGCGCCATCCGGATATTCCGGTGATCCCCTCCATGTCGGCGGGGGCGACGGACAGCCTTCATTTCCGGGCGCTGGGGGTGCCGAGCTATGGCGTGTCCAGCCTGTTCCAGCGGGGCGAGGACGGCTTTGCCCATGGGCTGGACGAGCGGGTGCCGGTGGCGGGAATTCCGGCGGCGCTCGACCAGTGGGAAAGGGTGGTGAAGGCTTTGGCGGGATAATCGCCCCAATGCGCGACGTGCTCCTGCGCAGGCAGGAGCCCAGTCCAAACGGCGAAACTGGGCTCCTGCCTGCGCAGGAGCACGTCGCTATTTCACCGCCCCGCCGCGATGCTGTTCGCGGCGGAGAGGACCGCCTGGACCGAGGCGGTCGCGACGTCGGTGTCGGTGCCGATGCCGAAGATGGTCCGGCCATCGGGCGTGCGGCATTCGACATAGGCGGCGGCCGCGACGTCCGTGCCCGCGCCGATGGCATGTTCGCTATAGTCCGCGACCTCCAGATCGACGCCCAGTTCGTCGCGCAGCGCGGCCAGCACCGAGGAGATGAGGCCGTTGCCGCGCCCAGAAATGCTCCGTTCGCCGCCCTTGTGCGTGATCTTGCCGGTGAAGATGCGGTCGCCCGCCGCGCCGCTCTCATGATAGTCGATCAGGCTGTAGGGCTGCTCGCCCGCCAGGCGATAATGGGTCTCGAACGCGGCCCATATGTCGGCGGCGTTGAGTTCGCGGCTGCTTTCGTCGGCCAGCGCCTGCACCACCTTGGAGAAATCGGCCTGCATCCGCTTGGGCAGTTTCAGCCCCTTGTCCTGTTGCAGCACCCAGGCGACGCCGCCCTTGCCGGACTGGCTGTTCACGCGGATCACGGCCTCATAGTCGCGGCCCAGATCCTTGGGGTCGATGGGCAGATAGGGCACGTCCCAGATCTGGTCGTTGCGCGCTTCCTGCGCGGCGAAGCCCTTTTTGATCGCATCCTGATGGCTGCCGGAAAAGGCGGTGAACACCAGTTCGCCCGCATAGGGATGGCGCGGGTGGACGGGCAACTGGTTGCAATATTCGACGGTCTGGATGACCTCGTCGATGTCGCTGAAATCCAGCCCCGGATTGATGCCCTGCGTGTACATGTTGAGCGCCACCGTCACCAGGTCGCAATTGCCGGTGCGCTCGCCATTGCCGAACAGGCAGCCTTCGATGCGGTCCGCGCCCGCCATCAGGCCCAGTTCCGCCGCCGCGACGCCGGTTCCCCGGTCATTATGGGTGTGCAGCGAGATCACCACGCTGTCGCGCCGGGAGATGTTGCGGCAGATCCATTCGATCTGGTCAGCGTAGATATTGGGCGTCGCGCATTCGACCGTGGCCGGCAGGTTCAGGATCAGCGGCTTTTCCGGGGTCGGCTGCAATATGTCGATCACCGCCTCGCAGCATTCCAGGCTGAAATCCAGTTCCGCGGTGGAGAAGGTTTCCGGGCTATATTCGAAATGCCAGTCGGTGTCGGGTTGCTTCGCCGCATTGTCGCGCAGCAGCTTGGCGGCGGTGACGGCGATTTCCCGGATCTGCGGCCGGTCCATCTGGAAGACGATGTTGCGCCATGCCGGGGATACGGCGTTGTAGACGTGGACGATGGCCTTCTTCGCGCCGCGCAGGGATTCGAAGGTGGTGGCGATCAGGTCTTCGCGGGCCTGCGTCAGCACCTGCGGGAAGACGTCGTCGGGGATCGCGCCGTCGCGGACCAGGCCGGAAATGAAGTCGAACTCGGTCGCGCCCGCGCTGGGGAAGCCGACCTCGATCTCCTTGACGCCGACCTTCAGCAGCAGGTCGAAGAAGCGGCGCTTCTTTTCCGCGTTCATCGGGTCGATCAGCGACTGGTTGCCGTCGCGCATGTCGGTCGACAGCCAGCGCGGCGGCGCGGTGATGACCCGCGACGGCCATTGCCGATTCGGCAGGTCCACCTGAGGGAAGGGGCGGTATTTCAGCGAGGGATCGTTCAGCATCATGACGAAAATGGCTTCTCTGCATACGGGCGAGCCAGTTGGCGCCTGCCCGGTGGTACGACTATCTGCTTGATTATGCCCTTAGGCGGATTGCCGCGTCGTTCAAGCGAAGAGCAGCACAAAAACCACGCCTAAGGGCGTGTAAGTCGTAGCAGGGGAAGAAGCGCGCGCTGCATGATGGGCCGCTTTACCCGGAGTTGGGGGAAAGCGCAAGGTTGGCGTCGTTTGCGGATGGGTGGGGGAGCAGGCCGGGCCATTCCTTCTCCCTTGAGGGAGAAGGATACGGAGCCTTGCTGAGCGGCGCGAAGCTAGGCGCAGTTGGATGAGGGGGAGCGGGCCTGTGGCCCGGGCGATCCGAAGGATCGCAACCCCCTCACCCAGCTACGACTAGGCAGCAAGCTGCCAAGTCTGCGCAGCCTCGGCCAGAGGCACGTGACTCTGGCCGACCCTCAAGGGAGAGGGATATTGGGAGCACTTACTTCTGGAACGCCGCGACGATCTTCAGTTCCACCGCGTCGCCGACCATCGGGACGCCATAGCCCATGCCGAAATCGCTGCGCTTGATCGTGGTCGTCGCGACGAAGCCGACATTTTCCTTGCCGCCCATCATCGCCGGAGCCTTGCCCGCGCCGTAGAATTCGGTGTCCAGCGTCACCGGCTTGGTGATGCCCTTGATGGTCAGGTTGCCGCTGATCTCCGCCTGGGTGCCCTGCACCTTCACGCCGGTCGACACGAAGGTCGCCTTGGGGAATTTGGCGGAATCGAAGAATTCCGGCTTCATCAGATGCTCGTCCAGCTTGGCGATGCCGGTCTTGAGGTTGGCGATCGGAACCTCGACCGAGACCTTGGCGGCGGAGGGGTTTTTCGGGTCGAGCGTCAGCGTGCCGGTCGATTCGGACAGGACGCCCAGATTGTTGGAAAAGCCCATATGATCATAGGCGAAGAGAATCTGGGTGTGGCCGGGGTCGATGGTATAGGCGCCGCCGGTGACGCGCGCGGCGTCCTTCGCGCCGGGCGCGGCGGGCATTTGCTGGGCGATGACGGCGCTGCCGCCGGCCAGGGCGATCAGGGCGGCGGCGGGGATCAGATATTTGCGCATGGGGATGCTCTCTCCGAAACGTTCAAGGGACGCCGCCACGATAGGCGACGTCCCTCGATTGTTCCAGAGCCGTAACCGGAAACAATGGGTTACCGTTACGCTATGTCGGCGTGGCCGTCAGTTCCTGTCCTTGTCGACCAGCTTGTTCGCGCCGATCCAGGGCATCATGGCGCGCAGCTTGGCGCCGGTTTCCTCGATCGGGTGGCGCTGGGCGGCGATGCGGCTGGCCTTCAATTCCGGCTGGCCGGCGCGGTTGTCGAGCACGAAGTCCTTGACGAAGCGGCCCGACTGGATGTCGGCCAGAACGCGCTTCATTTCCTTCTTCGTTTCTTCGGTGATGATGCGCGGGCCGGTCTTGATATCGCCATATTCGGCGGTGTTCGAGATCGAATAGCGCATGTTGGCGATGCCGCCTTCATACATCAGGTCGACGATCAGCTTCAGTTCGTGCAGGCATTCGAAATAGGCCATTTCGGGGGCGTAGCCCGCCTCGACCAGCGTTTCGAAGCCCGCTTGGACCAGCGCGGTCGCGCCGCCGCACAGCACGGCCTGCTCGCCGAACAGGTCGGTTTCGCATTCCTCGCGGAAATTGGTTTCGATGATGCCGCTGCGGCCGCCGCCGACGCCCGAAGCGTAGGACAGGGCGATGTCATGCGCGTTGCCGGTCGCGTCCTGATGAACGGCGATCAGGCAGGGCACGCCGCCGCCCTTCACATATTCGCCGCGAACGGTGTGGCCCGGACCCTTGGGCGCGATCATGATGACGTCGACATCCTTGCGCGGCTCGATCAGGCCGAAATGGACGTTGAGGCCGTGCGCGAAGGCCAGCGCCGCGCCGGGGCGCAGATTGGCGTGGATGTCGGCGGCGTAGATGGCGGCCTGATGCTCGTCGGGCGCCAGGATCATCAGCACGTCGGCCCATGCGGCGGCTTCCGCGTTCGGCAGCACCTTGAAGCCCGCGCCTTCGGCCTTCTTGGCGCTGGGCGAGCCGGGGCGCAGCGCGATGGCGACTTCGGCGACGCCGCTGTCGCGCAGATTCTGCGCATGGGCGTGACCCTGCGAACCGTAACCGAGGATGGCGACCTTCTTGCCCTTGATCAGGCCGATGTCGGCGTCGCGGTCGTAATAAACCTTCATTTGACGTTCCTTCTTTCAGTTCGGGTGGCGCCTTGCGGAGCCGAGATTGGCGGTGAGGGGGACCACCTGCGCGCGGGGGAGGGGCTGCTGGCCCTCACCCTCCCACCGCTGCGCGGCGGGCCCCTCCCTCTCCCACAAGGGGAGAGGGGTAATTTCTTCAGTTCGACTCCTTGCCGCGGATCAGGCCGACGACGCCGGTGCGGCCGACCTCGACCAGGCCGATCTGGCGCATCAGGCCGACGAAATTGTCGATCTTGTCCGTCGTGCCGGTGATCTCGAAGATGAAGCTCTCTATCGTGGTGTCCACCACCTTCGCCCGGAACACGTCGGCCAGGCGCAGCGCCTCTATCCGGTTCTCGCCCGTTCCTGCGACCTTGACCAGCGCCAGTTCGCGCTCGACGAAGGGGCCGTTGTCGGTCAGGTCCGTCACCTTGTGCACCGGCACCAGCCGTTCCAGTTGGGCGATGATCTGGTCGATCACCTTGGGCGGGCCGCTGGTGACGATGGTGATGCGGCTGATCGCATGGTCCGGGGTGATGTCGGCCACCGTCAGGCTGTCGATATTATAGCCGCGCGCGGTGAACAGGCCCGCGATGCGCGCCAATATGCCCGCCTCGTTCGAAACCGTCAGCGACAGGACGTGCCGCTCGCTAATCTCTTCCTGAATGTGCATCAGATCGTTCCGTTGTCCGCTTCTTCGCCGTCATGGCGTTGCGAGATCATGCCCGTGAAGGCGTAGTGCCAACTGCCGTCGTCGCGATGGGCGAGGCGCACGGGGAAGCCCGCGATGGCATCGAACATCCGCGCCAGATGCTCGCCCACATAGCGGGGGCTGACCAGCAGGCGGCCGATATGGCGTTCGTGAAAATCGAAGCCATGATCCAGATGCACTTCCCAGGCCTCATTCTCCGGATCGGCATGGTCCACGGTCCAGCCGGTCAGCTCGGCGGTGCCGGCCAGCCGTTCGAAATCGAAGGGTTCGCTCACATGGATGCGGAGCTTCAGATGTTGCGTCACGCTCCCATCCTTTACACCAGCGCCTTCGCTTCGTCCGACATGATGCCTTCGACCTGGCTGGGGTCGAGCAGCATGTCGGTATGCGCCGCGCCCGACGGGATCATCGGGAAGCAGTTGGTGAGCTTCGCCACGCGGCAATCGACCAGCACCGGGCCGGGCGTGTCGATCATCTGACGGATGCCGGCCTCCAGTTCCTGCGGCCCCTCGATGCGGATGCCGGTCCAGCCATAGGCCTCCGCCAGCTTCACGAAGTCGGGCAGGCTGTCCGAATAGCTGTTGGAATAGCGGCTTTCATAGGTCAGTTCCTGCCACTGGCGGACCATGCCCATATATTCATTGTTGAGGATGAAGATCTTGACCGGCAGGCGGTACTGGCTGGCCGTGCCCATTTCCTGGATGTTCATCTGGATCGACGCATCGCCCGCGACGCAGACGACCAGGCTGTCGGGATTGCCCAGTTGCGCGCCGATGGCGGCCGGGAAGCCGTAGCCCATGGTACCGAGGCCCCCGGAGGTCAGCCATTTATTGGGCGCGTCGAAGCCGAAATGCTGGGCCGCCCACATCTGGTGCTGGCCGACTTCGGTGGAGATGATGACGTCCTTGGCCGAGCGCGACGCCTTGTAAAGCTGGGCGATGGCCTCCTGCGGCATGATCTCTTCGCGGCTGTCGGGATAGGCGAGGCTGTTGCGCGCGCGCCAGCCGTCGATCCGCGCCCACCATTCGCCAAGGTCCGCCGCCTTGTGGCCGCGATCCTTCCAGAGCGCGATCATGTCCGCCAGCGCGCTGGCGACGTCCGCGATGACGGCCAAGTCGACGTCGACCGTCTTGTTGATCGAGCTGCGGTCGATGTCGATGTGGATCTTCTGCGAATCCGGCGAGAAGGCGTCCAGACGGCCGGTCACGCGATCGTCGAAGCGGGCGCCGACGCAGACGATCAGGTCCGCCTTGTTCATCGCCCAATTGGCTTCATAGGTGCCGTGCATGCCCAGCATGCCGACCCACTGATCGGAAGAAGCGGGGAAGGCGCCCAGGCCCATCAGCGTCGAGGTGACGGGCGCGCCGGTCAGCGCCGCGATCTCGCGCAGCAGGGCGGATGCTTCGGGGCCGGAGTTGATGACGCCGCCGCCGGTGTAGAAGATCGGGCGCTCGGCCGCCGCCAGCATCTCGACCGCGCTGGCGATGGCGGCAGGGTCCGCCTTCGTCTGGGGGCGGTAGCTGGCATGTTCGAACGCCTGCGGCTTGCTGTAGGGCGCGGTCGCGATCTGGACATTCTTCGGAATGTCGATGACGACCGGGCCGGGGCGGCCGGTGATGGCGATATGGAACGCCTCATGGACGACGCTGGCCAGCTTGTTCGGCGACTTCACCAGATAGTTGTGCTTGGTGCAGTGGCGGGTGATGCCGACCGTGTCCGCTTCCTGGAAGGCGTCGGTGCCGATCAGATGCGTGGGAACCTGGCCGGTGATGACGACCATCGGGATGGAATCCATCAGCGCGTCGGTGATGCCGGTGACGGCATTGGTCGCGCCGGGGCCGGAGGTGACGAGCACGACGCCGGGCTTGCCGGTGGAGCGGGCATAACCCTCCGCCATATGGGTCGCGCCCTGTTCGTGGCGGACCAGGACGTGGCGGATCTTCGGATGATTGAAGAGTGCGTCATAAATGGGCAGCACCGCGCCGCCCGGATAACCGAACACGACCTCGACCCCCAGGTCGATCAGGCACTCAACCAATATGTCCGCGCCGCTCTTTTCGGCCACGATGGATCCTTCCGTTGGATAATTGCTGCGCCCTCTGCTCCAGAAGCGGAGCGATGGCAAGGCGGCTGCGTCTATTGGACATAAAATGGCAAGTCAAGAGTTATTGTTGTAATTTTATTGCCAATTCGTCCAATATTTCAGCATCAATCTGTCTGTTCTCGCATGGCCATTCCGGGGGCGGCTGGCGCGAAAACCAGGTATATTGGCGTTTGGCATATTGGCGGGTGGCGATGCGGCCGCGTTTCAGCATCGTGTCGCGGTCGATCTGTCCCGCCAGCCAGGCGGCGATTTCGGGCACGCCGATGGCGCGCATGACGGGAAGGTCGGGGGAAAGGTTGCGGGCGAGCAGGGCCTCGACTTCCGCCGCGGCGCCGCCGTCCAGCATCTGCCCGAAGCGCAGGTCGCAGCGGGCGATCAGCCAGTCGCGGGGAGGGAGGAGGATCAGGGGCGAGAGGGCGATGCCGTCGGCGATGCCGCCGCTTTTATGCTGCTGCCATTGGGCGAGGGGCTTGCCGGTGGAGCGGACCACCTCCAGCGCGCGGGCGACGCGGGTGGTGTCGGCGGGGGCTAGGCGGGCGGCGGCTTCGGGGTCTTCTTTTGCGAGGGCGTCGTGGGCGTCGGCCACGGCAAGGGCGCGGACGGCGGCGCGGATGGCGGGGTCTATGTCCGGAACCGGGGCGATGCCGTCCAGCAGGGTGCGGAGATAGAGGCCGGTGCCGCCGACCAATATGGGCAGGCGGCCGGCCTTATGCGCCTTGTCGATTTCGGCTTTGGCTTCGGCGGCCCAGCGGGCGGCGGTGCAGGCCTCTGCCCCGTCGATATGGCCGAACAGGCGGTGCGGAACGCCGTCCATCTCCTCATCCGACGGCCGGGCGGAGAGGATCCGGAGGTCGGCATAGACCTGGCTGGCGTCGGCGTTGATGACGATGCCGCCGGTTGCCTGGGCCAGGCGAACCGCAAGCGCGCTCTTGCCGCTGGCGGTAGGCCCGGCAATAAGCGCGACGCGGGGGCGGGATTCGCCCTTCGATGTGGCAGGAGTATCCATGTTCGTTGCGACCTTAGTGGCAAGCGGGGCCTTGAGTCAGGAAGATATTGCCGATGCCGTCGGACGCTTGGCGACGGCGGGATGCGCGCCCGTCGATAGCAAGTGGCTGGACGAGGGCAAGGCGGCGGATATTTTCTTCGGGTTCGATCCGGTCGCGGCGCGGGCGGTGCTGACCGGCATCGGCGAGCGGGTGGACGTGATCGTCCAGTTGGCCGAGGGGCGCGAGAAGAAGCTGCTGATCGCGGACATGGATTCCACCATGATCACCGTCGAGTGCATCGACGAACTGGCCGACTATGCCGGGATCAAGCCGCAGATCGCCGAGATCACCGAGCGGGCGATGCGCGGCGAACTGGATTTCGCGGGCGCTCTGCATGAGCGTGTGGCCCTGCTGAAGGGGCTGGCGGACGCGGCCATCGACCAGTGCCGCGAGGAACGGGTCGTCATCATGGGCGGCGCCAGGGAACTGGTGCGGACGATGAAGGCGCGGGGCGCGACGACTTTGCTGGTGTCGGGCGGCTTCACGCGCTTCACCGGGCCGGTGGCGGAGGAAATCGGCTTCGACGCGGCGGTCGCCAATGTGCTGGAGATTGCGGACGGGGCCTTGCTGGGCACGGTGACGGTGCCCATCGTCGACGCGGCGCGCAAGCGGGCGGAACTGGAGGCGGCGATCGAGGGCGGCATCGATCGCGCCCTGACGCTGGCGGTGGGCGACGGAGCCAATGATATTCCGATGATCCAGGGGGCGGGACTGGGCGTCGCCTATCATGCCAAGCCCAAGACCCGCGAAGCTGCGGCGGCGGAGATCGTGCATGGCGATTTGTCCGTGCTGCTCTACGCGCAGGGCATCGCTTCGGCGGAGTGGGTCGTGCGTTGATCCTGGCGCGCCCAGAATGACCGCGACTGGCCATTTTCAGACTCTCTTTTCAATTGTCCGGCCCTGAATCCAGATGATTGGCTCAGGATCGGCGTAACCCAATGGCCACAGCTTCCCTAAAAAACATCCTATTTCTCCACCACCTCCACAATTCCGGCTGTCCTATTCCACGCCAGCCCGCCTATCCCGCATCGCTCTTTGAAACGTCCGACCAATCGCCTCACCGCGCATACGCGCGCCCAGGCACGCGCGCGCATACACTGTGAACTTCGGGGTGAAACGCTCGACGGCGAACAGGAAAAAAGACCAGGAAACCGCAGTTTCCCGGCCTTTCATAGTTCACTCAGCTTCTTGAAAGGCAGCCCCTCTCAGGCTCGCGCCAGCAGCCCCTCGACCAGCCCCTCGAACAGCCGCCGGCCATCGGTCGCGCCATGCGCCGCCTCGATCACGCGCTCCGGATGCGGCATCATGCCCAGCACATTGCCGGTCTCGTTCAAAATGCCCGCGATGTTCCGCGCCGACCCGTTGACGCTCTCCGCATAGCGCAGCGCCACGCGGCCTTCGCCCTCCAGCCTGTCGAGCGTCGCCGCGTCGGCGAAATAATTGCCGTCATGATGCGCCACAGGAAAGCTGATCGCCTCGCCCGCTTCATAGCGGCTGGTGAAGGCGCTCTGCGCATTCTCCACCGTCAGCGCGACGTCGCGGCAGACGAAATGCCCGCCCGCGTTGCGCAGCAGCGCGCCGGGCAGCAGCCCGCTCTCCGTCAGCACCTGGAAACCGTTGCAGATGCCCAGCACATAAGCGCCGCGATCCGCCGCCCTTGCCACCGCCTGCATCACCGGCGAGCGTGCCGCCATCGCGCCGGAGCGCAGATAGTCGCCATAAGAAAAGCCGCCCGGCACCCCGATCAGGTCGATATCGTCCGGCAGTTCGGTGTCGCGGTGCCAGATCATGGCGGGCTTCGCGCCGGTCGCCGCCTCGAACGCCACGGCGAGGTCGCGGTCGCAATTGCTGCCGGGGAAGACGATGACGGCGCTCTTCATGGCTCAGGCCTTTTCGATGCGGTAGTTTTCGATCACCGTGTTCGCCAGCAGCTTGCGGCACATGGCGTCGATATCCTCGTCGCTGGTGCCGTCGGCCAGGTCCAGCTCGATCAGCTTGCCCGCGCGCACGTCGTTGACGCCGCCGAAGCCAAGGCCTTCCAGCGCATGATGGATCGCCTTGCCCTGCGGATCGAGGACACCGCCCTTGAGGGTGACGAAGATGCGGGCTTTCATGGGGCAGGGAACTCCGTAATCAGGCTTTCGCGCACCCCCTAATCCCCTCGGCTGCCGCAGGCAAGGCATTATGCTTTCCCGATCGGCGGCGTTGCTTTAGGCGGGCGCCATGAATCAGGAATATCTCTATTATGCCTGCGCCGTCGCCGCCGTGATCCTGTCCGGGCTCGCCAAGGGCGGGTTCGCCGGGGTGGGGGCGCTGGCCATGCCGATCATGGCGCTGGGGGTGGACCCGGTGAAGGGGGCGGCGATCCTGCTGCCCATCCTGATCCTGCAGGACGCCGTCAGCGTCTGGTCGTTCCGCCATAGCTGGGACCGGCACATAGCGAAGGTCATGCTGCCGGGCATGGCGATGGGGGTCGCCATCGGCTATGTCTTCGCGGCCCAGGTGTCCGAAGTCGCGGTGCTGGGCGTGCTGGGCCTGATTTCGGCGCTGTTCGGGCTTCAGCGGCTGTGGATCGAGCGCGGCGGCGCGATGGTGCTGCCGTCCAATTCGCCAAGCTGGATCGGCATGTTGTTCGGCGTGGCGAGCGGCTTCACCAGCCAGATCGCCCATGCGGGGTCGCCGCCCTTCCAGATGTGGGTGCTGCCCAAGCGTCTGCCCCGCGACACGCTGGTCGGGACGACGGCGGTCACCTTCGCCACGATGAACTGGATGAAGGTGCCCGCCTATGCCGCCCTGGGGCAGTTCACCCGGACCAATTTGCTGGCGACCGCGACGCTGATTCCGGTGGCCGTCGCGGCGACCCTGGCGGGCGTGGTGCTGGTGCGGCGCGTGGATCCGGCGCGCTTCTACACGCTCATCTACGTGCTGATGGTATTGCTGGGCATCAAGCTGCTGGTGGACGCGCTGCTCGCCTGAGCAACGCGCCGAATTTCGTCAGTCCTTGCTGCGCTTCTTGCGGTGGGTGTCCAGGTCGAGGACGGTCGTATCGACGCCCTCAGGCATCAGGCCCAGACGGCGGGCGACTTCCTGATAGGCCTCGACTTCGCCGCCCAGGTCGCGGCGGAAACGGTCCTTGTCCAGCTTCTCGCCGGTGGCCATGTCCCACAGGCGGCAGCCGTCCGGGCTGATCTCGTCGGCCAGGATGACGCGGCTGTAATCGCCGTCCCACAGGCGGCCGAATTCCAGCTTGAAGTCGATCAGGCGGATGCCGATGCCCGCGAACAGGCCGCACATGAAGTCGTTGATGCGGATCGCCATGTCGGCGATGTCGTGCATCTCGTCCTGGCTGGCCCAGCCGAAGCAGGCGATATGCTCTTCCGACACCAGCGGGTCGCCCAGCGCGTCGTCCTTGTAGCAATATTCGATCAGCGTGCGGGGAAGCTGCGTCCCTTCCTCGATCCCCAGCTTCTTGCTGAGCGAACCGGCGGCGACGTTGCGCACCACGACTTCGATCGGCACGATCTCGACCTGGCGGACAAGCTGCTCGCGCATGTTGAGGCGGCGGATGAAGTGGGTGGGAACGCCGATCTGGCCGAGCAGGGTGAAGATATGCTCGGAAATCCGGTTGTTGAGCACGCCCTTGCCCGAAATCGTGCCCTTCTTCTGGGCGTTGAAGGCGGTCGCGTCATCCTTGAAATATTGGATGATCGTGCCCGGCTCCGGGCCTTCGTAAAGGATCTTTGCCTTGCCTTCGTAGATCTGGCGGCGACGGGCCATGCGCGGTTCCTGTCTTCCCAAGAATGAATGTGCCCCGGCAAACGCGAATCGGGAAGGATCAGCGGGTGCCGGGGCTGCTTGGGCTGGCCCTTAGACCAAAGTGGGCAAGGGTGCAAATGGATGGGGATAGCTACAGCACGTCCCCGAACATGAACCAGATCAGCGCCAGCCACGCCAAAAGGCCGACCGCCCCCAATATGACGCCCGATCTGGCGCGAATGGCGGCAAGGGCGCCGCCCGCTTCTTCCTCATCATCATCCATCTGTCCGACAGTAGCGGCGCCGGCGGGAAAGTTAAGCCGGTTGCGCCTCCGGTTTCACTTCGCCGTCGCGCTGGACCGCCATAAGCCGCTCCGTGAAGCGCTGACGCCACCAGCTTATGTCCTGCTGCTCCACGCTGTCCATCATGGCGCGCCAGCGGCGCTTGCGCTCGTCCAGGGGCATGGAAAGGGCGCGGGTGATGGCGTCTGACATCTCCTCCGGGCTGTAGGGATTGATCAGCAGCGCGTCCTTGAGCTGCTGGGCCGCGCCGGCGAAGCGCGACAGGATGAGGACGCCGGGATCGTCGGGATCCTGCGCCGCCACATATTCCTTGGCGACCAGGTTCATGCCGTCGCGCAGCGGCGTGACCAGCCCGATCTTCGCGGCGCGGTAGATGCCGGCCAGCTTGTCGCGCGGATAGCCCTGGTTGACGTAACGGATCGGCGTCCAGTCGACGTCGCTATATTCGCCGTTGATGCGGCCTGCCAGCGCGTCGAGCGTGGCGCGGATCTGCTGATAGCTTTCCACCTCCCCGCGGGAGGGCGGCGCGATCTGCGTCAGCACGACGTTGCGATGCTGTTCGGGATGATCCTTGAGGAAGCGGGCATAGCCGTTGAACCGTTCCTCCAGCCCCTTGCTGTAGTCCAGGCGGTCCACGCCCACGATCATGGGACGGTCCTGAAGCGAACGGCGGACCTTCTCATACATGTCCTTGGCGGCGTCGCTGACGGCGGCGCTGGCATATTCCTGCGCGTTGATGCCGATGGGGCAGGCGATCGCCTGGATCGTCCGGTTTCCCAGCGTCACGAAATCGCCGTCGACCGTTCCGCCCATCTCCCGCTCCACATAGTGGCGGAAGGATTCCAGCCATTCCTCCGTATGGAACCCCACGACGTCATAGGCGAACAGCGTCTGCACCAGCTTGCTGTGGTGGGGCAGCGACACCAGCAGCCGGGTCGGCGGCCAGGGGATGTGCAGGAAGAAGCCCATGCGATTGTCATGGCCCCGATCGCGCAGCATCCGACCCAGCGGGATCATGTGATAATCCTGGACCCAGATGATGTCCTCCGGCTCGATCAGCGGGCTGGTCGTGTCCGCGAAACGCTGGTTGACGCGGTTGTACCCGCCCTCGAAATCGCGGGCATATTCGGCCAGATCGATGCGGAAATGGAACAGCGGCCAGAGCGTCTTGTTGGCATAGCCGTTATAATATTCGTCGACGTCCTGCTCTTCCAGGTCGATGGTCGCGGTCTTGACCCCTTCATCCTCCGAAAAGCCGATCTGTCCGGTGAAATTCTCCGTGACCTCGCCCGACCAGCCGACCCAGATGCCCCGGCTTTCCCGGAGGGCCTGGGAAAGCGCGACGGCCAGGCCGCCCTGGTTGCCGGTCTTGGTCGGGCGACTGACCCGGTTGGAAATGACTATCAGGCGGCTCATGCCAAGCGCCTCCATGCCAAGCGCCTCATCGCATCACGCTCCACGGTTTGCTCAAGAGCACGGCGCAATTGATGATGCCGACCAATGAGTAGGTTTGGGGATAGTTCCCCCACAATTCCCCGGTGGCGGGGTCGATGTCTTCGGAAAGCAGCCCGGCGGCGGTGCGGCGGGACAGCATCTCCTCGAAGAGGGCGCGGGCCTCCTCGCTGCGGCCGGTCCGATGCAGGGCCTCTATCAGCCAGAAGGTGCAGACGTTGAAGGCGGTGACCGGCTCCCCGAAATCGTCCGGCGCGCTGTAGCGCAGCATGTTGTTGCCCCGGCGAAGATCCTGCTCCAGGGCCTTCAGCGTGCCGACGAACATGGGATTGTCCGCCGCCAGGAAGCGCAGGTCCAGCAACTGGAGCAGCGAGGCATCCCGCGCGTCGTCCTCGAAAGTGGCGGAGATAGCGTTGCTGTCGGTTCGCCAGGCGGATTGCAGAATGCGGGCCTTCATGACCTCCGCCCGCTCGCGCCAATGGACTTCGCGGTCCGGCAGGCCCAGGGCCGCCGCCGCATGGGCGAGGCGGTCGCACGCCGCCCAGCACATCACCGCGCTATAGCTGTGGACATGGGCGCGGGTGCGCAATTCCCACAGGCCGGCGTCGGGCTGGTCATAGACCTGCCAGGCGCGCTCGCCCACGGCCTCCAGCGCCTCGAAATCCGACAGCCCCGCCATGCGCAGCAGGCGCTGGTCGATGAAGCCCTGCACGGAGGAGAGGACGATCTGGCCATAGGCGTCATGCTGCACCTGGGAATAGGCGGCATTGCCGACGCGCACCGGCCCCATGCCGCGATAGCCGGGCAGGTTTTGCGCCTCCCGCTCCTCCAGCGTGGCGTTGCCGCGCACGTCGTAGAGCGGCTGGATATGGCCGCCCCGCGCACCGTCGACGATGTTGCGGAGGTAGACGAGATAGCTTTCCAGAACGTCCAGCGCGCCCAGCCGGTTCAGCGCCTCTACCGTATAATAGGCGTCCCTGATCCAGCAATAGCGATAGTCCCAGTTGCGGCCGCTGTCCGCATGTTCGGGGATGCTGGTGGTCAGCGCGGCGACGATGGCGCCGGTTTCCTCATGCTGGCACAGCTTGAGCGTGATGGCGGAGCGGATCACCGCCTCCTGCCACTCGGCTGGAATGGCGAGGCCGCGCACCCAGATCTGCCATTCGTGGATCGTGTCGTCCAGCATCCGCTCCACTGCGGGGCGCAGGGCGTCGGAAAAGCTCTCGTCCGGACCCAGGAAGAAATGCATGTCATGTTCCAGCCGGAACCAGCTTTCCTGGGAGATGAGGCCGATGGGCGCATTGGTGGAAACGCGCATCGCCATATAGGACAGCACCAGCCGGATATGGTTTGATCCGTAGCTGATCGGCACCTTTTCCGAATGCCAGGAGGTGGTGGGGCGCAACCTGACGCGAACGCGCGGGCTGCCGGACACGGGCCGCACCACGCGGGCGAACGCGACCGGGCGGTACATCCGGCCCAGATGCTTGTGGCGGGGGCAGAAATCGTAAAGCTCTATCGCATTGCCCTGCGCGTCGGTCTGGCGGGTCACGAGCACGGGGGTGTTGCGGACATAATGCTGCTCGATCCGGACGCAGTGTTCCAGCTCTATGGCCCAGAAGCCCCGCGCATCCGGTTCATCCCAGGCGGCATCGTCCAGCAGGGCCGAGAATACCGGATCGCCATCGACGCGGGGGACGCAGGCCCATATCATCCGCCCGGCCCGGTCGATCAGCGCCGAAGCCTGGCAATTGCCGATGGGCCACAGGTCGAGAGTGCGCTCATTCCCGCCGGGAAGGTCGTTTTTCTGCGTCTCTATCGGTCTGTCCCCCTTGTTCGTGCACGACGGGGGCGCCGGACCATCGGATCAGTCGGTGCCAGCGACCCCCTGAGCCAGATAATGCCTGACGGCGGCAACCTGTTCCAAAGAGAATGCGGCGAGCGTCGCCCGGGGCACGCCGACGAGAATGCCGGCGCCGCCCAGATCGCGCGCCACGGCAAAGCCCTCCTCATCGGTGACGTCGTCGCCGATGAACAACGGCGTGCCGCCGGCCATGGGCGCGCGGCGCATCAGCGCGCGGACGGCGCTGCCCTTGTCGGCGCCGCCGGGACGCAGTTCGTAGAGCATCTTGCCCGGCTGGAGCGCGAGGTCGAGCCGGTCCGCCAGGCCGGCGGCGAGGTCGCCCGCCTGCCGGCCCCATTGGGGCGCGCCGCGGAAATGCAGGCCGACGCTGATCGTCTTGCGCTCGACAAGGACGCCGGGCTTACCGGACGCGAAGGTCTGGAAGGCGGCTTCCGCCTCGTTGATCGCGGGCAGGCGGGCGGGCGCCTCTATGGGGCGGCCGGGTTCCGCCAGTTCCAGCCCATGGGTTCCGGCGAGCAGGAACTGCCCGAAGCCGAAGTCGCGCAGGGTGGCGACGGATCGGCCGCTCACGATGGCAAGCCGCCCGTCGAGCCGGTCGCGCAGGCGGCCGAGCAGAGCGAGCAGGTCGTCATCGACCTCCACGCCGTCGGGCGTGTCGGCTATGGGGGCCAGCGTGCCGTCGAAATCGAGGAACAGCGCGGCCCCGGTCAGCAGCCGGGGCGGCGGAGGGGGAAGATCGGGAACAGGGGAAAGACGGGAATCGGACACGCGCGCAAGTTGGCGCGTGGCGCGGATTGTGCAAGCCCCGTTGAACCCTGTTCGCGATTTTTGCGGGGCTTCACCGCCGTTCCTCCGCCCAGGGCGCCGACCAGGCGATGCGGTGGAGCGCGCGGAAGGCCTGCATGATGGCGGCGATCAGATCCGGGCGATCCTGGGCGGTTTCATGGGCGCGGGGGGACAGCCGGGCGTCCTTCGACATATGCATGACAGTTCCTTTCCATGAACGTTGTGGAGAATGAATGGCGTTTTTCGGGATTTCCTATCGCGCTTTTTCAGGGGGTCGGCCAACAAAAGGGTGGACGGGAATCATAAGGCTGGCTTATCCATGGCGCATGAGACCATTGCCGCCCCTGTCCGCCGTCCGCGTGTTCGAAGCCGCCGCACGGCTGGAGAATTTCACCGCCGCCGCGCAGGAATTGGGGATGACCCAGGCGGCGGTCAGCTATCAGGTGAAGTTGCTGGAGGAGCGGCTGGGCATCAGCCTGTTCCAGCGGGCGGGACGGAAAGTGGCATTGACCGACAGGGGGCGGGAGATCGCGACGGTCGTGTCCCGCGCCTTCGACCAGATGCGGGAGGGGTTCGCCGCGCTGACGCAGGACCATATGACGATCCTGACGATCAGTTGCACCAACAGCTTCGCGCATCTCTGGCTCGCCCAGCGGATCGGGACGTTCCAGATGCGCCAGCCGGGGCTGGCGGTGCGGATCGATGCGACCGACCGGGTGGTGGACCTGGCCCGCGACGGCGTGGACGTGGCGGTGCGGGGCGGGCGGGGCGAATGGCCGGGGCTGGAGGCGAAGCTGCTGACCCACAACCGGCTGGCGCCGCTTTGCAGCCCGGCCTGGCTGGCGGCGAACGGGCCCATTGCCGATGCGCAGGCGCTGCACGCCCTGCCGCGCCTGTCGCCGGACGACATGTGGTGGCATGAATGGTTCGCCGCCATGGGGGTGGAGGCGGACGGCAAGGGGCTGCCGCCCGCGATCGCGCTCGATTCCCAGGTGATGGAGGGCCGCGCCGCCATGGCGGGGCAGGGGGTGGCCATCGTCAATCCCTTCCTGTGGAAGGCGGAGGTGGAGGCCGGATTGCTGGTGGAGGCCGTGCCGTCCTATGTCCGGGAGCGGGCGAGCTATTGGGTGGTCTATCCGCCCCATGTGCGCAATACGGCCAAGGTGAAGGCGTTTCGCGACTGGATCGGCGCGGAGTTTGCGCGGGAGATCGCGGCGGACCCGGAAGGGCGGTTTTTGCCGCGGTGAAGCGCGTTGATGTTGCGTGTTCCTGCTAAGGCGGGAAACCGGTTCTGCCCTGGGCCGCTTGGACAAATTCGGGATGTGGGGGATGGTCATTTCCGGACATCAATTCCTCCCTACGCGAAGCGTGGGGAGGGGGACCAGCCGCAGGCTGGTGGAGGGGAAATGGCGTGACCTGCGTATCTTCCCCTCCACCACCGCTTTCAGCGGCGGTCCCCCTCCCCATCGATCGATGGGGAGGAATAGGATAGGTCCGCTTTCCACCCAAATCACTCAGTCGGCGGGGCTGGAATTTGTCCACACTGCCTGGGGCGAACTGGACTCCTGCCTTCGCGGGAGCAGGGTGGGATTAAACCCCGTTTCCGTTTTGTCGCGGCGCTGCTATTCCCCGTCGGGATGACCGATTTTCGCGACCCGTTCGACGCTATCAAGGATCACCCGTTCGACGACGCGCTGTCGCAGCGCTACCTCGTCTATGCACTCTCCACCATCACGGCGCGGTCGTTGCCCGATTTGCGCGACGGGTTGAAGCCGGTGCACCGGCGGCTGCTGTGGGCGATGCGGCTGCTCAAGATGGAGCCGGGCGGGGCTTCGCCCGACGTGCTGGTCGCCAATCCGGCGCGCAACACCACGTCCTACAAGAAATGCGCCCGCGTCGTCGGCGACGTCATCGGCAAATATCACCCGCATGGCGACGCGTCGGTCTATGACGCGATGGTGCGGCTGGCGCAGGACTTCTCGCTGCGCACGCCGCTGGTCGACGGGCAGGGCAATTTCGGCAATATCGACGGCGATAATGCGGCGGCGATGCGTTATACCGAAGCGCGGCTGACGCAGGCGGCGGCCGACCTGATGGCGGGGCTGGACGAGGGCACCGTCGAATTCCGTCCCACCTATAATGGCGAGGACCAGGAGCCGGAGGTCTTTCCCGGCCTGTTCCCCAATCTGCTGGCCAATGGCGCCAGCGGCATCGCGGTCGGCATGGCGACCAGCATCCCGCCGCACAATGTCGCCGAACTGATCGACGCGGCCAGCCTGCTGATCGACAATCCGGACGCCGAACATGCCGAGCTGATGCGGATCGTGCGCGGGCCGGACTTTCCGACCGGCGGCGTGCTGGTGGACAGTCCTTCCATCATTTCAGAGGCTTATGCGACGGGGCGTGGATCGTTTCGAACCCGCGCCCGCTGGCACAAGGAGGATGGCGGGCGCGGCACATGGGTCGCGGTGGTCACGCAAATCCCCTTCCAGGTGCAGAAGTCCAAGCTGATCGAGCAGATCGCGGCGCTGATCAACGACAGGAAGCTGCCGATACTGGCCGATGTGCGGGACGAGAGCGACGAACTGATCCGCATCGTCATCGAACCCCGCGCCCGCACCGTCGACCCGGACGTGCTGATGGACAGCCTGTTCCGGCTGACCGACCTGGAAAACCGCTTCCCGCTGAACCTGAACGTGCTGGACGCGACGCGCACGCCCAGGGTGCTGGGGTTGAAGCCGGTCCTGATCGAATGGCTGAAGCACCAGATCGACGTGCTGGTGAAGCGCGCCCAGCACCGGCTGGACAAGATCGCGGCGCGGCTGGAGCTGCTGGACGGCTATATCATCGCCTATCTGAACCTGGACCGGGTGATAGAGATCATCCGGACCGAGGATGAGCCGAAAGAGGTGATGATGGCCGAGTTCGGCCTGAACGACCGGCAGGCCGAGGCGATCCTGAACATGCGGCTGCGCAGCCTGCGCAAGCTGGAGGAGATGGAACTGCGGCGCGAGCATTCCGAACTGCTGAAGGAACGGGATGACCTCATCAAGCTGGTCGAAAGCCCGGCGCGGCAGCGCACGCGGCTGAAGAAGGATCTGGCCGACCTGCGCAAGCGCTATTCGCCCGACAGCGATTTCGGCAGGCGGCGCACGCTGGTCGAGGAAGCGGCGCCGGCGCGGGAAATCCCGCTGGAGGCGATGATCGAGAAGGAACCGATCACCGTGATCCTGTCCGAGCGCGGCTGGATCAGGGCGATGAGCGGGCATCGCGACCTGGCCTCCGCCGATACGCTGAAATTCAAGGAAGGCGACGGTCCGATGATCGCCTTCCACGCGCAGACCACCGACAAGCTGCTGCTGGCGACGGAGACCGGGCGCATCTTCACCCTGGGCGCGGACAAGCTGCCGGGCGGGCGCGGTTTCGGCGATCCGGTGCGGTCGCTGGTCGACATGGACGGCACCGGCCAGATCGTCGCGCTGATGCCTGCGCGGACCGGCGGCGAACTGCTGCTGGCGTCATCCGACGGGCGGGGCTTCGTGGCGGCGGTGGCCGACGTGATCGCGGAAACCCGCAAGGGCAAGCAGGTGGTCAATGTCCGCACCGGCGCGAAGCTGAGCGTCGTGCATCCCATCGCGCCCGATGCCGACAGCGTCGCCGTGGTGGGCGAGAATCGCAAGCTGCTGGTCTTTTCCCTGATCGAAATGCCGCGCATGGCGCGGGGGCAGGGCGTGCAGATGCAGCGATACCGCGACGGCGGCCTGTCGGACGCCATCGCCTTCCGCCTGTCGGACGGGCTTAGCTGGGCCATGGGCGGCGGGACGGGGCGGGTGCGCACGGAAGCGGACATGACGCCATGGCGCGTCGCCAGGGGCGCGGCCGGGCGGATGCCGCCCACCGGCTTCCCCCGCGATAACCGTTTCTGAGAAACGGATTTTTCGCTATCATCGCATCGGAATCCCGGGAATGTCGTTTCCCGAATATTTACCCTTTGGCCCTATCGCCGGGGCCATGGAATCCATGTCGATGCGCGATCGGCCCACAGAAACGCCGGACGTCGAGCTTCTTTCGGGGCATGATGGCGCGCATCCTTCGCCGATGCTGCCGATGCCCGACTGGATGGCGGCATTGCCCTTTCCCGCCACCATATTATCGTTCGAGAACAAGCGATTGTCCATGGTGGGGGCCAATGCGGCCTTCGCGCACAGCTTCGATTGCATCCTGTCGGGCAAGGCCGAACGGTCCCACGCGGCCGAATGGCGCAAGCGAATCGTGGAGAGCATCCTGTCCGGCCGCGATTCGGAAGGATTCGAATTGCGTCGCGACGGGGCGCTGGGACCGGAATATTTCTATTGCACGGTCGGCCGCCTGCCGAAACGGGACGGCAAGCCCGACCTTTTCCTGTTCACGGCGCTCGACCGCACCAGCGACCGGACCATCGAGAAGAATCTGAGGCGGGAATTGCTGTCCGACGGGTTGACGGCGCTGCCCAACCGGACGGGTTTCGGCGAAGAGATCGAAGACCGGCTGACCAACGCGCCCTGGCCGGAAAATGCGCAGTTCGGCGTCATCGCCATCGATCTCAGCCGGTTCAGCCGGGTCAATGAATCGCTGGGGCCGATGGCCGGCGACGAATTGCTGATCACCGTCGCCAAGCGGTTGAAGTCGGGCCTGCGCCAGGGCGATGTGCTGGCGCGCATCGGCGGCAATGATTTCGCGATCTTCGCCCGTCTTAACAACGGCTTGTCCGACGCCCTTCACATCGTTCAGCGCATTCGCGATGCGCTGAGCTATCCGATCAGGCTGAGCGATCTGCAGATCAGGGTCGATTGCGCGATCGGCTGCGCCCTGTCGACCAGCCTGACCGAAGATCCCGAGGACGTGGTGCGCAAGGCGCAGGCCGCAGTGAAGATCGCCAAGCGCAGCGGCAAGGTGGAAATCTATCGCAACGGCGTGCTCAAGGAGGCGCAGCGGCGCTTCTCCGTCGAGAGCCGGTTGCGCGACGCGCTGGCGCAGGGCGGGCTGACCCTGGCCTTCCAGCCGCTCATCCACCTCCAGACCGGGGAAGTCACGGGTTTCGAGGCGCTGGCGCGGTGGGAGGACGAGGAACTGGGCCATGTCTCGCCCGCCGAATTCATCGCCGTGGCGGAGGAAAGCGGGCTGATCACCTCCCTGGGGCGCTGGGCGGCCTATGAGGCGGCGCAGGCGCTCAGCCGGTGGGACGCGAAATTCGGCCAGCCGGCGCCGTTGGGCGTCAATGTGAACCTGTCCCCCATTCAGATGGCGCGGGACGATGTCGCCTCCATGTTCGAGGAGGCGCTGCGCTATTCGGGCATTTCGGGCAAGCGCATGACCGCGGAACTGACCGAAAGCGCCATCATCGCCGATCCGGAAAAGGCCCGGAAGCTGCTGTTCGCGCTCAAGGATCTGCACATGCCGATCGCCATGGACGATTTCGGCACCGGCTATTCCAACCTGGCGAGCCTGCACAGCCTGCCCATCGACATATTGAAGATCGACCGCAGTTTCGTGACCTCCATGCTGGAGGACCGGGACAAGGAGATCATGGTGCGCACCATCCTGTCGCTGGCCGAATCGCTGGGGCTGCACGTGACGGCCGAGGGGATCGAGACGCAGGAACTGGCCCATGCGTTGCAGAATCTGGGCTGCTGGCAGGGGCAGGGCTATTATTTCGCGCGGCCGATGCCCGAAGCCGACGCCTATGACTATTGGCGGGCGCGCTGGAACTTCGAAACGGTCTGATCCGCGATTTCCGACAGGCGGGCTTCGTCGGGAAAGCCCTCCGCCACCCAGATGTCCTGAACTTCCGCCAGCGCCTTCGCCACGTCCGGGCCGGGTTGCAGGCCCCGCTCGATCAGGGCGCCGCCGCCCAGCGGCAGGCGCGGCGGCGTCCATCCTACGAGCAGCTTCATGTCGTTGAGCGGCGCCGATGGATCGATCAGCATGCGGTCGATGGCCCCTTCCACGCCGATCCGGAAGGCGAGGGCGCGGGGCGGAGCGGAGGCTGCGCCCTCCAGCGCGGTGGCCAGGCGCTTTCGGGCCTTGTTGGACAATTTGAGCCGGGCGCCGACCTGGTCGGCGACGCGGGGGTCCGGGGGAAGCAGGGCCGCCAGGCGGCGCAGGGCCGCCGGGGCGGTGCCGGAGGCGGCCTCGCGATCGATCAGCGCGGACAGGCGGGCCAGCCCGCCATGGTCGACCTCCGGAAGGACGGGCAGCAATATGCCGCCGTCGACCATGAGCCGGAGCGAGGCCAGCGGGCGGGGCAGGGCGAGCAGCTTGAGCAGCTCGTCCGCTATGCGTTCGCGGGAGAGGGCCATCAGGCTGTTGGCGGCCTCCCGGCAGGCGGCATAGGCCTCATCATCGGGTTCGTCATGGCCGAAGCGGGCGAGGAAGCGGAAATAGCGCAGGATGCGCAGATGATCCTCCGCGATGCGGGCGCCGGCGTCGCCGATGAAGCGGACGCGATGCGCGCGAAGGTCGGCGACGCCGCCGAAGAAGTCCGTGATGGCGTGGGTCAGCGGGTCGGCATAGAGCGCGTTGATGGTAAAATCGCGCCGGGCGGCGTCTTTGCGCCAGTCGTCGGTATAGGCGATGGTGGCGCGGCGGCCGTCCGTGCTGACGTCGCGGCGCAGGGTCGTGATCTCCACCGGCCAGCCGTTGATCACCGCCGTGATCGTGCCATGGTCGATGCCGGTGGGCACGGCCTTTATGCCGGCGGCCTTGAGGCGGTCGATGACGGATTGCGGCTCCAGCACGGTGGCGATGTCCAGGTCGTTGACCGGCAGGCCCAGAAGGCCGTCGCGCACCGCGCCGCCGACGAAGCGGGCGAGGCCCTGTTCCGCGCCAAGCGCCCTCAGCAGCGCGTCCAGGCCGGGGCGGTGGCGCCAGTCGGCGTCAGGCAGCAGGCTGGTCATGGCCTAGCCTGCGCGACAGATTGGCGAGGATCGCGGCGGTGATGCCCCAGATGCGCCGTCCTTCCCAGAATATTTCGTAATAATGCCTTTCAACGCCCTGAAATTCGATCGATCTTCTGATCCGGTTGGCGGGGTTCAGGGCGTAGGAGAGGGGGAGTTCGAACAGGTCGGCGACCTCGGCCTCCTGCGGGAAGAGGGGGAGGTCGGGCGGGATCACGCCCAGCACGGGGACGATGTCGAAGCCGGTGAAGGTGTGATAGCGGTCCGACGTGCCGATGATGTCGACCAGGTCGGGCAGGAGGCCGATCTCCTCCTGCGCTTCCCGCAGGGCGCCGGCGATTTCGTCGGGGTCGTCGTCGTCGACCCGCCCGCCGGGAAAGGCGACCTGGCCCGCATGCTTGCGCAGCCCGGTCGAACGCTGGGTCAGGATCAGGCCGGGTTCGGGGCGGTCGGTGATCGCGACCAGCACGGCGGCGGGAAACAGCATGATGTCGCCGTCGATGCGGGGATCGCGGGTGTCGGCGGCCAGGACGCCGACCTCCCGCTCATGCCCTTCCCGGAGGGCGGTCCGCAGCCGTTCCGCCAGGGTCATGCCGATCCGTCCAGCGCGAAGAAGGCGCCGTTGCTCCAGAGACCGATGGGTTCGGCGCCTTCGTCCAGCGCCAGGTTCATCAGTTCATAATAGACGCTGCGGGCGATCAGCGCCTCCAGCCCGCCGCGGACGTGGAGATAGGGATGCGGCCCGTCCGGCGTTTCGCGCAGGATGAGGGCGTTGTCCGGCCCGGCGGCGACCAGGTCGCCCGTGTTGAGCCCGAAGGCGAGGCTGCGCGTCCGGCCTTTGCCCTCGCTCTTGAGCTCGACGGCGACGAAGGGCGCGTCCTCCACCTCGATCGACAGTTTTTCGACGGGCGTGACCAGCACGTGGCTGCCGTCCGGTTCGCGGCGCAGGATGGTGGAAAAGAGGCGGACCATGGCCTCCCGCCCGATGGGCGAGCCTTGATGGAACCAGGTGCCGTCGCGGGCGATGCGCATGTCGCTGTCGCCGCAATGGTCGGGGTTCCATTTCTCCACGGGCGGCAGGCGCTTTTCCTGGAGCAGCCGCGCGATGTCCGTCAGGGAAAGACTGGCGAGATCGGGGGGCGGCTCCATCGGCATAGGGCGGAGATAGGGGGCGGCGCGCCCGAAGGCAAAAGGGAAATTTCAGGCCCGGACGGTGGCGCGCGGACCCAGCATGCCCGTGCCGCCCAGGGGCCGCCCGTCGACCGACAGCGCCAGCAGGCGGCGCGGCTCGAACGGGCCGGGGCAGTCCCAGCCGCCGGTCGCTTCCGCCGAAAAGCCCCAGAAGCGGCCATAATATTCCGGATCGCCGATCATCATCAGCGGATCGCTGCGCTGCGCGCGGGCGGCCGCCACGACGGCGTCCATCAGGGCGCGGCCATGGCCCGTCCCCTGGACGGCGGGGTCGACGGCGACGGGACCGACCATGATGAGCGGCGTCCGCCCGCCGTCCGCATGGGCGAGGGCGACGGGCCAGCTTTGCAGCGAGCCGATGAGCCTGCCCCGCTCATCCTCCATGCCGAAGGACAGTTGGGGCAGCCAGGGCATGCCGTCGCGAATCAGATAGGCTGTGCGGCCGTGCCGGTCAGCGCCGAAGGCGGCGTCGAGCAACCGCTCTATCGCGTCCCGCGACATCATGTTGAGGGGCACTATCACAGACACGTCTTGCCGATCCGTCCTCAATGGCGCATGGACGCGCCGAGAGCGGCGGGCTTTAGCGCGTGGCTCGCAAAATAAAAGTCTAAAACTGGCCCACTCCCGCAGCAGGGACCGGCCGAACGTGGCGAGCTATGAACAGCGGATTTGACGATTTCCTGACGTTGGAGGTGAACAATCTGGACGTGGATGTCCTGACCGGCATCTATTCGGAGGAGACGCACCTGCCGCAACCGCTGCGCATATCGATCAGGGCGCGGTTGAAGGTCGCGGATCATTACGATCCCGACACGCCGCTGTCCCGGTCCAAAAATTACATGGACCTCAAGCATGCGGCGACCACGGCCTTGCCCGAAGGACAGCATTTCACCCTGATCGAGGCGGTGGCCGACCATATCGTCGAGACGATCTTCCTCCAGGACGACAAGGTGACGCATGTCGAGGTGAAGATCGTGAAGCTCGCCCTCAGCGAGAAGGGCGAGGAGATCGGGATCACCATGGGGCGCGGGCGGCGGTAGGTTCCTGATCTTTTGGGCGTGCTCGTTTCGATCGGAGCGCTTCCTGCTCCTGCGCAGGCAGGAGCCCAGTTCAAACGGCGGAACTAGGCTCCTGCCTGCGCAGGAGCACGGTGAGCTTATCCCTTGATCAGCCCGATTTCGCGCAGCCGCTCGGTCAGATAATCATGCGCGGTGATCGGCGGGTCGCGTCTGGGGTGGTCCGCATCCACGCATTGGGGCAGCGCGTCGATCAGGAAATCCGGCCGCAGGTGCAGGAAGAAGGGCATGGAATAGCGCGAATAGCCGCGCCGTTCCGGCGGCGGGTTGACGACCCGGTGGCTGGTCGATGGCAGGCGGTGGTTGGTCAGCCGCTGGAGCATGTCGCCCACATTGATGGCGAGCGCGCCGGGCGGCGGAACCACGGGCAGCCAGTTGCCGTCCCGATCCTTCAGTTCCAGCCCACCTTCCTCCGCGCCCAGCAGCAGGGTGATGAGGTTGATGTCCTCATGCGCGCCGGCGCGGATGCCCGGCGCCTGCGGCGAGACGGGCGGATAGTGGAGCAGCCGCAGGATCGAATTGCCGTTTTCGACAGGCTTGTCGAACCAGCGCTCCTCCAGCCCCAGATAGAGCGCGATGGCGGAGAGCAGGTCGGCGCCGACGCGGTCGAATTCGGCATAGAGGCGCGAGAACGTCTCGCGGAATTCCGGCAGTTCCTCCGGCCAGACATTGGGCGGCATGCTCCGCGCCAGCGGATCGCCTTCGGGGAGGTCGCGGCCGACATGCCAGAATTCCTTGAGGTCGTTCTCGCTCGCGCCCTTGGCGATCTCCACGCCGAAGGCGGTGTAGCCGCGCTGGCCGCCATTATACCGGGCGTCGTAGCGGCGCTTGACCTCCTCCGGCAGGGCGAAGAACCGGCGGGCGAGCGCCCAGCCACGGTCGATCAGCGCCTGGTCCATGCCATGGTCCTTCACCATGGCGAAGCCGAAGCGCTGGAAGGAACCGCCGAAGGCGGCGGCGAAGTCGGCCCGGGCCATGTTGGCCAGGGACAGGACGGGCACTTGTCCCGGCACCGATTGCGACACGCGATTTCTCCGAAATTCAATTGGATCGGGCTGGCGCGCCGTCGTGGCGGCGCGGGTCATGCGCGCATCCTTGATCGTCCTTCGCGGCTGATGCAAGGATAAGCCATGAACTATTGGCTGATGAAATCGGAACCCGACGCCTTTTCCTATGACGACCTGGTCGAAAAGGGGAGGGCGGAGTGGGACGGCGTGCGCAATCACGCCGCGCAGGGCCATATGAGGGCGATGCGCAAGGGCGACCTTTCCATCTTCTACCACAGCAATATCGGGGTCGAGGCGGTCGGCATCATGGAGATCGTCGGGGAGGCAGCGCCCGACAGCACGGATGAGACGGGCAAGTGGATCGCCGTCCATGTGGCGCCCAAGGAAAAGTTCGAAAAGCCCGTGACGCTGAAGACGATGAAGGCCGATCCGAAGCTGGCTGATATGGCGATGATACGCCAATCCCGCCTTTCCGTGTCCCCGCTGACGGCGGCGGAATTCAGGCATATCGTCGATTTATCAAAGGGTTGAGAAACGGTTGCGGGAAATGCAATCGTTTCTCCTTTGTTTGCGATTGTCGTTTTCCCCGCGCGCTTCATAAACCGGCGCCAACAGAAAAGAATATTCCAGAGGTGTTTGATCGGCATTCACAAGGAGTTTACTCATGCGAATGCTGTCCAAGTTTCTAATGTCCGCCCTGGTCGTCGTCGGCGCCGCCAATGCCGCGGCCCATGCCGAAGAGGCCGCCAAGCAGAAGTTCACGCACGAAGGTTACACCTATGTGTATGACGTCAAGGACACCAAGACCGGCAAGGTGATTTCCGGCCGTCGCTATCCCGACGCCGTCGCCTTCAACCTTTCGGTCAAGAATGGCCGCGTTTCGGGCGTTTCCGGCGGCCAGGC
This sequence comes from Sphingobium sp. TA15, assembly GCF_037101235.1. NCBI lineage: Bacteria > Pseudomonadati > Pseudomonadota > Alphaproteobacteria > Sphingomonadales > Sphingobiaceae > Sphingobium > Sphingobium sp. TA15. Next base: position 648,356 of record NZ_AP025355.1, read on the forward strand.
CGTGGATTTCAAGGTCGATGACGCGCGCGGCGCCGCCGCCGAATAAGCCTGCGGGCGCGTTGAACAGGAAAAGGGGCGGCTTCCCATCGGAAGCCGCCCCTTTTCGCGCCTGTCAGCGGCAGCGACGCTTGCTGTCGATTTCCTTGCCGAGCAGCGCGCCGCCGGCCGCGCCCAGGATCGTGCCGGTGGCGCGGTCGCCCCGCGTGTCGATGGCGCGCCCGACCAGCGCGCCGCCCACGCCGCCGACGATCAGGCCGGTCGTGCCGTTGGACTTGCGGCAGTACATGCGGCCGTCGCGGCCGCGCCATTCGCGATATTCATAATGGCGGCGGGCGTTGGCGCCGTCCGTGGGAACGGCCATCGAGGCGGGAATGGCCAGCGAGACGGCGGCCATGGCCATAAGGGCTTTACGCATTTTATCTCCTCCAAAAGGCGTGCTTTGATCGTTCAACCCGCGCATATTGATGGAGGTTGCATGAACCTGCGACAACGGCGCATCATGTTGTTTTCCATATGATAATTTTCGAGGCGAAGCGATGGACGGTTGCGACGAGGGGACGGCGGAGGCGCTGATCCGGGCGCTGGACCTGGCCCCGCATCCGGAGGGGGGATGGTTTCGGGAGACCTGGCGGGCGGCGGCCGAACCGGGCGAGCGGGCCGGCGGGACGGCGATCTATTTCCTGCTGGAGGCGCATCAGCGGTCGCACTGGCACCGGGTCGACGCCGACGAGCACTGGTTCTGGCATGGCGGGGCGCCGATAGGGCTTTCCATCGCGGAAGAGGGCGGGGCCGTGCGGAACCTGCTGCTGGGCGGGGACGTGCTGGCGGGGCAGAGTCCGCAGGCGATGGTTCCGGCGGGTCACTGGCAGGCGGCGCGGCCCATGGGCGGCTGGAGCCTGGTCAGTTGCACGGTGGTGCCGGGATTTGAATTTTCGGGCTTCGCGCTGGCGCCGGAGGGCTGGTCGCCGGGCGGCTGAACCGTGGCGAAAATTTATCCACATTTATCCACAGCTTTAGCGCGAGGCGCCCTTCCAGCTGCGAGATTCCGCTTTGAGCGACTCGCTTTTGGTGAGAGCATCATCTTATCGGAAAGACCGGGAGACAGAGAAATCTGGATGCCAAAGTCGATGAGAAATCAGTGACTTGAAGGAATTTTCGAGCGTTGGGAAAGAAGCATGGACCGGAAGGAAGATGCGGAAAATCCGACGGTTCTCAATGGATGATGCCGGGTACGCGCGAAAGTGAACGTCGGGCATCGGGCAAAGAGGACAGGCTGCGGGAGAAAGGCCGACCGGCCGGACGAACGGAGCCGAAACGATAGCAAAGCCTTTGAGGCGGACCTATCGAACGCCGAGTCCGATGATCGCATCTTGAAAGAGAAGCGGATCGGGAGACGCGACGGAAGTGGGGACCGGCAGAGATGCCGGCCCCCATTTTGCTTTTCGGGCTGGATGGAATGGCATCAGTGGGTGCGGCGGGCGATCCAGAGCGTGGCGCAAAGCGACAGCGCCAGCCCCGACCCCAGCCAGAGCAGGAGAATGACCGCCATGGCCGCGCGGCTTTGGGGACGGTCCGACAGGCGGCGCGCTTCGGCCCGGAACTGCGCCATCAGCGGCGGGGGGATGAGGCGGATCGCCAGCGCTATGCCGAGCGGCAGGATGATGAGATCGTCCAGATAGCCCAGGATCGGGATGAAGTCCGGGATGAGGTCGACCGGGCTGAGCGCGAAACCGGCGACGCCCGCCGCGACGAGCTTTGCGAGCAGAGGCGTGCGGCTGTCGCGGGCGGCGATCCACAGGGCCATGATGTCGAGCTTCAGCGCGCTGGCCCAGCTTTTCAGGCGTTGACATGCCATCGGGCGACTATAGCGCGGATGGCGCGGGAATGTCATGGTGCCGGCTGAGGGGATCGAACCCCCGACCTTCGGTTTACAAAACCGCTGCACTACCGCTGTGCTAAGCCGGCATGTCCGCGTCGGACGGGGAGCGCCTTACTATCAGATGATGCCGAACGTCCAGCCCTCTGTTGCGGCGATTTTCCGATCGAGCGGCGCCGGGTTCCACAGGCCGGGGCGCGGGGCCATGCGGCGCAGCCAGGCGGCGGTCAGGATCGCGTCGGCGCCGTGATCGTCGGGGGGAAGGCCCTCATGCGGTTGCGATTCGACGGCAAGGAGGGCGTCGTTCAGCGCAGGCAGGTCGCGCATCTTCGCCCTGCCCCTGGGGCGTCCGGCGGCGCGGGCGGCGATGCTGGTATAGATTTCCACGATCAGCGAGCCGCTTTCGGGCGGCGGGTCGAAGGGCCAGATGGGGACATGGGGATGGACGCGGTGGAGCAGGCGCATCCCTGAAAAGCTGGCCTTGGCGACCTGCGCCGCGCCGATGGCGTCATAGACGGTGGAGGGCTTGCCGCCGCCTTGCGCGTTGTAGTGCGCCTCGCAGGCGCGGTTGTGCATATAGTCCGCCTTGATGCCGTCGGCCTTGCCGAAATAGAAATGCCGGCGGTGGGTGCGTTCCAGCAGGCTGGCCGCGCCCAGGTCTTCGTCCGCGCAGATGCTCTCGACATAGGCCCAGAAGGCGGGGCCGGTGACGGGCACCTCGTCGCCGGGCAGATAGCCCTGGCGCGCGACATAGGGCGGGGCGAAGCTGAAATCGAAGCCGAACAGCGTCGGGGCTTCGGCCGCCGCGTGGACAAGCCAGTCCGCGACGGCGCTGCGCGACCAGAGGCCGCCGCCGTCCGGATGCTGGAGCCGGGGCGCCGCATCGCCGGCCTCGCACAGGGCGACGGCTATGCCCTTGTGACGCGAACCCTTTGCGCCGGACCAGTCGATGACGGCGTAGCGGACGAAGCGGGGCGTCATTTCGGGCGGCGTTCGGCCCTCAGGCGCTCCCAATAGGCCATGCGTTCGGCGATGCGCGCTTCGAAGCCGCGTTCGGTGGGGGCGTAGAAGCTCTGGGGCTGCATCTCTTCGGGCCAGTAATTGTCGCCGGAAAAGCCGTCCTGCGCGTCATGGTCGTACTGATAGCCCTTGCCGTAGCCGATGCTTTTCATGAGCCTGGTCGGGGCGTTCAGGATATTTTGCGGCGGCATCAGCGATCCGGTCTCGCGGGCGGACCTCCAGGCGGATTTCATGGCGCTGTAGGCGGCGTTGGATTTGGGCGCGGTGGCGCAATAGAGGCAGGCCTGGACGATGGCGAGTTCGCCTTCGGGGGAGCCGAGAAATTCATAGCTGTCCTTGGCGGCGAGGCATTGGACCAGCGCCTGCGGGTCGGCGAGGCCGATGTCCTCCGCGGCGAAGCGGACCAGGCGGCGCAGGACGTAGAGCGGCTCCTCCCCCGCGGTGAGCATGCGGGCGAGATAATAGAGCGCGGCCTGCGGGTCGGAACCGCGCAGGCTTTTGTGCAGCGCGGAGATGAGGTTGTAATGCCCCTCCCGGTCCTTGTCGTAGACCGCGACGCGGCGGTGGAGCAGGGCGGAAAGGCCCGCCGGATCGAGCGGCTGCGGGAGGTCGATGGAATATAGCGTTTCGACCTGGTTCAGCAGGAAGCGTCCGTCGCCGTCGGCGCTGGCGAGCAGGGCTTCGCGGGCGGCGGCGTCGAGCGGCAGGGGGCGGCCGGTCAGCGCTTCGGCGCGGTCGAGCAACTGTTCCAGCGCGCTCGCGTCCAGCCGGCGCAGGATCAGCACCTGCGCGCGGGAGAGGAGCGCGGCGTTGAGTTCGAAGCTGGGATTTTCCGTGGTCGCGCCCACCAGCGTGACGGTGCCGTCCTCCACGAAGGGGAGGAAGCCGTCCTGCTGCGCCCGGTTGAAGCGGTGGATCTCATCCACGAACAGCAGGGTCTTCTCGCCCCGCCGGGCATGGTCCTTCGCGGCGGCAAAGACCTTCTTGAGGTCGGCCACGCCGGAGAAGACGGCGGAGATCGGTTCGAAACGCATGCCCACCGCGTCGGCCAGCAGGCGGGAGATGGTGGTCTTGCCCGTGCCCGGCGGACCCCAGAGGATGATCGAGGAGAGGCGGCCGGCGGCGACCATGCGGCCGATCGCCCCCTCCGGCCCGGTCAGATGGTCCTGGCCGACGACCTCCGCCAGCGCGCGCGGGCGCAGCCTGTCGGCCAGCGGCGCGTCGGCTGGGACAGGGGGGATGTCGTCAGGAGCGAAAAGATCGGCCATTGTCCCGGATATAGGAAGGCTTTGGCTTTCAGGGAACAGGGCTGGACCGCACCAGCGCGCCATGTTCGCGTTGGCGGATGATGCGGATATAGGTGTCGACCAGCGCCTGGTTCACCTGGTCCCAGCCATAGCGTTCCGCTTGCCCCATGGAGGCTGCCCCGGCGGCGGCGCGGGCGGCGGGATCGGTGCAATAGGCGGCCAGCGCGTCGGCGAAGGCGGTGATCGCTCCGGGGCGGATCAGGCGGCCGGTGACGCCGTCGGCGACCAGGCTCTCGCTGCCGGTGGCGCGGGCGGCGACGGTGGGCAGGCCGCATGCCATCGCCTCCAGCGTGACGTTGCCGAAGGTTTCCGTGACGCTGGGGTTGAACAGCATGTCCATGCCCGCGACGGCCCGGCCAAGGTCCGCGCCCTTCTGAAATCCGGTGAAGACCGCGTTGGGCAGGCGGTTCGCGAACCATTGCCGCGCCGGGCCTTCGCCGACGATCAGCACCTTGTGCCGCACATTCTTCGCCGCCAGATGATCGATCGTGTCGGAAAAGACGTCGAGGCCCTTTTCCATCACCAGCCGGCCGATGAAGCCGATCACCGGATCGTCGTCCGCGATGCCGAGCGACCGGCGCCAGGCCATGTCGCGGCGGCCCGGATGGAAGATGTCCCGGTCTATGCCCCGCGTCCAGATGCCCACATCATAGCTCATCCGCTGTTCGCGCAGGAGCTGCGCCATCGATTCGGACGGCGCGACGATGGCGTCGCAGCGGCGGTAGAAGCGGCGGAGCAGCGATTCGATCACCGGCTCCAGAAAGGCGAGGCCGTAATAGCGCGGGTATGTTTCGAAGCGCGTGTGGACGGATGCGACCGCCGGCAGGCCGTGGCGGCGTGCCCAGGCGACGGCGCGATGGCCCAGCGGATCGGGGCTGGAAACGTGGACGAGGTTGGGGCGAAAGGCCCTCAGGTCGCGGCGCACCGCGCCCGACATGCGGTAGGGAATCCGATATTCGCGCCGGCCCGGCACCGGCACTGAAGGCGCGCTGACCAGGTCGCCCGCCGGTTCGAAGGCCGGGCTGTCCGTGGTGGGCGAATAGACGCGCACCGCCGCCCCCTGCCGCAGCAGATAGGCGACGAAGCGGTTGAGCGCCTGGTTCGCGCCATCGCGCACATAATTGTAATTGCCGCTGAAGAGTGCGACGCGAAGCCCCGTGACATCCATCCGCCGCCCTTAACGCAGGCAAGCGCAAAACCCAAGGGAACCGGGACGCCGTTCGGGATTTTTGCATGGCGGCGGCAATGACGGCCGGCCGGCGCGGTTGTTTCCCAAAGGAAGAGGATGCGTGATGACCGGGAGCTTTCGCAAAGGAGCGAGGGTCAAGTGGAACCGGGGGCAGGGCGTCGGCCGCGGGAGAATATCGGAACGGTTCGAGCGGCAGGTGGAGCGCCGCATCGAGGGCGCGGTCGTCAGGCGCAACGGTTCCAGCCGCGATCCCGCCTATCTGGTGGCCGCCGATAGCGGATGCGAAGTGCTGAAGCTGGGTTCGGAGCTTTCGCCGGCCTGAGTCCTTTTCCCGCCGAGCGGCCTTTTCCCGGCCATGGCTTCCGTGGCAAGGAAGGGCATGGCCGCTTGCTCCATGACCGTCGACGCCTTGCTGACCGGCATGCCCGTCCCCTTTCGCGACGGCGAGCATAGCGCGATCGCGAAGCGGCCGGTGTCGGGCGCGGTGCGGATCGGCTGGCTGGGCCTGGAAGGCGACGGCGTGGCCGACAGCGTGCATCACGGCGGCTGGGACAAGGCGATCCACCTCTACCCGCAGGACCATTATGGCTGGTGGCGCGAGCGCAAGCCGGGCCATCCCCTGCTGGCGAAGCCGGGCGCCTTTGGCGAGAATATCGCGTCTCGCGGGATGACGGAGGAGGACATCTGCCTTGGCGACCGCTTCGCGCTGGGCGGCGCGGTGGTGGAGGTGAGCCATGGACGGCAGCCCTGCTGGAAGATCGACCATCGTTTCGGCGCGCGCGACGTGATGGCGACCATCGTCAGGACGGCGCGATGCGGCATCTATTTCCGCGTCCTTCGGGAGGGGGAGGCGGAAGCCGGGACGCAGATGGAATTGCTGGAGCGGCCCTTGCCCCAATGGCCGATTGCGCGGGTGTTCCGGCTGTTGATCGGGGGCGGGCACAAGGGCGATCCGGACGCCGTGCGGGCGCTGGCGGACATGCCGGTGCTGGCCGAGGCATGGCGGGAGCGGGCGCGGAAACTGGCCTGACGGCGGAAGGGCGCGGCGCGGCGGCCGGAATCAGCCCCCGGTCTTCCCCCGCGCAAAGGCGACGAGCGATCCGAAGGTTTCGAACGTGTCGCCGTCTATATCCTCGTCCTCGATCAGGATGCCGAAGCGGTCCTCCATCTCGGTGAGCAGGCCCGCGACGGCCATGGAATCCAGTTCGGGCAGAGCGCCGAACAGCGGCGTGTCGGCATCGAAGGCGTCCACCCGGTCCTGCGACAGGGCCAGCACGTCGCGCAGCAGGGCGCGCATCATCGTTTCGATATCCATGGTCCGGTCGACCGGCTGTGCATTGTCCGCCCGCATGATGGGCGCCTACCTAGTCGTTCCGCCGCTAACCTACAAGCGCGGAAATGGCGGCGCGCGCAGCCGGGAGCCATATCGACGCCCTTCTGGGATTGAAGAAATCGAGCCGGTGGAGCGTTTCCCGCTCCTCCATCCAGTCGGTCTTGTAGCCGTTGTCGCCGGTTCCATAGTCGATCGTCGCGACATGATCCCGATCGATGGCGTGGGCGAACATCGCATGGCTGAGCAGGCTGCCGGGGGAGGCGCCGTCGAACCCCTGGTCATGGGCCAGCTTGTGGATCAGGGCGACGCCGTTCTCCACCGTCCATAGCTGGGTCGCCACCGGCTGGTCCTCCAGCCGCGCAAAGCCCAGGCGCAGCGTGCCGGCGGCGCTTTCCCGCCGGGCCAACGCATGAAGAAAGCGCAGATCGGCCTCCGGCTTCTTCCAGCTTCGCGCCTGCACGGCGGCATAGTCGCGCCACAGCGCGTCGGTCAGCCGGTCCGCGATGCTGAGGGTGAAGCGGCTCGCGCGCTTCTTGCGCGCGATCAGCGTGCGCAGGCGGCCGGGCCGCTGCGCCCAATAATCCGCGAAGGTCCGGCCATTGAGGTGCAATATGTGCCGCCCGCCCATCGGCCGCCGGACGCTGAACCAGCCGGCGCGGCGAAAGGCGTCGAGCAGCATGTCCGACGCGCCGGTGACGGGATAGAGGTCGATCTGGGCGCTGTCGTTCAACAGGGATTGGGCGATGACTTCGACCAGGCGGCGGCGCACGGCCTGGTCGGGAGGGCCGAGGAAGATCGGCGCCCAGTGGAAGCTGTACCAGTTGGCGAGCGCGCTGAGCCGTCCCGCGCCGGGCGAGAGCAGGAAAAGCCATGCCTGGCATTCCCCCTCCAGCGCCTGGAATATGCGGACGTCCGTCGCGGGAAAGCAGTGCGCGTGGAGCGATTCGAACCAGTCGATGCGGTCGAACAGCGACGGCGTGCAGGCGCGGTCGAGCGCCGGGCCCAGGGCCTGGCGCGCATCTGCGACGCTGCGATATTCCCTTGCGACCAGCAAACCATTATCTCCCCGTCGACAGCATCGCCTTTAGGAAAAAAGTCTGGAGATGGAGTTAAGCGATTCCCCCGCGCCCAGGGCGGCCCCCATGATCGATGGCGCGCAGGTGCGGCCGATCGACCATCTGCTGCTGCGCGGCGACCCGGAACGGCCCGCGCTGGACGGGCGGTCGGGCACGCAAAGCTATGCCGAACTGGAAGCGACATTGGGGCGGCTGGCGGCATGGCTGGCCGGATTCGGGCTGGAAAAGGGGGCGCGAGTCGCAAGCTGGGTCGCCAAGGGCCCGGTCGCTGCGCTGATGCCGCTCGCCGCGCCCCGCGCCGGGCTGGTCCATGTGCCGGTCAACCCGCTGCTCAAGCATGCGCAGGTCGCGCATATATTGGCGGACAGCGGCGCGTCGCTGCTGATCGGGACGGCCAGCCGCCTGGCGACGCTGGCGCCGGGCGACGTGCCGGAACGATGCGACCTGCACCGGGAGGACGATGCGGCCTGCGCGATGAGCGGCGGGGAGGCGCTGGCGCCGTCCCATGCCGCGCCTGACGAACTGGCCGCGATCCTCTACACCAGCGGATCGACCGGGCGGCCCAAGGGCGTGATGCTGAGCCACGCCAATCTCTGGCTGGGCGCTGTATCGGTGGCGGAATATCTGAAGCTGGCGGCGAAGGACCGGACGCTTTGCCTGCTCCCCTTCAGCTTCGATTATGGGCAGAACCAATTGTTTTCGACCTGGTTCTCGGGGGGATGCGCCTGTCCGCTCGACTATCTGACGCCGCGCGACGTGGTGAAGGCGGTGGATCGGTGGGACATCACCACCCTGGCGGGGGTGCCGCCGCTCTGGGTGCAGTTGACCGAGCTGGACTGGCCCGCCGACGTGGCGGCGAAGCTCAGGCGGCTCACCAACAGCGGAGGGGCGCTGACCCGGCCGCTGGCGGCGAAGTTGCGGGCGCTGTTTGCGCGGGCGGACCTCTACCCCATGTATGGGCTGACGGAGGCGTTCCGCTCCACCTATCTGCCGCCCGCGCTGGTGGACAGCCATCCCGACAGCATGGGATCGGCTATTCCCCATGCGGAGATACTGGTCGTTCGTCCGGACGGTTCGGTGGCGGGCGACGACGAGGCGGGCGAACTGGTGCATTGCGGGCCGCTGGTGGCCAAGGGCTATTGGCGCGATCCGGCGCGCACGGCGGAGCGGTTCAGGCCTGCGCCCGCGGCCTCCCGCTATGGCGGCATGGCGGTGTGGTCGGGCGACACCGTCCGCCGGGATGCGCGGGGACTGCTTTATTTCGTCGGACGCGACGACGCCATGATCAAGTCCGCCGGCAACCGCATCAGCCCCACGGAGGTCGAGGAAGCCGCCGTCGCGGTGGAGGGGATTGGCGAAGCGGTGGCGCTGGGCGTCCGGGACGATCGGCTGGGGCAGGCGGTGCTGTTGTTGTTGCGCGGCGCTTCGCCGGAGCTAAAGGCGCAGGTGGAGGCGCGGCTTCGGCAGGAGCTTCCCAATTTCATGCAACCGCGAGAGATCGTCATGCTGTCCGAATTTCCCCGCAATCCCAATGGCAAGATCGACCGCGTGGCGCTGGCGAAGGAATTTGCGGCATGAAGCCGATGGGACCGATCCCGCCCTTCTTCGCGGGCGAGGAGGGCATGTTGCTGATCGGCGGCTGCGGCGCGGCGAGCCTGGTCGAGGAGGCCGGGGACACGCCGCTGTTCGTCTATGACATGGGCATCGTCGAGGGGCAGGCGCGGGCCTTTCGCGACGCCATGCCCGCGGCGCTGTCGCTCCATTATGCGGTGAAGGCCAATCCCCATGCCCTCCTGCTGGAGCGGATGGCGAAGCTGGTGGACGGATTCGACGTGGCGTCGGGCGGGGAACTGGCGCGGGCGCTGGAGGCGGGGATGGACGCTGCCCATATCAGCTTCGCCGGGCCGGGAAAGCGCGACGATGAACTGATCGTCGCCATAGACAGCGGCGCGACGATCAACCTGGAGTCGGAGGGCGAGGCGCGGCGGGCCATCGCGCTCGCGGAGCGGCGCGGCAGGACGCCGAAGCTGGCGGTGCGGGTGAACCCGGATTTCGACCTGAAAGGGTCCGGCATGCGCATGGGCGGCGGCGCCAAGCCCTTCGGCGTGGACGCGGAGCGCGCGGCGGCGCTGGCGCGCCGGGTGATCGAGGCCGGGGGCGAGTGGCGCGGCTGGCATATCTTCGCCGGCAGCCAGGCGCTGGGGGCGCAGGCGCTGATCGAGACGCAGGCGGCGACGGTCGATCTCGCCGCCCGCCTGTCCGAAGCGGTGGGGGCGGCGCCGCCGCTGGTCAATCTGGGCGGCGGCTTCGGCATTCCCTATTTCCCCGGCGACGAACGGCTGGACATCCGGCCCATCGGGGATGCGCTGGGCGGGATGCTCGACCGGCGGGCGGACATATTGCAGGACAGCGCCTTCGCCATGGAACTGGGCCGCTGGCTGGTGGGGGAGGCGGGCGTTTACCTGACCCGCATCGTCGATGTGAAGAAGAGCCAGGGCGAAACCTTCGTCGTCGTCGACGGCGGGCTGCACCATCAACTCGCGGCGAGCGGCAATTTCGGCACGGTGGTGCGCCGCAACTATCCCATCGCCGTCGCCAATCGCTTCGGAGAAGCCTCGGCGGAGGATGCCGTGACGGTCGTGGGTTGCCTCTGCACGCCCATCGACAGGCTGGGCGACAAGGTCGCGCTGCCGCCGGTGGAGGAGGGCGACCTGGTCGCGATCTTCCTGGCGGGGGCCTATGGCGCCTCGGCCAGTCCGGCTGCCTTTCTGGGTCACCCGGCGCCTCGGGAACTGCTGATCGGCTGATTTTAATCAACTGATTTGCCAATAACTTAACTCCTAACGCTATTTTTACCCTTTGGGGGCAAGAAGGCCGTCGAAGCTGAATGCTCGACGGTTGCCGGCGCCTCCCCTTGGCGGTTGTCGGCGCGGCCGCGAAAAGGGGTGAATCTATGCGTTTCCTGTCACTTTCCCGCGCGTTGATCGGCGTGTCCCTGCCGGCTCTGGCTCTTTCGGGCTGCGCTTCGGGCGGGGGCGCGCCCAACCTGCCGCCGGCGTCCTTCGTTTCGACGCAGGAGGGGCCGGGCGAGGAATATGTGATCGGCCCGCTCGACGACCTAACCATCTTCGTCTGGCGCAATCCCGACCTGGGCGCGAAGGTGCAGGTGCGGCCCGACGGGCGCATCACCACGCCGCTGATTTCCGACATGCCGGCGGTGGGCAAGACGCCCCGGCAACTGGCCGACGACCTGAAGGTGGCGCTGGGCAAATATATCGAAAATCCGCTGGTGTCGGTGATCGTCAACAATTTTTCCGGCACCTTCAGCCAGCAGGTGCGGATCGTCGGCGCGACCGAAAAGCCCGCCTCCATCCCCTATCGCGCCAATATGACGCTGCTCGACGCGATGATCTCCGTCGGCGGCCTTTCCGAATATGCGGCGGGCAACAGGGCGAAGCTGGTCCGCTTCAACAAGGAAACCGGCAAGCAGCAGGAATATCAGGTCCGCATCGGCGACCTGCTGAAGCGCGGGGACAGCAAGGCGAATGTCATGCTGGCGCCCGGCGACGTCATCATCATTCCCGAAAGCATGTTCTGACATGGCGGCGCTGGTCGACGAACTGCTGGTCATCCTGCATGGCCTCTGGCTCCGCCGCTGGCTGGCGCTGGCCGTGGCCTGGGGCGTGTGCCTGGCTGGCTGGCTGGGCGTGGCGCTCATCCCCAACAGCTATGAATCCAAGGCGCGTGTCTATGTGAACACCCAGTCGCTGCTGGAGGACAAGGTGGGCATCACCCAGGTCCAGGCGCAGCAGGACCTGGACCGCCTGCGCCAGACCCTGGCCAGCACCGCCAATCTGGAGCGGGTGGTGAAGGAGACCGACCTCAACCGCACGGTCGACGGGCCGCGCGACCTGGCGGCGAAGATCACCAAGCTGCGCGAGACGATCACCGTCATGGCGCAGCTAGACCCCAGCATGATCGACATCAGCGCCACATGGGCCAATTCGGGCCTGTCGGACGGCGCCAATGCGCGCATTTCGCAGCAGATCGTGCAGAAGCTGGTAGACATATTCCAGGAAACCAACCTGTCCTCCGACAAGGTGGAGACGAGCCAGAGCCTTGCCTTCCTGGACCAGCAACTGGCGGCGCGGGGCAAGCAGCTTGCCGCCGCCGAACAGCGCCGCGTGGAATTCGAGCAGCGCTATGCGGGCATGCTGCCGGGCGCAGGCTCCATCGGCCAGCGCATGGACGCCGCCCGGTCGGAGATCAACAGCATCGAATCGCAGCTTGTGCAGGCGCAGAGCGCATTGGCGGCGATGAACGGGCAATTGGCGGGCACGCCGCAGACGCTGCCGGGCGTGGGCGCTTCGGGCGCTCCTTCTGCCCTGGCGCAGGCGCAGGCGGACCTTGCCTCCATGCGGGCGCGGGGCTTCACCAACAGCCATCCGGACGTGATCGCGGCCCAGCGGCAGGTGGACCTGCTGCGCGGGCAGGGCGGCGGCGGCGGGGCGGGCACGCCCAACCCGGCCTATCTTTCGATCCGGTCGATGCAGGCGGAACGCGCCGCGACGGTGCAGGGGCTTTCCGCCCGCAAGGCGCAGTTGCAGGCGGACCTGAACGCCATGGCATCCCGCCAGACGGACGAACCGGGTCTTGCCGCCGAGCAGGAACGGCTGGACCGCGACTATCAGGTGCTCAAGACCCAATATGACAAGATGCTGGCCGACCGCGAGGAAATCCGCCTGCGCGGCGACGTGAAGTCGGAGACCGGATCGGTCCAGTTCCGCATCGTCAATCCCCCTAGCCTGCCGACCGCTCCGGCCGCGCCCAACCGGCCGCTGCTGCTGTTGGGCGTGCTGGTCCTGGGGCTGGGCGCGGGCGTGGGCACGGCCTTTGCCGCGGCGCAGCTGAAGGGCGGCTTCCCCAATGCGGCGCGGCTGGAAAAGGCGCTGGGCGCCTGCGTGATCGGATCGATCAGCCAGACCGTCAACGCGGCGCAACTTGCGGCGGAAAGGCAGCGGATGAAGTGGTTTGCGGGCGCCAGCGGCGGCCTTGCGGCGCTGTGCCTGTTGCTGATCGTCATCGAATTCGTCCAGCGCGGGCTGGCCTGAGGAGGGACCGGAGATGAACAAGCACAAGTCCCTTTCCGGCGGATCGCTGATCGAGCGGGCGACCGAAATCTACGATTTCAGCGCGGCCCTGCGCGGGCGCGCCGCGCCGGCGGTGGAGGTGCCGGAGGGCGAGCCGGTGGTGGAGATCGCGCAACCCGCGCCCGCCGCCGCCGAAACGCCTGTCCCCGCCCATCGCGCGCCGGACTGGATGGGGCCGGTGCAGCCGATCGACCGCATCGCGCTGGTCGAGGCGGGCTATCTGCTGCCCGACGGTCCCGTCACCGCGATGAGCGAGGAGTTCCGGTTGCTCAAGCGCGACCTGCTGGCCGAACTGGCGGGCAATGCGCGGGGCAACCGGGTGCTGGTCTGTTCCGCCCATAGCGGGGAGGGAAAGAGCTTCTGCGCGATCAACCTGGCGCTCAGCCTGGCGGCGGAGAAGGATCGCGAAATCCTGCTGGTCGACGCCGATTTCGGCAAGCCCGGCATTCCGCAGGCGCTGGGCCTGACGGCGGGGCCGGGCCTGATGGACGCGCTGGCCGATCCGGCGGTGGCCATAGAGGATTGCGTGCTGCGCACCGACATTCCCTCGCTCTCCGTCCTTCCGGCCGGGCAGCGGAGCAACAACGACACCGAATATCTCGCCTCCGCGCGGACGGAAATGCTGCTGGACCGGCTGACCGAGGGGCGGCCCGACCGCATCGTCCTGTTCGATTCGCCGCCCTTGCTGGCGGCGTCTCCGGCGGCGGTGCTGGCCGGTCATGCCGCCCTCGCGCTGCTGGTCGTGCGGGCGGACAGGACGACCGAAGGCGCGCTGCGCGACGCGGCCGGGCTGCTCAAGGGCGCGTCCAAGGTGAAGCTGCTCCTCAACGGCGTGAACTTCGCCACCGGCGGGCGCCGTTTCGGCGGCTATTATGCCCAGGGCCATGACGGGGAGCATGCGGGCTGATGATCTCTCGCATCGCCCTTATTCTCGCGGCCGTCGCCCTGGCCTCGCCCGCCCTTGCGCAGGACGGGGAACGCAAGGTCGACGTCGCGCCCTATCTGGGCATCGACCAGGTCGTGGTCGCGCCGATCCAGGGCGGCGGCGACGTGCTGACCTATACCAACGTCATCGCGGGCGTGACCGCCAGCATCCAGACGCGGCGGCTGGAGGCCTCCGCCGACCTGCAATATGCGCACAGCTTCGGCTGGGGCGGCGACCTTAGCGACCAGGACGTCATCAGCGGCATCGTCAGCGGCCAATATGGCCTGGCGCGCGGGCTGACGCTGAACGCGGGCGGCCTTGCGGCGCGGGTGCGGACGGACGGGCTGTCGGGCGCGTCGGTGCGCAACGACGGCTATAGCAGCCAGGTCTATGCCGGCTATGTCGGGCCGTCCTATGTCACGCGGCTGGGCGATCTGGACATCGGCCTGTCCTATCGCCTCGGCTATGCGCGGCTGGAGGATGACGTGAATGTCGACTTCCCCGGCGCGCCGCTGGGGAACGGATTTGCCGAGTCCACCACCCATGACCTGATGGGATCGGTGGGCGTGGGGCCGGGCGTGTGGATGCCGCTGGGCCTCGTCGCCAGCGCGGGCTATGGCCGGGAGGATGCGAGCCAGCTCGACCAGCGGTTCGAGGACGAATGGGCGCGGCTCGACGCCACCCTGCCTGTATCCCCGACGCTCGCCCTGATCGGCGGCGTGGGTTACGAGAAGATCGAGATCAGCCAGCGTTCGCCCCTGCTGGACGGCAACGGCGTGCCGGTTATCTCCTCCAGCGGCCGCTACGTCACCGACGAAGGATCGCCGCGCCAGCTGATCTACGATTTCGACGACATCATCTGGGATGTCGGCGTGCTGTGGCGGCCGACCCATCGCACCTCGCTGACCGCGCGGGTGGGCGAACGCTATGGCGGCATGACCTATTCGGGCAGCTTCATCTGGCAGGGGCGCGACAAGTCCTTCGCGCTGGTGGTGTTCGACGGCATCGACAGCTTCGGGCGGGTCATCACATCCGACGTGGCGGCGCTTTCGGGCAGCGACCTCGACATCGTGCGCAACCCCTTCACTGGCGATTTCACCGGCTGCGCCTTCTCCACCACCGGCGGCGGGCAGTGCTTCAACGACGCGCTGGCCGGGGTCACGGGGGTGAATTTCCGCTATCGCGGCGTCGCGGCCCAGTTCGCGGCCGAACGCGGGCCATGGGGGATGGGCATCGGCGCCGGCTATTCGCAGCGCAAGTTCGTGACGCCTTCGGGCGAGACCGTGCTGGTGCGCGGTTCGCGGGACCAGAACTGGTACGGCAACGCCTCGCTCACCTATCGCGTCGACAGCCGGTCGAGCATCGATACGGCGGTCTACGCCAATTATTTCGACGCCAGCGGCAACCGGCTGGACGTGCTGAACCTGGGCGCCTTCGCCAGCTATTACCGGCTGGTCACGCGCAATTTGCAGGCGTCGGCTTCGGTCGGCCTCGACAGCGCCAAGGCGGACGATCTGGACGCCGTCATCAACGCCATGGGCCAGTTGGGCCTTCGCTACACATTTTAAGCCAATGCCCGGTCGGGTGGAGAGATGGACATGTACGATCAGTTCTACGGATTGCAGGGACGCCCGTTCCAGCTGACGCCGGACCCGCATTTCTATTTCGAGAGCGCGACGCACCGCAAGGCGCTGTCCTACCTGGGCTATGGCCTGGCGCAGGGGGAGGGCTTCATCGTCATCACCGGCGACATCGGCGCGGGCAAGACGACGCTGGTCGGGCACCTCATGAACACCATCGACCCTTCGCGGCTGACGGCGGTGAAGATCGTGTCCACGCAGGTCGAGGGCGACGACATGCTGCGCCTGGCCGCGCAGAGCTTCGGCCTGGCGGTCGACGGGAGCCCCAAGGCGCAGATCTTGAAGCAGATCGAGGGCTGGCTCCACGCGCAGGCGCGGGCGGGCAAGCGGTCGCTGCTGATCGTGGACGAGGCGCAGAACCTGCCGATCTCCGCTATCGAGGAACTGCGCATGCTCTCCAACTTCCAGTTGGGCGGGCAGTCGCTGTTGCAGATATTCCTGCTGGGCCAGCCGGAGTTTCGCGACCTGCTGAAGTCGCCGGAACTGGAGCAGCTTCGCCAGCGCGTGATCGCCACCCATCATCTGGACCCGATGATGCGGCGGGAGGTCGAACCCTATATCCTGCATCGCCTGTCGCTGGTCGGCTGGCAGGGCGATCCGCAATTCACGCCGGAGGCCTTCGCCGCCATCTATGCCGCGACCGGCGGCGTGCCGCGCCGGATCAACGTGCTGGTGAGCCGCGTGCTGCTGTTGGGCGCGCTGGACCGGCTTTCGGTGATCGATGCCGAGGTGGTCTATGCCGTGGTGAGCGACATGGGCGCGGACGCCGACGTGACGCCGGAACCGATGGGGCCCAGCGTGCTGGACGATGCGGAGGAACTGGCGGACATGCCCGCCGCAGCACCCCTTGTGGCCGATCCGGCTGTTTCGGAGGAGGTTGCGTCCCTGCGCGCCGAGGTCGAGGCGTTGAGGGCGGCCAGGCCCGATCCGGCCGCGGACCTGCTGGAGGAGATCGCCTCCCTGCGGGCGGAGATCGACACGCTTCGGGCCGAGAACGACTTTGCCCGCAGCGCGCCGAGCGTCGATCCCGAAGCGCTCAAGGACTGCTTCACCCTGGTCGAGGAGCGGCTTTCCACGCTGGAGTTCCGCGTCACGGAGCAGGACACGGCGCTGCGCCGGGTGCTGACGCTGCTGGTCGAATGGGTCGAGCGCGAGGAAAAGCTGGGCGAGGCGCAGCAAAGCGCCGCCGCCTGACCGGACCCATGCTGAACGCCCTATCCGTCGACGTCGAGGACTGGTTCCAGGTCGGCGCCTTCGAGCGCACGATCCGGCGCGAGGATTGGGCGGGCCTGGCCCATCGCGTCGAGGGCAACACCGATGCGGTGCTGGCGCTGTTCGAGGAGGCGGGGGTCAAGGCGACCTTCTTCACGCTCGGCTGGGTGGCGGAACGCTATCCGGCGCTGATGCGGCGCATCGTCGATGCGGGGCATGAGGTCGCCAGCCACGGCTATGACCATAAGCGGGTCTTCACCTTCGACGGGGCGCAGTTTCGCGCCGACCTGCGCCGGTCGCGGGCGATATTGGAGGATGCGACCGGGCAGGCGGTGACCGGCTATCGCGCGCCCAGCTTTTCCATCGACCGGCGCAATCCCTGGGCGCATGAGGTGCTGGCGGAGGAGGGCTATGCCTATTCCAGCAGCGTCGCGCCGGTCCGGCACGATCATTATGGCTGGCCCGAAAGCCCGCGCTTCGCCTGGCGGCCGGTCGAGGGATCGCCGCTGGTCGAACTGCCCGTGACCACCGCGAGGTTCGCGGGCCGGACGCTGGCGGCGGGAGGCGGCGGCTTCTTCCGGCTGCTGCCCTATGGTTTTTCGCGCTGGGCGATCCGGCAGGTGAACCAGCGGGACGGGCGACCGGCGATCATCTATTTCCATCCCTGGGAGATCGACGCCGAACAGCCCCGCGTCCAGGGCGCGCCCCTGCGATCGCGGGTGCGGCATTACAGCAACCTGTCGGTCATGGCGGCCAAGCTGCGCCGCCTGACGCGGGATTTTTCCTGGACCCGCGTGGATGCGCTGGCGGCGCAAGAAGCGGAGCGGGCGGCATGATGGCGGGGGAGATGCTCGTCACCAGACTGAACCTTGCCGATCCGGCGCAGCGGGATGCCGCGGACGGCTTCGTGATGGCGCATCCGCAGGGGACGCCCTTCCACCGGCCGGCCTGGTTGACGGGCGTGGAGCGGGGGACGGGCAACCGGGCGCATATGCTGGCCGCCGTCGCGCCTTCGGGGGAGATTGCGGGGTTGCTGCCGCTGCATCATGTGCGCAGCGCCCTGTTCGGGCAGGCCCTGGTGTCGTCGGGTTTTGCCGTCGACGGCGGGATTCTCGCCAGCGACCCGGCGGCGGTGCCCGCGCTGGCCGCCGCCTGCCAGGGCATGGCGCGGGACGGCGGCATCGCGTCTGTGGAGATTCGCGGCGGTCCGGCGCCGGGCGAGGGCTGGACGCTGCATGAGGGCAGCCATGTCGGCTTCGCCCGCCCCATCGCGGCGGACGACGAGGCGGAACTGCTGGCCGTGCCGCGCAAGCATCGGGCGGAATTGCGCAAGGCGCTGGCCAATGGCGCGCTGCGCGTCGAGATCGGCCGGGATGCGCGGCATCGACGGGCGCATTACCGCGTCTATTCGGAAAGCGTGCGCAATCTCGGCACGCCGGTCTTCCCGGCGCGGCTGTTCCGGGAGGTGCTGGCGGCCTTTGGCGAAGATGCGGACATATTGGTGGTCCATGAGGGCGAGCGGCCAGTCTCGGCGGTGCTGACCCTCTATCACCAAGGGCGGGTCATGCCCTTCTGGGGCGGCGGCATCGCGGATGCGCGGCGGCTGCGGTCCAATGAACTCATGTACTACCGGCTGATGGGCCATGGCCGGGCGCGGGGCATGCGCGTCTTCGACTTCGGCCGGTCCAGGACGGGCAGCGGCCAGGCGGCGTGGAAAAGGAGCTTCGGCTTCGACCCCGCGCCGCTTTCCTATCATGGCTGGTCGGCCACGGGCGAGCGGCGGGACGTCAATCCCGACAGCCCGCGCCACCAGCGGCGGATCGACCTCTGGAAGAAGCTGCCCCTGCCGGTCGCGAACCTCATCGGACCGTTCATCGCGCGGGGGCTGGGGTGAGGGGGGAGATACTCTTCCTCTGCCATCGCATCCCCTTTCCGCCGGATCGGGGCGACAAGATCCGGTCCTATCACCTGCTGGAGCGGATGGCGGAGATCGCGCCGGTCCATGTCGGCTGCTTTGCCGACGATGCGCGGGACATGGGCTTTGCGCCGGACATGGCGAAGATGACCGCCAGCCAATGCGTGCTGATGCGCGACCGTTCGCGCATCGCGGCGGGCCTGAAAGGGCTGGCGAAGGGGCAGCCCCTGCTGGTTTCGCTGTTCGATCATCCCGGCCTGCATCGCTGGGTCGCGAAGACGCTGGCGGAACGTCCCATCGCGGCAGTCGCCGCCTATTCGGCGCAAATGGCGCATTTCGTGCCCGCGCTGCCGGAGGGGGTGCGCTTCGTCATGGATTTCGTGGATTTCGATTCGGCCAAATATGCGGCCTATGGCGCGCAAGGCTCCGGTCCCATGGCCTGGATCAACCGGCGGGAGGGGCGCGCGCTGCTGGATTTCGAGCGGAAGGTCGCGGAGCGGGCCGACCTCTGCGCCTTCGTCAGCGAAGCGGAGGCGGCGCTGTTCCGGCGGGCGAGCGGGCTGGGGCCTGACCGCATCGTCGGCATCGACAATGGCGTGGCGCTGGATTTTTTCGATCCCTTGGCGGATTTCCCCGCCGTGGATCGGCCGGACGGGCGGCTGCTCGTCTTCACCGGGCAGATGGATTATCGCCCCAATGCCGAGGCGGTGGAGAGCTTCGCCCGCGAAACCCTGCCCGCCATCCGCGCCCGCCGTCCGGATGCGATCTTCGCCATTGTCGGGCGCAATCCCGCGAAATCGGTGCAGGCGCTGGCGGCCCTGCCCGGCGTGGTCGTTACCGGCGCCGTGCCCGACGTGCGCGGCTGGCTGGCGGCGGCGGACGCGGTGGTGGCGCCGCTGCGGATCGCGCGCGGCATCCAGAACAAGGTGCTGGAGGCGATGGCCATGGCGCGGCCCGTGGTCGCATCGCCGCAGGCCGCCGAGGGGATAGACGCCCGCGACGGCGAGCATCTGCTGATCGCCGCCGACCCCGCGCAGGAGGCGGAGAAGGTGCTTGCCCTGCTATCCGACCCGGAGCGCGCCGCGCGGCTTGGCCATGCGGCGCGATGCCGGATGGAGGAGCGCTACCGCTGGTCGGCGACGCTGGCGGCGCTGCCGGACATGCTGTTCGGATCGCCCGGCGTCGGCGGCATGAGGGCCGCCTGATGGAAGACGCGCTTCCCATGCGGCCGGAGGTGAAGCTGTCGGGCTGGCGCGGTCATCTGACCGCGCTCGCCATCGTCGCCTGCACGATCCTGGCGCTGTTCCACCGCGACCTGCTGGGCATGGTCGCGATCTGGTGGAACGCGTCGACCTATGGCCATTGCCTGTTCGTTCCGATCCTGGTCGCTTGGCTGGTGCAGCAGCGCCTTCCGGGCCTGCGCCGGCTGGAGCCTTCCGCCTGGGCGCCGGGGCTGCTCTGGCTGGGGCTGGGCGCTTTCGCCTGGATGCTGGGCGCGGCGGCGGGCGTCGCCGTGGTCCGCCATGGCGCGCTGGTGATGATGTTGCAGGGTTCGGTGATCGCCCTGCTGGGACCGGCCGTGGCGCGGGCGCTGCTGTTTCCCCTGTTCTACGCCTTTTTCATGGTGCCCTTCGGCGAGGAGATCGTCGCGCCCCTGCAACTGGCGACGGCGCATATCAGCATGATCCTGCTCGGCCTGACCGGCGTTCCCGCGCAGATGCAGGGCATATTCATCACCACGCCCAACGGCTATTTCGAGGTGGCGGAGGCCTGTTCCGGCGCGAAGTTCGTGATCGCCATGACCGCCTATGGCCTGCTGGTCTGCAATGTCTGCTTCACCAGCTGGAGGCGGCGGGTCGCCTTCATGGTCGGCACGCTCTCCCTGTCCATATTGGCGAACGGCGTGCGGGCCTTCGCCACCATCTTCGTCGCGGAAGTGACCACCATCGATGCGGCGGCGGGCTTCGACCATGTGGTTTATGGCTGGCTGTTCTTCGCCGTCATCCTGATCGTGGTGATGGCGATCGCCTGGCCCTTTTTCGACCGGCAGCCCGGCGACCCCTGGTTCGATCCCGAAGATCTGCGGCATAAGGGCCATTCTGCGACGGGCGCCGTCGCGGGCGTCGCGCTGGCGATGATCGTGGCCGCGCCGCTCTGGCTGGCGGCGAGCGCGGCGGCGGGCCAGCCCCTGCCCGGCGCGCCCGCGATGCCGCAGGTCAAGGGTTGGGTCCGAAGCGACGAGCCGCCGCTTCGGCCCTGGCGGCCGCGCTTCGACGGCGCCGATCATCTGGCCATGGCGCGATATGGCGATGCCAAGGGGCAGGTCGTCGATCTCGCCATTGCGACGTTCGACCGGCAGGACGAGGGGCGCGAACTGGTCGGCTTCGGCCAGGGCGCGGCGGGAGCCGACAGCGGATGGACCTGGTCGCAGCCCGCCCCCGCGCCCGGCGATGCGCGGGGCGAGCAGATCACCGGCCCCGGCCGCGTGGTGCGCCATGTCGTCAGCTTCTACGTCGTCGGCGGGGGCAGGCCCACCGGCAGCGCCCATCTGGTCAAGCTGGCGACGATGAAGGCGCGCCTGCTGGGCGGTGACCGGCGCGCCGCCGCCATCATGGTTTCGGCGGAGGAACGGGCGGGGCGTTCCGCCGATGCGGCCATCGCCGCCTTCCTGCATGATCTGGGCGATGTGAAGGATTTGGCTGACCGCAGCCTTGGAACCCGCTAAGACCCTTCGCATGTGCGGAATTGCGGGCATTTTCCATCTAGAAACGGCCAAGCCGGTCGATCCGGCGCGGGTCGGGCTGATGCTGGACGCCATGCCGTGGCGCGGGCCGGACGACAGCGGCGTGTGGACCGCGCCGGGGGTGGGGCTGGGCCATCTGCGCCTGTCGATCATCGACCTGGGCAGCGGCACCCAGCCCATGCTGACGGAGGATGACAGCCTGGCCGTCGTGTTCAACGGCGAAATCTACAATTTCATGGAGGTCAGGGCGGAACTGGAGGCCAAGGGCCATGTCTTCCGCACGCAGAGCGACACGGAGGTCATCCTGCACGGCTATCGCCAATGGGGCGAGGCCTGCGTCGAGAAGTTCAACGGCATGTTCGCCTTCGCCCTGTTCGATGCGCGGGCGCAGGCGCTGTGGCTGGTGCGCGACAGGCTGGGGGTGAAGCCGCTGCATTATGCGCTGCTGTCCGACGGCAGCCTGATCTTCGGGTCGGAACTCAAGAGCCTGCTCGCCCATCCGTTGCTGCGCCGGGCGCCGGACCTGTCGGCGGTCGAGGATTATCTCGCCTATGGCTATGTGCCCGACGACGCCTGCATGGTGGCGGGCGTGCGCAAGCTGGGCGCGGGCGAGACGCTGCGCATCGTGCGCGGGCGGCCGCTGCCGCAGCCGCAGCGCTATTGGGACGTCAGCTTCGCCGACCGCAGCCGGGCGAGGCCGGAGGCGCTGGAGGAGGAAATGGTCGCGCTGATGCGGCAGGCGGTGCGGTCCCGCATGGTGGCGGACGTGCCTTTGGGCGCGTTCCTGTCGGGCGGGGTGGACAGCAGCAGCGTGGTCGCGCTGATGGCGGAGGCGTCGAAACAGGCGGTCAAGACCTGCACCATCGGCTTCGACGTCAGGGAACTGGACGAGACCGCCTATGCCGACAGGGTGGCGCGGCGCTTCGCCACCGACCATCGCACCCGCATCGTGTCGCCCGACGATTATGGGCTGATCGACACGCTGGCGCTGCATTTCGACGAGCCCTTTGCCGATGCCTCCGCGCTGCCGACCTACCGGGTGTGCGAACTGGCGCGGGAGAAGGTGACGGTGGCGCTTTCCGGCGACGGCGCGGACGAGGCCTTTGCCGGCTACAGGCGGCATCGGTTCCAGATGCAGGGGGAAAGGCTGCGCGGCCTGATCCCCGCTTCGGTGCGGCGGCCGCTGTTCGGGACATTGGGCCGCTACTATCCCAAGGCCGACTGGGCGCCCCGGCCCCTGCGCGCGAAGTCGACCCTGCTGGAACTGGCGGGGGAGGGCGGGGAAGCCTATGCCGCGTCGGTCGGGGTTACGCCCCATGCGCTGCGGCAGCGTCTGTTCAGCCCGGACATGAAGGCGCGGCTCGGCGCCTATCGGGCGGAGGATCGCTATGTCAGGATGATGGCGGAGGCGCCGGCGCGCGATCCGCTGGACCGGGCGCAATATGCCGACATCCGCATCTGGCTGCCCGGCGACATATTGACCAAGACCGACCGGATGAGCATGGCCGTCAGCCTGGAGGCGCGGGAGCCGTTGCTGGATCATCGGCTGGTGGAGTTCGCGGCGCGGCTGCCCGTGGCGCAGCGGATTCGCGGGAACAGCGGCAAGTACCTCATGAAGAAGGCGATGGAGCCATTCCTGCCGCAGGACATACTCTATCGCCCGAAAATGGGCTTCGTCACGCCGATCAGCGCCTGGTTCCGGGGGCCGCTCGCCGGGGAGGCGACGGCGATCGCGGGAGGATCGGCCTTGGCGAAGACCGGCTGGTTCGACGCGAAGATGCTGGGGAAGGTGGCCGCGGATCACAAGGCCGGGCTGGCGGATCACGGGCGGCTGCTGTGGCAGTTGCTGATGCTGGACAAGGCTTTGGCGCGGTTGTTCAGCCTTTGATCGTTACGCCAGATGCTCCTGCGAAGGCAGGCGTCCAGTCCCGTCGCTGCACAAGATCGCGGCGCCTGAACCGGGTTCCTGCCTGCGCGGGAACGCTTCTTCTCCATTCAAACTCTTGAAAGCCGCCTCCGGCAATGCCAACGGAGCGGACACGCCAAAGCCAATCAGGGTCCACGAGTGACAGTCTCCAAGGAAATATTGCGGGTGCGCCTGTACCTGCTGTGTCTGCTGGGGGACATGGCGGCGCTGTTCCTGTCCTTCCTGCTCGCCAATTACCTGGTGCTGGGCGCATGGCTGGGCGAGCCGGGCAAGCCCCACGGCATCGTCATGTTCGCGATGATCGCGCCGCTTTACGTCCTGCTGGGCGTGCAGGGCGGCGCCTATGGCATCCACATGCTGGAGGATCTGCGGCGCGGCATATTCCGGGCGTTGATGGCGCTGGCGCAGGCGGCGATGCTGATGCTGCTGATCGTCTATCTGGGCAAGATCGCGGAGCAGCTTTCGCGCCTGACCTTCATCGTCGGGCTTGGGATTTCGGCGGTGGGCGTGGCGGCCGTGCGGCTGGCCATCGGGCGGCTGAGCGCGCACCTGCTGGGCGAGGTGCCGCACCTGACGGCGGTCATCATGGACGGGGTCACGATCGATGCCGGCCCGCACATGCATGTGATAGAGGCCGCCGGCGCGGGATTGCATCCCAAGGGGCATGACGCGGACATGGCGGCCCGCCTGGCGGCCGCCGTGGGGCTGGCGGAACGGGTGATCGTCGCCTGCCCGATGGAGCGGATGGACGACTGGTCGGTGGCGCTCAAGTCCCTGTCGGCGCGGGGCGAGATCGTGGTGCCCGAACTGCTGCGCTTCGCCCCGGCGCGGGTGGACGAATTCGACGGCCAGCCGACGATCATCGTCGCGGGCGGGCCGTTCCAGTTCCGCGATCGCCTGATCAAGCGATTCTTCGACATCGTCGTGGCGACGGTGGCCACCATCGCGCTGTCCCCGGTGCTGATCGCGGCGGCGCTGGCGGTGAAGCTGACCAGTCCCGGCCCCGTCATCTTCCGCCAGCCGCGCATCGGCCGCGACGCCCGGCCGTTCAACATCTACAAATTCCGTTCCATGCGGACGGAGGCGAGCGACCGGAAGGCCGACAGGCTGACGGCGCGGGACGACGACCGGGTGACGGCCGTGGGCCGTTTCCTGCGCAAGACCAGCATCGATGAGCTGCCGCAGCTTTTCAACGTGCTGCGCGGCGACATGAGCATCGTCGGGCCGCGCCCCCATGCCGCCGCCGCCAAGGCCGGCGACAGCCTCTATTGGGAAGTGGACGAGCGCTATTGGGAACGGCATTGCATCAAGCCGGGCATGACCGGGCTGGCGCAGGTGCGCGGCCATCGCGGATCGACCGACCATCATCAGGATCTGATCGACCGGCTCCAGTCGGACCTGGAATATGTCACCCAATGGTCGATCTGGCGCGACCTGCGCATCATCGTCGCGACCATCGGCGTGCTGGTGCACCATAAGGCCTATTGATGGACGGGATCGACCTGATCGCGGCGTTGCTGCTGCTGCTGTCGCTGGTGGCGGTGGCGTGGCCGTTTCTTTTCTACCCGCTGATCCTGCGCCTGCTGCCGACGAAGGCGGAACGGCCGGTCGCGGGGCCGGCGCCGTCCGCATCGCTGCTGTTCTGCGCCTATAACGAGGCGGCGGCGATGCCGGAAAAGCTGGCCAATCTGGCGATGTTGAAGGCGCGCTGCCCGGCGCTGGAAATCCTTGCCTTCGACGACGGATCGTCGGACGAGACGGCGGCGCTGATCGCGGCGCGGGGCGATCTGGTGACGCTGCTGCGCGGGCCGGGGCGCAGCGGCAAGGCGCATGGCATGAAGCTGCTGGCGGCGCGGGCCAAGGGCGACGTGCTGATCTTCACCGACGCCAATGTCATGCTGGACCCCGACGCCGTCGACAATCTGCTGGCGCGCTATGCCGATCCGGAGATCGGGGGCGTGCTGGGGTCGCTGCACTATATGGGCGATGGGGAAAGCGCGACCGCCTCGGTCGGGTCGCTCTACTGGCGGATCGAGGAGCGGTTGAAGGACGAGGAATCGCGCACCGGGAACGTGCTGGGGGCGGACGGGTCGATCTTTTCCATCCGGCGGGCGCTTTATCCGGAATTTCCCGACAGCGTGCTCGACGATCTGACCGTGTCGATGGCGGTCGTCTTCGCGGGCAGGCGGCTGGTGAAGGCGAAGGACGTGATCGCCCGCGAGCGGCTGGTCGCCGGGCGCGGCGACGAATATCGGCGCAAGATGCGCATCGCCGCCCGCGCCTGGCACACGCACAGCCATTTGCGGCCGCAATTGCGGCGGATGGGGGCATTGGATCGGTTCAAATATGCCTCTCGCAAGATCGTGCGCTGGTTCGGCGGGATATTCATCCTGACGGGCCTCGTCGCGGCGGGGACGCTGGCGATGCGGATTTCGCCGACGCTCTACATGGCTGGCGGGCTGACGGGGGTGTTCATCCTGTGGCGCGGGCTTCGGTCCAGCGGCGGGCCTTTCGCGGCGGTGGTGGACATCGTGCTTGCCTATTTCGCGACGCTCCAGGGCGTGGCGAAGGCGATGACGGGGCGGACCGTGACCATCTGGAATCCGGCCAAGTCGCGCTGATCCGCCTTCGCGGGGGTGACGGCCTGAATGGGGCGGGCGCCACGGAATCGCTCGCCAAAGCGGCGGCATATTGTATAGGCCGGTGCCAACTGCTTTTTGGAGCCAAGGCGTGATCACTTTCCAGCGGGTGGCGAAGGCCGCCGGCAAGCATCTGACCCGGACCCTGCTGGCCGCGCGCAAGGCGCTGGGCGCGCGGGCGAACCGGGGCTGCCCGGCCTGCGGGCAGGCGGTGGTCGGATTCTTCCGCTATGGCGACAATGCCGAATGGGGTTGCCCGAACTGCGGCGCTTCCCCCCGCGAACGGCTGATGAACCATCTGATCGCGGGCCATGTGCTGACCGTGCCGGAACAGGGCGCGGTGCTGCACATGGCGCCCAATGAGGGCAGCCTGGTGCGCCGCTTTTCCGCCGCCGCGGACTATACCCCCGCCGACCTCGATCCCGGCCGCTATTCTGTGCCGAACATGCGGCGCGTGGACCTGATGGCGCTCGACGCCAGCGATCGTTACGACCTCTTCTACGCCAGCCATGTGATGGAGCATGTGCCCGACGATCATGCCGTGCTGCGCAACATTCATCGCGCGCTGAAACCCGGCGGCGAGGCGTGGCTGATCGTCCCGTTATGGGACAAGCCGACCGAGGACGGCAGCTTCGACATGCCTCCGCGCGAACGGGAGCGGCGTTTCGGCCAGTGGGACCATGTGCGCCAATATGGCCCTGACTTCGCCGACCGCATCCGGGCGGCGGGCTTCGACCTGGAGGAGATCGACGCCGGCGCCATCGACGCCGATACGCGGCATTATCATGCGCTGGACGACAGGCTGTTCCGCGCGCGCAAGCCTTTGACGACCGGCGCGCGGTGAGCATGCCGCCCGGCAGCGCGCTTGCCCGGATGGAGGGATCGGCGCGCATCCTTGCCCTCATCAAGCTCGCCAATGTCGGGCTGACGCTGATCTGGGGCTTTGCCGTCACCTATGTCTTCGTGCGCGTCCTGCCGTTGCGCGAGTTCCAGTCCTTCCTGCTGCTGGTGGCGTTCGGCAATTTCACGATTTCCGCCGAATTCGGGCTTACCAGCATCATCTATGCGCGGCTGCGGCGGTATTGGCTGGGGAATTCGGGGCCGGGGAATTCGGGGCCGGGAAATTCGGGGCCGGAGAAGGGCGAGGCGGGCGGCTTCCGGCTGGAGGAAATGGGCGTGCTGTTCCTGTTCCTGGGCCTGCTGATCGTCGGCGGCCTGGCTGTTCTGCTGGCCGCGCTGGCGGCGGGCGGGCTGCATACGGGCATGCCGCTTCTCTTCCTGCTTTTCTTCCTGTCCGCCTGTCTCAACCTGCCCGCCCTGCTCGCCAAGAGGGCGCTGGCGGCGGTGGACGGCAATTTCCTCTGGGAAGCGCTGGATTGCCTGCGCCGGGCGATGACCATCGCGCTGCTGCTGTTCATCCTGCAGGGGCTGGACCCGCGCATGTCCGTCGCCTTGCAGCTTTGCGTCAGCATCGCGGTGATCGGCTATGCCATCGCCCTGGTGCATCGGCGCCTGGGCATGCGGGCGCGGCACTGGCTGTCCTTCAGGGTCGGCGGCGGCCATGTCAGGCGCCATTATCTGCGGGACATCGGCGCTTCGGCGGCCTTCACCATTTCCGAAATCCTGGCCTATAACGCGCCTTATTTCACCATTGCCGCCGCGACCCAGGATGCGCGGCCGATGCTGCTCTTCGACTTCTTCTTCAAGATGTCCCGATCCCTTTCCATGCTGGTGAGGGCGATGGTGGAGGCGGCCTTGCCCCGGATCACCCGCGCCTTCCACGCCGGCGACCGGGCAAGGCTGCGCCAGTTGGTGACGCGGGCGCTCGGCGCGGCGCTATTCTTCGCGCTGGGCGCTTCGGCGGCCTTGCTGCTGCTGGGCGAGTGGCTGTTCGCAAAGCTGTTCGACGGCCGCGCCGCGATCGACCGGGTCGACCTGCTGCTGATCGGCGGCGCGCTGCTGGCGCTCGCCCTGATCTGCGTGTCCGTCTATGTGCAGGGCGCGCTGGGGCGGTTCAGGCTGCTGCTCGGCCGGTCCTTGCCCTTCCTTGCCGGGTCGCTGCTCAGCGTGCCGCTGGCCCGGATATTCGCGCCGGATCGGTTCGACCTCATGTTCCTGCTCCTCTACGCGCTGACCCTGTTCGTCGCGGCGTTCATCCACGGACTTTCGCTGCGCCAGTTGGTGGGGAAGCGCGCATGAAGGTCGCCATGTGCGATCCGTCGCTTTTCACCGGGCGCTATGACGATAGCCTCTGCGCCGCGATGGCGGGCGAGGGCGCGGAGGTCGCCTTGCTCGGCCGGCCGATGCGGGCGACCGACGCCATCGTGCCGCGGGGCTATCGCTACGAGCCGCGCTTCTTCCGCCGGAGCGAGGCGCTGCGCCGGCGCATGGGGGAAGGGCGGGCCTTCCGCCTGCTCAAGGCGGCGGAATATGGCCTCAGCTGCGCGCTGGGCGACCTTGCCCCGCTGGCCGGGGCGGATGTCGCGCATATGCAATGGCTGCCGCTCGCGCCGGCCGACCGGATCATGCTGCGGCGGTTGAAGGGCAGGACGGCGCTGGTCCACACGGTTCACAATGCCGATGCCTATCATGCCGACGCCGGGGTGCAGGGCAGGGGCTATCGCGGCCTGCTCGACATGTTCGACGCGCTGATCGTCCATGGCGGGACGACGCGGGAAGCGCTGGAGCGGCAGGGCGTCGATCCCAAGCGCATCCATGTGATTCCGCACCCGCCGATGCGGCTTGCGCCCGCCGGAGCGGAGGATCTGGCGCAGGTGCCGGATGCTATCCTGCCGCGCCTGCTGTTTTTCGGCACCATCCGGCCTTATAAGGGCGTCGACCTGCTGCTGGAGGCCTGCCTGTCGCTCTGGCGCGCCGGGCATCGCTTCGAACTGGCGCTGGCGGGCAAGCCCTTCATGGACATCGCCCCGCTGATCGAGCGCGTCCGCGCCGCGGGCTTTGGCGAGCGGTTGATCACCGATCTCGCTTTCCTCACCGAACAACGGCTCGACGCGCATATGGCGAAGGCGGACATATTGGCCTTCCCCTATCGGCATATCGACAGCAGCGGCGCTTTCCTGTCGGCCCTGCACCATGGCAAGGCCATGGTCACGTCGGACGCGGGCATGTTCGCCGACCTGCCGGAGGGGGTCGCCGCCAGGACGCCGGCGGGAAACGCGCCCGCGCTTGCGCAAGCCCTCTTGCTCCTCGTAGAAAGCGCGGCCATCAGGCAAGCTTTGGGAGCGCGCGCGCGCACCTATGGAGATTCAATGGGCAACTGGAAGGACATGGCCCTGGCCACCATCGCCATCTATCGCGGCGTGACCGGGAAATGAGCCGTCATATCCGGGAACTGCGCGACCGGGCGCTGGCGGTTCGGCTGGCGCTGGCGGGGCGGGTGCATCAATATCCCGAAATCCAGGCGCTGCGCCGTTTCCTGGGCGCCTTCGCGGTGGATTGCGTGTTCGACGTCGGCGCCAACCGGGGCCAATATGCGACGATGCTGCGCAGCGATGCGGGCTTTGGCGGCACGATATTGTCCTTTGAGCCCAATCCGGACATCTTTTCCGAACTGGAACGCAACGCCTCGTCCGACCGCCGATGGCATGTGTTCAACATGGCCCTGTCCGACTTCGACGGCATGGCGAGCTTCAACATCATGGCGGCCGACCAGTTCAGCTCGCTGAAGGCGCCGTCGGGGGAGCAGGACGCGATCTTCGCCGAGCGCAACAGGGTGACGCGCACGGTCGACATGCAATGCCGCCGGCTGGAAAGCCTGTTGCCTGACCTCAGGCGCGCCCACGGCTTCGCCCGGCCTTTCCTGAAGATGGATACGCAGGGGCACGACCTGTCCGTCTGCGAAGGCGCGGGCGACGCGCTGCGCGACATGGCGGGCGTGCAGACCGAACTCGGCGTCCGGCCGATCTATGAAGGTGGAACCGGCTATCGCGCGATGATCGACTGGCTGGCGGAGCATGGCTTCGTCCCCTCCGCCTTCTTCGCCAACAACAAGGGGCATTTCCCCCTGCTGGTCGAGATGGACGGCATTTTCGTCAACCGGGCGCTGCTGCCGCGGGAAGGCTGATGTTCAATCGGTTGCGCCCCATCAGTGCCACCCGCCTGTTCCTTGCGGGCGCGATCGGGCTGGCGCTGTGGCTGGGCGCGACTTTCCTCTGGCATGTGACCTACAGGCAGGGCATCAGCCTGGCGGTGATCCTGTTCCTCGACCAGGATTTTCCGGCGCTTCTGGGCGGATTGCTGCTGCTGACGCTGGCCGCGCCCTTCGCGGAGGGCATGGGCTGGCGCCTGGCGCCGCCGCGCGCGCGGGTGATGGTGCCGCTGGTGCTGTTCTTCGGCCTGGTGGCATGGGCGGGGCATTACTGGCTGTTCCAGGACTATTCCATCTCCCGCGACGAGGAGGTCGCCCGCTTTGCCGCCGCCTATATGCGGGAGGGTTTCCTGGCCCGCCCGATCCCGATGGAGTGGGAGGCCTATCGCCGGGCGATCATGCCCGAATTCTTCTCCCCCTTCGGCGCGGCGGATTATTGGACGGCGGCCTATCTGCCGGTGAACAGCGCGATCCAGGCGCTGTTCTGGCAGGCGGGCGACCCCAATCTGGCCGGGCCGGCGCTGCTGATGGCGGGGCTGTTCGCGCTGTGGCGGGTGGCGCTGCACCTGTTCCCCGACAGGCCGGACGCCGTGTGGGTGACGATGCTGCTGGGGCTGTCGTCGGCGCAGCTATGGGTCACGGCGATGACGCCCTATGCCATGACGGGGCATTTCGCGCTCAACATGATCTGGCTGGCGCTGGTGCTGCGCGGCGGGGCGGTGGGGCATCTGGGCGCGGGCGTGGTCGCGCTGGCGGCGGCGGGGCTGCACCAATGGCATTTCCCGCCGATCTTCATCGCGCCCTTCATCCTCTGGATGCTGCTGGGACGGCGGTGGCGGGTCGCGATCTTCCACATGCTGGTGCTGGCGGTCGTCGTCATCGTCTGGGCGAAGCTATGGCCCGCCTTCCTGACCCATGCGCTGGGGCAGGCGACCGACGTGCGCCCTTCCGCAGGCGTGGCGGACAAGGTGGGCAGCCTGTTCGAGCGGCTGGGCGACCGCTGGCAGCCGCTGGTCAATCTCAGCCGCTTCGCCGCCTGGAACAACATATTGATGGTGCCTCTGGCGACGCTGGGCGTGTTCGCGATGCGCTGGCGCGGGGCGATCCGGGGGCAGGAGATCGCGCTGCCGCTGGCGCTGGGCTGCTTTGCCGGATGCGCGCTCGCCCTGGCGCAGGGCTATGGCTGGGGCTATCGCTATGCCCATGGTTTCATCGGGCCTTTCTGCCTGCTGGCGGGCCTTGGCTGGGCGCGCTTCCGGACGGGCGCCATGCGGCCCCTGTTCCTGGGAACCGCCATCACCTTGCTCAGCAGCGCCTTCCTGGTGTGGCGGACGCACGGCTTCGTCGCGCCCTATGCGGCGAGCCACCGGATGATCGACGCGTCGCGGGCCGACGTCGTCCTCGTCGATCCGCGCGGCGGGCTTTACGTGACGGACCTGGTGCGGGGGCGCAACGGCGTGCCGGGCAAGCCGATGGTGATGAACCTTGGCATGCTGACGCTTGAGCAGGTGGACAATCTTTGCAGGAATTATGTGGTGGAACTGTTCGACCGCGCCGAATTCCGGCCGCTGGGCGTGCCGCTGGCGCGATGGAATCTGGGGCGCATGGACGCGCTGCGCGCGCATATGAAGGAGGAGGGCTGCGACAAGCCGGTGCAGCCGCCCCTGCCGGAGACGGAGGAAGAGGCCTTCAACGCGGCGGGGGATGTGCTGTAACGCGCCGTGCTCTTGGCCGCGCAGGAGCGCATCGCTTCTACTGCCCCTTCACATAGACCCGCTTGCCGCCGATCCACGTTTCCAGCACTTGCGTGCCCCGAATCTCGGCGGGGCTGGAGGTGGAAATGTCCCGGTCGATCAGCAGGAAATCCGCCCGTTGGCCCGGCGCCAGGCTGCCGAAGCGCTTTTCCGCGAAGGCCGCATAGGCCGCCGTCCGGGTGAAAGCGTCCAGCGCCGCCTCCAACCGAACCCGCTGTTCCGGCATCCAGCCGCCCGCCGGTTGCCCCGACGCATCCTCCCGCGTCATGGCGGCGGCGATTCCGGAGAAGGGATTGGGGCTTTCCACCGGCACGTCCGACCCGAAGGCGAGCGGCACGCGATTGTCCAGCATCGCCTTCCACGCATAGGCGCCCTTCAACCGCGCCTCGCCCAGCCGCGCCGTCGCCATGCGCCAGTCGGACGTCTGGTGCACCGGCTGCATGGAGGCGACGATGCCGAACTGGCCGAAGCGCGGCAGTTCGGCCGGGTCGACGATCTGCGCATGTTCGACGCGCCAGCGCCGGTCGCCCTTGTAGGTTTCGCTCAGTTCCTGCACCGCGTCCAGCACTTCGCTGTTGGCCGCGTCGCCGATGGCGTGGACCGCGATCTGGAAATTGTCCATCGCCGCCCGGCTCATGATGTTGCGAAGCTGGGTGGAAGGGATCATCGGCAGGCCGCGCTGTCCCGGCGCATCGGCATAGTCGGCCTTCAGCCAGGCCCCCCGCGATCCGAGCGCGCCGTCCAGGACCAGCTTGATCCCGCCCATGCGCAGATGATCGTCATAGAGCCAGGGCGTCGGTTCCGGCCCGGCGATCAGCACCATGTTCTCAAGGCCGAGGGCATAGGACATGATCCGTACCCGCAGCGCGCCGCGATCCGCCGACCGGCGAAAGGCCTGCCAGTCGTCGATGCCGGTGCCCATGTCGGCAATGCCGGTGATGCCCTGCCGCAGCAGCGCCTGCTGCGCCTTTTCCAGCGCGATGTCGCGGTCCTTGGGCGCCGGGGGCGGCACCACGCGGGTGATCAGCTCCATCGCCTTGTCGACGAACACGCCGGCGGGCTTCCCCGCCGCCATTTCGATCCGCCCGCCGGCGGGCGCCCTGGTCGCGGCGGTGACGGCCGCCGCCTTGATCGCCAGCGAATTGGCCCAGCCCGCATGGCCGTCCACCCGTTCCAGCCAGACCGGAACGTCGCTGACGGCGGCATCCAGTTCGGCCGCCGTCGGAAAGCGGCCCAGGCCCCAAAGCTCCTGGTTCCAGCCCGTGCCGATGATCCATTTGCGGCCCGTATTGGCGGCGGCATAGGCCCGGATCTTCGCCTGCGCCTCCGCCAGCGATTTGGTGTCCGACAGGTCCAGCGTGATCAGCGACAGGCCATAGCCCATCACATGCCCATGCGCGTCGATCAGGCCGGGGATCAGCGTCCTGCCGCCCGCGTCCAGCTTGAAGTCGGGGCGCTTGGGCTGGGCCTGTTCCGGCTCGTTCCGCTTCCGCTTGCGGGGGCGCGGCTGCTCCGGTTCCCGGTAGCGGTCGGGCAGCAGCCTTTCCACCTTGCCCTCATCGTCGATGGTGAGCGCCCGGAAACGCACCAGCCGGCCGTCGGCGTCCAGCGCGATGCCGTTCACATTGTCGATGATGCCCGACGCGAGCGCGGGGACGGGAAGCGCCAGGGCGAGGGCGGTGGCGAGGGTGACGAGGGCGATGGCGCGGCCGTTCGCGCGCGGCTTGCCGCAGGGGCGCATTGTCGCTGGGCCAGGCCCAGGGCGAACGGCGCTGCTGGTCATGCCGGCCCTGTTCATGCCCGCGTGATCCGCCGGACGAGCGCGCTGGTGTCCTGCCGGTGGCCGCCCATCGCCTGCACATCGGCATAGAATTGGTCGATCAGCGCCGTCACCGGCAGGGTCGCGCCATTGGCCCGCGCCTCCTCCAGCGCCAGCCCCAGGTCCTTGCGCATCCAATCCACCGCGAAGCCGAAATCGAAACTGTCCGCCGCCATCGTCTTCCAGTGCTTGTCCATCTGCCAGCTTTGCGCCGCGCCGCCCGAAATCGCGTCGAACAGCTTGTCCAGGTCCAGTTCCGCCGCCTGCGCGAAGCGCAGCGCTTCGGCCAGGCCCTGCACGACGCCCGCGATGCAGATCTGGTTCACCATCTTGGCGGTCTGGCCCGCGCCCGCCTTCCCGACATGGACGATGCGCGGCGCATAGGCCTGCATCA
Source organism: Sphingobium sp. TA15 (assembly GCF_037101235.1). NCBI lineage: Bacteria > Pseudomonadati > Pseudomonadota > Alphaproteobacteria > Sphingomonadales > Sphingobiaceae > Sphingobium > Sphingobium sp. TA15. The sequence continues at coordinate 682,383 of NZ_AP025355.1, forward strand.
CGATCCGGGCCGCCGCGACCGCCGGTTCGCTGCCCCCGCACATGACCGCCAGGCTGGCCTTTTCCGCCCCGGCCTGACCGCCCGTCACCGGCGCGTCGACGCAGTGCAGCCCTCGGCTTTCGCCCTCCACGAACAATTGCCGCGCGATCCGCGCCGATACCGTGGTATGATCGATGAAGAGGCCGCCCGGCTTCATCGAGCGGAAGGCGCCGTCGCGGCCCAGGGTGATCTGGCTCAGATCGTCGTCGGTGCCGACGCAACTGATGACGATCTCCGCATCCTCGGCCGCCTTGGCCGGGTTGATCGCGACCGCGCCGCCATAGGCCTCCGCCCAGCGCTTCGCCTTGCCGATGGAACGGTTGTAGACGGTCAGTTCATGTCCCGCCTTCGCCAGATGCCCCGCAATCGGGCCGCCCATGACGCCCAGGCCGATAAACGCGATTTTAGCCATATGCCTCGATCAGTTGGATGCGCGCCCCGCAAGCCATAGGCAGAGTTTTCCGTCAGTGCCAGTTCCTTCCGCCGCAATTTTAAGCTAGGTGGCGCGCCATGAACACGCTGAGCAAGATAGAGAGCGCCGTGCCGCTGCCCATTTCCGTCGACGACATACTGGCGGCGCGGGTGCGAATTTCGGGCTCTGTCGTGCATACGCCGACGCTGGTCAGCCAGACGCTGTCGGCCATGTTCGGCTGCAAGGTGTATCTGAAGTTCGAGAATCTCCAGTTCACCGCCGCCTACAAGGAGCGCGGGGCGCTCAACCGATTGCTTCAGTTGGACGAGGAGGCGAAGGGGAAGGGCGTGATCGCCGCGTCTGCCGGCAATCATGCGCAGGGCCTTGCCTATCACGGCAGGCGGCTGGGCGTGCCCGTCACCATCGTCATGCCCAACACCACGCCCACGGTGAAGGTCACCCAGACGCAGGGCCATGGCGCGACCGTCGTCCAGTTCGGCGAGAAGTTCGACGACGCCTATGCCCATGCCCGCGAACTGGAGGTGCAGCAGGGCCTGACCTTCGTCCACCCCTTCGACGAGCCGGACATCATGGCCGGGCAGGGGACGGTCGCGCTGGAGATGCTGGAGGACGCGCCGGAGATCGACACGCTGATCGTGCCCATCGGCGGCGGCGGCCTGTTTTCGGGCATGGCGACGGCGGCCAAGGCGATGAAGCCCGACATCAAGGTCTATGGCGTGCAGGCGGAGCTTTATCCGTCGATGTACGACTATATCAAGGGCGCGAACCTGCCCTGCGACGGCGACACGCTGGCGGAGGGCATCGCCGTCAAGGAGCCGGGCGAACTCACCCGCCGCTTCGTCGAGCGGCTGGCGGACGACGTGCTGCTGGTCAGCGAGCGCCATCTGGAGGAAGCGGTCAGCCTGTTGCTCCAGATCGAAAAGACCGTGGTGGAGGGGGCGGGCGCCGCCGGCCTGGCCGCGCTGCTGACGCACAAGGAGCTGTTCGCCGGGCGCAGCGTGGGGCTGATCCTGACGGGCGGCAATATCGATACGCGGCTGCTGGCCAATGTGCTGCTGCGCGACCTGGCGCGATCGGGCCGGCTGGCGCGGCTGCGCATCATCCTTCAGGACCGGCCGGGCGCGCTGTTCCATGTGGCGCGCATCTTCGACCAGGAAGCGGTCAACATCCTGGAACTGTCGCACCAGCGGATCTTCACCAATCTGCCGGCCAAGGGCCTGAGCCTTGACGTGGAATGCGAGACGCGGGACGGCGCTCATCTGGAACGCCTGATCGCGGCGCTGCGCCAGGTGGGCTATGAGGTCGCGCCGATCGAGGTGGCGTAGAGGATTTGCGGCGAAGGGTGGAAAGCCGTCAATCCCCATTTCGTCACCCCGGGCTTGACCCGGGGTCCCGCTTTCTTTCTGAGTCCGCGCCCGGCTCAAGGCAGCGGGACCCCGGGTCAAGCCCGGGGTGACGGAAAACTGATGACCGCTCATGGCCATTTCCCGCCTATCGCGCAAACCTCCAGTCTCTTCTCTGCCGCTTAACCAATTTTCGTGGTAAATAAACTTTTCACAGCCGCTCGCGAACGGCATAGTCGACTCATGAATCAGGGGTCGGGCAGCGCTGTGGGGGAGATGCGGTCGTGAGTGCGCCTTTCCGCTTTCCGCGCTTTTTCGTCACCAATCCCAGCCCCTGCCCCTATCTGCCCGGCAAGAGCGAGCGGAAGGTGTTTACCGAACTCAGCGGCGACAACGCGTCCGAACTGAACGACGCCCTTGGCCGCATCGGTTTCCGCCGCAGCCAGAACGTCGCCTATCGCCCCAGTTGCGCGGATTGTTCCGCCTGCGTATCCGTGCGCGTCGTCGCGGGCGAGTTCGAACCCAACGCCACCCAGCGCAAATTGCTGCGCCGGAACGAAGACCTGGTCATCACCGCCTGCAAGCCCTGGTCGACGGAGGAGCAGTTCGAACTGCTCCAGCGCTATCTGCGCGCCCGGCATCCCGGCGGCGGCATGACCGAAATGGACGAAATGGACTTTGCCGACATGGTCGAACAGACCCCGGTGGAAAGCCATGTCGTCGAATATCGCGAACCCGGCGAGAACGGCCGTCCCGGCAGGCTGATCGGCGCCTGCCTGACCGACCGGCAGGGCGATGGCCTGTCGATGATCTACAGCTTCTTCGATACGGAGCTGGAGCATCGCAAGGGGCTGGGCAACTTCATCATCATGGACCACATCCTGCGCGCGGCGAAGGCCGGGCTGCCTTATGTCTATCTCGGCTATTGGGTCGAGGGATCGCAGCGGATGCAGTACAAGATCCGCTATCGGCCGCTCGAACGGCTGAGCCGCAACGGCTGGGCGCGGTTCGACCCGCAGGAGCAGGCGCAGGCGGCGCGGCAGGCGGAAAGCCGCGACGATCCGGCCTTGCCCCGCGAACTGGCGGCGATCTTCCGCAAATAAAACCCGATGGCCACCGGGGACAGGCCGGGCGCAGGCTGTATCGACATTCGGCCCTGGTGGCCTGCAAATGGTCGAAGCGAGTCACGCGCTTCGCTTCAAGAGTCGCGAAAAGCCGCCAATTTTCGGCTCGTCATCTTCAAAATATCGATTCAGCCCAGGGACGTCTTCGCATGGCCGGCCCGGAACGGCTTTGCGTCATCATGGATTTATTACGTACTACGCTATTGGAAAGCTTATTTAACTTTTTCCGTTACTGCTTTCCGATGGGTTGCGGAAATAGCGATGGATCAGGGTCGATAGATGGACCGTTTTGCTGATCGCAGATTTGGGGAATTTGCCTCCGGACTGGCTCGGGAAGGGCTGGGATGGGATTCATTCTTCTATCGCAACGAACTGTCCTTCTCCCCTGTTTTCCAGCGCGTTTCGCCGCCGCTGATTCGCTGGATCGCCGACCGTCGCGGCCGCATATTGTCGCGGGAGATCATGTCGGACCTCTTCGCCCGTCATTTTTCCGGCGACATCACCGGCAATGGCTGGCGCGCCATGCTGGACAGGCATGACTGGAAGGCGCTGGCCGACGCGGCCAGGCGCTCTGCCCGGCCAGATCCCGTTCCCGTCCGGATGCGCACGCTGGCCGGAGAGACCAGGACGGGGATCGTGCGCATGACGCTGGTCGCGGAACCCGATGAGGCGCCGCTGTGGTACGGAACGATAGAGGACATAGACGAGCGCCACGACCTTGACCGCCACGCATTGGCGGCCGCCCTGGCGGAAAGCCGGCAGCATTATCGCTGGTCGGTCGAACTCAGTCCGCAGGTTCCCTGGACGGCGTCGGCGAGCGGCGACATCGAAGAGGTGGGCCCTCGCTGGCAGGAACTGACCGGCATCGCCCCGGCGCGCGCGCGGGGTAGGGGATGGATCGATTCGCTGCATCCCGACGATGTCGACCGGACGCTGGCCGTCTGGTCGGAAAAGCTGCGCACGGGCGATCCCGTCGATGTCGACTACCGGCTGCGCCTTTCCGACGGCGGCTATCGCTGGATGCGCTCCCGCGCATCGGCGCGGCGGGACGCGAAGGGCCGGATCGTGCGCTGGTACGGCACGCTGGAGGATATTCACGCGCAGAAGCTGGCGCAGCGCGAACTGGCCAACAGCGAGGAGCGCTTCCGCCTGGCGGTGCAGTCGGCGCGGCTGGGCATATGGGATTTCGACGCGGTCGCCGGCACGCGGACATGGTCGCGGGAATTCCGGACCATGCTGGGCCTGTCCGACACCGAACCGGCGACCAGCGAACTGGCATTGCGGCTGGTGCACCCGGAGGACCGGCCGCGCCTTGCCGAAATGCTGGACGTCGTCGCGAGCGAGCGCATGCCGCCGCATTTCGAGGCCACGCTGAGGGTGTACAGGGCCGATACCGGCGCCCTGCGCTGGATCAAGAGCGTCGGCTGGAGCAGCTTTTCCGATTCCGGCAAGCCGCTGCGCGTCATCGTCACTTTCCAGGATGTGACCGAGGAGAGGAACAGCGAGGAACGCATACGCTGGGCCGCCACGCACGATCCGATGACGCGCATGCCCAATCGGGCGCTGTGGCAGGCGACATTGGAGGAGATGACGGAGCAGGCGCGGCGGACGGGGGAGAGCTTTGGCCTCATCCTGGTCGACATCGACGACCTGAAGCGGACCAACGACACGCTGGGCCATGATGCGGGCGATGCGCTGCTCTGCGGCTTTGCGCAGCGTTTCGCCTCCTGCGCGCCGGCCGATGCCATGATCGGGCGGCTGGGCGGCGACGAGTTCGGCATGATTGCGCCCTCGCTGGCCAGCAGCGCGGCGCTTTCGGCGTGGAGCGCCGAATTGCTGGGCGGGGTGCGGGTGCCCTATGTCCATAATGGGCGGTCGCTCGACTATGGGATCAGCATGGGCGGCGCGGTCTTCGGCGAACATGGCGAGGACGCGGCGGAATTGCTGAAGGCGGCGGACCTGGCGCTCTATGCGTCCAAATCCACCGGGCGGGGGCGGCTGACGCTGTTCCAGTCGCAATTGCGCGCCGATGCGCAGCAGCGCAGTTCGATGATCCACATGGCGCGCCAGGCGATCGTGGACGATCTGGTCGTCCCCTATTACCAGCCCAAGGCGGACATGCGAACCGGCCGGATTTTGGGCTATGAGGCGTTGCTCCGCTGGGAGCATCCCCGCACCGGCGTGCATTCGCCCGATACCATCGCCGCGGCTTTCGACAATGCGGAACTGGCGGTCGAACTCACCGAAAAGATGCTGGCGAAGGTCGTCCGCGACGTCGACCGATGGCTGCGCGCAGGCCATGATCCGGGCCGGGTCGCCATCAACGCGTCCGCCGCCGATTTCATTCAGCATGATTTCGCCGACTATGTCCTCGCGCATCTGGCGCGCTGCGCCGTCCCGCCGCAGCAGTTCGAGATCGAGGTGACGGAGACCGTTTTCCTGGGCCGGGGCGCAGAACAGGTTGAGCGGGCGCTGCACCGCCTGTCGTCGGCGGGCGTGCGGATCGCGCTGGACGATTTCGGCACCGGCTACGCATCGCTCAGCCATTTGAAGCAATATCCGGTCGACGTGCTGAAGATCGACCGCAGTTTCATCAGCAATATCGAGCAGGATGCGGGCGACGCCGTCATCGTCGACGCCATCGTCAAGCTGGGCAGCAGCCTGGGCATGGAGGTGGTGGCCGAAGGCGTCGAAACCGCCGGGCAGGTCGAGATGCTGATCGCGCGCGGCTGCACCATCGGCCAGGGTTACCTGATGGGAAGGCCCCGGCCCTGGGCGGCGGTGCGCTCGCGCGCTGCCTAGGGCATCGTGCGTTCAACGGATCCAGCCATTTGCGCTGACTAGGCAGCGTGGACAAATTCAAGACTCGCCGGACTGAGTGATTTGAGTGGGGAGTGGACGTTCCCCTATTCGTCACGCCTCCCCCTATTCGTCACCCCGGGCTTGACCCGGGGTCCCGCTGCCTTGGACGAGGCGCGGCACTTAGAAGGAAAGCGGGACCCCGGGTCAAGCCCGGGGTGACGGAAAACTGATGACTGCTATTGGCCATTTCCCGACATTTCCGAATTTGTCCACGCTGCCTAGCCACTGCGGCGGTCGACAGGCTCGGTCCCTGCTCAGCGCGAATATTGCGCGATGCTCCAGTTCCGTTTCGCATGGTGGAAGCGCAGCGTGTTCCCGCCTCGCAGGAACACGGTTCGGCTTGAACGCCGGCTTTCCGCTCGAATCCGTCCCGCGATGCCGGGGCAGTGGATCTGTTCTACCGCCCCCTGCGCCTGCGGACCGGAACCTCGGTCACATAGGTGTGGGTGGTGGTGACGGCGGGCTGGATCACGACGGTCGTGGTGGTGGCGCCCGGATAATAATAGCCGCCCGATATGAAGCCCGGCGCCTGCGTCGTCGTGACGACGGGTTCTCCCGGACCGCCATGCCGCTCCGTCCGGTTCGGCCTGGCGGCATAGGGCGGCGGGTCGAAATCGACGCCCGGTCCACCCTGGACCTGCCCTTCGAAACGGCCTTCATAATCGCCGCTGAAGGTCTTGCCGTCCTTGTCGCGCCAGGTGCCGCTCCAGCGCCCTTCATAGCCGAGCGGCGGCGGAGGCGGGCCATCCCGCGCGGTGACTTCGTCATCATAGCGCAGGCCAGGCGGCGGCGCGTCGCCCGCCTCCTCCCATGCGACGCCGCTGCGATAATCGCGCACGCGGCCGTCCCGGTCGGTCATCACCGCATCGTCATAATAGCGCGACCAGCCATGGCCGCTGACGGGCGCCGGCAGCCCATAGGCGCCATGGTCGCGGATATGATAGGCAGGGCTGATCCAGTAGCGCGGCAGCACATAGCCCACCACCGGCCGGCGATAGGCCGCCCAGCCGCCCGGCGCGTACCAGCCCGCGTGCCAGCGGCCCTGATGGCGCGGACCCCAGCGGTGAACCGTCGCGCCCGCATGCATTGGCGCTCGGGCGGCGATGGCTCCGCCCCTGGCCGGCCCGTTCGCGGAAACCGGCGCCGTCAAACCGATCGCCAGGCCGGCGCCGGCCAGGATGAAGCTCCGGATATGCATGCTCGAATCCCTGTTTTCGGCTGATATGTTAACGGCTTGTTTAGCATGATGGACGGCCGCCATCCAAGCGTCGGCATTTTCAGGCCTGTCCCGAAAAGGGGCAGGCCCCTAAACCAGACGCGGCGCGATCCGCCCGACCAGCGCCTCCAGCCCGCTTCTGTCCGCACTGTCGAAGCGCGCCGGGATCGGGCTGTCCAGGTCCAGCACGGCGACGACCCGGCCTTCGACGATCACCGGCACGACGATTTCCGATGCGCTGGCGGCGTCGCAGGCGATATGGCCGGGAAAGGCGTGCACATCCTCCACCAGTTGAGTCTGGCCGCTGGCCGCCGCGGCGCCGCAGACGCCCTTGCCCAGCGGGATGCGGATGCAGGCCGTCTTGCCCTGAAAGGGGCCAAGGACCAGTTCGCCGTCCACCATCCGGTAAAAGCCCGCCCAATTGAGGTCGGGCAGGAATTGCCAGATCAGGGCGGAGACATTGGCCATATTGGCGATGGCGTCGGGCTCGCCCGCCGTCAGCGCATCGGCGGCGGAGAGCAGGTCTTCGTGGAGCGCGGCTTTGTCGGCACCGGCCGGAGGAGAAAAATCGAACATGGCCGGCATATAGGGTGTGGCGCGGGTGCAGGCCAGCCCGGTTAATCCAGCCTTACCTTGCCGCGTCCGGCCTTGACCGAACTGCGCGCCTTCTTGGCGTCGACGCGCCGCGCCTTGGCGGCCTTGCCCGGCCTGGTCGCCTTGCGCGCCTTGGGCACGATGGTGGCTTCCCGGATCAGTTCCACCAGCCGGTCCAGCGCCTCCTGCCGGTTCAGGAGCTGCGACCGCGATCCTTCGGAGCGGAGGATCAGCACCCCATCCGCCGTCATTCGCCGCCCGGCGATGACCGCCAGACGGTGCTTGACCGCCTCCGGCAGCGACGGGCTGTTCGCCACGTCGAAGCGCAGTTGCACCGCGCTGTCGGTGGTGTTCACATGCTGGCCGCCGGCCCCCGTCGAGCGGACGAAACTTTCCGTCAATTCGTCGCTGTCGATGGAGATCGACCGGGTGACGGGGATGCGGGGCAAGGGCGCTAAAGCCGGGCCTGTTCGAGCAGTTCCTGCCCGAAGCCCGCCGCCGCAAAGGTCGCGGGCAGGGGGGCGGTCGCCTCCGCCGGCGGCTTTTCCCCGCGGGGAATGCTGAGGAAGCGGCTGTGCAGCAGCATCGGCCCCTGGCCCGATCCATAGACCGGATCGCCCGCAATGCCGAAGCCCAGGCCATGCAGCGCATGGGTCCGGATCTGGTGGGTGCGTCCGGTGCGGGGGGTGAAGACGATCAGCGCCCGTCCATCCTTTTCCGCGATCTTGCGCCATTCGGTGAACGCGGCCTTGCCTGCCTTCGCCGGGATCATCCGCCAGCCCTGGGCAGGCGTGCTGACCTTCTTGAGCGACAGGTCGATGGCGCCGCTGTCCTCCGCCGGGACGCCGTCCACCACCGCGACATAGCGCTTCGCGACCGTCCCCGCCTCGAAGGCGGCGGCGAAGCGCTTGTGCGCCTTGGGATTGCGGGCGAGCAGCAGGCAGCCGCTGGTGTCGCGGTCCAGCCGGTGAACCGGCAGCGGCCAGCGCTGGAAGCCGAAGGTCAGCGAGGACAGGTGGTTTTCCAGCGAAAGCGACCCGTCACGCGGCGCGTCGACGGGCAGGCCCGCCGGCTTGTCGAGGATGATGGCCTCGCCATCGATGAACAGAACTCGGTCATGAAGCAGGGACAAGGGGCGTTTTTCCGTAAATGCAGGGCAGCGATTGACGCGCGTGCGGCTTCCTATAGGGCGTGGAGGGCATGGAGAACAGGGGGCATGAGGCGCATCCGCCGGGCGGAGGGCGGCTGGAATGGATCGATGTCGCGCGCGGCATCGGGATCGTCGCCGTGGTCGTCGGCCATGTGTGGACGCGCGGCGGGCTGCGCGATGCGATGTACAGCTTCCACATGCCGCTGTTCTTCCTGCTGTCGGGCCTGCTGTCCCGCCCGCAGGCGGCGGGACGCTTCGCCCGCCGCCAGCTTGCGTCGCAGATGCGGCCCTATGCGGCTTTCCTGATCCTGCTGATCCTGGCGGACCAGATCATAGAGACGATGAAGGGCGGCAGGCCGATCTTCCATGACTGGCCGGGGGATCTGGCGCCGATAATGCTCGGCGGCTCATGGTTGCGGGGACCGTTCACCATCTTCTGGTTCGTGCCCTGCCTGATGATGGCGCGCATCCTGTTCAACATGGCGCTGGCCCGCTGGCCAGACCCGCTCGACCGGCGCTGGGCGCTGCTGATGCTGCCTGCCCTGCCGATCGCCTATGGCGCGGTGCGGTTCGCCGGCCTGTCGCCGCTGGGCATGCTGACCGTGCCCATGGCGCTGGTCCTGCTCTGGGTGGGGGCGGCCTGGCAGCGCGTGAACTGGCGAGGCTGGATGCTGGCGCCGCTGGTCCCGCTGTCGCTGGCCGGGCTGACGGCGCTGCTGCCGACGCTCAACATGAAGGCCGCCGACTATGGCTGGCCCCTGCTGTCCATCGGATCGGCCGTGGCGACCAGCCTGCTGCTGTTCCGCCTTTCGGTGCGGATCGCGCCTTTCAGCGGCTGGATCGCCGCCATCGGGCGAGCGTCGCTGGTGATCATGTATCTCCATGTGGCGGTGATCCACTATCTCTCGCCCTATGTGGGCAGGCCGTGGCTGCTGGCGCAGGCGCTGCTGATGCCGATCGCCGCCTATTATCTGATCCGGGCCGTTCCCGGCGCGCGAAGGATTTTCCTTTAGGCTGTGTCGACATTCAGCCCTGACGGACGCTCCCTCTATTCGTCACCCCGGACTTGATCCGGGGTCCCGCTTTCTTGTCTGAGTGCCCGCCTCGTCCAAGGCAGCGGGACCCCGGATCAAGTCCGGGGTGACGGTGGGGCAATGAGCGAAATTGGCCATTTCCCGACATTTTCGAATTTGTCCACGCGGCCTGGGACCGCTTCGTCAATGCAGGTGCCGCAGCTTGTCGGGATTGCGCATCACATAGATGCCGGTGACGCATCCATCCTCTATGTCGAGCGCCGTGGTCTGGAGTTCGCCGTCCGCCTCGCGGGTGACGAAGCCGGGGAGGCCGTTGATCAGCCCCACGCGCACCAGCGTCGAGCCATATTTGCCGAACAGCACGGCCAGCGCCTTGTGGACCTGCATCACCTGGCCGAAGCCCAGCACGGGGACGATCGCGGCGGGGCGCTTGCCGCCGCCGTCGCTGTGCAGGCTGACATCCTGGGCCAGCATTGCGCCCAGCGCCGTCATGTCCCCGCTGCGCGAGGCGGCGAAGAAGGCGCCGGCGATCTCCAGCCCGCGCTGCCTTTCCACCCGGTATCGGGGCCGGGCTTCCCGCACATGGGCCCGCGCCCGCGCCGCCAGTTGGCGGCAGGCCGCCGGATCGCGCTCGACCGTGGCGGCGATTTCCTCGAATCCGACGCCGAAGACGTCATGCAGCAGGAAAGCCGCCCGTTCCAGCGGCGACAACCGCTCCAGCGCCAGCATCAGCGGCAGGGTGACGTCCTCCTCTTCCTCGCCCTCATCCACCACCGGATCGGGCAGCCAGGGGCCGATATAGGTTTCGCGGTTGCGCCGCGCCGACTTGAGCTGGTCCAGGCACAGCCGCGTCACCGCGCGGCGCAGGAACGCCTCCGGCTCGCGCACCGCTTCCCGGTCGGCGCCCATCCAGCGGATGAAGGCTTCCTGCACCACATCCTCGGCATCCGCGACCGAACCCAGCATGCGATAGGCGACGCGGATGAGGCGGGGACGCAGCGGATCGAAGCTCTCCGCTGCGTCCCCATGCGTCCCCTGCGCCATCACGCAGCCGCCCTGGCGGGCGTGTCGTGCCAGAGGCCGAAGCCCACCGCGATGCGGTTCCAGCCGTTGATGACGTTGATCATCAGGGTCAGCTTCACCTGCTCCTCCTCCGAAAACTCGGCCGCCAGCGCCTCATGGGCCGCTTCATGGCTGTGCCCTTCGGAAAGGCGCGTCAAGGCCTCCGTCCATTGCAGCGCGGCGCGTTCGCGGGCCGTGTAGCAGGGCGCCTCCCGCCAGGCGGAGAGCAGGTAGATGCGCTGTTCGCTTTCGCCCTGGGCGCGGGCTTCGGCCGTGTGCATGTTGATGCAGTTGGCGCACTGGTTGATCTGCGACGAGCGGATCTTGACCAGTTCGATGAGGCTCGGCTCCAGGCTGGCGTTGATGGCGGTGGAGGTGGCGAACCAACTCTTCATGAGCTGGGGCGCGGCGGCGAAGGGATCGAGCTTGGCGGTCATGTCAGCACCTTTCTTCTGGGGTTGTGCCGACATGACGAGACAGGATGGGCTGGCGTGACATGGGTTGCGAAAAAAATGCGATGCGGGGATTGGGGGGCGGTTTCCCGCCACCCCTCCTTTCGTCACCCCGGGCTTGACCCGGGGTCCCGCTGCCTTGGACGAGGCGCGGCACAGACAAGAAAGCGGGACCCCGGGTCAAGTCCGGGGTGACGGTGGGGCAATGTCCTGATTGGCCAACAGCCGCCGTTGCCGTCCCGCTTCGGGAGCGCCTGCCGCCAAGCTCATTTCCCGACCCTTATCTCGAACAGCCTGGCCCAGTTCTTGCCCGTCACGAACAGGCGGTCGGCCTTTGCGTCATAGGCGATGCCGTTCGCCACGGCCTCGCTGTCCCTGGCGCCGCTCGCCTTCAGGAGGGGCGCGATGTCGAGCCAGTCGATGACCGCGCCCGTGCGCGGGTCGATCCGGACGATATGGGTGTCGTACCAGATATTGGCCCAGATCTCGCCCTTCACATATTCCAGCTCGTTGAGCCGCTCCACCAGACGGCCGTTCCATGTCACCGTGATCCGGCGCTCCTCGGTCAGTCCTTCGGGGTCCAGGAACCGCAGTTGCGCGGTGCCGTCGCTCATGATGAGGCTGCGCCCGTCCTGCGTCAGGCCCCAGCCTTCGCCTTCGTAGCGAAACTGGGAAACCGGCGAGAAGTCGTCCAGCTTCCAGACGAAGCCCTGCCGATGCCGCCAGGTCAGGCTGATCAGCCGGTCCTTCCAGTTGACGATGCCCTCGCCGAAATAGGGGCGGGGAACGATGCGGCGGGCCAGCACCTTGCCGCTTTTGGGGTCGACCTTCCGGATTTCCGACTCGCCCTCCAGCCCCGTGCTCTCGTACAGGGCGCCGTCGTGGTAGAAGAGTCCCTCCGTAAAGGCGCCGGGATCGTGCGGATAGCTTCGCACCAGCTTCCATCGCGTCTCCGCCTGGGCCGGGACGATCAGCAGCCATGCGCCCAGCAGCGCGAAAAGAGCGCGCCTCATTCGGCGGCCTGATCCATCATCGCTCCGGCAAGCCAGCCGGGCAGGTCGGCGGCGTCGATATCCTCCACGCGCCGCAATTCGATGGACAGGCCAAGGTCAGGCAGCGCCGCCTTCTGGCGCTTCTCATCGGCCCGCGCGAGCGGCACGGCCACCAGGCGCCGGTTCACCTTGTTGCGATAATGCATGCGGGCGGTGTTTTCCTGCCCGACATAGCAGCCCTTGTCGTAATCGACGCCGCCCAATTCCCCGGCATTGGCTTCCAGCCAGAGAATCTGGTCCTGGCCCAGTTCGCCCACGCCCTCGAATATGCCGAGCGACAGCCGGTGCGCCCGGAAGGCCGCCGAAGCGTCGCCCTCGTCCGCCGGCGCGATCCAGCGATGGCCAAGCTGCGGCAGGCGGGGGTCGAACGGCTTGCCGGGCGCCTCCAGCGCCCAATGCACCGCCAGTTCATCGGCCCGCGTAATGGCGACCTTGCGCCGCAGCCGGTAGAGCGCCAGCCGCCTGGCCAGCGCGTCCGCCTGCGCGCCCTCGCAATCGATCAGCACGTCCCCGCCGTCCGCCCACAGGATGAAGTCGAACAGCGCCTTGCCCTGCGGCGTCAGCAGCGCGGTCCAGCGCGGTTCGCCCTCCTTCAACCCCGGCACGTCGCGGGTGAGCAGGCCTTGCAGGAAGATTTTAGCCTCCTCGCCGGAAATTCTGAGGAGCGCGCGGTCGGTAAGGGTGGTGCCGGTCATCGGCTTTAGGTAGGACAATCGCCCATCATATCCAAGCCCACCCCCCAAGCTGGCGAGACCGACATGACTTTCGACCTCCTCCTCAAGAACGGCACCGTGCACACCCCCGGCGGCGCGGAAAGCGTGGACGTGGGCGTCAGCGGCGGCAGGATCGTCGCCATCGGCACATCTTTGGGCGGCGCGGGCGAAGTGATCGACTGCACCGGCCTGGACGTGCTGCCGGGCTGCATCGACAGCCAGGTCCATTTCCGCGAGCCGGGGCTGGAGCATAAGGAGGATCTGGAATCGGGCAGCCGCGCCGCTGTGCTGGGGGGCGTCACCGCCGTGTTCGAAATGCCGAACACCAACCCCAATACCGACACCGCCGAGCGCGTGCACGACAAGCTGAAGCGCGCCCGTCATCGCATGTGGTGCGACCATGCCTTCTATGTCGGCGCCACCGCCGACAACGCCGAACAGTTGAGGGAACTGGAACGCATCCCCGGCACGTCGGGCGTCAAGATCTTCATGGGCGCATCGACCGGCAGCCTGCTGGTCGACGATGACGACGCCCTGTCGCGAGTCCTGGCCAGCGGCACCCGCCGCGTCGCCATCCATGCCGAGGACGAGGCGCGGATGAACGCCCGCAAGGATTATCGGGTGGAGGGCGATCCGTCGTCCCACCCGGTCTGGCGCGACGATGAAAGCGCGATGATCGCGACCAGGCGCATCATCGACCTGGCCCGCAAGGCGCGCCGCCGCATCCACATATTGCATGTGACGACGCCCGCCGAACTGGAATATATCGCCCGGAACAAGGACATCGCGACCTGCGAAGTCACGCCCCAGCATCTGACCCTGGCGGCGGAGGACGCCTATCCGCGCCTGGGCACCTATGCGCAGATGAACCCGCCGATCCGGTCGGGCGCGCATCGCGACGGCCTGTGGCATTGGCTGAACCAGGGGGTGCCGGACGTTCTGGGCAGCGACCATGCGCCGCATACGATAGAGGAGAAGGCGAAGCCCTATCCCGCATCGCCCAGCGGCATGCCGGGCGTCCAGACGCTGGTGCCGCTGCTGCTCAACCATGTGGCGGAAGGGCGCCTGTCGCTGCGCCGGTTCATCGAACTGACCTCTTCGGGGCCGCAGCGCGTCTTCGGCCTGGTGGGGAAGGGGCGCATCGCGCTCGGCTATGACGCGGACTTCACGGTGGTCGACCTCAAGAAGCGCTGGACCGTCGGTCGCGACTGGCTGGCATCGCGCTGCGACTGGTCCCCGTTCGAGGGGATGGAACTGACCGGCAAGGCCGTCGGCACCATCATCCGCGGCCGTCGGGTGATGTGGGAAGACGCGCTCGCCAACCAGGCCGTGGGGGAGCCTGTGCGGTTCGAGGCGACAGAGTTCGCTTAGGCCGTCGCCAGGCGATTGCGACGGGCGGCGGTCAGGCTGTCCGCCGCGAACAGGATGAGGCTGAGCCAGATCAGCGCGAAGCTCGTCATCTGCCCCGCGGTCAGCCTTTCGCCGAACAACAGGATGCCGCACAGGAACTGCATCGAGGGCGCCAGATATTGCAGCAGGCCAAGCGTCGCCATCGGCAGCCGATGCGCGGCGGTCGCGAACAGCAGCAGCGGCACTGTCGTCACCGCTCCGGCGGCGATCAGCAGGATGGTGGTCGGCGCGTCCTGCCCGAAGCTGATGCCGCCATGCGCGGACAGCCAGAACAGATAGGCCATGGCCGCCGGCATCAGCAGCAGGGTCTCCACGCCCAGCCCGGCCATCGGCGCGACCGGCGTCAGTTTCCGGATCAACGCGTAGAAGGCGAAGCTCAGCGCCAGCGCCACGCTGATCCAGAGCGTGGTGAGGGCGGTCGCGGCCATGATGGCGACGCCGACCGCCGCGATTCCCACCGCCGCCACCTGCCCCCGCCGCAGCCTTTCGCGGAGCAGCAGCACGCCCAGTCCCACCGTGACGAGCGGATTGAGGAAATAACCCAGGCTGGCGGCGAGCACATGCCCGGCGTTCACCGCCCAGACATAGGTCAGCCAGTTGGCGCCGATCATCACCGCCGACGCGGCAAGGGCCGAAAGCAGCCGCCGGTCGCGCAATATCGGCCCCAGATCGGCCAGGCTTCGCCGCGCCAGCAGCAGCGCCAGGATCAGCAGCAGCGACCACAGGATGCGCTGGCTGACGATCTCCACCGCGTTCACATGATGCAGCAGCTTGAAATAGATCGGCAGCAGGCCCCACAGGCCATAAGCCGTCACCGCGGCGATCAGGCCGCGGCGGACCGCCCGTTCCGATGGCGGAAGGGAATTCAGAGGATGCCTCCGCCCAGGAACAGCCGCAGCGCGCCGAATCCCGCAACGATCAGGCAGAAATTGCGCCCGCCGTTCCTGGCCGAGAACATGCCGACAAACGCGCCCAGCAGCGCCATCGGCACCAGCAGCCAGTTGAGCGCACCCAGCAGCGGAAAGACCGCCGGGATCATCAGGATGAGGGTGACGAGGCCGATCAGGGCCGACAGCATGTTGAGCATGATCGCACAAATGGCGCTTCGCCGGGGGAAGGGCAAGATGGACGGCGGGGCCAGTTGGCGCGGATTGGCCCGGCGCGGGAGAAAATTCGCGGATTCACCACAATCCCTAACGAAAAATTAACCTCTGATATTCATCCCTTGTTTACGAAGGAGTGAAGCCATGGCGTCTGTTCGATCTTTCTGTGTTCTGGCGATGATCGTCGCCCTGCCGCTGGCGGGCTGCGGCAAGAAGGCGGATGATCTGAACGCGCTCGACGCCCAGCTCACCAACAATGCGGCGGATGCGCTCGCCAACCAGATCGTGGTCGATCCCCGGCTCGCCGGCCAGTCCCAGGCCAGCGCCAGGCTGCCTGCGCTGAAGGGAGAGGCCGCGACCGCCCTCGCGGCGGCGGTGAAGCTCGCCGGCGGCAGGCTGCTCGCCGCGCCCGCTCCGGCGGAAGGGGAGGCGAAGGAGTCCGAATCGACGCTCGCCGCCGTGGCCGGCGAACAGAAGAAGCCGGGCGGCAACGCCTTTTGCCGCGAACAACTGGTGCAAGGCGCGCAGTGGGCCAACCGCCTGCCCGAACCCTTCACCGTCTATCCCGGCGCGCAACTGACGGAGGCGGCGGGCGCGGAAAAGGACGGATGCACGTTGCGCGCGGCGACGTTCGTGACCCCCGTGCCGTGGCAGAGCGTGATGGATTTCTACTATACCCAGGCGCGCCGCGCGGGTTTCGACGCCGAACACAGGGTGATGGGCGGCGACCATGTGCTGGGCGGCACGCGCAAGGGGGACGGCAGCGCCTTCCTGCTGCTGTTCACCCAGGCGCCCGGCGGCAGGACCAGCGTCGACATGCTGGCGGATAACGGGCGATAAGGGCGAAGGCAAGTCGGGCTCTGGCCAATAGCAGCCACTAAATCCTCCCTGCGCGCAGCGTGGGGAGGGGGACCGCTCGCGAAGCGAGGGGTGGAGGGGAAATGGCGCGACCTGCGCATTTTCCCCTCCACCAGCCTTCGGCCGGTCCCCCTCCCCATCTATCGATGGGGAGGATTAAGAACGTCCGCTCTCCACCCATAGCCTCCATGCCTATCCTCCACTTCGTCGGCGCGCCCTTCTCCCAAGGCCAATGACCGCTTTCCAAGCCTTGCAGAAATGCTCTAGGGCGGACGGCATGACCAATATTCTTCTCGTCATGGCAGGGGGCGCCGTCGGATCGGCCCTGCGATACCTGCTCGGGCGTCTTGCTGCGCAGATGATCCCCGGCGCCTCGTGGCCCTGGGGGACGTTCGGCGCGAATGTCGTCGGCGGTTTCACCATGGGGCTGCTCGCCGGATGGCTGGCGCGCTTCAACGCGCCGTCGGGCGAGCCGATCCGCCTGCTGCTGGCCGTGGGCCTGCTCGGCGGCTTCACCACCTTCTCCTCCTTCAGCCTGGAGACCATGCTGATGATGGAGCGCGGACAGACGGGCATGGCGCTCGGCTATGCGGTCCTTTCCGTCGTCGGCGCCGTGGGCGCGCTGGCCGGCGGCCTGGCCGTGATGAGGACCGTCGCATGAAGGGGCGTCCTCCCGGCAAATCTTCCGGCCCGCGCAAGTCCGGCACCGCTCCTGCGGGTCGTGCGCGGGGGGCGGTCAAGGCCGCTCGCGCCCGCAAGCCCGATGCGCCCAAGGCCGGTCCCAGGCCGCCTGCCGCGAAACCTGCCGCAAAACCCGCAGCCGCGAAGCCGGCCAAGCCGTCCCCAGCCAAGGGCGTTTCGCTGGATGTCCGGCAGTTCCGCGTCGGCGCGGATGACGACGGCATTCGGCTCGACCGCTGGTTCCAGCGGCATCTGCCCGATGTTGGCTTCAACACCGTCTCCCGCTGGGCGCGCACCGGCCAGTTGCGCGTCGATGGCGCCCGCGCCGCGCCGGGCGACCGCATCGCCGAGGGCCAGAGCATCCGCGTGCCCCCCGCCGAACCCAAGGCGCCCGAAACCGCGAAGCCCAGGCGCGTCCGCCCGCAACTGACCGACGATCAGATGGCCTTCGCCCAGGGACTCGTCATCCATCGCGACGCGCAGGCCATCGTCATCAACAAGCCGCCTGGCCTCGCCACCCAGGGCGGCACCAAGACGGACGATCATGTCGACGGCCTGCTCGATGCGCTGGAGTTCGACCTGGACCAGCGGCCCAAGCTCGTCCACCGGCTGGACAAGGACACGTCCGGCGCGCTGCTGATCGCTCGCACCGCCCGGTCGGCCGCCTATTTCGCCAAGGCCTTTTCCAGCCGCACGGCGCGCAAGGTCTATTGGGCCATCGTGATGGGCGTGCCCTCCATCGAGGACGGCATGATCGAACTGCCCATCGCCAAGCAGCCCGGCACCGGCGGCGAGAAGATGCATGTGGATGAGGAGGAAGGGCTGCCCTCCCGCTCGCGCTATCGCGTGATCGAGCGGGCGGGCAACCGCGCCGCCTGGGTGGAGCTGCAACCCTATACCGGCCGCACCCACCAGTTGCGCGTCCATATGGCGGCCATCGGCCATCCCATCGTCGGCGACGGCAAATATGGCGGCAAGGACGCCTTTCTGAGCGGCACGATCAGCCGCAAGATGCACCTTCACGCCCGGCGCATCCGGGTCGATCATCCCGATGGCGGCCCGGTCGACGTGCGGGCCGAACTGCCGGAGCATTTCGCCGCCAGCCTTGCCTCGCTGGGCTTCGACCTGTCCGCCGGCGACCTGCCGCTGGACGAGGAGATCGCCCGCCCGCCCACGCGGGAGGATGAGAAGAAGGCCGCCCGCGCCCATGCCAAGCAGATCCGCAAGGGCCGCAAGGGCGAAAGGCGCGCGCGCGGCTCCGGCGGGGGAGCGCGCGGGAAGTCATGACGAACAGGCTTGCGGTGTTCGATTGCGACGGCACGCTGGTCGACAGCCAGCACAGCATCTGCGCCGCCATGGTCCGCGCGTTCGAGGGCGAGAAGCTGACGGCGCCCGACCGGGCGGCGATCCTGCCGGTCATCGGCCTGTCGCTCCCGCTCGCCATGGCGCGCCTGCTGCCCGATGCGGAGGTCGGTTATCATGACCATCTGTCGGAAAGCTACAAGCTGGCCTTCCAGCAGCTTCGCCGGGAAAATGCGGTGTCGGAACCGCTTTATCCCGGCATCGCCGCGCTGATCCGCGAACTGGATGCCGATGGCTGGCTGCTCGGCGTCGCCACCGGCAAATCGGACCGGGGATTGCGCCTCTGCCTTGCCCATCATGGCATCCATGCCCATTTCGTGACCTTGCAGACCGCCGACCGCCATCCGTCCAAGCCGCATCCCTCCATGCTGTTGGCCGCCATGGCCGAAGCGGGAACGACGCCCGAAAGCACGGTGATGATCGGCGACACCAGCTTCGACATCGACATGGCGCTGTCCGCCGGCACGCGGGCGCTGGGCGTTGGCTGGGGCTATCACACGCCGCAGGAGCTGATCGGCGCGGGCGCGCATGGCGTCGCCATGGACAGCGAGGAGCTGCGCGGCCATATCCACGCTTCCCTCATGCGATCCCTATGACCGACATGCCGCCCGTTCCGCCCGTCGACCCCGAAAAGGTCGCCCGCCAGCGCTTCTTCGCGCTCGGGCTGTTCCGCCTGTCGGGCGCGCTGCTGGTGATGTTCGGATTCCTGGTGCTGATGCAGCGTTTCCATTGGGTGCAGGGGAGCAAGGCGAAGGCCATGGGCGCGATCTTCGTCCTCGTCGGCCTGTTCCAGTTCGTCATCGTTCCGCGCCTGCTGCTCGCGCTGTTCAGGAAACCGCCGCAATCATGAAGCGCTTTTATGAGGACGCCGCCGTCGTCGCGGGCGAATCCGGTTTCGAAATCCGCCTGGACGGCCGCCCGGTCCGCACGCCGGCCCGCGCGGCGCTGGCGCTGCCCACCCAGGGGCTTGCGGAGGCGATCGCCGAGGAATGGCGCGCGCAGGGCGAAACGGTCGACCCGCGTTCCATGCCGTTCACGGGCCTTGCCAACGGGGCCATCGACCAGATCGCGCCCCACAGCGGGAGCTTCGCGGCGGGGATCTCCCGCTATGCCGAAAGCGACCTGCTCTGCTATCGCGCGGAGGGGCCGGCGGAGCTTGTCGCGCGGGAGGCCGCGTCCTGGGATCCGCTGCTGGATTGGGCCATGGCGCGCTATGACGTCGCCTTTCGGGTGACGCAGGGCGTCGTTCCGGTCGCCCAGCCCGCCCGGACGCTGGAAAGGCTGGCGGCTGCCGTCGCTGCGTTCGATCCCTTCACGCTCGCAGGGCTGTCGACGCTGGTGACGCTGTCAGGCTCGCTCGTCTGCGGTCTCGCGGTGGTGGAGGGCGGCCATGACGCGGACCTGATCTGGACGGCGGCCGAGATCGACGAAGCTTGGGAAGTCGAACAATGGGGCGAGGACAAGGAGGCTGCCGCCCGGTCGGCGCGGCGCAGGCACGAATTTGCCATGGCCCGAGCCTTTTGCGAGATGACCCGCGCCTGACCGGGTGGGAATGACGTCGCCTCTTCGTTCAATATCAACGAGCGGGCAGCCCTTCGCGCCCGCTTCCGTTGCATGATCGAGGAGTGTCCATCTTGCCGTCCCGTACCTTTCTCGTCGCCCTGATCGCCCTGTCCGCGCCGCTGGCGGCGCCGGCGCTTGCGCAGGAGGCGGCGCAGGCCGCTCCCGCCGCAGGCCAGATGACGCCGGAGCAGATCGCTGCCTTCAACCAGGCGGTCACGGATTTCACCGCCGGACAGACCGCGCAGCAGGCCGGCGACAATGCCGGCGCCGCCGCGAAATATGAAGCCGCGCTGCCCGCCATCCGCACGGCGGTGCAGGCCGATCCCGCCAAGATCGACAATGTGAATTTCCTCGCCAACGCGCTTTACGCCAATGCGGCGGCGCAGGGCGCGCTGGGCAGGATGGACAAGGTGATCGCGCTCTACACCGAATCCGCGCCCTATTGGCGCAAGCTGGTGGAGGCGAAGCCCGCCGACGCCGCCAGCCGCAATATCTTCGCCGGCATATTGATCCAGATGGGCAATCAGAAGCTGGCCGGCAGCGACAAGACCGGCGCTGATCCCCTCTATCAGGAGGCGCTGGCCCTCGCCCGCAAGTCCGTCGCGGAAAACGCCCAGGACGCGGTGTCCCGGAACATCCTGCTGTCGGCGCTGATCGGGGCCAGCCAGACCGGCAACGACCCGGCCCTGTCCGCCGAAGCGCTGAACATGGGCAAGGCGATGCTGAGCGACGGCACCATCGATGCGATGAACAGGCCCTCCATCGAGGCGATGACGGGCGCCAAATCGGGCTGACGCGGCTTTCCGTTCGTCCAGAGCGGGTTTCGATCTGATTGAATCAGCTCTCCGCTCTGGATTCGTGGTTAATCAGCGATCGGTTCCGTTCGCTTGGAATCGCCCTAGCGCCAAGGTCGCAACTGGCTCCTGCCGTCGCAGGGCCGCGCCGAAAGCTCTTGTCCTAGGCAGCGTGGACAAATTCACAAGACTTGCCGGACTGAGTGATTTGGGTGGTTTCCCGCCACCCCCTCCTTTCGTCACCCCGGGCTTGACCCGGGGTCCCGCTGCCTTGGACGAGGCGCGGCACTCAGAAAGAAAGCGGGACCCCGGGTCAAGCCCGGGGTGACGGTGGGGCAATGTCCGCAACTGGCCATTTCACGACATTTTCGAATTTGTCCACGCTGCCTAGGCCGTTATGCCTGTGATCTTGTCGGCATAGAGCAGCCGACCCGGCCCCATCAGGCCGATGAATTGCGGCAGCATATGGCGGGCAAGCGCAAAGCAGCCCTCGCTGCGGCCGATCTTGCCCCAGCTCGCGATATGGTTCTCGCTGACATAGTCCGCGCCATGCACGACGATGGCGCGCATTTCCGCATTGTTGTTCTGCGGATCCAGCCCGGCCAGCCGCATCGCCCGGCCATGCTGGCCCTCATAGATTTCGCCGGTCTTGAACGCGCCCGAACTGCTCGCCAGCGAATTGGGCTCATTGGAAAAGCTGTGGAGCCATCCCGAATGCTCCGGGTCGGAACCGCGGCCGTGGGCGACCAGATAGGAACTGGCCTGTCCGCCGATCAGATCGACCACATGGAAGCGCAATTCGCGGGACGGCGCGTTGAAATCGGCCAGCGCCACCCGGTCGCGCAGCGTGAACATATGCCCATGCTGGTCCAGCGCGGCCTTGGCCCGTTCCAGCAGTTTCGCATAGGGCTGGGCAGCGAGCGGTCCCGGCGAGGCGGGGCGCGGAGCCGGAGGAATGGCCGGCTGCGGCTGCGTTTCGCCCAGCGGAGCGGCCCGCCCGGCACTGTCGGCAAGAAACGAAAAAGCCAGCCCGCTCAAAGCGAGCTTGGTAAAATTACGACGATCCATGAATCGCAATATAGCAAAGGAGCGGCGACAGTCCAAGGGCGCCGCCGGATCGCCGCCGCCGTCCATCCCCCATGATGCCCGGAAAACCGTCGTCCCGCCTCCTTTCCGGGGCGGGAGACCGCGGCCGATGCCTGGGGGCCTATTCGGTGGCGTTCGCGCCTTCGTCGCCGCCAAGGCGCGCGGTCATGCCGGTCGCGGCGGCGTCATCCTCTATCTGCTGCTGTTCGGAAATGCTGGGCGGCGGGGCGGGTTCCGGCGCGGCATTGTTGCTCGGCTCCGGCGTCGGGGCCGCGGGTTCTTCCTCGATGACGTTCTCGACAGGCGGTTCGACCAGATTGTTGGTCATGGGCGCCTCCTCCTCCTTCTTGCCGCAGGCGGCGAGGACGAGCGTGCCGGCAAGGGCGAAAAGGGCGAGTTTGCGCATGAAGATCAATCCTTGGATGCGATGGTGGCGGCGGGCGCGGCGGTCGGATCGACGCGGCGGCTGGACGCCTCGATCTTCGCCGCCAGCAGCTTGTCCCAGCCATAGGGATCGGAACGGAAGTTCATCGTGCCGTTATTGCCGGCAAAGGCGGTCCAGTAAAGCAGGTACACCGCCACTTCCTTCGGCAGCGACACGCGCTGGGTCTTGCCGGTGTCGATCAGCGACTGGATCTTGCCCGCAAGGTCGGGATCGCTCGCCACCATCAGTTCCGCCAGCGGCACGGGCTTTTCCAGGCGGATGCAGCCATGGCTCGCCAGTCGGTCATAGCTTGAGAATTTCGCTCGCGACGGGGTGTCGTGCAGGTAGACGGCGAAGGGATTGTTGAAGTCGAACTTCAACCGGCCCAGCGCGCTGTTGGGACCGGCGGGCTGCACGATGCGCTCCCCGGTCTCCGGCGTGCCGACGATCTTGTAGCCCTGACGGATCAGCGCGGCGCGCCCCTTGGGCCATAATTCGCGCTTGGCGATGGAGGCGGGGACGTTCCACGGCGGATTGACCACGATGGAATGGATGCTGGAAACCAGCATCGGCGTCGCATTGTCGGGCGCGCCCGTCACGGCGCGCATCGACGTCACCGGCTGGTCGCCCTCGAACACGGTCAGCACGGCGGCGGCGATGTTCACCTGCACCCGGTTGACCGGCAATTGCCGTGGCATCCAGCGCCAGCGTTCCATATTCGCCATGATCGCGGCGATGCGGTCGTCCACCGGCACGTTCAGTTCCCTGAGCGTCCGGGCGTCCAGCAGGCCGGTGGGGTTGAGGCCATAGCGCCGCTGCGCCCGTTGCAGCACGTCGACCAGCTTTTCGCCGGGCGTGACGCTCTTGTCCTCTATGGCGATGCGCGCCCGCACGACATCGGGCGAGGATTGCGCCGTCAGCGTCGGCCAGCCGCCCGCATCGCGAATCCGCTCATAATTGGCGAGGCCCTTGCGCAGCCCGTCATAGCCCGCATAGGGCGGCGTCAGGCTGAGCGCCCATTGCGGCAGCCTGTCTTCGGCGATCGCCTTGGCAAGGCCGGGCCGGGGGTCGAACCGCGCCGGGCGCAAGGCCCAGATCTCCAGGAAATCGGCGGTGTCCACGCGCCCGGTGCTGAGCGCCTTCGCCCGGTCCAGCACGGCGGACAGAAGCGCGTCGCCCTTCAGTTCTCCGGTCGCCCTGGCCCGCGCCATCAGCCCCTGCACCGCGCCGCCCTTCAGCCATTCGTTCAGCCATTTTTCCTGCGCCGCCGAGGGTTGCGGCAGCGGCACGGGCGGCGGCGTGACGATGGCCGGGGGCAGGATGACCTGCGGGGCGGGGGGCTGCGACGAGGGCGCCGGCATGGTCGGCGCGACGGCGGGCGGCTGCGCCGCCGCGGGCAGCGCGACGGCGGCCAGGAGGGAAATTACGGAAAAACGGATCATTTCAGGACGGTTCATGCTGGACCAGATAGCGCAAAGCCCGCATCGTTCAAACTCGAAGATAGCGGAAAAGATGATGCTGCACGTCGTTCACCATCCGGCCTATGTCTCTCCGGCAACAGCGGGCAGTTCCTTTCGCTTCGACAAATACGGGCTGGTGATGGAGGCGCTGACCATGGCGGCGGCACCCTTTACCGTGCATGAACCCGCCCCCATGCCGCGCGCCTGGATAGAGGCGGTCCACGACCCCGATTATGTCGAGCAGGTCGCGACGCAGACCGTGCCGCCGGAAAAGGAAAGGCGCATCGGCTTTCCGGTGACGGCGCGGGTGGCGCGCCGTTCCATGCTGTCGCCCGGCGGCACATGGCTGGCGGCGCGGCTCGCCATGCGCCATGGCTATGCGGCCAATGCGGCGGGCGGCAGCCATCATGCGCTGCCCGGCAGCGGCGCGGGATATTGCGTGTTCAACGACCTGGCCATCGCCGCGAACCGGCTGATCGCGGAGGGGGACGCGCGGCGGATATTGATCCTCGACCTCGACGTGCATCAGGGGGACGGCACGGCCGTGCTGACTGGCGGGCGAGGGGACATATTCACCCTGTCCATCCATGCGGACCGCAACTTTCCCGTGCGCAAGGCGCGATCGACGCTGGACATAGGCCTGCCCGACGGCACGGGCGACGAAGCCTATATGGATGCCCTTATGAAGGTCATGCCGCCCGTGCTCGACGATTTCCGGCCCGACCTGATCCTCTACCAGGCCGGGGTCGATCCGCATGAAGAAGACCGCCTCGGCCGTCTGGCGCTGAGCGATGCCGGCCTGGACCGCCGGGACCGCGCCGTGATGCGCGCCGCGCGCCGCCGGGGCATCCCGCTCGCCAGCACCATGGGCGGCGGCTATGGCGAAGACCGCATGGCCATCGCCCGGCGGCATGCCGACTGCATGATCCGGCTGGCGGAAGAGGCGGGCGATGGCCGATAGCTGCAAGGGCAGAAAGTCGGCAAACCCCCATCCGCGCTCAATGCAGCGTCGCCTCCCCCGTCGCGTCGGAACCGGCGGCCTGCCTGCTCTCCATGATTTTTGCCGCCACCAATCCCGCCGCGACCAGCGCCGCGAAATCGCTGAAGGCCAGATAAAGGATATAGCCCCAGGGCGCATGATTGAACACGGCTTGCCCAACATGCAGCCACAGCACGGCCGCGAGCGCGAACAGGACCGTCGCTCTCGCCCGGCCGCCCAGATCGCCGCTCGCCAACCGCAGCATCAGCGCGATGACGATGCCGACGACCAGCGCCAGGATCAGCCCGCCGATCAGCGCCCCGGCATCGGTCACCGGAAATCCGCTGTTGTTGTAGAAGACCGTCGCGACAGGCCCCTTGCCGTAGAGGATGGTGCCCTGCGCGGTCGCCGGGTCCGGAATCACATAGACGCCGGTGCCCGACGGCGTCAGCGCCTGCGCCAGGGCCGCCTGCAAATTGCTGCCGGCGGCGGATTCGGCGCGGTGAAAGGCGAGGGCGCTCAGCGGCGTCCCCCAGAAGATGAAGCCGACGAGATACATGGCGACGCCGCCGATCAGGCCGCCCAACAGGGTCTTGAACATATGCCCTCCTGTCCTCTCAACGGTCGAGAGGCTGACGGACAAACGCGGGAACGGCAATATCTTTCCGGGGAGGGCGCTCAATCGCCCTTGCGGGAGGCCTTTTCCGATATGCCCGACACGCCTTCGCGCCGGTCGAGTTCGTCCAGCACATCGTCCAGCGAGATGTCGAGGTCGACCAGCAGCACCAGCAGGTGGAACAGCAGGTCCGCGCTTTCCCCGATCGCGCCCTGCCGGTCGGAAGCCATGGCGGCGATCACCGTCTCCACGGCCTCTTCGCCGACCTTCTGCGCGATCTTGGCCCGCCCCCTGGCGGTCAGCTTCGCCACATAGGATTGGTCGGGATCGGCATCCCGCCGCTGGCGGATGGTTCGTTCAAGGTCGAAAAGGGTCGCGCGCATGGCGCCATCAAGCGCCGCGCGCGCAAACCGTCAAACGAAAACTTACTTGCGCTTGCGGCGGGCGACGAAAACCCGCGCGCCCAGCACCGCTGCGCCCAGGCCGAACAGCGCCATCTGTTCCGGTTCGGGCACCGGCGTCGGCGTGCCGCCGGACGAGGAACCGCCCGAGCTGCTGGAGCCGCCGCACTTCTTGCCCCAGCACCAAGTCGCTTCCGCCGGAGCCGCCGCGCCCATCAGAGCGGCCACGCCAGCGGCCAGAAACAGCTTGTTCACATTCATCGTCTTCACCCCGCTGTTGATTTGAGTCAGGTGCGGGAAGAGGTGCAGGCGCCGTGCCAGTTCCGCCAAATGGAGGCGGAAGGGGGTCGTAATGGTTAACGCAGGCCTGCCGTCATTGGTTAATGTAAAGGAAACCGACGCTTTTTCTGCGGAATGCGGTCGGTCAGGCGGCCCGCACCGCTATGCCAGCGGCGGCAAGCGCCTGATGCGCTTCAGCAATGCTATGTTGACCGAAATGAAATATGGAGGCCGCCAGCACCGCGCTGGCATGCCCCTCCACCACGCCCTGGACCAGATGGTCCAGCGTGCCGACCCCGCCGCTGGCGATCACCGGGACCGAAACCGCATCGGCAATGGCGCGGGTGAGGGCCAGGTCATAGCCCGCCTTGGTCCCGTCGCCGTCCATGGAGGTGACGAGCAGCTCGCCCGCGCCCAGTTCCGCCAGCCTGACGGCATGGTCCAGCGCGTCGATGCCGGTCGGCTTGCGCCCGCCATGGGTGAAGATTTCCCAGCGGCCTTCCGCCACCCGCCGGGCATCGACGGAGCCGACGACGCACTGGCTGCCGAAGCGGTCGGCGATGTCGGCCACCACCTCCGGCCGGGCGACGGCGGCGCTGTTCACGGCCACCTTGTCCGCGCCCGCGAGCAGCAGGGCGCGGGCGTCCTCCGGACTGCGCACGCCGCCGCCGACCGTTACGGGCATGAAGCATACCTCCGCCGTGCGCCGCACTACGTCCAATATGGTGCCCCGCGCCTCATGGGTGGCGGTGATGTCGAGGAAGCAGAGTTCGTCCGCGCCCGCCGCGTCATAGACCTTGGCCTGCTCGACCGGATCGCCCGCATCGCGCAGGTCGATGAAGTTCACGCCCTTGACCACCCGGCCATTGGCGACGTCGAGGCAGGGGATGACGCGGGTGCGGACGGTCATGTCACGCCGCCGCCTGCGCCACGGCCAGCGCGGTCTTCAGGTCCAGCCGCCCGTCATAGAGCGCCCGGCCGGTGATCACGCCTTCGATGCCTTCATCGGCATGCAGGCTGAGGATGCGGATGTCCGCGATGCCCGCGACGCCGCCGCTGGCGATCACGGGAATGTTCGTGGCCCGCGCCAGATCGACGGTCGCGTCGATATTGCAGCCCTTGAGCAGGCCGTCGCGGCCCACGTCGGTGAAGAGCAGGCTGGCCACCCCCGCATCCTCGAACCGGCGGGCGAGGTCGACCACCGGCATGTCGGACTTCTCCGCCCAGCCGTCGGTCGCGACGAAGCCGTCCCGCGCATCCACCGCCACGACGATGCCGCCGGGGAAGTCCCGCGCCGCCGCCTTGACGAAATCCGGGTCTTTGAGCGCCGCCGTGCCGATCACGATGCGCGATACGCCCAGGTCGAACCAGCGCTCCACCGCCTCCCGGTTGCGGATGCCGCCGCCCAGTTGCACATGGCCGGGGAAGGCTTCGACAATGGCTTCGACCGCTTCGGCGTTGACCGCATGACCCGCGAAGCTGCCGTCCAGATCGACCACATGCAGGTGCTGCGCGCCCGCTTCCGCGAACAGCAGCGCCTGCGCGGCGGGATTGTCGCCATAGACGGTGGCGCGGTTCATGTCGCCCTCCGCCAGGCGGACGACCTGGCCGCCCTTGAGGTCGATGGCGGGAAAAACGATGAGGCTCATTTCAACATCCGTTCGGTTCGAGCGAAGTCGAGAATTTGTTGCACGCCCCATGTCTCGACTTCGCTCGACACGAACGGGGGGAAGGGCAGGCTCATGGGCGCCATTCCAGAAAGCGGGACAGGAAGGAAAGGCCGTAATTCTGGCTCTTTTCCGGGTGAAACTGGCAGCCGATGATCGTGTCGCGCGCGACCGCGGCGACCAGCGGCCCCCCATGATCGGTGACGGCGGCGACATCGGCCTGGTCGGCCGCGTCGAAATGATAGCTGTGCAGGAAATAGGCCTCGCCCGCTTCCAGCAGCGGCGGCGCGCCGCGCAGGGTCACGTCGTTCCAGCCCATATGCGGCACCTTGATCGCCGGGTCATGGGGTTCGATCAGCCGGACCGTGCCGCCGATCCAGCCCAGCCCCTCATGCCGCCCGAACTCCTCCCCGGCGTCGGCCAGCAACTGCATGCCCACGCACACGCCCAGGAAGGGCGCGCCGCGCCGGTGCACCGCTTCGTTCATCGCCTCCACCATGCCGGGGATGGCGACCAGCGCGTCGCGGCAGGCGCGGAAGGCGCCGACGCCGGGCAATACGATCCGGTCGGCCCTGGCCACGACATCGGCGTCGGCGGTGATGACGGCGTCCGTCGCCCCCGCCTTGCGCAGGGCGTTATGCACCGAATGGAGGTTGCCCGCGCCGTAATCGATCAGGGCAAGCGTCGTCACAATATCCCCTTGGTCGACGGAATGGCGTCGGCCTTGCGCGGATCGATCTCCACCGCCTGCCGCAAGGCGCGGGCAAGGCCCTTGAAGCAGCTTTCGACGATATGGTGATTGTTGCTGCCGTAGAGATTCTCGATGTGCAGCGTGATCCCGGCGGCCTGGGCGAAGCTGTGGAAGAAATGCTCCACCATCTCCGCGTCCCATTCGCCGATGCGCTGCACGGTGAAGTCCGCCTTGAACACCAGCCAGGGACGCCCTGAAATGTCCAGCGACACGCGGGTCAGCGTCTCGTCCATCGGGGAATAGACGCTGCCGTAGCGGGATATGCCGCGCTTGTCGCCCAGCGCCTTGGCCACCGCCTCGCCGATGGCGATGGCGGTGTCCTCCGTCGTGTGATGCTGGTCGACATGCAGGTCGCCGACCGTCTTCACGTCCATGTCGATCAGCGAATGGCGGGACAGTTGTTCGATCATATGATCGAAAAAACCGATGCCCGTCGAAACGGTATAGATGCCGGTGCCGTCGAGATTGACGGTCACGTCGATCTGCGTTTCCGCAGTGTTGCGGTGAATGTCGGCCGTGCGCATGGCTGCGCCCTATACCGAAGTGGGCGGCGGTTGCAATGTGCCCGGCAATCTATGGCGCGCACTTGACCCGCGCCGCCGCGCCGTTAGGACATTGGCGCATGAGCGAAGACCTGCCCGACAGCCTGATTCCCTATGACGAAATCGTGCAGGAGGCCCTGCGCGCCGTGGTCGGCCGCGTATTGGGCGAAATCGAGCGTTCCGGCGGGCTTCCCGGCGCGCATCATTTCTACATCACCTTCAAGACCCAGGCCGCCGGAGTCGATATTCCGCGCCATCTGGTCGAACGCTTCCCGGACGAGATGACCATCGTGCTCCAGAACAAATTTTGGGATCTGAAGGTCAGCGACGACGCCTTCGGGGTCAGCCTGACCTTCAATCAGGTGGCGGCGCATCTGCATATTCCCTTCGCCGCGATCACCGCCTTCGTCGATCCGGCGGTCAATTTCGCCCTCCAGTTCCAGGCGCAGGCCGACATCGCGCCCGAACCGCATGAGGAGGCGGAAAACGACGCGCCGCAGGTCATGACCGAGGACGGCTCCAATGTCGTGACCGTGGATTTCGGCAAGAAGAAATAAGCTCTGGTATCGGGGACCGGGCGTCCCCAGATTGGCGGCACTCCGGCCATTTCAGGGAGTGCCCGAATTGAGCGATACCCGCACCGAAACAGACAGCATCGGCGCCATCGAAGTGCCCGCCGGCGCCTATTGGGGCGCGCAGACCCAGCGCAGCATCGAGAATTTCCCCTTCGGTCCCGATGAGCGCATGCCGATCGGCATCGTCCACGCGCTGGCCATCGTGAAGCAGGCGGCGGCGCGGGTGAATCGCGGCCATGGACTCGATTCGGGCCTGGCCGACGCCATAGAGGCGGCGGCGGCGCAGGTGATCGCGGGCCGCCATGACGACCAGTTCCCGCTGGTCATCTGGCAGACGGGCAGCGGCACCCAGTCCAACATGAACGTCAATGAGGTGATCGCGGGCATCGCCAATGAGGCGCTGACCGGCAGGCGCGGCGGGAAAAGCCCGGTCCATCCCAACGACCATGTGAATATGGGGCAATCGTCCAACGACAGCTTCCCCACGGCGCTGCATATCGCGGCGGCGCGGGCGGCGACCGGGCATTTGTTCCCCGCGCTCGACCGGCTGCACGCCGCGCTGGACGCCAAGGCGAAGGCGTGGGCGGGCATCGTCAAGATCGGCCGCACCCATTTGCAGGATGCGACGCCGCTGACGCTGGGGCAGGAATTTTCCGGCTATGCGCATCAGCTTTACCGCAGCCGCAAGCGGATCGAGCCAGCGACCATGCACGGCATGACGGCGCTGGCGCAGGGCGGCACGGCGGTCGGCACCGGCCTCAACGCGCCCGCAGGCTTCGACGCGGCGGTGGCGAAGGAGATCGCGGCGCTGACCGGCCTGCCGTTCCGAACGGCGGACAACAAGTTCGAGGCGCTGGCGTCCAACGATCCGCTGGTGCACCTGTCCTCCACGCTGGCGACTCTGGCGGTGGCGTTGACCAAGATCGCCAACGACATCCGCCTGCTGGGCAGCGGGCCGCGTTCGGGCCTTGGCGAGCTGGACCTGCCCGCCAATGAGCCGGGCAGTTCGATCATGCCGGGCAAGGTCAACCCGACCCAGTGCGAGATGCTGACGATGGTCGCCGCGCAGGTCATCGGCAATCATCAGGCGGTGACGGTCGGCGGGTTGCAGGGGCATCTGGAACTCAATGTGTTCAAGCCGATGATCGGCGCGGCGGTGCTGCGGTCGATCCATCTGCTCAGCGTCGGCATGGACAGTTTCGCCGAACGCTGCGTCGAGGGGCTGGAGGCGAATGAGAAGCGGATCGCCGAACTGGTCGACCGCTCGCTTATGCTGGTGACGGCGCTGGCCCCGGAGATCGGCTATGACAATGCCGCGAAGATCGCCAAGCACGCCCATGCCGAAGGGCTGACGCTGAAGGAGGCGGGGCTGGCATTGGGGCTGGTGGACGAGGCGACGTTCGACCGGCTGGTGCGGCCGGAAAATATGGTCTGATCCAGATCAACATGGCGGAACCGGGCAGGCTGCGATACATTGACGCCTTATGAGCAAGACATCGCCCGATAAACCGCTGATCGCCGTTCGCCCGCCCCGCAAGGCCGGGCTGCTCAGGAAGGCGGCGCGTGTCGGGGCGACGGTCGTCGCGGCGCGGGTCGCGGCGGACACGGGCAAGAAGGGCGTTATCGGCCTGATCGCGGGCATGGGCGCAAAGCGGCTCATCATGCGCCATCCGGTCGGTGCGCTGTTCGTGACGGGCGCCTACATGGCCGGCAAGGTCTATGAGGCGAAGCGCGAGGCGGACCGCAAGCGCACCACCAAGGCGCTGCCCGACGGCAGCGCGCCGCCGATCCTGATCGAGGAGGCGCGCAAGGCCCGCAAGCGTTGACGGCGCGATAGTCCCCCCTTGCCAAATTGCGTCCATGGCGGCACTAGCGGCCATGGCCGACAGCATTCCCATCGAGACGCCCGATTTCAAGCGCCGCGGCGTCCTGTTCGTTCTTTCCTCGCCTTCGGGCGCCGGCAAATCCACCATTGCGCGCAAATTGCTCGCCGCCGAACCGGATTTGGCGATGTCGGTGTCCGCGACGACGCGGCCGATGCGGCCGGGCGAGGTCGACGGCAAGGATTATCATTTCGTCGATCTGGAGGAATTCCGGCGGATGATCGCCGATCATGAATTCCTGGAATGGGCGCATGTCTTCGGCCAGCGTTACGGCACGCCGCGCGCGCCGGTGGAGGCGATGCTGAAGTCGGGGCGGGACGTGCTGTTCGACATCGACTGGCAGGGTGCGCAGCAGTTGCACCAGATTGCGGGCGGCGATGTCGTGCGCATCTTCATCCTGCCGCCGTCAATGGAGGAACTGGAGCGGCGGCTGCGGGGCCGGGCGACGGACAGCAATGAGGTGATCGAGGGCCGCATGGCGCGCGCCGCCGGAGAGATCGCGCATTGGGACGGCTATGACTATGTGCTGTGCAATGTCGATGCGGAGGATTGCTTCCAGCGGGTCCAGACCATCCTGCATGCCGAACGCATGAAGCGCAGCCGCCAGACCGGGCTGATCGGCTTCATCCGCAGGCTCAGCCGCTATCATCAGGAGGATTGAGGGTCTTTCAACCCTCGAACCCCGCAGGGTCGGCCCAGTCGGGATGGACCCAGGCCATCGCCTTGAACAGCGTTCCCATCGCGTCGTCGTCGGTCAGGCGGCGGCGGGCGGCCTCCACCTCCTCTGCGCGGGCGGGAGTGGTCCGGCTGAGTTGATCGGCGCGGGCGTCGATGCCGAGTTGGCGCAGGAAGGCGCCCTGGCCGACCGTCCGCGTCACGCGCAGCCCGGCCTGCCGCGCCATATTGCCGATCATGGTGAAATCGACATGGGTGGTCAGGTCGCTCTCGCCCGGTTCCAGGAAGGGATCGGCATAGCGATGCGCCCTGACCGCCTGGAGCGTGTCGCCGGTCGCCGGTCCTTCATAGCCATAGTCGATGACGATGGCGGCGCCACCCTGCTTCGCGATTCGGTGCGCCAGTTCCAGCGCGATGGCCGATCCGGCGAGGGGCATTTCCAGGATCGCGCCTTCCGGGGCGTCGGCGGCCATGGCGGGGATGCCGGATTCGACGCGGCGGTATCCGGCCATGGGGGCGAAACGGTCGGGCTGGTCCGGATCGGGGCGGACGACGACTCGCTCGCGCCATTCGCTGCCGACGCGGACAAGCTGCCGGGCGGGAAGGGCGTCGAAAAATTCATTGGCGACGACCAGCAGCGGTCCCTGTTCGGGCAGGCTGGACACGGAATCATGATGCGCGACATTGGGGATGAGCGCGCCCTGCCGTTCGCGCAGGCTGGGGCTGGTTTCCACGAAATGGACGCGGGGGTGGAACGTGACGCTGGCCATGGCGCGCAGCGCGTCGGACGCCAGCGTGCCGCGTCCGGGGCCAAGCTCCACATAATGGGCTGCCGGACGACTGCCGGACCGCATCCATATGTCCGCCAGGCACAGGCCGATCAGTTCGCCGAACATCTGGCTGATTTCGGGCGCGGTGGTGAAGTCGCCCGCCGCGCCCAGCGGATCGCGGGTGCCGTAATAATGCTGGTTCGCCTCCGCCATATAATGGGCGATTGAGATCGGGCCGCCCGCCTCGATCTGGCGGGCGAGCCGTTCGGACAGGGTCAGTTCAACTGACACTCGCGCTGCCCGCGACGGGTTCCACGCGGACGCGGTGGCCCTTCGCCGTGACGATCAGGTAGAGGCCGCCCAGGATCATCGGCACGCACAGCCACTGGCCCATGTGCAGCCCGGTGCGGGCGGCGAATTCCATGAGTTGGGCGTCCGCCTCCCGCACATATTCGACGCCGAAGCGGAACACGCCGTAGCCGAGCAGGAAGATGCCGACCAGCATGCCGGGCTTGTAGCGGGCGCGGGTCTTCCAGAAGGCGAAGGCGAGGATCAGGAACAGGACTATGCCTTCGAGGAAGGCTTCGTAAAGCTGGCTGGGATGGCGGGGGAAGGGGCCGCCGGTCGGGAAAATTATGGCCCAGGGCACGTCCGTCTCCTTGCCCCAGAGTTCCCCGTTCACGAAATTGGCGAGGCGGCCGAAGAACAGGCCGAAGGGGACGCAGCAGGCGACGAAATCATGGATGCGCAGCCAACTGAGCTTTTCCTTGCGCGCCATGTAGAGGATGCCGAGCGAGACGCCGATGGCCCCGCCGTGGAAGGACATGCCGCCGTTCCAAAGCTTGAAGATGTCCAGCGGATTGCGGAGGATTTCGGGCTGGTAGAAGAAGACATAGGCCAGCCGCCCGCCGATGATGATGCCCAGCGTCGCGTAGAAGATCATGTCGTCGGCATGGCGGCGCGCCATGGGCGATCCGGGCTGGGCGATTAGCTTCAGCAGATACCAGTAGCCGATCAATATGCCCGCCAGATAGGCGAGGCTGTACCATTTCAGCGTGAAGAAGCCGAGGTCGAGCGCGACCGGGCTGAGGCCGAGCTGGTCGAAGCGAATGGCGCCCGAAGCGGCGGCGGCAAGGTCTAGGATCAAGTTGGCGTTCCCCTTGGGAAATTCGGTCCCCGCCATAGAGCAAGGTGGGGGACGGAGGGAAGGGAGGAAGTTGATCCGGCTGCTGCGGGAAGCCGCATGGCGACCGCGACAGCGGGCAGGCGAGGTGCGGGGAAGTGGAGGCGGAAGGGTGTCGGCGGCCGCCGTGAACCGGGATCCGGTTCAGCTTTCCTTCGGTCGGCTAGGGTGTGTGGGGATTCAGTTCAGGGCGCGGCGAAAATAGTGGATTTCGAGAACCTCGAAACGAGGCGCGTGACTCGTTTCGACGGAGCGTACTTCAGTACGTGAGCACCGGAAGCGCAGAAAGCCGCTATTTGCAGCCCGCCATGGGCTGAATCCCCACACACCCTAAGGCTTGTTGAGATTCAGGATTCCCCTTTAGGCTTTGATCTGATTCAAGCTCCTTGAAGGAGTTTGTGATGGAAGCTGAACGACTTGTCCTTCGGGACGATCAGTGGGCAAAGATGGCGCCATATTGTCTTGGCAAGGCAAGCGATCCGGGTCGGAGCGGCCACGACAATCGGCTATTTCTGGAGGCGGTGTTGTGGATTGCGCGCACGGGCAGTCCATGGCGTGATCTTCCGGCTGCATTCGGGAAGTGGAACACGATCTTCAAGCGCTATCGGGATTGGGTGAAAGCCGATGTTTTCCAACGGCTTTTCGACGCCGCGTCGGATGATCCAGACATGGAGTTTGCAATGGTCGATGGCACGATCGTCAAGGTCCACCGCCACGGCCAGGGCGCAAAAGGGGGACTCAAAGCCAGGCCATAGGGCGGTCGAAGGGCGGCATGACCACCAAGATCGTCGCACTCACGGATGCCTTGGGCAATCTCGTTCGCTTCGTGCTGCTACCGGGTCAGCGCTGCGACATCATAGGTGTCCCGCCCCTCATCGAGAACCTCGCCTTCGCTGGCTTCATGGCCGACAAGGCGTTCGACACCAACGCCATCATTGCTGAACTCGACGCGCGGGGCGCAAGGGTCGTGATCTCACAGCATCCCGGACGGGCCAGCAAGCGCCGGATCGACGCAGAACTCTACAAATGGCGTCACCTCATCGAGAACTTCTTCTGCAAACTCAAGGAGTTCAAACGAATCGCCATGCGTTCCGACAAGACCGATCAGAGCTTCTCAGCCATGATCTATCTCGCCAGTGCCGTCATCAACTCTCGATGAATCTCAACAAGCCTTAGGCCGCTCTCCGTTTCACCCCAAAAAAACAGGGGAGCCGACGCGCAGTCCCATGCGCCGGCTCCCCCTTTGCGCTGATGCCTTGCGACCCAAGGCTCAACGACTGCGCCATATAGACGGCGCAGTCATGCATCAGCCGTGCAGCTTCAGCGCCGTTTCCGCGATGCGGCGGCCCTGATAGCGCGCGCCGTCCAGTTCCTCTTCGCTCGGCTGGCGGCTGCCGTCGCCGTCGGCCAGCGTGGTCGCGCCATAGGGCGCTCCGCCGCGGACCTTGTCCACGCCCATCTGGCCGGCAAAGCCATAGTCCAGGCCGACGATCACCATGCCGAAATGCAACAGGTTGGTGATGATCGAGAACAGGGTGGTTTCCTGCCCGCCATGCTGGCTGGCGGTCGAGGTGAAGGCGCCGCCCACCTTGCCGTTCAGCGCGCCGCGCATCCAAAGGCCGCCGGCCTGGTCGAGGAAGGCCGCCATCTGGCTGGACATGCGGCCGAAGCGGGTGCCGGTGCCGATGATGATCGCGTCATAATCCGCCAGGTCCGCGACGGCCGCGACCGGCGCTTCCTGGTCGAGCTTGAAATGCGCGGCTTTCGCGACTTCCAGCGGCGCCGTTTCGGGCACGCGCTTGATGTCGACCTGCGCGCCGGCGGCCGCCGCGCCTTCCGCCACGGCCTTCGCCATGGTTTCGATATGACCGTAGGACGAATAGTAGAGAACCAGAACCTTTGCCATGCGTATCTCCATTTCTTCTAATGCGTTGATCGTAAGAAGGTTTCGAACAATTTGGCCGCCCGCGCCGGAGTGGGGGGAGAAGCGCGGGCGGCCTTTCGGCCCGTCCGGAGGGAGAAGGGACGGACCTTATTCGCTGTCCACCAGGACGATTTCGGCGTCCTCGATGGCCTTGATGGTGATGGGCGCGCCGCCGATGATCGCGGCGCCGTCACGCGCCTCGAACAGTTGGCCGTCTATTTCGATCCGGCCGGTTGCCGGGACCAGGTAGAGGTGGCGCCCTTCGGCGCTGTCATAGGTGACGCTGTCGCCCGCCTTGACCGTGCCGCCCAGCAGCCGGGCGTCGGCGCGGATGCGCAGCGCCTCCCTGTCCTCGTCATGGCCGCTCGCCAGCACCACCAGCCGGCCCGACCGATCGCCCTTGGGAAAGGGCTTGGCGCCCCAGCTCGGCTGGCCGCCCCGGCTGCGCGGCATGACCCAGATCTGGAAGAGAGTCGTCGTCTCGTCCTCCAGATTATATTCCGCGTGGCGGATGCCGCTGCCCGCGCTCATCACCTGCACGTCGCCCGCCTCCGTGCGGCCCTTGTTGCCCAGGCTGTCCTGATGGGTGATCGCGCCGGTGCGGACATAGGTGATGATCTCCATGTCCGCGTGCGGGTGCGGCGGAAAGCCGGAGCGGGGACCGATCTCATCGTCGTTCCATACCCGGATCGCGCCCCAATGCATGCGGGACGGATCATAATAGTCCGCAAAGGAGAAATGATGCCGCGCATTCAGCCAGCCATGGTCGGCGTGGCCGAGCGAGGCGAAGGGGCGGCGGTCGATCCGGCTGCCAACTGTCATGCTCATCACTCAGGCCTTTCGAAGGATTGCCGGAAGGTTCCGGCTTGCTTTCCATCAATCTAGCAATCAGGATCGTTTCTTGAATAAGCAGCATTGAAACGGATTGTTTCCTTATGCGTCTTCCCGATTTCGAGGCATGGGCGATGTTCGCCGCCGTGGTGGAGCATCGCAGCTTCACCGACGCGGCCAAGGCGCTGAGCGTGTCGAAGGCCACCGTGTCCAAGGCGGTGACGCGGCTGGAACAGCATCTGGACACCAGCCTGTTCAGCCGCACCAGCCGCCGCCTGGCCCTGACCGAAAGCGGCAGGCGGCTGGCCGAGCATGCGGCCCGCATCCTTTCCGAAGGGCAGGCGGCGGAGGAGGCGGCCAGGGACGAAACGGCGGAACTTTCCGGCACGGTCCGGCTGGGCGCGCCGATGACCTTCGGCCTGCTCCGCATCGCGCCGCTGGTCGCGGAATTCACGAAGCAGAATCCGCATGTCGACATCGACCTGCACCTGTCCGATGCGCGCATCGACCTGGTGGACATGGGCCTGGACGCCACCATCCGCATCGCCGACATGCCCGACAGTTCATTGCGCGCCCGGCGCCTGGCCGACGTCACGCTGCATGTCGTTGCGTCGCCCGCCTATCTGGCGGAAAGGGGGCGGCCCACCCATCCGTCCGACCTCGGCGACCATGACTGCCTGTGCTATTCCAACACGCCGACGCCCGACGTCTGGCGCTTTTCCGGGCCGGGCCAGCAGAATGTCGTGGTGCAGGTCCGCGCCCGCCTGACGGTCAACAGCGGGGAGGCGATGCTGCCCGCGCTGCGCACCGGCGTCGGCATCGCCCGGCTGCCCGACTTCATCGTCGGGGAAGCGATCGCCTCGGGCGAACTGGAGGAGATACTGGTAGACTGGCGACCGCCGCCGTTCGGCATTCACCTCGTCACGCCGCCATCGCGACTGCGGCCTGCGCGGGTGGATGCGGTGCTCGACTTCCTGACCCGCCATCATGGATGTTGACCGCTCGTTTCGAAGTCGAATCCATATTGACTCCGCCTGAATCATTTTGGCTTCAAAAC
Source organism: Sphingobium sp. TA15 (assembly GCF_037101235.1). Classification (NCBI taxonomy): domain Bacteria; kingdom Pseudomonadati; phylum Pseudomonadota; class Alphaproteobacteria; order Sphingomonadales; family Sphingobiaceae; genus Sphingobium; species Sphingobium sp. TA15. Next base: position 720,331 of record NZ_AP025355.1, read on the forward strand.
ATTGAAAATAGATTCAAAATCCAGCGACTCGCGGATTTCTGCCGGTTAGCGAAAAATTAACCTTTGTCCTTCAGAAGTTTTTTGGTTAATGAATTGATGCGGCCGTCGTTCTTTGGGGGTGGACGGAACTGCTACGCAAAGGGGCTTCACATGCGCGTGCTGCTAATCGAAGACGAACCGACGACCGCGAAGGCGATCGAGCTGATGCTCACGACGGAGGGGTTCAACGTCTACACGACCGACCTTGGCGAAGAGGGTCTCGACCTCGGCAAGCTCTACGACTACGACATCATCTGCCTCGACCTGAACCTGCCGGACATGCACGGGTACGACGTGCTCAAGAAGCTCCGCGCGGCGAAGGTGCAGACGCCGGTGCTGATCCTGTCGGGCGTGGCGGAAATGGACAGCAAGGTCCGCTCCTTCGGCTTCGGCGCCGACGATTATGTGACCAAGCCGTTCCATCGCGAGGAACTGATCGCCCGCATCCACGCGGTCGTGCGTCGGTCCAAGGGCCATTCGCAGTCGGTCATCCGCACCGGCAAGCTGGCGGTCAACCTGGACGCCAAGACCGTGGAAGTGGACGGCAATCGCGTCCACCTGACCGGCAAGGAATATGCGATGCTGGAGCTGCTTTCGCTCCGCAAGGGCACGACGCTGACCAAGGAAATGTTCCTGAACCACCTTTATGGCGGCATGGACGAGCCGGAACTCAAGATCATCGACGTCTTCATCTGCAAGCTGCGCAAGAAGCTGGCGCTGGCCTGCAATGGCGAAAATTATATCGAGACCGTCTGGGGCCGCGGCTATGTGCTGCGCGATCCGGACGAGGCGGAGGAATTCGCGACCAAGGTCGCCTGATCCGGCCATGGCGCCCGGCAGAAAAGGCCGGCGTCCCTGGGGGATGGCCGGCCTTTTTCATGGGCGCTCCCCGGCGCCCGAACATGGCGTCGCCCGTTCAGGACGGAGCCGAGATCATCGCCATTTATTGTTGGTGTCCGGTCCCTGCACCCGCGTCCTGAACCCCGGCCGTTTCGTTTCGCCCGATGGCCGGAACGCCTCCGGCACCTGATAACCATCGGCCGGGCGATCTGCGGGCGCGCGGCTTCTGACCGCTTCCGGATTGATCTGCGCCTCCAGTTGCACGCCGAAGCTCTGTCCCTTGCGCCAGGCGATCTTCCCTGGGGCGGGACGGCAATCGGGCAGGAGGATGACGACGCGTTCCCCGACAGCAAGGTCGAGATCGCACCGCCCGCCAAGCCCCATTTCCGAAACGTCGCGGACCAGGATGTCGATTTCGCCATAATCCGCGTGGCGCATGCGCGCCTTCAGCAGCCTGCGCTGGCGGTCATATTGCCGGTTGGAGGCGAAATCGGAATCGGAAACGGACATTCAGTCCTGTATCTCTTCAATATTCGGCGCCTTGACGCACCTTTGGCGATCCTTGGCCCCATTCGACGTTGTCGGCCGGAACCATCTGACATACCGATCTAAACGCTTAGGGGTGCCATGAAAAGCACCATCATCTCAAACCGTTCGGATCAAAGGATTTCAGCCTTCGGTTTGAAAAAGGGGAAGGCCGGCGACCCTGGAGCACGTCGCGTCCGATTTGACGCGGGGCGCTCCATGATCGCCGGCCTTCGATCAGGCGGTGAGGCGGCCATGCGGCTGAAAGCCGGTCGGGGACAGGCCGCCTCCGCGCGGGGTCAGTCGGCCGCCTGATCCGAAGATGCGGTGCTGCCCGAACCAGAGGCCTGTCCGCTGCCGGAGAGTTGCCCGGCCGCATCCACCGAGGCGATGCCGCCCGCGCCGTTCGCCGCGCCGCCGGCTGCGCCGGCAGCGCTGCCGGCGGCATTGCCGGCTATCGAGCGGGTCCGGCCCACGGCATTTGCGGTGCGGTCCCGCGCCGCCCCTGCGGTGGCGCTGGCGCGGTCCTTGGCCTTGGCGGCGGTCCCGGCGGCGCGATCCCGCGCTGCGCCGACCGTGCTGCCGGCCTGGTCGCGCAGGCCGCCCACGGCGTTGCGCACATCGCCGGTCCCCAGCGTGTCGGCGGTCAGGCTGCCGCCCGCCGATCCGCTGGCCGAACCCGAAGCGCTGCCGCCGTGGCTCTTGCCATGGCGGCTGACCGAGCCGGATGCGGAACCGCTGCCGCTGCCATGGCCCGAGCCGCTGGCGCCGACGCGGCCATTTTCCAGGTCGATGCTGCGGTCCAGGCCGATGCCGCCCGATCCGCCCAGCGTGCCGCCCAGCGATCCGCCCGCGCCACCCAGCGCGCCGCCCAGGCCGCCGCCCAGCATGCCGCCGCCACCGCCGCCCAGCAATTGGGCAGAGGCGGGCGCGGCCGTCATGGCGGCAAGAGCGGCGGTTGCAATCAGGAACTTGACTTTCATCGATCGTCTCCTTGTTCGTTGTCGATCCGATGACAAGACAACGTGAGGGCGATGCGATTTAATCCCGCCGTGCCGAAAAAAATTTTCAAGCACTTGAAAATCAGTCGTTATTTCTGCAATTCCCGCAAACGACGCTAAGGCGGCCGCCCCGCTTCGCCTCCGCCCGCAGGGCCGCCAGGCTGCCGGTGGCGAACAGCCGCCCGGCGACCAGCGGCGCGGCGAAGGACGTGCCGCGAACCTTGCCCTTGCCGCCATCGGCGCGGGCCGCATTCATATCCGCCCCCGGCGCGGCGAAATCGACATGGCGCGCTCGCCCGGCCTCCGGCAGGACGCGGCCCCGCCCGTCTATCCCGGTGACGGCGATCACCCCGGCATAGGAGGCCGGATAGGCCGGCGGCGCGGCCGGCCCGTCATTGCCGACCGCCGCGACCACGGACACGCCGCGTTCCCGCGCCAGCCGGATCGCGCCCGCCAGCAGGGGATTGTCCGGTCCCACCAGGCTGACCGTCACCACATCGGCCCCGCGCGCCGCCATCCATCCCAGCGCCCGCGCCATCGCAAAGGCGCCGCCGCCCGCCGGATCCTCGCCATATATATCGGCCACCAGCAGGGGTGCGCCGGGCGCCGCGCCCCTTATGCCGGTCGTCCCGCTGATGAGGGAGGCGACCGCCGTCCCATGCGCGCTGGCGCGGGGAGCGCCTCGGGCAAAGCCGCGCTGCTCGATCGGGCCGCTCAGGGCCGGATGGCGCGCCACGCCGCCGTCGATCAGTCCCGCCGCCTTGCCCCGCACCGGCCCGGTTTCCGCAAGCGCGGCGGCGGCAAGGCCGATGGAGGCGCCGCTGGGGAAATAGAGATTGTCGGCGCTGGCCTGCGCCTCCGGAGCGAGGGATCGGACTTGCTTCAACGCCCGCGACAGGCTGCGGCCCTGCGGCACGGTCAGGCGGGTGACGCTGAGGTCCAGCCCCTCTATGGCGGCATTTTCCACGCCATAGCCGGCGGAACGCAAGGCTGCGACGCTTTCCGCCCGCGCCCCGGTCATCAATATGACACCGCGCCGCGCCGGTTCGCGCCGGTCGTCCAGTTCCACCGAATCGGCATGCCGCCGCAGCAGATCGTCGATCCGCGCCGCCCGCGCCGCAACCAGCCAGTCGGCCAGGCGCGCAGGCGACAGCCGGTCGATCCCCGCCTGGTCCAGCGTGCCTTCCACCCGGTCCAGCACATGCGGCGCAACGCCGCCCGCCTGGCCGCTCACCTGGCCCAGGGCGCCGCCCGGCGCGGGCAGCAACTGCGCCTGCGCGCCCGGTGCGGTCAGCAGCAGGCCGGCGACGATCCATGGACGCGTGAACTTCATTTCGACCTCCCAGCCGCCGGCCTTTTCATCATTGGACCGCATTACGGTCCTTTCGCTCTCAAAATGATTCATCGCGAAAAAATTTCCGATAAAAGATTCATGATTCAGGGATGAAACGCGCGGCGGCAGCCGTTTCATCCCTCAGGAAGCTGAATGGAGACCGGATGTCGTTCGAAAGCGATCTGTTGGCGATCCTGCCCCGGCTGCGGCGCTTTGCCGCCAGCCTGTCGCGGGACCGCGCCGATGCGGACGATCTCTGCCAGGCGGCGTTGGAAAAGGCGCTCCGGGCACGCGATCAATGGCAGCCGGGAACGAGACTGGATAGCTGGATGTATCGGATCATGCGCAATCTCTGGATCGACGAGGGCCGCTCCCGGCAGCGCGCCGCCCGCACCTTCGCGCCGGAGGAGGCGGGCGAGCATGTCGGCCATGCCGGCGACCGCGACGTGGAGGCGCATGTCATGCTGTCCGACGTCGACCGCGCCATGCACGGCCTGCCCGACGAGCAGCGGGAGGCGATCGCCCTCGTGCTGGTGGAGGGGCTGTCCTACAAAGAGGCGGCGGAGGTGCTGGACATTCCGATGGGCACGCTGACGTCGCGGCTGGTGCGCGGGCGCGGCGCGTTGATCGAACTGCTGGGGGAAGCGGCATGACGGACATGGACGAAGCCATGCTGATCGCCTTCGTCGATGGCGAACTGGACGAGGTGAACCGGCGGCGCGTGGAGCGGGCCGTGGCGGAAGACCCGGCCCTGGCCGCGAGGTTGGACATGCATCTTCGCCTGCGGGAGCGATTGGCGGGCCATTATGCGCCCATCGAAGCCGAGCCCGTGCCGGCGGCGATGCAGGCCCTGTTGCGGGAGGAGGCAAAGGTCGTCCCGTTCGCTCGTCCGGCGACGGAGCGGCGGCGCGTCTGGGTCACGGGCGGGGCGATCGCTGCGAGCCTGCTGCTGGGGCTTGGCATCGGGCATTTTTCAGGCGGGAGCGGCGGTCCGATTGCGGTGGAGCGCGGCGCGATGGTCGCGCAGGGCGAACTGGCGTCGGCGCTCGAAACCCAACTCGCCTCCGCCCAGCAAGACGCACCGATCCGCATCGGCCTCAGCTTCCGGCGCAAGGGCGGCGGCTGGTGCCGCAGCTTCGAAGGACAGGCCCTTTCGGGCGTCGCCTGTCGCGAGGAGCAGGGCTGGCAGGTGCAGCAGCTCTTGCCGGGCGCGGGGCAGGGGACGGCCTATCGGCAAGCGTCCTCCGGCGACATGCGCCTGATGGCGACCGTCGATGCATTGATGGACGGCCCCCCCCTCGACGCCGCGCAGGAGAAGGCGGCGAAGGACAGGCGGTGGCAATAGGATAGAGGCTGGAAGGGGTGGGGGCGGATGTTCCCCCATTCGTCACCCCGGGCTTGACCCGGGGTCCCGCTGCCTTGGACGAGGTGCACTCAGAAAGAAAGCGGGACCCCGGATCAAGTCCGGGGTGACGGAAAACTAACGTCCGCTACTGGCCAAACCCAGCCCCGATAGCATCGCAGAAAAAGGCTAACGCATCTGCATGGCCGTCCCGCTCAAAACTCGAAATTCAACCGGCCATAGTAAAAGCCGCCGCTCGCGCCATAGGGCGAATATTGATTGTAGAGGGAAAAGCCGTTGGCCTGCAACGAAACGGGCAATTTGTCGGGATAGATGTTGAACAGATTGTTCGCCCCCGCCGTCAGCTTGATGCCCTTGCGCAGTTCCATCCCCAGTTCCAGGTCGAAAATGACCTTGGGGTCGATCTCCGCATCCAGCGAGGGCGTGGTCGGATGGACCATCGTCACCTTGCCATATCGGGTGGCGCGCAGGTTCAGGCTGGCCGGCCCCCTGGTCCAGAACATGTTGGCGATGAACTTGTCGCGCGGCGTGCCCTTGGTGAAATCCCCCCGTTTGGTCCGGCCGATCAGCATCAGCCGGGAATCGGCCAGCACCGGCGGCACGGCGTCGACATGGGTGAAGACGGTCTTGTTGAAATTGGCGGACAGGCTGAACAGCGCATGGCCCAGATCGCCCAGGCCCGCCCGCCAGGTGCTGACCACGTCCAGCCCCCGCGTCCGGGTGTCGGCGGCGTTGGAGAAGTAGAATCCGCCCGCCGAGGAGGTGATGCCCGCCGCCGCCAGAACCCCGCGCACCAGCGGCCCCTGCAGGGTTTCGGACAGCAGGATGCGGTCCTTGATCCTGATTTGATAGGCGTCGACCGTGATGTTGAGGCGCGGCGTGGGCGTCAGGACGATCCCGGCGGACAGGTTCCGCGATTTTTCCGGTTTCAGCGGCGTCGCGCCCAGCGCCACGGCGGCGGCGGAATCCACCGGCAAGGCCGACACGGGCAGCAGCACGCCGCCGACATTGATCGTGCTGGCGGAGGAATAATGCTGCTGTTGCAGGGTCGGGGCGCGGAAGCCCGTGCTGGCGGTGCCGCGCAGCGCCAGGCCGCGCAGCGGCTCTATGCGCACTGACGCCTTGCCGGTGTCGGTCGTGCCGAAGTCGGAATAATCCTCATGCCGTCCGGCCAGCGCGACCTCGAACCCCTCGACGACCTGCTGTTCCAGGTTCAGATAGGCGCTCCAATTGTCGCGGCTCCATGTTCCGGCGGAGGAAAGGGGGAAACCCGTCACCCCCTGCGACCCGGATGTCCGCAGCACGCCGGCATTGGGGCCGGTGGTCGATCGGTATCCGCCGTCGATATAGGAAACCGGGTCGCCCGCGCCGATGGCGTAGCTGTTCCAGCGATATTCCGCGCCCAGCGCCACCAGCAACGGTTCGGCCAAGCCCAGATCGACCGTCTTCTGAAGGTCGAGATTGGTCGTCCATTCCTTCGACGTGACGGCGCCGATATGCATGTCGGTGGGGCTTGCGGGGCCGAGCGAGGCGTTGAGGAGCGAACTTTCCCGATATTTCGCCCAATCGCGGGAAAAGCTGCTGGACAGGTCGTAATGAAATGTGTCCGACAGGTCGCCGCGCAGCCCCGCCGTGGTCTGGAAATCCTCGTCATAGATGTGGAGATGCGGGCTGTAGCCGTTGGGGAACAGTTCGGGAATATTATTCGGCGCGTCGGGGAAGCGATAGGTCAGCCAGGCGTCGCTATGCCGTCGCGACGCCGTGCCGAACAGGTAGAGTTCGACCTGATCGCTCACCGGCAGCGACAGGTCATAGGCGAAGTTGATGCCCGACACCTGCGGCTGGCCGCCGCGGTTCACGTTGCGGTCGACGGTCGCCTCCCGCGGGTCGAGCGCGCCCGTGGTCGAGGAATAGAGCTGGCCCACCCGCGCATAGAATTGTCCCGGATTGGGCGCGCTGCGATAGGTGCGGCCCTGAAGGAAGGCGTCCAGCGTGAAGTGGACATGGCCGCCGTCGCCGATGCCGAAGCCCTTGCTGATCTGGAACCGGCCCTGTTCGCCGCCGCCGTCCGCCGTGGCGCCGCCCAGGAAGGAGGCGCTGCCGCTGGCGTCGTTCTTCAGCAGGATGTTGACGACGCCCGCGATCGCGTCCGACCCATATTGCGCCGACGCGCCGTCGCGCAGCACCTCTATCCGTTCGATGGCGGAGGAGGGGATAAGGTCCAGGTCGGGCGGCGACTGGCCGTTCTGGGTCGTGCCGTTGATGAACAGGGTCGCGGTGTTGTGGCGCCGCTTGCCGTTCACCAGCACCAGCAGATGGTCGCCGGCAAGGCCGCGCAGCGACAGCGTCTTGACGGCGAAGCTGGCGCCTGCGCCGCTGTTCGACACGTTGATCGACGGCACCAGCGTGCCCAGCAGGTCGCGCACGGACTGCTTGCCGCTCGCCTCCAGATCCTTGGCGCTCAGCACGTCGATGGGGGCCAGGCTTTCCGCGACGGTGCGGGTGGTCTGGCGGGTGCCGGTCACGATGATCGGGGCCGAGGCCTCCTCCGCATCGGCGGGAGCCATGGCGACCGGAGCCCCCGACCCGCCCGCCATGGCGACCTGCGCCAACTGGACCGACAGCGGGCTGCGATGGGCGACGGTGCGGCTGGCCGGCACGGCAAGGGCGATGACTCCCGCCCCTGCCTCGCTATGCCTGAGCGCGGTCCCGGCCAGCAGTCGCTTCAGCGCGTCTTCGGTCGACAGCCAGCCCTGCACGCGTCGGCTGCGGATCGACGCGACCTCGTCATAGGGGAACAGGATGCGCACGCCAGACTGGGTCGAAAGCTGGCGCAGGGCGCTGCTCAGCGGCTGAGGGGCGATGTCGAACTTGTGCCGCTGCGACAGGGTGGCGTCCATTTTCGGCGACGCCACGAGCTTCGTGGGCGAAACAAGGCATGCGGCAAAAGCGAAGCCCGCCAATGTATGGCGAATGCGCATCGAATATTCCCCTGTTGCGGACGGCTTTTGCCGTTCCGACGTCATCCAACGAAGAAAAAGTCCCGATCCGCCATCCATTCCGGTGAAGCGGGCGGGAAGGATCGGATGCGACGGATAAGGGATCGGGAAATCAGCGGGAAATGAGATTTCCTCATCCCGATATTGCAAGTTGCGCCGGGCGCCTTCATCAGTCCCCGGTTTGCAGGAACCAGCGCCGGTCCCCCTCCAGCCCGATCGCCGTCAGCCGGCCGCTGCGGAAGGCGCCGGTGTCGATGCCGATCCGGTTGGGCCGGACGTCCACATCCGCGCTGATGTTGTGGCCGTGCACGATCATCTTGTCCAGGCGCCCTCCATGGTTCAGGAAATCGCCCCTGATCCAGCGCAGGTCGGCCGGAATCTGGGCATGGAGCGCGACGCGCGGCCGCACCCCCGCATGGACGAAGAGGTAATCGCCCAGCGGCAGCATATCGGGAAAGTCGTCCAGGAAATCGACATGGTCGCGCGGGACGTGAGCCAGCATCCATCGCGCCATCGCCTCGTCGCTCATCCGGGCGCTGTCCTCCGGCCCCAGTCCGTAGCTGGCCAGCGTCTCCACCCCGCCATGGCGGCGGAACAGGCGGGCGGCCTGCGCCCTGCCGCGCGCGGCGGCGACGAACATCTCCTCATGATTGCCCTTGAGGAAGCGGACCTCATCGCCGGAGCGCGCCAGGCCCATCGCCCGTTCGACCACCTGCCGCGACTGCGGCCCCCGGTCGACCAGGTCGCCCAGCAGGATCAGCAGCCGGGGCAGGGGATGGCGCCCCGCCTCGTCCAGCGCGATCCGGTCCAGCAACTGGGCGAGCAGGTCGTCGCGGCCGTGAACGTCGCCTATGGCATAGACGCGCCGGTCCCCGCCCACGCTGGGGGGCGGCGCATGCTCCCGCGCCTTCCGCGTTCGGAACGGCATCAGCATGGCGGGCCTGCCTCACACATCATGCCGCCAATGTCGCACAGCGTTACAGGCGCGGCAATGTGACGCCCTGCTGCCCCATATATTTGCCCGCGCGGTCGGCATAGCTGGTCTCGCACGGCTCATTGCCCTGGAGGAAGAGGAACTGGCACGCCCCCTCATTGGCGTAGATCTTGGCCGGCAGCGGCGTGGTGTTGGAAAATTCCAGCGTCACATGCCCTTCCCAGCCCGGTTCCAGCGGCGTCACGTTCACGATGATGCCGCACCGCGCATAGGTGGACTTGCCCAGGCAGATCACCAGCACGTCGCGGGGCACGCGGAAATATTCGACCGTCCGGGCCAGCGCGAAGCTGTTGGGCGGGATGATGCAGACATCGGTCTTGCGGTCGACGAAGCTGTTGGCCGCGAAATCCTTGGGGTCGACCACGGCGCTGTCGACATTGGTGAAGATCTTGAACTCGTCCGCCACCCGCGCGTCATAGCCGTAGGAGGAAAGGCCATAGCTGATGCAGCCGTCCCGCCGCTGGCTCTCCACGAACGGCTCTATCATGTTGTTGCTCCGCGCCTGTTCGCGAATCCACTTATCCGACAATATCGACATGGCTGTTCAGCTCTTTCCAGGGGTGATGCCCAAATCGGCGGGACCGAAGGCATGGGGCAGGAGTTCGGCGACGCGATGTTCGACCAGCGCGTCTCCTTCCGGCGCCGCGCAGTAAATGGCGAGCGTCCGCCCGGCCATCTGCTCGGCTTCGTTCATGATCTGGCGGCACCGGCCGCAGGGGGTGACGATGGCCTGCCCCGATATGGCGCCGTCCGCACCCATGGCGCCGCCCACGACCGCAACCGCCTCCACATCGGCAAGGCGGCCCTGCGCATTCGCCGCGGCCAGCGCCACCGTTTCGGCGCAGAGCGACAGGCCATAGCTCGCATTCTCGAAATTGCAGCCGGTCACGATCCGCCCGTCGGTCAGCCGCACCGCCGCGCCGACGGCGAAGCGGCTGTAGGGCGCGTGCGCATGGCGCATCGCTTCCCGCGCCGCCTCGACCAGCTTTTCCGTCGCATTCATCGCGCCATCACATCCCATCGCACCGGACCGTCGATGCCGTCGATATGCCGCATATCATTGGCTGTCCACATCACCCATTTGCGCTGCCCGCCATCGGGCGCGAAGAAATTGCGGTCCAGCCACAAGGTGCGGTTGATCCCCGACGCGATGGCGTATTGGGCGTCGAAATCGTCGCTGACGTTGAGCAGCACCGGCGTGCCCGCATGACTTTCGATCAGGTTGATCAGCGTGTTCAGTTCCGACAGCACCGCATCCTGCCCCGGCCGCGCGCGGCAGCCCGGATCGAACGCCAGCCTGATCACCGGGGGCAGCGCGGCATTGTCGCGCGGCACCATGGTCATGAAGCCCGTCGCCTGTTCCGAAGCCCTGGCGCACAGGCTGAAATCGAGCGCGGCGCCATAGCGCATCCCCGCCGCCCTCGCGCCCGCCCAGTTCGCCTCGAACGCCGGATCGCGGAAGCGTCCGCCGCTCGATGCGCGGATATAGGCGAAATCGGCCCCCTGCGCCGCCAGCGTGCCCCAGTCGATCGGGCCGTTGTCCGACGACACCGACACGCCCTGGGTTGGGAACGCCTCCCGGCCGGGCGCCCATTCCCGCGCATAGAGCCACCCGCCCAGGGCCAGCAGGCCCGGAACGGCAAGAAACAGGCAAAGACGGGCCATGAAATGGCCGGCGCTGACGATATGGATGCCCCTTACCCCTTGATGTGCAGGACGCAGATCAGCGTGAACAGGCGACGGGCCGTATCGAAATCGACCTTGACCTTGCCGTCCAGCCGCTCGATCAGCGTCTCGGCGGCGGCATTGTGGATGCCCCGGCGCGCCATGTCCACCGTTTCGATCTGCTGCGGCGAAGCGTTGCTGATCGCCTGGTAATAGCTGTCGCAGATCGCGAAATAATCCCGGATCGGGCGGCGGAACCGACCCAGGCCGAGGACGATCGCCTCCAGCGGATCGCCGTTTTCCCGGCGTATCTCCATGACCAGCCGGCCTTCCTCGACGCGCAGGTGCACCTTGTAGGGGCCGGCATAGCCGTCCTCATGGCTGCGCTGCGGCTCGAAATAATTATCCTCCAGCAGGTCGAATATGGCGATCCGCCGTTCCTGCTCCACATCGGCGTTGCGCCAGAGGATCGTCCGCTCGTCGAGCGTGATATCGATGATGCGCGGATCGGCCATGAACGCTATGGTCAGTGCGGCGGCGCAAGGGGAAATGCAACCGGGAAAAGCAGGGGCGCGGTTGTCCACAGCTTTTCCCAATCGTTTCAATGTCGGACCTTGCGCCCCGCCGCCAGCGAAGCGATGAGGGAGGCATGGTCGAACTCGTGCAAATCAACGCCGCCGCGGAAGCCGGCATCACCGAACTCCCGCGCAATGTGGAGGCGGAGGCCGCGCTGCTGGGCGCGCTGATGATCGACAACCGCATTGCCGAGGATGTGCAGCTCAAGCTGAAGCCGGAGCATTTCTTCGAACCCCTGCACGGCCGCATCTACGAAGCCGTGATGAAGCTGGTCGAGCGGGACATGGTCGCCAACCCGGTGACGCTGAAGCCGCTGTTGGAGCAGGATCCGGCGCTCAAGGAACTGGGCGGCGTCGGCTATCTGGCGCAATTGACCGGCAATGGCGCGGCGCTGCTGGGCGCGAGGGACTTCGCGACGCAGATATACGACCTCGCCTTGCTGCGACAGCTTGTTCATGTCGGCCGGGAACTGGTTGAAAACGCGCTGGATACCAGCGAGGATGTCAACCCCCGCGAGCAGATCGAGCAGGCCGAGGTCGCGCTCTACAAGGTGTCGGAGGGCGAGGGGGAGACCGGATCGGTCAAGAGCTTCGCCACGGCCACCACCATGGCGGTCCAGATCGCGGAGCGCGCGCTCAACAGCGGCGGGCATGTGTCGGGCATCACCACCGGCATCAACAGCCTGAACGAGAAGATCGGCGGCATGCACAATTCGGACCTGATGATCCTTGCGGGTCGTCCGGGCATGGGCAAGACGTCGCTGGCGACCAATATCGCCTATAATGCCGCCTCGCGCTGGCTGCGCGACAATGCCGACGGCATTCCGCCGGAAAAGAATATGGGCGCGAAGACCGCCTTTTTCAGCCTGGAAATGTCCGCCGACCAGCTTGCCACCCGCGTGCTGGCCGAACAGTCGGGCATCAGCGGCGAAGCGCTGCGCATGGGCAAGATCAGCCGCGCCGATTTCCAGAACCTCTCCCGCGCTGCGCGGGAGTTGCAGGAATTGCCGCTGTTCATCGACGATACGCCCGGCCTGACCATCGCCGCGCTGCGCACCCGCGCCCGCCGGTTGAAGCGGCGGCATGACATCGGCTTCGTCGTGGTCGACTATCTCCAACTGCTCCAGGGCACGGGAAAGGGCGACAATCGCGTCAACGAGATTTCGGAGATTTCCCGGGGCCTGAAGACGCTGGCGAAGGAATTGAATTGCCCGGTTCTGGCGCTGTCCCAGCTCAGCCGCGCCGTCGAACAGCGCGAGGACAAGCGGCCCCAGCTATCGGACCTTCGCGAGTCCGGTTCCATCGAGCAGGACGCGGACATGGTCTGGTTCGTCTTCCGCGAGGATTATTATGTCGCCGCGAAGGAGCCGGGGAACAAGGAAAGCCCCGAACATCTGGAATGGGCGCAGGAGATGGAGCGCATCTACGGCCTCGCCGAGATCATCGTCGCCAAGCAGCGCCATGGTTCGACCGGGCGCATCCGCATGAAGTTCGACGCGAAGATCACCCGCTTCTCCGACCTGGCGGAAGGCAGCTATATGGAGGATTACGAGTAGAAGCATGCGTGCTCCTGCGCAGGCAGGAGCCCAGTCCGGACGTTCCACCTGGGTTCCTGCCTGCGCAGGGGCATGGTTCAGCCAGAAACAAACGCCTGGAACAGCAGCGCCAGCCCCACCATGCTGACGAGATAGGCGATGGTCCGCACCATGGGCACGCCCATGCCGTAAAGCGGCAGGTAAACCGCCCGCGCCCCCAGCCAGAGCCACCCGCCAAGCGCCGTCGTCCCGCTGGTCTTCCCGGCGATCACCACGCCCAGGAGCACGATGATCGCGATCGGATAGGTTTCCAGGAAATTCGCCTGCGCCCGGACCAGCCGCCCGCCGACGGGATCGAGCGGCGGCAATTCCTCGTCCCGCGCGCCCATGTTCCATTTGGCGCCATATTGGCGCGTCTTGATGTGCGCCGCCGCGAAGATGTGGACCAGCAGCAGCACGCAACTCCACGCCAATATCTTCAGTTCGACGGCCATGTCTCGTCCCTCCGCTCCGTGCGTGACGACCGGCACCATATAGCGCGCCCGCGGGCTGCGCCATATTTCCCGACATCTTCGTTTTCTTACGAAGATTGCGCCGGCCGGGCCGCCCTTTCGGTCAGAACACCGGCTGGTTGGCCGGATCGTCCGGATCGGCGGCGGGGGAGGGGATCGGCGTCACCGGCGAGTGGATGCCGCATTCCACCTTGTCCCACCCGCGCCAGCGCCCGGCGCGGGGGTCTTCGCCCGGCAGCACCTTGGACGTGCAGGGTTCGCAGCCGATGGAGAGATAGCCCTGCGCCTCCAGCGGGTGGCGCGGCAGCTTCTCCGCCTCGAACCAGGCCTCCAGGTCGTCCTTCGTCCAATCGCCCAGCGGGTTGATCTTCAACCGGCCGTCCTCGACCTCGAAACGGGGCAGGTTCTGGCGCGTCACCGACTGGAACGCCTTGCGCCCGGAAATCCAGGCGTCCAGCCCTTCCTTGGCGCGGTTCATCGGCTCGACCTTGCGGATTTCGCAGCAGCCGTCGGGATCGTAGGACCAGCGCAGGCCGGTCTCGTCCTTCGCCGCCAGCACTTCGGCATGGGGCGCGACGGCGCGGCTGTCGGTAAAGCCCAGCGTCCGGATCAGCGTTTCGCGATAATCCAGCGTTTCGCGAAACATCTTGAGCGTGTCGACGAAGATCACCGGCACGTTCTTGTCGGCCTTCGCCACCAGATCGAGCAGCACCGCGCTTTCCGTGCCGAAGGAGGAGACGACGGCGACATTGCCCGCCAGCCCCTCGGCAAAGACGGTCTTGAGCATGGAGAGCGTGTCGACGCCCTCGAAGCGGGCGTTGAGCGCATCCGCATCCGCCTGGGTGAAGGCGGGGCGGGCGTCGATCACGTCAAGCTGGCGGGCAGGTTCAGCCATTTGCATTCTCCGGGTGCCGTTTCGCCCAGACCGGGCGGCGGCCGTCGATCGTCTTCTGATAGACGTCCTCATAACGATGGAGCGCGCGCTCCACGGCGGCATCGTCCAGCGCCTTGTCGGGCCGGAAGCTGTCGAAGCCGCAGCGGCGCATCGCGACGATCTGGTCCACCAGCACATCGCCCACCGCGCGCAGTTCGCCCCGATAGCCGGCCTCGCGCAATATCCGCGCCGCCGAATAGCCGCGCCCGTCGCCGAAGGCGGGGAAGTTCACCTCCACCAGCGACAGCCTGTCCAGATAGGGCAGCAATTCGCGGGCATCCTCGCCCGCTTCGATCCGGACGGCGGTCGAATTGGACTGGCCGGTGAAGGATTCGACCGTGACGGCCGGTTCCTGGCCGCCATCGCCTTCGCGGAAGGACAGGAACTCAACCATAGATCGCCTCCTTGAAGGGCCTCATGCCAAGACGGCGATAGGTGTCGAGGAAGCGTTCGCCCTCCTCCCGCTGTTCGAGATAGAGGTTGGTGACCTTCTCGATCGCGTCGACCACGCCGTCCTCCGAAAAGCCGGGGCCGGTGATCTGGCCGACGCTGGCGTCCTCCGCGCCTGACCCGCCGAGCGAAAGCTGGAAATTCTCCACGCCCTTCCGGTCCACGCCCAGCACGCCGATATGGCCGGCATGATGATGGCCGCAGGCATTGATGCAGCCGGAAATCTTGACCTTCAGCTCGCCCAGTTCCTTCTGCCGGTCCGCCGCGGCGAACCGTTCCGACAGCTTCTGCGCCAGCGGGATGGAGCGGGCATTGGCGAGGCTGCAATAATCCAGGCCAGGACAGGCGATGATGTCGGTGATCAGGTCCAGATTGGCCTCGGCAAGGCCGGCCTCGTCCAGCTTCTGCCAGATGGCGTGGAGGTCCGCCTTCTTCACATGCGGCAGGACCAGGTTCTGCGCATGGGTGACGCGCAGCTCGTCGAGCGAATAGCGCTCCGCCAGGTCCGCCACCAGCGCGATCTGCTCCGCGGAGGCGTCGCCCGGAATGCCGCCGCGCGGCTTCAGGCTGATGTTGACGATGGCATAGCCCGGCTGCTTGTGCGCCGCGACCTGACGGTCCACCCACAGGGCGAAGGCCGGATCGCTGCGGTCGATGCTGTCGCCCAGGCCCGTTTCATAGGCGGGGCCGGCGAAATAGGCGCGGATGCGGTCCAGTTCCTCGGTCGGCGGGTTGAGGCCCAGCGTCCGCATATGGGCGAACTCCTCCTCGACCTGCCGCCTATATTCCTCGACGCCCAGTTCATGGACCAGGATCTTGATCCGCGCCTTGTACTTGTTGTCGCGCCGGCCATAGCGGTTGTAGACGCGCAGGCACGCCTCCAGATAAGAGACGATCTCATCTTCGGGCACGAAGTCCCTGATAAGCGGCGCAACCATGGGCGTGCGCCCCATGCCGCCGCCGGCATAGACCTCCGCGCCTATCCGGCCGTCGCGCGACACCAGCTTGAGGCCGATGTCGTGCAGGCGCATGGCGGAGCGGTCCTCCTCGCTCGCGATCACGGCGATCTTGAACTTGCGCGGCAGATAGGTGAATTCGGGATGGAAGGTCGACCATTGGCGCAGCAGTTCCGCCCAGGGACGCGGGTCGGCCACTTCGTCCGCCGAAACCCCGGCATATTGGTCGGAAGAGATGTTGCGGATGCAATTGCCGCTGGTCTGGATGGCATGCATCTCGACCGTCGCAAGCTCGGCCAGTATGTCGGGCGCGTCGGCCAGCTTGATCCAGTTATATTGCAGGTTCTGCCGCGTGGTGAAGTGGCCGTAGCCCCGGTCATATTTCGCCGCGATCTCGCCCAGCTTGCGCATCTGCCGGGCGCTCAGCGTGCCATAGGGAATGGCGACGCGCAGCATATAGGCGTGCAGCTGAAGATAGAGGCCGTTCATCAGCCGCAGCGGCTTGAACTGGTCCTCCGTCAACTGCCCGGCCAGACGGCGCTGGGTCTGGTCGCGAAATTCCTCGACGCGGGCGTCGACGATGGACTGGTCGTAGCTGTCGTAACGATACATGGTTCAGATCACCCAGTTGCCGGCATCGGCGTCATTCGGTTTCAGCGTCAGGTCGGGGCGCACCGTCGGTCCCAGGGCGCGGATGCGGTCCTTGATATGCGCGGGGCGCACGCCGTCTTCGGTTACGGTCGCATCGATCACATAGGCGCCCACGACCCGCAGCGCGGCTTCCTCCGCCCGCGCCAGATCATCGCCCCTGTCGCCCACGTCGACGGAATCGCCGACCTGCCGCGACCAGCCGTCGCCCGCCCACCAGATCACGTCCCCGGTGCCGAGGTCATTGCCGGTCAAAATCTTCACTTGTCAGTCTCCGCCCCAAATGTCTCCCGCGCGGCCCAGCCGGCCAGCACATCCTGCGCCAGCGCATAGGCCGCCACCTCCCCAACCACAATCAGGGCGGGGCTTTTCACTTTTTCCCGCGCCACCATCTCGCCCAGATCGGCAAGCAAGGTGCGCAGCGTCCGCATGTCGGCGCGCGTGCCGTTTTCCAGAACGGCGACGGGAATGGCCGGGGACACGCCGTCCGCGATCAGCTTGTCGGCGATGTCCGCCGCCGTCGCCACGCCCATGTAGATGACCAGCGTGCGCCCCGCGCCAGCCAGCCCGGACCAGTCCTGATCGGTCAGCCCCTTGCATTGCCCGGCGACGAAGCTGACCGCGCTTGCCGCGTCGCGATGGGTGAGGGGCAGTTGCGCCTGCGCCGCGCAGCCGATGGCGGCGCTGATGCCCGGCACGATTTCCACCGGCACTCCGGCGGCGCGGCACGCCTCCATCTCCTCGCCGCCGCGGCCGAAGATGAAGGGATCGCCGCCCTTCAGCCGCACGACCCTGCGCCCGGCGAGCGCCAGTTCGACCAGCAGGGCATTGATCCCATGCTGCGGCACCGAATGGCGGCTGCGCCGCTTGGCGACGGAAATCAGTTCGGCACGGGGGGAGGCGAGCGCCAATATGTCCGCCGAAACCAGCCCGTCATGCACGATCACCTCCGCCTCGCCGATCAGTCGCGCGGCGCGCAGCGTCAGCAGGTCCGGATCGCCCGGACCCGCGCCGACAAGGGTGACAGTGGCAGGTGGAATTTCAGCCATGCTGGGCAGATGGCGAAAACCGACCCCGGTTTCAATTCAGAATGCGTTGGCCGGGACGAAGGAAAATTTGGGGAGGATCGATTTGATCCGTCGCGCTGCCGCCCGGTGGCTCAATCCCCCCGGTGGCTCAATCCCCCATCGCGCTCGTGTCGATGTCCTTAAGGCCGATGCCGATGGACGCGCGCGGCTGCTCGATCTCCACCGACGCGACCGGATAGGCGCAATAGTCCGCCGCATAATAGGCGCTGGGCCGATGATTGCCGGAAATGCCCACTCCGCCGAAGGGCGCGGAGGAGGAGGCTCCGTTGGTCGGCCGGTTCCAGTTGACGATGCCCGCCCGGATATTGGCCCAGAACTGGTTATATTGCTCCGGCGATCCGCCTATCAGAGCGGCGGACAGGCCGTAGCGCGTATTGTTCGCCTCCCGGATCGCGGATTCGAAATCCGGCACCCGGACGACCTGCAACAGGGGGCCGAACAGTTCGACGTCCGGCCGCTCCGCCATGGCGGTCACGTCGATGATCGCCGGCGTCACGAAGGGCAGCCCCTTGGTCGTGCGGACCATATGCTTGATCGGCTTGCCGCCGTTGCTCATCAGATAAAGGAAACTCTCGGTCAGGTGATCCGCCGCCTGGTTGTCGATCACCGGACCCATATAGGGCGCGGGGTCGGCATGGGGATGATCGACGATCAGCCGGTCGGCCAGCCTCTTGACCTCCCCGACCAGCGTGTCGGCCAGTTCCTCCTTGACGATCAGCCGGCTCGCCGCGGTGCAGCGCTGCCCGCTCGACAGGAAGGCCGACTGCACGATCAGCGTCGCCGCGCTGGCGATGTCCGCCGTGTCCCAGGCGACGATCGGGTTGTTCCCGCCCATTTCCAGCGCCAATATCTTGCCGGGATTGGCCGCGAATTGCCGGTTGATCGCGATGCCGGTCTGCGCCGACCCGGTGAAGAGGACGCCCCCCACATCGGGATGGGCGGCCAGCGCCTTGCCCTCGTCGGGTCCGCCCAGCACCAGCCGCACGGCATCCTCCGGCACGCCCGCCTCATGGTAGCAGCGCACCAGCATCTCGCCCACGGCGGGCGTCTTTTCCGACGGCTTGAAGAGGACGGCGTTGCCGGCCAGCAGGGCAGGGACGATATGCCCGTTGGGCAGGTGCGCCGGGAAATTATACGGCCCCAGCACCGCCATGACGCCATGCGGCTTGTGCCGCACGGACTGGCGCGCGCCCATCGCGGCCTCCAGCCGCCTCTGTCCGGTGCGTTCGGAAAAGGCGGCGACGGAAATGTCGACCTTGTTCATCACCGCGGTCACTTCGGTCCGCGCATCCCACAGCGGCTTGCCGGTTTCGCGGGCGATCAGGTCGACCAGCGCCTCCTCATTGGCGCGCACCACATTGACGAAGCGGCGCAGCGTTTCGATGCGATAGGCGATGGGCTGGGCGGCCCATTTCGGCCAGGCGGCACGGGCCAGGGCGACCTCCGCCTCCACATCGCTGGCGGTCCCCTGCCACAAAAGCGCGCCAGTGGCGGGTTCGAACGAAGTCAGCGCGGCGGACATGGTGCCGATATGGCAATTAATTCCGCTTTAGGGAAGGGCCTGGCTCCCGGCGAGGCATCGGCTCAGGGCAGGTCCGGGGCGTCGCCCATCGCTTCGCCCATGCGCCGGACCGCCGCCACCTTCGCATGCAGCGGCGTCCAGTCGTCATCCCGGTCGATGGCGCTCCAGATCGCCTCCACCTCATCGATATGCATGGAGCAGGGCAGCGGATCGGCCCAATAGCCATGATCCATCGGCCCGCTCGCCTCGAACCCGGCGATCGCCTCGCGGAAACCGGCCCATTCCTCCCCGGCATAGGGCGCGCCGTCGCGGGGGTCGCCGCCCCGCCAGTCCTGGAAGAAGCGATCGATCGGCCGCTGGGTGGCGACCATGCCCCGAACCGCCGCCTCGACCATGGCGGCGGCATCGTGCGTATGCACCACGCCCAGGCGCCAGCAGAAGCGGCGCGCCATCGCTTCGCCATAAAGCGCTGGAAAACGCTCCAACTGCGCGATCAGCGGTTCCGCCTCCGTCAAGGGACGCAACGACACGGCAAGCTGCGCCACGTCCCAATGGATCGCCTCCGCCTGCCGTCCGAAGGCGTAGAGTCCGGCATGGTCGAAATAGGCGGCGGTGAACCCCGGTTCCCAAAGCGGCGCGAACCGCCACGGCCCATAGTCGAAGCTCTCGCCCGTCACATTGATGTTGTCGCTGTTGAGCACGCCATGGACGAAGCCCGCCACCATATAGCTCGCCGCCAGATCGGCCGTGCGTTCAACCACCCGGCCCAGCAGTTGCGCGGGAGGATTGTCGCCCGGCTCCTCGCCGTAGAGCTTCGTCAGCGCATAGTCGACCAGCCGCTCCAGCAGCGCCTTGTCGTCGAAATAGGCGGCGCGCTGGAAGGAGCCGATGCGGATATGCGAGTGGCTGAGCCGCACCATCACCGCCGCGCGGGTGGGGGAGGGTTCGTCATTGCGCTCCAGCGCCTCGCCCGTCTCGACAATGGAAAAGGTCTTTGAACTGTTGACGCCCAGCGCCTCGAGCATCTCCGTCGCCAAAATTTCCCGCACGCCGCCCTTCAGCGTCAGCCTGCCGTCGCCGAAGCGGCTATAGGGCGTCCGGCCCGAACCCTTGGTGCCCAGGTCCAGCAACCGGCCGGCGCCGTCCCGCAACTGCGCGAACAGGAAGCCGCGGCCGTCCCCGATGTCGGGATTGTAGACCCGGAACTGATGCCCATGATAGCGCAGCGCCAGCGGCTGGGGCAGCGATCCCTCCAGCGGCCGGAACCGGCCGAAATGCGCCAGCCATTGCTCATCGCCCAGGTCGCTGAGGCCCACCGCTTTCGCCCATCGGTCATTGCGGAAACGCAGGATGGTCCGGGGAAAGTCCGCCGCCGCGATGGGATCGGCAAAATCGGGCTGCAGCGCGGCGATTTCATTCGCGGGGCTGAATTTGGCGGGTTGCAGGGCAGGACGCATGCGGCGATATGGGGGATGCAGGGTGGAAGGATCAAGCAGCTTGAGCAGCCATAGCGACGGATACTGGTGGTCCCCCGACGGGCTGAGGCTCCATTATCGCGATTATGCCGGGGGGGAGGATGGCCGTCCGCCCCTGCTCTGCCTGCCGGGCCTCACTCGCAACGCCCGCGATTTCGAACCGCTGGCGGCGCGCCTCGCCGGGCCATGGCGCCTCATCTGTCCCGACATGCGCGGCCGCGCCGAAAGCGCGCAAGCGAAGGACCCGATGACCTATGTCCCGCTCACCTATCTGCAGGACATCGGCCGCCTGCTGGCGGACCTGGCCATCCCCCGCTTCGTCGCCATCGGCACGTCGCTGGGCGGCATCATCACCATGCTGATCGCGGCGACCCATCGCGAATGGCTGGCGGGCGCGCTGCTCAACGATGTCGGGCCGACGCTGGAGGAGGCCGGCCTTGCACGCATCCGCACCTATGTCGGCATCGGCCAGTCGCATCCAAGCTGGGTCCATGCCGCCCGCGCTCTGGAGGAATCGAACCGGGACATCTATCCCGGCTATGGCCTCGACCAATGGTTGGCCATGGCCAAGCGCCTCTACCGCCTCAACAGCGCGGGCCGGATCGTGCTGGACTATGACATGCGCATAGCCGAACCCTTGCGGGTCGCGGGCAGCGAGGCGAGCGTCGACATGTGGCCGGTCATGCAGACCTTTCGCGGCATTCCGACGCTGGTGCTGCGGGGCGAGCGTTCCGACCTGCTCTCTGCCGCCACCGCCGCCCGCATGGTGGCGGAAATCGGCCCCGGCGCGGAATGCGCGACCATTTCCAATGTCGGTCACGCCCCCGTCCTGGACGAACCGGAATCCGTCGTCGCCATCGACCGGCTGCTGGCGCGGGTGATGAATGGCTGAAGCGGCTTGAGCGGCATGGACCGTTTCGCCGCGCGCCGGCCTCGGCAGATCGATGGCCCGCCCCGGCTGCTGCATGTCCACGGCAGCTTTTCCCTGGGCGGCAAGGAGGCGCGGGCCGTGCGCCTGATGAACCTCTGGGGCGACCGCGCCCGTCACAGCATCGTCAGCGCCGCGCCCCAACTGATGAGCGCGCGCGACGCCATCGACCCCGCCACGCCGGTCGACTTTCCCGAATCCCCTCCGCTCGCCGGCAGGCCGGGCCTTGGGCGCTTCAGGGCGATCGCGGCCTTCCTGGCGGATTACGACCTTGTCCTCAGCTATAATTGGGGCGCGATGGACGCGGTGATGGCGCGGCGCATCCATGGCGGGCCGCCGCTGATCCATCATGAGGACGGCTTCAACGCGGATGAGGCGGGCGGCCTCAAGCCGCAGCGCAACCTCTATCGCCGCCTGGCGCTCCAGTGCGCGCATGCGCTGGTCGTCCCGTCCGTCCGGCTTGAAGGCATCGCCCGCGACATGTGGCGTCAGCCGCCGCGGAAGGTCCATCTGATCCGCAACGGCATCGACACGGCGCGCTATGGGCAGCCGCCCTTGCCTGACGCCATTCCCGCCCTCGACCGCGCGGCCGGCAAGCTGCTGGTCGGCACCGTGGCGGGCCTGCGTCCGGTCAAGAATATCCGCCGCCTCGTCCGCGCTGTCGCGCCGCATCGCGACCGGCTGCAACTGGTGGTGGTGGGGGAGGGGCCGGAGCGCGACGCCATAGCGGCGGAAGCCAGGGATCACGGACTGGCCGACATCTGCATGGCCGGATTCCTGCCGGAACCCTGGCGCTTCATGGGCCTGTTCGACATCTTCGCCCTGTCTTCCGACAGCGAGCAGTTCCCGATCTCGCTGGTGGAGGCGATGGCGGCGGGCCTGCCCGTCGCATCGACCGATGTGGGCGACGTCGCCGTCATGGTCGCGCCCGAAAACCGGCCGTTCATCGTCCCGGACGAAGCGGCCCTGTCGGCCGCGCTCGGCACGCTGGCCGGCGACCCGGACCTGCGGCAACGGCTTGGCGAGGCGAATCGTCACCGCGCCGGGCGCGATTTCACCGAAGCCGCGATGGTGGACGCCTATGCCGCGCTTTACGGGCAGGCACTATCCAGCCCCCATATTTTGCGGTAGGGCGCGCCCAAATATTCGTCATCCAACCGCAAAGCTGCTATAGGGCGGCCTTCATGTGGTTGGGGGCCACGGAATTTTTGCGTGGGAGATTGCGTTGTTCAAGGGGTTGAAGCCCATCGTTTACGGCGGCCGGGAAGTCTGGCCATTGGTCGAAGGCGGCAAGGGGGTGGCCGTTTCCAACCATGCCAGTTCCGGCGCCTGGGCGGCGGCCGGCGGCATCGGCACGGTGTCGGCGGTCAATGCGGACAGCTATGACAGCTTCGGCAACGTCATTCCCCAGATCTATCATGGCCGCACCCGTCGCGACCGGCATGAGGAACTGATCGCCTATGCCATAGACGGCGCGGTCGAGCAGGTGAAGCGCGCCTTCGAAATCGCGGGCGGCAAGGGCGCGATCAACATCAACGTGCTCTGGGAAATGGGCGGCGCGCAGCGCGTCCTGCACGGCGTCCTGGAAAAGACGAAGGGAATGGTCGCGGGCGTCACCTGCGGCGCGGGCATGCCCTACAAGCTGTCGGAGATCGCCGCCTCCTACGGCGTCAGCTATCTGCCCATCGTCAGTTCCGGCCGCGCCTTCCGCGCCTTGTGGAAGCGCGCCTATTCCAAGGCGTCGGAATGGCTCGCCGCCGTGGTCTATGAGGACCCGTGGCTGGCGGGCGGGCATAACGGCCTGTCCAACGCCGAAGACCCGAAGGCGCCGCAGGATCCCTATCCCCGCGTCCGCGACCTGCGCGCCACCATGCGGGAAGGCGGCATTTCCGACGATGTGCCCATCGTCATGGCGGGCGGCGTCTGGGCGCTCAAGGACTGGAACGACTGGATCGACAATCCCGAACTGGGCGCGATCATGTTCCAGTTCGGCACCCGTCCGCTGCTGACGCAGGAAAGCCCGATCCCGCAGCTCTGGAAAGAGCGGCTGATGCAGTTGGAGCCGGGTGACGTGCTGCTGCACCGCTTCTCGCCGACCGGTTTCTACAGTTCGGCGGTCCGCAATCCCTTCCTGCGCCAGCTTGAGGCGCGGTCAGAACGGCAGATTCCCTTCAGCACCGAACAGGCGGGCGACCATACGCACCAGCTGGACGCGGGCGTGAAGGGCAAGAATTTCTGGGTGACGCGGGGCGACCTGCTGCGCGCCCGCGAATGGGTGGGGCAGGGCTTCACCTCCGCGCTCAAGACGCCCGACAATACGCTGGTGTTCGTGACCGAGGAGGAAAAGGCCGAAATCCGCAAGGATCAGACCGACTGCATGGGCTGCCTCAGCCAATGCGCCTTCTCAAGCTGGATGGACAGCGAGACCAATTCGACCGGGCGCCTGGCCGACCCGCGCAGCTTCTGCATCCAGAAGTCCCTGCAGGAGGCGGTGCATGGCGGCGACCTCGACAAGAATCTGCTGTTCGCGGGCCATGGCGCCTATAAGTTCAAGCAGGATCCCTTCTACTCCAACGGGTTCGTGCCGACCGTGAAGCAGCTCGTCGATCGCATCCTGACCGGCGACTGATGGCGGATATCCAGGGACTGGCGGTGCTGCATTACGACACGCCGCATTTCGATGTCGTGCGACCGGGGCAGTTCGTGCTCTGCGCGGTTTCGGGCGCGCGTATCGATCTGGAAGACCTCAAATATTGGAGCGCGGAGTTTCAGGAGGCCTATCGCGGGCCGGAGGAGGCGACCCGGTCCTTCCTGGAGCATCGCGGCGCCGGCTTTCGCTAACAGCTTGAATATAGATTGATTTGCGAGGGCTGCCAGGATGAAGCGGCACTTCTTGCCGCATTGCGCCCTAATGATGTTCAAGACCCCGTATTTTCGGTTCGGCGCTTTTATGGCTCGGTCGGGCGCAGTTATTCTATTCCTTTCTCCGCGCTGATGGTTTATCCTTCATAAACGAGGCGACGAAGATCGCTCGACCAAGGAAGGATGCAAGCGATGTCGCGGATCGACATTTTCGGTGATCGTCTCTGTGTTGTGACGAGCCTGCTGATCATGGGCTGGTTCCTCTACAATGTGGTGTTCTGACAGGCGCGTCTCACCCTTGTTCTCTAATGGCGGAACTCGGGCCGGCTGTGCCGCGAAACCTGCGGTCTGCACGACTTAAGCAAAGCTATCTTCCATCTCTCTACAAATGGAATAGATATATTGCCGAGCGCAACGCTCCGCGGCTTTTGAAGGATGTCAGCTTGCTCCGCGTCACCAACGGCTAAAGCGCACGGTACTGAAGCGACGACGCAAGGTTTCGTGTTCCTCCTCGACAGGAGAAGACGATGACCCGCAATGCCATTCGTTCCCGCCGCCAACGCCGATTCGGCGCCAGCCCGCAGATCCACATTCCCCATTCCTCCTGGACCCGTCCCGAACGCCCATCCGAAAGCGGGACGCCGGTCAAGCCCGACGAGTTCTGGAGCCGCCTGGGGCTTTGAACCGGGGTGTTTCCGTGAAGTGGGATAAGGCTGGCCATCGTCCGCCTTCTCGCGCTGAACCGAATGCCGATCGGCGCTGGAGCGCGTTGGCTACTTCCCGTCACCCCGGGCCAAGCCCCGGGGCGACGAAAGGAGGAGTGGCGGGAAACCACCCAAATCCCTCAGTCCTTCGAATGTCGAATTGCCCACCTGCCTGGAGCGATTTCCAAGCAGGCGGAAAATCTGCATGCATGGTTTTCAGATCATTTCCTGCCCGCGCTGGCGAGATAGGCGATCAGATTGGCGCGATCCGCGGGATTGGGCAGGCCCGCGAACATCATCTTGTTGCCCGGCACGCTGGCGGAAGGCTTGGTCAGGAAAGCGTCCAGCGACTTGGCGTCCCAGCGGATACTGGCTTTCTTCATCGCGGCGGAATAGGCGAAACCCGGAGCCGCGCCGGATGGCCGGCCCACGATTCCTCCGAGCGACGGACCCAGACGGTTGACTCCCGGATCGACCGCATGACAGGCCATGCAGCGGGCGAAGACCGCCTTGCCCTTGGCGGCGTCGCCAGTCTGGGCAAGCGCGGGACTCGCGATCAGCATGGCAGCGGCGAGCGCGGCGAACCTCGAAATCATCGATTGTCCTCTTCCCTTGATGACCGGCTGGAATTCATGCCGGGGTGCGTAAATGGCGAATAGCAGCCTGAATCTGAACGGGAATTGAAGAGCGCGCCGGAAGGGCGCTCTATGGAGAGCGGCGGAAAGGCTGTTCGGCGCTCCGGGCCGGGGTGCTGCCCTCCCAGGTCCGCCGGACAGCCTCTCTCCCCATCGGCCGACAACCCGGCGCCAATAAAAAAAGCCGCCCGGTGAGGGGCGGCTTTCCTATTGTCGTTCCGAAAGGAAGGCTCAGGCTTCTTCGGCCGGAGCTTCTTCGGCTTCCACGGCGATTTCGCCGGGTTCCGCATTCGGATCGTAATCTTCGATGAAGCCGCTCTCGTCCTTTTCGAACAGGTCGGCCATCACGTCGACGCCCTGGCTCTGAAGCTCGGCTTCTTCCGGCGAGCGGGCGACGTTCACCGTGATGGTGACGGCGACTTCCGGGTGCAGCGCGACCTTGACGTCGAACACGCCCAGCGTCTTGATCGGGCGTTCCAGCACGACCATCGCCTTGGTGACGTTGGTGACGCCATCGGCATGCAGCGCTTCCACCACGTCGCGGACGGCGACCGAACCGTAGAGATGGCCGGCGTTGGACGACTGGCGGATCAGGACGATCTGCTTGCCGTTGACGCCTTCGGCGGCCTTTTCGGCGTCCGAGCGGCGGGCGGCGTTGTCCGCCTCGATCTTGGCGCGGTTGGCTTCGAACACCTTTTTGTTGGCGGCGTTCGAACGCAGCGCCTTCTTGTTGGGCAGCAGGTAGTTACGCGCGTAACCGTCCTTCACGGTGACGACGTCGCCGATGGCGCCCAGCTTCTCGATCCGTTCGAGGAGAATGATTTCCATGGGTCTTACTCCCTCACTTCACGATGTAGGGCAGCAGGCCCAGGTGACGGGCGCGCTTGATGGCCTGGGCCAGTTCGCGCTGCTTCTTGGCGGACACCGCGGTGATGCGGCTGGGGACGATCTTGCCGCGCTCGGACACGAAGCCCTGGAGCAGACGGACGTCCTTGTAATCGATCTTCGGCGCATCCTTGGCGGCGAAGGGGCAGCTCTTGCGGCGGCGGAAAAACGGGCGTGCCATGTTTCAGATCTCCTTATTCGCCAGCCGGGGCTTCTTCGCGCTCGCGGCGCGGGCCGCGATCGCCACGCTCGCCGCGCGGACCGCGCTCGGCGCGTTCCTGCTTGCGCATCATGACCGACGGGCCGGTTTCCAGCTCATCGACCTTGATGGTCATGTAGCGGATGATGTCTTCGTTGATCTGGGTCTGGCGCTCCAGTTCCGCGACGACGCCGGCGGGGGCGTCAATGTTCAGCATCACATAGTGCGCCTTGCGGTTCTTGGCGATCTTGTAGGCCAGGCTGCGCAGGCCCCAGGTTTCCACCTTGGTCACCTTGCCCTGCATTTCCTCGACGATCTTGGTGGCGGTTTCCGCCAGGGCGTCCACCTGCGCCTGTGCCAGATCCTGGCGCGCAAGGAACACATGCTCGTAAAGAGCCATGGATATTGCCTCATCTGTTGGCCGATCGCTGACGCCCGCCCCATGCGGAACGCCCCTCCGGCTGTCGTCCATAAGCATTCGTTCGCAGGGCCGCGAGTCACTTCCGGCCAAGCGAAGCGGCGCCTATGGCGGAAATGCGGGGGAAAGGCAAGGAAGAGTTGAAAGGGTTTGAGCCAATCCATCCTCGTTCGGGCTGAGCCCTTCGACGGGCTCAGGACAGGCTTGTCGACGCCTTCCACTTCCTTCTATCCATGGAAAAGTAAGGAAAGCACTTCGACAAGCTCAGTGCGAACGGATGTGATTTCTGGGGGAGATGGTAATGGCGGTCGGTATCGCGGCGCTTTCGCTGATTTTGCTGATGGTCGCGGCCTATCGGGGGATGAGCGTCATCGTGATGGCGCCGTTGCTGGCGATGCTGGCGGTGTTCCTGACCGATCCGGCCGCGGTGCCGGCGGTCTTTTCCGGCCTGTTCATGGACAAGGTGGGGAGCTTCCTGAAACTCTATTTCCCGGTCTTCCTGCTGGGCGCTCTGTTCGGGAAGCTGATCGAGATTTCGGGCTTTTCGCGTGTCATCGTGACGGCTGTGATCGGGCTGGTGGGGGCGCAGAGGGCGATCCCGGCGATCATGCTGGTGACGGCGCTGCTGACCTATGGCGGGGTTTCGGTGTTCGTGGCGGTGTTCGCCGTCTATCCCTTCGCCGCCGAGATGTTCCGGCAGGGCGACATTCCCAAGCGGCTGGTGCCCGCGACCATCGGCCTGGGAGCGATCACCTTCACCATGGACGCGATGCCGGGGACGCCGCAGATCCAGAACATCATCCCCACCAGCTTCTTCGGCACGACCGCCTGGGCGGCGCCGGTGCTGGGGCTGATCGGATCGGCCTGCATCATGGGGCTGGGCCTTGCCTATCTGGGCTGGCGCCGGCGGGCGATGCGGGCGGCGGGGGAGGGCTATGGCGCGCCGGAGACGCTGGTGAACGAACCGGAGGCGGCGGACATGGGCGGGCGGGCCGTGCATCCGCTGGTCGCCCTGCTGCCGTTGCTGGTGGTGGGATTGGGCAATCTGGCGCTGACCATGCTGATCCCGCGCCTGGCGGCAGAGGAGGAAGTCAGCGTGTCGCTGCCCGGCTTGACCGATCCGGTCGCGGCGAAGGTAGCGCAGGTCGCCGCGCTCTGGGCCGTGGAGGGCGCCTTGCTGCTGGGGATCGGGACGATCCTGCTCTTTGCCTTCCGCCCCGTGGCGCGGCGCTTCGCCGACGGGTCGAAGGCGGCGGTGGGCGGCGCCCTGCTGGCGGGGATGAATACGGCGGTCGAATATGGCTTCGGCGCGGTGATCGCGGCGCTGCCGGGTTTCCTGGTGGTGAAGGAGGCGCTGAGGGCCGTGCCCGATCCGTTGGTCAATGAGGCGATCACGGTGACGTCGCTTGCCGGGATCACGGGGTCTGCTTCGGGCGGGCTGTCGATAGCGCTGGCGGCTATGGCGGAGCAGTTCGCGGCGGCGGGGGACGCGGCGGGCATCCCGCGCGAGGTGCTGCATCGGGTGGCCTCCATGGCGAGCGGGGGCATGGACAGCCTGCCGCATAACGGGGCCATCATCACCCTGCTGGCGGTGACGGGGCTGACCCATCGGCAGGCCTATAAGGATATTTTCGCGCTGACGCTGATCAAGACCTTCACCGTGTTCGTGGTGATCGCGGTCTATTATCTGACGGGGTTGACATGAAAAACGCCCCGGAGCGTGGCTCCGGAGCGTTCCGGCCGGTGTGACCGGCTTAGCGGAGGGCGCCTGCGACGACCGCGCCGATGATGCCGCTGGTGATCGCGATCAGGACCGCGTCATTGCCGGAGCGGACCCAGCGGTAACCGCGCGGCGGGGCGTTCAGGCGATAGCCGCGATAATTGTCGATCACGCGATAGTTGGTCGCATAGCGGCGGTCGAATCGCTGCCCCTTGGCCCAGCGGCGATGATTGTCCTTGCGGACCACCGTGGTCCGGGTGACGGTGCGGCCGTGGGGGCCGTGCTTCACGACCTGGCGGACTTCACGCTGATGCGCGGCCTGCGCCTGCGAGGCGACCATCGGGCTGGCGGTCATGGCGGTGGCGGCCAGGCCCATCAGAATCTTCTTGAACATGATCTTGCTCCTTCTTTCTTGCTCCGGCCGGCTCTCCCGGCGTTGAAGACAGAATTAGGAGCCATTTGTCGCAGGCCTGTGCCGACCATGCCCAAGGATTGTCGAAAATTGTAACAGAAGCGGAATTAGTCTGAATATCGGTTCAGAAAAGACCGTCTTTCAAGGGCTTGAAGGAACTTTCGGTCCGCCGTCATTCGTGGCGCAGGGCGTCGATGGGGTTGAGCGCGGCGGCGCGTCGGGCCGGGAAATAGCCGAAGACCACCCCGATGGCGGCCGAAAAGAGGAAGGCGATCACATTCACCTTCACGTCGAAGATGAAGGGAACCTGCATCAGCGGCGCGATCGCGACCGACGCGACCAGCGCCAGGAACAGGCCGATCAGCCCGCCCAGGCAGGACAGCACGATGGCCTCGACCAGGAACTGCATCAGCACTTCGCGGGCGACCGCGCCGATGGCGAGGCGGATGCCGATCTCCCGCGTGCGCTCCGTCACCGAAACCAGCATGATGTTCATGATGCCGATGCCGCCGACCAGCAGGGAAATCGCCGCCACCGCCGCCACGATCTGCGTCAATATGGTGGTGGTGCCGGTCAGCGTGTCGCTGATCTGCTTGGTGTCGAAAACGTTGAAATTGTCCTCCGCGCCCGGCTTCACCTTGCGGCGTTCGCGCATCAGTTCCTCCAGGCTGGCCTGGACCGTGCTGGTGTCGTAGGCGTCGTCCACCGCGACCATGATCTGGCTGATGTCGCGGTCGCCGGTGAAGCGGCGCTGGACGAACTTGATCGGCATGACGACGACATCGTCCTGATCCCCGAATCCGCCCTGGCCCCGCGTGGCGAGCGCGCCGATCACCTGGCAGGATACGCCCTTGATGCGTATGCGCTTGCCGACCGGGTCATTGCTCTGGAACAGGTTGGTGCGCACCGTATTGCCGATGATGCAGACGGGTTTTCCCGCCTCCTCCTCCTCCGGCATGAAGAGGCGGCCGGTATCGGCCTTCCAGCTTTGCACCTCGAAATAGGCGGCGGTGGTGCCGTAGACGGTGGTGGACCAGTTGCTGCCTTCGTAAATGGCGGTGCCGCTGGATTGCACCATCGGCGCGACGGCGCGGACGCCGGTAAGCTGGTTTTCGATGGCGGTCAGGTCGGCGGGCTTGAAGTCGGGCGGGCGCGGGCCGCCGCCGCCCCGGCCGAAACCCTGGCCGGGGCGGAGTTGCAGCACATTGGCGCCGAGCGAGCTGATCTGTTCGCGCACGGCGGCGGTCGCGCCATTGCCCAGCGTGACCATGGTGACGACCGCCGCCACGCCGATGATGATGCCCAGCGTGGTGAGGAAGCTGCGCAACTTGTGCCGGTTGATCGCCCGGAAGGCGAGGATGACGGTGGTGCCTAGCATCTTTCGCGCGCGCCTTCGTTCATTCCCGCCTTCGCGGGATTGACGGGGGAGGGTATCGCCATCACGCCGTCACCCCCTGCTCGACCCGCTCCACCAGCCCGTCCTTGAAATGCACGATGGTCCGCGCAAAGGCGGCCATGTCCGGCTCATGCGTCACCATCAGCACGGTGATGCCGCCATTGCGGTTGAGGTCGGTCAGCAGTTCCATGATCTCCACCGATCTTTCGGAATCGAGGTTGCCGGTCGGCTCGTCCGCCAGCAGCACGTCGGGCTGGGTCACGATGGCGCGGGCGATGGCGACGCGCTGCTGCTGCCCGCCGGACAGTTCGGCGGGCGTGTGGTCCCACCAGTCCTTCAGGCCGACCTTGTCCAGCGCGGCCATGCCGGCCTCATATCTGGTCTTCTTGTCCTCGCCGCGATAGAGCAGGGGCAACTCGACATTCTCCAGCGCCGTGGTGCGGGACAGCAGGTTGAACCCCTGGAACACGAAGCCCAGATAGCGGCGGCGCAGCAGGGCGCGCTGGTCGCGGTCGAGCGTTTCGACATGCCGCCCCTTGAACAGGAACTCCCCGCCCGTGGGCACGTCGAGGCAGCCCAATATGTTCATCGTCGTCGACTTGCCGGAGCCGGAAGGCCCCATGACCGCCACGAAATCGCCCTGCGCAATGTCGAGGTCGATGCCTTTCAGCGCCTGAAAGGCGGTCGGGCCGGCACCATAGACCTTGGTGACGCCGCGCAGGGAGATGATCGGATCCGCCGCCATGCGCGTCAGCTTCCGCTCTGGCGGCCGGTGCGGACCGGCGCTGTTTCCACCTTCCCGCCGCCCGAATTGCCGAGCTTGCCGACGGTCGCCGGGCTGCCGTCGGTGGAGCGGTCGCCTTCCGGCCTGCGGTTGCGGTCACGCGGTCCGCCGCCCCGCGAACCGCCATCGGTCTGGTCCTCCGCCGGAGCCTGCTGGCCGGCCGCAAGTTGCCCGGTGATGACGCGCATGCCGGGCTTGAGGCCGCCGCCGGTGATGACCGTGCGCGCGCCGTCGCTGGCGCCGACGGTCACCTGCACTGCCCTGGGATTGCCGTCATCGCCCACGACATAGACGGTCTGGCTGCTGCCGATGCCGAAGCTGACCTGCCGGTTCGCGCCGCCCCGGCGGAAACGGCGGGGGCCGGGGACGATCTGGCTGGTGATGCCGCCGCCCTGGTTGCCCGCGCTGGGCTTGAAGCGAAGCGCGCTGTTGGGGACGAGCAGCACGTCATGCAGTTCCTGCGTCACGATGTCGGCGGTCGCGGTCATGCCGGGGCGCAATATCTCGTCTTTGTTGTCCACCGACAGCACCGCCGTATAGGCGACGACGGTGCCCGTCGTGCTGCTGGCCGCGCTGCTGCCCGATGAGGAGGAGGAACTGGCGCTGGCGCTGTTGGAGCCGACATTGACCCGCGTCACCCGCGCCGGAAAGGTGCGGCCGGGGAAGGCGTCGACGGAGAAATTGGCGCTCTGGCCCTCCTTCACCTGTCCGACATCCGCTTCGTCGACCGAAACCTCCACCTCCATCTGGGTCAGGTCTTCGGCGATGGTGAAAAGGACCGGCGCGTTCAGCGAGGCGGCGACGGTTTGTCCCGGCTCTATGTCGCGGGACAGGACGACGCCGGTCACGGGCGAGACGATCTGGGCGATGGAAAGATTGGTCTGCGCCGTGGAAAGCTGCGCCTGGGAAACGCGAACCTGCGCCTGCGCCGAGCGGAGGTTGGCGAGGGCGGAGCTGTAGTCGGCGCGGGCGGCATCCAGTTCCGTCCTGGCGGGAACGCGCCCGCCGGAGAGCTTGAACACGTTGAGCTGGCGGTCGAGCGTCGCCTTGGCCAGCGCCGCCTGCGCCTCCGCCTGCGCAACGCCGGCCTGCGAGGAGGCAAGCTGCGCCCGGTTCTGGTTTATCGTGTCCACCAGCCGCCGGGTGTCGAGTTCGGCCAGCTTCTGCCCCCTGGTCACGCGGTCGTTCACATCGACATGGACCGCCGTGATCTTGCCCGATTGTTCTGAACCGACATCGACCTGATTGATGGGTTTCAGATTGCCGGTGGCGGATACGGAGACGGTGAGGTCGCCCTTGCGCACTTCCCGCGTCGCGTAATTGGGCTTGTCGTCCCCCGAAAAGCAGCGGGCAAGCAGCAGGACGAGGATCAGCAGGGCGACGCCGACCGCGCCCCGGACCGCCCATTTGCGCCACGGCCTTTCGGGCCGCTCCCCCAGAAAGTCGTTCAGGCCCTGATCGCTGGTCGCATCGTTAGTCATTGGGACGGTTTTCCATATTCTGCCAGCCGCCGCCCAGCGCATTATAGAGCTGGGCCAGGCCAAGGACTTCGTCGGATTGCGCGCCGGCAAGGCTGTTGCGCGCGTTCAAAAGCGAATTCTCGCTCTGGGAAAGCGTCTGGAAATCGATCAGGCCCGCCTGATACTGGCTGCGCGCCAGGATCGCGGCGTTGTTCGACGCTTCATAGGCGGTCGCGAACTCCGCCTTGCGGGCGCGGGCGCTCGACAGCGACGCCATGGCATTCTCCACATCCTCCAGCGCGGTCAGCACCGCCTGCTTGTAGGCGGCGAAGGCGGCGTCGGTCGCCGCCCGTTGCGAACGGACCTGCGAGGCGAGGCGTCCGCCGTCGAAGATGACCTGCGCCACATTGGCGAAGACGCCGCCGGTGACCAGGCTGAACAGGTCTTTGAAGCTGTTGGAGGTCGTGCCGATATTTCCGCTGATGCCCAATGAGGGATAAAGTTGCGCCTGCGCCACGCCGATGCGCGCCGTCGCGGCGGCCAGCGCCCGTTCGGTCGAGCGCACGTCCGGCCGCTGGCGCAGCGTGTCGGCGGGGATGCCGGTGGCGATCCGCGCGGGCGCGGCGGGGATCGGGGCGGGGGTTTCAAGGCTCCGGGTCGCTTCGCCGGGCGCCTGGCCCGTCAGCACGGCGATGCGGTTGAGGCTGCCCCGAAGGCCCGCCTCAAGCTGGGGCACGGTCGCGTTGGTCTGCGCCAGTTGCGCCCGCGCCTGCTCCGCGTCCAGCGAGGAAACCAGGCCCGCCTGAAGCCGCCAGTTGGCGATATTGTAATTGTCCTGCTGGATCGCCTGCGTCTCGCGCGCGATGCGCAACTGCTCCTGCGCCAGGCGCGCCTGCACATAGTTGGCGACGAGTTCGGAGACGATCGTCGCCCGTACATTGGCGAGGTCGTATCCGGAAGCGGCAAGATCGGCCCGCGCAGCCTCCGCCGAACGGGAAAGCTCGCCGAACAGGTCGACCTGCCAGCTTGCATTGGCGCCCACCGAATAGCTGCTCGACCAGTTGGAGCCGCCGCCGCCGATCGGATTGCCGCTGGGGTCCAGCCGGCCGCCCGCATCCCGGCTGCTGTAGTTGCGCCCGCCGCTGGCCGATCCGTTCGCCTGCGGCAGGAAGGCGGCCCTTGCCTGCCGCAGCGATTCCCGCGCTTGGCGCAGGCGCGCCTGCGCCTGCACGATGTCCAGATTATGGGCGATGGCCCGGTCGATGAGGCCGCTCAGCGCCGGATCGTCGAGCCGCGTCCACCAGGCGGCCAGTTCCGCCTCGTCCAGCGGAGCGCCGGCGCCCTGGATATAGGCCGCCGGCACGCCGAGCGCTGCGGGGGCAGGGGCGCGATAATCGGGGCCGGCCGCGCAGCCCGACAGGACCAGCGCGGTTCCCGTGATCGATCCAAAGCGATATCGCACCTTTTCCTTATACTCCGTCATCGTTAAAGGCGGTCCTCCAACGAGAACTGCCGAAATGGGCCGGGCGCCTCAACGGCATTTGTGTCTCAAAGTGTAACGGCTTTGAAAAATTGCGCTTTTGCAGGGGCGCGCAGGTCAGAAGGTGGATGATGAGGGCATTTCTTTTTCCGGGTCAGGGCAGCCAGTCGGTGGGCATGGGCAAGGCGCTGGCCGACGCCAGCCCGGCCGCGAAGGAGCTGTTTCAGGAGGTGGACGACGCCCTGTCGCAGCATCTGTTCCGCATCATGGTGGAGGGGCCGGAAAGCGACCTGACCCTGACGGAGAACGCCCAGCCCGCGATCATGGCCAATGCGCTGGCGACCCTGCGGGTGATGCAGAGGGAGGGCGGTTTTTCGCTGGCGGAAAAGGGCGATTACGTCGCCGGGCACAGCCTTGGCGAATATAGCGCGCTCTGCGCGGCGGAGGCGTTCGACATCGGCACCACGGCGAAGCTGCTGAAGCTGCGCGGGCGGGCGATGCAGGCGGCGGTGCCGGTGGGCGAGGGCGCGATGGCTGCCCTGCTGGGGGCCGACATCGAAAAGGCGCAGGCATTGGCGGAGGCGGCTGCGCAGGGTGAGGTCTGCACCGTCGCCAATGACAATGATCCGACGCAGGTGGTGATTTCCGGCCATCGCGGCGCGATCGAGCGCGCCGTCGCGCTGGTGAAGGACCATGGCATCAGGCGCGGCGTCCTGCTGCCGGTTTCCGCGCCCTTCCACTGCCCGCTGATGCAGCCCGCGGCGGAGGCGATGGAGGATGCCCTGGGCAAGGCGGCGATCAACACGCCGCTGCTGCCCGTCTATGCCAATGTGCTGGCAAGCGCGATCGCCGATCCGGACGAGATCAGGCTGCGGCTGGTCGAGCAGGTGACGGGCCGAGTGCGCTGGCGCGAATCCGTCGCCGCCATGTGGGACGCGGGCGTCAACGAATTCGTCGAACTGGGCGGCAAGGTGCTGGGTCCGATGGTGAAGCGCATCGCTCCCGACGCCACCGTGCGCAGCGTCGTGACGATGGACGATATCGAGGCCGCGCTGGGCGCGCTGTGAGCGGCGGCATGAGCAGCGCTCCCGTCCTGACCAGCCGTGACGGAGCCGTCCTGACGGTCACGCTCGACATGCCGGACCGGCGCAACCCGATCTCCGATCCGGCGATGGTCGACGCCCTGTGCGCGGTGTTCGAGCAGGCGGATCGCGACCTGTCGGTGCGGGTGGCGATCCTGACCGGGGCGGGCAGCGCCTTTTCATCGGGGGGCGACCTCAATGCCATGCGCCCCGATGCGGGCGGCCTGCGCGCGGGACTGCCGGCGCAGACGCGGCGCAACTACCGTGCCGGAATCCAGCGGCTGCCGCTGCTGTTCCAGGCGCTTGAACTGCCGGTGATCGCGGCGGTCAATGGCCCCGCCATCGGCGCGGGCTGCGACCTGGCGTTGATGTGCGACGTCAGGATCGCGGCACAATCAGCGAAATTCGCGGAATCTTTCGTGAAGCTGGGCATTATTTCGGGCGATGGCGGGGCCTGGCTGCTGCCGCGCATCGTCGGCTTTTCCAAGGCGACCGAACTGGCGCTGACCGGCGAGACCATCGACGCGCAGGAGGCGCTGCGGATCGGGCTGGTGAGCGAGGTGGTGCCGGACGCCGACCTGCCGGCGGCGGCGCGGGCCGTGGCGGACAGGATCGCCGCCAATCCGCCGCACGCGACGCGGATGACCAAGCGGCTGCTGCGCGCCGCGCAGACGGCGGAATTGAACCAGATCATGGAAATGGCGGGCGCGATGCAGGCGCTGGCCCATGCGACGGCGGATCATGACGAGGCGATAGACGCCTTTTTCGAGCGCCGGACGCCGAACTTCAAGGGAGATTAGAATGTTCGATCTGACAGGCATGACCGCGCTGGTGACGGGCGCTTCGGGGGGCATCGGCTCCGCCATTGCGAAGGCCCTCGCCGCGCAGGGCGCCACGCTGGCCCTTTCGGGCAGCAATGA
Organism: Sphingobium sp. TA15; assembly: GCF_037101235.1. Lineage (NCBI taxonomy): Bacteria > Pseudomonadati > Pseudomonadota > Alphaproteobacteria > Sphingomonadales > Sphingobiaceae > Sphingobium > Sphingobium sp. TA15. Next base: position 756,670 of record NZ_AP025355.1, read on the forward strand.
GGAGAAGCTGAAGGCCTTTGCCGCGGAACTGGGCGGGGACCACAAGATTCTGGTCTGCAACCTCGGCGATCCGGCGGCGGTCGACGCGCTGGTGGGGCAGGCGGTCGACGCGCTGGGCGGGAAGATCGACATCCTCGTCAACAATGCGGGCATCACCCGCGACAACCTGATCCTGCGCATGAAGGATGAGGAATGGTCGGACGTGATCTCGGTCAATCTTGAAGCGGCCTTCCGTCTCGCCCGCGCCGCCGCCAAGCCGATGATGAAGGCCCGTTTCGGCCGCATCATCTCCATCACCTCCGTGGTGGGCGTCACCGGCAATCCGGGCCAGGCCAATTATGCGGCGTCGAAGGCGGGCATCATCGGCATGTCCAAGTCGCTGGGCCAGGAACTGGCGAGCCGGGGCATCACCGTGAACTGCGTCGCGCCGGGCTTCATCCGTTCAGCCATGACCGACGCGCTGAACGACGCGCAGAAAAGCGCGATCCTGACGAAGATCCCGGCGGGCGACCTGGGCGCGGGCGAGGATATCGGCGCGGCTGTGGTCTACCTCGCCAGCAAGGAAGCGGGTTACGTCACCGGCCAGACGCTGCACGTCAATGGCGGCATGGCGATGATCTGAAGGGGAAGGATCGGTCGATCCCAAAGTCCCACGCTGCGGCTTTATTCCATCGCGCCCGAAAATTTTGGGCATTTGCAAAGCCGCCGCCTTGTGCCATCGGGGCTGAAGAGTCGAACGCAGGTGGGGCGATGCCACCCGATTGTCTCTTGCCTCTTGCCTCTCGTTGGGCTTGCCTCTAGGGCATGCCTTAACAGATATTCAGAACCATCAACGATACCCAGTAAGAAGGACCACTCATGAGTGAGACCGCGGATCGCGTAAAGAAAATCGTCGTCGAGCATCTGGGCGTCGAAGCCGAAAAGGTGACCGAGGATGCGAGCTTCATCGACGATCTGGGCGCTGACAGCCTGGACATCGTCGAGCTGGTGATGGCGTTCGAGGAAGAATTCGGCGTCGAAATCCCCGACGACGCGGCTGAAAAGATCGCCACCGTCAAGGACGCCATCGATTATATCGACAGCAAGCAGTAAGGGCGTCCGGCGGCCTGCCTGAAAACGGGTGGCCGCCGCGTTTGAAAAAGGAAAAGGCTCCTCCTGTCCGGCGAAACCGGGTCTTGGGGAGCCTTTTGGTATCTGGCCCCCGTTCACAATCCCCTTTCGAAGGGTTAGATGGGCGGCGTTGAGCCAAAAAGATTTTTCGGAGCAAGCATATGCGTCGTGTTGTCGTAACCGGCCTTGGCATGGTCAGCCCGCTCGGCGGGGATGTGGAAACGACCTGGAAGAACATCATCGCGTCCAAGTCCGGCGCGGCGACGATCACGCGCTTCGACGCCAGCGAGTATAAATGCCGCATCGCCTGCGAAGTGAAGCCGGCGGATCATGAATATGGCTATGACCCCGGGCTGGACGTCGATCACAAGATCCAGCGGCAGGTCGACCCCTTCATCGTCTACGGCATTTCCGCCGCCAGCCAGGCGCTGCGCGACGCGGGCCTGGACGATATGAGCGAGGAGGAACGGCTGCGCGCCGGTTGCTCCATCGGTTCGGGCATCGGCGGCCTGCCGGGCATCGAAAGCGAATCGCTGGTGCTGGCGAACCGGGGACCGGGCCGGGTCAGTCCGCATTTCGTCCATGGCCGCCTGATCAACCTGATCTCTGGGCAGGTTTCGATCAAATATGGCCTGATGGGCCCGAACCATGCCGTCGTCACCGCCTGCTCGACCGGCGCCCATTCCATCGGCGACGCCGCCCGCATGATCGCGCTGGACGATGCCGACGTGATGCTGGCCGGCGGCGCGGAAAGCGCGATCTGCCCCATCGGCATCGCCGGATTCGCACAGGCGCGGGCGCTCTCGACCGCCTTCAACGACAGCCCGGAAAAGGCTTCGCGGCCCTATGACGTCAACCGCGACGGCTTCGTCATGGGCGAGGGCGCGGGCGTGGTCGTGCTGGAGGAATATGAGCGGGCCAAGGCGCGCGGCGCGAAAATCTATGCCGAAGTGGTCGGCTATGGCCTGTCGGGCGACGCCTATCACGTCACCGCCCCCCATCCGGAGGGCCATGGCGCCTATCGTTCGATGGAGATGGCGCTCAAGAAATCGGGTCTGGGCCTGGGCGACATCGACTATGTCAACGCGCATGGCACCTCGACGCCGCTGGGCGACGAGTTGGAGCTGGGCGCGGTGAAGCGGCTGTTCGGCGATCATCTGGGCACCATGTCGATGAGTTCGACCAAGTCGGCCATCGGCCATCTGCTGGGCGGCGCGGGCGCGGTGGAGAGCATCTTCTGCATCCTGGCGCTGCGCGACCAGATCGTGCCGCCGACGCTGAACCTCGACGAGCCGAGCGAAAGCTGCAAGGGCGTCGACCTGGTCCCGCATGTCGCCAAGGAACGCAAGGTGCGGGCCGTGCTGAACAATTCGTTCGGTTTCGGCGGGACCAACGCTTCGCTGATCATGAAGGCGGTCTGAGACAAGACCCATGCGGCGGCTTGGCTTTGGCATAGTGCTGATCGGCCTGGCCGTCGCGGCGTTCGTAGCGTTCCGCTTCGTCCATGGCTGGACCGAAACCGGCCCGGCGATGAAGGACATCACGCTGGTCGTGCCGGAAGGTTCGACCATCGCGGACGCCGCCATTCTCCTGAAACAAAAGGGGGCGGTGCGCTCGGCCGACGCCTTCCTCACGCGGGCCAAGGTCTTCGGCCGCGGCAAATCGATCAAGGCGGGCGAATTCCTGATCCCCAAGGGCGCCAGCAATTCCGATATTTTCCGCATCCTCCAGGGCGGCAGGACGCTGACCCGGCTGATCACCATACCGGAAGGCATGCCCTCCATATTGGTGCATGAGCGGTTGATGGCGAATGAGGAACTGACCGGCGAGATTCCGGTGCCGGAGGAAGGCAGCGTGCTGCCCGACAGCTATGCCTTCGACAAGGGCGAAGGCCGGGCGGCGGTGCTGAAGCGGATGCAGGATGCCATGAGCAAGGCGCTCGCCAAGATGTGGGCGGAGCGGGCGCCGAACACGGTCGCGAAAACGCCCAGGGAAGCCATTATCCTCGCCAGCATCGTCGAAAAGGAAACGGCGGTGCCTTCGGAACGGCCGACCGTTGCGGGGGTTTACGGCAATCGCCTGAAGGCGCGCATGATGTTGCAGGCCGACCCGACGATCATCTATCCGATCACCAAGGGCAAGCCCCTGGGCCGACGGATCAGGAAATCCGAAATCGCGGCGGTCAACGACTATAACACCTATGCGATGATCGGCCTGCCCAAGGGACCGATCGCCAATCCGGGCCGCCTGTCGATCCTGGCGGTGCTGCACCCGGCGGAAACGAAGGCGCTCTACTTCGTCGCGGACGGGAAGGGCGGCCATATCTTCGCGGACACGCTGCAAGAGCATAATGACAATGTGCGCAAATGGTTCGAAATCCGGCGGGCGAGGGGGGAGCTTTGAAGTGAGCGGACCGATGGCGCGCTTGGGTGGGGAGCGGACGTTCCCCTATTCGTCACCCCTCTCCCTATTCGTCACCCCGGACTTGATCCGGGGTCCCGCTGCCTTGGACGAGGCGCAGCACTCAGAAGGAAAGCGGGACCCCGGATCAAGTCCGGGGTGACGGAAAACTGATGACCGCTATTGACCATAGCCCGCCGCCGCCAATCGCCGGCCCTACTGCCCAAACCCCGACTCGCGCGCCAACGCCACCGCTTCCCGCGCGGCGGCGAGCAATGCGCCGCTTTTCGCCTCGCATTCCCGCTGTTCATATTCCGCGGTCGAATCCGCGACGATGCCGGCCCCTGCCTGCACATGCATCACGCCGTCCTTGAGCACGGCGGTGCGCAGCACGATGCAGCTATCCATATTGCCGTCCGGCCCGAAATAGCCGACGCCCCCGGCATAGGCCCCCCGCGTTTCCGGCTCCAGTTCCGCGATGATCTCGCAGGCGCGCACCTTGGGCGCTCCCGATACGGTCCCTGCCGGAAAGCCCGCGAACAAGGCGTCGAGCGCGTCCTTGTCGGGAGCCAGCCGTCCCACCACGTTCGACACGATATGCATCACATGGCTGTAGAATTCGACGCTATAGCTGTCCGTCACGGTCACGCTGCCGGCCGTCGCCACCCGTCCCACATCGTTGCGGCCCAGGTCGAGCAGCATCAGATGCTCTGCCCGTTCCTTGGGATCGGCCAGCAGGCTTTCGCGGTTGGCGGCGTCCTCGACGGCATTCCGGCCGCGTGGGCGGGTGCCGGCGATGGGCCTGATCGTGACCTCGCCGTCCCGCGCCCGGACCAATATTTCCGGACTCGACCCGATCAGCGCAAAGCCGGGCAGGTCGAGATAATAAAGGAAGGGCGAGGGATTGACCCGTCGCAACGCCCGGTAAAGCGCAATCGGCGGCAGGGTGAACGGGCTGGTGAAGCGCTGCGCCAGCACCACCTGAAAAATGTCGCCCGCGACGATATAATCCTTCGCCTTCTCGACCATCGCGGCGTAGCGGCCCGGCTCCAGCACCGGCGTCACCGCGACATCGGCGATCTCGGCCGGGGCGGCCGGCGCGGGCAGGGGGGCCGCCAGCTTCGCGGCGACCGCGTCGATCCGCTCCAGCGCCTGCTCGACGGCGCGGTCGGCATCGGCAAAGCTGCCCTTCCACACCGGCGCGACCAGGAACAGCGCGTCGGCCAGCCGGTCGAACACCAATATGACGGTCGGCCGCACGAACAGCATGTCCGGCAGAGCGACAGAATTTTCAGGCGGACGCGGCAGCTTTTCCACCAGCCCGACCGTCTCGTAGCCGAAATAGCCGACCAGGCAGGCCAGAGCGGCGGGCAGCGCCGGGTCGAGTTCCGCCCGGCATTCCGCCACCAGCGCCCGCAAAGCATCCAGCGCGTCGGCGCCTTCCGGCACGAAGGCCTGCCGGTCGGTCGCCCATTGCCGGTTGATCTCCGCCGCATGGCCCTGCGCCCGGAAGACGAGGTCGGGGGCCAGGCCGATCAGGCTGTGACGGCCCCGCACCGCGCCGCCCTCGACCGATTCCAGCAGGAAGTCGCCACGGTCGGCCTCGAACAATTTGAGCGCCGCGGAAATCGGCGTGTCGGTGTCGGCGATCTGGCGTCGCCACACCAGCGCGGATCGACCCGCCGCCAGTGCCTTGCGCGCGCTTTCCATGCCGTCCATTGCCGCCCGTCCCCCTGCGCCCATCTTACTGACCGCCGCCATTGGCGCTGGCCAGCGCGCGCTGGACGGAGGCCACGGCATTGGGACTGCGCTTGACGCCCAGTTCCTTTTCGACGGCGCGCTCGAACTGCTGGCCATATTCCTGGCCCACCACTTCGCTGAGCTGGTCGCGAACCTGGTTGACCAGCGCCTTGTCGCTGCCCGCGTCGCCGCGCTTGATGCCGTTCAACTGCACCACGAAATAGCCCCGATCCTGCCCGGCGGGCAGCGTCTTCACGCTGTTGGTCGCCATGGTGAACAGCATCGCCACCTCGGCAGGCGGACGCTGGCCGTCGCGCATGATGTCGGCGCGGCGGCCGCCCACCACTTGCGGCCTGGGCAGGGCGATGCCGGCGGAGGCGACCGCCTCGTCCAGTTTCATGCCCTTGGCGACCTTGGCGCGGATCTGCTCGGCCAGCGCCTTGGCCTTCTCATTGCCCTGGGCGAGCTTGTACTGCATCGCCACCAGCGGCTTCACCTTGGCGAGCGGCGGCGGCGCGGCGGCCTGGATGTCGCCAGGCGCGGCCAGCGCATAGCGCTTCTCCGCCACGATCGGAACCAGTTGCGCGTCGTCGTCCTGGCTCATGCCGAAGACGGGGGCGAGCAGCGGCTTCACGTCGGCCGGAACCTGATAGGCGGCATCCTCCACCTGCTTGCCGGAGGAGACGAGGAAGGGCGTGGTCTCCAGCTTCAGGCCATTGTCCTTCACCACTTCATCGAAGCTGCCGCCATTGGCGATCTGATCCTCTATCTTGCCGGTGAAGTCGTTGAGCAGCCGCTTTTCCTTCTGCGCGCGCAGCGCGGCGACGATCTCGTCCCGCACCGCCGCCAGGGCGCGGGCCGGGGTCGTCCTGACCGCCGTGACGCGCAGCAGCACCCAGCCCAGCGATCCGCGCAGCGGCCCCGCCAGTTCGCCCTGCTTGGCGGCGAAACCGGCATTGGCGACGGCGGCGGACGCGGCGGAGGCCAGCGCTTCCCGGCTCTGGTCCTTCAGTTCGGAGACGGAGAGGCCGGCCGATTGCGCCGCCGCGGCGAGCGACTTGCCGCCCTTCACCTGGTCCGCGATCGCCTTGGCGGCGGCCTGCGTCGGCAGGATCAACTGCTCGAAGCTGCGGCTCTCCTTCGCGGCATAGGCTGCCTTGTTCTGGTTGTAATAGCTGGCGATTTCCGCATCGGTCGGCTGCGCCGCCTGGGCGAAGCGTTCGGCGTCGATCACGGCATAGCGGATGCGGCGCTGTTCCGGAATGGTGTAGCGCGCCGCATTCTTCCTGTAGAAGTCGTCAAGCTGCGCGTCGGTCGGGTCGGCGATGTCCTTGAAAGCGGTGGCGGGAATGACGGCGATGGTGCCCTGCCGCGCCTCCAGCAGCAGCGAGGCATAGGGCAGCACCATGGAGTCGGTCAGCTTCACGCCGAGTCCCAAGGGGGCGAGCATCTGGCGCTCCAATATCTCCCGGCTGATGTCGTCGCGCAGCGCCTGTTCGGTGATCCGTTCGCGCAGCAGCAATTGCCGGAAATTTTCCTGGCTGAAATTGCCTGCCGCATCCTGGAAGGCGGGGATCTGCGCGATCTGGGCATCGACCAGCCGCTTGGAGATATGGACCTTCTGGTCGCTCGCATATTCCTTCAGCGTCATCGACGCGACAAGCTGGTCATAGACCTGCGCCGCGCCGCCCTGCGCCAGGAAGTCGCCGATCTGCAATCCCGGATTGGACCTGCGCGCATTTTCGAACACGCGCTGCACCCGGTCCTGCAATTCGGTCATGGTGAGGCGCGATCCGCCCGCCCTGGCCGCGGTTTCGCCGCCGCCCATGGACGATCCGAAATTGCCGCTCGTGATGTCCCCCATGATGAAGGCGGCCGCGATGATCCCCAGGAAGATCAGGGCCGCAAAGGCGCCCAATTTGGAGCGGATGAAACGGCGAAAGACTGAAAGCATGGAGGAAAGTCCGTAAAAGCGGCTTTGATGGCGGCCCGCTTTAAGGGCGGATCGTCGCGTGGGCAAGGGGCGGTGGGGCGCCAAGGCTGGACAAATGCCCGCACGCCGTTCATCGGCTCGGCCAACCCGGCGCGCGGATTGGAGAGCCGCGCCGCAGGGGACCGTGCAGCAATAAGCATAAGGGGAAAGATCGATGAGCAGGCGGAAGCTGGTTGTCGGCAACTGGAAGATGAACGGCCTGCGCGCCCAATTGGGCGAGGTGGAGGCCATTGGCGGGCTGGCGCGCGACTATCCGGCGGCGGAAGTCGGGCTGTGCCTGCCCGCGACGCTGATTTCGGCGGCGGACGGCATGAAGGGCGCGGCCTTCATCGGCGCGCAGGACTGCCATATGAAGGAAAGCGGCGCGCATACCGGCTGCCTCTCCGCCGCCATGCTGGCCGAAGCCGGGGCAAGCTGGACCATCGTCGGCCATAGCGAGCGGCGGCAGGACCAGGGCGAAACCGACGCGGACATCGCGGCGAAGGCGCTGGCGGCCAAGGCTGCGGGGCTGAAGGTCATCCTCTGCGTGGGCGAAAGCCTGGACGTGCGCGACGCGGGGGATGCGGAGGCGGTGGTTTCGGCGCAACTGATCGCCTCCTTGCCGGAAGGCGCGGCGTCCGACTGGCTGGCCATCGCCTATGAACCGATCTGGGCCATCGGCACGGGCCGGATCCCCACAATGGAAGCGGTCGCCGCGATGCACGCCGCCCTGCGCGCCGCGCTGGCGAGCCGGATCGGCCCGGATGCCGACGAGATGCGAATCCTCTATGGCGGATCGATGAACGGCGACAATGCGGCGGAGCTTCTGGCGCTGGCCGATGTCGACGGCGGCCTGATCGGCGGCGCGAGCCTGACGGCGGCGAAATTCGCCCCGGTGATCGCGGCGGCGGCCTGACCCCAACAAAAAAATAAGCCCCTCCCTTTCAAGGGAGGGGGAAGGGGTGGGTGCGAGCGCAGCGAGCTTCCATGCCATCAACCATGCGATAACGCCGCATGCCGCCGCCCACTCACCTCCAACCCCTCCCGCCTGCGGGAGGGGAGAGGAGGGGGCGGTTGCCCCGGCGCGCCATCATCGCTATGTGCGCGTCAACGCACCCTTTACCGGACAGATATTCGTCTCATGTTCACCTTCATCCTCGTCGTGCAGGCCATCGTCGCTGCCCTGCTGGTCACCGTCATCCTGATGCAGAAGTCGGAAGGCGGCGGCCTGGGCGTCGGCGGCAGCCCGGCGGGGTTCATGTCGGCGCGCGGCGCGGCGGACTTCCTGACCCGATCGACCACGGTTCTCGCAGGCATCTTCGTGACGCTGTCGGTCGTGCTCGCGGTGATCGCCTCGATCCAGCACCGGCCGAGCGACATCGACACCTCGCTGGTGAAGCAGGCGCCGGCCGCTCCGGCATCCGGTCCGGCCCCGGCGACCGGCAACGATCCGCTGGCCGGCGCTGCTGGCGCGGCGAGCGGCAATGCCGCCAACGGCGCGGTTCCGCTCGCCAACTAAGCCGCCTTACGGTCATTTCGATCTTTTTTCGCACGCGCGATGATTCGCGCGCTTGCCCAACTCGTTTGTAAAAGGCTAAGCCTCTACTCCCATGGCGCGGTATATTTTCATCACCGGCGGCGTGGTCTCCTCGCTTGGCAAGGGCCTGATGGCCGCTTCGCTCGCAGCACTGCTGCAGGCGCGAGGTTTCCGTGTGCGTATCCGGAAATTCGATCCCTATCTCAACGTCGATCCGGGCACGATGAGTCCCTATCAGCATGGCGAGGTCTATGTGACCGACGACGGGGCGGAAACCGACCTCGATCTTGGCCATTATGAGCGCTTCACCGGCGTTTCGGCGCGGCAGTCGGACAATGTGACGCAGGGCCGGGTCTATCAGACCATCATCCAGCGGGAACGGCGCGGCGACTATCTGGGCGCGACGGTGCAGGTGATCCCGCACGTCACTGACGAGATCAAGGCCTTCGCCCTCGCCGACTCCGACGACCTCGATTTCGTGCTGTGCGAGATCGGCGGCACGGTGGGCGACATCGAATCGCTCCCCTTCATGGAGGCGATCCGCCAGTTGCATAACGATCTGGGGCGCAACCGCTCCATCTTCGTCCATGTGACGCTGGTCCCCTATATCGCGGCGGCGGGCGAGCTGAAGACCAAGCCGACCCAGCACAGCGTCCGCGAACTGACCTCGCTCGGCATCCAGCCCGACATATTGCTCTGCCGCTGCGAACATCCGCTGCCCGAAAGCGAGCGGCGCAAGATCGCCCTCTTCTGCAACGTCCGCCCCGAAGCGGTCATCCCCGCGCTCGACGCCAGCAGCATCTACGCGGTCCCGACGCAATATCATGCCGAAGGGCTGGACGACGAAGTGCTGCGCGCCTTCGGCATCGAAAACGCCCCCGCGCCCAGGCTGGACCGCTGGCACGACATCATGGACCGCCAGCAGAATCCGGAGGGCGAAGTCACCATCGGCGTCGTCGGCAAATATGTCGGCCTGCCCGATGCCTACAAGTCGCTCTATGAGGCGCTGACCCATGGCGGCTTCGCCAACCGGGTGAAGGTCAACATCAAATGGCTGGACGCCGAACTGTTCGAGGAAGAGGGCGCGGACATCGCCGCCCGCCTGGAACCGATGCACGGCATCCTCGTCCCCGGCGGCTTCGGCGTGCGCGGGTCGGAGGGGAAGATCGCCTCCGTCAAATTCGCCCGCGAACGCAACGTGCCCTTCTTCGGCATTTGCCTCGGCATGCAGATGGCCTGCATAGAGGGGGCGCGGAACACGGCGGGCATCGCCAACGCCTCCACCACCGAATTCGGCGAAACCAGCGAGCCGGTCGTCGGCCTCATCACCGAATGGATGAGCAAGGAAGGCCTGCAGAAGCGCACCGCCGAAACCGACCTTGGCGGCACCATGCGCCTGGGCGCCTATCCGGCGAAGCTCACCGGCAACAGCGTCGTCGCGGGCATCTATGACGCCACCGACATCAGCGAACGGCACCGCCACCGCTATGAGGTGAACGCGGGCTATCGCGAACCGCTGGAAAAGGGCGGCCTGATCTTCTCCGGCATGTCCCCCGACGGCACGCTCCCGGAAATCGTCGAGCGGCCCGACCACCCCTGGTTCGTCGGCGTGCAGTTCCATCCGGAACTCAAGTCCAAACCCTTCGACCCGCATCCGCTCTTCGCCAGCTTCATCGAAGCGGCGGTCAAGCAGAGCCGGCTGGTGTAAGAGGAACGGGGCCGCAAAGGCCCCGTTTTCTCCTACACCGAAATATGGATATCGTGCTCCTGCGAAAGCAGGAGCCCAGTCCCGCCGTCTAAGTTGAAATGCACCGTCTGAACTGGGTTCCTGCCTTCGCAGGAACACGGATCATCCCTGGACAGGCGTCAACTTCAACAACCGCCCCCGCGACCCTTGCCCGCCATCCTCCAGCAGCCAGAGCGCCCCGTCCGGACCTTGCTCCACCTCGCGGATACGCGCGCCCATGTCCCACTGGTCGGCCTTGGCGGCATTCTCCCCGTCCAGCTTCACCCGCACCAGCGCCTCGCTCGACAGCCCGCCGATGAACAGCGAATCCTTCCACTGCGGAAACAGGTCGCCCGAATAATAGACAAGCCCGCCCGGCGAGATCACCGGATTCCACCAGACTTTGGGCGCCTCGAAACCGTCGCCCGCCTTATGATCGGGAATGTCCCGCCCATCATAATGGCTGCCGTTGGAGGCGAGAGGATAGCCGTAATTCAACCCCGGCTTGATCAGATTGACCTCATCCCCGCCCTTCGGCCCCATCTCCTGCTCCCAAAGCCGCCCCTCCTTGTCGAAGGCGATCCCCAGCAGGTTGCGATGCCCATAGGACCAGACCGCAGGATGAAATCCCTTCGCCGCCAGCGGATTGCCCGCCGCCGGGCTTCCATCCAGATTCAACCGCAGCACCTTGCCCAATGTCGATTTCGGATCCTGCGCCGGATCGAATTTCTGCCGCTCGCCATTGGTGAAGAACAGATATTTCCCGTCCGGCGAAAAGGCGATCCGCCCCGAATAATGGCCGTTGCCCTCGACATAGGGGCTGGCGCGGAAAATCACCTTCACCCCGTCCAGCTTGGTCGTCCCGTCGCTCGCCTGATCGAAACGCCCGGTGGCCAGCGCCACGCCCTTGCCCCCCGGACCCGCCTCGGAAAAGCTGAAATAAACCGTCCCATTCTTCGCAAAGCCGGGCGCTGGCACTACGTCCATCAGCGCGCCCTGACCTGCGCTGTCCACCGGCGGAATCCCCGCGACGGGAATTTTCGTCCCATTCTTCGGATCGAACAGGATCATCTCGCCCGCCTTCTCCGTCACCAGCATCCGCCCGTCCGGCAGGAAGGTCATCGCCCAGGGAGACTCGAAATCCGCGATCACCGACGTCTTGAACGGCTTTTCCGGCGCCGCATTCTGCCCTGCGGCATTGTCCGCCGAACAGGCGATCGGGGTCATGCTGAGGGTGAGGGGCAGGGCGGTCAGGGCGAAATGGCGCATCTTTTTCCTCCTCGTCGGACGATGAAATGTTCCGCGACAAATAATGTTGCAGCTTTGCGGCATTCTGCCTATATCGCGCTTGCTTCCTTACATCGTCAAACATGTCGGGGTCGCGGGCGGAACGCCTGCGGCAACAGGGAAGCTGCATATTTGCTTGTGGAGACTTCATGGCGGACATCGCCGAACTGACAGCCCTGATCGAACCGGAGGTGAAGGCCCTGGGCTTCGACCTCGTGCGCATCAAGCTGTTCGGGTCGGGTGACGAATATACGCTTCAGATCATGGCGGAGCGCCCGGAAACGAAGCAACTCGTCATAGAGGATTGCGCCGCCATCTCCCGCCGCCTCTCCGACGTGCTGGACGAAGCCGACCCGATCGAGGAGGCCTATCGTCTGGAGGTCAGTTCGCCGGGCATCGACCGCCCGCTGACCCGCCTTACCGATTTCCTCGAATGGGCTGGGCATGAGGCGAAGATCGCCGCCACCGAAACCGTCTCCGGCCGCAAGAGCTTCCGGGGCGTGCTGAAGGGCGTGGAGGGCGAGGACATTTTGTTCGCCGACGCCAAGGCGGGCGACGTCGCCATCCCCTTCGCGCTGGTGGGCGACGCCAAGCTGATACTGACCGACGCGCTGATTGCTGCTAGTATGCCGCTCTCCTCCGATGGGGCGGACGAGTTCGAAACCGAAGAGTAAGGGTTTAACGATCATGGCCAACGCCATTTCCGCCAACAAGGCCGAGTTGCTCGCCATCGCCAATTCGGTGGCCAGCGAAAAGATGATCGACAAGGCCATCGTCATAGAGGCGATGGAAGACGCGATCCAGCGCGCCGCCCGCGCCCGCTACGGCGCGGAAAACGACATCCGTGCCAAGCTGGACCCGGAAACCGGCGATCTGCGCTTGTGGCGCGTGGTCGAAGTGGTCGAGGTCGTGGACGATTATTTCAAGCAGGTCGACCTGCGCCAGGCGCAGAAGCTGAAGAAGGACGCCGTGATCGGCGACTTCATCGTCGACCCGCTGCCCCCCATCGACCTGGGCCGCATCGACGCCCAGTCGGCCAAGCAGGTGATCTTCCAGAAGGTCCGCGACGCCGAGCGCGAGCGCCAGCATGAGGAATTCAAGGACCGCGTGGGTGAGATCATCACCGGCGTCGTCAAGTCGGTCGAATTCGGCCATGTCGTGGTGAATCTCGGCCGCGCCGAGGGCGTCATCCGCCGCGACCAGCAGATCCCCCGCGAAGTCGTCCGCGTCGGCGACCGCATCCGCTCGGTGATCCTGAACGTGCGCCGCGAAAACCGGGGTCCGCAGATTTTCCTCAGCCGCGCCCACCCCGAATTCATGAAGAAGCTGTTTGCGCAGGAAGTGCCCGAAATCTACGACGGCGTGATCGAGATCAAGGCCGCCGCCCGCGATCCGGGAAGCCGCGCCAAGATCGGCGTCATCAGCCGCGATTCCAGCATCGACCCGGTCGGCGCCTGCGTCGGCATGAAGGGCAGCCGCGTGCAGGCCGTCGTGCAGGAAATGCAGGGCGAGAAGATCGACATCATCCCCTGGTCGGAAGACACCGCCACCTTCGTCGTCAACGCGCTCCAGCCCGCGCAGGTCGCCCGCGTCGTCATCGATGAGGAAGAAGAACGCATCGAAGTCGTCGTTCCCGACGATCAGCTTTCGCTCGCCATCGGCCGCCGCGGCCAGAATGTCCGCCTGGCCAGCCAGCTCACCGGCAAGGCCATCGACATCATGACCGAGGCCGATGCGTCCGAAAAGCGCCAGAAGGAATTCGTCGCCCGCTCCGAAATGTTCCAGAACGAACTGGACGTGGACGAAACCCTTTCGCAGCTTCTGGTGGCAGAGGGCTTCGGCGAACTGGAAGAAGTCGCCTATGTCGGCGTCGAGGAACTGGCCGCGATCGAGGGCTTCGACGAAGACCTGGCCGCCGAATTGCAGAGCCGCGCCCAGGAAGCGCTGGACCGCCGCGAAGCCGCCGCCCGCGAAGAGCGTCAGGCGCTCGGCGTCGAGGACGCGCTGGCCGACATGCCGCACCTCACCGAAGCCATGCTGGTGACGCTGGGCAAGGCGGGCATCAAGACGCTGGACGATCTGGCCGACCTCGCCACCGACGAACTGGTCGCGAAGAAGCGCGTCGACCAGCGCCGCCGCCGCGAGAACAAGGAAGAGGACAAGGGCGGCATATTGGCCGAATATGGCCTCACCGAGGAACAGGGCAATGAGATCATCATGGCCGCCCGCGCCCACTGGTTCGAAGGCGAGGAAGCGTAAGCGCAGATGCCCTTCGTAGACATCCGTCTGGCCGGAAACGCCACCCGCGAGCAGAAGGCGGCCATCGTCGCCGACGTCACCTGGTCGCTTGTCGAGCGGCTGGGGAAGTCGCCTGCCGCCGTTCAGGTGGTGATTTCCGAGATTTCGACGGAAAATTACGGCGCAGGCGGCCAACTCATTGCCGACCGCGACGCGCCCAAAGCAGGGGAGGACGCCCATGCCGCGGTCACTTCCCGATGAGAGGTTAAGCTCGCCCCATAGCGCTACCCTACCAACTCCCCTCCCTTCCAGGGAGGGGTTGATCGGAGTCACGTGCCTCCGATCAAGGGTGGGTGCGATTGCATCAGCAATCGCCAGCAACGGCGATTGGGCTAGGGCGGATGCGCGCTACGCGCGACCCACTCCCAACCCCTCCCTGGAAGGGAGGGGAGAAAAAGCATGACCGAACGCAAATGCATCCTGTCCGGCGACCGCGCCGACCCGGAAATGCTGGTGCGCCTCGCCTGCGGCCCGAACGGCGAAATCCTGCCCGACATCCGCGCCAAGGCCCCCGGCCGCGGCGCCTGGATCGGCGTCACCCGCGCCGAACTTGAACAGGCGCTGACAAAGGGCAAGCTCAAGGGCGCGCTCGCCCGCGCCTTCAAGACCGGCGACCTGCACATTCCCGACACGCTGCCCGCCCTCATAGAGGACGGCCTGCGCAAGGCATTGCTCGACCGCCTGGGTCTGGAGGCGAAGGCGTCCATGGTCCTGACCGGCTCCGAAAAGATCGATGTCGCCTGCCGCAAGGGCGACGTCACGCTGCTGCTCCACGCCGCCGACGCGGCCGCCGACGGCAACCGCAAGCTGGACCAGGCGCTCCGCGTCGGACAGGAGGCCGAGGGCACGGATTTGGCGGGCATCGTCTTGCCTGTGGACCGACACGCCCTATCTATGGCAATGGGGCGGGACAATGTCGTCCATATCGCGGTGACCGACTCGCGTGCGGCGTCACGTCTGCGCGGCGCCATAGGCCGCTTGGAAAGCTATCTGGGTTGCGCTAACGGAGCGCCGGTGCATGGGGAGCGTGACTCCGCAGGGGCACTGGGCGCCTGAGGTAGCATTGGAATGAAGGCGCCGACGGGCCTTGCCGGTCGGGTTGATGTGAAGGGTATAGTTCAGTCGTATGAGTGACAGCAAGGAAGACAAGCCGGTTCTGGGCCGCAAGCCGCTGGGGATCAAGCGCACGGTCGAGTCCGGTCAGGTGCAGCAGCAGTTCAGCCATGGCCGCAAGAATACGGTCGTGGTCGAGGTGAAGCGGCGCCGCATCCTGGGCAAGCCGGGCGAAGCCGGCCACGCTGCGCCTGAACCTCAGGCCGATCCCACGCCCGTTGCTGCCGCGCCTTCGACGCAGCCGCCGCAGGCCCGCGCGCCGCAGCCGGCCCCCGCCCGTCCGGCGCCGCCGCAAAGCCTGATGTCGCGTCAGGAATTGCAGGCGAAGCTGCTGCGCGAGGCCGAGGAAGCCCGCATGTCCGCGCTGGAGGAAGCGCGCCGCCGCGAAGACGCCCAGCGCCTTGCCGCGAGCGAGGAGGAAAAGCGCCGCGCCGAGGAAAACCGCCAGGCTACCGAAGTGGCCGAGGTCGAAACCACACGTCAGCCCGAAGTCGAGACCGGGCCGGCCGAGGAAGCCGCCAGGGCGCCTGTCGAGGAATCCGAGGCGACCGCCGCCGATGTTCCGGTCGACGCCGCGCCCTCCGCCGCCGAGCCGAAGTCCGCCGCCTCGACCGCCATGCCGCCGCCGCGCCGCTTCACGCCGGTCGCGCCGGTCAAGCGCCCCGAACCGGCCAAGCCCGACCGCGCCAAGCGCGGCGACGACAATCGCCGCCAGGCCGGCAAGCTCACCGTCACCCGCGCCCTTGCGGATGACGACAGCGCCCGCGCCCGCAGCCTCGCCGCGCTGAAGCGCGCCCGCGAGAAGGAACGTCGCGCCCATTATTCCGGCGGCGCCCAGCAGCGCGAGAAGCAGACGCGCGACGTGGTCGTGCCTGAAAGCATCACCGTCCAGGAACTGGCCAACCGGATGGCGGAAAAGGGCGCGGACCTGGTGAAGGCCCTGTTCAAGATGGGCACCGCCGTCACGCTCAACCAGCCGATCGACCAGGATACGGCGGAACTGCTGGTCGAGGAATTCGGCCACCGTATCCAGCGCGTGTCCGACGCCGACGTCGAAATCGGCATGGAGGGTGAGGTCGACGCGCCCGAAACGCTTAAAGCCCGTCCGCCGGTCGTGACCATCATGGGCCATGTCGACCATGGCAAGACGTCGTTGCTCGACGCGCTGCGCGGCACCAACGTCGTGTCGGGCGAAAGCGGCGGCATCACCCAGCATATCGGCGCTTATCAGGTGAAGACGAAGGGCGGCGACACCATCACCTTCCTCGACACGCCGGGGCACGAGGCCTTTTCGGAAATGCGCGCGCGCGGCGCCAACGTCACCGACATCGTCATCCTGGTGGTGGCGGCGGACGACGGGCTGATGCCCCAGACCATCGAGGCCATCAACCACACCAAGGCCGCCGGCGTGCCGATGATCGTCGCGATCAACAAGGTCGACAAGCCCGAAGCCAATCCCCAGCGTATCCGCGAACGCCTGCTCGAACATGAGATCGTGGTCGAGGATATGGGCGGCGAAACGCAGGACGTGGAGGTTTCCGCGCTCAAGCGGACGGGCCTCGACGATCTGCTCGACAAGATCATGCTCCAGGCCGAACTGCTCGAACTGACCGCCAATCCCGACCGCGCCGCCGAAGGCAATGTGGTCGAGGCGCAGCTCGACAAGGGCCGCGGCGCGGTCGCCACCGTGCTGGTGCGCAAGGGCACGCTCAAGATCGGCGACACCTTCGTCATCGGGTCGGAAAGCGGCAAGGTCCGCGCAATGATCAACGACAAGGGCCAGAATGTGAAGACCGCCGGTCCCTCGACCCCGGTCGAGGTTCTGGGCCTGTCCGGGGTGCCGATGGCGGGCGACCAGCTCACCGTCGTCGAGAACGAGGCCCGCGCCCGCGAAGTCGCCGCCTATCGCCAGGAACAGGCGACCAAGAAGCGCACCACGGCCGCCCCGACCAGCTTTGAACATATGTTCTCGGCGCTGAACACCAAGGTCATCGAATATCCGGTGGTGGTGAAGGGCGACGTGCAGGGTTCGGTGGAGGCCATCGTGTCTTCGCTCAACCGCATCTCGACCGACGAGATCAAGGTCCGCATCCTGCATTCGGGCGTCGGCGCGATCACTGAAAGCGACGTCACGCTGGCGGCCGCCAGCCGCGCCCCGCTGATCGGCTTCAACGTGCGCCCCAATGCCAAGGCGCGCCAGTTGGCGGAGCGCGAGAAGATCTCGCTGCGCTATTATGACGTGATCTACGACCTGCTTGAGGAAGTTCGCGGCGAAATGGCCGGCCAGTTGGCGCCGGAACGCATCGAAACCATCGTCGGCCGGGCCGAGGTGCTTCAGGTCTTCCCGGCGGGCAAGAAGGACAAGGCGGCGGGCCTGCTCGTCCTCGAGGGCATCATCCGCAAGGGTCTGGCAGCGCGCCTCACCCGCGAGGATGTCATCGTGTCGCGCACCCACATCGCCTCGCTGCGCCGCTTCAAGGACGATGTGTCCGAAGTCCGGGCAGGCATGGAATGCGGCGCGGTGCTCCAGGACACTAACGACATCAAGCCCGGCGACACGCTGGAACTGTTCGAGGTCGAGGAACGCGCGCGGACGCTGTGATCCATGTTCCCCCTCCCGCAGGCGGGAGGGGGCTGGGGGGTGGGCTCGCCCTCTCCTGAACTGCAATGGCCGATGGGGAGAGCCCACCCCCGGCCCCTCCCGCTTGCGGGAGGGGAGGATATAATGCCCGCTCCCAATGAAGGCCCCTCCGTCCGGCTCCTCCGCGTGGGCGAACAGGTGCGCCATGTCCTGTCCGACATCCTCCAGCGCGGCGACGTGCATGACGATGTCCTCGCCAGCCATGTGGTCAGCGTCACCGAAGTCCGCATGTCCCCCGACCTGCGCCACGCGACCGTCTTCATCAAGTCGCTGCTCGGCCAGGACGAGGCCGCCGTGCTGAAGGCGCTGCGCACCAACACCGCCTTTCTCCAGCGGGAGGTCGCGACCCGCATTCGCCTCAAATATGCGGCGAAGCTCAAATTCCTGGCTGACGAGAGCTTCGACGAGGGCAGCCATATCGACAAGCTGCTCCGCGATCCAAAGGTCGCCCGCGACCTGGAGCAGCCGGAAATCGAGGACGATTAAGCGCGACGTGCTCCTGCGAATGCAGGAGCCTAGTCCAGGCGGCAGAACTGGGCCCCTGCCTTCGCAGGAGCACATTGCGCTTGATCGAAAGTCTTTTTCCACCGTCGACGTGACGGCGCAGCCCCGCTAACAGCGTCTCTCCGGCAGGAGCAAAAGGGGCTGAGGCGCATGAAAAAGATCGGCATATTGGCAGTCGCGCTGACGCTGGCCATACCCGCCGCCGCCAAGGAAGCGCCGATCCACCCCGCCGTCACCAGCGACCCCGCGCCCGACGCCGCCTATCCCGCCGGCATGAGCGCCTTCACCATCCCCTCCGAAGACGGCGCGCTCAACGCGGTCCTCTACACCGCCGCCGGTTCCGGCCTGCACCCGACGCTGCTCCTCCTCCACGGCTTCCCCGGCAACGAGCAGAATCTGGACCTTGCCCAGGCCGCCCGCCGCGCCGGATGGAATGTCCTCACCCTCCATTATCGCGGCAGTTGGGGCAGCCCCGGCAGCTTCTCCTTCACCCACGCCTCCGAAGACGCCTGGAACGCCCTGCAATATCTTCAGCAATCCGCCACCGTCGCCCGATACCGCATTGATACCAGCGCCATCGTCGTCGCGGGCCACAGCATGGGCGGCTTCATGGCCGCCGATGTCGCCGCCGCCGAACCCCATGTCGCGGGCCTCTTCCTGATCGACCCCTGGGATCCGTCCGAAACCGCCGCCGCGCTCTCCACCCCGGAGGGCGAGGCCGCCTGGAAAGCCGAAGTCGCCAGCGACCTGCCGCCCCTGCACGGCGCCACCTATGACAGCCTGACCACGGAAATCCGCGCCGACACGGAAAAATTCGACCTCGGCCGCAAGCTGGTGGGCTATGGCCGCCGTCCGCTCGTCATCATCGGGGCGGAACGCGGCATTGGCGCCATGGCGCGCAAGGTCACCGCCGACGCGCAATCCGCCAATCCCGACACGCGGCTGATGGTCTGGCCGACCGACCACAGCTTCTCGGACAAGCGCATCGCCCTGGCCGACGCGCTCGTCCGCTTCCTCAAGCAGATCGCGCCGATGGCCCGCTGATGGCCAAGCTCTATTTCTACTATAGCTCGATGAACGCGGGCAAATCGACGACCCTGCTGCAATCCAGCTTCAACTATCGCGAGCGCGGCATGGAAACCATGTTGTGGACCGCCGCGATAGACGACCGCTACGAACGGGGCCTGATCGTCTCGCGCATCGGGCTGGAGGCGAAGGCGCATCTGTTCGACGCCGCGACCGACCTGTTCGCGCCCATCTCCGCCCAGCATGCCCGGAGGCCCCTGTCCTGCGTGCTGGTCGACGAAGCGCAGTTCCTGAACGCGGCCCAGGTCTGGCAGCTTGCGGCGGTGGCCGACCGGCTGGCCATCCCCGTTCTCTGCTACGGCATCCGCACCGATTTCCAGGGGCAATTGTTCGAAGGCAGCGCCGCGCTGCTCGGCCTGGCCGACACGCTGACGGAGATCAAGACGATCTGCGAATGCGGGCGGAAGGCGACCATGAACCTGCGCGTGGATGGGGAAGGGCGGCCCATCCGCGAAGGCGAACAGACCGAAATCGGCGGAAACGACCGCTATGTCGCGCTGTGCCGCCGCCATTTCGTGGAAAAGCGCTCCGCTCGCTGACCACCGCAAATGCCGTAACCGTCCAGGAAGGGCTGACAACCGGGGACAGGAGGGCTAGAGCGCGCCGCCATGCACGGCTGGATCATCCTCGATAAACCCCATGGCCTTGGCTCGACGCAGGCCGTCAGCGCGGTAAAGCGCGCCCTGCGCGTCAGCGGCGCGGGCAAGTGGAAGGTCGGCCATGGCGGCACGCTCGATCCGCTGGCGACCGGCGTGCTGCCCATCGCGGTCGGGGAGGCGACCAAGCTCGCCGGGCGAATGCTCGACAGCGACAAAATCTATGATTTCACCGTCCGTTTCGGCGTCCAGACCGACACGCTGGACCTGGAGGGCCGGGAAATCGCCGCCAGCGACCATCGCCCGACGCTGGCGGAGGTGGAGGCGATATTGCCCCGCTTCACCGGCCCCATCGAACAGGCGCCCCCCGCCTACAGCGCCATCCTGATCGACGGCCGGCGCGCCTACGACCTCGCCCGCAAGGGGGAGGATGTGGAGATGAAGACCCGCGCCGTCACCGTCCACGCTCTCGTCATCAAGGGACAAGAGGCGGAAGGGCCAGAGATCGGGACAAGGGGGCTCGCCTCCGTCACCCTCCGCGCCCATGTCTCCAAGGGCACCTATATCCGCTCCCTCGCCCGCGACATCGCGCTGGCGCTCGGCACGGTCGGCCATGTCACCATGCTCCGCCGCGTCAAGGCAGGCCCCTTCACCCTGGAATCCGCGATTTCGCTGGACAAATTGGACGAAGCTGCTAGGGGCGGCGGCATCGCGCAGCTTATGCTGCCGTTGACCGCAGGGCTGGACGACATCCCGGCTCTCGCAGTCTCTCCCGATGAAGCGCTGGCTCTCCGACAGGGGAAGGTGCTTGTGGGGAAACCGCATACCGGTCTCATGCTGGCGATGGAGGGCGCAACGCCCGTCGCGCTGGTGGAGTCCAGTGGCCCAGAAACCCTTAGGGAAATCAGGGTGGTGCGCGGCTTCAATCTCTAGATGTTACGAAAGGAAGCCGATGTCGATTACTGCCGAGCGCAAGGAAGCGCTGATCAAGGAACATGCCCGTGCCGAGGGCGACACAGGTTCGCCGGAAGTCCAGGTTGCGATCCTCTCGGAGCGCATCGCCAACCTGACCGAGCATTTCAAGGGTCATCACAAGGATAACCACAGCCGTCGCGGCCTGCTGATGCTGGTCAACAAGCGCCGTTCGCTGCTGGATTATCTGAAGAAGAAGGATGGGGCGCGCTACACCGACCTCATCGCCAAGCTGGGCCTGCGCAAGTGACCCAATAAGTTCGGCCCGCTTCGGCGGGCCGATTACGTTTGGGTCATCCCCGCGCAGGCGGGCATCCAGGGTTCCGGGCGCTGTGTTTGGAACCCTGGGCTCCGGCTTTCGCCGGAGCACGTTAAAATGGATGGTCGCGCAATCCGGTGCGATCGTCCGGTCAAAGGGGTTGATCATTACCCCAAACCGCCGCGCGCCGGATAGCGCGCAGACAGGCCCCGCCCGGCAATAGGGCCAGGCGGGCGAAGGAAAAAACCAATGTTCGATGTAAAGAAGGTATCAATCGAGCTGGGCGGCAAGACCCTCACGCTCGAAACCGGCCGCATTGCGCGTCAGGCCGACGCCGCCGTGCTGGCGACCTATGGCGAAACCGTGGTGCTCTGCGCCGTGACCGCCGCCAAGTCGGTGAAGGAAGGACAGGACTTCTTCCCGCTGACCGTCCATTATCAGGAAAAATATTCGGCCGCCGGTCGCATTCCGGGCGGCTTCTTCAAGCGCGAGCGCGGCGCGACGGAAAAGGAAACGCTGGTTTCCCGCCTGATCGACCGCCCGGTCCGCCCGCTCTTCCCCGAAGGTTTCTATAATGAAATCAACGTCATCGCTCAGGTTCTGAGCTTCGACGGGGAAAGCGAGCCCGACATCGTGGCGATGATCGCCGCCTCGGCCGCGCTGACCCTGTCGGGCGTGCCCTTCCTGGGTCCGATCGGCGCCGCCCGCGTCGGCTACAAGGATGGCGAATATCAGCTCAACCCCTCGCTGGACGAAGTGAAGACCGGCGAACTCGACCTGGTCGTCGCCGCCACCGGCAATGCGGTGATGATGGTCGAATCCGAAGCCAAGGAGCTTTCGGAAGACGTGATGCTCGGCGCCGTCCTCTTCGCCCATGAAGCGTCGAAGAAGGTCGTCAACGCGATCATCGACCTCGCCGAAAAGGCCGCGAAGGATCCGTGGGACGTCGCCAAGGGCGACAATCTCGACGACCTCAAGAAGAAGCTCAAGAAGCTGATCGGCAAGGACATCGCGGCCGCCTACAAGCTGACCGACAAGTCCGCCCGTTCGAGCGCGATCAACGCCGCCCGCGACAAGGCCAAGGCCTTTTTCGCGGAAGAGGGCCTGGACGCCCAGAGCGTCATGGCCGGCATCAAGCTGACCAAGAAGCTGGAGGCGGAGATCGTCCGCACCGCCATCCTCAAGGAAGGCAAGCGCATCGACGGCCGCACCACCACGCAGATCCGTCCGATCGAGGCGATGGTAGGCTTCCTGCCGCGCACCCATGGTTCGGCGCTGTTCACCCGCGGCGAAACGCAGGCGATCTGCACCACCACGCTTGGCACCAAGGACGCCGAGCAGATGATCGACGGCCTGACCGGCCTCCACTATGAAAGCTTCATGCTGCACTATAACTTCCCGCCCTATTCGGTCGGCGAAGTGGGTCGCTTCGGCGCGCCGGGCCGTCGCGAAGTCGGCCATGGCAAGCTCGCATGGCGCGCCCTGCACCCCGTGCTGCCCAGCAAGGAGGAATTCCCCTACACGATCCGCGTCCTCAGCGACATCACCGAGTCCAACGGATCGTCCTCGATGGCGACGGTCTGCGGCGGTTCGCTCTCGATGATGGATGCCGGCGTTCCGCTGAAGCGTCCCGTCTCCGGCATCGCCATGGGCCTGATCCTGGAAGGCAAGGAGTTCGCGGTCATCAGCGACATCCTGGGCGATGAGGATCACCTCGGCGACATGGACTTCAAGGTGGCGGGCACGGAAGCGGGCATCACCACCATGCAGATGGACATCAAGGTTGCCGGCATCACGCAGGAAATCTTCGAAGTCGCGCTGCGCCAGGCGAAGGAAGGCCGCGCCCACATCCTGGGCGAGATGAGCAAGGCCCTGTCCTCGACCCGCACCGAACTGAGCGCGCACGCTCCGCGCATCGAGACGATCCAGATCGACAAGTCGAAGATCCGCGACGTCATCGGCACCGGCGGCAAGGTCATCCGCGAGATCGTCGCGGAAACCGGCGCGAAGGTCGACATCGACGACGAGGGCATCATCAAGATCAGCTCGTCCGACATCAACCAGATCGAAGCCGCCAAGAAGTGGATCCTCGGCATCGTCGAGGAAGCGGAAGTCGGCAAGATCTACACCGGCAAGGTCGTCAACATCGTCGACTTCGGCGCGTTCGTGAACTTCATGGGCGGCAAGGACGGCCTCGTCCACGTCTCCGAAATGAAGAATGAGCGCGTGGAAAAGCCGACCGACGTCGTGTCGGAAGGCCAGGAAGTGAAGGTCAAGGTTCTCGAAATCGACCCGCGCGGCAAGGTTCGCCTGTCGATGCGCGTGGTCGACCAGGAAACCGGCGAGGAACTGGAAGACACCCGTCCGCCCCGCGAACCCAGAGGGGATCGGGGCGGCGACCGCGAAGGCGGCCGTGGCGACCGCAATCGCCGCGACCGTGGGGGCGACCGCGGCGGACGCGGGGGCGATCGCGGCCCGCGCCGCGACCGCGGTCCCCGGGGCGAAGGCAAGGGCGACGATGACGGCTCCAGCGCCGGCCTGCCGGATTTCCTGACCCAGGATTGATCCTGGTCCATCATGTTCAGAAAAAAGGAAGGGCGTCCGGTCATCCGGGCGCCCTTTTCGATGAATTTGACCGCTTCCTGATCTCCATCAATTGGCGTTTCCGGCAGTTATGTTACTGTAACGACCAAGGAACCGGGGGATATATGCAGCGCAAGAACGAAAGATTCGTGGAGCGGTTGCCGCTTGTCTTGCGCCGGCCCTGGCATGCTTATCTGCTGGCGACCGTTTTCTGCCTGATCGCTTTTGCCATTCGCACCGTCGCGGAAATCGCCATGCCGGTCGGCTATCCCTTCGTGTCCTTCTTTCCCGCCGTGATCCTGACCTCCTTCCTGTTCGGGGTGCGGCCGGGCATCTATGCGGGCGTGCTGTGCGGCCTCATCTCCTGGTATTTCTTCATTCCGCCGCGCATGGCGTTCGATCTTCATCCGGGCGTGCTGTTGGCGCTGGTCTTCTACGGCACCGTGGTGGCGGTGGACATCGCGCTGATCAACCTGCTGCAGAAGGCGAACTTCAAACTGGCGGTAGAGCGGGAACGCAGCCGCGCCCTGGCCGAAAATCGCGAACTGCTGTTCCGCGAATTGCAGCACCGCGTGTCCAACAATCTTCAGGTCGTCGCCGCCATACTCTCGCTCCAGCGGCGCCATGTCGATCATGACGTGGCTCGCCGGGCGCTCGACGACGCCTCGGCCCGGCTGGCGCTGGTCGGCCGGATCAGCCGGGCGCTCTACAATCCTTCGGGGGAGGGGCAGAATGTCCGCTCCTTCCTGACGACATTGACCGCCGACGTGCTGGAGGCCAGCGGCCGCGACGACATCGTCCTCACCGTCGATGCGCCCGACGGCCTGACCCTGGAACCCGACATCGCCGTGTCGATGGCGCTGATCGTGACCGAAGCGGTCAACAACGCCATTGAACATGGCCTGCCGCATCGGGGCGGCAGCATCCATGTCGGCCTGGACATCAGCGACGGTACGATAACGCTCGACATCACGGACGATGGAAAGGGACTGCCCGCCAATTTCGACCCTGGTTTCGGCCAGAGCCTGGGCCTGCGGATTTCCAACGCCCTTGCCGGCCAACTGAACGGCCGCTTCTCGCTCATGCCCGCGGCGAAGGGCGGCGCGACAGCGCGGCTCGACCTGCCTGTTCGCGCATAGCGACAGGCAGGCACATTCTGCCGCTTGGCGAGGGCCATTCCCTCGGCTATGACCCGGCCATGCTGACGAAAACCATGACGCGCATCGGCGCGGCTACCGCACCGCTTCTGCTCGCCGCCCTGCTGTCGGGCTGCGCGACGTCGAAGAACAAGGCCGACACACAATATGTCGCCCGCGACGTGTCCACGCTCTACAATGCCGGCAAATATCGCCTGGATCGCGGGCAGTACAAGCTCGCCGCCGCCCTGTTCGACGAGGTGGAGCGCCAGCACCCCTATTCGCCCTGGGCGCGCCGGGCGCAGCTCATGTCGGCCTTCAGCTATTACATGAATCAGGATTATCCGGAATCGATCGGCGCGGCGCAGCGCTTCCTGTCGATCCACACCGGCAACAAGGACGCGCCCTACGCTTATTATCTGATCGCGCTCTGCTATTATGAACAGATCGCCGACGTCACCCGCGACCAGAAGATCACGCAACAGGCGCTGGACGCGCTGGGCGAACTGATCCGCCGCTATCCCGACACGCGCTACGCGGCCGACGCCCGGCTTAAGCTCGACCTCGTGAACGATCACCTCGCGGGCAAGGAGATGGAGATCGGCCGCTTCTACCAGCGTCGCGGCCAATGGCTGGCCGCCACGCTGCGTTTTCGCACGGTCATCGACAAATATCAGACGACCACCCACACACCCGAAGCGCTGGAGCGCCTGGTGGAAAGCTATCTCTCGCTCGGCATCCCCGCCGAAGCGCAGAAGGCCGCCGCCGTGCTGGGCCGCAACTATCCCGGTTCGAAATGGTATGAGCGCAGCTACAAGCTGATGCGCGAACATCCGAACAAGGCCTGACCTGAATTATCCCCCTCCCGCAGGCGGGAGGGGCGAGGGGTGGGCCGCGAGCAAAGCGAGCGTTCCGCCCTAGCGTTGAAAGAAGCGCCGCTGGCGCGGCGCACCCACCCCCGGCCCCTCCCGCTTGCGGGAGGGGGGAGTCGCTCGCCTTTGCTGACCGCTCTCTCCATCCGCAACGTCGTGCTGATCGAGGCGCTGGACCTGGATTTCGGGTCTGGCCTCGGCGTGCTGACCGGCGAGACCGGCGCGGGCAAGTCGATCCTGCTCGATTCGCTCGGCCTCGCGCTGGGCGCCCGCGCCGACAGCGGCCTCGTCCGCAACGGGGAGGCGCAGGCCAGCGTCGCCGCCACCTTCGAAGCACCCCGCGCCGGTCATCGCGTGACCGACCTGCTGGCCGACAACGGCATAGACATCGAACCGGGCGAGCCGCTGATCATCCGCCGCATCGTCAAGGCCGACGGCGGCAGCCGCGCCTTCGTCAACGATCAGGCCTGTTCGGCCGCCCTGCTGCGCGACCTCGGCAGCGCGCTGGTCGAAATCCACGGCCAGCATGATGATCGCGGCCTGCTCAACCCACGCGGCCACCGCGCCTTGCTCGACGCCTATGGCCGCTGCGACACGGGCGCGGTCGCCCAAGCCTATCACGCCTGGCGCGCCGCCGCCGACCGCCTCGCGGAAAGCCGCGCCAGCGTCGAGACCGCCGCCCGCGACCGCGATTACCTGACCCACGCGGTGGACGAACTCACCCGCTTCGCCCCCGAACCCGGCGAAGAAGCCACGCTGGCCGAAGAACGCGCCACCATGCAGAAGGGCGCGCGCCTCTCCGACGACCTTTCCGCCGTCACCGAATGCTTCACCGGCTCCGACGGCGGCCTCGCCCAATTGCGCCAGGCCGCCCGCCGCCTCGACCGCATCGTCGGCGAATATGAACCGCTGGCCGAAGTCCTCGCCGCCCTCGACCGCGCCGTCATCGAAGCCAGCGAAGCGGAGGACCGCCTCAACGAAGCCGCCGAGGCCTTGAGCTTCGACCCCGCTCGCCTCGACGCCATCGAAACCCGCCTGTTCGACCTACGCGGCCTGGCCCGCAAGCATCAGGTCCAACCCGACGACCTCGCCGCCCTGCGCGACGAGATGGCGGCGAAACTCGCCGCCATCGAAGGCGGAGAAGACCATCTCGTCGCCCTGGAAACCGATGTGAAGGCCAAGGCCGCCGCCTATCGCGAAGCCGCCCAGTCCCTCTCCGCCGAACGCCGACAAGCCGCCGGAAAGCTGGACGCCGCCGTCGCCGCCGAACTCGCTCCGCTGAAACTGGACGCCGCCCGCTTCCGCACCGTCGTCGCGCCGCAGGAGGAGTGGCAATGGGCCCCCCACGGCATGGACCGGGTGGAATTCGAAATCTCCACCAACCCCGGCGCGCCCTTCGCCCCGCTGGTCAAGATCGCCTCTGGCGGCGAACTCTCCCGCTTCATCCTCGCGCTCAAGGTCGCGCTGGCGGAACAAGGCGGCGCGGACACGCTGATCTTCGACGAGATCGACCGCGGGGTAGGGGGCGCCGTCGCTTCCGCTATCGGGGAGCGCCTGTCCCGTCTGTCCCGGACCAACCAGATACTCGTCGTCACCCACAGCCCGCAAGTGGCGGCACGCGGCGCAGGCCATATGCTGATCGCCAAATCGAGCGACGGCACCGTCACACGAACCGGCGTCCATGCGCTGAGCGACGGCGAACGCCGCGAGGAAATCGCCCGCATGCTCTCCGGCGCCGAAATCACAGCCGAAGCCCGCGCCCAGGCCGAACGCCTGCTGGAAAAGCTATAAAGCAGCCGCGTTCCCGAAGTAGCCCGGCCGCAAGCAATCACTTGCAGTCATTCGTGTACGGAGCGCCGTTGCCGGCAAGCGGTCACGGCCCATCGGCAAGGGCGGCGTTTTGCGGGGCTGCGGGGAAGACGAGTCCGCTGACGATATGAGCGGTGATCGCGCCGCCCATCTGCGCGGCGACGAATGCAGGCACGCAGGATGGGGCGATCCCGGCGAAACTGTCGCTCAGCGATCGGGCAAGGGTGATGGCGGGGTTTGCGAAGCTGGTGGAAGAGGTGAACCAATAGGCGGCCACGATATAGAGGGCGACGCTGATCGGCACGCTTTCCGGGCGCATCCGCACGGTTCCGATGATCGTCAGAACCAGACCGAAGGTAGCGATGGCCTCACCGGCCCATTGCCCGCCGCCGCCGCGCAACTTGGCGGATAGCTGGAGCAATGGGACGTCGAACATCAGATGCGCCAGCCATACGCCGATGATCCCACCCGCCAACTGGGCGGCGGCATAGGCCAGCGCCGCGTCGATGCGTATGTGGCCGCGCATGCACATGACGAACGTGACGGCAGGATTCATGTGCGCGCCCGACACCGGCCCCAGCATCGTGATCAGCACGAACAGGATCGCGCCGGTCGCCAGCGTGTTGCCCAGAAGCGCGATGGCGATGTTCCCGCCCGCGATGCGTTCGGCCATGATCCCGGACCCGATGACGGTCGCAAACAGCAGCAGGCTGCCAAGCGCCTCGGCCAGAACAGCGCGGCGGTTCATGCCGGTCGAATGCGATTGCCGTCCGCGTCGACGACCTGCTCCCCATCCTCCTTCGCGAACGCGCCGCGCTGCTGCGCGGGAAGAATGTCCAGCACCACCTCGGACGGGCGGCACAGCTTCACGCCCAGCGGCGTCACGACCAGCGGCCGGTTGATGAGGATCGGGTGCGCCATCATCGCGTCGATAAGGGCGTCGTCGGTCAGCGTCTCGTCATCCAGGCCGAGTTCGGCATAGGGCGTGCCCTTCTCGCGCAGCAGATCGCGAGGCGACATGCCGGCGCGTTCGATGAGCTGGACAAGAAGCGCCCTTGCGGGGGGCGTCTTCAGATATTCGACGACATGCGGCTCCATTCCGGCGTTGCGGATCATGGCGAGCGCGTTGCGCGACGTCCCGCACTCCGGATTGTGATAGATGACGATGTCGGTCACGGGCTGGTCCTTCAGCAGCAGGCGAGTTCGGCGAGCAGCGGCTCGCACAGTTCGGCGCGCCCCCCGCAACAGTCTTTGGCGAGGAAGATCAT
This sequence comes from Sphingobium sp. TA15, assembly GCF_037101235.1. NCBI lineage: Bacteria > Pseudomonadati > Pseudomonadota > Alphaproteobacteria > Sphingomonadales > Sphingobiaceae > Sphingobium > Sphingobium sp. TA15. The sequence goes on from NZ_AP025355.1 coordinate 785,579, forward strand.
CAGGCCGCGCAACGCATCGATGCTGACACGCTGTATCTGCCGTCGCCCGCGCTTTTCGGGGACGACCAGCCCGGCTTTTACCAGGACCGCCAGATGGGTGGAGAATGTGCTCTGGCTCAGCCCGCCAGCTTCCGCCAACTGCCCGGTCGAAAGGCCTTCCGGCTCATGCTGAACCAGCAGCCTGAAGGTCGCCAGGCGGGTTGGATGCGCGAGAGCCGCAAGAATTGAGAGCGCCGCTTCAGTTTCCATGCATCGGAATTATCCGATGGAATGCGGGTGGTCAATAACACATCGGATAATGTCGATGTGTTTCTGTCAATTGTCGGCCTCGGCTCGTCGTTAAGCCGATATTCCTCTTTTCACCAATAACCATTTCGACAACCCTGTTCCCCCGCGACCCCAGAATATCCGCTACCCGTGCGCAAAGGCCGACGCTAAAGACAGGCGCATGACCGACCTTACGTCCATGACCGAAGCCGAAGCCGCCAACCACCTCATGCGCCTGGCGCGGGAGATTGCGCGCCACAACCGGCTCTATCATGATCAGGACCAGCCGGAGATCACCGACGCCGCCTATGACGCGCTGATCCGCGAGAATAATGCGCTGGAAGCTGCCTTCCCGCACCTTGTCCGCAGCGATTCTCCCAACGCCCAGGTCGGTGCGGCCCCCACCTCCGCCCTCAAGAAGGTCCAGCACGCCGTCCGCATGATGAGCCTCGACAACGGCTTCGCGGACGAGGACATCGCCGAATTCATCGCCCGCGTCCGCCGCTTCCTCGCGCTCCCCGAAAACGCGCCCGTCGCCCTCACCGCCGAACCCAAGATCGACGGCCTGTCCTGCTCGCTGCGCTATGAGAAGGGCGAACTGGTCCTCGCCGCCACGCGGGGCGACGGCACGACGGGGGAGGACGTCACCGCCAATGTCCGCACTATTGCCGACATCCCTGAGCGCCTGACCGGCGACACCGTCCCCGACCTGTTCGAAGTCCGGGGCGAAGTCTATATGGCCAAGGCCAATTTCGTGGCCCTGAACGAACGCCTGCTGGCCGAAGCCGAAGACCCCGAAAAGGCCCGCCAGTTCGCCAATCCCCGTAACGCCGCCGCCGGTTCGCTGCGCCAGAAGGACGCCGCCGTCACCGCCAGCCGCCCGCTGCGCTTCCTCGCCCATGGCTGGGGCGAAGTCAGCGCCGTCCCCGCAGAAACCCAGCTCGGCGTCATGCAGGCCATCGCAAGCTGGGGCCTGCCCGTCTCCGACCGCCTGACCTGCGTCGACACGCTGGAATCGCTGATCGCCCATTACCGCGCCATCGAAGCCGCCCGCGCCGAACTGCCCTTCGACATCGATGGCGTCGTCTACAAGGTCGACCGGCTTGACTGGCAGCAGCGCCTGGGCTTCGTCGCCAAGGCCCCGCGCTGGGCCATCGCCCATAAATTCCCCGCCGAACGGGCGCAAACGACGCTGGAGGCCATCGACATCCAGGTCGGCCGCACCGGCAAGCTGACTCCGGTCGGCCGCCTGACCCCCGTCACCGTCGGCGGCGTCGTCGTCTCCAACGTCACCCTGCACAATGCGGACGAGATCGCCCGCCTCGGCGTCCGCCCCGGCGACCGCATCGTCGTCCAGCGCGCAGGCGACGTCATCCCGCAGGTGGTCGACAATCTCACCCGCGACGATCCGCGCGCGCCCTTCGCCTTCCCCGACCATTGCCCCGTCTGCCAGTCCGAAGCCGTGCGCGAGGAAGGGGAGGTCGACATCAGATGCACCGGCGGCCTCATCTGCCCCGCCCAGCGGTTCGAACGGCTGCGCCATTTCGTCAGCCGCGCCGCGCTCGACATAGAGGGGCTGGGCGAAAAGAGCATAGAGGAATTTCTGGACCTCGGCTGGATCGCGGAACCGGCCGACATCTTCCGCCTGAAGACGCACCGCGCCGACCTGATGGGCCGGGAGGGGTGGAAGGAGAAATCCGTCGACAATCTCCTCGCCGCCATAGAGGCCAAGCGCCAACCCGATGCTGCCCGCCTGCTCTTTGGCCTGGGCATCCGCCATATCGGCGCGGTGACGGCCCGCGACCTGCTGAAACGCTATGCGACGCTGCCTGCCATCCACGCCCTCGCGCTGGAGATCATCGCCCTGCGCGACGCCGCGCAGCCTGCGGAGGGGGAGGAGGAAAGCCGCTTCCGCAACCGCCTGGACAAGGCCATCGCCGAACAGATCGGGGTCGAGAATGTGGGCTCGGCGGTCGGCCACGCGCTGGCCGATTTCTTCCACGAACCGCATAATGTGGAGGTCTGGAACGACCTGCTGAGCGAAGTCTCCCCGCCCGACTATGTGGTCGAAACCACCGCCAGCGCGGTCACCGGCAAGACCGTCGTCTTCACCGGCAAGCTGGAAACCATGAGCCGCGACGAGGCGAAGGCGCAGGCCGAACGCATGGGCGCCAAGGCCGCCGGATCGGTCAGCGCCAAGACAGACCTGGTCGTCGCAGGCCCCGGCGCGGGTTCCAAACTGAAACAGGCCGCCGCGCTGGGCATCGAAGTGATCGACGAAGCGGCCTGGGCCGAAATCGTCAAGGCTGCGGGATAGGTGGGCAAGGCGACGACTGGTCCATTTCCTTCATGGTCCATTCCGCTCGCCAACCAGGGATTTCTCAAACCGGGAGCGGCACGCCCGGCAGGTTCTTCGATGTGCGGATGGTGAGCGAGGTCTTCACGCTCACGACATTGGGGGCGGGCGTCAGTTTTGACGTCAGGAACTGCTGGAAACTTTGCAGATCCTTCGCCACCACCTTCAGGATGAAGTCGATCTCGCCGTTCAGCATATAGCATTCGCGCACCTCCGGCAGGGTGGCGATATGATCCTCGAACGCCTTGAGGTCCGCTTCGGCCTGGCTTTTCAGGCTGACCATCGCGAAGACCGTGATGGTATAGCCCAGCATCGATGGGTTGACCACGGCATGGTAGGAGCTGATGGCGCCGCTTTCCTCCAATGCGCGGACGCGGCGCAGGCAGGGGGGAGCCGTCAGGCCCACCTTGCGGGCCAGCTCCACATTGGTCATCCTGCCGTCATCCTGCAATTCGCCCAGGATCTGGAGGTCGATGTCGTCAATATTGGGGCCGGCCATTATTCCGCTTATTTCCTTGCCTGTTAATATGGCGTTACCATAATAATATTTCAGGACAATGCAATTGTCCCACTATGCGACGTTCGCATAAGAACCCGTCCGCGGCCCTTCCCCTTTGCGGCCCGAAGCATTATTCCTGTGTAACGATCTCTCCGGCGAAGGTTGTTCAGCGCTGCGCCGGGGCTGGAATTTGGGGAATTTTGGTGCGCTTCAACGATCTCATGCAGACGGTTCTCGCCGCGGAAGGACGCAGCGGCCTGGGCGCGGTCACCTTGTGGCGGCAATGCGTGGATCTGCTGGCGCAAAATGACCGGCATGACCGTCCGATCGTGTCCGATGCGGAGCGCGCGGCCCTGCTGGAACGGCTGTCCGGACTGTTGCCCAAGCTGTCGGAAACGCAGCGGATCGCGACCGTGGTGGAATTGGGCGGGCGGTTGCGGTCGCCCAGGCTGGTCGAATTCTTCGCCAATGATCGCCCGGCGATCGCGGCCGCCGCCATGTCCCGCGCGCGCCTGTCCGATGCGGCCTGGGTGGAGATGTTGCCCCGCCTGACGCCCACGGCGCGCGGCGTGCTGCGGTCGCGGCGCGACCTTGGCCCCGCGACGTTGCAGGGGCTGGAGGCTTTCGGCGCGACCGACCTGGTGTTGACCAGCGATGTCGTCGTCGAGCAGGAAGACATGCTGCTGACAGAGGCGATGATCGTTCCTGCCGATCCCCCGGTCGATCCGGCCCCGGTCGATCCGGCCCAGGTCGAGCCGGCGGAGGAAGACCGCAGCCAGATCCGCAACCTGGTCGACCGGATAGCGCGCTTCACCAGCGCCCGGCGCGCAGGCGACGCGGACGAAGCGCCGCAACGCCCCGCCATCGCCGGGCCGCGCGCCTTCGCCTTCGAAACCGATGCGTCAGGGACGATCGTCTGGATCGACCAGGGGCCGCGGGCGGCGCTGATCGGCCTTGCGCTCAATGAAACGGCGCTGGAAGGCGGCAGCGGCCCGGACGGCCATGTCGCGGGCGCCTTCATGCGGCGCAGCGGTTTTCAGAACGGCCGCTACACGATCGTCGGCGGCACCATGGCGGGCGAGTGGCGGCTGTCGGCGACGCCCTTTTTCGATCCGCGCTCCGGCCGCTTCCAGGGCTATCGCGGGCAGGCGCGGCGGCCCTATCTCCACGAAGTCGCCGCCGAACCGCGTGCCGAACCCGTGTCCATCGCGGGCCTGTCCGCCGATTCGATCCGGCAACTGGTGCATGAACTGCGCACGCCGCTGAATGCGATATTGGGCTTTGCCGAGATCATAGAGCAGGAGCTGTTCGGTCCGGCCGGTCCTGAATATCGCGACATGGCGGGCAAGATCGCGGTGGATGCGCGGCATCTGCTGACGGCCTTCGACGATCTGGACCTTGCGGCCCGGGTGTCGCGGGGCGAGGGCGGGACCGAGCCGCCCCGCGCAATCGATCCCGCGCTTCTGGTGACGCAGGTGTCGACCCGCTTTCGCGAACAGGGCGACGGCGCGCAGATCGACATCGCCATGGCGCGGGGCCTGCCGATGGTGCGGATCGACCCGGTGCAGGGGGAGCGGATGATCCAGCATCTGCTGCGCACGCTGATCTCCGTCTCGCCGGCGGGGGAAGCGTTGACCGGCGCCTGCTGGTATCAGCCGGACGGGGCGGAAGGCCGCGTGGTGCTGGCCATCGACCGGCCGTCGACGCTGGCGGGAATGGAGGAGGAGCGGCTGCTCGATCCCGGCTATATGCCGGACGGCAATTGGGCGGACGGGCCGCTGCTGGGCCTGGGCTTTTCCCTGCGGTTGATCCGCAGCCTGGCGACCGGGTGCGGCGGCGCGCTGGACATCGAACCGGGCCGCTTCCTGCTCGCCGTGCCGGCCATGGCGGAGACGGAGGACGCCGTCGGCAGCGCCTGATGCGCCGGGGGAAAACCTATCGCAACCAAATCAGGGTAGCGGTGACGGGATGACCACGCTTTCCCATGACGGCAACCTGCTCCGCGCCCCGGCGGCGGAGGACAGGATCATGCTCGATCCGGATTTCGGCACGCGCTTCATGCTGTTCGTGGATACGGAGGAGGAGTTCGACTGGAACGCCCCCTTCCGCCGGACGGGCCATGGCGTGACGGCGTTGCAGGGGATGGAACGCGGCCAGGCCTATTTCGCGGCCGCCGGGGTGAAGCCCGTCTATGTGACCGACTATCCGGTGGTCGACAGCGACGCGGCGGCGGCGATGATGGGACGCTGGCTGACCGACGGCGCGGCCGACATCGGCGCGCATCTCCATCCCTGGGTCAATCCGCCGCATGTCGAGGAGGTGACGGCCGCCAACAGCTATGTCGGCTTTCTGCCGGAGGCGGTGGAGCGAGCGAAGCTGGAAGCGCTATGCCAGCGGATCGCGGAACGCTTCGGCGCGCGGCCCGTCACCTACCGGGCCGGCCGCTACGGCGTCGGGCCCAACAGCGCCCGCCTGCTGGAGGAGGCGGGGTTCCGGCTGGACAGTTCGGTGCGCAGCCGATTCGATTACAGCGCGCAATATGGCCCGGATTTCCAGGGCCTGCCGCAATATCCCTATTGGGCCGGACCGGGACGGAGCCTGGTGGAGCTGCCGCTGTCCACCGCCTTTGCCGGCCTGCTGCGCGGCGGCGGCGAGCGGCTGTACCGGACCGTGCAGCGCATGGGGCCGGTGGCCGGCGCATTGGCGCGAACCGGGATGTTGAGCCGCATACCGCTGACGCCCGAAGGCATCGGCGCGCAGGAGGCTATCGCCGCGATCGACGCCTTGCTGCGGGAAGGCGCGCCGGTGCTGAATTTCAGCTTCCATTCCCCGACGCTGGAGCCGGGGCATACGCCCTATGTGCGCGACGAGGCCGACAGGACAGCCTTCTATGGCTGGTGGGACGCAGTGCTCGATCATCTGGACAAGCGGAATGTCCGACCCGCGACGCTCGACGCCTTCCTCAAGGCGGTCCAACCGCGAGGACAGGCTTGCCAAGCGGCCTGATGCTGCCTATCCGGGCAACAAGGTGGGGCCTGTAGCTCAATGGTTAGAGCTGGCCGCTCATAACGGCTAGGTTGCGGGTTCGAGTCCTGCCGGGCCCACCAAATCCCTTCGCTTCGATCACCTTGGCGCATCTGTCTTGGGCGGGCATGCATGGTTCCGTGCTGTCTGCGGACGAATGCAAGAAGAGGCGGAGCGATTGCAGTTTGTGCAATGCAAAAATTTCGCTTGCGACTCGGAGCAATCGGTGACAGTTTTCGATCCGTCGAAGCATGGGCGCTTCGACACATAGGTTGAACCTGCCGATGACGGCGAGGGTTCGACTGCGGTCCTTCAAAGGTCCGACATGGCAATGACGCCGCCTGGACAAGGTCAATGACCTGCGTTCCGGCGGCTTTTTTTATTGATTTTCGCTGGCGGCATGGATGCCGCCGGGCGGCTTTCGACATCGATTTCGCACGCTGGACCGCTTCCGGCGGTGGCCGGTCGCGCACTGCTTCCGGCGGTCACGATCAACAAGGAAAGGGCATTGGGGAATGGCAGAGGGGGATAATCGGCATGGCGTCGACCGGCGCGGACTGCTGAAGACGAGTGGAACGGCGGCGCTGTTCGCCGCGGTGCAGCAGGCCTTTCCGTCGGGCGCGTTCGCGGCCGGTACGGGGCCGGAGGTCACGGGCGCGAAGCTGGGCTTCATCGCGCTGACCGATGCCGCGCCGCTGATCATCGCCAAGGAACTGGGTTTCTTCGCCAAATATGGCTTGCCCGACGTGCAGGTGACGAAGCAGGCCAGTTGGGGCGCGACCCGCGACAATCTGGTGCTGGGCAGCGGCGGCGGCGGCATTGACGGCGCGCATATCCTGACGCCCATGCCCTATCTGCTGACGCTGGGCGCCATCGGCAAGGCGACGCCGATGAGTATCCTCGCCCGCCTGAACGTCAACGGCCAGGCCATCTCCGTGTCCAAGGAATATCTGGGCGCCAAGGCGGACATGAACGCAGCCAAGATGAAGGGCGTCATCGCCCAGCGCAAGGGCGCGGGCAAGAAGATCACCATGGCCATGACCTTCCCCGGCGGCACGCATGACATGTGGCTGCGCTACTGGCTGGCGGCCGGCGGGATCGACCCGGACAAGGATGTGGAACTGATCACCGTGCCGCCGCCGCAGATGGTCGCGAACATGAAGGCCGACACCATGGACGCCTTCTGCGTGGGCGAACCGTGGAACGACCAGTTGGTCGCGCAGCAGCTTGGCTATACCGCCGTGTCGACCGGCCAGATGTGGATGAACCATCCCGAAAAGAGCTTCGCCATGCGGTCCGACTGGGTGGCGAAATATCCCAAGGCGGCGCAGGCGATCACGGCTGCGATCATCGAGGCGCAGCGCTGGGCCGACAATCCGGGCAACATCACCCGGCTGGCCGGAACGATAGCCGGGCGCGATTATCTGAAGTGCCCGATCACCGACATCGCCGACCGCTTGCAGGGCAATTTCAACATGGGCGACGGGCGCAAATTCCCGAACGCGGCCTTCAAGATGAAGTTTTTTGCGGGCTATGCCTCCTTCCCGTACAAGAGCCACGATCTCTGGTTCCTCACGGAAAACCAGCGCTGGGGCAAGCTGCCCATGTCGCTCGACACCAAGGGCGTGATCGCCAAGGTCAATCGGTCCGACATCTGGCGCAAGGCCGCCGCGATGCTGGGCGGCAAGGGGCCTGCCAGCGACAGCCGGGGCGTCGAAAAATTCTTCGACGGAAAGACCTTCGACCCCGCCAATCCCAAGGCCTATCTCGCCAGCCTGGCGATCAAGCGGGTCTGATGAGCAAGGCCAGATGAGCAAGGAGAGCAGCATGGCGTCGCCATCGCCCAGCAAAAATGGCGGACCGTCGGCTTCGGCCGGCGGTGCCGCCGCAGAATTGGGGGTCATCGTGCCCTATCCCGAAGAAGCCATCGCCCGCCGCAGCTTCGAGCCGGTGGCCGCGCCGGTGCACCCGCTGGTGCGCCGCGCCCGGTCCTTGGCGGCGGGCATGCTGCCGACCATGGTGATGATCGCCGTGCTGCTGGCCTTCTGGCAGTTGCTCTGCGGATCGCCGGACGCGACTTTCCCCAGCCCGCTCAAAGTATGGCAGGAAAGCCATGAGGTCATCGTCCACCCGTTCAAGGGCGTGGAGATCGGCTTCACCCATTTCAGCATCCAGGATGGGGGCGATGTCGGCATTGCCGGGCATGTGTTGACCAGCCTCAGCCGCGTGCTGATCGGCTACAGCATCGCGGCGGTGATCGGCGTGGCGCTGGGCATATTGATCGGGCAGAGCGTCTTCGCCTTCCGCGCCCTCGACCCGCTGTTCCAGGTGCTGCGCACCGTGCCGCCGCTGGCCTGGCTGCCGATCAGCCTCGCCATTTTCCAGCAGGCGCAGCCTTCGGCGATCTTCCTGATCTTCATCACGGCGATCTGGCCGATCATATTGAACACGGCGGCGGGCGTGCAGACGCTGCCGGTCGCCTATCGCAACGTCGCCAAGGTGCTGGCGCTCAATCCGGTCGAATATTTCGTCCGCATCATGCTGCCCGCCACCGTGCCGCACATGTTCACCGGCCTTCGCATCGGCGTGGGCATGAGCTGGCTCGCCATCGTCGCGGCCGAAATGGTGCAGGGCGGCACCGGCGTCGGCTTCTTCATCTGGGACAGCTACAACAGCTCGCTGCTGACCGACACCATCGTCGCGCTGATCTGGATCGGCATGGTGGGCTTCGCGCTGGACCGCATCGTCGCCTTTGCGGGCCGCATCATCGGTCGTGCAGGCTGAGAAGGGGAGGGCATTGCCATGAAACAGCGCAGCTATCTCGCGCTAGAGGGCATCACCGTCGAATTTCCGACCAGGGCAGGGCGCTTCTGCGCGCTCGACGGGATCGACCTGGAGGTTGAAAAGGGCCAGTTCGTGGCGTTGATCGGCCATTCGGGCTGCGGCAAGTCGACGCTGCTCAACGCCGTCGCCGGGCTGGTCAAGCCGACGCGGGGGGCGATCTTCCTCGATGGCGAACTGGTCGACGCGCCGGGGCCGGACCGGGCAGTGGTCTTCCAGGACCATAGCCTGCTGCCCTGGCTGACGGTCGAGGAGAATGTCCGCCTGGCGGTCGACAAGACGGCGGGCGGCAAGAGCAAGGCCGAGCGCAGGGATTGGGTCATGCACAATCTGGAACTGGTCCAGATGACCCATGCCGCCGCCAAGCGCCCCGGCGAACTGTCCGGCGGCATGAAGCAGCGCGTCGGCATCGCCCGCGCCATCGCCATGAACCCACGCGTATTGCTGATGGACGAGCCGTTCGGCGCGCTGGACGCGCTGACGCGGGCGGCGTTGCAGGATGTGGTCATGGATTTGCAGGCGCGGCTCAACAACACGGTGCTGATGATCACCCATGACGTCGACGAGGCGGTTCTGCTGGCCGACCGGGTCGTCATGATGACCAACGGCCCGGCGGCGCGGATCGGCGAGGACCGGGCCGTGACGCTGGCGCGGCCCCGCAACCGGCTGGAGGCCATCGACACGCTCGAATATGCGGAGGCGCGCTCCGCCGTCATCCACTTCCTGCACGAGCGTTACCGCAATCCGGCGACGCTCGCCGCCTGAAAATCCGGTTTGGAGAGGATGCCCTGAATAGGCCCAGAAAAGCCATCGGGAGCAAATGAAGGGGGATTTATGAAGAAGGTTTCTTTCCTGTTATCGGCGTCGGCCCCAATAATGGGACTGTCCGCGGTCGCGGCGCCGGCGCTGGCGCAGGATGTCGTGTTCAAGCCCATCGTGGAAGCGCGCCTGCGGTATGAGACGGTCGATCAGGCCGGTCCCGCGCCGCTCAGCAGCAGCCGCGACGCCCATGCCGTGACGATGCGGCTGCGCGCAGGCGGCGAGATTTCGAAGGGCCCCTGGGCCTTCCTGGCGGAAGCCGAAGGCACGCTGGCGATCGATGAGGATTATAACAGCGGCGTCAATGGAAAGGCGCTCTATCCCATCGTCGCCGACCCGGAGACGGTCGAGGCCAACCGCGTTCAGATCCAGTACCGCACCAAGCCGCTGGTTGTTACCGTGGGCCGCCAGCGGATCAACCTGGACGACCAGCGTTTCGTCGGTTCGGTCGCCTGGCGGCAGAATGAGCAGACCTTCGATGCCGTGCGCGTCGAATATATGGGGATCAAGAACCTGAAGGTCGACCTGACCTACGCGATTGCGGCGCGGACCATCTGGGGCATAGACGGCGGCAAGTTCGGTTCGGCCAACCGGCCGACGGACATTGAGGGCGACGATGTCTTCGCCAACATCTCCTACAAGACCAAGCTGGGGACGCTGACCGGCTTCGCCTATCTGGTGGACGAGGATGAGGCGGTCGTGGCGTTGCGCCGGAACAGCAGCCAGACCTATGGCGCGCGTTTCGCGGGCGCCGTGCCCTTCACGAAGAAGGTGAAGCTCAGCTATCTCGCCAGCTATGCGCGGCAGAGCGACTATGCGACCAATCCGGTCGACTATTCGGCGGATTTCGTAACGGCCGAACTGGGCTTGGACGTGGCCGCGTTCAAGCTGACGGGCGGCTGTGAACTGCTGGGGTCGGATGGGGGCGCGACGGGGATAGCGGGCGGCTTCGCCTTCCAGACGCCCTTCGCCACGCTGCACAAGTTCAACGGCTGGGCCGACAAGTTCCTGACGACGCCCGGCACCGGCATTCAGGACTATTATGCCGGGGTCGCCTATACGGTGCCGAAGGTCGGCAAGGCGGGGCCGCTGGTGGCGTCCTTCACCTTCCACCGCTTCAGCAGCGACCGCCTGTCCATCCATTATGGCGACGAATATAATGCGCAGGTCACGCTCAAGCTGAACAAGCATCTGAGCGCGCTCGTCAAATATGCCGATTACCAGCGCAAGGGCATCGCCAGCTTCACCGGCGATGCCGACACCAGGAAGTTCTGGGCGCAGATCGACTACGCATTCTGACTTCTGCCGGCGCGCCTCAGGGCCGCCGTCATGGGCCATCGTTGCCGGGATCATGGAAGGACCGGCAGCGATGGCCTTTGCTTTTTAGGGTGTGTGGGGATTCAGCCCATGGCGGGCTGCAAATAGCGGCTTTCTCCGCTTCCAGTGCTCACGTAATGAAGTACGCTGCGCGCCGGTTCTCGAAATCCACTATTTTCGCCGCGCCCTGGACTGAATCCCCACACACCCTAAAGGGCGCTCCAGGACCGGCAGCCGCCGCAATCGGGAAGGGCTGATCGTCGATCAGATGGCGCGTCCAGGGCCGAAACCTCAAAGCTGCCGCGACCGTTGGTCACGCGAAGGTAAAAGGCGGAGGATCGACAGGATGGGCAAGGGCATTTTGCTGTGGTTGCTATTCCGCTAAGCAGGCTATTCTAAAGCCTGCCGGAAGCCCTGATATTTCGGGTAATGGTCGGGGAGACAGGATTCGAACCTGCGACATCCTGCTCCCAAAGCAGGCGCGCTACCAGACTGCGCTACTCCCCGGCGCTCGCGGGCCTTAGCGGTGAAGCAACCGGCGCGTCAATCGCGCTTTTGTTTCCTCCGCCGTTCACCGCATGGAAAAAGGGCGGATCGTACGAAGACGATCCGCCCTTTCGAAAATCCCGCTGAAGCGAAGATTATTCGGCGTTCGCGGCGTTGCCAGCGACGTTCGCAGCGTTGGCGGCGTTGTCGGCAGCGTTCGCGGCGTTGTCGGCAGCGTTGGTGGCGTTTTCGACAACGTTCTCAACAACAGCGTTCGAAGCGTTCGCGGTCTCGTTGGCCGGCTTCTCACCGCAAGCGGCGAGGGCCATCAGGCCGGCCGAAGCGAAAACAACAGCGATCTTCTTCATTGTGTACGGCTCCCATAGCATTTTGCCGCGTTGCCACGCCAAAATCGTGACTTACGCGAGCGACCCGCATTAACGTGTGCGCTGCACAAATCAATGCTTTTCTGCGTCGGTGAAGCGACAGAATCACGCGACAAGCAGTTGTCTACAATAAAAGTTCAGTTAACGCCTAACGATTCCGGCGCATTCGCGATTTCGAAAAGCGCAACCGCCCAGGCGGCGACATTCTGCCGAAGCTGTGCCGGGTCGATCTTGTCCAGCGTGTCGTCCGGCGTGTGATGAATGTCGAAATAGCGGGTGCCGTCCTGCTGGAGATCGACCACAGGGACGCCCGCCTTTACCAGCGGCTCTATGTCGGAACCCCCGCCGGCGGGCAGGCGGCTGGCGCCGATGCCGAGCGGAGCCAGCCCGGCCGCGACCCGGCGGGCGAGCGCGTCATGGCCCTGCGGCAGCCTGAAATCCACGCGCCAGACGCGGTCGGCCCCGAAATCCGATTCCATCGCCATGGCATGCGCTTCCTTGCCATGGGCGTCGAAATAGGCGCGGCCGCCATTGCCGCCGACCTCCTCCGCACCGGCCATCAGCAGGCGGATGGTGCGGCGTAGCGGCGCGGCCTTGGCGGCCTGGAGCGCCGCGGCGGCCACGATGCCGCAGCCCGCGCCATCGTCTATCGCGCCCGTGCCCTGATCCCAGCTATCGAGATGGCATGCGGCGACGACGACGCCCGCCTTGGGATCGCTGCCGGGGATTTCGGCGATGACGTTGCCCGACGGCTGGTCCTTCAGCATTTTGGAGGTGAGCGTCAGGTGCAGCCGCACCGGATGGCCGCGAGAGACCATGCGGGCGAGCTGTTCGGCGTCCGGCACGCTGAGCGCGGCGGCGGGAATGGGCTTCACGCCATCGGCCCACATCTGGACGCCCGTATGGGGCTGGCGGTGGTTGTCGGTGCCGATGGAACGGATCAATATGGCGATGGCGCCCTTTTTCGACGCGATGCTTGGCCCCTGGCGGCGGGTCGCGCCGAAATAGCCGTAGGAACTGCCGTCCTGGGTCGCATGCATCGCATGGCTGACGAAGGCGATCCTGCCCTTCAGGCTGCCTTCCGGCGCGGCCTCCAGATCGGCCAGCGTGGGGAAATAGGCGACCTCCCCCTCTATTCCCTTGTCCGGGGTGGAGGCGCTGTTGCCCAGCGCGGCGAGGACCAGATTTTGCGGGAAGGGCGCGATCACGCGGGCTTCGTCATGGCCGCGCAGCCAGACGGGCATGGTGTAAGGTTCGGCGCGGACGTTGGAGAAGCCCAGGCTTTTCAGCTTCGCCACTGTCCAGTCGCGGGCGCGGGCCTCCTGCGGGGTGCCGGCGGGGCGGGGGCCGACTTCGGTGGTGAGGCCTTCGGTGAAGTCCATTGCAACCGTGTCCGTCAGGGCGGCGGCGCGAATCGCATCGATGCTGGACGCGGCCAGGAGGGGGGAGGGGGTGAGGATGCTGCCGAGGAGGAGGGCGGCAAGCGTGCCCGGTCGGATTTTCTGCATGGATGAAGGCTTAGCGGGGCATCCCCCATTTGCCAACGCGTTCCGCCTCCGCTAACCCGGCGCCGATTTCCAACGATTGTCCTTTCGGAGCAGCTTCAAGCCATGTCCGCCTCGTCCCAATACGCCTTCGTCATGAAGAGCATGACCAAGAGCTTTCCCGGCGCCGCCAAGCCGGTGCTCAACCAGATCAACCTGCAATTCTATCGCGGGGCGAAGATCGGCATCGTCGGCCCCAACGGCGCGGGCAAGTCGACCCTGATGAAGATCATGGCCGGCATCGACACCGATTATAGCGGGGAGGCATGGCCGGGCGAGAATATCACGGTCGGCTATCTGCCGCAGGAGCCGCAACTGGACCCGAACAAGACGGTTCTGGAGAACGTCAAGGACGGCGCGCGGGAGATTGCGGACAAGCTGGACCGCTTCAACGAGATCAGCTTGGAGCTGGCCGACCCGCCGGAGGACGTCGATTTCGACGCGCTCATGGAGGAAATGGGCACGTTGCAGGAGCAGATCGACGCCGTGGACGGCTGGACGCTCGACAACCAGCTTGAAATCGCGATGGAGGCGTTGCGCTGCCCGCCTTCGGACTGGCCGGTGGACAGCCTGTCAGGCGGTGAGAAGCGCCGCATCGCGCTCACGCGGCTGCTGATCCAGAAGCCGGACATATTGCTGCTCGACGAACCGACCAACCATCTGGATGCCGAAAGCGTCGAGTGGCTGGAAAACCACCTGAAGGAATATGCGGGCGCGGTGCTGATGATCACCCACGACCGCTACTTCCTGGACAATGTGGTCGGTTGGATCCTGGAACTCGATCGGGGCAAATATTTCCCCTATGAGGGCAATTACTCCACTTATCTGGAGAAGAAGTCCAAGCGTCTGGAGCAGGAAGACCGCGAGGCGACCGGCCGCCAGAAGGCGATCAACGACGAGCTGGAATGGATCAGGGCCGGCACCAAGGGCCGCCAGACCAAGTCCAAGGCGCGCATCAAGAAGTTCGAGGAACTGGTCGCCAGCCAGGAAAGCCGCACGCCGGGCAAGGCGCAGATCGTCATCCAGGTGCCTGAGCGCCTGGGCGGCAAGGTGATCGAGGCGAAGAATATCTCGAAGGCCTATGGCGACAAGCTGCTGTTCGAAAACCTCTCCTTCATGCTGCCGCCGGGCGGCATCGTCGGCGTCATCGGGCCGAACGGCGCGGGCAAGTCCACCCTGTTCAAGATTATTACCGGGCAGGAACAGCCCGATTCGGGCGAGATCGACATCGGTTCGACCGTGCGCCTGGGCTATGTCGACCAGAGCCGCGATCATCTCGACCCGTCGAAGAATGTCTGGGAAGAGGTTTCGGATGGCCTGGATTACGTCAAGGTCAACGGGCACGACATGTCGACGCGCGCCTATGTCGGCGCCTTCAACTTCAAGGGGCAGGACCAGCAGAAGAATGTCGGCAAGCTGTCGGGCGGCGAGCGCAACCGCGTCCACATCGCCAAGATGCTGAAGAAGGGCGGCAACGTGCTGCTGCTCGACGAACCGACCAACGATCTGGACGTCGAAACGCTGGCGGCGCTGGAAGAGGCGATCGAGAATTTCGCGGGCTGCGCCGTGGTGATCAGCCACGACCGCTTCTTCCTCGACCGGCTGGCGACGCATATCCTGGCCTTCGAAGGCGACAGCCATGTCGAATGGTTCGAGGGCAATTTCGCCATGTATGAGGAGGATAAGCGGCGTCGCCTGGGCGATGCGGCGGATCGTCCCACGCGGCTCGCTTACAAGAAGCTGACGCGCTGATTCCAGCGATGCGGCGCGAAAACCGTCAACGAATTGCAAACATTGCAATGGGCGGCGTGTTTTTCGCAATTGCAAAATGACGTGCTGCACTGCACATAGAAAAGGCCTTTCAGGCATCCTCTCCTAAAACTTTCAGGCCGGTCCTTCTGGGATCGGCCTTTTTTTTGGTGATGGGCGCCTCATTCATGGGCTTGTTCAGCGATGCGGATATTCCGGCGGCATATTCCGCCGATGCGCCCACCCATGCGGCCTTATCCCTAAGACGGCGTGGACAAATTCAAGACCCGGACTGAGCGATTTTGGGTGGAGAGCGGGCCTTCCCCCTATTCGTCACCTCTCCCCCCTATTCGTCACCCCGGACTTGATCCGGGGTCCCGCTGCCTTGGGCTGGGCGCGGTGTAGAGGCAAAAGCGGGACCCCGGATCAAGTCCGGGGTGACGGTGGGGCAATGTCCGGAACTAGCCATTTCCCGACATCCGCATTTGTCCACGCCGTCTGGGACACACCGGGTTTAATCAAATGCACGCTGTTCCTGAGCCCATCGAAGGGCTCAGTCTACTCAACGCAAATGGTCCCAATATTGCCCGATGCCCGAAGGGCGAATTCGCGGCAAAGCATGATTCTTTCCATCTCGGTGCTTCACGCTGCATCTGACTTGGGTTAGTCCCCTCAGGACCAGCGACTGGGGCAGACATTCGGCAATGAGGGCGAAGCAGGTTTAATGGCGTTGACCCCTCTTGCTGCCGTGATCCTGGGCGTCGTGCTGGCCTTGTGGCTGGGCGCGGCGATCTGGGCCTTGTCGAGCGGCCAGCGCAGGCGCCGCGAAGGCATGCAGGCGCAGGGAAAGCTCGACCGGCTGTCCGCCCTGATCGCCTCCGCGCCCGCCGCGCCCATCGTGATCCATTCCGACGGACGGCTGGAAGCGGCCGACAGGCTCGCCAAATGGCTGGGCAAGGAGCGGGTGCCGGCCTTCGTTTCCGAACTGACCGCGCCGGACGGCGGCCTGGAACCCGATGACGCGACCGCGCTGGCGCAGGAGATCGCGGCCGCCCAGCGCGCAGGGCGCAGTTTCGCGCTGCCGGTGCGGGGCGTCGATTCGTCGCGGTTGCTGCTGGTCCGCGGCGCGCCGGCAGGCTCGGTGCTGGCCGAAAGCGGCGGGGTCGTCCTCTGGATCTTCGACGCGACCGACAGCCAGTCGGAAATCCAGACCCTCAAGGGCCGGGTGGAGCAGCTTCGGGAAGCCCTGGAGGCGCTGGCGGGCCTGGTGGAGGCGGCGCCCTTTCCCATGTGGCATCGCACGGCGGACATGCGGCTCAGCTTGGTCAACACGGCCTATGTCCGGGCGGTGGATGGAGAGAACGCCCGCGAAGTCATCGCCAACGGCACCGAACTGGTCGAGACGGTCGGCGGACTGACGCCGCAGGCCGCCGCCGCCCAGACCCTTGCCGACGGCACGCCTGTCGAGCGCATGGTTCCCGCAACCATCGACGGCGAAAGGCGGACCATCCGCGTGGTCGATGTTCCGCTGGGCGCGGCGGGGGTGGCCGGTTTCGCCCTGGACCAGAATGAACTGGAACAGGCCCGCGTCGAGCATCGGCGGCTGGAGGCGGCGCAGCGCGACCTGCTGGACCGCCTGTCCGCGGGCGTGGCGCGTTTCGGGTCCGACCGGGCGCTGCGCTTCTGGAACCAGCCCTTCATGAGCCTGTTCGGGCTGGATCAGGAGCGATTGGCCGACAATCCGCCGTTCGAACGGGTGCTGGACCAGATGCGCGAGGCGCGGCGACTGCCGGAAAATCGCGATTTTCCGGCATGGCGGGCGGAGCGGCGCGACTGGTTCCTCTCGCCCGATCCGCGCGAGGAGAATTGGCTGCTGGCCGACGGCACCCATTTGCGGGTGTACGCGCAACCTTTGCCTGACGGGGGCCTGCTGCTGATCTTCGAGGATCGGACCGAGCAGGTCCAGTTGTCGAGCGCCCGCGACACGCTGCTCCGCGTCCGCACGGCGACGTTCGACAATCTGTTCGAATCGATCGGCGTCTTTTCCTCGGACGGTCGCCTGCACCTGTGGAACAGCCGTTTCCGGACGATCTGGGACGTTTCGGAGGATCTGCTGGCCCAGCATCCGCGCATCGACGAACTAATGCGGACGGTCCAATCGCGGCTGGCCAAGCCGCAGCAGGGCAACCTCGTCCGCGAACTGGTGCGCGCCGCCACGGTGGAGCGCAAGCAGCGCGTCGGCCATGTCGGCTTTGCGGACGGGCGCATCTTCGAATTCGCGGCGATTCCGCTGCCGGACGGCAATGCGCTGTTCACCATGCTGGACGTGACCGACAGCCGCCGCGTGGAGCAGGTGCTGCGCGACCGCAACGACGCGCTGGAGCAGGCGGACAAGGTGAAGACCGCCTTCGTCACCAATATGAGCTATGAACTGCGCACCCCGCTGACCACCATCGCCGGTTTCGCCGAGATGATGAGCGCGGGATATGCGGGGGAACTCAGCGCATCCGCGAAAGAATATGTCGACGGCATCCTGCAGAGCACCAACCGGCTTTCCATGCTGATCGACAATGTGCTGGACCTGACCCAGGGCGAGGCGGGGATGCTGCCGGTCGAAAAGGCTCCGGTGGACCTGGCGGTGGAGGCACGCGACGCCGTGGCGCGGATCAAGGGCGACGCCACCGCCAAGGGGATCGACCTGGCGCTGTCGCTCCAGGCCAGTCTGGGCACGATACAGGGGGACAAGCGGCGGATCGGGCAGGCGCTGGACCATCTGCTGGAAAATGCGGTGCGCTATTGCAGCCGGGGCGGCCGGGTGCTGCTGCATGGCGACGGGACGACGGACAATGCCCGGCTCGTCGTGTCGGACAATGGGCCGGGCATCAACGCCAAGCGGCAGGCGACGATCTTCGACGCATCCTCCCGGACGGAGCAGGCGCGCAACGGCGGCAAGGCGGGGATCGGCCTGCCGCTGGCCCGGCAGTTGGCGCAGGCGCATGGCGGGACGCTGCAACTGGTTTCGGAGCCGGGGCAGGGCACTATGGTCGTGATCGAGCTGCCCCGTGGCTGAGAGCGGGATCGTCCTGACCGGCGAGGGGGAGATGCTGGCGTTCGGGCGTCGGCTGGCCGCTTTCGTCCGCATCGGCGACGTCATCGCGCTGGAAGGCGGGCTGGGCGCGGGCAAGACGACCTTGGCGCGGGGCCTGTTGGAAGGATTGGGGCTGGAGGGGGAAGCGCCCAGCCCCAGCTTCGCCATCGTCCAGCCCTATGACATTCCGGAAGTCAGCCTGCCGGTCGCTCATGTCGACCTCTACCGGCTCGACGGGCCGGAGGAGGCCGAGGAACTGGCGCTGGACGAATATCTGACGGACAGCCTGCTGATCGTCGAATGGCCCGACCGGCTGGGCGAGCAGGCGTGGCCCCATGCGCTGCGTTTCCACATCGCCATCGAACCCGGCGGCGCACGGCGCTTGACAGCGGACGTGCCGGGCGCTTGGACGGAGCGATGGTCACAGATATGATCCCGCCCGCCGCCGCTCCCGCCTTTCTCGCGCAAGCGGGGTGGGAACATGCCGCCATCGTGCCGCTGGCCGGGGATGCGTCCTTCCGCCGCTATTTCCGGGTGATCGACGGCGCCCGCCGGGCGGTGCTGATGGATGCGCCGCCGCCGCATGAAGACCCGCGCCCCTTCATCGCCATTGCCCGGCATCTGACGGAGAAGGGCTTTGCCGCGCCCCGGATATTGGCGCAGGATCTGGACGAAGGGCTGGTCCTGATCGAGGATTTCGGCGACCTGCGCGTCAAGGAACATGTCGAGGACGCGCCGGAGGCTGAACGTGACGTCTACAGCCGCGCCGTCAACCTGCTGGCCGCCCTGCATCGCCTGCCTGCCGCCGATGTGCCGCCCTATGACCGTGAGGTCTATCAGCGGGAAGCGGGATTGCTGACCGAATGGTATTGCCCCGCCATCGGCCTGCCGGTGGATGAGCCGGGCTATGCCGCGGCATGGGATGCGGTGCTGCCTATCGTGGAGCGATCGGCCAGCCCCGTCGTCACGGTGCTGCGCGATTATCATGCGGAAAATATCATGCTGATCGACCGGGCGGAGTCGCATGGGCTGGGTCTGCTCGACTTTCAGGACGCGCTGGCGGGGCATCCGGCCTATGATCTCGTCTCGCTGCTCCAGGATGCCAGGCGCGACGTGTCGCCCGCGCTGGAGGCGGCGATGCTCGCTCATTATCGCGCCGTCGCCGACCCGCCCGCCGATTTCGACGCGGCCTATGCCGTGCTGGGTGCGCAGCGCAACGCGAAGATCATCGGCATCTTCACCCGCCTCTGGAAGCGCGACGGCAAGCCGCGTTACCTGAGCTTCCTGCCGCGCATGTGGGACTTGCTGGAGCGTGACCTCGCCCATCCGGCGCTGGCGCCCGTGGCGGCCTGGTTCGCGGCCAATATCCCGGCCGACAAGCGCCACCATGCTCTAGAGGACTATGCCCCCGCATGATCGACACGGCGATGCTGATGGCGGCCGGACTGGGCAAGCGCATGCGGCCGCTGACGGCGACCCGCCCCAAGCCGCTGGTCAAGGTGGCGGGCAAGCCGCTGATGGACCATGCGCTGGACCGGCTGGCG
Organism: Sphingobium sp. TA15; assembly: GCF_037101235.1. Taxonomy (NCBI): domain Bacteria; kingdom Pseudomonadati; phylum Pseudomonadota; class Alphaproteobacteria; order Sphingomonadales; family Sphingobiaceae; genus Sphingobium; species Sphingobium sp. TA15. The sequence continues at coordinate 805,499 of NZ_AP025355.1, forward strand.
GCGGGCGGCATCCGGAAGGTGGTGGTCAATGTCCATTATCTGGCCGATACGGTCGAGGCGCATCTGGCCGCGCATCATAATGGCATGCGGATCGCAATTTCCGACGAGCGCGGGAAATTGCTGGAGACCGGCGGCGGGCTGATCCATGCAAAGGAGCAGTTGGGCGACGCGCCCTTCTTCTGCGCCAATAGCGACAATCTGTGGATCGACGGGCCGCAGGAGACGCTGGGCATGATGCGGAAGCTCTGGAACCCGGAGCGGATGGATGCGCTGCTGCTGCTGGTGCCGCTTGCCCGCGCCCATTGCCACCGCGGGCCGGGCGATTTCCACATGGACGCGAAAGGCCGCCTGACGCGGCGCAGGACGGCCCATGTCGCGCCCTTCGTCTTCACCGGCGTGCAGATCATGTCGCCCAGCCTGCTGGTCGATCCGCCGTCGGACGTCTTTTCCACCAACGTGTTCTGGAACCGGGCGATAGAGGCTGGGCGTCTCTATGGCGTATCGCACCAGGGGCTGTGGTTCGACGTCGGCACGCCGCAGGCCATTCCAGTGGTGGAGACGATGCTGGCCCATGGGTGATCGCACCCGCCCGGCTTTGTTCAACATCCCCGCGCATCGCGCCTTTTCCGATGCGCTGGTGACGGGCGTCCTGACCCAGCATGGCGACGATCCGATGCGGCTGGCGCAGGGCATGATCCTGCTGCCCAACAATCGCGCCATCCGGTCGGTCAGCGACGCTTTCGTGCGGAAATCGGGCGGCGGGCTGCTGCTGCCGCGCCTTGTCGCGCTGGGCGATCCCGATCTGGGCGAACAGGTGGGCGGCGCGCTCGATCCCCTGGGGGAGGACGACGACCCCATCCCCCCCGCCATAGCGCCGATGCGCCGCCAGATGATCCTGGCGCGGATGGTGCAGCAGGCGTCCGCGCATCCGGTGGACGCGGGGCAGGCGTTGAAGCTCGCCCAGGCGCTTGGCGCGGTGCTGGACCAGATCCAGGTCGAGCGGCTTTCCGTCGCTGCGCTGGCCGATCTCACCCTGTCGGACGAATTGTCGCGGCATTGGCAGACGTCGCTCAAGCTGTTCGGCATATTGCTGGCGCAATGGCCGCAGGAACTGTCGCGGCTCGGCTGCATCGACCTGGCGGATCGGCGCAACCGGCTGCTGGAACGGGTGGCGGCGCGCTGGGCGAAGGCGCCGCCGGAGGGCTTTGTGATCGTGGCGGGCATGTCGACCACCGCCCCGGCGATTGCCGGATTGTTGCGTAGGATCGCGCTGATGCCCAAAGGGGCGGTCGTCTTTGCCGGTCTGGATCAGGAGATGGACAGGGATGCGTGGGACGCCATCGGTCCCTTCGACGCCGATCCGCTGACTGGCCGGGCGCCCGCCGGGCATGAAACCCATCCGCAATATGCGTTGAAACGCCTGCTCGACCGGATGAGCGCCACCCGCGACGATGTGGCGCTCTGGCGTTGGGGCAGCGAGCATGACGCCCGCGCCGTTCGGGGGCGCAACATCTCCAACGCCATGCTGCCGCCTCGGCTGACCAGCCGCTGGCGCGACCTGAAGACGGCGGACCGCTCGCTGGCCGGGGTGGAGGCGCTGGAGGTCGCGACGCCCGGAGAGGAGGCGCAGGCCATCGCCATCGCCCTGCGCGAAGCGGTCGAGACGCCGGGCCGCACCGCCGCGCTGGTGACGCCGGACCGGCAGTTGGCGACCCGGGTGTCCGCGCATCTGCGGCGCTGGGGCATAGAGGCCGACGATTCCGCAGGCCTGCCGCTGTCGCGCCTGCCGCCCGGAACCTTGCTGATCGCCATGGCGGAGGCTTTGGCGGAACGGTTCGCGCCGGTTGCGCTGCTGACCCTGCTCAAGCATCCGCTGGTCATGCGGGGGGAGGAGCGGCTTGGTTGGCTGGAGGGGGTGCGCGGGCTGGACCTGCTGCTGCGCGGGCCACGGCCGCAGGCGGGGATCGTCGGCCTGGATCTGTTGCTGGCGGAGCGGGACGGCGAAGACCGGCAGTGCGTCCTGCGCGGCCGCACGCGGCTCTGGTGGGCGGAGGCGCGCGCCCTGCTGGAACCGTTGGAGCAGGCCTTTCTGGCCGCGCCCGACCTTGCGGCGCAATTGGCGGCCATTCGCGAACATGCCGGTCGCCTGTCGCATGATGCGGTCTGGGCCGGGCATCAGGGTCATGCCGCCGCCGACCTCTTCGCCGAGATGGAGGAGGCGGCCAGCGAAGGGCCGCGTCAGGCCGACATTCGCGCCCTGCCTGCCCTGTTCGACCATCTTCTGGGCGGCGTGTCGGTCCGTCCGCCGCAGGGCGGGCATCCGCGCATCGCCATTCTGGGCCTGATCGAGGCGCGGCTGGTGCAGACGGACCTCATCATTCTGGGCGGGCTCAATGAGGGCACATGGCCGGGGCTGCCCGCGCCCGATCCCTGGCTGGCGCCGCGCATCCGGCGGGAAATCGGCCTGCCGGGGCTGGAAAGCCGCATCGGCCTTGCCGCCCATGATTTCGCCAGTGCGTTGGGCGCACCGCAAATCCTGATCACGCGGGCGCGGCGGGGATCGGGCGGTCCGGCGGTCGCATCGCGCTTCTGGCTGCGGTTGAAGGCGATGGCCGGGCCGCAATGGAAGAGCGCCGGCCGCTATGCCGCGCTGGCGCAGGCGATCGACCATGCGGCGGAGCATCGGCCCGCCGGACGCCCCGCGCCGGTGCCGCCGCTTTCCGTGCGGCCGAAGGTCATTCCCGTAACCGATGTCGACCGGCTGAAGGCGGACCCCTATGCCTTCTACGCCAGGCGCATTCTGCGTCTGGCGCGGCTCGATCCGGTGGATGCCGATGCGGGACCGGCGTGGCGCGGCACGGCGGTGCATGAAATCCTGCAACAATGGGCGGAGGCGGGCAGCGGCGACCTCGCCGATCTGGAGGCGCGGGCGCGGGCGATGTTCGACCGGCCCGACGTGCATCCGCTGCTGAAGGCGCTCTGGCAGCCGCGCCTGATCGAGGCCATCCGCTGGATCGCCGCCGAAGTGGCGAGCGACCTTGCGGCGGGGCGCAAGATCCTCGCCGTGGAGATCGAAGGCCGGGCGGAGATCGCCGGGGTGACGCTGACCGGCAAGGCGGACCGCATCGACCTGCTGCCGGACGGGAAGCTGGGGATCGTCGACTACAAGACCGGCAAGCCGCCCAGCGCGCGCCAGGTCAAGGCGGGCTATGCGCTGCAGCTCGGCCTGCTGGGGCTGATCGCGGAGCATGACGGCTTTCCCGGCACCCATCCGGCCCCGGTCGCGGGCGGCTTCGAATATTGGTCGCTCGCCAAGAAGGGCGATTCCTTCGGCTATCGCGAAAGCCCGGTCGATCCCCTGGGCAAGCGGGACAAGATCGTCACCGCCGACTTCACGTCCCAGGTCTATTCGCAGTTCGAGGATGTCGCCGCCGCCTGGCTTACCGGACAGGCGCCCTTCGACGCGCAGGTGAACCCGGAAGTCGCCAATTACGGCGATTATGACCAGCTCATGCGGCTGGAGGAATGGTATGGCCGGGACGATGGCTAAAAAGGCGAAGGCCCTGCAACCGCTGGCGGGCGCTCAGGCGCAGGCGGCCGCGCCCGACGCCCATGTGTGGCTGTCGGCCTCAGCGGGCACGGGCAAGACCCATGTGCTGACCGCCCGCGTCTTCCGCCTGCTGCTTCAGGGCGTGCGGCCGGAAAATATCCTCTGCCTCACCTTCACCAAGGCGGGTGCGGCGGAAATGGCGGATCGCGTCCATGACCGGCTCGCCGCCTGGGTGCTGATGGACGAGGCGGACCTTTTCCACGATCTGGAGGCGCTGGGCGAGGAGTCCGGCCCGGAAGCCCGGAACCGCGCCCGCCGCCTTTTCGCCGAGGTGCTGGAATCGACCGGCGGCGGGCTGCGCATCCAGACAATCCATGGCTTTTGCCAGCAATTGCTGACGGCCTTTCCGTTGGAGGCCGATCTGCCGCCCGGCTTCCGCCCGCTCGACCAGCGCGAGCAGGCGACGCTGGCGCGCCAGACGCTGGCCGACATGGCGGTGGTCGCGCAGGAGCAGCACGATAAGGCCCTGATGGATGCCTTGCAGGCGCTGAGCCTGCGCATGGGGGAGGGCGGGGCCGAGAATTTCCTGCTGCGCTGCGCCGCCCGGCTGGATGCGCTGGAGGCCTTGCCGGAGGATATCGCCCCCTGGTTGCTGCGGGAACTGGGGCTGCCCGAAGGCGACATCGACGCGCATATCGCGGAGCAGTGCGGGGACGAGTCGTTCGACATGCGCACGCTCGTCTGGATCGCGCAGGCCAATGCGGATTGGGGCACGGGACGGGCGCTGGAACGCTGCGACCGGATAGCGCGCTGGCGGGCTCTCGATCCGGCGGGGAGGGCGGCTGCGCTGTCCGATCTCCATGCGGTATGGGCGAAGGCGGGCGGCGAACTGATTTCGACCGGCAAGGGCTGGGCGCCTTCGGTGGACGGATATGGCGACGCCATCGCACGGATGCACGAATGCTGTTCCGAACTGCTGGGCCTTCGGGTTCGGGCCGCCTATGCCGCCCTGCTCGCCAGGGCATTGCATGCGGGGCGCGCCTATGCCCGCGCCTATGCGGAGGCGAAGCGGCTTGCAGGCGCGGTGGATTTCGACGACCTGATCGCCAACACCGCCCAGCTTCTGTCCCAGCCCGGCATCGCCGACTGGATTCGCTACAAGCTCGACCAGCGGATCGACCATATTTTGGTGGACGAGGCGCAGGACACCAATGTCAGCCAATGGCAGATCGTCGGCGCGCTTGCGGCGGAATTCTTTGCTGGCGAGGGGGCAAAGGGCGACAGGGTCCGCACCCTGTTCACGGTCGGCGACTTCAAGCAGGCGATCTTCGGATTTCAGGGCACCAGCCCCGAAGCCTTCCGCGCTGCGCAGATCGTCTTCCAGCGTCATGCGGAGGATGCGAGCCAGATGTTCCACGACCTCTCGCTCCAGCACAGCTTCCGCTCTACGCCGGCGGTGCTGGACGTGGTCGACCGCACCATCGCGACGCTGAGCGCCGAGCGTTTCGGGCTGGAGGCGGGCGAAGTGCGGCATGTCAGCGCGAACCGCTTTCCGGGCGAAGTGCTGCTGTGGAAGCCGGTGATCGCGGGCCTTTCCGACGAGGCCGAAGGGGAGGAGGATTGGGCCGCCGATCAGGAGCGGGTGCTGGCGCAGACCATCGCGCGGCAGATCAGGCAGTGGATCGATGACGGGCTGATGCTGGAAAGCCGGGGCCGCTCGGTGACGGCGGGCGACATCATGATCCTGGTCCGCCGCCGCAGCGAACTGGCGCGGCTGATCGTGGCGCGGCTTTATGAGGAGAAGGTGGCGGTGGCGGGGATCGACCGGCTGCGCCTGAACGCGCCTTTGGCGGTGCGCGACCTGTTGGCGGCGCTGCGCTTCGCCGTGCAGCCGGAGGATGATCTGAACCTGGCCGCTTTGCTGGTGTCGCCGCTGATCGGGTGGACGCAGGACGAGTTGATGGATCGCCTGATCGGCCGCCGCGTCGGGCTGTGGCAGCATCTGACGCAGACGCTGGACGGCGCGCTGCTGGAGCCGTTGCGGGGGTTGCTGGGGCAGGCGGATTTCACCACCCCTTATCGCTATCTGGAAGCCATATTGTCCGGGCCGATGGATGGCCGCCGCCGCCTGGTCGAGCGGCTGGGAGCCGAGGCCGCCGATCCCATCGAGGAATTGCTCAACGCCGCGCTCGACTTCGAGAATGACGATTATCCCTCGCTCCAGCGCTTCATCGACTGGTTCGACCGGGGGGAGGTGGAGATCGTGCGCGATGCAGCCGCGCAGGGGGATATGCTCCGCCTGCTGACGGTGCATGGCGCGAAGGGGCTGCAGGCGCCCATCGTCATCCTTGCCGACGCCTGTCTCGATCCGGACGCGGGCAACCGCGCCGGCTCGCTGGAGTGGAACGGCCTGCCGATCATCGCGCCGCGCAAGGGGGAACGGCATGGGGAGATCGGACGGGTGGCGGAGGAAGCGAGCGCCGTCGAACGGGCCGAACATTGGCGCCTGCTCTATGTCGCGCTGACGCGGGCGGAGGAAAGGCTGGTCGTGACCGGATCGCTCGGTCCCCGCGCCAAGGGGGAGGTGAAGCCGGAAAGCTGGTATGCCGCTGTCGAGGGTGCGCTGATCTCCCTCGATGCGGAGTGGGAGGCCGATCCGCTCTGGGGCGCGCGGCGCAGGTGGCGGGGGCATGAGACGCTTCCCCCCAAGGCCGCGGAGGCGGACGTTGCCGAAAACGGCGCTGATCACGACGAGCCAGACTGGCTTCGCAAGCCCGCTCCCGCAGAAGCGCGGCCGCCGCGCCCGCTGGCTCCCTCCGCCGCCGTGGAGGACGATGTGCCCTATCCGCCGCCCACCCCTGCGATGCGCGATGCGGCCGAGCGGGGGCGTTGGCTGCACCGGCTGTTCGAGCGGCTGGCCGAGGTGCCGCCCGACGACCGCCGCGCCCGCGCCGACAAATGGCTGGCGCAGCAGGGGCTGGGCGATGAGGCGCGGCGGCATGACGTCATCGAACAGGCGTTGCGCGTGATCGGAGACCCGCAATATGCCGCGCTGTTCGGGCCGGACGCGCTGGCCGAGGCGCCCATCGCCGCAGTCGTGGGGGAGGCGGTGATCGCCGGAACCGTCGACCGGCTGCGCATCGGCGAGGATCTGGTGCAACTGGTCGATTTCAAGACCGGCCGGATATCGCCGCTCGCGGTGGAGGAGGTGCCGCTGGCCCATGTCCGGCAGATGGCCGCCTATGCCGCCGCGCTTCAGGTGATCTTCCCCGGCCGCCGGATCGAGGCCGGGTTGCTCTACACGTCGGCGCCGCGGCTGATCGCCCTGCCAACGGAATTGCTGGCCCGGCACAAGCCCGGCTTTCCGCCCGCGCAGGAGAATTTGCCGCTCCCGCCCGTTGAGACGGATGCGTCACCATCCTAAATATCCGCCAACCGAAGGAGATTCCCAAAATGGCTACCAAGGCAGTCACCGACCTCAGCTTCCAGCAGGACGTCATCAACGCGGACAAGCCCGTCCTCGTCGATTTCTGGGCGGAATGGTGCGGCCCGTGCAAGATGATCGGCCCGGCGCTGGAGGAGATTTCGGACGAACTGGCGGACAAGGTCGTCATCGCGAAGATCAATATCGACGAAAATCCCGATGCGCCCGGCCGTTACGGCGTGCGCGGCATTCCGACGATGATCCTCTTCAAGAATGGCGAAGCCGCCGCCACCAAGGTCGGCGCCGCGCCCAAGAGCGCCCTCAAGGGCTGGATCGAAAGCGTCCTCTAAGGCCTTCCACGTCCATGCCGTGCTCACGCCTTCGCGGGAGCAGCTTTTCTCATGCCGGAGCGGCGATCCGATTCGATCGGGTCGCCGCTCCGTCATTGCACGATGTCTACGTCAGCGGGATCATGACCGTCTCGGCATAGGCCGGCCTTTGGCGCAGCCTGTCATACCAGGCGCGCACATGCGGCACGTCGGGCCGGTTCATCGCCAGCGTGAAGAAACTGTGGGCATAGACGCCCATCGGCACGTCCGCGACACCGAAGCTGTCCCCGGAAAGCCAGGGCTGCGCGGCCAGCGCGCGGTCCAGGATCAGCATGGCCTCTCCCGATTCCCGCGCCGAATCCGCGATGGCGGCGGCATTGCGGTGTTCCGCCTTCCTGCGGACCAGGTTGAAAAAGGCGCCCCGCTGCGCGTCGGCAAAGCTGAACTGCCAGTCCATCCACTTGTCGCCCTGCGCCCGCGCCGCCGGATCGGCGGGCCACATGCTTTCCGGCGCGTAACGCGCGGCCAGATAGCGCAGGATCGCGTTGGATTCCCACAGCACGACGTCGCCATCCTCGATGGTGGGGATCAGCCGGTTGGGGTTCATCGCCACATAGGCGGCGCTCATCCCGAACCGGCCGCCGACATCGTGGCGGACATAGGGCAGGCCGATCTCCCCCGCGAACCAGGCGACCTTCTTCACATTATGCGAGTTGAGACGCCCCCAGATCGTCAGCATGTCCGTCCCTTTCCTTCTTCAGCGGAACAGCCGATCCGCCGCCAAGTCCCACAGCCGGGGGGATGAAGCCCCAAGCAGCCCGCGCCCCAGGTCGCCCACCATATAGGGCGAACCGTCCAGCCGCTGGCACCGCCCGCCCGCTTCGTTCACGAACAGCGTTCCCGCCGCATGATCCCAGGGCAAAGTGCGCGCGAAGACCGAAACGTCATTCTGCCCCAGCACCAGGCGCGGATATTGCTCGGCCGCGCAGCGGGGAATATCCACCAGTCGGAAAATGGCGTCCGACCGGCGCCTGACGTCGGCGCGCTCCTCCTCCGTCATGAAATAGACGGCAAGGGCGGCGACAGGCAGCGGCTCTCCGCTCTCCTTTGCATGAACCTGCTCGCCGTCGATATGGCTGCCAGCGCCCAGTATCGCATGGCACAGGCGGCCCGTCAGCGGGTCCAATATCCATCCGGCCAGGATCGTCCCCGCATCGGCCAGCGCGACGATGATGCCGAAGGGCGGCTTGCCTGCCGCGAAATTGCCGGTGCCGTCGATGGGATCGACGATCCAGTTCAGCCCTTCGCCCGCCCGGTCCAATATGGCGGGGTCGGCGGCGCAGGCTTCCTCCCCGATGATGCCCGCTTCCGGCAGGATGGCGGACAGCCCTTCGGCCAGCCGGATCTCGCTTTCCTTGTCGGCGATGGTGACGAAATCGTCGGCGGCCTTTTCGCTGACCTCATGGCTGGCGAGATTCCGGTAGCGCGGCATGACGATGTCCCGCCCTACTTCGCGCATCAGCGCGACGACAGGTTCGTGCAATTCCGTCGGCATCCGCTTCGCCCTGTTCAGCTACGATAATCCGCGTTGATCGAGATATAGCCGTGGGTCAGGTCGCATGTCCAAACCGTCGCCCGGCCGTCGCCCAGCCCCAGATCGACGCCGATCGCTATGTCCTGCCCCTTCAGATGCGCGGCCACCGGCGCTTCGTCATATCCCTCGACCGCCAGGCCGCCCGAAGCCACCTGGGTCGCGCCGAAGCGGATGGAGAGCCTGTCCCGGTCGGCAGGCTCGCCCGCCTTGCCGATGGCAGCGACCACCCGGCCCCAATTGGCGTCCTCGCCCGCGATGGCGGTCTTCACCAGCGGCGAATTGGCGATGGATAGGGCGATGCGGTGGGCGCTGGCGTCGCTTTCCGCGCCCTCGACCGAGATCTCCACGAATTTCGTCGCGCCTTCGCCGTCGCGCACCACCAGATGCGCAAGCTGGCGGCAGAGATCGCCCAGGGCCGCCGCGAAGGCGTCCGCCCCGGCATCGTCCATGGAGGTCAGCGGCGCATTGCCCGCCTTGCCGGTTGCGAAGGCCAGCACCGTGTCGCTGGTCGACGTGTCGCTGTCGACCGTGATGCAGGAGAAGGTCCGCTTGTTGGCGGCGGACAGCATCTGCTGCAACAATTTGGGATCGATGGCCGCGTCGGTGAAGATATAGCCCAGCATCGTCGCCATGTCGGGCGCGATCATGCCCGAACCCTTGATGATGCCGACCAGTTCGACCCGCGTGCCGCCGATCATGGCGGAGGCATGGGCGCCCTTGGCATAGGTGTCGGTCGTGCCGATGGTGGTCGCCGCATCCTCCCAGCCGCAGGGGGCGGCAATGAAGGCGGCGTCCAGCCCGGCCTCGGCCTTGTCCACCGGCAGCGGAACGCCGATCACCCCGGTCGAGGAGATGAAGATGTCCGAAGGCAGGCAGTCGAGATGATTGGCGACCTTGGCGGCGATGGCCTCCACGGCTGCGCGGCCCCTATGGCCGGTGAAGGCGTTGGCGTTGCCCGCATTCACCACCAAGGCCCGCGCCGATCCCAGCGGAATCGCGTCCCGGCACCATTCGACTTCGGGGGAGGGGCATTTGCTCTGCGTCGTGACGCCCGCGACGGCCGTGCCTTCGACCAGTTCCACATAGGTGAGGTCGCAGCGGTCCCAATTCTTGTAGCGCGCCCGCGCCACGCGCGCCGTGACGCCCGCGATGGGCGGAAGGTCGGGGAAAAAGGCGGGGGCAAGGGGCGAACGTTCGGTCATGCCCGTCGCTTAGCGCAATATGCCCGTCCGTCAACGGCGAAGGGCAAGGGGAACGGGCGTCCGGAAAGTCGCGCCACGCAACTTTGCGCCGATTGGGGTGGGCCATGCGCCTTTTCGCCCCTCGCCGACATGGCTGCTCTGATTGACTATCGCCTGTCCGCCCCCTAAATCGCCGCGCATGTCTGTGTGCGTCTTCTTGAAGTCGCATGCGTCCCCTTTTGTCAGGAACTTGCATGTTCGGCGCACTCGCCAAGTCCATTTTCGGCTCCTCCAACGACCGCTATGTGAAGTCGCTGGGCAAGACCGTCGAACAGATCGCGTCTTTCGAACCCACCATCTCTGCCATGACCGACGAGGAACTGGCGGCGCAGACCGTGCGATTCCGGGAGCGGCTGGCGCAGGGCGAGACGCTGGACGACCTGCTGCCCGAAGCCTTCGCCACGGTGCGGGAGGCGGCCAAGCGGACGCTCGGTCAGCGCCATTATGACGTGCAGATGGTCGGCGGGATCGTCCTGCATCGCGGCGAGATCGCGGAAATGCGCACGGGCGAGGGCAAGACGCTGGTCGCGACGCTCGCCACCTACCTCAACGCGCTGGAGGGGAAGGGCGTCCATGTCGTCACCGTGAACGACTATCTGGCCAGCCGCGACTGCGAATGGATGGGGCAGGTCTATCGCTTCCTGGGCCTCACCACCGGCGTCATCGTGCCGAACCTGTCGGAGGATCAGCGGCGCGAGGCCTATAACGCCGACATCACTTACGCCACGAACAACGAGCTTGGCTTCGATTATCTGCGCGACAACATGAAGTACGACCGCGCATCGATGGTGCAGCGGCCCTTCAACTTCGCCATCGTCGACGAGGTGGACTCGATCCTGATCGACGAGGCGCGCACGCCGCTGATCATTTCCGGTCCGACCGATGACAAGTCAGAGCTGTATGTCGCCGTCGACGCCATCGTGAAGCGGCTGGACGAGGCCGATTATGAGAAGGACGAGAAGCAGCGCACCGTCACCCTGACCGAGGACGGGACCGAGAAGATCGAGCGGATGCTGGAGGAGGCGGGGCTGCTGCAAGGCGCCAACCTCTATGATTTCGAGAACACCGCCGTCGTCCACCACGTCAATCAGGCGCTGCGGGCGAACGTCATGTTCCGCCGCGACATCGATTATATCGTCAAGGACGGCAAGGTCATCATCATCGACGAGTTCACCGGCCGCATGATGGACGGCCGCCGCTGGTCGGACGGCCTGCACCAGGCGGTGGAAGCCAAGGAAGGGGTGAATATCGAGCCGGAGAACCAGACGCTGGCCTCCATCACCTTCCAGAATTATTTCCGCATGTACCCCAAGCTGGGCGGCATGACCGGCACGGCCGCGACCGAAGCGACCGAATTCTTCGAAATCTACAAGATGAACGTCGTCACCATCCCGACCAACCGGCCGGTGCAACGCATCGACGAGGAAGACAGTTTCTACAAGAATCTGGAAGACAAGTTCCGCGGCATCGCCCGCACCATCCGCGAGCATCAGGAAAAGGGCCAGCCGGTCCTGGTCGGCACGGTTTCTATCGAAAAGTCGGAAATGCTGTCCGAATTCCTCAACCAGGAGGGCGTGAAGCACGCGGTGCTCAACGCCCGTTTCCATGAGAGCGAAGCCCATATCGTGGCGCAGGCGGGGCGCAAGGGCGCCGTCACCATCGCCACCAACATGGCGGGACGCGGCACCGACATCAAATTGGGCGGCAACCTTGAGATGCGCGTCGAGGACGAATTGCGCGACATGCCGGAGGGGCCGGAACGGGAAGCGGCCATCGCCCGGATCGAGGCGGAGATCGAGGCGGAAAAGCAGGAAGTGCTGGCCGCGGGGGGCCTGTTCGTGCTGGCGACCGAGCGCCATGAGAGCCGCCGCATCGACAACCAGCTTCGCGGCCGTTCGGGCCGTCAGGGCGATCCCGGCCTGTCGCGCTTCTACCTCAGCCTCGACGACGATCTGATGCGCATCTTCGGGCCGGACACGATGTTCGCGAAGATGATCCGCTCCAATCTGGAGGATGGCGAGGCGTTGCCGCCTTCGAAGTGGCTCAGCAAGGCGATCGAGACCGCGCAGAAGAAGGTCGAGGCGCGCAACTACGACATCCGCAAGCAGGTCGTCGAATATGACGACGTGATGAACGACCAGCGCAAGGTCATCTACGAACAGCGCAGCGACATCATGGACGCGGAGACGGTGGACGATGTCGTCACCGACATGCGGCATGAAACGGTCAACGATCTGGTCGGCGCCTCCTGCCCGCCGGGCACCTATCCCGAACAGTGGGACATGGATCGGCTGAAGGCCCGCACGGCCGAGGTACTGAACCTGGCACCCGATTTCGACGCCTGGCTGGCGGAGGATCATGTCGATCCGGAGATGATCGAGGAACGGCTGAGGGCGCTGGCGGACGAGGCCGTGGCGGACAAGGTCAAGGAACTCGACCCCGAAAACTGGCACATGATCGAAAAGTCGATCCTGCTCCAGAGCCTGGATCATCATTGGAAGGAGCATCTGTCGACCCTCGACGCGCTCCGCCAGGTCGTCCATCTGCGCGCCTATGCGCAGAAGACGCCGATCAACGAATATAAGCAGGAAGCCTTCGCTTTGTTCGAGCGCATGCTGGGCAATATCCGCGAGGATGTGACCGGCTCCATCGCCCGCGTCCAGTTCCGCATGGAAGAACCGCTGCCAGAATTCGACCTGCCGGTGCTGCCCGACTTCATCACCACCCATATCGACCCCTTTTCGGGCGAGGATAATAGCGGCGACATCGACGGCGGGCAGATCAGCGGCATCACGACGACCCTGCCGCGTCCTCCCGCAGGCGGGCAGGCCGGAGAGTTCGCCAATCTGGACATCAGCCGCAACGCGCCATGCCCCTGCGGTTCGGGCCAGAAATACAAGCATTGCCACGGCGCGCTCAGCTAGAGCGATTTCCAGGCGATCGGTACCGATCGCTGGTCAAGAAATCGCGGAAACGAAGAATCCGGAGCGAGTTTCGATCTGATCCAATCAGATCGAAACTCGCTCTAGGCGCGCCGGGACTCTTCCATCCGGAACATGTAATCGGTCGGCCCGCGCCTATTCGCCGGGCCGGCCATCGTGCAGTTTCGCCCATAATGCGGCGGTCCCGGCTTCCTGCGCCTTGTTCACATATTGCGCGGCGATCAGCCAGCCCTTGATCGGACGCAAGGGAAGCACGGTCGTCAGGATCAGCACCGGAACACCCACGGCCAGATGCACCCAAATTCCCGGACGCGCCAAAATCTCCAGCATGATGATGAAGATCACGCCGGGGACGCAGGCGAATAGCTGCACGAACACGGCTGGCCCATCCGCCGGATCGGCAAAGTCGTAGTTCAGCCCGCAAATCTCGCAATGATCGCGCACTGTGAGGAAGCCGCGGAAAATATGCCCAGCGCCGCAGCGGGGGCACCGGCCAAAGGGGCCGGTCTCCATCGGCGACAGCCGCTTCCAGCGGCCTCCCTCCTGGGTTGCCGGTTGCATCGCTGATATTCTGTCTGTGTCGCTCATCGTCATGCCATTCTGCCTATCGCAGAAATGTCGTCATATCCTGTGGATTTTCAATTGGGCTTTTTGCCCCAGGGGCCGTGGGCGCCGGATCACGGGATTGACGTTACGGAAAGCGCGAGTTTAGCTTTGGATAGATTGCCAGGCATATCCGCGCCTGCTAACCCGGCGAGGATTTGGATGCCCGACAGCAAACAAATCGCGCTCCCGGCTTCCCTTGCCCGGGAGCGCTTTTTTTTCGTAATTCAAGATGCCGGTGAAAGTTCCGGAAAACCGGGTCGGTCGACAAGGCGCATGAAGCCGATCAGGGCTCCCGCTCCATCGCATCGTGAAGCACCTGATCGGGGCAGGACATGGCAAGGGCCCTGACCTTGTAGCGCAGCGCGAGTTCGCGATGGGCGGCAATCTCCTGCGACGAAGCGCTGCGCCTTTGCGCGGCGTCGGCTTTCGCGGCTTCTTCTCTTGCACGCCGAAACAGGTAGCGGGCGTCGGTATCGGCAGACATCGTCACCTCCGATGATAGTCGACCGCTTCCTAGCACGAAGAAAATCGTCCCGCTTTAACGGGGATCAAATTGGATGGCGGACAGGGTGGGATTCGAACCCACGGTGAGCGTGAACCCACGGCGGTTTTCAAGACCGCTGCCTTAAACCACTCGGCCACCTGTCCGTCGCCACGCTTCCTAGAGCGATTTCCAAGCGATCGGAACCGATCGCTGGTTAAGAGATCGCGGAAAACACAGAATCTAGAGCGGCGATCTGATTCAACCAGATCGAAACCCGCTCTAGCGAAGCCGACGGCCTTGCCAAGCGTAAAATGGCGGATGCGCGGTTTCATCGCCGGAATGGCGCGGCGCGCCAATAAGGGGATTCACGGCGCGTCATCCCTGTGCAACAAAAGGGGTTAAGGAGATTCTTCAATGCGTTCGTCGATCATGTCGCTGTTGCTGGGGCTCGCCGCCGTGATGGCAGGCGGCCTGACGGCGGACAGCGTCAGCGCGCAGGAGGATGTCGCCTTTCGCGCCTATCTCGAATCCCTCCGCCCGAAGGCGCGGGCGATGGGCATCCGGGACATGACGCTGGACAGTGTGTTTCCGGGCCTGACGCCCAATCCCCGCGTCATCCAGCTCGACCAGAACCAGCCCGGCGGCGGCGCCTACGCCCCCATTCCCAATTTCGAGCCATATCGCCGCCAGCATGTCGACGCGGCGCGTATCGGCCGCGGCCGCACGGCCTATCTCGCAAACCGCGCCCGGCTCGCGCGGACCGAGGCGGAAACCGGCGTGCCGGAGGAGATCATGGTCGCCATTTACGGCCATGAGACCAATTATGGCGCCTATACCGGCGATTTCGACCTGATCCGCTCGCTCGCCACCCTTTCCTATGAGGGGCGCCGCCGCGCCTTGTTCGAACCGGAATTGCTGGCGACGCTCAAGATGCTGGACAATGGCGTGCCGCGCAGCCGCCTGGTGGGCAGTTGGGCGGGGGCGACGGGCTATCCCCAGTTCCTGCCCAGCGTCTATCTGCGGCTGGGCAGGGACGGCGACGGCGACGGCCGCGTCGACATCTGGAACAGCGAGGCAGACGCGCTGGCCTCCATCGCCAATTATTTCGTCCATGCCGGATGGCGGCGCGGCCAGCCGTGGGGCATCGCGGTGTCCGTGCCCGCCGGTCTTGATCGGTCCGCCCTTGCCGCCCGCACCAGTCCCGCCCGCTGCCCCCGCGTGTTCAACCGGCACAGCCGCTGGCTCAGCATGGCGGAATGGCGGCGCATGGGGATAGTGCCGAGCGGGGGCGGATGGCCCGCCGACCGGGTGATGGCGACGCTGCTGGAACCCGATGGTCCGGGCAAGACCGCCTATCTGCTCACCAGCAACTACCGGGCGATCCTCGACTATAACTGCTCGAATTTCTACGCCTTGTCGGTCGGCCTGCTCGCCGACGCGGTGAAGCAATAGAGCGCTTTGCTATTGGTCCTGCCATGGCTAATGAAAGCGCTAGGCACTCGAAGAATCCACCAGTCCGAAGGCAATCCTGCATGAAGAAGTCCATCGCCGCCCTCCTGTTCGTCGGGTTGCTCTCCACGCCGCTGACTGCCGCCGCTCCGCCCTATAGCAGCGAGGCGCCGATCGCCTATATGAAGGATCTCTCGTCAGGCGCGGTGCTCTACAACAAGGGTGGCGACACGCGGATACCGCCGGCCTCCATGGCGAAGATGATGACGGCCCATGTCGCCTTCCGCCTGATCCAGAAGGGCGACCTGAAACTGGAGCAGAAATTCACCGTCCGGCCGGAAACCTGGCAGCAATGGCACGGCCCCCAGGCCGGTTCGACCATGTTCCTGTCGCCCGGCGAGCAGGTGTCGGTGGAAAACCTGCTGCACGGCATCGTCACCCTTTCGGGCAACGACGCCTGCGTAGTGCTGGCGGAGGGGATCGCCGGGACCGAGCAGGCCTTCGTCGCGCTGATGAACCAGGAGGCGAAGCGCCTGGGCCTCAAGAACAGCAATTTCGGCACCAGCAATGGCTGGCCGGACGAAGGCGTGACCTATGTCACCGCCGCCGACCTGGCGGCGCTGGCCGAAGCGACGATCGAGGAAACGCCGAACCTCTACAAGAAATTCTACGCCACGCGCAGCTTCACCTGGGGCAAGACGATGGGCGGCGCGGACATCGAACAGGGCAACCGCAACCCCATATTGGGCAAGGTGGCCGGGGCCGACGGGCTCAAGACCGGACATACGCAGGAGGCGGGATTCGGCTTCACCGGATCGGCCGAGCAGGAGGGGCGCCGCCTGGTCATGGTCGTCGCCGGCCTCACCAGCTTCAATCAGCGGATCGCCGAATCCGTGCGCTTCATGGACTGGGGCTTCCGCGCATGGAAGGCGCAGCCGCTGTTCAAGAAGGGCCAGACGGTCGAGACCGCCGAAGTGCAGCTTGGCAGCGCGACCAGCGTGCCCCTGGTGGCGCCGCAGGACATGGCCGTGACCCTGCCCCGCGCCGCGTCGTCCAACATCTCGGTCAAGGTCGCCTATACCGGCCCGATCAAGGCCCCCATCGCCAAGGGGCAGCGGATCGCGCAACTGATCGTCTCCACCCCTGATACCCCACCGCAAATCCTGCCGCTCGTCGCCGGGGAGGATGTCTCCGAAGCCGGGATCTTCGGCCGATTGTGGAACGGGCTGAAGTCGTTTTTCGGGTGACGGCCCCGGGAAAGACGCGGGGTCGCTTCATCTCCCTGGAAGGGGGGGAAGGGGCGGGCAAGTCGACCCAGTTGCGGGCGCTTGCCGCTGCCCTGCGCGCGCGCGGCCTGGACGTGGTTGAAACCCGCGAGCCGGGCGGCAGCGAAGGGGCGGAGGCCATTCGCGCCCTGCTGCTGACCGGGGGCGCCGACCGCTGGAGTCCGCGGGCCGAAGCGCTGCTGTTCGCCGCCGCTCGCGCCGATCATGTCGAAAAGACGATCCGCCCGGCGCTGGAGCGGGGGGCATGGGTGCTCTCCGACCGTTTCCTGGACAGCAGCCGCGCCTATCAGGGCATGGGGGCGCTGACCGACGCGGACATATTAGCGCTTCACCGGATCGGCAGCGACGGTTTCCTGCCCGACCGGACCCTCTTCCTCACCCTGCCGGAGGAGGAGGCGAGCGCTCGCGCACGGTCCCGCGATGGGGATGCGGCGGACAGGATCGGCGGGCGCGACCGGGATTTTCACCTGGCCGTCTCCACCGCCTTCCATCGGTTCGCGGCGCAGGAACCGACGCGCTTCCTTGCCGTCGACGCCTCGGGCGAAGCCGGGGCGGTGACGGCTCGGCTGATTGAGGCGGTGCGGGACTTGCTGCCATGACGTCACTTCTCGGCCATGACGAGCAGGCCCATACTTTGCTGGGCGCGGCGCGGAGCGGCCGTCTGCACCATGGCTGGATTCTCGTCGGCCCACGCGGCATCGGCAAGGCGAGCTTCGCCCGCGCCATCGCGCTGCGCCTGCTGGCGGAGGCGGCGGGGCCGCCCATGGCGGCGGACGGGCTGGAGGTGCCGCAGGACCACCCGATCCGCCGCCTGTTCGAGGCCGACGCCCATCCCGACTATGCCGATCTTTTCTGCCTGGAAAAGGAAAGCGGCACGGCGCGCAACATCACGGTCGATCAGGTCCGGGGCCTCCAGCGCCTGATCCAGTCGGCTCCTTCCCTGTCCACGCGGCGGATCGTGGTGATCGACAGCGCCGACGATCTGGAGCGCGGCGCGGCCAATGCGCTGCTCAAGAATCTGGAGGAGCCGCCGGCCGACATGCTGTTCCTGCTGGTCAGCCATGCGCCCGGCCGGCTGCTGCCGACCATCCGCTCCCGCTGCCGCACGCTGCGCTTCGACAGTTTGGGCGAGGATGCCATGCGCAGCATTCTGCGCCAGGCGGACGCGGGCCTGTCTCCGGACGAACTGACGGCGCTGGTCCGCGCAGGCGAGGGCTCTCCCGGCAAGGCATTGCGCTATGCCGGCCTCAACATGGCGGACATGGAAAATTCGCTGGCCGCCATCGCGGCTGACGGCGACCCCGGCAATCGCCAGCGGCTGATGCTGGCCAGGATGCTGGCGTCCAAGGCGGCGCGGCCCCGTTATGAGGCCTTTCTGGAGCGTGCACCGGCCTTCATCGCGGCGGCGGCGCGCCAGCGGCAGGGAAGCGATCTCGGCAAGGCGCTGGACCATTGGGAAGCCGCCCGCCAGCTTGCGGGCGGAGCCATCATCCTGTCGCTCGAACCGGGGGCGGTGGTTTTCGAACTGGCCGGGCATGTCGCGGCCCTCGCCCGCTGAAAAGCGGCTTTGCGCAAGGGCTAACACCCGCTAGGGAAGGCCCATGTCCAAGCCCTATACCATCACGACCGCCATCAGCTACCCCAATGGCCGCCCGCATATCGGCCACGCCTATGAAGTGATCGCCACCGACGCGATCGCCCGTTTCCAGCGGATGATGGGCCGCGACGTCTTCTTCCAGACCGGCACGGACGAACATGGGCTGAAAATGGCCCAGACCGCGCGCAGCCGGGACATGGAACCGCGCGCGCTCGCCGATGAAATGTCTGGATATTTCAGGGCCATGAATGATGGCTTGAATATCAGCTATGATCGTTTCATCCGCACCAGCGAGCCGGATCACCATCGCGCCAGCCAGGCGATCTGGCAGGCGATGGAGGCCAATGGCGACCTCTATCTCGGCCGTTATGAAGGCTGGTATTCTGTCCGGGACGAGGCCTTTTACGACGAAAAGGAACTGACGGAGGGAGAGGGCGGCCAGAAGCTCTCGCCCCAGGGCACGCCGGTGGAATGGACGGTGGAGGAAAGCTGGTTCTTCCGCCTGTCCGCCTATCAGCAGAAGCTGCTGGACCTCTACGCCAACCAGCCGGACTTCATCCAGCCCGACAGCCGCCGCAATGAGATCATGCGCTTCGTCGAGGGAGGACTGTCCGACCTCAGCGTGTCACGCACCAGCTTCGACTGGGGCGTGAAGGTGCCGGGCAGCGACGGCCATGTCATGTATGTGTGGGTGGACGCGCTCACCAACTACATCACTGGCTGCGGCTATCCCGACGATACCGAACGCATGGCCCGATACTGGTCGGAAGGGGGCGACATCACGCACATCATCGGCAAGGACATCGTGCGTTTTCATACCGTTTACTGGCCGGCCTTCCTGATGAGCGCGAAGCTGCCCCTGCCCAAACAGGTCTTCGGCCACGGCTTTCTCCTCAACCGGGGGGAAAAGATGTCGAAGTCGCTCGGCAATGTGGCCGATCCGATGGAACTGGCGGAGCGTTTCGGCGTGGACCAGCTTCGCTATTTCCTGCTGTCGGAAGTCACCTTCGGCAATGACGGCAGCTACAGCGCGGAGGCGATCGTCGCCCGTTCGAACAGCGATCTCGCCAACAGCTTCGGCAATCTGGCCCAACGGACGCTGAGCTTCATCGCCAAGAATCTGGAAGGTCGCCTCCCTGAGACCGCGGCGCAGGACGTCGACCGCGATCTTCTTGCGACCGTCGGCGAAGCGGCCCGGACTTTCCAGGCGGCCATGGCCGACCTGGCGCCATCGACAGCCATCGAAGCATGGATGCGGGCCGTCTTCGCTTGCAACGCCTATATCGACGCGCAGGCGCCCTGGACGCTCCGCAAGACCGATCCCGCCCGGATGGAGGCCGTGCTCGCCACCCTCTATGAGGCCATCGCCGATCTTGCCATCGTCATCCAGCCGATCATCCCGGCAAGCGCCGCTGCCCTGCTGGAACAGATGGGGATAGCCGAGGATGGCAGGAGCTATGCCGCCATCGGTAGCGACTGGTATGCGCGGCTTCGCGCTTCCGGCTTCACCCTCAGCGCGCCCAAGCCGCTTTTCCCGCGCCTCGAACTGCCCGTCCAAGAGGTGTAAGGCTATGTTCATCGACAGCCATTGCCACTTGAATTACAAAGGGTTGGTCGAGGATCAGCAGAATGTGCTCGAACGGGCGCGTGGCGCCGGGGTCGGCCTGATGCTCAACATCGCCACACGCGAAAGCGAGTGGGACGATGTGCTGGACACCGCGTTGCGCGAACCCGACGTCTGGGCGACCGTCGGCATCCATCCGCATGAGGCGGACGAGCATCCGCATGTCGATACCGCGAAGCTGGTCGAGCGCGCAGCCCATCCGCGCATCGTCGGCATAGGCGAGACCGGCCTGGATTATTATTATGACCATAGCCACCGGGAACGGCAGCAACGCAGCTTCCGGGCCCATATCGCCGCGTCCCGCGAAACCGGCCTGCCGCTGATCGTCCACACCCGCGATGCGGAGGAGGACACGCTCGCCATCATGCGGGACGAAATGGGGAAGGGGGCCTATGGCGGCGTCATCCATTGCTTCACGGCCAGCGGCGCCTTTGCCGATGCCGCGATAGAACTGGGTTTCCATATCAGCATTTCTGGCATCGTGACCTTCAAGAGCGCCAGGGATTTGCAGGAAACGGCGGCTCGCCTGCCGCTGGACAGGCTGCTCATCGAAACAGACTCTCCCTTCCTTGCTCCGGTTCCCCATCGCGGCAGGCCTTGCGAACCGGCTTTCGTGGCCGACACGGCCCGTTTCCTGGCGAATTTGCGGGGCGAGAGCGTCGAGCAACTGGCCGAGGCGACCTCCGCCAATTTCCGCACATTGTTCAGCAAGGCGGCATGAGCCTGAAGCTCACCATTCTGGGCAGCGGCACTTCCTCCGGCGTTCCGCGGATCGGCAATGACTGGGGCGCCTGCGATCCCCAGGAACCGAAGAACCGCCGCACCCGCGCATCGATCCTGATCGAAAGCCCCACGACCCGGCTGCTCATCGACACGTCGCCCGACATGCGCGCCCAGTTGCTGGCGGCCGACGTAGTGCGGATCGACGCCATATTGTGGACGCATGACCATGCCGACCATAGCCATGGCCTGGACGACGTCCGTCAGCTTTACCACCATCGCGGCACGCCCGTGCCCGGCTATGCGCGCCCGCAGACCCTGCGCCTGCTCCGGGAACGCTTCGGCTATGCCTTCGAAGGACGCCATGGCTATCACCCGACGATCGAACCCCATGCGCTGCCGGACGGACTGCGCATCGGGGACATCAGCATCGCCTGCACCGATCAGCCCCATGGCGAGATATTCTCCACCGGATTCCGCTTCACGCATGATGGCCATTCCATTGGATATGCCACTGATTTTCACGATATAACCGCCGATATGCTGGCGCTGTACGACGGGTTGGACATCTGGGTGGTCGACGCCCTGCGGGAAAGGCCGCATCCAACGCATGCACATCTGGCGCTTACCCTGGACGCCGTGCAGGCGGTACGGCCCCGCCGCGCCATATTGATCCATATGGACCAGAGCATGGATTATGCGACGCTGTGCCGGACACTCCCGGAAGGCGTCGAACCGGGTTATGACGGGCTGGTGGCCGAATTGGGCGCGGCATAGGGGGCGGGGGCAGGCGATGGATGGCGATCAGGCGATGTCCAGTCTCTGGTACGTGCTGGCGCTCGTCCTGGTCGGATCGGCCCTGCTCGCTCGACGGGCGCCGACAGGCGGCCTCCTGCGCATGGCCGTGCTCTGGATCGTCATCTTCGCCATATTGTTGGGGCTGTTCAAGGCCGGCAAAAAATTCGGCCTGTTTTCCAGCCGCATATATGGGGAAGGGGGCGAGGCCCCGTCATCGTCGACCCATGACGCGCCGAAGGCCTTGCCGTCCGCGCGAGTGGAGGGGCAGGCGCTGCGCATACCCGTCGCGCCGGACGGCCATTATTGGGTCGAGGGAATGGTCAACGGCAACCCGACGCGCTTTCTGATCGACAGCGGCGCCAGCGTCACCGCCCTGTCGGTGAACGCGGCCCGGACATCGGGCCTTAATTTCGACCTGAATCCGCCCGGCCTCAGCATGATGACCGCGAACGGCAAGATCGACGTCAAGCGCTCGACCATCGCCACGCTCGTCGTCGGCCCGATCCGGGCGAGCGACCTCGACATCGTCGTTTCGCCGGCTTTCGGGGAGGTCAATGTGATCGGAATGAACATGCTGTCCCGGCTGAAAAGCTGGTCCGTGCAGAATGGAGAGATGGTGCTGACCCCATGACGTCATCGATTGCGCCACCCGATCAGCGCCAGCGCCTGAAGGCGATCATCGGCGGTTCCACCGGCAATCTGGTGGAATGGTATGACTGGTATGCCTATTCGGCCTTCACCCTCTATTTCGCCCAGCATTTCTTCCCCAGCGAAGACCGCACCGCTCAATTGCTGAGCGCCGCGGGCATTTTCGCGGTCGGTTTCCTGATGCGACCCATCGGCGCCTGGCTGATGGGCGTCTATGCCGATCGCCACGGCCGGAAAAGCGGCCTGACGCTCTCCGTGGCGCTGATGTGCGCCGGCTCTTTGCTGATCGCCGTCACGCCATCCTACGACCGCGTCGGGGTCGCCGCGCCCTTGCTGCTGGTGCTTGCGCGCCTGATGCAGGGCCTGTCGATCGGCGGCGAATATGGCGCCAGCGCCACCTACCTGTCCGAAATGGCGGGACGCAACCATCGCGGCTTTTTCTCCAGCTTCCAATATGTGACGCTGATCGCCGGACAGCTTGTCGCCATCTGCGTCCTGCTCGCGCTCCAGGCCATGCTCACAGAGGCTGAACTGGACGCCTGGGGTTGGCGCATTCCTTTCCTGATCGGCGGCGCGTTGGCGATCGTCGTCTTCTGGTTGCGGCGCGGACTGGCCGAAACCCAGAGCTTTGCCGTGGCCAAGGCGGAGGGCGCGCCCAGATCCGGCTTCGTGGAACTCGTAACCCGGCACCCGCGCGAGACGCTGACGGTGATGTTGCTGACGGCGGGCGGCACGATCGCTTTCTATGCCTATTCCATCTACATGCAAAAATTCCTGGTCAATACCAGCGGTCTCAGCCGGGAAACCGCGTCTCAGATCAATGGGATAACGCTCTTTCTTTTCATGCTGCTTCAACCTATCGCCGGTGCGCTTTCCGACCGGATCGGGCGCAAGCCGCTGATGATCGGCTTCGGCCTGATGGGCGTCGTCTGCACCTATCCCATCTTCGCGACGCTGGCCGTCACCAGGGATCCGTGGGTGGCGGGGCTGCTCGTGATGGCCGGCCTGGTGATCGTGACGGGCTACACCTCGATCAACGCGGTGGTGAAGGCGGAGCTGTTTCCGGCCCATATCCGCGCATTGGGCGTGGCCTTGCCCTATGCGCTGGCCAACACGCTGTTCGGCGGCACGGCGGAATTCGTCGCGCTCTGGTTCAAGCAGGCTGGCGTCGAACAGGCGTTCTACATCTATGTGTCGGGAATGATCGGCATTTCGCTGATCGTCTATATCCGCATGCGCGATACGCAGCGGCATAGCCGGATATTGGAAGATTGAGGGCCGCAAGGATCATCTGTGATTTAACATAATACTTATTATCGGACTTTCATATTCATGTGGGTGGATTCTATCTCGAAGTGCGAAATCCTTGGTTTTATAGGGGTTTGATCCCCTTTCCAGGAAGGCACGATATGGAAGGCTATCAGCATCTGGGTCTGGATGAGCGACGCGATATTTATCGACTGATCGGAACCGGACGCACAGTGAAGCAAGTTGCAGATGCGCTGCGACGACATCCTTCGACGATTTATCGAGAGATCAAGCGCAACCGGCATTTTGATGAAGAACCGCTGTTCCGAGGATATTTCCCGACTGCAGCGCAGACCATGGCCAGCAATCGTCGCGTGCGCGGAGGCAAGATTGCTCGCCAGCCGGAACTCGCCGCCTACATTGCTGATCGCTTGTTGGCGGCCTGGTCGCCAGAACAGATTGCAGGTTATCTTCGGCGTCATCGCGGTCAGCGGGAGGCGGTGTGCCACGAAACCATTTACCAGTATGTCTACGGCGCTGAGGGACGGCACCATAAGCTTTGGCGCCATCTGCCAGTTGCCCGCCGTTCGCGCCGGCAACGTTATGGCCGAAAGCCGCGCGGTCTCCATATACCCGTGGCAAATACGATCGGCGCGCGGCCGCAGGAAATCGCGGATCGCAGCAGTTTCGGCCACTGGGAAGGCGATCTCCTGATCTTCAGGAGAGAATATGGCAAAGCGAACCTCACCTCGCTGGTTGAGCGCTGTAGCCGCTTCACCTTCCTGACGCGTAATCCGAGCCGGCATTCTGCCGGTGTCATGGCCGGCATCGATCGGCATTTACGCGACATGCCGCCTCCCCTCCGGCGCAGCATCACCTTCGATCGAGGCACGGAATTTGCTGCCTTTGCGACCCTGCGGAACAGGCTCGGCATCACCAGCTATTTCTGTCTTCCCTCAGCGCCCTGGCAAAAAGGCGGCGTGGAAAATTGCAACGGGCGGATACGGCGCTTCCTACCCTCCGACACCGACCTGGCACTGCTCTCAGACAGGGAAATCCAGGCCGTTGCCGATCGCCTCAACAGCACACCGCGCAAGTGCCTGGGCTATCGCACCCCGCATGAGGTTCTGGGGGAGCAAATCGCCCTCCTCAAAGCCGGATAAATTTGGCCATCCGGGGTGGGGCTCGCCCCACCCCGGATGAAATGCTACGCATCACAACGGGTGTCGCACTTCAAATCGAAACCGCCGTCGAAAGCTGGCCTTCACCCTTCCGACGCCCTATCCATCGTCATCCCACCCACTGATCCAGAGTTTCCCATGTCATTCAACAGCAAGGCGAGCCCCGCCGACATCATGCCGCTCGCCAATGTCATGGCGCGCCTGCGCGATCCTGAAACGGGCTGTCCCTGGGACATCGAACAGGATTTCGCGAGCATCGCGCCCTATACGATTGAGGAAGCCTATGAGGTTGCCGATGCCATAGAGCGCGACGATATGGCGGCGCTGCGCGACGAATTGGGCGACCTGCTGCTGCAAGTGGCCTTCCATAGCCGCATGGCGGAACAGGCTGGCCATTTCACCTTGCAGGACGTCATCGACGGCATCACCGAAAAAATGATCCGCCGCCACCCCCATGTCTTTGGCGAAGGGACCGACCGCAAGGACGGCCACGCCCAATGGGAAGCCATCAAGGCGGCCGAGCGAGCCGAAAAGGAGCCGGATCAAAGCGCGCTGGCGGGCGTCGCCATTGCGTTGCCCGCCCTGCTCCGTGCCGAAAAGCTCCAGAAACGCGCCGCCCGCACGGGGTTCGATTGGCCCGACCTGGGCGGCGTCATCGACAAGATCGAGGAGGAACTGGGCGAAGTGCGGGCGGCCGCTTCCCAGGCGGAACGGGAGGAGGAGGTGGGCGACCTTCTCTTCGCCGTGGTCAACCTTGCCCGTCATCTGAAAGTCGATCCGGAGGTCGCCCTGCGCATCGCCAACGGCAAGTTCAACAAGCGCTTCCGCATCATGGAGACCCTGGCGGGCGACAATTTCGCTGCCCTTTCCCTGGATGAGAAGGAAGGTTTGTGGCAGCAGGCAAAAAGGCAGTTGCAGCCGCCGCGATAGCGCGACATGGCCCTCCCGCCAGCGCGGGGCGATCAGGAAAAGCTAATTCCCCCGGCGCTTGAGGAACCGCGCCAGCGCGGAGTCGGACAGCCGGACATCCACCAGCATATCCTCGCCCTCCGCGCTGCTGCCGATCACTTCGCCATGTTCGTGCAGCCATGCCATCGCCGCGCCATCGGCCAGCGGCACATGCAGCCGATGGATCTGCGCCCCGGCGGTCAGCCGGGCGCTGACGGCGCGTTGAAGGTCATCGACGCCCTCGCCGGTCAAGGCCGACAGGACCACCACATCGCTCCGCCGCGTCGCCGTCTCCCGCGCCAGCGTGGCCGCATCTTCGTCCAGCAGGTCCAGCTTGTTCCATGCCTCGATGATCGGCGGCGGTTCTTCGCCCTCTCCCGCTTCGAACGCCCCTTCCCCGGCTATGCCCAGTTCGCCAAGCACGTCCATGACGTCATCGCGCTGCGCATCGCTGTCGGGATGCGCGATGTCGCGGACGTGGACGATCAGATCGGCCGACAGCACCTCTTCCAACGTGGCCCGAAAAGCGGCGATCAACTGCGTCGGCAGGTCGGAAACGAACCCCACCGTGTCGGAAAGAATGGCCTTGTCCAGCCCCGGCAAGGCGATCTGCCGCATGGTGGGGTCGAGCGTCGCGAACAGCAGGTCTTCGGCCATGACGGCGGCGCCGGTCATCCGGTTGAACAGCGTCGACTTGCCCGCATTGGTATAGCCGACCAGCGCGATCACCGGCCAGGGCGCCCGCTGCCGCCGCGCCCTGTGCAGGCCACGGGTTTTCGTCACCTGGTCCAGTTCGCGGCGGATTTTCGCCATCCGATCGCGGATCATCCGCCGGTCAGCCTCGATCTGCGTCTCGCCCGGACCGCCCAGAAAGCCGAAGCCGCCGCGCTGCCGCTCCAGGTGGGTCCAGCTTCGCACCAGCCGCCCCGCCTGATAGTCGAGATGCGCCAGTTCGACCTGCAACCGCCCCTCATTGGTCGCCGCCCGTTCCCCGAAAATCTCCAGGATCAATCCGGTCCGGTCGATGACCTTGGTCTCGGTGGCCTTTTCCAGATTGCTTTGCTGCACGGGGCTCAGCGCGTTGTCGACGATGACCAGTTCGGCCTCTTCCATCCGCGCCAGAGTCGCGATCTGGTCCACCTGCCCGCTGCCGAACAGGGTCGCGGGCTTGCGGTCGCGCACGCGGAAGGCCTGTGCGGCGCGCACGTCGATGCCGATGGCGAGCGCAAGGCCCCTCGCCTCCTCCAGCCGCGCATCGCTGTCGCGACGCTCCGGCCCATGGACATCGGCGCGCACGACGATGGCGCGCGCGCCGCGCGACACCTCGTCAGCGGAATCTCTGTTGAAGACAGCCATGGGGGCTTAACGCTTCGCGCCTCCGCCGGCTTCACCGGAAACCGGCCGGAGACAAGAAAAAGCGCTCAATCCTCCCCCTCGCCCTCGCCGGTCAGATCCAGGGCATGCAGCGGCTGCACGGTGGAAATGGCATGCTTGTAGACGAGCTGGATCATGCCGTCCCGCTCCAGCAGCATGCAGAAAAGGTCGAAGGCGGCGATTTCGCCCTGCAACATGACGCCGTTCACCAGGAACATCGTCACCGGGCTGCCCGACTTGCGCACCGCGCTCAGGAAGATTTCCTGGAGCAGCTTCGACTTGCCGTTGCCGTCGCTGGCCTTGCGCAGGTCGGTAAGGTCCATAGACTGGGCGGGCATGACGGTCGAAATCGCATGCTTGTACACCAGTTGCGACTGCCCGTCGCGCCGCAGCAGGACGGAGAAATTGTCGAACCAGGTGATGATGCCCTGCAATTTCACGCCCTTGACCAGGAACATGGTCACCGGCGTCTTGCTCTTGCGCAGGCTGTTCAGGAATATGTCCTGAAGGTTGTTCACTTTCTCGGCCATGGTCTTCACCATTCCTTTATTGGCGGGACGTTACCCGCTCTCGCACCCTTAAGCAGAGTGTCTTGCCTGCCCCCGCCTGTCGGAAGCACGGCAAGCCTACCGCAATTGCGAAGAGGCGTCCATGCCCTGTTTGGGTGAAGATCGTTCGGTTCGCCTCAACCGTCCTTCCCATCGGTGATGCCCAGCAGCTTCAACTTGCGGTGCAGCGCCGAACGTTCCATGCCGATGAAGGTCGCCGTGCGGGAGATATTGCCTGAAAAGCGGCGGATCTGGATGCGCAGATATTCGCGCTCGAAGCTCTCCCGCGCCTCGCGCAGCGGCGCGCCCATGATCGCGGACTGGCCGATCCCTTCCGAACCGCCATTGCTCGTCAGTTCGGCGGGCAGCATGTCGAGTTCGATCCGCCCGATCCGCTCGCCCGGCGCCAGTATCATCGTGCGTTCGATGACGTTGCGGAGCTGGCGGACATTGCCCGGCCATTCATTGGCCTGCAGCGCGGCCATGGCGTCGCTCGCGATCTCCGGCGGCGGCACCCGGCGTTCCGCCGCGAAACGGGCGAGATAATGCTCGACCAGCGGGGGAATATCGTCCCGCCGCTCGGCCAGCGGGGGAATCACCAGGGGCACGACGTTCAGCCGGTAGAAGAGATCCTCTCGGAAACGCCGTTCCTCTATCTCGGTCGCCAGGTTGAGCGCGGTCGAGGAAATGACGCGCACGTCCACCTTCACCTGCCGCTGTCCGCTGACGCGGGTGAAGCTCTGGTCGGTCAGCACGCGCAGGATCTTCGCCTGCGTCGTGAGCGGCATGTCGGCGATCTCGTCGAGATAGAGCGTGCCGCCATGCGCCTGCTCCAGATAGCCCGGACGCACCAGCCCGCTCGGGTCCTCCACGCCGAACAATTCCTCCTCGACGCGGTCCGGGTCCATCCGCGCGGCGGCGACGATGATGAAGGGCGCGTCGGCCCGCCCGCTCCAGCTATGCAGCATGCGCGCCGCGACTTCCTTGCCGACGCCCGCGGGGCCGGAAATCAGCACCCGGCTACCCGTGCCCGCCACCTTCTTGATCGTGGCGCGAACGGCGTTGATCGCGGCGGAGGTGCCCGTCAGCTCGTCATCCTGCCCGAAACGCGCCCGCAGCACCTGATTCTCGCGTCGCAGGCGTTCCGTCTCGGTCGCTCGCGACACCAGATGCAGCAGCCGGTCGGCTTCGAACGGCTTTTCGATGAAGTCCGCCGCCCCCTTCCGGATGGCGGCGACGGCCGTGTCGATATTGCCGTGACCGGAGATCATCAGCACCGGAATGGTCGCGTCCCGCCGCTTGATCTCATCGAGCAGTTCCAGCCCGTCCAGCTTCGATCCCTGCAACCACACGTCCAGCAGCACCAGCGAAGGCCGCCGCGCGTCCAGCGCCTCTATCGCGCTGTCGCTGTTGGCGGCGGTGCGGGTGGTGAAGCCCTCATCCTCCAGGACGCCCGCCACCAGGTCGCGAATGTCCTCCTCATCATCGACTATCAGAATATCAAGAGCCATTGGCCGTCACTTTTCCAGCGGTTTTTCCATGGGGCATGGCGATCACCTGCCCCTCTTCCAGTTTCTCGAGCGCCGCCACCGGGAAGCGCAGCGTTACGCGAGCGCCCCCGCCGTCGGCATCGTCGAAGCGGATTTCGCCCATATGTTCCTCGACGATCTTCTTCACGATGGCGAGGCCCAGGCCCGTGCCCTTGGTCCGGGTCGTCATATAAGGTTCCAATATGCGTTCGCGTTCCGGCGGCAGGCCGATGCCATTGTCCTGCACCGCGATCAGCAGATTGCCGTCGTCATGCTCCACCGTCATGGACACCTGACCGCGCCAATCGCCGTCATCCGCGGCGGGCTTGGGCTCGATGGCTTCCACGGCATTCTTGACGATGTTGGTGAGCGCCTGCCCCAATTGCCGGCGGTCGCAGACCAGTTCCGCCTCGCCGTCCGTCGAATGATATTCGAAACGGATGTCGGGATGCGCGACTTCGTGCAGGAACAGCGCATGGCGGGCGATGTCGTCGATCCGCTCGCGCCGGAACACGGGCTTTGGCATGCGCGCGAAGGAGGAGAATTCGTCCACGATCCGCCGCAGGTCGCCAACCTGGCGCACGATGGTGCCGGTCAGGCGCGTGAAGGTGGCCTTGTCGCTCGTCACCTCCTCGGCATAGCGGCGTTGCAGCCGTTCGGCGGCAAGCTGGATCGGGGTCAGCGGGTTCTTGATCTCATGCGCGATACGCCGCGCCACGTCGGACCAGGCGGCGCGGCGCTGGTCGGAAAGCTGTTGCGTGATGTCGTCGAAGGTCAGGATGTGGCGCGACGCGTCCTCCGAAACCTTGACCGCCAGCGTCCGCACATCGCCATGGGCGCGGATCTGGACGATGCCCGCATCCTCCTCCGAAGCGATCAGGGCCGCCAGTTCGGGCGACACTTCGGTCAGCGGCCGGCCCACCGGATCGTCGCCCTCCCGCACCAATATGGCGGCCGCCGAACTGTTGAGCAGCAGGACGATGCCGTCGCGGTCCACCGACAGCACGCCGGCCGACACGCCCGACAGGATCGCCTCTATGAAGGCGCGGCGTTCATCCAGCTGGCTGTTCGCCGCCACCAGAGCGCCGGTCTGCGCCTCCAGCCGCTGCGTCATGCGGTTGAAGGCGGCGGCCAGCGTCCCGATTTCGTCCCGGCTCTGCGGGCTGGTCACGCGCGCCGACAGGTCGCCCGCCGTGATCCGCCGCGCCGCCATCACCAGTTCGTTCACCGGCCGCACCATCCAGTCGGCGACCTTCAGCGCGATATAGACCGCCACGCCCACCAGCAGCAGCGACCCCACGAACAGCAATATGTTGAAGCGCAACTGCAAGGCGCGGGACTGCGCGGCGAAAATGTCGTAATCCGACAACACCTTCTGCGCCCGTTCCACATTGCTGAACGCCGTCGAGCCGGAATCGCGGGTGGCGTAGAGATAGATTTTCGCATTGGGGTAGAGCAGCGTCACCGCCTCGATCTGGTTGGGCTTGGCCGCGACCACCACGTCCTCGCCCGACGCCAGCCGCTTCACCACGTCGGGCGTCAGCATTTCCGAAGCGGGCCGGCTTTCCGGGTCGACCGTCGCCGCCGTGCGCGCCACGCCGTCCTTGCCGATTTCTATGATCGCGGAACGGTTCAGCTTCCGCGTCACCACCTGATAGATATAGCCCTCCGCAAAGCGCGGGCTGGAGACGTTGGACTGGCTCAGATAGTCGCGCAGGTCGCTCGCCATGGTGACGGTTTCATCGCGCACGTCGCGCAGGTTCTGCTCATAATAGCCCCGCGCCAGGTCGCTCGCATTTTGCAGCATGCCCCGCGCGCTGTCGGAAAACCAGAACTGCACGCCATATTGGAACAGCAGGGACGCGAAGATCACCACCAGCAGCATCGGCACGCTGGCCACGATGGAGAAGATCGCCACCAGCCGGACGTGCAGCTGCCCGTCGCTGCCGATAGCGGACTGGGCAGCGCGCCGCTTCGCCACCCGCCGCCCCAGCAGCACGAGCAGGGCGATGGCAGGCACCAGATTGGCGACCAGCAGCAGCGCCACGATGGGCGGCGTCAGCAATGTGTAGGATTGCCCCTGAACCGTCAGCAGGAAATAGGTGATGCCCGCCATGCCCAGGAACAGGACAAGCGTCACCGCCTCCACCACCGCGGCAAGGCGGCGGCGCAGGAAAAGGGGAAAATGCCTTTTCCATGCCCGGCCCCGCGCCGGGAGAGTCACTGCGCCTTCCATAGTGGCTTGGTTACAACATTAATGTGCCCGATCAAACACAGTAATTGATCGGCACGGCGCTTCCGGTCGAAAAGGGCGGTCGGTTCGTCGCCCCTTCATTCCGCGATCCGAAGCTGAAGCGGATCGAGCCCGTAATCCGTCAGCTTCTTGCGCAGCGTGTTGCGGTTGATGCCCAGCAATCCGGCGGCGCGAATCTGGTTTCCGTCAACGCTCGCCAGCGTTTCCTGGAACAATATGGGTTCCACCACGGCCAGCAGATCGTCGTGCAGGTTTCGGTTCGGCTGGGTAAGGCCAATGCCCAGTTGCCGCTTGGCCCATTCCCGCACCGCCTGGCCCAGCAGGTCGCCGGGGGCGGCGTAATCGGCGGGCACGGCCTCCAGCGGCAGGCTGTTGCGCAGCATGTCGGCGGTGATCATATTCTCGCGGCTCAGCACCGCCAGCCGCTGCATGAGGTTTTGCAGCTCGCGCACATTGCCGGGCCAGTGATAGGCCATCAGCAGTTGCGCCGCGTCGTCGGACAACGACTTGCGCGGCAGCCCCTCCTGCGCTGCGCGGTCGAGGAAATGGCGCGCCAGCAGGATCACGTCCTCCCGCCGCTCGCGCAGCGCCGGCAGCGCGATGGGGACCACGTTCAGCCGATAATAGAGATCCTGCCGGAAACGATTGTCCTCGATCAGCTTCGGCAGATCCTTGTTGGTGGCCGCGATGATGCGGACGTTCACCTTGACCGATTTGGAGCCGCCGACGGTCGTGACCTCTCCGGACTGAAGGACGCGCAGCAGCCGGGTCTGCGCCTCCATCGGCATGTCGCCGATCTCGTCCAGGAACAGCGTGCCGCCCTGCGCCTGCTCGAACTTGCCGGCGGTGCGGGCATGGGCGCCGGTGAAGGCCCCTTTTTCGTAACCGAACAGTTCCGCTTCGATCAGTTCGCGGGGGATGGCGGCCATGTTGATCGGCACGAAGGGCTTGGTCCGCCGCTGCCCCAGGCTGTGGATCGCTTCCGCCACCAGTTCCTTGCCGGTCCCGGATTCGCCCAGCACCAATATGCTGAGGTCGTTCGACAGCACGCGCGCGATGGTCCGATAGACCTCCTGCATCGCCGGCGAACGACCCACCAGCGGTAGTCCGTCATGCGGCAGGCCGGCATCGGGCGCCTCCTCGTCCGCTCCCTTTCCCGATCCCAGCGCGTCGGACACGGCGCGCGTCAGTTCGTTGAGGTCGAAGGGCTTGGGCAGATATTCGAACGCCCCCTTCTCCGTGGCGCGGATGGCGGTGTTCAGCGTGTTCTGGGCCGACAGGATGATGATGCTGAGCGCGGGGCGCCGTTCCAGTATCTCCGCGATCCCGTCCAGTCCGTCGCCGTCCGGCAGCATGACGTCGGTGATCAGGACGTCCGGCGAAAAGCTCTCCAGCAGGGCGCTGCGCTCCCGGATGGAGGCCGCCGTCTTGACCCTGTATCCCTGCCGACGCAGCGCTTCCCCGACGACGACGCAGATCGCCGGATCGTCATCCACCACCAAGATCGCGCCCGTTGCCGCCATCAGCCCGTTCCCATCGGCAGAAGGATTCGGAAGGTCGATTCCCCCGCCTCATGATCGCGGGAATATTGCACGAACCCGCTCATGTCGCGCACCAACTTGTCCACCAGCGCCAGCCCCAGCCCCGTCCCATCCCGCCTTCCGGTGATGAAGGGGTTGAACAGATGGTCCAATATATGTTCCGGCACGCCCGGCCCATTGTCGACCACCAATATTTCGATGGGCAGCACGGCGCTGCCCTTCCCCTTGCCGACCACCACCGAAACGCCATGGCGGAACGCCGTTTCGACCCTTATCCTCGGCTTCCTGCTATGCTCCAGCGCCTCCGCGGCATTTTTGAGCAGGTTGATCATCACCTGCACCAGGGCATCTTCGTTGATATTGGCGAATGGCAGGGATGGATCATAACTCTTTATGATCCTTATGTCTTTTGCAAATCCGGCGGCCGCGATATTCGCCGCCCTGTCGATCAGCGGATAGATGTTGCCGCTGCGGCACTCCAGCGTCCGGTCGGTGGTGAAGTCCTGCATCCTGTCGATCAGCGCGGCGATCCGGTCGACCTCATTGCAGATGAGTTGCGTAAGGGCGGCATCCCGCCCGTCATTGCCCGATTCCAGCAACTGCGCCGCGCCCCTGATGCCCGACAGCGGATTCTTGATCTCATGCGCCAGGATCGCCGCCGCGCCGATGGCGGAGCGCGCGCCGCCGGCCGTGCCGCGATGGCCGATCTTGCGCGCCTGGCTCTGCGTGTGGATCGATACCACGCGCCAGCCTTCATGATCGACGATGGGCGCGATCATAAGGTCGATTTCCATCTCCGCCGTGCGCCCGGCGTGCACGCGGATGTCATAGGCGGCGATCGGCTTGTTGCTGTGCCATATGTCGAAGCGCGCGCCCATTTCCGCCATGCGGATGGTTCGCGCTATGTCGCTGCCCACGATGGCGGATCGCGCCATGTTGAGCAGCGTTTCGGCGCGCACATTGGCATCGGCAATGCTGTTGTCCGGCCGCACCACCAGGGTCGCGACCGGCAGCGCCGTCATCAGTTCTGAAAGCGAAGGCCCATCCTGTTGCGGTCGAAGCGACGGGATGGTCGTCATGGTCGCCGTCATGCCGCCTTGCGCGTCTCGACCGGCTCATCGTCGGCAATCAGCGGTTCGTAGAAGCGCGCCAGCATGTCCAGCACGACATCGCCGTCCGGCTCCTGGTTCACTGCGTTGCGGAACTCGGCCGAACCCGGCAGGCCCTTTGTGTACCAGCCGATATGCTTACGGGCCATGTTGACGCCGGTGTGATTGTCATAATGTTCCAGCATTGCGCGATAATGTTCGGTAATCACGCGATATTGTTCTTCCAACGAGGGATCGGCCAGCCGCTGCCCGGTGCGGAACCAGTGCATCACCTGGCCGATCAGCCAGGGCCGCCCATAGGCGCCCCGCCCGATCATCACGCCGTCCGCGCCGCTCTGCTCCAGCGCGGTTTCCGCATCGTCGATGGAGCAGATGTCGCCATTGACGATGACCGGCAGCGACACCGCGTCCTTCACGCTGCGCACGAAGGCCCAGTCGGCCGACCCCTTGTACATCTGGCAGCGGGTGCGGCCGTGGACCGTGATCAGCTTCGCGCCCAGATCCTCCGCGATCCGGGCCAGCTCCGGCGCGTTCAGGCTGGCATGGTCCCAGCCCATGCGCATCTTGACCGTGACCGGCACGTCCACCGCCTTCACCGTCGCCTCGATCAGCGAAGCCGCCAGCGGCAGGTCGCGCATCAGAGCGCTGCCCGCATCGCCGTTCACAACCTTCTTCACCGGACAGCCCATATTGATGTCGATGATCGCCGCGCCGCGATCCGCATTCAGCTTCGCCGCCTCGGCCATTTCGCTGGGCGAGCAACCCGCCAACTGCATCGACACCGGCTCCTCCAGCGGATGCCAGGCGGCCTTCTGCAAGGATTGGCGCGTCTCGCGAATCATCGCCGCCGTCGCGATCATCTCCGTCACGTTGAGGCCGGAGCCATAGCGCCGCACCAGCGTGCGGAACGGCATGTCCGTCACGCCCGTCATCGGCGCTAGCACGACCGGCATGTCGATCGTCACCGGACCAATGGAAATCGGAGAAAGCGTCTGCATCAAACCATCACTGCCTAAAAAACAGGCAGCCCTTAGCCGAAATCCGCTGCAACGGCAAGCGAAGCGGGGCTGGCGGTTGGCCCGCCGCTGCGATACAGGCGCGGCCATGACAGACAGAACGGTCGCATTGCTGGTCGCAGCAGGTCAGGGCAGCCGCGCAGGCGGCGACATTGCCAAGCAGTTCCGCCTGATCGGCGGAAAGCCCGTGCTGGCCCATGCCGTCGACGCGCTTTCCCGGCATCCGGCCATCGACTCCATCATCCTGGTCGTCGGCGCAGGTCAGGAAGCCGAAGCGCGCATGGCCATCGGGGGCCGCCCGGTCGCCGCCATCGTCCAGGGCGCGGACAGCCGCCGCGGATCGGTGCGCGCAGGGCTGGAGCATATCGCATCCTCCGGCGGGGCGGCCCGCATCCTCATCCATGACGCGGCCCGCCCCTTCCTGCCCGGCGCGGTGATCGACCGGCTGCTTTCCGCCTTGGCTCAGGCGCCCGGCGCTATCCCAACCCTGCCCGTCACCGACACCCTCGTCAGGAACGAAGCGGCCCGCGCCGGGGAAATCGTGGACCGCGACGGCCTGGCCCGCGTCCAGACCCCGCAAGCCTTCCATTTCGACGCGATCCTGGCCGCCCACCGGGCCTGGGACAGCGGGAGGGAAGCAACCGACGATGCCCAGATCATGCGCCATGCGGGTCATGACGTCATATTGGTCGCGGGCGATGAAAGGCTGGAAAAATTGACCTACGCCGAAGATTTCCTCCGCGCCGAAGCCCGGCTGGGCGCGGGCCGCAGCATCCGCACCGGCACGGGCTATGACGTCCACCGCCTGGCCGCCGATGAGCAATTATGGCTCTGCGGCGTCCGCATTCCGCACGATTGGGGCCTGGCGGGGCATAGCGACGCGGACGTGGCCATCCATGCCCTGGTCGACGCCCTGCTCGGCGCGCTGGCGGAGGGAGACATAGGCAGCCACTTCCCGCCTTCCGACCCGCAATGGCGCGGCGTCGCCTCCTCCCGTTTCCTGGAATATGCGGCGGAGCGCGTCGCAAAACGGGACGGCTTCATCGAACATGTCGACCTGACGCTGATCTGCGAGGCCCCGAAAATCGGTCCGCATCGGGATGCGATGCGTGGCCGGATCGCGGAAATACTGGGCCTGTCCCTCGACCGGGTCAGCGTGAAGGCCACGACGACGGAACGCCTGGGCTTTGCCGGACGCCGCGAAGGCATTGCCGCACAGGCTGTGGCCACCCTCTCCCTCCCCGCGCTAATCTGATCGTCATGCCCGATAGCATCCTTCCCGCGTCGCTGGTCGAACTGGCCGAGCGCGTCATCATCGCCAACCGCCGCGCCGGCCGCACCATCGCCGTGGCGGAAAGCTGCACCGGCGGCCTGGTCTCCGCCGCGCTGACGGAGATCGCCGGATCATCGGAAGTGTTCGAGGCAGGTTTCATCACTTATTCCAATGACATGAAAAGCGAACTTCTGAAGGTTTCGCAGGATGTCATCGAAACTTTCGGCGCGGTTTCCATCGCGACCGCCTGGGCCATGGCGCAAGGCGCGCTCAACAAGAGCCACGCCAATGTCGCCGTCGCCATCACCGGCATAGCCGGACCCGGCGGCGGATCGGAGCAGAAGCCCGTCGGCACGGTCGTCTTCGCCCGCGCCGAACGCGGCGCCAGCCCTGACAAGATCGTGGCCGACATGCGTTATTTCGGGGATACGGGCCGGGGCGGCGTGCGCCTTCAGGCGGCGCTGTGTGCGCTCGAACTGCTGCTGCCCGACTCGCCCGCGCCATAAAGCTCCGCAGCGCGGGTTTCGAAGGCGCCGATCATCTTGCGCAGCGCCTTGTCGAAAACCTGGCCCGCGAGCATTTCGAACAGCCGGTTCTTGAATTCGAACTCGACCTCGAAATCCACCAGAACCCCGCCCTTGCCGTCGTCGCGGAAATTCCATTCATTGTGGAGATGCTTGAGCGGCCCGTCGAGATAATCGACCCGCACATGGTCGGGCCGATGCTTGTGGACGCGGGACGTGAAGCTCTCCTTGATCCCCTTGAAGCCGACGATCATGTCCGCGACCATTTCCGACTCGGTGTCGGAACGGACCCGGATCGCGCTGACCCAAGGCAGGAATTCGGGATAGGCCTCCACATTCGCCACCAGGTCGAACATCTGTTCGGGCGTGTAGGGAAGCGGCCTTGTTTCGTTGTGCCTGGGCATCGGCTTATTGGGTGGCCTTCGCCAGTTGCGCCTCGCGGGCGGCGCGCATTTCGGCGAAATCCTTGCCCGCATGATAGCTGGAGCGGGTCAGCGGGCTGGACGCCACCTGAAGGAAGCCCTTGGCCCGCGCAATCGCCGCATAGGCGTTGAACGCCGCCGGAGTGACGAACTCCATCACCTTCGCATGCTTGGGCGTGGGCTGGAGATATTGCCCCATGGTCAGGAAATCGATGTCGGCGGACCGCATGTCGTCCATCACCTGATGGACCTCCAGCCGTTCCTCGCCCAGGCCCAGCATGACGCCCGACTTGGTGAAGATCGACGGATCGAGCTTCTTCACCGTCTCCAGCAGCCGCAGCGAGGCATAATAGCGCGCGCCGGGTCGAATGGTCGGATAGAGCCGGGGCACGGTTTCGAGATTGTGATTATAAACGTCCGGCCGCGCCGCCACGATCATCTCGACCGCCCGTTCATGCTTATTGCGGAAGTCCGGCGTCAATATCTCGATGGTCGTGTCCGGGGTCGTGCGGCGCAGCGCCTCGATCACCTTCACGAATTGCGACGCGCCGCCATCGGGCAGGTCGTCGCGGTCGACCGAGGTGATGACGATATGCTCCAGCCCCATTTCCGCGCAGGCGTCGGCCAGGTTCTGCGGCTCGTTGGGATCGACCTTGCGCGGCATGCCGGTCTTGACGTTGCAGAAGGCGCAGGCCCGCGTGCACACATCGCCCAGGATCATCACCGTGGCGTGCTTCTTGGTCCAGCATTCACCGATATTCGGGCAGGCCGCTTCCTCGCACACCGTCGCCAGCCCCTTGTCCCGCATCAGCTTGCGCGTCTCATGATAGCCGGGGCTGGTCGGCGCCTTCACGCGAATCCAGTCGGGCTTGCGGGCGCGCTCGGGGCGGTTGGCGGGCGCGGGGATCGGGACGATGTCGGTCATGCGCCCCAGATAGCGATGCAAGAGCGCTCTTGCCAGCCCCATCATTGTTCGGCACAGACCGGCGCATGACCGACTTCGCTGATATGCTTGCCGGCTATCGCCGCTTCCGCAACACCGGCTGGACCGAGCAGCGCGAGCGATGGGACGAACTCAACGAAGGGCAGAGCCCCCGCGTCATGGTCATCGCCTGCTCCGACAGCCGAGTCGATCCCGCGCAGATCTTCGATACCAGCCCCGGCGAGATCTTCGTGGTCCGCAACGTGGCCGCGCTGGTGCCGCCGTTCGAGACCAATCCCGGCCGCCACGGCGTTTCCGCCGCGCTGGAATTCGCCGTCCAGGTGCTGAAGGTGGGCGAGATCGTCGTCATGGGCCATGGCAAGTGCGGCGGCTGCAAGGCGGCGCTCAGCCATTCGCTGAAGGACGCGCCTCCGGGCGAAGGCGGCTTCATCCACAACTGGATCGAACTGCTGGACGAAGCGCGGGAAAAGGTCGTGCATCGCTTCGGCGAGGATCACAGCCGCGACGCCGAACGCGCCATGGAACAGGAAGGGGTGAAGGTCAGCCTGGCCAATCTGCGCACCTTCCCCTGCGTCCGCGTCAAGGAACGCGAGGGAGAACTCAAGCTGGTCGGCGCCTTCTTCGCCATCGCCGACGGGCAGCTTCATCTGCTGGACGAGGCGAACGGCGAATTCCATCCCGCGCCGCTGGACGCCTGACATGACCGCGTCGATCCCCAGCGGCAATATCGCCCTGCTGATTGACGCCGACAATGTTTCCGCCGACCATTTCGATCCGGTGCTGACGGTCCTGGCGGAACTGGGCACCGTCAACATCCGCCGCGCCTATGGCAATTGGAGCAAGCCCGCGCTCAAGGGCTGGGCGCGGCAGGCCGTGACGCAGGCCATCGAAACGCAGCAGCAGTTCGACCTGACCAGGGGCAAGAACGCCACGGACATGAAGATGACCATCGACGCCATGGACCTGATGGCGTCGGGCCGCGTCACCGGCTTCGGCCTGATGTCGAGCGACAGCGATTTCACGCCGCTTGTCACGCGCCTCCGGCAGGAAGGGCTGCCGGTCTATGGTTTCGGCACCGACAAGACGCCGCAGGCCTTTCGCAGCGCCTGCACGCGCTTCATCGATGTCGGGGCGCTCACCAGCGCAAGGGAAACGCCGGTCGAACTGGCGGAGTCGACGGAGGAGCCGCCCTCCCCCGACGCCCCCGAAGTCGCGCCCGACCTCGTCAAGCTGTTGATCGACGCCTATAATGCCGTGAAACGCGACGATCAGGGCTTTGCCCGCCTCAGCGAAGTCGGCCAGCTCGCGGGGAACCGCTCCAGCTTCGACACGCGCAACTATGGCTTCAAGCGGCTGTCGGACCTTGTCCGCTCCATCAAGAATTTCAAGGTGGAGAGCCGCGACGGCCAGACCTGGATCAAGCGGGTGCATTGATGACCGTCATCGCCCGTCGCCTGACGATCCTCGGCCGGGTTCAGGGCGTGTTCTACCGCAACTGGGCGGTGGAGACGGCGCGCGGCCTCGGCCTGGCCGGCTGGGTTCGCAATCGCATGGACGGCAGCGTGGAAGCGCTGGTGGAAGGATCGCAGGACGGCGTGGAGCGATTCATCCTGCTGGCGCGACAAGGCCCCCCTGCGGCGCGGGTAGCGCGGATAGATGCGACCGATGCGGCAGTCGAGGGCCATGAGTCGTTTCGAAAGCTGCCGACCGCCTGACTTTTCCGTTATCGCGTTCCCGGTTCAGCAGATCCTATCTGCTTGAAAACCTCTAGCCGAGCCGCGCCCAAAAGCCCCATCGGCCACGATCGACCGATCCCTTGCCCGAAAGAAAAAGGGGGAGGTCCGCGCCTCCCCCTTCCCATCCGCTCAGTAGCGGTAATGATCCGGCTTGAACGGCCCTTCCGCCGACACGCCGATATAGGCGGCTTGCTTCGGCGTCAGCTTGGACAGCTTCACGCCCAGTTTCTCCAGGTGGAGCGCCGCGACCTTCTCGTCCAGATGCTTGGGCAGCACATAGACTTCATTCTTATATTCGTCCGACTTGGTCCACAGTTCGATCTGCGCCAGCACCTGGTTGGTGAAGCTGGACGACATCACGAAGCTGGGATGGCCGGTGGCGCAGCCCAGGTTCACCAGGCGGCCCTTGGCGAGAACGATGATCTTCTTGCCGTCGGGGAACTGAACCTCGTCCACCTGCGGCTTGATCTCGGTCCACTGCATGTTGTTGAGGCCGGCAATCTCGATCTCGCTGTCGAAATGGCCGATGTTGCAGACGATCG
The DNA here is from genome assembly GCF_037101235.1 of Sphingobium sp. TA15. Taxonomy (NCBI): domain Bacteria; kingdom Pseudomonadati; phylum Pseudomonadota; class Alphaproteobacteria; order Sphingomonadales; family Sphingobiaceae; genus Sphingobium; species Sphingobium sp. TA15. The sequence goes on from NZ_AP025355.1 coordinate 845,979, forward strand.
CCATATTCTTCATGGCGCGCATGTGATCGACGGTGATGACGGCTTCGTTGCCGGTCGCGGTGACGAAGATGTCGGCGCGGGTGGCCGCTTCCTCCATCGTCACGACTTCATAGCCCTCCATCGCCGCCTGCAACGCGCAGATCGGGTCGATCTCCGTCACCAGCACGCGGGCGCCGCCGTTGCGCAGCGATGCGGCCGAACCCTTGCCGACGTCGCCGAAACCGGCGACGCACGCGACCTTGCCGGCCAGCATTACGTCGGTGGCGCGGCGGATGGCGTCCACCAGCGATTCCTTGCAGCCGTAGAGATTGTCGAACTTCGACTTGGTGACGCTGTCGTTGACGTTGATCGCCGGGAAGGGCAGCTTGCCCTTCTTCGCCAGTTCATAGAGGCGGTGGACGCCGGTGGTGGTCTCTTCCGACACGCCCTTGATGGCCTTGACCGTCTCGGTCAGATAGCCGGGACGCTCCGCCAGGAAGCGCTTGAGCGTTGCGACGAAGATTTCCTCTTCCTCATTGCCGGGTGTGAACAGTTCCTCCCCGGCCTCCACGCGGGCGCCCCACAGCGCGAACATGGTGGCGTCGCCGCCATCGTCCAGGATCATGTTGCAGACCGTGTCGCCCCAGTCGAAGATGCGGATGACATAGTCCCAATATTCCTCCAGCGTCTCGCCCTTGACGGCGAAGACCGGGATGCCCCGCGCCGCGATGGCGGCGGCGGCATGGTCCTGCGTCGAGAAGATGTTGCACGATGCCCAGCGGATCTCCGCGCCCAGTTCGGCCAGCGTCTCGATCAGCACGGCGGTCTGGATCGTCATGTGCAGCGATCCGGTGATGCGCGCGCCCTTCAGCGGCTTGGCGGCGCCGAATTCGGCGCGCAGGGCCATCAGGCCCGGCATTTCGGTCTCCGCGATCTCGATTTCCTTGCGGCCGAAAGCGGCAAGGCCGATGTCGCGGATCACATAGTCCTGCGCCTGGGTGGCGGGTGCGGTGGCCACGAGCCTGTCTCCATATCGTTAAGATTGAAGCCGCCGCCCGAATGAACGAACGGCGACGATGGGCTGGGCTTTACCAATCGCCGCCGTCCAAGGCAACTCAATATAAAGTTTTCTTTATGTCTTATTCCGCCGGCCCGCGCACCGCCACCCGCAGCGGCGCGTCGGACGCGGATTCGCCGGTTTTCCGCGCCTTCCCAGCCATCGCCGTGACGATGTCGCACCGGGCGCCCGACAGATGCGGGCCGATCGCAGCGGCGTCCGCCAGTTCCAGCAGGGCCGACCGGCTGGGCGGCAGGGCATTGGCGGCCTCCGTGATCGACTGTAGGTCGCGGCAGGCCAGCCCGTCCGCCCCCGCGCCGTAGATGTTGGCCAGGCCCGTGACGTAATTGTCATAAGCCCCCAGCGCGCCGACCGGCCCGGCGATCGAGCGGAAATGCTCCCGCAATTCGTCATTCACTTGCGTCAGCGTCTCGCGCTTTTCCCGGATGAAGCGGTTATAGCTGGCCAGGAAATCATGTCCCGTCGCCCGGCATCGCAGCGCGGACACCATCAGCATCATCTCGAAATCGCGGATCTGCGCCGCTTCCACGGCAGTCTGCTTCCAGCATGTCGCCGCCGTCGCCGGCGCAAGCGGCATCGTCGCGGCAAGCGCCGCTGCGATCAATATCCTCATGAGTTGAACCCCCGTCCAATTGCCCGATGATCAGGGTGCGCCCATCCGGTTGCCGGACTCTCAACGGCGAAGGTTAGCCGGATCTTACCGCAAAGGGTTCAGTTACGCCGGGGAAACAAGCGCCCGGAACGGCCATGCTTACGGCCGCGTTCCGACCATCGGTCAGGCCGATCCCGCGCCGCTGACCAGGTGGGAGGCGTCGACTCCGGCGGCGGCGAAGGCGGCCGACCATTTCCGCGCCGCCGGGACGTCGAACAGAAGCTCCGCGGTGCAGTCGGTCGGAAACCAGCTTTCCCCGTTCATTTCCTCGTCCAGTTGCCCCGCGCCCCATCCGGCATAGCCCAGGGCGACCAGATAGCGACTCGGCCCCTTTCCTTCCGCGATGGCCTTCAGGATTTCCAGCGATCCGGACAGGCCCCACCCTTCGCCCACGGCGACCATGTCATGTCCGTTCCAGTCGAGCGAATGCAGCACGAAGCCGCGCCGCGGTTCGACCGGACCGCCGCGCAGGACGGGAGTATCCGGAACGTCGCCGGGCTCGATGTCGAAGCTCTCCAGCAGATCGTGCAGGCTGACGCCGTCGATCTCGTCGCTGACGGCGATCCCCAGCGATCCGTTCTCGTCATGGACGCACATGGCGATGACGGAATGATCGAACCGCATGTCCTCCATTCCCGGCAGGGCGAGCAGAAACTGTCCGGCATAGGAGCGCGCTGTGATCATGGGGCAAATATACGCCCCTTGTCGCCTTTGCCAATGGCGGGCCGTCGCTTGGGCGGGGCGGCGCGCCATATTCCATGCCGCCCCCTTGACAGACCGCCCGCCAGGCCCAACGTGCCGCCGACCCAACAAGGCCAGGAGGCAGACCATGACCATTTCGAAGGGCGAACGCGTCCCCAGCACCACTTTCGTCAAGATGACCGAGAACGGCCCGGAGCAGGTCGCTTCGGACGATTTCTTCGCCGGTCGCACCGTCGCGCTGTTCTCCGTGCCGGGGGCCTTCACGCCCACCTGCTCCGCGCGCCATCTGCCCGGCTTCGTCGAGAAGGCGGAGGAACTGAAGGGCAAGGGCGTGGACGAGATCGCCTGCACCGCCGTCAACGACGCCTTCGTCATGGGCGCCTGGGGCAAGTCCGCCAATGCCGACGGCAAGGTGACGATGCTGGCGGACGGCAATGGCGAATTCGCGCAGGCCGTGGGCCTTACCATGGACGGCAGCAAGTTCGGCCTCGGCACGCGGGGACAGCGCTTCTCCATGATCGTCAAGGACGGCGTCGTCGCGGAACTGAATGTCGAGGCGCCGGGCGATTTCAAGGTGTCGTCGGCCGAATATCTGCTCGACCAGATCTGATTTTCGCCAGGATGCGCGCCTGCAATTCGGGCGCGCATCTTCCTTCGGCCCTATAAGTGCGTTACCAAGGGACGATGACAAGAAGCATCGGCAGTGCAATCGTCGCCGAACTCGACGACATCTATCGGAACTCCATCGAAAATCTCCGCGAGGCCATGCGCGCCTACGCCCGCGACGGCAGCGTTCCGCCAGCGGAAGCCAAGACCGACAGGCGTTTCTGCTATCCGGAATTGCGCATCGTCCATCATGGCGAGTCGGAGGCGCCGCCGCCCGGCCGCTCTTTCGCGCGGCTGTCCAGGCCGGGGCGCTATGTGACCACCGTCACCCGCCCCGCCATGTTCGGCGACTATCTGGCGGAACAGATCGACCTCCTCGTCCGCGACTATGGCGTGACGGTGGAAACCGGGATCAGCGGCCAGCAGATTCCCTTCCCCTATGTCCTGGACGGGTTGGACATGAGCGCGCTGGACGGCACGCCGCCCACCGAACTCGCCCGCCATTTCCCGGCCACCGAACTGGCGGAAATCGGGGACGAGATCGCGGACGGCCTGTTCATGCAGGATGTGGAGGGCGAAAGGCCGCTGGCGCTGTTCGACGGCCTGCGCACCGACTTCTCTCTGGCGCGGCTCAAACATTATACCGGCACTCCGGCGGAACATGTGCAGCGCTACATATTGTTCACCAACTATCACCGCTATGTCGACGAATTCGTTGCCTGGGCCTGCGCTGAATTGCAGCGGGAGGGCAGTCTCTATACCGCGCTGTCAGGGGCAGGCGGGGTCTATGTGACGCCGGAGACCGCCGATCCGGCCCGGATGATCGCGGACAGCGCCTGGCGCAAGCACCAGATGCCCGCCTATCACCTGATCGCCCCGGATCGCAGTGGGATCACGCTGGTCAATATCGGCGTCGGCCCGTCCAACGCCAAGACGATCTGCGACCATCTGGCGGTGGTGCGGCCGGAGGTCTGGCTGATGATCGGCCATTGCGGCGGCCTGCGCCCCAGCCAAAGGATCGGCGACTATGTGCTGGCGCACGCCTATCTGCGCGACGACCATGTGCTGGACGAGATGCTGCCGCCGGAAATCCCGGTTCCCGCCATTGCGGAGGTTCAGGTGGCGCTGGCCAAGGCGGCCGAGGCCGTGCTGGGCGGAGACGACCGGGAGGATTTCAAGCGTCGCCTGCGCACGGGCACGGTCGTGACGACCGACGACCGCAACTGGGAACTGCGCTATTCGAGTTCGGCCCTGCGGTTCAGCCTGTCGCGAGCCGTGGGCATCGACATGGAGTCCGCCACCATCGCGGCGCAGGGCTATCGCTTCCGCGTGCCCTATGGAACGCTGCTCTGCGTGTCAGACAAGCCGATCCATGGCGAACTGAAATTGCCGGGACAGGCCAACCGCTTCTATGAGGAGGCGATTGCGGGCCATTTGCGCGTGGGCCTGATGACCTGCGAGCTGCTGCGGCAGGAGGGGCCGAAACTGCACAGCCGCAAGCTGCGCGCCTTCAACGAGCCGCCTTTCCGGTAAGCGCGGCCATATCCCATGAAGCGATCACCCAACACCCGTTCGCCCTGAGCTTGTCGAAGGGTCTTACTTTCTTGAAGAAAAGGAAGAGGCTTCGACAGGCTCAGCCCGAACGGAGGGGGACGCCCGAAAATCAAGCCGTCAGGAAATCCGCCATCGCCTGCCCCAATTCCTTCCGGGTCACGGCATTCATATGGTTCCCCGGAATTTCGACATAGCGCCCATTGGGCAGCAGATCGGCCAGTTCCTGCGCCACGCCATTGTCCCGATCGTCGGCCCCGCAAATGACCTCGGTTGGCTGTTGGAAGCCGGCGATGACGTCCCTGGGCGTATCGACGAAGGTGTTGAGGATGTGCAGCATCGCGACAGGATCGCCCTTGGTGGTCTTCAGGAAGGCTTCCGTCATCCATTCCGAAGTCCCGCGCTCGAACGTGCCCAGATTTGTCAGGACTTTGCGATAATAGCCGCCATTGTCGAGCGTCTGGACCAGGCCGCGCAGCCCCATGCCGGCCAGGATCACCCTGCGCGGCGTCGCCCCCCGCGCCAGCATCCGCACGGTCGTCCGCGCGCCGAGCGAATAGCCGCCCAGATCATAGTCGGTCAGCCCCATCTGTTCGACCAGCGCCAGCCCGTCCTCCGTCAAGGCGTCCGGCGGATAGGCGGCCGGGTCATGCGGCTTGCCGCTTTCGCCATGCCCCCGCAGGTCCGGCAGGATGAGGCGGAAACCCGCCTCGACCAGTCTCGCGGCATGGCCGTAGCGTATCCAGTTGGTCCAGGCATTGGAGAAATAGCCGTGGATCAGCACCAGGTCTCGCCCCTGCCCCACCACATGCACGGCAAGCGGAAGCCCTCCCAAACCCTTGATCTCCAGCTTTTCGATGGGCAGGTCGGACACGCGGCTACTCCTTGGATGAATGCGGGTCCGGCGATATGGCCTCGCCCTGCGCTTGTCGAGTGGCGAGAAGCCAGACGAGAGCCAGGGCGCTGCCGATCTGCGCGGTCGCCATGTCCTTTTGCGGATCCCACATGTCGCCTTGCTGGCCATTATACCAGTCGGCGGTCCGGCCGGCTGCGACAACGCTCAGCAGCCATTCGAAAATCTCGTACAGGGCCCCCGCGAACCCCACGAAGATGAAGGCGAAGGCAAGGCTCCAGCCCGCCCGCATATTGCCATGACGCCGAACCGCCTCCGCCATGGGCGCCGTCAGCAGAGCGCCGAAGGCGAAATGCACGAGCCGGTCATAACCATTGCGCGCAAGCCCGAAAGTGCCGGAAACATCATGCCCGCTGACCGCCCGCGCCCAGGCGTCATAGGGCACGTAGGAATAGATATACCGACCGCCCAGCGTGTGCAGCAGCAGGAAAATGAGGATGCACGCCGCCGACCCGTTCGACAAAGGCCATCGCCGCAGCAGCCACGGCGCGACGAGGGCCAAAAGGAGCGTCGGCCCATGCTGGAGCGGAGCCAGTTCGGGATAGGGTTGTTCGACATTGGCGGCGACGATGGCCGCTACAGCCACAATGATCATCCGGCGCTGCGCGACTGGAACGGCTTTCCAGACAGCAGCGCCGGAGATCATGGCAAGAACCTCAGCCCTTCTTCAGGTGACGGCGGCCCAGCAGTTCCGCGATCTGCACGGCATTGAGCGCCGCGCCCTTGCGCAGATTGTCGCTGACGCACCAGAGGTTCAGGCCGTTGTCGATGGTCGAATCCTCCCGCACGCGGCTGATGAAGGTCGCATAGTCGCCCACGCACTCGACGGGGGTGACGTAACCGCCATCCTCGCGCTTGTCGACCAGCATCACGCCCGGCGCCTCCCGCAGGATGTTCTGGGCCTGCTCCGCCGAAATCTCATTCTCGAATTCAATGTTGATCGCTTCGGAATGGCCGACGAACACCGGCACGCGCACGCAGGTCGCCGTGACCTTCACCTTGGGATCGAGGATCTTCTTGGTTTCCGCGACCATCTTCCATTCTTCCTTGGTCGAACCATCGTCCAGGAAGACGTCGATATGCGGGATCACGTTGAAGGCGATCTGCTTGGTGAACTTCTTTGGCTCGGCCGGATCGCCGACGAAGATGTTGCGCGACTGTTCGAACAGCTCGTCCATGCCCGCCTTGCCCGCGCCGGACACCGACTGATAGGTGGCGACGACGACGCGCTTGATCGTCGCGGCGTCATGCAGGGGCTTGAGCGCCACGACCATCTGCGCGGTCGAGCAGTTGGGATTGGCGATGATGTTCTTCTTCTTGTAGCCGTCGATGGCGTCCGGATTCACTTCGGGCACGATCAGCGGCACGTCCGGGTCCATCCGGTAGAGCGACGAATTGTCGATCACCACGCAGCCCGCGGCAGCCGCCTTGGGCGCATATTCCGCTGTCGGGCCGGAACCCGCGGCGAACAGCGCGATGTCCCAGCCGGTGAAGTCGAAATGCTCGATATTCTTGCATTTGAGCGTCTTGCCGGTGTCACCGAAATCGACATCGGTGCCCTGCGACCGGGGCGATGCGACCGCCGCGATCTCGTCAATAGGGAACTCGCGCTCGGCGAGAATGGTCAGCATCTCGCGGCCCACATTTCCGGTGGCACCAACGACGACGACCTTGTAGCCCATGACTTAACACTCCACTCCATGCACAATTGCGGAGTGGGCGCCATAGCGGCATTGCGCCGTTTGTCCAGCGGCAAGCGGTTTATCGGGCCGAAGCGGGGCTTCTTATCTCCATCCTGCCGCTCCGTGCTCCTGCGCAGGCAGGAGCCTAGTTCCACCGTTGAACTGGGTTCCTGCCTGCGCAGGAACACGGAACCTCATTTTTCTGGCCCCGTCCCCTCCCGCGCCAGAAAATCCTCGATCGTCCGCCACAGATGCACGCTGATTCCCGGCCCGCCGACGCGATGGGTCTGGCCCGGATAGACCATCATCTCGAACGGCACGGCCGCGCCCTGCATCTTCGCGATCAGCGCGGTCGAATTGTCGAACACCACATTGTCGTCCGACATGCCGTGGACCAGCAGCAGCGGATCCTTGATCTTCACCGCCTCATCCACAGCGCCGGATGCGGGATAGGCGCTCGGCTTCTCCTGCGGCTGCCCCAGATAGCGCTCGGTATAATGGGTGTCGTACAATTCCCACTTCGTCACCGGCGCGCCCGCCACCGCCGCCGAGAAAACGCCCGGCGCCTTCTCCAGCAGCTTCACCGACATATAGCCGCCATAGGACCATCCATAGGTCGCGATCCGCCGGGGATCGACATAGGGCTGCGTCTTGAGCCACTCGACGCCCTTCAACTGGTCCTCCACCTCGACCGTGCCCATGGCGCGGTGGATCTGGTCCTCGAACGCCTTGCCCCGGTCGGGCGTGCCGCGATTGTCCACCGCGAAGACGATCCAGCCCCGGTCCACCAGATATTGGTAGATGGGCGAACCCCATGAATTGGTCACCTGCCGCCCGGCGCCCGGCCCGCCATAATGCAGCATGAAGACCGGATAGCGCTTCCCGGCCTCCAGCGGCGGCGTCATGATCCGGGTATAGAGCGTCGATCCGTCCGCCGCCCTGATCGTGCCGAACCTCGTCTTCGCATGGCTGGCGAGATAGGGCGCGTAGGGATGATCCCCCTTGATCGCATTTTCCGACAGCCAGTTCAGTTGCTTGCCCGCGCTGTCGGCCAGATAGACCTGCCTGGGCTGGTCCGCATTGCTGCGCGCCACGACGATGCGGCTAGCCGCGCCATCCATCACCGCGTCATTCCACCAGCCGGTCGCGGTCAATTGCCGCAGCGGTCCCGCCTTGGCCAGCGATGCCACGTAAAGCTGCTGCTCCAGCGGCGTTTCCCTGTTGCCGGTGAAATAGACGAGGCCCCTGCCCTCATCCACGCCCACCACGTCGCGTACTTCCCAATCGCCGCTGGTGAGCGCCGTCCACTTGCCGCCCCGCACATGGTAAAGATGCCCATGGCCGGTCCTTTCCGACCACCAGAGGAAGCTGCCGTCCTTGAGCGGCGTGAAATTGTTGCTGAGGTTGATCCAGCTTTTCGCCCTTTCGGTCAGGATCACCCGCGCCTTGCCGGTCGCTGGGTCGACCGCGAGCAGGTCCAACGTCTTCTGATCCCGGCTCTCGCGCTGGACATAGAGTGTCCTGCCATCCTTCGACCAGTCAACGCGGGCAAGGTAGATATCCCTCTCCGTCCCCAGATCGACCTTCACCTGGCCGCCGCCCTCCGGCTTCATGACATAAAGGTCGACCAGCGCATTGGGCGTTCCGGCCGCCGGGTAGCGCTGCTGATAGACCTTGGTGCCCTCGCCGCCGATGGCCGTGCGGGTGACGGTGCCGACCGGGCCTTCATCCACGCGGGCGACCGCGATCAGCCTGTCGTCGGGCGACCACCAATAGCCAGTCCGCCGGTCCATTTCCTCCTGCGCCACGAATTCGGCGACGCCCCAGCTCACCGTATCGCCGGCGCCCTGGGTCAACTGCCTTTCCGCGCCGCCCATCGGCTGGACGAAGAAATTGCCGCCGCGCACGAAGGAGACATAGCCGCCCTTCGGGCTGACCACTCCGTTCAGCTCCCCGTCCGGCGTATCGGTGAGCCGCGTCACCTTTCCGTCCAGCGCCGCCAGATAAAGGTCGCCATCGACCGGCACCAGGATGGATTTCCCGTCCGGCGCCCAGTCATAGCCGACGATGCCGGTGCTGCCCGCGACGGAGCGATCCCGCTCCCGCTGCATCTTCTCCGCCTCGGAAAGCGCCGCGCCGCTGCCGGTCTTCTTCGAATCGACCAGCATCCGCTCCGCGCCGGTGGACGTGTCGATGGCCCACAGGTCGAGCCGCTCCTTCTCATCCGTCCGCGGTTTCAGCAGCGTCACCAGCTTGCCGTCGGGGGACAGCTTCAACGCCCTGGGCTGCGGACCGGACAGGTCGGGGCTGGCGAAAACCCGCTCCAGGGTCAGTTTTTCCTGCGCCTGGGCGGAAATCACGGAAAGCAACAGCGCGCCGACAGCCGCGCCGCTTTTCAGATATGGCGACATTTTCATCCCTTGCTTGGACCGCGACAGAGCCGCAGCGCATGCGCGCGAAATTAGCGCCAAGCGGATGAAAAGATCAATGTTGGGAAATAATATTTCTTCAAACCCATGGCCGCTTCCAGATGGGCCATGGTGGGCGCGACAGGGATTGAACCTGTGACCCCACCCGTGTGAAGGGTGTGCTCTACCGCTGAGCTACGCGCCCCCTTTAAGGAGGAGGCGGCCATTGGCATCCACCGCGCCGCCTGTCAAGCACATCGCACAAGCTATTTTCCGAAAATGGACTTATCCGCTCCATCCGCGTTATAGTCGATACGCTTTCAGAAGGAGTGCCTATACATGCGTCAAACCGTCGCCCTGGTCATCGCCGGGCTGCTTCTTACCTCTTTGGCTGCGTGCAATACCGTTAAGGGCGCGGGCCGGGACATCGAATCCGTCGGCCGCGCCGGGGAAAAAGCGATCAACTGACCCGGCCGGATCGCCCGATCACTGGAGCATGCGGCTGGCGACGGCCGCATCCTTCTCCAGCCGGACGCCGTCGCATTCCGGCTCGCCGCAGTCGCAGGCTGCGATCGTGTAGCGCACGCCGCACATGACCAGCACGTCCTGGTCGAAGGAATAGTTGGATATTCCCGCCCGTTCGACCTTTTCCCGCGCTCTGGCCTTGAGGGTCATGATCCTGCCTCTCTGCAACATGCCTGGATGATTGTTGCTGCGTTGCACAATGTCAATTGAGCCAGATTGGTTCCTGAACGGATTGAAATAAATCCGTCCAGAAAATGCCACGATCCGGCGCTTATGCAGCGGATGCTTGCGCGCCGTCCTCATCGCTCCCATATGCCGGCCATGAACGACCAACGCTCCAGTTCCATGCCGGTCTGGCATGGCACCACCATCATGTCGGTACGCAAGAACGGGAAGGTGATCGTCGCCGGCGACGGCCAGGTTTCCATGGGCCAGACGGTGATGAAGCCCAACGCCCGCAAGGTCCGCCGCCTCCACGACGGATCGGTGATCGGCGGTTTCGCCGGAGCGACGGCGGACGCCTTCACCCTGTTCGAACGGCTGGAGGCCAAGCTGGAGCGGCATAACGGCCAATTGATGCGCGCCGCGGTGGAACTGGCCAAGGACTGGCGGACCGACAAATATCTCCGCAACCTGGAAGCGATGATGATCGTCGCGGACAGGGAAGTGACGCTGATCCTGACCGGCAACGGCGACGTGCTGGAGCCGGTGGGCGGCGTTGCGGCCATCGGTTCGGGCGGCAATTTCGCCCTCGCCGCTGCTCGCGCGCTGGTGGAATATGAGGAGGATGCCGAAACCCTGGCCCGCAAGGCGATGAAGGTGGCGGCGGACATCTGCGTCTACACCAACGATCAGCTTGTGGTCGAAGAGTTGGAAAGCGCGACATAATAAAGCCCCTCCCGCAGGCGGGAGGGGGTGGGGTGGGCCGCGAGCAAAGCGAGCTTCCAACCTATCCCTCAAACGTTGCAAGCGATTGCCGGCGCAATCGCACCCACCCCCTGCCCCTCCCTTGAATGGGAGGGGAGTGAGATGAAGATGAACGACAATCTGACCCCCAAAGCCATCGTCTCCGCCCTGGACGCGCACATCATCGGCCAGGCCGACGCCAAGCGCGCCGTGGCCGTCGCCCTGCGCAACCGCTGGCGCCGCCAGCGCCTCTCGCCCGACCTGCGCGACGAGGTGACGCCGAAGAACATCCTGATGATCGGCCCCACCGGCTGCGGCAAGACGGAGATCAGCCGCCGCCTCGCCAAGCTGGCTGACGCGCCCTTCGTCAAGGTCGAGGCCACCAAGTTCACCGAAGTCGGCTATGTCGGCCGCGACGTGGAGCAGATCGTCCGCGATCTGGTCGAGGAAGCAGTGCGCCTGGAAAAGGACCGCCGCCGCGAAGCCGTGCGCGAAGCCGCATCCGAAGCCGCCATGGCCCGCCTGCTCGACGCGCTCACCGGCAAGGAAGCGAGCGAGGCCACCCGCCTCTCCTTCCGCCAGCGGATCGAGAATAACCAGATGAACGATGTCGAGGTCGAGGTGGAAGTCGCCGACAGCCCCTCCATGCCGATGGAAATCCCCGGCATGGGCGGCCAGATCGGCATGATCAACCTGTCCGACATGATGTCGAAGGCCTTTGGCCAGCAGCAGAAGAAGCGCCGCAAGCTGCGCGTCGCGGAGGCCTGGGACAAGCTGGTCGAGGAGGAGCAGGACAAGCGCCTGGACCAGGACGACGTCGCCCGCGTCGCCATCAACAGCGCGGAGCAGAACGGCATCGTCTTCATAGACGAGATCGACAAGATCGCCGTCAGCGACGTGCGCGGCGGTTCCGTCAGCCGCGAGGGCGTGCAGCGCGACCTGCTCCCTCTGATCGAGGGCACGACGGTCTCGACCAAATATGGCCCGCTCAAGACGGATCACATCCTCTTCATCGCCAGCGGCGCCTTCCATGTGGCCAAGCCCAGCGACCTGCTGCCGGAATTGCAGGGCCGCCTGCCGATCCGCGTCGAACTGAAGGCGCTGACGGAGGATGATTTCGTGTCGATCCTCTCCGACACCAAGGCGAGCCTTGTTGCGCAATATCGCGCCCTGCTGGCGACCGAAGGCGTGACCGTCGACCTGACGCCCGACGGCATCCGCGCCGTTGCGAAGATCGCGGCGGAGGTGAACAGCGAGGTCGAAAATATCGGCGCCCGCCGCCTCCAGACCGTGATGGAAAAGCTGCTGGAAGACGTCAGCTTCGACGCGGAGGACCGCCAGGGCGAAACGCTGCTGGTCGACGCAGCCTATGTGGAGAAGCAGCTAAGCGCAGTCGCCCGCAATACCGACCTTAGCAAATATGTTCTGTAAGGGCGAAGCTGCCGCCTACTAATATCCGTGTTCCTGCGCAGGCAGGAACCCAGTTCAAATGCTGGGACTGGGTTCCTGCCTGCGCAGGAACACGATGCGATTTAACCGACGCCTCCGTCAATCAAGTGAAGGCGGGCGGTGTCCCGATTTGCCTAATGACTAACGTCAGTAGCTCCGCCCCACCAAAACCCGCTCCACCGCCTTCTCGCCGGTGAACACGCAAACCCCATCGGCCGCTTCCGCATCCGATGGCACATTGCGCAGCGTCAGCTTCTCGCCCTTCAACCACTCGACCACCTTGTCCAGCGTAGCCCCCGTCGGCCTGGCCCATTGCACCAGCGCCCAGCCAGGCTTTTTGCTCGCGCCGAAATAGGCCTTCAGCCCATCCAGCGAAGTCACCGACTTGTCGATATTCCCCAGCAACCGCGCCTGAGCGTCCGAGAACAGCGCCTGCTGTATCTCCTCCAGCATCCCGGTCGCGGCGCCAAGGAATTCACCCTTCGCCACGATCCGGCTGTCCAGCTTCCCATCCTCGCGATAAAGCCGGTCACGGCGGATGACAGACACATTGCCCCCGGCCACATCGCGCCCGCCGACCTCGATCACGATGGGCGCGCCCTTCTTGACCCAGCCCCAACGCTTGTTCGCCGCCTTGGCGGGCCGCCGGTCCAGCAGGGCGCGCACCGGCTCCCGGAACACATCCTGCCGGTTCAGTTCCGCTACCAGATCGCCGCAATAATCCAGGATCGCCGCATCCTCGTCCGTATCGCGCAACATCGGCACCACGACCACCTGATAGGGCGCGATGCGCGGCGGCACGCGCAGCCCGTCATCATCGCCATGCACCATGATCAGCCCGCCGATCATGCGCGTCGACATGCCCCAACTGGTGGTCTGCGCCAGTTCCTGCTGCCCCTCGGCATTCTGGAACTTGATATTCTGCGCCGAAGAGAAGGTCGTGCCCAGGAAATGCGAAGTCCCGGCCTGCAAAGCCTTCCCATCCTGCATCATCGCCTCGATGGAATAGGTCGCGACCGCGCCCGGAAAGCGCTCATTCTCCGGCTTCTCGCCCGCGATCACCGGCAGCGCCACGCACTCCTCGGCAAAGCCGCGATAGACTTCCAGCATCTTGAGCGTCTCTTCCATCGCTTCTTCGACGCTGGCGTGGGCGGTATGCCCCTCCTGCCAGAGAAACTCCGCCGTGCGCAGGAACATGCGCGTGCGCATCTCCCACCGCACCACATTGGCCCACTGGTTGATCAGCACCGGCAGGTCGCGCCAGCTCTGCACCCAGCGGGAAAAGGCCGCGCCGATCACCGTTTCCGAAGTCGGACGCACCACCAGCGGCTCCTCCAGCTTCGCATCGGGATCGGGCACCAGCCGCCCATCCTTCTGGATCAGGCGGTGGTGGGTGACGACCGCCATCTCCTTGGCGAAGCCGTCGACATGCTCCGCCTCCTTCTCGAAATAGCTCAGCGGAATGAACAGCGGGAAATAGCAATTTTCATGGCCCGTCGCCTTGATCCGGTCGTCCAGCAGCTTCTGCATCCGTTCCCAGATGCCATAGCCCCAGGGCCGAATGACCATGCAACCGCGCACGCCGCTTTCCTCGGCCATGTCGGCTTCGGAGATGACGGCCTGATACCAGGCGGAAAAATCCTGTTCGCGGGTAACGGAAAGGGCGTGCTTCACGGGGTCGACCTTAAAATTCGAGTGGATGGCGCGCCATAGGACAAGCGCGCCGCCCCTGTCGACTCCCAACGGTCACGATCCCGGCCAATGCCGGGATGACGATCAACTCAGCTTGTCGATCTTCGCGTTGAGCGCGGCAAGCTGCGCCTTCAGTTCCGCGATCTCGTCGTCCTTCGCCCCGTCGGAGGCGGGCGGGGAAGCGGGCGTCGGCATGCCGGGAATTCCGGGCATGCTCGTGCCGAAGGCGCTCGCCGCCGCCTCGAACATCTGCATGTTGCGCTTGGCGATCTCGGCCAGCGGGCCGCCGCCGAACGCGCCCTTCATCGCTTCCTGGAACTGCTGCTGGTTCTTGCGGAACGCGTCCATCGACGCTTCCAGATATTGCGGCACCATGGACTGCATGGAATCGCCGTACATGGCGATCAACTGGCGCAGGAAGTTGACGGGCAGCATGTTCTTGCCCCGCTGCTCCTCCTCCATGATGATTTGCGTGAGGACATTATGCGTGATGTCCTCTCCCGTCTTCGCATCGACGACGACGAACTCGCGCCCCTCGCGAGTCATTTGCGACAAAAGATCCAGCGTGATGTAGCTTGACGTTTCTGTGTTATAGAGCCGCCTGTTAGCGTACTTCTTGATAACGACCGGCTCGGATTCGTTCGCGGTCTTAGATTTGGCCATGGATACCTCTCCCACACCTGCATTTTCCGCATTAGCACAAGGCAATGCCGCGCCGCAACATGGCCCGCGGCCCTTACCCCTTTTTCTCAATATTTTATGGCGCGAAACGCAGGATGATCCCGAACTGCGCAAACGGGCTTTCCAGGGCCTGCGGAAATATCAGGAGGCCAGCCGCCCTTCCCCGCAGCCGGCCGTTCCGGTCGTCGCCAGCGCGGGCAGCGCCCGGCTGCTTCGATATGGGACGGAAAACGGCCGTTTTCCGGTGGTGTTCGTGCCCTCGCTGATCAACCCGCCGCAGGTGCTGGACCTGTCCGCCAGCCGCTCCATGCTGCGCCACATGAGTGCAGCAGGACATGACGCCCATCTGGTGGATTGGGGCACGCCGGCCGCGGACGACGGCGCGCTGGGCCTCGACCGGCATGTGACGGAACGGCTGCTGCCGATGCTGGCCGCCCTCGACCGACCGGCGATCGTCGTGGGATATTGCCTGGGCGGCAATCTGGCGATCGGCGCGGCGGCGCTGCACCCCGTAAAGGCGCTGGCGACGATCGCCACGCCCTGGGATTTCGACGGCTTCCCGGCCGCCGACCGGGAAGAGATCGGCGCGCTCTGGCGCAGTTCCAAGCCGATGTGCCAGCGGTTGGGCTATGTGCCGATGGAGGTGCTGCAATCGGGCTTCTGGGCGATGGACCCGGCCCGGACGATTCGCAAATATGCCGCCTTCGCCGACATGACGCCGGGTTCCGACGAAGAACATGCCTTTCTGGCGGTGGAGGATTGGGCCAATGGCGGTCCGCCGCTAAGCCATGCCGCGGGGCGCGACCTTTTCGAGCAATTCTATGCCGCAAATGCGAGCGGACGGGGGGAGTGGCTTGTCGGCGGCCGCGCGATCGATTCGCGCGGGCTGGCCTGTCCCACGCTGTCGATCCGTTCCGCCGCCGACCGCATCGTGCCCGCCGCCGCCGCGCCGGAAATGGCGGAGAACGCGACCCTGAACCTGGGCCATGTCGGCATGATCGTGGGCGGCCGGGCGCGAACGATGCTGTGGGAACCCCTGTCCCAATGGCTTTCCAGCCATGGCGGATGATGATATGTGCAACCGCGAAAGCATCACCCCTGGAACTGAGGATCAATGCCCTTGTCAGACATCGTCATCACCGCCGCCAAGCGCACCGCCGTCGGCGGCTTCATGGGCGCCTTCGGATCGACGCCCGCGCATGAGTTGGGCCGTACCGCCATCCTCGCCGCCCTCGCCCAGGCGGGCGTCGCGCCGGAGGAGGTGGACGAGGTCATATTGGGCCAGGTCCTGACCGCCGGCCAGGGGCAGAACCCCGCCCGCCAGGCCGCCGTCAACGCCGGCATCCCGGTCGAGCGCACCGCCATCGGCGTCAACCAGCTTTGCGGTTCGGGCCTGCGCGCCGTCGCGTTGGCGGCGCAGGCGATCCGCGCCGGCGACGCCCGCATCATGGTCGCGGGCGGGCAGGAAAGCATGTCGCTCGCCCCGCACGCCCAATATCTGCGCGGCGGCGCGAAAATGGGTCCGATCTCCCTGGTCGACACGATGACGCATGACGGCCTGACCGACGCCTTCAACAATTATCACATGGGCATCACGGCGGAAAATCTGGCGGAGAAATATCAGATCAGCCGCG
The DNA here is from genome assembly GCF_037101235.1 of Sphingobium sp. TA15. NCBI lineage: Bacteria > Pseudomonadati > Pseudomonadota > Alphaproteobacteria > Sphingomonadales > Sphingobiaceae > Sphingobium > Sphingobium sp. TA15. Next base: position 862,437 of record NZ_AP025355.1, read on the forward strand.
AAGCGCAGGACGTCTTCTCCGTCGGCAGCCAGAACAAGGCGGAGGCCGCCCGCGCATCGGGCCGTTTCAAGGACGAGATCGCGCCCGTGACCGTCAAGGGCCGCAAGGGCGACACCATTGTCGACACAGACGAATATATCCGCGCCGGCGCCACGCTGGAGGCGATGCAGAGCCTGCGTCCCGCGTTCAGGAAGGACGGCACCGTCACCGCCGCCAATGCCAGCGGCATCAACGACGGCGCGGCCGCCCTGGTCCTGATGAGCGCGGAAGAAGCGGCGAAGCGCGACGCGCTCGTGCTGGCCCGCATCGCCAGTTTCGCGACCTGCGGCGTCGATCCGTCGATCATGGGCATCGGCCCGGCTCCGGCGAGCCGCCAGGCGCTGGCCAAGGCTGGCTGGTCGCTGGCAGACCTGGACCTGATCGAGGCCAATGAAGCCTTCGCCGCGCAGGCGCTGGCGGTTGGCCAGGAACTGGGCTGGGACGCGGAAAAGGTCAATGTGAACGGCGGCGCCATCGCCATCGGCCACCCGATCGGCGCTTCGGGCGCGCGCGTGCTCACCACCCTGATCTACGAAATGCAGAAGCGCGACGCGAAGAAGGGCCTTGCCACGCTTTGCATCGGCGGCGGCATGGGCGTCGCCATGTGCATCGAACGTTGAGCCTGCGGTAAACGAAAAGGGCGGCCGATCTCATTGCAGATCGGCGGCCTTTTCATGTCGGCTGATACCCACCGGCGAGGTTGAAGTTGGACCTGTTCCTGCGAAGGCAGGAACCCAGTCCCAACGTCCGCCCCGGACTCAACGCCACACCCGGTCGAACCGCGCCCCCAGCCCCGTCAGCAATTCATATTGCGACAGGCCCGAAGCCGCCGCCGCGTCGACCAGCTTGTAATCGACCTCCAGCCAGTCCTCCTCTGAAATGTCGGGCAGGCCGCTCACGTCCACGGCGGTCAGGTCCATCGATATGCGCCCCACCACCGGCAGGTGCCTGCCCCCCGCGCTCATGGAACCGCGCCCGGAAAAGCAGCGCAGATAGCCGTCGGCATAGCCCAGGTTCAGCACCGCGATCTGCATGTCCTTCGGTGCGCGATATGTCGCATTATAGCCGATGGTGTCGCCCGCCCGGACGCGGCGGCGTTGCAGCACCTGCGCTTCGGGGACCACGACCTGCCGGATGTGTCCGGCGGCTTCCCGACGCGGCACCCCGCCATAAAGCGCGATTCCCGGCCGCGTCATGTCAAAGGCATAGTCGGCGCCCATGCAGATGCCCGCGCTGTTCGCCAGGCTGTAGCGCGCCGCCTTCACCTGCCCCCGCAAGGCGGAAAACCGCTCCAACTGCGCGGGGCTGAGCGGCCCGTCCTCATCGGCGCAGGCCAGATGGCTCATCAGGGTCGCGATCTCCAGCCCCGCCAACCGCGCCGGAACATCGCCGCGCCAATCCAGCCCCAGCCGGTTCATGCCCGTGTCGACCATGACGTCGCAAGGGCCGCCGCCCGCATGCCTCCAGCGCGCGATCTGCCATTCGGTGCACAGCACCGGCCGCGCGCGGGAAGCCAGCGCCACGGCCAGATCCTCCTCCCGCACGCCATGCAGCACGGAAAGCGACACCCCCTCCGTCACGAGCGGTTCCAGAACCGCCGCCTCCGCCCAGTTGGACACGAAGAAATCGCGGCACCCCGCACCCAGCAAGCGCCGCATCACCTCCACGGCGCCCAGGCCATAGCCATCGGCCTTGATCGCGGCGCCGCAGGCCGCGTCGCCGCCCTGCCGCTTCAACCAGCGCCAGTTGGAAAGCAGCGCCCCTTCATCCATACGCAAGCGCAACGGTGCGGAAAATTCAGTCATGCCAGCCCCGTTAGCGTCCCGGAACGCGGCCGTCGAGACCATCAGTCCATCTTCGCCCCGCGCGTTTCCGGCAGGGCGACGATGCAGGTCAGCAGGGCGACCGCCACCACCGCCATGGTGTACCACAGCCCCGCATAGGGATCGCCCGTCCGCGCCACGATATATTGGCTGACCAGCGGCAGGAACCCGCCGAAATAGCCGGTCCCGATATGATAGGGGATGGACAGCGAACTATAGCGTATCCGCGCCGGGAAATATTCCGACAGCAGCGCCGCCACCGGGCCGTAGGTCGCTCCGGACAGCGTCCAGAGCAGCAGCAGCGCCACGAACAGCAACAGGGCGCGGGGCCAGTCGGGTGTCACCGCCGCCGAATCATATCCTCCCGCATGCAAGGCGGCATCCAGCCCATGGGGGCTGAGATCCGCGACCGGCACGGACCCGATGCTGACCGAAGGCGTCGCCGCCTCCCGCTTTTCATAGGCGATGCCGCGCCTGGAAAAATGATCGAGCAGCTTGCCGCAAGCGGTCGGCTGAACCTTGGCGAAGGGATCGAAGCTGCAATCGGGACCGCTGACGACCACCGGGGCGCGCTCCGCCGCCCGATAAAGCGCCGGGTTCGCCACGCTCCCCATGAACTGATAGAGCGGCAGCAGCAGCACCAGCAGCAGCGCATAGCCGACGATGATGGGCTTCTTCCGCCCCACCCGGTCCGACAGCCAGCCGAAGAAGATGAAGGAGCCGACCCCCACAAAGGCGCTGCCGCCCACCAGCAACTGCGCCATGCCCGGCGTCACATGCAAGCCGTTCTGGAGGAAATAAAGCGCCTGGAACATCGCCGTATAGGCGATGACGGTAAAGCCCGCCGCGAGGCCGATCATCGCCACCAGCATCCGCCGCCTGTTGCCGGGATAGGTGAACGCCTCCTTCAACGGGTTGCGCGATTGCTCGCCCGCCGCCTTCATCGCCGCGAAGATCGGGCTTTCGCGCAGCATCAGCCGCATCCAGAGCGAGATCGCCAGCAACGCCAACGAGAATATGAAGGGCAGCCGCCAGCCCCAATCCTCCCACACCGCCTTGCCGACGACCCATTGCGTGCCGACCACGACGATCAGCGACAGGACGAACCCGCCGATGACCCCCGCCTGGATGAAACTGGTGTAGAAGCCCCGCTTCCCCGGCGGCGCATGTTCCGCGACATAGATCGCCGCGCCGCCATATTCCCCGCCCAACGCCAGCCCCTGCGCGATCCGCAGCAGGATCAGGATGATGGGCGCGGCGATCCCGATGCTCGCGGCGGACGGGGTCAGCCCGACGCCCGCCGTCGCCGCGCCCATCAGCACGATGGTGGCCAGGAAAGTATATTTGCGCCCCAGCCTGTCCCCCAGATAGCCGAACAGCGCCGCGCCCAACGGCCGGAACCCGAACCCGATGGCGAAACCGGCGAGGGAATAGAGCAGTTCGACGGTCGGATTGTCGGTCGGGAAGAATGTCCGCCCGATGATCGGCGCCAGCACGCCGTAAATGTAGAAATCATACCATTCGAACAACGTGCCGAGCGCGGACGCGGTGATCACCAGCCGGTCCCGCCGGGCGTCCATCACATAGCCGGTGTCGACCCCATCCCCGCTCATTCCACCCCCCGCTCATCCTGTCCGTTCGCTGTCGTTGTAATGAAGCGCTGAATTCCGGCAAGCGCGAGAAGGACTATCGACGATATGGGTGGGGAGCGGCCATTCCCCTATTCGTCACCCCGGACTTGATCCGGGGTCCCGCTGCCTTGACTAGGCGCGGTGTAGAGGCAAAAGCGGGACCCGGATCAAGTCCGGGGTGACGGAAAACTGATGACCGCTACTGGCCAACAACCACCACCCCCTCAAAATAACCGCGACCCATCCGGCACCGCCCGATCCGGCGAGAACAGCACCACCGCCCCGGCCTCATCCGCAAACCCCAGCGTCAACACTTCGGACAGAAATTTCCCGATCTGCCGCGGCGGAAAATTGACGACCGCCGCCACCTGCCGCCCCGGCAAATCTTCCAGCGCGTAATTTTCGGTGATCTGCGCGCTCGATTTCTTTCGCCCTATCCCCGGCCCGAAATCGATCAGCAGCTTATAGGCGGGCTTCCGCGCCTCCGGATAAGGCTCCGCAGACAGGATCGTGCCGACGCGAATATCGACCTTCAGAAAATCGTCGAAGCCGACAAGGTCTGCGGCCGCCGCCGCGGGATCATGGTTCAGATGCATGCCGACAAGCTAATGCCAGCGGCCAGCCGAAGTCGAGGGACATGATCCCCCGACTCCGCCCAAATGGCCCGAATTATTCCAGTTCCAGGATGATCGCGTCGACCGGCAGGCTTTCGCCCTGCGCGGCGGACACGCTCTTCACCACGCCCGCCTTCTGCGCGCGCAGGATATTCTCCATCTTCATCGCCTCGATCACAGCGAGCGGCTGGCCGATCTCGACCTTGTCGCCTTCCTTGACGTTCAACGCGACCAGCAGGCCCGGCATCGGACAGATCAGGAAGCGCGACAGATCCGGCGGAATCTTCTCGATCATATGCCTGGCATGCACCGCCGCATGGGCGGGCAGGATGCGCAGCTTGTGGCTGGCGCCATGCGCGGTCAGCACGAAGCCGGAACGCACCGGCGCGATCTTCACCGCCAGTTGCTCCTCGCCGAACTCCGCCTCGATCAGCCGGTCGCCCGGCGTATATTCCAGCGCCAGTTCGATGGCCTCGCCATCCACCGTGACGTCGTCGCCGTTGATCACCACGTCATGGATCGCATCCCCGATCTTCACCTGCCATCCGGTCGGCGGCGCGAGGCGCTTGCCCAACTGCCCCTCGATCCGGCGGGCGCGGTCCGCCTGCGCCATGGCGGCGAAGGCGCCGATGGCCGACAGACGCTTCAGCAGCGTTTCCGAAGCCGGAGCGCCGGTAAAGCCCTCCGGATATTCCTCCGCGATGAAGCCGGTGGTGATGTTGCCCGAACGGAAGCGCTCATGTTGCATCAGCGCCGAGACGAAATCGATATTATGCCCCGGCCCCTCGATCTCGAACTGGTCGAGCGCCGCGATCTGCTTGTCGATGGCCTCCAGCCGGGTCGGCGCCCAGGTGATCAGCTTGGCGATCATCGGGTCGTAGAACATGCTGACTTCGCCGCCCTCGACCACCCCGTCATCGACGCGCACGCCGTCGACCGCTTCCGGCGGATTATAGCGGATCAGACGCCCGGTCGAAGGCAGGAAGCCGCGATAGGGGTCTTCGGCATAGACGCGGTTCTCGATCGCCCAGCCGTTGATCTTCACATCCTCCTGGCGGAAGCTCAGCTCCTCGCCATTGGCGACGCGGATCATCTGCTCGACCAGGTCCAGGCCGGTAATCTCCTCCGTCACCGGATGCTCGACCTGCAAACGGGTGTTCATTTCCAGGAAGTAGAAGCCGTCGCCCGTCTTGTCCGCGCCCGACACGATCAGCTCGACCGTGCCCGCGCTGAAATAGCCGACCGCCCGCGCCAGGGCGACACACTGCTCGCCCATCTTCCTGCGCATTTCGGGGCTGACGAAGGGCGAAGGCGCTTCCTCGACCACTTTCTGGTGACGGCGCTGGATCGAGCATTCGCGCTCGTTCAGGTAAAGGATATTGCCATGCTGGTCGCCCAATATCTGGATTTCGATATGGCGTGGGCTTTCGATGAACTTCTCGATGAACACGCGGTCGTCGCCGAAGCTGTTGAGGCCTTCGCGCTTGGTCGCCTCGAAGCCTTCGCGGACGTCCTGCTCGCTATAGGCCAGGCGCATGCCCTTGCCGCCGCCGCCGGCCGACGCCTTCATCATCACCGGATAGCCGATCTCGTTGGAGATGCGGACGGCATGTTCCGTATCCTCGATCACGCCGACATAGCCGGGAACGACATTGACGCCCGCTTCCTTGGCCAGCTTCTTCGACTCGATCTTGTCGCCCATCGCGGCGATGGCGTTTGCGGGGGGGCCGATGAAGACGATGCCCGCCTCGTCCAGCGCCTTGCGGAAGCTCTCCCGCTCAGACAGGAAGCCATAGCCCGGATGCACGGCGTCCGCGCCGGTCGCCTTGCACGCCTCGATGATCTTGTCGGCCAGCAGATAGGACTGGGCGGCGGGCGGCGGACCCAGATGCACGGCTTCGTCCGCCATCAGCACATGGGGGCTGCGCGCATCCGCATCCGAATAGACCGCCACGGTCTTGATGCCCATCTTCCGCGCCGTGCGGATGACGCGGCACGCAATTTCGCCACGGTTCGCGATCAGGATCTTGGTGATTGCCATTATCTATCCTTGCCCCAGTCCTTATGCTGCCGTTCGTTAGTCACTCAAGCACCCTCGTCATGCCGGACTTGATCCGGCATCCCGCTGTCTTCCCATGCGACGGCAGCGACAGGAAGCGGGACCCCGGATCAAGTCCGGGGTGACGAGCTAGTGCCTTAATCGATCACTCCGCAGCCTCCAGATGCCCATGCGGCTGCGCCATCATCGGCGTCAGCCCGAGCTTTCCGAGCAGCGCGCTATCCTTGTCGTCCCCGGCATTGGCCGCCGTCAGCAGCTTGTCGCCGGTGAAGATGCTGTTCGCCCCCGCCATGAAGCACAGCGCCTGACAGGCCTCGCTCATGCTCTCGCGCCCGGCGGAGAGCCGCACCATCGACTGCGGCATGACGATCCGCGCCACCGCGACGGTCCGCACGAACTCGACTTCATCGATCTTCGCGAGCGGCGTATCCTTCAGCATGTCGCCCAGCACCGTGCCCTCTACCGGCACCAGCGCGTTGATCGGCACGCTTTCGGGATGCGGCATGGTGGCCAGTGCATGCAGGAAACCGATGCGGTCGCTCCGCGTCTCCCCCATGCCGACGATCCCGCCGCAGCACACGTTGATGCCCGCGGAGCGCACATTCTCCAGCGTCTCGATCCGGTCCTCGAAGGTGCGGGTGGTGATGACGTTGGCGTAATTTTCCGGCGAAGTGTCGATGTTATGGTTGTAATAATCCAGCCCCGCATCGGCCAACTGCTTCGCCTGACCGGCCGACAGCATGCCCAGCGTCATGCAGGTTTCCATGCCCATCTGGCGAACGCCCTTCACCATTTCGATGAGCTTGGGCATGTCCCGTTCCTTGGGATTGCGCCACGCCGCGCCCATGCAGAAACGGCCCGAACCATGGTCCTTCGCCTGCGCCGCTGCCTGGAGCACGGCCTGCACGTCCATCAGCTTGGTCGCCTTCAGCCCGCTTTCCGCCTCGGTCGACTGGCTGCAATAGCCGCAATCCTCCGGGCAGCCGCCGGTCTTGATCGACAGCAGGGTCGACAACTGCACCTCATTGCGCGGGAAATTCGCGCGATGGATCGACTGCGCCTCGAACATCAGGTCGTTGAAGGGCAGGTCGAACAGCGCGGCGATCTCTTCGCGAGTCCAGTCGCACCGCACGCCCGCGGTGCGCCCCTGCGAAAGCAGGGGGCCAGAGTTCGGAGTGGGGTTCGGGGCGCTTCCTTTGGGGCCCTGGGCTCCTGCTTTCGCAGGAGCACTGGAAATATTCAGGTCGGTCAAGCGGCTTCCTCCAGCCCCGCTGGGGGCATGTTGTGGCCGAGGAGGCGCAGCACATCGGCGGCGCATTCCACGACGTTGGAACCCGGTCCATAAATCCCCTGAACGCCCGCGTCACGGAGGAAGTCGTAATCCTGCGGCGGAATGACCCCGCCCGCGATCACCTTGACATCGTTCCGCCCCTTCTCCCGAAGCTGCCGGATGAGTTCGGGGATCAGCGTCTTGTGCCCTGCCGCCAGCGACGAAGCGCCCACCACGTCGACGCCGCTGTCCAGCGCCAGCACCACCGTTTCCTCCGGCGTCTGGAACAGCGGCCCCGACACGATGTCGAAACCCATGTCCCCGAACGCCGAAGCGATCACGTTGGCGCCCCGGTCATGGCCGTCCTGCCCCATCTTGGCGATGAGAATCTTCGGCTTGCGACCGAGGCGCCGCTCGACGGCCTGCACCCCGTCAAGTACCTGTTTCCAGCGGGCATCCTGCGCATAAGGCTGGGCATAGACGCCCTTCACCGGCGTCGGCACCGTGCCGTAGCGGTTGAAGCTGTCCTCCATGGCGGAGGAGATTTCGCCCAGCGTGGCCCGCGCCCGCGCCGCCTCCACCGCATGGGCGAGGAGGTTGTTTTCGATGGATTGCGGACCGGCGGCGGCTGCACGCAGCGATTCCAGCGCGGCCTGACAAGCGGCCTCGTCACGCTCCGCCTTCACCTTGTTGATCCGGGTGATCTGCGCTTCGCGGACCTTCGTATTGTCGACTTCCAGCGTTTCCAGCAGGTCTTCATTGGCCAGCCGATATTTGTTGACGCCGACGATGACGTCCTCGCCCCGGTCGACACGCGCCTGACGAGCGGCGGCGGCGGTCTCGATCATCGCCTTGGGCCAGCCCGCGCCCACGGCCTTCGCCATGCCGCCCTCGGCCTCGACCCGGTCGATGATCTGCTGCGCGGCGTCGACAAGCTGCTGCGTCAGCGCCTCGACATAATAGCTGCCCCCCAGCGGATCGACGACATTGCACATGCCGGTCTCTTCCTGGATGACGATCTGCGTGTTGCGGGCGATGCGGGCCGAGAAATCCGTCGGCAGCGCGATGGCTTCGTCCAGCGCATTGGTGTGCAGCGACTGCGTGCCGCCCAGCATCGCCGCCATCGCCTCGATGGTGGTGCGCATGACATTGTTATAGGGGTCTTGTTCGGTCAGCGACACGCCCGACGTCTGACAATGGGTGCGCAGCATCTTGCTGCGCTCGTCCTGCGCCCCCAGCTTCGTCATGGCGCGATGCCACAGCACGCGTGCGGCGCGCAGCTTCGCGATTTCCATGAAGAAATTCATGCCGATGGCGAAGAAGAAGCTCAGCCGACCCGCGAACTTGTCGATGTCCAGGCCCGACGCCACGCCATATTTCACATATTCGATGCCGTCCGCGATGGTGAAGGCCAGTTCCTGCACCTGCGTCGCCCCGGCCTCCTGCATATGATAGCCGGAGATGGAGATGCTGTTGAACTTCGGCATCTCGCGGCTGGTATAGCCGAAAATGTCGGAGATGATCCGCATCGAGGGTTCGGGCGGGTAGATATAGGTGTTGCGGACCATGAACTCCTTGAGGATGTCGTTCTGGATGGTCCCGTCCAGCAGCTTGCGCTCGACCCCCTGCTCCTCGCCCGCGACGATGAAGAAGGCCAGGATCGGGATGACCGCGCCGTTCATGGTCATGGAAACGGACATCTTGTCGAGCGGAATGCCGTCGAACAGGATCTTCATGTCCTCTATGGTGTCGATGGCGACGCCCGCCTTGCCGACGTCGCCGACGACGCGGGGATGGTCGCTGTCATAGCCGCGATGGGTCGCCAGGTCGAAGGCGACGGAAAGCCCCTTCTGCCCCGCCGCCAGGTTGCGGCGATAAAAGGCGTTGGATTCCTCGGCGGTGGAAAAGCCCGCATATTGCCGGATGGTCCAGGGACGCCCCGCATACATGGAAGCGCGCACGCCCCGCGTGAAAGGCGCGAAGCCCGGCAGGCCCGGATCGCCAACTTTATCTGGGGTCACGTCATCCGCCGTGTAGAGCGGCTTGACGGTGATCCCTTCCGGAGTTTCCCAGTTCAGGTTCTTGCCCTTCACCTCCTTGGCGGCGGCGGCGGCCCACTGATCCAGCGTCGGCTTCTCGGTCATTGTCTCTAACCTACCCTCAAACCCAAATCCGTTCGCCCTGAGTAGAGGCTGAGCGTGTCGAAGCCTCGTATCGAAGGGCCTTGCGCAACCCGTCCTTCGATATGCCGCTTCGACAGGCTCAGCGGCTACTCAGGACGAACGGCGCTATTCAATGCGCCTCCCTGGGCGTCTCCATGATCTCCGTCAGCACCCCGTTCATATCCTTGGGGTGGACGAAGAAGATCAGCGTCCCATGCGCCCCGATGCGCGGCTCGCCGAGCACCCTCTTGCCGAGCCCTTCGAACCATTTCTTGGCCTCATGAATATCAGGCACTTCATAGCACATATGATGCTGCCCGCCCGCCGGGTTCTTGGCGATGAAGCCGTGGATCGGCGAGTTCTCACCCAAGGGTTCGATCAGCTCGATCTGCGTGCCATGGGTGCCGTTCTCGCCCGGCGTATCGACGAAACACACCTTCACCCCCTGCGCGGGCAGGTCGAAAGGCTCATGCGTCAGCGTCGCGCCCATGACGTCGCGATAATAAGCCAGCGAGGCTTCCAGCGAAGGCGTCGCCACGCCGATATGATTGAGGCGACCGAGTTTCATCATCTCATTCCCATCCTTGTCATTCCCGCGAAGGCGGGAACCCATCTCCTGCGCTCTCCCCAGATGCGACGTCTGGAGATGGATCCCCGCTTTCGCGGGAATGACGAGTTGAACTCACAGCGGAATATTGTCGTGCTTCTTCCAGGGGTTCTCCAACGCCTTGTTCCGCAGCTTGCGCAAGCCCAGAGCAATCCTCTTCCGCGTCGAGTGCGGCTGGATCACCTCATCGATGAAGCCCTTGCTCGCCGCCACGAAGGGATTGGCGAAGCGATCCTCATATTCCTTCGTCTTCTGCGCGATCTCTTCGGGCGTCTTGCCGCGGAAGATGATCTCCACCGCGCCCTTCGCGCCCATCACCGCGATCTCCGCCGTCGGCCAGGCATAGTTCAGGTCGCCGCGCAGATGCTTCGACGCCATCACGTCATAGGCGCCGCCATAGGCCTTGCGCGTGATGACGGTGATCTTCGGCACGGTCGCCTCGGCATAGGCGAACAGCAGCTTCGCGCCATGCTTGATGATGCCCGAATGCTCCTGCGCCGTCCCCGGCAGGAAGCCCGGCACGTCGACGAAGGTGACGATGGGAATCTCGAAAGCGTCGCAGAAACGCACGAACCGCCCGGCCTTCTTGGAGGAGTTGATGTCCAGCACCCCCGCCAGCACCATCGGCTGATTGGCGATGATGCCGACGGTCTTGCCCTCGACCCGCCCGAAACCGCAGAGGATGTTCCCCGCATGGGCGGGCTGCACCTCGAAGAAGTCGCCCTCGTCCACCACCTTGCGGATCAGTTCGTGCATGTCATAGGGCTGGTTCGCATTGGCGGGGATCAGCGTGTCCAGGCTCTCCTCGACCCGGTCCCACGGATCGGCGCTCGGCCGCTCCGGCACCGGCTCCTTGTTGGAGGCAGGCAGGAAGTCCACGAAATCGCGCACCGCCAGCAGCGCCTCGATGTCGTTCTCGAACGCCACGTCCGCCACGCCCGACTTGGTCGTATGCGTCACCGCGCCGCCCAGTTCCTCCTGCGTGACCACCTCGTTAGTGACGGTCTTCACCACGTCCGGCCCGGTCACGAACATGAAGCTGCTATCCTTCACCATGAAGATGAAGTCGGTCATGGCGGGCGAATAGACCGCGCCGCCCGCGCAAGGCCCCATGATCACGCTGATCTGCGGCACCACGCCCGAAGCCAGCACGTTGCGCTGGAAAATCTCCGCATAGCCGCCCAGCGACGCCACGCCCTCCTGGATGCGCGCGCCGCCGGAGTCATTGAGGCCAATCACCGGCGCGCCGACCTTCATGGCGATGTCCATGATCTTGCAGATCTTCATCGCATGCCGTTCGGACACCGCGCCGCCATAAACGGTGAAGTCCTGCGAAAACACATAGACCAGACGGCCGTTGATCGTGCCCGATCCGGTGACGACGCCGTCGCCGGGGATATGCTGCTCGTCCATGCCGAAGTCGATGCAATTATGCTCGACATACATGTCCAGCTCCTCGAAGCTGTCCTCGTCCAGCAGCACTTCCAGCCGTTCGCGGGCCGTCAGCTTGCCCTTGGCATGCTGGGCGTCGATGCGGCGCTGTCCGCCGCCCAGACGGGCTGCGTCGCGCTTGGCTTCGAGCTGTTCGATGATGGCGAGCTTCGACATATCAGGCATTTCTCCGGCTTGTCGCGGACATCTTTGCCCGCCCTTCCCAATCTTTCCGCATTTTCGCAAATGCGATTTTGCCAATTTGCAAATTGCGACTTTGCAAATTATGGACGAATCATGGCCCGTGGCAATCGAATCTTCGCAGGTCCGCGCCTGCGCCAACTCCGCCTGGATCACCGCATGGACCAGGCGACCATGGCCCATGCGCTGGGCATATCGGTATCCTATCTCAGCCAGCTGGAGAATGACGACCGTCCCCTGACGGCCAAGGTCAAGGCGGCCGTCGCCAGCGCCTTTCCCACCGACTGGGCCAGTTTCGACAGCCGGGAGGAGGAGCAGCTTCTGGGCGCCTTCACCTTCGCCCTCGCCCATCCCGAATTGCCCGGCACGCCGATGGAGCCGGAGCGGATCGAAAAGCTGCACCTGCATTTCCCCGAATTCGCGGCGCGCTATGTCGACCTCTACAACGCCCATATGCGCGCCAACGAACGCATCAACATGATCGAGGAGGCGATCGCCAACGATCATGCGGTGCAGGCCCGCCTGCCCTGGGAAGCGGCGCGGGACTGGTTCCACGAAGCCGGCAATTACGTCCATGTCCTCGACTGCCTGGCGGAGGACATGGCCGCCAGCTTCACCGCCGGCCAGACGCTGGACGAAGGCATGCTGGTGGAGGCGCTGGCCCGCCGCCACGGCATCGAAACGCTGATCGCCGAGACGCCGGATTCCGCCCTCCGCTCCTACACCAGCAGCGAAAAGCGCCTGTTCGTGAACGCGGCCCTGCCGACCGAAAGCCGCAAATTCATGCTCGCCCACCAGTTGATGATGCTGGAGGGGCAGGCCGTGATCGCGGACGTGGTCAACAAGGCGGCGTTGCCCGTGCCCGGCGCGGACCGGCTGCTCGCCATCGGCCTCGCCAATTATGCGGCGGGCGCGCTGCTGATGCCCTATGCCCCGTTCCGCGAAGCCGCTCGCGAAGTGCGCCATGACATAGACCGTCTCGCCCGCCGCTTCGGCGTCAGCTTCGAACAGGCCTGCCACCGCCTCTCGACGCTGCAAAGGCCCGGCCTGCGCGGCATCCCCTTCTTCTTCTGCCGCGTCGACATGGCGGGCAACATCACCAAGCGGCACAGCGCCACCCGCCTGCAATTCGCCCGCTTCGGCGGTGCCTGCCCGCTCTGGAATGTCCATGAAGCGGTCGCCGTCCCCGACCGGATCAACGTGCAACTGGGGGAAACGCCCGACGGCGTCCGCTATGTCTCCATGGCGAAGGGGCTGGTGAAACCCTCCGGCAGCTACAGCCGCACCCCCCGCCGCTTCGCCGTGGTGCTGGGCTGCGAGACCGCCCATGCGGCCAATTTCGTCTATGCCGACGGCCTGCAACTGGAGGTGGAGGGGGCGGCGACCCCCATCGGCATCACCTGCCGCCTCTGCCCCCGCCAAAGCTGCGACCAGCGCGCCTTCCCCCCCGCCGACCGCCCGATCCGCGTCGATCCCGACAATCGGCAGATCGTGCCCTACTGGATCGGCTGACAAGCAAAAGGGGCTTTTCCGCCAATCCTGCTTGCGGGAACTGGCCCTGTCGCTCGTCCGCCCTTCCGGATAAGGATTGATGGATGAGTGACGCGGATATTCTGACGAACAACTCCTTCCGGCAGGAACTGGAGGATGACGGCTATGCCCGCCTGCCGGGTTCCGGCCTGTTCGACCTGCTCGCGATCCGCACCGCCGATTGGGCCGCGCTCGCCCGAAGCTGGGACGATCTCGGCCCCGACCTCTATATGGCCGACGGCGGCCGGTATCGCCGCCGCCGCTACGCGACCTTCGCCTGCGATCAGGACGGCTTCACGCGCATGCCGCACCAGCCCCATTTCCAGAGCCGCGACTATAATCCGCTGAACGGCGACGTGCAGCGCTGGTTCGACCCCATCGAACAAAGCACCATCGACAATGCCGCGATGCAGTCGATCCTGGCCTTCTGCGTCCGCAGCTTCCCCCTGTCGGGACGGCAGCATGTCGAACTCCACCAGTTCCGCATAGAGGCGCGCAGCGGCGAGCGGGGCCGCCCCACGCCCGAAGGCATGCACCGCGACGGCGTCGACTGGGTGTTCGTGATGCTGGTCGAGCGCCGCAACGTCCGCGAAGGCGTCACCCGCATCGGCACGCCGCAGGGCAGGGAACTGGGCGAATTCACCCTCGCCCGCCCCGGCGACGCGGTATTGATAGACGACCACCGCATCATGCACGGCGTCACCGAAATCCATGCCGTCGACCCGGCCCGACCCGCCTGGCGCGACGCCCTGGTCGTCACCTTCGCGGCCACCGCTTGATCCCTATTTCAGCAGCACCAGTTCCTCGGCCATGCTGGGATGCAGGGCCACGGTGTCGTCAAAGGCCTGCTTGGTGAGACCGGCCTTCACCGCGATGGCCGCCGCCTGCAATATTTCCGGCGCGTCCGGGCCGATCATGTGCAGCCCAACCACCCGGTCGGTCGTCGCATCCACCACCATCTTGTAGAGCGCCCGCTCGTCCCGTCCGGCCAGCACATTCTTCATCGGCCGGAAATCGGACGTATATATTTTCACCGTGCCCAGCTTGTTCCTTGCCTCCGCCTCGGTCATCCCGACCCCGGCCAGCGGCGGATGGCTGAACACGGCGGACGGCACGCAGGCATAGTCGACCGTGCGCGGATTGTCCCCGAACAGCGTATCGGCAAAGGCATGCCCCTCCCGGATCGCCACCGGCGTCAACTGCATCCGGTCGGTGACGTCGCCCACCGCATAGATGCTCTCGCAACTGGTGCGGCTATAGTCATCGACCTTGATCGCGCCCTTGTCGCTGAGTTCGACTCCGGCATTTTCCAGCCCCAGCCCCTCGACATGCGGCCTGCGCCCGGTCGCAAAGAGGAGCAGGTCGCAGGCGATGGGATCGCCGCTCTTGAACCGGACGGTCAGCGTGCCGTCCTCCTTCTTCTCGATCTTCTCCATCTCCGCATTGAAGCGGAAATTGATCCCCTTCATCGTCGAAATCTGGAGCAGCCGATCGCGTATCTGCGCGTCATAGCCGCGCAGCAGCGTGCCCGAACGGTTCACCATGGTCACATGGCTGCCGAACTGGTGGAAAATGCCCGCAAATTCATTGGCGATATAGCCGCCGCCCACGATCACGATCCGCTTCGGGCACTCGTCCAGATGGAACACCTCGTTGGAGGTCACGCCATGTTCCGCG
Organism: Sphingobium sp. TA15; assembly: GCF_037101235.1. Taxonomy (NCBI): domain Bacteria; kingdom Pseudomonadati; phylum Pseudomonadota; class Alphaproteobacteria; order Sphingomonadales; family Sphingobiaceae; genus Sphingobium; species Sphingobium sp. TA15. The sequence goes on from NZ_AP025355.1 coordinate 877,481, forward strand.
CCCTCGATGTCGGGAACGATGGGCCATGCCCCGGTCGAAACCAGGATATATTTCGCGCTGACTTCCCGCCCGCTCGCCAGCCTGACGCCATGCGGCCCGGTGATCGTCGCCCGTTCCGGGATCAGTTCGACCTTATGGTTGTCCAGCGTGTTCCTGTAGAGACCCTCCAGCCGGTCCACATCGGCCAGCACATTGTCGCGCAACGTCGTCCATTCGAAACCGCAATCCGGCACGTTCCAGCCGAAACGCCGCGCATCCTTCAGATCCTCCGCGAAATGCGCGCCGTAGACCAGCAGCTTCTTGGGCACGCAACCGCGAATGACGCAGGTGCCGCCGACGCGATATTCCTCCGCCACCGCGACCTTCGCGCCATGAGCCGCCGCCACGCGGGAAGCCCGCACGCCGCCCGATCCCGCGCCGATGACGAAAAGGTCGAAGTCGTAGTCGCTCATATAAGCCTCCGCTGCATTGCGCCCGCATATGGAGCGTCCCCGGCGGAGTTACAAATCGGAATCTGGCTAAGCCCGTCCCGCAAGCGGGATGGGCCTGCTCGTCAAACCCCGCCCAAGGCCAGGTCGATCAACGCCATGGTCGACGGATCGAAGCCCTGCGGCCCCTCCGCCTCGATGGACCGGGCGATCTCCTTGCCCAGTTCGACCCCGAACTGGTCGAACGGATTGATCCCCATCAGCACCGCATTGGCGAAGGTCCGATGCTCGTAGAAGGCGATCAGCGCCCCCAGCACTTCGGGCGTCACATCGTCCAGCAGGATGGTGGTCGAAGGCCGGTTGCCGGGATAGGCCCGCGCCGGATCGGCGTCATTCTCCTTCCCCCGCATCAAAGCCGCCCCCTGCGCGAAGCAGTTGACCAGCAAGGCCCGATGATGCGCCGGATCGAGCGCATGGCCCGGCTCGATGGAGGCGATGAACTCCACCGGCGTCAGGATCGTCCCCTGATGCAGCAACTGGAACACCGCATGCTGCGCGTCCGTGCCGACGCCGCCCCAGGTGATCGCCGCCGTCGGCCCGTCGACAGGCTTGCCGTCCCGCGTCACGCTCTTGCCGTTGCTCTCCATCTCCAGTTGCTGAAGATAGGATGGCAGCAGACGCAGCCTTTCGTCATAGGCGAACAAGGCCCGCGTCTGGCACCCCAGCACTCGCGCATAATATTGATCGACAAAGGCCGCGATCAGCGGCGCGTTCCGGCCGGGATCGCTCAGCCGGAAATGCCGGTCCATCGCCGCGGCGCCCTCCAGCAGGCTCTCGAACGCATCCCACCCCAGCGCCAGCGCCGCCGGAAAGCCGATGGACGACCAGAGCGAATAGCGCCCGCCCACGGACTCCGCGAAGGGCAGCACCCGCGTCTCGTCCACGCCCCATTCGATGGCCTTGTCCGGCGCGGCGGTCAGCGCGATCACCCGGCCATAGGGATCGTCCACTCCCGCCTCGACCATCCAGTTGATCGCGCTCGCGGCGTTCAGCATGGTTTCGGTCGTGGTGAAGGTCTTGGATGCCACGGCGATCAATGTCGCTTCCGGATCGAAGCGCGAAATCGCCCGTTCCAGCGCCGTGCCGTCGACATTGGACACGATGGCGACGTCATAACGCGCCCCGTCCCCGCCCAGCGCATCGACGATCAGGTCAGGCCCCAGCGCCGACCCGCCGATGCCGATATGCAATATATGCCGGATCGGCCCCAGCGCCTCGCCCTCTATCGCGTCGATCAGCGCCCGCATCCGCGCATGGAACATCTTGGCCCGCGCCACGCTGTCGGCATTGCCCTCGCCCCGCTCGGCGGGATGCTCGGCTGCGCGGCCCTCGGTGTTGTTCACCGCCTCGCCCGCGAACAGCGCGTCCCGCTGCGCGGCAAAGCCCTTCTCCTCCGCCAGCTTCAGAAAGCCCGCGAACAGATCGTCGGTCAGATGCGTTTTCGACCAGTCGAAACGGATCGGCCCCTGGGTCAGCGTGAACTTGCTCAGCCGGTCGGGATCGGCGGTGAAGATAGACTTGAGATCGGCCTGGGGAAGAGCCGCAAGCGCTGCCAGTGCAGGGCTGGACATTGGGGAATATCCTCTTGTTTCGCCGTTGATCGATACCGACGCTGCACCTGTCGATTCTTGCCCATCCTAGCCAAGTCGTTCCGCTATTGCACCGTTTGGACAGAAAATTCAGGTCACGAAGGGTCATCGGGTGATGATCGCTTGGTCTCTAGCCTGCTTGACGGCGGCTTTACGAACCCGCAAAAGCCGCGACGGCCTGTTTTCAGGGCGAATTGAAGGAAAAGACGACCAAAGCATGAGCGCAAAATCCGAAACGCGGGATTTCCTCTGGTTTCTCGCAAAGCTGGCGGTGTTCGTCTTCGTCCTGCGCAGCTTCATCGTGTCGCCCTTCAACATCCCGTCGGAATCCATGCAGCCCCGGCTGCTGATCGGGGATTATCTGCTGGTGGCGAAATGGCCCTATGGCTATTCGCGCTATTCGCTGCCCTTCGGCATTCCGCTGATCCCCGGCCGCATCCTCGCCTCCACGCCGCAGCGGGGCGACGTCGTGGTGTTCAAGGCGCCGCCGAACCAGAAGAACGACTATATCAAGCGCGTCATCGGCCTGCCCGGTGACATGATCTCCGTGCGCGGCGGCACCGTCTATCTGAACGGCCAGGCGATCCCGAAGCAGAAGGTGGCCGACCTCGTCATCCCCGTCACCCCCAATATGGAGGATGCGGCGGCGAAGGAAGGAAGCCCCTCCCCTTGCTACCGCCCGAAATTCGAGGAACCGCTTGCCGGGGGCGGCCGCCAGTGCCGCTACCCGCAGTTTCGCGAGACGCTTCCCGGCGGCAAGAGCTACAATGTCCTCGACCTGGTGCCGGACGGCGCGGCGGACGACCGCGACACGGTGGTGGTGCCCGAAGGCCATCTCTTCATGATGGGCGACAATCGCGACCGCAGCGCCGACAGCCGCTTCCCGGCGGTCGACGGCGGCGGCATCGGCCTGGTGCCGGAGGAAAATCTGGTGGGCAAGGCGATGATCTCCGTCTTCTCCACCGACGGCAGCGCCAACTGGCTGCTCCCTTGGACATGGGTGTCCGCGGCGCGCTGGAGCCGCATCGGGGAAGGCTTTTGACGAAAGCGGACACCGAAGGCTGGCTGAAGGCCCTGATCGGCCACGCGCCGAAGGACCGGACGGCCTTCCATCAAGCGCTGACCCATGGCAGCGCCCATGCGGTGAACTATGAACGGCTGGAGTTCCTGGGCGACCGCATCCTCGGCCTGCTGATCGCCGAATGGGTCTATGACCGCTTTTCGGGCGAACCGGAAGGCAAGCTCTCCCGCCGCTTCAACGCGCTGGTGTCGGGCGAGACCTGCGCCGAAGTCGCCCGCGGCGCCGGGGTTCCGGCGCATCTCATCCTCGGGAAGCAGGCCCGCGACGATGGCGCCGCCGACAGCGACAATGTGCTGGGCGACGTGATGGAGGCGCTGATCGGCGCGCTCTATCTGGAGGGCGGGCTGGAGGAGGCCCGCACCCTGGTCCGCCGCCTCTGGGCCGACCGCGTCGACACCCAGGCCAGCGCGCCCAAGCATCCCAAATCCGCCCTCCAGGAATGGGCCGCCGCCAACAAGCGCAAGCCCCCGGAATATGCGATGACCGACCGCTCCGGACCCCACCACGCCCTGAAATTCACGGTAACGGTCAGCATCAAGGGCGCAGGCGAAGCAAGCGCGACGGGCGGCTCCAAACAGGAAGCCGAAACCGCAGCGGCAAAGGCATTGCTGGACAAACTGACCGCGTAAACCGCCCACAACTAAGTCCAAAACCCCTCCCCGTTCGCCCTGAGCCTGTCGAAGGGCTTTTCTTTCTTCTGGAACGACATTGCCCTTCTGGACCTACCTCCTCCACTGCGCCGACCGCAGCTTCTACACCGGCCACACCGACAATCTCCAAACCCGCATAGCCCAACATGAAACAGGCGCAATCCCCGGCCACACCCTAAACCGCCGCCCGATAAAACTGGTCTGGTCGCAGGAGTTCGGAACCCGTATGGAGGCGCTGGAAGCAGAGCGCCAAATCAAGGGCTGGAGCCGGGCCAAGAAACTCGCGCTCATCCGCGAGGACTGGAAACTCATCTCCACCTTGGCGCAATCCGGAAAGAAAAAGTAAAGCCCTTCGACAGGCTCAGGGCGAACGGAGTTAAATTTGGACGGTTCAGAAGTTCAGCAACATTGCGGCGTCATCGCCATAGTCGGCGCGCCCAACGCGGGCAAATCCACCCTGGTGAACGCGCTGGTCGGCCAGAAGGTAGCGATCACCAGCCCCAAGGCGCAGACCACCCGCACCCGCGTCATGGGCGTCGCCATCGAAGGCGACGCACAGATGGTCCTCGTCGACACCCCCGGCATCTTCCAGCCCAAGCGACGCCTGGATCGCGCTATGGTGCAGGCCGCATGGGGCGGCGCGCAGGGCGCGGACCTGATCGCCCTGGTCGTCGACGGCAAGGCGGGCCTCGGCGCCAAGATGGAACCGATCGTCGGCGCCCTCGCCGCCCGCCCGGAAAAGAAATGGCTGATCCTCAACAAGGTCGACATCGCCATCAAGGAAAAGCTGCTGGTCCACACCCAGCGGCTCTACGAACAGCTCGACATAGCGGAGACCTTCTTCGTCAGCGCCGCGACCGGCGACGGCCTTCCCGAACTCAAGACCGCCTTCGCCAGGGCCATGCCCGAAGGCCCCTGGCACTTCCCGGAGGATCAGGTCTCCGACGCCACCGACCGCATGCTGGCGGCGGAAATCACCCGCGAGCAGCTATATCATCAACTCCACGCCGAACTCCCCTATGCCGCCGCCGTCGACACGGAAAAATATAGCGAGCGGGATGACGGATCGGTGGAAATCCACCAGCAGATACTGGTCGGCCGCGCCAGCCAGCGCGCCATCGTGCTGGGCAAGGGCGGCCAGCGCCTCAAGGAAATCGGCTCGAAGGCCCGCGCCGAACTGGCCAGCCTGCTCGGCGTCAAGGTCCACCTCTACCTCCACGTCAAGGTGAAGGAGGATTGGGAGGACGACCGCTTCATCTACCGCGACATCGGCCTGGACTGGGTGGAGTAAGCCGTTTCACCGTTCGCTTCGAGCGAAGTCGAGAAGCGAGTAGAGCGCACTTCTCGTTTCTCGACTACGCTCGAAACGAACGGAGGCCGGATTACTCCGCCGCCACCTTCTTCTTCGCAGGCGCCTTCTTCGCGGCAGGCTTTTTGGCACCGGCTTTTTTCGCCACCGCCTTCTTCCCCTTCTTCGCCGGCGCCGCCGCAGCCCGCGCATCGATCAACTGCGCCGCTTCCTCCAGCGTCAGGGCATCCTGCTCGATCGTCTTGGGCAGGGTCGCATTGGTCGTACCGTCAGTCACATAAGGTCCATAGCGCCCCGCCATCAGCTTGATCTCGGCCTCCGTGCGCGGATGCTTGCCCAGCACCTTCAGCGGCTCCCGCGATGAGGCCCCGCGCCCGCCCCTGTTCGCCGCATCCGCCAGCTTCGCGACGGCGCTGTTCATCCCCACCTCGAAAATCTCGGCGGTGGAGGACAGCCGCCCATATTTGCCGTCATGCAGCAGATAGGGCCCGAACCGCCCGATATTCGCCACGATGGGCTTGCCCGTCTCCGGATGCGGTCCGATCTCGCGGGGCAGGCTCAGCAGCTTCACCGCCCAGTCCAGCGTCAATTCGCCATCGGGCAAATCCTTGGGAATGGACCCGCGCTTCGCCTCCTTGCCCTCGCCCATCTCGATATAAGGGCCGAAACGCCCGGATTTCCGGACGATGTCCTGCCCGGTCTCGGGATGCTGGCCCAGCACCTCCGGTCCCGTATCCTCGCCATCCTTGTCGCCGCCGGGCTGCCCGAACTTGCGCGTATATTTGCATTCGGGATAGTTGGAGCAGGCGATGAACGCGCCGAACCGCCCGCCGCGCAACGACAATTGCCCATCGCCGCACATCGGGCAGGCGCGGGGGTTGGACCCGTCCGCCTTGGGCGGAAACAGCATCGGCTCCAGGAACTTGTCCAGTTCCGCCGTGATGTCCGACGGCTTCTGCTCCATCACCTCGGCGGTCTTGGGCTTGAAATCGCGCCAGAAGGCTTCCAGCACCGCCTGCCACTGGGCGCGACCGCCGGAAATATCGTCCAGCTCCTCCTCCAGCCCCGCCGTGAAGTCGTAGGAGACATAACGTTCGAAGAAACGCTCCAGGAAAGCCGTCACCAGCCGTCCGCTCTCCTCCGCGAAAAAGCGGTTCTTCTCGATCCGCACATAGTCGCGGTCCTTGAGCACCTGCAAGGTCGACGCATAGGTGGAGGGCCGCCCGATCCCCAATTCCTCCAGCTTCTTGACCAGCGACGCTTCCGAATAGCGCGGCGGCGGCTGGGTGAAATGCTGCTCCGCCGTCACCTTCCGCTTCGCCGGGGCATCGCCCGCCGCCATGCGCGGCAACAGCTTGCTGTCGTCGTCCTCGCCATCGGCGGAGGCATGTTTGCCGGAGCCGCGCTCAGGATCGTCCCGCCCCTCTTCATAGAGCGCCAGGAACCCCGGAAAGATCACCACCTGCCCCGTGGCGCGCAGCCCATGCTGCCCGGTCCCGTCCACCAGATCGACCGTCGTCCGTTCCAGCCGCGCCGACGCCATCTGGCTCGCCAGCGCCCGCTTGAAGATCAGGTCGTACAGCCGCGCATGGTCGCCCGATCCCACCTTGTCCCGGTAAAATTCGGTCGGTCGGATCGCTTCGTGCGCTTCCTGCGCATTCTTCGCCTTGGTCTGATATTGACGCGGCTTTTCGGGAAGATAGCCGCCGTCATAGCGCTCCGCTATCGCCTTGCGCGCCGCGGAAATGGCGCTGCCGTCCATCTGCACGCCGTCGGTACGCATGTAGGTGATCGCGCCGTCCTCATAAAGCTGCTGCGCGATCCGCATCGTATGGCTGGCGGAAAAGCCCAGCTTGCGCGCCGCCTCCTGCTGAAGCGTCGAAGTCGTGAAGGGCGGCGGAGGATTGCGCGAAACCGGCTTGGTCTCGACCTTCTCGACGGTGAAGCGCCCCGCCTCCACGTCCGCCTTCGCGGCCATGGCGTCGCCTTCCCGGCCGATGGTCAGCCGCTCGATCTTCTCGCCGCGCCACTTGACCAGCCGGGCGGTGAAACCCTGCCCCGCCTGCTCCATCTCCGCCGCGACCGACCAATATTCCTGCGGCACGAAACTCTCGATCTCGCGCTCCCGCTCGACCACCAGCCGCAGCGCCACCGACTGCACCCGCCCCGCCGACTTGGCGCCCGGCAGCTTGCGCCACAGCACCGGCGACAGCGTGAAGCCGACCAGATAATCCAGCGCCCGCCGCGCCCGGTAGGCGTCGATCAGATCCTCGTCCAGCGCGCGCGGCTGGGCCATCGCCTCCGTCACCGCCTGCTTGGTGATCGCGTTGAAGGTCACGCGGTCGACCTTCTGCGGCAAGGCCTTCTTGGCGCGCAGCACCTCCTGCACATGCCAGCTTATCGCCTCCCCCTCGCGATCGGGGTCGGTCGCCAGGATCAGCCGGGTCGCCTTCTTGGCTTCGTCCGCAATGGCCTTTAGCTGCTTGCCCTTGTCGCCATAATTTTCCCAACTCATGGCAAAGCCGTTGTCGGGGTCCACCGACCCGTCCTTGGGCGGCAGGTCGCGAATATGCCCATAGCTGGCCAGCACATGGAAATCGCCGCCCAGATATTTTTCGATGGTCTTCGCCTTGGCCGGCGATTCAACGATGACAAGCTGCATTCAAGCCCCGGTTCAAATTGTCTCTCACGTACACGCGCGAGTCTGAAAGCTGTTTCCGCCCCCCGTCAAGCCGCCGCGATGCAGGCGGCATTCCGCACGGTCAGGACGCCCCGTCACGACAGGCTGACCTTCCCGCCCGCATGCCGTTCCAGCCGGGCGGCGAGTTCCAGTTCCAGCAGCACGGTCTGCACCACGGCGGGGCCAAGGCCCGACAGCCTTATCAGTTCATCCACCGGCACGGGCGCCGGCCCCAGCAGCGCGACGACCGACGCCCGCTCCCGCTCGGCCACGTCGCCCGACGGCGGCTCGCCCGCAAAGTCGCCTCCGCCCTGCCGCACCATGCGCGCGTCGATGACGCCGATCGCCTCGATCACGTCGGCGGCGTTCTGGATCAGCACCGCGCCCTCGCGGATCAACTGGTTGCACCCCTGGGCGCGGGGATCGAGCGGGGAGCCGGGCACCGCCATCACCTCCCGTCCCGCCTCCCCCGCCAGCCGCGCCGTGATCAGCGAACCGGACCGGGGCGCGGCTTCCACGACGACGGTCCCCCGTGCCAGCCCGGCGATGATCCTGTTGCGCGCCGGGAACTGCCGAGCCAGCGGCTGCGTGCCCGGCGGATGCTCCGTGACCAGCAGCCCTTGCTCGGCCAGCCGCTCCTGCAACTCCGCATTTTCGGGCGGAAAGGCGATGTCGATGCCGCAGGCGATGACGGCGATGGTGCCGCTCTCCAGCGCGCCCTGATGCGCGGCCGTATCGATGCCCCGCGCCAGCCCGGACACCACCACCGCGCCCCGCTGCCCCAGTTCCTGCGCCAGCATGCGGGCGAACCGGCACGCGGCGGCGGAGGCATTGCGCGCCCCCACCATCGCCACGCATTCCCGCGCCGCCAGCGACACGTCGCCGCGCACGATCAGAGCGGGCGGCGCGCCCTCCATCTGGTCGAGCAGGAAGGGGTAATCGGCATCGCCCATGATCAGGTAGCGGGCGCCGGCCGCCCGGCTGCGGGCGATTTCCTGCTCGATTATCTTCGCGTCGACGATGCTGGCCTTGCCGCCGCCCCGCGCCGCCATGTCCGGCAGCGCCCGCAAAGCCTCGCCCGCCGTGCCGAAGCGCGCCATCAACTGGCGGAAGGTGACAGGGCCGATGCGCGGCGAACGGATCAGGCGCAAGCGGTTGAACCGCTCCTGCTCGCTCATTCCCCGGTCGGAGCCTTTTTCGAAGCGCCCACCTTCGGCTCGGTGCCCCTTAGGAGGCGCGCGATATTCTCCCGGTGCCGCCACAGCACGATCAGCGCCAGCGCCAGCGCGACGGGGACCAGGTCGATCCGGCCGAAGCACCACATGGCGACAGGCGCGCTCATCGCCGCCGCCATGCCACCCACGGACGACCATTTCGTCCCGAACAGCGCGCCCAGCCACACGACCGCGAAGACGATCCCGGCAGGCCAGTAAAGCGCCGTCACCACGCCCATCATGGTCGCCACGCCCTTGCCCCCGGCAAAGCGCAGCCAGACCGGATAGCAATGGCCGATGAAGGCCATGGCCCCCGCCATCGGCCCGCCGCCCTCGACCAGCGCCGCGCCCACCAGCACCGCTGCTCCGCCCTTCAGCAGGTCGAGCAGCAGCGTCGCCGCCGCCAGCCCCTTGCGCCCCGTCCGCAACACATTGGTCGCGCCGATATTGCCCGACCCGATCTTGCGCAGGTCGCCCGCCCCTGCGAAGCGCGTCAGCAACAGCCCGAAGGGTATGGAACCCAGCAGATAACCGATCAGCAGGACGAATGCGGGAAGAAGCCAGGGAGGAGTCATGATCTCGCCGAAATAGTTGCGGCGCGACCATAGCGCCCCCAACGCGCCGGGCAATGGCGAAGGCGACATATATGGAAACCCATCCCATTCCTCCCCATCGCAGATGGGGAGGGGGACCGTTCGCGAAGCGAATGGTGGAGGGGAAACCCACAGGTCGCGCCCATTCCCCTCCACCAACCTCAACATGATCCCCCTCCCATGTTGACAGGCCCGCCCCATCCCGCGACATGTCGGACCATAATGACAGTCGCACCCCAGGCACCCCTGCTCTTCTTCGATTCCGGCGTCGGCGGCCTTTCCATCCTGGCCCCCGCCCAAGCCGCCCTGCCCCACGCCCCGGTCGTCTATGCGGCGGACAGCGCAGGCTTCCCCTACGGCACAAGGAGCGAGGCGGAGATCGCCGCCCGCGTGCCCGCATTGCTGGGCCGCCTGGTCGAACGCTACCGCCCGCGCCTGGCGGTCATCGCCTGCAACACCGCCTCCACCATCGCCCTGTCGGCAGTCCGCGCCGCGCTGGACATCCCCGTCGTCGGCACCGTTCCCGCGATCAAGCCCGCCGCGCTGCTCTCGCAAAGCCGGGTCTTCGGCGTGCTCGGCACCGACGCCACGGTCCGCCAGCCCTATGTGGACCGGCTCGCCGCCGAACATGGCTCCGACTGCACGGTCCTGCGCCATGGCTCGGCTGCCCTCGTGCAACTGGCCGAAGCGAAATTGCGCGGCGAACCACTGGACCCCGCCGTGGCGCGAGACGCTCTGGCCGGATTGTTCGACCAGCCCGGCGGCGACCGGATGGACATAGTGGTCCTCGCCTGCACGCATTTCCCGCTGGTGGAGGCCGAACTGGCCGCCGCATCGCCCCGCCCGCTCCGTTTCGTGCACGGCGGTGAAGGAATTGCCCGCCGCATCGCCTATCTGACCCAGGGGCAGCCATGGCCGTCGGAACCGCAGCCCGGCACCGCCGTCTTCACCCGCCTGGACGAGAGCGTCGAACGGCTCCGCCCCGCTCTTGAAAGCTATGGCCTGCCAAGGATAGAGGGGCTTTGAAGGGGTGGACCTTTGGTCCAATCGCAAGCCTTTCTATCAGTGTGATAGGTAATTCTCCCTAAGGCTGCGAGCGGTTATCACTGGTAATAGGCCGAAACAGCGGATAAATGCCCCTCTAAAGAGGGGATGCGGGAACAGGGACTGGGCGTTCAAGTGAACTACAAGCATATCTTCACGCAGGCGATCGACCGGCTCCATAGCGAAGGTCGCTATCGGGTGTTCATCGACATCCTGCGCAACAAGGGCGCCTTCCCCAACGCCCGCTGCTTCCACGGCCATAACGGGCCCAAGCCGATCACCGTCTGGTGCTCCAACGACTATCTCGCCATGGGCCAGCACCCCAAGGTCGTCGCCGCGATGGAGGAGGCGCTGCACGATGTCGGCGCAGGCTCCGGCGGCACCCGCAACATCGGCGGCAACACCCATTATCATGTCGACCTGGAAGCGGAACTCGCCGACCTGCACGGCAAGGAAGGCGCGCTGCTCTTCACCTCCGGCTATGTCTCGAACGAGGCGACGCTGTCCACCCTGGCGAAGATCCTGCCCGGCTGCATCATCTTCTCCGACGAGCTGAACCACGCCTCCATGATCGCGGGCATCCGCAATTCGGGCTGCGAAAAGCGGGTGTTCCGCCACAATGATGTCGACCATCTGCGCGAACTGCTGGCCGCCGAAGACCCCGACGCGCCCAAGCTGATCGCCTTCGAAAGCGTCTATTCGATGGACGGCGACATCGCCCCCATCGCCGAAATCTGCGATCTGGCCGACGAATATAACGCGCTCACCTATCTGGACGAGGTCCATGCGGTCGGCATGTACGGCGCGCGCGGCGGCGGCATTTCCGAACGGGATGAGGTCGCCCATCGCCTGACCATCATCGAAGGCACGCTGGGCAAGGCGTTCGGCGTCATGGGCGGCTATATCGCCGCCGACCAGATGATCGTCGACGTGATCCGCAGCTATGCGCCCGGCTTCATCTTCACGACGTCCCTGTCGCCGGTGCTGGTCGCGGGCGTGCTGGCCAGCGTCCGCCACCTCAAGCAGTCGAGCGAGGAACGCGACGGCCAGCAGGCGTCCGCCGCGACCCTCAAGCGGATGATGGCCGAAGCGGGCCTGCCGGTCATGCCCTCGGTCACGCACATCGTCCCGCTGATGGTGGGCGATCCGGTGAAGGCCAAGCGGATCAGCGACATATTGCTCGCCGAATATGGCGCCTATGTGCAGCCGATCAACTACCCCACCGTCCCCCGCGGCACGGAACGCCTGCGCTTCACCCCCGGCCCGGCGCACAACGAAGAGATGATGCGCGAACTGGTCGACGCCCTGGTGGAAATCTGGGACCGCCTGGAACTGGAATTCAAGAAAGCAGCCTGACACCCGCATCAAAAATCCCCCCTCCCGCAAGCGGGAGGGGGTTAGGGGGTGGGCTGGCGCGACACCCGAGGCGATCTTCAACGGCGCGAAGCGCAACGCCACGCCGCCACGCGCCCCCCCCCCCACCCCGCGCCCATGCAAAGCCCTTGCGGAACCAACCCGCCTCCCTCACCATTTCAGACAGCCATGTCCCACTGGATCGAACCCCACCCGACCGGCATCTATGTCCGCCCGGCCGATGCCTGGATCGATCCGTCCGTCCCTCAGGAGCGCGCCCTCGTCACCCACGGCCATGCCGATCATGCGCGGGGCGGCCATGGCCATGTCTGGGCCACGCGGGAGACGCTGGCCATCATGGCCCTGCGCTACGGCACCGCATCCGGCACGGCGCTTCCCTATGGCGAAGAAATCCGCATGAACGGCGTCACGATCAGCTACATTCCCGCCGGTCACGTCCTCGGCTCCGCCCAGATCGTCCTCGACCATGCGGGCGAGCGCGTCGTCGTCACCGGCGACTATAAACGCCGCCCCGACCCCACCTGCCAGCCCTTTCAGCCCGTCCCCTGCGACATTTTCGTCACCGAAGCGACCTTCGGCCTCCCCGTCTTCCGCCATCCCGACACCGGCAGCGAAGTCGACCGCCTGCTCGCCGCCCTCCACGCCAATCCCGACCGCTGCGTCCTGGTCGGCGCCTATGCCCTCGGCAAGGCGCAACGCCTCATCGGCGAACTGCGCGCCAGGGGGCATCGCGACCCCATCCACATCCACGGCGCGCTCGACCGCATGTGCGCCCTCTACGCGCAATTCGGCGTCGATCTGGGCGACCTGCGCCCCGCCACAGACCAACCCGCCAAAGACCTGCGCGGCCGCATCGTCGTGGCGCCCCCCTCCGCCCTCAACGACCGCTGGAGCCGCCGCCTGCCCGATCCGATCACAGCCATGGCGTCGGGCTGGATGCGCGTCCGCCAGCGCGCCCGCCAGCGCAATGTCGAACTGCCCCTCATCATCTCCGACCATGCCGACTGGGACGAACTGACCGACACCATCCGCGAAGTCGCCCCGTCCGAAACCTGGATCACCCACGGCCGGGAGGAAGCCCTGCTCCACTGGTGCATGACCCACCAGATGCGAGCCCGCGCGCTGGCCCTGATCGGCCGCGAAGACGAGGATGAGGGCTGATGGCCCCCATCACGCCACATCCGTTCGTTTCGAGCGCAGTCGAGAAACGGATAGCACGCACATACCATTTGGCGTCGCTGAACTCAGTCCTGCCTCGTTTCTCGACTGCGCTCGAAACGAACGGGGGTCGGGATTAAATGCGCGCCTTCTCCCAACTGCTCGACGGCCTGGTCTACACCCGCTCCCGCAACGGCAAGCTGGACCTCATTGCCGCCTATATGCGCAGCGCCCCCGACCCCGACCGGGGCTGGGCGCTCGCCGCCCTTACCGGCAATCTGGACCTGAAGGCCGTAAAATCCTCCACCATCGCCGAAATGACCCGCGCCCGCGTCGACCCCGTCCTGTTCGAAATGAGCCGCGACTATGTCGGCGACCTGGCCGAAACCGTCGCCCTGCTCTGGCCCAAGGCCGAAGACCAGCCGCCGGAGGTGGACGACGGCTCCCTCACCCTCTCCGCCATCATAGACCGGCTCCACGCCACCAGCCGCGCCGCCGCCCCCGCGACCCTCGCCCGGATGATGGATCATCTCGACGCCTCCGGCCGCTTCGCCCTGCTCAAGCTGGCGACCGGCGGCCTGCGCGTCGGCATCTCCGCCCGCCTCGCCAAGACCGGCTTCGCGCAGGCCTTCAACCTCGACGTCGACGATGTGGAGGAATGCTGGCACGCCCTCGCCCCGCCCTATGCCGCCCTCTTCCAATGGGCGGAGGGGAAGGCCGACCGCCCCGACCCGGCGGGCACGCCCTTCTTCCGCCCCTTCATGCTCGCCCACCCGCTGGAGGCGGAAAGCGTCGACCTCACCGACTATGCCGCCGAATGGAAATGGGACGGCATCCGCGTCCAGATCGTCGGCACGCCCGGCGAAACCCGCCTCTACAGCCGCGCCGGGGACGACATCACCGGCAGCTTCCCCGACATAGCGCAGGCCCTGCGCCACCACGCCGTCCTCGACGGCGAACTGCTGGTGAAGGGCGAATTTCAGGGCGGAGAAGCCGCCAGCTTCAACGCCCTCCAGCAACGGCTGGGCCGCAAGGCGGTGACGGCGAAGATGATGGAAGACTATCCCGCCTTCGTCCGCCTCTACGACATATTGCTGGACGCCGACGAAGACCTCCGCCCGCTGCCGTGGGAACAACGCCGCGCCCGGCTGGAAAGCATCGTCCCGCAACTCGACCCGCACCGCTTCGACCTGTCCGCCCTGATCGAAGCGCCCGATTTCGACGCCCTCGCCGACATCCGCGCAGGCGCCCGCGACGCCGCCATAGAGGGCGTGATGCTCAAACGCCGCGACAGCCCCTATGTCGCGGGGCGAAAGGCCGCGCTCTGGTATAAATGGAAACGCGACCCGCTGACCGCCGACTGCGTGATGATGTACGCGCAGCGCGGCCACGGCAAACGCTCGTCCTTCTATTCGGACTACACCTTCGGCTGCTGGACGGAGGAGGGCGAACTGCTGCCCGTGGGAAAGGCCTATAGCGGCTTTACCGACGAGGAACTGAAATGGCTCGACCGCTTCGTGCGCACCAACACGATCAACCGCTTCGGCCCGGTGCGGGAGGTGGAAAAGTCGCTGGTGCTGGAGGTCGCCTTCGACAGCATCCACGAAAGCAGGCGCCACAAATCCGGCCTCGCCATGCGCTTCCCCCGCATTTCCCGCATCCGCCGCGACAAACCGGCGCATGAGGCGGACAGCATCGCCGGCCTCAGGCGGTTCCTGACCTGACCGCCCGTCCCGCCGTCAGGAACCGAAAGCCGGCGGAAGGAAAGCTTCTATGGGCCGCGCGCTTCCGGGCGTTCCTTCCAGCAAGGCTTGCGTAATGCCGATCCCGAAACCGCTATAGGCGATGAGATCGGCGAGGATCTGCGTCAGGACGATCGCTCCCACGCCCCAGAACCAGGCCGCATGGACATGGCCATGCCGCCGCTTGTCGGCGATCATGCCGATCACGGGGAAGATCAGCGTCGCCAATATCCCGATCCGCCAGGCATGGGGAATGAACAGCGGCATGGGCAGCAACCGCCCCAGTCCCGGTCCGGTCAGGATGGCCATGGCCGTCATCATCAACCGGCGGTGCCAACCCATGTGGCGGCGGCGGCGCAACGCGGTCATCGCCATCGCGCCGAAAAGCAGCAGCAGCATCGAATTGCTGAACAGAAACTCGCTCTGGTCGAAGAAGAAGGGTCCGCCCGTCCGGCGCAGCGACGTCAACATGATGGCGAAGCCCAGCACCACCATCACCGGAACCCAGCCATAGGCCAGCAGGCCCAGCTTCCGGTGCAGGGCGACATGATTGCCCGCGATCAGCCAGTTCTGCGCGACATAGAGCGCCACCCAGCCGAAAAAGACCAAGGCGTGGACATGATAGACGACCGGCACGGCAAAGGTCGATCGCCCCATCGCCAGATTGAGCGTAAAGCCCGCGACGATGACCATCGCCATCACGACCGCCATGACGCGGAAAAAATTGCGCTCGGCATCCGGAAAGCCCCGCTGCCGCAAGGCCTCATCGCTGATTGTCGCCATCTCCATTCCCCCCGTGATCAAGGCCGGAAAAGCAATGTCCTCTCCATCGCCCCCCATGCCCACGCCGCGATGCTTCCCCTGATATACCGTCCCCATGCCGATGAGAAGATGAACCGTGGTCCGCAGCATCCTCAAATCGGCCACCGTCACAAAAAGCCCCACCGCCGTCACGAGAACCCCACCACCGTCACAAAACCCACCACCGTCACAAAACCCACCCCCGTTACAAAAACCCACCCCCGTTCGGGCTGAGCTTGTCGAAGTCCTTCACTTCTTCCTTTCAAAACAAGCACCCCTCCAAGGCAGTCGCTCAGGAAGCACCGACAGGCTCAGCGCGAACGGTAGAGGGGTCGATCACCCCTCCTCCAACCTCCGACTTTGCGCTGTCACGCACAGTCCCTATATGGGCGCTTTCGCGCCTGAGGCGCGGCACAGCGATGGAGCAAGTTGAATTGAGCAAGGTTCTGGTCATTGGCGCGGGCGGCGTGGGTTCTGTCGCGGTTCACAAGATGGCCCAAAACCCTGATATTTTCAGCCATATCACCCTCGCCAGCCGCCGCATCGTGTCCTGCGAGAAAGTGGCCGAATCGGTGAAGGCCCGCACCGGCGTCACCATCGACGTGGCGCAGGTGGACGCGGACAATGTCGCCGAAACCGTCGCCCTCATCGAACGGGTGCAGCCGAAGCTGGTCGTGAACCTCGCTTTGCCCTATCAGGATCTGGCGATCATGGACGCCTGCCTGGCGACCAAAACAGATTATCTCGACACCGCCAATTACGAACCCCGCGACACGGCGAAGTTCGAATATAGCTGGCAATGGGCCTATCAGGACCGCTTCAAGGAAGCCGGGATCATGGCGCTGCTGGGTTCGGGCTTCGACCCCGGCGTCACCAGCGTCTTCGCCAGCTATATCAAGAAGCATCTGCTCGACCGGATCGACACGCTCGACATTCTCGACTGCAATGGCGGCGACCATGGCCAGCATTTCGCCACCAACTTCAACCCGGAAATCAACATCCGCGAAGTCACCGCCCCCTCCCGCCATTGGGAAGGCGGCAAGTGGGTCGAAGGCCCGGCGCTGAAGCACAAGCAGCCGTTCGACTTCGACCAGGTGGGCGAAAAGAACATGTACCTCATGTATCATGAGGAACTGGAATCGCTCGCCAAATTCTACCCTGAAATCAAGCGCATCCGCTTCTGGATGACCTTCGGCGACGCCTATCTGAAGCATCTGGAGGTGCTCCAGAATGTCGGCATGACCCGCATCGATCCGGTCATCTACAACGGCCAGGAGATCATCCCGCTCCAGTTCCTGAAGGCCGTGCTGCCCGAACCGTCCAGCCTGGGCCCGACCACCAAGGGCAAGACCAATATCGGCGACATCGCGACCGGCCAGAAGGACGGCCAGCAGAAGACCGTCTATGTCTATAATGTGTGCGACCATGAGGACGCCTATGCCGAAACCGGCAACCAGGCGGTCAGCTACACCACCGGCGTCCCGGCGATGATCGGCGCCGCGCTGATGCTGACCGGCGCGTGGAAGGGGGAGGGCGTGTTCAACATCGAACAGTTCGATCCCGACCCCTTCATGGACATGCTGAACAAGCACGGCCTGCCCTGGCAGGTAAAGGAACTGGCCGCGCCGCTCGACTTTTAAAAGCCACGTGCTCCTGCGAAGGCAGGAGCCCAGTCCCGCCGTCTGAACTGGGTTCCTGCCTACGCAGGAACACGGCATCGAATGGAATGCCCATGGAAACCAAAGCCGGCGACCCCGCCGCCTTCGCCCGTTTCGACCTCAACCGCGTCCCCTCGCCCGCCTTCGTGGTGGACGAGGCCGCGGTGCGCCGCAACCTGTCGGTCCTGCGCGACATAGGCGACCGCGCGGGCATCAAGGTGCTGGGCGCGCTCAAGGCCTTTTCCATGTGGTCCCTCGGCCCCGTCATCGCGGAATATCTGGACGGCGTCTGCGCCTCCGGCATCTACGAAGCCCGCCTCGCCCATGAGGAATATCGGGGCGAGATCGCCACCTATTGCGCCGCCTACAAGGCTGAGGATCTGGCCGAAATCCTGAAGATTTCCGACCATGTGATCTTCAACAGCCCCGGCCAGATCGCCCGCCTGCGTCCGGTCATCGAAAATGCTCGCAACAACGGTGTGAACTTCGACATCGGCCTGCGCATAAATCCCCTCCACGCGGAGGGCGAAGTCCCCAAATACGACCCCTCCCAGCCCCACAGCCGCCTGGGCTTCCCCATCGACCAGTTGCGCCCCGAACATCTGGCGGGCGTCGACGGCCTGCACGTCCATAATCTGTGCGAACAGGATTTCCTGCCGCTGGAACGCACCTGGGCCGCCATCGAATCCCGCGTCATGCCGCATGTCGGCGGTCTCAAATGGCTGAACTTCGGCGGCGGCCACCATGTCACCCGCGCCGATTACCAGACCGACCTGCTGATCGCCTTCCTCCAGCGGATCAAGGCGCGGACGGGCCTGGAGCTCTATATCGAACCGGGCGAAGCCATGGCGCTGGACGCCGGAATCCTGATCGGCGAAATCCTGGACGTCATCGACAACGGCATGCCCGTCGCGATCACCGACATCTCCGCCACCTGCCACATGCCCGACGTCATAGAGGCCCCCTACCGCCCCGCCATGCTGCATGAGGAGATGGAAGGCCAGCCCACCCGACTCGGTGGCCCGTCCTGCCTGGCAGGGGACATCATCGGCGATTATCGAGTCCCCGGCGGCGCGACTCCGGGACGGCGGATCGCCTTCCTCGATCAGGCCCATTATTCGATGGTAAAGACCAATACATTCAACGGCGTGCCCCTGCCGTCCATCTGGCTGTGGAACTCGGAAACCGACGAACTCCAGCAAATCCGCCAGTTTTCCTACGAGGATTTCAAGTCCCGCCTCTCCTGACGCACATTTCATAGCGGCAAGCGCAACAAAATTTACGGACGCGCTTTACAGGGGGACCCCCGCCGCATATATCGCCCTTCCGCTGCCCCATGGGACTTCCACCGCAAGGCAGCTTCTTTGCCAACGACTACCCTGGAGGTCCCTTGAGTTGCACAAGCATCATAGCGCGCTGGGGGTAGCGACCACCCTCAAACCGGCAGCTCCGGTAACGCTTGTTCGACCCCAGGCTGCGGCCCGGGCCGCCCGCTTCTTTTCCGAGAAGTTTCCGGGGCGCTCGCTCTATGCGGTCAAGGCGAATCCATCTCCCGATCTGATCCGCACCCTGTTTGCTTGCGGCGTCACGCATTTCGACGTGGCGTCCATCGCGGAAGTGCGCCTTGTCGCGGAGACGCTAGGGAATGAGGCGAAGCTCTGCTTCATGCACCCGGTCAAGGCCGAGGAAGCGATTGCAGAGGCTTATCACATCCACGGCGTGCGCACCTTCTCGCTCGATTCGATGGACGAGCTGGCCAAGATCATGCGCGCCACCAACGACGCGACGGACCTGGAACTGTGCGTCCGCCTGCGCGTGTCGTCGGAACATTCGGAACTCAGCCTCGCCTCCAAATTCGGCGCGGAACTGGGCGAAACCCGCGAACTGCTGATGGCCACCCGCCAGGCCGCCGACGCGCTGGGCATCTGCTTCCATGTCGGCAGCCAGGCCATGTCGCCCCAGGCCTATAGCGACGCCATAGAGCGCGTCCGCGCCGCGATCGTCGATGCGGCCGTCACAGTCGACATCATCGATGTCGGCGGCGGCTTTCCGTCCATCTATCCAGGCATGGAGCCGGTCGCGCTCGAAAATTATTTCGACGCGATCCACCGCGGTTTCGAAAGCCTGCCGATCAGCTATTCGGCTGAACTGTGGTGCGAGCCTGGCCGTGCCCTTTCCGCCGAATATAGCTCGGTCGTCGTGCGCGTCGAACGCCGTCGCGGCACCGAACTCTACATCAACGACGGCGCCTATGGCGCGCTGTTCGACGCAGCGCATATCGGTTGGCGCTTCCCCGTGGCCCTGCTGCGGGAGGAAGAGAGCGAGGCGGAACTGACCGGCTTCTCCTTCTATGGCCCCACCTGCGACGACATGGACCATATGGTCGGCCCCTTCATGCTGCCGGACGACGTGCAGGCGGGCGACTATATAGAGATCGGCATGCTGGGCGCCTATGGCGCTGCGATGCGCACCGGCTTCAACGGCTTCACGTCCGAAGCTGTCGTCGAAGTGGAGGATGAGCCTATGGCCAGCCTCTATGTCGACGCCGTCCCGGTCCGCCGTCGCGCCACTGTCATCAAGCTGGGGTAGAGGCTCAGGCCTCCCCCTGGGGAGAGGATGCAAGGCCCCTCGCCGCACTCCCCCGCGGCGGGGGGCTAATGCGCTCAGCGCCGGAAGATGCCGACCAGTTCCACATGGGTGGACCAGCGGAACTGCCCCACCGGCCGAACCCGCTCCAGCCTGTAGCCGCCAGCGACCAGATGCGCCGCGTCCCGGGCAAAGCTGGCAGGGTTGCAGGAGATATAGGCGATGACCGGCACGCGCGATGCGGCAAGCTGCATCACCTGTTCCTGCGCTCCGGCACGGGGCGGATCGATGACGATTCCCGCGAAACGATCGATCTCCGCGGGCGTCAGCGGCCGCCGGAACAGATCGCGATGATCCGCCGCCATGCGGCGCTGCGCGCGATTGGCAGCCGATTTGAGGGACAGGACCAGATCGCGCGCCGCCTCCGCCGCATAGACCGGCCGCCCTTGCCCCAAGGCCAGCGCGAATGTGCCGAGGCCGCAGAAAAGATCGGCAATGGCGCCCTGTGCCGGCATGGCCGCGCCTGCTTCCCGCACCAGCGCGGCTTCGCCGTCGGGCGTCACCTGAAGGAAGGCGAAGGGCGGAAAGGCGACCGGCACGCCGCCGAAGCTGACCGTGACCGGCTCCGGCTCCCAGCGGGTCTGCGGACCTTCGCCTTCGTCGATGGTCAGCCGAGCCAGCCCATGGTGCTGCGCGAAGGCCAGGAGCGCCTCATCGGCGGCAAGTCCTTCGATCCGCACGCCCTCCAGCAAAAGGTCCACGCCCTGGTCGGTCAGCGACATGCGAACATGCGCGGCGCGCTTTTCCGGCAGGACGAGGGCGCACAGGCTCCTCAGCGGCGCCACCAGCGCGAACAGCCGGGGATCGAGGATTTCGCACATAGTCAGGTCGACCAGCACATGGCTGCCCGACTCCGCAAAGCCGATGACGACCTTCCGGCCCTGCCGGATCGCCCGCAGCGATGCGCGTCGGCGGACCTTGGGCGGGGAGATATGGGGCGGCAGGAGCATGCCCGGCTCCACCCCCTGCCCCGCCAAGGCACCCGCGACGCGCGCCGTCACGAACTCCGCGTAGCTCGCATCGTCGACATGCTGCAACTCGCATCCGCCGCAGGTCGGGAAATGCGCGCATGGCGGGTGGGCATGATGCGGTCCCGGCAGGATGCCGCCGTCCGCAGCGATCCGGTCGCCGGGCGCGGCGAGCGGAACATGGCGGCCCTGGGCGGTCACGCCGTCGCCCTTGGCAGCGATGCGGACGATGATGTCGGTGTCGAGGTCGGTCACAGGCGGGAGGCGATAGCCGCTGGCAGCTCCACAAGCAAATCGTCCGCGATGAAAGCCGCGCCCGCCCGCCGGGCGGCCTCCGCGTGCAGCCACAGCGCCTCGCACGCCGCCCGAAATCCGTCGCCCGTGACGGCAAGCCGAGCAGCGACCAGTCCCGCGAGCACATCGCCCGTTCCCGCCGTCGAAAGCCAGGAAGAACCGGGAGGCGACAGGACGGCGCGTCCATCCGGCGCGGCGACGATGCTGTCGCTGCCCTTGTAGATCAACGTCGAGCGGGACCGTCTTGCCGCCTCCAGCGCCCGCTCCACCTTGCTGCCCGGCAGATTTCCGAACAGGCGGACGAATTCGCCTTCATGGGGGGTGAGGACAGCGCCCGGCGGAACGGCATTCAGCCCCTCCTCCGCCAGCAGGACCAGCGCATCGGCGTCCAGAACGAGCGGGTGCCCGGCCGCAAGCACCGCCGTCAACCGATCCGAAGCGCCCTTCCCGCGTCCCAGCCCCGGGCCGGCCAGAACCGCCCTGAACCGGCCATCATTCAGCCTATGCGCCACATCCTGCGCTGCATCGGTCCGCTCCGCGATAATGGCGCCCGGCCCTTCCTGGACCTGGCCCTGAACCAGGTGCCGGACCATGCCCGACCCTCCATGCGCGGCCGCCTGGCTTGCGAGCAGCCCGGCGCCGGCCATCTCGCCGCCGACCACGGCGACCAGTCCACGGCTATATTTATGCGCGGCCGGGCCTGGGCGATGCAGTTGCGGGGGAGCGAGCCGGTGCATCTTCGCATGGGACGTCTCGATGCCGATGTCGGCGCAGACCAGCCGCTGCCAGCATGTTGCGGCAGGCTGCAACATATGCGCCGGCTTGAGAGCGCCCAAGGCAATGCAGACGCCCATGCCGGGCACATCGGACAGCAGTTCGCCCGTGTCCGTCTGCACGCCGCTCGGCAGGTCCAGGGCATAGCTGAAGCTCGCCTGTTCGGCGAGGGCGCGCAGCTTCGTCGCGACCTCCGCGTCCAGTCCACGCGACAGGCCGGTGCCGAACAGAGCGTCCACGATCTGCGTCGCCGGCGCGGCGTCGAGGAAATTCTCGACCGGGCCGCCCCACGCCTCCCGCGCCTTCATGCTGGAGTCCGTCCGGCTTTTGCCCAGCGCCGCGACGCGCACGGCCACGCCCCGCGCCCGGAGCAGCCGCGCGATCACGAACCCGTCGCCGCCATTGTTGCCGGGGCCGCAAAGGACCAGCAGGTCGCGCTTCCCGCCTGCCCGCCAGACGATCTCCGCAGCGGCGGCTCCCGCCCGCTCCATCAGCATATATTCGGGAATGCCGGCGGCCATGACGGCCTGTTCCGCCTCCCGCATCTCGGCGCCGGTCAGGATCGCATGGCCGCGCATCATCTCTTCCCTTCGGACAAGCGGGCGGGAAAGCGATAGCGGTCCTGTCCGACGCTCAACTCGATTGCGCCCTTGCCGGCGACCAGAATGCTTGCCTCCTCCGCTCCGTCCGCCGGCGCGATCCCGCGCCCGTCATGGACTATCCGGAAGCGCCGAAAGCCACCGTCGGCATGGCGCACCGTCAACAGTTCCCCATCCCGTTCGACGGGGCAGTCCTCGCTCCATTCGGCGCCCGGGCCGATCGCGCAGGAGATCAGTTCCCTTCCCTTGCCGGCCAGCTCTCCAGCCCCCAACGAACCGCCGCATCCGGCCAGCGCCAGGCATGTGAGCAGGCTCATCAGGGCGCGCCGCCTCATCATTCCATCCCGCCCGTCATGCGAGCCGGCCGCGGCATTCGAGCACCACTGGAGCCAATATGTCGGCAAATCGCCTTTGCCCGTCCGCGTCACCGACCAGGTCCTGCCGCATCTCTATGCCCAGATAGGGAATGCCGTTCCCCTCTGCATGGCGGTTCATCGTGGCGTTCAGCACCTTGCCCGAATAGGGCAGTTGATCCCCCACCTTCAGCCCCGCCGCCTCCAGCATGGGAATGGCGATCCGCGCCGCCCTGTCGTCCCGGTTGTAGAGGACGCCGATGTCCCAGGGGCGCTTCTGGCCGGGATCGCTGGCGAGGCGGGGCGTGAAGCTGTGGACCGACAGGATGAACGGCGACGCCATGCGCTCCAGCAGCCGCGCGACATGATGATGATAGGGATGATGGAACCGCATCATCCGGTCGGCCAGGTCGGCATGGCGGTTGCCCGGAACGGCATGGCCGTCGCTCATCACGGGCAGCAGGCCGGGCGCATCCTCTTCCCGGTTGAGGTCGATGACGAGCCGCGAAACGCCGCCCAGCACGGCCGTGCAGCCCAATTGCCGCGCCAGCAGCGCGCTGACCTCCGCCACGCCGATGTCGACGGCGATATGATCGGCCAGCAACGCTGAGTCGATCCCAAGGTCGATGTCCGCCGGAACATGCGCCGAGGCATGATCGGCAATGATCAGGACATTGAGATCGCCGCCATCGATCTGGGTAAAGGCCTCGCTCATGCCGCCCTGATCCTCGTTTCCGCGACCCACCATCCGTTCCGAGCCGCACGCAAGGCTGCCGCCGCCTCCGCCATCTGCCGATCCGTATCGAACAGGGCGAAGCAGGTCGCGCCCGATCCCGACATGCGGGCAAGGCGCAATCCGGCGCAGGTCTTCAACGCCGCCAGCACATCGGCGATCACCGGGGCTGCGGCCATGGCGGGAGGTTCCAGATCGTTGCGCCCGTCGCTGATCAGCTGCTCCAGCCCCCCTGCCGCAAGCGGCCCCCGGTCGCGTCGATCCCACCCGCCGAAGACCTGCGCGGTCGACAGCGCCACGCCCGGATTGACGAGCAGGATCGGCATGGCGGACAGGCCCTCCATGGCCTGCGGCTGCAATATCTCGCCGCGTCCACGCACCATTTGCGGGATGCTGCCGATGCAGGCGGGAACGTCCGACCCCAATGACAAGGTGATGCGTTCCAGAAGCTGGGGCGCCACGGGCGCGTTCCAGAGCCGCATCAGCAACCGCAACGCCGCCGCGGCATCGGCGGAACCGCCGCCAATGCCCGAGGCGACGGGCAGGACCTTGGTCAGCCGCAGGTCGGCGCCGGGACTGTCCCCCAGATGGTCCTGCAATGCGCGGGCCGCCCTGATCACCAGATTGTCCGGCCCGCCATCCAGCAGAGGTCCGAACGGCCCGTCCATCTCCAGCCGGATTTCCCCATCCGCGCGGATGCGGCCCGTCAGCCTGTCGCCCAATTCGGTGAAGACGAACAGGCTTTCCAGCGCATGATAGCCGTCCGCCCGCCTTTCCCGGACATGGAGCGCCAGATTGATCTTGGCGAAGGCGGTTTCGACCAGTTCGCCCGCTTCCACCGGGCGGGCGGCGGCATGCTCCGCTTCAACGTGCGGCATATTCGGGCTTCATCCCCTCTCTCGCCTTGGCGGCCAGTCGTTGCGCCGTTTCTCCCTCGGCGAAGACGGCCGCGGCGCGCCAGGCATAGCGCGCCTCATATCGCCGCCCGGCAGCCCAGAGCGCATCGCCCAGATGCTCATTGATCGTCGCGTCGGAGGGCGCGCCGGCCGCTGCCCGCTCCAGCATCGGCACGGCGGCATCGATGTCCCCGGTCAAGAACTGCGCCCAACCGAGGGAATCGGTGATCGATGCGTCCTGCGGCTTCAGCGCGCTCGCCTTTTTCAGCAACTCCAGCGCCGCGTCCATATTCTGCCGCCGCTCGATCTGCGCATAGCCCAGATAATTGAGTATGGCGGGTTCGTCTGGGGCCAATCTCGCCGCCCGCTCCAGCACGGCGCGCGCCTCGTCCCATCGCGCGCCCTGTTCCAGCGCGCTGCCCTCGAACAACAGCAGCGCCCAGGGGACGGCATCGCCCGAATAGCTGGCCTGCGCCGTGCGGAAGGCGGATGCGGCAGCCCGGTAATCCTTCTCCTGCATCAGCAACTGGCCCAGGCGGACATGGCGCTCCGGCTCTGCATTGGGCACGGCGGCCAGGGTACGGGCAAGGACGATCGCCTCCTGCCGCTGTCCCGCCGCCGCCAACGCCTCGACCAATTCGGCCTGCGCCAGCGCGCCATGCCAGCCGGTGCCGGGAACCATGCGGGCCTCCTCGACGGCATAGGCCGCATAGCCGCCCCGGCCCAGCAAATCGGCGGCGACGATGCGGGGCGTGGCCCCGGCAGGATCGGCAAAGGCGGCGATGCGGGCCAGCCTGATGCCCAGCGACCCCGTGCTGCCGTCCGAGGATATGTCGGTGGCCAGCCGGGTAAGCAGCCGGGCGAAACCCTGTCCCGCCGTCAGCGCTCTGCCATGGAACGAAAGCGCCTTGCCCCGCGCAATGTCCTCGCGGGCCAGCGCGAAATTGGCGTGGGTTTCGGGCAGAAGCGCCAGCGCCTCCGCCCTGGCGCCCCGCGCCGCCAATTGTCCCGCGAAGATCAGCCGCAGTTCGTCCGCCTCCGCCGTCCGCAATGCAAGGGCGCGGTTGATCGCTGGCCGGGCGGCCTGAAGATCGCCGCCGCGAAGCGCCTGCAGCGCCAGATGCTCGTCAAGATAGCGCTTTGCGAGCGACGCGAAGCGGTCGGCGGGATCGATGACGGGCGCCGCATAGCGCCCCTCGCCCACCGAAATCCAACTGCGCATGATCGGCGCCAGAAAGGCGAAATTGCCCTCCGCCACCAGGCGATCGACGATCAGGCGGGCGCCTGCCCAATCCTTGCGGTTCAGCGCGTCCGCGATCTGGAGCAGCGTGCCGTCGCGGGGCAGCATGCCCTCCCCCTCCAGCACGGCGGCGGAGCGCAGCGCCAGCGCCATGTCGCCGCTGATCACCGCCTGGAAATAGGAGCGCCGGGCGACATCCAGGCTGCCGGGATCGCCCGCCAGCGCCTGCCGATAGCTGGTCAGCGCAAGGCCGGGAGCGCCGTCGTCATCGGCCAGGCGCCCCCGCATATAGGCATGCAATGCGCCGCCCGGGTCCACCGATGCGCCCGCCACGGCGGGCAGCGCCAGCAGGATCACAGCAAATGCCTGTTGAGGTAGACGCCTACATGTTCGGATAGTTCGGCCCTCCACCGCCTTCGGGCACGACCCAGTTGATGTTCTGGGTCGGATCCTTGATGTCGCACGTCTTGCAGTGGACGCAATTCTGCGCGTTGATCTGGAAGCGGGGTTCGCCCTCGTCCAGCCCGACCACTTCATAGACGCCCGCCGGACAATAGCGTTGCGCCGGCTCGTCATAAAGGGGGAGGTTGTAGGAAATCGGGATTTCCGGATTTTTGAGCTGGAGATGGACCGGCTGGTCCTCCTCATGGTTGGTGTTGCTGAGGAACACCGACGACAGCCGGTCGAAGCTGATCACGCCGTCGGGCTTGGGATAGTCGATCTTCCTCGACACGTCCTTGCGCCACAGCTTCTCCGCGTCGGGCTTGTGCTTCATCGTGAAGGGCAGGCCGATCTTCAGCGTGCGCATCCACATGTCGATGCCCGCCAGCACCGTGCCGATGCTGTTGCCGAACTTCGACAGCAGCGGCTCGGCATTCTTGACCAGTTGCAGCTCGGTCGCGATCCAGCTCGACCGCAGGTTCGCCTCATAATCGTCCAGCACGTCGCTCGACCGTTCGGCCTGGATCGCCGCGAAGGCGGATTCCGCCGCCAGCATGCCCGACTTCATCGCCGTATGCGTGCCCTTGATGCGGGGCACGTTGACGAAGCCCGCCGAACAGCCGATCAGCGCGCCGCCGGGGAAGGCCAGGGTCGGGATCGACTGCCAGCCGCCCTCGTTGATCGCCCGCGCGCCATAGGAAACGCGGCGGCCGCCCTCCAGATATTTGCGGATTTCCGGATGCTGCTTCCAGCGCTGGAACTCCTCGAACGGGTAGAGATAGGGGTTGCGATAGCCCAGCCCGACGACGAAGCCCAGCGCCACCTGCCCATTGGCCTGATGGTAGAGGAAGCCGCCGCCATAAGCGTCCGTCAGCGGCCACCCCTGGGTATGAATGACGAGGCCCGGCTTGTGCTTGGCGGGATCGATGTCCCACAATTCCTTCATGCCCAGGCCATAGACCTGCGGCTCGCTGTCGGCGTCGAGCGCGAACTGGCGCTTCAATATCTTGGTCAGATGGCCGCGCGCCCCCTCCGCAAAGAAGGTGTAGCGGGCATGCAGTTCCAGTCCCGGCTGATAGTCGGGCTTGCGATTGCCCTCCCGGTCGACGCCCATGTCGCCGGTCGCGACGCCCTTCACCGACCCGTCCTCATGGTAGAGGATTTCCGCCGCCGCGAAGCCGGGGAAGATTTCCACGCCCAACCCTTCGGCCTGTTCGGCCAGCCAGCGGCAGAGATTGCCAAGCGACCCGGTGTAGGTGCCCTTGTTGTGCATCCAGCCCGGCGTCATGATGTGCGGCATGCTGATCTTGCCGCCCTTGCTGAGGAACCAGTGCTGGTTGTCCGTCACCGGCACTTCCGCCATAGGGCAGCCCATGTCGCGCCATTGGGGGAGGAGCTCGTCCAGCGCCTTGGGGTCCACCACCGCGCCCGACAGGATATGGGCGCCGATTTCCGATCCCTTCTCCAGCACGCAAACCGACAATTCCCGCCCGGCCTCGTTCGCGAGCTGCTTCAGCCGGATGGCCGAAGACAGCCCCGCCGGCCCTCCGCCGACGATGACGATGTCATAGGGCATCGAATCCCGTTCGCTCATAATCCCTCCATTCCGTCGACGCCGTGGGTTTCCCTCCCGATCCGGTCGCCGCGCTACCCAAACGTTTTACCACTGAGGGCGATGAAGAAACTTGACCACGGCGTCAACCTCTGGCCCAAGACAATCAATGCGGGGATTAATGCGGGAAAATCTGGCGGACGCCGCCAATGCCTATATGGCGTGGTGGAGCCTGGCCGGCGTGGATTGCGCCATGGGGGAGGAGCCGACCAATTGGTTGCGTCCCCTTCAACAGTCGGCGCGGATACGCGCTGCCGTTCCCGAAGGCGGTCCCGCCCAGCCGAGGCCCCAGTCGCTCGAATCCTTCCTGACCTGGCTTGCGCAGGATGCCGCGCAGCCGGAACGGCGCTGGCCGGGCGCCGCGATCATGCCCGCCGGACCCGTCGACGCTCCGCTCATGGTCATCACCGACATGCCCGATCCGGCGGACATCGGGGCCGGAACGCTGCTCAGCGATCGCGCGGGACAGTTGTTCGACGCCATGTTGCGGGCGATCGGGCTCCAACGGCAGGACGTCCACCTCGCGTCCCTTTTCCTGTCCCGCCCGCCGGGCGCAATGGTGGAGGCGTCGGACCTGTCGGCGGCCGCGGCGCGCATGCGCACATATGTGATGCTTGCCGCCCCGCGAAGATTGCTGTTGCTGGGCGACCGGACGATCCGCACCCTGTTGCCCGCCACGGATTCAGGTTCACGGGTTTTTAACCATGACGGCGGCACCTTACCCGTCTTCGCCACATTTCACCCGCGTTTGCTGCTTGGCCAGCCCGCGGCAAAGGCGGAATGTTGGCATGTGCTGCAAGGTCTGATCGAGGAAATGGCTAAGTGATTCGCGCAACCACCCTTTCGTCCTGCGCGGCGGCGATGGCTTTCGCCGCGATCGCCGCTTCTCCGGCGAACGCCGACACGGCGGTTTCGGTTTCCGCGATTTCCAGTGACATGTCCTTATCGCCTCTCCGGTTGAATGACGCCGACAAGGGGCGGTACGGCGCCATATATGCGGCTTTGCGCGATCAGAAATGGATAGACGCGAAGGCGATGATCGGCGCGCTGGACGCGCAGGACGCTTTCCGCCCGGTCGCCCTGGCCGAACTTTACCTCGCCAGGAATTCGCCCCGGGTAGAGCTGTTCGATCTGCTCGACCTCATCGACAAGGCGCCGTGGCTGGACAAGGCGGATCAGCTTTCCCGGCTGGCGCAGAAGCGCGGCGCCACGATCCTGCCGGTCCTGCCCCAGGTGCAGAAGATGGTCTGGCTGGGCGGCGCGCCCCGCCGCGAATATGTCGCGGCGGTGAAGACCGATGCGCTGGCCCAGGCGCTGGTCGGCCAAATCCAGCCGTTCATCAAGAATGACGATCCGGCCGGCGCCGAAGCCTTGCTCGCCACGGGCGAGGCCGGGCTGACGCCGGAAGGCCTCACCGAAGTGCGGCAACGCGTCGCCTGGGCCTATTATATCGAGAGCGACGACGCCAATGCCCGGCGCATGGCGGCTAAGGCGCTTGAAAGCCGGAGCGGCGGCGATTGGGCGGTGCAGGCCCATTGGACGACCGGCCTTGCGGCTTGGCGCCAGAATGACTGCCGCGCCGCCGCCCCCGCTTTCGCCAATGTCGCGGCGCTGGCGGGCAACAGCGACATGCGGGCCGCCGGCGCCTATTGGTCGGCGCGCGCCTATATGGTGTGCGGAGAGCCGGAACGGGTCGAAAATCTGCTGAAGACCGCCGCTCGCTCGGAAGAGAGCTTCTATGGCCTGCTGGCGCGCGAAACGCTGGCCGTGCCGCTGGGCGGCGCGCCCTCCGCGCCGCGCTTCGGCGCAGCGGAATGGCAGCAGCTCAAGGACAGCCCGAATGTGCGGGCGGCGATCGCCCTGTCCGCCATCGGCGAAACGGCGCGGGCCGACCAGATTCTCCGCTATCAGGCGAAGATCGGCGGGACCGGCCAATATGATGCGCTGATCCGGCTGGCGGGTGCGCTCAGCCTGCCGGAAACGCAGCTCTGGCTCGCCCATAATGGTCCCGTGGGCAAGCAGCCGGGCAGTTTCGCCCGCTTCCCCGCTCCCGATTGGCGGCCGGACGGCGGATGGCGGGTCGACCCCGCGTTGATCTATGCCCATGCGCTCCAGGAATCGGGTTTCCGTCGGGATGTCGTGAGCAGCGCGGGCGCCAGGGGGTTGATGCAGGTGCTGCCCAGTACGGGCAACCTGATGGGACTTTCAGCCTCCGACCAATTGTTCGTGCCGTCCACCAATATGGAATATGGCCAGCGCTATTTGGAAAATCTGCGCGACATGGGCGCGACCGGAGGGCTGCTGCCCAAGGTGATGGCCGCCTATAATGCCGGGCCGATGCCGGTCGAGCGCTGGAACAGCGAAGTGAAGGACAATGGCGATCCGCTGCTGTTCATCGAATCCCTGCCCTATTACGAGACGCGCGCCTATGTGAACATCGTGATGCGCAATTATTGGATGTACCAGATCCAGGCAAAGGGCAGCGCGGAATCGCTGGCTGGAATGGCGCAGGGACTCTGGCCGACCTTCCCCGGAGCGAAGGGCACGCGCCTGGTGCGCCTGACGCCCAGGAAACCGATCGCCAGCGCCAGCATCGCCGCCAGCATCGCGGGCGGTTCCGACTGATGCCGATCGACGAAAGCCGGCCCTTCCTGCCGGTCCAGATCGCATTGCTGACGGTGTCGGACAGCCGCACGGCCGCCGACGACCGTTCGGGCGACATTCTGGCGGATCGCATCGCCGCCGCCGGTCATGTCCTGGCCGACCGACATATCGAGCGGGACGAACGATCGGCCATCGTTGCGCGCCTGCATGCCTGGATCGACGATCCGCAGGTCGATTGCATCATCACCACGGGCGGAACGGGCGTCACGGGGCGCGACGTCACGCCCGAAGCGCTGGCGCAGGTGCAGGACAAGGAGATTCCGGGCTTCGGGGAACTGTTCCGCTGGCTCAGCTACCAAGGCATCGGCACGTCCACCATCCAGTCGCGGGCGACCGCCTGCGTGGCGCGGGGCACCTATATCTTCGCGCTGCCCGGATCGACCGGCGCGGTGAAGGACGCTTGGGACGGCATCCTTGTCAGCCAACTCGACAATCGCTTCCGGCCCTGCAATTTCGTGGAACTCATGCCGCGCCTGACCGAGCGCTGAAACATCGCCACGCCTTGCGGCCTTATTTGGCCGGCGCGGGATTTTCCTTGAAGAATTTGCTCGCCTCACCCAGCATGACCGTCCACCAGTCGATCACATCCGCAAAATTCTTCTGGTTGAGCCCGCCCACCGTCGTCACGTCATAGGCGACCGCCAGCGATCCGTCGTCCCAGACGGACATCTGCGCGAACCTCTTGTCCTTGTTCCATTTATTGGCCAGTTCAGGCGTATTGCCGCCGTCATCCTCGAAGCTCACCTGAAATTGCAGCGAGCCGCAATGGAGCGTCTGTTCGCATTCGTAGAAGAAGATCGAATAATCATAGCCGCTCGCGGCGCTTTCGATCTTCGGATTGCCGGTTTGCTTGCTCTTGCTCAACAGCGCCTTGTATCCGGCGGCTTGGAGCGCCTTCACCACCGTCTGCGGATCGCTCGCGCATACCAACCCGGCGCCGCAGGCCTCCCTATCGGCGGTCAGGCCAGGCGTGGCCAGCGCCGCCATCCACAAGCTCGCCGCGACGATGATCTTCCGCATGATACCCCCTTTTCGACAGGTTTCAGATGAACCGGCGGATAGGGTCTTGTCAATATGTTCTCTCTATGTTCTAATTATGGGATGACGGCGGAGAAAGGCAGAGGCGCTACGGTCAACGGCGACAGCCGACGCTTCAACCTGCCTGAGCGGACGGCCGACGGCGATTGGCTGGATAATTTGGCCAACATAGACGGAGCACCGCCGAGACGGCGCACGGAGGTGACCGTCGAACGCCCCCGCACCATCATCAGCCGCAACAATTCCCCCGACATCGCCTTCAGCCAGTCGATCAATGCCTATCGGGGATGCGAACATGGCTGCATCTATTGCTTCGCGCGTCCCACCCACGCCTATCACGACCTGTCGCCGGGTCTCGATTTCGAAACCCGGCTGTTCGCCAAACCCGATGCGGCAGCGCTGCTCCGCAAGGAGCTTTCCAGAAAAGCCCATCTGGTAAGTCCGATCGCGATGGGCACCAACACCGATCCCTATCAACCGATCGAACGGGATTGGAAAATCACGCGGCAATGCCTTGAAATATTATGGGAATGCCGGCATCCAGTCTATATCACGACCAAGTCCCACCGCATAATGCGGGACATTGATCTGCTGACCCTGATGGCAGGGAAAAGGCTGGTCGCGGTGATGATTTCGGTGACGTCGCTGAATCCCGCCACGGCCCGGACGCTGGAACCGCGAGCGCCGCATCCGCTCCGCCGCGTGGAGGCGATCCGGGCATTGGCGCAGGCGGGCATACCCGTGGTCGCCAGCATATCGCCGATCATCCCCGCCATCACCGATCACGAAATAGAGGATATTGTCGCCTGCGTCGCGTCGGCCGGCGCGCTGGACGCCAGCTATATTCCCGTCCGCTTGCCGCATGAAGTCGCCCCGCTGTTTCGCGCCTGGCTGGAGGAACATCATCCCGACCGCGCGGCCAAGGTGATGGCGATCATTCGCGACATAAGGGGCGGTCGCGACAACGACCCCGACTTCGGCAGCCGGATGCGGGGACAGGGAGTGTGGGCCGACCTGATCCGCACCCGCTTCCAGAAGGCACGGAAACGGGCTGGATTCACCGGCGAACGAGTGACGTTGCGCACCGATCTGTTCCGAAGGCCGGAGGGTGACCAGATGAGCCTGTTCTAGGCCCATCCTGTTGCTTCAAATCCAGCTGCGGGAACTGGGTTCCTTCCTTCGCAGGAACAAGGGGGAGGACATGGCAGGCTCCCCGACCGGAGGAGGGCTTAGCCCGCCACCAGCCGCAAGCCGGAACGCCGGTTGCGGGCGCGATAGCCGTCCGCTTTGGCTTCCATCCGCTCGAACGACCCGATGCGCAGGCCCGCTATCGTCGCGATGCTGTCGACCTGATCCGCGCCGATCAGATAATCGTCGCCCAGGAACAAGCGCGCGGCTTTGCCGCCGCCCACCGGCGCCCGCAGGAAGACTTCGCTCCGCCCTCCCCTGGCGCTCGCCAGAATCTGCGCCAGCACTCCGATTGCGGCTGCATCGCTCACATCGACCACCAGTTCCATGCGGGAATTGTTGGCGAGTTGGCGGAAAGGCTCGATCCCCCGAATCGTCACCCGCGGCGTTTCCTCGCCCGGCAGCCGGTCCAGTTCCACCATCAGCAGCGCGCAATCACCCTCCCGCGCCATATCCTCGATAGCCCTGCAGGCATCCTCATCGAAGCAGCTCGCCTGAAACTGACCGCTGCTGTCGGAGAATGTGGCGGCGGCATAGCGCGCCCCCCGCCTGGTTTCGCGCCAGCGCACATCCTCGACCATGGCGGCCATCACGCCATTGGCCCGGCCGCCTTCCGCCACGGGTTCCGCGCATATCGCGCCATAGCTCTTTGCGCCCCGCGCCTCCGCCAGATGCCGGTAGCGATCCACCGGATGGGCGGAGAAATAGAAGCCGAAAGCCTCCTTTTCCTGCGCCATGCGGTCCGCCGTCGACCAGGTCTGGTGCGGCGGGACGCGCACATCGGCATGCGGCGTTTCGACATCGCCGAACAGGCCGCCCTGTCCGCTTTCCCGCGCCTCCGCGGCGCTGGAAGCTACGCTGAGGATCGTTTCCGCGGCCGCATGGACTCCGGCCCGGTCGGGATGCACGCCGTCAAAGGCGCCCGCCGCCGCCAGGCTTTCCAACTGCCGCCGGTTGAGCAGGCGCGGTTCGATCCGGTCGGCGAAATCGTCCAGCGACTTGAACGACCCGCCAGCCTCCCGCTCGGCCACAAGCTGTTCCATCGCCTTCTCGCCCACGCCTTTCAGCCCGCCCAGCGCATAGCGCACGGCAAAGCCCAGGCGCGGATCGTCGCCTTCGCAATCGACCGCTTCGACCGAGAAGTCCGCGAGGCTGCGGTTGATGTCCGGCGCCAGGCAGGTCAGCCCCATGCGCCGCATATCGTCCACGAACACCGTCAGCTTGTCGGTCAGGTGGATGTCGAAAGCCATGGACGCGGCGTAGAATTCCGCCGGATAATGCGCCTTCAGCCAGGCGGTCTGATAGGCGAGCAGCGCATAGGCGGCGGCGTGCGACTTGTTGAAGCCATAGCCCGCGAACTTGTCGATCAAGTCGAACAGTTCGTTCGCCTTGGCCGCCGCGATGTCGCTTTTCGCGCACCCTTCGACGAAGCGGGCGCGCTGCGCGTCCATCTCCGCCTTGATCTTCTTGCCCATGGCGCGCCGCAGGAGGTCGGCGTCGCCCAGCGAATAGCCCGCCAATATCTGGGCCGCCTGCATCACCTGTTCCTGATAGACGAAGATGCCGTAGGTTTCTTCCAGGATCGGTTTCAGCAATATGTGAGGATATTCAATCTCTTCCTGCCCGTTCTTGCGACGGCCGAACATCGGGATATTGTCCATCGGACCCGGCCGGTAGAGCGACACCAGCGCGATGATGTCCCCGAAATTGGTTGGACGCACGGCGGCCAGCGTCTTGCGCATGCCCTCCGATTCCAACTGGAACACGCCGACCGTGTCGCCGCGCTGGAGCAGTTCGTAGACCGCCGGATCGTCCCAGCCGAGCGAATTGAGGTCGATCTCCACGCCCCGTCCGGCCAGCAGTTGCACCGCCTTCTGCAACACCGACAATGTCTTGAGGCCAAGGAAGTCGAACTTCACCAGTCCCGCGCCCTCGACATATTTCATGTCGAACTGAGTCACCGGCATGTCCGAACGGGGATCGCGATAGAGCGGCACCAGTTGCGACAGCGGCCTGTCCCCGATCACTACGCCCGCCGCATGGGTGGAACTGTGGCGCGGAAAGCCCTCCAGCTTCATCGCATAGTCGATCAGCCGCTTGACCTGCGCGTCATTGTCATATTCCGCCCTGAACTCCGCGACGCCGTTCAGCGAGCGTTCCAGCGTCCATGGATCGGTCGGATGGTTGGGCACCAGCTTGGCCAGGCGGTCGACCTGGCCATAGCTCATCTGCAGCACCCGGCCCGTGTCCTTCAGCACGGCCCGCGCCTTCAGCTTTCCGAAGGTGATGATCTGCGCCACATGGTCCGCGCCATATTTCTGCTGGACGTAGCGGATCACCTCCCCCCGCCGCGTTTCGCAGAAGTCGATGTCGAAATCCGGCATGGAGACGCGTTCCGGGTTCAGGAAGCGTTCGAACAGCAGCCCCAGTTGCAGCGGATCGAGATCGGTGATGGTCAGCGCCCAGGCGACGACCGATCCCGCGCCCGAACCGCGGCCCGGCCCCACCGGAATATCCTTATCCTTCGCCCATTTGATGAAATCGGCGACGATCAGGAAATAGCCCGGAAAGCCCATCTGGATGATGATGTCGGTTTCAAATTTCAGCCGCTCGAAATAGGGCTTGCGCGCTTCCTCGTCGGCGATGCCGGCCTTGGCCAGCCGCGCCTCCAGCCCTGCCGTCGCCTGCTCGCGCAGCATCTTCGCCTCGCCCTCTATGTCGCCGGCCAGGCTGGGCAGGATGGGCTTGCGCTTGGGGGCGGCGACGGCGCAGCGCTGCGCGACCACCAGCGTGTTGGCGAGCGCTTCGGGCAGATCGTCGAACAGCCGCTTCATTTCCGCCGCCGGCTTCATCCAGGCGTCGGGCGAACTGGTCCGCCGGTCGGGCGTCTCGACATAGGCGCTGTCGGCGATGCAGAGCATCACGTCATGCGCCTCGTGAAAATGCGGCTCGGCAAAACAGGTCGGGTTGGTCGCCACCAGCGGCAGGTCGCGGGCATAGGCCAGGTCGAGAAGTTCCGGTTCCGCCTTCCCTTCGATCGGGTCGAAGCGGCGGCAGATTTCGATATAGAGCCGGCCGGGGAACAACGCTTCCAGCCGCTTGGCATAGGCAAGCGCCGCTGCCGGCTGATCCTCGGCAAAGAGCCGTGCCAGAGCGCCCTCTCCCCCGGCGGTCAGGGCGATCAGGCCGTCGGTCCGCCCCTCCAGCATGTCGAGGCTGATATGCGGCACTTCTTCGACCGGGCGGTCGAGATGCGCCATCGACACCAGCGCGCAGAGATTGTCGTAGCCGGCGGCATCCTGCGCATAGAGGGCGATCCAGTCATGCACGGGCGCCGCATTGGCCGGCCGGTCCGGCCGCGAAACGCCGACCATCGCGCCGATGATCGGCTGCACCCCCTCCCCCTTGCAGGCGTCGGAAAAGGCCATGGAGCCGTACAGGCCGTTGCGGTCGGTGATGGCCGCGGCGGGAAAGCCCAGGGCCTTGGCCTGCTTCGCGATCTTCTTGGGGTCTATCGCCCCTTCCAGCATGGTGAAGGATGAAAAGACGCGAAGGGGGACGAAACCGGCATGAGGCATGTCCTCATCTAGGCATTGCCGCCGATTCGACGCCAGCCCCCGCTTGCAGAAAGTCGTGGGTAAAATCGCGCCGGCACGGGCCGATGGTTAACATATCGCCAATAATTGGGCGCTAGGCTGGGCGATCATGCGACTGTCCACCATTACCAACTACGCCTATGGCGCCACCGTAGCCCTCACTCTGGCTTCAGGGGCGGTCATGCTGATGGCCTCCGGCGCCGAGGAGAAGGAGCGGGCCGCCGTCGAGCAGCGCGCCGTGTTCGACCAGATGACCGCCGCGCTGGTGGAAGATGCATATCGGCTGACCGAACAGGCGCGCGCCTATGTGATCACGGGCGATCCGTCGCATATCATCGCCTATCGCCGGGAAAAGGCGGCGCTCCGCTCGGTAGAGCAGCGCATCACCCACCTCCGCGACCGGGGGGCCAGCATCAGCGAACTCGCGGCGTTGCAGCAGGGGCTGCATTGGGCCGATGCGCTGACCGACGAACAGGAAGCCGCCATCGACGCCGCCGGAAAGGGGGATCGGGAAACGGCGCGCGCCATAGTGTTCGGCGACGAATATGGCCGGGAACTCGATCGCGTTTCGGCCCAGATCGGCAAGTTCCAGTATATGCTGGACCAGCGGACGGAAAACACCGTTCGCCAGGCAACCGAAGCGGCCCGGCTGTGGCGGCTGATGTCGGAAATCATGATGGGCGCGACCGCCCTGCTGTTCCTGTGCGTGCTCTACTTCATCCTGAAGCAGCGCATATTGCGCCCGGTGGTGCGGCTGAGCGATGTCGTGACGCGCCTGGCCGCGCAGGATTATGCCGTGGTGCCGCCGGATTTCCCGCAGGTGGACGAGATCGGCGACATGGCGCAGGCCATCCGCATCTTCCGGGAAAACGGCCTGGAAAGGCAGAGGCTGGAGCAGGAACGCGATGCGGACCGGATCACGCGCGACCAGCTTTCCCGCATGACCCAGCGCTTGCAGGGATGCGACAGCACCGGCGGCCTTGTCGAGGTCGTCCGGCGCTTCGCGCCTGAGATCGCCCCGGGCTTTGCCGGGCGGCTCTACATCCACGACACGCGCCGCAACATGATGGTGCAGGCCTGCGACTGGCTGTCGCCCCGGCAATCGGGCGAGGAATTTCCGCCGACCGCCTGCTGGGCGTTGCGGCGCGGACAGATTCACAAGCCGGCCGGGGATCTGGTCGACATACCCTGCGAGCATCTGGCCGAAGGCGCGGAGGTCCGCACCATCTGCATACCGCTGACGGCGCAGGGGGAGAGCATCGGCCTGCTCTATGTCGAACAGCCTGAGGACCGGACCGCCGACCAGATCGGCCGCACCGAGAAATATCTGGAGATGCTGGCGGAGAATATCGGCCTTGCGCTCGCCAATCTGCGGCTGCGCGATGCGTTGCAGCAGATGGCGATGGCCGATCCGCTGACCGGCCTGGCCAACCGGCGCCGCTTCGACGCGGTGTTCAAGGAACTGGTGGTCCGTGCCGAAAGCGCCCTGACGCCGCTGGCCTGCCTGATGGTGGACATCGACCATTTCAAGCGGTTCAACGACACCCATGGCCATGATGCGGGCGACGCCGTGTTGCGCGCTGTTGGCGGCGTGCTGGACGACGCGTTGCGGGAAAAGGATTGCGCCTTCCGCCTGGGCGGGGAGGAGTTCGTGCTGCTGATGCCGGGCTTCGCGCAGGATCAGGCCATCGACCGCGCCATCCAGGTGCAGCAGAAATTGCAGGAACTGCGCGTCGAGCATCGCGGCGAGGAACTGGGGCCGATCACCGCCTCCTTCGGCCTGGCCGTCTTCCCCGATCATGGCAAGGCGGAAACCCTGGTCCGCACGGCGGATGCCGCGCTGCTTCGGGCGAAGAATCAGGGGCGCAACCAGATCGTCATTGCGACGGTCCGGGATGCGGCGTCACATCCCGCCTGAACTTTCCTCCAGCAGCCCTTCGTGAAGGCGGACGACCCTGTCCATCTTCTCAGCCAGTCTTTCATTGTGCGTCGCGACCAGCGCAGCGGAGCCTTCCTCCCGCACCAGCCGCAGGAATTCGGCCAGAACCACATCGGCGGTCCGCTCGTCCAGATTGCCGGTGGGCTCGTCCGCCAGGACGAGGGCGGGCCGATTGGCCAGCGCCCGCGCCACGGCAACGCGCTGCTGTTCGCCGCCGGAAAGCTGGCTTGGCCGATGTTCCAGCCGATGGCCAAGCCCCAATGACCCCAGCAGGGATTCGGCGCGGGCACGGGCCGTCGACATCTCCGCATCGCGGATCACCTGCGGCAGGACGACATTCTCCACCGCGTTGAAGTCCGGGAGCAGATGATGGAACTGATAGACGAAGCCCAGCGCATCCCTGCGCAGCCGCGTCCGCCCGTCATTGTCGAGCTTCGCCGCTTCCTCGCCCGCGATGCGGATCGATCCGTCGAAGCCGCCCTCCAAAAGGCCGACCGCCTGGAGCAGCGTCGATTTTCCCGATCCCGATGGGCCGAGCAGCGCCACGATCTCGCCCTGAGCCACCGACAGGTCGACGCCGCGCAACACCTCTATGGTGACGCCGCCCTGGGTGAAGCTGCGCCTGAGGCCTGCGACCTTCAATATCTCATTCATAGCGCAGCACCTGCACGGGATCGGTATTGGCGGCCTTGAACGCGGGATAGAGCGTCGCCAGGAAGCTGAAGACCAGCGCCATCAGGCAGATGATGGCGATCTCCACCGGATCGGGCTTGGCCGGCAATTCGGTGAGGAAGCGGATAGAGGGATCCCAGAGATTCTGGCCGGTCAGGAACTGGATCGCGTTCACCACGCTCTGGCGGAAGAACAGGAAGGTGAAACCCAGCACCATGCCCGCCGCCATGCCCAGCGATCCTATCGTAACGCCCACGGTCATGAAGATCTTGACCAGCCCGGCGCGACTCGCCCCCATGGTCCGCAGGATCGCGATGTCGCGCGTCTTGGCGCGTACCAGCATGATGAGCGAGGAGAGGATGTTGAACACCGCCACCAGCACGATGATCGACAGCACCACGAACATGGCCACCCGTTCCACCGCCAGCGCTTCGAACAGCGACGCATTCATCTGCCGCCAGTCGGTGACGATCGCGCGTCCCGCGACCTTGCCGGCCAGCGGTTCCAATATGGCGGAGACCTGATCGGCGTTGATGGTCTCCACCTCTATCATGCTGACGACGTCGCCCAGCAGCAGCAGGGTCTGGGCGTCCTCCACCGGCATGACGACGAAGGCCTTGTCATAATCGTAGATGCCGACCTCGAAAATGGCCGCCACCTGATAGGAAACCTGTCGCGGCACCGTGCCGAAGGGCGTAGAGCGGCCCGCCGGATTGATGATGGTAAGGCTGTCGCCCAACTGGATGCCCAGATTTTCCGCCAGCCGCGACCCGATCGCCACCTTGCCGCCATTGGGCGTCAGCGCGCCCAGGTTGCCCGCCACGACCTTCGCCTTCAGCGTCGCATTGTTGCGGATGTCGTTCACGGTCATGCCGCGCACCAGCACCGCTTCCACCCGGCCCTGAAAGCTGCCGAGCAAGGGCTGCTCGATCAGCGGCGTGGCGCTGGTCACGCCGGGCGTCGCCTTGGCCTCCTTCAACACCGCCTTCCAGTCGGGCAGGCGGCCGCCATAGCCCTGGACGACGGCATGACCGTTCAGGCCCACGATCTTGTCGAACAGTTCGGCGCGAAAGCCGTTCATGACGCTCATCACGATGATCAGCGCCGCCACGCCCAGCATCACGGCGACCAGGCTGATGCCGGCGACGAGGAAGATGAATCCCTCCCCCTTGCCGGGCAGCAGGTAACGCCTGGCGATCATGCGTTCGTATCGGGACAGAATCATGACGGCGCGAATGGCCTCTCGATGGGAACAGGCAGCCCGTCTAGCATGCTATCGACCGACGGCAAGCATTGCCGGATTGTTGCAGCGGAGCCACAGCCTCGCGGGGAAAATCACATGTCCCGGAAATAGCCCGTGACAGCGGCCTGCTCTATACATAGCACAGGCGACGAAGCACAGGTAAATGGCCGTGGTTCAGGGATACTGCATCCCGCTTTGAGCTTAGGGGGCTGAGAAGCGGTCGAGGCAGGCCAAGGGGGAGACGAGCAATCGTCCATTAGTACCCGGGTCGTGGAAGCACGGCCCGGGTACTTTTCTTTTCAGGGTCTGTCGATCATCCGTCGGGACGTTCCAAAGCGGATGAACGCGGCTCGGCATGGCCTTCCCCGCACATCGAAAATCCCGTCGGCAGACCACTTGAAACCCTCCTCCATCGAACCATATCAAACCCGTCCAGCCGCCAGATGGGGTTGGACATGGTACCGCCGGATGCCTTGTTTCGGGTCCGGCATGTTCATTTTGCTCTTTGGGAGATTATGACAATGCGTGGTTTTGACCTTACCCCCTATCGCCGCTCGACCGTGGGCTTCGACCGTCTGTTCGACCTGATCGAAAACAATGCGCGGTTGCAGCAAGGCGACAATTACCCTCCGTTCAACATCGAACGGATTTCCGAAGATCGCTATCGCGTCACCCTGGCCGTCGCGGGCTTCCGCACGGACGAGATCGACATCACGGCCCAGCAGAACCTGCTCCAGGTCACCGGGCGCAAGGAAGAATCGCAGGGCGGCGACCGCTCTCGCTTCCTGCATGTCGGCATCGCCAACCGCAGCTTCGAGCGCCGTTTCGAACTCGCCGATTTCGTGCGGGTCGAAAAGGCCGATCTAGCTGACGGCCTGCTGACGATCGAACTGGTGCGCGAGGTTCCGGAGGCGATGAAGCCGAAGAAGATCGCGATCAACGGCGGTCAGCTCGTCGAGATCAATGCCGATCGCGACGCGGCCTGATCCGCTTGCATCGAAAATGGGGCGCGGCAGTTCTGCCGCGCCTTTTTTCGTGGGTCAGATCTCGACCTGGCTGCCCAGTTCGACCACGCGGTTGGTCGGCAGCCGGAAGAATTCCATCGCGCTTTCCGCGTTGCGCAGCATCCAGGCAAAAATCTTCTCGCGCCATAGCGGCATCCCCGGCTTGGCCGACGGCAGCAGCGTCTGCCGGGCAAGGAAGAAGCTGGTGTCCATCATCCTGAACGCCTGACCGCAGCCGGTGACGTTCTTGAGCGCGGCGGGAACGTCCGGCTCCTGCATGAAGCCATATTGCAGGACGAGCCGGAAGAATCCGCGGCCCAGATCCTCCAGCTTGCAACGCCCGTCATCTTCCACCACGGGAACGTCCTTGATCTTGACGGTCAACAGGATGACGCGCTCATGCAGCACCTTGTTGTGCTTGAGATTATGCAGCAGCGCATGGGGAACGCCATCGGGAGTGGAGGTCATGAAGACCGCCGTGCCGGGCACGCGGACTGCGCTGTTCGCGGCAGAGGCGACGAAGACGGGAATCGGCATGGCCGCTTCGCGCAGCCGGTCCTGAACCAGCCGGCGCCCGCGCGACCAGGTGGTGAGGAGCGTGAAGATCACGAAACCGATCAGCAGCGGGAACCAGCCGCCGTCGGGCACCTTCGTGAAATTGGCGGCCAGATAGGCGCCGTCCACCAGGAACAGCACCGACAATAGCGGCGCCGAATAATACCAGCGCCATTTCCACAGCCGGTAGAGCAGCACCGTCAGCAGCACATTGTCGATGAACATCGCGCCGGTGACGGCGATGCCATAGGCGGCGGTGAGGTTCGAGGATGTCTGGAACACCAGCACCAGCAGGATCACCATGACCATCAGCCCCCAGTTGATGAGGGGGATGTAGATCTGGCCGGCCGTCGACGCGCTGGTATGCGCGATCCGCAGGCGGGGCATGAAACCGAGCTGGATCGCCTGTTGCGTGACGGAAAAAGCGCCGGAGATCACCGCCTGGCTGGCGATGATCGCGGCCAGCGTCGCCAGGCCCACCAGCGGCAATTGCGCCCATTGCGGCGCCAGATAGTAAAAGGGGCTGTGAAGGGCGGCGGCGCCCTCCCGAAACAGTAGAGCGCCCTGCCCCATATAGTTCATCATCAACGCGGGCAGGACGAAGGCCAGCCAGGACACGCGGATCGGGCTGCGCCCGAAATGCCCCATATCGGCATAGAGCGCTTCCGCGCCCGTCACCGCCAGCACCACCGCGCCCAGGGCGAGGAAGGCGGGCAGCGGGTCGGTGACGAAGAACATGACCGCCCAATAGGGGTTGAAGGCGTGCAGGATGCCCGGCGTCTTGACGATGCTGATGATGCCCAGAACCGCGATGGTCAGGAAATAGAACAGCATGATCGGGCCGAACAGCGACGCGACCCGGTTCGTCCCCAATCCCTGTATCCAGAACAGGCCGAGCAGGATGAGGACCGCCGCCGGCAGGATCAGGGGTGCAAGGCTGCTGTTGTAGACGGCTAGCCCCTCGACCGCCGACAGCACCGAAACGGCGGGCGTGATCATCGAGTCGCCGTAGAAAAGGGACGTCGCGAACACGCCGAGCAGGACGATGCCGCGCGACCATCGCTGCGTCTTGGTCTGGCCGTTGATCAGGGCGAGCAGGGCCAGGCTGCCTCCCTCCCCCTTGTTGTCGGCGCGCATGATGACCGTGACATATTTCAGCGTCACCACCAGCATCATCGACCAGAACATCAGGCTGATGACGCCCAATATATGGTCGGGGTCGAGTTCCAGATGGTGGTGCCCGGCGAAGGTTTCGCGGAACGCGTAGAGCGGGCTGGTGCCGATGTCGCCGAAGACGATGCCGATCGCGCCGACGACCAGCTTCACCGTCGCCTTCTGTCCGGCATGGCCGTGATCATGGACGCCTTCGTCATCGGCGCGCGCGGCGCCGCCGGTGATCTCGTCAGCCATGAAGAAAATGCCGAATTGTCATGATCTTTGGACACCCGAACGGGGAAGCGGCCCGTCTTGTCATTCCATAAGCCCCCGCAAACCGCCGCGCCCTATCACGGCTCCAGGGTGGTGGCAATGATGGTGCTGCGGCTTCGACGGCCTATCGGCCTTCAGCCCCGAGCATGGCGTCGATACGCGCAATATTGGCTTCGAGTTCCTTCTTGACCTCGCTTCCTTCGGGGGCGCTGGCCGCCAGCGGCGCCCAGAGGGCGCGGGCCTCCTTGAGCTGCCCCGCGCGGGCGAGCGCCAGCCCGTAGAAATAGCGCGGCGCCGGACCTTCGGGATCGATGGCCATCGACCGGCGATAGGCGAAATCGGCGGCGGGAGACAGCACGCCGCCCGCATGCGCGACCAGCGCATTGCCGAAGCCGAGCCACAGATTGGGATCGTCGGGCGTCTTGCGAAGGCCTGAAAGCAGGACGTTCGCCGCCTCCTTCGTCTTCCCCTGTCGGCCCAGGCCGTCCGACAGCATCAGCCACTGGCCCGCCTGGCCATAGCGTTCGGCAAGGCCCCGGCGCTGTTCGGCCAGTTTCTCGTCGAACGCCGCGCCGCCCTTGTCCGCAGCCTGCCGGGGCGAGCCGGCCAGTCCGGGCCGGCCCTGCCAGGCATAGCCGG
Source organism: Sphingobium sp. TA15 (assembly GCF_037101235.1). Lineage (NCBI taxonomy): Bacteria > Pseudomonadati > Pseudomonadota > Alphaproteobacteria > Sphingomonadales > Sphingobiaceae > Sphingobium > Sphingobium sp. TA15. The sequence continues at coordinate 921,384 of NZ_AP025355.1, forward strand.
CCAGGCCCAGCAACAGCGCGGCGGCGGTGATTTCCCAGGCCGACCTCGGCACCCGGCCGACAAGGACAAGCGCCATGCTCACCAGGACCAGCAAGCCGCCGGCGATGATCCAGCCGGTCATGCCCGCCTCCTCCGCTTGATCCGTCCGCGCAGCAGCAGCAGGCCCAACCCCAGCAGGATCAGCGGCGCGGCCCAGAGCGGCCAGAGGATCGGTTCGGCGGTCGGTTCATAGCTGACCCAATCGCCATAGCGCTCGATCAACCAGGCGCGGATATGCTCAGGCTCCTCCCCCGCCATGATGCGCTCGCGAATCTGGGATCGCATGTCGCCGGCCATGCTGGCATTGCTGTCGGCGATCGACTGGCTCTGGCAGGTGAGGCAGCGGATCGTTTCCATCAGCGCGCGCGCCTTCTTCTCCAGCGCCGGGTCCGCTATCTGGCGGTCGGCATAGGGCGCAGGCGGCAAAGCGGATTGCGCAAGGACGGGCGCGCTCAGCGCCAGCGCCAGCAGAGCGACCAACATCCTCATTGCGCTTTCCTCAGCCGGTCGAGGATCATCGGCACGTCATCCTCGCGAATGTCGCCCACATGCTGATAGGCGATGCGGCCCTTTCCATCGATGATGAAGCTTTCCGGCACGCCCGAAGAACCCATGGCGATCTGCACCTCGCTCCGCGCATCCAGGCCGATGCGGGAATAGGGATTGCCGTATCGCTGGAGGAAGGCGTCGACGTCGGGCCGGGCATCGCGGATGGCGATGGCGTCGATCTCCACCCCGGCCTGCTTGAGCGCCAGCAATTGCGGCGCCTCCGCCGCGCAGGGCACGCACCAGCTTGCGAAGATGTTGAGCAGGCGCGGCTTGCCGGTCGCCAGTTGCGAGCTTGCCAGCGGCGGCCGGTCGCTCGCGGCGGCGGGCAGGGCGAAGGCGGGCAGCGGCTTGCCGACCAGCTTCGAACTGATGATCCGGTCGTCCGGGCGCAGCAGCCCGCTCGCGAACAGCCCGAAAAAGCCGAGGAACAGCGCCAAAGGCAGCCAGATCAGCATCTTCCTCATGCAGCGGCCTCCAAGGCCCTGCGCGCCCGCCATTTGAGCAGCCATCCGCGCCGTTCGCGCCCGACCAGCGCCAGCGCGCCGCCCAGGGCGATCAGGAAGCCGCCCAGCCAGATCAGCGTCACAAAGGGCTTCCACCAGATGCGGAGCTGCCATCGGCCTTCATCCGCTTCCTGCCCCAGCACCACGTAAAGCTGGCCGTTCCAGCGCGTCAGCAGGGCGGCCTCCGTCGTCGTGGTCGGCGGAGAAGCGAAGAAGCGCGACTGCGGATGGATCAGGACCGGCTCGCCGCCATCCCGGCTGGCTTCCATGTCGGCCTGGAGCGCGGTCCAGTTATCGCCCGCCATCGGCAGGATCTGCTTGAATCGAAGCGTCCAGCCCGCCGTCTCCATCGTGTCGCCGGGGCGGGCGGCCACCAGCTTCTCCACCGTGAAGGCCGAATCGCAGGCCATGCCCGCCAGGCTGACCGCGCAGCCCAGATGGGCGATCACCATGCCCCAGGTGAAGAGGGGCGTCCGGCGCAGGTTGCGCTTCCAGAGGGGCGCCACGCTCCCCACCGCGACCGCCAGGGCGATCACCAGCCCAAGGAAGGGCAATATGCCGATCCGTCCCCAGGCCAATGCCGCCAGGGCAAGAAAGACCAATCCCGCCACGACCGCCGGGACAGCCACGCGCCGGGCCACCTCCCGCATCCGGTCGCGCCGCCAGCGGGTGAGCGGCCCCAGGACCATGACGATCATCAATGCCAGCGCAATGGGTCCGGCGATGCGGTCGAAATAAGGGGCGCCTACCGACACCTTGTGCCCGAACGCTTCGGTCAACAGCGGATAGAGCGTGCCGATCAGCACCAGGCCCAATATCACGGACAGCAGCAGGTTGTTGACGACCAGCATGGTTTCCCGGCTGACCAGTTCGAACGGCGCGCCTTCGCGGACCGCGCCCACCCGCCAGCCGAACAGCGCCAGCGCCCCGCCGATATAGATGCCGAGCAACGCCAGGATGAAGGTTCCTCGCTCCGGATCGACGGCAAAGGCATGGACGCTGGTCAGGATGCCCGACCGGACGAGGAAAGTGCCGACCATCGACATGGAGAAGGCGACCACCGCCAGCATCACCGTCCAGGCGCGTAGGGCGTCGCGGGTCGCCAGCACCGTCACGCTGTGCAGCAGCGCCGTCGCCGCCAGCCAGGGCATGAGCGAGGCGTTTTCCACCGGATCCCAGAACCACCAGCCGCCCCAGCCCAGTTCATAATAGGCCCAATAGCTGCCCGCCGTGATGCCGAGCGTCAGCAATATCCACGCCCCCAATACCCAGGGCCGCATGGCGCGGGCAAAGGCCGCGTCGACCTGCCGGGTCAGCAGCGCGCCCACGGCAAAGGAAAAGGCGACGGACAGGCCGACATAGCCGAGGTAAAGCGTCGGCGGGTGGAAGGCGAGACCGGGATCCTGCAACAGCGGGTTAAGCCCCTGCCCGTCCGCCGCCGGAGGATCGATCCGCGCAAAGGGGTTGGAAGCGAAAAGCAGGAAGGCATAGAAGCCGAGGCTGATCGCCGCCTGCCCCCCAAGGGTCGCCATATGCGTCTCGCGCCGCAAGGCCCTTTCGAACAGGGCGACGGCGGTCCCCGCCACGCCCATGACGGTGACCCAAAGCAACATCGACCCCTCATGATTGCCCCAGGTTCCGGCGAATTTGTAGAGCCAGGGCTTCATGGAGTGGCTGTTGGCGGCGACCAGCAGGACCGACATGTCGGATCGCAGGAACAGCGCGATCAGCAGCGCGAAGGCCGCCGCCGTCAGCACCCCTTGCGCCACCGCGACAGGCCGCACGGCGCCGAGCAGTTCGCTCTTGCCCCCCGCCAGCCCAATCGCCGCCAAGGCCAATTGAAGTAACGCCAGCGACGCGGCGAGCCATAATGCGGCCAAGCCCGCTTCAGCGATCATGCGCGCCCCGCTTCACCGATCGGCCTTCATCTTGCGGCTTTTCTCGTCATATTGCATGCCCTCCAACTCGCGCGGCATGTAGCGCTCGTCATGCTTGGCCAGCAAATTGGTCGCCTGGAAGGTGCCCGCGGCGTCGAAGGCCCCCTCCGCGACGACGCCGGAGCCTTCGCGGAACAGGTCGGGCGTGATGCCCTTGAAGTTCGCCGGAACGGTCGCCTTGCCGTCGGTGACGTCGAAACGGACCGTGACGCCGTCGTCGGCGCGCTTCAGGCTGCCCTTGACCACCATGCCGCCCAGCCGGATCGCCTTGCCCGGCTCGACGCCCTTGGCCTTCACGTCATTGGGCGCGTAGAAATAAGCCGCCTCGTCCTTCAGCGCGGACGCGGCCAGCAATCCCGCGCCGATCAGCGCGGCCAGGGCCGCCACGGCCAGGATCAGCCTTTGATGCTTCGCCTTCATGCCCGATCCGCCGATGTCGCGTCCGCCGATGCCCTGCTTTCAGCGCTGCGCATCGCGCGCCAACTGAACAGGCTGATGAGGCCGGTGCCCAGGAAGGTCAGCGCATAGGCGCCGATGACGAAAGCCCACTGGTTCATGTCCTCACCCCCGCGCCAGCCTTTGCATGCGCGCTTCGATCTTGTTCCGCGCTAATATGGCGCGCATGCGCATCAGCACGATCGCGGCGAAAAGCAAGGTAAATCCGACCAGCGTGAAACCCAGCGGCCAAAGCAGCGCCGCATCGATGCTCGACCCGCGCAGCGTGATGCTGGGCCCCTGATGCAGGCTGTTCCACCACAGGACGGAGCGGTTGATGATCGGGATGTTGATCGCGCCGACCAGCCCGAAAATGGCGGTCACGGGGCTGACCCCGCCATTACCCTGGCGCGCGCTGGCATTGGCGAGCGCGATGTAGCCCAGATAGAGGAAGAACAGGACCAGCATGGATGTCATGCGCCCGTCCCATTCCCACCAGGTTCCCCAGGTCGGGCGTCCCCAGATCGATCCGGTGATGAGGCAGATCGCCGTGAAGAAAGCGCCGGGCATGGCGACGGCCCGTCCCGCGACGGCGGCCAGCGGATGGCGCCAGACAAGCTGCATGAGGGCGGCCAGGGCGATGCCGGTCCATCCCCCCATGCCCAGCCAGGCGGCGGGCACGTGGATGTAGAGGATGCGCACCGTATCGCCCTGAAGATAATCCGCCGGCGTCACGAACAGGCCGCAGCCCGCGCCGGCGAGCAGCAGGATCAACCCCGGCCAGAACAACCAGGCGGTCAACGGCCGGGCAAATTTGAGGAAGCGTGCGGGATTGGCGAAACGATGCATGAGAAGAGGCTATTAGCCTTCCCAATGGCTCAAGGCCAGTAGGCCTTTTTCCCAATTTGGTCGCCGGAAAACAGCGGCTGGTCAGCGCCATGTCCCTTTTTTGTGACGGGCAGGCGACAAATCTTCCCCGAGGCACTATATGCGCGCAAAAGCCGCCCCGTTGGGTGCGGACAGGATCGGCAGTGGACCATCAAAAACCCATGTTTACGACCAACCCGTTCGACGACGACAAACTGCGTGAGGAATGCGGCATTTTCGGCGTCTTCAACGCTGAAACCGCCTCCGCCATGGTGGCCCTTGGCCTTCACGCGCTCCAGCATCGCGGCCAGGAAGCCGCGGGCATCACCAGTTGGGACGGCCATGACTTCCACACCCACCGGGCGATGGGACATGTGGCCGGGAATTTCGACCGCGACGAGGTGATTCGGGGCCTTCCCGGCACCGCCGCCTGCGGCCATGTCCGCTATTCCACCACGGGCGAGACATCGCTGCGCAATGTCCAGCCGCTTTATGCGGAACTGAGTTCGGGCGGTTTCGCCGTCGCGCATAACGGCAACATCTCCAACGCGATGAAGCTGCGCCGGGAACTGATCCGCCGCGGTTCCATCTTCCAGTCGACGTCGGACACCGAAGTCATCATCCACCTGGTCGCCACGTCCACCTACCGCACCCTGCTCGACAAGTTCATCGACGCGCTGAAGCAGGTCGAGGGCGCCTATTCGCTGATCGTCATGACGCCCGAAGGCATGGTCGCCTGCCGCGATCCGCTGGGCATCCGGCCGCTGGTGATGGGCAAGCTGGGCGATTCGATCATCTTCGCGTCGGAAACCGTCGCCTTCGACGTGGTCGGCGCGGAACATGTTCGTTCGATAGAGCCGGGCGAACTGGTCATCGTCACCCATGACGGCGAAGTGCGCAGCCACCGCCCCTTCGGCGAGACGCACGCCCGCCCCTGCATCTTCGAACATGTCTATTTCAGCCGTCCCGATTCGGTGGTCGACGGCTCCAGCGTCTATTCGGTGCGCAAGGCCATCGGCGCGCAACTCGCCATCGAAAACCCGGTCGAGGCGGACTTCGTCATTCCCGTGCCCGACAGCGGCGTTCCGGCAGCCATCGGCTATGCCCAGCAATCGGGCATTCCCTTCGAACTGGGCATCATCCGCTCGCACTATATCGGCCGCACCTTCATCCAGCCGGGCGACAAGGTCCGCCATCTGGGGGTGAAGCTGAAGCATAACGCCAATCGCGCCCTGATAGAGGGCAAGCGCATCGTCCTGATCGACGATTCCATCGTCCGCGGCACGACTTCCCTCAAGATCGTGCAGATGATGCGCGAAGCGGGCGCCAAGGAAGTGCATATGCGCATCGCCAGCCCGCCGACCCGGCATAGCTGCTTCTACGGCGTCGACACGCCGGAACGGACCAAGCTGCTGGCGCATCGGCTGGACATTGGCGGGATGCAGGACTTCATCCATGCCGACAGCCTGTCCTTCATCTCCATCGACGGCCTGTACAAGGCGTTGGGAGAGGCGAAGCGGGCCGACATCCGGCCGCAATATTGCGACGCCTGCTTCACCGGCGACTACCCCACCACGCTGACCGACCAGGACGAAGCGGTGGTGCAGAACCAGCTCGAACTGCTGGCCGAGCGGGTGGTCTGAACGCCTTTCCTGTTGCCAGTCGGACGGCCCGACGCCTTGCGGCCTCGGGCTCGTTCCTTCCTGACCCCATGAGGGATATTCATGTCGACTGAACCTCTTTCCGGTAAGCTCGCCCTCGTCACCGGAGCGAGCCGCGGCATCGGCGCCGCCACGGCGGAAGCGCTGGCGGCCGCTGGCGCCCATGTCATCCTGACCGCCCGCACCACCGGCGGGCTGGAAGAAGTGGAGGATCGCATTCATGAGGCTGGCGGCCATGCGACTATCGCGCCGCTGGACCTGATCGACGGCGAAAGCATCGGGCGGCTGGCCCATGCCATTTCGGGCCGCTGGCAGGCGCTGGACATATTGGTGCTGAACGCGGCGACGCTGGGCAGCCTGGCCTCGGTTCCGGCCATCGACGCCAAGGAATTCGCCCGGTTGCTGACGCTCAACGTGGCCGCGCCGCAGGCTCTGATCGCCGCGTTCGACGGCATGCTGCGGGCGAGCGGCGATGCGCGGGTGGTGGCGATCACCTCCTCGGTCGGCGCGCAGCCGCGGGCTTATTGGGGCGCTTATGGCGCTTCCAAGGCGGCGCTGGAAACGCTGGTCGGCGCCTATGGCGAGGAAGTGAAGAACATCTCCGCCATCCGCACCCATATCGTCGATCCCGGCGCGACGCGCACCGCCATGCGCGCGCGGGCCTTTCCGGGGGAAGACCCGGCGACGCTCAAGGAGCCGGCTGTCGTGGGCCGGGCGATCCTCGATCTGGTGATTGCCGACACGCCTGACGGATACCGGGCGCGAATCGATTAGAGGCCAAGCCTTGGACAGGACTGGAGTTGGCCATCCAAGCATTCCCCTCCCGTAAACGGGAGGGGTTAGGGGTGGGCGCGAGCGGAGCGAGCTTCTGACTTGGCCGTTGCAAAACAACGCTGATGTCGCGCCAGCCCACCCCCTAACCCCCTCCCGCTTGCGGGAGGGGGGATGTCCGCTAACCACCCGCTGCGGCCACTGGCCAAACCGAATTCCTCCTGCGCTAAGCCGGCTTCACCAGCGTAACCTGCGCCACATCAATCGTGCCGCCGCGAAACCCGCCTTCGCAATACATCAGATAATAGCGCCAGAGATCGACGAAATGTTGATCGAAACCGGCTGGCAGCAATCCTTTGTCGACCACCCGGTCGAAGCGCTCCCGCCAACGCCGCAGCGTTTCGGCATAGTGCAGGCCGAAGCGGCGCACATCGCGCCATTCCAGGCCCCTCGCTTCGGCTAGCGCCCGAAAGCGGCTTTCCGAAATCAGCATGCCTCCGGGGAAGATATAGGTCTGGATGAAATCCGTCCCCTGGGCATAGCCTTCGAAGATGGCGTCATCGATCAATATATATTGGATCGCCGCCCGCCCGCCCGGTTTGAGCAGGCGCTCGATCGCCTCGACATAGGCCGGCCAGTAGCGTTCTCCCACCGCCTCCACCATCTCCACGCTGGCGATGGCGTCATATTGCCCCTGGGCGTCGCGATAATCCTGCAGGATTATGTTCGCGCCCGATCCCAGCCGGTCACGGGCGTAATGCGCCTGCTCGACCGAGAGGGTCAGCCCGTCATAGCGTATCGGGCAGCGGGCCATCGCCTGTTCGGCCAATCCGCCCCAGCCGCAGCCGATCTCCAGCAGCGAATCGCCCTCGCCAAGGTCGAGCCGGTCGAGAATGGCGTCGACCTTCCGCTGCTGCGCCCGCTCCAGGCTTTCGATCCGGTCGTCGGGGTCGCGGAACAGGCCGCTGGAATAATGCATGCCCTTGTCGAGCCATAGTTGATAGAAATCATTTCCCAGATCGTAATGATAGGCGATGTTGCGCCGCGAACCGCTGCGGCTGTTGCGGCGCGCCCAATGGATCGCCCGGCCGATCCAGCGCGTCGGGCCGTGCGGCCGGGCGACATTGCCCAGGCTGGCGGCATTGGCCATGAAGAGGGCGAACAGCGGAACCGGATCGGGACTGGTCCACTCCCCCCGCGCCCAGGCCCGATACCAGCCCGCCGATCCCCCCGCGATCAACCGAAGCAGCGCCCGCCAGCGCAGCAGATGAACCTCGCATTCCGGCCCCGCCGCCCGACCGCCCAGCAAGCGGCGCCCGCCATCCGGCAGGATGGCGAGCAAAGACCCTCGCTCCAGTCCCAGGTCGATGCGGTCGAGCAATATATGGAACTGCCGGGCGGCGACGCGATCCGGCCAGCCGCGATTGGGGCGATCCAGCGGCCGCCTGACCGGCACTGCCGCCCGGCCGCGACGGGGTTCAATGACGTTCATGCCGTCATCCTGCCCGATGGTTTATCGCGCCGCAATCATGGCTTATCCGGCGCCACGCGGCGAGAGCCCGTTCCCGACCTTCCCGATGGTCGATGCACTTGGCCGGATAATCGGCCGGGCGCGCGTCGTGCGCTTCGGGGTCGTGGATGACGTCGTCGTTCAGATGCGCCAGTTCCGGCACCCATTTCCGGATATAGTCGGCGGCCTCGAACTTTTCCGACTGGGTCAGGGGCGCCATGATCCGCGAGAAGATATTGGCATCCACGCCGCTGCCCGCGACCCATTGCCAGTTGACGCTGTTATTGGCGTAGCTCGCATCGACCAGCGTATCCCAGAACCAGCGCGCCCCATGCCGCCAATCGATCAGCAGATGCTTGATCAGGAAGCTGGCCGCGATCATGCGCACCCGATTGTGCATCCAGCCCGTCGTCCAGAGCTGCCGCATGCCGGCATCGACGATGGGATAGCCCGTGCGCCCGGTCTTCCACGCCGTGAAATCGACCCCTGCCTCGCGAAGGTCGCGCCAGGGCATGGCGTCGAAGGCCGGCCGCGCATTTTCCGATCCATAGGCAGGCATGGCCCATATCTGCGTATGGGCATAGTCGCGCCAGATCAGTTCCTTGAGGAAGGTCGTCGCGTTGCCGGGCGCTCCGGCGACCTGGCGCCAGACCTGGGCCGGGGAAACCTCCCCGAAATGAAGGTGCGGCGACAGGCGAGAGCTTCCCTCCCGCGACGGCAGGTTCCTGGCCCTGTCATAGTCGGCCGCCTCGTCCAGAAAGGCGGCGACGTTGGCCCGAGCCCCCGCCTCCCCCGGAGTCCAGTCGCGGGAAAAGGCCGCCGCCCAATCCGGCGCGGTCGGCAAAAGCCCCCACCGATCCAGCGAATCGCCCTTCGGCCATTGCCCCGGCGCGTCGATGCGCGAAGGGGCGCGGACCGGCTCGGCCGGCGGCATATGATCCATAACGGCGCGGGCGAAGGGCGTGTAGATCCTATAGCTGTTTCCTCCGCCCGTCCGCACCGCGCCGGGCGGCAGCAACAACGCGCCGTCATGCAGGCAAAGGTCCAGCCTCTTGCCAAGCGCCTTTTCCGCATTGCGCCACCAGGGTTCGTAATGATGCAGCGCGTGAACGCGCCTCGCGCCCGTTTCCTCGGCGATCTGGACGATCTGGTCGACGCAGTTTCCCTGCCTCAGCACCAGGCGCGATCCCTTCTTCCGAAGATCGTCGTCCAGGCTCCTGAGGCTGTGGTGCAGCCACCAGCGCGAGGCCCCGCCCATCTTCCATTGGCGCGGCGCCTGATCGTCCAGCACATAGAGGGGGATCACCGGCCCTTCCTGCACGGCGGCGCCCAGCGCGGCCTGATCGGCAAGGCGCAGATCCTGGCGAAACCAGAGGAGTACGGGGTCCGACATGCGACCGGGCATGCCATGGGCCGACCGATGTTCCAAGTCCCCGCCCATTTGAAGCGATGCGGAGCACAAATCGCCGCGTCCGGATTTTTCCGCCATGGACGCGCGGCTCCGCGCCGCTTATTCTTGCACTGCACAAAGCGACGAGCCGGTAGCCTCCGGCCGGCTTGTCGGGATTAACGACCAGGGACTATGATGGCGTCGATGCCGAATGATTCAGAACTCGCCTACCGGCCATGCGTGGGCATCATGCTCGTCAACATGGAGGGCAAGGTTTTCGTCGGCCAGCGGATCGACAATGCGGTCGAAGCCTGGCAGATGCCGCAGGGGGGCATTGACGACGGCGAAGACATGAAGGCCGCCGCCCTGCGCGAACTGAACGAGGAAACCGGCATCCTTCGCGAGCATGTGGAGATCATCGCCAAGGCGCGGGAAGAGCATTTCTACGACCTGCCGCCGGAACTGATCGGCAAGCTGTGGGGCGGCAAATATCGCGGCCAGCGGCAATATTGGTTCCTCGCGCGCTTTCTGGGGGCGGACGAGGACATCGACATCCAGACCACGCACCCGGAATTCCGCGAATGGAAATGGACCGATCCGGAAAGCCTGCCTGACCTGATCGTGCCGTTCAAGCGCAAGCTGTATCGGGATATTCTCCAGGAATTCAGGGATTTGATCTGAAAACAAGGGTTAAAATCGACCGCCATGCCGGTATGAGAAGGCGCATGCGTTACTGGCTGGCCCTTGTTTCCTTCTTCCTCTCCACCCCGGCGCTTGCCGATTATCCCGTGCTCCTGCCGCCATCGGTGCGCGAAATGCTGGAAGCGGCCATCGCCAACGGCAATGAGACCGAGATCGCGACCGTCGCCAAGATCGCCAAGCAGACCAATCCCGGGTCCGCCGACGAGATCCAGCGCATGGTCAACAGTTGGAAGGAACGGACCAGGACCACGCGGGAAACCGTGATCCGCGAAGCGCGCTTCACGGAATTGTGGACCGGCAAGATCGAAGCCGGCGGGTTCCGCTCCACCGGCTCGACCAGCGAAATCGGCATCAGCGCCAGCGCCGCGGTCAAGCGCAGCGGCATCCAATGGTCGCACAAGCTGGCCGCCAGCGTCGATTACCGGCGCGCCAACGGCGTGACCTCGCGCGAGCGCTACACCGCCAGCTATGAGCCGCGCTACGAATTCGATCCCAGGGGCTTCGCCTATGGGCTGACGCAGTTCGAGCGGGATACGTCGATCGGCTATGACGCGCGCTACACCGCCTCGGCCGGCATCGGTTACAAGCTGATCGTCAGCGATCCGGTCGACCTCTCGCTGGATGCCGGTCCTTCGATCCGCCATGCCGAATATGTGACCGGCGAGCAGGAGACCAAATTGGGCGCCCGCGCGTCCATGGACCTTGCCTGGCGGCTGACCCCCGCGCTGACCTTCAGGCAAACCGCCTCCGGCTATGCGGAAAGCGACGTCTATACGCTGAATTCGTTGACCTCGCTGGTGACGAAGGTGGGGACGCGCTGGTCGGCGGCCTTTTCCTACAATGTGCAGTATGAATCGGAAACGCTGCTGTCGGCACGCGACTCCGACACGATGAGCCGCCTGACCCTCACCTATGATTTCTAGGCCGTAAGCTCATAATGGCGACTTTAGGAGCCGGGGGTGGAGGCGCGCCTTCCGCTCTGATAGGGTCGCCAGAATGAGAGGCATTTCGTCGTTCGAACGGAGCGTCATGGAAAGCGCCGCAGACGCGCCCATGCTCGCCCAGACTGAAAAATGGGCGGCGGTGAACAGCGGGTCGCGCAATCTTCCCGGTCTTGCCGCCATGGCCGCCATGCTTGCGGACGCCTTTGCCGGCCTGCCGGGCGCGATGTCCCTTGTCGATCCCGCGCCGGTCAAGACGGTCCGGCCGGACGGGCGTCTGGCAATGGTCGCGCATGGCAGCCACCTGCGCCTATCGGTCAGGCCGGAGGCTCCGGTGCAGATCCTGCTCACCGGCCATATGGATACGGTCTTCCCGGCCGACCACGGCTTTCAGGCGCTGCGATGGATCGATCCGGCAACGCTGAACGGACCGGGCGTCGCGGACATGAAGGGCGGGCTGGCCGTCATGCTGGCGGCCCTGCGCGCCCTGGAAACCGCACCGAACGCAAGGCGGCTGGGCTATGACGTCATCATCAACAGCGATGAGGAGGTCGGCAGCCCCTCCTCCGCGGCGCTGTTCAGGCAAGTCGCGACGGGCAAGATCGCGGCCTTCACCTATGAACCGGCGCTGCCCGACGGCACGCTGGCGGGCGCCCGCGCCGGCAGCGGCAATTTCGCCGTCATCGTCACCGGACGGAGCGCGCATGCCGGGCGCAATCCGCAGGACGGCCGCAACGCGCTGCTGGCGGCGGCGGACCTCGCGCTGCGGCTGAAGGCGGCGAGCGGCGGCGGCTTTTCCTGCAATCCTTCGCGGATCGAGGGCGGCGGCCCCAATAATGTCGTGCCGGATCACGCCGTCCTCCACGTCAATTTCCGCCCGAAGACCCCCGCCGACGAGCAGGCGGCGGACGAACTGCTGAAGGACGCCATGGCGCGGGTCGCGCAGGAGCATGAGGTGACGCTCCACCGGCATGGCGGCTTCGGCCGCCCGCCCAAGCCGATGGATGCGCGGGCGGAAGCGTTGTTCGGGTTCGTGCGGCAATGCGGCGCGGATCTGGGCCTTTCCATCGCCTGGCGGGATACCGGCGGGGTGTGCGACGGCAACAACATCGCGGCCTGCGGCGTGCCCGTGGTCGACACAATGGGCGTGCGCGGCGGCAATATCCACAGCGATCTGGAATATCTGGTCGTCGACAGCCTGGCCGAACGGGCGCAATTGTCGGCCCTGGCGCTGCTCCGCATGGCCGAAGGGCGTTTCACGAAGGGGATGAAGGCGTGAGTTTCTTCATGCGCACCGCGCGCGCCGGCGATTTGCAGACCCTTTATGAAATGGCGAAGCTGACCGGGGGCGGGTTCACCAACCTGCCGCCGGACCGGAAGTCGCTGGCCGCCAAGCTGGAGCGGACGGAGCAGGCGCTGGCCCGGCAAGGCGAAGGGGTCGAGGACGAACTGATCGTCATGGTGCTGGAAAACGCCCAGACGGGTCAGGTTCGCGGCACCTGCCAGATTTTCAGCAAGGTCGGGCAAAACTGGCCCTTCTATTCCTATCGGCTGGGCGTTCTCACCCAGCATAGCCGGGAGCTTTCGCGCACCTTCCGGGCGGAGATGCTCTCGCTGGTCACCGATCTGGAGGGGTCGACGGAAGTCGGCGGCCTGTTCCTGCATCCCCGCGAGCGCGCGGAGGGGCTGGGCCTGCTGCTGGCGCGCAGCCGCTATCTCTACATCCGCAACCATCGCGCCCGCTTCGGGGAGCGGATTATCGCGGAACTGCGCGGCGTGATCGACGAGGCGGGCGGTTCCCCCTTCTGGGACGGCCTTGCCGGACGCTTCTTCGGCATGAGCTTTCAGGAAGCGGACGAGTTCAATGCGGTGAACGGCAACCAGTTCATCGCCGACCTGATGCCCAAGACGCCGATCTACACCGCCATGCTGACCGACAGCGCCCGCAGCGTCATCGGCATGCCCCATCCCAATGGCCGCGCCGCGATGCGCATGCTGGAGACGGAGGGCTTCACCAATCCCGGCTATGTCGACATATTCGACGGCGGCCCGACGATGGTGGGGCAGATCGATGCGCTGCGCACCATCGCCCATGCGTCCGACGCGGTGCTGACCGCCGTGCACGAGAAGGGCGGAGACAAGATGCTGGTGACCACCGGGCGGCTCGCCGATTTCCGCTGCACCTATGCCTTTGCGATCGAGCGGGAGGATGGCGGCGTCTCGCTCGACCGGGCCTCGGCGCAATTACTGGGGCTGGAGCCGGGACAGACATTCACCATGGCGGAACGGGCATGACCGCGAGGGAGATCAATTTCGACGGCCTGATCGGCCCCAGCCACAATTATGCGGGCCTCAGCCTGGGCAATCTAGCGTCGGCGCGCAATGCGGGCGCCATATCCAATCCCAGGGCGGCAGCGTTGCAGGGGATCGAGAAGATGCGGTCCAACCTGCGCCTGGGACTGGCGCAGGGGCTGTTCCTGCCCCAATGGCGGCCCGACGGCACGTGGCTGGCGGCGCTCGGCACCGATGTCGGCAATGCGGAGGCGCATATCCGCGCGGCGGCCATGTCGGCCTCCTCCATGTGGGCGGCCAATGCAGCGACCGTCTCGCCCGCGCCCGACACGGCGGACAGGCGCACGCATCTGACGGTCGCCAATCTCGTCACCATGGCGCATCGCAGCCATGAATGGCCGCAGACGCTCGCCCAATTGCGCCTCGCCTTTTCCGACCGCACCGCCTTTGCCGTGCATGGCCCCATTCCCGCCCCCTTTGGCGATGAGGGCGCGGCCAATCATATGCGCCTGTGCGATCATCATGGCGAGGCGGGCGTCGAGGTGTTCGTCTACGGCCAGTCGGGCGGCCCCTTCCCCGCCCGCCAGCATGTCGAGGCGAGCAAGGCCGTCGCCCGGCTGCACCGGCTTGACCCGGATCGCACGCTGTTCGTCATGCAGTCGGAGGAAGCGATCGCAGCAGGCGCCTTCCACAATGACGTGGTCGCCGTCGCCAATGAGCGCGTGCTTTTCACCCATGAACAGGCCTTTGCCGACAAGGAGCGCTTCTACGCCGATCTGCGCGCCAGGCTGCCGTCGGTGGAGATCGTCGAGGTTCCCGCCAGCGCCATCAGCCTGTCCGACGCGATCCGCAGCTATATCTTCAACGCCCAGCTCGTGACCTTGCCGGATGGCATTATGGCGCTGGTCCTGCCGACAGAGGCGCGGGACATGCCCGACATATGGTCGTGGCTGGAAAAGATGGTCGCGGGCAACGGCCCGATCCGGAAGCTGGTTCCGGTCGATGTGCGCCAGTCCATGGCCAATGGCGGCGGTCCCGCCTGCCTGCGGCTGCGCGTGGTGGCCGATCCGGCCAATATCGATCCGCGCTTCCTGGTTGACGAGGCGAAGCTGGACGGCATTGCCGACATCGTCCGAAATTATTGGCCCGAAGCCATAGCGCCGGACGATCTGGCCGACACCCGTCTGATCGCCCGCATCGAACAATCATGGTTAACGCTTGTTGACCATTTGCAGCTTTCGGGCGATTTGATTCCCTGACGGCAGTCAAGCCGGATGGGACTCGATGGAACGGATCAGGCGCCTCTTCACCATCAAGACGAAGTTCGAGGCGTTTTTGGTGATCTACGCCCTGGCGCTTGGCGCGACCGAGCGCGGCATCGTCTACATGCACCAATATCCCGGCACCGGCGGCCATTTGCTGGCGCTGGTCTGCACGGGCAGCGTCTTCATCGCGGGCGGCATGATCCTGGACGCCGTGGAGATGCGGCGCAGCGCCTTCAACTTCTAAGCCGATAACACTTGTGTCGGCCCGGCGCGCCATGCAGGAGCGCGTCATGGCTGCCATCATGCTTCAGGGAACGGGATCGGACGTAGGCAAATCCCTGCTGGTGGCCGGGATTTGCCGCGCCCTGGTCCGCCGGGGATATAGCGTCCGCCCGTTCAAGCCGCAGAATATGTCCAACAATGCCGCCGTCACCGCCGACGGCGGAGAGATCGGGCGGGCGCAGGCGCTGCAGGCGATTGCGGCGGGCGTCGAGCCGCATACGGACATGAACCCTGTCCTGCTGAAGCCGCAGGCCGACCGCACGTCGCAGCTTGTCGTCCATGGCCAGGTGCGGGGCAAGCTCGGCAGCAGCAATTTCCGCTCGGCGCGGGGCGAATTGCTGGAGGCGGTGCTGGCCAGCTACCGCCGGTTGCAGGGCCAATGCGACATCGTGGTGGTGGAGGGCGCGGGATCGCCGGCCGAGGTCAATCTGCGGGCAGGCGACATCGCCAATATGGGCTTTGCGCGGGCCGCCGGCGTGCCGGTGATATTGGTGGGCGACATCGACCGGGGCGGCGTGATCGCGGCCGTCGCCGGGACGAAGGCGGTGATCGACCCGGCCGACGCGGCGATGATCCAGGGCTTCCTGATCAACAAGTTCCGGGGCGATCCCGCCCTGTTCGAGGACGGCTATCGCCATATCGAGCGATTGACGGGCTGGAGGGGCTTTGGCGTGATCCCCTGGCTCGGTCAGGCCAGCCGCCTGCCCAGCGAGGATGCCGTGGTGCTGGAACGCAGGCGGGGCGGCCCGGGCGAAAAGCTGCTGATCGCCTGCCCCATCCTGCCCCGGATCGCCAATTTCGACGATCTGGACCCGCTGAAGCTGGAGCCGGGAGTGGAGGTCATGATGGTGCCGCCGGGCCAGCCCATTCCCGCGGAGGCCGCGCTCATCATCCTGCCGGGTTCCAAGGCGACCATCGCGGACCTGCAGGCGCTGCGCGATCAGGGATGGGACATCGACATTCGCGCCCATCACCGGCGCGGGCGGCCGATATTGGGCATATGCGGCGGATACCAGATGCTGGGCCGCAGGATAGACGATCCAGACGGGATGGAGGGGCCGCCGGGCGGTGTCGAGGGGCTTGGCCTGCTGGATGTCGAAACACGGCTGACATCGGCCAAGACGTTGGAAAGGACCGGCGGAACGGCGTTTGGACAGCCCTTTTCGGGCTATGAAATGCATGTCGGCCGGACGGACGGTCCGGACTGCTCGCGCCCCTTCGCATTGTTGGAGGGCGGCCGTCCGGATGGCGCATCGAGCAGGGACGGCATGGTGATGGGAACCTATGTCCACGGCCTGTTCGCCAGCACCACGCTGCGCGCCGCCCTTCTGGCGCGGCTGGGGCATGAAGCGACGTCGGGCGACTATCAGGCTTCGGTGGATGACGCGCTGGACCAGATCGCGATGCAATTGGAGGATCATGTCGACATGGATGGGCTGATCCGGATCGCCGCTGCCTGACGCGGCTGGGCCGGGCCGACAAGCGGCGCCGTCGGACGGGCGTATGCGCACCTCTATGCTGTTGGTTATATTTACCGAAAATCAGCGGGATAGTATAAGAAAACGCAGGACATAGCGCTGATGGCATAGCGCGACATGGGGCGGGGCGGAACTTATGTTGCGTGACCTTCACAAACCATCCGCTCCGATGAAGGCTGCCCTGTCATCATGCAGGCGCCACTTTCTTTCTTCCTTGATATTCAGCGCATTGATGAACGTCCTTTATATCGGACCCGTTCTCTACATGCTGCAAATCTATGATCGCGTCGTGACGGGACAGGGCAGGCTTACCCTGTTCTTCCTGACCGTCATCATCATTTTCGCGATCGGCACGCTCGCGCTGCTGGAGCAGGTGCGATCCCGCCTGCTGGTGCGGGCCAGCATCCGCTTCGACCGGCAGCTTTCGGGACTGCTGCTCGACACGGCGCTGAGCGGACGGGGTTCGACGGGCGAAGCGATGAACAAGCAGATCCTGCGGGAATTCGACGCCCTGCGCCAGGCGTTGACCGGGCCGACCATCCTCTCGATCTTCGATTTTCCCTGGAGCCCCATCTATGTCCTCGTCTGCTTCCTGATCCACCCGGCCATTGCGGCCATGGCGGTGGTCGGCGGGGGCGCGCTCCTCTTCATCGCGCTCTGCAACGAACGGCGGACGAACGCGCCGCTCAAGCAGGCCAATGACGCCGCGAACAAGGCCTATGTCAGCCAGGAACAGACCATCGCAGGCGCGGAGGTGATCCGCGCCCTGGGCATGCGCAATGCGCTGGTGCGGCGTCACCTGCTCGAACGCAGGACGATGCTGAACCTTCAGGCCGGCGCGAGCTTCGCGGGCGGCCATTATGTCGCCATCAGCAAGTTCATCCGTCTCGCCCTGCAATCGCTGGCGCTGGGGCTGGGCGCGTGGCTGGCGATCAACAACCAGATTTCGGCGGGCGCGATCTTCGCCTCCTCCTTCCTCGTCGGCCGGGCGCTCGCGCCGATCGACCAGTTGCTGGGCGCGTGGCGCAGCGTCGTCCACGCGCGGGCGAGCTATGGGACGCTCAACGACCTGCTGGCCGCGAGGGACGCGGACATCGCCCTCACCCGGCTGCCCGCGCCTAAAGGCCATATCGCGGTCGAGCATCTGACCTGTTTCAATCCGGGCCAGGAAAGGCCGGTCCTCGCCGACGTCAACTTCACGGTGGAGCCGGGCGAAGTCATCGCCATCGTCGGACCCAGCGGCGCGGGCAAATCCACGCTGCTGCGCATGCTGTCCGGCGCGGCGCGGCCGTTGCGCGGATCGATCCGCTATGACGGCGCGGACATGCAGGACTGGGATTCGGAACGGCTGGCGGGCTTCGTCGGCTATCTGCCGCAAGACACCTCGCTGTTCGCGGGGACCATCAAGGAGAATATCGCCCGTTTCGGCAATTACCTGTCGGACGAGGAGGAAGCGATCGACGATGCCGTCATCGAAGCCGCCCGGCTGAGCGGCGCGCATGACATGATCCAGCAGCTGCCGGGCGGATATAATCTGACGCTCGATTGGGGGGGGCGCGGCCTTTCCGCCGGGCAGGCGCAGCGCGTTGGCCTGGCGCGGGCGCTCTATGGCGGGCCGCCGCTGGTCTTCCTGGACGAGCCCAACGCGCATCTCGACGCGGAGGGAGAGGTGCGGCTGGTCGCAACCCTGGCCGACCTCAAGAAGAGGAACGCGTCCGTCATCATCGTCGCCCATCGCATGGGGATATTGGGCGTGGTCGACAAGATCATGGTGATGCGCGACGGAAGGGTGGAAGCCTTTGGCGGGCGCGACGACGTGCTGGGCCGGCTGAAGGCGATCCGCTCGGAAGAACGGCCCGCTCCCCAGACGGCGGAGGGGCAGGCGCCATGAAGGACATTCAGATCAGGGACGCGACCGGAGCGGTCGAGCTTCACTATCCCGCCAGCTGCGGCCCGGAGATCATCGACGACCGTCCTGAGCGCGACATGCGTGCCGGCACGATCGTCGCTGTGCTGTTCTTCGTCCTGTTCCTCGGCTGGGCGGCCTTTGCGCGCCTCGACGCGGCCGCCTATGCGCCGGGGCGGCTCACCGTGGCGGGCCAGCGGCAGTCGGTGCAGCATCGCGACGGCGGCGTGGTGGGCGCGATCTTCGTCAAGGAAGGCCAGCATGTCGGCCAGGGCCAGCCGCTGATGGAATTGGCCGACGCCGAGGTGCGGGCGCAGGCGCGAATGTATGGCGCGCAATATATCGAGCTGAAGGCGCAGCGGGCAAGGCTGATAGCCGAGCAATCGGGCGCGAGCCATGTCGAATGGCCTGCCGAATTCGATGCCCTTGAGGGGCAGGAACAGGATGATGCGCGGGAAGCGATCCGCCTGCAACAGACCCAGTTCGATGCGCGGTCCTCCGTGCTGGCGGCGCAGACCGGCGTGCTGCGCGAGCAGGCCAATCAGGTGCAGCAGACGACGCGCGGCTATCGTTCGCAGCTGGCGGCCTCTTCGGAACAGGCCCGGCTGATCGGGGAGGAGCTGGAGAGCCTGCGCGGCGTGGCGGAAAAAGGGTTCGTCTCCAAATCCCGGATCAGGGCCCTGGAACGCGCCAGGGCCGACCTTCATGGGCAGGAAGGCCAATTTTCCGCCAGCATCGCCCGGTCCGGCGCCGAAGCGGGCGAAAATCGGCTGAAGGCGCTGGAAGCGGAAAAGGCCTATAGGGAACGGGCCGCGTCGGAACTGCGCGACGTCGAATTCTCGCTCAACGAAGTGCTGCCCAAATATCGGGCCGCCAAGGATCAGCTTGCCCGGCTGCAAATCCGGGCGCCTGCCGCCGGCACCATCGTCGGCCTCAACGTCTTCACCGTGGGCGGCGTCATCGCCGCCGGGCAGAAGCTGATGGACATCGTCCCCGACCGGGCGGGCCTGGTCATAGAGGCGCGGATTTCGCCCGAGGACATTGACGACCTGAAGGTGGGGCAGCGGGCGCAGATCAAGTTCAGCAGCCTGCATGAGCGCGACCTGCCGATCATGGACGGGCGGATCAGCCGGCTGTCGGCGGACAGCTTCCAGGACGAGAAGACAGGCATGTCCTTCTACACCGCGGAGATGATCGTGCCGCCAAGGGAACTGGCCAGGATCAGGGACGTGAGGGGCGAGGATTTCAGCCTGAAGGCGGGCATGCCGGTGCAGCTTCTGGTGCCGCTGCGGCGGCGGACGGCGCTGCAATATGCGCTGGAGCCGCTGACCCAGTCGCTCTGGCTGTCCTTCAGGGAGCATTGACCCCAAGCGGTCATTGCAGTTCGGAAAAGCGGACCCGCGCTCCGAGCGCCTCATATATCCGGCGATATTCGGCGATGATGGCGCCGCGATCATAATCCCGCACAACGCGCTCGCGTAGCGCTTCGCCCATGGCGCGGCGCAGGGAGGGCGATCTCAGCAGGTGCTGGATCGCCGCGGCCGTCCCTTCCGGATTGACCAGTTCGGTGACGATGCCGCCCGG
The DNA here is from genome assembly GCF_037101235.1 of Sphingobium sp. TA15. NCBI lineage: Bacteria > Pseudomonadati > Pseudomonadota > Alphaproteobacteria > Sphingomonadales > Sphingobiaceae > Sphingobium > Sphingobium sp. TA15. The sequence continues at coordinate 941,496 of NZ_AP025355.1, forward strand.
CCGGTCGACCGCGGGCGTCCGTCCCTCTATCATTTCCCGGCAACTGCCGACATCGGGGGCGACCACCGGCACGCCGCACGCGCCCCCTTCCAATATGACGAGCGGCTGCGCTTCCGACAGGCTGGTGAGGACGATCAGGTCGATCCGGGGCAGCCATTGCGCGACATCGACCCGCCCGGCGAACTGCACCGCATTGCCGATGCCCAGTTCGGCGACCAGCGCTTCGCAATCGGCGGCATAGTCGGGGTCCTCGTCCAGCGGACCCAATATGGCGAAGCGGACTTCCGGCATGTCCGCCAGGACCAGCGCGGCCGCCCTGATGAAGGTCTTGATGTCCTTGATCGGCACGACCCGGCCGATCAGCGCCACCAGCGGCCGGGCGGGATCGCAGGCTCGCTCCATCGATGCGAAGCGCTCCGCATCGATGCCGTTGGGAATGACGCGCAACCGTTCCTGACGGGCGCCCAGGCGGCGCTGCGTCTGGTTGTTGGCGCCGTAAAGCGCGATGATCGGGTCGCACGCGTCATAGCAGGCGCGCGTATAGGTCTGGAAGACCGCCAGCCACAGGTCGCGCAGGTCATGCCCTTCCCGGTCCAGCGTCAGCCCGGTTTCGATCTGGTCCCCGATCCAGTCGGCCATCATGATCTCTATCTGCCGTTCCAGCATGTAGATGCCATGTTCGGTGATGAAGGCGGGATGGCCGGTCTCATGCGCGGCCCGCGCAGCCAGCAGGCCCGCAAAGCCGGTGGAGATGGTGTGATAGACCCGCGCCTTCGGCAAGGGCGCGAGCAGCATCTTGAGCAGCCCGCCCAGAAGCACCCGCATCGCCCAGAAGAAATGATGGAAGGAGGCCGAGCGGAAAGCCGTGTCGTAATAATGGGTGAAGAGGTCGAATATCTCCGGATTGGAGAGGAGATCGCCCGCGCCGGGCGCCGGCCTCAATCCCTCCAGCGCCTTCCCCAGACGGATCAGGTCGTCCCTGCCGCCCGTCGACAGGAAGGCGAGCAGCAGGCGGCCGATCCGCTTCATCTGCGACGCCGGATAGCGGCGCGGCAGGCAGGGTTCGATCAGCAGCGGGATTTCCACCACCTCGACGACATTGGACGGCGGCGCCATGCGCCAGGGTTGCGCGCCATTGCCCGCCTTTATGGCGACGAGGGAAAATCGCAGATCGGGCATGGCGAGGATCAGATCCTGAAGCCAACTGGAAACGCCGCCGACGACGAACGGATAGGCGCCTTCGACGATCAGGCATATGTCGCTTTCCTGCCCGTCGGACATCATGTCGCCGGCTCCGCACCGGCCAGGGGCGCGGACCGCGCCTGGCCCGGCTGATGGCGTTCCATGGCGCGCCTCAACTGGGCGCGCGCCGCCTGCAAGGCGCGGCGCCTTATGTCCCCGCCTTTCAGCAGGCCGGCAATCTCCTCCAGCTTCCGGTTGGCCTCCTGACAGAGCCGAAGCCGCTGCCCCTGGGGGAGCAACTGGTTGAAGCAGCCATGATCGGCCAGCAGCATGGCAAGGGCATAGCGATCGTCGAGATGCTGGGAGGGCGCGATCCTCGCCTGCAATTCGCCGCGCTGCTGCGCCAGATTGTAGCTGACCTGCGCGGCGGCGGCGGCGGCAAGCGCCCGGATGGTCTGATCCTCGTCGGACAGGGCCATGACGATCAGGGGGGACAGTCGCGGCTCGAAGGAGATCACCGCGGTTTCCAGCGCCCGATAGCGCGCCTGGAGATTGCCGTAGCGGAGCATGGTGGCGAGCGAGCCGATCTCGTCGCTTTCCGGATAGCGCACGCGATCGTCGAGTATCCGGCCCAACCGCTCGACCGGGGACATTTCGCCGACCTTCCGCCGCTTGCCGGTGCGGACATTCCGATAGGCGATCTGCCTCTTCCGGCCTGATCTCCGGGCGAGCGGCGCCAGCATCAGGCAGCCCAGCATGCCCGCCGGCCCGATGGCTGCCCCGACCGGCAGGGCAAAGCGCTGAAGCACGCCCAGAGCGGGTTTCGATCTGACTGAATCCGATTGCCGCTCTGGATTCCTTGCCTTCCGCGATTTCTTGATCAGCGGTCGGCTCCGATCGCTTGGAAATCGCTCTGGCCCCGCGAGCCGCTTCATCGCGACCAGCAGGGCGGCGCAGGAGAGCGCGAGATGGACGGGCGCGAACCAGTAGCCGCTCCCCTGCCCCATCCACAGCGCGCCAAGGAGCAGAAGCAGGTCGACGGCCGAAAACAGGATGAGCAGGACGATCAAGCCACCTTTCCTTCAGGCACCAGCCATTTCGCCGCAGATGCCTGTTCGCGGCCGAACAGCGCCGGGGATTGGCCCAGCAGGTCCGCGACCTGCAGCAGTTGCGCGACATAGGCCTCCGTGATCCTGATTCCGACGGCGCTGTGGACAAGGATGATGGCTGCCAGTCCTTCATCCGTCCCCGCGACCGGCACGGCCAGAATGCCGCTCTCCGACAACAGCGGACAGTCGGCGGCGCGATCCGCCCGCAACGGCCGGGGCGTGGCCAGCATCGCCTGCGCCATCGAAGAGCGCGACAGGTCCGGGGGCTGGCCCATGGCCGCCCTGCCGCCGAAGCGCGCCGTCACCTGCGCGCCGCGCACGTCGTAGAAGGTGAAATCCTCCGTCTGCGCGGCGAGCGCGATCAGGCGGGCGAGCGCATCGGCCTGACTTTCCGGATCGGCTTTCGAAAAGGCCAGCCCGGCCGCCATGGCCTGGACGATCGTGCGCTGCTCGGTCGCGATCCGGACCTGGAGCTTGCGGTTGGTGTCGGTGAGCCGGGCGATGATTTCCGCCAGCTTCTTCCAGTTGCGGTCCATCGCCTGATGCTGCCGCTCCTGGTCCGCCAGGCGGTTCCTGCGGCTGGCCGTCACCTCCCCGGTCACCAGGGCCGTCACCATCCACAGCATCGGCTGGATGGAAAGGCGCAATTGCTGCTCGATATGGTCGGTCGCGCCCGACCACAGGTTCGACCAGTGGAACCAGATGGCGGAGGAGATGGCGGCCGCGGCCAGTCCCGATCCGGTGCCATAGGTCGTCGCCATGACCAGCACCGGCAGCCAATAGGGATTGGGGTTCAGATCGGAAAAGGCGTCGCCCTTCATCAATCCCTGGTCGACCGCCACCAGCGCGGCGAAGAGGAGCAGCATTTCCGCGCATTGCAGCAGCATGGGCCGCTTCTTCAGCATCAGTGCCTCCCGAGATAGCGAGTGAGCGCCACGCGCAGATAAAGTTGGCGGCCTGAAATGCCCGGTCGGCTGATCGAGCTGATCCCGCCGCTCGCCTGGAGGCGCCAGCCGTCGCTCAGCCGCCCCGTGGCGCTGACGTTCGCCGTGGGTCCGTCGGTCTTGCCCTTTCGGTCGAAGGTCCAGCCCGCCGCGCCGCTGATCTGCCAACGGGTCCAGGACATGCCGGACGACAGTTGGAAGCTGTGATTTTCCCTGTCGCTGAGGGGGATATAGGCAAGGCCATTGGGCCGCAGCGTCCTGCGGCCGACATATTCCGCATCCAGCCGGTAGCTCACCGCCAGCGACGGCGATCCGCGGCGGAGCAGGTAATCGAGGCCGCCCGCCACGGTGACGCTGCGCGTCCGGACGCCGCCGCCGGTCAATCCATAGCCGTTCCAGCCGCCATCCGCCTGCACCGCCAGTTCGGGCGTCAGGCGGATCGTCCCGCCGATCCCTGCGCGGCTGATATGCCCGCCGAAGGTCGACTGTTCCGGCGTGGCGAGGTCCGGCAGGCGATAGGCGAGGACCAACCTCCCCTGCCTTTCGGGCGGCCCGGCGAACAGCCGGAGGCCCGCGCCCGCGACCTTTTCGTCCAATTGGGCACTGCCCTGAAGCTCGATCCGGGACACCGCGCCCAGATTGACGGTCGCGAACAGATCCCCCACGGTCGAGCGGGACGTGCGATTGGCCAGGATGCCGTTGGCGCCATAGACGGTATCCGCTTCCGAGCGGAACCAGCGGATGCCCGCGCCTAAAGAGAGGCGGCTGTCCAACGGCACCACGGCGTTGAGGCCCGCCTCCCCCTGCCAGAAGACCTTGCCGCCGCGCGCCGTCACCGCCGCCGCGACATTGCCGCCCGATTCCGCCAGCGCCTGCCGGGCAAAGGGGTCGTCCGCGGCGAGGTTGCGATAGCGCGCCGCGCCAAGGGCCAGCGCACCCTCCGCAACCTCCATGTCGCCCAGCAGGCGCTGTATGCGCCTGTCGCCCGGATATGCCGCCGCCAGCGGGGCAAGCCGCCGCCGCGCCAGGCCGGGATAGCCGGCGGCGGCATCCGCCTGCGCCCGGGCGATGGCAAGTTCGACGTCCAAATCCGCCCTTTGCGGTTCGCCTGCGATGGCCGGGGCAGGCGTCGCCTCTCCATCGGGCAGGAAACGGACATGCAGCACGCGCTTGTCCGCCACCGCCTCCAGCTTCCGCCCCGCAGCGGCGCGCAGAACCAGGCTGTCGTCATTCCAGCGCAGATCCGCCAGGTCGGGACCGGCGGCAGCGGCGAAATCCTTGAGCGCTGCATCGGCAATCGGGCGGTCGAACCGGACGACCAGTTCATAGCCGCTGTCTTCCAGTTCGATATGCACGTCCCCGCTCCATTGCAGGTCGACCGTCCTTGCGTCCGACGCCGTCACGTCGGTGTCGGGCGGCAATGCCGCGATCATGAGCGGCGGCGGACCCATCAGCAGCAAGGCGGCCAGCGGCGTCATGGCCGCAGCACCTTGCGCGCGCGCCCCGGATCGCCCGCCGCTATGAGCAGGCGGGCCAGCATGATGTCGAGCTTGCGGTCGGCGGGCGCGGCGCGGCGCAGCGCTTCGACAATGGCCGTTGCCTCCGCCGTCCGACCAAGCCGACCCAGCAGTTCCGCCCGTTCCACCGAAAGCGGCGGCGCGAGGGCCAGCGATCTTTCGATCCAGGGGCGAGCCCCGGCTTCCCCCTTCAGCTTCGCCTGCGCATCGGCCATCAGGCTCAACGCCACCCTGTCGTCGGGGCGTTCGCGAAGATAGACCTGCAACTGGCCGGCGGCCTCTCGCGCATCGCCCCTGTTCCAGCCGTCCCAGGCGAGGCGAAGGCGATCCGACGGCTCAGCCGCGCCATTGGCGATACGGGCGTTCGCAAGCGCCAGATCGTAATAAGCCGCCCGCTCCGGCGGAACGCGGGCAGCGGCCGCCGCCTTCAACTGCACGGCGGAAAGGGGGCGGCCGTCGAGCAGCCGGTCGAGCGCCCGCGCAGCCGCCGCCCTGTCGCGTGCCGCATTGGCCAGTGCGATGCGCTGAACCAGAATGTCGTTGCTGTCCGCACTCCCGGCCGCCTCCAGAAAGGCCAGCGCCTCCGCAGGCCGCGCGCGTTCGACATAGGGCTGCACCCAGGTCGGATCGGCCGATGCCCGCGCCTTCAGCCAGGCCAAGTCCTGCGCGACAGGGCGCGGCCCCATCAGGTACAGCATGCGCGCAGCGGAAACGGCGTCGTTCCCGGCCGCCGATTGCTGCCGAAGCAAGGCGATGGAATCCGATCGGAAGCCCCTTTCCAGCAGGCGTTGCGCGATGGCGGGACGGTCTGCTCCTGGCTCGGCCGCCCGATCAAGCAACCATCGCCGCACCGCATCCCCGTTTCCGGACGCCATGACGATGCTTTCGCGGGCCGCGTCGCGCCCCGTCGGCAGCATGGCGGCATAGCGGAGCGCCGAACGGATGTCGCCGGACCGCTGCGCCAGGGTCATGGCGAGCCAGGGGTTCCGCTCCCGCCAGCGCGGCGTCCCGGACCGATCGATCCGGGCAATGAGGTCATAGCGTCCTGCCGCATTCGCCCAGGATGCCAGATCGAGCGACCGGGCGGGGTCAAGCGGCGCCATGGCGCCATGTTCCGCCGCCAGGATCAGCAGGTCCGGCTGGCCGAGCGCATAGCTGGCCTCGACCAGATCTTTCGCCGGGGCGGTTCCGGGGTTCATCGCCGCCGCCCGCGCCAGGTCGGCCGCGCCCTGCGCATCCCCGACCTTGCGATGCAGGTCGAAGCGCAGGCGCCAATGGGCCGGGGCAGCGCGGTCCGGCCGGCCTTCCAGGAAGGCGAGCGCGACCTCCGGACGTCCGCCCGCCATGATGTCATAGGTCAGCCGCGCACTCGAAACCGGCGCGCCGCCCCGCGCCAGGGCGTCCGAAAGCCGTCCCAGAACCTTTGCGTCGGCCGTCGCCACGGAAGCGTTCAACAGCCGTTGGAGGTCGGGAGGAGAAAGGCTTTTCCCTTGCGCGAAGCGCTGCATCAGAATGGCCGTGCCCGGTGGAGGCAAGGGCATGGCGACCGGCGGCGGCGCGAATGTCGCCCGTCGGATCGCATCGGCGATCTGCCAGTGGCTGGGCATCAGCAGCACCGCGGCGGCGATCAGCAGCCCGCCCCCCGCAATCGGTCCGACGAACGCCATGTTCGGATTGCGCAGCGCTTCGATCTTCATGACGGGGGTTCCGCTATGAGCCGGTCGAGGGCCAGGGTGGACACATAGGGCTGGAATCCGGCGGCGCGTTCCCGCGCATAGAGGCTGGCGACAGTGGCCGTGTCCCGCATATCCCAATAATCGAGCGTGGCGAGCCCCAGGCGGGGATTGATCCGCCTGGCCGCGAACAGATGGTTCGCCTGCCACTGCCAGTCTTCGGCGGAGGTCATCTCATAGCGCCCCTCCGCGAAGTTCCAGCGCGACGCCATGGCCTCCGCCAGCACGATGTCGATCCGACCGGCAACCTGCGGCAGCAGGGCATAGCCCCGGTTCATCATGATCGCCATGTCGGGGAAGCGCGCGCGAATGGCCTGCACCAGCCGCGCGGCGCCGGCCACCATGCCCTTGTTCCGCTCGGCATCCTGCCGCTCCAACGCCTCCGCATTGTCCAGCGTGTCCATGAAGATGCCGTCATAGCCCTTGCGCAATATGGCGGGGATCAGGCGTTCGATCACCAGGCCGGTCCAGGCGGGATCGCGCAGGTCGACGAGCCGCGCCTTCGGCCAGTTCGGATTGGCCTGTCGCAGCGCGCCCGCCTTTTCCAGTTCGGTGATGAAGGGGCGACCGGCATGGACCTCCCCCAGGCTGATATAGCCCAGCAACCGGCTGCCGGGACCGCGCAGCGGGGCGAGCGGGCGGGCGAAGTCCGGCTCCAGCACCAGAAGGCCGAAACGGCGGGCCACGGCGGGGTCGGTCGCCTCGCCATAATCCACGCCCCAGCCATCGGCCGCGCCGATTTCGGGCAGTGCGCGGGCCGAAAGGCCGAACACCATCAGCGACAGCGCCAGCAGATCGCGGCGGCGGAAGGGAAGGACGCTCATGGCCAGAACCTCGCCCACAGGCCGCTATTGCCGACCACCGCCGGATTATTGCCGACGAAGAGCAGATAGGTGAGCCTGCCCGTCGCCTCCGCCACCAGCGCGACGGCCAGCGAGGCCGCCGTGACCGCGCCCGCCAGATAGCCGAAGCCGAAGCCGGCGAAGCCGCTGTCGCGAAACAGCAGCGTGCCCGCCGCGCTCGCCAGCAGGAAGCTGCCCCAGACCGCCACGATCCGGCCGGCAAGGTCGTAATAGGAGAGGATGATGCTCATCTGGATCGCGACGAGGTGGAAGACCACGCCAACCGCCGTCAGCCGGAAACCGAATATGCCGCGCGCGTTCATGTCCAGCAGGCGGATGATCTCCGGCGCCAGAACCCAGCAGAAGCCGGCGAGGATCGCCTGCTCCACCATCAGCAGCCGCAGGTCCAGCCGGATCGTCCGGCCGACCTTCCGCCGCGCCTTTTCGATCCGGCGGCGATTGGCGGTGCCCATGCAATGGCCCATCAGCGCCGTGAAGGCGCGGTCGAACCGCGTCTCCGTCGTCACCAGGATCAGCGTCAGGCCGGGGATCATCGTGAGCAGGCCGAGGAAGCTGGCCTGGTCGTTGACCGGATTGACGCGCAGCGCCCCCACGGCTTGGACGCTGCCCGGCGCCCACCAGAGCAGCCATTTGTCGATCCAGATCGCCAGCGCATTGGCCAGCCCCGCCGCGCCCAGCGCCAGCACGCCGGGCGTCCGGCCGATCCAGTCCGTCCGCCAGTCGGGGCTGTTGGGAAAATCATCCCGTATCGCGGCGATCAGCAGCGCCAGCGTCACGGTCAGGCCCGCCGCGATGGATGCAAGGACAGCGGCCGGCGCGGTCGGCCGGAACAGCACCAGGCACAGGGTCACCATCGCGATGCCGCAAAAATAGGCCAGGAAGATCGGCCGATGCCGCCATGTCGCGTGCAGGAAGGGGCTGGCGATCCAGATTTGCGAGAACAGCGTCAGAATGGCGGTCGCGAGCAGGAACAGGTCCGGCCGCAATCTTCCGGCCAGGCCGAACAGCAGACCGCCGGCGATCTGCGAGGCCAGCGTCGCCCACACCAGCGCCGCGAGCAGGATGGCGGGGATGGCGTCGCGCTCCCCCAGATAGAAGCGATCCGACGCCATACGGGTCGCGATCATCGCCAATGGCGCCGTGATCACCGTCGATACGCCGAAGGCATAGACCAGGCTGGTCTGGATGATCGCATGATCGGCGGGAGCCATGGCGGACCGCGTCCACCCCTGTAGCAGGAAGACCGCGAGGGCGGTCATCAGCCACGGCCCGGAACTGACCACGGCCCCGTGAAAGGCGGCGTTGGCGATCCCGCCCAATCCCTCTTCCCGGGCTATCCGGTCCAATCTGAAGCCGATGCCAGCCATTCTCCGGCCCCGTCGCTAAAGCAGGAAATCGCTCGCGGTCAGGTTGTGCACCCCGATCAGCCTGATCGCGAAATCCACCGTCGCCGGATTATTGTCGACATTCGCCTCGACAAAGCTGTCCGTACCGTTGGAATAGACATGGAGCTGGCCCGCCCCTGAAAAGGCTGCATTGCCGATGAAGCTGAAGGCCTGGTTTCCCGACAGCGCGGAGAGGGCGTCGATCCCGGACAGGTCGATCCGGTCGATCCCCTGCTGGAAATCCATGATCCGGTCCATGACCGCAAGCGTGCTGTTGCCCGTCGCATTGTAGATGAACAGGTCGGCATCGGCGCCGCCCGTCAATATGTCCGCGCCCGCTCCTCCCGTGATGCGGTCGGCGCCCGCGCCGCCATCGATATTGTCATTGCCGCCCGCGCCGTTCAGCGTATCGGACCCGCCATTGCCGATCAGCGTGTCGTTGCCGCCCGCGCCCCTCAGCGTGTCTTCCTCCCCCTGACCGATGAGCGTCGAACCGCCGCTGGCCGCCGTCAGCGACAGGCCGGAGACATTGTTGACGACGACCGTCAGGTTCTGGAAATCCTGAGCCCCCAGGCTGTCCGTCGCCAGCACCTGGACCTGATAGCGATTGTCCAGGTTGGAATCGGCCGGCGCCTCGAAATCCGGGGCGCTCTTGAAGGTGAGGACGCCGCTCTGAGGATCGATGGAAAAGAGCGCGCCGTCCACGGCCGATCCCAGCGAATAGGTGATTGACTGACCCAGGTTGACGTCCGTCGCCGTGACCTTCGTCACGGCCGTGCCGTTTTCGGCCATGCGGATGGTGGCGGATGCGCCGCCGCCGTTGGAGATGATGATCGGCGGGGCGTTGAGGATGGTCACGGTGACGGCGATGGCCTGCTCGTCATGGAGCGTTCCGTCCGACGCGCGGACGATGACGTCATAGACATTGTCCCTGCCCGCGTCCGTCGGCAGCAGATAATTGGGCGTGCTCACGAAGTTGAGCTGCCCTGTGGAAGCGTTGATCGTGAACTTGCCAGCATCCACGCCGCCCGCGATGGAATAGGCCAGCGTCGTGTTGGCATCAGGATCGACAGCCGTAACCTTCATCACAGTCCGCGTGCCGCTGGAAACCGAGATGGCAGCCGTGTCGCCGCCGCCGCCGGAGGTGATCACCGGCGCCTGCTCGTTCACATTGGTGACGGTGACGTTGATGACCTGATCGTCGAACAGCGCGCCGTCGGACACTCGCACGGTCAGGCTGTAGACATTGTTTCCGTTCGCATCGCCCGGCAGGTCGTAATTGGGCGGGCTGAGGAACGCGAGCGCGCCGGTCGAAGGATCGATCGAGAACAGCGCGCGATCCGGGCCGCCGACGATCGAATAGGCTAGCATCGTGCCCGCATCGGGATCGATCGCGGTCACGGTCGTCACGCCCGTCAGGTTTTCGGCGACGGAGACGGCCGCCGAAGCCCCGCCGCCGTTTGAGGTGATGACCGGCGCTTCGTTCACATTGGTGATCGTGACCGCGATCGCCTGATCGTCGTACAGCGTGCCGTCGGATGCGCGGACGATGACGTCATAGACATTGTCCGTCCCGACATCGCCGGCCGCTTCGAAATTCGGCGCGCTGAGGAAGGTCAGCGCTCCCGTCGCGCCGTCGATCCTGAATTTCGCGGCGTCCGCTCCGCCGGAGATGGAATAGCCGATCACCGTCCCCACGTCCGCATCGGTCGCGACAACGGTTGTCACGGCCGTGCCGTTCTCCCCCATGGAAAGCGTCGCCGTGGGGCCGCCGCCATTGGAGACGATCACCGGCGGATTCTTATATTCCAGCATGACGTTGTGCAGGCCATAGCCGCCCAGGTCGACCGTCACGATCTCCCCGACCTGGCTATATCCCGCCGCCCCGGTGACGACGATCCCGTCCGTGCCCGGATTGGCGATGTCGATGACGACCTTCCCCTCTCCCTGGATCGAAAAGGCGAGGTTATGGCCGTCGCCGGCGACGCTCAGCAGCACGGCCCGCATCGGCAGGTCGGTGATGTGCGTCACATCGTCCGCCGCTGCTCCCAGAGTGATCTTGAAGGTGCCCCCGCTCTGGGGCAGGAAGACGCTGTCGCTGTCATAGGCATACCAGCCGGTCACATTCTGGATGACCAGCGCGCCCTGGCGCTCGACATCCAGCGACAGGTTGCCGACATTGGCGCCGCCGACGCTGGCGGTGATGCTGTTGCCCGCCACGGTCGTGGTGATCGTGGCGTTCTTCACCGCCGTCATGCGCGCCGCTAGGTCATCCAGCGTGACGAATTCCATGTTCGCCGCCACCGCATGCTGAATCCAGCTTGTGAACAGTGAAATATCATAGGGGCTGTCCACCGTCGGGCTGCCCGACAGGAAATCCGCCGCGCCATAATCGTGCCAGGGCCAGACGATGACGGGCATCCCCGCATTGGCGACCAGCTTGTCGAATTCGCCGATCCAGAGCGCGGTCGCTTCGGCCACGGTCTTCTGCTGAAATTCGATGAAGGTGTAGTCGAAGGATGTGTTGGGCGCGAAATAGATCTTGCTCTGGTCGGCGGGCGTCAGATAGCCGAAGGCGTTGGGATAGCCCGCGCCCTGCGCCGCATAGCCGCCGGTCAGATAATCCGACACATATTTCATGATCTCCTGCGATACCGGAAGGGATTCCGGCGCTCCCGGCACGGCGGCGCCGGTGATCTGGAACGGCTGGTTGAGATAGGCGCTGATCTGCTGGTTCAGGATCGCGATGCTGTCCTGGAATTCAGTCTGGATCTGCTGCGCGTTGAGCAGGTTGGTATTGTCCGGGTGGGTCAGGCTGTGCGTCCCCAGTTCGTTGCCGAGGTCGAGGAGCGCCTTGTAATAGGGCAGCGACACCGCCCAGTCGGTCCCGGTGCCGTTGGTCCCGTTGCCGACATTCAGGTAGAAGCTGCCAACGAAATTATAGTCCGCCTTCCATTGCGTCAGGATGGGCAGCAGCTTGTCGTAGATGCCCGGCGTGCTGCCGGGAGGGTCGACGTCCTCCAGCTCCTGGCTCTGGTCCATGTCGACGCGGGCGGCGACGACGCCGGATTCGCGCGACAAATGCAGGCCGACCGACAGGCCGGTGCCGTTGGCCGCATAGCTGATCGCCTGTTGCAGCATGTTGGCGTCGGCCATCACGCCTTCGCTGGAGAAGAGGACGTTGCGCGCCGCGCCGGTCTGCGTCGCGAGGGCGGCGGCATAGGCCGATCCGCCGTTTATGGTTTCGGTGGCGATCTGGTGCCCGGTGCCGCTGACGCTGGCGAAGGCGTTCCAGCCGACGCCGCTATAGCTGTTTACCTGCTGCCCGTTGGCATAATGGTCGAGGACGAGGCCGGTCGGGTCCGTCGCGGTCACCACCACATCGCCGGTGCCGCCGGTGACGCGGGTGGCGTCGAACAGCAGCTTCATCTGGGCATAGGGATCGCCCGGCAGCGGATCGCCGCCGATAGCGCCGCCCGGCACATGCGGCTGGTTCGTCATGAACTCGCCCGCCGTGATCAGGCCGATGCCCAGTTGCTTGCTGGCCATTTCCAGCGTGTGGGAAATCGCCTCCACCTTGTCGACGGGGACGTTGCGGAAGGAGGGGAAGACCAGCGCGTCGTAATGGGACAGCTTGTTGAGATCGGTAAGGTCGGCCTCCGTCAATATGTCGAAGGGGATGCCGGCCTGGATCGCCTGCGCCTGGACCGACATGAAAAGCTGCGAATAGGCGGTCGGGCTGAAATAGGCGTCGGCGGTCGTCTGGGAGAAGACGATGCCGATCCGCATGTCCGGGGCCTGGGTCGCGGTCGTCTGGTTGAAGACCGTGAACGGGGCGGACTGATAGTTGGACGGCATGAAGCTGTTGGACAGGTTGTTGATGTCGTAATAGCTGTACATCGCCGCCGGATTGCCCACCGCCGAGGTCGGCAGGCGGAATTCGACCGTGGTGCGGTCCGCCGACCAGGCCGCCTGCAGGCCGCCCAGCACCAGCGTCTCGCCCGCCGCGCCGCTATAGAGGTTCACCGTTCCGTCGGCCGCGAAATTGACATTATATTCCGCGCCGCCCGCGAAGCCGAATATCTGGTAGCCGGTGGACGTCTTGCCGTCCGTGTTCAGCCAGACGGTGGTGTCCGCGCCTATGGCAACGGGCGCGGTCAGGGCGAAGACGAAGGCGTCATTGTCAAGCGTCGCATAGACCTGGTAGCCGGGGGCGCTGTTGTCGTCGATCCGGTCGGTCGCGAACCAGTCATCCAAAGAGCCGTCGATGGTGACGCTGTGGCCATAGGTCATGGCAAACCCCTAAACTTATGAATGTCGAAATCATTTCACAGGTTTGCGACCCAATATCTTTTGGTTTTCGTCAATAAAAACCGGACGCGCATGCACAACGGACAATAGAGCGCAACGCTCATGCCCGGCATCGAAGACAAAAATATGCCGTTCTGGGTTTCCCAGCCATTATCCGCGTCGATGAGGCTGCGTCAGGGTATAAAAATCATCTTCTGATATGCCCGCTGCGGTTCCCAAGGCCGGCGATCCGCTCAGGGCTACAGTCACACCACGCATCCATCTGGGGCGACTCGGTTTTTTGAAGTTTTACCCATGGTTAATTTGCGGTCAGGCATGTTTCAATGTCAACTTCAATGAACAAATATCGGCATAAAAAATTTCCGATATGGCCAAATAGTCTATCAATTAAGGATGTATACTAGTTAAGTATAGCGGATGGATTATACCCACCGCTATATCCCGGCATTGCTCATTTTACTTTATAAGACCTCCCGCCTCGACCGCCCGTCCCGCCGGGTGGCGGTTTACTGATTCAGGATCGACGTTCCGCAAGAAGGGACCGTGATTGTGTTTCGGGCACGCGAAAAGCTATCCTCTATCGGCCTTATCGCCGCCGCCACGCTGATGCTGGCCGGGTGCGGAGGCGGTGGAGATGACGGCACGCCGACCCCCGCCCCGACGCCGGCTCCAACGCCCTCGCCCAGCCCCTCCCCCACGCCCGCCCCGGCCCCTGCAACGCTTTTCAGTTGGGACTGGATATTGCAGAACCAGGGCCTGCCCGCGACGCCGCCCGCCGTCGCCTATCTCGATGTCGACGGGTTCGACACGGCTGCCGCTTATGTGGCGCTGGCCAAATCCCGCGGAACCAGGACGATCTGCTATCTCGATGTCGGATCGGCGGAAAGCAACCGGCCAGACTATGCCAGCCTCTCGGCCATATCGGGACTATTGGGCAACAGCTATCCCGGCTTCGCGGGCGAGCGTTACATCGACATTCGCCGCTATCCCGAATTCATCCAGATCATGGACGATCGGCTGCGCATGTGCCGGGACAAGGGTTTCGACCATGTCGAATTCGACGTGATGGACGCGTTCGAGGATGGCGCCGCGACGACAGGGTTCGACCTGACGGAACAGGACATGATCGCCTATGTGACCGCCCTCTCCGCCCGGGCGCGCGGCTATGGGCTGAAGCCGGTGCAGAAGAACGCCGGCGGTTCGTCCGCGAAGCTCGTGCCGCTGTTCGACGCCATATTGTTCGAAGGATGCGTGCTGGGCGATTTCTGCGCCGACAGCGCGCCCTATGTCGCGGCGGGCAAGCCCGCGTTCAACGCCGAATATCCGGAGGAATGGCCAGCCGGAACCTTCGACCGGGCAAGGACGTGCAGCATATCCGCCAACGCTGCCGTCTCCACGATCATCACCGTCGTGGATCTGGACAGGCCCGCCCTGGACCGATGCGTTCCTTAAGGCTGGTTTTGCAGCGATTTAAGGGAAATGGCGCACCCGGAACGATTCGAACGTCCGACCCTCAGATTCGTAGTCTGATGCTCTATCCAGCTGAGCTACGGGTGCGTGGTGGAGGGGCAGATAGAAGGGGGCGGGCAGTCTGGCAACCCCTAAACTGGACTATCCTTATTTAAAAACCGCCGCCGGTCGCATCCCTCGGACAAGCGACTTCGCGCCCATGCGAGGACATGAAAACGGGACTGTGGGAAATGGCGCACCCGGAACGATTCGAACGTCCGACCCTCAGATTCGTAGTCTGATGCTCTATCCAGCTGAGCTACGGGTGCGTTGGAGTGGCGCAGATAGAAGCGCCCAGGCTTTTGAGCAAGCCCTTTTTGCACTTTTTTGCCGGCCAGCTCCTTGGAAGGCGTCGAACCGCAACCTTGTTTCGCCCTGGTCGTTCGATGGGCAGGAAAGGATGCTGAGATGACCTTCACACCAAATGAAATCGCGCTGTTGGTGATCGCGCTGCTGATCGGGCTGCTTCTGGGCCTCATTTTAAGCGGGCGCGGCAAATATAAGCGCTATTGGCGTGACGAGCAGCTTGCCCACGCCCATGCGGTCAAGGATCGGGACGCGCGCCTGGCCGACGCGCGGGAGCGGATCGCCGAACTGGAGCGTCACTCGGTTCCGCCACGGCCCGCCGCCATGCACGGCCCTGCCGGAAGCACGCATGAGCGGGACGATTTCAGCCGCATCCGGGGCATCACTCCGCAGGATGAGATCGCGCTTAACCAGGCGGGCTATCATCGCTACGACCAGATCGCGGCGATCGGCGCCGAGCAGGAGGCAGCGCTGGAAACGCAACTTGGCCTGCGTCGTGGCGTGATTTCGCGGGAGGAATGGCGGGAGCAGGCTCGCCTGCTGGATGCCCGCCAGGACCAGGAGCATGCACGGCTCTACGAGCATCGCACCACGCAAGCCTGAAAAGAAAGGGGCGGGATGATCTCCCGCCCCTGTCCTGTCATTTCCGGTTCGCCAGCGCCGCCTGAGCCGCGGCAAGGCGAGCGATCGGCACCCGATAGGGCGATGCCGATACATAATCGAGGCCCGTCTTCTCGCAAAAGGCGATGGACGCCGGGTCGCCGCCATGCTCCCCGCAAATGCCGAGCTTGATGCCGCTCCGCGTAGCGCGGCCGCGTTCGGCGGCCAGTTCGATCAGTTCGCCGACGCCCTCCACATCGATGCTGACGAACGGGTCGCGGGCGAAGATGCCCTTGTCCACATATTGCGTCAGGAAGCGCCCGGCGTCATCGCGGCTGATGCCGATGGTCGTCTGCGTCAGGTCGTTGGTGCCGAAGGAGAAGAATTCGCCGACTTCGGCGATCTCGCCTGCCTTCAATGCGGCGCGGGGCAGTTCGATCATGGTGCCGACCAGATAGTCGACCGAAGCGCCCTGCTCCTCGAACACCTGCTTGGCCACGCTGTCGACGATGGCCTTCATCAGTTCCAGCTCCTTCTTCGTGGCGACGAGCGGGATCATGATTTCGGGGATCGGCGCTTCGCCGCTGCGCTGCTTGATGATCAGCGCGGCCTCGAAGATGGCGCGAGCCTGCATTTCGTAGATTTCGGGGTAGGTGACGCCCAGGCGGCAACCGCGATGGCCCAGCATCGGGTTGAATTCATGCAGTTCGGCGGCGCGGCGCTTCAACGCCTCCACGCCGACGCCCGCTGCCCTGGCCACTTCCTCGAACTCCGCTTCGCCATGGGGCAGGAATTCGTGCAGCGGCGGGTCGAGCAGGCGGATGGTGACGGGCAGGCCCGCCATCACCATGAAAATCTGCGCGAAATCGTCCCGCTGTTCCGGCAGCAGCTTGTCGAGCGCCACGCGGCGGCCCTTTTCGCTGTCGGCCAGGATCATCTCCCGCACGGCGGTGATGCGGGCCGCGTCGAAGAACATATGTTCGGTGCGGCACAGGCCCACGCCTTCCGCGCCGAAATCGCGGGCAGTCTGGCAGTCGAGCGGGGTTTCGGCGTTGGCGCGGACCTTCAGGCGGCGGACCTTGTCGGCCCAGGCCATCAGGATGCCGAAGTCGCCCGCCAGTTCGGGCTGCACAGTCGGGACTTCGCCCGCCATCACTTCGCCGGTCGAACCGTCGATGGTGAGGATGTCGCCTTCCTTCAACGTGCGGCCTTCGATGCGCAGCGTCTTGGCGGCATTGTCGATGGACAGGCTGCCCGCGCCGGAGACGCAGGGGCGGCCCATGCCGCGCGCCACCACGGCGGCGTGGCTGGTCATGCCGCCGCGCGCGGTCAGGATGCCCTTGGCCGCATGCATGCCGTGAATGTCTTCAGGGCTGGTTTCGACGCGGACGAGGATGACGGAGTCGCCCAGTTCGTTGCGGCGCTCCGCGGTGTCGGCATCGAACACGATGGCGCCCGAAGCCGCGCCCGGCGAGGCGGGCAGGCCCTTGGTCAGCACGTCGCGGGGCGCCTTGGGATCGAGGGTCGGGTGCAGAAGCTGGTCGAGCGCGGCGGGATCGACGCGGGCGACGGCCTCTTCCTCCGTGATCAGGCCCTCATTCGCCATGTCGACCGCGATTTTCAGCGCGGCCTTGGCGGTGCGCTTGCCGGAGCGGGTCTGGAGCATCCAGAGCTTGCCCTGCTGCACCGTGAATTCGATGTCCTGCATGTCGCGATAATGGGTTTCGAGGATCTGGAACACCCGCGCCAGTTCGGCATAGGTTTCCGGCATCGCCTCTTCCATCGACAGCGGCTTGGCCCCTGCCCGCTCGCGCGCGGCCCTGGTCAGATATTGCGGCGTGCGGATGCCCGCCACCACATCCTCGCCCTGGGCGTTGATCAGATATTCGCCATAATAGGCGTTCTCGCCGGTGGCGGGGTCGCGGGTGAAGGCGACGCCAGTGGCCGAGGTGTCGCCCATATTGCCGAACACCATCGCCTGCACGTTGACGGCGGTGCCCCAATCGTGCGGGATCGAGTTGAGGCGGCGATAGACCTTGGCGCGGTCGGCCTGCCAGCTACCGAAGACGGCGCTGATCGCGCCCCAAAGCTGGTCGTTCACATCCTGCGGGAAGGGCTTGTTCCAAAGCTTTGAAACCAGGCCTTTATATTCGGTAACGAGCGCCTTCCAGTCGGCGGCGGTCATTTCCGTGTCGAGCGTGTAGCCCTGGTCTTCCTTGGCGATCTCCAGCGCTTCCTCGAACGCGCCATGGTCGAGTTCCAGCACCACGTCCGAATACATCTGGATGAAGCGGCGATAGCTGTCCCAGGCGAAACGCTCGTCGCCCGAAGCGGCGGCGAGGCCGATCACGGTTTCATCGTTGAGGCCGAGGTTCAGGACCGTGTCCATCATGCCGGGCATGGAAATGCGCGCGCCGGAGCGGACGGAGACCAGCAGCGGGTCGGCCTTGTCGCCGAACTTCTTGCCGGTGACGCCCTCGATATGGGCGATGCCGTTCGCGACTTCCGCCTTCAGGCTTTCGGGATAGACGCCGCCATCGGTATAATAGCGGGTGCACATCTCCGTCGTGATGGTGAAACCGGGGGGCACGGGCAGGCCGATGGCGGCCATGCCGTCCAGATTGGCGCCCTTGCCGCCCAGGAGATTCTTGTCGCCCTTGCCGCCGTCATCGACGCCGCCGCCGAAACGATAGACATAACGGGTCGCGGTCGTGCTCATGCTGGCCTCTTCCATTGTCAACATAATAGCGGCTCTCCTGCTGATTGCCGTGTATTGTGCGATGCAACAAAACTTTAACAACAGGCGGGCGACAAACGCACCCGCTTTTACGATGATTGATGTCCTATTTCACTGATTTTCCCGATTGCGCGCTTATCTGTCTTTATTATCCGGCAATTTTCGAGAAATCGGCCACCGCATGGACCGCCTTGCGCACCCGCGAGAGCAGCGCCAGGCGGGCGGAGCGCTTGGTTTCATCGGCGTCGTTGACGGTGACGCTTTCGAAAAAGGCGTCGATGGGGGCGCGCAATGTTGCAAGCGCGGCCATGGCGCCTTCGAAATCCTCCGCAGCTACGGCGGCGGTGGCGCGGGGTTCGGCAGCGTCCAGGGCAGCGATGAGGGCGGCTTCGGCGGGTTCGGGGGTGTAGGTAAGCTGGGTCGCCTCCGCGGTTTCGACTCCTTCTTTTTTCAAGATGTTGGCGGCGCGCTTGTAGCCGGCGAGAAGGTTCGTGCCGTCGTCCGTGGCGACGAAGGATTGAAGCGCCTTCACGCGGGCCAGCAGGCGAACCAGATCGTCCTCACCGCCGAGCGCAAACACCGCGTCGATCAGGTCGTGACGGACGCCAGCTTCCTTTTGCTGGACCTTGAGACGGTCGGCTAGGAATGGCAGCACGTCCGGAGCGGATTTCATCACGGCCTCATGCACATCCGCAGCATATCTGATTAGCGGCGCCAGTTCCTGACTATAATGCCTTGACCCGCCGTCATCATTCATCCGGGAGATCGAACCATCTTCGTTGCGCGTTAACGGCCGACCCGCCAACCAATCTTGATACACATCGTGTGCAAAGGAACTGTATCCAGTATCCTCAAGGCCTCGGCTGGCGATCTGTTTGGCCAAGAGGGCGAGATATTGAGGTCCGATCTTTGAGAAAGGCAGCCGGATTTCCGATTGCCCGATCAGCGAGAGAATACCTAAACCCGCCCTGCGGAGCGCAAACGGATCTTTCGAACCAGTCGGCTTTTCATCAATGGCAAAAAAAGCAAGGATGTTGTCTAATTTATCAGCTAGGGAAACTACAACTGTAGCAGGCGCGGTTGGCACTTCATCGCTTTGGCCGATCGGCTTGTAGTGATCCCGAATAGCATCAGCGACAGCGCCTGAAAGACCTTCTGCGCGAGCATAATATCCGCCCATAACGCCTTGAAGTTCTGGAAATTCGCCAACCATTTCAGTTACAAGATCAGCCTTTGCGAGACGACTGGCAGACAAGGCTGCGTTGAAAAGCTCTGTCTCCGGTTGCTGGCCTTCTTTGTTGGATTGAACAATCCCCTCTTCCACCAGCCAGCGGGCCAGTTTGGCGACGCGCTCCACCTTGTCGGCGACGGTGCCGAGCTTTTCGTGGAAGGTGATGCGTTCCAGCTTCTTCGCATGGTCTTCCAGCTTCGTCTTGCGGTCCTGTTCCCAGAAGAAGCGGGCGTCGGACAGGCGGGCGGCGAGAACCTTGCGATTGCCCGCGACGATGGCCGCGCCGCCGTCCTTCGCCTCTATATTGGCGGTGCAGATGAAGGCGGGGGCGAGCTTGCCGCTTGCATCGCGCAGGACAAAATATTTCTGGTTGATGCGGAGGGTTAGCTGGATGACTTCAGGCGGCACCTCAAGAAAAGCCGGGTCGAAATCGCCCAGCAGCGGCACCGGCCATTCCGTCAGGCCCGCATTTTCCGCGACGAGGCCCTTGTCCTCGATCACCGTATAGCCATGGGCGGCGGCGGCTTCGGCGGCCTTTGCCTCGATGATCGACTGGCGTTCCCGGTGGCTGACGATCACATGGCAGGCGCGCAGCTTTTCGGCATAGTCGTGCGCGCCGCCGATGGTGATTTCGCCCGGATGGTGGAAGCGGTGGCCGAGCGTGGCGTAGCCCGACTTGATGCCTTCGATTTCGATGTCGACCAGTTCTTCGCCCAGGATCGCGACGATCCCCTGCAACGGGCGGACCCAGCGGAGGCTTTCCGTGGTCTGGGATGCCTTGCCCCAGCGCATCGACTTGGGCCAGGGGAAGGCGCGGATGACGGCGGGGACGGCTTCGGCCAGAACCTGCGCAGAGGCGCGGCCGGGCTTGTTGACCGTGGCGAACCAGACGCCGTCGCGGTCTTCCAGTTGGTCTTGCGTCAGGCCGGTCTTGCGGAGGAAGCCTTCCAGCGCCTGCGCGGGCGCCGAGGTGCGCGGGCCTTTATGCTCCTCGCTGACGGCGGCGGTTTCCAGCGGCAGGTTGCGGGCGATCAGCGCCAGGCGGCGGGGCGTGACGAAGCTGTCGATGCTTTCGGGTTTCAGGCCGGACTTCGCCAGTTCCTCGGTGAAGAGGCGGGCGAGGTCTTCGGAAGCCTTCAATTGCATCCGGGCCGGGATTTCTTCGCAGCGGAGTTCGAGGAGGAAATCAGTCATGAGCCGGAACCGCATTCTTAGAAGAAGTGGAGGGCTTCGACAGGCTCAGCCCGAACGGGGATAGGGTAAGCCATAAGGAGGGCGAAAGATGCATCACGCGGCCCACCCGTTCACTTCCATCCACTTTTCGCAGGCGCCCTTGGCGAGGTCGCGGACGCGGCCGATATAGCTGGCGCGTTCCTGCACCGAGATGACGCCGCGCGCCTGGAGCAAGTTGAAGACATGGCTGGCCTTGATCGCCTGGTCATAGGCGGCGAGCGGGACGCCTGCCTCCAGCGAGGCCTTGCACTCGGCTTCGGCGTCCCTGAACCAGCGGAACAGCTTTTCGGTGTCGGCAATCTCGAAATTCCATTTCGACATCTGCCGCTCATTTTCCAGGAAGACGTCGCCATAGGTGACGCCTCCCCTCCCATCTACGCCATCGTTGAATTTCAGGTCATAGACGCTGTCGACGCCCTGGATATACATGGCGAGGCGTTCCAGGCCATAGGTCAGTTCGCCCGCGACGGGCTTGCAGTCGAAGCCGCCCATCTGCTGGAAATAGGTGAACTGGGTGACTTCCATGCCGTCGCACCAGACTTCCCAGCCAAGGCCCCAGGCGCCGAGCGTCGGGCTTTCCCAGTCATCCTCGACGAAGCGGATGTCATGGACCAGCGGGTCGATGCCGATCTCCGCCAGCGAACCCAGATAGAGTTCCTGGAGGTTCGCCGGGGACGGCTTCATGATCACCTGATATTGGTAATAATGCTGGAGGCGATTGGGGTTTTCGCCATAGCGGCCGTCGGTCGGGCGGCGGCTGGGCTGCACATAGGCGGCGTTCCAGGCATCGGGGCCAAGGCTGCGCAAGGTGGTCGCCGGGTGGAAGGTGCCCGCGCCCACCTCCATGTCATAGGGTTGCAGGATCACGCAGCCCTGCCGTCCCCAATAGGCATGCAGGGTCAGGATCAGATCCTGGAAGGAAAGCGCTTTGCTTGTCGCCACCGATGGTCCCCAGAAATCACGGCTTTAAAAATGACGGTCGATTGCGGCGCGCCTTGGCGCAGCGAGGGCGCATGGTCAAGGAAAAGAGGGCGCATTTGACCGTAAATCCGCTTGCCCTGGCGGTCGGTGGCCCGCATGGAAGAGAAAACCTTTAAGGAAACGGACCGCAATTCAGATGAGATGGCCCTCTTTCCGCTGGCTGGCCCCCGCCATGATGCTGCTTGGCGGCTGCGCGCTGGAGCAGCCCGCCTCAGCCCGCGATGCGGCGGTGCGTTCCGCCTATGTGACGCCCGCCTTGTGGGAAGTGAAGGATGCGGACACCACCATCTATCTGTTCGGCACCGTCCATGTGATGAAGCCGGGGGTCGACTGGTTCAAGGGCGGGGTCAGGGCGGCCTTCGAGCAGTCGGACGAACTGGTGCTGGAGATCGTCGAGCCGGAAGATCCCAATGGGCTGGCGTCCACCATGACGGGCGCGGCGCTAGCGCGGGACGGCGTGAAGCTGTCGGACCGGCTGGGCGCGGACGACCGCGCCAAATATCAGGATGCGATGAGCGCGAACGGGCTTCCGTGGCAGGCGTTCGAGATGTTCAATCCCTGGATGGCCGGCATGGCGCTGTCGGTGAAGCCCCTGGAGGCGCTGGGATACAAATCGGATCTGGGCGCGGAGAAGGTGCTGACCGCCGCGGCCAGGGCTTCGGGCAAGAAGGTCGGCGCGCTGGAGACGGTGGAGCAGCAGCTAGGCTATTTCGCGGGCCTGCCGATGGAGCAGCAGGTGAAGTTCCTGACCGCGACCATCGAGGGCCTGCCGGACATGGACGGGCAGTTCGCCAGCCTGGTCGCGCACTGGCAGGGCGGGGAACCGGACAAGCTGGCGGCGGAGATGAACGAGTCGCTGGAGGCGACGCCCGAACTGGCCCAGGTGCTGCTGATCCAGCGCAACGCCAATTGGGCGAAGTGGATCAGGCAGCGGCTCGAAAGGCCGGGCACGCTGTTCATCGCCGTGGGCGCCGGGCATCTGGCGGGCAAGGGCAGCGTGCAGGACCAGTTGAAGGCGATGGGCGTCGCTTCGACACGGGTGAAGCAATAGGATGATCCGCATCCTGGCGCGCTGGCTGGGGCTGGCCGCCCTATGCCTGATTGTCGCTTGCGGAGAGAAGCCCCCTGCCCCGCCGCCCGGTGGAGGACCCGCGCTCTGGCGGGTGGAGGGAAAAGGCATGGACGGATGGCTGTTCGGCACCATCCATGTGCTGCCGGACGGCGTGGCGTGGCGGACCGGGCCGATCGGGGACGCCATCGGGCAGGCGGACCGGCTGGTGCTGGAATCGGCCGAGATACAGGATCAGGCCGGGACTTTGGCGCAGTTCGAGAGGATGGGGCGCAGTGTGGGGCTGGCTTCGCTGGAGACGCGCGTTCCGGCAGGGGACAAGGCCGCGCTGGAGGAGATCGTCGAGAATGGCGGCGCCAATACGCAAACTCTCTCCGCTTATGAGGATTGGGCGGCGGCGATGCTGCTTTCGGCGGCGGCGCAGCAGGCCCTGCATGTCAGCCAGGATCATGGCGTCGAACCGGCGCTGATCGCCGCATTCGAAAAGGCAGGCAAGCCCATAAGCGGGCTGGAAACGGTGGAGCGGCAGTTCCGCGCCTTCGACACGCTGCCCGCGGATGCGCAGCGGCGGCTGCTGGTCGATACGGTGCGGGAGGCGAAGGAGATGCGGCGGCTTTACGACCGCATCCTCGCCGCCTGGATCAGGGGCGATGTCGCCACCCTGGCGCAGGAAGACAGGCTGGGCGAGGCGCCCGATCCGGTGGTGGAGCAGGCGGTGCTGGTGGAGCGGAACCGCGACTGGGTGAAGTCGGTGGGGGCGCTCAAGGGACGCCCCCTCATCGCCGTGGGCGCGGGGCATCTGGCGGGCAAGGACAATCTGATCGACCTGCTGCGGGCCGGGGGGTACAGGGTGACGCGGGTGCAATAGCGCCCATCCCGCTTCCCGCCCCTTGCTTTCCCGCCCCTTTCTGCTATTGGGCCGCGGTCCCGGCATGGTCATCCCTGGAGGCGTGGCGGGCGCTTACATCAATTTGCTTTTGGAGACACGCAATGAGCGAGCAGCTTACGCTGTCGGCAGAGGCACGCGATCGGGCAGGCAAGGGAGCCTCCCGCGCTCTCCGCCGCGAGGGCCGCGTACCCGCCGTCATCTATGGTAACAATGAAGAACCGCAGTCGATCCATGTCGAGGAAAAGCTCCTCAACAAGCTGCTCGGCACCGGCCATTTCTTCAATTCGGTCGTCTTCGTCGAAGTGGGCGGAAAGAAGGTCCGCACCCTCGCCAAGGATGTGGCTTTCCACCCCGTGACCGACCGTCCGCTGCACGCCGACTTCCTGCGCGTTTCGGAACATGCCACCGTCCATGTCAACGTGCCTGTGATCTTCAAGAATGAAGACGCCTCGCCGGGCCTGAAGAAGGGCGGCGTGCTCAACATCGTCGCGCATGAGATCGAACTGATCGTCGATGCGGCCGAGATTCCGGACGATGTCGTCATCGACTTGGCCGGGCTGGACGTCGGCGATTCGATCCACATCGGCGCCGTGAAGCTGCCCAAGGGCGCCAAGGCCGCCCATGACGAGACCGACTTCACCGTCGCGACCATCGTCGCCCCTTCGGCCCTGAAGAGTGCCGAAGGCGACAACGAGACCCCGGCTCAGGGCGAATAAGCCCTTAGCCTGGCTGGCCCTTTTATCGGTTCGCTCAACCCCCGTTCGGGCTGAGCTTGTCGAAGCCCCGCTCTTTTCGAAGAAGCAGGGTCGTTCGACAGGCTCAGGGCGAACGGGGGTTTGCTTATCGGGAGTTTGACGCGATGCAGATCTGGGTGGGCCTGGGCAATCCCGGAACCCAATATGCGATGAACCGGCATAATGTCGGCTTCATGGCGGTCGACCTGATCGCGGACATGCATCGCTTCCCTCCGCCGAAGAAGCAGTTTCAGGGCTGGGTGCAGGAAGGGCGGATCGGGACGGAGAAGATCGTCCTGCTGAAGCCCGCGACCTTCATGAACGAAAGCGGCCGCTCGGTGGGGGAAGCGATGCGCTTCTACAAGCTCGCGCCGCAGGACGTGACGGTCTTTCACGACGAACTCGACCTTGCGCCGATGAAGGTCAAGGTGAAGCGCGGCGGCGGCAATGCGGGGCATAACGGCCTTCGTTCGACCGATGCGCATATCGGGGCGGAGTTTCGCCGGGTGAGGATCGGCATCGGCCATCCGGGGCACAAGGACCGGGTGCACGGCTATGTGCTGGGCAATTATCACAAGAGCGAGATGAACGCGCTGGCCGACATGCTGGGCGCGATCGGAGCGGAGGCGGAATGGCTCGCCAGGGGAGACGACGCGCGGTTCATGAACGAGGTGGCCCTGCGGCTCGCGGATTAGGGCCGACGCAGCGGTTCAGGGCGTGTTGGAATTGACCAGGGGGACATTAAGCGCACCATGCTGCTGCGCAGGCAGGAGCCCAGTCCCCCATCTGCATGTCATCGTGTCGCCTGAACCAGCTTCTCATGCGCCTTCGCGGGAACACGGCATATTCCTCCCGGTTCCATTCCACGCGTTCCAGGGTCATCAGCGTTTCCGGGCATGCGCCTGCCGGCAAGGCGGGAATGCGCGTCCGTCCGCCCTGCGCTCGCGGTGAAATGGCCAGGGTGGATTGCGGACCGTCGCAGTCGCACGCCATAAAGCAGGCCTGACTTTCCACTTTCCAAGGGGATCCGGGTGATACAGACCGTCGCGACAAAGCCTTTCAACGACCAGAAGCCGGGCACGTCCGGCCTCCGCAAGAAGGTGCGGGTCTTCCAGCAGCCCCATTATGCGGAAAATTTCGTCCAGTCGGTGTTCGACAGCCTGGAAGGGTTCGAGGGCGAGACGCTGGTGGTCGGCGGCGATGGTCGCTATCTCAACCGGGATGTCATCCAGATCGTCTTGAAGATGGCGGCGGCCAACGGCTTCGGCCGGGTGCTGGTGGGGCGCGGGGGCATCCTCTCCACCCCCGCCGCATCGCACCTGATCCGTTCGTCGGGCGCCTTTGGCGGGCTGGTGCTGTCGGCCAGCCACAATCCGGGCGGGCCGGACGAGGATTTCGGGATCAAATATAATGTCTCGAACGGCGGCCCGGCGCCGGAAAAGGTGACGGACGCCATTCATGCGCGGACCCTCTCCATCGACAGCTATCGCATATTGGAAGCGGGCGATGTCGACATCGACGCGCTGGGCAGCACAACCCTGGGCGGCATGACCGTAGAGGTGGTCGATCCCGTCGCGGGCTATGCCGAACTGATGGAGACGCTGTTCGACTTCGGCGCGATCCGGGCGATGATCGCGGACGGCTTCACCCTCTCCTTCGATTCGATGAGCGCCGTGACAGGCCCCTATGCGGTCGAGATTTTCGAGAAGCGGCTCGGCGCGCCTGCGGGCACCGTGCGCAACGCCACCCCCCTGCCCGACTTCGGCCATCATCACCCCGATCCCAATCTGGTTCACGCCAGGGAACTGTACGACCGGATGATGGCGCCGGACGCGCCGGATTTCGGCGCGGCTTCGGATGGCGATGGCGACCGCAACCTGATCATCGGGCGACATTGTTACGTCACGCCTTCGGATTCGCTGGCGGTGCTGGCGGCCAATGCGCATCTGGCGCCGGGCTATGCGGCGGGCCTCAAGGGCATTGCGCGGTCGATGCCGACCAGCGGCGCGGCCGATCGCGTGGCGGAGAAGCTGGGCATTCCGCTGCATGAGACGCCGACGGGATGGAAATTCTTTGGCAATCTGCTGGACGCCGGCATGGCCACCATCTGCGGCGAGGAAAGCGCGGGCACGGGTTCCGACCATGTGCGGGAGAAGGACGGCATCTGGGCGGTGCTGCTGTGGCTCAACATCCTGGCCGTCCGGCGGCAGAGCGTCGCGCAGGTCATGGCCGAACATTGGGCCACCTATGGCCGCAACTATTATGCGCGGCATGATTATGAGGGGATTGCCAAGGACAGGGCCGATGCGCTGATGGCGGCGCTGCGAGGCGGGCTGGAGGCGCTGCCGGGCACCACGAACAGCGGCGGCGCGGTGAAGGCCGCCGACGATTTCGCCTATAGCGATCCAACAGACCAGTCCGTCAGCCGCAACCAGGGCGTGCGCGTGCTGTTCGAGGACGGGTCGCGGGTGGTGTTCCGCCTTTCGGGGACGGGCACGGAGGGGGCGACCCTGCGCGTCTATATCGAGCGCTATGTGGCCAAGGACGGCGATCTGGGGCTGGAGACGGGCGAAGCGCTTGCGCCGCTGGTCAAGGCTGCGCAGGAAATGGCGGATATTACCGGCTTTACCGGAATGGATCGGCCGAGCGTGATTACTTGAGGCCGGTTGCCAATGCTTACCATGCGGAAATGGACCGGAAATAAGGGCGCGCTAAAGGGCGGGCGATTGACCGACGCCCTTCGCGCTCCCGCGAAGGCAGGAGCCCAGTCCGGCCATTTGGAAGACGAATAACCGTCTGAACTGGGCCCTGCCTTAGCAGGAGCACATGATCAAGAGCGGCGCGCTTTTTTAAGAGGACGTGATGCGTCGCCTGTTCGCTATTCTCTTCTGTGCGCTGATCGCCATCGCCGCCCCCGCCCACGCCCGGACCACGGAGGATGAGCAGTTCTGGCTGAACCTTACCGCCATGGGGCCGGTGTCCGGCGATCTCGTCTATTTCGCGGAGATCCAGCCGCGCATCGGGGACGGGGTGTCGCGGGCCGATCAGACCATCCTGCGCGGCGGCCTGGGCTGGAAGCTGTCCTCCAGCGTCACCGTCTACCAAGGCTATGCCCATGTCGCGCTGCCGGTCAAGGATGGGCGCGACGTGAATGAGGAGCGCAGCTTCCAGCAAGCCAATTGGGCCATCGGCAAGCCGTGGGGCGGCGAGCTTTCCTCGCGCACGCGACTGGAGCAGCGCTGGCGTTCCGACGGCGACGACCTGGGCTGGCGCCTGCGGGAGATGCTGCGCTACGAAAAGCCGTTGGGCGGCAAGGCGGTGAGCGCGCTGATCTATGGCGAGGGCTTCGTGGCGCTCAACAGCACCGATTGGGGCGCGAAGGGCGGGTTCGACCAGTTGCGCAGCTTCATCGGGGCGGAGATCGGGCTGGGCGGCGCGTCGGCGGCGGAAATCGGCTATCTCAACCAGTGGATCGACCAGCGCGGCGGCAATGCGCGCGTCAACCATGTCGCCTCCGTCACGCTCTTCTTCCGTCATTGAGACCGCACGGACTCTGGCCAAGCCGCCGGGAAAGCGCTATCGGCGCGGCCAATCGGATTTGACGTGAAGGCAGTATCATGGGTTTTCGTTGCGGTATCGTCGGGCTTCCCAATGTGGGCAAGTCCACCCTCTTCAATGCGCTGACGGAAACGCAGGCGGCGCAGGCGGCGAACTATCCCTTCTGCACCATCGAACCCAATGTCGGGCAGGTCGCCGTGCCCGACCAGCGCCTTCAGACCATCGCCAAGATCGGCGGTTCGGCCAAGATCATCGAAACGCAGCTTGCCTTCGTCGACATAGCCGGCCTGGTGCGCGGCGCGTCCAAGGGCGAAGGCCTGGGCAACCAGTTCCTGGCGAACATCCGCGAAGTGGACGCCATCGTCCATGTGCTGCGCTGCTTCGAGGATGACGACATCACCCATGTCGAGGGCAAGGTGGACCCCATTGCCGACGCGGAGACGGTCGAGACCGAGCTGATGCTGGCGGACCTCGAATCCCTGGAAAAGCGCGTGCCGAACTTCGCCAAGAAGGCGGCGCAGGGCGACAAGGAGGCGAAGGCCGCCGCGTCCGTGCTCGGCAAGGCGCTGGACCTGCTGCGCGAGGGCAAGCCGGCGCGGCTGACCCGGCCGGGCGACGACGAGGAGGAGCGCATCTTCCGCCAGGCGCAATTGCTGACGGCAAAGCCCATCCTCTATGTCTGCAATGTCGAGGAGGAAAGCGCGGCGGAGGGCAACGCCCATTCGGCCCGCGTGTTCGAAAAGGCGGCGGCGGAGGGCGCGAAGGCGGTGATCGTTTCGGCCGCTATCGAAGCCGAACTCATCACCATGCCGGTCGAGGAGCGGGCGGAATATCTGGAGGCTCTGGGGCTGGAGGAAGCGGGCCTCGCCCGCATCATCCGCGCCGGATACGAGTTGCTGGGCCTCATCACCTTCTTCACCGTGGGACCGAAGGAGGCGCGCGCCTGGACCGTGGCCAAGGGTTCGAAGGCGCCCCAGGCGGCGGGCGCAATCCATACCGATTTCGAAAAGGGCTTCATCCGGGCGGAAACCATGGCCTATGCCGATTATGTCCAATATAATGGAGAGGCCGGGGCCAAGGAAGCAGGCAAGTGGCGTTCCGAAGGCAAGGAATATGTGACGCAGGATGGCGACATCATGCTGTTCCGGTTCAACGTCTGAGGGCTGATGCTGCGGCCGGGACAGATGCCCGCGCGACGCAAGGCCGCCTTTCCTCCCAGCGTCGATGAAGGGACGCGGCTGCTGATTCTGGGCAGCCTGCCGGGTGACGCGTCGATCAGGCAGGGCGAATATTATGCGCATCGCGGCAACGCCTTCTGGGCGCTGATGAGCGATGTCCTGGGCGAGGATCTGCGCGTCCGGCCCTATGCGATGCGGTTGAAGCGGCTGAAGGCGAGGGCCGTGGGCCTGTGGGACGTGATCGAGAGCGCGGATCGGGAAGGCAGCCTGGACAGCGCGATCCGCGGCGCGGAGTTGCGCGACCTGTCGGCCTTCGTGGATCGGCTTCCCGCGCTGGAGGCGGTGGCCTTCAATGGCAAGACGGCGGCTTTGCACGGGCGAAGGCAGATCGGACTGCGACCGGGCCTGACGCTGATCGACCTTCCCTCCTCCAGCGGCGCTTTCGCCAGCAT
Organism: Sphingobium sp. TA15; assembly: GCF_037101235.1. Lineage (NCBI taxonomy): Bacteria > Pseudomonadati > Pseudomonadota > Alphaproteobacteria > Sphingomonadales > Sphingobiaceae > Sphingobium > Sphingobium sp. TA15. Next base: position 971,017 of record NZ_AP025355.1, read on the forward strand.
GTCGCGGGAGGCGAAACGGAGCGCCTGGATGGCAATGGCGCCCTATGTCGGCGGGGAATAGGCCGCTCGTCACTTTACCGTCATGGTCGGTCTGCTAAGGCAGGCGCATGTTTTTCCGTCGCTTTTCCTTCGTGGGCCTTCTCCTTCTGGTGCTTGGCGGCTGCGCGCGATCGGACGAGCGGCCGGCGTTCACTTCCGCACTGGCCGAGCAACGGGAGCCGGTCACGATATTGGTATCCATCGACGGTTTTCGCCCGGACTATCTGAAACGGGGCGTGACGCCCCATCTGTCCGGGCTGGCCGCCGCCGGGGTCGAAGCGTCGATGCGCCCTTCCTTCCCGACCAAGACCTTCCCCAATCATTGGGCCATCGTGACCGGAGCCCGTCCCGACCGCAGCGGCATCGTCGCGAACAGGATGGAGGATGGAGCCAGACCCGGCGAAACCTTCACCATGGCGACCGACGACCCCTTCTGGTGGAACGAGGCCGAGCCGATCTGGGTGACGGCGGAAAAAGCGGGGGTGCGGACCGGCACATTGTTCTGGCCGGGATCGAATGTCGCCTGGGGCGGGAGGGAAGCGGCGGAGTGGCCGCGCAGGATCAGCGGCGGCACGCGGCCCAGCGACTGGGCGCAGTTCAACCAGGCCATTTCCGGAACGCAGCGGGTGAATGGCGTGCTGGACCTGCTGCGGCGGCCGGCGGCGATCCGCCCGCGCTTCCTGACGCTCTATTTCGACGCGGTGGACATGGCGGGCCATGCCGCCGGGCCGGACGCGGCGGAAACGACACGGGCGGTGGCGCAGGTCGATGGCGAGATCGGCCTGCTGGTCGAGGGGCTGAGGGCGATGAAGCAGCCGGCGAACCTCATCATCCTGTCCGACCACGGCATGGCGGAGAAATCGAGCGAGCGGGTGATAGCGCTGGACCAGGTGGCAAGCCCGGCCGATTACCGCATTGCAGAGAGCGGCCCCTATGCCAGCCTGGCCGCGCAGCCGGGGCGTGAGGCGGCGCTGGAATCCGCGCTGCTCAAACCCCACCCCCATATGCAATGCTGGCGGAAGGGCGCCATTCCGACCCGCTTCCATTATGGCGCGCACAGGCGCATCCTGCCCTATTTCTGCCTTGCCGAAACCGGCTGGCTCATCCAGCCCAGCGCCCCCGCCAGGCCGTTCTTCGGCGGCGATCATGGCTGGGACGACCGGGCTGCGGAGATGCAGGCGCTGTTCATAGCGAACGGCCCAGCCTTCGACACGGGATTTCAGCCTCCAGCGGACTTGGCAAATGTTGATGTCTATCCATTGCTGGCGCGGCTGCTGGGTGTCCCTCCTTTGCCCGGCGACGGCGATCCGGCCATGCTGGCGGGGTTGGTCAAGCGTTGACGTTTTCGTAAACGGAAACTAGGTTCCTGCTCATTGGAAGAAGGAACGGCTATGAGCGAGGTCATCTATTTCGAAGACATGGCGGTGGGAAACGGGATCGAGTTCGGCCCGCTCACCATCGGCCGGGAGGAAATCATCGCCTTCGCCCGCGAATTCGACCCCCAGCCCTTCCACCTTTCGGACGAGGGAGCGGCGGCCACTCATTTCGGCACGCTTTCCTCCAGCGGCTGGCATACCACGGCCCTGTCGATGAAGATGATGCTCGCGGCTTGGGAGACAAGGCCTGGCCCTCGCCCGGCGGCCCTGGGGGCCATTGGCGTGGATGAACTGCGCTGGCTCAATCCGGTGCATGCCGGGGATACGCTGCGTGGGACGTCGAAGGTGATCGAGAAGAAGGTATCCCGCAGCAGGCCCGAAATGGGCATCGTCAAGTCGCAGGTCATCATGTGGAACCAGCACGACGAAAAGGTGCTGTCGATGGTCCCCATCGTGATGTTCCGGACGCGACCGGCCTGAATTCAGCGCGGCAGCGGCTGGTTGGCGCGGGCGTCGGCCGCCATGATCCGGATCGAGGGATTGATCGCTCCGGCAATTTGTATGGCATGAAGGCCGGGCGGCAGGTCGAACCAGACGATCTTCCGGATGCCGGAGCAGCGCGGGCCATGTTCATGGGCTGCGGAGGCCAGGGCGGTGGCGCCGGTGGCGGCATCCACCCAGGCGGCGGCGGACAGCGCTATGCCGATGCGCGCCGCATCCTTGACAGCCAGGGTGAAGAGGCCGGCATGGCTTTTGGGGACGGACCTGCCGGGCGGAACGGCGAACTGGACCTGCGGAGCCGGGCGCAGCGTTGCGGTGACGGGCTTGCCAAGAATGATGCGGGGCGCGGAGGAAAGGGTGGCGCCCGCCATGACGGAGCCGCTTTGGGTCCAGCTTGTCCAGGGTTCGGCCAGGGGTGGCGCGCTGGCGCACGGGTCGGGAGCGGCCACGGCGCCTGAGGGAAGGAAGGCGAGCAGGAAAAGGAGCCGCTTCATCGATGCCCTCCTTGAGCAAGGGTGAGCGGAAAGCCGGTCCCCGCTTTTCGGCGCGATGCTCCGAACGGCCAAGCGCGTCATCCTATTTCCTTCCGAACAGCTTTTCTATGTCGCCATGGCCCAGCTTCACCCAGGTGGGGCGGCCGTGGTTGCATTGGCCGCTGCGGGGGGTGATCTCCATTTCGCGGAGCAGGGCGTTCATTTCCGCGACGCTCAATATCCGGCCGGCGCGGACGGAACCGTGGCAGGCCATGGTCGCGGCCACCAGGTCCAGGCGCTCCTTCAGGGAAAGCGCGCTGTCATAGGCGGCGAGGTCGTCGGCCAGATCGGACACCAATCCCTGCACGTCGCCCTGCCCCAGCATCGCCGGGGTTGCGCGGACCAGCATGGCGGCGGGGCCGAAGCGTTCCAGTTCCAGCCCGAAATCCTTGAGTTCCGCGATCCGCGCTTCGAGGCGATCGCAGGCGGGTTCGTCCAGTTCGACCACTTCGGGAAGGAGCAGCGCCTGGGCCGCGATCCCCTGCCCTTCCATGGCGCGGCGCATCCTCTCCAGCGTCAGCCGTTCATGGGCGGCATGCTGGTCGACGATGACGAGGCCGTCCTCCGCCTCCGCGACGATATAGGTGCGGGCGACCTGGCCCCTGGCGACGCCCAGCGGGAAGCTGGTTCCCTCAGGAGCGGGCGCGGCGGCGGGTTCGGCGCGGGCCTGGGGCGGGGGCGTGAGGAAGGCGGGGCGGCGGTCGGCCATCGAATGGGTGGGAACAGGCGCGCCCGCGGCTTCGAAGATCGGCATGGCGCCGATGGGCGTGGGGGAGACGGGTTCGGACCGCCATGCCGAGAGACCGGCAGGGTCGGCATGCTGGACGGCGCGAAAACCCTCCGCCTCCAGGGCGCGGCGCAGGCCGGACACGATCATGCCCCGGATCAGCGCAGGATCGCGGAAGCGCACTTCGGTCTTGGCGGGGTGGACATTGACGTCGACCTCCAGCGGCGGGACGTCCAGGAACAGGGCGACGACCGGATGCCGGTCCCGCGCCAGCATGTCGGCATAGGCGCCGCGCACCGCGCCGACCAGCAGCCGGTCGCGTACCGGGCGGCCGTTCACGAACAGGAACTGATGATCGCCCACGCCGCGATGATAGGTGGGGAGCGAGGCCACGCCGGACAGGCGCACCCCTTCCCGCTCCAGCGCGACGATGACGTGATTGTCCGCCAGCGCCCGGTCGGTCAGCGCGGCGACGCGGTCCTCCCGCGCTTCGCCCGCCTGCACGCCCAACACCCGGCGGCCGTCATGTTCCATGCTGAAGGCGATGGCGGGATGCGCCATGGCAAGGCGGCGGACGACGTCGAGGCAGGCGGCATATTCCGCCTTGGCCGAGCGCAGGAATTTGCGGCGGGCGGGGACTTTCCCGAACAGTTGCTCCACTATCACCCGCGTGCCGGGCGGCAGGGCGGCGGGGCCTTCGCTGACCGTCACGCCATTGTCGACGGTGCGGTTCCAGCCGTCGCTTCCCGCCGGGCGGCTATCGATGGAAAGGCGCGCCACGCTGGCGATGGAGGGCAAGGCTTCGCCCCGGAAGCCGAGAGTGGCGACATTTTCGATGGCGTCGTCGGGCAGTTTGGAGGTGGCGTGGCGTTCCAGCGCCAGCGCGATTTCCGATGAATCCATGCCGCAGCCGTCGTCGCTGACTTCGATCCGGTCGAGGCCCCCGTTGGAAATGCGGATGGCGATCCGGCGCGATCCGGCATCCACCGCATTTTCAACGATTTCCTTGAGCGCGCTGGCGGGCCTTTCGACCACTTCGCCCGCGGCGATGCGATTGACCAGATGTTCGGGCAGACGGCGTATTGACATTGATTAGTGACTAGCCCAAGCGAGCGCTTTCCGCGAGACACAAGCCTCAAGAAAATTTTCGGTTGACCCAGGGGCGGGTGGAACGTGGGGCGAACTTTCCGACTGTCCCGGTTCGCTTCGCCGGGGGGTGGGCTGAACAGGAACAGGCATGTCGATCTTCTCGCGACTTTTCAAACTCTCCTCCCAGGACATGGCCATCGACCTCGGCACGGCGAACACCGTGGTCTATGTGCGGGGGCGCGGCATCGTGCTCAACGAACCTTCGGTGGTGGCGGTCGAGACGCTGAACGGCGTGAAGCGGGTGAAGGCGGTCGGCGACGACGCCAAGCTGATGATGGGCAAGACGCCCGATTCGATCGAAGCCATCCGGCCGCTGCGCGACGGCGTGATCGCGGACATCGACGTCGCGGAGCAGATGATCAAGCATTTCATCACCAAGGTGCATGGCGGCAAGTCGCGGCCCTGGCGTTTCCCGGAAATCGTGATCTGCGTGCCTTCGGGGTCGACCAGCGTGGAGCGCCGCGCGATTCGCGATGCGGCAAGCAATGCGGGCGCTTCGCAGGTCTTCCTGATCGAGGAGCCGATGGCCGCCGCCATCGGCGCGGACATGCCGGTGACGGAACCGATCGGGTCGATGGTGGTCGACATCGGCGGCGGCACGACCGAGGTCGCGGTGCTTTCGCTGCGCGGGCTGGCCTATACCACTTCGGTGCGCGTGGGTGGGGACAAGATGGACGAAGCCATCGTTTCCTTCGTGCGCCGTCATCATAATCTGCTGATCGGCGAAGCGACCGCCGAGCGGATCAAGAAGCAGTTCGGCGTCGCCCAGCCGCCCGAAGACGGCGTGGGCGAGACGATCCACATCAAGGGCCGCGACCTGGTGAACGGCGTGCCCAAGGAAATCTCCATCAACCAGGGCCAGATCGCCGACGCGCTGGCGGAGCCGATCAGCACCATCGTGGAGGGCGTTCGCATCGCGCTGGAGAATACCGCGCCGGAACTGGCGGCGGACATTGTCGACCAGGGCATCGTCCTGACCGGCGGCGGCGCGCTGCTGAAGGGGCTGGATGACGAGCTGCGCGACGAGACCGGCCTGCCCGTCACCATCGCCGAAGATCCGCTGACCTGCGTCGCCATCGGCACCGGCCGGGCGATGGAAGACCCGATATTCCGGGGCGTTCTCCAGACCGCTTAAGGGGGCAAGTGGATGGCGCGGCCACCCAGCCGACGTCCCGGACACAACCGGAAGGCGCAATATAGCCTCTTCGCCAGCTATGTGGTGGCGATGACGGGCGCCGCCGTCGGCCTGCTTCTGGTGGTTGTCGCCATTTTCGATCCGACCGGATTCGCCGCGATCCGCATCGCGACGGCGGAAATCACGCGCCCGGCCTCCGTCACGATGAAGAATATGGTGAGCGGGGTCGCCTCCATCGACGAGGTGCTGGCCAGCTATTGGCGCGCCGGGTCGCAGAATGTGGCGCTGCGGCGGCAGGTAGAGGCCGACCGCAACCGCATCATAGAGGCGAAGGCGGTGGCGCAGGAAAATCTGCGCCTGAAGAAGCTGCTCAAGCTGGTCGAGGATGACGGCAGCGAATTGCTGACGGCGCGGCTGATCGCCTCCTCCTCCACCAGCACGCGACGGCTGGCGCGGCTGAACGCGGGACGCTGGCAGGGGGTGCGGCCGGGCATGCCGGTGCGCGCTCCGGAAGGGCTGATCGGGCGCATCCATACGACCACGCCCAATACCGCGGAGGTGCTGCTGCTGACCGACACCAGCAATATCGTGCCGGTGCGGCGGGCCAATGACAGCGTGCCCGCTATTTCGACGGGCCTTGGCGACGGCACGCTGGAGATCCGCGCTCTGGCGGCGGGGCGCAATCCGTTCAAGCCTGGCGACCTGCTCGTCACCTCCGGCGTCGGCGGGGTCTATCAGCCCAATATTCCCGTGGCGGTGATCGTGCGCATCGCGGGCGAAATCGCCTATGGCGTGTCGCTGGCCAACCCGTCCAGGGTCGATGCGGTGGTGGTGGAACGCTCCTTCGAAGAGGCCGTGACCCGGCCGGAGGGCAATGGCCAACTCGCTCCGGTCGAACCGGATGCCGCGCAGAATTCGGCCACGCCATGATCGATCCCCATTTGCAGCATGTGCCGCGCCTTGGCCGTCATCCTTCGCGATTTCGGCTGGCGGGAACGCCGGTCATCACGGTGATGCTGGGATCGCTGGCGACGACGCTGCCGGTGATCGCGCAATCGCCGGTGATGCCGCCCTTCGGCCTGCTGCTGCTGCTGTCCTGGCGGCTGCTGCGCCCGGAATTGTGGCGCACCTGGATCGGCGTGCCGCTCGGCCTGTTCGACGACATCGCCAGCGGCCAGCCCATCGGTTCGGCCATGTGCCTGTGGACCATCACGCTGATCGGCATCGACGCCGTCGAACATCGCATGGTCTGGCGCAGCTATCGGCAGGACTGGTTAATCGCGACCTTCGCGATTATCTTCTGCATTGCCGGCGGCGTCTTCTTCGCGCGGATCACCGGCGGAGGAGACATCAAGCTGCTGTTGGTCGCGCCGCAAATGGTCTGGACGGTCCTGCTCTTTCCCTTCGTCGTCCGGCAATGCGCCCGGATCGACCGCTGGCGCGTGATGGCATGAAGCTGCCCCTGCTCAAGAAGAAGACCGTCACCGAAGCATCCCTGTCCTTCACCTTCACGCGCCGGGCAATGGTGGTGGGCGGGTTGCAGGGGGCGATCGGGGCGCTGCTGGTCGGGCGGATGGGCTGGATCAGCGTGGCGGAGAATGAGAAATACAACCTCCTGTCGGAAAGCAATCGGGTCAATCTGACGCTGATTCCGCCGCGGCGGGGGTGGATCATCGACCGCAACGGGCGGCCGCTGGCGAACAACCGCACCGATTTCCGCGTCGACCTGATCCCGGAGCGGGTGACGGATGCGGAAAATACCATCCGCAGCCTGGCCCATCTGCTGGCGCTGGGCGATGACGAGGTGGAGCGGATCAGGGAGGAGCTGGACAAGTCGGCGGGATTTCGCCCGGTGCAGGTGGCGGAGAAGCTGACCTACGACCAATTTGCGGCGGTGAGCGTGCGGCTGCCCGACCTGCCGGGCGTGGCGCCCAGCCAGGGCTTTTCGCGCAACTATCCCGCCGGGGCGACGGTCGGGCATCTGCTGGGCTATGTCGGCGCGGCGTCGGCCAAGGATTATGAGGAGCGGAAAGACCCGCTGCTGATCACGCCCGGCTTCAAGGTCGGCAAGGACGGGCTGGAGCGGTCCTTCGACAGGGAACTTACCGGCAAGCCGGGCGCGAAGCGCGTGGAGGTGACGGCGCGGGGCAAGATCGTGCGGGAACTCACCACCCGGCCCGACACGCCGGGCAATGCGATCAAGCTGACCATCGACGCGGGCCTTCAGGAATATGCCGGGCGGCGGCTGGCGACGCAGAGCGGGTCGGTGGTGGTGATCGACTGCCATAATGGCGATGTGCTGACCATGGCGTCGATGCCCAGTTTCGATCCCAACAGCTTTTCCGACGGCATCAGTCATCTGGAATGGGACATGCTGTCGAAGGACGACCATGTGCCGTTGCGCAACAAGACGTTGCAGGGGCTTTACCCGCCGGGTTCGACGGTGAAGCCGATGGTGGCGCTCGCCCTGCTGGAGGCGGGCGTATCGCCGATGGAGACGGTGAGCTGCGCGGGCGCGATCCGGGTCGGCAATACGCTGTTCCACTGCCACAAGCGGCGCGGCCATGGCTCGCTCAACATGCGCGGCGCCATCGCGCAGAGTTGCGACATCTATTTCTACCAGATGGCGCAGCGGATCGGCATGGATCGCATCGCCAGCATGGCCCGGCGCGTGGGCATGGGACAGAAATTCGCCCTGCCCTTCCCCAGCCAGAGTTTCGGCACGGTGCCGGACCCGGCGTGGAAGCTGAAGAAATACAACCAGAAATGGCAGGTCTACGACACGGTCAACGCGACCATTGGTCAGGGCTATATGCTCATCAACCCGTTGCAGATGGCGGTGATGGCGGCGCGGCTGGCGACTGGCCGGCAGTTGATGCCCAACTTCATCTTCGGCGCGCAGCGACCCGCGCCTGCATCCGTGGGCGTGAATGAGGAGCATCTGGTGACCATCCGCGACGCCATGAGCGCGGTGGTGAACGGCGGCGGCACGGGCGGCGCGGCGCGCATCCCGCTGCCCGGCGTGATGATGGCGGGCAAGACCGGCACGGCGCAGGTTCGCCGCATCACCATGGCGGAGCGCGGCGGCGGCGTGCGCAGCAACGCATCCCTGCCCTTCAAGCTGCGCGACCACGCGCTGTTCCAGGGTTTCGCGCCGTTCGACAATCCGCGCTATGCCATTGCCTGCATCATTGAGCATGGCGGCCACGTGAACCGGATCGAGGACGCGCCGATGATCGCGGCGGACACCATGACCTATCTGTTCGACCAGGCCAAGGCGATGGAGAAGCTGGAGACCATCGAAAAGGACTGGGGCGGCCCGCCCGCCGAACGGATGGCGCGGCAGATGGCGGCCTACAGGCTGGCAAAGGCCATAGAGAAGGGTGAAGTCCCGCCGCCCGAAGCCGCCAATGCGATGAACGCGGCCGAGGGCAATAGCGCGACCGCGGCGACCGCCGCCGCCACGGCGCCGGCTCCGGAAGCGGATGACGCCCCTCCTCCGGCGGACAGCGCGCCATGAGCATCGTCCCAGAGCCCCTGACCCAATTCCCCTGGCGCGTGCTGGGCATATTGCTCGCCATCGCCGGCTTCGGGACATTGGTGCTCTACAGCGCGGCGGGAGGCAGCATCACGCCCTGGGCGATCAACCAGGCCGTTCGCTTCGCCATATTTTCGGGCATGGCCCTGGTGCTGAGCAGGATACCGCTGGAAACCTTCGCCCGCTTCGCCTTCCCGGCCTATGGCGTCGTGCTGACAGCCCTGTTCCTGGTCGAACTGATCGGCGGGGTGGCGGGAGGCAGCCAGCGATGGATCAACCTGGGCTTCATGCAATTGCAGCCCTCCGAATTCATGAAGCCGGTAATCGTGCTCGCCGTGGCGCGCTTCTACGCGCTGCTGCCCGTGGGCGAGATCAGGCGCTGGAACGCCATCTGGCCCGCGCTGGTGCTGATCGGCGTGCCCTGGGCGCTGGTGCTGGTGCAACCCGACCTCGGCACCGCGACCATGATCGCGGCGGGCGGGGTGACGGTGATGTTCCTCGCCGGCCTGCCGCTGCGGCTGTTCGTGGGGTCGGGTCTGACGCTGGCCGCCATCGTCCCCATCGCCTTCAGCTTCCTGCACGATTACCAGAAGAACCGCGTCCTCATCTTCCTCGACCCTGAAAGCGATCCGCTGGGCGCTGGCTATCACATCAGCCAGTCGAAGATCGCCATCGGATCCGGAGGAATTTTCGGCAAGGGCTTCCTCAAGGGCACGCAGAGCCATCTGGATTATCTGCCGGAGGGGCATACCGACTTCGTTTTCGCCACCATGGCGGAGGAATGGGGTCTGATGGGCGGCGTGCTGCTGATCGGCGCCTTCATGCTGCTGTTCCGCTGGGGGATCGGCGTATCGCTCCGCGCGCAGGACAAATATGCGCGGCTGGTGGCGGCGGGGCTGACCACGACGATCTTCTTCTATGTCGCGATCAACCTGATGATGGTGATGGGCCTGGCGCCCGTGGTGGGCATTCCCCTGCCCTTCATGTCCTATGGCGGATCGTCGATGCTGACGGTGATGCTGTGCGTCGGCATCATCATGGCCATCGAACGATCGGGCCGGCGGCGCAGCCGTCCGGGAAGCTGGGGATGAAAGGGCGCTTGCCCGCAAAAATTTGCCGGCGGGCGCGATTTCCTGTTTGCAAAGTCCGATGCGACTGCTAACAGCCCGCCCACGCCAAGGCGACGGCCCATTGGGAACAAGCCGAAAGCGGATGTGGACGCATAGCTCAGTTGGTAGAGCAGCTGACTCTTAATCAGCGGGTCCTTGGTTCGAGCCCAAGTGCGTCCACCACCTTCTCCTTATCTTTCAATAAGTTAGGTCGCCATCGAACAGATGGTGATGCGACTGGAGCGGCGAGAAACGTCTCCATGGCAACGCTATGGCAACATTTCGCTGAGCTTTGGCGCGCTCATTTGAGACGGATTTGGACAATTCGTGCTGGTCCGTTGGGTAGACCGGGGCTCTGGCGGGATGGCCAAATTTGGGGTCAAGTCTCTTGTCTCCCATGCGTGACGCGAGCTATAAAATGGCGTGGCGGACAGACCGATCGAGGATCGGTTTGCATGGTTACGCTTGATGACAGGTTTCTTCGGATCAATGGCGTCGTCGAAAAGACCGGACGGTCGCGCGCTGCCATTTACCGGATGATCGCAGACGGCACCTTTCCGAGGCAGGAACGCATCGGCGTGCGCGCGGTGGGATGGCGGATGTCGGCAGTAGCCAAGTGGATGGAAGCGCCATTGGAATATCGGCAGGACAATATGGGGAAATGAATGAGACGCTTCGTTCCCCAACTGCGGCAAAATTCCTTGCCAGAAATGGCGCGCCCGATGGCAACAAGGTAGCCGCCTTTATTGACCGGGTCTCCCCATGTTGAACGCGGTCGGCGTCACCGTCGCTGAGAGCCCGGGCTGCCGTATAAGCCAGAAGACGTTATCCGCCCGATTTGAGTTCGGCCCCTTGGTCACCCAGCCAGAGCGAATGGTGGTGGCCATGGCAAAGCTCCGGGCGCGTGGAAGGGGATGGCTGAAGAAGGCGGGCTGCGCCGTTTGATTTAGTACGTTGTCCATACGTGCCGCCGGAGAAGCGGATTTGCTCGCCGCATAGCGGTTTGGAAACCGTGCAAAGACGGTTGGTAGGGGCGCCCCCTCTATACGGATATCCGAAATAGATCGAAGCCTCAGCGATGCTCATGCCCTGGATCATGGCACGGATTTCAGGTTGGTTGCCCGCTTGGTCTGTTTGCGGCTCGGCGCGGGTGGGAAGCGCATTTTTGTGGCGGAATTCGGTGCTGCCGGCGACCAAATGGCTTGGTGGACGAGCTGGGACTCGAACCCAGAACCAATCGATTAAGAGTCGATTGCTCTACCAATTGAGCTACTCGTCCGACAGGTGCCCTGTAGAAGGGCGGGCGCGCGAAGGCAACGCGATTTTCTCCGAGCCGGACACGCAAGCATGAGCGCCAAGCTGCTCGTTGTGCGCTCCTAACCGGCGGAGGCATGGTCAACGTCCGCAATATCGACATGGATTCGAGGCTCCCGATCTGGACGCGTTTTCCCGCTTGCTGGAGACCGCTCGGCAGCATGGCAATACCCCCCTGATGATAGTTGCCGCCACGCTCATCGGAGCGGCGGGAGACTGGGTATCGAGAGGCCTGCAGGCACGAAATCGCGATCAAGGCTCATTCGTCTAGCCGCGATCGTGCTGCTGTCCCGACCGTTCCAAATCCCAGCATCCTGCCGCCGTGCCCATTCGCTGTGTACGCGTAAGACTGCGGTTGCTCCGTCGACCGCGGTTGCCTGATTAAGTCCGACAGACGGCTCGCGAAAATATCGGGACCGAAGCGGCGCACCATATGGGCAGCGACGCTCGCACTATACCGCCGCTGCCGCCACCCGGTCGGGCTGTGATAGACACCCACCGCGCTCCAATAATCCCGAGTTACGACCAAGCCCGACAGGAAGATCCAGCGGGCAGCATTGACGTTGAAGCAGGCGTCGTGGGTCAGCCACCATCGGACGTGCACGGCCGACCGACTTGTTGCCGCCGCCAGCTTCGCGACCCACCAGCTGTTGACCTGAAGGGGACCGAGATCATGCGAGCCATTGGTGTTTCGTATCTCAGCGCCGACCCATCCCCCTTCCTGATCCCGCAAGCCCCAAAGCGTCTTTTCAAGCCATGGTCTGCCCTCAGCGGCAGCGCGGATACACCGCGCCACTTCACGTTCATTCATCGAACGCGTGGCCGGGCTAGCGAAAGCCACAGAGACATTGCACAGCATGACCGCGGAGGACAGGATCGCCGATTGGCGACACAGCCGCATAAATTTGCGTGTAGCCCGTTTCCAGCCGCTCATATGCCAACTCCCTTGAGCACGAGCTGTCCGCCGGTGAGGAGGGCAAGCAGCCGTTCACCCGAGATAAGCTCGAGGTGCTGATGACGATCGAGAAGTCCGCGGCTCAGTCCCCCTGTCCGTCCGGTGTGGATAAAGAGTCCAGGCATCCCGCGCCGTCTGCAGAGCAACGCGAACGCTTCCACATGCTCAGGCCGGATGGAGCTGGCGTAGCGCTCGGCCTGGATCAGCCAGGTCTGGCCGCCAATCGCCACCTGTCCATCGACGCCGCCGTCGCCCGTATAACGATGGTTGCGGACCACCTTGTGGCCTCGCATCGCGAAGCTCTCGAGAAGCAGTTCCTCGAAGGCGAGCGCATCCATGGCCCGCAACCGCGCGTAGATGCGCCCCGGCGGCTGCGAGCGGTCGGGGCCGTGAAGTGCAACGCACATGATCCTTGCCTGACGCCGCCGCCAGCGATGACGCAGGGGAATATGCGTGGCACGCGCGATCAGTGCAGCGACGATCAACAGCAGGGTCAATATGGCAAGCAACATGGTCGGATGTCCTGTCAGCGTTCTGGACCTTGGGATGGTTCAGGTTGTTGGCTGGGCGCCGGAGAGGCCCGATCCTCACGGGCCTCCCGCGCGTCGTGCGGATCGGTCGCTCCGCCTCGATCGAGCACGGACTGCAGAAAGCGATCGAGCACCTCGGCGATGCTTCTGGCTCCGCCCGCAAGGCGGTCGGCCAAGCTGCCGTTCGATTGACCGCGGCGATCAAGCTGGCGCTCGAGCTGGGAGTCGCGTCGTTCCTGCCTCGCCTTCTCCTGCTCCTCGCGCGTCTGACGCAAGTGATCCGGATGGCGTTCGGAAAACTGGCTGTGCTTGTCGCGATCAAGCCGCCCAAGCCCTTCTAGGGACGAGGTCTTTTCTCCGGACCGCTGCGCAAGCCGCTGAGCGAGCCGCTTCACATCCTCGGTCCAGAGCTTTACGCCATATTGGGCGCGCGTAATGGCGGTGTAGTAGTTCTGTCCGTTGACGAGGCCGGAGTTGACAGGCGCCAGCACGTAGACGCGATCGTAGGTTTTCGACTGGGCGGAATATACCGTTTCGGAGTAGCCATGATCCCAGGTCTTATGGACCGATAGATCGACCTGTTGCGCGCGATCGTCACGGTCCCACCGGATGGTCGCGATCGGCCCATCCAGCTTCTCGACAGTTCCGCGTTCCGCGTTCTTGAGCTGCAGATCCTTGTTCGCCAGCCGCCACTGGACGCGGTCTCCCTCCGCCAGGTCGCGCTCATCCCGATTGAACACGTTGACCTGGCGCGCCGAACCAAGTCGAGGATCCCAGCGGATGATGCGTCCGTTTTCATCGACGAGCCGGACGATCTGGCGACCGTTGGCATCGCGCCCGAGCCCGATGACGCGGTATTCCGTCTCGCGCGCGATCCCCGCGCCGGCGATGTCCCGACCGAAGGTCACGACCTGCCCGCCAGAGTAGAAGCGAGCGTTGCGCTTTTCCTCGTCGGTCATGCCGGACGCGGTCAGGACTGAGAGCCTCGTATCTTCGGCCGCGACGACCCCTTCCCTTTTCAGGACCTCCCGGATCTGCGTGTTGACGATCAGCCGGGTAGCATTGTCCAGCACGAGGATGTTGGTATTGGCGCGGTTCTCGGGCTTGAGCCGCGTCCATTCGTCGACAAGCGCCTTGGCGAGCTTGTCGGCGCTCTCGCCGCTCACGACCTTGTCCAGGCTGGCGAGAGACGCGGCATAGTCGCCGGCACGCGCCTGCGCGACCGCCGCCTTCATCACCTTGGTTTCCTGACGGATCGCCTCGGTGAGCTGGGCGGTCGGCATTCCCAGTTTCTGGAGAAGCCAGAAAGCCTTCCCCTGCTCGATGGCGCCGGTCTGCTTATTGTCCCCGAGCAGGAGTACCCGAGCCCCTGTCGCGCGACTGATCTCGAGTACGCGAAGAGCCTGCCGATTGCCGAGTTGGCCTGCCTCATCGACGACGAGGACGTGCCTATCGGTGATCCCGAATCCGCCGCCGGCGAGCAGGCTGGCGACAGTCCGTGATTCGATATTGGCCTTCCGACCGAGATCGGCGGCGGCCGATGATGTTGGCGCGAGAGCGAGTAAGATCGTGCCGGATTCGGTCGCCTCCGCGAGCGTCCTCACCAGGGTCGATTTGCCCGAGCCGGCAACGCCATGAATACCAGCCACGCGATCGCGCGACGTGGCAACATCGACCAGAGCCTGTTCCTGAGCCGGCTTAAGGCCTGCACTCTCGAGAGCGAGGAGGAGCCGATCGGATGAGGTGATCGGCCGGGCATCATCCAACGACAGCGCCAGATGCTGCGTGAGTGCAAGCTCGAGCCGGGCGGTCCTTCGCGTGGTCCGCCCACGCGTGAGGATCTGGTCCCCGGTAGGTGCGCGTGTGGCAAGCAGCTTGCGGCGCTCTTCATGCATTTCGAGCTGTGGCAACAAATCCGAAGCGCGCACATCGCCGACATGGCTGGCGAGGCCCAACCTAAGAATCCGGCCGCGGTTGTTGACGGCTTCGCGGGTCTCCGCCTGGCGTATGCCGAAGAGAGCGGCTCTCCCAATCGTCACCGGATCGACCTCCGGCGGGCGCTCCTTCTCCTCGGCCCTGGCGGCGACCGATTCGAGAAATTGCCGGAAGGGCTGCGATCGATCCGTCCATTGCCGGTTCAGGTCGTCGAGGCCGATTTTTACCTTGGGGCCGCGCGTAGCATAGAAGGACCGCTGTCGCTCGGCCTGGCCAGAAAATCCATTTTCCTTCGCGTGCTCGTTGATCTGTTCGCCGCGCCGGGAGAATCCCAGGAGGAGTTCCTTCGGGAAATGGGCCAGTTCCCACAGCCCCGTGCGGGGATCAAACTCGATCTCATGTCCTTGCTCGATGACGTCGCGGGCCAGATCGTTTCGGTAGATCTGCCCGGCCACCATCTGCTCCGCGAACATGGCACGGGTTTCGAGGCTGGCCATAGAGGCGCCATCCTCGCGATTGGTCATGTTCATGATGACGGCGTGCGTGTGGAGATGGGGGTCCTGCTCGCGGGACGCGTGCTCGGTGAACCGGGCGACTACGAACCGTCCCGTCGTCTCGTGGATGATTTCGCCATCCACTCGCCTGCGGAGAGTCGCGTGCTCCTCGAGATAGTTCAGCGCGGAGGTCACCGCCCGTTCGTGCGCGGCCAGGATGCGCTCGTCGCCCATGACAAGGGCCATGATCGAGATCGACTTGGGGGCGTTTACCGCGAAATCCCAACCCGGGTGATGCTCGATCTCGCCGTTTTGGCGATGACGACCGAGTTGTTGATCGCCGACCTTGCCGGCGAGCAGCTCCTTGAACATCTGGGGGTCGACCTTGCCCTCGAGACCGAGTTCCGCGGCGATCTTGCCGCCCCATTCGGAATGCTCCTCGGCGCCCTTGGTGTAATAGTCGCCTACCGTATAGTAGCGGGCGATATTGGCGGGCTTGCCGTGCAAGCGGACGGGATTGATCATGCCGGCCTCGCCGGCTCACGAGGCCCGTTGGCCTGACCGTGCTGGACGAGATCGGATTTGATGTCGCCCTGGCGGGCGGCGAGGATATCCCAGGCGACGCTGACCGGGACCGGCATCTCGCCCTCCCCGGCCGAGAGTATGGCATCGATCTGCTCTTCCTCGTCGACGGGGACGCTGGGCGTGAACAGGTCCGGCTGGTTGTCCGCTGGTTCAGGCGCTTTCCGCTCCGCCCGCGGCTTCTCCTGCGGCGGCATATTCGCCGGTTTCTGCTCGCGCTCCATCTGGTCGCGGACCCGCGCTTCGGCATGGGCCAACCGGACGAGCTTGCTGGCCTGGGAAAGACGAATTGGGGGAGCCGTGCGCTCGACGAAAGCTTCAGCCAAAGAAGCGACATCATTGTATCGGTCGTCGAACCGGACGACGGGCAAGTTGCGACCGAAGCGGAGGAAGCCGGACAGGTTGGGCAGATTGGTGACCTCGGTATGCATGACCAACGGCCGGGTCACCTGCATACGCGAGAGGTTCACGCCGTCGCGCATATCGTTGACGCCGTAGGACATGCCCTCGTTGGCCTCGACCTGCTCGACCTGGCCAAGATTTTCCGAAACATGCTTAGCGGTGGGGGAGTCATTGGCGCGGAGAGCCACCCAAGTTGAGCAGTAGCCGGTGATCGCGGCGGCATCCTGGATGCCGTAGGTCGCCTCCAGTTGCGGATAGGACTGGAACCCCAATATGCCGCAGCCGCCATATTTGCGGGCGCGGGCGAGGAAGTCAGACAGTGATGGCAACTTCTGGAGCGTGGGCAGCTCGTCGACCACACAATAGAGTCGCCGGTCGCGGTCGGGAACGAGGCTCATGATCGCCGAGATGGCGATGTCGAGCCAAACCGTGATCAGGGGTCTGAGCGAAGGAAGCTGGTCCGCCTTCACGGTAATGAACAGCCAGCTGCCGTCCGCCCCCGTCTCCACCCAATCGCGGATCGAGAAGCCATCCTCGGTGTCGTCGAGATAGGCGAAGCTGCGCATCACCGATGCGAGTTCGGCCTGGATGCCAGCCGACGTCCGCTCGCCTTCGGTGGAGATAAAGGCGGCCGCATCGGTTCCCGCCGCGAAGGCTGCGAGATCCCTGAGCTTGGAGCGCAGCAGCCGATCAAGCAGGACGGAAACGAAGGTATGCTTCTGCTTGGCGAGCTTGCGCATGACGGCGACCAGCGTGCCCCGCGCGGCCTTTGCCCAGAAGGGATCGCCGGTCTTGTCGGGGATCGTCGACTCCGCGATCTGGTCGTAATGATAATCGCGGGGGACATCGACCCAGGGGGACCAGCGCGCGGTCCGCTGGTCGAGCGGATTGAGCAGCGTGTCGATTTCGGGGCGGTAGAATTTTTCGACGAAGGTACCGGCGGTGTCATAGACGATGGCGCGCTTTCCCGACTTGCGGATGCCGTCGAGCATCTTGATGATGAGGTTGGTCTTGCCCGTGCCAGGCGCCCCGCACAGGAGAATATGTTCGGGCTCGAACGCCTCCGGGACAGTGACTCCCCCGATGGTGAGCACCCCCTTTTTCTGCCAGCGTAGCGCCCGCTTCACCTGCCGGAAGGTGCCGAACCGCGCGCCGCGTAGATACTGATTGGAGCCCAGTCCCTTCCCTGTCCGGGTGAAGTAGAACCAGGCCCAGGCGAGCGCGCCGAGCGCGAAGACGCCGGACACCAGAGCACCGTGGATGAGGTAGAGTTCGAAGCTGTGCAGGGTCTTCTTGGCGAGGTCTGATTCCATCAGCCAGTCGGCCGACGTCCAGTATTGTTTTCCGGTCGGCGTCTTGAACAGGACGGGGTCGTTGGTGCCAGCCGCGGCGTCGACCTTGAAGCTGGCCTCGACCAGCTTCATCAGGACGAAGCGTTCATACTCGCTGGACTTCTCGAGCGCGTACCAGATGATCCCCATCACCCAGATCACCAGCCCCGCGATCATGGTCTGGAAGAAGACCTGGGTGGTCATCCGGACATTGTGCACGATGGCCTGGCCACCCCGAGTCCAGGAACCCAGCGTGTCGTTGCGGAAGATGCTCACCGGGCACCGTCCTGGCCGAGCAGGCCCCGCTGGAGGAGCATGTCGCGGGCGTCGGCTTTGGCCTGTTCGAGGGCCTTGGGCGACTGCTGGCCCGTCGCGGTGGCGACGATGGAGAGTATCTGGATGCAGGTCGCCAGGATCTCGTCCTGGGAGGAATAGATGTAGCGGCCACCGGGATCGGCGGCCTGCTGAAGGACCGATCGGACGAACGTCGAGAAAGAGAGATCGGCACCCGTGGCGCGCCTGTTCAGGCGCTCATAAAGGGTGTCGTCGATCCGAACGCTGATACGAACCACGTCGATGCTCCACTTGGGAGCTCGACCGGTATGTCTTGAAGCGGAGCCAACTTACGCGAAATTGCGCCGCGCTTCAACGATTTAGTCGTGTCGGACGTGTCCGACAAAAAAAGCTGCGCAATATCAGCAGGTTCAAAGCCATCAGAACGATGCGGGATGACATGTCGGACAAAGCGTGTGACCGCTGTCCGACATGTCTGACGCACTTAACTCAATGATTTCACACGGCAATATCCGCGCAGCACCCGTGCGTGGGGTGCATTACAAACGCCAAGGGCGTGCGTCCTCCCCTGCGCAGCGACAGCGTCGCTGCGAAGCCTCGTGCCGGGCGGCGCGGGGTTTCTCCGTGAGGGGACTGGCAACTTCGACATAAGTGACCCTTTTTGGAATGAGATGAGGGAACGAACCCCCTCACCAATTGCCCCAGTCCATCGTCGGTTCTGGCGGCAGCAGCCTGAGGGCACCCTCGATGGGTGCCCTCAGGCTTTTGATCGTCGGCCTCGATTGATGCTGGTGTGTCGGGACAAAGAAAAGGGGAGGAGCGCCTGCGCGCCCCTCCCGTCTGGCTCAGAGTTCGTCGAGTATTCTGCCCGGCACGCTGTGCACGATGCGATCGATGAGCGTCATCGGCAGCGCGCCGTAATCGCCCTCGTCGATGGTGATGTAACCGGCCTCATCGTCCGCCACGACATGCTGGTCGAAGTAGCTGTGAAGCGCGCGGCGTTCGGCATTCGCGATGGCTGCGAAGAAAGCGGCGTTGTCGGCGGCGGCGTTCGTGATCATCTGCATCGTATGCTCCTGTCCGTCTTGAATGACAGGAGCCGCGCGGTCGGGCGTCCGAGGCCGGGTCAAGGATCGCGAAGCGACCGCGCAGCGGCGGTGGGGGTCACGATTTTCTTTGGCGGCCACTGGCGTTGCAGGGGAGGCGCCGCGCTTGATCCGCCGAAGAAAATGGTGGGGCCCCGCCGTCCTTGATGCGGTCTCGGACGTCTGGCAGGATGATGAGACTGTGAGAGTTTTCCCTCTCGTCGGGAGACCAGGGCAAGGCGTAGCGGCGTGCGGACCGAAGGGTCCGCGCGGCACGCGAGCGAGCCGGGACCTAATGCCAGCGAAAGAGAAAAGGGACCGAGCGCGAGGCCCGGTCCCGGTCGCGTCAGGGATGGCGGCCGCAGTGGCAGTAATGCTCATCGATGCCGGTTAGGGAGCAGTAGCCCGGACCGAAGTCGGGATATAACTCGTCCTCGTCCTCGGTGTAGCCGTGATAGACGGCGATCATGAACGCATAGCGCCGGAGCTGCGGGTCAAGGTCGTCGATGAGGCGTGCGCAGTCGGCGCTGAAACGGCGGGCATAGAGTTCGTAGGTTGCGCCAGCGGTCGCCCGCATCTCCGCTTTGGCAAGCCGGTCCGTCTCCGCTCGGAATTGTTCGAGGGCGAGGAATTGCGGTGTGTCGCTAGCGCGAGATGCGGCGGCGAGTGCGACGGGTTGGCGCTGGATCACCAGACGATATGCCGGGCTATCGTCGGCGCGGGCCCGAAGTATGGTATAGCCGTTCGTTCGGGTGACCTGGCGAGCGATCCGACCGGTTATTTGGTGTAGCCGCTCGTATTCGACTCTGAAGAAATCTCGTTCGTCGCGGGTTCTTGCGACGCCGATGGCGCGGCTGCAAAGTGCAGCAAGCGTAAGGTGCTTTTCGAGGAGACGAATGAGCCGGAAGCCGGTGGCTTGCGCCCTCCAATAGTCCGGTTCGTGCGATGCGACGATGCGAGTGATACTGGGTTGCTTGTAGGTCATAAGAGCCTCCATTATGAAGCGCTCCTCATCTCCATCAGATGAGGATGGACCCATCGGGACGCGGTGTTGAGGCGGTCAGGGACGGCGTAGCCGTCGCGAAGCGGGCAGCGGGGGAGCCGATTTTGTTGTCGCGGAGCGGAGCGAAGCGGCGGCAAAATTGGGGGGACCGCTGATCCTTGACGGCCGAGGGACACCCAGCGTCATACTTTGGCGATGAAGCCTCGTCTGATGCCGAGATGTGAGAGTGTATTGGCTTTGCCCCCGAACCCCTTCAGGGCGTTCGGGGTTAACAGCAAAGCACCGCTGATCGGAGCAAGCGGGCGGCTCGCGCAATCCGGTCCGGGGAGGCCGATCAGCGCGGCCTGATCCAGTCTCGCGCCGGCATCCAGCCGAGAATGTCGTTCCCGCTGTCGGAGACAGGCTCGCCGGCAATATCGCGCCATGGTTCGTTCGGCCGGTGATCAGGCAGGTAGCGGGCCGTCAGCAACTCGAAGGTCGCATGGGCATAGACGCTCCTGCGGATAGCGAGCACCGGGCTCTCGTCGTGCGGCAGCTTTTTCAATACCGGGATGAAATCCGCCGGGATGGGGAAGAGGTGGCTGTCGATTGCGACCCGGGCGAGCCGTTGGCGTAGTGGGTCGGCCTCTCCATCAGGGACATGGGTGTCGAGGTCATAGTCGATAGCCTCGGGGTCCCCGCCCTCAATGGTGGGGAGCAGACTGCATTCGGCCGACCACGCCTCGCTGCCGGGATTGAGTGTCTCGACGCGGGGGTTGAGGATCAGGGGGCCGGTCATCAACCCGAGCCGGTCGGCGAAACCAGTGGAGATATCGCCCGAAAGGAGACGGGGACGGCCGGGATTGCTCACCGATGCGACGAACGCGACAAACCACCAGTTGTCGCGGTGGTGGATGACGATGCCGCGACCGCTTAAGCCGTCGGAATGGTCGGAAGTAGGGGCGATCATCGTGCGATCCTTACTGAGGGAATTAGAAAGGCCTGATTCGTCGATAGTCGAAGCGGGGATCGTGGTGAAAGACTTGGGAGAGTTGTTGCAGGGATTGTTCATGTAAGCCTCCATTGTTTGCGCTCCTTATCTCCATCAGATGAGGATGGACCGATCGGGACGCGGTGTTGAGGCGGTCAGGGACGGCGTAGCCGCCGCGAAGCGGGCAGCGGGGGAGCCGATTTTGTTGTCGCGGAGCGTAGCGGAGCGGCGGCAAAATTGGGGGGACCGCTGATCCTTGACGGCCGATGGACACCCAGCGTCATGCTTTGGCGATGAAGCGCAGTCTGATGCCGAGATGTGAGAGCGTAACGCTTTGCCCCCGAACCCCTTCAGGGCGTTCGGGGTTAACAGCAAAGCTCCGCTGATCGGAGCGAAGCGGGCGGCCCTCGCAATCCGGTCCGGGATGGCTGATGCGCGCAGTCTAATCCCCTTATGCGGCGGGGATTAGGGCATCCGACCGACTATGCTTCGGGCGGCGGGACAGTCTCGATATAGTGCGCCTGAAAGTCCCATGAGTGCGGTAAGCCGTGTCGGTCGGTCCAGTCGTGCTGTTCCCACTGCCCAACCAGCCGGACGGTCGTCCCCGTGAAGAGATATTGCCAAAGGAGGCGGCGTTTCTTCGCGTTGAGCGGTTTCAGCCAGTAGCCAACCGTGAAAACGCGATCTTCGTCTCCGATACAATGCAGGATCGCGAGGTTTTCGCCACTGTCCCCGGTGCGCAATATGACATCGTGGGTAAGTCGCGCGAAGATGGTTGTTTCAGGAGCCTCCTTGGCGAGGTTTTTAGAGTCGATCATGTTGGTTATCCTTAGTGGGAAGGAATGGCTGGCACCAGCCTGCCGCTCCTTGATCGGTTGCCGCCAACGACGTTGGCCGTCGGCGCTCCGCATCTCCATCAGATGAGGATGGGATCATCGGGACGCGGTGTTGAGGCGGTCAGGGACGGTGAAGCCGCCGCGAAGCGGGCAGCGGGGGAACCGATTTTGTTGTCGCGGAGCGGCGGCAAAATTGGGGGAGACCGCTGATCCTTGACGGCCGAGGGACACCCAGCGTCACACTTTGGCGATGAAGCTTCGTCTGATGCCGAGATGTGAGAGCATCTTGCTTTGCCCCCGAGCCTGCAAGGGACCGGGGTTAACAGCAAAGCTCCGCTTTGTTGGTGGACGCCCGCTATCCATGTCTAGGGCTTGCAAGGGACGCATCGTTGAGCGATGTCATGGACTGGCGGGCAGACCATCGCAAGGAAGATGGAAATGCCGAAGATGACTGAACGCGAAAAGCTGGCCGATCTGGTCGAGCGTCAGAAGCGGATGGATACGGAAATAGAGGCGACGCGGCAAAAGCTGCGCGAACGTTACGCCCGGATCGTGGGTGAACTACCCGTCGAGGGATTGAGCGAGCGTGAGTTTCGCGACGTTCTGGGACAGGTGGTTCGGGTCGGAGGTGCCGCCGCATTTGCAGCGCTCAAGCCCCTGCCCAACCAAGCTTGAAGGCCCCATATTCGTTTCATCCATAGCGGAAAGGGGAGCGACGTTGTCGGGCCGCAGGCCCCGGCAAAAGGAGCGGCGTGGGGGAAACAGATCGGGTTTCCCCCACCCGACGCGACGGCACGGCAAATGCCCGACGGGGAGGGTTCCCCGCCGGTTCCGGTGTCTGTATTGGCTCGCCTGCTATGGCCCGCCCCGAAGGACGGGCCGTGGCTTAGGCGGCGATGCGAGCCTTGCGCTCTCGCTTGGCGGCGCGGATCGCTTCGATCCCCTCGGTGTCGGGTTGCTGGCGATCGACACGGAAAGCGTGGGTCGGGATGCCCGCATCCTTGAGCAGATCGAGCAGGTTCGCCTGTATGCCGGAGCCTTGGCATATCAGCGCCTCAACCGGGCGAAGGCTGACAAGACGCTCGTTGCGGACGAACCCGGCGCGGCGGCCAAGGCGGCTTTCAGGGGTGAAGGCGACAAGCGGGACGCCTGCCTCTGCGGCCCATGCGGCGGCGATGGCGTCGGCTCCCTTCCGCTGTGCCGTGGTCACAAGGGTCATGTGCGGCACGCGGGTTTTGATCTGGTCGAGCTTGTCCCAGATCATCCGCCAGTCGTGCCATTCCTGCCCGCCCGAAAAGACGACGATGGGGCCTTGCGGCTTGTAGCGTTCGCGGGCAGCAAGGGCGCGTTCGCGCAGGAAGTCGGCGGCTGCGATCTGGCTGGCGGTGGTAACGCTGGATGCTCTGGAACCGCGCGCGGCGCTCCACGGGAAGCCTGTTTCCGCCCGATAGACGGCGGCAGCATAATCGCGCATCACCTCGATGGCGGCGCGCTGTTCGGCAACCGTGCGGCAACGGGCCTGCAATTCCTCGACATTGCTGTTCCACACTTCGCCCGCTTCGGGATCGCGGATCATCTCGCCCAGCTTGAAGGCTAGGCTATCCTCGATGCCCGCCAGCTTCTGCGCTTCGTGGTGGAAGCTGTTGACGAACCCCCATGCGAGCGGCTGGGCGGTGGCTTCCATCCTCGTATCCCGGAAAAGGTCGAAAATGGTTGCGATGATCGCGCCGCACTCCTGTTGCGCCTGCATCGGGTGCGGCATGTCGAGTTCTTCGGGGTCGCGCGCGCCTTCGATGATCGCGAGCGGCTGGACGTCGCCGAACGCGGCTTCGATTTCCGGGATCGCGGTTTCCGCGGCATAGAGTTCGGCAAGCTCCCGGTCGCGCGGGCTCATGGCGTCCGGTTCGAGGTCGTCGTCGTCATCGCCGGGCGGGATCGGAGTCAGCTTGCAATCGAAGCGCTCTTCGATCTTGCCCAAAACGGACTGAAACTCATCACCTTCGATGATCTCTTTATAGGCTGCATCAAACTTGCCCGGTGTAGGCTCGGTGGCATCCTGCCCGATAGCTTGGGCCATATCGGCAAAGTTGCTATAGCGGCGCGAGGTCGTTTCCTTGCTCATGGTCTCATCACCTAGATTGGGTTTCGGCTCAGGGTCGGGGGAGCGCGGCTAACGCTTCCCCCGCCCGTCGAATGGTCGGGTTAGAACGGGATTTCGTCGTCGATCTTCCCGCGCTCGGTCAGGTTGCCGCTATCGTCGGCGTTCCCCTCGAAGTTGTCGGCCTTGCGGCTGCGACGCGCGCGGCGGGGGGTAGGATCGTCGCCGGTCTGGGGCTGGCCGAACGGATCGCCGCTGCTATCCTCGTTCCCGCCTTCGGCGTCGTTGAAGCCATCATCCTGACGCTTGCGGCGACGGTTCCAAGCGACATTGAAGCCGTCCTGACCATCCCCGAAAAGTGCGATCGGCAGGGGTGCGAGGAAGCTCGGATCGTCAACCTGCCCCTGATAGAAGACCTCGCCGGTCGCGTTGGTGATGCCTTCCCAAAGCGCGCCGATCTGCACCCATCCGTTGCCGGGGGTGCGCGCCATGACTTCATAGGCGGGCGCGCGTTCGTGGTTGCTCTGAACGGGTTTGAGGCCAAGGCGGGGAAGATGCAGGCTAGCGGTAGAAATAGAACCGTAAAGCGTGCCGTCCTTTGGCTTGAAATGACCGATCTGCATGACAATTACTCCAAGATGCCGGGTTTATTACCCTGTCTTTAGGGACCATTCCCCTCCGACATCTTCTTTTTACTCTCTCTACTCTTGTTGTTATAGGTCATTGATTTCTTGACATATTTCCATCGTACCTGGTGAGTCCGAGCAGATACTTCCGCGAAGCGGATCAAATACAGAGACGCATTGACCGCGCCTGCGGGCAATTCTTCAGATCAACCGCGTCGTGGAGCGAAGCGCGCCCTCGATCCCATCGCACCCGGAGCCGTCCTCGCAGGGTCCCAAGGGCTGCGCGGATTTCTTGTCGCCAAGAAGCACGGGAGGGGGGATGTTAGCGCAGCTAGGCAAAATGGGGCCGGCGCTGCTCTTGAAACAAACCAAACGCCGCCGGCCCCATTTTGCCTAGCGAAGCTTCCTCCCGACGCAATTCTTGGGGACGAAAATCCGTGTGGCACGCCAGGGACACTGGGAGGCGGCGAAAGGGACGATGGGATCGTGGGCTCCAAAGACGCTATCGCGCGCCAGCGCGATTCCTTAGGCGAAGCCTGCCTGGCGATGCGGGTTTCGCAGGGGTGACGTCAGGGGAACTGGATGTCTTTGCCGCACGCGCCGCGGAAGGGATCGTCACCTTCAGGATGGGACCGCGGAACGCGGGCCCAGTCGGAGCGAGCGCAGCTTGCGGAGATAGAGCCCGGTCCCGGCTCGCCGGGATCCGCCCCCCCTTTTCTTCTCGCCTTCACCCACTTCCCCGCCCCGCCCGACGTGTCGATCCTTACCAATCCGCGCCATGTTCTTGCTGACCACCACGTCGGACAAGCAAAACCTTCCCCCTCGTCGAGGAGCAGATCGCTTGCACAATCCTTCCCGTCGTGATCTTGTCGGTCAAACGGAAGCTGATCGGAACAGACCATGACGGACATGAGCATGAAGGCTCTGCTGGAGCCTTACGACATCAACCTGCCACTGCGCGATGCGTTGGAGGATTCGACGCTCTCGCCCGATCGCCGGGCGCTGGCAGCCGTCGCCTTCCGTCAGGAACCGAATGACTCGCTCTACAGCGCGGTGGAAGTGCTGGAGGCGTTTCAGGCGTTGGAAGCGG
Source organism: Sphingobium sp. TA15 (assembly GCF_037101235.1). Lineage (NCBI taxonomy): Bacteria > Pseudomonadati > Pseudomonadota > Alphaproteobacteria > Sphingomonadales > Sphingobiaceae > Sphingobium > Sphingobium sp. TA15. Next base: position 996,669 of record NZ_AP025355.1, read on the forward strand.
ACATCGAAGCGCAGCTGCCGACGGATGCGTCCAGTGAAGGCGAGGCCCGGATACGGCATATCCTCGAAGGGGAAGGCGACGACTATCAGCGGCGCCTCTATTACATCCTGTCGGAGCGGCCGGTGAGCCAAGCCATTCGGGACCTAGAATGGTTGACCGACCTGCTCTATGGGCGGGCGCGGATGGTGCGGACGCTCCGCGAAGCGGGGGTCGATCTGCCGCGTTTTCCCGGAGTGGACCGCGGCGCCGACGACGATTCGACGGGGCCGATCGGTTGCCGACCCTTCGGGTGCTGACCTTGGTGGCAATAAAAAAGGGCCTCCTGGCGCGTGCCGGGAGGCCCTTTCTTGTGCGGTTATCCATCGCGGAGGGAGCCGCACGCGGCGGGTGATCGCTCCCCATGGGGAGCCGCTAAAGCGAAATTATTGCTTCCCATTACCAGTCGATCCAGAGTGCCAGCACCATCGCGATCCTGCTCGGGATGGGCTCCGTAGTGCTTGATCCCTTCAGTGCTCCGGTTCGATCCAGGGTCACCGCCCTCGTCCGTCGAGGTCGGGCGGCAGCAACCGGCCCTTGTTGACTTCGGCCCAGCGCGTGCTGCCGTCGAACCACCCCAGCACGCCCCCGGTACGCAATATGGTCATCGCCTCGCCTTGCTCGTAGGCAGTGGCCGTACCGGCATTAGAGCGGTTTTCGACCGTTCTGAATCGGGATGGGATTCCCTTCGGGCGCAATTTCTGATTCAGCATCCCGTGCTGGTGAAGGAGGCCGGTATGGATGGCTCTTTCGATGGATTTGCGCACTCGGCTTTTGGCAGCGGTGGATAGCGGATCGAGTTGCCGTGCTGCGGCGGATCGGTTCGGTGTAGCACCATCAACGGCGGTTCGCTGGCGAGCACAGCAGCGTGAGACGGGTGACATTACCCCAAAGCCCCGCAGCGGGGATATGCGCTCGCGGCGAATGGAAGAGCGGGCAGCGGACATTCTGGCCATTTGGGAGGAGCGCAGGGACATCACCCTCGAAGAACTGCGTTTGGCGCTGGTGGACAAGGGCATGGCCGTTTCCGTGGCCGGGCTACATCGCTTTTTTGTTCGCCGTGGACTGACGCGCAAAAAAAGACAGGCCATGCGATAGAGCAGGATCGACCCGACATCCTGAAGCAGCGCCAGGACTGGTTCGAGGGTCAACTCGATCTCGAACCGGAGCGCCTGGTCTTCATCGACGAAACCTGGACCGCGACCAATATGACCCGCAGCCACGGTCGCAGCCCTAAAGGCGAGCGACTGCGGATGGGCTTCCCGCACGGCCACCGCAAGACCACCACCTTGGTCGCCGGTTTGCGCATGACCGGCATGATCGCGCCCATGGTACTCGATGGGCCGATCAACGGCGACTGGTTCGAAGCCTACGTCGCGCAGGTTCTCGTCCCGGAACTGCGGCCCGGCGACGTCGTCATCATGGACAACCTGTCGAGCCACAAGCGCGCATCGGTGCTGCTGCTCATCGAGGCCGCCGGCGCCACACTGCGCTTTCTCCCGCCCTATAGCCCGGACTTCAACCCGATCGAGAAAGCGTTCTCCCGCCTCAAGGCGATGCTCCGTAAAGCGGGCGAGCGTACCGTCAGTGGCCTGTGGAGCTTGATCGGCAAACTTGTAGATTTCTTCCAGCCCCAGGAATGCGCCAACTACTTCAGATCATGTGGCTACGAGCCAGAATGATCGAAAAACGCTCTAGCGGGGCGCAGGGCAAGCCCACCTTCGCCCTGTCCGGTCGGATCATGCCGTGCGATTCCCTCGTCGATGATGACGAAGCTGCCGAACTCGATCCGTTCGCCGGCGGTAGCGTTTAGCGTGTCACGCATGGGCGAAACATCAGAAGGATCTGCCAGTCAAACATGTTTGCGAACCTGTCATTTGAGATCAGGAAAATCGGGATCGAGCTGATAGGAACCGCCTTTGCCGGCAACGGCTATGGGCCATTCGCGCAAAGCCTTGCGATAGATAACCCATCGGGTCTTGCCTTGGAGAAGCAGCTGTGTGGCTCGCGCGATATACCGTAGTCTCCACATGGCATCGTTCCTTCCTGGGTTCGGGCCCGATGCAGGAAATCGATGCTACGCATCTCCAACGACGGCCGACAGTGACGACAGGTTCCGGATATTAACGGGCGAACGTCGATTTTTGCTTATCTATTCGGCAAGATTTGTCAGGCGCACGACATAATGAGGCGTAGCCGCGCCATGCGCGCCGAGATGCTCCCGGCAAATATGGACGATTTGATTCCAGATAGCCTCGGGCATGTCGGAGTCGGCTCCCTCACCGGAAAGGTTGGGGTCCACCAGGACGATCACATCCGACCATTCGTCGACAGGTCCGGATGTCCACCATGTGAATTTCGGCGTCCCGCTTGTGAGCCACTGCTGAAAGGCAGGATCGGCGAAGAACCAGGGCGCGTTAATCACGAGGCCGCGGCACGGTTGAACGTCCATGGCAAGTTCCTTTCGGCGTCAGAGCGAATGCAGTCTCGCGAGCATCAAATTGAATGAAGGGATCGACACCTCAGGCAGCGAGTCGGTCGATCCCTTCGTTGAAGCGGTCGATCCATTGGCGCATGGTCGGCCGCTCCTCGATCGGGATATCGGCTGCGACATCCTGAAAGCGCACCAGGTCCAGCGGCGCGGTCGCGATGATCCGGTCGATCTCGGCGGAGTCGAGGAGCCGTCGCGTGCGGATGAACTCCGTCATCGACCCGGGGCGGGTTTTGGTCGATCGACGCCACAGGCCCTCCACGGTATGAAGCCGGGGCGCGGCGCGGGCTTCGACCAGCACGATCAGCCGCAAGCACCAACGTGGCAGCGTCTCGACCTCCGAGGACTTTTGGGCCGCGCAGACCCAACACGCGCTCTTAATTGGCACGGGCAGACCTTCCTCGCGGATGCGCTGGGCACAGCGTTGGCGGTCCCAGTTCCAGGAACGGAGCGGATACTGGTAATCGTAAAGGGGGTCCTCGACAGTCACCGCGTGGGCGTAGCGCCGCGTGTCGGCCGGCGACGCATCATAGCCAATATATTTGATAACGCGTTGGCCGCGCTCCCAGGCTGCCAAGGCAGGCGGCCAAGACTTGACCCATTTGTTCTGAGGCTCTACCTTCCACTTAAGGGAGCAAGTCGAATGTCCGAGGCTTATAGAAGGCAGAGTAGCATTCGTTAAAATATTTTCGAGCAGCGAGTAATATGGCGGCCAATTTTTGAATCTCTTGGGTACATATCGCACAATATGATGTTCGATACAATGTCTATCCATCCACCTTTGAATGATAGGGAGATAATTATAAGTTTCCTCGCGCTCTGTTCCAGTATCCGCTGTTAAAACTACTGTGGGCGGGGTTCCTTGTGCTACAAGCTCGATCAACAGCGCGGTGCTGTCGATACCCATGCCCCAGGCGAGAACCGATGGCGGTGCCGGCGGAGCCGCATCTTGCAGAAATACCGGCAAAGAGCAGGGCGTTCCCGGGTCGCCATTCACTGAGGTCGCGTAGCCCCTGACGGGTACTTGGCTGATACGCCCACAGGTTTTTCGGCGTCGGAGGCCAGTGAGAAAAGATCGGGTTGGACCTCGGATCGCACGTGTCTTGAGATGATTTTGGCCAAGGGAGGACTCCCAATAGGCGCGCGAGCATCGGTGCGATGCGTTCCGTCAGCAAGGATGGCGCGCTCAGGCGAAGGGAACTTGCGTGGACAAGGGCTCCCGTTTGCACGGAGAGCCACGGCAATGCCCTGAAGGAAGGAGTATCAGTTCAGCTGTGCGGCAAGGGCATGAGCATCAGCCTCACAGGGCGCCGCGCCGATCCACACTGTGCTACCGTCGGAGCGTCCGGCGTAAAGGCCGAACAGTTCCGGGGCGACACCAAGCGTCTCGGCGGGTTTTCGTGCGTAATCGCTTTGCACCAGTCCAGTGATGTGGACTTGACCGTTCCAATCATGTGGCAACGGGAGGAGGGCGCTAAAGGGTCGAGGCCGGGGGATGTCGTCGGACCAACCGGGAGAGTGATTTTCGAGAAAGTTCGTCACCGCTTTAAAGGCACCGGTTCGATCATTGTGGATCGCGGTCAATATCGGGCGGCTGGCAAGCAAAGGTTCGGCGAGGGCATTTATATAGGCCCTGAATGTGGCGGTTTCCCGTATGCTCGGTCTGGTTCCGGCTAGGGCCTCCTGAAGCTCGAAGAGGGAGGCATGGGCATGGCCCAGCGACGTTCCCGTCGTAAGGTCGGGCCGATCGAAGAGGATTTCGAAACGTGCGCCGGCTTGCGTGGTGCAGCTGCGCTCGAACATCGTCACGGACAAGGCGTCCCAGGCCGGCCGCGATCCCGCGTTCGGATCGGCATAGAAGTCTGGCTCGTGGCCTGACAGTCGGTCGAGCGTGTCTATGCGGAGCTGAGCAGGGTTGCTCCCGCTGGAATCGGGTTCGAGGTCCCTTTCGAGGAGCGACGATAGCTCACATGAGAAGATCGCAACGTGCCGCGGGCCGGCGGCAGGATCGTGGGGGAAGATGCCTCGCCGCTGGACAAGTCGATCGATTTGCGAGGCATCCTGCTCATCGGCCGGTTCCTCGAACATATCAGCGGCAATGGCGTGCCAGATGGCAGGTGCAAAGGTCGCGTACGGGACCACATGGCGGGCAACCATGCAATCATCCTCGGCTTCCATATATTCGACCCAAAACGCGCCTTCGCTGAGCGCATCGTTGTCCGGCTGGTAGGCAAGTTTGCGGCCGATCATCAGCTCGTTGCTGGACAGGGCGATGAGGTTGGCGGTGCGTGGTAAATCGGCGACACTAAGGGCGGTAGCCTCAAAGAGTTTCGTGGGCATGATAACGGCTCCCCATGAAGCGAAGGACGATCCCTTCGATCCTCCCGCCGACCCCTCCCCCTTCCCTCCCTGCATGCCGGAGGCGAACGCTCCGATGTGATAGGGAGCGTCAGTGCTCAGGACCTGTCCGATGGCCGTGAGCGCGTTGCGCGTGAAGGTTCCGTCAGTGCAGCGGATATCAGGATCGCGCGCCGTGTGGCGTGGGCTCTTGCTATCGCGAGAGCACCCTGGCGGGTGGTGGCCTGTCCTAGCCATTCGCCACAGAAGCGCGCGACATGGCGGGGCGTCGCGTAGCCGCAATATTCGTGGGTGATGCTATAGCGACGGTCGCGCAGAGGTTGAGTGACCTGCATGGCCTGTCTCCGGGAGATTGTCGGACGTTTTCCGACCGGTTTTGGGCTGGTCTCAAGCGACCCTTGCGAGGACGTCCGAAGGGTCGCGCGGACGCTCGGTAGTGACGCGATAGGGCTGGAGCGGATTACCCGTACGGATGATGAAATGATCGGCGCTGCTTGCGGCGCGAGCGGCCAAGGCGACAGAATACGCGGCGTCGAATGATATCAGACGCGCCCGAAGCGGTGAAAGCTGGGTCATAGGGGATTCCTGGAGAGGGCGCGCTATGCGTGCCGATGCCATATATGGTCCCACCGGGCTCGATGCGCGCGGCGGCGGCGAGTACCCCATCATGGCGAAGGTGGCGTATTCTCGATGTAGGCGAGCGTGATCTCGTTGCGGCTGACGGTGATGGAGACCGTACGTTGCTCGGGAATCATCCAGCGGTGGTTCCGCAGAATATCCTCGAGTTGGAGAAGAATGGCCTTGTCCTCACCGAGCAGCAGTTCGGCGGCGACCTGGCGCGCTTCCGAAACGAAATATGCGCGCTGCGTTTCGTAACTGTCGGCGGCCTTATCGTCGGAAGGACAAAATGCTGCATCTTCAAGAAGGCTCGTCAGTGCCGCGACGTCGAATCTTGCCTGCGGGCCAAGGATGATGGTCGGGTCACTCAGATCATCGCAACCATAGGGCTCCTTCATGATGAGGATACCTGCCGCTATCGGTGAAACCGCTCGGGCGTCGGCAAAAACCGGTTCGAGCAGGATCGCGTCGGCGCTTCCGCTGGGCTCGCCAATAAAGCGATCGGTCTCGCTGTGTTGGAAGATCGTGTCGCCGCGGCGAACGGTGAAGGAGAAGTCGATGATGCGCGGAAGCTCATCATACCAATCATATCCCGCGAAGCGAGGTTCGGCGTCGACAAGCCTTCCACCCAGGATGGAACCGTCCCCAATCGCGCGGGAGGCCGATTGGGCAAGGTCGGGTTCCAGTTCATCGATGACGATCATTGGTTCGCAGCGGAGGGGCGAACCCCGATGACGGCTGCGATAGTCTGCTACAGGGGGAATCCATATATTGAGCGAGGAATCCGCTGCAGGCAGTGAGATGTCGAGATTGGCCGCACGCAGCCAGTCCTCATGGCTCAAGCGATGGGAAGATTCGGCCGCGATTGCCCGGAAGATCGCAGCTTGGCACGCGGTCTTCAGCGCGTCGAGCGAAGCGGTCTGTATTACGTCCTTGCGGGCAGGAAGAACAAGCTGAAGGGGGGAAATCGGCCCAACATCGTAGAGGACAGTCCATCTCGCACCATCGACCTCAGAGAGATGTGGCAGTGTCGCACGGACGGTGAGGCCATGGAAATTGATTGTGGGCTCGCCTGATAGATGCCGGTGGCGATTGCGATAGACACCGATGCGGCCGCTCTCCCACTGTTCGATAAAATGCGCGTCAGCAAGCCAGTCGGCGCGATCGAGTTCGGTCCCCTGCCAAAAGACGCGCAGCGGGTAATAGCGGGCGACCTGCTCGACGACTCGCTCGAAGCCTCGGCTTTCCCAGGCCTCGGGCATGTCGATGTGGATCTCGGTGCCATTGGAGTGATCGAAGGGTTCGATGGCAATCGGTCTTTGATGCGACCATGCGTCGCCGTCGATGATCACGCGCCAACCGCTCTTCGCGCTATGCGAGTAGGAGCGATATTCGACGCGAAGGCCTGCCAGGCTGAAGACGCCCATTCCCGCCGGATCCTCGGCCTGCGCGATTTTATCGCCCCAACCTGAGTGACCAAGCGCGAGCAGGGCCGCGGGATCGTCTATGCCGATGCCGTCGTCGCGAATTGTAAGGACAGGGTGCCCTGCACGGTTCAGCAGATCGATATCGACGCAGCTCGCACCAGCTCGACGCGAATTTTGAAGAATTTCTGCGATGGCGTCTTCCGGGCCTCCACTATAGAATCTGCTGACGCGGCTGAGGGCGTCCTGGCTGATGCAGGGGGTGATGGAGCTGGGTAACGACATACGGGGACTCCTTGTTGACCCGAGACTTCGATCGTCCGGCTTCACTCGTCCCAGCCCCCTCCCTCTTCACCATGGGCGGTCTGGAGAGTTTCATGGAAGTGGAAGGTTCGGAAAGGTGGCGGATTGCCTAGGCCGCCCCACGGTAGCGGAGGTCTGAGGCGCAGGTCGGCTTGATCGCCCGGCATAGGTTTGCGCGGCGGATTGCTCGACTGGCGGTGCGCAGGCGGCGTGGCGCGGACGATTCGCGGTGCTTTACCGCATGGCAGCGATCGGGACATGCCGACCAGACCGGATCGGCGTGAGTAGTAAAATGCGAAACCCTGTGGCTATCCGTGACCGGCGGTGCCTGCCACTGGCGGGACCACGACGACTTCGACGCCATCACCGAACGCGGCAACGAATGATATTACCACGGATTGGAGCGCTGCTTGGCTCGGGAGCGTTTCGGTTGTGTAGGCACCTCGGGCAAGCATCTCCGGATCGGTGCCGGCCATAGCGGCAAAGGCACGCGGCCAATGGCAAAGGAGCATCCACGGCCAGCCATTGGTGGGCGGAGCATATTCAATGAATGTGATCGCACTCGCATCCCGCTGGCTCGGTCGCCTATCGAGGAGGTCGGGCGGTCGCAAGGCGGGGCGATCTTCGTTGAGGAAGGCCCCGAATTCGGCAAGCTCGTCATCTGTTTCGACGATCACGGGGTAATAGCGTCCAAGCGCCAGTCCAGCTCCGGCGAAAGCGGGCGGTATATCGATTACGAGCAGCGCGGGTGCTGTGATCAACGGCATGGAATAGAGGCGCCGGCGCGCGGCGAGTTCGTCAGAAAGGCGCATGTCGGACATCCTGTTAAGGTCGCTGGAGAGGCAATATGATGATGATCACGGCAGCGATGGCGAGAGAGGTGCTATTCCTCGATCCTGATCTCGTCCGTGCCGAAATCCGTCAGATCCTGGGGATCCATTCTGACTTGAATATAGTCCCTTGCACCGGCAACTTCCCAATCGCCCAGAGAGGCCTTGGCTAATGCGATAGCCTGTCCGGCGGCGATCTCCTCATTGGGGGCATCGACCGTGATACGGCGGTTGACCCATGTTCGCGCCACAACCTGTACTTCGATTTGAGGCATGGTGATTATCCCTTGGTGTCGCTGTGCGGTGCGCCGGCCCAATGAAATCCCGGCTAATCTCGCATGGCGTGCCGTGTCACGGCGCGGCCGACCGGGCGTGCGGTATGAATGCACGGTCGCCAGAACACACTTGTCCCGCCATTCCGGCACGTACGAATCCTGTTCAATCTGGAACCGCGCCGATGCTCGGTCATTCGTAGGTCGGGCGGCTTTCGGGAAAGCAGGGCGGCGGCCAGGCGTCGAAAATATGGGCCTCGTAGCGTCCAGTGCTCAGGACGCTGTGGAGCGGACGGGCATGGTCGCCAATATTCCAGTCGCGATCGAGTAGAATCTGGATCTCGGAGGCCTTGTCACGCGCCCGCCCGAAATCTTCGCCCGGAATAGTTACACCGAGGGAGACAAGGTCGGGCTCGGTGCACAGGTCTCCGGAATCATAGTACCAGGAGCCCTCCTCGGGGCCTCCGAAAAGGCGCTGGACGAAATAGACGGCTATGCTCTTCATGACACGTCTCTCGGCTCGAGAAGGATGACCGCAATTGAGGGTTTGTCGTCGATTCCACTCTTTCGGCTGTCAAAGACATGGCGGCCACCAAGTCCAATGGTCAGCATGTTGAAGGTTGGTGAGCGGCCGCCATTGGCGTTTGGAATGGTCGTTCCGGAATCATGATATTGGATGTCGACGAAACTGGGTGCCGAGCCGCGACTATATTCACCGAAGAAGAAGGTGATGCGGCGACCGTCGGAAGTTTTCGCGCTGATCGTGAAGTTGCCGTCTGGAATATCGATCGGCAACGTAGGCACATCGTTGAAGCGGGCAAAGCCGATATGTTCTGCGTCGGTGGCGGTCATGATTGGTAGAGTCGTGATGTCGGCCATCGGAATCTCCCAGGGCGAATGAATACCGGCAACCCTTGAACCGGCTTGAACACATCCCCTCTCCGCCTCTTCTCGATGGGAGAATTTGGGCGTTTCATGGAGTGTTGGTGATATAGCGACGTGAAAGGACTTGGTGGTCGGGATAGGCCTCAGCCGAAAAGGGCGAGTTCGGGATGCGGCAGCGCGCGTATCGTCGGATAGGCTCTGCGGGGGAGCGTGCGACCTAGCACGCGCGCTTTGCGGCTGAGTTCAAAGCAGTAAGTAAAGAGGCCAGGTCGGCGGGCTCGCAACAAGATGCGTTCGCGCGAGAGGCGGTCAAGCCAGTCCGATGGCTCTTCATTGTGAAATGGACGCAGTGCCCCGAGGCGGACCAACTGATCGATTGCGCCTGACGCGCCTCGTTCGCCGAGCCGAATTTTCGAAAGGGTGCGCCCAGAGATGGAAACGGGACCGATCCGGTAAACCGTCCGTGGCCGGCCGGCCCCACGGTGGGCTGCTGAGAGAGCTTGATAAATTTGCCCGACGTGTCCGGCGGACGGGTCGGAATAGGAAACTACAGCCTCGATTTCCGGCTTTTCGGTTCGCAGTAAGCGGAAGGCTCTCGCGAGTGTCCAGCTTTCACCATTGCCTGCGATTTCATCCAATAGAAGGAAGCGCGCAAGCGTCGTGCCGGCGGCCGGATCGCTAAGGCCCGTGTGACGGGTGATGACCGCGTTTGTGGAGGGGACAGCAAAGACCGCGACACCTGCTAGCTGGCTGGTGCCTCCACGTCCGGGACCAAATAACCCGGCGGAAAAGATCGCCGCCGGAAAATTGGGAAGATAGTGATGCGTGGCAATGAAATGTCGCGCCATCCGCGAGCTAACGCCGTCGACGGCGTAGCGGCTGGTGTCTATGACGCTTTGGTTGTCGACATATAGGGCGCGTCGTTCGCGCCACCGTTGACTGCGAGTGGTGAGCATGATGGCGATCTCCATTGGATCACCATTTTCCTTCCCTCTTTTCTCTCTCGGATCGGCGGAACCAAGGAATGTCGGTCATCGGGTTGGAAGCCTATATTCCGCGATTGGCGTGTGCGTTGCTTTAGCCGCCGCACGGCAGCGGGATCGGAACTGCTTGGCCGCCGGCAAGGTTGAGGAATCCGCCAGCATGACCGATGGAGCCGCGTCCCAGAAGATCGAACAGCAGTGCCAACGCGTGGCTCGCCAGGACCCGGTTGACGAACAGGGATTGGCGTTCGAGCGCCTCGGCAACCGAGCAGGACGGCGCGTCGTCATCGGCCAGACTTTCGTCGGCCAGCTCCGGAAAGGCCTCGAGCACGGTTGGAAGTCGTCCGGGTTGCCCGTCGGACGCGCGCGGACAACCGATCAGATATTGCCCGTCGCTGGCACGGTTTCCGAGATCCATCCAGTAAGTGGGGGTCGCCTTGGCATTACTCGCGATCGCTGTGCCAAGCGCACGCCGGGCGGAGGCGGTATCGACGCAGCTGATCAGGATATCGATGCCTTCGAGCCCGATCGCGGCTGGTGCGCGGCCCTGGACGGCCTTCCAGCGGAGCCCATGTGCGAGGTTGATCCGTTCCGTCAGCGTGCGCGCCTTCGAGCTGCCAAGATCGCACCGATAGAACGGCTGGCGGCCTAGATTCGCTTCGGTGACGATATCGTCATCGACCACGGTAACGTCGAGCGAGCGCGAGGAAATAGCGCGCAGCGTCGTGTCGAGCGAGGCAAGGCCCATCAGCATCTGGCCGCCGTTTCCGCCGCAGCCAGCCAGCAGGATGCGGATCGGACGATTGTTGAGGGCGGCGGGGAGATAGTGGCGCTCCTTGCTGTCAGGCTGCATGGGACTCTCCTGCAAATGGGCTGCGCGGCAGGGGCAGGAACATCCCGCAGGCGCAAAGGCGGGATTCCATCATCGGACCGTCGGGCTGGTCCAACCGGCCGAACACGAGCGACATCTTGGTCGCATGAGCATCGTCCGCATCATCGGTCGCGCTGAAAAATGCGAAGCCACGACCATGGCTGTGGATGTCGCAGATCAGGTGCCAATCGGGCGGCAAGACCGGGTTACGGTATACGAGGCGCGAAGGCGTCGCCTCGTCGATGTCGGGCAGGTTCACCGCGAACACCCCGGTCTTCTCGTTCCAGAGCACGAAGGCCGCTGCCTCGTTGGGGAGTGCGGCGCGGAAGTGGTCGAGGATCTCGTTTAGATGTTCGCACGGGATGAGACCGCAGCGCAGGTCGGCCTTGGGCGCGCCGACGCTGCCATAAGGAAGATAGGCGGCGATCGGCGGCGTGACGGGCACGTCGAGCGCGAGCCAGGGCCGCCGCAGGATGAGCATGACGCCGTCAGATCCAACGGCAAGACCGTGGCCCGAACGGGCGCTGCGAAGTGCATCAAGGGCCGGTGATTTCCCAAGCGGTGGGACCGGATGGCAGGGCACGGCGGCGAGTACCGCGGCCGCGGTCGGGTCATTGGTGAGCATCGTCACAGCCTTGAACCAGAAATGAGCTTGCCGACCGTCGTCGTGCTGGCTGCTGCCGTTACCTTCGGGTGCCGGACTTGACGTCTGTTGGCTGCGCCAAAGGGTTTGAGACGGCTGACCGGAAAGCGGGTCGCCCGGCGCGCGGCAAGATCATCCCAGAGCCGGATGAGGCCGCCTTTTCCGCTGATGGTCAGGTCTTGCCTGAGGTTGGGGTGCGTCGACCAGGAGTCGAAGACCGCGGCCTCATATTCCGTGATGGACGCGATGCTGAGCGCTTTCGGCGTCGGGATGTTACCCCAGCAAAGTTGCCCATCGACGAAGACGTTAAGGATCGGCGAGTGCAAAACTGGCGTGTCGGCGGTTGGGCGTTCATTTCTCGGAAGAGAATAGACACCAAGGCCCGACCGGGTGGCGATGAACAGATGGGCGGGATAGGGGACCGGCACGGTCGTTCTTGCGGAGAGGACGCGTAGGCCCGCGGGAGGAGCCGACAGGGCGAAATAGGCCGGACGCACCTGTTCTGGCACCCACCAGGCGAGTATGTCGGGATGGACGACCAAAACATTGTCCGGCAGGATCTCGGGTATGACGGTGCGCCCGAGCGCCTCGGTCCATTGACGCAGATGCGCGTGCGACAGCGGGACACCCGCGGCGATCGTCGGTTGGGCTTCGTCATCCAGTTTGACCGCATGAATGCTGGCAAACGCCGGCGCATCATCGCGAGCTGCGCTATAAGGCTTGAGATTGCGGGGTGCTTCGTGCCGGTAAAGCAATATGGCGGCGGTCAGGACCAGGCCGCCGCCGCTGGCTTCGAAGTGGGTGCTATGGTCGGACATGAGAGCCTCAAGGGTTGGTTGGATCCAGCTGGATCAGGTCCTGGGCGGCCAGCAGAAATTGCGCTCCCACCCGCAATGACGCGAACCAATCGTCGATCCGATCAGGACCTGGCAGCGGGTAGATGCCGGCAATGTCCATGAAGCCCATTTCCATGCCATGGCGTGCGACGTCGTCGAGTTCGCGTGCGAACTGTTCGAAGGGTACGAGCGTTAGCGGCGGCAGCGGCGCGCATTCCTTGATGCCGGGGACATATTCCTCAGCAATATGAAAATCGAAGTGCCACGCATTTCGCTTGGACGGGAGGCGCTTCAAGGCGGTGTGCGCCTCGCGCAGCGTCTTCAGCTTCTGGCGGAGGAAGACCGGGAGACGCGCCGGTCGCGTGGCATTCGCCGCGATCATCCAGTCGGGTCGGCGGGCATTCATCTCCGATGGCAGCGTCATCTCATCGAGATGTTCGGCGTCCGCGCCATGATAGTTGATCAGGATCCGACGGGCGGCTTCGTCGTCGGTTTCGCCCTCCCAATAATACATCGCGACCTCGTCGAAGAGGTCGTCGTAGCCAAAGATGGGCAAGGCCCGGGTCAAGGTTTCTTCGAGCACCCTGTAGGCGGCGGCGCGCCAGGGAATGGGGGCATCGCTGGTCTCGATCCACCCGAGATCGAGCTGCCCCAGATTGTCGCAGATGATAGCAATCGCAGGAGGTCCATCCTCCTCGCTGTGCAAGACCATGATCCGCAGGTCAGTCACTTCAACGGGATTCAGTATCTCTAGCACCGCAGCATCGAAAACCCGCTCGACATGCCGGCGAGCAGCTACGCGTGTGTAGGCGCCCGCCGCCACTTCCCGTGTGGCGGCCCAGCGGCCGATCAGCTTGTGATGCGGCGCCAGAGGGGCGTCGAAGATGGTGGGGATATCGCCCGAGAGCAGGACCGATCGCCCCGCGAGGTCACCCGAGGGGTGGGAGGCGCAGGCCCGCGGGCGGTTGGAGCGGTTCGTGGGCTTCGTTCGTGCCGCCGTTGGGATCGAGGACGATCCGCGCATGGAGGGTCTGCTCCTCGATCGAGCAGGCAGGACGGGTGAAGCTGGTCGTGTCGCCATTGTCATGCTCGATCCATTGGAGGAGGGTCATGCGCGGTGCCGCGGGAATGACCGCGCTTTTATCGCGCTGCATCGTCAGCCCTTGGTGCCGACGGCGCGTCGATATTCGGTGACGTGCGCGCCGCCCGACACACCGGCATCGACCATCTCGGCATTGAGGATCGCCGGATAGAGGGTGGCATGGTAGGCGCGCAGGCCAGCCAGGTCGTTGGCCAGATGCGGGGGCACCGGGAGGTCGATGCCGTCATATCGGAAAGCGCGGGTGAGATGGGTGATTTGCATGAGAGCCTCCTGGTCGATGATCGTGGAGAAGTTTGCGGCGATGCGTCACCAGAGGCTGGCGGGTTCCTCGGCTTTGGCGTCAGCAGGCGGACTGGTCGGCGTGGGACCCTTTACCGGGTTGCTTGCAGTTGTCTTGGACGACGCTGCCGCGGCTTTCACCTTCGCCGCCTCGGCGGCGGCGGCCCGGGCGGCTTCGGCCGCTTGCCGCTGCTCGGCAATCTGGTCGGCGAGCGTCTTGCGGGATGCGATGAGCTGCCCGAGCGCACCGTCCGCTCCCTTGGCGAGTTCCGCATCGATTTCCGCAGCGCTCGCGGTGAGCGAGATTGGCCGTGTCTCGCTCGGTTCGATACTGTTGGTAGCGCCTTCCGCCTTGCGTGGAATGACGGTCAAGGTGACGGTGTCGTCGGGGCCGGTGACGAGGTCGAAGCCGAGAGAATAATGGGTGAGGAGTGGGAGCAGGCTTGAAATCAGCATCGTTGTAATCCTTCTGGGCGTGCGGGAGAGCGGGTCAGGCGGCGAGTTCCGTGAGCGAAACTGCTGCTTGAGGAGCGATGTCATCAGGGGGCGGCCCATATTTGCCGTCGAGCGTCATGGCGCTGGGCAGACGTCCCGCCCAGTTGAACCCAATTGCATTGAGCATGCCGGCAATGAGGTCGGCCTTCTTGGAGCCGAGCCGCCGGGCGAACGCCTTGTCGCCCATGTGCGCGACCAGCCCGCATTCCTGGGCAATGAACTTGAGTTCGTCCTTGGTGTATCGCTCGAGGAACGCTTTATCGACCTGCCAAACGTCGCGCAGGTCGACTTCGAAGACCTTGGCGAGATCGGCGACGTGGCCGAACGTAAGCACGTCCTTGGCGTAGGCTGCACCGATGGCGGAAAGCACGGTCGCCGCTTGTGCATCAGATAGTGCGCGGATTTCCGCGATCTTGGCACTATAGTCGAGATCCGGGAAGTCGGCACCGACCAGCAGGCCGGCGCGCGCCTTCAGGGTATCCGCCTTGATCTGCGGAAGCGTGCCGGACATCGCGGCGACCAGGATCGCGGTCTGGGCTTGCACGGCATTGCCTGCCAGCGCCCGGGCCAGCGCGGTTCGCCACGTCGCTTCGCGAAGTTCACTGGTGCGGTCGGCAATTGATTTGGAGGTGACGGTCGGCTTGCGCGCAGCAGAGGAGCCGCTCGCGGAAGGGACCGGTGTCTGTGGTGCGGGCGGACGCGCTGTCGGTTGTTCGGTAGCCTGGGTTACATCCTTTGACGTCTCCCGGGAGTCGGTGGACGGTGCGGCCTCATCGATAGCCTCGTCCTGATCATCGTCTTCGTCGTCATCGGCCTCGTGATCGTGCTCTTCGTCGGTGGTGGGCGGAGCCACGGCCTGTGCCGCTTTCTCGGCCCGTTCCTGCTCCTCGAAGCGGATCGCCTCGGCTGTCTGCGTCTTCAGCTCGAAGCATCCGGGATTGGTGCAGTGCCCGTCGTCAACATGGGTCTCGAACAGGGTCCGTTGTGCGGCCGAGTTGAACGGGCAGGTCGTGCACTCGGTCCTGTCGAAGCAGGCGGCGGCGAGGTTCTGCGTAACCCGCATGAGCAGGTCGCGCGTCTTGCCCACATCCAGACCAGAGCCCAGGATCGTCTCGAGGGCCTTGTCCTGCTTGTCGGCGGGAATGGCGGCGAGCAGCTCGGCATGGCCGACCTTGATCCGGCGCTCGTCGAGCGCGAGCTTCACCGCGTCGGAGAGTTCGGCGAGCGCCAGGCGGCGGTCGAGCTTCGCCCGGGACCACCCGAGCCGCCGGGCGGTCTCCGCGCGATCGCCCTGGCATGCCGCGAGGTAGCGGACGGCGGCATCGGCCTGCTCTGTTTCCGACGGATCGTCGCGATCGTCATTTTCAGCGATCGCGGCGTCCAGCGCTTCCTGGTCGGTCATCTCGCGGATGATGACAGGCACTTCGCCATCGGGACCGTAGACCTCGAGGCCGGCCCGGTAGCGGCGTTCGCCTGCGACGATTGCGTAGATCTCGCCCTTCGGACGTAGCAGTATAGGCTGGAGGATACCGCGCAGGCGGATCGAGGCCACGAGCTCGTCATGCTTCTTGCTGTCGAAATAGCGGCGCGGATTGTCCCCCTTTGTGATCTTCGAAAGCGAAAGCGTGGTGGGGCCGGTCGGTCGGGGTGTGTTCACCGCTGATCTCCTCATGATAGGGCAGGCCCGTCCCTCAGGGTCACGTGCCTTCTTGAGCCCGATGCTCGCCTTCCCCCCTTCCCCCTCGTCTCCACGGCGGCTTGCCGCCGACGCCAGGTGAGCGGCATTATGGAATTTGGGGTCTTGGATTGGTCCAGCCCGCGGCGACGAAGGCCCTTCGGTGGCTAGGCGGGATGATTTTTGGGTTCGCCGTGCGGATGGATGGTGATCAGCTCATCGAGATAGCCGAAGGCAAACTGGGTCGGCGTTGCGCATGGTGAGCGCGGATCCTTTCCGCTCGGCTTCACCCCTGTTTGCGTGTTTTCCGTCGGCGTTTTCGAGAGACGCGGTGCTTAAATCTCGCCGCGAATGGCGGAGTAAACAGACTCGTCGAAAATGCGAGCGACGGCGGATTCGGCATC
Organism: Sphingobium sp. TA15; assembly: GCF_037101235.1. Lineage (NCBI taxonomy): Bacteria > Pseudomonadati > Pseudomonadota > Alphaproteobacteria > Sphingomonadales > Sphingobiaceae > Sphingobium > Sphingobium sp. TA15. Next base: position 1,013,174 of record NZ_AP025355.1, read on the forward strand.
CCAGAAATGGGTGCCGGCGCGCAGGCGGCTCGCGACCCACAGCCCGGTTTCGAGCGTGCGCCAAGCGCCGATCGCAGTCCAAAGCCCGTGCGGCGAGAATTCGAACCAGAGATGGTGTCCGAGCTGATTGGCTTTCATGTCGAACGCCCAGAGGCCGTCGGACCTACGCTCGGCTCGAACATCAAGGCCGCTGTAGAGACCCGGCAGCATGCGGGTCATTGTCTCTCCATGTCGAATCATAGGCATGATTTGTGCTCCCGCATCTCGACGGCGGACCTCTTCGTGGAACGTCGCATGGCGTCGCTCCGGACCGCATGCGTTCGTGCCCGATGCTCCCCCTCCCCTTTCTTCTCGGCTGAGTGCAGCCGACGCCAGCAGCTGTGCAACCGCGAAGTTTGGGATCACCGTCGGATGCGTGCAAGCGGCGATCTCGGCCGGAGCGATTCTCTTTGAACTGGCGTTCATCAGAGGCGTATCTGAAGGGAAAAGGAGGCGCTGATCCCGGTGACTATATTGCAGCCGCTGACCCAAATGAAACGGGAAGCCCGCCGGACAATGGAGGCCAACCGGTTTCGAGCCTATGTAAGTCGCGAAGCAGAGGAAGCTGCTTATACGGTTCGAGATCAGGTGCTCGGAAAGCCTCTTCCGTTCAGTCGCTGGGAATGGCGTTCGGTGGCCGCGCCGGCTCACAAGCAGGGCGGTCTTGGCTGGCGGCTGCGCCGCTATCGCCTGCGGCAGCACATGAAGCGGGGTGGAATTCTGATCATTATTGGGCCAACCCGCTCAGGCAAGACATGCTTGCTCCAAGCGCTCACGTCGCTGCATATCATTAAGCATTTTTGGTCTAATATGATGCGCAATGTGGCCGTTCTGCCTGAAATGGTACCCCCATCTGGACTGTTTGCGATCGACGAAACGCATATGCATGCGCGCAAAGACATTATGCGCATTAACGAGCAAACGGCGAAAGAAAGGCGGGGATTCGCGATGGTATTCCAGAGCGCTGAATCATTCAGAAGCTTCGAGATTTCGCAATATCTCGCGAACCGGAAAGTCCTGATCCTGCAGTTTTTGCCGAAACAGAAGCCGTGAGTATGGGTGTCGGCAGCGCGATGGGGTCAGAGGTCCCGGTTGACGGGTCGACCTGCTGCCCCTGCGACGATCGCGTCACGGACGCGGCGGAAAAGCCCCGCTGGTAGCGCGCCGTAGCTGATTTCGCCTGACTTCTTGGTGATTGGCCGGATGTCGAAGCCCGGCCAGGAGAATTCATTCCACTCGCTCACGACGATCCAACTGTGAGCGGCCTTGAGTCCGAGTTGGCGACGAACGGCATCGGGAACCTCGATCGCGATCTGATCCCTGCCAGGCCGGGTGGTCGTCATCGGAACCACCAGCACCTTGTGGATCCCGTCGGCCGCTTGCACGACGACAACAACGGCAACGGGGCGATCTTTCACCCCCTCGTCGCGCCCCTGCTCAAATTCATACCGCCAGAGATAGCTGTAATTGATGACCTCACCGGGCTCAGGCAGTTCCAAGGCGAGCCTCGGCTTCTTCCGATTTCGGACCCGGTTCGACCGTGCGGATCGCCTCGATCATCTCCTCACTGAGATCGTCGAGGCTGCCTGCGATGCGTTCGCGTCGGCGCAGGCGTTGATATTCGTCGACAGGAACCATGACGAAGCGCAGGTGCCCGTTTTTCGTTACGCCGACGGGCCGTATCATTGCCTCATCCGAATAACGACCGAACTGCTTCTGCACGTCGCCTGACGTCACGATTTCCATAGCCTTCGCCATTTCAACTGGCCTCCTTATGCCGATCGCACTCGGCAAGATCGGCTCCCCTGATATACGGGACATCCGGAAAATCTTCAAGAGCAGGGAAATGCGGGAAGAGGCCCGAAGGAGCCGCAGAAGCCGAGTCGATGATCGGAGTGTATTAAACAGGCGGCACGTCAGCGTCGTCCGCTGAAACACGCGGCGATCCGGAGCTACAGAGCGAGAGCATGCCGGCGATCTCGTCACCGGTCAGATTTTCGAGGAGTTTGAGGACGGTGCCGAATGAGGGTTCGTAAACCAATATGGTCCGCTTTCCGCGGTGCTCGGGAGGCGATGCGTCAAGGTTCGCTTCTCCAGCGATGCCTTTGAAATCCGGATGAGTGTTGGCCCAGATAGCGTCCAGTTTTTCGGCGCGGATTTGAGTCTGGTTCGCCATGGTCTCGTGTGCGGCGATGGCCGATCGCATAGCCTCGGGGCTGCCGCGATCGGCGAAATCGCAATAGCCATGAAACCACCTCTTCCGTCCTTCAATCATGATTTCGCAGAAAATCGACCCGACAGTGCCGGCTTTCAGTTCTGACATGCCGAACATGCCCGACCGTATGAAGCGGGGCGGGAGCAGTTCGAACATATACTCATATTCGGCCTCCCTGATCTCGAACCATTGCCCGGCGAACGCTGCGCCAGAGTGAAGATTCTCAGGGGGCGCCCCGTCTGGCACGCGGTTGAATAACGCATACATTTGTTTACGTGTCGCGACGCCCTCGATGACCTTCGTGTAGGTGGGATGCTCAACCATGGGTGGAACTCCTTGTTGCGCCGAACCGCTCGTTTTCGGCCTGCAGGCGGCGGCGCTCAAAATTGAGGATGGCGATCGCCTCCGCCGGCGATGCATCCGGGATACCGGCCTCGTCGCGAGCGCGGAGCGCGGCGCTCGACATCACAGAGAGTTCATCGCGCTCGCGCAGGAGGGCGAGCAGGACAACGGCGGCGTGACCAAGTTCAGGAGCAGTCTTGCTGTTGGGATCGAAGACTTTTCGGAAATGGCCCGCTTTGGCGATCAGGTCATTAGCGACTGCTTTCAGATCCGGCGATTGCAGAGGGTATCGCTTTGCGCGGTGGTGAGGTTGTTGGTCATCCCGGCTCCTTTCGAGCGCCCGCCAAAATTCATATTTCCGCATCCTTCTCCGCCTCAAGGCCGATAGGGACCGGTCATCCGCGGGTGAAAGCCGGCTGGCCTTTGCGGGAGATCAGAGGTGGGCGTGGCATTCAGGCCAGGGGAACGCCGAAATCCGGATTGCAGCCCCTTTCGCCGGGATAGTGACCATCATAGTCGCAGAGAAGGACTTGAAGGACATCATAGTGGTCATGGCCGAGATATTGGCCGGCCTGGATCGTCCATTTGAATTTGGCGCCTTCGCTCGCCCGGCGGATGCGGACCGGGTAGCGGCCACCTAGGCCGATATCGCCGCTCAATGCGCGCTCCTGCTTGCGCATGATGGTGCCGAGGTCGTTGAGGATACCGCCGGCGACGGTTGCCCTGAAATTGCCGATCAGCAGCAGTTCGGGCAGGCCGCGAACGGCGTTACCGACCGTGTACACAAAGGCAGGTTCATCGTCAGATCCGAAGATCGCGAACAGATGCTGTCCGGTACGGTCGATATTGTCTTGAACGATGGACATCGGGTCGCGGGAAGTGGGCATGGGAGGCTCCGGAATCGAAGTGGTATTGGGTCGGGTTCAGTCGAGCCCGAGGGAAGCGGGAGACGCGGCCTGGAGCATCCAGCGTTGGCCCTTGATCCGTCGAAGGAAGTCCGTCGCTGCAGGTATGCGGCCGATGACGGTGCGAACATGCTGTTCCGCAACGACGCGGGTCGGCACCGTTCGGGTACCTTGTCGGATGGCATGACCGAACCGGCCCTCGGCCTCAAATATACCGAATGCCTGATGGCGAAAGACCAGATGGCGCGTGTCGCTCACCCAGTCCTGTGTTTGGAGGAGCCATGCATGGAGCGGTTGATAGGCGCTCGGTGAGCCACCAAAGCGACGGGCGCTCCAGTCGGCAAGTTCGTCGGCGCTTGGGACGCTCAAGGGGAGCCAGTCAGGGACCTGAAAGTCATCGAGCCAGTCTGCCGCCGAGATGACACCGTAACAATCCTCTTCGACATGTTGCCGCGCAATGGCGTCGGTGGGCACAGTCACACCATCTGCATTAAGAATGGTTGGCCCGAACAGTTCAGCAGCGAGGCCAATTCCCTCAACGTGATGACGAAGTGCACGGTGGGTGAAATGACATTGGGTCGCTTTGCTGGCGTCGAGCCAGTCGTGGACGGCCTGATAATCTTCGGTCACGCCGCCATGAATACTCACCGACGAGCGGGCATGATCAAAAGGGTTCATGGATATCTCCCTTGGCGGAAAAAGATTGACCAGCGTTGGGCTTGTTCGAAGCGCAGAGCGCCAGGAGAAGTCTGTCGAAGACTTCGTTGAGTCCGGACTGCGCGCACCATGTGTCGAAATCATCAGGGGCGCCTCGCGGCACAAGCGATCGGTAGAGGGGCCAAACGGCACGTGCATGTTCGAGTGGAAGCGGTGCCGAGCGCCACGCATGGTCGCCTGTCCGCCGCATTTTCTTGCGATAGGCCGTGATATCGCCTGACGCGACCGAATGGCGTCCGGTCTTGATATCTTCAAGAAAGGCACGAACCACCTCGTGAAGGTGGTCCGGCGCAGGCCTGTTGCCAAATGTGCGAAATTGGCCAATCCGAAGTGACAGAGGTGAGCCAGGCTCCCCGTAAAGGAGAAGCTCCAGGGTGGCCGCGTGTTGTTGACCTTCTCGGATCGACAAGATCTGTGTGTCACCGCTTCGGCACTGGCTGTAATAGCCCCCGACGCAATGACGAAGCGCATTGAACGGTCGACATCACACGATGGAAGGCAGAGTGGCCCCGGCTTAAAACAGCGTCAGCTGTTCGCCGCGCCGGCCGGGGGGACCAATGACGATCCTCGGACCTGCATCGTGGGGAGATGGACGTACGATCGCCGGCGATGCATCGTCATCAGATGGACGACGATGGCGGTTTGCAAGCTTTTGGGTCCAGCCCCCGAGGATATGGGCAGGCGTATACCAATAGTCCTGCATTTTGAGCGACAATGAGTCGCCGACGATGACCACCGCGGGAACATGCAAAAGCGATAGCTGGATATAGCACATGTGGACTGCCCGCCGGTCGATATCGACGGCCGTGACATGCAGATGGCGCTGGTAGTTGATGTCGGCCCCGCGCATCGTTTCGGCGAGCGCGATGACCATGGCGCCTGCACCGCAGGCGGGTTCCATCGCGGTCACGAAGCCCTCACACGCGATGATGTCTCGCATTTCCTGACTGTCGATGCCGGTCGCTTCAGCCATCATTCGACACACGCTGTAGGGCGTGAAGAATTGTCCTCGAGCCGCATTATGGAGTTCGAGTTCGCCGAAGATTGCGCCCAGGACGTCGCCGGGCTCGGATTCGAGCGCCATCGTGACCTCCGCGAAGATGCGAGGGAAGGTATCGACAACCTGGCGATCGTAGCGGCCGACGATTTCGAGATACCGCTGTTCCCGAGCATCCTTGCTGCGCAGATCCACTGCGTTGGAGATGCTCGTCGCCATCATTTCCATGCAATCGGAGAAGAGCGTATGGAGATCATGCCGATACTGGGTCGATCGAAAGAGTTTCAGCGCATTCTTGATGTGCTCGGACTGTGTGGCCATCGGCATTTTCCTGCTCGATTGGGCCCGTCGGCCCGAACATCCCCGACCTCGGTGACGCATCGGCCATCGAGTTGAGGTTGGACGGGCTCAAGGCGGGAGGATTGGCGGGTGCTTGGGGCGCAAGGATGAGCAGATGTGATCGAGAGGACGGGCGCCCCAGGGCCGTGCTGATGATCCTGGCAAGGCCCAAGGCCTCGCCCGATCGACTTTGCCCCTCCCCCTCTGCTCACCAGGCCAAGATTGAGGGGTACTTGGGCGCGGCAGGCGTCAGCGGGAGAAGCTGGTCAGATCGAAGAAGCACCCGTCATTCCCGATCGCGAGCAGTTCCTCATGGACATCGCCAGGTTTCAACGGCTGGTCCGACAGCGTCGATACCATGCCGACGAATCCGCCTTCGTCCATTTCACGCGCGATGTTCTCCAGCCCCATAGAGTAGAGTCGGGGGCGGTCCGAGCGGTCGAGTAGGATCGTCACTTGCAGGACGATCTTGTGTATCTGGAGGGTCATATCACGCTCTCTTGCTTGGGTTGCCGGATGGCGAGTACCCACCTGCAAACATGTCCGGCTGGACGGCGTGCCGCGCGAGCATTGCGCTGGCGAAAGCTTCGACGCCGTGCTGCGCGGCGCACGGGAAAAGATCGTGGGTGGCGAAGAGTCGGAAGCTTTCGTCCCGTTCCATCGCGCAGAGCCATTGTGCGCTGTCATCCCAGTCAATCAGCGCGAGCGCGAGGCAGCGCGTTCCGCCATAGGGATGCGGCTCGACGGGATCGGTAGGGAAACCCGGCAATGTCCAGAAGCGCCAGCCAAGCGGCGGGCATGGATCGATATCGACGTCGACGATCCATCGGTCGATCCTGGCAAGGATTCTCGTCATGCGGCCCTCTTGAGGTCGCGTTCTTCGATCAGCGCGGCAAATCGATCTCGGATCATAGTCGCGGTGGGATAGCGGTGCTGCAGCGCGTGGCGGTAGAGAAGTTCAGCGCGAACCTCGGCAATGCGAACCGCTTCGTCCCATGTCGGAAGGCGTGGTGGCCATCCTTTGACAAACCGTAGACCCTTGGGGAGAGACGCTTCCAGCGAGCGCCGTCGGCCGGCGTCGCAGCGCGCTTGATCTATGTCGCGCTTCAATGTTTCAGGGAGATGGTCAGGTGCGACGTCGGCGAGCCATCGGGCTGGCTGAAACGAAAAGGTGGAGTGCGCCTCGAGACCGACCAGGTGGTGATAGAGGGAAAGATTGTCCTGAACATTGGCGGCGATCGTCAGGTCCGGAAGCGATGCAAGGACGCAAAACGCGCAAGACAAACGGGTCGAACCACGGGCATAAGCCTCGTGCAGAGGTACATGATATTGCTCATGGGCCGCGAAGACATCCTGCGCTGTCCAGTCGATCAGCGGATGCCAGAGCATCATCCTGGTGCCGGCTGCATTTCCGCTTGGAGCGAAGCGAATATCGAGTTTCGAAACTGGCGTCAGCTGGCGAGCGCTGCTTTCGTCGCGACGGATACCGATGACCTGAACGACTGTTTCGCCACGAAGGCGTCGAGCCAGCTCGGGGCCGATGACATTCGCCTTCAATTCCGACGAACAAAACCTCAAGGCTGAACTCGACCACGGACCGATCAAATTATAGGTCAGGAGGTCTGCATAGCGACGGCAGCCGTCGCGAAACCGCTGCTCCCAGCGATCGACCATGTCGCCGGCGCGACGGCGCACCACGATGAGTGGAAGGCCGAGATGGCGGGATACCGCTTCAACGGTCGAAGGGGTTGTACGCCATTCGGCGCGTCCAAGATCAGCGTGAATGGCCAGGCGTCTGGAGCGCGGGTGGCCGATGGAATCCAGCAGCGCCGAAACGGTGGCAGCCGTGGCGCCGCTGTCCTTGCCGCCGGACAGGCTGAAGACGAACCAGGCTCGATCGCGGATGGCCCGTTCTATCGTTGCGTCGATGGCGACGGGTGGCAGCGCGATATTGGCTGCGAGGGCGGGCGTCATGATCGCGTGCCCTCCCGGAGACGATTCCAAACGTACAAGGCCGTGCCGATGGCCTCGATGACGTCTTCGCAGAGATGTTCGATGCAGCAGGCATAAAAGAAGCTCGCGCCACTTCCGATCAGCGAGGTCGATCGTCCAAAGAAGCGCGGTCCGCGTTCGCACCACAGGATCGCACGATGGGTTGCCGGCTTGTCCATGCGCCATGGTTCATCCCAGAATAGCCGAACCTCGATATGGATTTGATCTTCCAGAAGGGGATCGGCCGGCGTCCTGCGCAGGAAGATTGAGGCGCCGTGGGCGACAGATGTCGGGACGTCACCGGCAAACCAATATAGTTCGCCGGGAGGGACCAGCCATTCATGATGGGGGACCGGCTTGATCAACCGCAGACGGGATTCAGCACAAGCAAAGTCGGCAATGATCCGCTCCGCGAGATCTAAGGTCGTCATGCCGCCCTCGACTGCGGGAGCAGTTGGAGCCCGAAGGGCGCGTCGCCACTAGGGGTCACGCCTTTGCGATGGAGGAAGCGATAGCCGTCAGAGATGTCGTTGATGTGCGCGCGGATGACGGTGGTGGTGATTTCTCGGGGGGACCGGTAGATCGGTGGCACCGGGTTGGCGGTCATTTCGGGGAAAATCGCGTGAAGCAGCACCGCCTCGATCTGTTTGGCGATGCGATCGATGTCGCGGCCGGCATCATATTTGGCGAGGCCGGGTTCCATCCTGAGCCAGTCGAGCGGCGCGATCACCTCGGGCAGGCGGGCATAGGGACCGCCTTCGACGCCGTAGTTCGAGCGCATCGAGATGAGGGCGGACCGCGTGGGCGTGATCGCATCGAAAGGGATCAGGATCCGGTATTCGGCAAGCGGGAGCGTTCCCGCAATCCGTTTGCGGGCAGCGAGTATCTGCATGATGTCCTCCGTCAGGCAAAGAGGCGGGCCGGGGCGGCGGCCGGCGGGGTGAGCTGGAGTTCGCGGGTCAGGCGTTCCACGAAGATGTCGGGCGAGAGGACCTCTTTGATCGAGGCCCAATGATTGGGGCCTCCGGTGTAGTCCTGCCGGCTCGAGACGCGGCGGAAGAGGACGTGGCGCCGTTCGTCGGGCCAGTCGATGCCGATCATGACGTAGAGGTTGGAGCTGTGCAGGGAAATTTCGCCTGCGACAGCCGGCCCCCCGACGCAACTATGGATGTCATATTCGCCGCGCTCCAGCCGCAGCGCGTCGGCGAGGCGCTTGAGAACTCTTCGTCCCTCGGCATGGTAACAGCGCTTTGCCGCCTCATCGTAGCTGACGAAGCGGCGGGCAAGCAGGAGCAACAACGGATTTCGCTCGATCTCGCCGATTTCGGTGATGCAGGCACGCCGCAGGTCCGAGGCGGCAGGTTTGCCATCGGTTGCGACCGAACCGAGGTGGCGCGCGAGCAGCAACACGGCGGGGTCGGTCTCGATGTCCTTGCCGGCGTTCCGACAGTCCGTGATGGCCGCGCACAGCGCATGCAAGGCCCCCGTCGTGGTGATGAGGGCGGCGGGATCGAGCGCCTGGCGGTGGCGAAAGGCAACATCATAGGACATGGCGGCACTCCGGTTTGGGGCGACCAAGCGCGCCCGCCTATCCCCTCCCCCTCACCTCCTGCTGGCTGGATGACGGTCGAAATCGCCGGGAAATGGCCTCACTCGGGGTGGTCTTGCCAAACGAGGTGAGGGGGCACAGCGGTGGCGGGTTTTGAACTCAGGCCGTTGCGAGCGCGCCGTCATGTTGCGGAAGATGTTGGATCGCCGCTTTGCCCAGGCGCAGAACCGCGCGGTTTGCCGGGGCGGCTTCGAGCATTCTCGCGATATGGAATGCGTCGCCTGGATGAAGTTTGCCCGCTGGCGGGTAAGCACGGTAGTGGTCCAGTTCACTGGCAACACCACATTCGTTGAGCGCATAATCGAGGAGCGCGCCGCAGATCATGCAGTTTTTGGATGTGTCCTCATGGTGGAGTTCCGTCGCCGAGACGCGGTGATCTTCTCTTTGGTCCTCGGGAAGAAGCGGAAGCAACTTGGCCAGCAGCGCGTCAGCGCAGGTCTCGCAATATTCGTGCGCTTCGTCGCTGTAGAGGCTTTCGCCATTCCATTCGATCCTGAACTCACCCCAGATATAGAATGGCCGGAGCGGAACGATGCCGCCTTCCTTGGCGAACCTGTCGAGGCGGGTTTCGATGTGGCGGGCGTCCATGACGTTTCTCCAGGCTTGAGACATCCGTGATGCTATGATGCCGCGAGGCCGACTCAGTTTGTGCGCCGCTGGATGAGGCGCGCTGTGTCGGCACCGGAACAACCAGGCGGAATGATGATGCGGGAACTCGACGAAGAAGAGCGCCAAGTGCTGCGTGACCTCGATGCCGGAGTGTCCACCGCCGACCTGATCGCTATGGTCCGCGATCTTGCCGAGATTTTGCGCGGGCGCGGCCATGTGGTTCAAGCCAGCGTCGCCGAGATTGCGGCCGATCGGCTGAACCTGTTGAGCACAGGCGTTCGGGCCTGATGGCAAAGCGGGAAGAGTGTGGAATTTCTTCTACCAGGTGAACAGGGGAAGGTCATCGGTGGTGCCGGCATCGCGATCGATCAGGACATGCTCGAAGCCGCGTTCCCGGCCAAATTGCATCACTGCCAATAGATCCGCCGGGATGTCCGCGCGCGTCGCTTCATCGACCTCGCGCGTGGGAATGAACCACCCATAGGGTGTCTCGGCCAGCGGCAGAGGGCGATCATCGGATTTTTCGGAACACCATTGATCGAGGACATCTGCGGTGGGCATCGAGAGATGCCCGATGCCGAGAACGCAATATTGGCCTGTCTCGATCGGAAATCCGGACGCAGAAGGCCATGCCGCTTCGAGCTGCACCCGGTCAGTATGAACATGGTCCTCGGGATGCTTCTCGGAATAGACGCTCGCGACCTCCTCGTCACCGAGCGTCGCCGGATCGCGATTGTCGTTGATCTGGTCCCACCATTCGCGGCAGAATTCGCCGATTTTCTCCATCAGCTCGGATCGGGACGCGCCAACATAGCCATTGACGCCCTCGCTATGCTCGATCGTGCCGACATGGATTTCGATCGGCCATCGATCACCCAGGGCGCCCAGATTCTGAGAGGCTTCGGTCAAATCCTGGATGAGCGCCATCCGTGCAGGATCGTGGCCCGGTAGGAATTGAATGGCCGCGCAGGCGCGCGTCAAAAGTCGCGCGAGATCGCGCGGAGAGGTTGTGCTCATGCTTGTCTCCGGAAAAAATGCTGGAAGGGGATTCCAGTGCAGATCCTGCTTATGTGGGCGGGCTGTTCGCCACGGATCCGAGAGGGGGATTGGAGCCAGCTAAGGCGCTGGTCGTTCGGTTCCCGGGCCATCGCGAGCGTCGGGCGGTTGCGTCGTCAGCCAGACGATCCTGCGTTTGCCTGTGCGGGATCGGCCATTCGAGAGCAGTCCTTTGCGTCCGCAATTGCGGCAGAAGACGCGATTGAAGTTGAGGGGGATATCCTCCAGTTCGGGGATATGCTTGCGGCAGCGGTTCATCGGACTCAGCCTTCCGCCGACAAGCCAGCTGCGTGAAGCAACTCATCAGCGTCCCAGCCGAAATCGCTGGCAAATCCCTGGGCGACACATCTGGCATGGTCGGCACCACAATTGATACGGGACTGGCGAAGGTGCTGCGCGAGGCGGTCGAATTCGAGTGGATTGTCCGCCCGAGAGGGTTTGCGGTGTCGGCGTAATTCCTCGCGACGGGTTTCGAAAGCCTGAAACCCATCCTCAATGGCGATAGGCCGAGGCAGAGCCAGAACCTCAAGAAATCCGGTCTCGACCAGTTCGGTTTTGTCCGTCTTTTCCCTGCTGGTTCTGTCGAGCTTCACGTAGAAGCCGGCGAAATGCGCCTTTACGATGACGCCCTCGCGATTGCGGAAGCGATCGCCTCCGACCCGGGGGCGTTCGAGGATGCGAACCCGCGCACTGAGGCAAGGCTCCAGCGGGGTTGGGTCGGCTGGCGGAAGCGGCACCCATTTGCAAAGATCGTCGGACTCGGCCGAACATTCGTCACAGAAGGTGCAATCGTAGACCCCGCTGATCGCCCAGTCCTGAGCGTCGGCATCCCAGCGGGCGCTGGCGTCGCGGACAAGACTATCGCTGCCGCAATGTGAGCAGACCGGGCGGACGGGTCGCTCTGCCGGGATGGCTTGGGCGTCGACAGCCGGTTCAGCGAGACAGGCAAGGAAGCGGTCGCCATGGGCAAATAGGCCCCACGCGCGGACAAGCGCCGCATAGCGGGTCCGCTCCCGTTCATTGCGGAATTCATGCTCGGTCGCGGTAGAAATGCTCAGATACTCGTTGGCGACAGTCTCCGCCGCGGCATGGATCAGATGATCGATGCTTGTTGAATGCTGGATGCGCATGGTCTTCTCCTCAAGGCGCGCGATAGTGTCGGTCCCTCAATCCCGGGCTGGATCGAGGAGGCAGGTGGGCTTTGCGCTGGGCATGACGAAAGTGGCGGCGCCTTGCTGGCAAACGCGCGTCGCAAAGGGGCTGCTGAGATCAGTATGGGGTCGTGTAATGCAGTTCGGAGCGGACCCGAGCGGCCAAAATGTCCGGGCGGAGGAGTTCGCAGATCGAGGCTGCGATAAAGGTCGAGCCGGAGCCATCGCCGGATCGCGTGATCGCCAGTTCCTCGCCGATCATAACCTGATCCAGTGTGAGGCTGAAGACGAACTCGCCGGCGAACATATAGAGATCGCCGGATGTGCTGGCTTCGCCATATTGCCACAGGTTTGAACAGGCACCGGATGCGAAACCCAGCGCGGTGGCAAGCCGAGCCAAAGCCGCCATGCCGAGATCGTGAAAGAGATGCTGGGCATCATCGTCCAGCGGACAGAGTGACCATGCCAGCAGGACAAGATTGACGGCGTCGTTGATACACGGTCGAGCGCTCCGGGAGATCGGGCTGTCGACTGGACTGATTGGCATGAGGCAGCCAGGGCCCAGAAGCTGAGCGGCGCGCAGAATCTTCTGCTCGGCCTCAGCTGCCGGTGTCGCGATATAAGCCTCTATGAGATCGTGGATGGCCATGAACGCCTCCCTATGGATTGGTGACAGATTGGCCGGGTGCAGATTGCCGGCCGCGCTGCATCCGGCAGGCCCTGTCTGAGTGCGATGCCGCGGGCGTGATCAGACCGCGATCAGAAATCTGCGTGGATCATAGCCCATTCGGCCGGTGTGGCTCTGGTTCGTAGCGATGCCCGGATCCTGGCAGGATGGCGCCCAATATATGTCGTCCAGTCGCAGACCGTTTCGAGGCGAATGGTGGTGCCTGCGGGGGAATCGAAGATGAAGACCGGTTTTCCCTGACCAGTAAGCCGGAGGGCATTGAGCGCTGAACCCGGGCTAGCGCCGTCCCAGATCATGAAACCCAGGTCGGCGGCATCAGACATCGCACGGTCTTTGACGGCATGGAATTCATAGCCGTGGGCGCAAAACGGGGCGTGGATGCGGTGTATGGTCCATGGACCATGATAGTTGCGAGGGCGTTCCCCAGAGCAGAAGATGGTGACATCCCGATAGCCTGTTTCGGCGAGGAAGCGTTGCAGGGCGCTGTCGATCCCGTCGGCGTCTCCGATCAGGATCCGATATCCGCCCGCCACGATCCGCGACATCCGGTCAATGATCGCGGGGTGAAGGCGGGTGATGCTGCGGGATCCGCCGAGGAAGATCGTGGGCTGTGGGGACATGACGGTTTCCTTGCATATCAGCTGCTCATCGCCCCCTTCCCTCCTTCACTCTTGCCGCCCCGATCAGCAGTCGCGCTGCGCGCTTGAATCCGTCGTCACCCTGCTCCTGGATAACCACAAGATCCGGCTTGGTGCGACGGAGATGAACGGCAAAAGCGTCTGGATCCCGACCCTTCAGAGGTCGGCTGAATATTTGACCATCTTCGATCGTGAGGAGATGTGTTCTGGCCTTGCGCCGGAGGGCTGCCACCTGTTGATGCTCCGCAATCAGGTCGGAAACCTCGATCTCGAGGCTGTGATCCAGTTCCACATCAGCGATGAGGATTTTCGGACGGTTGGCCTTGAGCCAGGCATCAACCTCCTGCTCGGAGAGTGTTCCGACCTGACGGTAATGATCCGCACCACCATGGCCGTGGTTTCCGGCGAGAAAGGCGCGCACGCCATCTATCCAGATTTCCGCGGAGTAGCAGTTGGTCTCCTCCGAGAGCTGCCGGTTGAGCTTGAGCTTGCGAAGTTCGATGTTCATCGATCCTGTCCTAGTGGTGGGATGTAATGCTTCATCTGATGCAGGACTTGCGGCCTTTACAGTCCAATCTGCAGCCACTCGTAGACGAGGTGTCTATCGGGTTCGTATTCGCTGCCGATGGCAAAACGGACGCGCTTTCCATCACAAGCAAAGCAGGATGCACGGGGAAAGCTGAGATAGATTTTGCCTTCGAAGATGAGGTCCCCCGATCGCACGGCCTGTACCGTCCGCGTGGCCCCCAGCGCGGGATGACCCGCCGAGGCGGAAACGAGTTTGAGTTGGTCGCCGGGTTTGAGCTGGCGTTTGAAGGCAGTGAGCGGGATCAGCGATGCCACCGGATTGGCGTTGCCGCGCCGCGCGGCAAGCGCAGCCCAATAGGCGGGGCCGATGCGCACGTCGGTAGAGAAGGCGCAACTGATATAGTCCTGGTAGAAATTCGATCGGGTGAAGCTGAAGCGTTCGATCTGGTCGCGGACCCTGGCGGTGAACGCATCGCGTGCCGCCCTGTCCTGGAGATCCTCCGCTGCATCGAGAAGTTCGGCAATGATCGTCCGGCTGCCTGTGGAGGATTGGCGTCGAACCGAAAACTGAGCGTCACCGAAGATCTGGGGCAAGTGCCGTTCGATGCGCTTGCAGATCGATGGCAAGGGTTCGCGCTCACGGTAGAGATCGCCTTGATAGTGAAAGTTGCCCCGATCATCATGTTCGGTCTGGCTGTACAAACGTGGCGAGGGGTTCGCTGGCGCTGCCTGCGTCATGTGGATTTTCCTTTTCGGATTGTCAGGCCAGGAGTGCTGGGTCGAATCCGTCGGTCTCGGCCGTGTCAGTGCTCCAGAGGATGGAGTCGATCAGCATCGGGCCGCCTGCAATGACGTCGGCTTCCGGCAGGATAACCGGTGAAGCTGCGGGCGACCGCTGAACGATACAGTGAGGAACGCCCGTGCTTAGGTGACGGGCTATCGCGAGGTGTTCGAGCCGGCGAAGATGGTCGCCAGCCTCGTTTTTGAAAGGGACCGACACGTCAGGCCACCTTGGTGACGGACTCCGCTTCGCCGACGATTTCGATATAGGCGTTGGGATATCCGTGGCGATCGCGCCAGCTTTCAGCGGCAGCGCGGTCCGCGGCAACATGAAGCAGTTCGGGTTCGTCGCTCCATCGGTGCAAGACCAGGGCAGCTCCCGGGGATGGAACATCAACAATCTCGAAAGCGCGCTCGTCGGCGACTGAAAATATCCTGTTCACCGACAGGATGATGACGCCCTCGCTGCCATAATTGCCTTCGTGCAGGGTGAAGGTTGCAGGATAAGGTCGGCTGCCCCTACTCCCCGGAGACCGGCGGGTAAGACGTCCCCTGCCGTTACGGGCTTCCCAGGCGCGCAACTTGCGTTTGAAGCGATCCGGTGGCCGCGGTGTGCCATCCGAGTAACAAATGGTCGCGCCTAAAACCGCTTCGTCATAGATGGATTGGGCTGTCTTGGTCATTGATCTTCTCCTGATATGAAAAAGCCCGGCGTGTGCCGGGCGGGTTGAGAGTTATCGAGATGCGGGAGGGGCACCACGCGCGCCGTGGTTGGCGGACGCAGGCAAAGGCGGCGCACAGATCAGTTTGGCAAGGAGGGTATAGGTTCGTCCGCCTGAGCGTCGTGAGATGCGACCCAGCTCCAATATCCGAGCCTGGTTTCGCCATTCACGACTTCATATTTCCAGTCGTCCACTGGATAGTCGGGATGTTCACCCCAAGGTCCGCATATTGACACTGCATTTTCCATGACTTCACTCCTTCTCCTCTTTGCTACGGAGGATAGATTATTGGAAATGGCTCGTGCAAAATGCCCCGAGTACACGGAGACAGCAGCCCAGTAACTCGCCATGGGCGCTTTACGCTGGCGCCAGCTCTTTTCCGCCAAAGCGCGGGCATCGGCGCGGAGTTCGAGCAATATTGTGCGGATGATCTGGCGGATCGCAGGATCGAGGGCCTGCAAGTTCGCAATGGCTGGCAGGCGGAGTACCGGATTGCGGACCTCGGCGCGGCTGGATCGCTCGGTCATTGGACGAGCCTCATGATATCGCCCATTCCATCGAGATCGGTCGCCGCCTGCCAGCTATCGACAGCTAGTGCGACGCGGACCGGGGAAACCCAGATCGTCTTTTCGGAGAGCGTGAAGGTTTCACCCATTTCGGCGAGAAGGATCGCCTCGCCGATGACGCTGCCGATCTCGGCCGCGCTCTCGCTTGGGACCGCGTTGCCGATCCACTCGCGTTTCTCGGAATCGCTTTCACTCTCGAGGTCAAAGGGCATGCGGGCATGCCAGACACCGTCACGATCCTGATAGAAAATGGCTTCGGGATCGACGATCGACTGTAGCGCAGCGAGATCCAGCGTCGTGAACGGTCGGTGCCAGGTTCCGTCAAGCGCAATGATGCGGGCAACGAGCCGATCATCCGGCGCCGGAAGTGAAGGGCTTGGCCCATCATCGCACGAGGGATTCCCTTCCTCGTGGCGGGGATCGGCGACCGACCAATGGCCTCGGTCATATTTGGCGTAGGCTGGAACCGCATAGCTGCGATCTCCCCAGCCGACGACGCCATAATGGCCTTGCGTCGCATATCCGTCGCGTCCGGGGCTGTTGAGGCCGAGTGGACGTGGGTCGGCGACGGACAGCGCGCCCGAACCCACCCGATCGCTGCCGGTGACCGTGGGAGCCGGTGCCTCGGCCGAGACGACGCGCATCTTGTTTCGGTGCGAATTAGGCCCATAGCCGGTACGCGGATCGGCAACGGCATAGGCTCCGTCTCCGGTCGTGCTGGCGCCAATGACGGTCCGAGTCTGGCCGGACCAAGGCGTGATCTTATATTTTGTTGTCTTGTAGTCCCTGGTCTCCATCCTCGGATCAGCGACGGAGGGTGTGGCAGCGTTGAAGGCGACGACCCGATAGATGTTGTTGAAGCGCGGGCTTGCGCTGATGCGGGGGTCGGCAACCGAGTTGGGGCCGCCGCCAGCGACCATGCTGCCCGTGACGACACCGGCGGGTTTCGTCCATGGGCGAACGCCCATCTGAACGGATTTGGGATGACCAGCGATGCGGGGATCGGCGACCGCGAAGGATCCCGAACTCGGCTTGGCCGAGCCGATGATGGTATATGAGGCGCGTGTCCAGGGATTGACGCCGAGCACATGGCGGTGCGTGCTTATCCCATAGGCCGGGCGCGGATCAGCGACAGAGAAGCTGCCATTGGTCGGATAGCTTTCGCCCTGAACCGTGCCGGCGGTTTCCGTCCAGGCGCGTACACCGAGCGTCGAGGCACGGTCTCGCGCCGCGTAGCGGGGATCCGCGACCGAATGGGCGCCGTTGGTGGGACCGCTTCGGCCAGGGACGGTACCCGAAGCGTCGGACCAGGTGCGGACGCCGAGCACGTCGGAATTCCAGTCCGCCGAGTGGGGGCGCGGGTCGGCGACGCTGTGCCGTCCGTGAAGGGGGGAGCGCTGATTGCCGATGACGACGCCGGCCGTATCGGCCCAATCCATCACGCCGAGCGCATTCTCGCGGAGCGGCCGGTCCGGGACGATCCCGTAGTCGCGCAATACGCCATCGACGACGGCAAGTTCGTTGAGCGCCCGCCAATCGCGGCCCGCGGGGACAAGCGCCAGCCTGAGCCATGTTTTCCACTGCAGCATCGGAATGCGATGCATGGCGCCGGCCACCGGATCGCCGGGAAGCGGCAGCTTGCCAATCACCTCGCCGACGCCGCGCAGGCGCTTTTTCTCGGGCTCGTAAATGAAGTTAGGGATGATCTCGCGCTGGCGCGCGATGAGCAGGAAGCGCTTGCGGCTCTGCGCCAGACCGCCCAATTCACCGCAATCATGCACCGTCTCCGCGATGTTGTAGCGATAGGCCCGCAGGATCGCGGAGATATGATCAAGAAGAGCGCGACCCCGGGTTTGGATTCGCGGCACGTTCTCGAAAAGAATGATGGGAATGGGCCCATCCTTGAACGCCTCGCAGATGAGCCAGACGCCGCGCAGGGTGAGCGCGTTCAAAGCCTGGTAGCGTTCCGTCAGCGCCTGTTTCGAACTCAGCAGGCCGGAGAAGCCCTTGCATGGCGCGGAGAGGAAAATGACATCCGGCCGGATGCCGTCGGCGCCGACGAGCGCGCGCCAAACGTCGGCAGGCGTCGCCTCTCGCCAGCCAGGAGGCGGTTCATGACCGTGGAAGGCGCGATACTGCTCGCGCGAGAACAGGTCCATGACCGTACCTGGTGTACCGGTCAGCCGCTCGAAATTGCGGATGGCCCCGGCATCGACGTCGATCCCGCCGGTGCAGAGGAAACGCGCGACGACATTGCCGACCCGTGCCTTGGCCATATTGAAGCCGCGGGCACCGGCACCAAGGCCGCAGAAGACATGGGCGTGACGGATCACGCGCGTAGAGGGCGCTGCATGGAGCATTGGGGGACTTTCCGGGCTGGAGGACGTTTCGATCCCCTTCCCCCGCTCCCCTCTTGGCCGGCCCGATGGCCGGAAGGGTCATGGCGTCACGATGCTCGGCCGGCCGGCGCCTCACGCATCTTTGGTATGCAGCTTTGCTAGTGCAGGCTGTCCCGGGACAGCGTCACCAAGGCACTGAACTGCGTTCATAATCTTCGAGAATTACGTCCAGTGCGCGGGCTTCCTCATAATTGAGGTTGCGGTGGTCATCTGCATTGGCGTCGCTCGCCATCTCGATGACGGGATGGACGGATATGACCTGTCCGCCGGGCAGGCGGACCAGATTTGCGGAGCCAGGAAGAAAGGCGGAGCCCTCCGGCACCGAAAAGCTGCCCTGGATGCTGTAGTCAATGCGCATGACATACCTCCTGTGAATGCAGTCAAGGGCGTTCAGCCCGGTGTTTGTGGAAATCCGGAAATCTCGCGGGTCAGGGATTTTGCGCGTCGTCGCCCTCTTCAGCCGTATAGATGTCGGCCGCCCATTCCTGGATCCATCCGGCCGTAATTTCATTATGATCGAGGTCGCCCATCTCGATTTTAGCGCGGATTTCCTGATATGCTTGGGCGATGGCGCGCTGCCAGCGGTCAGCCGGGCGGGGTTCCGGGGCCCCCAGACCAAGTTCGCCCTGTCGAGGCCGGGCTGGCTCTGAGCGGCGCTGCAATTGGCGCGCCGTCCATCGTTCCATATGGTCGGCAACCAGCCTGTCGGTTTTTGCGACACCGCGCTGATTGGCATCGACTCTGGCAAGGGTACCATATGCCTGGCTATCGACCGCGATCACGCGATGCTCGAGCCCCTTCAGATAAGGCAAGCAATCTCCCTTTACTCCGAATCCATGGCAAAAAACGCCCTTTGGGAGGATGCGGTCGAGATGCTCGAAGACGGCGATAAGACCTTCAGGCCCGAAAATTTGTCTTCTGCAAACGCTGCCAATTCCGATGATGGTGCCCGGCTTCATGGATTGCCAGAGTGCATCGACGCAGCGTTCATAGTCAGTGGGCAGACGGCCTTGGATGACTGGCATAAGGCGGTCGAGGATACCGAGATCGGCGGCGCGCATCCTGCAGTCGCGGTTCGCGCGGATTGTGCGCGATATTCGGTCAAGCACTTCCTCGCGATCCCGTGCAACGGCTTCCTCGCAACAATAGTCGAGGCTCGCGAAGCGGCGAAACGGATAGCTGGCGGCGAGCGCCATATATTCATCCACGCTCCACGGTATTCCGTTGTACCGGACCATTGCTGAAAATCCGCCGCAATCGAGGTCAAGGCTACGGAGGCCTGCGGCATTGGCCAGGGTTCCGAGCCTCCATCCCGCCCATTCCCGCCACCCATCACGGCGCTTCCATCGTGACAGACAATTGGCTGAAATAAGGGCCGGGACACCCATCGCACGGGCGCGCTGAAGGATCGGGCCTTCCGACAGATGGGGAAGGCCGACAACGATCTCGATGGGCATGGCGTGCTCGCAAGCGTCAGTTATGACTATGGGCGAGGAGGTCGATGAACCAGAATTTGTCGACCTTGCGGATATCGACGACGGCGGCATTGTCGATGATGAAGCCGCGCACGTCGCGCAGATGGATCCAGTGCTGGTCGCCGCCCTGCGCCGCGGTGCGCTCGGTGCCGCGTCGGCGGGCCTTGAGGAGGCCGCGCGCGATCCAGCCTGAAACGGTCTTCGCATCGACGCCCATTAGCGTTGCAAGGCCATGGGCGGTAACGTGGTGGGGGTCCTCACGGGTGGCCCCCATGCGTTTGCCCATAACCGTGATCGCGGTTTCGGTGCGGACAAAGCCTAAGCGTTTGAGCATGCGCTGAATGGTTTTCGCGGACCGATGGAAATTATCATGCACGACGTCGCGTTCCGCATCGGTCCATGCAGGCTCTTTGAAGCGGGGCGTGACAAGCCCGAGCTTGCTGGCGCGCTTGGTCACCCACCAGCGAGGGCGGCCGACCGCAACGGCGAGAGCGTCGATGTCCCCCTTTGCCGGGGTTCGCTGGTAGGCGCGGCGGATCACGGCATCGATATGATCGGAGCTGGTCCAGCGCTGGCGGCGGAAATCATGCTTCTGTGTGCTCGGAGCCTGCAGCCCGAGTGTTGCGGCATGGTTGTAGATGGCAGTAGCCGTGCGTCCAGGCAGGTGGAGCAGGCAGGCTTCGACACCGCCCGCGGGGTAATGCTCGCCGAGAAGTTTCTCCTCGCGGGTTGTCCAGAAGCGGCGAGGCCCGCGCCTCGGCTCGCCTATGACTGGGTTGCGGTCAAGAAGTGCGCGGAGGTCCGCGGCCGGTTGGACTTGGAGCTGCATCGGGTGTCTCCTGCAAGATCACCCATCGCTTCCCCTCTCTCCTCTCAGCCGCGGTCAGCTTCGAGGGCAATGCCGCATAGCGGAGCTTGACCCTGCGGCCAGCCTCGCTGATCGCATCGGGGTTCGCTGCTTCAGAAATAGACGGCGGAGGCTATGCGCGGTCGCTCTCCCGCCCGCAGTAGCTATCCAGCTCCTCCCGCAGGACAGGATCGTCGAGTATGTCGCGGGCATCTTCATAGCCATCGGCTATCAAGTGCAACGCAACGGTTTCCCAGCTCCTGTAGGCGCCGGATTTCGCAAGCTCGCGGGCACGCTCAATGATTTGAGCGCGACGCAGCGCCCAGGGCGTTAACCGAGTGTCATTGTTGGCGCTTTTACTCATGAAACTGCTCCAGCAAGAAGCTGCGCGCTGTGGAGCACCCATAGCCCTTCACCGGATTCCAAATCGAGGGAGGCTATAAAGTGTGCGAGGGGTCGCGTCAGTTGTGGGTTTGGCGCCATGGTCGAGCCGATAGCTGGTTGGTCCGTGGTCATTCGACGTGTTTGCTATCAATGTTCAGACAATAGCGGCAGCGCCGTCGCGATGGGTAGATACAATGTCAGAGGTCGCTTGGTCAGCGGCGTGAAGCCGTAAGCGGTATAAAAAATGGCAGCCTGCTCGTCGATCGCGTCGGCAAAAATCGCATGGGCCCCGATGGGGGCCGTCGCGACAGTCTCGATCGCATCGAAAAGCAGCGCTTCACCGAGACCAAGCCCCCGATAGTCAATGTGCCGGCCAAGCCATCCAATCATCACGGCCGGGACGGTCGGGTAGCGGGGCAGCCTCGCGGCGAGCGCCTCTGGAACCTCGGTGAGCGGCACATTGCTCGACGATAACGTATAGAAGCCGGCAACTTTGCTTGTGTCCACCGCGCGCGCGACGAAACATTTCGCATAGTTCCGCCTCACATCCTGGGTCACGGTTTCCCGGAAATAGCGGTCTATGCGTTCGTTCCCACAAGTGAAGTCCGACCGCCGGTGAGATTTTACCAGCGGCTCGATCGCGAAACGGTCGCTCACTGTGGTTCGATCAGCTCGCGATGACGACTTGCGGCACGCTTCAGCCGGTCATTCGGCGTAGGCGGGTCGATCAATGCTTGCGCGAAGCGGATCTGGTCCTCACGCGCCAGGCGGAGGATATCGGCATCTTCCACCGCGCGCCGCGCATCCTCGCCGGCGGTCGCGAGAAGATAGCCGGTCAGTGTCATGCCGCGCAGGCGTGCGGCGCGCTGCATCTGATCGTAGACTTGCACCGGAATGCGGGCTTCCAATCGGGCGGTTTCCGTCTCTGCATTTTGCCTTGGCATGATCGCAACCTTTCGACCTTTATATACGGCAATATGCCGTATTTTTCAAGATCAGAAAGTGGCTATGTGAGCGTGGCGGATCCCCTGTCGATGTGCTGTCTTTCGTGAATCGGCGATTTGCGAATGCTGAATCCGCACACGGGTTTGACTCCATTGGCGACGTCGCATGTCTGTGAAATGATCCGGGAGTGTCTCAAACGTGGGGGCCATCAGGTTGCGCGTCCGATATCCGTTTTAGCGAAATCATCACCAACGAAGAGCAGTGGGCAAGCGTGTTCTTTGGCCACCTCGTAGGCAAAACAGTCGCCGAAATTCAGCGACGCGGGATGAATACCTTTGCCCCAACGCGCGTAGGCTAGGGCAACGCGTCGTGCGGCGGCGGGCGTCACGTCCACGATGTCAAACCCGAGGCCATCGATGAGGGTCCCGACCTCCTCCCCGACATTGCGCCGCTCCGATACAATCAGGGCTTCGGCAACTGTCCCGGCCGAGATCAGAATCTCGTCCTCGGCTTCAAGTACAGCGATGCAGGCGGTGGCTTGGGGCTCATCAAGGACAATAGCCATCAGCGCAGACGTATCGATGGCGATCATGCAGGCAAGCCATCGTCACCATAAAGGAAATCCTGGCTATGAGCCGCATCAGGTCCGGCCACCGCCTTGGTGGCGCCAGCACGTCGAGCGGCTTCAAGCAGCTGGCGGCGCTTTTTCCCGTCAGGAGCACGCTTGATCGGCACTAGCCGCACCGCTGCGTGCCCATGACGCGTGAGAATTACCTCATCGCCAGCTTCTGCACGGCGGACCAGTTCGGTCAACTGCCCTTTGGCATCGCTAACGGAAACTTGCATGCACCCGTCCTTTCGCATCTAAAGCGCCGGTCGATATTTGGACCATTAGATAGTCCAGGTCAACATGCCGTGCATCATCAACAGGCGAAGCTGTCGTTGCGAGGTTTTGCGAACCGGGGCAGGTGTGTTTCAGACTTGGTGTTGCGACCCTAGACAACGATATGGCGGACGGCCAGGCTTGGGGATCGCTATTGAAGCCGATGGTAAATGGGGTGACGTGGTGTATCCGCGCCAAGGGCTAGAATTGGCTTGCCGCTCTCAACTCGCGTTCCAGCGTTGCAAAGGGCAATATAAGCGTAAGCGGTTTGTCGTGCAGCGGAACGGCGCCATAGCTGGCATACCAAGCGGCAGCGCGCTCGTTTTTTGCATCGACGATAAGCATGACCCCGCCAACCTCCGCGGCAACCCGAATGCATCTGCGCGCGATCGCACCCAAGAGCTGACCGCCGAGGCCTTTCCCCTGCACCCGAATATCCGTCGCAAGCCGGGCGAGCCGGAAACCGGGCACCTCATGCCGGGCGAGTCCTCGTCTCACCAGTTCGGGTGTATCGGCATAGTCCATGCTGCCGGGCGCGATACTGTAGAAACCGAGAACCGTCTTGCTGTCGGCGTCGTCGATCGCGAGGAAGGTCTTGGCCCCGCCTAGTTCGTGGCTCTGCCGCGCGTAGCGTTGCAAAAAAATATTGAGGTCGTCGTCGCCACAATCGAAAGAGACCCGGTCGTGCGCTTTCGAGATGGCTTCCTCATACCATGACGGAAGCGTCATGCCTGCTTTGGCATCGCGGCGATGGCGGCACGTAATTTCGCATTCGCCGGCGGCGGGTTTTCGAGCAGATCGAGAACGAGCAGGCTGTCTCTCTCGCTCAGCTTCGTCCGCTCCGCCTCCTCGATCACGCTCTCGGCCTCACGGAGGGCCGACCGTGTGACAAAGGTGGTTAGGTCGGTATGCTTGAGCGCAGCCGCCCGGGCGAGCAAAGCCTTTTGCTCCGGTCGAATCCGCAGACTCATGCGCCTGTTATCTTCCACCACAGCTCGCGGCATCGCGCACCTCCATTCGTGCAACTTCAATTAGTACGCTATTCCTCAGCGCTTCGTCAAGCATGTGCGCCTTGAAAGCGCACACCGGAAATCGGTCGCTTTTCGAGTAGCATCCGAGGGGGACCATGGAATTGCGCCTGGCGGTGGCCTCGAAGAGAGGCCTAACCCCCACGCTTGAGACACATCCGAGGTCGCTTCACAAACATGGGACATTACTTATGCCGCCAAGCCGTTGTTCGGATTCAATTTTCAGAATCCGCCGATTCACGAAACTGTTCGCGCCGACAGAAGCGCTCTCAAGGGAACGAATGGCTCCACTAGGCTTGAGGCACTCTGAATCGAGTCTACGATCGATGGAGCCGGTTCACGAAAAAACCGGCATCCGCTGCAAAACACATGCGAGGGGCGCCAGCAAGACTATTTTACGCGATCTCACTTGTGGGATCGTGTTGGCGCGGCGCGGGCAGGAGGCGTAGCGGCACCCAGTCGTCGAAGATCGTCCCACCTCGCCACTGGGTGAGCCGGATAGTTAACGGTTCGGCGTAGTCACCGCGCGTCGTCCAGTAGCCGGCAGCTAGAATATCGAGATCGCCGCGCCATCGCGCAATCGGGGTGGGATCGAAAAAGGGGATGTCGGCATATTCGTCACCCTCGAGTTTGCGTTCGACGATATGGCCGGTCGCGACATGAACGGTCAGGCTTCCATGTGAGCCGTGGATCGTGGCGGTGGTCATGGCACGTCTCGCTATTATATGACGTAGCGGGCCATGTGCTCCCAGCAGAGCGACAGGGCCTCATCGATTGTTGTGACAGTGACGATGTCACACTGGATGTAGCGATGGCGGCCGGTACGGAGTTCATAGGCGGTAACGTCGATCGCATCGCCTTCCGGATAGCCATGGCCACGTGCTTCGTTGAACAGCGCGGGGAAGAAGGTCAGCCGGTAGGATGCATAAAGGCCGACCTGCCGCGCCGAAGGCGAACGGATCTGTCGCTCCGTCGCGATCTGCCGGAGCAGTTGGTCGGCTTCCTCGGATTGTCGGGGATACTCGGCGCGCAAATGCGCGATCGCGGCGGCTTCGGCCGCCGTTCCGAAGCCATCGATTCGCTGGCGTTCCAAAGTGAGCATGACCCGGCGCGCCGCCTCGAAGTGATCCTGATAGATATATTCCTCTATCTGGGAGTCGTCGCGATAGCGCACTGGCGCGAGGAAGCCGGCATCCAGCCAGCGCGCGAGGCCATTCTCGATCTGCTCGGCATAGGTGCAGGCCGTAGGATCGGCGGGATCATAGTGCGCCTGGATCTCGACATAGGACCCGAAGTCGTGGGCGCAGCGCGCGGGACGGAGGGAAACGCCGTCGGGAGGGCGTCCGTGCGTGGCGATGATCGCGGCGCGATAGCAACAGGCTTCGAGGAAAGCAGCGCGATCATAATTCCGGGTCACGCCCAGTTGTGCGCAGGCTTCTTCAGCCGGTGCACTGCCGATGGAAAGGATATGAGGTCGGGACATGGGGAAGCTCCGTAATGGGCAACATTCCCCTGCCCTTTCCCTCTTTCCTCCCGACGAAGGGAACCAAGACGATGTGCAGTTTCTCAGCTCACTCTTGGGCCGAACCGGGCTATTGGCGGGCCTTCAGGCGGCCTTGCTCATCTCAGCGGGAACATCGTCGTCGTTATCGGCCTCATCCCCGACAATGTCGCCCGCCGGATCGTCGTGTCGTCCGGCGAGGCCGAGTAGATAGCTTGCGGCCTCTTCGGCCTTCGAGGCGACCGTCAGCAGGGCTTTGCTGTCGGCCCTCAGTACATCAATCCAGCTCTGAATATAGCTTGCATGATTGTCGAGCAACATGACAGGGAGATTCAGTTCCGATCCAAGGATCGCCGAAGTCAATTCGGCACACAATTCCTCCACAGCATAGTCTTCATCACCAAATCTGTGACCGAATTTTCGGTCCAATCTGCTTTCTGCACCAGACCAATGCGCCAATTCGTGGCATCTTATCGCAGAATAGCAGTGGAAGTCTGCAAATGATTCGACCGGAGGCAGTTGAACATAGTCTTCCTGAATATGAAAATAGGCGCGATCGCCGCCATGGCGCACCTCGGCCGGTATGGCATCGAAGAACGCCATGAGATCCGCGACGCGCGCGGGATCGGGCTCGTTGCGCGCGACGGCGAGTTCGGGCTGCGCATAATAGCGATCAGGGAGGTCATCGATTTGATCGCAGTTGAAAACCGGATAGGAGCGCAGCACGCGCCGGGTCTGACGATCCTCTTCGCCAGTGATGGGATCGGCCACTGACTTCGCATAGCTTTTATAGAAGATCGCAATGGTTGCTTTTTCGCCCTTGCGGACTTGCCCGCCCAGCGCGGCGGATTGGCGATAGGTCATCCAGGTCGGGGAGCGGTAGCCCATGAGATCGGCTACCAGCCACAGCCAGAATATGTTCGCGCCGCGATAGGGTGTTCCGCAAACGCGCAAAGGACGTTGGGGCGCACTGCCTGTCCAGGGCTTGACCCACGGCTTGGTGCCGGTTTCAAGGCGTGCGATGATAGCGTCGGTGATGGTCTGCGCGGGCGAAGGAGCATCGCTGCGCGGCGCAAAGCGTCGAGGCATAAGGAATCTCCGGGAGGTTCGGTCTCCACACCATGCGGAGAGCCGATCCTCCCTTCCCCCCTTCCCTCCTCCGCTCAGTCGGCGATCAGCCGGGCGATCACCTCGTCCGCCTGGTCGACCGGGATGAAGAGCCTCGTCCGATACTGCACGACCTCCGTGAAGGCGCCGCGCGACTTGTAAAGCGGAAGCCTGGCGGCATCGAACTCCTTGAGTTCGTAGCGTTGCTGGCCATTGACCCGGCTTCGGATCAACCTCGCCTTGCCGAGCGCCGGGATGACGATCCCGTCCGGTCGCCGGGCGGCCGCCAGGATTTCCTGAACGGACAGCGTAACGGCTATTTCGATACCAAGCTGGTCCGCCATGCGTGCGACGTCGGCCGCGGCCACGATGCGTCCCAGCAAGCCGTTGCCGGCCTTGTCGGCGATCCGCCAGACCTCCATCGACCGGTCCGGCAGCTTGTGCCAGATCGGAAGCAGGAGGCCGGTCGCAAGATGGATGGTTTCGACGTCGATTTTTGACTGCGCTTCTGCAACCTCCTCGTGCCAGAGCGTCTCGAAAGTCTCGCTGTCGCAAAACTCCCAATGGCTCTTTGCGAACTCCGCCCCACCGATCCGTTCCGATCCAGTCGGCCGCTGTAGCCGCCATGCCGTTCTGAATTTGCCGTCATCGTCCATGTCCGGCCAGGTTGGCACGCGCAATGCTATGCGCCCGGAACGGCTGTTTCGCACTGGTAGCGCATCGGGCACATCGCTCCAGTCCCGCATCAGCGCCGCGTAGCTGAGCGCATGGCGCCTTCGGTGCAGTTCGAGATGAACAAGGCGGGTTTCCGCGCCGCTGTGGGGATCGGTTCGCAGCACGGTCGAGTCCAGTTCGACCAGGCGTTCGGTCATGATCGTCTCGACGCCCACATCGAGTGTACCAGCCTCGCGGGCTGCCTCGACACGGGCCTCGATGAGAGCCAGATATTCGGTGAAGATCGCGTCCTGGACCGAAATGCGCAGTGCAAGAAGGCGGTTCAGCCAGCGCTGGATGGGCGGCAGGTTCTCGACAAGTTCGCCACTGTCCTTGTCGACAAGTTTCAGGGCGGTCATCCGGCAAAAGTCGCCAAGACTGACGCTCTGGAGCTTGCCGGCGTGGAGCATTTGATACCATTGGCGCAGCGCCTCCAGAGCATATTCGCTCTCGAGATTGTCGGCAGGATCGAACATGTTCTGGCCGCCAGTCTGCCGCTGCCCGCGCGTGATCGCACCGAGGCTGTCGAGCCTGCGAGCGATGGTCGAGATGAACCGCCGCTCGCCGCGGCAATTTGTTGTGCAGGGCCGGAACACGGGCGCGGAGGCCTGGTTGGTCCGGTTCGACCGTCCGAGGCCCTGGATCGCTTCGGCCGCTCGCCAGCCAGGTTCCAGCAAGAAGTGGATGCGCCGATAGCCCGCACTGCGGCTGTCGCGGTCGGCGTGATAGCTTCGCCCCGTGCCGCCGGCGTCAGAAAAGACCAAAATCCTTTTCGAACCATCGGTGAAGGCCGCCGTTTCGCCTAGATTGCTGCGCGCGCTGCGTGTTTCCAACCGCTGCCGACCATCGCGGTCGCGGACAAGTCGCTTCGAGCGGCCCGTCACCTCGGCAACCTGGGCTGTTCCAAAATGCGCAATGATCTCATCGAGCGCAGACCCGATCTCCGGCAGCACGCAAAGCTGCTCTATCAGTGCGTCGCGTCGGTCGATTGCCTCCTTGCTGTGGACCGGATTGCCATCCTCATCGGTCATCGGTTCCGAGTACGGATTGCCATTCTCGTCGGTAAACACCTGCATCTGCCGGGTCGGGAAGGCATTCATGAGATAATCGATCATGGTCTGGGTCGGAGAAAGCTGGATATCGAGCTCCGCGCGCTCTTCGGGCGAAAGGTCGGCAAGGCGCCGATTGAGCAGTGCCTCGGATGTCGTCACCAACTGCACGACAGCGCTGTGCCCGGCATCAATCTCCTTTTCGATTTCCTGGATTACGGTAGGAAGTTTCATCGCCAGGAGCGTGCTTGCGAAAAACCGCTGCTTTTGGCTCTCGAAGCGACTGAGAGCGGAGCCCTTTGCATGCGCGTTGAGCGTCCGCCCACCCATGCGATCGACGATGCCGGTGGCCTCGAGGACCGCTTCCAAGCCGGCATGAATCACGGCCCACGCATCGGCATAAGCATCATAAACGGCAATCTGGTCGGCCGAAAGCTGGTGAACCAGCATGTCATATTCAACGCCCGCAAAGGAGAGCGCGCGGGCAGTATAGAGGCCGAGCGCCTTCAGGTCGCGGGCAACGAGCTCGAGAGCGGCCACACCGCCTTCGGTCATCTGGGACATGAAGACATCGCGGCTACCAAAGGCGGTCCCAGGGCCCCAGAGGCCCAGGCGGCTCGCGTAGCAGAGATTGGCGATGTCGGTCGCCCCGGTGGCGGAGACGTAGAGGATCCGCGCCTTGGGAAGGAGGTTCTGCAGGCGCACCCCGGCCAACCCCTGTTCGGAGCCTTTCTGGGTGCCGAACTTCGTCTCGGTCCCGGCAGCGTTTGCCATGGCATGGGCTTCGTCAAAGACGATCACACCGTCATGGTCGGATCCAAGCCACGCCAGGATCTGCTGTAGGCGCGACTGTTGATCGTGCCGTTGGGATCGCAATGTGGCGTAGGTTACAAAAAGGATACCGGTGTCCATCGTGATCGATGTGCCGGGAGCGAAGGCGTCCAGCGGCTGGATGTCGAGCGGAAGGCCGCCCAGCGCGCAATGGTCCCGGCGGGCATCTTCGATCAGTGCTGAAGACCGGCTCACCCAGACGGCCTTGCGACGTCCCTGGCTCCACTGGTCGAGCATGATGGCCGCAACCTGCCGTCCCTTGCCGGCGCCCGTCCCGTCCCCGAGGAAGAAGCCCTGTCGATATTCGGCCCCGTCATCCTGCTCTACGAGGAGTGTGCCTGCTTCATTGGCCTTGAAGCGCCCCGGAAGCATGCGCTCGAACGCCTGGCCGGCATGGATAACCGTCTCGAGCTGCGCATCCGACAGGGCGCGGATGGCACTGGACGGAAGCATCGGACGATAGGTGGGCGTGGGCGGCAGGATAGATGCCATTGCCGCAGATTCGACCAGGGGTGTCGGATGAAGCCGCGCGCCCTCTATGTCGATTCGTGCGACGCGATACGGGACATAGACGCCGACGGGCTCTTCTGCAGGAAGTGGGTGTTCGCGCACGGCATAGTCGAGTGGCCGGGGAGCATTGTCGGTGGCGGCAACTGCTTTGGGAGCGAGGGTGCGCGGTGCCGAGAGCTTGCCGAGGAGGCTGCCTGCGGCCGGACGGCGAAGCAGCGGCGCGGGTTTGCGCATGATGCTGGCAGCGGTGGGTTCGCCTACGAGGCGATCGCATTTGGTGACATGGGCAAGAGCGTCGGCGAGGCCGTCGCAGGCGACGCGCTGCGTTTGCACATCGGCGATCTTGTCGAAGACCAGGATGCGCGTATCGATGCTCGTGCCATGTTTGACGAAGGCCTTGCCCACGAGCAGGTCAAGCCGAGGCGGAAGCAGCTTCTCGACAACAGCGTATCCGTCTCGACCGCTCGAATGCGGGGAGAACCAGGCCGGCATGATCGCAACGCAGCGACCGCCCGGGGCAAGCCGCAGAAGTGCCGAGCGGAGGTGACGGGCGCCGGCATGGGGATCATCGCCGCGCGTCGTGCTGCGGCTGTAAGGCGGATTGATGAGAATGACGGACGGGCGGACGACCGGCGAGAGAAGATCGTCGATATATTCGGCATCGTAGCGCGTGACGATCTGGCCGAGCACGCCTTCGAGCAGTGCGGCGCGCTGGGGATCGATTTCATTGAGATGCACAGGGATGTCGCGGGGAAGCCATGCCGCGAGCATCCCGGTCCCAGCTGAGGGTTCGAGAACCAGATCTGACGGAAGGATATGGGCAGCCCGAGCGGCGACGAAGGCCAGGGTGAGCGGCGTGCTGAACTGTTGCAGTTCGATCTGGCCTTCCGAGCGGTAGCTCTGCGTGGACAAGCCGAGCATGCGATCATGAAGGCGAGCAAGGATGTCGGCATCGCCCGCCTGATTGAGCCAGCCCTTGGGATTGCGCACGCTGAGAACCTGTGCGGCCTCGAGCGCATCATAGGCATCGCGCATGGCCCATCGGCCGGTGGCGTCGGTAGAGCCAAAGTGCGCCGTCGCGCGGTCAGCCAGCGTCTTTCGGTCGATCGTCGTGCCGCGGAGCAGGTCCGGTACGAGGCTATGGGCGATGGCGAGAAGATGCGGTGTCCTGTCGTTCGATAGGGCAACGTGCGTGAAGAGGTCAGGGGCAATGCTGGCCATGGGAAGTCTCCGTCTCTGGATGTCGGCTCCCTCCCTTCCCCCTCTCTCCTTCTGTCCTGCTGCCCGGAATGACGGGCACGCTCAGCGCGCGGTGATGCAGCGGATGTCGGGAAGGCAGAAAGGCCGGCGTGCGATATCGCGTCGCGCCCGAAGGGTGAGTGGTCGAGGAGCAAAAAAAGGACCGGACGCATGATGCGTCGCGGTCCCATTCCGTGCGATCAGGCAGCGTCGGCGAAGGTGTCGGGGTTGTGCATCGCTCCCGTGTCGGAAGCCTCATCGCCGAGATGTGCAACCTCGACGGCCGGGTTCGAGGCGTCCAGGCGGGCCGAGAACGACATTTCGGTAGGCACCCAGGCCAGGGCCCGTTCCTTGGCATCAGCCTCGATCAGGCTGTCGCCGCGGAACAGCTTCTCGGCGGTTGTCGCAAGATCGCCCTTCTTGGCCAGAGCGTAGCGATGCCTGAGCTCGGGACCGCCTACCCGGTCGATGGCGTCGAGCGTCACGTGTTTCGGCGCGCGGTCGAAATAGTTGAGCGCTGTGGGCCTCCACCAGGCCGCGACGTCGATCTCGAGCTGCTCTCCGACGTGGCTGATGAAGATGTCGCCCGTTTCGCCATAGGCGGTCGGGATGAGAGTGCGGGCGACAGCCCATCCGAACCATGCGGCGCGCATGTCATCATCGAGAGCGCGGAACGCTTCGAAGCGTTCGATCGGCGTCACCAATTCGGCCCAGCTACGGTCCAGCGTAGATTCAAGCTCGGTCCAGCGCTCGGCGGCCTGTGTACCGCTCTTGAAGTCGCTGAGGGCGCTTTCGGGAGTGCGGCACGCCAACGTGCTCGGCAGCAGGCTGCCGTCCTGATCGGCATATCGGCAGACCACCTTGTCCACCATCACGAACGTGCCGAGCATGAGCGCGAAGTGGGGGTCGCTGGCGACATGGAGGGCGACCAGTTCGGTCTTCTGGTGCGCAAGTTCGTCGGTGAGCCGTTTGGACAATCCCTTGGCCTTCGGCTCCTCAGCCACTCCGGCCAAACCTTCGGAAGATGGGCTGCGTTCATCGGCGACAGCATCTTGCGCTGGGGCGCCCGGCGCCGGCGCCTCCACCAGCTTGCCATAGAAGTCCTGGTGGAGTTGAAGCGAGCCGTCGCGGGACAGATAGACGAAACCGATTGCCGACGATTTCTGTTCGTCACTGATGGTCGGCATCGGCGCGAGCAAGCGCTCACGCTCCACGCCGAGGCCATCGTAGCGCGCTTGCTGTTCGTCCGAGAGGCCGCCCTCGCCGGCAGTCGTCTGAAGCTCCTCGATCTCCTGCTCGATCACGGCCACGCGGGCCTGAGCTTCATCGTCGAGTGCGGGTGAATCGAGCTTGATCGTCTGGAGAGCGCGCGCCTCGGACCAGATGTCGGCCGAATCCCCGACCACGCGAACCTCCGCGAGACCCATGGCATCGCGCGTGTCGCTGGCGAAGCAGGCAAGCTTTTCGGTAACGAGGCGATCGAGCAGTTCGGTGTCCAACCATGTCTCGCCGCCAGCGTCGTCGTAGAGATCGGCATCGATCCGGCCTCCCGCTGCTTCATAGACCTCGCGTCCGACCAGGCGGGCGCGCGGATCGGTGCCGCGGCAACCGCCTTCCTGGACCATGCGCCGCACGGTGTAGGCGTTGATGCCATAGCCGCCGCGCGAGAGCTGCTCGTACACGGCCTGCTGGCGCGCTGTGTCGCTGGTGGTCGCATAGGCCATGGCGATATCGAGGCTGATCTTGCCGTCGCGAAGGGCATCGAAGACGACGTCGGCCAGCTTGGCAAGCCGCATGCGGCCGAGCACGAACCGTTCGGTCAGCCCGAAGCGGCGTGCCACCTCGGCGGGGGTCTGTCCGTCGCGCTGGGTGGCGTGAAGGAAAGCGATGCATTCGTCCGTTGGCGACATCTTGAGGCGCTGGAAATTCTCGGCGAGGCTAGCTTCCTGTGCATCGCCTACATCCGCCATCGGCTTGACCGGAATGACATAGTCGGCCGGCAGTTCACCGGCGGCGATTGCAGCCTGTGCCTGTGTCAGACGGCGGCCACCCGCGGTGATTTCATAATGGCCCTTCCTGCGCGCCTTGGGCACGCCGATCAGGTTTTGCAGCACGCCTCGGGCGATGATGTCGGCGCGCAGCTGTGCGTCGGCCACTGGATCTTGTGATTTTCGTACGTTCAGCGGAGATACGCTGAGCTTCGATGCAGGGATGTAGAGGATCTCGGTCATGTCGGTTCTCCGTCATGCCCGACGTCACCATGACGTTGCGGGCGCGGAGCGCCGGCATCGAAGATGCGATGGCGGACACTCCGCCCGCTTTACTCCCTCTCTCCCTCCTGGCACCGCCCGATAGGGCGGCATTCAAAAGCCCTGCTTCAGGCGACGCAGCCAGACATCGTTCCAGTCGCCCCACCCGCGAGGAGGCCAAATCGTTTCGATGGTGCGGCCCGGCCGGGCATGGGCCTCAAGCGCGAGCGCCTCGGCGCGCCGTCCTGCCTTTCCCGGGTCGGGAAGCAGGATGAGCCGAGTGACATGATCGGGGATAGCAATCTGCCCAAAGCGCTCGCTGCCAAGGGCAGCCCAGACAGGAATCTCATGAAGAAGGGAGGCCGACCAACTCGTCTCAATCCCTTCGGCAATGCCGAGGATGTCCTGCGCGGGCATTAGCCGGACAGCGCCTGCGTCCGGCGCTCCGAGCGCCATCTTGGGGTTTTCGAGATCGAGCGCCTTGGCCGGGATCGTGATGTCGAGGAAGTTGCGCTGGATGGCGACGAGGCTGCGCGTGTCGCGGATGGCTGCGATCAGTGCTGGTCTGTAGCCCAGCCCTCGGTCGGTGCCGATCGGCGTGCGGGCCAAGTAGCGAAGCTCGGAATTGTACCCCGGCAGGCCCCGCTCCTGCAGATAGTGCTGCGCTGGCGTGCCCGCGAGCGGCCGCGCCCGATCCCAAATCTCTTGCGCACGCTGACGTCGCCAGAGCGCAGAGCTATCAGGCGCATAATCGTCGGCCCCGCTTGCTTCGACAGTCGGCACATAGTCGGTATCGAGGATACGCGCGTTGCGGATCGCTCTGAGAATGTCGACGCGGTCACAACCGGCAAAGCAGGTGAAGAGCAGGCTCGTCCGCCCGACGCGGACCGAAAGGCTGGGATCACGATCGGCATGCGCGGGGCAGCGACACATGCCGCTGCTTTTTCGCCAATGTCCCTTCAGGGCTTCGACGATACGGCGGCCTGCAGTCTCGAGTTCGATGGTGGCAGTCATGAGGGTAGATCCGGTCTGATGATACGATCGACCCCTTCCCCCCTCTCCTGATTTTTGGTTGTCGAAGACTGGCCCGTGTCGGCCAGATCGAACCGGTTGACCAAATACACTGCCGGCGGCGCATGACAGCGATGATGTACCCTGGCCAAGTTGCGCGCCGAACGCTGGATCGTACCTCTCAAAACGAGCCAGGCAGACCGCGATGAGTGAGATCGCGCCTGCAATGTTTAGGTGCTAACGGCGTCATCATGAGCCCATGCGGGTTAATCATGGTTGAATAGCGAGAATTTGGATCCGACACTTTGAGGTTCAGCAGAGAGGCGGCCCGCCTTTGCGGCTGCTACATCGCGATCAGGTCGACATCCTGTGTACGGAAGCTTGCGACCAAGGCCATTGCCTTGGCCGGGGCTTTGACATCTGTTTGGTAACACGGCAGGAAGTTTACCTGTTCGAAAACAGGGCCGCGTATCGGTTTGAGCCCGCGCACTCGTCGCACAATCCAGGAGATTCTACATGTCCGAGGCAGAAAAGCCCGATCTCACCTCCCTGACGGTTCAATTGTTGAGCGCCTATGTTTCAAACAACACGGTTGAAAGCAGTGAGTTGGCCGGGCTGATCCAATCGACACGCGCCGCGCTGTCCGAGGACAAGGCGCCTGACGCTCCCGCGGCGCCCGAATTTGTCCCGGCGACGACGGCGCGCAAAAGCCTGGCCTCGCGCGATCACATCATCAGCATGATTGATGGAAAGCCGTACAAGACGCTCAAGCGGCACCTCGCGACAAATGGCCTGACACCGTCGGAATATCG
The DNA here is from genome assembly GCF_037101235.1 of Sphingobium sp. TA15. NCBI lineage: Bacteria > Pseudomonadati > Pseudomonadota > Alphaproteobacteria > Sphingomonadales > Sphingobiaceae > Sphingobium > Sphingobium sp. TA15. The sequence goes on from NZ_AP025355.1 coordinate 1,048,051, forward strand.
CGAGCGCTATGGTCTGCCACGCGATTATCCAATGGTCGCGCCCGGCTATTCCGAACAACGCCGTGAAGTTGCGCAGCGACTTGGGCTCGGGCGGAAGCCCGCTGTTGCAAAGCAGGATGAGGAAAACAAGATTGTGGATGCCGCTCCCGCGGCTTCTGCGGAGGCACGCGCGCTCGACAATGCCGCTGCCCCGGTTGCGGCGCCTGTCCCGAGCGAAGCGCCTGCCAAACCGGCGCGTACGCCGAGAAAGGCTGCGAAGGCTCCCGCAACGAAGGCGCGTTCGGTGAAAACGGCAGCGGCAGCTGAGCCCGAAGTCGCGCCACAGGAAGCGCCCGCAACGGATGATGTCGCCGTGTCGGAGGCCGCACCTGTCGTCAGCGAAGCCCCTGCGAAACCGGCGCGGAAGCCAAGGAAGAGCGCAAGCGCTGTCGCAAAGGAGGCCAGCGTTGCTGAGAAGCCGGCAAATGGGGATGCAGCAAAACCCACGCGCGGACGTCGAAGCAAAGGGAACGAAGTGACATCCGTAGTCGAAGCCAAGGCTCCCCGGCGCCGGAAGGCGCCCGCACAGCCTGCCGTTGAGGCGGGTTGAGAGAGACTATAGGGGGCGCCCGTAGGCGCCCCCTTTTGTGATCCCGAATGAGGAGGCACCTCTGGGATAGTCGGGCAGACGACCCGATTGTTCTTCGGCCTCGAGCTTTCTAAAGCTGGCTCATGAGCAGCTCGAGACCAACATTGCGCCTGAAGCTTCCGGACGAGACGGAAGATCCACCGGTAGTGGATTTGCTTACGCAAGCGATCCGCGAGCAGCTGTGTATCAGGGCAACGTACAACCGGGGGCTCGTTCGCATGGCACCGCACATTCTCTATACGCGCCATGATGCTCTTTTCGTTGATGCGGTCGTGACGGAACGTAACGGTGCCGCGCCTGCGGAAGCCAAGCTGGGGTCGTTCCGGCTGACTGGCCTGAGCGGCGTCGCAATGACCATGGAGCCCTTCCGGCGGTTTGTTTCGTTCGATCCGACTGACGAACGATACGTCGGCAGGACGATCGCTACCGTCGAACAAGACTGAACGCAGGTAGCCGTAGATCAGGATGCATCGGCGTCCAACTTCAACCGAAGATTGCGTTCATGGCGGCATAGAGCATGTCGCGGCTATGATTCATTCCAGCGCATCATCGGCGGCTCTGCTCGGAGATCGCGTGAAGAGTTCTCGAAAAAGCCGCTCACCTTCGGCCAGTCCTTCGTGAGTGAGAAGAACGGACTTGGACTTTCGGACTGGATCCGTGATCAAATTTCGATCATGTAGCCGTTCCATGGCGGACCAGTCGAAGCCCTTCCATGCTGTGCCTGTCGTATCGAGATTGAGCCAGAGCAACGCAAGCACTAGCTCATCGAGGCGTTCGGTGTCGTAATTCACTCGCCGATCCTCCACAATGTCTTTGTTGAAAATGGGCATCGCGACACTCTACCTCGACCCTTGGGTACGGGCCGCCGCGTGTCTATGCTCAGAAATAGATGAATCGACCGTGCGGCGCGAGCTGTTGGATCAAGTCGAACTCGTCCCGGTTTGCGGTCAGCACCGGCAGGCCCGCCTTGGCGGCCGTCAGGAAAATGAGCGCGTCGTTGAGCGCTTCCTTGCGCTGATGCCGCTGGTAGGTCTGGGTTCGGGCGAGCGTGCCGGCGATAAGGCCCGCTTCGCTCCAAACCTCCGGGTCCGGAGTCAACAGCCGCGTAGGTTGGATGCTGACGATGAGGCCCGCATAATGGTCGCGCAGTTCCTTCCAGCCAGCGCTCGACGGGTCGGCATTGGCGACGCCGGTGGTCAGTTCGCCGATGCATATCGCGCAATGAAATAGCAGCCCGCGATCGACCAGCGACACCGCAGCGGCTGGCAGCGTGCCGGCGGCATCGTGAATATAGACGGTGGTATCGACGAGGATCGCTGCTCGTCCTTGGCCGGCGATGTCAGCGGCTGCGACCAGCGCTTCAGATCCGCGCGGTGCAAGCTGACTGAGATGTTTGTCCGGTTTAACGCATCTGAGATTCTGACACAGGTCAATAGTCAAGCTCATGGTCCGCACCCAGCTTGCCGCGCGTTCTCTGCATATAGCTCGCCGCTGGATCGGGCTGGGCCAGCATCGCCAGCGCCAGCAGACCGAGCTCGGTCGGCTTGGTCGCGCCGCTCTCGTGCTTCGCTGCGTCGATCAGCGCCTTTGGAGCGCGAAAGCTGACATGCTCGGTCGAATCGCCGTCCAGTAGGCCCGTGCGACGGGCTTCTTCCATCACCACGGACGCTACTGTGATACGCTTGGGTGTGGCCGAACGCGCTCGCCCGGCAGCCCCGGCCTTCCCCGGACGCTTTCCGCCTTTCGACGATGCTGTGCAGGTGACCATGGCGGACTCCTTATGTGTGCACGATAATCGCTTTTGTCACACAAAACAAGGTGGTCGCCCAAGCCCGTCGCCGCACTGGGAGCGGGGAAACGCCGCGATGGTAATGATGGGATCGATAATTAAGGTCGCTTCGGCCTCTGCGGATAGCGCTGCTACGCGTGTTATTCCTGAGGCAAGGCCGTACTATTCCGGACATACCCTGCGGCGTGATTGATATGATCGGCGACGACGGCTGGCCTTTCACGAAGATTAGGAAGCCCGAGCCGGTTCCGCAACGGCCCCGGGCCGATAAGTGGCGCGCTGTCGTTCCCGGCCTGTCGCCTCCCAAAACGGAAAAGAATTTCCTCCGAAATGGATGTTCCGGAGTCGAAAGCATCCTTATGACGGTATCGGGATTCGTGAGCACGTGAGTTAAGCGAGCGTGCTTTCGCGCCAACAGAATCCGCGAATGAGAATGGAAGGTGTCGATAATGCCTCATCTGGCCTGGTCGAGAGCGCGCCATCGCATGCAAGCGGATGATCCAATGGTCGCCGAAGCCATCCGTCTTATGGAGAAGGCGCTCAATCTGTTCGACAATGCAGGCATAGGAACAGCCGCCTTTGCCTGCCACCTGTCGATGGCCATTGATTGCGCTCAAGCAGCGTTCGACGCGGATGGGGTGAGCATGCTTCGGCAATTTGGCGACAATGAAGCCCTACCAGAGGGTGGGAGCCTCCATTAGGCAGCGGACGGGCATCGTCTCAGAGCGATCGACTATCCAGACAGGCGATTGCCTGGAGCAAGTAGCGACGCGTCTTTCGTCGGCTCATTCCAAGCAAGCGGGCCACCTCCGCGACGGTCAGGCCATAGGATGCTGTGAGGTAAAAGATCTGCCGGGCTGGAGGTGGAAGCATGTCGAGCTTTTGTGCTGCTCGCATTGCGGTGCTCAGAAGGTCGGCTGGCATGTCGTCACGGCCGACAATGAGCCAGGCCCGGATCGCTATACCCGATGCGCGAACATGGAATTCAGTTTCGAGGGCATCGATTTCGATATCCCGGCGCTCGCTGCAGTGGGCGCGCGCGAAGGCGATCACCGGCGGGCCAGAGCGACGGCCGGAACCGAGTGATTGTCGAGATGGACTATTTTGAGCCGAGCGACGAAGACGGTGGGCAATGGCGCGAATCAAGCGCGCGAGCGTGAGCCATGACATAAGCTGTTCCTAGGCGGGGCCGAGCTTCCAACGACCAGCGCAGGAAGATCGAACGGGGGAGACTGCCCCTCTCCCACCCTCTTCCCTCCTCAGGCTTCCCTCCTCAGGCCATTATGCGCCTCAATCATGCCCGGTGGCATTTGCTTGCGGGAAAATCTCGATTCGACTCGGCGAAATGCCGGCGAAACCCTCTTTGTAGCGGGATGAACGGCGACGATTTCCCGGTGACGATCCCTGTCTTCTGAACAGGGAGTGCCGAAGCATGATCCAGATTTTCCAAGGTTCGCTCGCGCTGGGAACCAACGCGCTGTTTGATGCGATGCATCGCGATCGCAAACGGATCTTCGTTGATTTGCTAAAGTGGGATGTACCCGTTGTCGAGGGTAGATACGAGGTCGATCAATTCGATGACGAGCGCGCGGTCTATCTGGTGGCGCCCGACTCCGATGGCGGCCATCGTGGGTCGATCAGGCTGCTGGCCAGCGACGGGCCGCACATTCTCGGCTCGGTTTTTCCCTGGCTTTGCGAGGATGACGTTCCCCGCTCACGACACGTGTTCGAGATCAGCCGGGGATGCCTTTCCCCCCGATTGCGGGCTGCGGAGCGACTGCAGGTCCGAAATGCCCTGACTACCGCTGCCGTGGAATATGCGCTGCTCCATGACATCGAGAGCTTCACCTGCATCGCTGACTCTGGCTGGCTGAGCCAGATTCTCTCACTCGGATGGGACTGCTGGCCGCTGGGTCTTCCTGTGAAGATCGGCCGCGTTCTGACCGGCGCTCTCAAGATCGACATCGGCTCGGACACGCTGCGAAAGTTGCGCGAGGCGGGGACCTACGCACCGGCACAGCTCATCTTTGCGGTACAGGCCGAAGGAGTCGCGGCATGAAAATCATGTCTTTCGCCGCGGCGCGGCCCCGCTATGACGGTCACACAGATATCGTCACCCGCTTGTTTTCTCAGGGATATTGCGTCGTCGAGGACGCGGTTGGACAAGGCGATTTAGCGGCCCTTCGGCGTGACCTTGAACCGCTGTTCGAGCAGACACAGCGTTCGGTCGGACCATTCTACGGTGATGCCACGAAGCGGTTTCATGGTTTGCTTCGCCGCAGCCGCCACATGGAGACGTTCGTGCTTCAGCACGATATTCTCCGCGCGGTCGAAACGGTCCTCGGAAACCACTGCGACTCGATTCAGCTCAATCTTACCCAGGCAATCGAGATACTCCCGGGAGGCGAGATGCAGCCGCCCCACCGGGATCAGGACATGTGGCCGCTTCGCACGCCGGGCGTCGAATATCTCGTCAATGTCATGTGGCCGTTCACGCCTTATTCGGCTGACAATGGTGCGACGGTCATATGGCCGGGAAGCCACCGCCGACAGGACGAGATCGTCATCGACGAGAGCGAGGCGATCCCGATCGAGATGGCGCCGGGGTCAGCGCTGCTGTTTCTTGGATCAACACTTCACGCCGGCGGGGCAAACAGGACTCGCGCTCCGCGGCGCGGTATGATCGTGAGTTACAGCCTGGGCTGGCTGAAACCTTATGAACTGCCGTGGCTGGCCTACCCTCCCGAGGTAGTCAGCGCCTTGCCCCGGGAGTTGGCCGAATTGGCCGGCTATCGGGCACACAGGCCCAATTTGGGAACCCACGAAGGACGTTGCCCATCCTACCTTCTGTCGGGCGAGCGTGCAGATCTCGGTGCGATCGACGCTTTGCTGCCCGAGCAAGAGGAACTCATCGCCCTTTATCGGACGGGCGCCTTGGCGCCATCCAACAGCCATGCGGCTCCCTGAGAGCGGCAACCAGCGAGTATGAACCATGAATAGAACGACAAGAAGCCGCGATCCCGCGGCGCTTTGCCGGGTGGAGGCGTGTCGCCTGCTCATTGCCGAACGCAAGCAGATCGGTACGCATCTGGGTTTCGATCTTTGTCCGGTGCCGGCATGGGATATGCTGCTCGACCTGTATATTGCCTTTCACGAGGGTCGAGAGACGCATATCTCTTCTCTGTGCCTCGCTGCTAATATCCCACTGTCGACGGCACACCGGAAAGTCGGCGAGATGGTGCAAGAGGGAATCCTGCAGCGCGGCTTTGCCGGTGGGCGCGTGACCGTCGACTTGACCGGGAAATATGTCGAGAAGCTTGATCGCCTTTTCGACGACTTGATTGCAGCCGTGTTCGCCGATGGGATGTATTTTCCGAACCTGCCGTGCCAGACCTTGGGCGGTAAGTCCTCACTCGGTAATCAGGATGTCGCGCAAGGCGCAGGTAAATGAAATCCTGCGCGGTATCCTTTCACTCCGAGTAGCTGCCCGGTGAGTCGCCGCTTGGATCAACCTGAGATTATTCAATAAGATGCTGAGAGCGCTTGATCTCTCGCAGTTGATCCCGTTAGCTATCGCGTCAGGCCGCGCATCGGAGCGATTGCCGAGACCACATTGACCTGTTGAAAGGAATATAGACGGATGAACAATAGCGATCTAGCCGAGGCGGTTGCAGGCGCACACGGGCTCAGCAAAGCGGACGCCAAAAAGGTGGTCGACACCGTCTTCTCCACGATTGGCGAGGCTGCGGCAAAAGGCGATGAAATTTCGCTCAACGGTTTTGGCAAGTTCAAGGTGAAAGCGTCTTCCGAACGCCAAGGTCGCAATCCCGCGACCGGCGAGACGATCACCATCAAGGCATCCAAGAAACTTGGCTTTACACCCGCCAAAGTCATCAAGGACAAGCTTAACGGTTGATCTGGAATTTGGCGGCGTCTCATGTGCGCATGAGACGTCGTCACGTTGCCATCGCAACAATTTTCAGGACAGTAGACCAAGAGCCTTAAGTGCCGTTGGTCTGCCGACGGCATCAGGTGAGATGATGGCCGCGTTAGCGCGAGCGATTGAGCGCGCATGAGAAGCGAGCTTGGATCGGGCAGATCATGCCCGAGCGTTGCACGCGAAGGCAAGCTGTCGACATGCAATGATTGGCACCGTCCTCAATGAAAATCGTCGTTTCGTATGCGCAGGATTTCCTCCTGCTCGGCGGCGGTGCCGTAGGGAGGTGATGCCAGGGTCCGACCGCGCGGCGCCCAGCTCGGATCGCGCGAATTGGAGTCACCGCCGTTCTTTGCGCCATCACTGCGTCCCGGCGCGACCGCGAAGTCCATGCGGCCGATGCTGCGCAGCATGTCGTCATGGTCGGCGATCCCGTTGCAGCTGATGTGTGTGACCTCGCCCCCTTTCTGGAGTAGCGAAATCAGCGAGCGAGAATTTCTGCGTCAGATGGTTTCGCATGCCTTATTTCGAGCGTCATCGGCGGCGAATGTCGTTCCCCGCAACGCGTTGCGCGTATCGAAGCGTCCCGCATTCAGGCATAGTGGTGACCATGCGAGCGTTTGTTCTGACCAAATATGGCGGCCCCGAAGCAGCCGAATTGCGCGAGGTGCCGCAGCCGCGCCCCGGCCCGAACGAGGTTCTGGTGTGGGTGAAAGCGGCGGGACTCAATCCCGTCGATTTCAAAATCCGCCAGGGCATGTTGAAGGTCGTCCAGCGCTACCGCTTGCCCACGGTGATGGGCAACGACCTGGCCGGCGTCGTCGAGGCGCTCGGCGAAGGTGCATCCCGCTTCGCGATCGGCGACCGGGTCTTCGCCCGCGTCGCGAAGGACGCGCTCGGCGCATTTGCCGACTATGCGGTCATCCCGGAAACCCCTCCTGGCGAAAATGCCCGCCTCGCTCGATTTCGAGACAGCAGCGGGCGTCCCGCTCGCCGGTCTCACCGCGCTGCAAGCGCTGCGCGACGAACTGCATCTCAAACCAGGCAGCAGCGTCTTCATCCCCGGCGGTGCGGGCGGCGTCGGCACATTCGCCATCCAGATCGCCAAGTGGCTCGGGGCGGAGGTCACCACCACCGCGTCACGGCGCGGCAGGGCTTTGGTTGAGCGGCTCGGAGCGGATGTCGTGATCGACTACACGACGCAAGACTTCGCGGATCAGGTCCGCGACATGGACGGCGCGTTCGACCTGCTCGGCGGCGACACGCTTCACAAGATTTTCGGCGTAGTGAAGTCCGGCGGAAAGATCGTGTCGATCGCGGGTCTGCCCGAGCCGGAGACCGCGCGTAAAGATCTGGGCCGCGGTATCGGACTCGCGGCTCTGTTCTGGTTTGCAAGCTATCGCTCGCGCGCCGAGGCCAGACGGCACGGCGTCGCCTATCGGTACCTGTTCATGCACCCGAGCGGCGCCGAACTCGCCGAACTCGGCCAGCTCATCGAGGACGAGAGGCTCGAACCCGTCATTGACCGGGTGTTCCCCTTCGCCGATATTGCCGAGGCGTTCACCTATCTCGAGGCGGGGCGAGCCAAGGGCAAAGTCGTGGTGCGGATGGACGACGACGCCGGCTAATCGGCTCCAAGCAACTGCAAGGTCTCTGCATCACGCTCGCCGCCGAACCAGCGATCAAGTGCTGAGGCCAGAAGCGCCGAGGGCTGCACGGCCTCGAACAAGGTCAGCGACGATCGCAGCTTCATCGCGTCGATCGCACCGAACACCGCGACGGGATCGCTGATCGGCAGATCCTGAAGCGCCGTCACGCAATCGCGATACCGGGTGCCCAGCACCGGATGATCGAGATAGGTACGCGCTTCGTCGACCGAGCGGATGCCGTAAAATCTCACTTTCTGGCTGCGGCAGACCCGCAAGCTGCAGGAAGATGAACCTGATCCAGTGCGACCGCTTGGCGTCGCGCCGTATCTCGGCAAGCGCCGTCGCATAGGAGGATCGCTGCACTTCGACGAAACGCTCCAGCGACCGGTCGTCGGCGTCACAGCAGCTCGGGCTGCGCCGCGAGCGGCGGATAGCGTACCGACGCCCCTCTTGCTTAAAATGATGGACTTTCCAAGTGACCATCTTATATGACCAGTCGTAACAGTTGACCATGAGGAAGAGCCATGCGTGCTGAGACATACGGCGCGGCCGATTTCAAAACGAAATGCCTGGCGATCCTCGATCGGCTAGCAAGCCGCGACGTGGACCAAGTGACGATCACCAAGCGTGGCCGCGCGGTGGCGGTGCTTACGGCCCCGCCGAGTACTGCCGATGCCGTTGGAACCCTCCACGGCTTCATGCGCGGTTCCGTTTCCGTGCCACGGGGCATCGATCTCCTCGCTCCCAGCCTTGATGAAACCCTGACTGCGGAAGACGGCAAGCTCCACGGATGACGAACGGTCAAAAGCCGACGACTGCCCCTCGCGCGGTGCTACTCGATACATGTGCGGTCATCTGGCTCGCCAATGGCGATTCCATCGCGCCTGCGGCACTCGAAGCCATCACCCACGCGGCATTGGCGGATGGCGTGTTCGTGTCGCCTGCCTCAGCGTGGGAGGTTGGTTTGCTAAGCCGGGTTCGGGGCGATAAATCTCCTAGTGTTGCCTTTCTGCCCGATCCACAAAGTTGGTTCGCCAGTTTCATGGCGGGACCGGCAATCAGGGAAGCGCCGCTCCTGCCGGAAATCGCAATCGCCTCTTCGCTCTTACCAGAACCCCTTCACGGCGATCCTGCGGACAGGTTCATCATTGCGACCGCAAGGCATCACCGGGTTCCGGTCATCACACGCGACGGCAAGATCATTGAATATGCTTCGGCTGGCCATGTAAGCGTTATTGAGTGCTGAACAGCGCGACCGGTGAGCCCGGAGCACAAGGACGAGCGTTACCCATGGCTGATGAGGCGTGCGCTCGCACGGTCAACGATCTGAAGCGGCTACATACGCATCGCTGATGTCCACCATCGATAAGCCAGGTTGCACGCCCAGCGAGATTTTTGCATAGCTCGTCCGCAGCTGAAACGAGCGTTCGAAAAAAATCGGGCTGCCGCGGATTCCCCCCAACCTGAAGAGCCTGATCTGCGGATCAGTTGGGAGAAATGGGGATACCCGTGGGATCTTGCACCCGCGCTGCTCTCCTTGCGAGGTGTTAAATACACCAAAAGCTTGACGGTGTGATCCACATTCGGCTTGCGTCACCATCTCGATCGCGCCAACTAGAGCTGTTCCCGTGAACAGGACGGGAATGGGGCCTGGAAAACCCCTCAAGCAACGCAGCTCGGTCACAGCAATGCGGCCGGGTGGCATGCGCGCATGTCCAACCGGCAACGGTAAAGGCGCATGCGCTCTGCGCGTTGCCAGGGTTTTTCCACATCCGGCTTTGGCCGTCGCCCCGAGTGGACATAGGGCGCGACGCGAATGGACCAGAGCACGGAACGAACATCGGTGAATCTCGGCTGCATTCTGCCGCATCGGGCGTGTGCGTGATGCCGCCGCGGCTGAACGGACACGCACAGCCAAACGGCATCGTGGCCGAAAAGTCCGATGGAGGCCCCGAGCCTGCTGGTTTTCCTGAATTCTATAGAGATGAAGTGCCTGCCCTGGTGCGCTTCTTCCGCAGGAGGCTGAGGTCGTCTGATGAAGCAGAGGATCTTGCCCATGAGGCGCTTGCCCGCTTCCTGCGGGCATCCCCTGTGACGCAGATCCTGATGCCGCAGGCCTATCTCAAACGGATCGCAGGCAATCTCCTGCGCGATCGGGCGGAAAGTGCATCGACCCGTTTGGCGGATTTGTCAGTTCCCTTGGACGAGAGTATGGAGCCACCAACGCCCTATGATCAGCATCGCGAACTTGTCGGTCGCGAGGAGCTCGAGCATTTCAATGTAGTCCTTCAGCAGTTGAAGCCGCGCACGTTGGAGATCTTCTTGATGAGCCGCGTGGATGGCTACACATACAAAGAAGTAGCGAAGAAGTTGGGAATGACTCTTTTTGGCGTTAAGTGGCACATGTTGAGAGCTATCGAGCATATTGATCGGCATCGGAGGGACAGGTGAGCGGTGGCCGATATTTCTCAAGGGCGCGACGCATCGATCGGCAGGCCCATAAATGGGTTATGCGCATGCTCGACGATCCTCAACGTCATGCCGCGAAGCTACAGCGCTGGATGGCTATCAGCCCCGATCATCAGGCAGCATATAAGCGGGTCGTAACCGAGGTCGGCTATGCCAGCGATGCCGCCACGCTTATGCCGTCGCTGCGCGCGAGCACAGAATCCAGCCGATCGACTTGGCAGCGGCCTACCTATTTCGCCGCAGCCACTGCGATCGCCGGTGGTCTCCTCCTCGCCGTCGGTTGGCATTTCTATTCCTCCAGCACGGCAGTCCTTCCCAGCCCGCTCGAGCAGGTTCAAACTGTGGCGATAGCCGATGGTGAAAAGGAGATAAGGCTCGCGGATGGCTCGACCGTGCTCATGCACGGCGCAACCACACTCAGCATCCGCTACGGCTCTACAGAACGCGCTGTCCATCTTCTGAGCGGCCGCGCGCGTTTTGACGTCAAACATGATCGAGCTCGTCCCTTTGTCGTGTACGCGAAGGGTGGCAGCGTGACCGCTGTCGGAACAGTCTTCGAGGTTAGCGTAGAGCGGGACGTCCAGGTGCGCTTACTCGAGGGGCGTGTGCGGGTTGCGATGCCACCGAAGGTCCACGAGGCGAAAGGTCGAGAAGTGCTTCTCGCCCCCGGGGAGAAAGCCGCGTTTTCGCCGGCGCCAGAACCGGCACAACAGCCATCTATCAGCGAGAGGCAACCTCCTCAGCGGAGCCTCAACACGTTCGATGATGTGCCCGTCTCTGTAATTGTTGCCGAGGTCAACAAGCGATCTTCGACCAAAATCGAGCTGGTCGATGAAACTGCGGGCCGGGAAAGAATTTTTGCAGACCTCAACCTTGATGATGCCGACGCTGTAGCTCGAAGAATCGCGAGAGGCCTTGGATTGACGATCGACCGCAGCACACCCGGTGTGATCCGGCTTTCGAAAGGCCACTAACCGCTTTCGCGCATATTCCGTCTGACCCAATGCAGCCGCCCCACGGAAAGGGGCGGCCTCAATTGGGGGCTCGGAATGAGATACTATCGAAGCTTCGTTCTCTGCGGCGCGGCCGCACTGGCACTGACGATCAGCAATGCGAGCTGCGCTCAGGAGCCTGGTGAGCGTGACTACAACGTCGCGGCACAAGACCTCAAATATGCGTTGCGCGATATGGCGCGACAATCCGGGCTGGAACTGGTCGCCCAAAGTGCCGCGCTGGCGGACAAGAAAGCGCCCGCACTGCGCGGCCACTACTCTGCCGTTGAAGCACTGAATTTTCTTCTGGCCGGCACCGGCCTGACCGCTGAGATCAGCGAAGGTACGATATTCATAAGGGGGCGATCGGAGCCGCCCGTCGCGGCGGCTGTCGCTGAAGGCGGAAGTTCCGATATCGTTGTGACGGGCTCGCGGATCCGCGGAGCGGCGCCGGCGTCCCCGGTCATTGCTTTATCCCAAACGCAAATACGCCTACAGGGGCAAAACAACCTCGGAGAAGCTATTCGTAGCTTGCCGCAGAACTTCTCCGGTGGTCAAAACCCCAGCGTCGGTGTTGGGAATTTTGGAGCGACCACCACCAATTTCAACGGCACATCCAGCCTAAATCTGCGGGGCCTCGGCCCAGATGCATCCCTTACATTGCTGAACGGGCATCGCTTGGCATATGATGGCGCAATTCAGTCAGTTGATATTTCGGCTATTCCTTTAGGTGCCGTCGATCGTATCGAGATAGTCGCTGATGGCGCTTCTGCGCTCTACGGATCCGATGCAGTTGGCGGTGTCGCCAACATTCTCATCAAGCGTGACTACGATGGCCTGGAGGCTTCATTTCGGTTTGGTGCCGCCACAGATGGTGGAAACGTACAGCAGCAATACACGCTGGTGGGTGGCCGTAAGTGGTCGAGCGGCGGTTTCATAGCCGCTTACAGTTACGAACATGATACACCCATTTTGGCGAGGCAGCGATCCTATGCCAGCGGTCTCTTCGGACAGGAAGACCTCCTACGCTACCAGAGTGTGCACAACGCGCTCTTCAGTGGGCATCAGGATATTGTCGAAGGCGTAGAACTGGGGCTCGATGCAATTTACAGTCACCGCGCGACCGGTGGGAATCTCCCATATACCACGACTAACGATGTCTTTTTTAGCGGGCAGATCGATCGAACCAAAGCAGAGTCTTTCTCAATCGCGCCATCGATAAAGGCAGAACTCGGTGGGGACTGGAGAGTCAGCCTAACTGGCACATATGGCAAGGACAGCACCCGCGCCCACTCGGACTATTACAGCGCGGGAGATGTCGTCTTCGTCTACGCCGGCTGCAATTGCAACGAACTGAAATCGGTCGAACTAAACGGAGAAGGGGCGCTCTTCGAGCTACCTGGAGGAACCGCCCGGCTGGCTATCGGCGGAGGCTACCGCTGGATTGGTTACAAGGTCACTGTCGGAGGAGTCTTCAACTATACGGCTTCACGCGACAGCTACTTCGCTTATGGTGAAGTGAACCTTCCATTCGTAAGCCAGCACCAAGGGATTCCATTCGTCAACTCACTCACACTGACAGCAGCGTTGCGGTACGAAAACTATCCCGGAATGGATAAGGTCGTGACGCCAAAGGTCGGATTGATCTACGCGCCGACCGAAGATTTGACCATCAAGGGTAGTTGGGGAAAGTCATTCAAGGCGCCTACGCTCGTTCAGGAGAATTTTCCGCAGTTTGCCTATGTCTATCCCGCGAGCGCTATCGGCGCTGTCGGTGTGCCGTCTGCAGCGACGGTTCTTTACCTCGAAGGCGGCAGCAAAACGCTGAAGCCCGAACGCGCCAATACCTGGAGCGGTACCGTCGTCCTCCACCCGCGCGCCCTTGCCGGTCTCAATCTGGAGGTCAGCTACTTCGACATCCGCTATCGCGATCGCGTCATCCAGCCGATTGCGTCACTGGGCGGCATTCTATCCAATCCGATTTACCAAGGTCTTATCACCTACTCCCCCTCGCTGCAGCTGATCGATTCGGCGATCGGGCGCGCAGCAACTGGACTGAGCAACCCTTTCAACGTCGCCTATGATCCCAATGATATCATCGCCTTGATAGACAATCGAAACGTGAATGTCGCGGCGCAGAAGTTGCATGGCATTGACCTCCTTGCGTCCTATCGCAGCGATCTGGGTGATGGCCGGTCACTGACGTTCAGCGCGAACGGAAGTTACCTCAAAAGCTCGCAGCAGCTAAGCAGCGCACAGCCAAGCGCGCCGCTTGCGGGGACGATATTCAATCCGCCGCATTACCGTGGGCGCGCAGGCGTCGTTTGGGATGACCCTTCGCTCGTATTGGCGTCATACCTGTCCTACATTGGCGGTGTGACCGACAATCGGTCCACGAGCACGCGCCATGTCGGGTCGATGACGACACTCGATCTGACCGCCGTGGTGCATCTGAACCGAGCGACAGGAATCTTCGGTGGGATTGACCTCACCCTTTCCGTTCTGAACGTCCTGAACGACAAGCCGAGTGTGATCAGAACCGGCGTAGACTACGAGACCCCCTACGATTCTACAAACTACTCGTCGGTGGGACGCTTTGTCAGCCTCACGATTACAAAGCGCCTCTGATGCGCATTTTAGCGTGGACAACAGGAGCCTTGATCCTGTTGTTATCCTGTCCGGCGCTCGCAAGCGCGGAGTACGCCGCGCAAGCGTCGCCGGACTGCGCTGATATCATTTCAGCGACCGGGCATAGTCGGGCAAGCCGCCTGCAGCCGGAAGATATGATAAGGTTGAGGGATATAGGTCCGCCTGACGGCTCTGCAGCGGCGGCCGGTTTGATCAGCGCTTCGCCGGATGGGCGTCATCTGGCTTTCCAGATACGACGGGCGGATCCCGCAGCAAATGGCTACTGCCTTGCGATGGTAGTGATGGAGGCGCGGCCTGGCGCGGTGCCGCGCATCGTCGATCAGGGTGGTGTGCTCATCAGGTATCAGTACGATGATCTTTGGGGCTTGGCCGGGTGGCCAACCGGCTGGCCGGTCGAGATTGTACCGCGCTGGTCGGCTGACGGCCAATGGATTGCTTTCCTGAAAAAACAGGGCGCCCGGGTTCAGGTTTGGCGAGCGCGCGTCGATGGGAGCTCCTCCCAAGCCGTCACGCGTTCACCAGACGATGTCGTCGGTTTTGCGTGGACAGGGGACGGCGGCATCATCTTTTCGACCCGCCCCGAATACGGTCGTCGACTGGCCGCAATCGAAAGCGAAGGGCTATCTGGCTTTCTTTTCGACGATCGGTTTTGGCCGCTTGCTCGCAGCCGCCCAATGGTACGAGCAGGCTCTTCATTGGTCGCCTTTCACGTGAACGTCGAAAGCCAGGAACTTCGGTCCGCTACGCCGGAGGAAGCGCGCACCGTGGGTGCAGTACAGGAGGAGGAGCGCGTTGAGCGGCCGCTTCTTTCGGTGGTGCGGGAAGGGCGAAGGGCGTGGGTCACGAAGCGCGAGCCGCAGCGTTATGTGTCGCCTACATCCCTGTCGGTGACATTGCCGGACGGGACCACAGCCACATGCACATCCACGGCCTGCGATCATATCGTTGACCTTTGGTGGTCCGCCGGCAGCGCTGGCGTGCTGTTCCTCGCGCGAACGGGTTGGGGAAGCAGCGATCTTTCACTTTTTGCGTGGGATCCGTCGGTTGGATCACCTCGCAGGATTTTGGCGACGGCGGATCTCCTGGTGGGCTGTCAGCCGACCGGGAGACACTTCTTCTGTCTGCGAGAAGGATCGACTACGCCCCGACATCTGGTCGACATCGATCTCGTCACAGGGACGTCGCGCACCCTGTTCGAGCCCAATCCGGAGATTGCATCGCTGCGCCTCGGACAGGTTCAGCGCCTTCAGTGGAGAAACAACCGGGGGCAGGAGTGTTTCGGCGACCTCGTGCTTCCACCAACGCATAAGCCCGGGGAGAAGCATCCGCTCATCGTAGTCCAGTATCAAAGTCGGGGCTTCCTGCGCGGCGGTACGGGCGATGAATATCCCATCTTCCTTTTTGCATCACATGGCTATGCCGTCCTGAGCTTGCAGCGGCCACCGGAACGGGGCGGTCTTGGAGACGCAAAAGATCAGATATCGTTCGAGCGGTCGAACATAGCGAAGTGGGCGGACCGAGAAAGTGTGTTGTCAGCCGTTCTTGAAGGAGTCCGTCTCGCTGAATCGATGGGCGTCATCGACGAGGACCGCATCGGATTGACAGGACTGAGTGACGGAGTCTCAACCGTCATGCACGCGCTCATCGAGACGCATATCTTCAAGGCGGTGTCGATCAGCCAGTGCTGCGACGACCCAAAGATCCAGACTAACTATGTGGGCTCGCAGTTCTCCGACTTCCTCCATCAGGTTGGCTATCCTTCACTGGATGAGGGCCGCCTCGACTTCTGGCAACCTCATTCGCTGGCACTGAATGCTGCACGTGTTTCGGCCGCGATCCTTATCCAGGTATCCGAGGATGAATATCGCTCCGCGCTGGAGTCGTTCGCTGCTCTTCGCCATAGCGGGAGGCCGGTTGAAATGTATGTCTTCCCGGACGAACATCACATCAAGTGGCAACCCGCGCATCGCATGGCGGTGTATGAGCGCAATCTTGCGTGGTTCGACTTCTGGCTGCGCAGTATCGAGGATACATCGGTGGAGAGAGCCTCCGAGATCGCTCGTTGGAAAGCGATGAGAGACAGCTCGGCATCCGCCCCAGCTAGGCAGGTTGCGACCTGGCCCACGCCTCGACGTCGGCCAGGTCAAGAAGGCGGATATAGTCCGTGCCGGTCGTCGGGCCGGATCGAGCAAGTTGGGCCCGGACGCTGTCGACATCGATGATGTTTCGGCTGGCGAGCAACCCGTCGCACAGCCATTTAATCAGCGCAGGCCTGTTCAATTCGAGAATGGCGAGGAGGAGGCTGTCCGGACTTCCCTTGGATCGTCGCTGGATGATCTGCCGCGGAAGGTCTCGCTCGAAGGCTGCTCGAGCCAAGGCTCGATTGACGCCGCCCGCGCACCACATCCAGCTTGGTACGGCAAGGCAAAGTTCTACCAGCGGCTGAGACAGAAGAGGCGACACCATGAAAATCGGCCCTCCGCTTGCAAACCCTTCCCGATGATAGTGCGATTGGGCGAGGCCGGCGAGTTGTCCCAGTTTGCCAGGCAACAGCGTGGCATCAGAGTCAAGCCAGGGATGGGCTGAGGCATCGGGGCCAGCCGCGATCACGTCGGCGTGAAGATATCTCGTGTCCATCCGCCAGCGATAGGGCCGGCGCCAGGAGGCCGCTCGCGAGATTCCACGGTGTAGCACGGACCATATTCCCACACCGGTGATATGGCTGACATCGACGGATGTCTGGAGGGCACCGCCAATGCCATCCGCAAGCAACCGATCGGCAACGGGACTGGCTGATTGAAGAAAGCAGAAAACCGCGTCTCCTGCGTTCCCGTTGAAAACGACTTCGGCACCCACGGCCTTCGCCGCAAGCAGGGTCAAGCGGTCGGTTTCTTGCACATGGGAGCGAGCGCATGGGCGCGGAAGATGGGCGCCGTCGCAGACGGTTATATCGACCCTTCGCGGGTCGAAAAATGCGTCCTGAAGCGGAAATCCAAGATGGTCTGCCACCAGGCTTGCATGGTCTCGTTCGTCACCCTCGGGTTGTGTCGTTGCTATCGTCAATGCGGAAAGTTGCGCTCGGTTGCCCCGCAAGGCGGCCGCAAGGATCGAGCTATCGAGACCCCCTGATATCTGGATAAGAATGTTACGGTAGCAGGAGGCCCAAGCGTGAACGCTATTGAGCGTCACGCGACGCACACGTTCGATCGCCTCTTGCTTCCCGATCACGTTGTCTCGCGGGCGGGCGAATTTCGCAGGCGACCACAGTTCCTCCAGCTTTGATCCATCTTGTCTCAACGTCAGCCGGTGCCCTCCGGGCAATTCGGTGACCCCTGAAATGCATGTCGTGGCCGTTCTCAGATCGGGCCGCAAGAGCTGCTGGGTGATTGCCGACCAGTCGATTGAGGCAGGCGGCTCTGTGAATTGGCGGGCAGTCGCGATGTCTGACGCTACCAACCAGAGTTCGTCGCATCGAAAATAATAGCACGGGGCAGTTTCGAGGGGGTCGCGCAAAATATGGACTTCGTCAGCGCCGTTTCCGCCGAAAACTGCTACATAAGATCCCCAGTGCCTCTCGACGAATTCGTGTCCCGAGCTTTTCTGCACCCGCTCTGCCAGTGCGCCGTCGAGTTCCACCACTCGTTGCGGTTGGACTGTCCAGAATAGATGCCCGATGACCGCTGAGGACCATCGCTTGTTCGTAACCGCGCTTGTTCCGTCGGCTGCATAGATACTGAACTGTGGAGCTTCAAAGAGTTCGCGAAGTGCGAATTCCGGGTCGTCCTGTGGACGGATTCTCGCTCTCGCTGCGGCTGATCCGACAACGATGACGTATCGCAAGGCCATCAGATTGAAAGGATCGGCGTGAAAAGACGCGTGTGGTCGAGATCGTCGTTGAGCACGCAATCACCGTCCTGCACCCAGCAGTGGGCGGCAAAGGGCGCGAGCTTCACGCCGAATATCAACGTCGGGGAGGTGCCCGATGATAGCAGGAGCTTTGCGAGCGCGAGCGAATAGAGCAGACAGCGCTCGTGCTGGCCAAAAACCGAACCCAGCGTTTTGAGAGCCCCGGCAATTGCGAGGGAGCGCGCCGGTCTTCTCCGCGGCCCCAGCCCGCTCTTTCGCCGACGGATGCTTTCAAGGATCAAATGAAGGCGGCGGTACTTGAGGAGGAGTGCCGAATGACCCAGAGCTACAACCGCGCGAGCGATGTCGGCCGCAGTTGGAATCCGCTCGATGACCGCGCAATCAATACGGGCGATTGGGTGGACAGAGGGAGAAAGCCGGGTGTGACAATCCTTCTCCACGAGATAACCTTGGTCGAGCAACGCTCGCAATCCGGGGGCGACGCGGTCGATCTCTTTGCCAGCCATCATGCATAGCAACGCCGAGGATGTGCTCTCCCTAACGCCAAAATATCTGTCGTTTGCTACGTCGAGGAAAAGCACATGCTGTTCGATGATGCAGAACGAGAGCTGGTCACGCAGTGCCAGCGCCATTAGCTCCTCCGTTGAATGGTGAAACTGGCGCGCGGGCAGCCGCGCGCCAGCCTCTGCTGCAGTCAGTCGTCAGAAATGCCGCCGATCAGGTTTTTGGGCTGACCGTTCTGATCGGTCGAGCCGCTTCCCATCCCCTGGGTAACGGCGCTGGCGGTGCCGAGGTCGATGATCTCATCGACCTCGGAGTTGTCATGACGATCCATCTTCATCTCCATCGTGCGCGCGATATTGCGCGAAGGGAAGACTATCGAGCAGTCGCCATATTCCCGATCTTATATTCTCCCAATTTGAGAGCATATTTACCCGGCATGGCTACCTTCCACCGGGTTTTGAAATGAGAGCAGGCAAATCCTTGAATCTATGTGGCTCAGTCGTGGTTCAGCGCGCCATCATCTCAGCGACAAGCTTCGCCGATCGGCGTAGCCGGCGCCGATGGTACCCCCAGACGGCGTGTCGAATGGATACGGCGTCTCCGGTTGCGGATACAGTGACGAGAGACTCAAGCTCGGACAAAACTCCTTTGATGAGATCAATCTCCGCTAGTCGCACCCGAAACAGGCGAGCTGAGGCATTCGCGATGGCTTCAATATGCTCCGCATTTCCCGATGCGCCGCCGAGGACTGCAAATAGCGTTGTGACCGCTCGAGCGAGTATTTCAGGATCAAGGTCTGGACTTAGTGCGGGCAATATTCCTCGTTCTTCCGCAGTGAGACGTCTTGTTACAGCCTGTCGAATGAGCTTGTCGTGCCAGCTGTAGAGGTCGTGAAGAGACTCCTTCGATGGAATTGGCAGTTGGAACCCGCCAACCGGCAGTGCCTCGATTATTCTCTCTCCGACCAGGCGGTGCATGGCGTCGCGCAACGGGGAAACACTTACATTGAACTCTTCAGCGAGGCGTTGCAGATTTAGAGGCCAACCCGGCTTGATTGCACCAATAATTATTCGTTCCCGTAGAAGACGGTATGTTCGTTCTGCTGCGACAGGTTCGGGCGACATGATGAGTCGTCACGCAGCGGTGAGTGGATCACCGGGCTCGGCGTTGGGCCGAAATTGCCGTGCGATGGACTCCATATAGTAGTCGCCGATGCACTGGATGCACCGCTTCTCCACGCCATCCGGGTCGTCGAGGAACAGTTGGAGTGGAAACTTCATATCATTCTCCATGAAGATCAGAGGAAAGATCAAATGCGATGCCGCCATCCCGAGCGCGAATGCGCAGCGGAAGTGGTTCTCGATCGTCGATTTGGGATTTCCGGACTCGATTTCGCGAAGCCAGCGAACACCGATGCCGACTTTTGCCGCGAGTTGGCTCTGTGTCATCCGTACATGTTTGCGCCGCTCCTCGATGATCTTGCCGGATAACAGCTTGATCTGGCCGAGACGTTCGGGCTCTGTCACCTGGGTTGTACTTCGAAGCGGCATGTCCAGGTACTCCCTGAAACTTGCCCGAAGATCCCATGCGCAGTCCGAGGCTTGACGATGGGTGTTATTCACGCCCTACGTCAAATATTTTCTTTCCCAACTTGGGAGACGAAGTTACTGAACTTCCTTGGAAATCTTACCTTGCGGAGTAAACAGCTTGTTAGCCTTGCCGGCTTCTCCGCCGCGGCGGCGCTACACGCTCGAAGGCCTCGACAAGCTGTCGATCTTCTGCCGATGCCAAGGACAATAGTGCGATGATGTAGAGATGACCCATTTGCGGCGCCGATGGACATTCATGTCGATTCAATAACTTATCAGACACGCGCTTGGTCGCGTCAATAAGCGCCGTCGACGATCCGACGAACCGGATATTGTCGCCGATGCAGTGATGTAGCCGCTGCTCTTCGAGTTCCGCGACGACGTCACATGCGTCCTGGCCTTCCAATATCGCAACAGCCACCATCAGGGTCACACCGTAAGGAATAAAGTTCTGCAGCAAATGCGCGAGACGGCAATGACATTGAAGGAAAAGGTCTATGCCCTCTTTCGAAAGTCGTAATTTGTACGTCCGCGACTGCGCCATGGCTGTCCTTCCTTCGAGTCTCCGACTCGCTCTCTTTCTCCTTCGCTAGACGAAGCTTGCGCCGAAATGGCCAGCGCATGAAGCACAGGACACATAAGCAACCGGCACTACAGTGCCGATTGCGGCTTCTGTAGAGCCGCTAGCGGCGCCGCCAGTGCCTTGACCGGCTCCTGGAGTGCCCTGGCCCTTGCGGACGGCTCCGGCGTTCGATCATGAGTTCGCCATCCCGACAGGGGGACGGCGAGCACAGTCCGAGAAGCCCAAGCTCCCAGCCCGAACCCGGAAACATGGAAACGGAAGATCGGAACACCCGATTTTCCGAACAGGAGGTGCTGTGTCCAATGTACAAACATTCGTCGCGTCTGGTCGCCCTGCTCTGCGCCGTGGCGTCCGGTTCGATCGCCGAAGCCCGGGGCACGCGCCTGGTCTTGCCAACGCCGGCGATCGAGAGTCGCGCGGAAATCCGCGCAACGGAGGGTGGCTTCGCAATCTACACCTTGCCTCTGTCGCTGGACATCCACCCCTCGCCGGTAGCGGTCTCGGTCGGCAGCTCCGTCAGGATCGACAAGGCGATCCTCGTGCAACCGAAGCTGCCGGCCAGGAACGCAGTGCAATGACCGGCGCAAAGCGAGGTCTCCTCGCGGCGAGCGCAGCACTCGCGTTTGTCGGCCTCATCGCAGGTCCGGCTTCCGCGCAGTCGCAATCGGCGGCAGACAAGGATCTCGCAAAGGCGGCGGCGGAAGCTGAGCAGCAGCTCCATCAGACCTTCACGAACCTCAAGTTCGACGATTTCGGCCCGGCGCCGGTCAAAGGTCCGATCTACCAGGCGATCGCCGGCGGCAAGATCATCTATTATGCGCCGCAGAGCGAGCACATCCTGCTTGCCGCGATCTACGATAAGAACGGCGTCAATGTGACCGCGCTTGCGCAGGATGCCAGCACGAGGCGCAAGCTGGGCGTGGTCGATCCTGCAAAGGCGCTGGTCATCGGTCCAGCGGGTGCGCCGACGGTCATCGAGTTCACGGATCCGGATTGTCCCTATTGCCGCGCGCTCGAGAAATTCTGGGCAGTCAAGGAAGCGGAAGGCAAGCCGGTCCGGCGCCTGGTCTATTTCGTGAGCGGCATCCATCCGGAGGCGGCCGCGAAAGCCGAGCATATCCTGTGCTCCCCGGACAAAGCGGCAGAGTTCAAGGCGATCTACGCCGGAGCCGCGCCCAAAGAACTCCATAAATGCCTTCCCGGCCGGTCGAAGGTCGAGGCCGATGCTGAAATCGTCCGTCAGGTCGGGATCAGCGGCACCCCTACGTTGATCGTCGACGGGCGGGTGATCTCCGGGTTCCAGCAGGGCGAGCTCGAGGAATTCCTCTCGAAACCCAAGCAGGAGGGGAAGGCCCCGCAGTAGGCCGGCCAATCCACGGGAACAAACAGGTTTTTGGCGGCCGCCAGGTGCCCTGCCCAACATCGGCAGAGCGTCGACGGACCGGAATGCCGACGGCGGCGCGCTCCAAGGGGGAGCCGTCCAACGCCACCATCGGTGCCACCGAGACAAACTCGAGCGGCGATCGTCCGGACGGCTCCCCAAGCGGAGTAATGGGAATGATCAGGAAAATCGGTAAACATGCGGTGTCGTTCGCGAATGTCGGCGTCCCTTTGGTGCTGTTCGCGGCGATGAGCGGTGGCGCGCATGCCTTCACCGCGCCCGCCACGGGCGACCTTGGTTACGACATCTACGATATCGTCGTGAACAAGGGCGTGAAGGGGCCGCTGGGTTTCGTCGGCGGCGTCGCGGCCTTCCTCTTCGGCGTCTCGCGGCTGTTCTCGAACGTGATGGTCGGCATTCCGACCATCGTCGCCGCGGTCTGCCTGATCAAGTCGGACACGATCCTCCAGACCTTCGGAATGGTGATCTGAACGATCGGCGGTCGCACCTTATCGAAGGCGCCGCCGCGCACAGGTCGGGTCCATCCCGGGCCCGAACGAGGACAACCGGCTTGGCCGGTGTGTCTTGAAGCAGGAGGAGAAGAGCGTTGGACGAACGTCTGCCCCAGTATCTCCATCGGCCGGTGCAGATCCTCTGGTTCGGCTCGGACGAGTTCATATTGGTCATGTCGACCATCTTCGTCGCCGTCATCGTCGGCGGAGTGATCGGCTGGACGCTGATCGGCGCTCTTCTCCTTTTCATTCCCTGGAAGCGCACCAAGCCGCGCGGGTTCATCCCGCATCTCGCCTGGCGTTGGGGCCTGCTGCGCTTCCGTCACTATCCGGGTCCGACACAGACCCGCTTCTTCGAGTGAGGCGCCCCATGCCGTTCCTCAAATCCTGGGCCAAGTCACAGGCCGACCCGCTTTTGGGAAAGCCCGCAAGCTGGGGCATCCACCGCTATCTGCAAGGTTCCTCGAACCTGTTCGAAGAGAACCGGCTGCTAAAGTTCGCGATCGTCGGCCTGTTCGGCGTGGCCGCGGTGCTTGGCGCGCTCATATACACCTCCAATCAGAATCAGCGGACAGTCGTCGTGCCATTCGGTGCAGGTGGCGATCTGTACGTCACCGGGAACACCCCCTCGCCCGGATATCTGCGGATGATGACCCGCAATATCGTCAGTATGGCGGGGACCTATTCGGCCTACTCAGCGGATCGGCAGTTCCAGGAGTTGCTCGCGATCGCGCACCCCTCGGCCTATAACGGCCTGCGCGATAGCCTGAGCGGCATTCTCGACGAGCTTGCCGACAATCCGACCTTGTCCATCGCGACCTATATCCGTCCCGATCAGCCAGTCCTGACCACCAATACCGACATATTGGTGCCGGTCGAAAAGGTGCGCGTCATCGGCGGCGTGATCCGCAAGTTCCGCGGCAATCTGCGCATCGGTTACGCGCTCGAGAACGGCCGCTTCTGGCTCACCTCCCTTCACGAGGAGAATTTCGATGCCGATCGCTGATCGATCCGGCGTGGCACGTCCCTACGCACAAGCCGCCGCTCTTATCGCCTTTGCCGCCGTGATCGCCGGCCAGGCCCAGGCCCAATCCATCACGGCACTGCCCGATCAGACAAGCAGCATCCGCCTCTCCAATCGCGACATCAACCATGTCGTCTGCGAAGGCGGCGAGATCGAGGATGTCAAATTCTCGGCCGAGAAGGCGATAGCGGTCGAACGTGCTGGATCTGACGCCTGGATCAAATTCCTGGTGAAGGAGGTCGAAACCGAGGGCGTGCCAACCCGCACCTACGCGACGGCCGCATCTGAATTCTTTATCAGCTGCAATGGGGCGGTCTATCCGCTCTATGCCGAGCCGTCCGATATCCCCGCGCAGACAGTAATCCTGACGCCGGGCGCTGCCCAGCGCGCCCGAACCAACGCCGATTTACTCGGTCCTCTGGTCGAGGAAGAACGCGCGGTCTCGATCACTCTGGCCCTGCTGCAGGACCGCGTTCCCGCAAGTTTCTCCGAGGTAGCGCCCATCGCGCGCGATTTTGCCCTGCCCTCTCTGCCGGCCGCATCGCTGCATGAAAGGCGGCGGATCTCGATCGACGGCGCGGGGCTTTCCGCGAGTGAATATCTCGTCAGCGTATCGGCGGCCCAGCGCATCGACGAGCGAGCGTTTCTGGTTTCGAACCTCGGCGCCAATATTTTCGCGATTACGCTCGATCGCACGGATCTTCGCGCAGGCGATACCGCCCGGCTGATCGTGGTGCGCCGAGGAGCGGTCCAATGAGCGGCGAACGCGAAGAGATCGCGCCCGAGGATGGCGCACCGATCGAGCATAGCCCCTATCAGCAACGTCTTGCCGAGCAGGCATCCCTCGATCTTGACGTACCGCCGCCAGGTTCAAGCTGGGACGCGGTGCGGGCGCGGTGGGACGGCCTAAGTTCCCGTCAGAAGCTGCGGGCCAAGCAGTTGGGTGTCGCGGCCGCCATCGGCGTGCTCGGCTATGGCCTCTATTCGGCAAGCAGTTCGGATACGCCTGCCGCGACGGCGCCGGCTGCATCGAAGCTCGACATGGGCGCCGGCCTGCGCGGTGACAGTCTCGAAGTCAAACTGCGCGGCGACCTGAAAAAGGTCCTCGACGGCCAAAATCTGCTTGGCGACCGCATCACCGCGATCGAGGAAGGAAAGACGCCAATCGGCCCGCATGCTGCCCCCGGCAGCGATGCGGATGGTGGGCCGCTGCCGCCAGCGCTGCCTGGCAGTCCTCCCGATCTGCCCGCACCACCCTCCCCGTCTGAGATCGGCAGTGCCGATGGCAGCTTGCCCGCACCGCCGGTGCCACCATCTGCGCCCCCGGCGCCCCCCGCGCCGCCTGTCGAAAAAGTCGTAGGCGCGATCGGACAAGCGACGACGCCCGTCGTTCCCAAGGACGCCGCGGGCGGATCGGCGGACTCGAAAAAAAAGAATCGGACGATCTATTTGCCACCTGGTTTCATGAAGGCGAGGCTGCTGACGGGGATCGACGCACTGGCGAGCCGGGACGCGACGTCCAATCCGGAACCGATCATCGCTCGCGTCCAGGCGCCCGCCGTGCTCCCCAATGACGTCAAGGCCAACCTGTCGGGCTGCTTCGTGATCGGCAACGCGACCGGCAGTCTCGCGAAAGAGCGCGTCGAGATCCAGCTCGTCTCGCTCTCCTGCGTCGACTTCGATGAGCATTCGGTGGTCGACCAGCCAGTGAAGGGCTTTTTCGTCGACGCGGATGGGAAGAAGGGTCTGTCGGGCAAGGTCGTGACCCGCGCCGGCGCGGCGCTGGCCCGCACCTTCATTGCCGGCACGATCAGCGGAATCGCGCAGACGGTCGAAAACACCTTCGGCGACACGTCCACCTCGGCACTTGGGACGGTGCGCACGCTCGACGCCGGCGATGCCGCCAAGTCGGGCATTGCCGGCGGGCTCTCCAAGTCCTCGGACAAGCTCACCGACTTCTATCTCGACCTCGCGCGGCAGGCCGGACCCATCGTCGAGGTCGGCGCCGCGAAGGACGTGGTCGTCGTCATCCAGGAGGGCGTGACCCTCGAGATCAAGCCAACCGCGGGGAGCAAATTCTGATGCGCGTTCAATCTGTCATCTGTCAGCCGACGTTTCCGAACGGTCGCCTGGCTCTCCTCCCCGCCCTCGCGCTGCTCTCGTCCTGCGCGACAGTCGGTTCGCTGATGTCGCCCTATTCGGAGAAGTTCAGCTGCAAGAACAGCGACCATGGTCAATGCATCCATCCCGAGAAAGCGTATGAAGATGCGGTCGCGGGACGGGCGTCGCGCTCGGATCCCACCGTCACCGCCGATCGCAAGCTGCTTAAGAGCGGCGCGGCGGACGGCGCGGTTCCATCTGCGCCCGTCGGCGGCCGCACGGCGCGGCAACAGGCGCCGGCACCAGGTGCCTTCGCCGGCTACCGGGACAGCGTCTATCGCGAGCTTCAGGGCCTGATCGATGATCCGG
Organism: Sphingobium sp. TA15; assembly: GCF_037101235.1. Classification (NCBI taxonomy): domain Bacteria; kingdom Pseudomonadati; phylum Pseudomonadota; class Alphaproteobacteria; order Sphingomonadales; family Sphingobiaceae; genus Sphingobium; species Sphingobium sp. TA15. The sequence continues at coordinate 1,074,093 of NZ_AP025355.1, forward strand.
TGACGCCGATGCTCAAATCGCCGCGTACGGTGCGGACTCTGATCCTGCCCTATGCTGACCGCCAACGGCCCGACCGGCTGTACATGCCGCGCTACGTCTATTCGATCCTCGAGGCGCCAAGCTGGGTCGTGGGCGACTATTTGGTCAATCCGGTATCGCCGGCAGCGCAGGCGCCTGTGCTCGGTCAGGTCCGCGACAAGCCGTCAGACGACGGCGCCCCTGCCTCGTCCCCGGAGCCGCGGCCGTGAGGGCGCCGGGAACCCGACATGGGGGCGGGCTTACCTTCACCCGGTTGCGCCAGAGCGTGGCACGCGATCGCTTCTCCGATTTCCTGCCGCTCGTCGCCTGGGACGAAAGAGAGGAAGCTTTCCTCTGCATCGATGATGGCTTTGGCTATGCGTGGGAGCTGGTGCCGTCCGCCTATATGTTCGCGCACGTCCATCAGGCACTGCTCGGGTTGCTCAATGTGCATTTCGATCCAGGCACGGTTCTTCAGATTCACAGCTTTGCCGATCCGCTGATCGACGCCGCGTTGGACGGATTCCTTGATCTCAAGACCCGCGCGGATCCGCTGATCCAGGCGTCGGCCCGGCGCACCGCCGACTATCTGGGGATGGGTCGCCACGGCCTTCGCGCCTTGCACGGCATTCCGCTGCGCGACTTTCGCACGATCCTGTCGGTGAAGACGCGGCGGCCGATGGCGAGCGACATGAAGCGCCAAATCGAGGAGCAGCTCGACAAGCTTGGCATCACCCGGCTTGCGCCCGAAGAGACCGTGTCCTTCTATCGCCGCATCTTCAATGGCGTCTACACGGGCGCGCCGGGCGTATTCACGAGCGAAGCGAACGCGCAAGGGTCGGCGCCACCGATCCGCAAGCAGATCATCGACGCCGGTCCCGATCTGCTTTTCGACGGTCCGGAGGTTTTCCTCGGAAACCAGGTTGCCCGTTGCCTGACGCCAAAATCACCTGCGCGGCGTATTTCCGCCGAACGCGCGAATCGTCTGACCGGCGGTATGCGAGGAAGCGCCGAGGACAGCGACCAGATCGGCGGGCCGTTCCTCTACACCCTCAACGTCCTGTTCGACCATTCCGCGTTCGAGATCCACAAGCGTGCTCAGGTCCTTTCCGCGCAAAAAGCAGCCGGCAGCTTCGCGGTCGAAGTGGGCAAGCAGATTGAGGAGATCGGCTGGGTCCTGGACGAGGCTGGCAACTCGAAATTCGTCCGCGTCATCCCGACGGTCTGGGTGTTCGGCCGAGACAGCGCGCACGCCCGGGAGATGGCCGCACGCGCCAAGCGGTTATGGGAGAGCGAGCCCCTGCCCTTCATGATGCAGGAGGAAAGCTATCTCAACCCGATCCTGCTGCCGTTGAGTCTGCCTTTCGGCCTCTATCCCGACAATCGCACGATGCGAATGCTCGAACGCGACTTTCGCATGCCCGTGAAGGCGGCGGTACTGATGTCGCCGATCCAGACCGATTTTCGTGGGGGCGGCCGCCCGGCCCTTCTCTATACCGGCCGCAAGGGCCAGTTGATCACGCTCGATCTCTTCGATCCGCGCATCAACAATTATAATTTCATTGTCTCCGCCGAAAGCGGCGCGGGCAAGAGCTTCCTGCTCAACAATCTCTGCCAGCAATATTATGCGCAGGGCGCGCTGATCCGCATCATTGATATCGGCGGCAGCTACCGGAAGCTCTGCACGCTCTGCTCGGGTCGCTACATCGACATCGGCGAGGAGCAGCTCGTCCTCAATCCGTTCGATATGGGTTTCGCCTTGGACGGCGAGGATAAGCAGTCCGCAATCTCGATGGCGGTCGCCATTGTCGCTGAGATGGCGAATGCCGCGACCCGCAAGGGTGTCTCAACGTCGGAGTGGAACCTTCTGAAATCGGCGGTCCAATGGACGATCGACGAAGGCCATGCCGAGGAAGGGATCGACGCGGTGCGCGCCTGGCTCGGCGCCTATCCCGAATTCGCCGCGTCGGATCTCGACCGCGTCGATCATCTGGTTCCCGTCGCGCGGGAGCTTGCGTTCAACCTACGCGATTTCGCGAGCGAGGGTGCCTACGGCCACTTCTTCAACGGTCCATCGACCTTCGACATCACCAGCGACGAATTCGTCGTGCTCGAACTCGAGCGCCTGAAGGCGATGCCGGACCTTTTCAACGTCATCGTCATGGTGGTGGTGAACGCGGTCACCCAGGAACTCTACCTCTCCGCCCGCGATCGGCCTCGCTTCGTGCTCTGCGATGAGGCCGCACAGTTCATGACCAAGACCGAGGGGCAGGATCTGTCGCGCTTGGCCGAAGCCTTCGGTCAAGGCTACCGGCGCGCGCGCAAATATCAGGGCAGCTTTGGCATCGTCCTGCAGTCGATGAATGACCTGTTGCTGTTCGGCGGCACCGGCCAGGTGATCCTGGAGAACGCTGCCACGCGGTTCCTGTTGCAGGGCTCGACCTACGATAAGGCCGTCGAGAACAAAATCCTCGACTATTCGGGATTTGTTCTCGAGCTGCTGAAATCCGTCCGCAATTCCAAGCCGCACTATTCGGAAGTCTTCATAGACTCGCCGCTTGGGCTGGGTATCGCGCGGCTCGTCGTCGACCCCTTCTCCTACTGGATCAACACAAGCGCTCCCCAAGAGGTTGCCGCTTTCGAAGCCAAGCTGCGCGCGGGCAAGTCGCCGCTCGAAGCCGTGTGCGAGCTCGCCGGCGTCGATGCGACCGAGATCCTCGGGCCGCGCGCCGAGGCAGCGGAGTGAGATCGATGCTCAAACGCAAACCGAACCTCGATCAATTCGCCTTCGATCTGTCGAAGGATGCTGCGCTCGAGCGTATGATCGAGGCACGCGTAGCGATCCGCTGCGAGAATGACGCAATTCGCTGGCGCTTCCGGCTCATTCTGATCGAGACCTGCATGATCGCGAGCCTGGTGTTGGTCGCGGGGCTCGCGCTCAAGCAGCCGACGGCGCTTGTCATACGCGGATCATTGATCGTCGGCGCGGGCTGCTTTGCAAGTGGCGTGATGCTGATCGGCCTGTCCGGGCTCACCGGCCATCTGCTTTCGATCTACCGGCGATGGAGGCAGCGGTGAGAGGCATTCTCTCTGGCTCGCCCGCGCCGTCCGCAATCCGCCTTCTGGTCGGTAGCCATTTGCTGCTTTTGATCCAGGCCGGACTGGTCCTGAACAGCAGGCAGCCCCTCGACAGGATGCTGGCGGCGCTCGTCCTGATGCTCGCCATTGTCGGGCTCGCTGCGCTCATCGCCGCGATCATCGGTGAGCCTCGCGAACAGCACTGTGATCCGCGCCGGAGATATCGCCATGTCCGCTGATCCTCCTATCCTGTCTGCGCGCATCGCCTGGTTTCAGGCAGGCACCGTCGCTATCCTGCTGATCGCGTCCATCTTTGTCGCGGGCGCGGCGCATGGCGAGACATCTACGATCGGGCGCACCTGGCCGATCGCGGAACCTGATGCGCTGGCCGAGATCGAGGCGAAGGCCGCGACATTGCCTATGGACTTTGGCGCTAAATTCGGGCCTCGCTCGCGCTGGTCGGCGATGAAATCAGCGAGCCTTGCGCCTGCGACTGCAGCGCGCGTGCGCACCCTCGTGCCCTTCTACACGCTCGACATGGATGTAACGCTGCCGGACGGTCGCGTGCTCTATCCCAAGGGCTTCACTTTCAACCCGCTCACCTATGTCTCGCTGCCGCAGCGGCTCGTGATCGTCCATGCACGCGAGCTTGGCTGGGCACTCAAGACTGCAGCGCCGACCGACTGGATACTGCTGGCCGCTGGCGGCGGCACCAGCGCCGATCCCATTGCGCTTGGCGAAAAGGTCGGACGGCCGCTCTTCATCCTCGAAGAGCGTGTGAAGGACCGCCTTGGCCTCACGGTCGCACCCGTGATCGTCCGCCAGGTCGGGCAGAAGCTTGAGTTGACCGAAGTCCGATTGGCGCAAACGGGGAGCGCCGCGCGATGACCCGCCTGAAACGCCTCTTCTGCGCTGGCGCTGCGGCCATTTTGACCGCACTGCTGCCATCCGCGCTCGCACAGGCCTCATCCTGCCCCGCCGGCGCGGTGTTCAACCCGATCACCAAGGTCCGCTGGACCTGCATCTTTCCGATCACGATCGGCGGCGTGCGCATCGGCACCTTCGACAAGCTTTCGAAGGAGCTCGACGCGCAGTCCTCGTCGAAGCCGCTTTGCGCGTGCCGCAAGGGCGCGACCTTCTGGTTTGGGGTGAAAGTAAGCTTCTGGTCGCCCAACCGCATGATCGACGTGGTGACCGAACCGGGCTGCATGATGGCCTTGGGCGCCGACCTGATGCCGACGCATGGCAAGCTGCAGGGCAGCCAGTCATCGATCTCTGACGGCACGAACACGCGCAAGATGTTCGCGCAGATGCACTACTACATCTCTCCCGTCTGGGCGATGCTCGATATGTTCACCGATCTTCCCTGCCTGGAAGATAATGGATTTGACGTAGCTCTGATCACCGAGGTGCTGCCGACCTGGCAGTCGGGAACCTTGGGAGCGATAATCCAGCCGGAGGGCATTCTCTTCGGGAACCCGGCTGCGGGCCTGGCCTGCATGGCGGACAGCGCCGCTGCGGCTGCCGGCAAGGTCATCGATCCGCTTTTCTGGTGCATGGGCAGCTGGGGCGCCACCTATCCGATCGCCGGGGACATCCATTTCGATGACTCGGTCGAGGCTTGGGCAGGACTCGCCGCGCGCGGCACCTTCATGATGGGGAGGCTCGGCGCAGCAACGATCAGCTCCGCCGACGGCTGCTCGTTCAAGGCGGCGCCGATCTGGACCAAGTCCCGCTACAAATATCAGCTGATGGAGCCGGTCAAAGGCGGCTCCTGCGTCAATGTCGGCCGCCCGGGTGCGCTCTGGTCTTCGATGAAACACGCGCCCGGCAAGGACAATGCCCAATTCATGGTCTTCGAAAAGGTGATCTGCTGCGCGGGAATTTCCACGCCATGAGCAGGTCGCCTTCCACCCGTTCCATGCCAGCCCGGCCCAGTGCCCGGTCTGTCCGCCACAGCCAGGATGGCGGTCGCGAGCGGCGTGGAATCGGGGCGGTGTCCTCAAGCCCCCTGGACGCCGTCCCGCCCCCGGTCAGCGCGGTCGATCCTCTCCCGCCGCGGCAAGGGCACGCCCCCCTCGCCCGCGTCGCGGCGGCGGCCGCGCTGACCACCCTGGACGGACAGGCAGTGTTCCGGATCATCGGGTCCGAGGATTCACGGCTGCCCCTGGGCGAAATATTCCGGCTCCGGCGCGGCACCCGCGCGCACCGGCTCTTCTTCCTGGAAGCGCGGACATGAAGCGGGTGTCTCTGATCGCCCTTCTCTGCGCCTGTGTATGCCATTCGGCGCAGGCGCAGACGCTCGAGGATCGCGCACGCTCAGCGGCGGCAGCCGCGCAGGCCAAGACCGGATCGAGCGATGCGCTGCAGCAGAATTATGTGACACCGGGCATGAGCGGGCAGCCGATCACGACTGTCGATAACAGCAAGAGCTTCACCCCGACGATCAACTGCCAAAAGACCGCAAGCCTGCTCGAAGTGCTCATCCAGCCTTCCTCGACCGGCGACATCGGTACAGTCCGCATATCGCAGGACACCGATTTTGACGGCAGTTTCGACAAATCAAGCACCTTGCCCGTCCCTGTGTCAGGCATTTGCGCCAATGGCATCGTCTCCTGCCAGCCCGGCACATGGAATCAGTGTCATTCCTTCAAATGGGACGTGGACGGCGCCAAGGCCTTGAAGCTCACGGAAGTCGCGATGCCCGAGCTGGCCGGCTGCTACTGTGTCAACAACAGCTGCGGGACGAACCTCGTCTTCGGCAATCTTGCCGAGGTGCTGAAGGACCTGGGCGGCGGCATGGTCGGCGCACTCACGACGGTCGATCCCCGGATTGGTGTCGCGCAGGCGCAGGTCAACGGCCCGGTGATCGACTATGTCGGCGCGCAGGCGACGGCATGTGCCGCCGATCCGACCATCGGCCAGACCGCCTATCGCGCGAACCCCGCCGCGATCCAGGGCGACGCCGGGTCGATCGCCGCCGGCAACAGCATCTTCCAGGCGCTCAAGGGCTCGCCAGCCGGGATCGGCAAGGCCGAGCAGCTGCGCAGCTGCACGATCGAACGTGAAGTGACGTTGACCTCTGCCACTTTCGACGACATCGTCTCGGTGAGTGGCGCGTTGCTTGGCGTTTCGAGCTGCGGCACGGATTGCCGCCGCTATCGGATCGGGGGGACAGGCAATTGCAGCGCCGCACCCCCGATTTTCTCCGCCCGCTTCGACATTCACAAACCAGGCCGCGTCGTCTCGGCGCGGATCGTCGGCATGGCTGCCGAGGACTGGGTCCAGGGTCGGGTCGATGGCGCGATCGTCGGCTATGCGGGCAAGCGGCCTTGGCTGACCGAAGCCTTGCCGTCCGGCGATTGCGCGGTCGACGGCACTTGGGGCAACGGCGTGGTCATCGACTTGCTGGACAAGTTCAAAGCGGGCGGCGCGGTCGTCGCGGCCAGGGTGCGAGGCGGCAAGGATGAACGCTGGGGTTATGTCGATGTCGAGGTGAAGGTCGACACCAGCTGTTCAACGTCGGAGCGATTGGTCGATCTCTGTGCTGGCTATGCGGCAGATTCAGCCTGCCGGCTCGACGATGAAGATGTCGACGGTGTCGAGACCTTCCGGAACGGCGTGGGCACCGGCCTTAAACCATTGCCCCAGACCCGGCTGTTTGGAACCGACAGTTGTACCGTTCAGCTCACGCGGGATTTCTTCAAGCGCAGTCGGTCCTACAAATGCGTCCTGGATACCGGCAGCATGCCCGAGCCCGACCTTAGCCGCGGTGCCTACATTATCGATCATTCGACCGAAACGTTGCTCGCCGACCAGATGAAGAAGCCTGACGGCAGCGTGACGCAGACGAGTTCGCCCTTCTCCCTTCCCGACCGTGGATCGGTGCCTGCTTGCGAGGCGATCTGCAAGACCCGGGCCCCAAAGATGAATACCGCAGCGGCTCCCGCAGGCGTGGTGGCGACCCAGCAGAACAATCCGATCGGTTGGGACACGTTCTACCATGTCTGCGAGGTAGCGAACGTTTGCCCGACGGGTCCCGGCGAGGAGGTCGTGAGCGCGTGTGGTTGCCTCGACGATTTCCCTGAGGCGGTCGTAATGATGCAGTCTGTTCGCCTCGCCGGTGCCGACATGACGTGCACGAGTGCTGTACCATGAAGCGGCCTTCTCTCCTGCGCGGCGCGCTGCTCGGCGTATCGCTGGCCTTTGCGGGTGGCATAACCGGACCTGTCCATGCGCAGCAGCTTTGCGCTGTCGATCTCAATGGCAATGGTGACGCTGCCGATCCAGGGGAGACCGCAAGCTGTCTCGGTACCGCGTCGGGCGGATGGCAGTGCCCGATCCAGCAAGTTGCCTGCACGGTGGCCGCGCCAGGTGTCTATGCCTGTCCGCTCGGGGACCAATATGCCTGCGAGGCGCCGGCATCAGGCGGCGCGCCGACCTGTTCGCCCAATGCCTGTATCGACGGCGGTGCGAACCCGATCGAGGATGAACCCGTCGTCGATGATCCAGGTGTGCCGGCTGATGGCGAGATCGACGCCGACGGCAATTGTACGGCCAATATCGAGATTTTCTCAGGCCGCGCGGTCCGCTGCCGGCCACCCGGTCTCAAAACCACCTTCAGCAACTGCTGCAAGGACAAGGGAAAGATCGTCAAGGACGGCATGGGATCGTCCATCTCTTCGATCGGGACCAAGATCGCCATCGCAAAGGGCGTGTTCACGGGTATGAAGGCGGCCTACACGGCATTCAAAGCCGGAGCGACGGCGAGTCAGGCCGCCACGTCGGGCGCCAATGCGATCATAGCGGGTATCGATCCCACCTCAATCGCAATCAGCCTGGCGGTAAATTTCATGATCGAAGTGCTGCTCCAGGGCTGTGACCAGCAGGACATGGAGACCGGCATGCTGCGCGGCTCGGGCATGTGCCATGAGGTCGGCAGCTACTGCTCATCGAAGATCCTCGGCATCTGCGTGCAGAAGGCCAAGGGTCATTGCTGCTTCAACACCAAGCTCGGCCGGATCATCCAGGAGCAGGGGCGGCCGCAGCTCAAATCGTTTAATGGCATCGGTTGGGGCACCCCCAAGAATCCGATGTGTCGTGGTTTCACGCCGGAGGAGTTCCAGGCGCTCGATTTCAGCAAGATGGACCTCTCCGAATATTATTCCGAGATCCAAGCCCGCACCGCCGGTGAGATCCAGGTCGACATGAAGGACAAGATCGATGCCTACATGCAGACGGTCGGCCACTGACGTGCGCCTGAGACCGATAGTCATCATGACCCTATGGGGTTTGGCGCTGCCTGTCATGGTCCAAGCGCAGACGCAGCCTGATGGCGCAAAAGCGCAGATCGAACAGCAAGGTGACGCCGCCGTCGACCGGCTCAAGGGCGCGATTGCTAGACAGAAACCGCACGATGCAAGCAGGACGCCAACAACGCCTTCCGAGGCGACGCCGGAGACCCGTCGGCGCGCCTTTGAGGCGATGCGCCGCCGTGCACCGGCACCCGCGATGGATGCGCGCGCTCGATCAGCGCTCGAGGCTGGTCGCGCGGACGTAGCACGCGAACGCGAGGCGATGGCGAAACGCCTCGGCCAAGCGCTCGGGCTCGAAGCGCCTGACACCACGGCGCTTGCAAAGACTATTGCGCCGCCCGCGAAGGCAGGCTGGGTGCCGGTTCTCTTCGTGTCTTCGTCGATACCGGTCTCGACCTTGCGTACTTATGTGGGACAGCTCGAAAAGGCGCGCGGTGTGATCGCGTTTCGGGGCATGCCGGGGGGCCTCAACAAGGTCGCGCCGATGGCAAAGCTCTCGGCAGAAATCCTGCGTATCGACCCCGGCTGCGAGGGACCGGCTTGTGCGATGCGCGATATCCAGTTGATCGTCGATCCGATCATATTCAGACAGCATGGCATCACCCGTGTGCCGGCACTGGCCATGATCCCTGGTGACCCAACACAGCCCTATTGTGAGCGCGAAGACAATAGTCCGCGTAGCTCGCACATTGTCCAGGGGGATGCCGCCCTTCCCGGACTGCTCGAAGAATATGGCCGCCTCGGCGGCAGGGAGGAGGTGCGCGATGCTCAGGCTCGCCTGGAATCTCGGTAAAAGAGCCTGGCCGGAGGTCAAGCTCCTGCCACTGCGGGCGGCCGTGGCGCTTGGCGCTTCGGGCCTGGGACAGCCGCTGCGCCCCGAGCAGCTCTTCAAGGCTTATTGCATCGTGCTGCCGATCGGACTGCTCACCTGGTGGGCGATCCCGCAGGTCACGTGGGTGATGAGTCCGTCGATCGACGCTTGGGCGGTCCGTGCGGATCCCGGCCCGATCCATCGCGGCGACCTTGTGTCCTTCATGCTGTCGCATCCACTGGCTGGACCAAAGCCCGTCGCGGTCACCAAATATGCGCTCTGCATGCCGGGTGATCGGCTCGACATGATCGAGAAGCCCTCAATGGTGCATGGGCAATGGGATGGCTGGTATTATTGCAACGACAAGCTGCTCGGTGTCAGCAAGCCGATAGGCCGCAACGGACAGCACCTCGAGCATTTCCGACCGACGCAGCGACTGATTCCGGCCGGGTTCATATTCGTCGGCTCGCGCCATCCCAGCGGGTTCGACAGCCGCTATTATGGCCCGATTTCGATCGGACGGCTAACGCGAATGGAGCGCGTGCTGTGAAGGGGAGCGCGATCGTCCTCGCCGCTGCGCTCGGACTTGCGCCGCTGTCGGCTTCCGCGCAGGCGCAGTCAGACCCCGCGCGTGAGGGCTATTGGTGGTATGCACCGAAGCCTGAGCCGGCCGAACCCAAGCCGGCCGAGGAAGATGCGTTGGTCAAGCCGGCGATCCCGCCGATGGCAGAGCTTGCGACATGGACACCCCCTAAGATTCGCAAGCTCATTGAACAGCAGCGCGACTATGCTGCAACCGTGCTCACGGTCGATGCAGTCGCCGACTTCTGGCGGCTCCAGGATTTTGCACGGCGAAAAGCCAGGGCGTTCGCCGGCGTCACGCAACTCGCGATGCTGCAGCATCCCGAGCTCAACTCGAAGTCCGCCAATCCGATGGTCGGCGATGCACGCGATCAACTGCTTGCCTACAAGGACGACACGCGCCGCCAATATCTGCGGGCGCACGCCGGTGAGTTCGCGCTGGTCATGTTCAGCCGCACCACCTGCGGTTACTGCCGTGTCCAGTGGCCGATCGTCCAACGCTTCCAGGACGAGATGGGTTGGCAGGTGACGCTCATGGACATCGATCGCCGCCCGGAGCTCGGGGCCCGCTTTGGGGTCGAGGTGACCCCGACCACGATGATCATTCGTCGGAACAGCCAGCAGCGCATGATCATCGCAAGCGGCGTAGAAGCCTATCCGAATCTCGCGCAGATGGCCTATCAGGCAGTGCGCCTTCTGACCGGCGATATTCGGCCCGAGCAGTTCATGACCGGAGCCGGCGAGGAAGGTGGTTTCTTTGACGCTCTGGGCCTGGGGCCTGTCTCAGCAAGCGATCCACGAGCCGCAGAAGAGATGGTCGGTGGCAATCTCATCAGCTCGCCGCCGGACCAGAAGCCACGATGAATCGGGCAGACTATGAGCGCGTTGATCGCTTCTCCCGACTACTTCGGTGGGCGCGCGGCCTCGCCATTCGCGCGAAGAAGCCGCACGGCTTTTTTGTCGAAGCTCACGAATGCCTCGGCGCCAAGCGACTTTCCCGCTGCGGCAATCACCCCATCCGCGAAATCCCCACCGGCATCGAGCATCTGAAGACCTGCATTAATGGCGATATGATCTGCGGCTACGTTGCTCGCCTCAAGCAACTTGCGGATCGAGGTAGCGATATCGGCCGGCGCCAGTCGATAATTACTCGAGAGCACCCAACCGAACTCGCACAACGCAGGCAGAGTCAAAGCCACGAGAGCGGCCTTGTCGAGTTCATGTTCGGCTGCTTCGGTCTGACGCACGTCGTCCAGAACGATCGCGCGGACAAGCAGATTTGTATCGGCGGTAATCTTCACAGCTTTCCGGCCCATCCTTTTTCGATCGTCTCATTCATGTCCTCAATCGAGATCGTCGGGCCGTCGTGCTTGAACAGCCGGAAGGCATCCGAGATTTTCCCAGTCGCCTTCGTCGCAGTAATTTTGATGCTTCCGTCAGGCAACTTGTCGATATTGATCCTCTCGCCGGGATGCACGCCGAGGTGCTGCATGAACTCCTTGCGCAGTGTGATTTGTCCCTTGGAGGTCAAGGTATACGCATTCATCGCGGCACTCCTTCGGCCAAAGTTTGTAAGGGGAAACCACCTTAAAGTCAACGTCTGCACTGCTATCGTTAAACGGCTCGACCTCGTCGTGGCTCCCACTGCAGCGATCCATGTTAATGTCCAGGACGCGCCTACCAACGGTGACGTTTCGGATCGTGCTTCAGGATCGCCAGCCAAGCTCAAACATAGCCACGCGACCGTCTACGAACGAGGAGACCGGCTATGAGAACGCCTCTCCGATTCCTTCTTGGAATACCGGGAATCGTGATTGGCGGGCTGACTGTCGATCCCGCCGGCGCACAGCAGGTTTCGCAGGATGCATCGCGGCGTGCTGCGATCCACCCGGTGGCCGATCCCGCGGCAATGCAGGCCTGGCTGTCGCGCGTCCCCCTCACCCGCGATTTCCCACCGGATTTTAGTGCGACGCTGAAAGGAGATGCCCCGGCTTTTGTCGTGGAAATGACGACTTCGCCTCAATGCGCGCCCTGCGCCGACCTGTGGGCCAAACTCCAGATCCTGCGCCGTCAGTACGGTGTGAATGTCGCTGTCCTTTCGCGCGAGGAGGCGATCGTGCGATCTGGCCGGCTGGGGCTCCCCTGGGTCGGACATCCCGTGGCGTGGGTGCGAGCCACCAACGATCCCAATCGCGTGATCCCGATCGCGATCGGAACCGACCATAGCGTCAATCTCGCGCGGAACATCTATCTTGCCTTCAAGATGATGACCGGTGTGAGGCCGGACGTCGGCGTCCGTGCCATGGCCAAGTTCACCGGCATTGTCGGCATCGCAGCATCACCTCCACCCTATTCGAAGGGGAATTGAGCATGGCGGGCTCACTCCTCTCGATCGCAGCTCCAACCCGAGGACATCCGCCATGTCTCGCTTATTGTCGCGCCTGAGTATCTCGCTAATTGCCGTGGTTGCCGCGTGCGGCACAACCGTCCCCGCGCATGCCCAGAGCTGGGCCGAGAGCTGGTTCGACAATGTCACCTATACCAGCCCGGGAAGCTTCGAGGATCAAACCCGGGGCTATCTGACCGCCGGCGGGATGTCGGGACGCGTCGACGTGCACAACGACTATCTCATGTCGCTGAGCCTGCCCAAGGTGAAGGCAGGGTGCGGCGGCATCGACATGTTCCTTGGCGGCATGAGCTTCCTGGACCCGGACTATCTCGTCCAGAAGCTGGAGAGCATCCTGCAGGCAGCGCCTGCGGTCGCATTCCAGTACCTCCTCGAAACGCTCGACGAGAAGATGGGCAACATCATTTCGAAGATGGAGGCGGCCACCAATTTCCTGAACTCGATCCAGGTCAACGACTGCCGCCTCGCCAACCGTATGGTCCAGATCGCCAAGGGCGACGACAATATGTCCGGGATCATCGAGGAGATGACTGGATACCGTTCCGTCAAGCAAGGCTTCGCCAAGAGCTATCAACAGAGCCGCGAGAAGATCCAGGCCAACAACAACAACCCGACCGAAGATCTGAAGGACGCGCTGGAGAACTGCCCGGCGGAGGTCACCGACATCTTCCGTACCGGCTCTCTGCTCTCTCACGCGGCCTCGCGCGTCGGCGCGGCCGACTGGGCCGAGGTCATGCGGGCGCGGGTGGGCGACGTCTATATGCGGTGGGATCCGAACGACAAGGTTCCGCTCTTCTCGGCGATCCCCGCCTGCCCGCGCCAGGACACCGAATCCCCGGATGATTTCCTGAGCGGCCGCGTTCAGCGCCGCGTGCTCAACATCCCGGCAACCGGCGCCGACTGCTCAAACGATGGAGGCAAGGGCGCCCTGGAGCTGGCGCGCACGCGCATGGATTCGATTGCAACCAAGATTCGAACGCGCGCGGCGCTCACAGCCGAGGAACGACAGTTCGTAGCCAATGTCAGCACGCTGCCCGTCTACCGTATGCTCGAATGGGGCGTCCGTCAGGGCGTGGCAGGCTCGGTAATCGGCGATACCGACGAATTGGTCGCGCTCACCCTTGCCTATCAGATGCTGAATGACCTCACACGGTCAATCGACTTTGCGCTGAGCAATGCCGAGCGCGGCACAACGGCTGCGGGCGCGGCCGATGCTGCCAACACCAGCATTTGCCAGACTCGCATCCTGACCAAGGGGATCGAGCAGCTGCGCGATCTCCGAGAAGAAGTTCTGCGCCAGCGCGCGCAGATGCGACAATCGTACCTGGCGGCGTTGGGAGCCGCGAACCTGTCCGCCAATTATGCGGGCTTGATGAGACAGCGCGATCGCGATGCCCGCGACGCTGCCGGCGCCGCCGCCGCACGGGAGCAGTGAGATGATGATCCGCCGCCTTATCCGCGTCGCGCTTGCCCTCGCAATGGTGGGCGCCGCAACGCCCGCTTTCGCGATCGACGCCAGCTTCTATACCTATGACGGGTTTGCCGAGACGGTCGATGCCTTTCGCCTCGTCGCAATGATCTTCGCTGATCCGCGCTACGAGACGCTCGTGATCGTGATCGCGACCGTCGGCATCTCGCTCGGCGCGCTGCTGGCGAGCGTTCGCGGACAAGGGATGGGTCTCGTCGCCTTCGGTTTCCAGATGCTGATCGGGATCGGCCTGTTCGTCGGCATGATCGCCACCACTGGGACCGTCCACGTCTACGACAAGGTCCGCAACGCCTATCAGCCGGTCGGTGACGTTCCCAATCTGCTGGTGTTGGTGGCCGGCACCACTAACCTTATCGAGCGCGCGTTGGTCGAGACGATCGACGACAATACGCTCGATCCCAACATCAAGATCGAGTTTGGTGCAGGCGGACACACGTTCGACCTCTTCTTCAATGCCGTATCTCCGCGCGGCCCAATTACCGACACCTTTCTCGACGCGACGATCAAGGATTATGTGCGGCAATGCTATCCCGTGGCCCGGGTCTCCGCAGCCTATGGCGTCGATGATGATAGGCTGTTCCGAACTGCCACCGATCTGCCTGCGGCGTTCGCAGCAATGGCCGGACCAGCGACATTCTCAACCGTCTATACGGCCGCCGACAAGGGCGGAACGACGGTGAGCTGCGACGAGGCATGGCAGCATATCTCGACAGCCCTTTCGGACCCCGCGCTGTTCGACGACTACAGCCGGCAGGTCTGCACACGGACCGGCTTCGATGTGACCCAGCCCGACCAGCTCAATCGCTGCCGGAGCCAGCTGGGCGAAATGGGCGACATGATGATGGGCACTCCGCTCTCTCTCCAGGCGTTCATGACCAATATCCTGCTCGGCAACAGCGTCGGCGACGTTCTCTTCGAGGATAGTCCGGCTTCTGCGGCCAGGGTCATGGCCAATCGTGCCGTGATATCGAACGGCCTTGCCACCATGTCAGTGGCGAACGAATGGATGCCAACCATCCGTGCCGTCGTGTTCGGGATCATGTTGTTCATGATCCCGATCGCGCTGCTCTTCATCCTGACGCCGATCAACCTCCGCGTGGCCAGCTTCGCGCTCGGCCTGTTCGTGTTCGTGGCGCTCTGGGGTGTGATCGACGCCGGCATCTATCAGCTGACACTGGGCCGCGCGATGGATGCGCTCGCCGAGATGCGCTCGAATGCGGTGGCGACCAATGCGTGGCTCCTGGCGCCGTCGGCAGCGCAAAAGGCGCTCGCCATCTTCGGCAGCTTCAGGACAGCAGCGGCGGGTCTCGCCGGTGCCTTTGTCTTCACGGTGTTCCGTTTCTCCGGGAATGTCTTCACATCCTTCACCAGCGGATCTCTCGGCGTACATGGCCAGGCGAGCGCCGCGGCAGCACCGCTCGCCACCGGCGAAGGCTATGCCTCAGCCCTCGAGGCGCAGGCGTCCGCAACGGGCACGATGGCGCGCCGGAACGCCTCGTCGAACTTCGGAGATTTCGGCGAGCGCTCGACGTTCGGAGCAAATCGAAGCTTTGGCGCAGCCGGCGGTCTGCTCAGCGAGCGGGCATCCGGCGTTCCGGGCGTTCCTGCGTTTGGAATGGGCGGCATCGATGCCGCCCGGGAATTGGGCGGCCTGACCCCTGCCCTCGTCAACGGCGATCTCTCGAACCCGGCCGTTCAACGCGCCGTGCGCGCGAACGCGACGACGGCCGCCATCCATCAGTTCGCGGAGAAAGACGCGCTCAGATCTCTCGGGAATCGATATTTCGGAGAGGGCCAGGCGGGCGAGCGCGCTTTTGCATCATTCGCGCAGAATATGGTGCAATGGCGGGCGTTCGGCGACCAGCGTGCATACGACATGATGCTGCAGGGCGCGACACGGCACTTTTCCCGCAACGGTTATGGCGCGGACGATGCGCAGCTAAAGGCGGCTAGCGTCATCAGTGAGGCATCGGCTGATCCGACGTTCGCCAAGCTTATCGCCAATACCTTCGATCAGGAGGCGATGCTGCAAAATGACCTCACGTCAGCGCAGGTGCAGGTAGGCGCGATGGAGGGGCGGCGGGACTATGCGGGCGACCGGGTCGCGCAGGTTGAGCGCGGCAATGTGGCTACCGAGCAGGCGCACCGAACCGGCAGCAATGAAGGTCAGCGCAACGCAGCGGCCATGCTCGGCCTCTCGGTCGACGAAACCAGCCGGCGCATCTCCTTCATCAATGCGCTGTCGGGTGAAGCGCGCTCGTCCGCCATCAGCCAACTCTCCCGCGCAACGGGTCGCAATGAGGCTCAGGTGATGCACGCGCTGGAGAGCTACAATGCGGCGGTCCATGTCGGAACCGCGGACGGCGCTACAGCCGAGGCGGCGCGTGAAGGAACCAGCGTCTACGGTCGGACACGCGAAGCGGCCGGCTATGATTTTGCGGAGCGCGCCGGCAAGCTCGATGCACAGCGCGAAGTTGGTCACGATGGAACGCGCAACGCGGCGCGGATCGGCGAGCAACGTCGGCAGTCGGAGAATTTCGGGTTCGCCGAGGGAGCTGAAGCGGCAGGTGTCTCAACACGCGAGGCCGCTCGGCTCGACAGCTTCATCCAAACGCTGTCGAGAACTGCCGGCAACCAGGTCGACATGGCGGAAGGCGGATCTGCCGGCGTCGCCGATCGCGCTCGGAACGAGCGGCTTACCCGCATCGTGGACAATGAGCGCCTTACAAGGGCTCAAGGATTGCTGCGGAGTCATGGTATCGATCTGACGAAGCGCCAGATCGCGATGGATCAAAATGGAGACTTTAGCCTCAATCTGACACCGGAAACTGCAGCGCAGATGTGGCGGGCCGGGCTGATCAACCAGGACCAGCTTGGCGCGGTCGCCAATGGCGGCAGCGCGCGGTTCAGCTTTGCTCACAATGATCTGCTCATCTCGAGCAGTACGGGCTTCCAGCGGTCGGCGCGGAGCGATACCAGCACACGGTTCGAGGCCGGCAAGCAAGCGGGACCCGATACGATCGAACATTTTCTCGGTAGTGGCACGGAAGGCCAGGCGGCGATGGCGAATTGGCTCAAGGGCGGGTTCGAGATGGATCGCAGCGGCAACTGGCGGCTCAAACCACAGGTTGCCGACACGTTGGAACGCGATGTAACGGCGATCATGGTTCAAACTGGTTGGCAACGCTCCTTGTCTCGCGGTGCCTCCCATCAAGTTACGAATGGCGATGCCGAAAGCATCGGAATTAGTGGCGGAGTTGGGGGACGCGGTAGCCAAACCGCCAAAGGAAAAGCAGGGCAAGCATCTGGGAACGAAGGTGGATCTACCGCTAGTATCAATTTGCAAACATCCGACTTAGGCGTCGGCTCGACAGATGCGCGTTCGTCCATTGATATCGTGAATCATGACGTACGCAACGCTATCGCAAATGCTGAACGAGCTGCCTCAAGGTCCCGCACACCGGAGGCGGCATTCAGTAGCGAGCTGGGTCGCGCGATCCTCGGTGCTGACGGCCTCCGAAATCGTTATTTGGATCAAGCGGATGCGGGGCGTGGCCCTTGGGACGCGACAGCGCCATTCACATCGATTGAACAAAGCCAAATCTTGCGAAGCGGGCGCTTCACTGGCGATCGAACCAATGGCCTGGAAGACGGCGATCCTGAATTTAAGCGCCGTTAGGAATGGCCGCGAACGTGCTGATTACGCCATGCCTCACTGGCCGGATTGCATGGAAGGCCCACAAATCGAGGATCGGCTGGATTCGTCGGGTCCATATTGCGCCCGAGAAATCCGAAGCCGGTCGAACAATCATAGGCCCCTGCGATCCAACCTTCGCCCTCACCACGTGGTTGGTTGGACAGCGCCCACAGCCAACCGAAGGCGAGGACGGGGACGATCAAGAAAGGGTGGAACAGGAGCAGCGCCCCAAGAATCCAGCCTTCATATTGATCGAAAAGTGCGTGCGAGAGAGAACGGGGAACGAAAGCCTCTTCGAGGATGAAAGCGACCCAGAAAATGGCTGCGGTCTTCCACCAAAGCTTGGCGTACCACGGACGCCACAGCCACTGGGACAGGCGCGGTGCCTTAGGCTGCGCCTCGGTCGGACAATCCGAAGTCTTAGGTGTCGCGCCTTGCGGGTCCATCGCCGGCTCCTTTCAGTCCTACTCATAGCACTGAGGCTGTGAAAAAGGAATCGGCAATGATTTCCATTATGGGAGCGATGGCCGCCCTCACTATCGCGGAGGTCAGGCATGATCCTTCGTGTTTCCCGCTGCCTCGATCGAGCCGTTAGCAGCGATAATGTCCTGCCTAATCATCGGGGACAGCATCGCTGTGGGGATCGCCGGGGCACTCGGTGCGCTCCATCCGCATGATTGTGATGTTCGCGCTACGGTTGGTGCCAGTGTCGAAGCGGTAAGTGCCATGCTTCCTCAGCGCCGCTATCGATCAGTCATCGTGGCTGTAGGGTCGAATGATTCGACCCGCGAGCTTCGAGTACGCCTTCCAGATCTTCGCGCGAGACTTGGTGGGGCTCGGGTGACATGGATCTATCCATATGGTCGATCGGTGGCGTGGGAGATCTATGCCGTCGCGAGACTGAACGGCGATCGCGCTTTCGGCTTTTGGAACGTCGGATCGAGCGACAAGGTTCATCCAGCCGATTACCGCGCAGTTATCAAAATGCTAGGGAGGCCAAAATACATCAGCTGGGAGTTCGGGCGAAGGTGATCATGCACTGCACCAAATCGATTGAACAGCAAGAAGGTTCCGTCGCCGAAGCAAGCACAGCGGCAATCTTACTCGCCGCGGGGCAATCGGTGCGATTCGGCAAAGAACACAAAATTGCCACTGCCGTGCGAGGTAAGGCCCTTGGTCATTACGCCGCGAAGCGATTGGCAGCCATACCTTTTGCCGCGCGTTTCGTTGTAACAAGCAACTCGACGCTGCAATGGCCCCATTTTCAGGCTTTGATAAACAATCGACCCGAGGATGGGATTGCGCGCTCGATAGCCTTGGGCATAGCGGCAGCCCACAAGCGCGGTGTAGAAGCTGCCTTGATCGCCTTGGCCGATATGCCATTTGTGCCGATCGTTCATTTCCAACGATTGTTGGCCCAATATAAAGGAACGGGCACCCTCGTTGCGTCAGGGGTTGATGGAAGCCGGATGCCCCCTGCCCTATTCGGTGCGGAATGGTTCGAGATGTTGCAGCAACTTAATGGCGACCAAGGCGCGCGTAGCCTCATTAGCCGTGCTACGTTGGTTGTAGCTAGGCCCGAAGACCTTGTGGATATTGACTCCCCGGCGGACCTTGAACGGAGCATGAAGCATTTCGATTGGTGATGGGCCACTTGAAGTTAATCACGATTTGAGCGTGGTGAGCTTTAGGCTCTCGTCATTCCACCGAGAGGTAATAGTAGGACTGCCACGAAGTTCATCGCGGCCGCGATGAACAAAAAAGCCGGCAAGACGAGCCCGAGGCCAATCACGGCCCAAGTCGCATTTCCTTCAGGGGCGCCGGCCTGATAATGAAACAGCTGGAGCAGGCCATTGACGATCCCGACGGCGACGGCGTAGCCAATGTTGTTGGTCATGGCGAGCAGCGCCAGATGCAGACTTACCTGGTCGCGTCCACTCTCAGCACGGTCCAGGCTCGCGAGGGCGACCATGGCGGCGTTGAGGATGAACTGATAGCCCCGGTGAAAAGGCCGACCAAGCTGTAGGCGATCATGGCGGTCGTTGCGCCGCCGGACGGGATCGCCGTGAACGCCAGGCTCGAGAGAGCAGCGCCCAGCATCGCGCAAGCGACGCCGAAGCGCGTGCCGCGCAACTGGCTGAGCCGTATCAACACGGGAATGCCCAGAACCATTCCGAGCATGAAGCACAGCATGATCGTCGGCTAGCTGGCGCCGAGCCGAAGATGGTCCGAAACGATGAAGAAGGCCCGGGGTCGCGTCTCGGTTAAACATCCGAAGTATCTCGGAGCTTTTCTTTCGACACGATTCGCAGCCTTTTCTTGTCGTAGAGGGTCGGGACTGAGGTTCACGCCGAACCTTCAGTCTCATAGATCTGCCGTGCGAGTCTGTGGTGCGCTCGGCTCGCGCCTTGCCGTGGGCAACGGACCCTGCCTGACTGGAGACCGTTTCGTCGAAGCTGATCTGTGCCTGTTCCCGACGCTCTACAGCGATGACCCCGTCTACTATCTGCGCAAGAAGCTGAACTGCGCCGATGTCCTCGATTACACGACGAAGAACAACGAGTTCGCGCCAGTCGCCAGACGCTAATGCAGGAAGCCGCGAAATGGGGCTATACCCGAGTCCGGCTTGACCAAAGCGGCTCAGCTCAATGGCTCTTTGCCAGTTGGAACGCGGAGCAAGCAGTGACGCGAGAGAAACGCTGCTCCGGTAAGGATCGAGGCCGTCACGGCCACGAGGCCGATCAGTTCGAGCGTTGAGCCGTTTGCCGAAAACATGATGCCGGCATTGGCTATGGCGGGCGGGTGAAGTCGATCCGCGACAAGGACAATCAGCAGCGCAAAGCCGACGGCGGCCGCAACCGACCATGGGCTTATCGGCAAAAAGGATCGTAGCACGAGTCCCGTCAAGGCCGCGACTAGATGGCTCGTGAGCACACGGGCAGGATAGCTCGCCTTGCTCGCAGGCGCCGTGATGATCACGACAGCGCTCGATATGAGCGAAGTCAAAAGGATGCTTGTGTCGACGACCATCTGTCCCACCAGGATCGCCAAGCCGACCAGACACGCGCAGATCAGCGAAAGGAGTATGGGTCGCGCAAATGCACCGCGAGACCCGTCGCCTTGAGACTTCGCAGAGTCCTCGGGCGCGCCGGCGGTTCTGTCGCTTGCCTCAGACCGACTGTTTCCATCCTGATCACCTGAGCAGAACAAGTTCTTCTGCCATTGTCGGATGCAACGCCATCGTGTCATCGAAGTGCTGTTTGGTCGCACCGGCGCGCATGGCCACGGCTGCGATCTGCAGGATCTCCGGCGCCTCGGGTCCGAGCAGATGGAGCCCGATCACGGCGCCTGACGCGCGATCCACGATCATCTTGTAGAAAGCGCGCTCGCATGATCCTTGGAGGGCATGCTTCATGGGGCGAAAATCCGATGAGAAGATATCGACTTCGATGCCTGCGGCCTTGGCGGCCGCCTCCGAGAGCCCGACCGAGGCTAGGGGCGGATCGCTGAATACGGCCGAAGGAACGGCAGTATAGTCGATGTCGGCCGGCCTGTTGTTGAAGAAGCGGTCGGCCAGCGCATGGCCCTCTCGGATTGCAACGGGCGTCAGCTGAATGCGATCGGTCACATCACCAACCGCAAAAATACTCGCCACCGAGGTCCGATTCTCGGCATCGACCGTGACGCCGTCGTTGGGTCCGGTCGCCACTCCTACCTCGTCGAGCCCGAGCGCAGTGATGTTCGGCGAGCGGCCCACAGCGAACATAAGCGCATCGGCCACAAGATGATCTCCGTTGCTGAGTTCCATGGCGATGCGGCCGTTGACGTCCCGCTCGGCGCCCACCAGCGACGTGCTGAAGAGGAGCTTGATCCCGCGCGCCCGGTAGATGTCGACGAGTTTCGCCGTCAGCTCGGCATCATAGCTGCGCAGGATCGTGTGCGTACGGTTCAGGAGGGTCACCTCGCTGCCAAGACTGTTGAGGATGCCGGCGAACTCGATCGCGATATAGCCGCCTCCAATGATCACGATGCTGCGCGGCAAGGATTCGAGTTCGAATATCTCGTTCGACGTGATTCCATGCTCGACGCCGTGAACATCAGGAATTGTCGGCTTTGCCCCTGAGGCGATCAGTATTTTCTCAGCGGTCAGGTGCGAACCAGCAACGTCCACAGCATTTGGGCCGACGATCCGCGCTCCGCCGCGAAAGAGGTTGATATTGTGCGTGAAAAGCGTCTGGCGATACAGCCCCTCTAGCCTGGAGACTTCGGCGCTCACATTGTCGCGTAGAACCTGCCAGTCGAACGTGCCCTCGGTGCCGGCCCAGCCGAGTCTTTCGCGGTATCGCCCGTCCTTGGCGAACTGGGCACCATAGACGAACATCTTCTTCGGCACGCACCCGCGAATGACGCAGGTGCCTCCGACCCGCGACACCTCTGCAACCGCGACCCGCGCGCCAGCAGCCGCGGCAACCCTAGCAGCACGAATACCTCCCGAACCCGCTCCAATCACGAAGAGGTCATAATCGAATTGGGGCATTCTGTTTTCCTGTTCTAGCGATTGGAGCTCCGACCGTCACCCTTCGCGCGGCGCGCGGTTCGGAAGTCTCCCCGGGTAGGTCGCGGCCGAGCCTTAGCGATCAGAGCCGACTCGCATGCCAATTCAGATGGTCTTCCATGAAGGTCGAGATGAAATAATAGCTGTGGTCGTATCCGGCGCGCAGGCGAAGCTCGAGCTCGATGCCAGCGCGCTCGCAGGCGCCCTGAAGAAGCTCGGGGCGCAGTTGTTTTTCAAGAAAACTGTCGGCTTCGCCCTGGTCGACCAGGAGCGCCGGCACCCGAGCGCCGTCCTCAATCAAAGCGACCGAATCATGTCTGCGCCAGGCAGCTTGATCCGCGCCTAGATATCCACCCAGCGCCTTTTGTCCCCAGGGGACTTGGGAGGGTGCGACGATGGGAGCGAACGCGGATACGGCTTTGAACCGGCTCGGAAAACTGAGCGCAATCGTGAGCGCTCCGTGCCCACCCATAGAGTGGCCAAGGATCGACTGTCGATCCAGATCGGCCGGAAAATTCGCGCCTATGAGGCAGGGCAGTTCCTCGGTCACGTAGGTCCACATCTTGTAATGCTGTGCGAAGGGCGCCTGCGTTGCATCGACATAGAATCCCGCGCCCAGCCCAAAGTCATAGGCTCCTGTGGGATCGTCGGCGACGTCTTCGCCGCGCGGCGAGGTATCAGGCGCGACGAAGATCAGGCCAAGATCCGCGCACGCCCGGCGATACTCCCCCTTTTCGGTGACGTTCGCGTGGGTGCAAGTCAGCCCGGAGAGATACCAGACGACGGGCAGGCTGCTTCCGGGCGCATGGACCGGCACGAAGACAGAGAATGTCATCTCCGTCCCCGTGCTGGTCGAGGCATGCTTGTAGACACTCTGGACACCGCCATGGCTGTTGGTGGTGCTGACTTGTTCGATCATCAAATGTCACTCTCCAGCCACGGTCGAAAATGCTCAGACGAAGGTGTAGGCGCACACCTTGTTGCCCGCCGGGTCGCGCAGATACGCGGCATAGGCGTTAGGCAGATGGCCACGCGGCCCGGGCGCCCCCTCATCGACGCCGCCCGCGGCAAGACCGGCCTTATGGAACGCGTCGACATCGGCCTGGCTCGATGCCGCGAAACCGACGGTGACGCCGTTGCTCGATGGGGCCTCGCCGTTGCCGGGCGTGAGGATCAGGAGCGCGGGCTTGTCCTTGCCGTAGAGCACGATGTTATCGCCAAACGGGCCGAGGTTCGCGACACCGAGTGGCCGGAGCGCGGCATCGTAGAAAGCCGTCGACTGCGCCAGATCGCTGGCACCGAGACATGCGTGCGAAAATACACCATCACCGGAAATAACTGCCATAATAATTCTCCTTTACTTGAAATTATTGAATTCTTCTTTGAGTCCCTCAGTGAGACGGCGTGTACCACTTGCGCGAATGCCTTCGCCAAGCCACAGTTTGTCCCCGGTGTTGGGGCTGATCGCGAGCCGCTCCAGAATATGCTCTGGCTTGCGACATTCCCGGCGCCGCTCCATCTGCCCGCACGACGATAGGATCGATCCTGTGTGTTGCGGCGCGCAACGAAACACCGAGCGTGTGGATTTGGCCGCCATCAGAAAACCACGACGGAACGAATACTCTCGCCGGCGTGCATCAGGTCGAAGCCTTTGTTGATCTCCTCAAGCGAGAGGACGTGCGTGATCATCGGGTCAATCTGAATCCTGCCGTTCATGTACCAATCGACGATCTTGGGGACGTCGGTGCGACCCTTCGCGCCGCCAAATGCGGTGCCCCGCCAATTGCGGCCGGTGACGAGCTGGAAAGGGCGCGTGGAGATTTCCTTGCCCGCTTCGGCAACTCCGATGATGATGCTCGTACCCCAGCCGCGATGGCAGGCTTCGAGCGCCTGGCGCATTACGGTCGTGTTGCCGGTGCAGTCGAAAGTATAGTCAGCGCCGCCGTCGGTCAGGGCCACCAGATGCGCAACGATATCGTCGGCGATCTCCTTCGGGTTAACGAAATGGGTCATGCCGAACTTGCGCCCCCATTCTTCTCGGTCGGGATTGATATCGACGCCGATGATCATGTTGGCGCCCGCCATCTTCGCGCCCTGAAGCACGTTGAGGCCGATGCCGCCGAGACCGAAAATGATGACATTGTCGCCGGGAACGACCTTCGCCGTGTTCACGACTGCGCCGACGCCAGTGGTGACACCGCAACCGACATAGCAGCTGGTCTGGAACGGCGCGTCTTCTCGGATTTTCGCAACCGCGATCTCGGGCAGGACGGTGAAGTTGGAGAAGGTTGAGCAACCCATGTAATGGAAGATGCTTTCCCCTTTGTAGCTGAAGCGGCTCGTCCCGTCAGGCATCAGGCCCCTGCCCTGCGTGGCGCGGATCGCGGTGCACAGGTTCGTCTTGCCTGAGAGGCAGCTTTTGCACTGACGGCACTCGGGAGTGTAGAGCGGGATAGCATGGTCGCCGGGTTTTAACGACGTGACGCCGGCGCCCACTTCGCGGACGATCCCGGCACCTTCATGACCCAGGATGCTGGGGAAGATCCCTTCGCTGTCGTAGCCGTCGAGCGTGTAGGCATCAGTGTGGCAGATGCCGGTCGCCATGATCTCCAGCAGGACTTCGCCAGCTTTCGGCCCTTCGACGTCCACTTCCACGATTTCTAATGGCTTTTTGGGTTCGAACGCCACGGCTGCACGCGATTTCATACACCTTATCTCCTAGTTTCGATGAGGAATATTCGCGCTCGCAGCCATTCGGAATAGCTGTTACGGCAAGACATTATTCCAGATTAGGCATAATCAAATGACATCAGAATGGGATGGGATTGAGGAGTTTCTGGCCGTCTATGATCGCGGCCGCTTTGCGCCCGCTGCAAAGTCATTGCGCAAGTCTCCGTCACATGTGAGCCGGGCGATTTCTAGACTGGAGGCGCGGCTCGGCGAACGGCTATTTCAACGCAACACCAGGATCGTGACCCCGACCGAGTTCGCGCACGCTTTTGCGGACCGCTGCCGACACATGGTCGAAGACAGGATTGAGGCTTTCGCGTTGAGCGACGGTCAGGGGCCGCCGCGCGGCGCGCTGAATGTGACGTGCTCCATTGCCTTCGGCGAGCGCGTTATTGCGCCACTCATCCGCCACTTTGTCAAACAGTATCCGCAGGTGATCGCGACATTGGATCTCAACAACCGAGTAGTCGATCTCGTCAGCGAGAATTACGATGTGGCGATCCGCACCGGCCATCTTTCGGATTCTCGATTGATTGGTCGCCGGATAGGGTCACGAAAGCTTTATTTGTGCGCGACACCGGATTATCTGGAGAAGCACGGCGTTCCCTCGGACATCAATGATCTCAAGTATCATGCCTGTATCCAGGGGACCGCGGACGTCTGGCACTTCATCGTTGATGATAAACTCGTCGATTTTCGTCCGAAGGGCCCCTTGCGCGTGAATAGCGGCACGGCCGTCGCCGACGCGGCGCTCGCCAGCTTCGGCATCTGCCAGCTTCCCGATTTCTATGTTGAGCCGTACATCAATTCGGGCTCACTGGTCTCGCTGCTCGAGACGTCCTCCGTCCCGGAAGAACCGATCTGGGTCGTTTATGCGCATCGTCAACATCTGCGGTTGAGCACAAGATTGTTCATCGAGATGCTGCAGGGCGGCGTCGCTCGCAATCCCTAGCGTCGATTGCGCCGCCGGAACCGACCCTAATCGGCTCACCCCCAATTCTGGCACTGTCAGTTTCGCCGTTCGGTAGCGCGTCGAAAATTTGCCGGCGTCATGCCGTTGAACTTCGTGAAAACGTTCGAGAAATGCTGTTGATGTGAGAAGCCGCACGCGAACGCGATCTGGGCGATGGGCTGACTGGTGCCGCGCAAGAGGTGCTGGGCTTTCTCCACGCGTCGGCGAACGATGAACTGATGCGGTGTCTGACCTGTCGCGACTTTGAACAGGCGCAAGAAATGCGAAGGACTTAAGCCGGCAACGTTGCTCAATCGCGGTATGGCAATCTCGCCTGCGAGATTCTCGTCGATGAACTGCGTCACGCACTTGAGCTTGTTGGGTGCAAGACCCCTCTGATCCTGGGGATCCTCCTCCCTTATGAGCATGTTGGACTCGATCAGGCGGGCGGCGATCGCACATGCCAGCCAATCGACATAGACGTGAGAGGCACGGTCCTTGCGCGAGGCGAGCCGGCGCGCTTCCAGTGCCAACTGCTCGAGCAGTTCATCGTAAACGCCCAGGCGTGGTTCGAGCACAAGATCGATGCCGTCATATCCCATCGCCAGCCCTACCTCTTCGACGAGCGAACGCCGCACATAGAGATGAAGAGTTTCCACCGGCGCATCGACGCTGATCTGAAACCCGTGCCCGGCTGGCCAGACGAACAGGCTACGGCGGGGAATGACCGCGCAAGCCGTCATGTTGTCGGCTTCGAGCTGGACCCGCGCCGGATCGCTGAGATGCATGACGATCAGATGATCATTGGTCGCATTCACCTCCGCACTGAACGGCGCTTCATCCTGCTCGGAGAGAAAGAGGCTTGACCATTCCAGTTCGGCGCTCGAGCGGCGCACCCTGCAGCCCGGCAGTTCAAAGATGCCGTGGGTCTCGCAGAGCGTGAAAGGGCTCAACGGCGCGGGGGGCGGCGCGAGCATGCTCAGACCTTCGCCGCATGCAGCGGCAACGGAGGATGTCCCCTTTTGACTGGTTCGATTGCTCTCTCCATGGCCCTGCCTTTTCGTTTTCTCTCTTCTACCTCATTGCGGACCATCGCAACAAGCGCTGCAACATCATCCCGCGAGGTTCCTTCACTCCGCTAAAGATCAAGAACGAGCCGAAGTGATCGCGCGCGCGAGCAGCATGGCGTAAACTGGTCGTTCGCGGCATGCTCCTGGTCCGTCATGAAGAGGTCTCGGTGGTCCGGCTCGCCGCGCAGCACGCGTGTGACGCACGTCCCGCATATGCCTTGCTCGCACGACACCGGTATATCGATGCCGTTCGCGGCAAGGATCTCAAGCACCGTCTTGTCTGGCGGTATGTGAAAAGTCTGGCCGGAGCTGGCGAGCTCGACTTCAAAGCTTTGGTCCTCGGCGCTCGTGGTCGCCGCGGCCGCAAAATACTCCCGGTGAACGCAGCTACCGCTCCAGCCGAGCTGACTGGCAGCGCCCAAAACGAAATCGAGGAAACCCGACGGACCGCACGCATAAAGATGGGTATCGGCACTGGGCGATGCCAAGATGGCGTTCACATCGAGGCGTTGCTCCTCTGGCCCATCGTCGAAATGAAAATGCGCCTGTTTGGAGAAATGCGAGGACGAAATCCGGTCGAGGAAAGCCGTCCGCGATCTTGAGCGCCCACAATAATGGAGTTCAAACGGCGCATCGATTTGCGCCAGTCTTTCGGCCATTGCGAGGATCGGCGTGACGCCTATGCCGCCGGCGAACAAGATGCTTCGGCGCGCGTCGCGCGCAAGCGCGAACAAGTTGCGCGGCTGGCTGATGGTGAGGGTGTCGCCCTGCTGTACTCGATCATGCATGAAAGCCGACCCACCACGGGTGTTTGGATCGCGGAGTACCGCGATGAGATAGCGGTCCGTCTCACCGGGCACGTTGCACAGCGAATATTGCCGCACGAGTCCGTTGGCCATGTTCACGTCGACGTGCGAGCCGGCGCTGAAATGGGGCAGCGATGAGCCGTCGCAGTTCTTCAGCTCGAAGCTCGCGATATCATCCGCCTCAAGGGTCTTTTTTGTTACGCGTACTTCGAGAAGTGTTTGATCCATATAAGAAATCCATGCTCGTCCTGGATTCGAGCGCTGTTGAATGGTCTCGGCCCTGCCGGACGACGCGTTCAGGGCATGGACCGCGTCGCTTGCGGACGGCGCGGTGGTTGCCTTTAGGCGTTGCTCAGGAGATGGATGACATTCTCGCTCGGCGGATGGCCGGGCCACTGGATGATCGCATCCTTGACGGAGGGCCGCGCGAAGAGCCGATTGGCATAGGCCTCGACACGGGGCTTGCCTGCACCGTCTTTCCAGAAACCCGAATAGCCGAGCCAGAGGAAGCGGTAGAGACTGACGGCCCAGAACAGGTCGGCGAGCGTGAAGCGGTCGCCGAACAGCCAAGGTCCGGTGGACGCCCCGAGGTCGCGATCGAGATCGGTAACCAGCTGCTCCGCCTTCGAGATGGCGGTCCGCATTTGCGGCTCGTTGATGACGAACGAGGCGGCGGCTTCCTCCTTCACAATCTTGTGTTGGTAGGCTTCGAGGAGAAGCGGGTCGCCGTCCGCGAGCGGGATATTGCGGCGCACGGCGTCGATCTTGTGTGCGTGGATGCCGGGCATGACCGCCTGCATGCTTTCGGGCCGACGATCACCGTCCGGATCGGCGCCGTAGAGCAGGGCTACATGGGGCGTCGTGTCAGCGAGCTGGACCTGCTTGAGCACAGCCTCCCGTATGTCGGCGGGCAGAAGATCGGTACCGCCGGACAAGGCGTCGCAGAGGTAGAGGCAGATTGCCTTGGAATCGGCGAGGATCCGGCCGGTCTCATGGTCGACGAGGGTCGGTACGACGAGCGGGTCGAACCCTTCGGAATCAACAGACGACTGCCCAGTGAACGAGCTGACAGGACGGTGCTTGGCTGCGGCTTCCGATCGCAACCGCAGCCGGACATATTGCGGACAATAATTCTCATTCTGCGGGGGAAGGATCGTCAACTCGTTGGAGCCGAAGGTCACGCCCTTCTCCATTAGGGTGCCGCGCACCTTTTGCGAGCAGACTGAGAACACGAAGTGGAACAGTTCGAACCGCGGTTCGACCGTCGCTTCGCGGCGAAGGAGGCTCGGTGACTGTCGATCCGGGCTAATCAGAGTCGATTGCTCAGGCTTGATAACCTCTTCACGGACTTTCCTCGCCAGGGTTTCTGTATCAGCGCTCATATTTTTATGATCCTTTTGCCTGGAACTGAGACGTTCGGGGATTTTTGCGGGCTAAATCGTCATGTAGAATGAGTGTGTTCCGCCGGCGGCCGGATGGCTGGTGAACTTTCCCGGCGCTCCTGCCCCACGCAGCGCGCAAGGCCGGTAAGCAGCGGCAGTGCAACATAGGTCGCGGCGGGCACGACAAGCCCCACGACCAAGAAGGAGCGCAGCAAAACGGGAAGATGGGCAATGGTGTCGCCCAAGAGAATGTTGACGAGGGCCACTAGCGGCGCGAGCGTGGTGATCAGCAGCAACACTCTGAGATGGCGTGTGCGGAGCGAAGGTTGGGGCGCAGCGCTCACCCCTTCCTTATTCAGACTTTGATGCGCTGCGTCTTGTCTCTCGACGTTCGCCCCTTGCCAGGGGTATCGCCGATCGAACCCGCCCATCCGCCATTCAAGAATGTCGATGCTTTGACGTGCCCCGGACACGGTCATGGGGTCTTCGGCGATGAAGGCCCGGGCTGCGTTCCAATCGTCGACATCAACGAGATATGTCGATCCGACCAAATCGCCGCCTTCGGCGAAGGTGGTCCCCACTGCCAAAATGCTTGCGGTGTGCGACGCAAGATAGGCGCGGTGTGCCGGTATGGCTGCTGTGCGCTCTGCCAGCTTTTCAGGCGAGATGGTGGTTATGACGGAGAACAGCATGGGACGTTCAATCCGTCAGACTTGGCGTGCTTTGCGGCACGAGCGGCTGATGTCGCGGCCCGCGCGTAGGGACCGGCGGGTTCAGCTCGAAGCGTGCGATCAGGGTGTCTCGCAACAACGCGATCTCGTCCGCCCCAATTCCATGGTCCTTGATCGGTTGAATATACTCGCCGACATCAGCACCAGAGAGTCTAAAGCGCTCAGCTGTCTCCCGCACATGCTCTGCCTTGACCCAATCGTCGTTCAGACCACCTGTGAATATCGCCTTGAGACCGGTAAACCGAGGCTCAACTGGCGCGGTTGGGAGCTCAAAACCCGGGAGGCTTCCGGTCAGCGAGCCCAGGAACCCCATTTTCGCAGCGCCGCACCACATGAAGTGACTGGCGAGGCAGGCACCCTGGCTGAAGCCGACTATGCCCTGACGGTCTAGCGCGACCCAGGCTGCTTCCAGCCGCGAGGAGATCTCAGCCAAGGCGGTGCAGGCGTCAGCCACAGACCTGTCGCCGTCTGGATCGAACCCGTCATATTTGGGCGAGTACCACGCCCCGGCGGGCGCTTGCAGGGCAAGCCAGGCGACAGAGGGCAGATCGAGCTGTCTCGCAAGTTCCAGCATCGCTTGCGCACGCTGGCCACGGCCGTGCAGAAGAATGATCGCAGCATTTGCCTGTTCGACAGGCGGGCCGGTCACGATTGTCCCATAGGGTCCTTCAGGGGAAAACGTCATCGCGGCGCTCCAGCAATATGGCGGCATAGCCGGTCCGCAAAGGCGACAGGATGCTGCATCGCGACCTGGTGCGCGGCACCCGTCACAACTTCGAATGCGGCACCTGGAATGAGAGCGGCGGTCGCGCGGACCGCCTCCGGTGGCACGGCGGCATCGTTCGCACCGGCTATGACGAGCGTTGGCGTTTCGACCTGCGGAAGAAGGCTTCTCGCGTCATGGCCCTTGATCGCTGCGACAGCGCCGGTGAATCCGGCAACTGTCGTGGCCAAGATCATCGACTCAGCAAGATCCAGCAGACCTTGGTCGACCGCTCCGGAAAACCATGCCGGATACACGATCGGCACCTGCGTAATGAGCCCGCCGCTGCGCACTGCGGCCACCCGCTTGTCCCAGATCGGCCAAGCTGGCTCTGGAACGAGAGAACCTGCTGCCACGAGTGTCAGCGAGATAAGCCGGTGTCCCGCCGTGGCGCCAAGATATTGCGCGACCATCGACCCGACCGACGTGCCAACAAGATGAACTCTTGCAAACGCGAGGTTATCCATTACATTAAGCACGTCGGCCGCCAGTTCGGCTAGACTGTAGTCGCCGGCACTCGGCGAACTCGTTCCATGACCCCGCAGGTCCATCGTGATCGCATATACCCCTGAAGGTAAACGACCGGCCACGTCATTCCAGGACCGCCAGTCGGCCAGCAGGGAAGAAAGGAGCAGGATCGGCTCACCGCTCGGCAAGCCAGTGGTATGAACACCGATCCGCGCACCATTTCGGCTATTGACTGCCCGATGTCGCCACATTCTCTTCACCCAGCCTGCGGAGTCATCCTTGCGATCAAATGACGATCGGATCGTTCATCGTCCGGAGGAGCTCGTCCTTTACACCTTCGAGCTGCGGCGCGACCTTGACCTCGCTGCCGAGCTTCTCGGGGCTCTCGTCATGGGTGAAACCAAGCGTGACCGAGGCTTCGAACAACACGCCGCCCGGCGTACGAACGTAGATCGATTCGAAGTAGCCGCGGTGCTTGCGATCTGAGAAATCGGTGTAGCCGAGGCCTTCCACGTCAAATTTGAGCGCGGCCTGCACGTCGAGGTCGGCGACTTCAAACGCGGCGTGATGAACTTGGCCTTCGCCAAGCGCCCAGGTGCCGGGCCTTTCGTCCTCATCGATATAGACGTCTAGCACCTTGGCCGCACCGCCATTGCCGAAAGCGTAGCGCTGGTAATTGCCGTCGCGTCCCTGGGGCTTCAGGTTCCAGGCATTGCGCATGAAGGAGTCCATCTCCTCATTGCGATTTAGGGTGGCCGTCCAGCTGTGAAAGCCCCGCAGCGCGACCTCCTTGGGCACATAGGGAGAGTCCCAGGGCTCGAACTGGCCGTCCGTGTCCTGCTCGATGATTTCGAAGCCGACACCGCAGTCGGGGTGCTCGAACGACAGATATTTCTGCCCGAACCGCTCACGCACTTCCGAGACGGTCACAGCGCGCTTTATGAGATGCTCCTGCCACCAGGAAAGCGTACCGACGGGTGCGTTATAGGAAACCGCCGATATCTGCCCTGCACCACGCTTTCCGGTGTAGCCAGCCTGGCGAACGGGGAAAGTGGTGTACAGCGTGCCCGGTTCGCCAAGCTCATTGCCGAAATACAGATGATAGACCGGCCGTGCGCCGTCGTAGAACATCGTCTTCTTGACGAGCCGCTGTCCCAGCGTCTTGACGAGAAGATCCACGTCGCCTTGCGCGGATCCGGTCGCGACGGTGATGTGATGAAGTCCTTCGACGCGTTCGGGCAGTTGCATCATGATCGCTCTCCACTATTTTCTGCGATTGCGGATCGTCTCTTCAAACCTGCACAACGATCGCTGCTGCAGCCTGTTTGAGGGATCAGGGAGTATTTGACAATTGGCGGACCTTCATAGATACAATTCAGATTGTGAATATAGATGACCTGGATTTTCGGCACTTGGTGCTTTTGGATGCGCTGTTAAAGCGGCACAGCGTCAGCGCCGCTGCACGAGAACTCGACCTACCGCAGCCCACCGCCAGCCATGGGCTGGCGCGCCTGCGCAAAGCATTGGGCGACCCGCTTCTCGTCCGGGCGCGCGACGGCATGGAGCCGACACCACGTGCCGAGGCGATCGCCGGGGTTGTTCAGCAACTGCTGGAACTGCGTCGCGACCTGGCTGAAGGCGGGCAGACATTCTCACCTGACCGTCTCAAGCGCGAATTCATCATTGCCGGATCGGACATCGCCCATCTTGTCGTTTTGACGGCGTTGCATTCGGCGGCGCGGTTCGAGGCACCACACACCAGCTACCGCGCACTCACGCTGAGCGGCGATGAAATGGTGAGCGCGCTCGAGACCGGGCATGTCGATATCGCCGTCGGCGCCTATCCGAGCCTTGTTGCCGGCATCAAGACGCAACGGCTCTACCAGGAGGAATATCTGTGCTTCGGAAAGGAAGGTCATCCGTTCATCAAGTCCGGTGAGACCGATGACTTCATGGCCGCAGATCATATCGTGGTCAGCACCAAGGGTATGGCCCATGCCCATCGTGCCGTCGAACGCGCTCTCCTCGACAAGATCCATCCCGATCGGATCAGGATCGTCGCGAGCAGCTTTCTCGTGGCGTTGGCAGCTTGCTTCGAGTCGGACCTTATTCTTACCGCTCCGGCTCGCGTGATTGGTCGGCTCGCCGAGGTCTACGGACTCCGGGCCGTGCGGCCGCCAATTCTTATGGAAGCATTTGAGGTCAGGCAATATTGGCATGCGAGGAACCAAGACGACCCGCCTCACCGCTGGTTGCGACAGCTCCTGCACAAGGTGCTGTCCGCGCGGATGTGAGAAAGCTGCCATCGACCTAGCAAAGAAAGCCCGGCCTAGGTTAAACCCGGGCCGGACAGATAGGAGCATCCGGAGTGGGATCAGTCCGGGTCGATCAGAATTTAAACCTCAAAGTCGCATAATATTCAGACGGCCTGTTCGGCACCGCGCTCAGCAGGCCAGCTCCATTGAGCTGATTGACGCCATTTGCGATGTAGCGTTTGTTGAAAACATTGTTCCCGCCAATTGCGAGAGACCAGTCGTCGCCGGGCGCGCTGTACGTGAGCGAGGCATTGACGAGGCTGACATTCCCACTGAACAACTCGGGCGTGTTTTCCGCATCCGCCGCCATGGTGGACTTGTAGGAATAATCCGCCCGCAGTGTGACCCGACCTTCATTGGCCAGGAAAACGTTGAACTCGGGAGATAGCGTCGCGGTCCACTTCGGGACACGCGGCAGCCGGCTCGCCAGCGTGATCGTGCCCGACGGATCGTTGATCCTCCGATAGTAAGCGTCAATGTATCCCGCCGACGCGCTCACGCGGAAGACGCGGCTCGGCGCGAAGATCGTCTCGACCTCGAAACCCTTGATTCTGGCGTTGCCGGCGTTCTCGAAGGAGGCACCGATGCCGCGCTGGATCTGGATCTGGATGCCCTTGTAGTCCGTGTAGAATGCCGCAGCATTGACTTGCAGCATTCGATCGAAAAGCTGCGACTTGAAGCCGATCTCGAACGTGTCGGCTTTCTCCGGATTGAAGCTCGGCGCCTGCTTGTCCGCAGGCTTGGTCGGATCCGGCGGGACCGGAGCGGCGACGCGGGTCGTCCAGCCGCCCGACTTGAACCCCTTCGAGAATGATCCGTACAGCATTATCCGCTCGGTCGGATGGAGTTCGATGCCGACGCGCGGCGAAACATTGCTGAACGAGAGCTTCTGCTCCCCTGTCGGGTAGAATTGCGACAGGTCTGTCGGATCCGGGAACAGAAATGCCGGAGTACCGAGTTTGGTGAGAAGCATATTGAGGTCCCGCTGGCTTCCAACGAGCGTCTTATCTTCCTTGGTATAACGTCCGCCCAGCGTGATCCCGATGAGATCGTTCACACGGTAGTTGAGGTGCGTGAAGAGCGCGTAGGACTTGGTGTTGAACCGATAGTTTCCGACGATCTGCAACAGACCGCCGGGAAATGCGACATCCTCCGATTCCCTACCACCTTCTGAGAAATAATACGCGCCGACGAGATAATCGAGTTTGTCATTGAACGCCTTGCCCGAAAGCTGCAGCTCTTCGCTGAACTGATGCTGCTTCACCCGGAATGAGCCCTCGAACCCCACGACCGGTGAGTTGTCGAGATCCTGTCCGAAACGGGTGTCGAGATTGCGATAGGCGGTGATCGACTTCAAGGCAGGTCCACCCAAGTCGATATCGACGGTCCCTGTGAATCCGAAATTGCGCGTGTTGGTAAAATTGATACCCGTGCCGTAACCACGGTTGAGGCTACCGGTAACGAAGCGGTTATCGATCGGAAGCCGACTATTGGTGGGATCGGCGTCCGCGTTCGCGCCGGCGATAGCCGGGAGGCCGCCCGCACGCGGGCCACAGGCGCCGCCGAGACCAATCGCGCCGAGCACTGACTCCGGAAGGCTGATGCAGGTATTATAGAGGTCGGCCAAAGTGGAGTCCGGGACGCCGTTTCCGTCCGCATCGACTGGCGTTCCGGCCGGTGACAACACAGTTGACCGTGTACCGAGAAGAGTGCTTGGCGAAGCGCTCGTTTCCGAGTTGAGATAGTCGCCCTCCAGCGTCACATCGATCGCATTGGTCGCGTTCCATAGCAATTTACCGCGAACGCCCTGTTCGCTGATGCCGCCTGCTGCGGTCCGCGAGGTATAATCGATCTGCTGGAAGGCTTCTGAAGGATCCGAAGCAAAGCCTGCAGCTCCAGGGAACGGGATCCGTTTCTGCCAAGCGTTCCGGTTCTTCGACGAGAAGGCAATGCTGCTCTTGAGCTTGCCCTCGACGATCGGGATGTTGATGACGCCACCGACATCGATTCGGTTGAAGCGACCGCCCGAGACCTGACCCATCACGCTGAAATCGTCTGTCGGTTTGCGGGTGACGACGCTGATCGCGCCACCGATGGTGTTGCGTCCGAACAGCGTACCCTGAGGGCCCTTCAGGATCTCGATGCGTTCCACGTCGAGAAGATCGACATTCGACCCGGCGGTACGCGCGAGGTAGACACCATCGACATAGGTGCCGACGCCCGGGTCGAAGTTGAGTGCGAAGTCGTCCTGGCCGATGCCGCGGATGAATCCGGACAACATCGATGGCGAACTGAAAATCTGCGACGTGGACGATAGCTGCACGCCGGGGGTGAGGTTCGCGAGCTGCGAAACATTGTCGACGCCTTTTTCCTGCAGGGCCGCACCGGAAAAAGCTGCAACGGCAATCGGGACCTGTTGGACATTCTCCGCGCGGCGCTGCGCCGTGACCACGATGTCCCCGATGCCGACATTGGACGCGGGGTCTGTGCTTTCCGCCTGAGCAGGCGCCACGGCTTGAGGCAGCGCCGGAGCAATCTGTGCCTCAGCGGGGGCCTGCGCGTATGCCGGGGTCCAGCCGAGCGCACCAGCCGTGCCGAGCATCAGCCCAATTTTGATGCGGTTTTTCATATTGTACCTCTCCCTCCCTCTTTATTTTTCGCAAGCTGGCTGGCTGCTTTGGCAGCCAGTGGCACTTGCGCGCTTTCAAACAGCGTTAATGCAAGAAGTCATCACACCTGACTTTCAACTCACGTGCAGACTGGATCTCGCTAGACTTACGACAGAAGCGACAGTCAGCCAGGAAACAGGCGGACTGAATCCTAAGCGTCCACTGACTGCTTCTGATCGCTCGCCTCTTCGCCGTTGGATTGCTCCTGCGCGATAAGTTTACGCAGCATGCGACGAGCGCGCACCGCGCCAGCATCGCCAGCCAGGAGCACAGGCCGCATGGACATGATGTCCCGATCGCCGACTTGCGCCTGTTGGAGAGCGATCATCGGCTTGTCCTCTTCCTCGAACGCATATTCGATGCCGGCGCGCAATTTTGCGGAGAACTCCTCATTGTCCGGATGGATGTCGCGCCCGAAAGCCCAGAAATAATGTGTGGTGTCCGGTGACTCCGGCGTCATCACGTGGATGGACGTGTGCATATGCCCGTCCTCCTTTGGCGTGCCAGGCTCGGCATAATAGCTGAGCAGCGACATCGACCCGGGCGCTGTCCACTGAACGTCCGTCCATGCGTCGAAGCGCTTGCCATGCGAGTTGAACATGTTGTTCATGATGTCCGAGATGAAGTCGTTAGGATGAGAGACATTGCTCCACACCGTGTCGCCATCCTGGAACACGTGCCTCTTGCCGATGGTGAAGGCCGGCGCGCTTAGACCAGTATGCAGGAATGCCGCATGGCCAAGGTCGAGAATATTGTCGGTGAAAAGCTCATAATAACCCGAGCCGTGAATATGACCCTTCACGTAGGTCCAGCGCGTGTCGTCCATGAAGTCGAAGTTTGGAAGCTTTGCGGGATCGGCGGCCTTCTGCCCCATCCACACCCAGACGAGTCCGAATTTTTCGAGGACCGGATAGGTCCGGGTGACCGCGGCCTTCGGGACGACCCCGTCGCCGTGCGGGTTGAAGACACATTGACCATTCGAATTGAAACGCAATCCGTGGTAGGGGCACTGTAGTTGATCCGAGATGATCTTTCCCTTGGACAAGGGCGCGAACCTGTGCGGGCACATGTCACGCAACACATGGAGTTCACCATCAGCGGTTCGGTAGATGACGAGCGGATCTTCGATAACTTTGCGACCAAATGGCTGGTCGCCGATCTCGTCACTCCACGCAACCGCGTACCAAGTATTCCATGCTTACACCCTCTCCGGCGCGAGCTCGATTGTGGATCCGAGTTCGTGCAACAACCTTCCTGTCGCCCGGGCCTTGTCGAGCGAACCAAGCCGCATCGCGGGCCCGTTCTATCGGATTTCCGCGCGCCACCTTTTTTCAGTTATCGGACATATCACAGCTTCTGCATTCGAAAGATTGCGAATTTCAGCTCTTTTGGTGCAAATTCTCGCTTTGTTTCCCCGGGCCGATATGGGACAGATCGTTGAACCTACAGGCACTTACCGATCATATTCGTCTTCGGAGGTCTGCATCGCCGAACCGGGCATGACCTTTGGTTAGAACCCATCGCTCGAAGACGACGGTGAGTCTCCGGCCGCTCCCTATGCACATCGCCTGGACTCCCTAGCGCAGGTCCCGCTGGCGCAGTTCGTGGGCGAGTGTCCCTCGAATGCGAGCGCCGGATACCCCGATAGGATGACCAAACGAGATTCCCGACCCATTGACGTTGAGCCGCTCGTGCCAGCTATTATCCGCACTCCGTCCCCAAGCCTTGACTACTGCCAGAACTTGCGGCGCGAAGGCTTCATCGAGCTCAATCAGATCGATAGCGTCCATTCTCTACGACGAGAAGACCCTTCCAGGCGAAGGGGCCAGATGGAGGGGTGCCTTCGCTTGCCCCCGCCTATAGTCGTTCGAGATCGCGAACGGTGCGCTCGTTGGTGACATTGCCCGTGTTGAGCGCCGATTTCGGTTCTAGCAGGATAACGCTGCATTCGTCGGTGAGCGCCTCAGGGCGATGCTCGATCCCCTTGGGCACGATGATGAACTCGCCGGCATCCAGATCGATGTCGCCGGTTCGGAGCCCCATAGGCAAGCGACCGCTGACCACCAGGAACAGTTCGTCCTCATGCTCGTGGTGGTGCCAGTGGAATTGGCCGGAGAATTTCGCGAGCTTCACGAAGGAGTCATTGAGTTCGCCCGCGATCTTCGGGCTCCAGTGATCGCTGAAGCGACCGAACGCCTCGCCAAGATTGATTTTGTACATGTCGGGTCCCTTGCCTATTCAGTCCATGAGAGCGTGCGCGTCCCTATCCGCTTCATCGCTCGATCGAACACTGCATTATCGTCCAGCGAGCGGGCAATGACGATCGCGCCCTGGATGGCGAGCACGGCGTCCTCGGCAAGCGCTGCGGCCACGCCATTTGAAGCCCCTTTGCGCTGCAGCGTCAGCTCGCGACGACCTACGGTGACGCCCGCTGCCAATCGATCAGTGCGCGGCCGGTCGACAAGCTGGTCACGACGCTGATCCTTGAAGCGCTGTCGCCTGCGGCAATCGATGTGAGCCTGCAGGCGGCCGAGGATATCGAACTCGAACGTCAGCAGCTTCATGAGCAATGGAAGCTGCGCCTGGAACGCGCCGGCTACGAGACGGCGCTCGTGCGCCGTCGTTACGAAGCGGTCGACCCGGATAACCGCTTGGTCGCCCGGACGCTCGAGCGAGACTGGGAATGTGCACTCTCGGCCGAACAGGCGCTTCGGGATGAGCAACAGCGTGCCCTGGCCGAGGAACCCGAGCATCTCACCGACGCCGATCGTGAAGCGATACGACAGTTAGCGCAGAATATCCCGGCGCTATGGAGCGCTGCATCGACGACGCCACGTGACCGACAAACCATCGCGCGCATGCTGCTGGAACGCGTCGAAGTTCTGGTTCTGGGCGAAACCGAGCACGCCGAGCTCACCTGTCATTGGTCTGGCGGCGTTGTGACCAAACATGCGTTCATCCGACCCGTGCGGCGCTTCGAGCAACTGGAGCACTTCGACAAACTACTCGCCCGGATTACCCAACTCCGAACCCACGGGGCGACGGCGCAGAGCATAGCGGACATCCTGAACACCGAAGGTTGGGCGCCGCCCAAGAAGGACAGCTTCAACGCCCCGATGATCCACCGCCTGCTTCAGCGGTGCGGACTTGGCACGACACGCCCGATCTGGTCAGGAAACGTCCCGCGCCAACATGATGGCGAGGTCACCCTCCAGGAATATGCCGATCGCGTCGGCGCTCACCGCCAAACCGTTTACGGATGGCTCCGTCGTGGCCAGATCAAGGGCCGACTCGTCAAGGTTGGCTCCCAGCGCATCTGGCTCGTCAACGCCGACGACACCTCAACAGGAATCTGCACTGGAGAGTCATCATGAACACACGATCGAGATGCTGTTCGCGCACCTCAAGCGCATCCTGAAGCTCGACCGGCTTCGCCTTCGCGGTCCGAACGGAGCCCGAGACGAGTTCCTCCTCGCCGCCACCGCCAAGAACCTCCGCAAAATGGCCAAGCTTCTTCCGATGCCGGTCCCGGCAGTTGCCGCCTGAAGCTCACGAAAGCTGCCGTCGCGCTCCGGTCCCGCTCTCAGCTTCGATCTCGAACGCCCTTTTTCAACGCTATCGACCAGGCTCGGTCGTCCGGCCTCTTGTCCGAAATTGCAAAGGCGGACACGCAAGGCCATACCGGAGGGCGTGGGACGGCCCCGATGTTCTGCTAAAGGGTCGAAATGCTCATCCGCCATCTCGCCTATTTCGTGACGCTCGCCAAAGAGAGGCATTTCGCCCGCGCCGCCGATGCCTGCCATATCACCCAACCGACCCTGTCGGCGGCGATCCGCAAACTTGAGGAGGATCTCGGCGTACCGCTCGTGGCGAGAGGCCATCGCTTCACCGGGCTCACGCCTGAGGGCGAGAAGCTCCTCGCCTGGTCGCGCCAGATCCTGACCGACTATCAGAGCCTGATCAACGATCTCGCCGGTGCTCGGACAGGTCTGGTGGGTGAGCTTCGGTTTGGAGTGATTCCTGCTGCCATGCCGGCTGTGTCGTTCATCACGGCGCGTTTCTGTGACGCCAATCCCGGCGCCACGGTTTCGATCCGCTCGCTCACCTCGCGCGCGATCGCTGAGGGGCTTGACGCTTTCGAACTCGATGGCGGGCTTACCTATCTCGAGAACGAGCCGATCGAAAATGTCCGGCGTGTGTCGCTCTATCGGGAACGCTACAAGCTCGCGGTTCCGGCGAACCACAAATATGCACGGCGAAAGGCTGTGAGCTGGCTGGAAGCAGCGGGCGAACAGCTTTGCCTGCTCAGTCCCGACATGCAGAATCGCAGAATCATCGACCGCCTCACCAGCCGGATCGGCCTCACCGTGCATCCGGCGATCGTCAGCAACTCGTTTCTCGGGGTCTGCGCGCATGTGCGACAGGGTGGTTGGGCGAGTATCGTGCCGCACAGCTTCTTTCATGTGCTCGGCCAGCAGCCGGACATCGTCGCCATCGACATCGTCGACCCGGTCCACAGCGAGGCGATCGGTCTCGTAATATCGGATCGTGAGCCGCGCTCCCCCATGGCTGCTGCGCTGCTCGCCGCCGCGATCGATGCCGGCATCGAGGAATCTTTCTCAAGTCTTTGATAGACATCGTCTATCGATCCTTCGAAAGCTTTCATTGGATCGCAAGCAAGCCGAGGATCATGGTCAACCTCACCGACGCGTCGCCATAACGGCGCTATCGGAAGAGGATGCGCTGAGAGGCTCTGTTGCAAAAATCGTGAAGCTTGAGCATGCTTGGCGGAGATTGGACGGACGGAACGATGACGGATTTCAAGTGGCGCCATTTCCAGGGTGATGTGATCCTGTGGGCGGTGCGCTGGTATTGTCGCTATCCGATCAGCTATCGCGACCTTGAGGAAATGCTGGCGGAACGCGGCATTTCGGTCGACCATACGACGATCTATCGCTGGGTCCAGTGCTACGCCCCGGAGATGGAGAAGCGGCTGCGCTGGTTCTGGCGGCGTGGCTTTGATCCGAGCTGGCGCCTGGATGAAACCTACGTCAAGGTGCGGGGCAAGTGGACCTACCTGTACCGGGCAGTCGACAAGCGGGGCGACACGATCGATTTCTACCTGTCGCCGACCCGCAGCGCCAAGGCAGCGAAGCGGTTCCTGGGCAAGGCCCTGCGAGGCCTGAAGCACTGGGAAAAGCCTGCCACGCTCAATACCGACAAAGCGCCGAGCTATGGTGCAGCGATCACCGAATTGAAGCGCGAAGGAAAGCTGGACCGGGAGACGGCCCACCGGCAGGTGAAGTATCTCAATAACGTGATCGAGGCCGATCACGGAAAGCTCAAGATACTGATCAAGCCGGTGCGCGGTTTCAAATCGATCCCCACGGCCTATGCCACGATCAAGGGATTCGAAGTCATGCGAGCCCTGCGCAAAGGACAGGCTCGCCCCTGGTGCCTGCAGCCCGGCATCAGGGGCGAGGTGCGCCTTGTGGAGAGAGCTTTTGGCATTGGGCCCTCGGCGCTGACGGAGGCCATGGGCATGCTCAACCACCATTTCGCAGCAGCCGCCTGATCGGCGCAGAGCGACAGCCTACCTCTGACTGCCGCCAATCTTTGCAACAGAGCCCGAAAGGGTACAAGGCGGGAAGTTTCCCGGGCGTCTCCGCCGGAACGTTCGCGCAATATGCCGCCGTCACGCAGGAATCGCTGGTCGATTACGAAGCAGGCTTCAAGACCACACTGTTCGATCGCAAAGTGACGCTGAATGGCGGCGTTTTCTATTATGACTACAAGAACAAGCAGCTGCGCGCCAAGATCGTCGATCCGTTCTTCAATGCGCTGGATGGCCTGGTCAATGTCCCCAAGTCGCGCGTCAAGGGTGCCGAACTGGAACTGAGCGCCAGAGTGGTCGAGGGGCTCACGGTCAGTGCGGCCGCGACCTATATCGACGCCAAGGTTCGCCACTATCAGGGGATCGTCGGCTCCGTTGCCAACGAAGTGGGCCTGTTCGATCCGATCCGGGGCGATTTCAGCGGCGCACGGCTGCCGTTTTCGCCCAAATGGCAATCGAGCCTGAGCGCGGACTACAGCCTGCCGCTGGGTGGCGTGAACCTAACCATGGGCACGACGATCTCCTCACAAAGCAAATCGCTGGGCGTTCTGGCCATCACCAACGCGGACAAGGATCTCTACGAGGTGAATGGCCGCACGCTCGTTTCCGCGCGGCTTGGCGTGGAAGCGCCTGATGGCCGCTGGGCGGTCTTCGGCTGGGGTCGCAATATCTTCAACAAGTATTACTTGACAAACACGATCCAGACTTACGATACCGTTGTTCGCTACGCTGGTCGACCCGCCGAATATGGCATGACCGTGCGCTTCAAGTTCCAGTAATGAAACCGGAACGCCGATAAGAAACTGTTGGAGGGATAGATGTCTGATTTGAGCGGCAAGACGATAATCGTGACGGGTGGTGGCAGCGGCATCGGGCGCGCCACCGTGGAATTGCTGGTGGCCAGTGGTGCCAACGTCGCGGTGGCGGACATCAACGACGAGGCCGGTGAGGCGGTCGTCGCTGCGTCTGGCGGGAAGGCCGCCTATTTCCGGTGCGACATCGCACAGGAAGAGGACGTGAAGGCACTTGTCGCGCAGACTCTGGCGGCGTTCGGCGGGCTTGACGGCGCGTTCAACAATGCGGCGATCCCGCAGGCCGGACTGCCGCTTGCCGAAGTGTCGCTCGAACGGTTTCGGCAGAGCATGGATATCAATGTAACCGGCACGTTCCTGTGCATGAAGTACCAGATCCTTGCGATGATCGAGCGCGGGACGAAGGGATCGATCGTCAACACCGCATCCGCCGCTGGCGTGGTCGGCGTGCCGATGCACGGCGAATATGTCGGCGCGAAGCATGCGGTGGTCGGGCTGACCCGCGTGGCGGCGGCAGACTATGGCAAGCACGGCATTCGCGTGAACGCGCTTGTGCCCGGCGCGGTGCGCACGCCTATGCTGCAGC
Organism: Sphingobium sp. TA15; assembly: GCF_037101235.1. Taxonomy (NCBI): domain Bacteria; kingdom Pseudomonadati; phylum Pseudomonadota; class Alphaproteobacteria; order Sphingomonadales; family Sphingobiaceae; genus Sphingobium; species Sphingobium sp. TA15. The sequence continues at coordinate 1,116,943 of NZ_AP025355.1, forward strand.
GCGCGATGGACAATGATGCGGGCCTTGAGCCCTATCTGAACTCGATCCACCCGATCGGCCGTTTCAGCGAACCGCACGAGCAGGCCCAGGCCGCCGTATGGTTGCTGTCCGACGCGGCTTCGTTCGTCACCGGCTCCTGCCTTGCAGCAGACGGCGGCTTTACCGCGATCTGATCATTTTACGGAGCAGCCTCCATGCACAGCATCAAGATACTCGCGACGATCCCGCGCCGGAAGGACATTTCGGAACAGCAGTTCCACGATCACTGGCGCCATCCGCACGGCACACTCAGCAAGAAGATCGCGTGCCTGCGCGGCTATGTGCAATCGCACCGGATCGTCTCTCCGCTGCTGCCTGATACACAGCTGGCCTACGACGGCATTACCGAGCTGTGGTATGACAGTCTCGACGATGCGCTCAACATGGGCAAAGATCCCGCGCATCGCAAATACAACATCCCCGACGAACCGCTGTTCGTCGACATGGACGGACTGAAGTTCACCTTCTTCGAGGAGGACATTATCCGCTCGCGACCGGCGGTGGACGATCCCGATGATGCGGCCGTGCAGTGGTCGCCCACCGAATGGTCGGTAAGCGTCAAGATCCTGCAACTGGTCAAGGCGGATGGCAATCCGGCCTGGGCAGGCGATCAGGACAAGGCGCTGGGCGATCGCATCGGCGCGTTTCGGCATGTCCGCTCGTTCGCGATAGACGCGGTGCACAAGGGCACCTCGCCGTTCATCGGCGCGCGCGAACTGTGGTGGCCGACGCTATCCGATTTCGAACGCGGCGTGGCGGGTGATCGCGCGGCGTTCGATGCGCTCCTGGCACAGGCCGGCCAGCATTACACGATGCTGGCATCGGCCGAGCGGGTGATCTGATGCCGGCCCCCGCGCTCGACGAGGAGCCCGTGCTGCCCCCCGGCTTCGAGGATCTTCTCGAATTCGTGCCGCACTGGATCGGCGAGACGGCGCAGGAACGATGGGATATCCGGGCGCGCGCGACTATGGCGGAGATAACCCGCTTCTACGATGTGCTGCTCTCCCGTTCGGAAGCCATCCTCGACCATGTCGAGACCTTTCCGCTCGACGCGATGCCGGCGCCGACGCTGCGCCTGTTCAGGCTACAGCTGGCGCTGGCTCACGCGGCGATGTCCGTAGAATTGCACAAGCAGCCGCGCGCGCACAATTCGCCCTATCCGCACCAGGTCCGCATCCTGCGGACGGCAGAGCCAACGCTGTAAAGGAGTTCGTCGCATGAACGAGATGACCGAGCTTGCCAGCATCTGCACCAGCGATCTGACGCAAACCGCCGGACTGGGCACCGGTCCAGTCTCCTGCGAGCCTTATCGTTCACCCGCCTATTTCGAGCGAGAACGCGAAAATCTGTTCAAGCGCGCCTGGCTGACCGTGGGCCGGGTGGAACAGCTTCCCGAAAAGGGCAGCTTCTTCACCAAGACCATCGAGATCTGGAACGCGCCGATCGTGGTGACGCGCGGCAGCGATGACAGAATTCAGGCGTTCTACAATGTCTGCGCCCATCGCGGCAATCAGGTGGTGTTGACCGAGCGCGGCCGCGCCTCGCGCTTCTCCTGCAATTACCACAACTGGGTCTACCGCAACGACGGCAGCCTGATGGGCGTGCCAGACGAGGCGAACTTCTTCGATCTCGACAAGAAGAAATGCGGCCTCGTGCCGATCGCCACCGATGTGTGGGAAGGCTGGATATTCCTCAACCACCAGAAGCAGCCCGAAGTCAGCCTGCAGGAATTCCTTGGAGACTTCGGAACGCGGTTTGCCGGGGTTTCTTGGGAAAATACGGATACGTCACTCTATTTCGAGGCGCATCTCGATGCGAACTGGAAAGTGCTGGCCGATGCCTTTTCGGAAACCTACCATATCCCTTCGATCCACCCGGCGACGATCGGCAAGACTTTCGCCAGCGCGGTCAATCCGCATTCCCGCCCGCTCGATGCACGCTTCTGGGGACCACACCGCCAGTTTTCCACTTTCGGCAATCCGGACTACGCTCCGCCCGAAGATGCGATGGTCGAAAAGATGGCCTATGCGAACCGCGATACCGGCAACGTGCTGGGTGCCGCGGAAACGGCGGGGATGACCGAGTATCTCGATCATCCCGCGATCAATCCCAAGCAATCGAAACACTGGGCGCTGGACATCGCCGTCGCTTTTCCCACGCTGCACATAAACCTTTCGCCCGGCGGTTTCTGGTCGCACAGGTTCTGGCCGATCAGCGTCAATCGCACGCGGTGGGAAGCCGAGTTTCATGTACCCAAGCCACTGACCGGGCGGGAAAAGCTGCAACAGGAACTCTATATCACGCGCATCGCGGGAATCCTGCTGGAGGACGTGACGAACACCGAACGCACCCAGCGCGGCATCGAGGCCGGCGCATACGATACGATGCAGTTGCAGGATGGCGAAGTACAGATCCGCCACAACCTTCACCACGTCGATCGCTGGGTGAACGCCAGGACCGTGCGCGAAGCGCTGGGCATCTGACAGGCAGCGCCCTTCACTTGCCCGTCAGTCAAAAATGGGGTCCTCAATGTCCGGATTGGAGCAACGCAGCTATATCGTGACGGGCGCAGGCGGCAGTATCGGCCGCGCTGCCGCCCTTATTCTTGCCCGTCGGGGCGCGAATGTGGTTGTCGCCGATATCGTCGAAGCCGCAGCCGAGGAAACGGTCAGACTGATACGCGCGGAAGGTGGCAACGCCGTCTACAGCCATTGCGACGTCAGTATCGAGGACAACGCGTGGTCGACCGTGGAACTCGCCATCACCGAATTCGGTCGCCTTGATGGCGCATTCAACAATGCGGGGCTGCCGCCGGTCAACGTGCCGCTTCATCAACTGACGAGCGCCGATTTCCAACGATCCCTGGATATCAACGTGCTCGGCGTTTTTCATTGCATGAAACATCAGATCGCAGCGATGCTGAAAGCGGGGAGCGGCGGTTCGATCGTGAACACGGCGTCGGTTGGCGGCACCGTCGCGATCCCCGCACATGGCGAGTACATCGCAGCCAAACATGCCGTTATCGGGCTGACGCGGATCGCTGCCGTCGATTACGGGCAACAGGGAATCCGCGTGAACGCAGTTCTACCGGGCGCTATCCGCACTCCGATGCTGATGTCGGTGATCGAGAACGAGCCTTCGCACGCGGAATTCCTGAAAACCGCCCACCCGATCGGTCGATATGGCGAACCGGCGGAGATCGGCGAAACGGCAGCCTGGTTGCTGTCGGATGCCTCTTCGTTCGTCACCGGCGCCGCCATTGCTGCCGATGGCGGCTACACCGCAATCTGAACTGCCAGAACCGTTGGGAACCGGACTATGAGCGCAATACGAATGATGGCGGTCTTCGCACGGAGAGTGGGAATGACGCCTCAGGCGTTTCACGATCACTGGCGCTATCCCCACGGCTCGCTGGGACAAGGCATCCGGATTATCAAGCGCTATGTCCAGAGCCATCAGGTCGACGTCGATTTCCTCGATGCCGATCAGAACCGCTACGAAGGCATCGCCGAAGTCTGGTTCGACAGCGAAGCGGACGCTGCCGCCTTCGTGACCGATCCTGATTATGTGGCCTATGCGCTGAAAGATGAGCCGAATTTCGTCGACATGGACAACTTCTTTGCCGTTTTCGCACGCGAAGAGGTTCTCAAAAGCCGCGCCGAAGCGCTGCGCGGTGACGAGGCGGCCTATAACTGGTCGATCGACCGACGACCGAACTTCGCCAAGCTTACCCAGGTGGTGTTCGAGGAAGGCGGCACGGCCTGGGCCGGAGACGACGATTTCGCACTTGGCGAGCGTCTTGGCGCATTTCGCCATACCCGGTGCCATCCGATCGAAAAGCTCGTCCTCCCCGGCCCCTCGGTGATCGGTGTGCGCGAACTTTATTGGCCGACGCGGACATTGGCAGAACAGGGCATAGCTGCAGCAGGTGACGCTTTCCATGCGCTGTTTAGCCGAGCGCCAAAGGCACAAACGATCTTCTCGATAAGTGAGCGCTACGTCTGACGGTGCAGGTTAACCGCCCCTGCGCCTCAAGACGCTTCTCAACCAGACGCCGCTCCTGCGCAGCCCATGGTAGAGCCAGAATGCGATCCATACCGAGCTTCAGCGGCCCTTCCAGGCGCTTCTGCAAATAGCGGCCGATCTCGAACGGGTTAGTCTTCGCCTGCCCTTCCACCACGGTCTTGCCGTCGGGATCGAGAACACAGATGCTCGTGCTGCGCTGGCTGACATCCAGACCCACGCTGTATGTTGCTTCGTGCCGGATAGGCGAGCCGTCCGATCAGGCGCAGGATGTTGCGCTCTGCCGGCGATTGTGGCGCATTGCGCAGCCAGGATAGCCATGTCGCGGCCTGCCCCGGTCGTCGGGCTAGCAAATCGTCCAGACCCTGAGCCAGCCAGCGCGGACGACGGCGATGCTGGCCGATGCGCGAAATCGTCGAAGCCATTTTCTATCTGCTACGGGCAGGATGTCCCTGGCGGCTTTTGCCCGACAGTTTTCCGCCATGGCGCACGGTATACCAGTGGTTCTGCACCTTGCGCGACGATGGGGTATTCGAAAGCCTCAATCATCATCTCGTTCGGATCGATCGCATCCGGACAGGGCGAGAACCAGCACCATCCGCGGCAGTCATCGACAGCCAGAGCGTGAAGACCACCGAAGCAGGCGGACCTCGTGGTTACGACGCAGGCAAGAAGACCATGGGACGCAAACGCCATGCAATGGTCGATACCGATGGTCGCGCCCTTATCATACTGGTCCATCCTGCCGATGTGCAGGACCGCGATGGCGCGGTGCCCTTGCTCCAGCAGTCTCACCAGCGGCATCCCTTCGTCGCGCGCGCCTATGCCGACAGCGCCTACAACAGCGATCGCGTCCGGGACGCCACCTCCATTACGATCGAAATCGTCCGCAAATTCGCCGATCAGACCGGCTTCGTCGTCCATCCCAGACGATGGATCGTCGAACGCACCTTCGCATGGATCAACCGCAATCGCCGTCTGGCCAAAGAGGGGTGACTACACGAAAGTGACGTATCTGCACGCTAAGGGCGAACGGATAGCGAACTTCACGCGGCGAGCAGGGAGCTGACGGCGCGCAGCGGCCGCAAGGCATCCGGATCGGGCCGATCTTCGACATTCCAGCTATAGTCCCCCGTCAGCGAGATATGCTCCCAGCCCAATGGCGCGACGTGGCGCGCGATCTCGTCGGGCGTGCCGATGTCAGCCAGCGCCATTTCGAGATAGCGAGTGTTCCACAGGATGATGGCGGCGACGAGCAGGTTGAGGCCGGAGGCGCGATAAGTCTGGTTTTCGAACCGCCGATCACGCAATTCGCCGAGCTGGTTAAAGAAGAGCGCGCGGGCGAGCGCGTTGCGGGCTTCGCCCTTGTTGAGGCCCGCCTGGGTGCGCCGGCGCAGGTCGATGTCGCGCAGCCAGTCGAGCATGAAGATCGAGCGTTCGAGGCGGCCAAGCTCGCGCAGCGCGAGGGCCAGTCCGTTCTGTCGCGGATAGCCGGATAGCCGGCGCAGCATCGCCGAAGCAGTGACGGTGCCGGTGCGGATCGACGTGGCGAACCGTAGCAGTTCGTCCCAATGCGCCGCGACATGGCCCAATGCGATCGGTTCGGTCGTCATGCCGGCGAGCAAGGGGCCGGATTCCTGGCCGGGAAGGAGGTGCAAACGACGCTCCTTAATGTCGCGCAAGCGCGGCGCGAAGCGGTAGCCGAAGAAGGGCATGAGACCGAACACATGGTCCGATGCTCCACCCGTATCGGTGTAGTGCTCCTCGATCGTCATGCCGGTCTGGTGATACAGCAAGCCATCCAGGACATAGGGCGCTTCGCCTGCGGTCGCCGCGATCACCCGGCTCGCAAAGGGATCATATCGATCCGAGACATGGGTGTAGAAGGCGACGCCCGGTTCGTTGCCGCTGCGCGCGTTGATGTCACCGATCGCGGCCCCACGACCGCCGGCATGAAACTGCTGTCCGTCGCTCGACGAGGTGGTGCCGTCTCCCCACAGCGCGGCGAGCGGCATGGTGCGATGGGCGTTGATCAGCCTTCCCAGCGCCTCGCCATAGGCGGCCTCGCTGATGTGCCAGTCATGCAAGTGAGCAAGCTGGCGCAGACTTGCGCCCCGGCAGGTTTCCGCCATGCGCGTGAGGCCGAGATTGATGCCATCGGCGAGGATGACGGTGAGAAGCGCATTGCGATCGTCGGCCTCCCGGCCCGAACGTCGGTGGATGAAGCATTCGCTGAACCCGGTCCAAGCATCGACCTCAAGCAGCAGGTCGGTGATCTTCACCCGTGGCAGGCGATCATAGGCTGCGCGACGGGCAATTTCGGTAGCGGGCGGCGTTGCCGCCTTCAGCGGCGAGATGATGAGGCCGTTTTCGTCAAGCCTGACCTGGGGCAGCTCGCCTTGTCGCGCGAGGACCGTTACCTGTTCGATGGCCGTGTCGAGCCTGGTGCGCCTTTCCTCAATATGGCGCTCGAAATCCGTTTCGATGGCGAGCGGCAGTGGTCCCTTCTCGCGAAGCGCCGCATAGGTGGCCGGTGGGATGAGGTAGCTGTCGAAATCGCGAAACTGGCGGCTGCCCGCGACCCATATGTCTCCCGCTCGCAGCCGCTCACGTAGCTGCGACAGAGCGCATAGTTCATAGGCGGCGCGGTCGACGATGCCATCGCGCAGGATGAACGGCCGCCATGCGGACGGCACAAAGCGCAGCGGCACGCGATCAGGCAAGCGCCGTTTGCCGGTCCGGTATAGCTCCGCGATAATGGCCAGCGCCGACAGAAGTCCCTGCACCGCACCGGCACCGCGAAATTCGAAGGTGTTGAGAAAGGCGCCGGCAAAGAGCTTTACCGTGCGATGCCGCTCAATCAATTCAGCGGTGCGATCGACGGTTTCCGGTCGGCTGAGCACTTCGGCTTGCTCGACCGACACGGCGAAGCGCTGCCAGTCCAGCGCCTCGATCTGCGCCAGCGAGTCCACGCCGTTGGTTCGCGCGTCGATGAGGATGCGGCAAGACCCTGTGAGCGTCCGGAGATGACCCTGCAGCTCGCGCACCGTCTTGAGGGCTTTGTCGCGGGTCCGGTTTTCGGCGCGGCGCACCATGCTGCCCAACAGCTTGTCGAACATCGTCAGGGTTGCGTCGGTCAGGTCTTCCTCAAGGCGGATGCCGGTTGCCGCCAGCGTCGCATGTCGGCGCAGGGCATTGAGTTCGCCAAGATGCTGGGGCGTGATGCGGCTGCCCTCGTCCGCGAGCCTGTCAAAAGTCGAAGCCGGAATCATGTCAGCCCGCCCGCGATCGAGGCCCAGTGCGCGGACATAGGCGAGCCGTTCGATCAGGCGCAGAATGTTGCGCGCTGCCGGCGATTGTGACGCATTGCGAAGCCAGGATAGCCATGTCGCGGCTTGCCCCGTTCGTCGGGCCAGCAAATCGTCCAGGTCCTGAAGGGTGTCGGGCCGCAGACCGTTTGTGAGCACTTCATAGGTAAGCTGTTCGGCTTGCTGGCGAGCCCGCCGCAGCACCGCTTCTAGAATCGAAGAAGAAGGTAGGAGGATCTGCCGACGCCGGAGTTCGTCGACGATGACGCCTGCCATCTGGCCGGGGTGGATGATGGTCTGTGCGATAGGGATCGAGAAGGCGACGACTTCGCGGAATGCGTCGCGATCGAAAATCCTGAACCCGTGCGATCGTCGGATTTCGACAAGATGCTCGCGGCGGGTCTGATCCCGACGAGCATAGTCCGCAAAGGCGTCGGGCGCGACGCCGAGTTGGCGGGCCACATAACCGAGCACAGGGGCGGGCGGGACTTCGCCCGCTTCCAGCGCACGGCCAGGCCATCTCATGGTGAGCAGGAGCATCGCGAAACCGAGCCGGGTGGCATCGCCGCGACGGCGACCGACAATTTCCAGGTCGTCACTGGTCAGCGTATAGTGACGTGCAATCTCGCGCTCATCGAGCGGCGCGTCATAATGCCCCGCCCAGATTTCCAGGCTCACCAGTCGCCGCCTCGCCAAGCATCATCTCCTTCGCTGTGCCTGTCCGTCAGACGGTCCTCTGGCGGCCAGGATGAATATGTCCGTCAACTCTGGACCTGTGATGGCGATTCGGACAAGATCGCAAAATGATGGGAAAACGGACACGATCGGGCAGCATGTGGCGCTGATCGGCTATGCGCGCGTCTCGACCGCAGACCAGAAGCTGGCGCTCCAGCTCGACGCGTTGAGCGCTGCCGGTTGCGATCGCATATTCGACGATTATGCATCTGGAGCAAAAGCCGATCGGCCCGGCCTGGCCGAGGCGCTCACCTATCTGCGTACCGGCGACACGCTGGTGGTCTGGAAACTCGATCGTCTTGGGCGTTCGATGAGCCACCTGATCGAGAAAGTCGGCGAGCTGGCGGCGCGCGGCGTGGGTTTCCGCTCGCTCACCGAGCAGATCGATACCACCACGTCAGGCGGGATGCTGGTATTCAACATCTTCGGCTCGCTTGCCCAATTCGAGCGCGATCTGATCCGGGAACGCACCCATGCTGGCCTGCGAGCCGCGCGCGAGCGCGGTAGTCAGGGCGGTCGCCGCCCTGTCGTCACTCCCGACAAGCTGCGCAAGGCGCGGGCGCACATCGCAGCGGGCCTAACTGTTCGTGAGGCGGCGGCTCGGCTCAAGATCGGGAAAACCGCCCTGTACAAGGCTCTGGAAAGCGCATGAAACCGCTGCCGATCCAGAACTCGTGGGTGCTGGTTACAGGGGCCTCAACCGGTTTGGGCAGGGCGTCAGCCCTCCGTTTGGCGGCATCGTACCAGGCCAAGCCCCTGATTGTTGGGCGAAGGCTCGACAACTTGCGGGAGCTACAATCCGAAATTGGCGAGCGGTTTAATGTCCCGTGCGAGATCATAGTGGCCGATCAACGTGAAATTGAGGGCAGGGAGAAGATTGCGGCCAAGGTTATAGAATTGAAAGTCAATGCGGCTTTCTTGGCTGCCGGGCTGACGAGCGCCGGTCCGTTTGATGCTAGCCGTGCCGACGCCTATGCCGAGGTGATTGGAACAAACGTAGCCGGCTTCACGGATTTGCTGGCCCGCCTGATTGCGATCTTCCGGCAGCAGCCGTTTGAATCCTCAATAATCGCAGTGTCGAGCCTGGCGGGCGAAACATCCGTACCCTTCCAAGCGGTCTACGGCGCGTCGAAGGCCTATGTGAGTACCCTCATGCGGGCACTTTCCATCGAGCTTGCCGGGACGGGTGTGAGCGTTGGGTCTTTTGCACCCGGTGGCATTGACACCGACATGGCTGCCCTCAGCGATTTGAAGTGGGGAAAGTTGGGCTTGATGAACGTTGATCGCTGCGCGACCCTTGCCGTCGACGCTCTGGTTCATCGGCGATCCTTCGCCATACCGGGGATGGGCAACCGACTCACATACTTGGCGAGCAGGGCTCTACCTCGATCGTTGGTGAGCCGGCTTGCGGCACTCCCATATCGGCGCCCGCAATGATCGACACATGCTCAAAGGATAGGTTGAACACGCCGTTGAGTACCTACAGGTAGCCTCTGCTGGCATTGTACCGGATTTGTTCGCTCTTAGCGTGCAGATACGTCACTTTCGTGTAGTCACCCCAAAGACTTCGAGCGGACCATCAAATCCGCAACCGCGCTCCTCTATGCCGCCGCTGCCATCGTCCTCATCCGACGCATCGCTCGTTACCCATGAGATTCAAGACAGACTCTTAACAAAATTTCGTTACTTGACGGATTTCTTGGACTTAGGGTTGCAGTGCGCCGCATGTAGATGGCTGTTCGTGGAGAAAGACAACGTGATACGTATGTTGGGTGAATTTTGGCCAGATATATTCGTGATCTTACTGGTCTGTTCGCTCGTATCATTTGCAAACCAAAAATTCGGAATATTTGTCGCTACTCCGATAACATTGGGATCGACTGCATTAACGCTATTGCTCGGAGCCGCTGGGGCGACATGATTCTACTCTTATCTTCCTTTTGGCCTTGGCTTGTTCCAGCAATTGCGTGGATCGGATTTTTCACCGGTCGCTATTTTAGAAGAAAGAGCATAGCGAAAAACACATGATTGCCGCAACTCTGGCGGCTTCGCGCGCCTACGCCGGGCCGGGTTACTCCCGGCCGTGAAAGCGGCATCCATCTGCGGCCTGCACGTCAAGCGTGTCGGCGCTCCTTCGCAGCCGCCAACATCTCGCGCCGAAGGATTGCGTTCATGCGAGCCTGATAGCCCTTGCCCTGGGATTTGAGCCAAGCAAGCACATCGGCGTCGAGCCGCGCCGTTACCTGCTGCTTGATCGGCTTATAGAACCGTCCACGCTCGGCGGTCTTCCAGAAATCCTCTGTCAGCGTCGGGGCATCACTATAGTCGATACCGCTATCCGGCATCGCCTGCAGGGCATCCAGCTCGGCCTTCTGTGCCTCGGTCAAGGGGGGCAGATTGCCCGGATCGAGCTGGAAGCGGACGGTATCAGCGTCTTTCTTCTTCATAACGTCGTCTTTCCTTTCGATCGGCTTTTCGGGCCGAAATGATATGGATGATCTCCACATATTCGCCGTCGTCGTCATCCTCAGCGACGGTGTGGGCCACCAGCAGGAGTAAATGTCCTTCGACCAGGCCCAAGGTCTGCCATCGTTGCTCGCCGCCTTCGATCCGATCATGCACGCTAAGCGCAAAGGGGTCTGCGAAGGCGCTGGCGGCCGTCTCGAAACTGATGCCATGCTTTCTCAGATTGCTCTCGGCTTTGGCTGGGTGCCAGGAAAAGCGCATGGATAACATGACGGGAATATAATTATATTTTTGTCGTTATTCAAGGCGTATCCTTGACCGGCGCTGACCACCCGATCCGCTCCAACGTGTCCGTCAATGTTGATCGCGGCACGCTGAACGTGGCTCTGTTGCAAAAATCGTGAAGCTTGAGCATGCTTGGCGGAGATTGGACGGACGGAACGATGACGGATTTCAAGTGGCGCCATTTCCAGGGTGATGTGATCCTGTGGGCGGTGCGCTGGTATTGTCGCTATCCGATCAGCTATCGCGACCTTGAGGAAATGCTGGCGGAACGCGGCATTTCGGTCGACCATACGACGATCTATCGCTGGGTCCAGTGCTACGCCCCGGAGATGGAGAAGCGGCTGCGCTGGTTCTGGCGGCGTGGCTTTGATCCGAGCTGGCGCCTGGATGAAACCTACGTCAAGGTGCGGGGCAAGTGGACCTACCTGTACCGGGCAGTCGACAAGCGGGGCGACACGATCGATTTCTACCTGTCGCCGACCCGCAGCGCCAAGGCAGCGAAGCGGTTCCTGGGCAAGGCCCTGCGAGGCCTGAAGCACTGGGAAAAGCCTGCCACGCTCAATACCGACAAAGCGCCGAGCTATGGTGCAGCGATCACCGAATTGAAGCGCGAAGGAAAGCTGGACCGGGAGACGGCCCACCGGCAGGTGAAGTATCTCAATAACGTGATCGAGGCCGATCACGGAAAGCTCAAGATACTGATCAAGCCGGTGCGCGGTTTCAAATCGATCCCCACGGCCTATGCCACGATCAAGGGATTCGAAGTCATGCGAGCCCTGCGCAAAGGACAGGCTCGCCCCTGGTGCCTGCAGCCCGGCATCAGGGGCGAGGTGCGCCTTGTGGAGAGAGCTTTTGGCATTGGGCCCTCGGCGCTGACGGAGGCCATGGGCATGCTCAACCACCATTTCGCAGCAGCCGCCTGATCGGCGCAGAGCGACAGCCTACCTCTGACTGCCGCCAATCTTTGCAACAGAGCCGCGCCTTGTGGAGAGAGCTTTTGGCATTGGGCCCTCGGCGCTGACGGAGGCCATGGGCATGCTCAACCACCATTTCGCAGCAGCCGCCTGATCGGCGCAGAGCGACAGCCTACCTCTGACTGCCGCCAATCTTTGCAACAGAGCCCATCTGCCCGCGATCCGCATCACCGATCTCCTTGCTGAAGTCGATCGATGGACCGGTTTCAGCCAGTGCTTCACGCATCTGCAAAGCGGTCGGGTTGCCGATGAACCCCGCGCTATCCTGACGGCGGTGCTCGCCGATGCGACCAATCTTGGCCATAAGCGCATGGCAGAAGCCTGCGATCTCGTGACCCAACGCCAACTCAGTTGGCTCGCCTCATGGCATTTACGCGAGGAAACCTACGGTAGGGCTCTCGCCCGGTTGGTCAATGCCCAGCACACCGCGCCGCTCGCCGCCCTGTTTGGGTCCGGGACCTCGTCCAGTTCGGACGGTCAGAACTTCCTGCTTGATCGCCGTGCTCAGGCGACCGGCGCAGTCAATCCGCACAAGGGGGCGGAGCCTGCTGTCTCCTTCTACAGCCATGTCTCGGATCGCTACGCGCCGTTTCATTCCACCGTCATCTCCGCATCCGCAAGCGAGGCGGCGCAGGTGCTGGACGGGCTGCTCCATCATGGTGCCGATCTGCACATTGAGGAGCATCACGTCGATGGTGGGGGCGTTTCCGACCATGTGTTTGCGCTATGCCATCTACTTGGATTCCGGTTCGCGCCGCGCATCCCTAACATCGCCGCGCGCCGGCTTCACCTGTTCAACGGAATCGAACCTGGCCCAGATATCGCGCCGCTGGTCGCGGGCAGGATCGACGAGGCCCTGATCGCCGCACACTGGGACGACGTGCTGCGCTTGGGCACCTCGATCCGCACCGGCGTCGTGAGTGCATCGATCATGCTGGAACGGCTCGGCTCCTATCCACGGGCCAATGGCCTGGCCTTGGCACTGCGCGAGATCGGCCGCGTCGAGCGCACCCTGTTTACACTCGACTGGATCGAGCAGCCCGAACAGCGGCGCCGCGCAACCCGCGAACTCAACAAGGGTGAGGCCGAAAATGCTCTGAAACGCGCCATCTTCTTCCACCGGATCGGCCGCATCCGTGATCACGCCCTGCAAGCCCAGACCCATCGGGCGAGCGCGCTAAACCTCGTCGCCGGTGCTATCGTCCTGTGGAACACGACCTACCTGCAAGCCGCCCGCATGCATCTTGCCAGTCTCGGCCGGTCGGTCCCGCCGGACCTGTTGCAACACCTTTCGCCGCTCGGATGGCAGCACATCAACCTCACCGGCGATTATCTTTGGACCGACCCCGATGCGCCATCGTCCGCCCTCAGGCCGCTTCGCCAGATGCACGCCGTCGAAGGTCCGGCGAAACCTTAGCGTATATCTGGGTCCGTTCTATGTACCGACCCCGTTCTGCCGATGCAGGAACAAGACGCGATCGGTCAAATGTGGCAATTCATCAACACAATCCCAAAATTCATCTTCGGGAAATGTCATGCGCGGTGACGCCATGCACGTATCTATTGATTGTTGCAGATAACAATCTGCGGCTGAATCATCGACCTCAACGAGTATCGCAAGAGCTTTTTCCATGAACTCTAGGGCAACCGCTTTCTGTTGCTCTCGATAGATATTGGAAGAATCAACCATAGCCTAGTCCTCCTTTCGGTCGCTGTAGGGAGGACGATGACTCAACAATAGGGAAATTGCACGCGCAACTAGGGCCAGATTGAGCAGTAATTTTATTACAACGGCAAGCAGCCCTCGCCTGCCCGGACAGGGGCGGCGCGTGGCATCGGCTAGATTGTTTGTTGGTCTTCCGACGATGGCTAGTCCTTGCGGGCCATCGTCGGAAGTGGACGGCCGCACAAATTGGGGGGCGTGGGCCGCGCCGGGCCTCTAGCATAAAATTACGGCCCTGCATCCCCGGCGTTGATACATTCGTCGCGCAGGGCGCTCGATTGAGCCGCCCCGATCGCGGTCGCCTCAATCGGCATAGCGAGCTGGCAATATGCACATACGCGCATAATTTCCGCTTGCGGGCTATGTATATTTGTGCATAATAGCCGCGATGGATACGGAACGGCCGGTTCGATGGGTGGCATCGTCAAAGCGCGATTTTCGGGAGTTCCCGGACGATGTGCAGGACGTAATGGGCTATGCCCTGCACCTTGCGCAGCAAGGCGGGCAGCACGCCAGCACTAAGCCGTTGAAGGGCTTTGGCGGCGCTGGCGTGGTCGAGATCATAGACGACCACCAAGGCGATACGTTCCGCACGGTCTATACGGTCAAATTCGCGGAGGCGGTCTATGTCCTGCACGCCTTCCAGAAGAAATCCAAGCAGGGCAAGGCCACGCCGCAGGCCGATATGGATTTGATCCGAACGCGGCTGAAATCCGCCGAGGAGCATCACCGGCAACACCAGACCCCGCGAGGCACAGCATGAGCGCACAGGACGAAATCATTGAGGAAGGCAGCGGCAATGTCTTTGCCGATCTAGGCTTTGCCGACCCCGACACCCACCTTTTGAAAGCCCAGCTCGTTACCCGTGTGGCCGAGGCCATGCAGGAGCGGAAGTTGACGCAGATCGCCGCCGCCAAGGTTACGGGATCTACCCAACCGGAATTGTCGCGCATCCTGCGAGGCCAGTTCCGCAGCGTCTCGGTTGAGCGGCTTCTAGCCATGCTCACCCGGCTTGGCTGCAAGGTCGATATTGTCGTGCGCCCGCAGGGGCGGACCACTGAATCGGCCGTGATCCACTTCGCCTAATGTGCGATGATTTCGCGCAAGCCCGGCTCGATATGTTCGAGGCCGGGCTATTCGGCCAAGGGCCTGCCTTCTGGCGCTGGATCGAAACCGACGCGGCGCAACCCTATCTTGCCGCTTTCGCCGCCGATCGACGGCCGCCCGAACCCGGCGAACCCTTCGCTATCGACCTTGCGGCCGACGACTTGCTTGCTCCCGATCGCCTCGCCCAGCTCGCCCTACAGATCGAGGCCGACCATGCTTGATCCCAATCCGTCCGTAGCCGACCTTGACGCATTGCTAGATCGCCACCGCAATGACGATGCGGCTATGGAAAAGATCGTTCGCGGGTATCTCCGTTGCGCGATCTACAGCTATCAGAAGCATTGCGTTTGGCGCGCCTTGCGCCACATCGGCAAGGACGATTGGAGTTTCAAAGAGGAAGACGTTGCCGCCTTGAGGGCCGAAGGCGCGAAATCCATTTCGGACTTTCGAGACTGGCTCATTGAGGAGCTGGCCGGGATGGGGATCAGCGCCCACACCGGCTTGCCGAATTGAGCGCCTAGCGCGCCGTCGCTTCAATTGCTGGCGGTGATTGTGCGCGGAATAAATCGCGGGTCCGCCGTGGGATCGGTAGGCGAAGGATGCAGCATGTCGCGCCGGAAATTCACCGCAACGGAAATAGGCGCGGCGTTCGGCCGAGCCGCCATGACGCGGGCTTGTGGAGCTGGCGCAGCCTCATAGCTGGCCATCGGCTGCACGGCCGCCGAGGTTAGGCCCCCTACCCCGCGTTCCGCTCTGGCGACGACAATTTGAGCGCGATCGAGCGGCCGAGTCTGATCGCCGGTATAGAAAGCCAGATGCCAATGATCGGCATGGCCCCGGTCCCCCGGCCCCAGCAGCTCCGCCACGCGAATACCATGTTGCGCCATCACGGCGCGGATTTGCTCGCGCGTGATCGTGTGCAGCCCGGCACGCGGCACGAAATCCACCGCCTGCCCATATTTGTGAAAGCTGTTGGCGGCCCCGTAATTGGCTTCCAGCGCCCGCCACGTATCGGTTATGCGAGCATTGAACGCAGCGGCCAAGATCGAGGCGACATAGCCCGCCGAGGCGTCGGCGCTGCCTTGGGGCTGGACGATCGCCGGTTGCGCCGCGAGCTGGCCCCCGCCCGTCGCGTCGGCCGCCGTGATCGTGAGCGGGATCGAGGCCGATCGCGCAGCAGGAGCGCCGCCGCTTACCGGGATGCCGTTCACGCTGTAGGTATTATAGCGCGAGGAAAGCCACGCCTCCCAGCGCGCACCTTTCGCCATAATCAGCGCCCGATAGCGGGCATTATGGACCGGCGTTCGGGAATGATAATTGGCAACCCGCGTCCACAGGTCGCCCTTGTCATCCCGGATATGGTTTCTGATACGCCATGCAGCGAGGTTGTAGGGATAGCACCCCGCCGCAAGCACATATTCGGGCCGGATGCCGTAGCGTGCCAGCGATTGAATATAGCTGGAATTGAGCTGCATCGAGCCAAGATCGGCGGTGTTATTGGTGTTCTGGACGCGCGCGCCGGGCCGACCGTTCTCTTGTTCCGCGACCGCCAGCATGACGTTCGCCGGAATGTTATAGCGCAGCGCCGCCGCGATCGAGCATTGCACCCGTTCTTCTATGACAACCGGAGGCAGATCAGCGGCCATGATTAGCTGTCCCCCCTTCTCTGGACGAAGGCCGCAACTTCATCCTCTGGCGTCTCCATGTCGCCCGCATCACGGGCGGCCGAAATGGTATCGCCCGCGAATTGCGCCGTGGGGGGTGGCGATGAATCGGACGAGCTGGCGGGACTGCCCGCGCCGGTCGCGGGAGCGAGCGTTTCACTTCCCGACGATGCCGAGGCGGCCGACGCGCGGATATTGGCCGCCAGTCGGCCGCCCACCGTATTTCCCACCCGCTCTTTCAAAGCGCCCACCGCCATACCAGCGGCAGCGCCGCCGAGGATGCTTGCGGTTTTCGCCGCACGGCTAAGGCCGGTGCGTTGCGTGCCGCCAGTGTCGCCACTTTCGGGCGCGCCTTCACCTTGCGAGCTGGCGGAGCTGGCCTCCCCCTCCCCCGCAGGCGAGCCACCGGCAGCGCCGCCGCCGTTGCCGTCTTCACGATCGGCCGCCTCGCTACCCGCAGCGGCGCTTGCAGCCGTGCCGCCGCCCGCGCTGGCGGCTTCCGAGCCGCCTTGAAGGCCGCTGTTGTCATTGGCCGGGGGGGAACCGCCATCGCCGCCCATAGCGACGCTAAGGGGCGTGCCGCCGCCCCCACCGCCACCGCCGCCGCCGTTATCGCCGCCTCCCGGCATGTCGCCCGCCGACGAAAGCGGTTGCCCGCCTCCCATGCCGGTTTGGCCGCCTTCACCACCGCTCCCACCAGCGGCAGCGAAGGCGGCCTTGATCGCGCTGGCTCCACCCGCAGCGTTCATCGCGCCAGCAGCGATCATAGCCCCACCCGTGGCCGCCGCCCCAGCGGCCATCCCGGCAGCACCCAGCGCGGCCCCTGCCCCAAAGGCTCCGATACCGCCCGCCGCGTGGATCGAGCCGCCGCTTATAACGCCCCCGACCATCGCGGGAACCTTGTTTACGAGCGCCAGAAGGACGACCGCGAAGACAAGCATGGTCCCTAAATCTTGGAGAGACGAACCCTCGCCCGTTGCGGGGCTCTGTTGCAAAAATCGTGAAGCTTGAGCATGCTTGGCGGAGATTGGACGGACGGAACGATGACGGATTTCAAGTGGCGCCATTTCCAGGGTGATGTGATCCTGTGGGCGGTGCGCTGGTATTGTCGCTATCCGATCAGCTATCGCGACCTTGAGGAAATGCTGGCGGCTCTGTTGCAAAGATTGGCGGCAGTCAGAGGTAGGCTGTCGCTCTGCGCCGATCAGGCGGCTGCTGCGAAATGGTGGTTGAGCATGCCCATGGCCTCCGTCAGCGCCGAGGGCCCAATGCCAAAAGCTCTCTCCACAAGGCGCACCTCGCCCCTGATGCCGGGCTGCAGGCACCAGGGGCGAGCCTGTCCTTTGCGCAGGGCTCGCATGACTTCGAATCCCTTGATCGTGGCATAGGCCGTGGGGATCGATTTGAAACCGCGCACCGGCTTGATCAGTATCTTGAGCTTTCCGTGATCGGCCTCGATCACGTTATTGAGATACTTCACCTGCCGGTGGGCCGTCTCCCGGTCCAGCTTTCCTTCGCGCTTCAATTCGGTGATCGCTGCACCATAGCTCGGCGCTTTGTCGGTATTGAGCGTGGCAGGCTTTTCCCAGTGCTTCAGGCCTCGCAGGGCCTTGCCCAGGAACCGCTTCGCTGCCTTGGCGCTGCGGGTCGGCGACAGGTAGAAATCGATCGTGTCGCCCCGCTTGTCGACTGCCCGGTACAGGTAGGTCCACTTGCCCCGCACCTTGACGTAGGTTTCATCCAGGCGCCAGCTCGGATCAAAGCCACGCCGCCAGAACCAGCGCAGCCGCTTCTCCATCTCCGGGGCGTAGCACTGGACCCAGCGATAGATCGTCGTATGGTCGACCGAAATGCCGCGTTCCGCCAGCATTTCCTCAAGGTCGCGATAGCTGATCGGATAGCGACAATACCAGCGCACCGCCCACAGGATCACATCACCCTGGAAATGGCGCCACTTGAAATCCGTCATCGTTCCGTCCGTCCAATCTCCGCCAAGCATGCTCAAGCTTCACGATTTTTGCAACAGAGCCCGCTACTCGATCGGCGTTGGCGTCACAGGATTCGAGCTCGATTTCTGGGGCCGGGTGCGCAACCTTTCTGACGCAGCGCGCTCGCAATATCTAGCAACCGTGCAGGCTGAACGGGCGTTCCGCCTCGCGTTGATCCGGGATGTGGCCTCGACCTATTTTGCTTCCCGGGAAGCCGACGAGCGGATCGCCCTTGCCGAAGCTACGGTACGCAGCCGGCAGGAAGGCCTCCGCATAGCCGAGCGTCGCCTTGAAGCCGGGGTGACTTCAGCTCTTGATTTTCGACAGGCGGAGTCGCTACTGACTCAAGCCGAAACGGAGTTGGCCAGCCTGCGCTTGGCCGAGGCGCAGAGTGAGAACTTCCTGGCCGTACTCTTGGGCGGACCCGTTCCTGTCGGGCTCACGGTGCCGCTGACGCTGGCTGACCAGAAAAACGGAACGGTGATTGCCGCCGGATTACCCTCCGAGCTGATGGTGACTCGACCGGACATATTGGCGGCAGAAGAGAAACTGCGGGCAGCGCGTGCCAATATCGGTGCTGCTCGGGCAGCCTTCTTTCCATCCATCTCACTAACCGGTAGTATCGGTTTCGCTTCAACTGATCTTGGGAATTTGATCGGAAACGAAGGACTGAGCTGGAGCTTTGGACCTTCGATCAGCCTACCCATCTTCGATTGGGGTGCGAGGAAGGGCAATCTGAGCGTGGCTGAGGCACGTGAGGATATTGCCATCGCCGAATACGAACGCACCATTCAGGGAGCTTTCCGCGAAGTTGCGGACGCCCTTGCCGGGCGCCGCTGGCTTGCTGAACAGGTCGCCGCGCAGGTTCGTGCCACTGCGGCACAGCGAGCGATCGCCGATCTTGCCCGCACTCGCTACCGCGAGGGCGTCGCAAATTACCTTGAAGTGCTCGATGCCGAACGGAATCTGTTCATCGCGGAACAGACACTGATACAGCTGCGTCGCGCCGAGCTGGATGCTCTCGTCTCTCTGTATGTCGCTCTGGGCGGCGGCCAGCAAGGGTAATGGTGGTAATGTTCCACCGACGGGCCTTGGCTATTGATCATGACAACCTACAGATCGGTCCGCCGATAAATTCCCTGACCTATATATGAT
Source organism: Sphingobium sp. TA15 (assembly GCF_037101235.1). Taxonomy (NCBI): domain Bacteria; kingdom Pseudomonadati; phylum Pseudomonadota; class Alphaproteobacteria; order Sphingomonadales; family Sphingobiaceae; genus Sphingobium; species Sphingobium sp. TA15. The sequence goes on from NZ_AP025355.1 coordinate 1,136,410, forward strand.
AATGTCCTTTTTATCACACATTCAAAAGGACCATGATCGCCATGCCTGAGACGGCCTCGACACCGCCGCAGCGCCGCCCTGTCATCCGGGCCGTGAGCTTCGATGAGGCCGACGCGGCGATCGGCCGCTTGCTGCGGATCGCGCTGCCGCCCACGCGCGCGGCCGAGACCGGCGCGTCGGCCAAGGTCGCGGATTTTCTGTTGGCCTGGTGGAATGGCGACGAGTGCGGGCATTTCCCGATCCTGCACCTTTGCAACGTCGATGCCGTCATTGCCGAGGATATGCTGACGGTCATGACCTATCTGGCGCAGGAGTCGACCACCTACGCCGATGCCTGGGGTTACCGCGACGCGATGCACGACCTTTGGGTGCGCTATCGGGGCGACCCCCGCCGAGAGCGTTTAAACGCCTCCGAAGATCCACCGTAAAAAGGGATGCCGGCATGATCGAAAATGACGACGAGGCTTTTGCCGACAACTACGCCGAGCGCGACCAGGCCAAGGCGCTGCGCGAGCAGGCGCGCGCGGGCGGGCTGCGTTTCGAGGCGTATCTACCCGGCGACATGGCCGATTGGCTGTTGGCGCAGGTCGAGCGGGGCCATTTCGTTGATCCGTCCGAGGCGGTGTTCGCGATCGTCCAGAACTTCATCGAGATGGAGCCGCACCGCGATTTGCGCGACGAGCTGTTGCGCCGGATATTGGACGAGTCGGTTGCACGCGGGCTTGAGGACGTGAAGGCGGGCCGCGTTCGTCCCGCCGATGAGGTGTTTGACGAATTGCGCCGGGAGCTGGCGAAGCCCCGCCCCGAGCCGGCCCGCTGGCAGAAGATCGCACGATGAACCAGCTCGCCCCCCTACCCTCGCCCGCGCTGGTGTTGCCGGCCTTGATCGCGGCGGCCGACGAGCGCGCGCGGCTTCGCTTCCTTGAGTTCTTCGCCGTCACCATCCGCAATCCGCATACGCGCCGCGCCTATGCGCGCGCGGCGGGCGACTTCCTGGCCTGGTGCGAGGCGCGCGGCGTTGCCTCTCTCGCTGGCGTGCAACCGCTCCACGTCGCGGCCTGGGTCGAGGCGCTGGGGCGCGAGCTGGCCGCGCCCAGCGTCAAGCAGCAGCTCGCCGGCGTGCGCCACCTGTTCGACTGGCTGGTGACGGGCCATATCGTGCCGGTGAACCCTGCCGGATCGGTGCGCGGGCCGGCGCATAGCCAGCGGCGCGGCAAGACGCCGGTGCTGGCCCCCGACGAGGCGCGGCGGTTGCTCGACAGCATCGACGTGATCACCCATGCGGGCCTGCGCGACCGCGCCCTTATCGGGTTGATGGTCTATAGCTTCGCGCGGATCGGCGCGGCGCTGGCGATGCGGGTCGAGGACGTGTTCATGCAGAACAGGCGGCTATGGGTCCGCCTGCATGAGAAAGGCGGCAAGCGCCATGAGATGCCCTGCCACCACAATCTTGAGGATTATCTATCCGCCTATATCGACGGCTGCGAGCTGCGCGAGGATCGCAAGGGGCCGCTGTTCCGCACGATCGCGCGCGGCACTAAGCGACTAAGCGAGACCCCCCTCCCCCAAGCCAATGCGTTCGCGATGGTGCGCCGGCGCGCGGGCGCGGCCGAGATCGGGACGGCGATCGGCAACCATTCGTTCCGCGCGACCGGGATCACCACCTATCTGAAAAACGGCGGCACGTTGGAGACGGCCGCGACGATGGCGAACCACAGCTCGACGCGCACCACCCAGCTTTACGACCGGCGACCCGATGACGTGACGCTGGACGAGGTGGAGCGGGTGTTGATCTAGGCGGCGATCGCCGGCGCACACGCCCAGCGGTCGCCATCCCAATGAAACCCTAGCCGCTGCGCGTTGCTGATCGCGGGCGGCTCGCCCTTGCGCCAGAAGGCGCGCATCTTGGCGCGCTCGTCCAGATCGGCGTCGGCGACGATCGTGCGCGCGGCCTGGATGAACTGCCCATGTCCGAACACATAGACGAGCGAAGCGGGCGGCATGGCCGCGAGGCGGGCCAGCGCCGCCTCGCAGCGCCCGAGCAAGGCGCGGAAACTCTCCGCCCCTTCCCCGTCGCAATAGTCCGGATCGGCCGCGCTCCAATAGCGTTCGAGGTGCGGCATCCGTTCGGCGCTGCGCGTGCCGTTACAGCGCGCCGGTTGGAGATAGGTAAATTCTTCGATCGGCCACACTTCGACCGGCACGCCGGGAAAGCGCGCTATCGTCGGCGCGGCCGTTTGCCGGGTGCGGGTATAGGGCGACGTGACGATGAGCGCAGGCGCTTGCGTCCAGCTCGCCGCGACCTGGCGCGCTTGTTCGTGGCCGCGCTCCGTCAGCTCGATCGCCGCGAGATCATGGCACGGCACGCCGGCGTTGCCGGTGGATTCGCCGTGGCGGATGAAGATCGCCCGCATATGCGTCATCTATCCGAATACCTCGCTATGCGAGCCAAGGCGCGCGAGGCGCAGCGTTTCGTCGTCGGGCTTGGCGTAGATCAGCACCAGATCGGGCTTGACGTGGCAATCGCGGTAGCCCGCCCAATCGCCGCTCAGATCATGGTCGCGGTATTTGGGATCAAGCGGCGTGTCGGTCGCGAGCGCGGCCAGGACGGGCAGAAGATCGGCATCGAGGGTCGCTCGATGCCGGCCCTTTGATTCCCGCTTGTAGTCGCGCTTGAACCGGGTCGAACGATCAATCGTCCGCATGGAGGTCCGCCATCAGCGCATCGACGCTGGCGAACTTGGTCCCCTTCCCCGCCGCCAGCTCTGCCATTGCCTCGCGTGTCGCGGCGTTCGGAACCTTGACCTCGAAAGGCAAGCGCCGTTCGTCGGCGATACGCAGCATCAGCAGCCGGATAGCGTCGGAGATCGAAAGGCCCATCGCGCCCAGCGCGGCGGTGGCGCGTTCCTTCGTTGTATTGTCGATCCTGGCGCGGACATAAGTGTCGGAAACAGCCATTGGGATTTCCTTCTGAAAACGTAGTCCCAGTGTAGTCACAAAATCTGATTTTGGCAATGGGTGCGGTGATTATGCGCCTGCCGCTGGCGCGGCACCGTGGCTCTAGTCGCTCACGCTCCCCAAGCCCGCAAGCGGTCTTGGCCCAAGGTGACGATCCACATGGCGGAAGCGAGATCGCTGCGCGGATCTCGCGCAGCAGTGCCGGCGTGCGCCGGCGCCGATCCTGTTTGAAGGGGGAAAGGCGGTCCCGGCCGCCTCTCCCCCGCAACGGCAATCAGCGGGACCGTGGCTCACTCGCTTCGCTCCCTGCGCCGCGCACCACTCCCGCAGATTCCCGCTGCCCCCCTCTCTCGCCGGCGTTCTTGGGCGTCCGTGTTCCGGCCGATGGCATGGCCATCGCCGGACAGGCGATTTGAAGGGAGTAAAGACGATGACCCACGAAATCCGCGAAAGCTGGCTCAATGCCGTGGCGCAGGGCATGGCTCCGCTGTTCGAGGCGCTGGACGCCCCCCTGCCCGACCGCGTGCGCGTGGCGATCGGCTTCACCAGCAGAGGCGCGAAGGGCAAGGCGATCGGCGAGTGCTGGGACAACCGACTTAGCGCGGACGGGCATTTTGAAATCTTCATCCGCCCGGACCTAGCGCACGCGCCCGATGCGATGCCGGCGCAGATCGCGGCCATCCTCGCGCATGAGCTGGTCCATGCCGCCGTCGGCATCCCGGCAGGGCATGGGAAGGCGTTTAAACGGGTCGCGCTGGGGCTGGGGTTGGTCGGGCCGATGCGTGCCACCACCCCCGGCGAGGCGTTCCTTGCGGCCGTCGCATCGATCCTCGATGTCGCTGGCCCCCTCCCCCATGCCCGTCTCGACACGGACGGGGAGTCGACCGCGCCCAAGAAGCAGAAAACCCGGATGCTGAAATGCGAGTGCGCGACGTGCGGCTATACCGCGAGGACCGCGCGCAAATGGCTTGAGCAGGCCGGAGCGCCGCTTTGCCCGATCGAGGATCACGGCCAGATGCAGCATAAGCCGCTGGACGATGACAGCGAGGAGGAGGGCGGCGAGGACGGCTAGACGCCCTGCCCTTTCATCCGATAGCCTCTTGCGCTATGACCACATTCAAACATGAGTTCATGTAAGGATATTCACATGCCAACAATCGCGATCATCAGCCAGAAGGGGGGGGCGGGCAAGACCACCCTCGCCTTGCACCTGGCCGCAGCCGCCGAGGATTCCGGGCATACCGCGCTGGTGATCGACCTCGACCCGCAGGCGACGGCGAGCCAATGGGCGGCATGGCGGCAGGACGTGCCCCCGGTCGTGATCGACAGCGCCCCCCCTCGCCTCGCCGCCAAGATCGAGCAAGCGACGGCGCAGGGCGCGGAGTTCATCGTGATCGACACCCCGCCCCATGCCGACAGCGCCGCCAGCGCCGCCGTCGAGGCTGCCGACCTGGTGCTGATCCCATGTCGGCCGAGCGCGTTCGACCTGGCCGCGATCAAGACGACCGCCAGCCTTGTGAAGATGCGCGGCAAGCCCGCTTTCGTGATCTTCACGGCGGGAAGCCCGACCGCGCCGCGCATGTATGAGGAAGCGACGCAGCTCGTGCAGGATTATGGGCTGGACGCCTGCCCGCACCGTGTTGCGGATCGCGCCGCGTTCCGTCACGCGGCGGCCGAGGGGAAAACCGCGATGGAGATCGAGCCGGACGGCAAGGCGGCAGACGAGGTGCGCCAGCTTTACAAGTGGACATGCGAGCATGTAAACATGCAAGCATCAACGAAGCGGAGGGCCAGCGCATGAGCCGGAAGGGATCATTGCTTGCATTGCGGGATCGCGATCCCGCACCAACGCCGGCGTCGGCCGAGCCGGAGGGAAGGGCGGCCGTGCCGATCGCCGGCAGCACTGGCGTAGGCACCGGCAGCAGTTCGAGCAGCAGCCCGGTTGCGCCGAGCCGTCAGGGCAAGAAGGCGATGACGGGCTATTTCAGCCCGGAAATGTCGTTCGCCATGCACATGACCGCCCGCAAGCACGGCATGAGCTTGCAGGACGCGATGGCCGAGGCGTTCAACGACTGGCTCCGAAAGATGGGGGAAAGTCCTGTAGGCAAGTGAGCATGTTCACATGCAAACATGGCAGTTAACGCCACGACACTGTCCTATTGCCGCCACGATTTTCGGCGAAGCAATCACGCTATGGTAGTTATTAGGCACGCGATCTTTCCTCGTGACACAGCTTCGGTGCTGGGCATCTGGCGTGAGTTCATCGCTAATTCGCCGGTCAATCTCGACTATCAGAATAATGACGCTGAGTTTGCAAACTTGCCTGGGAAGTATGCGGCGCCCAAAGGATGCGTGCTGCTTGCGGACCGGGAGGGGGAAATCGAAGGCTGCGTAGCGATGCGCCAAGTCACACACGAGATATGCGAGATGAAACGACTATATGTTCGTCCCCAGGCTCAGGGACGGCATCTTGGTCGCGCGCTCGCTGAACGTCTGATCGAGGAAGCTCGCACTGTGGGCTACAGCGAAATGAGGCTCGATGTGCAAGCGAAGTTCGTCCCCGCGCGCAAGCTGTATGAGACTCTTGGTTTCGTCGCGGCGGAGCCGATTTCCTTCAACCCGGTTCCCGGCGCATCCTTTCTTGGACTTCACCTGTAGTCGAGTCCGTAGCTATCGACCAGAAAGTGATAAAGCCGGATCAGTCGATATGTTTGCATGTGGACATGAACGCTTGTCCACATAAGGGATCAGCGCAGTGGCTTGCGTTCGTGCCGTTTCTTGCAGAAGCCTAGGAAAGCGGCGCGGGGGCTTTTCAACTCGGGCTTGCCCATGTCGTGCCACCACGACACCCATTCGTCATAAAGCGCATACACGTCATAGCCTGGCGCGGCCGTCTTGGCGTCGTGCATGGTTTCCGGGTCGATATAGGGCGCATCGTCGCCGGCGTTGGCGAGCGGATCGGGCTTGGACTTGAGGCCCGAGCGGTTGCGGAACAGGATCACGTCATCATCCATCGTCACCGCATAGTCGGGGAAATGGCCGTGGTCCGCGTCATGCTCGCAGACCTTCTTGACCAAGGCCCGAAACACCCGGAGCGGGCTGTTCGAGCCGCATTTCTTTTGCAGCAGCTCCAGGCCGATCTTCCATTCGTCCTTCACGCCGCAATGCTTGCGGGCCAGCTCATACATGCGCCGCTCGAACGGCTTGCGGAGCCGGAAATAGTCGCGGTGAAGCGTCAGAACATTCTTGCTGATGACCGAGCGATAGACCCAATCCGACAGGGTGATTTCCAGATCGAGCATACGGCCGTCGAACGTCTTGCGCGTGATTCTGGCTTCTTCGATCAGCCCGAAAATCCGCGTTTCCTCGACACCGCCCGTCTGGAGGCTCTGTTGCAAAAATCGTGAAGCTTGAGCATGCTTGGCGGAGATTGGACGGACGGAACGATGACGGATTTCAAGTGGCGCCATTTCCAGGGTGATGTGATCCTGTGGGCGGTGCGCTGGTATTGTCGCTATCCGATCAGCTATCGCGACCTTGAGGAAATGCTGGCGGAACGCGGCATTTCGGTCGACCATACGACGATCTATCGCTGGGTCCAGTGCTACGCCCCGGAGATGGAGAAGCGGCTGCGCTGGTTCTGGCGGCGTGGCTTTGATCCGAGCTGGCGCCTGGATGAAACCTACGTCAAGGTGCGGGGCAAGTGGACCTACCTGTACCGGGCAGTCGACAAGCGGGGCGACACGATCGATTTCTACCTGTCGCCGACCCGCAGCGCCAAGGCAGCGAAGCGGTTCCTGGGCAAGGCCCTGCGAGGCCTGAAGCACTGGGAAAAGCCTGCCACGCTCAATACCGACAAAGCGCCGAGCTATGGTGCAGCGATCACCGAATTGAAGCGCGAAGGAAAGCTGGACCGGGAGACGGCCCACCGGCAGGTGAAGTATCTCAATAACGTGATCGAGGCCGATCACGGAAAGCTCAAGATACTGATCAAGCCGGTGCGCGGTTTCAAATCGATCCCCACGGCCTATGCCACGATCAAGGGATTCGAAGTCATGCGAGCCCTGCGCAAAGGACAGGCTCGCCCCTGGTGCCTGCAGCCCGGCATCAGGGGCGAGGTGCGCCTTGTGGAGAGAGCTTTTGGCATTGGGCCCTCGGCGCTGACGGAGGCCATGGGCATGCTCAACCACCATTTCGCAGCAGCCGCCTGATCGGCGCAGAGCGACAGCCTACCTCTGACTGCCGCCAATCTTTGCAACAGAGCCAGCGGCACGGATGCGCGAACGACCTCGGATTCCCGCAATGCGTTGTGGCGGGTCAATGCGCCGATGTGCAGCGTGTCACCGCGCACTTCATGATAGGCGAGTTTCTGGATGCCATTGATATCGATGACCATCTCGGGCTGGGCGAGACGGAAATTCATCATCGCGACCAGGCTCTGGCCCCCCGCAAGTATCTTGGCCGCACTTCCATAAACGGTGAGGAGCTCAAGCGCCTCGTCGATCGTGTCCGGTCGCTGATATTCAAACGGTGCTGGTTTCATTCTGGTCCTCTGCGGGCCGGGCCGCCTGTCCGCACATGATAGGGCGCCATTCCGGACTGGATAGCGCTGCGAAGCTTAGTTGTTCTTACCGCCTTGTGCGATCCAGACACGCACAATTTCGATCTCACTATTCAAAAGCGGAGGCTGGCCGATCGGCATTGCATTGCCCTTGCCCCGCACCGAACCGTGCGTACCGAGGATCTTGTTCATAATATAGCTTTTGTCAGGCTTTCCAGGCGCTACGCGGAGCATAGACGTCTGCACCGAACCTACATTTGCAAGATTGGCGTAAGCATAGGCCGGTAACAAGACGAGGCCTCCGGACGGCACCGTCTCCTGATGACAAACCGCGCAATTTGTCTGAAAAAGCGGTATCACGTCGCGCTTGAAACTCACTATCCGCGCCGACGCTTTCGGTTGTGCGGCCGTCGCCGACCACCCTGGCATCAGCGCCGCCGTCGCCGCCAAGGTCGCAGCCACCGCACCGATCAAGCCAAAGCGTCGCATGGAACTGCCTCCCAACCTTCGACAAGCGCAGTTTGCGCCAACCAGTTCTTCACGATCACATCATGCTCACGCCAATCGACTTCGGCATGCGCTTGCGTCACCCGCGCACCGCGACGACGAAGCTCCGTGGCGGCGTCCTCCGCCGGCCGATCATTTATCATCAACACCGGCAAAGCCATCTCGCGATCCGGCAGCGACCAACCATGAACCCGTGGCCAGAAGCCGTTAATGGCGATGATGCCTTTTACTCTTTCGGGCCACAGCGCCGCAAGCATCAGCGACATGACCGCCCCCTGATCGTAGCCAAGAAGCGTGCAGGGCCGCTCCGATGCGTCCGTTCGCTCAAGCATCAATAATTCGAGCTGGCAGAGGCCATCGCCAAAACCGATCGGCTCCACCACCGGCGGTTCCATGCTCGAAAACCAGTTGAAGCAACCAAACGCATTGAGGCCCGCCCACCGCGCGGAGCGCGGCGCCACGACATGATAGTCGCCCAGCGCACTGGCGAAGGGCAGAACCTGATTCTGATCCGCTTCCCGGCCATGCAACGCAATCATCAGGCCATCGGCCGCATCAGCATGCCCTGCGCTCGAACATTCGAGAACGAATCGGCGGTTGATGGCCTCATCCCGCATCGGCTGCTTGGCGGCCAGGCTCATAACGTTCGTGTCGGCGAGGCGACTGCGCTGCGTGCCGCAATATAGCCAAACGTCATCCCCGCGCCGAGCGTTGCTCCGGCAGCCCAATAAGCGTCATGAGCGGGCGAGGCGATGCAATTGCCTGCTCCATAAAGGCCACTGATCGGACTTCCATCATAACGCAGCACCTGGGCGTTGGCATCGACAACCGGGCCGCCATTTGTGTCGAGCGTGCCGGCCGCGAGAATGATGCAATAATAGGGGCCCTTGGGCTGCAAGGGATAAAGCACAAGATTCTTGCCCAGCTCGTCGCCCCATTTCGTACCCTGCTTCGGCATGCCGTACACAGGGCGCGTTTCGATATCATAGGCGAAGTCACCCCGCAGGAAGTCTTCATCCTTGCCGGCCTCCGCGAAAGCGTTGAACCGGCTCACCGTTTTGGCAAGCCCTTCACGGAAAGTGGGAGCGAGCTTCACATTGCCCGTGCGATCAGACAATTCCGCGAGCCGCGCCTCGACCCCCGCGACCAGGGCGTCCCAATTCTCTCCCACGATCACAGCCGAGGAGCCGTCCGGAATATTCGGCAGCGGATGGACGCCGGCGAACAGATCGGCATTTCGCTGATCATATATGAAGAAAGTGAGCTGGTTTGGAAATTCGGCCCTGTTGGGATCATAATGTTGATGTACGCGCGCACGGTCATGGTAATTGCGCTTCTCGTTGAAGACACGATTCCCATAGCGATTGACAATGAACATGCTGTCGCCCGGCGGAATCCATACGTCGCTTGGCACGCTTACATATTCCAGCGCCTCTTCCAGCACGATCTCGGCGCGCCAGGCGCTTCCCATATTGCCAAGCTTCGCTCCAACAGCCCCGGCAATCGATACAAAGTCGCCAGTATTGGTCGGCACCCCGCAACCGCCATAGACCGGCCCTGTCTGATGGAGATTGAGCATTTCGCGATTATAGGTGAACCCGCCCGTTGCGAAGATCACGCCTTTGCGCGCGCCAAAGGAAACCTCCTTCCCGTCGTTCAGCGCCTCGACGCCGAGCACCGCGCCATCCCCGTCGGTAACCAGGCGGACAACCTGGTGGCTGGTGAGCAGGGGAATGCCATAAGCGTCGATGCGCGCCTTGATCTGGCGCATCAACTCCGCGCCGAATCCTGGCGACCCATCAGGCTTGATGGGTCCGAGGCACCGTCCGCGAGGCACCTTATTGTTGCCGTCGAGCACGCCATAGTCAGGCAGATCGGTTCCCTGGCCGTCGGGAAGGACATGAAAGCGGCCTATCTCGGCTGCCTTGATTTCCCGCAACATGTCCGTCATCGGCGACGCGTTGTCGTAAAACGCCTCAAGCAGTTTGTAGACATCCTCACCCAGGCCGAGCGTCGGTGAATTGCTGTCGAAAAGATGCGGATATGAATAGGCAGCGCAATAAGCCAGGAGCGAAGCCTTTGGATCCTCGATCCCCCGCTCCTTCAGCCTGAAATTATTGGGCACCCAGAAAGCCCCACCGGATTTCGCGGACGTACCGCCATATACCGGCGCTTTTTCCAGCATGAGGACCTTCGCGCCGTCCTTGGCAGCCGCAAGTGCGGCAACCGAGGCGGCCGCGCCGCTGCCGACCACGACTATATCCGCGATTTGGGTCCACTGCCGGCCCACCGCGGCAACAGCCGGAGCAGATGCCGCAGCACCCAGGGTGGAAACCGCCAGCCCCGCGCCGCCGGCCTGGATGAAAGCGCGGCGAGATAACCGCGATCGCTCTGCCGATTGCTTCAAGAATGCCCTCCACCGGTCGAACGACCCAAAGCCGCCGACCGTCTCTCCTGCGTCGAAGTCAATGCTCCGCCCTTCTTTTACCGAAGCGAGATCACGTCGCACCTCGATACAAGGAAAGGATAGATTACCAAATGGTCACATGTCAACCGCGCCTGATCTCCGCATCGGCAAGCACGAGAAGGCAAATGGGGCCATCCCGAAACATCTTTCGATGGGCGGCGCTCATGCTTCTAACGGACCAGGCGGGCGAAATTGCAAGCCCGATCGGCAATGCTGAATGGGGGGCCACCATTCGGCGCCAGGTGCCCCGGCGTGACTCATCTCCAATCGCGAGTCGCGTTGTGTTTGAGTTCTCCATCCATATAAAATTGGGCATCCACACGACAAGCGTCATGTGAATGCCCAACTAATCACTTGTATATATAAGATTATGCGCCGGACGGTGCGAAATGAATGCCGGGCGGTGCGAAATGAATGCCGGCCAGCGGGGTGAAATAGTTCGTGCATGCGTTGCGCTTAGAGAACTTCCACACCCCGTCACGGCGCTCATACTCATCCGTGAAGACCGCAGCGATAAGAATCGACTGATTACCTTCGACGAGATTTCCAAGGAGAAGGACGTCGCCAATACCATTTACCTTGTCCGCGCTCACAAATTCCAAGCGCAGATTGGTTCCATAATGAATACATTCGTGAAACATTGGCCAGAGTACGTTATTGGCCAAATCGAGGGCGCCTTCCGGGCCCTTGTAGGTGCCGATTCCCTCAATGGTCCACTCTGCATCATCCCACCAAATAGAAGCGAGACGGCCCTCTTGGCGCTTGTCTACGGCAATGAGCTTGTCAGAGTAGAGGTCCTGAATCGCGGCCCGGCTTGCAAGTCTGTCTAGATCACTCATTTTGTATCTCCTAGTTGAATATAATCCCGTAATCTTAGCAGGATCGAGGGCATCAAGGATTTAGGCCGCAGAAGACCAGCCGCCATCGATGAACAGTTCCGTTCCAGTAACATATTTAGCTTCGTCTGACAGAAGATATAGCGCCCCATAAGCGATATCGTTCGGCTCGCCAAGATCGCCCATCGGGATCTGCGCTTTGTACCATTCAACCTGCTCGGGCGTGACGTTCGCCTGCATCGGCGTCTTCATGCCACCAGGAACGATGGTGTTCACCCGCACCCCTTGCCCGACATATTCCAGCGCAGCCACCTTGGTCATCGCGCGTACCGCAGACTTGGTCGCCGCATAGCTGATCAAGCCAGGCTCACAGATGACGCTGACGAGCGAACTGATGTTTAGGATCGCACCATTTCCCGACTTCGCAATTTCCGGCGCAACCATCTTCAGGCCCAGGAAAAGCGCAGTCTGGTTGACCGCGATCATCTTGCTCCAGCCTTCGAGCGTCTCGTCCTGGATCATCGCGCCGTGGATGATGCCCGCGGTGTTGTAAAGCGTCGTGAGCTTCCCAAAGGCCCCAACCGCCGCCTCGACAGCCCCCGCCCAGCTCGCAGCATCGGTGATATCCAGCCGCACGATAGGGCCTCGCCCCCGCTTTCCTGAATCTCGGCCACGACCTTGTTGCCCATTTCGACATTCAGATCGGCGACGACGACCTTGGCGCCCTCCTTGGCAAAAAGCCGAGCCTGCGCTGCACCCAGGCCGCTCGCCGCGCCCGTTACGAGCGCGACTTTTCCTGCCATTCTGTTGCTCATCCTGTGCCTCCTAAATAGCTTGAGCGCGCAATTCAGACCCGCGTCGCTGAGGGTTCTTTTTTCCGATGCACAACAACTGGGCCGATCACCGGACCTTGATCCAAGCACAATTACCAGTTGGTAGTCAAGCTGGATTCTGAGGAACCGGACCGAAAAGTGAGACTAAATGTCCAAGTCCCCTGGCCCGCTAATGCTGCCCCTTTGCGCGCGGCACGCAGCCGCGCGCTTTCACTTTCTAATGCTGTGTTTTCACAAATAATATCAATGAGTTCAAACACCCACGGACCAGCCTCCGTCAATCGGCAGATCCACGCCAGTAATATATTTCGCCTCGTCAGAGGCCAGAAAAAGCGCGCCGTTGGCAATGTCGATCGGGTCACCGAGCTTTCCCATGGGGATCTGGCTTGTCTGCTGCTTCAGCACGTCAGGGGGGACATTCGCCGTGATCGGCGTGTTCATTCCGCCGGGCACGATCGTATTCACCCGAACGCCGCGGTCCACAAACTCCAGCGCCGCCGCCTTGCTCATGATGCGCACGGCCGCTTTGGTGGCACAGTAGCTGGCATTGCCGGCGGTGGGAAACATGCCGATCAACGAACTGATGTTGATGATCGAGCCATTGCCCGACTTCACCAGCTCGGGGATTGCCGCCTTGATTCCGAGGAAGATAGCAGTCTGATTGACCGCCACCATCTTGTTCCAGCCTTCAATGCTCTCCTCCTCGAAGCCGCCAGGATGAATGATACCGGCAGTGTTGGATAGAGTCGTAAGCCCGCCAAAAGCCTCGACGGCAGCGGCAATCGCATTATTCCAGCTCGCCGCATCGGTAACATCCAACCGAATGAAGAGCGCATCGCCACCAGCAGCCCTGATTTCGGCTACGACGCCCTTGGCCATCTCTTCATTGAGGTCGCCGATTACGACCTTGGCGCCTTCTTCCGCGAAACGCTTCGCCTGAGCGGCGCCGAGCCCGCTCGCTCCACCCGTGATGAGCGCAACCTTGCCTGCGAGTCTGTTAGCCATTCTTCATCCTCCGAAAATGCTCAACTGCGCGAATTGACTTCGCTTCAGCCTTGACCACATCGCCAGTGGCCCCATGTGCCTGGCACCAGCCTGAAAGATCAGAGCATACTTACCACATGGTTACAAGCCTGCTTTGCGAGAGGACGAAATGCCCTCTTGTCCAGCCGGGGCGAAAGGCGCTGGTTCATACTCTATGTTCTACAATGGCTTCCTTTACAGCGTTCGCGGCCTGCAATCTCCGACTCGAAGTGAAAAAGCCTACGCAGATGGCGCATGCCCTCCTTTTATCGAATCGCTTGGATCATGCAGGGGTTAATGATAATTACCATGTGGTCATCATGCCCATGGGCCAGATAAGGACTGCAATATGAATTTCACGATGTCGCCCGCGGAAACCATGTGGCGTGATCGGGTCCGTAATTTCATGAACGATGTGGTTCGGCCCCATGATGAGACCTATGCCGCGCAGCAGGCTAGTGGAGAGCGGTGGAAGACTCTGCCGATAATCGAGGAATTGAAGGAGCGCGCGAAAGCGGACGGCATATGGAATCTTTTCATGCCGCCGCTGGCCGGCCACAATCCCGTCGACAGCAGCTTCGAGTTCGTCGCTCCGGGCCTTACCAATCTGGAATATGCCTCCTGCGCGGAAGAGATGGGCCGCATCGAATGGGCGTCCGAGGTGTTCAACTGCTCCGCGCCCGATACCGGCAACATGGAGGTCCTGCACCGCTATGGAACTCGCGAGCATAAGGAGCGCTGGCTCCGGCCGCTGATGGAGGGGAAGATTCGCTCGGTCTTTCTGATGACCGAGCCGCGAGTCGCATCCTCTGACGCCACCAATATCGAAACCTCCATCGTTTGTGACGGCGACCATTATGTGATCAACGGCCGCAAATGGTGGTCTTCGGGCATAGGCGATCCTCGATGCTCGGTCGGCATTCTCATGGGAAAGACCGATCCTGATGCCCCGCGCCATGCTCAGCAGAGCATGATCCTCCTGCCGCTCGACACGCCGGGGGTTAAGGTTCTGCGAATGCTTCCTGTGTTTGGCTATGACGATGCGCCTCATGGTCATGGCGAAGTCGAGCTGAAGGATGTTCGCGTTCCGGTCGAGAATATGCTGCTCGGCGAGGGGCGCGGCTTTGAAATTGCTCAGGGGCGATTGGGGCCAGGCCGAATCCATCACTGTATGCGCACGATTGGCTTGGCCGAGGAAATCTTGAAGAAAATGGTGGAGCGGCTCCTTTCGCGCACTGCCTTTGGGAAACGCCTAGCAGAGCATTCCATCTGGGAGCAGCGGATCGCCGAAGCACGGACGTCACTTGAAATGACCCGCCTCCTATGCCTCAAGGCCGCCGACGTGATGGACAAGCTTGGGGCCAAGGCAGCACAAGCGGAAATCGCGATGATCAAGGTGGCGGGGCCGCATATGGCGTTGAAGATCGCCGACGATGCGATCCAGGCGCATGGCGGCGCGGGCGTCGCCGACGACTTCGGCCTTGCGCGCGCCTATGCACATCTCCGCACAATGCGCCTGGTGGATGGGCCGGATGAGGTTCACAACCGCGCGATCGCTCGCCTCGAAATGCGCCGCTATCGTCAATAGTTGAATTGCCGACCCTGTTATTCGGTCGCAATGACCAGCTAACGGCCTGCCGGTCGCGTTCAGGCGAACGGCAGGCCAAGCGCATGACCGACGCAGCGCCCAGGCGCATACGTCGGTAGCTGGCAACCCAAGCCCTACCGCATCAGCACCAGTTCCTCGGCCATAGAGGGATGCAGTGCTACGGTATCGTCGAACTGGGCCTTGGTGAGCCTCGCCTTCACCGCGATCGCGGCGGCCTGCAGGATTTCAGGCGCGTCGGGGCCGATCATGTGGATGCCGACCACCACGTCGGTCTCAGGATGGACGACCAGCTTGTAGAGCGCGCGCTCGTGGCGGTCGGCGAGCACATTCTTCATCGCCCGGAAGTCGGAGGTGTAGACCTTGACCTCACCGAGCTTGTTGCGCGCCTCGGCCTCGGTCATGCCCACGCCCGCCATCGGCGGATGGCTGAATACGGCGGACGGGATGCAGCCATAATCGACCCGGCGGGGATTATTGCCGAACACAGTGTCGGCAAAGGCCTGGCCCTCGCGGATCGCGACCGGCGTCAGCTGCACCCGGTTGGTGACGTCGCCCACCGCATAGATGCTGGCGCAGCTCGAGCGGTTGTCGTCGTCCACCTTGATCGCGCCCTTGGCGTCGAGTGCGACGTCGGCCGTCTCCAGCCCGAGATTTTCGGTATGCGGGCGTCGGCCGGTGGCGAATAGCAGCATGTCGGCCGGGATCGGCTCATGGCCGGTCATGTGCACCAGCAGCGAGCCGTCCGGTTGCTTGTCGACCTTCTCGAAGGCGACGTGGAATTTGAACTCGATCCCCTTGGTCATCGAGATCTGGAGCAGCCGGTCGCGGATCTGCTCGTCATAGCCGCGCAGGATCACGTCGGTGCGGTTGACCAGCGTCACATGCGCACCAAACTGGTGGAAGATGCCGGCAAATTCATTGGCGATATAGCCCGCCCCTGCGATCACCACGCGCTTGGGGAAGGTATCGAGATGGAACACTTCATTCGAGGTGATGCCATGCTCGGCCCCCGGAAAATGGGGTACGATCGGCCAAGCGCCGGTTGCGATCAGGATTTTGCCGGCGGTGATCGTCTGGCCCGAGCCGAGCAGCACCTCATGCGGCCCGGCGACGGTCGCCCGCTCGCGGATGATCTCGACCTTATTGTTGCCGAGCGTCTCGGTGTAGAGACCTTCGAGCCGCGAGACCTCGGCGAGCACATTGTCGCGCAGCGCCGACCAGTCAAATTCGCAATCGGGCACCTTCCAGCCAAAGCGCCGTGCATCCTGCAGATCCTCGGCGAAATGCGAGCCATAGACGAGCAGCTTCTTGGGCACGCAGCCCCGGATCACGCAGGTGCCGCCCACCCGATGCTCCTCGGCGACCGCCACCCGCGCGCCATAGGCTGCCGAAACCCGCGCCGCGCGCACTCCGCCCGAGCCCGCCCCAATGACGAACAGATCATAGTCGTAGGTCAACATCCAATAATCCCAACCAAGTAAGTGTTGTTTTTCTACAGCTAGAGGGCGCGCGCATCGAGTCGTCCGCCTCCATCCCCGAGCAGACCGCCGACTCCCATGCCGGCGATCACATCGCTATCCACGCCGAACCCAGCGAAGAGCCGCTCCAATATCAGATCAACTCCATTACGCAGGGGGCTACGTGCACAACCCGGCAACCCAATGACAGCCCGCCTGCGCAACCAACCGAGGCACAGGAGATTGCCGGGATCGACCGGCATTCCCACCCGCTCCACGCGCCCGCCCGCTTGTCGAATGGCCGCGGGGACCACATCTTCGCGGTCGGCCGTCGCCGATGCCGCCATGATCAGCACAAGATCCGCCTCCGAAGAGTCCGCGAGCAAATTGGTTAGAGCCGCTTCATCATGATCGCAGATCCACACATGATTCAAATGTCCGCCAAGCCTCTCGACTCGCTGCCTTATAACGGTTTCGGTCTTGGCGAGAAGCTTGAGGCTTACGCTGCCTAGACTGGTTTGCACGAGATTGACCGAGAGGGGCCCGAATGCAGCTATACGGACCTTGCAACCATCCGCGACTTGCCCCGCTGAGACAAGTTCGGCTCGGGGCACCGCATAGGGAATTATCTTGACGGTGCCTACCACGTCGCCCGCGCGCACCGGCGTCATCGGCGCGACGGCGGCGAATGTGATCGCCTCCGTTGCCCGATTGAGCTTGCCTATGCCGTCGGGTGCATAAACGAGAAGGCCGTTCGTCTCGGCGATCAGATCAGCCCGCCCATGGACGGGAGGTTCGGCGCGGACATGATCTCCGGCCAGCCTCTGCGCAATCGCCATCGCGACATCATTTTCACCAATATCGTCCGTATCGAGCCGAGCAACGGTGAGCGCTTCCAATCCCGCATGCCGGACCGCCGCCAGATCATCGCAATCGAGCACGCGCCCTTTTGGCAAGCGGCGTCCCGGAATCGAGAGGCTATGGGCCAGGATCGCACCCTCGGCCTCTTCCAGCGATACCCGTCCAAACCTCACTTCGAGCTCCGCAAGACTGTCGTCATCTCGGCCAGGATGGAAACGGCGATCTCGGCTGGTCCCGCCGCACCGATTGGGAGCCCTGCCGGCCCATGGATGCGGGCGAGCTCCTTATCCGTGAAGCCGGCGGCGCCGAGCCGCTCGAGCCGGGCAGCATGTGTTTTTCGTGATCCCAATGCGCCGATATAGAAGGCCGGCGAGTTCAGAGCGCGCGCCAGCGCCGGATCATCAAGCTTTGGATCATGCGTCAAACTGACTACCGCGGAGCCGCCGTCCGGGCGCCAACGATCAAGCGCTTCGTCGGGCCAATTCTCGTCTACAGGTTGATCAAATCGGGCAGCCGCCGCGAACATGCCGCGCGGATCGATAACGGTTGTCTCATAGCCCGCAAGGCGCGCCATCGGGACGAGCAGCTGGGCGATATGAACCGCCCCCACGATCGCGAGACGACGGCGCGGAGGATAGAGATTGAAGAACCATTCCTTCAGAGGGGCCGCATTCTCGCGGGTCGCACCGCTTGTCAGATCCGTCGCCAGACCCAGCGGCAAACCCTGCGCCCGTGCATCAACGATACGCTCGATCAGCGCAGGCGGAAAATGTGCCCCATCGACGGTCTGTAACAGGATGGAGATTCGGCCGCCGCAAGCAAGTCCCACCTCCCAGGCCTGCGCGTCAGCCACGCCATAATCCAGGCGACGAAAGCCGCCCCCTGCCGCAATCAATTCGAGAGCCTGAACGATGACGTCGCCTTCGACACAACCGCCGCTGACGGAGCCTTCGAAAATTCCGTCGTCGCGGATCACCAGATGGGATCCCGCCCGCCGAGGCGCCGACCCCCAGGTCTCGATCACTGTGGCAAGCGCGACATGACGGCCCGCCGCAAGCCATAGCGCCGCGGCATCTATCACGACATCCAGGTCATCCGCTGCCTCAGCCATGATCCCATTCTGATCCAAAAAATGCTGAACTTAAAGGATTACGGCCGGAGCGTCCGAAAAATCGGATGCTCCGGCCGTATCCATTCAATGCACCACCGGCTTCATGCCGGCAGAGGAGGGGAGATCCCAGGCCAATCTCGACAGACCAACCCAAGATCCTCCGATCAGCTTTAGAAACGGAAGCTGGTCTTTACTCCGTAGGTGCGTGGCATGGCCGCATACCGAACCGCCGTATCGTACAGGAACGCTACGTTGTTCCAGTAATATTCGTTGGTCAGATTCTTCACCCAGAACTGGACCTGCCATGCATTGTCCGCATCCTGAAGTGCAATGCGAGCATCAACGGTGGTAAACGGCTTGATGTAGGTTACCGCCTTCGTCACCGCATCATGACCGATCGCAGCCTGCGTGCTGCTGTTATAGGTCAGGCTGGCACCCAAATTCACTGCCAGGCTGGCGCCAAGCGGAACGGTATAGTCGGCGTTTGCACTCGCATTCCATTTCGGAGCGAATGGCACCCGGTCGCCGGCAAAGTCAGTAAATACCCCGTCGGAATTCAGATCGGAGTATTTTTTGATCTTCGTGTCGACATAGGTCACCGCGCCACTGAGGTTGAGGCCATCGACCGGCCGCCATACGATGGCCAGCTCACCGCCCTTGACGGTGGACTTAGGCACGTTGTCGAGTGCGAACACGGTGCCGAAAGGCGGCTGATCGAAGAAGCCCATCAGCTGCTTGTTGCGGTAGTCATAGTAGAAGCCAGCACCGGTGAGCAGCACCGAGCGGTCGAACAGCTCCTGCTTGAAACCCGCTTCGTAGGCAATGACCGATTCCTGAACGACCGGACGATATTGACTGACAGTCGCCGCCCCAATCGTTGGGAAGCTGCCTGCCTTATAGCCCTTGGTCACGTTCGCGTAAAATAGCGAACCAGCCACCGGCTTGAAGTCGACGCCAACCTTCCAGGACAGATTATCCTCATTGAGGTTGGTATCGCCGAGGATGCTCTCAAAGGCATCCGGCCGTTGCCCATTCTCTACACCGATAAGTGGATTGCCGTTGGCATCCGTCAGCGGGTCGATCGCACTGGTGCAGTCACCCGGCTGCAGGGGGGTCGATGCTCCCAGGCCCACCAGGGATCTGGCGAACGTGTGGATAATGTCGAACAGCCTGCGCTGGGCGTCGTCGCCATGTATCGGGTCGAAATTATTATCAAAGGTACAGCCGACGAAATGGCGCTTGCTGTTCGTATAGCGAAGGCCACCCTTCACCGTGATGGTGTCTGTCACATCGAAATCGACGTTTCCAAAGAACGCATAATTTTCGATCGTCTGCCGGCTGAAATCCGATGCTCTGGAAAATGGCACCGGCAGCAAAGTGCTCGTCCCGTCTATCTGAGAGAAATTCGAGACGATGCTATCTCCATAGGAAAGCTTGCTTAGCTCATAGACTTTGCTGTGCTGATAATTAGCACCGACGGTGACCCGCATGCGCGATGCGGCGTCGTTCGACAGGCGCAATTCCTGGTTGAAGTCACGAATATATCCGTCGTTGGCGACATAATCATAGTCTTGCACCGCAGTGCCGTCATTCGCCGCCCGGCTATTACGCTTATAGTCCGAATAAGAAGTGATCGAGGTCAGGGTCAGATTATCGGTCACGTCATAGTCGGTACGCAGCGCGGCATTATACATTCTGTCGTCACGGAAAGGTTCAGCATCCGCGGACCAATCGGCGGCGCGCGCCTTGCGCGGCGCATATGGCGTCACCAATGTACCCGTTTCGAAATTATAAAGCTGAGGGCTCAAAAATTGCTCCTGCCCCGCCGTGGCAGGACGCAGGAAGATGTACTGCCCGATCTGCGGCTCGCTGCCGTCATGCCAACCACTCAGGCTGGCCATGAAACTGAGTCTATCGGTGGGCTTCCAGTCTAGAGTGATACGGCCAGCGAATTCCCGCCGCTTCCCGAACTCGTCACCTGGACGAGAGAAGTAATTTTTCTGCCACGATCCCGCATAAGTGCTGCGGCCAGCGAGCCGTATATTGAGCGTGTCGGTCACAGGTCCACTGATGAAAGCTTCGCCTTCAACCGTGCTAAATCGTCCATAGCCAAGGCTGAACCCGCTCGTCAGAGTGTCGGTCGGCTTGTTGGCGATGTAGTTGATCGCGCCGCCGGTGGAATTCTGGCCGAACAGAATGCCCTGCGGACCTTTCAGTACCTCAACACGCTCCATGTCCAAACCGACCCCGATGCCGGGCAGCGCGGAGAAGCTGAGAGGCGCCTGGTCGACATAAACGCTAACCGCAGGCGATGCCGCCAGAGCGGTATCGAAATAGCCGACGCCACGCAGCGTGAACACCGGGGTGCCGAATGCCGACCGCGCATAGGTCAGACCCGGGACGGCCTTGGTCAAATCCTGGACGCTGCTGATACCCTGCTTGACGAGCTGATCGCCACTGACCGCCGCAATCGTGAGGCCGACCTTGTTGATCGATTCAGCGCGCTTGCTGGCGGTGACGATGATCTCGCCGGCACCCAGACTTTCACTCTGCGGCGCTTCGGCGGCTGCGGATTGGGCAGCAGGCTGCTCCGCCGGAGCCTCGCTCTGGGCGAATGCGGGCGAACAGAAGCAAAGAAGCGCGACGCCCGATGCGTATAAGTTAATGCCGTGCCGTTTCGTTGTGCTTTCTGGTCTGACAATCATAACCATCCCTCCCTAGATATGACCGAAGTATCGTTTCGCGCTCTTAAACATTTTTTCTTCGGTCGCGTTGAAAAACTATCCGTGTCTCCTGCCCACTTCACTCCGGTGTCAGGACAATTATTTCGTTTCTATTCGGCAGACTGCCGCTCCAACAGCAGCATCATCACCTTCAGAAACCAATATTTCAATGAGAGTTCCATCGCACGGGGCTTCCACCTCGGACGTCACCTTTTCGGTTTCCACCTCATAAAGGATGTCACCGAGAGCAAAGTCTGCGCCCAGCTGTACGTGCCAGCGAGCGATCGTGCCTTCTTCCATGTTCATGCCAAACATCGGCAACTTAAGCGACATCTTCATGCAACGTCTCCATCGCGTACAGCCGCGCGGATCGCAGCCTCAACCATAGCCTCATCAGGGATCACCGCATTTTCGAGATGGGGCGCGAACGGGATCGCCACATCCTGCACGGTGACCCGGCGCACGGGACCACGCAACGAAGCAAAACCCTGTTCGGCGACGATAGCGGCAATTTCACTTGCGGCGCTGCATGTAGCACGCGCCTCATCGAGGATTACTAGGCGCCCGGTCTTGCGAACCGAGGCCAGGATCAGCTCCTTATCGAGCGGGAAGAGCGTCATCGGATCGACAACTTCGACCTCGATCCCCTCTTCGGACAATGTCGCCGCTGCGCGCATTGCATGACGCACCATCACACCGATCGCGACCACCGTGACATCGCGACCCTCGCGCTTCACCGATCCCTTGCCGAGCGGCACGACATGATCGCCATCGGGCACTTCTCCTTGCTCGCCGCCGCGGCGGGTGGGCAGCAGGAAGAGGACCGGATTATCCTCACGGATGCTGGCCTTCATCAAACCCTTGGCGTCGGCTGGCGTGCTGGGGATCACGACCTTGATGCCGCCAAGGTTCATAACGCCTGGATAGGGTGCATCGGAATGCTGGGCGCCAGATGAGCGGCCGGCACCTGTAGATGCCAGGTAAACGAGCGGCAGCTTGAGCTGGCCCGCCGTCATATAGCGAAGCTTGGCGGCCTGGTTCGCGATGGAGTCAAAGCCGGTATAAAGGAAGTTGCCATACATCATGTGGCAGATCGGGCGATAGCCGGCCGCTGCCATCCCAACCGCCATACCGGTCATGACAACCTCGGAGATTGGCGTGTTGATCACCCGCTTGCCCCCGAACTTGTCGAAGAGGCCG
The DNA here is from genome assembly GCF_037101235.1 of Sphingobium sp. TA15. Classification (NCBI taxonomy): domain Bacteria; kingdom Pseudomonadati; phylum Pseudomonadota; class Alphaproteobacteria; order Sphingomonadales; family Sphingobiaceae; genus Sphingobium; species Sphingobium sp. TA15. The sequence continues at coordinate 1,158,556 of NZ_AP025355.1, forward strand.
CGTGTATCGCCGAACAAGCCGATCCTGACATCCTCGCCATAGAGGATCACACGATCGTCGCGCTCCATTTCTTCATGAAGCGCTTCGTTGACAGCATGGATGAGGCGCCGCTTAGCCATTGGCGAACATATCCTCAAAAGCACGGGAGACAGGGGGAAGAGGATCATTCAAAGCATCGGTGATGGCGCTTTCGGTAACGCCCTCGACCCTGGCCCGGATAGCGGCCACGTCCTTTTCCAGATCCTCGGAGACGAGAAATTCTTCCAGCCGGCTAATCGGATCGCGCTGCTTCCAGCTCTCGACTTCTTCCTGGGTGCGATAAGGCGCTGCAAGGAAGCTTTCTTCGGATTCGACATGAGTCCGCCAGCGATAGGTACGAGCCTCGATGAGCGTGGCCCCTTCGCCTGAGCGCGCCCGCGCAACCGCCTCGCCAACGACCCGCCATACGGCGTGGACGTCATTGCCGTCGACCAGCGCGCCGGGCATGCCAAACGGTTCGGCGCGGCGCCAGATATCGCCAGCGTTCACCGTCTCATAAGGGGAGAATTGAGAAAATCCGTTATTCTCGCAGACCAGCAACAGTGGAAGCTTCCACAGGGCGGCGATGTTCAGCGCCTCGGAAATGACGCCCTGGCTGGACGCACCGTCACCGAAAAACACCACGGCAACCCGGCCCTCGCCGTCAAGCTGCGCGCCGAGTGCCGCACCGACCGCGAGCCCTACGCCACCGCCGACAATGCCGTTGGCGCCCAATATGCCCTTCGAGACGTCGGCAACATGCATCGAGCCGCCCTTGCCGTGGCAAATGCCGGTCTCTTTGCCCATGAGCTCCGCCGCCATAGCGCGCGGATCTCCGCCCTTCGCCAGGAAGTGACCGTGCCCGCGATGAGTGCTGGCAACCCAGTCGCTGTCGTCAAGATGTGCGCAGACGCCGGTGGCCACCGCTTCCTGGCCAATATAAAGATGCACATTGCCAGGAAGTTCGCCGGCTTTCCCGAGGTCACCAAGCCGCTCCTCCATCCTGCGGATAAGCAGCATGCGCTCAAAAAGCCGTAATGACCGTTGAAGGTCCGGACCATTCATAAGGACGCCTCCGTGGGCTGAGCCTGCGCAACCAGGCGATCACGCAGGATATTCTTCTGGACTTTGCCCGAAGCCGTGCGCGGAAACGCGTCGACCATCTCCACGCGCTCCGGCCATTTCTGTCGCGCTAGCCCTTGCTCCCCGAGGAAGCTGCCAATGTCGGCGACGGAAACGGGCGCATCCGCAATCACATAGGCGCAGACCCCTTCACCCAGCCTTTCATGCGGCATCGCCACCACTGCGACGTCGGTGATTGCAGGATAGCGATGCAGCGCATCTTCGATTTCCTGAGGGCTGATATTCTCGCCCCCGCGCACGATAACATCCTTTTTACGGCCGCTCACCGCCAGGAAATCGCCAAATTCGATCCGTCCGAGATCACCCGTGCGGAAGAAGCCGTCCTGATCGAACGCATCGTCCGTCAGCGCTTGATCGGTATAGCCCAGCATCACCTCCGGGCCGCGAACAAGGATCTCTCCTTCCGCCCCCTCGCCCAGCAACGCTCCCGTCGCTTCGTCGATGATCCGCACTTCATTGTTGACGATGCGCCCGTCCGTGGTCGCGCCAAGCTCAAGCTCTTCGACGCCCCGGACACCCAGCGTGACCGTTGGCGCCTCGCTGCTTCCGAAGGCGCGCGATATGGCGCACCCCGGGATCGCCTGCGCCGCCCGGCGCACAAGTTCCGGCGCAACCGGCGCCCCGCCGCAGATAAACAAACGCATCGTGGGGAGCAGAGCCCCGGCCGACACGACCGTATCCGTAAGTTCCCTGAGGAAGGGAGTTGCGCCAACGCTCATCGTTACGCCGTGCCGCTTGATCAGCTCGACCGCCTCAGAGGCGTCCCATCGCTCCATCAACACCGCGGCACAGCCGGTGACGAAACCCATTTCGAGCGCGTAAAGATAGCCGGTTATATGCGTAACCGGCGAGGGCATCAGCACCACATCGCTCGCACCAAGGCCCCAATAGTCCCGAGCGGCAAGGAGCTCGGCCATTAAGCTATTGTGGCTGTGCAGAACGCCCTTGGGATGGCTTGTCGTGCCCGATGTATAGAGCAGCAGCTTGACGGCATTGGGATCGGGATGGCCGCTTGCCACGTCAGGCGCGTTTGAAGCGAGAAGCTCCTCATAACCAAGACAGCCCTCCGCCTCACCCCGGACGGTAACGATGGTGGCAAGATCGGGAAGGCCCGCCTGAAGCGCGCGCGCCATATTGACATAATCGAAGCCACGGAAGCTCGTCGGCACGAACAGAATCTTAGCACGGCCGTCGCGCAGGATGTAGCCGACCTCCGCCTCGCGATAGATTGGGATGATGGGATTGCAGACAAAGCCGCCGATACAACAAGCCAGGTTGATTACCGCGGTTTCGAGCCAGTTGGGAAGCTGGAAGCTTACCACATCGCCCGGAACTAGGCCACGCGTGGCAAGTACCGCAGCAATCTTTCTTGCCTTGGTAACAAGATTACCCAGATAAAGCGAGCGATCGCCCTCAATAAATGCGAGCATGTCAGGCTTTTCGATCACCAGACGCGCAGCGATATCGGCGATCGACTCATTCCGCCATGCGCCTGAAGCTGTGTAGTTGTCGATCATCGCGTCGTTCAGACGGGTGATCCAACCGCTCACGTCCTTTCGCACGTCTATCCCCTCACTCGCGAAACACACCGACCACGAGCTTTCCCGATTCGTCTTCCGTACATGGGAAACTAGCCTGCCAACCCGCTCACGCAGGCCCCTGGCAGCATCCGATCCATCCGTTCAGCATTTCCGGCCGGATGGCCCCAACTTGCACGGCGCTTATCGTCTCTGCGTCTGTTTGAAACTTTAGGTCACCGTTTGGTCATTTGTCAATAGCCCTATGCGCCACAAACATCGCCAAAAAGAAGCTACGTAACGACCAATTCCCAACTCCTGCCCGCCGGCCACAATGCTGCAAGCGCACATGCAACAACTCACAGAGTAAGGACCTCTTCCAGCGGCGGCGCGTATTCAGCGCGCACCGCCGTCAGCTGGAGCGAAGCATCCGCCTATGCACTTGACCAGCCGGTCATTTTTTAGCATTCACGACCATTGGCATCGGCGCCAAGGCGCTTGGTTATGAAAGAAGGGAATGAGGTGACGACCCCGCGTAAGAAAACGCAGACCGACACTCCGCGGTTGCCGCGCGCCGAACGCGAGCGGCTTATCGTGGAAGGCGCCGTGCAATTCTTCGCGGAAGTAGGGTTTGGTGGTGACACACGCGAGCTAGCGAAGCGGCTGAACATCACGCACCCTTTGTTATTTCGCTATTTTGCCAGCAAGAACGCACTGATTGAACGCGTGTATCAGGAAGTATTCATCGGCCGGCGGAATCCATACTGGGAAATTGTAATCAGCAACCGCAATGTTCCGTTGCGAGAGCGGCTGGTAAATGTATACCAGGCGCTCGCCCAGACAGTGCTTAATTATGACTGGGTCCGCCTATTCATGTTCGCAGGTCTTAAGGGATCCGACATAAACGGTCGCTGGTATTCTTTCATGCAAGAACATCTCGTCAGGCCGGTTTGCGCCGAATTTCGTCACGATCTTGGCCTGCCTACGATTGAAGAGATGCCTCTCACACAGAACGAATCCGAACTCGTGCTTGGCGTCAATTCGCGCATCTTTTATCTCGGCGTCCGGAAATTCATATATGGGGTCGACACGCCTGAAAACGTCGATGCCTGGGTAGAGATGGAAATTATTCTGTTTCTGGATGGGGTCGTCAACATTTATCCCGGGCTGGTGGCTCCTCCCCAGCGCCGCGTCCGCAAGCCACGACTGGCCAGGGCCACCAAAAAAAGGCCTTCTCCCCTTGATGTAGCGTCGATAGGCTGAACCCGGCAAAACTTCCTGCTTTCAAATAAGTTAACGGCACGGCCTCGGCCCCATTGGGCCGAGGCCCATGCATATCGGGTGCCAAGCTCTGGAGGCGCAGAGAAGCTATCTTGACACGTTACCAGTTGGTCACTTAGTTAGGGCAATGATAGCGATGAGGATGGGCGCCACGGCGCGACCGTCCGGCCGCGGCTCTAATTAAGCGAGGGAGGGCAAGGGTAATGGTGCAGAGGCTCGACGTAGAGTTCCAGTCCGAAGGTGATACTGTTCGGGGTTGGCTCTACACACCCGACGAAGGCGGGCGTCGGCCCACTGTCGTGCTCGCTGGCGGCTGGTGCTATGTGCGTGAGGTCACGATGCCGACCTATGCGCAGAAGTTCGCTGAAAATGGCTTTAACGCGCTCATCATCGACTATCGCAACCTCGGGGTCAGTGGCGGCGACAATCGCCAGCATCTGGATCCCTGGGCGCAGATCCGGGATTATCAGAACGCCATCAGCTTCCTCGAGCGCCACCCTGCGGTCGACCCCGACAAGATCGGGGCCTGGGGCATTTCCTATTCCGGCGGCCATGTCATCATCCTTGCAGCGATCGACGAGCGGGTGAAAACGGTCATCAGCCATGTTCCCGTTATCGACGGATATGAGAATATGCGTCGTATCCATGGCGTAAACGGCTGGCGCCAACTTCTGAAGCTGATCGCCGATGATCGCGCGCTACGTTATGAAAAGCCCGGTGAGCAACTCTATTTGCCGCACGCCACCATTGATTACGTCAATGACATTCCTTGCTGGCCGGTGCCGGAAGCGGAAATTGTCTTTAACGAGATCAAGAAAAATGACGCGCCGCTCTATCAGAACAAGAGCACTGTCGAATCGGTCGAATTGCTCCTAAATTACAATGTGAACAGCTTTGTTGGTCGCGTCATCAACACACCTGTCATGATGGTGGTTGCCGAAGGGGACGATATTACCCTATGGGATCTTGAAATCGATACGTTCAATGCCATTCCTTGCCCCCGCAAGGAACTTGTGGTGTTGCCGCACACGACCCACATAACGCTCTATTCCGACAAGGCGAGAGGCATGATGGCCGCCGAGGCGGGACTGAGGTGGCTCAACGAGACGCTCCGCTAAGGCGAACGCTTTTCACGGCCGCCTGCGGGGTAGCCAAAGAGATATCCTCTGCGGAAAACAGGACCGGTGATCATGTCCGAAGTATATCCTCTCCAGGACCGTATCGCATTGGTGACCGGCGCATCGAGCGGTCTTGGGCGCCATTTCGGACTGCTGCTCGCGGCGAACGGCGCACATGTCGCCCTCGCGGCGCGCAGCATCGACCGGGTCGCGGACACGGCAAAGGCGATTACCGACCAAGGCGGCAAAGCACTTGCCGTAGCGCTCGATGTTACCGATCGGGCCAGCGTTGATGCGGCCGTCGCACGGATCGAGGACGAGCTCGGCCCGATCCAGATCCTTGTCAACAATGCCGGCGTCGCGGCGACCGCGCCTTTTCTCGATATGACGGAACAAGATTGGGCACAGGTTCTCGATACCAACCTGACCGGCGTCTGGCGCGTCGGCCAGGCCGTTGCCCGCCGCATGGCCCCTCTTGGGCGAGGCAGCATTATCAACATAAGCTCAATCATTGGTCATGGCGTGCAACGCCAGCAGGCAAATTACTCTGTCGCCAAAGCAGGCGTGGCCCAGCTCACCCGTATCATGGCGCTTGAGCTGGGCGAACTTGGCATCCGGGTCAATGCGCTTGCGCCGGGATATGTCGCCACGGAGATAAATCACGATTTCTTCGCAAGCGAGAAGGGCAAAGCCTATATCACGCGCCTGTTCCCGCGGCGCCTGGGCGAGGCATCCGAACTCGACGGGGCGCTCATGCTGCTCGCGTCCGATGCCGGGTCCTACATTCAGGGCACCACCATTACCGTGGACGGCGGAAGCCTTTTGAAGGGCCTGTAATCTTGACCGCCTCCCCCAGCACAATCGAATCACAAAGGTCCGCGAGCGGGCTGCCGCTGGAGGCGTTCACGGCGATATTACGGGAGCAGCTTCCAGACCTGCGCGGACCCATCGAAGTGCGTCCTATCGCGGCCGGTCAATCCAATCCGACATTTTTTGTCGAGTTTGGCGGTCGATCATTTGTCCTGCGCAAACAGCCGGATGGGGAACTGCTGCCCTCGGCACATGCGATAGATCGCGAATATCGGGTAATGAAGGCGCTAGCCGCCAGCGCCGTGCCCGTGCCGCAAATGCTGTTCTTTCATGCAGATCGCGATGCGCTGGGTACGCCTTTCTATTTGATGGAAAAGGTGAACGGGCGTGTTTTCCACGATAGCGCAATGCCCGACCTCACAGTAGCGGACAGGCATTCCGCCTATCTGGCTTCAGCCGCCACGCTGGCGGATCTGCATTCGATCGATCCCGCTTCGATCGGTCTGGCCGATTATGGTCGCCCCGGTGATTATTTCGAGCGGCAGATCAAGCGCTGGTCGGGACAATATGAGCGCGACCGCACGCGCGATTTGCCAGGCATGGACCGCCTGATCGCATGGCTGCGCGCGGAGATTCCGCAAGACGACGGGCTTACAAGCATTTGCCACGGCGATTATCGCATGGGCAATTTGATGTATCAGCCGTCCGGCAGCGGCATTGTGGCGGTGCTGGACTGGGAGTTATCTACTCTCGGTCACCCACTCGCCGATCTCGCCTACAGCATGATGTTCTGGCGGCTTCCGCCCAATATCTTCTCTGGCATTGCCGGCCTGGATTGGAATGCGCTCGGCATCCCCGACGAACGCGCTTATGCCACCCATTATTTCGAACGGCGAAATATGGACGACACGCTATCGGCCTTTCACCGCGCCTTCGCATTCTTCCGCTTCGCGCTGATCGCGGAAGGCGTTGCCGTACGCGCCCAGAAGGGCAACGCGGCGGCGAATGACGCCGAAGAAGTCGGCGGCTTCGCCCTGGCCTTTACCGAGGCGGCGCTCAGTTTCGTGGATGGCGGCGCGGCCTATTGAAGGGCTCGGGCGATACTGTTTCCCCGCCCGGCCCAATTTTTTGGCAAGAAACATCGCTGGTGCGCCAGCGAGCATGAGGAGTCGATAATGTCTCAAGCTTGGTATCTCGTTTCCCGCCCGGCCGGCATGCCGACGATGGAAAATTTCGCGTTGCGCGACGTTCCCGCCAGCCCGCTTGCCGCAGGCGAGGTTCGCATCGCCAATCGCTGGGTTTCGGTCGACCCCTATATGCGCGGTCGCATGAATGAGGGGAAAAGCTATGTCCCCCCCTACGCGCTGGATGCCCCGATGGAGGGCGGCGCCGTCGGTGAAGTGATCGAATCGGCTTCCAGCGATTTCGTCCCCGGCGATAAGGTCCTCCACATGGGTGGATGGCGCGACGAGGCTGTGCTGCCTGCCACCGAAGTGGAAAAGCTTCCCGCCGATCTCGGTGTGTCCGACACCGCCTGGCTGGGCATGCTGGGGCTGCCGGGCTTCACCGCCTGGTTCGGCCTGCTTTCCATCGCGTCTGCCAAGCCGGGGGATATCGTGTTCGTCTCCGCTGCAGCCGGCGCGGTCGGCTCCGCCGTGGTCCAGATTGCAAAGGCCAAGGGCATGACGGTGATTGGTTCGGCCGGCGGCCCGGAAAAATGCGCATGGGTCCGCGAAATCGGCGCCGATGCCGTGATCGACTATAAGGAAGAAGGATCGCTCGTCCGCAAACTTCGGACGGTCGCACCGAACGGCATCGATGTCTATTATGACAATGTCGGCGGCGACCATCTCGACGCGGCGATCGCGCTTTCAAATGACCATGCGCGCTTCGCGATCTGCGGGATGACATCCATCTATAATGGTGGCGGTGCAACCCAGCTTCGTTACGCCCCGAAAATAATTGGCAGCCGCATTCGCATCGAAGGCTTCATCTATTCCGATTTCGAGGCTCGTCGGCCGGAATTTCTGCAGGGAATGACGGAACTGCTGAAATCCGGCAAGATCACCACGCGCGAAACCATCCATGAAGGGCTCGCCGCAATGCCGGATGCGTTCATCGGCCTGTTCAGCGGCGGCAACACCGGCAAGATGCTCGTCAAGATCTGATACCGGATTGATAAAAGTCTGAAGAAGACCCGGATCGTTTTACGCCGCGATCCGGGTTTTCGCGCTGTTCTGATGATAAGGATCCCATGAGCTACATCGCCCCGATCGCCGAACAGTCATTTGTTCTGGAAACCATCGCCAACCTTCCCGCGCTGGCGATGCTGGCTGGTTTCGATCACGCCAGCAGCGATCTGGCGAACTCCGTTCTCGAGGAAGCAGGCAAGCTCGCCGCCGGGGTGTTCGCGCCGCTCAATCGCAGTGGCGACGTCGAGGGCGCGCGCTGGTCGCTTGATGGGGTAATCCTCCCCGCGGGTTTTCGCGAGGCTTACGCCACTTTCGTTGCCCATGGCTGGAACTCGCTCGCCGCCGATCCGGACCATGGCGGCCAGGGCCTGCCCTTCATACTTTCCGTTGCCGTGCAGGAGCAGCTCAGTTCCGCCAATATGGCCTTTGCTCTCTGCACCATCCTTACCCAGGGCGCGATCTCGGCGATCCAGGCACATGGCTCCGATGAGCAGAAGCAGCTCTATTTGCCGAAGCTGGTTTCCGGCGAATGGACCGGAACGATGAACCTCACCGAGCCGCAAGCGGGTTCCGACGTGGGCGCCATCCGCTCGGTCGCGACGCCGGCGGGTGACGGGAGCTATCGCATCACTGGCTCCAAGATATTCATCAGCTGGGGCGACCATGATGTCGCCGACAATATCGTCCATCTGGTTCTCGCACGGTTGCCGGGCGCGCCTGCGGGAAGCAAAGGGCTGAGCCTCTTTCTCGTTCCCAAATATCTGCCAGACGCGGATGGCGCACCGGGGCAGCGCAACGGCGTTCGATGCGTATCGATCGAGCATAAGCTTGGCATACACGCCTCGCCTACGTGCACCATGAGCTTCGGCGAAGAAGATGATGCCTGTGTCGGCTGGCGCATCGGCCCGGAGCAAGGCGGCATGCGCGCGATGTTCACGATGATGAACCATGCAAGGATTTCCATCGGGCTTCAGGGCGTCGCAATCGCGGAACGCGCCTATCAGGGCGCCCTCGCCTTTGCCCGTGAGCGCATTCAGTCCGTCGCGGCCGGCGGTGACGGTACGCCGGTGGCCATCATCGCCCATCCGGACGTGCGCCGGATGCTGATGACGGCTCTGTTGCAAAAATCGTGAAGCTTGAGCATGCTTGGCGGAGATTGGACGGACGGAACGATGACGGATTTCAAGTGGCGCCATTTCCAGGGTGATGTGATCCTGTGGGCGGTGCGCTGGTATTGTCGCTATCCGATCAGCTATCGCGACCTTGAGGAAATGCTGGCGGAACGCGGCATTTCGGTCGACCATACGACGATCTATCGCTGGGTCCAGTGCTACGCCCCGGAGATGGAGAAGCGGCTGCGCTGGTTCTGGCGGCGTGGCTTTGATCCGAGCTGGCGCCTGGATGAAACCTACGTCAAGGTGCGGGGCAAGTGGACCTACCTGTACCGGGCAGTCGACAAGCGGGGCGACACGATCGATTTCTACCTGTCGCCGACCCGCAGCGCCAAGGCAGCGAAGCGGTTCCTGGGCAAGGCCCTGCGAGGCCTGAAGCACTGGGAAAAGCCTGCCACGCTCAATACCGACAAAGCGCCGAGCTATGGTGCAGCGATCACCGAATTGAAGCGCGAAGGAAAGCTGGACCGGGAGACGGCCCACCGGCAGGTGAAGTATCTCAATAACGTGATCGAGGCCGATCACGGAAAGCTCAAGATACTGATCAAGCCGGTGCGCGGTTTCAAATCGATCCCCACGGCCTATGCCACGATCAAGGGATTCGAAGTCATGCGAGCCCTGCGCAAAGGACAGGCTCGCCCCTGGTGCCTGCAGCCCGGCATCAGGGGCGAGGTGCGCCTTGTGGAGAGAGCTTTTGGCATTGGGCCCTCGGCGCTGACGGAGGCCATGGGCATGCTCAACCACCATTTCGCAGCAGCCGCCTGATCGGCGCAGAGCGACAGCCTACCTCTGACTGCCGCCAATCTTTGCAACAGAGCCGCACGCTCCACGATTGCATCCAGATCGGCTCGGCGCGCAGCGGGGACCAACATTCGCGACGGCGCATTGCATGACTGTCCGGAATTCAGCATCATTGCCGCCACGCCAGAGGAAACGGCGACCTCGAAATCTGCATCGTCTAGAATGATATTCGCCGACTTGCCGCCCAACTCCTGAGCTACCCGCTTGACCGTGGGTGCCGCCGCCTGCGCAACAAGCACTCCCGCGCGAGTCGATCCTGTAAAAGAAATCATGTCGATTCCGGGATGCGCGGCCAAAGCCGCTCCGACTGGGTCTCCCTTGCCATGGATAAGATTGAATACGCCCGGAGGAACGCCGGCCTCCTCAAATATCTCAGCCAGAATATGCGCACTGAGCGGCGCCAACTCGGATGGCTTGAGTACCATCGTGCAGCCCGCCGCCAGCGCCGGCACCACCTTAGCTGCGACCTGATTGATAGGCCAGTTCCAGGGCGTGATCATTCCGACGACTCCGATCGGCTCCCGATGGATCGTTGCGCTTCCGCGCGCTTCCTCGAAGGGAAAACTGCCGAGTGCATCAATCATCAGCTTCAGATGCGCCGCGCCCGCAAAGACATGAGCATAGCGGGAGAGCATGTAGGGCGCACCAATCTCGGTGCAGATCGCCTGGGCAAGATCCTCCTCACGCTTTTCATAGACCGAAAGAATCGCGGCAAGCAGCGCCGCCCGCTCTGCGGCTGTCGATGACGCATAGGCGGGAAATGCCGCTTGAGCGGCGGCCACAGCCATGTCCACGTCGGCCGGAGTTCCCAAGGGAATAGTGGCGCATGGCTGGCGCGTCGAGGGATCAATCAGGGGAAGTGTATCGGCGCCGGAATTGTCTATCCAGCTGCCACTGATGAAGAAGCGGAGGAAATGCATCTGATTTTCCTTTCTCGATCCTGTTCCCCTGGGGTGGGGCAAGCTGTCACGGAGCCCTTTTCCAATCATGGCCATCGCCGCTCAAGTTCTCCCAACGCGAAGCTGCCCGCCGGCTTCCGCTTCAAGCCGTCGGGCAGCCAGCATCCCTATGACAAGCACCACCGCCACTGCCAGAAAAGCGCGCTGGAAGTAGGCAGGTCCCGCGACCTCGCCACCACCAAGCCATTGCTGCGCGGCAAGCAGAAGCACGCCCAGCGACACGCCAAACGACATCGTCAACTGCTGCACCGTCGAATAGAAAGCCGTTGCCGCCGACATCTGTTGGGGCTCGATGTCCACATAGGCGACAGCGCCCAGCACGCTCAATGCAAGCGAGTGTAGGAAGCCGACCGTGACCAGCAGCGCCCAACTGGTCCAGATCGGCCATCCCGGTCGCATCAGGGAGAGCGCGGTCATGGCGACTGCGGCCGCTCCGGTCGCGACAAGGATAACACGCCGTGTCGTGAACCATCCGACAATGGCAACGCTCGCCGACCGGGAGAGCAGTGCGCCGGCTACGCTGGCGAAGGTTATCACGCCGCTCTCCGCGGGCGTCAGTCCAAAGCCGATCTGGAACAGCATCGGCAACAGGAATCCGGAAGCCGTCGAGGCCATCCGCATAAAGGAGCCTGCGATCATCGATATGCGGAAGGTTGGAATGTCGAGAAGAGAAAGGTTGAGCAGGGGTTGCGGCGTCCTTCTTGCGTGAAAGACATAGGCACGGCCAAAAACAAGGGCGACCAGAAGGAGACTGAAGCCCCCGACGGAAGCGGCCCGACCCTCGGTAAACGCCTGCAATCCAAAGACGAGGAGGATAAGGCCCGATCCCGCCAGAAACATTCCTCGCCAGTCGAAGCGGGAGAGAACACCGTCGCGGATCGGCGGAATCAGTCGTTGTGAGAGAATCAAACCCAGAACGCCGACTGGGATATGGACCGCGAAGATCCAGCGCCAGGACCATTGGGTGGCGATAAAACCGCCGATAACCGGCCCCATCAGCGGGCCGATGATCGTCGGGACCATCAGCCAGTTCATTGCTGAGAGCAAATTTCCCGACTGCGATGATCGGAGAACGATCAGACGCCCGACCGGGATCATGATGGCGCCGCCGATGCCCTGTACCAGCCTGGCGCACACGAGAAGCGGGAGGGTCGGTGCGAAAGCGCATGCCATCGCGCCTAAAAGGAACAAGACCAGGGACAACTGGAACATACGGCGCGCACCGAAGCGTTCGGCCAACACGCCTCCTGCAGGAATGAACACGGCAAGGCTGATCAGATAGGCCGTCAGCACGACGGTCATCTGCGTGGCTGGTATGGCAAAGTCGGCACTCATCGACGGGAGAGCCGTCGTAAGGGCTGCCGTGTCGAGATATTGCATGAACAGGGATGTCGAGACAACAAGCGCGACGATCCGGTAATTCGGCCCAGGATCAGACACCGGCATCGATCGCGTTGCCGTGCCGAACCGCATCACCGGCCGCCCGTCACATGGACCGTGGTGCCGGTGATGTAGGCAGCTTCGTCGGATGCGAGGAAAAGAGCCGCGTGAGCGATCTCAACCGGCTCACCCAGGCGCCCGAGGGGTGTCATCCGGCTCGGGCTATATGGCAGTCCGCTTTCGTCCATTGCGCGCAACGGTGGACCGGCCCGCGCGGTATTGATCGGGCCGGGAGCAACGGCGTTCACCGTGATTCCATATTCCGCCACTTCGAGCGAAAGGTCTCGAATAAAGCCATGGACGCCTGCCTTGGTGGTCGAATAGGCGGCGCCACCGGCATAATATGCGGTCCAAGGTGTTCCCTCCCGCGCACCGGAAGACATGCAGATCACGCGTCCGCTGCGGCGGGCGATCATGTGCGGGAGGACATGTTTCGAGAAGAGGAATGTCGGCCGGAGGTTGAGCCTCATCGTAAAGTCCCAATCCTCGACGGGCATATCCCATACCCGGCCGACACGGGCGCCACCGACATTGTTGACCAGAATGTCCACGGTCTCCCAGACGGACAGAGTCTCCGAAACAAGCCGGACTGCGCTCTCCTCCTCGGTAGCATCAGCAACCAGACCCGTTGCCTCGCCGCCGGCTGTACGGATAGCATTGACGACCTGGTCGAGGCCTTCACCATCCATGTCTATCAAGGCAACCTTGGCGCCTTCCTCGGCGAACCTAAGCGCGATGGCGCGGCCCAACCCTTCCGCCGCCCCGGTGACGATCGCCGTCTTGCCTGCAATCCGTCTGCGGCCTGCGCTCTCGCCGTCAGCCATGATCGTGATCGTGGATGATCATGCAGCCATGGGGATCAATCGTCGCCGTCTGGCCGGGCAATAGCAGGATCGTCGTGTCCACCTGCCGGAAGATGGCCGGGCCTGCAACCTGTGCGCCCGCGCCCATCGCTTCACGATCGTAGATGGGACAATCGAGGGAACCGGCCTCGAAAGCGACCCGCATCTTGCCGGTGATACACGCCTCAGGAGGTTGGCCGCTGCCGATCCGCGGAAAGTGCGGATGAGGCAATGTTCCGGTGGCGCTGACCCGCAAGGTCACGATCTCCACGGGCACGTCGGGCTGGGCGAAGGTGTAGAGTTCGGCATGCCTGTCATGAAAGGCCTGGACCGTTGCGGCGATGGTATCGGCATTCACCTCGTCACCCTGCCAAGGGACGCTCAGCTCGAAACCCTGGTTCATATAGCGCATGTCGGCGCTCCACCCGATCGAACGGGCCTCCCCCGCGATATCTTCGCTATCCAGCCATGCCGAACCTTCGGTCCCGAGTTCCGCATAAGCTTTGGCGATCGCTTCTGGATCGATGCCGCTCCCCTGCACCAGCGTCCTGGAAAATTCAGAACGCAGGTTGGAAACGAGCAGACCGATGGCCGAAAGGACACCCGGTGCCGGAGGGATCACGATGGTCCTCACTCCCAGAAGGCGGGCGAGCGCGCCACCGTGCAATGGTCCCGCGCCGCCAAAGGGCATCAACGCAAAATCGCGCGGATCCAGTCCCCGTTCGACCGAAACAAGCCGAATGGCGCCCATCATCTTATTGTCGGCGATGGACAGAATGCCGCGTGCCGCCTCCGTTACATCCATGCCGAGCGGTTCTGCGACTTCACGCTGGATTGCTTCTGCTGCCCCCTCGACGTCGAGGCTCATTTCACCGTTCATGAGATAGGGAGGCAAGTGACCCAGCACGACATGGGCGTCCGTGACGGTTGGGCGCGTGCCCCCGCGACGGTAACAGACCGGTCCCGGCTGAGCGCCGGCGCTTGCGGGCCCCACCTTTAGCGTTCCATTCACCACTTCTGCGATTGAGCCACCCCCGGCGCCAATCGTATGAACATCGATCATGGGCAGCGTGATCGGCCAGTCGGCGATACGGGATTCGACGCTCATATTGGGCGTACCGCCCCGAATTACGGAGATGTCTGCCGACGTCCCCCCAATATCGATGCCGATGATGTTGTCGAACCCGGCCATCCGTCCGAAGAAGCTGGCCCCCACCACGCCGGCTGCGGGGCCTGAAAGGGCGGTCTGCACTGGCTGACGGCTGATCTCGCCTGCGCCCGCAACGCCGCCATTGGACTTCATCAGCAGCAGCGGCGCCTTGATCCCCAGAGCATCGATACGGTTATGAAGGTTGCCGACATAGCCCGCCACGGCCGGCGCGACATAGGCATTAAGCAGAGTGACCATGCTTCGCTCATATTCACGGAATACCGGCAGGATCTCGCTCGAGAGAGAGATGATGGCGCCCGGGCAGCTTTCGACAAGGATGTCCCGGACGCGCAGTTCATGCGCCGACGAAACATAGGCATTCAACAGGCACACCGCGATGGTGCCGATGCCGAGCTGCGCGATTTTCGCGCCAGCGGAGCGCACGGCCGCCTCATCGAGAGGTTCCAACTCCTCCCCATCCTTGGAGATGCGCCCTCCCACTTCGAAGATCAATTCGGGCGGCACGGGCCTTTTCGGCTTAACCCATGTGTAGGGATTTGCACCACCCGGAATGTCGTGCCGCCCGATTTCAAGCACATGACCAAACCCGCTGGTAGCCAGAACCGCCGCCTTCGCGCCCTTCCCTTCAAGGATCAGGTTAGTCGCTACGGTGGTTGCATGGAATAGCTGAGCCACGTCCGTTTCTTCACGGCCGGCCAACCCAGCGATCTTCCGTATACCCTCGACAAAGCCGATCGACTGGTCCTCGGGCGTGCTGGGCGTCTTGGTCCTCCAAATCTGCCCCGTGGCGCGATCAAGCAAGGTAACGTCGGTGAAGGTGCCGCCGATATCGATCGCGACGGCGACATTGGAAGGAGATGCGAAAGTCATGCAGCGGCAACCTTGTTCCCTTGGGCAGCGCTTCTCGCACTGGAGGATCGGAGTTCATTCGTGGCGTCGTAATCGATGTGAAGGTCAGCGCCGGTGAGCACCACGCCATAGTCGTCCCGGGCCGACGCGCTACTGATGAAGCGTCCGAGCACATCGGCTCTCACGTGCTCAGGGCTCCGCTCCAGCGGATTGCCCCAACCGCCGCCGCCCACCGTCTCGATACGAAAAACGTCACCCCTTTTGAGCACGGTGCCGTCGCTGAGCGCTTCAATCATGCGCTCGTCGGAGCGGCCCGGATTGACGACAGCGCGGCCGCCACGGCCGGGCATTCCACCTAAGACGCCCCAGGGCGGGTTGCCGACACCGTCGATACGCACCGAGAGCAGTGCTTCGTCCGCCAATATTTCGATTTCGCGGAAAACGCCGCACCCGCCACGCCAGCGTCCAGGGCCTCCACTATCCTTGAGCAGCCCATAGGAGCGCATCCGTATGGGATAAACGGTTTCCATGAATTCCGCCGGGTAGTTCTTTTGGCCGACGAGATAGACGGCATCAATGCCATCCGCGAAGGCGCGCGCTCCGTAGCCGATTGCCACGCCATCGCTGAGCAGGAACGGCTTGCCCGCATGGGAACCACGCATATTATAGATCACATAGGCGCTGTTCGAGGCGCCGCCTTGGCCATTCGTCGCCTGATTTACGATACCAAGAATGCAGTTCATCGACCGGATTGCCGTAATCCCCCGCATGCCAAGCGCTGCAGGTGGATTCGGTTGGAGCAGGCTCCCATGGCGCAAGACCACTTCGTCGATAAGCGCCTGCACGCCATGGTTCGCCCGCGCTTCCGGGACAAGCGACAAGAGATAGCGTCCGAGCGTCGAAGCGGGTACGCCGACATGCATCAGATAGTTGATCGGACCGAGCGCCTGATCATCTGTGCCGGAGGCGTCGAGCTTCACATGGTCCGGCGTGACCGTCAGGTCCATGTGGATATTGAATGGCCCATTGCCCTTGCCGTCAGTTGCGACCACTTCGGAGAAGCTGTAGGTGCCGGCGGCGAAGAGCTCGCGAAACCGAGTTGTCAGGAGGCTCGCCGTCCGCTCAAAGGACTGCTCAAGCCCGGCCAATGTTACATTGAGCCCGAACCGGTCGAACAACTCCGCCAGCCGCCGTTCGCCAAGAGCGACAGCTGCAAGTGAAGCGCGAATGTCGCCTCGTACCATCTGTGGATACCGGCTATTCCGTTCGAACAGGCGCTGAAGGTCTTCATTGCGCCGCCCGCCTTGCTGTAGCCGCACCACCGGTACGATGATGCCTTCCTGATAGATGCTGGTGGCGTCGGGGGAGATCGTACCAGGATGCATGCCGCCGATATCGTTGAAATGCGCCCAAGCCTGGGAAAAACCGACAAGCCGGTCCTCGAAATAGACGGGCGCCACGAAGACCTGATCGGGAGAGTGCGAGACGATGCCGCGCGAGCTGTAGCAGTCGTTGTACCAGTAGATGTCGCCCGCGCTCATCTCCTGCGCGGGAAACGCCTCGAAGATCGCGCTCATGAACTCGCCGGTGTGGCCGCCCGATGCAACGATCACCCGACCCTCGGCATCCGCCAGCGCAACGTGAAAGTCCTTCTTTTCCCGGATGAAAGGCGACATCGCCGTACGCTCAAGCAATGTCTCCATCTCGCTCACAGCCATGCCGAGGGCGCCGGCAATCAATTCGAGCGTAACCGTGTCGCATGTCGCTAACGTAGATGCCTTTTGTACCATGGCTTACATCATCCTAGTTTGTGCTTGGCGAGATCGATCACATCGTTTCATAATGCGAAACATGGCAGCTCCCTGTCTCCCGTAACACCCCTGAAAGTGCGAACCCGCCGGGAGTTCGACCCTCCATTGATGAATTTTGGGTTTAGATCGGCGTCGGTTACCGGTACGTCAGCTCCCTATCCGGCCAAGCGTGATCGAGCACGGACTCGACTCCTGTGATGCATTGTTTCGAAATACGGAATGAGTTGCAAGCCCCTAATGGGCACTGGCTTTCTGACGATTTTGAGCACTGAACGACAGAGGAAAGTTAAGGTATTTTTATCAATGCTTTATAGAAAATCGTTGCCGGTTAGGGCGGGAGACAGCTAGGTGAGCCAATGTGATGTAGTTATGCCGTCGATTACGATGTTTCGATTCCAGTGATGGATTCAGGTCGAATGCAAGGACTGAGGCAGAAATGGACCGGATGACGAAATTGTGTTAGGATTTCCCAAGTGGGCAATGCTAAGGCTGCGTCGTTGATGCCTCTGATCGAGTATATACTGCACCTGGATTCGAAACGTCGTTAGCATGTAAGCACTTCATATATCAGGAGATTCGGATGGCCCGGTCCGGCCAGCGCACAATCGCCACTGCAGTGGGAGCCGCAAAAAAGCCTCGGGAGATCAAAACCAGGAAAGCGACAATCCAACCTATCGGCAACGATATAAGTGCCCAGCGCATTGGCGCGGAGGCAGGCGATCCGCAAGCGCGCCGCTTGTCACCGATTGTTCCGGTAAAACGGAAGGTGACGGATTGCCAGATCATCAATTCGCTTGCTCGAGGCCTCAAAGTTCTGACGGCCTTCGGCCCAGATGATATAGCGTTGAGCAACAAGGATCTTGCAGTTCGAACCGGGCTGCCCAAGCCGACGATCTCTCGGCTCACCAACACGCTCGTGCGCCTGAATTTCCTAGCTCAGGACGGCGAAACCGGGGGATATCGGCTTGGCGAGGCAACATTGACGCTGGGGTTATCCGCCACTGCCAGCGTTGACCTGCCACATATAGCCCGCCCGTTCATGCGCGCCTTTGCGGAGGAGCACAATGTGGGCGTCAGCCTGGGCGTCCGCGATGGACTCGAGATTCGGGCTCTAGCCTATAGCCTAAGCGATCTCTACAACAGTTCCGACGGCTCGCCGGGTGCCCATCTGGCACTTTATGCGCGACAACCACTCGGCGCCTCGGGTATCGGTTATGCCTTACTGGCCGCGATGACCCCACCGGAACGCGCGACGGTCCTGGAGCAACTTGCAGCGCAAGCAGGCAACGTCGGCTGGCCCAACATGGAGCGCCGCATTCAGTTTGCGATCGAGGACATCAATCGCTACGGCTATTGCGCGTCGATTCGCGAATGGGACCGCACAATCAATTGCGCGGCCACTCCGGTTGCCTTTTCCACGAAGGGAATTCCGCTGTCTTTGGCTTGCGTCGCTCCACTTTCGATGCTGCCTGAAAATCGCATCCGGAATGTCATTGGCCCGGCCCTTGTCGACCTGAAGCAAACAATTCGAGATGCCTTTCACGAGCAAGGTGGAAGATAGTCTATTTCGGCGACCCGAGCCACCAGCTAGGTGGCCCATGCTTCCGGTTCCTCAGGGTACAAATGTATCCATTAACCAGCGCCCCTGAGCGATCAGGCTCTGGTCCGCATGCCATTGGCCGATAACCTGGACGCCAAGCGGCATGCCTTGCATCGAAAGCATCGGAAGCGACAGTGCTGGAGCACCGAGAAGAGAAGGCACGATGTTGTAGATGGGGTTCCCGGTTGCCATCTGACCAGGAGCGCGATCTGGATCGTCAATCAATGGGGCGATCCCGGGCGCAGCGAGGCTTATCACGGCGTCGCACACATCCGCTAATTCAGCATGTTTTTGGCGAAACAGATTGCGCTTCTCCAGAGCGTCGCGATAATCTACCACGCTGAGCTTGCTGCCATATTCATATTGCGCCAATGTGGGCCCACTCAGCTTATCGGGAATGCGCGCCATGAGGTTGGCAAGTAGGGGGCGGTTTTCCCAAGCGACGATGAGACCGACCATCCGGTAAGCGTCAGCCACCATATCGTGAAATGCATCAAAGCGTGACTCTGCTCCGGGACGGATTATTACTACGCCCGCGGTTTCGATCCTTGCCAATAAGGCGTTGAATAGAGCCTGCGCGCCCGGATCGGTAGCATCCCAGCCGGGCCCTTCCAGCACTCCTACGCGACGCAGGGGCTTGCTTGCAGGTAGTGGTAATGCACCAAAAAGCCCTGGATAGCCCGGGTCTCCACCCGACCGCGTGGCAATTTCCACCGATGCCGTCCAAAGATCTTCAAAACTATTGGCGTGGACGCCGATACATGCGTGGCTGAGGCCCAGCCGTTCCCCGCGATGGAACGCGCCCATAGTAGGTTTGAGCGCCATATTTCCGCAAAATGCGGCTGGCCGAAGGATTGATCCTCCCACCTGAGTGCCTAACGCGACTGGAATCATACCCGCTGCAACTGCCGCCGCCGACCCACTTGAGGAGCCTCCCGGTGTACGGGCCGGATCGAACGGATTCGTTGTCACACTTGGCGTGCCGCCGCCAAGCTCTGTCGTCGTCACTTTACCAAGAATGATGGCACCGGCAGCGCGCAAAGCTTGAATTGTAGCGGAATCGTCGCCTGTCATGGGGCTGTGGCCAGCGATCCCAAGGCCAGTGGGAAGGTCGCGGGTCGAAATCAGGTCCTTGATCCCGATGGGCATGCCATCGATGAGCGATAGCGGCGCGCCTGCACGATAGCGCTGGGCCGATTCCTGGGCATCCTTTCGGGCGCCATCAAATCTGGTGGAAGCCCATGCGCGAACAACCGCCTCCTGACTTTCAATTGCGGCGATGCAGTGGTCCAGATAGGCAATAGGGGTGTCTTCTTTGCCTAAGAATCGCCGTTGGGCCTCACTAAACGTAAGAGGCGCGGCAGCTATGTCATGGATCACGAAGCGACTCCTCATATGTTTCGTATATCGGAATACACGACAAATTTATCCCCATTCAAGGACGAACACGATCACATTGGTCCGCAGAGCGAAATTTTTTCCACTCAGCCTCCGCACTCGTGGTGTAATTTTCCGGTGGGGATTGTGCTGCCGCAGTGTTGCGCATGCCCTCCCTATATTGCCGATTTCCATGTACACTAGGCTCATCGGTAGCGCGGAATTTCCCTATTTCTGAGGCGCATCGAGGGGTAGATTCCGATGACTGAGGCTAGGCTTTGCTTGCCGAGCTGAAGCCGGAGATGCCGATTTCTTGCAACGATCGCGGAGAGCATACTCCAGACGGAAGTCGACCGCGTGGCCCAAATCGGGCGCCACGAGCGGCTCGGCGACCGCACGACCTGGCGCAACGGCTATCGCGAACGCGACATTCATAACCGCTTGGGAACGCTCAATCTAAAGATTCTGAAGCTGCGTAGTGGTGCGTACTACTATGGCTTCACCAAGCCCAAGACGGTCGCCGAGAAGGGGCTGGTTTCCGTGATCCAAGAAGCCCGGACATCGGCGTGAGACCGCGGCGCGTTAGAGAACTGATTCACGCCATGAGTATGACCAGCATCTCCAAGAGGTCGGTGTTCAATCTGTTCTGTCCAATCTGTTCAAGGATATCGTCGAGCGAATGCACGCCTTCCTCAAGCAACCGCTCGCCCGGGATTAGCCGTTTCTTTGGCTCGATACGACCTGCCTCAATGTAAGGCGCCCGTATCATCGGCGTCGCCGCGATATTCGCCTTGGCCGTCACGTTGTAGGCAAGCGCGAGAGGGCAACACCGACGCCGGTCGCGGTACTGGACGCGTCGGTCACAGCTCCAGCAAGACCGCTTACTGCTGAGCTAAGCAATTGATCGCTCCGAGTACCAACGCGCAGAGGCGCGTTCCCGGAACAGGCTCCCAGCATCAACCAGTGATGAAAGCTGCATCGGAACACTCTTGAGCAACGGGTGCGAAGATGAGCCATCACAATGCGTTCGGCAGCAACGACTTGAGAGATGTTGTATCATCTCCTATCTATCCTGACAGACAAGTTCCCATTGGCCACGGATCTCCATTCATGCGTCTGCTCGCCCGTCTTTCCCTATTCGCCCTGCTTGCCACCGCAACACACATCCCCCTTCCGGCGCAGACGGCTCCGCCACTGATCGAGCGCTCGCGCCTGTTCGGGAATCCCAGCAAGGTGCAGGCGCGGCTCAGCCCCGACGGCAAATGGATTTCCTGGATCGCGCCACGGGATGGCGTGCTCAACATCTGGGTTGCGCCGTTCGGCGACCCTACGAGCGGTCGCGCCCTCACCGCGGAGACAGCGCGGCCGATCCGCAGCTATTTCTGGGCGCCGGACAGCTCGCAGATCCTCTTTCTCAACGACAAAGGCGGTGACGAGAACTTCCTGCTCTACAGCGTCGACCCAGTCACCGGCCAGCAGCGCCCGCTGACGCCATTCGAGAAGACCCGCGTCGAGGTCGTTGCGACCAGCGATCACGTTACGGGCCGTATCCTTGTCGGGCTTAACAACCGCGACCCGCGCTGGCACGATGTCCACAGCCTCGACCTCAAGAGCGGGCAACTCACGCTGCTGCTCCGGAATGATGGTTATGCCGGCTTCATCGCCGACGAAAGCCTGGCCCTGCGGATCGCCAGCAAGGAGCGCGAGGATGGCGGCACCGACTATTTCCATATCACGGGCACGAGGGTCGACCCCCGCCCCTTCGTCTCAGTCGGCCTCGATGATGGTCTGACCACCGGCCCGGCCGGTTTCACCACCGATGGCAAGACGCTCTACTGGACAGATTCCCGCGATCGCGACACCGCCGCGCTGTTCGCGCAGGATGTCGCGACGGGGAAGATGACGCTGATCGCCAGCGATCCCAAGGCCGATATCGGCGGCGTCATGGCCGATCCCGAAACCGGCCGCGTGCAGGCCTATTCGATCGACTATCTGAAGGACGAATGGACCGCGCTCGATCCGGCGATCGGCGCCGATCTGGACTGGCTGCGCGGCCAGCTCAAGGGCGAGCCTATCGTGACCTCGCGCACGCGCGTCGACGATCGCTGGACTGTCGCGGTCGATCCGGTCACCGCGCCGGCGGCCAGCTATCTTTTCGACCGCAAGGCACGGACGCTCACCAGGCTGTTCGTTTCCCGGCCCGAGCTTGAAGGCGCGCCTCTGGTCGCCATGCACCCGGAGGAGATCCGTTCGCGCGACGGGCTCACGCTTGTCTCTTATCTGACGCTCCCCAAGGACGCCGACAGCGATGGCGACGGCAAGGCCGATCATCCTGTCCCGATGGTGCTGCTCGTCCATGGCGGTCCCTGGGCGCGCGACGATTATGGCTATGATGGCGAGCATCAGTGGCTCGCCAATCGCGGCTATGCGGTCCTGTCGGTCAATTATCGCGGCAGCACTGGACTCGGCAAGCGCTTCACCAATGCCGGCAACCTGCAATGGGGCACACGCATGCAGGACGATCTGCTCGACGCAGTCGACTGGGCGGTCGGCCAAGGCGTGACGACGCGCGACAAGGTCGCCATCATGGGCGGCTCCTATGGCGGCTATGCGACACTTGCGGGCCTCGCCTTCACGCCGACCTCCTTTGCCTGCGGCGTCGATATCGTCGGACCCTCCAATCTCCAGACCCTGCTCAAGACCATTCCGCCCTATTGGGAAGCGGGCCGGCAGCAATTCTACAAGCGCATGGGGGATCCGACCACGGAGGCCGGCCGCAAGCTGCTTGAGGAGCGCTCCCCCTCACCCGCGCCAGTGCGATCGTGCGTCCGCTGCTGATCGGCCAGGGGGCGAACGATCCGCGCGTCAACAAGGCGGAATCCGACCAGATCGTCGGGGCAATGGCCGCAAATAGCATCCCGGTCACCTATGTTCTGTTCCCTGACGAGGGCCATGGCTTTGCGCGCCCCGAGAACAATATCGCGTTCAATGCGATCGCGGAAAACTTCCTCAAGACCTGCCTTGGTGGGCGTTCCGAGCCGATCGGCGACGCACTGAGGGCATCCACCGCCCAGGTTCCGCACGGCGCCGAATTCGCAGCCGGTCTGAGCAAAGCACTTTTGGCACGATGAGCATGACCGTGGTTTCCCTTTCTGTGCCCGACGCAATCGGCCGGGAATCTCCAACCCATGTGGTTGAGGACAGCGACGGCGCCGTGCTTGCCATCATCCGAGCGCCTGAGATCAACCTCGCGATCTGGCGCCGGCCACTCGGCGCGGCGCTGGTGGACTGGATCGGCAGACTCGACCTCCAGGCGATTGAGGATCTCCGCTTCGAAACGGCGCTGGCTACTCTCGATGAGGACATTCGCGATGGCCTCGGCGAGGCTGGCTATCCCGAGGGCGACATTCTGGCCGCCGACATTGTCGACCTCGCTCGGCACGTGATGAGCGTTACGGGCGAAGAGGATGCGGTGATCCGCCTTGAAATTGTCGAGGATGATGCCTGCCGGCGCTTCCATGCCGACTATGTAACAGCGCGCCTGATTTGCACTTACGCAGGCCTCGGCACGCAGTGGCTCAGCTCTGAGGATGCAGCGGCGCGGGACGCGGGCATGCCCTTGGCGGAACACGCCATTCGGAGCCTGGCAGCCGGGGATGTCGGCCTGTTCAAAGGTCGGATCTGGGCGCCGGAGAACGCCATCATCCACCGATCCCCGCCGATCTCGGGCACTGGCGCAAAGCGCCTGGTCCTCGTCGTCAGTCCCGGCCGCGAAAAGCCGGCCGTCCTGATCCAATAAGGCCGGGGTGCCGCGCTGACGCGCATCCAGGATGTAGCGCCAGGGGATGCTACACCGAAACCTCCGTCACTCGCAGTTGGAGTCGCGCACGCGCCCGCTCCGCGCAATCCAGCGTCTCCGACGGTCGCGCGAGTTCCACCGCGGACGGGCTTCGAGATCGAGCCAGTGAAAATGCCTCCCGTTTGCTACGTTGAAGACGCCGGCGTCTCTCGCCCTATCGATGGGGCTGATCGCACTCGGCTTTGCGCGTCGATCTACCTGGTGAAGCACGCCACCGCATTCTTCTTGAGAGCAATCGTTCCAATGCCCATATTGGGGTATGGCCCGACCTTCACATTCCCACGTCAAACATGAGGGAGCATCCCTGACGGACGCTGCCCGCGATGTCCTGCTCAACGATGGCGAGCAGTGGACCGAGATGCGCGCCCAGGTCTTCGATGTCCTAGCCGAATTCACCAAGCCGGCCAGCGCCTATGATATTGCAGAGCAACTGGGAAAGATGCTCGGGCGCCGGGTCGCTCCCAACAGCATCTATCGCATTCTCGACCTGTTCGTCGCCCATAATCTGGCGCTGAGGGTCGAGAGCCGGAATGCCTATCTGGCGAACGATCACCCAGGTTGCATCCACGACTGCATCTTTCTCGTCTGCGACGATTGCGGAGCGACAACTCATATCGACGACGACGAGACTGGAAAAACCGTCCGCAAGGCTGCATCGCAAGACGGGTTCCGGGTGAAACGGCCCGTGATCGAGGTGCGCGGCCAGTGCACGGCGTGCAGTGAGGCCTGACTGCCGATCGGCGACACGCGGCTTTCCGGAAAATTGAGAAGCGACTAGGGTAACATGTTCGTTGAGGAGCAGTCCGGGCATTTGCCTTGCAGTTCCACGACCTGCTTTTCCACGTCGAGATGCCGGTCTGTCGCGGCGGTGAGGAGCGCCTCGGACAAACCCGCTAGGGCAAGGCCCATGGCGCGCCGACATTTAGCGCAAACAAAGACAGCGTTGGTGCCTTCGACTTCAAGCATATAGGCGGAAAGCAACTCGACACGGCGGACGAGCTTCTTCTTTGTGAGCCGCTCCAGGACGCGATAGATCTGGGCAACGGCGACCCTGCTCCCACGCGCGGTTGCAATGTCCGAAATCTGGTAAGCGGAGAGAGGCGTAGCCGAGCCCCCTAAAATCGCCAACACGAGTACATCGTGGTCGCCGACCTTGCTTCGGGTCATCGCGCGAGGCTCCGCGCCCCCTTCGGCTCCCGGTCGCGCGGCGCTGATGCTCACCTTTTCTCCCACGACCGCCGGAGGCTGGCAGCGGGTCGCGCCGGCGGCGGCGCGACCCGGGCCCCACGGCTAGAAGCTGACGCGGGCTGTCACGCGAATGTCGCGGCCAGCCAGCGGCGCGAAGTCCTTCAAGAAGGACGAATGCCTGCGTGCGTTCACATTGAAGATATTGTTCGCCGAGAGTGCGAAGCTGACGGGTCGCTCCGTTCCCCACGGGCGAACATTCACCTCGGCATTCACCATCGTATAGCCATTGGTCGGTGTTTCGAACGCGGAAATCCGCCCCTGGTCATCGACCCATTCGACTTCGCCGCGTACATCCAACTTCGGGCTCTTCACCGCAAGGCCACCGAGCAACCGGAGGGGCGGAATCCGCGGAGCCGGGCCAACGTCGACGATATTGGCATGCACATAGTCGGCAAGGCCGTCGGCAACGACGATGGCGTCGCCAAATTTTGCGAGGTCTACCGAGCCCTGTACCTCGAATCCATAGTAACGGGCCTTGGCCTGGTTGAACTGATATACAGGAAGCCCATCCTCGATTTCGCCCGTCAGATCCTCGTAGATGAAGTTCGAGAACCAGTTGTAATAGGCCGAAGCTTCCAGCGTGTAGCCCGTTCCTCGGCCGCGCAGCACGGCTTCCACGCCCCAGGAGCGCTCCGGCCGGAAGTCCGGACTGCCGACTTCGAACGCTTCCGTTCCGGCGTGCGGACCGTTCGCATAGAGCTCCTCAGCCGAGGGGGCGCGGGTCGTTCGCGAGACATTGGCGCCGATCCGCCAGTCGTCGCCCAGGCCATACGAAGCACCCAATGATGCCGAGAAGGCGTCGAATGTACGACGACCCGAGAAAAATTGGGTCTGCTCCTCGGTCGGATTGGCTTCCAGGGCCGTCCGCTCATAGCGGGCGCCAGCTTCCACCTTGAAGGCACCATAATCGAGCTGCTGCAGCGTGAAGATACCGAACTGCTCGGTTGAGTTCTTCGGCAGGAAAGCTTCTTCGCCGACGACATTGAAGTCACGGATGAAGAACTGGGCGCCGGTCGCGCCTTTCCAAGGTCCATGCTGGGCCTGGACCAGTTCGAGCCGGCCTTCCATGCCTTTGTTGTAGAAGGCTGTGCCGATCTCGCCGCTTTCCTCCAACTCGAAGTGGCGATAATTCGCATAGCCGTAGCGCATACGAATGCTCTGCAGGATATCGCCGCCTGTCTCGATCTCAGCCCGCGCATCGATGCGGTTCTGTAGCAGGCTGAGCCGCGGCGCTTCCTGCTCCTGACCTGGCTCGGTGGCATAACGGACGGGGATGCCGTAAAGACTGTCATAGTGACTGTAGGCAATCCCGAAGTTGCCCGTGTCGGTGATGAGGGCAGCGCCCACGCCCGCTGTCCATGTCTTGCTCGCTGAATTGGGCAGTTTCCCTCTGATTCCGGCGTTCCCGGCGAAATCAATGGGTTCCTCGCCCTCTTCTCCTGGCTCCTCGGGCGGCAGTAGGCTCGATTGAAGCGCGCGAGCCCGCGCCGCGGGCGCGAGAGCGTGCCCACCGATCTTGATATCGTCCGTTTTCAGATAGCTGCCGTCAGCATGGATCACGAACTTGTCGCCGAGCGGCGCTTCGATCGAAGCTGCGCCTGACCGTTCGTTGGCGGCCGAGCCGTAGGTCGCGATTGCGTCGGCATGGATCGGTTCATCCGGTATCGAGCGAGGGATGCGCCTGTCGATCACGTTCACCACGCCCCCGATCGCCGAGGATCCGTAGAGCAGCGCTTCCGGACCGCGCAGCACTTCGATGCGCTCTGCCAGCAACGGGTTGACGACGACGGCGTGATCGACGCTCGTGTTCGACACGTCGATCGACCCGATGCCGTCCGTCAGAATGCGAACGCGCTCCCCCTGCTGACCGCGCAGGATTGGGCGCGAAGCGCTTGGGCCAAAGGATGTGGCGGATACGCCCGGCGTATGCTGCAGTGTTTCACCGATCGAGGGACGGATCGCCTGGGTGAGCTCCGGCCCCTGCAAGACCGAGACGCCAGAAAGAACATCGCGGCGATTGCGTTCGAAGGGCGCCGTTACGATGATGTCCGAGGGCGGTTGATCATGATACCGGGAATCCGCGCCGCCCTCGGGGCCTTCCTGTGCAAGCGCGGGATTGGCGGTGCCTCCGATTGCGGCGAGGCAGGTCGATATCAAGAGCAGTTGCCGCATATTCAAAACTCCGTCCCTGATTTGATGTTATACCATCACCATATCGCGCCACGTGCTGGTGAATGCGTCGCTTCATAAACGCATCACCACGATGATACAAGATAACATCTCACAGATTTATCGCTTCCGACGCATGCTCCGGCGATTTTCAACGCCCCCTCGGCCCTAATCAGCACTCATTGAAGGTCCTGGGTGGACCAGCATGATAGCACACGGCCGGCCCTTCCGGCCGACCAGCGGACGTCGTTCGGCTGAACCGCACGCCGATCGCCATGGCCGCGGCGAAGTTGCAATCACCATATCGCCGTAACCGATCGGAGCCGGTATTCTAGGAGTAACCGCCTATATCGCCCTCTTCCAAAATGGGGCGATCGATGCTCACACCACCTCAGGCGTCCTCGTCGTGCACATGATCAGCCGTTCGCTGACACTCCTGGCAGTAGCCTGTCACCTCGATCGCGATACCGTCAGAACAAAAGCCCGTCTCGGACATGATTTGCACGATGGCATCATGCAGCTTCGAAGCTGACACGGAACGCGTGCGGTCGCATCCCTGACAGATCATCAGCAGTGCCTTCGCCCTATCCTTGATTCGGTACGCTGAAAGCGTCACCACCTTTTCCGCCTCGTGGCGCCGGCAGAGGCGATCCAGTGAGCGATAAACGGCCACGGGTGTAATCCGCATCCCGTCGCCGCGGATCAGTGCCGCCAGATCATAGGCACTGAGTGGCACCTCTGATCGCGAAAGCATCTCCGTCACCGCCCGATCGAGAAGCGGACCCGGGCAAATCGGAGCCCGACTCCGTCTGCGGGACGGCGGGTTTCCCGGGTTGCGCAACTTGGGAACTGATTGCGGCATAGAAAACACCTCCATGCCCGGCCTGACCGGCTCCGGAGGCGGCCTCCGGCGCGAGCAGACCGGAATGAGCCTTGATTGCGCTGTCGACCTACTCTGGCCGCCGCCGCAGATCGGCTGCGGCGGCGGAGAGCACGTCAGAACGTCGCGACCTTGAGCACAAGCCGGATGTTTCGTCCGGGCATGACGACATCGGCCTTGTTGAGCGCGGCCGCGTCGCGCTGAACATCGTTGGTGAGATTCTGTCCCACAACCGCCAGTTCGACCCCCGGATAGGCCTTGAGCGGGTGGACCGCGACATGCGCGTTGAGCTCGTTATAGCCCGGGGTGGGCGTGTCGAATGCACCAAAGCGGTTCTGTCGGCCGGCATGCAGGAGCAGGAAGCCGGCATCGAATTGGCCGGCCGTCCAGGTCAGTCCGCCGCCGTACCGATAGGGCGGGATGCGCGGCACATTTCCACCGTCGTCGAGCTTTGCCCGAGTATAGTCGCCGAGCAGCCGGGCCTGGAGAGTTCCGCCCGCGGCCTTCAGGACATTATAGGTGGCTTCTCCTTCGAAGCCCCAGAAATGGGCGTCCTGCTGGCGATAGTTGAGTTCCTTCAACTCTTCGTCGAGCCCGTCCACGCAGACTCCGTCGTCATCGCAGCTTCGCCCGGTGAGATCCCCATAGATATAATTGTGGAACCATGTGCTATAGGCGCTGCCCTCGAACTTGAGGCCGCCGGTATTCACGCGAACGGTTCCCTCGAGCGAATTGGCCCGCTCGATCCTGAGGTTCGGATCGCCTGTTTCATAGGTGTCGGGACCATCATGGCCACCACGCGCGAACAGCTCGGTCATCGCCGGCGCTCGGCCGGTGCTCGAGAAGGTCAGGCCGAACTTCACGGCCTTGCTCGCATCGAACAACGCGCCGATCGCGCCGCTCACCGGCGTATAATCTGTCTTCGTGAAGATATCCGAACGCGGTGTTCCGGTGACATGGACGTGTTCGATCCGGCCGCTGGCCTGAAGGTGAAGGCTATCGCCAAGCGGCAGTTCGGTGAACAGATAGCCTGCCTCGCTCTGCGTCAGCGTCGGGAAGAGATAGCTGCTGTCCTCGCCGATCGCCGAGAACTTTCGATGCTGGATCTCTACACCGATCGCCGTATTCCGAAGCGGACCAAGCGGACCGAGCAGCAATTCGGCGTGGCCATCATATTCCTTGTTGCGGAAGGTGGTATCGATCGTGCCGTCCGGTTCGTCCTCGTCATGGGTGTAGTCGGCATAGCTGCCGTCGATGTTGAGCGTCCGAACAAGACCCGAGCCGACATCGAAAGAGGACCGCGTCAGCACCTTGGTCTGACGCATGTCGATATAGGTGCTGTCGCTGGGGATGCCGTATTTGGCGTCATATTGCATGATCGCCACGCCGACATGACTGTCCGAGCTGGGACCGAAGAAATATGAAGCACCGGCGGTTTCACCGTAGCCACGGAAGAAGCTGTTCTGCTGTGTTCCGTGCGGGATGTCGTAGTCCCCGGCGTTTCGATAAAAGCCGTCCGCATGAACGGCGAGGTTGCCCGCCCTTCCATCCATCAGCGCTGATCCTTGGCCTGTGTCGGCGACGGAATCATAGCTTCCCGTCAGCTCGCCGGAGAGCGGCTGGCTTGGCAGCGTCATCGGCACGCGGTTGTTGAGCACATTGACTACACCGCCGATCGCCTGGCTGCCATATCGCAACGTGGCCGCGCCGCGCACGACCTCGATGCTCTGCGCCGAAAGGGGGTCGATCGGAATGCCGTGATCCGGACCGATATCCGAGACGTCCGAACTGCTGCTGCCGTCCTCGAGAATGCGCACGCGCGTCGCGTCCATGCCGCGAATGATAGGCCGGCTCGCCCCGGCGGCAAAACCGGTCGCTGCGATGCCGGGCACGTCCGCAAGCGCGTCGGTGATGCTGGCGCCGCCGGAGCGGAGAATTTTCTCCCGATCGACCTTGGCGACGATCGTCGGCGTCTCGTCCCGGCTGATGGCATAGGGTGAAGCGGTCACCACGATGTCGGACTGCGAAGCGGGCGCATCTTCGGCCTTCGCAACGGCGGGCAGGAGCGCGGCAACAGCCGCGCCCATCAAAAAATGATGTCGCATAACAGAATGCTCCATGAACCTTGGATCCGGCTTCCTCAGGCGGAGGCCGGTTGAATGGGACGCAATGTCCCCTGATTATGTGGTGCTGGGCATCTGCCGGCTGGGAGGCGCTCGGCTTCTCCAGCTGTGAGAACGGTCGGATTTGAAGGAAAAGAGGAATATCGATGCCCAGACCCACGCCACCGCGACGGCGGGCTCCGGCAAAGATGGAACGGGCGGCAGGAGATAGTCGCCGGAAAGGCCAATCTCGTCGCAGAGTGGGCAATTGGTCGGTGCGTCTTCAGGATTGTCATGCGAGTGCTCGTGCGGCGAGACCCGCTTCGCCTCCCCGCCATGTGTCACCGTCACGGAAACACGATGAACATGCGTCTGAACGACCAGGCTGTGCCATGTGAAGGCGAGCAAGGTTGCGAGCAGGACAGCCAGCCCGCGGCCGGCCAAGGTCGCCTCCCTTCGGGCGGAACCCCGCTTTCGAACCGACCCGTAAGCCGACCGGAATATCAGAGACTTACCAGCCAAACCGATCCTGACCGAAGAAGGGGAATCGACTCACGCGACACCGATTAGGAGATGATATACTATTTCGCAACGTACCTTGTCCACGAGAGACCCCGCTTTATCTCGCACTGCATCAATTCGGCTCGCGCGTTGCCGCACCGCTGCTGGGTGCTGCGCCCGGCTGATAGGTGCAAACGAAGTCCAGGACGGCCTCTCCAATCGTATCTGGTACGACGGGTGCCATGGTGGCTGGAGCCGGCCCAGGTGACTTATGGTCGACCACCGAGCCGTCATCCGCATAAGCCACATAACCCAGCAGCGCCCAGTGGCGGGTCGCGCAGTCGAAGCGCTCATATTGGCGCGCCTCGACGATTTTGCCCGCGAGCGATCCCGGACTGCCGAGACGGATCGTGGCGGTGCGTTCGGGGCCGGACGACTGGATCGATCCGGCGTCGACGAGGATACGTACGCCTGAATTGGTTGTGCCGATCATCTCCCATTGCTCCGACTGGGACACGACGAGCAAAATTGAGAGCGCCCAGCCGACGATCACCGCACGGTGGCACCCGTCATCTGAAAGAACAGGCCCTGCTCGCCATTGTTCTGCAGGGCGAAGCGGCCAGTCACTGTCACCAGCTTCTGGACGAATACGATCGGGCTTGCTGTGCGCACCTCGACGACCTCATTGGGTTCGCCCGGCGGGCAGAAGGAGCAGACCGGAGTATATTTGGAGAGCAGGAAATGCGTGCCGCGAGTCTGGGCATCCAGTGGATTGATGAAGCCGGCAAGGGTCACTGTTTGTCCAGCGAGCCCCTTCACCGGTGCGGGGAAGGTGGCGGTAAAAAGGCCCCGTGCTTCGTTGATACCGATCTTGGTCAGGCGGAGGGTGACCCAGAGGGGGGATCTGCCTTGGGGTAACCTAGCCTGCGTCGACCGCTCGCCATCCTCCTGATATTGCGCCGCCACGGGCGAGGACAGCGCGATGAGGAGCAGTAAGGGAGCCAAAAGGCGCAGGTCTCGGATCATGGGTTCAGCTCACTTTGGCGCGATCGAGGCGATAGAAAAGGCCTGTCTCGCTGCGCGCGATCAGGTGGAGACGGCCTTCGACAGTGACGGGTGTCTGGCGATAGTCGACAGGTCCGGTCGCGAAGATCTCGATAGCCTCGGTCGGCTCGTTGGGTGGACAGAAGGGGCAGCCCGCGCTGCGCCGGGTCAGCACGAAATGCGCCGACTTCGTGCTCGTCTCGATCGGCAGCATATAGCCGGTGATGCTGAAGCTCTGCCCTTCCATCTTTGAAAGAGACGGACTGAACGCCGCGTTATACTCGCCCTTCGCCTCATCAGCCGTTACGCGCGCGTCGTGGAAGAAGACCCAGCGCAGGTCATCCTCGTGATCAAGTGTACCGGGCGGGCGCGGCGCAGTGCCACCCAATGTCATTGCGGTCGTCATCAGCCAGACCGTAAGAGGCATCAGGAAGCGTACCGGTCTCATGCTCGCAGCACCTGGGCCGGCCGGAGCCGATAGGCGGCCAGTGCCGGAAAAAGAGCGGCCACTCCCGCAAGCAGGACGGCGACGGCAACGATCGCCAGGTCGCGCCCGCCGACGGGTGGCAGCGTCAGCGCCGGCCCACCACCCCGCGCGACAATCGTCGCCGCGACATGGGCCGCAATACGACCGATGGCGAGGCCCAGCAGCCCACCGGCAAGTCCCAGCATCAGGGCCTCCACCAGCACCAGACGTAGCAGCAGGCCCGGTCCGCCTCCCAGCGCCCGCAAGAGGGCAAGTTCGCGCTGTCGCTCCTGGACCGCGGAGAGCAGTGCGACGAAGAAACCGATGCCGGACAGGATCAGCAGACCGATGCCGAAAGCGCGAAGCACTGAACTCCCGGTTCCGAGCAGTGCGTTAAGCCGCATCATCTCGACAGCCGGCACGGCGGTCTGGACGTTCGGTTCATTCTTCAAGAGGCGCGGGACCATGAGTGCCCCCATCGCCGAGCGATAGCGGACGAGGATCGAGGTCACCTCCTGCCCGACCGCCGGATAGGTGTCGGGTCCTTCATGCTCGACCGTCTCGGCGGCGACCGCTGCGGCATGCTCGGCATTCTCATGCTCATGCACTTTCCAGACGCTCGCCGTGTCGGTCAGCGCAAGACGGTCGATCACTGAGCCGGTCGACGCGAGCACACCGACCACCCGATAGGGGCTATGCTCGTGCCTCTCCCCTCCCCGCGCCAGTCCGTGCTCGCCGACGAACACATCGCCTACCTTGAGCTTCTCCTCCCGCGCCACCTCCGCGCCCAGCACCGCTTCCAACGGCTTGGCCCACCAGCGCCCTTCCGCGAGCTTGGCGTCATAGAGCCCGGCATAGTCAGGGCTTGTGCCGACGATCCGATAGCCGCCGATATTGTCACCGAGCGAGACCGGGACGGCCTCCTTGACCAGCATGTTGCGCTTGAGCCGCGTCAGCACGGTGATGGGGATATTCCCGGTCGGTGCGTCGAGTTGGAAGACGGAAGACAGAATCACCTGGAGCGGACTGCCCTTGGCGCCAACCACCAGATCGATGCCGCCCAGATCGTGGGCGAAGCGCTGGTCGAGGCCATCATCGATCGCCAGCAGCGCGACGACCACAGCGATGCCGAGCGCCAGCGACAGGAGATGAAAGGCCCAGCCCAGCGGCTTGCGGCGAACGGAAGCAAAGGCGAGCTTGGCGGCGTTCATGCGGCTACCACGAGGGCGATGTTGGAGACCCGCGCCTTCACGCGGCTGTCGTGGGTCGCGATCACCAGCGCCGCGCCGCTCTCGCGCGTGGCGTCGAGCAGGAGCGCCAGCACTGTCTCGCAGGACTCATCGTCAAGGCTGGCCGTCGGCTCGTCGGCGAGGATCAGTGAGGGACCGATGAGCATAGCACGCGCGATCGCGGTGCGCTGGGCCTCGCCCCGGCTCAGCGTCTCCGCACCGGCATGGACGCGATCGGCGAGGCCAAGCCGCGTGAGCAGCTCCGTCGCGCGTGCCCGATCCTGCCGCTGACCGCTCGCAAACGGCGCCAGCAGAAGATTGTCGAGCGCGCTCAGGCCCGGCACCAGATGAAGATCCTGGAAGATTGTGCCGATATGCCGACCACGGTGGCGATCGCGCTCGCGGGCAGGCAAGGTCGCCATGTCGCGCCCGGCGACCTGGACATGACCTTCGAGCACATCCGCCAGTCCCGCGATGGCGAGCAACAGGGTTGTCTTGCCCGCTCCCGAAGGCCCGGTCAGCAGCGCCGCCTCGCCATCTTTCACCTGCAGATGTCCTAGTTTCGCCAGCGCCCGGCGACCATAGCCTGCAACGAGACCGCTCAACTCAAGCATG
The DNA here is from genome assembly GCF_037101235.1 of Sphingobium sp. TA15. Taxonomy (NCBI): domain Bacteria; kingdom Pseudomonadati; phylum Pseudomonadota; class Alphaproteobacteria; order Sphingomonadales; family Sphingobiaceae; genus Sphingobium; species Sphingobium sp. TA15. The sequence continues at coordinate 1,192,770 of NZ_AP025355.1, forward strand.
CTTTGGCCCATTGTTTCATCTGATCGCTGCCGAGCAGTCCATGCTTGCGCCCGCAAACCCTGCCCTGCGCGTCGATCGCCACCGCGAGCGGCAGCGCCGTTCCGCCCCATTTGGCGAGCACTGCAGCCGGTTCGCCGGGATCGGCAAAAGCATCGCGCGTATCGAGCCCCGCCTGTTGCATCGCCCGCCGCGCCCGCTCTGGCGGGTCAATGGCGAGCGTCACGACAGGAAGCGGCCTGGCGGCATTTGCGAGCGCCGGCAGCCGTTTGAGCTCGCCAATGCAGCTCGCGCACCATGTTGCCCACAGCACGACGACGGCAGGTCCAGAACGCGTCGCGTCGGCGCCATCGATGCGCATCGGCAAGCGCGGCGCCGGAGTCGCAAGGGATGCTCCGGACGTCAACGCGGCCAATCCGGCCAGCGCGGCCGCCATGTAGAGTTTCTGCATCGACCCGCCCTCATTTCACGATGCGTTATATCATCTCCTTTTCTAAGCGATAGTTACCCTCCTGTCATGTTATCGCCAGAGGGCCACGGCTGAACCCGATCAGGGAACGTGTGGACGAGACGAACCTGTTCCGCGCCAGTTGAGGATATGCGCCGCCGAAACCAGAAGTCCCCCGAACACCGTCAGCGCCGGTTCGGCGAGCCCGCCCCTCGCAAACAATGCGGAGGCAATAAAACCCAGGCCCAAAGCACCGAGAAGCGCCGGGACCGCGCGCAAGTGAGTCCGATATCCGCGCCACAGCGCACCACCGGTCACCGGCAGTGCCAGACCGATCAAGACAGGGTGCACCCAGCTGTCGGACGGAAGCGAGGAGGCAATGGCGGGAAGAAGCGCGATAGCAAGCGGCAGCGCAAGGCAGTGTACCAGACAGGCGCTTGAAATGATGATGCCCCAACGGTCCATCCTGGACAGGCGCGGCCCGAGAACTTCCTGATGGCTCACGTCTACGGTCTCCGGATTGCTTGCTTCACCGGAACGGTCTGGAAGCACGGCCGTCGTTCACTTGGGGACGAACCGCGTCCCGTGCGTCCATCGAACTGTCGCTGAAGGCTCGAAAGCGACCGTGGCTGTAGGTCGAGCGCTGCTGGTCGGCCATGCGTTCGACCGCCTCATCGGGATCGGCGAGCTTTGAAGTGCCATCGCGATTGATCGGCGGGGCCTGGGGCGACATGGCCGACGCCGCAGGGGTGAGGAAAAGGCCGGCGGCAATAAGCCCAGCCCCGGCAGCCTTGCTGAAATATCTCATGATTTGATCCTCACGGTCTCGAGTCCGCTTGACGTCGTCTGCATTGTGAGAGACGATATAACATCTCCTGAACATTATACAATCGATGAAAGCACTGCGGTCCATGCCAGACTCACAACTCCCCGTCACCGTCCTTTCCGGCTTCCTGGGCGCCGGCAAGACAACGCTCCTCAACCACATCCTCGCCAACCGCGCCGGTCTCAAGGTTGCGGTCATCGTCAACGACATGTCAGACGTGAACATCGATGCGGCCCTGCTGCGCGAGAGCGGTGTGGAGCTCAGCCGTACCGAAGAAACGCTGGTCGAGATGACCAATGGCTGCATCTGCTGCACGCTGCGCGATGACCTGATCACGGAAGTGAAGCGGCTCACCGGCGAGAAGCGCTTTGACCATCTCGTGATCGAGTCGACCGGCATCTCCGAACCCCTCCCCGTCGCCGCAACCTTCGACTTCCGCGATGAAGAAGGATTTTCGCTGGGCGACCTGGCGCGGATCGATGCCATGGTCACAGTGGTCGACGCCGCGCAGCTTACCAGGGATTATTCGAGCCACGACTTCCTCGCTGATCGCGGCGAGACGGCGGGTGATGGCCACACCCGCGCGCTGGTTGATCTGCTCGTCGAACAGATCGAGTTCGCGGACATCGTTGTCCTCAACAAGGTCTCGACCGCGACCGACGAGGCGCTGGGCAACGCGCTCACCATTGTGCGCGGGCTCAACCCCGAGGCGCGGATTATCGAGACGGACTATGGGCAGGCTCCGCTCGACCAGTTTCTTGGCGTCGGCCTGTTCGATTTCGAACGCGCGCAGCAGCATCCGCTCTGGTTCAAGGAACTGAACGGCTTTGCCGATCATGTGCCCGAGACCGAGAATTACGGCATCCGCAGCTTCACCTTTCACGCCAAGCGACCCTTCGATCCGGCGAAGTTCAGCGCGTTCACCAACGAAAGTTGGCCGGGGGTGGTGCGCGCCAAGGGCTTCTTCTGGCTGGCGACACGCCCTGATTGGGTCGGTGAATTGAGCCAGGCCGGGGCGCTGATACGCACCCTGGGCTTTGGCCGCTGGTGGGCTTCGGTGCCACGGCAGCGCTGGCCACAAGGTGAGGAATGGGAAGCGTTCATCCGGGTCAATTGGCACCCGGCCTATGGTGACCGGCGCCAGCAACTCGTTTTCATCGGCGCGGCCGACGTCATGGACGAAGAGGCGATCCGCGCCCGGCTCGATGCCTGTCTCGTGGGCGCGCAGGATCGGTTCGAGCCTCGCGAGTTCGCGCGCATGCCCGATCCGTTTCCCGAGTGGCGTCGGCAGGAGGAAGCGGCGTGAACGCTTCTTCCTGCGCCTTCTTCGCCGAACGATGTTCGATTGAGCAGGTCGAACTGGGCGATGAACTCGCGCCACGCTTCGACCGCGCAGGCCTGCTTCCTGCGATCGTCGTCGACGCAACCACCGGTCAGGTGCTGATGCTGGGCTACATGAATGCAGAAGCCTTTGCGCGCACGCTTCACAGCCGGGAGGTGCATTTTTGGTCGCGAAGCCGTCAGGCAATCTGGCGCAAGGGTGAGCATAGCGGCTTCACCCAGAGCGTCGAGCGCGTCCTCGTCGACGACGATCAGGATGCGCTTGTCGTCCATGCTCGCGTGAATGGTCCGGGAAGCTGCCATGTCGGCTTCCGGTCCTGCTTCTATCGCGAGATCGATCTGGATACGATCGCGGGCACGAACCCGGTCCACCTCCGCCAAATCGAGCCCAATTCCGCGTTCGATGCGGCCGCCGTCTATGCGGGCCTACCGAACCCCACCCGGGTATGATGATGCTGGACCGGGCGATCAGATCCCACTCAGCTGATCGCCGGCTCGATGCGCGCCGCCGTTCCGCAAGCGAGAATGACGCGCTCGTGATGACCCAGATCCAGCAGGCCAACCGCCCGGTCAGCGCCTACGACATCGCCGACCGCGTAAGCCAGATAAGTTCGTTCATGGTGCCGAACCAGGTCTACCGCACGCTCGCGCGGTTGATCTCCCAGGGGCGGGTCGTCCGCATCGAATCCCTCTCCGGCTACTTCCCCGCGCAGCCCCAGGGCGACGTCTGCCTGATCTGCACGCACTGCCACGCGGTGTCGTTCCGACCGGCTCCGGAGGTCGTGGCTACGTTGCGCAGGCTCGCAAAGGCGGGCGGCTATGCCGTCAGCGCGGTCGTCATCGAAGCGCATGGGCAATGCGCAACCTGTGCCCGCACTGTTTAAGGAGCCGACATGAGCGGATTGGGCGCGCTGGCGCTATTGCTGACAACAAGCGCCGCGGCTGACGCCGCCGCGCAAATGCAGCCTGCCCCTGCCGACAGTAGCGAGCCTGGTGACATCGTCGTCACCGCGCGCGCGGACCGGAAGATCGGCCGGGCGGAATCGGCGAGCGAAGGTGCGGTGAGCGGCGCAGAACTGATGACGCGCCCCATCCTGCGCACCAGCGAACTGGCGGAAGCCGTGCCCGGGATGATCGCGGTCCAGCATTCGGGCGGCGGCAAGGCGGCGCAATATCTGATACGCGGCTATAATCTCGACCATGGCACCGATTTCAGCATCGCCGTCGACAACATGCCTTTCAACCTGCGCAGCCACGCGCATGGGCACGGCTATCTTGATCTCAACGGCCTGATCCCCGAGACGATCGACCACATCGCCTATCGCAAAGGCCCCTATCGGGCCGGCGATGGCGACTTCTCCTTCGTCGGCGCCGCCTCGCTCGACACGAAAGATAGGTTCGAACAGCCTTTCGCCACCGTTTCCGCTGGGAGCTACGGCTATCGCCGGCTGGCGGGTGGCGGCTCGTTCGACCTCGCATCAGGCACGGTGCTGCTCGCGGCCGATCTCAATACGAATGACGGCCCGTGGCAACTCGCCGAGCATCTTCGCCATGTGGCCGCGTTCGCCAAATACAGCCAGGAGACGCCGCTGGGCACCTTGCGGGCCAGCCTCTCGATCTACGACGCGAGCTGGCGGCCGACCGAGCAGATCCCGGTCCGTGCCATCGGCACGATCCTCGACGATCGCTTCGGCTCGCTCGACCCTTATCTGCGCGGCTCAACCAACCGCGAGGTCTTCAATATCGGGATCACCGGTAAGGAATGGACGCTGACCGCCTATGCCCAGCACTACAAGTTCGACCTGCTTTCGAACTTCACCTTCTTTCTCGACGATCCTGTGCACGGCGACGAGCTCGAGCAGGCCGAGAATCGCTGGACCTTTGGCGGACGGATCGCGCGTCGCATCACACTCACCGATCGGCTCGGCCTGACGCTCGGCCTCGACGCCCAGACCGACAAGATCGACGGGCTCGGTCTCTACCATACCGAGCAAGGCACTCGGCTCGAAGCCCGCAGCCTGGTCGATGCCAGGGAGACCTCGGTGAGCGGCTATGCCGAAGCGACCTGGAAGCCCATGGACCGCCTCAATCTGCTCGCCGGCGCTCGCGTCGATCATTTCGCGTTCCGCACCGTGGCGCGCGGTGGCGACGCGACCAGCGGCACCGCCCAGGACACGATCGTCACCCCCAAGCTGGGTGCGAACGTGACGGTCACGCCGAACTTCGCACTCTATGCCAATTACGGACAGGGCTTCCACTCCAACGCCATTCGCGGGATCATCAGCCCCGATGACCCCACCCCCGGGCTTGCCCGCGCAACAGGCTATGAGGTCGGCGCACGCTTCGAGAAGGGACCGTTCAACCTCTCGTTCACCCATTGGTGGAGCCGCTCGTCGAGCGAGCTCATCTATTCTGGCGATGACGGCACGGTTTCGCCCACCGGTCCCAGCCATCGGCATGGGTTCGAGCTGGTGGGCTATTGGAAGGCGACCCGCTGGCTGACGTTCGACGGCGTCTATGCCACGAACCATGCCCGGTTCGTCGATGCGCCCGGCGCCGATCGCGTCCCCAATGCCCTCGAGTCCGCAGGCGAGTTCGGGATGAGCGCGGCATTCGAGAAATTCAATGCCGCAGTGCGCCTCCGCTATCTCGGTCCTCACTCGCTGATCGAGGACAACAGCGTCCGTTCGCCCGCGACCACCGTCGTCAACCTGCGTCTCGGACGGCAATTCGGTCCGTTCGACGTCGATCTCGAGCTGCTCAACCTGTTCGACACGGCGCGCGCCGATGCCGATTACTACTACGCTTCGCGGCTACCTGGCGAGCCGCTTGACGGCGTCGAAGGGATCCACAGCCGCACGGTCGAGCCACGCATGATCCGGATCGGAGCAACTGTCCGGCTCTGATGTGACAGGTGTGACGTTGATCGCTGTCAGATGTCTATCGCCAGATAGGCCGAGACCTGCCTGCCGGGGATATAGTCGAACGTCATCGGCCCGTTATAGTCATAGGCATAGACGTCGAAGAGATTGCTGACCGACACACGAAGCGTTGCTTTCGACTTGCCAAGCGTGAAGCGATAACGGCCGCCGATATCGACGAGCGTACGGCCGGGAATAAACAGGCTGTTGTCGACCGCTGACGCTATGCGACCCTGATCGCTGACGCCGAGGTCAACCGAAGCCACGGACGCTCGAACTGCTGTAGATGCCGATGGTCTCACGCCCGATTGTCGTTCCGAATGCGTCCTCGGCCTGACGGACCGCATTCTCGTCCGCGCGGCCGGCGGGAACGGCGGGAGGCGCGCTGTCCTGGGCCCAGCTCTCGACGGGAAGGCCAATGGCGGCGGCGACAAGCAGGAGTGCCGGTCGCGCCGGGCACAAAATTGCCGCGTTCACGCCGCCTCGACGGCACCGACTGCACGAAGATACATGGCTTCCAGATCGTGCTCGGCAAGGTCGCTGGTCTTGTGCTCCTCGACCAGCCGGCCGGCAACGAGGATCCCGACGCGGTCGGCGTCGCGCATCGTACGGTAAAGATCGTGCGTCGCCATGAGGATGGCGGTGCCGCGATCGCGAAGGCGGCGCAGCGCCGTGCTGAACTCATGCGCGGACGCCGGATCGAGGCCGCTGGTCGGCTCGTCGAGCAGAAGCACCTGCGCCTGCTTGGCCTGCGCGATGGCGATGCCGACCTTCTGGCGCATCCCCTTGGAGTAGGTACCGGTGCGCCGATCATGGGCATCGGCCTGGAGTCCTGCCTCGCTCAGCAATGCACTGAGTTCTTCCCTCGATCGGGGATGCCCGGCAAGTTCGGCGAAATAGGCGACATTCTCGATGCCGGTGAACGCCTCATAGAGGCTGACCTGCTCGGGGATATAGGCGGTGCGGCTGCGCGCTGCATCGGGATCGCTGGCGACGTCGATCCCGTCGATGACGGCGCGGCCTTCGTCGGGGCGCTCGAAACCCAGCAGGCAGGCGATGGTGGTCGATTTGCCCGCGCCATTGGGGCCCAGCAGCGCGTAAAGCTCGCCCGGCGCCACGGTCAACGTCAGCTGGTCGACGGCCGTGTGGGCGCCGAAGCGGCGGACCAATCCCTCGATGTTGATCATGTATCCATCCTGCTGAAATGGGAGAGACGGCCAAGCCGGAGCGATGCCGCCGCGATCAGAATTCCCGCGAGGACAAGCAGGCCGAGCGCCTGCAGCAACGCATTGTTGATCGCGCTCGCGCGGGGAGGCTCTGCCCAGCGGAATCGCGGCCAGTCGTCCCAGTCGGTGAAGCTCTTGTCCGCGCGGATCGCGCGGGGTTCGAAAAAGTCGCGCAGCCGAGCGATATAGCCGCGGGTCTGGCTCACAAAGACGCGCTGGCGGGTGAGACCGGTGCCGGTCAGCTCCACCATCGCGGATTGCGCCAGGATCGGCGGCGACAACCAGGCGAGCCGGTCGACCAGTTGTTGTCGCTCGGTCATCCGGGCATCGAAACCTGCGTCGATCCTCGCCTGACCCTGATCGGTCAGCCGCGTCGCCATGATCTGGCGGACCATATAGTCCTCGGGATCGACAGTCTTGCTGCCGGCCAGCTCCGGATGGTCCTGGAGAAACCGACCGAGCAGCTCGCCTCCGGACTTGGCGGCCTCGTCGGTGGCCTCCCGCGCGGCCAGGACCTGCTCGACCCGTGACGGCGTCGGATGGATGCTTTCAGCGACGAGCGAGACGCTCCACGGCAGCACAAGCACGAGCAACACCCAAAGCGCGCCGAGCGCCGCGGCGGCGGTGGCGGCGCGCCGCGTCGAGGCTACGACCAGGAAGGTCAGGCCGATCCAGAAGGCGGCGTAGGCCGCGGCGACCGCAAGCCAGGCGAGGAACGATCCATCGAGCGCAATGCCGGCAAGCAGGAGCGGGATCAGGATCGCGAGCAGCCCTACCCCGAGGAGCGTGACTGCGCGTATGCCAAGGCGCCATGCCGCTACGGTTCGCGGCGACAGTCCGTGCATGGCGAGAAGCGGCAGCCGTCCGTTCTCCCGCTCCAGCGCAAGCGCGCCATGACCCGCCGCAGCAATGACGAGCGGAAGCAGGAAGATGATGACAAAACTTGCGTCGAGCCGGCCCAACGACAGGCGATCGGGATTTTCGACATCATAGGCGGCCGCGAGGCCGGTCATATTGCCCGGCCCAACCCGATAGGCGCGCGGCAGCACGTCGCTCGAGCCGATCGTCAGCGCCGAGAGCGGCGTTGGCGGCTTCACGCTGTGGACGGCCAGCAGGTAGAAACCGAATCCGCGCACGTCGGTCGGATCGTTCCAGTAGCTGGGCTTCGCCTTCTCGCCCGCCAGGATCGCCTGTCCGGTCGCCTTCACCTCGCCAAGCTTGCGGGCCTCATAGCTCGCGATCTCATCCAATCCGGCGCGCTGAGCTTCCATCGCGGCGATGCCGCTTCCGACCGCGAGGACGAGGCTGACGGCGAGCAGGAGAACAGCGACCAGCATGGCGCGATCGCGCAGCATCTCGCGAGCCAGGAAGCGGAGCAAGGCGAGGTTCCGGGAACTCATGCGCGCAGCCTCCGCAGGGCGAACCAGAAGAGGAAAGCCGTTCCCGCCAGCCAGAAGGCCAGCGCCAGCAGGGCCGGCACGATCCCACCGAGCATCATGGTGAGACGCGGCTGCACGTAGTGGAACGCGGGGATATTCTTCCAGAAGTCGGCGGCCGAACGATATTCCGTCCCCTCGCGATCATGGAGCAGCACTTCGCGGTTGAGCAACCGCTGCATCAGCCGGCGATGCGCTTCGGCAGCGGCCACGAACCTGCGGTGGTGCGCGAAGTCCGTGCCAGCGGCGGACTGGCTGATCGTGCGGATCGCCAGCTCGGGCGCGAGAAACCCAATGGCCTGCAGCCAGCGGTTCTGGACCTGATAGGTGTCGAACAGCGCCCCGAAATGCTTGTCGAACACCGTATTGCCATGCTCCTCGCCTTCCTGGAGCGAGATGCCGCGCCAGTCGAAGGGAAGCTCGGCCGTGCTGGCCACGCCATATTGCTTGAGAATCCGCGCCTTGATCTTGTTGGCCTGCTCACTCGAGTGGGAGGCGCCCAGATCCTTCTCGAGATCGTCCCGGAAGGTCATTTCCGAGGGAACCGGCGCGACGCGCGCGGCCACCTCGCTTGCGAGCCGCGGCCCCAGAATGCAGCCGAACAGCCAGACCGAAAGCAGGATGACCAACGCGCTTCGCGCGGTCCGCGCGAGCGCCGATACCGCCAGGGTCAGGCAGGTCCACCCCGCGAGCCAGACAATGTAGGCCAGTAGCAACAAGAAGATCCGGCCGAGTTCAGGTGCCGTAGGTTCGATCGCGGCCGCGGCCACGCCCCCCAGGACCGCAGGGGCCAGGATCAATCCCGCGCCGAGCAGGATCGCGCCCAACTTACCAAGCCCGATCCGGGTGCGCGTTATACCTGAGACAAGCAACTGCCGAAGCGTGCCCCGCTCGCGCTCGCCGGCGAACATCGCATAGCCCGCCAGGATGATGATGAGCGGAACGAGCTGACGCAGGATCGTCGCGGCCGAAAGATCGCCGAAGCGGCTGGCGGGTCCGGCATCCTGCGCCGGCCGGTATACGAAGCCGTTCATCTTGTGCGCTTCGAGCCAGACGCCCACCCCGACGAACGGCTCGACGCCCCGATCGAACAGCACCAGCGGGGACGCCGGCTTGAAGGCGTAAACGCCATAGTGCGCGGCGCTGTGCGGGTTCTTCGGCCCCTGATTGAGCCAGCGCTCCCGCTCGACCTGGTCGGCCTGGGTCCGTTCGGCCGATAGCGCCCGCTGATATTGCGCGCCACTGACCAAAGCGACCAACAGCAGCAGCAGTGCAACGCCCGCGGCGATACGCAAGCGGCCATCGCGCCAGAGCGCGCTCAGCTCATGAAGCGCAATAACCCGGATCGGGCGGCTGGCATTGCTCATCGGGCTCTCGCTCCCCCGCGCCAGCCTAGCGACACGAAGAATTGCCGCGGCGCCCCCGGAATGATGACGCTGGACCCGGACTCGAAATATTTTTTGTCGGCGATGTTGTTGACGTTGAGGCCGAGGCGCCAAGGCCCCAGATCGTAGCCGATGCGCGCGTCGAAACGGGTATAGGCCGGCAGGTCGAAGAGGTTCGCATTGTTGATCGCGCGATTGCCGACATGGAAGACGCCGCCGCCAAGCTCGAGCCCCGCCAGCGCTCCATTGCCGAAACGCTGGCTGATCCACAGCGAAGCGGTATCGCGCGGGGCGTTGTAGATGCGATTGCCGATCAGCGCGGCATTGGTGTCCTCGGTGATCTTGCTGTCGGCATGGGCATAGCTGCCGATCAGGTTCAATCCTTCGGCAAGGCTCGCATTCGCCTCCAGCTCGACGCCGCGGCTGCGCTGCTCGCCGGTCTGGGTCGAGAAACCCGGATTGGCGGGGTCGGAGACCACGACATTGGTCTTGGTGAGCTGATAGATTGCGGCGGTTGCTGTTACTCGGCCGCCGAACAGCTCGGCCTTGATGCCGCCTTCGATATTCTCTCCATGCGAGGGATCTGGGAGACGGCCATCGGGCAATGTGCCGCTAATAACAGTCAGGAAAGATTTCGCGTAGCTCGCGTAGAGCGATACCTGCGGCGTGACCAACCAACTTGCGCCAACGCGCGGCGAGAAGGCATTGGTCGTCCGCTTCTCAGCGGGGGCACCAGGAGTACTGATCCGCTTACCCTGCGTGGTATCAAAGCGTCCGCCCAACAGCAGTCGCAAATCGCCTAGCGCGAGTTCGTCCTGCGCATATAAGCCGAGTGCGCGGTAACGGTTCGTGCCGCCAAATGCGAGCACAAGATCAGGTCCATAAATTCCCTTGCCATAAACCGGCGCGAACGGGTCGATCGGCGAGTTGATCGGAACGCGATGAGCGATGTAGTTATAATCCTCGACGCTGCCATCGATGCCGAACAGCAGTTTATGTCCGATTGCGCCGGTCGTAAGCGCGCCTGACACCTCGATGCTGCCGTTGATGTCGTCGGGATTGTCGTTGGCGTAGAGCATGCGCCGGTTGTAGACGTTCGGGCTCGGGAAGAGCGGTGTCCCGCTGGTGAAGAAATTGTCCGTCAGCCGCACGCGCGAGTAGAAAATCCCGGCCCGCAGCGACCAACTGTTGCCAAGGTCCTGCGTCAGGATCGCATCGAGCCGGAGCTGCCTGATCCTGGCGCTGTCGGTCGGCTCACCGAGGTTGCGGCTGACGGGAAGCGTCATCAGCAACCGACCGGCAGCTGCGTTTTGGACGGCGGTGGGGAAGTTGGAGGGCACGAGCCAGCCGCGGTCGAACCCGCCGTTGCGATGGAGATACTCCGCTTCGAGAAGCAGCGAGGTGCCCGCCGTAGGTCGCCATTCCAGCGAAGGCGCGATCACGAATTTCTCGGTGTCGACGAAATCGCGATAGCTGCCGCTGTTCTGATAGACACCATTGAAGCGGAACAGCAGTTGGTCCGCCACGATGGGACCGCCGATATCGATGGCGCTACGGTAGAAATCGTCGCTGCCCGCGCTCGCGTCGAATGCATAATAGGGTTGCTCGGTGGGCTTCTTGGAGACGATGTTGACGGCACCGCCTGCTTCGAACCGGCCGTAGAGAGCAGAGGCAGCGCCTTTAAGGACCTCGATCTGCCCGACCGTCGCCATGTCGAGCCCGGAATAGAAAGGGGCCTGGCGGAAGCCGTCGCGCAGGTTGCTGTTTGCCTGAAAGCCCCGGATGCGCGGCACGGTATTGATGCCGCCAAAGCCGGGCATGGGCGAGGAACCCGCCACGTTGCGCAAGGCATCGCCCAGCGTGAGCGCGAACTGATCGTCGAGCACGGCGCGGGTGATCGCCGTCACCGAAACCGGCGTGTCCTTGCTCGGCGTATTGGACTTGGTCGCCGTCACCACCTTGTCGGCGATATATTTCTGCTGCTCCTCGAAGCGCTGGCCGGTGACGATGATGTCTTCCTCCGCCCGCTCCTCAGCGGCAGCGGCGGGCGAGGCCAGCAGGGCGCCGGCAAGGACAATGAGACGAGAGCTTTGCAAGACCATGAATCCCCCCTGTTGGGTGAGACATGATATATCGTCACACGATTCGCAATCTGTTTTTTGTGTGCGGCATGCTCGAACGCGCGAGTGGGCCAAGCGTGGGCTGAGCGCCTGCTTTTAACCCTGCCCCGCGCTCGACTGAGCCAGCGAACCGGCCCAGCGCGCATGGCACCCGTGGCCGATCGGCGACGGGCCGCCTCCCAGGTCGTGGCGAAAACGGGCGTGCCCCTCTCCCCGCTCCCCGCTCCATTGAATGATTAGCGAAGGAGACTTCCCCCGCCACATTCGTCTCAGCGAGCGGTCGGTCGGACGGCGCGTATAATCAATCCAGCGTTGGTTGGATGATCCGACCGGGTTTCGACAAGACAATTGATTCTTGCCAGTATCATCGAAACGCTGGCCGCCCGCTCGGCGGCTATAGAGGGCCTTGCGGTAGCGCCCCAAGGGAAACACCTCTAGGCTGCCAGGGCGGTCGCGAAGCCTTCGGCGCGCACGCCGTTTATGACCTCCCGCTCGAGCAGGTCAGCCCACGCCTGGAGGGCCTTCTTGCGCGGTTCGAACAGCTCCGCCCGATTATAGATCCGCATAACCTTAGATGTTGTTGCGGTCGCGACGTGATTGAGGATGCGATCGGCGACATGGGCGTCGACGCCAAGCACGTCGCAAGCGAGTGTGTTGAAGGTCGTCCTGAGATCGTGAAGAATCCAGTGTGGCATCGTGACGGCCTTGGTGCCCTGCGTGGCAGCAAGCTTCACGCGCGCAGCTTGAATCTCCGCGTCGAGGCGCTTCTTCGCCTTGGAGAAGCCCGAGACGGAGGTTTCGGCAGTGGTTGTGAAAACGAACTCGGACTCTTTCGGTCGATCGGGATGTGCGATCGCCTCCTTGATGATCGAGCGGGCGAGTGACGAAAGTGGGACGCGCAACGCATTGGCCTTCTTGGTACGGCCCGATGGAAGGGTCCAGACGGCATCGTGGGGCGCCTCATCGGACGCAAGGTCCAACTCCGCTATGGGGATGGCGGCGTTCTCCTCGCGGCGCATAGGAAGGACGATCAGGAGCTGGTACAATTGCTCGAACGGATAGCCCAATTTTTTCGTCGCAGCCCAGATCTCCCTTAGCTCGGCCAATGAATGGTGACGGTCGCGTACATTCTCCTTCGAAGGCTTTTTTACCTTTTCAACCGGATTGGCGGTGAGCAGCTCCTCATCGACGCACCAATTGAAAAAGGCGCTGGCATATGCGAGCTGGCGGTTTGCGGACGTCGATGCCACCTTGGCACGCTGCTTCAGCACCAGAACGATTTCGGACCGTGTCAGTGAGCCGGGATCGCGATCGACAAAATTTTTGAGAAGGCCCTTCTTGCCGTCCAGCGCACGTCGCGTCGCGGCGCCCCGCTTGTGGTGCACGAGGACTTCTTTGTCATAGGTGTCGAGCAGGTCTTTGAGCGATTTCTGATTGCGCGTAGCTTCCTCTTCGGCCTCGCGCTGACGATCGGCTTCCCGTTGCGCGGCTTCCTGGGCATCTTGTTGCTGCCGCAGTTCGGCAGCTGGATCGATCCCTTCGGCAATCTTGCCTTTCCATTCGCGCGCTTTATCGCGTGCCGCTTGAAGCGTCAGCGGACCGCCGTCTCGGCTGTAGCGGCCCAACGCTCGCCGAGTGGGATTAAGGCTAGGCGGAAAACGTGCGACAAGCACGAAGGTGATGATGGAGGCTTTTCCTTTGAAGCGCCCTGCCGCGACCTCGGAATCGGCTACCCTCACCCGTAGGCCCGGAACGAGCGCGTCAGCAATCTCGTACAGGCGACCAGGATCGGCTGGAGGGAGATTGTCGAGTGAAAGTTTGGTAAGTTCTATCTTGCGTGTTGCCATGAGATCAGCATAATCCCATGGCAACGCTATGGCAACATTTTCGCGATGGTTCAGCGAGATCGCTTGAGACGAGATAAGACATGAAACGAAGGATTATCAATGATATAGGGGGTACCAGACGATTTGCGGAGACGCTTTGCGCCGCCTTGAGATGAACTCTGCGCTGACTCTTAATCAGCGGGTCCTAGGTTCGAGCCCTAGTGCGTCCACCAAATTCCCGGCATGAAGGCACAAGCCGAAAGCGGGCGTGGACGCATAGCTCAGTTGGTAGAGCAGCTGACTCTTAATCAGCGGGTCCTAGGTTCGAGCCCTAGTGCGTCCACCAAAAATGTGCATCCACCAAATAATCTTCATAACGGCTTACGCTGTTTTGGTCGCGGGCGTCGCCGCGCCCTTTGGGCGCCCCCTCCGCCAGCCTTTGGCTGGTTCCCCTCCCCATCGATGATGGGGAGGAACAGGTTAGACCGGGAGGGCGGTGGTGAACTTCGTCATGGACAGCGCAAAGTGGGAAGCGGCCCCCGCCACCGAGGGATGGCCCAGCAAGGTCATCATCAGGAAGCGGTTATAGTCCGCCACATCCGCCACCACGACGCGTATCAGATAGTCCCATTCCCCCGACATCGAAAAGCATTCGACGATTTCCGGCCGGCTTTCCACGAACTGCTCGAATGCGCGGCGGGCTTCCTGCGCGTGGCTGCGCATGCGGATGTTGCAGAGGACGTTGACGCCGCGCCCGACCTTTTCCGGATCGACCAGCCTGACGGTGGCCGCGAGTATGCCCGCAGCCTCCAGCGCCTTGATCCGGCGCCAGCAGGAAGCGCTGGAGGCCCCCACCCTTTCAGCCAGTTCGGCATGGCTGAGCGTCGCATCCTCCTGCAAGGCCGTAATGATCTTTCGGTCGACGGCATCGATCTGTCGGTCCTGTTTCATGAAAGACAGGATAGTCGAGGCCTGCATTTCATCCAAGCGTTCAGTGGAATGATCCAGGGCGGACGCATTCGCTCAGTCCTGGCCCGGAATTCGCTTTCCTTTTCGACGAAGCGAGCTATCCTGTCGGCAGGTCGCATCGGGATGACCAGGACCGGAAAATGATCGACCTTTCTCCCCAACCGCAGGACAAGGGCAGCAGCGCCAACACGGCTCCCTCCGCACCTCGGCACGATCCTGTGCATCGGGAGAGCATGGATGGCGAAGGCCCGCATTCCCGGTGGCATTTTCCGCAAGAGCAAATAGAGGCCGCCATACAGCGCCTGTCGCGCTGGGCAGGCCCCTTTGCCTTGCTGACGACGCTGCTTCTGCTGGGGTGGTGGATCATCGGCTGATCCCGATAATGATTCGGATCGGACCGGCCTTTACCGGGCCGGACGTCCAACATGGCAAAGCGGCGCTGTTTCAGGTCGTCGCAAATCTGGGGCGGAGCATCTTCCAGGACGAACAGGTCATCGGAAAAGCGGGTCCGCGCACCCCAAGCCCGATTGTCAGCCCAAAACATTTATGCCCTGCTGCTGCGCAACATAAATCAAAACGCTGCGGATGTCTGATGGTTAACACACTGCCGCGCGGCGGTGGCCGGCTTGACGTCAAGACATAAAAAGGGTTGCAGATGTCGAAAATTGATCTGGCGATCAAAGGTGTTCCCAGTCGCCAGCCCTCTACAGCCGCAGGGCAGCGGAATGCGCGGCTTTGGCTGTGCATGCTCCTGCTCGTGGCCGACATGGCGGCGCTTGCGACGGGCTTTGCCTTCGGGCTGCGCGCCGCCGGCCTGCAATGGCTGGCGGACGGGCAGTGGCAGCCGCTGGCGGGCGGCATGATCGTGTACGCGGTCCTGGCTTTCCATAATCAGGCCTATAATCCCCATTGCCTGATGCACATGACCCAGTCCTGCCGCAGCGCGACCATGGCTTTCGCGGGCACATTGCTGATCTTCCTGCTGGTCGTCTTCTCGCTCAAGGCAACCGGACAATTGTCGCGGCTAGGCATTTCGGCCGGAATATTGTGCAGCGGCACCTTGCTCGTTCTGCAACGGCTGATGATCGTGCGCATGGTTCGCCGCAACTTTGCAGACGGGCTGTTCGCGCAGCTCCTGATCATCGACGACGGCGCCATTCCCGACGATGTCGGCGGCATGGTGATCGTCGATGCGGCGGCGATTGGATTGAAGGCCGACCTGGACGATCCCTATATGCTGCATCGTCTGGGCACCTTGCTCCGCGACTATGATCGCGCGGTCATCTCCTGCCCGGCCGAACGCAAGGCCGATTGGGCCCAGATGCTGAAGGGCGGCAACATATTGGGCGAGATCATCGTGCCGGAACTGGACCCGATGGCGCCGCTGGCGGTGCAGTCCTACCGCGGCACGCCCACTCTGGTGGTGTCGCGCGGGCCGTTGAACCTCGCCAACCGGGCGAAGAAGCGGCTGCTGGACATCGCTCTGACGGTGCCGGTGCTGATCCTTCTCGCCCCGCTGATGGCGGTGGTGGCGATCCTGATCAAGCTGGACTCGCCCGGCCCCGTCTTCTTCAAGCAGGAACGGATAGGGCGCGGCAACATGCTGTTTCACATCCTGAAATTCCGCAGCATGAAGGTTGAGCAGTGCGACAGCGCGGGCGCGACTTCGACGCAGCGGGACGACGATCGCATCACGCGGGTCGGGGCCTTCATCCGCAAGACCAGCATTGATGAACTGCCGCAGCTCATCAACGTGCTGCTGGGCGAGATGAGCCTTGTGGGGCCGCGCCCCCACGCCCTGGGATCGACGGCTGAGGAACAGCTATTCTGGCAGGTGGACCGGCAATATTGGCACCGCCATGCGCTGAAGCCGGGGATCACCGGCCTGGCGCAGATCCGCGGCTTTCGGGGCGCGACGGAAACGCGCCGCGACATATTGAACCGGGTGGAGGCGGACCTGGAATATCTGCATGGCTGGAGCCTGATGCGCGATATCGCGATCCTGTTGGGTACGCTCAACGTGCTGGTCCACAAGAACGCTTATTAGGGTTCAGCGTCCATCTTCCTGCTGGGGGAGGACTGAATTGGGATGGCGAATCGGGCGATCGCCCAACACGCAAAAGGACGAAAAAGGTTCCGGGAGAAAAATAAAATTTGCGACGAAGCGTTGCGCAAAACGCTTCATCGCAAAAAAATTTGATCCAGATTAGAAATGTGGCGCTGAATCATCGTCATATGCGACGAATGGATGTCAGTACGTCCCCCTTCCCAACTATTTGTTAACCGCAAAATCGGATATTAACGTCATCACCAATCGGGCGGCGGGAATATCGACGTGGCGGAAGAATTTGCAGCAGTTGCGACGGCACCATCATTGATCGAAACGGCGGAGGTGCGCCGTGATTTTCCCGTACGCGTAGAGGGCAAGACCTTTGCCGATCGCGCCGAAAGCGGCGTGCAGGTGCTGTCGCGTTGGGCCGGTATCCTGGCCTTTGTCGGCACTGTGGCCGCCATTGCCTGGCTGATCTTCTGACCGGACTCGCAAAGCCCAATCTTTCTCTCAGATTAACAGCGACAGGGTGCGCCGGGACTGGTCCCGCCGCGCCCTCCTTGCGATGAACCGAGCCGTTGTTTTGACGCGACAAGCTGCTTTCCGGGCAGTGGTTTTACGTAAAAATACTTCTAGCATGCCCTGATTGCTGCAATGCAATAAGGGTCGATTGATTTTGAACGAATATAATAATCCGCGATTGCGGGGCTGTATTTTTGCGCCTTTCGATCGACAGACTTCCCCGTCCCGCACCTGCTTCGCTGCGGCCCTGAGTGGTGCCGTAATGCTGGTGGCCATGCCCACAGTCTTGCGCGCGCAGGATAATGACGGATCGACTGATCCGAAGCGCGTCAACAATGCAACGGAACAGAGGCGCATCAGCGATTACGGCCTTCACCTGACGGCCGGTCTCGATCTACTTTATGACGACAATGTCTATCGCGTGGACGACCGCGTCGAAAACCCGACCGATGACCTGATCGTCACGCCATCCCTGGAGGCGACCTACGGCATGCCTGTGGGCCGGCACGACATATTGCTGCGCGGTAAGATCGGCTATGACCGTTTCGTTTCCGAAGGGCAGCGAAGCAAGCTGCGCCTCGACACGGAAGCGAAGGCCAATGTCCGCTTCGGCGCGACCTGCCTGATCACCCCGCGCGCCGCCTATCGCCAGCAGCGCGCCGATTATGGCGACATCAATTCGGCGACCGAAAATCTCCAGAAATTCGCCACCATCGGCGCGGATTTCACCTGCGAACGGCCGGGGCTGTTCCCGGTGGCGAGCTACGAGCATGACACCACGCGCAACGCCGACCAGTTCGACTATGCCGACCAGACCAGCGACTTGTTCATGGGCGGGATCGGCTATGCCATGCCCAGCCTGGGCACCCTGACCGCTTATTATGAGCGGGTGAACAGCAAGCGCGACACGCTGGGCATAGAGAACCGCATCAACAGCTATGGCCTGCGGTTCCAGCGCGCGGTGACGCCGATCACGCAGATCGACGCCGATGTCCGCTGGCTGGACGTCAGCAGCGAAAGCGCGGCGGTCGGCGGCTATGACGGGCTGGGCTGGAAGGTCAGCCTGTCGACGCAAGCCATTCCGCGCCTGAAGCTGACCGCGACGACGGAGCGCGCCATCATCAACGACAGCCTGATCGCGAGCGGCTTCGCCATCGACACCAGCTACCGCATACAGGGTGAATTTTCGATCTCGGAACTCACCTCCGCGGGCCTTTATGCGGAATGGGACCGCAGAAAGTTCCGGCAGGATGCGGCGCTTCGTCCCTATTCGATCACGGCCGACCGCAATCGTCGGTTCGGCGGCCTGCTCAAAAGGAAACTTTCGGATCGTTTCGATCTTTCGCTGGATGCCCAGCATTACACCCGCAGAACAGATACCAGCATATCGAACTATAGCGGCACGCAAGTAACGCTGGGCGCTGCCCTGCATTTCTAGATCCTCAATATATTGGGAGCATGAGCTGTGAAAGCCGATACTCTCCTGAAATCCATCTTTACCCTGCTCATCATTGCAGGTCCGATGACCGCGACTGCCCAGACCGCCGCCGGAAACGCGGCGGCGACCGCAACCGCCGCTCCCGCCGCGCAGACGGCGAGCGCGGGCTATCAGCTCGGTCCCAATGACGAGCTGAAAATCTCCGTCTTCGGTCAGCCGGACCTGTCGACCACGACGCGCATCAAGGAGGACGGCACCGTCCTGCTCGCGCTGGTCGGCCCGGTTTCGGCCAAGGGCAAGACGACCACTCAACTGGCGCAGGACATCGCCGCGGGATACGCCAGCGGCGGCTATCTCACCAAGCCGTCCGTCAGCGTGGAGGTCAGCAACTATGTCAGCCGGTTCGTCACCGTGCTCGGCAATGTGCCGGAAGCGGGCAATTATCCGCTCGACCGGGATTATACGGTCGCGTCGATGCTCGCCAAGGCGGGCGGATCGACCAAGGACGGCGCCAATGCCGTCATCCTGACGCCCGCCGACGGCAGCGGGCCGGTGCGCATTTCGCTGGCCGACATGGGCGCAGGCGCGATGCGGCCGTTGAAGGCAGGCGACACGCTGTTCGTGCCGCCGGCGGAGAAAGTCTATGTCTATGGCCAGGTCCAGCAGCCCGGCGCCTTTTCCTATGTGCCGGGGCAAAGCTTCCGGCAGGCATTGGCGTTGGCGGGCGGGCCGACCCTGGCGGGTTCCACGAAAAGGATAAAAGTCCGGCGGGAGGGGAAGGAAATACAGGCCAAGCTGGACGATCCAGTGAAGCCTGAAGACGTCCTCATCATCCGGGAGAAGCTGTTTTGACGACCCTCGATCAAGGCTTCGCGCAACCACGATCCGGCCAGAAATCCGGTATTTTCGATCGCTTCCTGTCCCTCGCCCGAAACGGTGAGAGGCGCAATGAGCGCACCATTCCCGACGACGTGCCGCTGCACCTCGACGTGCCGGCCTTGCCCGGTTTCCGCCATGAGGCGCCCGAAGCGCAGCCGGAGGAACCGTCGCACCGCCCGCTATCGATGAGCGCCATGGCCGCGCCGATCAAACCGATCAGCCTGCGCCGCGACAGCATCTATGCGGCGTTCAATACCGCCATGCCGGTGACGGACCGCCACGGCCTGGCCGGGCGCAACAGCGAACTGGAAAAGCTGGTCGAGGCGATCGTCGTGCAGCGCAAGCATGCCGTGATCTTCGGCACGCGGGGATCGGGCAAGACATCGCTCGCCCGCGTGTTCGGCGACCTGGCGGACGAGGCGGGATGCGTCGCGCTCTATGCCTCCGCCAATGGGGAGGCAGATTTCGATTCCCTTTTCCGCCCCTTCCTGACGGAACTGCCGATGAGCAGCGCCGGACAGGAACGGGCGCGCAAGATGATGGGCGAGCCGCTGGACGTGTCGCGCCTCTCCGCCCTGCTGGTGGAGGAGGTGCGGGAACGGTCCATCCTGATCATCGACGAATATGACCGGGTGCAGTCCGAAACGGCCAAGCAGGATGTGGCGACGCTGCTGAAGCTGCTGACCGACATCCACTCGCCGGTCCAGGTCGTGCTGGTTGGCATCGCCAGCGACATAGACGGGCTGATCGCCGCCCACCCCTCGCTGCGCCGCCATCTGGTGCCGCAGCGGGTCGCGCCGATCCCCAAGCCGGAACTGGAGCGGCTGCTGCTGTCCTGCGCGGGCAATGCGCGGCTTTCCATCGACGAGGATGCGCTGGACGCGCTGGCGAGCGCGGCCATGGGTTCGCCCTATCATGCCCGGCTGTTCGGCATGTCGGCCGCCCTGGTGACGGAAGCGGCCGCGCGCGACCGGATGCTGCTTTCCGATGTCGAGCAGGGACTGATTTCCGCGCTGGAGGACTGGGAGGAGATGAGCGGCCAGACCCATGCGCTGTTCCGCCGCATCCTCTGGGAAGCCGGTTCGACGCGCCGGATGATCGCTCTTGCCGCCGTGGTGGCCTCCCAAATGTCCGCCATCAGCTATGAGCGGCTGGTGAAGCTCGGCCATGAGGTGCTGGGCGGCGGGTCCATCAACGAAAGCCAGGCGCGCGACGCCATGGTGCGGCTGCAACCCGCCCTGGTGGCGACGCCCAATGGCGAACTGTGGATGTTCGAGGATACGCTGGCGCCGCAATTCCTGCTGCTGATGGCCAAGCAGCCGGTGCAAAGCGCGCCGCCTGTGCAATCGCCCGCGGAGGAAATGCGCGCGCTGCTCAAGGGAGTGGACGGGCTATGACCATGAACCCGATGGATTTGCTGGCGGCGCTTCAGGCGCGCTGGCGCACGGCGGCGATGATCGGGGGCATATTGTTCCTGCTCGTCGCGATCACCGCCTTTTTGCAACCGCGGCAATATATGGGCA
The DNA here is from genome assembly GCF_037101235.1 of Sphingobium sp. TA15. Classification (NCBI taxonomy): domain Bacteria; kingdom Pseudomonadati; phylum Pseudomonadota; class Alphaproteobacteria; order Sphingomonadales; family Sphingobiaceae; genus Sphingobium; species Sphingobium sp. TA15. Next base: position 1,213,677 of record NZ_AP025355.1, read on the forward strand.
CGGCCTCGCTGCTGCTCGACCTGTCGCAGACCGACCCGACCGATACCAACAGCGCGCAGGGGACCAAGCCGGACACGGAATCCATCCTGGGCACGCAGACGGACATCATCCGCAGCGGCAAGGTGATGAACGCGGTGGCGAGGGAAGCGGGTTTCGTCGACGCGATGCCGACGGACATGCCCGCCGACGCGCGGGTGCAGGCGGCGGCCGCCATGCTTTCGAAGAACATGACCATCACCACCGGGCGGCAGAGCAACGTGCTCCAGATCCAGTATCTGAACGCCGATCCGCAGGTCGCCGCGAAGGTCGCCAATCTGATCGCCAGGATCTACATGCGCGAACAAGTGGAACTGCGCGCCTCACCCGCTCGCGGATCGGCAAAATGGTTCGACGAGCAGACGGAGGAAGTGCGCCGTCGCTACGAGATCGCGCAGAAGAAGCTGTCGGATTTCCAGCGGGCGCATGACATCATCGGCATCAACCGCATGGACCTTGAGGCGGAGAAGCTCAAGAATCTGTCCTACCAGCTTACCCAGGCGCAGGCGGAGGCCGCGGCTGCGCGGTCCAAGGCCGGTGCGGGCAGCGTTTCCGACATCGAAGGATCGCTGATCGTCCAGAATTTGCAGGAACAGGTGGCGGCGCAGTCCGCCAGGGTGTCCGAACTGCAAAAGACGCTGGGCCCCAATCATCCGACCATGGCGGCTGCCACCGCCCAATTGTCCGAGCTTCAATCGAAGCTGGCGGCGGCCCGCGCCAGCCAGGCCGGCGCGGTCAGCGCCAACAGCGTGGCGGCCAGCCGGCGCGAGGGCGACCTCAAGTCCAACATGGCGGGGCAGGAGGATCGCATGATCCGCATGTCGGACGTGCAGGACCAGCTCATGGTCCTCCAGCGCGACGTCGACGCGGCGCGACAGACCTATGACACGGTGCGCCAGCGCTTTAACGAAGCGGTCCTCAAGAGCCAGATCTCGCAACCCAATGCCAGCCCGCTCGATGAGGCGACCGTGCCCCTGCTGCCGGCCAAACCCAATATCATGCTGTGGCTGATCGGCGGGATCGCGCTTGGCCTGGTCGGCGGCGTGGCTGCGGTCATCCTGATGGAGATCGTCCATCCCCGCGTTCGCTCGGCGGCCGGCGTGGCCCGCGCCACCGAAGTCGACGTCATCACCGAATTGGTGCCGGTTCCCGCGCGCCAGGCCAAGTTCTTCAAGCAGCAGGAGGCCGCATGAGACTGCGTTCCACGGCGGGCGCCCCGCATCAACTGGCATCGGGCGGCATGGCAGGCGGCGGCGCCGCGCTGCGTCCCCGCGCCCGCGACAGCCATAATTTCGCCCGGCTGGCGGTAGAGCATGGCTTCCTGGCCGAAGCCGAAGTGCACAAGGTCGAGGCGCATGCCCGATCCCAGGGGCTGGCGCTGCATGATGCGGCGGTCGACCTGGGGCTGCTGGACCCGGAAGATGCGGGCATGCTCGCGGCGTTGCAGGGCGGCTTCGCCCTGCTGCCGGAGGGCGACCAGCGGGTCGATCCGCTGGTGATCGCGGCCTTCGACCCCGCCGACGCCTATGCCGCCAAGGTGCGGACGATCCGCGCCAAGATGCGCGCCGTCGCCAAGGAGGGCGACCCTGCCGCCCTGCGGCTGGCGGTGCTGGCCATAGAGGCGGGCGACGAAGCGGCGATCATGGCGGCGAACCTTGCCGTCGTGCTGGCGCAGATGGACGGCCAGACGATGCTGATCGACGTCGACATGGGCCGGCCCTCGCTCGACCGGCTGTTCCGCATCGCCAACAAGGCCGGGCTGGCCGAACAACTGATGGGCAGCGCGGCGCTGCTGCCTGCGGCCAAGACGGCGGTGGAGGGCCTCTGGCTGATGACCGCCGGCCGCGCATCGGGCAGCGCGGCGAGCCTGGTGACGCGTGGTCCTCTGGCGGAAACGGCCAATGGCTGGGGCCTGCGCGACACGTCGATGCTGTTCTACCTCGCGGAGCGCAAGGGCGACCAGACGCCCTATGGCAGCATATTGGCGGGCTTCGACGCGGTGGTGATCGTGGCCCGGCGCGGGGATACCGCCATTGCCGACATGCGCCGGGTCATCGACGATCTCGACCGCCATGGCGTGCCCATCGCCGGGACGGTGATTGCATGAGCGTCGAACAAGCGCTGGCGCATCGCCAGCCCCTTCCTTCGCCCGGCATCGGTCCGGGCATAGGGAATGAAGCCCCCGTGGCGCATGTCGGCGGCCTGCCGGTGTCCACCCTGTCGCTGGATGCGCTGATCGCGAAGATGCTGGTGGAAGCGCCCCTGCGCCGCAGCCTGGAGCAGCAGCCGCTGCTGGTGTTCGACGCCAACGGCCAGGGCCTGTCGATGAACGCCACCGATCCCGAATTCCGGGCCAATCTGGCGCAGGCGGACCTGATCCATGCCGACGGACAGATCGTCGTCGCGGCATCCCGCTGGTTCGGCGGACCGCCCATCGCGGACCGTTCCAGCACGACGGACATGTTCATCGACAGCCTGAAACCGGCGGCGGATGCCCAGGTCAGCTATTATCTGCTCGGCGGAGAGGAGAAGGTGAACGCCGCCTGCGCGAAGGAGATTCTCGCGCTCGCGCCGGGTCTTCAGCTCGCCGGACGGCGCAACGGCTTCTGGAAGCCGGAGGAGGAAGATGCGGTGATCGACGCGATCAACGCGGCCGCGCCCGACGTCCTTTGGGTCGGCACCGGCAAGCCCCGCGAACAGGCCTTTTGCGTGCGCAATCGCGACCAGATCAAGGCGGGCTGGATCGTTACCTGCGGAGGCCTGTTCAACTATATCACCGGCGACTATCCGCGCGCCCCGCTCTGGATGCAGAAGTCCGGTTTCGAATGGCTGCACCGCATGGCGACGCGGCCCAAGGAACTGGCCTGGCGCTACATCACCACCAATCCGCACGCGCTCTGGCTGATCTGGAAACATCGCCATGGCTGAGGCCCAGGCGGCTGAAAATCTCCCCGCAGGCCGGGTCCAGCGCCTTGGCAGCCTGTTCGGCCGCTTCGGCCTGGCAAGCCTGTCATCGGCCATCGTCTCGGTCAGCCATCTGCTGGTCCAGCTCTTTTCCATCCATCACCTGGAAACGGCGGCCATCGGCACGCTGGCCTTCCTGCTGGTGATCATCCAGTTCGGCTATGGCCTGTCCAATGCGCTGGTGTCGACGCCCTACACCATCGCGGTGAACCAGGGGGACGATGCCGATGCCCGGAGCTTCGACTTCTTCTTCCCGGTCAACCTGATGCTGGCGGCCAGCCAGGGGCTGATCTGCGCCGCCATCGCCTGGGCGACCGCCTCTCCGGCAGCCGCTTCGCTGTTCGGGCTGGCGGGCATGCTGTCGCTGATCCGCTGGTTCGGGCGGTCCAACGCCTATGCGCATCACGCCCCGGCCAGGGCGGCGCGGTCCGACCTCGCCTATGCCGGAACGATCCTGGCGGGCCTGCTGATCGCGATGCGGACCGGGGCTGACCTGCCCGCCATCGGCGGCATGCTGGTGGCCGCCAGCCTGGTTGGACTGCTGCCCTTCGGCCTCGCCTATCTGCGGCGGCACTTCGCCATGGCGCCCGGCCGGGCGCTGGGCGCCTATCGGCCGATCTGGAAGGAGCAGTCGGCCTGGACGCTGGTCGGCGTGCTGTCGACGGAGGCGACCTCCAACTCGCACAGCTATATCGTGACGCTGCTCGCCGGGCCGACCGCCTTCGCGCCGATCGCGGTAGGGATGCTGTTCTTCCGCCCGGTCAATGTCTGCATCACCGCCCTCACCCAGTTGGAGCGTCCCCGCATGACGCGCGCCGTGGCGCGGGGCGATCATGACTCGGCGATCAGGTCGGAACGGGTCTTCATGGCCGCGCTGGTCATGCTGTGGCTGGCGACCTGCGTCGTGGCGGCGATTGCCCTCCATGCCTTTCCCGGCCTGATCCTGAAGCCCACGCTGGACCATCGGCTGGTGATGATCGCCGTGGGCCTGTGCGCCCTCCTCTCCCTCGTCCAGTGCGTGCAGACGCCGATGAGCGTGATGACCCAGGCGCGAAAGGCCTTCCGCCCGCTCGCGGCGCAGAGCATGCGCAGTTGCGGCGTCGGGCTGGTCGCCGTGACGCTGCTGGTGCTGGGCACCGCACCCATCTTCTCCATCGGCGGGGTCGTGCTGTCGCAGCTCGTCATGATGCTCGGCATCTGGCAACTCGACCGCAAATGGCGGCGCGACCGGCAGGGAGCCGCCTGACCATGGCGACAAGCTGGCATCGCGGCGGCGCGGCCGCCCTCCCCGCCCAGACCGGCGGCCAGAGCATGCGCATGATCTGGATCACCCAGATCTTCTATTTCGTCTTCCTGATGATGGTCTTCATCGGGCAGCAGCCCTTCGCCTCCCGCACCCAGGACGAACTGGTGGCGATGGCGCAGGAAAATGACGGGTCGGACCTGTTCAAGCAGATGCTGTTCATCGGCTTCGCCCTGCTGTTGACCGGCGTGCAGATCATCCGCAAGCATCCGCTGCAATACAGGTTCACCTTCTGGCCGCTGGCGATCATGCTGGCCTGGTTCTTCATTTCCTGCACTTGGGGCGTGGACCCGTTCGTGTCCTTCAAGCGGGCGATGCAGCAGCTCATCGTGATCTACATCACCTTCTGCGCGCTCTCCCTGATGGGGCCGCAGCGGCTGTTCGACGCGCTGCGCGCGGCGCTGATCCTCTCGCTTATCATCTGCTGGGCGTCGCTGCCGCTGACGCCCGCCGCCGTCCATCCGCCGACCGAAAGCGACAAGGCGCTGATCGGCGCGTGGCGCGGCTTCTTCTTCCACAAGAATATCGCGGGCGCCGTCATGGCGCTGACCTTCATCGTCTGCGGCAATGCATGGATCGACCGGCGCAAATGGTATTATGCGCTGTTCGCGGTCATGGCCTTCGTCTTCGTGATCGGAACCAAGAGCAAGACCTCACTCGCGCTGTGCGTCGGCATGCTGGCGATCAGCAACATCTATCGGGCGCTGAGCGACAACACGCAGAAACGCGCGATATTGCTGCTGATGCTGGGGTTCGGCATGGTCGGCTTCCTGGCGCTCTACATCGCTTACCAGCCGACCATCGAGCGGCTGTTCGCCGATCCGACCAGCTTCACCGGCCGCGTGTCGATCTGGCAGGTGGTGTTCGACTATCTGGCCGATCATCCCTATCTGGGCGCGGGCTTCGGCGGCTTCTGGCAGGTCGGCGTGAACAGCCCGGCGCATGACTATCTCAACCAGCAATTCCAGATGCTGACCGCCCATTCGCATGACGGCTATCTGGAAATCCTGGTGACGACCGGGCCGCTGGGCCTCGCCATGCTGCTGGTCAGCTTTCTTGCCTTGCCCGCCTACTGGTTCCTGACCGGCTCGACCAGGGAGAACCAGGCGCTGATGGTGCCGGCCTTCGCGATCTGGGTGTTCGTCATGTACCAGAATCTGCTGGAAACCAGCTTCTTCGACAAGGATCGCCAGGTCTGGGTGATCTTCCTCGCGGCCATCGCGGCCGCGCACGCCACCTTCAAGGCCAAGCCGCGCCCGCAATGGACCCGGCGCCATCACCTCCGGCAGGAGAGCGTCCATGGCTAATATCATCGTCTGCATCGCCACCTGCAACCGTCCGCAGGGATTGCGGCGGACCCTGGAATCCCTTGCTGCGCAGCAAACGCGGCACAATCTGGAAGTGCTGGTGGCCGACAATGACGCCGCCCGGCAGGAAGGGCTGGCCGTGGTCGAGCAGCTTGCCTCCAAGGGCTATCGCTGGCCGATCGAAGCCGTGCTGGTGGCGGAGCGCGGCATTCCGCTGGTGCGCAACGCGCTCGTCGCCGCCGCGCTGGCGCGGCCCGGCGCGACCCATGTCGCCATGCTGGACGATGACGAGGCCGCCTCCCCCGGCTGGATCGACGCCATGGCCGATACGGCGCAACGCTGGGACGCGGACGTGGTCGGCGGCGCCGTGCTGCGGGAAATGGACAGCGCCGTCGCCCCCTGGGCTGCCCGCCATTCCCTGCTCGCCCCCAAGCGGCGCGGGCAGTCCGGCCCGGTTGCGCTGGTGGACAGCACCGCCAATGTGCTGATCGCCGCCACGGCCCTGCGCGCCATGGGGGAGCGCCCCTTCGACGAGCGCATGGCGCTGACCGGCGGGTCGGACAAGCAGCTTTTCACCCGCATGCAGCGTGCCGGTTTCCGCTTCGCCTGGTCGGAGCAGGCGGTCGTGACCGAACTCATCCCCGCCAGCCGCGTCACCGCCCGATGGCTGCTGATGCGCGGCTATCGCGTCGGCATGACCGACATGATGGTGGAGCGGTTCCACAAGGGCAGGCTGCGCGCCTCCCTGGGGGAGGCGCCGCGCATCGCCGCGGGCTTCCTCGTCGGATCGCTGGGCGCGGTCGCCACGCTCGACCGGGGGAAGCGGGTCGAGCGGCTGGGCAAGCTGTATCGCGCGGCCGGCAAGATCGCCGGCCTCGCCGGATTCCACTATGAAGAATATCGAAAGGTGCATGGCGCATGAGCGATGCCGCGCTGGGCAAGCAACCCTTTTTCTCCGTCGTCATCCCGCTCTACAACCGGGCGGAAATCGTCGGCGACACCATCCGGTCCGTGCTGGCGCAGGACTGGCGGGATTTCGAGATCGTCGTGATCGACGACGGGTCGCGGGACAATCCCGGCCCGGTCATCGACGCGATAGGCGATCCTCGCGTCCGTTATATCCGGCAGGACAATGCCGGCGGCGGCGCGGCGCGCAATGCCGGGATCATGGCGTCGGACGGGCGCTATATCGCCTTTCTGGACTCCGACGACCTGTTCCTGCCCGGCAAGCTTTCCATCATGGCGAAGGCGCTGGCGGGAGACGACGGGCGAACGGTGCTCTATTCCCGGATGAAGGTGGACCGGGGCGTCGACCGCTACTGGATCAGGCCCGACCGGGGCATTCGCGAGGGCGAGGATGTCGGGGAATATCTGTTCTGCGCCAACCAGTTCATGCAGACCAGCACCATGGTCGTGCCGACCGGCATGGCGCAGCATGTGCTGTTCGACCCGGCGCTGAAAAAGGGGCAGGATCTGGACTTCTGCGTCCGGCTCCAGGGCGCAGGGGCGCGGTTCCGGATGATCGACCAGCCGCTGACCATATGGCTCGACGCGACCGAGGCCGGGCGGACTTCCTATGTTAAAGGGTATGAGACCTCGCTCGACTGGCTGGACCGCTGCGGCCACATGCTCACCAACCGGGCGCGGCGGGGCTATCGCGCGACCGTGCTCGCCTATCACATGGCGCCGATCAGGCCGGTGGCGGCGATCAAGGATCTGGCGGTCGGCATGGTGGCCGGCGGCGTTCCGCCCCGCGTGATCGCGCGGCAGGTGCTGCGGTCCTACCTGCCCAAGCCGCTCTACCGTTCGCTGGTCAACGGCTTCGTCCTGCGCTTCGGCAAGGCCGAGCCCGCGACAAGTGGAGCCGGTTCGTGATGACCGCCTGGCAACCTCCATCCAGCCTGAAGGCGGCGGCCGCCGCGCCGCTGTTTTCCGTGGTGATCCCGACCTATCAGCGGCGCGAGGCGGCGGTCGCCGCCGTCATGTCCGCCCTGGAACAGACCGTCGCGATCATCGAGGTGATCGTGGTGGTGGACGGGTCGACCGACGGGACGGAGGTTGCCCTGGGCGCGATCAACGATCCGCGCCTCAAGGTCATCGTGCAGGAAAATCGCGGCGCGGCAGCGGCGCGCAACAAGGGCATAGACCATGCCCGCGGACGCTATATCGCCTTTCTCGACTGCGACGACCGCTTCCTGCCCCATCACCTCGCCGACCTGCTGCCGCTGTTGCAGGAGAGCGAGGACATCGTCGCCTACGGCCAGGTGCTGGCCGACCGGGGCGCGGGACGCAATTTCCTGAAGCCGCCGCGCGCCATCGCGCATGGCGAGACCATGGACCGCTATCTGATGTGCGACCGCGGCTTCATCCAGACCAGCAGCATGGCGCTCAGCCGTACGCTGGCGGGGAAGGTCCGCTACCGCGAGGATGTGAGGTTCGGCGACGATACCGATTTCGCCCTGCGCCTGTCGCTGGCCGGCGCGCGCTTCCTGATGACGGAGCGGCCCGGCACCATATGGGCGGACCGGGATGCCGACGACCGGCTTTCCCAAGTACGCGGCAGCATCGGCAGCCTGACCTGGTTGCGGGACCTGCGTCCCCATATCAGCCCGCGCGCCTTTTCCGCCTATATGGGCTGGCACGCCGCGAAAAGCATCTGGCCGACCAGCAGGCGGCGGGCGATGCGCTATTATCTGGGCGCGGTCTGCCGGGGGGCGTTCGGGCCGCGGCTGGCGGCGACGGTGCTGTTGCAGATCGTGATGCCCGATCCGGTCTATCGCCGCATTTCCGACCGCTGGATCGACCTGTCCCACATGTTCGCCGGCAAGGGGCAGAGGCTGTGAGACGGCGCGAATTCCTGGCGGGCGCGGCGGCGCTTTCCGCATGCTCCCCCATCCAGCCGAGCGCCGCGCAGGTCGGCGGCACGGCGGGCCTTGCCGCCCATGCCCGCAAGTCTGGCCGCTATTTCGGCGCCGCGATCAAGTCGCGCCAGTTGCGCGAAGACCCCGATTTCACGGCCGCCGTCGCCCACGAATGCGACATGGTCGTCCAGGAATATGAACTGAAGCGCGGCACGACCGAGCCGAAGCCCGGCCGATATGATTTCAGCGGCGCGGACCAGATCATCGCCTTCGCGCAGCGGCACGGCATGCGCGCAAGGGGCCATGCGCTGGTATGGTATGCCGCGCAGCCGCCCTGGCTGGAGCCGGCGCTGAAGGCCGCCGGCCGTGCCGAACGCGAAACGCTGATGACCAGCTATATCGACACCGCCATGCGCCGTTACGCGGGCAAAATCCGCGAATGGGACGTCGTCAACGAAGCCATCGAGCCGAATGACGGCCGCGCCGACGGCATGCGCGCCAAGAGCATGTGGATGGACGCGCTGGGAGAGGATTATGTCGACATCGCCTTCCACCGCGCGCGGGAGGTCGACCCCCGGCCCATGCGGTTCCTGACCGATTTCGGGATAGAGCACGACTCCCCCCGCTGCGAGCGTCGCCGCACCGCCATGCTGAAGCTGCTCGACCGGCTGATGGCGCGCAACGTGCCGGTGGACGCCATCGGCATACAGGGGCATTTGAAGCCCTATAGGGAGGGCTTCAACCAGGCCCGGTTCGCGCGCTTTCTGGATCAGCTCAGCGGCTATGGGCTGGCCCTTTCCATCACGGAATTCGACGTCGCGGACCGGGGCGGGCCGCCCAATCCGGAAAAGCGGGACAAGGAGATCGCCTCCGTCGCCAAGGCCTTTCTGGACGTGGCGCTGGACAATCCGGCCATGCGGTCGGTGCTCTGCTGGGGGCTGTCGGACCGCTATAGCTGGCTGTCCAATTTCAAGGATTACAAGTGGCCCGACGGCCAGTTGTCGCGCGGCCTGCCGCTTGACGGCGGGATGCGCCGCAAGCCGTTGTGGGACGCCATAGCCGCCGCCTTCGACGCGGCCCCCGCCATGAGGAGCGCAGGCGCATGAGAATTTCCTCGCTGACCGGCCTTCGCGGCGTGGCGGCGGTGTCGGTGCTGCTGTACCACATCCCGCACAACCCGGCGTTCGAGGCGTTTCGCCTGCCGCTTTTCTCCCGCGCCTATCTGGCGGTCGACCTGTTCTTCATCCTGAGCGGCTTCGTCATCTCCTTCGGCTATCACGACCGGGTGGTGAACCATCTGGGGCGGGCGAGCTATGTCGACTTCCTCGTCAACCGCATGGCGCGGGTATGGCCGCTGCACCTGATCGTGACGCTGGTGTTCATGGCGCGCATCGTCCTCAACATCTCCGGCAGCCAGGCGATTGCGCTCGACGCGCCGAACATCCTCACCAACCTGCTGATGGTGCAGAGCTGGGGTTGGGGAACGGAGCCGATCGCGGGCAATAGCTGGTCCGTCAGCACGGAGGTCGCGGCCTATCTCATCTATCCCTTGATCGCCATCATCGCCCTTTCGCGATGGGCATGGGCGCAGGCCTTGCTGTGCGTCGGCATTTTGGGCCTGGTGGCGCTGTCCGGCCGGGGTTCCAGCGGACCGCTGGACGTCAATGACAGCGACAGCGTGCTGACGCTGCTGCGCTGCCTCGCGGGTTTCTCGCTGGGCGTTCTCAGCTATCGCTGCGCAGAAAAGGCGTGGTGCCGCCGGCTGATCGACCGGACGGGCGCATTCGCCATGATCTGCGGGCTCATCGCGCTGGCGCTGCTGCTGCCTGGAAAGGCCGACCTGCTGGTGGTCTGCCTGATGCCGGCGCTGGTGCTGAGCTGCTATTATAACGGCGCGGCGGCGCGGGCGGTGATGGCCAATCCGGTCAGCTTCCATCTGGGTCTCATCAGCTATTCCATCTATCTCTGGCATCCGCTGGTGCGGGACGTGTTCGCCCGCGGCATGGGCGTGGCGCACAGGCATGGCGTCAACGGCTTCGACGGGCTGATCGTCCTCGCCATGCTGGCGGCGACCTGGCTGCTCTGCTGGGCAAGCTATGCGCTGGTGGAGGTGCGCGGGCATCGGCTCATAAAATGGCTCCAGCGCGGCGGACGCAGCCGCAAGCCGGTGGTGGAGGCCGCCGTCTGATGCCCGCGGTCTGGATCGCCATTCCCACCTTCCGCCGGCCCGATCAGCTCCGTCACCTGCTGGAGACGCTGCCGGGCGTGACCGGCCGCCATGACGTGATGGTGCTGGTGGCCGACAACGATCCCGTCAGGCAGGAGGGGGCAGCCGTGGTCCGCGCCATGCTGGCGGAGGGTTATGGCCTGCCCGTGACGCTGCTGTCGGTGGCCCAGCCGGGGCTTTGCGCGGTCCGCAATGCCATCGCCGCCGCAGCGCTGGACGATCCGGCGATGCGTTTCGTGGCGATGATCGACGATGACGAATGGCCCCAGCCCGGCTGGCTCGACGCGCTGCTGATCTGCCAGGCGCAGGTGGGCGCGGATGTGGTCGCCGGCCCCGTGGATAGCCGCTTCGTGGGGCAGCCGCCGCGATGGGCGCGCGAAACGCTGGTCTTCCGCGCCGAGGAACGGCCATGGGGCGCGACCGGCATGCTGTGGGCGAGCAACAATCTGCTGGTCAGCCGCCGCGCCTTTGCCATGATCGGAGAGCCCTTCTTCGATCCGCGCTTCAACTGCAGCGGCGGGGAGGATCTGGACTTCCTGGCCCGGCTGCATGATGCGGGTGCCCGCTTCGGCTGGTCGCCCGATGCGCGGGTCGGCGAATGGGTTTCGGCTGAGCGGGCGCGCCTTTCATGGGTGCTGAAACGCATGTGGCGCATCGGCTGCACCGAGACGATGGCGCGGCGCAAGGCCCTGCCCGGCCGCATCGGCGCCGCGAAGCTGCTGGTCCGGTCGGTCGCCATATTGGGATTGCGGACGGCCGGCCTGGCGGCCCTGCTGCTGCCCGGCGCGCGTCGGGTGGACATCGCCGGGCAGTGGGTCAAGAGCTGGGGGCGCCTCTATGCCCTGGCGGGAGGCGCCCAGGATCATTATGGCGCGCTGTAGATTTTGAAGCTCTTGATGACCATGTCGCCCGACCCGTCGTCATAGGCGCCGTTGGTCTTCACCGCGACGTCCATGATCGGATAGAAGCGGAAGCCCCGGAAGGGGTTGACCGACTGATAGGTTTCCACGCCATCCACGAACCAGGTGATGTAATCCCGCTGGATGTCGACGGCGAAGCGGTGAAAGCCCTGGGAATAGCCGCTGAGGCCATAGGCCTGCTGCGTCTGGATCGTGACTCCCCGCTGATCGTAGCGGGTGCTGTTGGCGCCGATATGCAGGGTATGGGCGACATGACGGTCGAAATCCCAATAGCTCTGATAGCCGAACCCCTCGTAAATATCGATTTCGGGCGGCCAGCCGCTGGTCGACACCAGCCAGAAGGCGGGCCATGACCCGCGTCGGCTGGGCATTTTCGCTTCCCATTCATATTGGCCATAACCGATCTGCGTCGCCAGGAAATTGCGGCCGTCCAGCACCGACGAACCGTAATACCAGCTCTGGCCGTCATAGCTGATCGGCGTCTTCAGCTTCTGCGTATGCAGGACGAGCCCGTTCGCGCCCCAATAGACCGGCCCTTCGATGCCGGGGAAAATGCTGGAATCGAGGTAGAGCCCGGTTTCCCCGTTGGCGACCTGCGTCCGCCCATGGGCAAGCGAAGTCGCCCAGCGGTCCCAGCCGCCGTCGGGTGACCGCCTGTGGGTGTCCTTGCGCAGTTCGAACTGAAGCGTGCCGGTCGCCGCGAAGCTGCGCGGGGCGCGGAACGTGCCCGTCGCCCTGGCCGTCGCCATGGCCGTGCTGCTGGCCGTGATCGTCGCGGTCGATTGCCCCTGGAGGCCACCCCAGGGCGCCTCCCGCAGCTTGACCTGGAACTGCTGTCCTTCCGTGGCGCCGATGATCGGCACCGCGACGGTCTGCACCAGCGGATCGCCGGGGCGGAAGATCACTACCGTGTCGACCGTCTGGTAATTATAGCCCGACAGCGCGCGATAGATGCCCGATCCGTTGACCGTGATGATCCGCGCGATCACCGTATTGGGCGTCGGCCGGTCCAGCGTCACGGGCACATGGGCCACGCTGCTGCCCGGACGAAAGCTGGCATTGCCCAGCGACAGAGTCGCCTTTGCCGGCAGCTTCGTCCCATTGGCGAAGTCGAAGTCGGAAAAATCGGATACAGTGCTCGTCGTCGCGGAACCGCTGGTCGTCGACGACGTTATCGTGGTCGAAGTCGTGGCGGAAACAAGCTGCGACCCGGTCGTTGTTGCGGTCGACATCGTGCTCGATGTCGACAGGCTGGTCATGATCGTTGCGGCTCCCGCCGCGAAAATACAAAGCATTCCGGCTCCAAAAATGGAGCCAGTCATTTTGACAGACATGGTTTGCGACCCCCGAAGTTATCCCCTGTAGGGTCTTCCAAGAAGGTTAACAAAAAGCTGGGGTCAACGACGACTCGTCGTATCCTTTGGGAATTTGCGACGAGTTGTGGTAAGGCGCGCCGGAAACTGGCTCGACCCCGCCATGTTTTCAGAATCGATATGATCGCGAAGGGGACCGCGCCGGAAATGAAAGGGCGCCCCCGACCCAATGCCGGGAGCGCCCTGCTCAATCCCATCGCGCACGCGAGATGGGATTTGGGTCGCGGCCTACTCCGCCGCCTGCACCAGTTCCTCGATCTCCGGCGCGGCGCCGCGGCCCACGCTGACATAAACGAAGCCGGCAGCCTCCGCATCGGCCGGGCGATAGATGTTGCGCAGGTCGACCAGGCCATCGCCGCTCATGATCCCCTTGAGGCGCGGCAGATCGAGCGCCCGCAGCGCGTCCCATTCCGTAACGATGACGACCGCGGCGGCTCCTTGCGCCGCGACATAGGGATTGTCGCAGAATTCCACGCCGCTCATCATGGCGCGGGCGGCGTCCATCCCCTCCGGATCATAGGCCCGCACCTGCGCGCCGCCATCCTGCAGGGCCTGGATGATGGCGATCGACGGCGCGTCGCGCATGTCGTCGGTGTTGGGCTTGAAGGTCAGGCCCAGCACGGCGATCGTCTTGCCGCGCACCGACCCGTTGCAGACCGCGACCACCTTTCGCGCCATAGCCCGCTTGCGGCTTTCGTTGATGGCCACGGTGGTTTCGATGAGGCGGATCGGCGCGCCCGCATCCTCCGCCGTCTTGACCAGCGCCAGCGTGTCCTTCGGGAAGCAGGAGCCGCCATAGCCCGGCCCGGCATGAAGGAATTTCGAACCGATGCGATTATCCAGGCCGATGCCGCGCGCCACCTGCTGAACGTCGGCGCCGACATTCTCGCACAGGTCGGCCATCTCGTTGATATAGGTGATCTTCATCGCCAGGAAGGCGTTGGCGGCATATTTGATGAGTTCGCTGGTCCGGCGGCCCGTGAACTGGATCGGCGCCTGGTTGAGGTAGAGGGGACGATAGACCTCCTCCATCACCGGGCGGGCGCGTTCGTCCTCTATGCCGACAACGATGCGGTCGGGCCGCTTGAAATCCTGGATGGCCGCGCCTTCGCGCAGGAATTCGGGGTTGGAGGCGACGGCGAACTGCGCGTCGGGATTGGTTTCGCGGACGATGCGGTCGACCTCGTCCCCCGTGCCGACCGGCACGGTGGACTTGGTGACGATGACGGTGAAGCCGCTGAGGTTGGACGCGATCTCCTGCGCGGCGGCATAGACATAGCTAAGGTCGGCATGACCGTCGCCCCGCCGCGCGGGCGTGCCGACGGCGATGAACACCACATCGGCCTGGCTGACCGATCCGGCCAGGTCGGTGGTGAATGTCAGGCGCCCCGCCTTCACGTTGCGGGCGATCAGGTCGGCAAGGCCGGGCTCGTAGATCGGCACGCCGCCGCCCTGCAACAGCTCGATCTTGCGCGCATCCTTGTCCACGCAGATGACATCATGGCCGAAATCCGCGAGACACGCGCCGGATACCAGGCCGACATAGCCAGAGCCGGTCATAACGATCCGCATCACTATTCTCCTTCTTCAAACGGCTTTCGACCGACAGCCAACCGATCATGAAAGGACGCGCGAATCCATTCCGGGAAACCCCGGATGCACGGACCCTCATCCCTCATCATGGGTTGGGCGCCGAGCGAGCGAGCCCGATGCCCCTTGGCCGGAACCAGCCGGCGATTGACGCAGCGCAGCATACCGCCCTGCGCGGCATGGATGCAACGCAGCCCGCCGCTCTACGGACACATATGGGCGCGGATCAGGCGCTTAGAGCATCGTGCGGCTGAAGTTTTGCGAAAACTCCGGCACTTCACCGGGCCATCCGACCAGGGGACCGATGTCCGCTCCCACCGACGCAATCGATGGGACCGTCTCAGATCCCTCCAGCCACCACCGGCCAGCCGCCCCGTTCCAGTCCGGCGCTCAGATCCGCAACGCAGCGATCCAGCGCCTCCGCATCGACCGAGCGGATCACGAAATTCGCGCCGGTCTTCCCCTCGCGAAAGAAGGGATAGCTGCCGATCTGGCACCCGTCATGCGCCCGCTCCGTCGCGCCGAGCAGGTCCGCAATCTCGCTTTCCGCCACCCAGCAACCGATGGTGGCTGACAGCACCGGGAGGCCGCCTTCCAGCTTCCCCGTCAGGCTGTCCAGCATTCCGGCGGTGATATGCGGCACGCCGGCCATGATGAAGACATTGCCGTGCCGCAGGCCGGGAGCGCCCGACATGCGGTTTTCGATCAGGCTCGATCCCGCAGGCGCGCGGGCCATGCGCAGCCGCGCCTCGGTCAAGCCGCCCCGCGTCTCGTAATAGGCGAGGAGCATGGCCCGCGCTTCTGGGTGGATTTCCACGGCAACGCCCAGCGCCGCGGCAATGGCGTCCACAGTGATGTCGTCATGCGTCGGCCCGATGCCGCCGGTGGTGAACAGATAGTCGTTCCGCGCCCGAAGGGCGTTCACCGCTTCTGCGATGGCGTCGCTGTCGTCCGCGACCACCCGGACTTCGCGCAGGCGGATGCCCTGCACGTTCAGCCATGTCGCAATCTGCGACACATTCCTGTCCTGCGTCCTCCCCGAAAGAATCTCGTCGCCGATCACGATCAGCGCTGCGGTCCATATGCGGGTCGGGTCGGCCATGGGCTGGCCATAGCCTCTGCCGCGCGCCCTGCCTAGCCGCCCCCTCGCATTATGCGGCATCCCCGCCTATAATCACGTCCATGACCGAATATATGACGATGACGGCGGACGCGCCGATTTCCCGCTCGACCGCGATCAAGCTCTATGACGCGGCCGGTTTCGAAGGCATGCGCAAGGCCGGGCGGCTGGCGGCGGAGATACTGGACGCGCTGGTTCCCCATGTGGTTCCGGGCGTCACCACCGGCGAGTTGGACGACATCGTCCGCCGCATGACGCTGGACGGCGGCGGCGTGCCCGCGACCCTGGGCTATCGCGGCTATACGCATAGCTGCTGCATCTCGCTCAACAATGTCATCTGCCACGGCATTCCCGGCGATCAGAAGCTCAAGGAAGGCGACATATTGAATATCGACGTGACGCCGCTGGTCGACGGCTGGCACGGCGACAGCAGCCGCATGTATATTTGCGGCGAAGCCCCGATCAAGGCGCGCCGCCTGGTCGAGGTCACCTATGAATGCCTGATGCTGGGCATCGAGCAGGCGAAGCCCGGCAACACGCTGGGCGACATCGGCCATGCCATTCAGCGGCACGCGGAAAAGCACCGCTATGGCGTCGTGCGCGATTTCTGCGGCCATGGCCTGGGCCGCGTGTTCCACGACAGCCCGGAAGTGGTCCATGTCGGCCGCCCCGGCACGGGACCGGAACTCAAGCCAGGCATGTTCTTCACCATCGAACCGATGATCAATATCGGCAAGCCCGGCGTGAAGATGCTGGAGGACGGCTGGACGGCGGTCACCCGCGACCGCACCTTGTCCGCGCAGTTCGAACACAGCATCGGCATTACCGAAACAGGCTGCGAAATCTTCACCAAAAGCCCCGCTGGCCTCGACGCGCCGCCCTATCAGCGCTGATCATGGCGGCCATGCCTAAAAAATGGGCATCGCCTCATAATACTGCCCGGAATCCGGGCAATATGGACAAAAGTTGCTGCATCGCGGAAAGCAGTTCCTGGCGATTCGCTATTTGGCACGGTAATTGATTAGGAAGAGGGGCGACGCGTGCCTTCGGGGGGCATGGTGATCGTCACTCGAGAAGGACGAAAGGCGGGATCATACCCGCCATCTGGCGCGCGTTTGAGTTGGGATAATTAGAGATGAAGAAGATCGAAGCGATCATCAAGCCGTTCAAGCTCGACGAAGTGAAGGAGGCGCTTCACGAAGTCGGCGTGTCGGGCATCACCGTCACGGAGGCCAAGGGTTTCGGCCGCCAGAAGGGCCATACCGAACTTTATCGCGGCGCCGAATATGTGGTCGACTTCCTGCCCAAGGTGAAGCTGGAGGTCGTGGTCGACGATTCGCTCGCGGAACGGGTGGTGGAGGCGATCTCTGCCGCCGCTCAGACCGGCCGCATCGGCGACGGCAAGATCTTCATTTCCAACATCGAAGGCGCGGTGCGCATCCGCACGGGCGAGCGCGACAGCGACGCCATCTGATTTTCCACCGACTTCTCGCCGGCTTGCAGGGGATCATTTCCAAAAGTCTTGGCGGCTGACCACATCAACCTACCCCTTCGGGGGGGTATCATGAAAGAAGGGCAAGGTTCACATGGCTAACACGCCTAAAGACATCCTGAAGATGATCGAGGAAAAGGAGATCGAATGGGTCGATGTCCGCTTCACCGATCCCAAGGGCAAGTGGCAGCACCTGACCATGGTGTCTTCGGTGCTGGGCGAGGATGAACTGACCCAGGGCCTGATGTTCGACGGTTCGTCCATCGAAGGTTGGAAGGCGATCAACGAATCGGACATGATCCTGAAGCCGGACCTCGACGCCGTCTATGTCGATCCGTTCAGCGCCACGCCCATGCTGATCATCTTCTGCGACATCGTCGAACCCGACACGGGCGAACTCTACAGCCGCGACCCGCGTTCGACCGCGAAGCGCGCGGAGGCCTTCGTCAAGTCGGCCGGTTTCGGCGACACCGTCTATGTCGGCCCGGAAGCCGAATTCTTCATGTTCGACGATGTCCGTTTCAATTCGGACTATAACGAGTCCTTCTTCAAGATCGACGATGTCGAACTGCCGACCAACACCGGCAAGGAATATGAGGGCGGCAACCTGGCCCACCGTCCTCGCGCCAAGGGCGGCTATTTCCCCGTCGCGCCGGTCGATCCCTGCACCGACATCCGCGCCGAGATGGTTTCGACCATGCTCGAAATGGGCCTGCCCTGCGACAAGCACCACCATGAGGTGGCCGCCGCGCAGCACGAACTGGGCCTGACCTTCGGCACGCTGGTGCAGACCGCCGACCGCATGCAGATCTACAAATATGTCGTGCAGATGGTCGCCCAGGCCTATGGCAAGACCGCGACGTTCATGCCCAAGCCGATCGCGCAGGACAATGGTTCGGGCATGCACACTCACATGTCGATCTGGGAAGGCGGCAAGCCGCTGTTCGCGGGCGAAGGTTATGCGGGTCTCAGCGAAACCTGCCTCTACTTCATCGGCGGCGTCATCAAGCACGCCAAGGCCCTCAACGCCTTCACCAACCCGACCACCAACAGCTACAAGCGCCTGGTGCCGGGCTTCGAAGCCCCGGTTCTGCTGGCCTATTCGGCCCGCAACCGCTCGGCCTCCTGCCGCATTCCCTATGGCGCGGGCGCCAAGGCGAAGCGCGTGGAATTCCGCTTCCCCGACGCGATGGCCAACCCCTATCTGTGCTATTCGGCGCTGCTGATGGCCGGCCTCGACGGCATCGAGAACAAGATCCATCCGGGCGCCGCGATGGACAAGAACCTCTATGACCTGCCGCCGGAGGAACTGAGCCAGGTGCCGACCGTCTGCGGTTCGCTGCGTGAAGCGCTGAACTCGCTGGCCGCCGACCACGACTTCCTGCTGAAGGGCGACGTGTTCACCAAGGACCAGATCGAGGCCTATCTCGAACTCAAGTGGCCCGAAGTGTACCGCTGGGAAATGGCTCCCTCGCCGGTCGAATTCGACATGTACTACAGCGCCTGATCCGTTCGGGACTGTTGGGAAAGGGGCTCGGTCGCACTGGCGACCGGGCTCTTTTCATTTCGGACGATAGAGATGACGCGAACGCCACCTGAACGCGGAAGCCGGATCTCCAGTCCCAATCCTCCCCATTGCCCGCCTCCCGCAAAGCTCCGACAATCGTCCCATGTCGATCATCGAGTCGCTCGGCCTGTCCCATCCCATCGTCCAGGCGCCCATGGCCGGCGTCTCCACGCCCGCCATGGCGGCAGCCGTCTCCAATGCCGGGGCGCTCGGCTCCATTGCCGTAGGCGCGACCGATGCGGCAGGCGCCCGCGCCATGATGGAAGCCGTCCGCGCCCGGACCGACCGCCCCTTCAACGTCAATCTCTTCACTCATGCGCCGGCCCGTGGCGACCCCGCCAGGGAAGCGGCCTGGCTGGCCGCGCTGACGCCGCTGTTCCAGGCCTATGACGCCCGCCCCCCAGCCGCCCTTCACGAAATCTACCGCAGCTTCGTCGAGGACGACGCGATGCTTGCCGTCCTGGTCGAACTCGCGCCGCCGGTCGTCAGCTTCCACTTCGGACTGCCCGATCCAACCCGCATTGCGGCGCTCAAGCAAGCCGGATGCCTTCTCCTCGCCACCGCCACCAATCCTGCCGAAGCGCGGGCCGCGCGGGAGGCAGGCGTCGACGCCATAGTCGCGCAAGGCCATGAGGCAGGGGGCCATAGAGGCGCCTTCGATCCCGAGGCGCCTGACGACCAGCTCGGCACCTTCGCCCTCACCCGGCTGCTCGTCGCCCAATGCGGACTGCCTGTGATCGCGGCGGGCGGCATCATGGATGGGCAAGGCGTTCGCGCCGCTCTTGCGCTCGGCGCGGTCGCAGCGCAGCTCGGCACCGCCTTCATCGCCTGCACGGAAAGCAGCGCCGACGAAGCCTATCGCGCCGCCCTCGCGGGCCCCGGCGCCCATCATACCGTGATGACGCGCGCCATTTCAGGCCGCCCGGCCCGCTGCCTTGCCAATCGCTTCACCGCCTGGGACTCCGAAGCCGCGTTGCTGCCGCCCGCCTATCCGATCGCCTATGATGCCGGCAAAGCGCTCAACGCCGCGGCGAAGGCCAAGGGCGAAGGCGGCTTCGGCGCGCAATGGGCCGGCCAGGGCGCGCCGCTGGCTCGCGCCATGCCGGCCGCCGACCTTATCCGCCTTCTGGCGAGGGAAATGCGGGAAAGCGCTTAACGCGCCTCCGGAATGGACGCCCCGAACAGCAATATCGGCTCGCCGGCAGGCGATAGCGCGATCTCACCGCCGACGCTCGTCACCAGGGTACGCACCATCCACGCCGCCGACGTTCGCGAAGCCAGCCCCTCCGGCGGCAAAGTCCCCGCCAGCGCGGCCCGCAGGTCAGGATCGAGCACCAGCTTCGGCCCTTCCGCCCGCACGACGATCTCCGTCACGCCTGGCCGCTTCTCCGCCCCGATGTCGAGCTGACCGCCCCGCACCAGCGCATCTCCCGCGATCAGCGCCAGGTTCAGCAGCACCTTGACCGGCAGCTTTTCCAGCATGTCATCCTCGACCAGCCAGCCGATCTTCACCCGGCCCGAAGCCGCGAACATGCCCTCTATCGCCACCCGCGCCTCATGGGTCGGCACGGCATCGCCGAAGCCGCCAGCCGAACCGAAGGCCAGGCGAAAGAATTTCAGCTTGTTCGCGGACGTCCTGGCGCTGTCCGCCAGCAGGTCCAGGCAGCGTTGCCGCATTTCCGGGTCCGTCTCGTCCGCCATCAGCTCAAGCCCGTTGTTGAGCGCGCCGACCGGACTGAGAAGGTCATGGCACAGGCGCGAGCAGAGCAGGCTGGCAAAATCGATGCTGTCGATCGGATTGGTCATGAAGGTTCGCTGCCGCCGCAAAAATGAACAGGAAGGAATGAACGGCTAATGCGCTGCCCCGCCGCGCGATGCAACCCTCCCTCACATGATGTCGAGCAAAGCCTCGACAAATTGCACCCGTCCGTCCTGCCCCGGCATGGCCACCCACAGGCGGGCCGCCTCTCCGCCGACGATCAGCCAGAGGCCGCCGTCGGGCGCGGCGCAGGCCGCGTCGGTTTCGGACGGCACGGCCAGGCCACCGGGGTGCGAATGATAATGGCCGGCGATCCGCGCCCCGCCCGCCCGCGCATCGCGATGGGCCGCGATCAGCACCGCGGGGTCCAGTTCGAAATGGCGTGCCGGATCGGGCGCGACATTGGCGGCGGGCAGAACCGCCTCGATCCGTCCCGCCTCCCCCAGAAGCAGGCCGCAGACCTCATGCCGGTCGGCCGCCGCTTCGGACATGATTTGTTCCAGCAGACCCCTTGAAATCGAAACCCTCATTCCTACCTTCCTACCCAATGGTTTCGGGGGTTTCCATCATTGAAGCGACAATCGGCGAGGCGCAGGACGGCATGCGCCTCGACAAGGCGCTTGCCGAGCTGGTTCCCGACCTGTCGCGCGAACGGCTGAAGGCGCTGATCGCGGAAGGCCAGGTGACAGGCCGCCCCGCCCATGCCGGCCGATCCCCCAATCCCTCCATGAAGGTCGCCGCAGGGCAGGCCTTCGCCATCGTCCTGCCCCCGCCGATGGAGGCGGAGGCCGTGGCGCAGGACATCCCCCTGGCCATCGTCCATGAGGACGCGGACCTGATCGTCATCGACAAGCCCGCGGGCCTGGTCGTCCACCCGGCGGCGGGCAATCTGGACGGGACTCTGGTCAATGCGCTGCTCCATCATTGCCAGGGCCGACTCTCCGGAATCGGCGGCGTGGCGCGCCCCGGCATCGTTCATCGCATCGACAAGGATACTTCTGGCCTGCTGGTCGTCGCAAAGTCCGACCGCGCGCATGAAGGACTGGCGCAGCAGTTCAAGGCGCATTCGATCGACCGGCTCTATGCCGCCATCGTCTATGGAGTGCCGCAACCGGCGGCCGGCACGGTCGACAGCTGGATCGGCCGATCCGACGCCGATCGAAAGAAGATGGCGGTTCATCGGGAAGGGCGGGGCAAACATGCCGTGACGCATTACCGGACAATGGAAAGGCTGCGCGGCGCAGCCATGGTGGAATGCAGGCTGGAAACCGGGCGGACGCATCAGGTCCGCGTCCATATGGCGCATCTGGGACACCCCTTGATCGGAGACCCGGTTTACGGTAGAGAGAGAAAAGGTTTCAAATCGATACTGGAAACGCTGGGTTTCAACAGGCAGGCATTGCATGCGAAGAGGCTGGGGTTCATACATCCGGTAACGGGTGAGGCGCTCAGCTTCGACAGCAAACTCCCTGCCGATATGCAGGAACTGTTAAGCGAGCTTCACGTATAGTTTTGGACAAGTTTGCGACGGCGCCTTGGACGCCTCTTCTGGGTCCCGCCGCGCATGAAAGGGAAAGGTGACGACATGGCTGACAAGAGCAATGTCCCCGCGGTTCCGGCGCTGGGCGGTGAAGCCAGCCTCAACCGCTATCTGTCGGAAATCCGCAAATTTCCGATTTTGACGCCCGAGCAGGAATATATGCTCGCGAAGCGCTATGCCGAACATCAGGATTCGGAAGCCGCGGCGCAGCTCGTGACCTCGCACCTGCGACTGGTCGCGAAGATCGCCATGGGCTATCGCGGCTATGGCCTGCCGGTCAGCGAGCTGATCAGCGAAGGCAATATCGGCCTGATGCAGGGCGTCAAGAAGTTCGAGCCGGATCGCGGCTTCCGTCTGGCGACCTATGCGATGTGGTGGATTCGCGCCTCTATCCAGGAATTCATCCTGCGGTCGTGGAGCCTTGTGAAGATGGGCACCACCGCCGCGCAGAAAAAGCTGTTCTTCAACCTGCGCCGGATGAAGAACAATATCGAAGCCTTCGAGGATGGCGACCTGCACCCCGACGACGTCAAGAAGATCGCCACCGATCTGGGCGTCACGGAGGAGGACGTGATATCCATGAACCGCCGCATGGCGATGGGCGGCGACACGTCGCTCAACGTGCCGATGCGCGAGGATGGCGAGGGCCAGTGGCAGGATTGGCTGGCCGATAGCGATCCATTGCAGGACGAACGCGTCGCCGACCGACAGGAAAGCGAACTGCGCCACGACATGCTGGTGGAGGCGATGGACGACCTCAACGATCGCGAGAAGCATATCCTGGCGGAACGCCGCCTGGCGGAAGAACCCAAGACGCTGGAGGAACTCTCGCAGGTCTATGGCGTCAGCCGCGAACGCGTCCGTCAGATCGAGGTCCGCGCCTTCGAGAAGCTGCAAAAGGCGATGATGCGGATTGCGGGCGACAGGCTGGGCAAGATTTCCCGCCTCGCCGCCGTCTGATCGGATTTGCGGAACGCAAAGGAGCCCCGGAGTAAAATCCGGGGCTTTTTTGTATCCGCTCGCCCTTTCCCACTCGTCATTCCAGCGGAGGCCCGAATGACGAAGCATAGGCTCCCATCTTGAACCGCCGCGCAACCGCGCTACCACGGAATGATGAACGCCAAGTCCGCCGCCCCTCGCCGCCGCTCCCGATGGATCGGGATATTTCTCAAAATCGTTGGCGGCTTCGTCGCCCTGTCGCTGCTGATGGTGGTGATCTATCGCTTCGTGCCGCCGCCGGTGACGTGGACGATGCTGCTGGACCCCAACGGCATAACCAAGGATTGGATGAGCCTGGACAGGATGGACCCGGACATGGCGCGCGCCGCCATCGCGGCGGAGGATAGCCGCTTTTGCAGCCATCACGGCTTCGACGCGGTCGCCATCGCCCAGGCGATGCGCCACAATGCCAGCGGCGGCCGCATCCGGGGCGGATCGACCATCAGCCAGCAAACAGCGAAAAATGTTTTCCTGTTCCAGGGCGGCGGCTTTGTCCGCAAGGGGCTGGAGGCCTGGTTCACGCTGCTGATCGAAGCGATCTGGGGCAAGCGGCGGATCATGGAGGTTTATCTCAACGTCGCGGAAACCGGCATCGGCACCTATGGCGCGCAGGCCGGCGCGATCCGCTATTTCCGCCATGGCGCCCAGCGCCTGACCCGCGCCGAAGCGGCCCGCCTGGCCGCCGTTCTGCCCCTGCCCAAGAAACGCGCAGCGATCGATCCGCACGGCTTCACCCGCCGCTACGGCAACAGCATTGCCACCCGCATCGGCATAGTCCAGCGCGACGGGCTGGACAGCTGCCTGAAATGAGAAAGGGCACGGATTTCTCCGCGCCCTTTCCTTCTCCGCTACCGGAATGGCTGCTTAAAAAGCGAACACCACCGAACCGATGAACGTCCGCGGGGAGCCGATCTGCACGAAAGGCAGGTTGCTGGCCGCAGCGAAGCCGGCGTCAAGGCGTCCGTCAAAGCCGCCATAATAGAGCTTGTCGAACACATTGCTGACGTTCAACTGCAGATAGGTCTTGTCGCCCATTCCCAGTGGAGCAAGGCTAAGACGCGCATCCAGATCGACCAGCGTATACGCCGGCGCCTTGGCATCCATGACCTGCGCGCCGCCGCTGACCGCCACGCCGCCGATGATGGTGCCGCCCAAGGTGAACGGACGGTTGAGGTCGTTGACATAACGCGGCCCGGTGCGCTTCACCTGCACGCCCAGTTCCACCGGCCCCAGGGTCGCCTGCGCGCGACCGCCGATAGTATAGACGGGTGCGCCTGATTCCCGCTTGCCGCTGGTCTGTGCATAAATCGGGTCGCCAACTGCAGCGCAGCCCGCAATGCCCCCCGAAACATTGCCGGACGTGCATTCGCCATACAGCACGTCATCCTTGATCTTCGACTTCAGGTAGGAGCCGAAAGCATAGAGGACGAGTTCCGGGATCGGACGGTAGGACAGGCTGCCGTCGATGCCATATTTGTCGACGCGGCCCAGATTACGGTACAATGTGCGATCCGTTTCCGGATCATAGGCAGACGCCAGCCGGTTCTGATAGATGGTGTACCAGAGCGATAGCTGCGCCTGAACCTTGCTGCTGCGATAGCGCACGCCCAGGTCGAAATTGTCCGTGGTTTCGGGCGACGGCTTGGCCGATGCCGTATCGGGCGCAAAGAAGAAGCTGTTGTACAGATTGTCGGTGCCTGGAACCTGCAAGCCCTTCGAATAATTGCCGAAAAGGCCAATTGCATCGGTCACGTCATAGGTCAGGCCGATGTTGGGCAGGATCTTGTCATATTTGAACACCCGCCGCTGCGGTCCCTGGATGGTCGGATTGAGCGCCGCGTATTGCGCCGCGCCCGCGCTGTTCGTGCCGAAACATTCCACGAAGCCCGTAGCGCTCGACGTCGCGCAGTAATTATTGAGGTCGCGTTTGAAGAAAGGCGCGCGCACGCCGGCCGTTACGGTCAGCGCGTCGAACTTGCCACGATATTCTCCGGCGATCTGATGCAGGATCGCCTTTGAGAAACGATCACGCTTCTGCAGGACCGAACCCGTCGCATCCCTGAGCGGATTGCCCTCCTGGGGAAAGGCATGGAGCGGTTGGCCATCATTGCGCAGGAACTCAATCTCCCCGGTCTGGCGATGCCGCGCATAATCAAGGCTGTAGGCGACACGGATCGACTGATCCTCTGAGAAATTATAGCGCAGCGAAGCAATCAGGCCGTAGCGGCGCGTATTGGTTTCACTGGGCGCGAGCACGCGGATCGAGTCCAGCAGATCGCCGTCCCCATTGACGTCATAACCGAAATAGGGGCTGCCCCCCAGATAGCCGACTGCATTGGTGACGCCGCTACCCGGATTGATGTCGCGAAATCCCTCCCGCGCGGTGGCCGTGCCGCCGCCATTGGCACGTACATATTGGAAGCTGGGATCGACCGTCAGGACCAGGTCATCGGCCAGCGTGAAGCGCGAATTGATGCGGATATTTCCGGTCTTCGAGGGATTGACACGCTCGTCGAAGGTCGAACCGCAATTTGTCGCGGCGTCCGCTACCCCTGCAATAGCGGGCATCTGCGTCGTGCAATAAGGGATCACATAATCGCGCTCGTCGCGATTGTTCGGAAAGCGGCTGGGCACGGCGCCCGCGCCGTCGTTGCGGAACGTCACCGAACCGAAACGATTATTATAGGCTTCGTTATAATGCGCCGCGATGGAGATGAAATCGCCATTATCGCCAATGGGTTGATAGATTTTGGCATTATATTGCTGCTTGCTGATTTCGCCGCGATTATTGAAGATGGTATCGTTCGTTGCCTTGCTGGCGGCGAAGAAAGCCTTGGTGCCCCAGGGCGTGAACACGCCGGTATCGACCGACCCGAACATGCGGAAGAAGGAGAAATCGCCAGCAGAGCCCACGATCTTCACGCTGAAATCATCGGTGGGATTGCGGGTGCGGTAATTGACCGTCGAGCCGGTTGCCGCGGCAGTGGGGCTGTCGACATCGGTCGTGCCGAGATTGACGTTAACCTGCTCGATCAGTTCGGAATCGAGTTGCTGGCTGGAATAGATCGAATAGCCGCCGGAATCGTTCAACGGAACGCCGTCGAAGGTCTGCGAAATTCGAGTATTGTCAAAGCCGCGAATATACATGGTGCCGCCAGCCGAGCCGAACGGATCGTTGTTTTGGAAACTGACGCCCGGCAGCAGGTTGATGATATCGTTGACGGATTGCCCCGGAATCTGCCGCTCGATGATTTCCTGGTTCAGAACACCGCGAGCCTTGCTGGTTTCGGGTAATTCAACGCCCGCCAGCCCCTTGGGCGTGGTTGCGCCGGTCACGACGATCTCATTTTCGAAGTCGATCGAGCCGGTCGATTGAGCAAAAGCTGCGGCCGGTGCGGCCACGGCAACCAGCGCGGCGCTACACATAAGAAGCTGTTTCATTTGAGCATTGTCCCTTTGAAAGTTTGGCGCGTCGCGCCGGCTTTATTTTGCTCTATGGAGCTGGCACCGCCTGTGGCGGCCAATGGCGACGGACCTGTGATGCTCTGATTACAGTTTTACGACAATATAATAGAAACGCGGTGGCAGCAGGCGCCACATGGCAAAAATTCCCGGAAGACATCCGGGGAAATTCATATAAGATATTGATATTTAAAATTTAAATTGCAGCACACCTGCTAGTTTGACAGTGGTGCAATTTTGCAACGCAGCAGGAATTTTTGTGCGATTGCGATAGGCGCGAAGAAAAAGGGCCGGCGAAACATCGCCGGCCCCCTATTTCAAAGCGTCAGCCTATCGATTCAGGCCGCGTCTTCGGCCCGCTTGTCCTTCTCGCTGAACACGCGAATCGGTTCCTTGCTGCCCGCGACGACGTCCTTGTCCACGACGACCTCGCCTACGCCTTCCATCGAAGGCAGGTCGAACATGGTGTCGAGCAGGATCGCCTCCAGGATCGACCGCAGCCCGCGCGCGCCGGTCTTGCGCTCGATCGCCTTCTTGGCAATCGCAGTGAGCGCATCGTCGGTGAAGCTGAGTTCGACATTCTCCATGTCGAACAGCTTGGCATATTGCTTCACCAGCGCATTTTTCGGCTCGACCAGGATCTTCACCAGCGCGGCCACGTCCAGATCCTCCAGCGTCGCGATCACCGGCAGGCGACCGACAAACTCGGGGATCAGGCCGAATTTCAGCAGATCCTCCGGCTCGCTCTGACGCAGCAGTTCGCCCGTCTTGCGCTCCTCGGGCGCGGCGACATGGGCGCCGAAGCCGATGGACTTGGCCTCCAGCCGGTCGCCGATGATCTTTTCCAGTCCCGCAAAGGCGCCGCCGCAGATGAACAGGATGTTGGTCGTGTCGACCTGGAGGAATTCCTGCTGCGGATGCTTGCGCCCGCCCTGCGGCGGAACCGAGGCGGTGGTCCCTTCCATCAGCTTCAGCAGCGCCTGCTGAACGCCCTCGCCCGACACGTCGCGCGTGATCGAGGGGTTCTCGGCCTTGCGGCTGATCTTGTCGATCTCGTCGATATAGACGATGCCGCGCTGCGCCTTCTCGACATTATAGTCGGACGCCTGGAGCAGCTTGAGGATGATGTTCTCCACATCCTCGCCCACATAACCCGCCTCGGTCAGCGTGGTCGCGTCGGCCATGGTGAAGGGCACGTCGAACGTCTTGGCCAGCGTCTGCGCCAGCAGCGTCTTGCCGCAGCCGGTGGGGCCGACCAGCAGGATGTTCGACTTGGCCAGTTCCACCTCGCCCGGCTTGGTGCCGTGGTTGAGGCGCTTGTAATGGTTGTGGACCGCCACCGACAGGACGCGCTTCGCCCGGTTCTGGCCGATCACATAATCGTCCAGCACATCGCAGATTTCCTGCGGGGTCGGCACGCCGCCATCCTTCTTGCCGACGAGACCGCCCTTGGTCTCCTCCCGGATGATGTCGTTGCACAATTCCACGCATTCGTCGCAGATGAACACGGTCGGCCCCGCGATCAGCTTACGCACCTCATGCTGCGACTTGCCGCAGAAGGAGCAGTAAAGCGTGCTTTTAGAATCGGAGCCCGTAAGCTTAGTCATTCGCCAATCTCTCTTCCCTCTTTAGAGGCGAACAGCCGCCAATGCCGAGGGATATTCTGGTCCTGGGATCATCCTAGACCGCGACGCGCCCGTTTCACAAGGGGAGAAAAGGGCGCGCGCGGTAAACATAGGTTTTAGCCCTCAGGGGTTTCCGCCATGGCCGGCCGACGGTCGAACACTTCGTCGACCAGGCCAAACGCCTTGGCTTCCTCCGCCTCCAGGAAGGTGTCGCGATCCATGGCGCGCTCCACTTCCTCCAGCGAGCGCCCGGTATATTGGACGTAGAGGTTGTTGAGGCGGCTGCGGATGCGCAGGATTTCCTTCGCCTGGATCTCGATGTCCGACGCCATGCCCTGCGCGCCGCCCGACGGCTGGTGCACCATGATGCGGGCGTTGCTGAGCGCGATGCGCTTGCCCGGCTCGCCCGCCGCGAGCAGGAAGCTGCCCATGGAGGCGGCCTGGCCGATGCAGACGGTGCCGACCTGCGGGCGGATATATTTCATCGTGTCGTGGATCGCCATGCCGGACGTCACCACGCCGCCGGGCGAGTTGATGTACATCCAGATGTCCTTCTTCGGATTTTCCGATTCAAGGAACAGCAACTGGGCGACGATCAGGGAGGCCATATGATCCTCCACCTGGCCGGTCACGAAGATGATCCGCTCCCGCAGCAGGCGCGAATAGATGTCGAAGCTGCGCTCGCCCCGGTTCGACTGTTCGATGACGATGGGGACCAGAGCGGCCATGGGATCGGACATGATATCGGTCATTTTGCTCTTTCAGGGTGTGTTGCTTTTGCCCGTTCTCTACATCGGCACAAAAAGCGGACTGTTCAAGGGGTCGCGTGAAACGCGGTCGGTTTGCCCGGCCGAACGGGGCGCGATCAGTCGCGCCGGGCGAAGTCGGAAGGCGCCTTGAAGGCGAGATAGGCAAGCCGGCGAACCTCCCGCCGCCCGCGCACCACGGTATCCAGTATAAGGCCGCACATGCCCGAAAGCGTGGCGAGGATCATGAGGCCGGTCACCAATATGGCGGTCGGGAAGCGCGGCACAAGCCCCGTCTTCATATAGGTGACGATCAGCGGCGCCGCCAGCACGAGCCCCGTCGCCGCCAGCAGCGCCGCGATGATCCCGAAGAACAGGATCGGCCGCTCGATGCGATAGAGCGTGAGGATCGTGCGCAGGATGCGCCAGCCGTCGCGATAGGTGCTGAGCTTGCTCACCGACCCTTCGGGCCGCGCACCATAGGCCGTGACGACCTCCGCCACCGGCATGGCGAGTTCCAGCGCGTGGACGCTGATCTCCGTCTCGATCTCGAAACCGGCGGACAGGACGGGGAAGCTCTTGACGAACCGTCGGGAAAAGACGCGGTAACCCGACAGAATATCGGTGAAGCTGCGCCCGAAAAGCTGCTTCAGCAGGCCGGTGAGCGCCCAGTTGCCGAAGCGATGGCCGCGCCGATAGGCCTCCTCGATCTCGCTGCGCCTTGCGCCCACGACCATATCGAGATTGTCCTCCAGCATCGCCGCGACCATCTTCGGCGCGGCGGCGGCCTCATAGGTCGCGTCGCCATCGGCCATGATGTAGATGTCCGCATCCACATCCGCGAACATGCGGCGAACGACATGGCCTTTTCCCTGCTGCGCGACCCGGCGCACAATCGCCCCCGCGCCCGCCGCCAGTTCGCGGCTGGCGTCGCTGCTGTTGTTGTCGAACACGTAGATTTCGGCCGACGGCAATGCGCGGCGGAAATCCTCCACCGTCCGCACGATCGCTTCCGCCTCGTTATAGCAAGGCAGGATGACCGCGATCCGGGGGCTTGCAATCCCCTCCCCGCTTTCCACCGCCGGAAATTCCTTCATCGACCCCAAAACCTTTTCCGCCCCTTGCGTCGTCCCGGAAACCTGCCGCGCTCCATCGAAGGCAGGAGCGCAGCTCAGACGGGTGAACCAGGCTCCCGCCTTTACAGGAGCACCTCGCGACTTGCCCAATCGCCGCAGGAATGACGAGACGACATCATTTCGTCTGCCACGCCGAGCCCGAAATGAAAAGCGCCCGGGCTTCCTCACGAAGCCGGGCGCTTGTCCATTCTGGCCGAGAAGGCCTTATTCGGCCTTGGCGGCAGCCTTCTTGGCCGGAGCCTTCTTCGCCTTGGGCTTGTCCTCGGCAACCGCTTCCTCAGCCACGGCCTCGTCCTTCTTGGCGGCCTTCTTCGCCGGCGCCTTCTTGGCGGGGGCTTCGGCCTCGCCCGCAGCAGCCGCTTGCTCAGCGTCGGCGGCCTTCTTCTTCGAAGCAGCCTTCTTCGCCTTGGGCTTCTCGCCATGATCATGATCATGGTCATGATCGCAGTCCGGACCATGGACATGCGGCTTCAGGTCGCCATCCTCGGCCTCGATCGCCGCTTCCAGTTCCTCGCGGCTGACGGCGCGGTCGGTGATTTCCGCCTTTTCGAACAGGAAGTCGACCACCTTGTCCTCATAAAGCGGCGCGCGAAGCTGCGCGGCGGCCATCGGATCCTGCCGCACATATTGCACGAAACGCTCGCGATCCTGCGGGCTGTACTGCTGGGCCGCCTGCATGATCAGGCGGTTCATTTCCTGGTCGCTGACGACCACGCCATGGGCCTGGCCGATTTCCGAAAGCAGCAGGCCCAGGCGGACCCGGCGCACGGCGATGGCGCGATAATCTTCCTTCTCCGCCTCCATCTCCTTGAGGGCCGCTTCGGGATCTTCCTCATGGCTGGCCTCATGCTGAAGCTGCGCCCAGATCTGGTTGAACTCGGCCTCCACCATGCTCGGCGGCACATCGAAATCATGCGCGGCCGCCAGTTGGTCGAGCAGCTTGCGCTTCATATAGGTGCGGGTCAGGCCATTATGTTCCTGCTCGATCTGGCCCTTCAGCAGTTCCTTGAGCTGGTCCAGGCCTTCCAGGCCCAGCGACTTGGCGAAATCATCGTCCAGCTTGGGCTTGTCGGCGTCCAGGATCGCCTTGACTGTGATGTCGAAGGTCGCCTCCTTGCCCGCCAGGTGCGCCGCGCCATAATCTTCCGGGAAGGTGACGGTGATGGTCTTCTCGTCCCCCTTCTTGACGCCGGTCAACTGCTCCTCGAAGCCGGGGATGAACTGGCCCGAACCGATCTTCAGCTTCACGTCCTCGGCCGAACCGCCCTCGAACGCCTCGCCGTCGATCTTGCCCACGAAATCGATGGTCAGCGTGTCGCCGTCCTTCGCCTTGTGGCTTGCGGCATGCTCCTCAAGGGCGCCCTGCTGCGTCGCGATGCGGCCCGCGGCTTCATCCACCTGCGCGTCGGCGACCTCGACGGTCAGGCGCTCCAGCTTCAGCCCTTCAATGCTGGGCGCTGCAATCTCCGGCAGAACTTCCAGTTCGACCTTCACTTCGGCGTCCTTGCCGAATTCGAAGCCCTCGTCCAGTTCGACGGACGGCTGCATGGCGGGACGCAGCTTGTTGTCGGCGATCAGCTTCTGGATGCCGTCCTGGATCGAGTTGTTGAGCGCATCGCGCTGCAACGATTCGCCGTGCATCTTCTTGACGAGGTTGGCCGGCACCTTGCCGGGGCGGAAGCCGGGCATGCGCACCTGCGGCGCGATGGCGGCGACTTCCTTTTCCACGCGGGCGTCGATGTCCTTCGACGTGATGGTCACGGTATAGGCGCGCTTCAGGCCCTCGTTCAACGTCTCGACAGTCTGCATCTCTTCTCTCAAACGCTTTCTTAAAGCTGAATTTCGTTGGCGCCTGGCGCAGTTCCACGGTCTGGCGCACTGGTGCGGGCGAAGGGACTCGAACCCCCACATCTTGCGATACCAGAACCTAAATCTGGCGCGTCTACCAATTTCGCCACGCCCGCATCGGTCGCCGGTCGGCGCGGCATAGAGAAAAGCGGCCCATGAAGCAAGGGCCAGA
The DNA here is from genome assembly GCF_037101235.1 of Sphingobium sp. TA15. NCBI lineage: Bacteria > Pseudomonadati > Pseudomonadota > Alphaproteobacteria > Sphingomonadales > Sphingobiaceae > Sphingobium > Sphingobium sp. TA15. Next base: position 1,245,724 of record NZ_AP025355.1, read on the forward strand.
GGTCCGGCCTGTGGATAACCAGTGGATAAGTCCGGACGGAACCGATCCGCCTGCCCGCGCTTACCCCTTATGCACCCCACCTTATCCAGGAGAGACAGCGATGGCCACCCGCCCCGACCCCGCGCCAGATGGCATGCCGCCCCCTGACAGGATCGACCCGCAATCGCCGCCCGAAACCCCCGCCCCCCTCCCGCCCGATGAGGCCCCCGCCGGGCAGCCGCCCGAAATCGTGCCGGATGCGCCCGACTTCGACCAGCCAGACCGCGCCCCGCCCGAACTTCCCCCCGGCTGATCGACATTTTGGCCACAGCAAGACGGGTTTTCCACAGAAACCCGCAATAATGCCCGCGCAAGCGCTGGACAGGCCCCTGCATCCATGATTGAACTATGACAAACAGATGAAATCGGGAGAGGCGCGGCTGACAGCAAGGGGGTCATCGTGCACGGGGTTCGCGCTAAGCTGGAATGGTTCAAGACAGTGATCCTGCCGCAGGAAGCTGCCCTAAGAGGGCGCCTGCGGAGAATCCTGCCTGCCAATCAGGAACTGGAAGACATGGTCGCGGAGGTACTTGCCCGCGCCTATGCTACTGAAAATTGGGAAAATGTAACGACGGGCCGCGCCTATCTGTTCACGATAGCGCGCAATCTGGTGATCGACACCGCCCGCCGGAACAAGGTGGTGAGTTTCGAAACCATCGCCGACCTGGAACTGTTGCAGGGCGAAAATAACGTGGAAGCGCAGCTCCACGCCCGCGAGGCGCTGCGCCAGGTGGAAACGATCGTCGATTCGCTTCCGACACAATGCCGCCGGGTCTTCATTCTCCGCCGCATCCACGAAAAATCGATGCTGGAAATAGCGGAGGAAATGTCCCTGTCCGTTTCTACAGTTGAAAAACATCTGGCCAAAGCGATCGCAATAGTTATGCGGGCCTGGGCAGAACGTGAGGAAACGGATTTCGAACGTGCAGGCGTCGGGACCAGATTCGGGCTACGAAAGCAGGGGCAAGATCGAGGCGGAAGCCGCGCGCCTGCTGGCAAGGCTTAACAGCGGCCCTCGCACCGAGGTCGAAGCCGAGATCTGCCATTGGGTCGAAGCCGACCCCCGCCATGCCGTAGCGTTCGCCCGGGCCGAAGCCGCCTGGGAAGCGGCCGAGCGACTGAAAAGCGCCGCCGCCGAAGTCAACCTGCCCCCGCTGGAAACCATCGTCAGCGAGGAGCAGCAGCGCCGCCTGTCGCGCAACATCATGATCGCCGCCGCCGTTGCGGTGATGCTGTTCATCGTCGCCGCCATCGTCACCGTCCGCACCTTCAGCGGCGTGGACCATTATGAGACGGAGATAGGGCAGATCAGCGACATCGCGCTGGACGACGGCTCCACTTTGCATCTCAACAGCGACAGCGCCGCGGAAGTCCGCTTCACCGATCACGGCCGCAAGGTCCGCATCCTGAAGGGCGAAGCCTCTTTCGACGTCGCTCATGACCGTTCCCGCCCCTTCGACGTGGAGGCCCGGTCCGCCGTCATCCGCGCCGTGGGCACCGCCTTCAACGTGCGGCTGCGCCCTTCGCTGGTCGAACTGACGGTTACGCAAGGCACCGTTACCGTCCATTCCGGCAACAAGCTGGCTCAGCAGATCAGCGCGGGCAGCGGCGCCGTCATCCAGCCGCGCAGCGTGTCGCTCACCCATCTCGACTCGCGCCTGATCGGCCAGCGCACCGCCTGGCGCGAGCAGATGGTGGAATTGGACGGCGAAACCATCGAACAGGCCGCCAGCGAGTTCAACCGCTACCGCGCCGCGCCGATCCTGATCGGGGACACGCGGGTTTCCTCGCTCCGCATCGGCGGCCGCTTCCGCATCACCGACAGCAAGGAATTCCTTTCCGCGCTGCGATTGAGCCTGCCGATCCGCGTGGTCGACGGACAGGACGGCTCGGTCATGCTGCTCTATCAGGATGAGCAGGAACCTGCGGGCGAATAAGATCGGGGGCTACGCGGCCCGTTCCGAACTTATCCCAGCAATTCCCTGACCAGTTCGGGCACAAGGACGCTCGCGGCTCCCATCCGGCTTTCCTCGAAATAGAAGCTCCCGGCCGACGGTTCCAGGTTCAACTCCAGCGTCCGGGCGCCGACATGGCGCGCCGTCTGCACGAAACCCGCCGCCGGATAGACCGCCCCGGACGTCCCCACCGAAACGAACAGGTCGGCCCGCCGCAACGCGTCGTCTATCGCGTCCATTTCATAGGGCATCTCGCCGAAGAACACGATGTCGGGCCGCAAAAGCGCCCTTCCGCAGCCATCGCAGACCGATCCGGGCGGCAGGGCCTCCGTCCAGCGCTTCGCCTTCCCGCATCCCGCGCAGAGCGCCGAGCGCAACTCCCCGTGCATATGGATGAGCCGTTTCGCCCCTGCCCGCTCGTGGAGATCGTCCACATTCTGCGTGACGATCAGCAATTCCCCCGGCCATTGCGCGTCCAGCGCCGCCAGCGCTTCATGCGCGGCGTTCGGCCTCACATCCGCCAGTTTCGCCCGCCGCTCGTCATAGAAGCGGTGCACCAGCGCCGCATCGCGCGCCAAGGCCTCTGGCGTGCACACATCCTCCACCCGATGCCCTTCCCACAGTCCGTCCGGTCCGCGAAAGGTCGCCAGCCCGCTTTCGGCGGAAATCCCGGCGCCGGTCAGGATCACGATATTGCGAATGTCGTCCATTTATCTTTCCCGTCCCGTTGCGCGATAAGAGGGCCGCCCAAGTCCCTATGCCACCCACTTCCCATTGCAAGAACCGATAGCAAAAGGATGACAAGAGCCATCCATTCTGGCATCCGCCACGCGACTTTTTAAGGAATGACTGTGATGACCAGCATCGGGATTTTCGGAGCGGCCGGCCGCATGGGACGCGCCATCGCGCAGATCGTGCAGGAAGCGGGCCTGAAAATCGCCGGAGGCACCGACCGCGACGGCGAAGGCGAAATCGCCCCCGGTGTCCCGATCACTGCCGACCCCCTGGCGCTGGCGCAGCGGAGCGACGTGCTGATCGACTTTTCCGTGCCCGCCGCGCTGTCGGCCCATCTGGACGCCTGCATCGCCGCGAAGAAGCCGGTCCTTATCGGCACCACCGGGCTGGAACCCGCGCATCATGCGCTGATCGATGAAGCGGCGAAGCGCATTCCGCTGCTCCAGACCGGCAACACCTCGCTCGGCGTCAATCTGATGGCGGCGCTGGTGGAACAGGCGGCAACCCGCCTTGGCGACGACTGGGACATAGAAATCGTCGAAATGCACCACCGCCACAAGGTCGACGCCCCGTCCGGCACCGCGCTGCTGCTGGGCGAAGCCGCCGCGCGGGGACGCGGCATCGCCCTGGCCGACCATAGCGAGCGCGGTCGCGACGGCATCACCGGCGCGCGCGCCAGGGGAGCCATCGGTTTCGCCGCGCTGCGCGGTGGTTCCGTGGCGGGCGATCATCAGGTCATCTTCGCCGCCGATGGCGAACGGATAGAGATCGGCCATCGCGCCGAAAGCCGCATCATCTTCGCCCGCGGCGCGGTGAAGGGCGCGCAATGGCTGATCGGCCAACCCGTGGGCCGTTATGACATGAAGGGCGTCCTGGGCCTCTGATCGTGAACAAGGACAGGATATTCGACTTTTTCAGCCGCCTTGCGGAGGCCAATCCGGCCCCTCGCACGGAACTGGAATATGACAATGACTATCAGCTTCTGGTGGCGGTGGTCCTGTCGGCTCAGGCCACGGACGTCGGCGTCAACAAGGCGACCCGCGCCCTGTTTCGGGAGGTCCGCACCCCGCAACAGATGGTCGACCTAGGGGAAGAGGGCCTGAAAGCCCATATCAAGACGATCGGCCTGTTCAACGCCAAGGCCAAGAACGTCATCGCCCTGTCGGAAATATTGGTCCGCGATTTCGGCGGAGAAGTGCCGCAGGACCGCGACATCCTCACCACCCTGCCCGGCGTCGGGCGCAAGACCGCCAATGTCGTCATGAACACCGCCTTCGGGCAGGAGACGTTCGCGGTCGACACCCATATCTTCCGCGTCGGCAACCGCACCGGCCTGGCGCCCGGAAAGACGCCGCTGGCGGTCGAACTGAAGCTGGAAAAGCGCGTCCCCGGCCCCTTCCGCCGCGATGCGCACCACTGGCTGATCCTGCATGGCCGCTATGTCTGCAAGGCGCGCAAGCCCGAATGCTGGCGCTGCATCGTCGCCGACCTCTGCCGCTTCAAGCCCAAGACGCCCGCGCCCGGCGCCAAGCCCTGATTATTGTGCGGTTCAGGCGCCGTGCGGTAAAAGGAGCGGCAGGACGGATGATGCGTTCCCGCGACGTCATCCAGACAGTCAACAGGAGAGACGTCATGTCTGCCCCCCTCATCCGCAAACTCGCGCTGGCGGCCGCGCTCGCCTGCGCTGCCGCCCCTGCCGTCGCCAAGAAAGCGCCGGACAATCTGGTTCCCGCCGGAAAGCCGGTCGATTGCATTCAGTTGAGCGCGATCCGCTCCACCGACGTCCGCGACGACCGGACCATCGACTTCATCATGAACGGCAACAAGGTGTATCGGAACAGGCTGCCCATGAGCTGCCCCAGCCTGGGTTTCGAAAAGCGCTTCCTCTACAGGACCAGCCTGTCCCAGCTCTGTTCTGTGGACATCATCACCGTGCTCTATCAGACTGGCGGCTTGCAGCGCGGGCCGAGTTGCGGGCTGGGGAAATTCCAGCCGATGCAGAAAATGGCGAAATAACTTTGGCCTGAGACGATTTTGATGCTGGCGCGAGCGATTGGCCTTTGCTAAGCGGCCCTTCGCACTAGCGACACGCACCCATAGCTCAGCTGGATAGAGCGTTGCCCTCCGAAGGCAGAGGTAAGTCAAGCCTGCGGTGTGATGAATTTGAAAAACGAAGCAAAATCAATATCTTGATTGCGCTTCAAAATGTGAGTTTCTCTGGTCCGTGGCTGCGGAAGCACTGCGGAAGCAAACTGGAAGGAGGTTGTGGAGAACCGTCGGCGACAAAAAGGTAGGGTGAAAGCCGTGCCGTTGTGTCCGTCGAATCGACGTTGAGAATTTCGTGTTTGAGATTGACCCCGTTCAGGCTCAGGCACTATCGAGTCCCAAGATGCACCCGTAGCTCAGCTGGATAGAGCGCCACCCTCCGAAGGTGGAGGCCACACGTTCGAATCGTGTCGGGTGCGCCATTCTCTCGGAAGATCAGGCGTTGAAGTCACCAGCGCCCTTTTAGGGTTTTTCTGAAATAGCAGAGCTTTCCAGTGTCGACCATTGCTGCTTCACTTGGAACCGCCTCGTCGATCGGCCCTGGCGCATCATGACCCTCGGACTCCGCAACTGGGCTAACAGGTTCTAATCAGCGAGTCTTGGTATGAGGCCAAGTAGGAGAGTCAGCGTTCGATCGCGTAGTTGGATGGGAACATCGCCCGCCGCGCAGTTTCGTCCATCTCGGTCTTGAAGGCGTGGTCCGCGCCCACGCGGCGTGCGCGGGCTACAGCCGGTCGCGCCTCAACGGCGGCAAACCATCGCCTCAGATTGGGGTACGCGCTGAGTGGATCCTCCTCCTTGGAAAGCACGAAGGCCGCGCGGTCCAGCCACCCCCAGGCGGATATATCAACGATCGAATAGTTGCTTCCCACGATCCAGTCTCGACTCGCCAGATGCGCGTTCAGCACCTCGTAATGCCGCTGGGCTTCTCGACGGTAGCGATTAATGGCGTAGGGCAAGGGCTCGGGAGCGGCGCGCTGGAAGTGAACCGCCTGCCCTGAGAATGGTCCAAGCCCGGTGCCAATAAAAAACAACCAGGACAGCAACTCCCCGCGATCGGCCGCGGTCCCGATGAATGTACCGGTCTTGTCGCCCAAGTAGAGCAGTATGGCACTGGAATCGAAAGCCCGGGTTTCCCCGCCGACCCCGTCCGTGTCCACGATCGCTGGGACCTTGCCGTTCGGATTGACGGCCAGAAACGCCGGACTGTGTTGCTCACCCTTGCGTGTGTCGATGGGTAGGACCTCGTATGGCAGCTTGGCCTCTTCAAGAAACAGAGCCACCTTGGCGGGATTTGGCGTCGGGTGAAAATAGAAATGGATCATCGGCGTGCTCCTTTTCAACAGGTGAAGCATTTGGAGGCTCCCACTTTGGGGTCCCCGACAAAAACCGGTCCGGCCGACGCACTGCGCCCCATTGCGGTTGACAAAGATCATTTCGGCCAATTGCGCTGAGCCGCCGCCAGCGGGCACGGTGTCATCCAAATTACGTCGTCAAAATTCGTTAGACCCGCTGCGGCGCCAAAACCCGCCTGAGACACACCGCCAGCCGTCAGGCGCATCCTGCGTTTCAGTGGGGATGTCCCGGTTACACGCTGCCAAATCCGTGGCCCGGCTCTCGGGGAGCAAAGCGCATCAGCCGGTAATCCAGAATTCCGGCTGACCGATGAACCCAGGCTGCTGGAAAATCCGGATCTTTAATCAACTCAAAGAAAATTTCGGTGCTTGGATAGTGCGCAATGAATGCGTCATCCCAGATCTGGCCGGGCTCCCCGATGACGAGGGCCTCAAATGCACCACGCCAGACAATATTTCCGCCAACGCGCCGCAGGATGGGTTCGCTCAGTCGCCCGTATTCTGCGTAAGCCCGACGTCCGCTCCACTGCGCATCGACTTGCGGATGGTCCGCCGGATATTCCGCCATGTCCTTGTACCGCGCCAGGTTGAGCATGTGGATCGGCGTATCGCGCGGCAGCGATTTGAAAAAGGCAAAGGCCGCCGGCAGTGGGTCGATAAATTGTTCCATATCCCCTCCTTGTGTCGTGCGTGCCGTGTCGATGGGCTCGATCGCAATTGCCATGCGGGGATCGATGTCGCATGATTGGTATCATGTCAACTGGGGCATGGTTGCGGCATTTGACGCCGAGGGCAGAACCGCAGCCCGACACCAGACCCATGGCGCAAGGGGATTTGCCATGTTGCCCGCCCACCTCAGACGCAACGACGACGCATTGAAGGTGATCCGCGAGATCGTCGAGAGCGGCAACGACGGGCCGGTCCTGATGATGAATTTGAACCGCTACACGCAGGAAGCGGCGGTGGGCGCGCGGATCCTGTGGTGCACGCCCGTGTTTGGCCAGGCCGTGGGCACTCAACATATCGATGAGATTCTCGCGGTCTGGTATCCGACTCACAAAACCTTCCTCGATCTTTCGGATGCGCCCGGGGCTAAGGAAAGCTACCGCCTGAGAGGCGCCTGCGTGGCCTACGCCGTCATCCATCGATGCTCCGGCAGCAACTCTCCGCTCGACGGCAATGGCTAGAACGATTCCTCGATTGACATGATATTCATCATGCGATATGCATCGCCGACCGGGCAGACCAGAAAATCGCTCAAGGAGAATATCGATGAGCCTCGGCGCAAAGCCATTTGGCGAGAAGAAATTCATTGAGATCAAGGGCCGGCGCATGGCCTATATCGATGAAGGGACCGGCGATCCGATCCTCTTCCAGCACGGCAATCCGACGTCGTCCTATCTGTGGCGCAATATCATGCCGCATTGCGCCGGGCTGGGACGGCTGATCGCCTGTGACCTGATCGGCATGGGCGATTCGGACAAGCTCGATCCGTCGGGGCCCGAGCGTTATGCCTATGCCGAGCATCGTGACTATCTCGACGCGCTGTGGGAGGCGCTCGATCTCGGGGACAGGGTTGTTCTGGTCGTGCATGACTGGGGGTCCGCCCTCGGCTTCGACTGGGCCCGCCGCCACCGCGAGCGTGTACAGGGGATTGCCTATATGGAAGCGATCGCCATGCCGATCGAATGGGCGGATTTTCCCGAACAGGATCGCGATCTGTTTCAGGCCTTTCGCTCGCAGGCGGGCGAAGAATTGGTGTTGCAGGACAATGTTTTTGTCGAACAAGTTCTCCCCGGATTGATCCTGCGCCCCTTAAGCGAAGCGGAGATGGCCGCCTATCGCGAGCCCTTCCTCGCCGCCGGCGAAGCCCGTCGACCGACCCTGTCTTGGCCTCGCCAAATCCCGATCGCAGGCACCCCGGCCGACGTGGTCGCGATCGCCCGGGACTATGCCGGCTGGCTCAGCGAAAGCCCGATTCCGAAACTCTTCATCAACGCCGAGCCGGGAGCCCTGACCACGGGCCGAATGCGCGACTTCTGCCGCACATGGCCAAACCAGACCGAAATCACGGTCGCAGGCGCCCATTTCATCCAGGAGGACAGTCCGGACGAGATTGGCGCGGCGATTGCGGCGTTTGTCCGGCGATTGCGCCCAGCATAATCCGGAACCGGCTCATTTTCTAAGATCCGAACAAACCACAGACGCGGCGACGCCGATCACCCGCGCAGGACAATAGGAGAGACCGACATGAGCGACGACATTTTTCACACTGAAGATAGCGTGGTCGAGGCCGGGCTGAAGCGTTTTGCCGCCGATCAGCCGATCGTCATGGTCAACCTCCTGCACTATCGCGAGGTGGCGGATTACGGCGTGCTTATCCGTTTATCACCCACAGGAGCTAGATGTTGTGCCATCACAACGCCTCTAACTCTCTTACGATGAGATTGAGCTTGTGCTCGACGTGGCCGGTGGGGAGCGGGTAGTAGCCGCTGCCAGCACTCCTGCGACGAACGCGCCTGTCGATGTTAACCCCGGCGGCCTGGCGCTTCTCATTGAGCCGAGCGATGCGGTCCTTCTCTGCGAGGCACAACGCGCCAGCCCTTACAAGATTTTGGCGGCGGTCCTTGGGTTTGAACCATTCCGAAGCCCACGGCCAAGACGCGGGACGCCCATCCTCCATGACCGGCGCGGCCTTCTCGGTGCCATGCCATAAGTAAATAACGGCAGCGTGGAGCATCTCACCATCGCTGTGCTCGTCGTCATGTTCGGGTGTCCAACCCTCGACTTCGATTTGGCGCTGCCGTTCAGCCAATATTTCATCCATCGCGCACATCAACATCTAGCTCCTGTGGGTGATAAACGGATAAGCACGGATTACGGCGAGGGCAGCGAGTTCACACGCTGCTCCGGGCGGGAAGCCTATTATCAGCGCTATGCCCCGCCGATCATCGAGGTGATCCGTCGCTTGGGCGGCGGGCTGGTGTCCTTCGCTCATGTCGGAATGCCGATTTCCGCGGCACCGGGCGAGCATTGGGATGACGTGATGCTGATCGAATATCCCTCTTTCAAAGCAGTGGCAGAGTTGCTGGCCACCAGTGAATATGAACGCCAACTCGTCCACCGCATTGCCGCACTCGCGGATACCAGGGTGTTCGCTACCGTGCCGGGGACCGAAATCCGCTGAGGCTGGCACCGATGAACCATGACCAAAGCGAGGCGAAACAATGCGGACCGTCGAAGTAAACGACGCGGTGGTCAAGGCCCTGAACCGATCGATGTCGGCCGACCACCCCGAAATCATGATCAACCTGCTTCGCTACCGCGAACACGCCGATTACGGCGACCGCACCGACGTCACCCCCTGCTCCGGACGCCAGGCTTATCGCCGATTCAGCCAGGCAGCGTTGCCCTGTGTTCAACGGGTGGGCGGCCGGGTGTGCTGGTCGGGACCGATCCTCGGTCGCGTCCTTTGTCCGGAGGATCAACGCTGGGACACCCTCTTCCTGGTCGAATATCTCTCGTTCACCTGCCCGCCGAGAATCTATTCCGACCCGGAATTCCAGTCAATCATGTGTCACCGCACCGCCGCGCCGGAGGATTCGCGCCTGATCGCGACGCGGACAGTAATACGGCAGGGCATCTCGGCAATGCCGAAGGCCATCGAGATCCAGTGAACTGAAACCGAGACCCCGGCGTCAAGCCGGATACGCTCACCTAAAGGGAGGAAGAAATGCGTACAGTCGAGATAACCGCAGACGCGCTTGATGCGGCAAACCGCATCGTCCCCGCCGACACCCCGGTGATGATGATCAACCTGTTGCGATACCGCGATCAGGCCGACTACGGCGACCGAACGGACGTCACGCCCTGCTCGGGTCGCGAGGCCTATCGCCGCTACGCCGACGTTGCGCTGAAATGCGTGGAGAAGGTCGGTGCCCGGGTGTTCTGGTCGGGTAGCGTCCTGGGCAGCGTGCTCTGCCCGGACGGAGAGCGCTGGGATGATGCCCTGCTGGTCGAGTACCCCTCTTTCGCCTGCTCTCCGCAAGCTTTCGTCGATCCGGAATACCAGGCCGTCGCTTTCCACCGAACGGCCGCGCTTGAGGATTCACGGCTTATTGCCACGACACGGTAAACCGGCCGGAGCGCTTCGGTCGCGATGACAAAACAACACAAATGGGAGAACTGCTATGCAAACCGTCGACATCGATCCCGCGGCCGTACTGGCGGCGGCCAGCGTGATCCCCGAAGGCCAACCGATCGTGATGATCAATCTGCTGCGATATCGCGAACAGGCCGACTACGGCGGGCGCACCGAGTTCCGGCCCTGCTCGGGACGCGAAGCCTATTATCAGCGCTACGCCTCGGTGTCATCGCGGCTGGTGATGGCGGACGGCGCGAAGATATTGTGGTTCGGCGATGTTCTTGGTCGTGTGATTGGGCCGCCCGAGGAGCGATGGGACGACGCTTTGCTTGTCGAATATCCCAGCTTCGGGACGCTCCAGCGGCTTTTCGCCAACCCCGAATACCAAGCCGCCGTTATCCATCGCACGGCTGCCCTCGAGGACTCGCGGCTGCTCCCTGCTATGACTTCCACCGCGACGGTCACGGCCTCGGGAATTCGCTGATCTGATCGTGGGCAGGGACTCGTTTGCCAATGGTTGATTCAGCTCGTGCAGTAATCGCTCGGAGCCTCGGCTTCGAGCCATCTATTTCGAGTACGAATCGCGGTTGGTCGCGCGCGAGCATGTATGCTTGGCGAGGACATGCCGAAGGAAGCCGATGTGAAACTGACGACGAACTCGTAATCATCTACCACGCAGGAGGTACCTCGAAGGTTCTGGTCGGAATCAACGACGCTGGCCCTGCATTTCCCTCAAGGCCCGGCCTTCTTACAATAGTTCCACCCCAAAGTCGGACCAGTTGGCAATTTCGGGGGCCCGTACACAGCTACAGCTTCCACGTCTTCCTGTCTCAGTTCGATGAGTTGGGTAGCGCTTCATCGCTTTCTCTTAGAGACGTGTTCCGATTTTCCTCTCCTTTTCAAGACTCTACGCTTGCACATTTGTTGACGGCCTTAGCTGACGAGTTAGCGAGTCCGACCCAGGCCGGACCAATATATGCCGAGTCGTTGGCGACTGGCATCGTGCTTCATTTGTTTCGCCGGATCGAGCGGCAGGGGAACAACGACGCGCCGGCCGGACTGGACCATCAGACGATGCTCAGGATTACGGAGCATATCGAAGCGAATTTGGGGGAAGCGATCCACTTCGACGAACTTGCTCTCGATGCCGAGATGAGCCGATGTCGGTTCTTCAGCGCTTTTAGGCAGTCCATGGGTGTCACCCCGCACCGTTACGTGACGCAGCGCCGGGTGCAATTGGCCGCTTGCCTCATTCGGTCCACCGACCAAGAACTCTCACAAATTGCTTTGGAGAGCGGGTTTTCAAGTCAATCGCACCTTACCAGCACATTCCGACGAATGCTGGGCATGACGCCTTACCAATATCGTATGCGGCGGCACTAGAGTCTGCCTCAGGCGATGCAAATCGGCCGGTCTGGGACGAGGTTGTTCGATCGGGACTGGCGCTCATACCGGCTGGCGACCAAGCCCGGCACGACACCGCGCGGGCTGGCGGCGAACCCATACGATTTTGACAAGGCTTATACCGGGCTGAAAGACGGCCACTTCTAAATGCCATATCGTCTCTGCGTTACAACAAGTCGAAAACGCGCGGCTCAATCATGGGTGTGTAATAGCGCCGCAGTGGGAAATGATCATTACAGGTATCATGGTCGTTCCGCGATCGGGAGGAAATCATGCGAACCAAGAATAGGCAAAGTTTCGATCACGATACAGCGAACGCCGTCTTCGATACGGCACTACAATCTGTTCACCCCCATCCATTTACAAAGATCCGTCAGCTGGGCCTTGAATCAAAGGTGGCGGAACTCGTCACCGATGGCTACACGGTGGTTCGGCCCCATGAATTCAATGATCGAGGTCTGACGGAGCGCATCCGAGGCGCGCTTTTGCGTGCTTCGGAAAGACGAAACGGGGTGGAACCCGATTTCGAAGGCGGCACAACCCACAGCATGACCAATCAGTCGACGGGAGAGCAGATGTTTTACGTCTTGCTCGAGGACCCGGTCTTCGAAGAGGCAATCATGCATGAGGTGCCACTGACCTTGATCACCTATTTGCTGGGTGAGAACATCCTGCTGAGCAGTCTGTCGGGTATGTTACGCGGGCCGGGTTCACCGGCTCTCGACCTTCACACCGACATGCTCCTCGCACCGTCACAGTACCCGGCCTACGCCCAGGTTGCCAATGCGACCTGGACGCTGACAAATTATTCGGTCGAGGATGGCTCGACCTGCTTCTGGCCAGGCAGCCACAAATTCTGCCGTCGTCCGGTTAGCTCGGAGGTTGCCGATACCTCAAAGCTGGTACCTGTCGTTGCGCCACCCGGCTCTCTGATAATTTGGCACGGCAACACATGGCATGGCTCACTCGCCCGAAAAAACGCCGGGCTAAGAATGCAGCTGATCGCCGTCTATTGCCGGAGCTATTTCTTTCCGCATGAAAGCTATCGCGAAAAGATTTCGCCCGAGGCTCTGGCCCGTAACGATCCCAAATTTCACGACCTGTTGGGATTGAACCATCCATTTCCGTTCAATCTTTCCGGTTACGATCCCGTTCTGCTTTCAAGAGGCAATGCTTACCGCGACGTGTGATTTTTCTGATCCGATAGAAAGCGGAATCGGTGACAGAACGGCTCGCGGATCGAACCCGCCGAATAAAAACAAACAGGAGGATTGGCAATGACCAGGAACTCGACAGCCGAAACAGCGAGGTTATTCGCCGAAGTCGATGAAACAAAACGTGTCTGGCGCTATCTTGAGCAGCCTGTCGTCGAGCAAGGGAGGCCACTGCCCGCGCCGAGCCAAGACTGGGAAACGCTTCGCGCCGATTACGATGCCCACGGCTACTGCTTTGTCGCAGACGCGGCTGGGCCAGACCTCATTCGTTCCCTGAAAGAGCGGGTCATCGAGCAGTTCATCGGCGAGCAGGGTTTGGACGGTGTGCAAGATCGCCCCTATGGGACAGAGGCGGTTTATAATCTTCTGAACAAGGGTGAGGTGTTCAGCCGGTTGCTCCTGCATCCACTGGTCGATAAGGTCATCGAACATTCGCTCGGAGAGTCGTTCCTGCTTTCGGCGTTCAACTCGCACAGCACGAAACCTGGCTCGCTTGCTCAAGGGTTGCACTTGGACCAGATGTACATCGGCGCTCCGACGCCAATGGCGCTCGTCTGCAACGCCGTTTGGATGCTTGACGATTTTACCGAAGAGAATGGCGGCACGCGCGTCATCCCAGGGAGTCATCGGTGGTCTGCCGAAGCGGTCGCAGCCGCCTATCAGGGCTTGGAGCCAGCATCGGTTAATGCCCCCGGGACCATTGCTTCGCAGGCACCTGCCGGAACCTGCATGGTCTTTGATGGCCGTCTGCTGCATGGTGCCGGGAGCAACTGCACTTCCGACCAGGCTCGCCACGCCTTGTTCGCCTATTATTGCCGCCCGTTCATACGACAGTTGGAAAATCCGTTTCTGTCGATCGACGACTCGGTGATGATGTCGTTCTCACCGGAAATCCGAAAGCAACTCGGATACCAATCCTGGGCTTTCTGTGGGGGCTGCGAGGGACCAGGACGGGCGCCGCCGCTCGACATCGTCCGTCCTACCCGGCGCATCGGCGTCATGCACCGCACGGCTGCCCTTGAGGACTCGCGACCGCTCCCGGCGATGACCTCCACCGCGACGGTCACAGCCTCGGGTATCGGCTAATGCCCCCCTCGAAATCTCTCTGACCAATTAACTGGACTGATGGAACTTCCCGGCGCCGGGTATGAAGTTCCCTCCCGTCCCTGTTGTCTTCCCTGCCGGCAAACGAGGCTTTCATGACGCAAACGATAAAGTCGGGCGACATCACGCTGTCGGTGACCGTCGCCGGCGAGGGGCCGCTGGTCATCCTGATGCATGGCTGGCCGGAACTGGGCCTGTCGTACCGGCACCAGATCGCGCCGCTGGCGCGCGCCGGCTATCGCGTCGCGGTGCCCGACATGCGCGGCTATGGCGGCTCGTCCAAGCCCGCCGATGCCTCGGCCTATGACATCGACAGCATGGCCGACGACATGGCGGCGATCGCGCGCGATCTGGGCGCGGCGCGCTGGGTGGCGGTCGGCCACGACTGGGGATCGCCGGTCGCGTGGCGCTGTGCCCAGCGCTTCCCCGATGCGGTGGCGGCGGTTTTCTCGCTGAGCGTGCCGCACAGGCTGGCGGCCGAGATCAGCGCGAACGACTGGTTCGACGCGGTCTATCCCAACCGCTTTTACTACATGCGCTATTTCCAGCCGATCGGCGTGGGCGAGGCCGAACTGGAGCGCGACCCGCGCGAGGCGCTGAAGCGGATCTTCTATGCATTGTCGGGCGATGTGCCGTTTGGCGAGTGGCTGAAACCGCGCCCGATCACCGCGGCGCTGCTCGACGGGCTGGCGGTGCCGCCGCCCGGGCCGCTGTCCTTCATGACCGACGCCGAACTCGATGCCTATACCACGCAATTCGCAAAAGGCGGCTTTTTCGGGCCGCTGAGCTGGTATCGCAACTGGGACGTCAACGAGGCGCAATCCAAGGCCTATGGCGACCAGCGCATCCACCAGCCGGCGGGATTCCTCTGCGGCGACAAGGAGATCGTACTCGCCATGTTCGATGGCGTCGTCGAGGGTCAGCGTGCCTTGCTCGACGATCTGCGCATGGAGCGCATCCTGCCCGGCGCCGGCCACTGGATCCAGCAGGAGCGCCCCACCGAAGTGACCGCCGCGCTGATCGAATTCCTCGATGGCGTGCGCGAACATATCTGAACACCCGTCCTCGCCTGCCTATTCGATCTCCGCAAGCCCCTTCCATCCCCCCACGGGAGCCATCCGATGATCCTCACCCCCGCCGACGGCAAGACTGACGACGAACGCTTCGTGCTCGCCTTCCTCGACCTGTGGGATAAGCAGGATGTCGATGGGCTGATCGCCAGCTTCACACAGGACGCGACCTATAAGGACATGCCGCTACCCCCGCGCGTCGGGCTGGACGCCATTCGCGCCTATATCGAACGCATATTTTCGGCGTTCGGCGTGCGGATCGAGACGGCGCACATCGCCACCACGGGCTCGGTTATCTTTACCGAGCGGATCGACTATCTGACGCAGACTGGCCCGAACGAACCGACCGTCCCCTTGCCGGTGACCGGCGTCATGGAAATGCGCGACGGCAAGATTGCTTTCTGGCGCGATTATCTCGACCTCAGGACCGCCGAGGAAGGTCTCGGCATCAAGATCCGCGCCGACGTCGAAGGCCAGCACATCGGCTGACTCTACGGCAAAACGCAGAATGCTTTCGGCAAGAAAAGAGGAGGAAACGAGCGGCCATGAATGTGCAGCAAGGGAACCACAATACGGCGCCAACCAGCGGTGTGATGGCGACTGCGTTGGGCTTTGATCGGTGAGCTGCGCAGGAAGATCGCCGTTTAAAGCAGCCAGGGTTGGCGCCGTCATGTTTCGGCGGAAGTCGGGTGTCTGACAGGCGTTTGTAGCTTTCAGAGTCCCAACTCTGTCAAGCCCGGGTGTGCGACCGGGCGCGACCCGGACCGATCCCAGTGAAACTTCCGATCTGCGACGCCGATCGCGACGTCGTTTATGCTGGCGTGCCGCTCTCGCATCAGGCCGTGGGCGTCGAAGGCCCAATTCTCGTTGCCGTAGGATCTGAACCAGGACCCCGTCAGGTCGTGCCATTCATAGGCGAAGCGGACGGCGATGCGATTTTCTGTGAACGCCCAGAGTTCCTTGATCAGCCGGTAGTCACTCTCGTGCGCCCATTTGCGCTGCAAGAACGAGACGATGGCCGGGCGCCCTTGGAGAAACTCGCTGCGATTACGCCATCGACTATCCACGGTATAGGCAAGCGACACCCGTTCCGGATCGCGGCTGTTCCAGGCATCTTCCGCCTTCCTGATCTTTTCGATGGCGGATTCACGGGTAAATGGCGGCACAGGGGGACGAGCTTCGCTAAGCGTGTTCACGGGTTGATCTCCTGGTTTTGCGCGCGAGCGACTTGCTCGCGAAGAATTTTCAGTTCGGCTTCCGCTTCTGCGAGGCGCGCGTGAAGACCAGACGACGCGACAGCAACCTCTGCGGCGGTGAAGCGCGGTGTGATGTGCTGGGGACAGTTCCAATCGAACGTCTCAAGCTCGAGGATAAAGGCCCGTTCAGGCCGCCCCTTGTAGCCGGGCGACGACAGACGCTCGGCGAGATCAGGTTCAGCGGCGAGATCTCGGACGCTCATGTGCGCCAGAATCTTCAGGCGCTTGCGGTTGGGATAGTCCATCAGGAATAGGGCGGCGCGGTCGTTCGAGGCCACATTGCCAAGGCTGATGTACTGGCGGTTCCCACGGAAATCGGCGAACCCAAGCGTCCTTTCGTCCAGGACCTTCAGGAAGCCAGCAGGGCCGCCGCGGTGCTGAATATACGGCCATCCCGATTCCGAAACCGTGGCTATATAGAAGCTGTCACGCACCTGCACGAAGGCCGCCTCAGCGGCAGTAAAGCGGTCGAAAGCACGATGGCCGCTGAAGTCCTCCCACATCTCAAGGCTGCCGTTGGCGGCCTGTGCGGCACGCACGCCAGGCGTCGAGAGGATGTCGAGAAATCCGTAAGCCATGACTGAGACCTCATTCCAAGAGGCTGCTGTCGGCGGTCATCTGCCGCCGACAGCCAGTTACTTCAGGCCGCTTCGGAGGCAAGGACGACCGGGAAGTCGATTTCCGTACCGGCGACGATGTTCACCATGTTGGTGTAGATGTTTTCGGCCACTACGGCGATGATCTCGATGATCTGCGCGTCGGTGTAGCCGGCAGCCCGAACCGCCTGAAGATCGGCCTCGGCGGCGCGTCCGTGATTTTCGGTGATCTTGCGGGCGAACGCGACGGCCGCATTGGCCTTGGGGTCAGACGATGCGCCACGACGGTTCAGCGCGATCTCGGTGTTGTCGATCTTCGCCAGGTTCAGACCGAGATATGTATGGGCAGAGAGGCAGTAGTCGCAACCATTGGCTTGGGCGACGGTGATGGCGATCCGCTCGCGCGTCTTGACATCCAGTGCCTTGCTCAAGGCACCATTGAAGCCGAGAAAGCCTTGCAGGGCGGCCGGGCTCAGGGCCACGAGACGGAAAAGGTTGGGAACGACGCCCAATTGTTTCTCCACGGCGTCCAGCAAGGGCTGGGAGGCGGCGGGAGCGGCTTCGCGGGCGGGAACGGTTATACGGGACATGGCATCCTCCAGAGGGGTTCTGATCCGGCGGCGCCGGCGTCCCGTTGCATGTACGACCATCTCCAATCCGCGATAATCTTGTTTATTGACAAGTCATTATTGTCATTTATGCAATAGTGCATGGACCGTCTTGATACCATGCGAGCGTTCGTCACCGTCGCCACTGTTGGCAGCTTCGCAGAGGCGGCGCGGCAGCTACGCCTCTCGCCGTCTGTCGTCACCCGCTCGATCGCCGACCTGGAGGACTGGCTGGGGCTCATCCTTCTCAATCGCACCACGCGCTCGGTCCGTCTGACCGATCGTGGCGAGATTTTCCTGGATAGCTGCCGGCAAGTGCTTGAGGACATTGAGGGGGCCGAGCGACGTGTCCGGGGCGAGGACGCCGAGCCCCGGGGAGCACTGAAAGTCGCAGCGCCCATTCTGTTTGGTCGGCTGCATGTGTTGCCGATCATCACGCGGATTTTGACGAAACATCCGAGCCTGACCGTCCATTTGACATTGTCGGATCGCAACATCCACCTGGCGGAGGAATCCGTGGACGTTGCCGTTCGCGTTGGCGACCTAGCCGACAGTAGCATGAAGGCAATCCGCCTCGGATCTGTCAGCCGAGTCCTGGTGGCGAGCCGCAGATATGTGGAGCGTCGCGGAATGCCGAAGGCGCCGAATGACCTATCGGCCCATGACATTATTGCCTTCGAGAGTCTCGACGCGACCAACGAATGGCGCTTCGGGCCGAGCGGCAAGGTGGTTCGCGTTGAGCCCCGATTGACTGTAAATAGCGCTGATGCTGCGATCGCAGCCGCAGAAGCGGGCCTCGGCATTTCCAGGACCCTGTCCTATCAGGTGATGGACAGCGTGCTCGCTGGCCGCTTGGTCCCGCTCCTAGTCAGTTTCACCGCCGAAAAGCTTCCAGTCAGCGCGATCTATCCAGCGCGCCGCATCGCCTCAACCAACCTCGGCGCATTTATTAAAAACGCCCGGGAATACTTCAATGACGCCCCGCTTGTTCCGATCGAAGAGTGGAAGATGCCGGCAAGCAGCGATCTCGCAACGCATCAATAAAGGCCCGCACCCTGGCAGGCATTTGGGTGCGGGTTGGAAAAACGGCCCAGATCCCAACTTCCAGCGGTTCGACATCGGCGAGGACGATGCGCTGCAATTCTCCGCGCGCGATCTGCTTGTGAACGTCCCAGTAGGTCAACATGGCGATGCCGACGCCCGCGATGCAGGCTGCTCGCACCGCATCGACGGTGCTGGCCGAGAAGGGACCACTAATCCGAACTCTGTGCACTTCGCCGCCACGCGTGAACGGCCAATTGTCCATCGCATGAAGCTTAATACATGGGTGGCTGACCAGGTCGTCTGTCGTGGCGGGCTGTCCGAAGCGTGCGACGTAACCCGGCGACGCGATTAAAGTGAATGGATTGTCGGCCACCCTCGTCGCTATCATGTCCGAAGGCTTCATCACCGCCACGCGAACGGCGACATCCAATCCTGCCGTCGCAATATCGATGACACCATCGCTCAGGGTTAAATCGACCTGTAGCGCGGGATTGTCAGCAATCAACTCGGCCACGACAGGAACAACGACGGAATGGCCGATGACATTCGGCGCTGTAATCTTCAACACGCCAGAGAGGCCGGAGCCACCGGACGAGACCGAGTCGAACGCCGAATCGCGGGCTTCGATGAGCGTGATTGCGTGAGGCAAAAAAGCCTCTCCCTCCGGCGTCAGTGATAGGGATCGCGTGGTGCGATGGAACAACCGCGCGCCCAACTCAGCTTCGAGGCCTGCCAACCTGCGGCTGACCAACATCGGCGTCGTGCCCATCTGTCGAGCCGCAGCCGAAAGACTGCCGACGGACGCAATGGTGCGAAATAGAGCTACATCTGAGAGATCCATATTATAACGATAATTGATATACTCCTTATCGTCCACTCCATCTTCTGCACCCCTCACGCAAAAGCTAAATCTAGGCTCAGCGAAGGCAATTACCCAGCGCTCGTGGGCTAAAACGCGCGATTTGATACTTCTGGAGATATGGACGATGGGCATCGACACTAGCGCGCTTTTCGCGCCAATCGTTATAAACGGCCATACTGTGAAGAATCGCCTTTCTGTCGCGCCGATGACGCGCGTCACTGCGACCGAGGACGGCCGGCCGACCGAGACGATGACCCGCTACTATGAGCGTTTCGCGCGGGGTGGATTCGGGGCGGTCAGCACCGAAGGCATTTACACTGATCAGGCTTTTTCACAGGGCTATGCCAATCAGCCGGGCATGACCGACGAAGCGCAGGCCAATGCGTGGAAGCCCGTCGTTAGCGGCATCAAGGCGCACGGCGCGCTCGCCATCGCCCAGATCATGCACGCCGGAGCAATCAGCCAGGGCAATCGCTTTCGTGACACCACGGTGGGGCCGTCTTCGATCCAGCCTAAGGGCGAACAGATGGCGTTCTATAACGGCAAAGGCCGCTACGCTTTGCCGGTCGCGATTGCCGATGCGCAGATTGCAGACGCTATCCACGGCTTTGCTGAGTCGGCAGGGCGCGCAATCGAGGTCGCCGGGTTTGACGCAATCGAGATCCATGGCGCCAATGGGTATCTTCTCGACCAGTTTTTGACCGACTACGCCAACGACAGGGCGGATCGGTGGGGAGGCCCCACGGAGAACCGTGTCCGATTGATTCTTGAAACCTTCAAGGCGGTGCGAGCGAAGGTTGGAGCCAAGGTGCCGGTCGGCGTCCGCATCTCTCAGGGGAAGGTGAACGACTACCATCACAAGTGGGCCGATGCAGAACGTGATGCAGAAATCATCTTCGGTAGTCTCGCGGAGGCCGGCGCGGACTTCATCCATGTGACCGAATTTGAGGCGTGGAAGCCAGCATTTGCGCCGGAAGGTCCATCATTGATGCGCCTCGCAAAACGCTACGCCCCCAAAGCCGCGATCTTTGCCAATGGCGGTCTGCATAACATCGAGCAAGCGGTGGCCGCGCTCGATGACGGCGCCGATATTGTCACCATCGCCCGTGGGGCGTTGGCGAATCCAGACTTACCCAAGCGTTTGTCCGATCGAAGCATCCTCAAGGACTTCGATCCAACGATCCTTGGCCCTATCGCCAATATAAAAGAATCTGAACTGGCTATGTGAAGGCAACTCGATTGCCACAAACTTGAATGGAGGCAGCCATGGGCATGCATCTCGCGATCGACAATGTTACAATATTTTGGATGCAAATACTTACGAGTGCTTTCGTGTGCACGCTCGTTTCGGTGTGGTATGTCTGGCCGTCTCTACTCAAAATTTCCCGTAATTCCGCGCTTACTCTACTGCTATTTGTGCATGTGCCCCGCTATGTGGGCATGACGTTATTAGTTACGGGCATGGTTGACCCGAAACTGCCCAGCGAATTCCTTTCCGCTGCGGCTTACGGTGATCTCTTGGAGGCGGCGCTGGCCCTCGCTTCGATCTTTGCTCTGCGAAGCAATTGGCGTGTTGCCATTCCTTTGGTGTGGGTGACGAACACCTGGGGATTCCTGGACCTACTAAACGGACTGCGCGGCGTCTTGAACTTGAATGTTCCGAGCTTCAACCTGGCCACCTTCTGGTATGTCTATACGTTCTACGCACCTCTCGTGCTTGTTTCGCACCTGATGATCTTCCGGATACTACTCAGCAAGTCCTGGAAGAAATAGGTTTTCAGGGAGATCGTCGGCGCTCGCCGCCGCAACATGGTCAACGTGCCGGCCATCCGCCACGTCTTTCAACGGCCTTCCGAGTGAATGGAGTGATCTGAACATGCCATCGCGCGAAACGGCGATCGTCTTCGGTGTAGGCCCCGGTCTTGGCTGGGCCCTTGCAAGGCGTTTCGCAACAGAGAACATGCAGGTCGCAGCAATCGCTCGCGACGAAACGAAGCTCAATTCCCTGATCCAGTCTGAAGGTGGTCACGACATTCGCCCTTATGCCGCTGACGTCTCAAGTGGCGATGATGTCCTCCGTGTCTTCGACGGCGTCGATCGCGATCTCGGAGAACCAGACCTCGTCGTGTTCAATGCCGGCGCCTTCCAGAAGGCCAATGTCCTCGACATCGATCCGGCCGATTTTGAGCGATGCTGGCGCATCGGCTGCCTCGGAGGCTTGCTCGTCGGGCAGGCGGCCGCGCGGCGTATGGCCAAGCGAGGGCATGGGACGATCATCTTCTCTGGCGCAACGGCCGCACTGCGCGGCAGCGCCGGCTTCGCCAATCTGGCCGTTCCGAAGTTCGGCTTGCGCGCGCTCGCCCAGAGCATGGCTCGTGAGCTTGGACAACAAGGGATACACGTCGGCTTCGTGATCATTGACGGACAAATCGAGTCCGAGCGCTATCGGCATCTTATCGATGAGCGCGGCGAGGATTCCCTGCTCGCGCCGGATGCGATCGCTGAAACCTATCTGCAACTGCATCGGCAGCCGCGCAGCGCCTGGTCTCACGAAATCGATGTTCGTCCGTGGTCGGAGAAGTTCTAGGCCGTGATTGGACACGTTCACCCCGACAGTAAAAGGACGGTAATATGACCCAGCCTGAAGCAGTGTTTCCCGCCAACCGACACGCTCTTTACGAGGCTCACGGTTATTCCGCCGCTGTGCGGTCGGACAATCTTCTGTTCGTGTCGGGTCAGGTCGGCGCTCGCCACGACGGTTCGCCCGAACCCGATTTCGAAGCTCAGGTTCGCTTGGCCTTTGCCAATCTGGAAGCCACATTGCTCGCCGGAGGATGCGGGTTCGATGACATCATTGATGTCACGACGTTTCATACCGATCCCGAGAAGCAGTTCGAAACCATCATGCCTGTAAAGAACGAAGTATTTAAACGCACCCCTTACCCCAGCTGGACAGCGGTTGGGGTCAACTGGCTTGCGGGCTTCGACTTCGAGATCAAGGTGATCGCGCGCATACCGAACGAGACATGATTCATTGCATCTGAGAGCGCGAGAATCGGTAGTTATCCAGGCCAGCCTATTTGGAAGCTGCCGGTCCGTTCTCCACCACTTCTGCGCGTTCGGACCCTGAGCCTAAGGCCTAATTCGTTGAGAAACACTCGGCGAACCAGTTGACGAAGGCGCGCGCCTTCGCCGTCGGCAGTCTCCCGCTTGGATAGAGAGCCCACAAATCGGCGCTCGGAAGCTTCCAGTCGGTAAGCACCGGGACAACGCTCCCACTCGCAAGCTCTGGTTCCATCATCCAGCGCGAACTGATCGCGAGGCCAAGACCGGCAATCACCGCTTCACGAACGCCCTCGGCCGCACTGAACGAGAGCCGGGTGGGAATGCGCACGGACGTATCTGCGGTCGCGCGACGAAAGCGCCATTCCTCCGCCACCAGCCCCTGTGTGTAGACAATTGCGGTGTGGTCGAGGAGATCACTCGGAGCGGACGGTGTGCCCATTCGCGTGAGATATGCCGGGCTCGCCACCACATATCGGTCGCAGGTGGCAAGTTTTCGTGTGGTCAAGCTCGAATCCGGTAGCTCGCCTGCACGCAAGGCAACGTCGATATTCTCTCCCAGCAAATCGATGTAGCGGTCGTCCATGACGAAATCGACGCGAAGATTGGGATGCGCGTCCAGGAATGCGCCGATCCTTGGCACAATGTGCAATCTTGCGAAGGTGACGGACGCACAAACGCGCAGTCGTCCATCGAGCCCCTTGCCCAACCCGCGAGCAGCAGTCTCAGCCTCATCTGCTTCCGCGAGGGTGCGACGTGCGCGCTCATAAAAGGCTTGGCCGGCTTCGGTGGGGTGAAGTTGGCGCGTTGAACGGACGAGAAGCCGCACCTGGAGTCGATCCTCCAATGCCGCGACCAATTTCGACACGGCCGGTTGCCCAATCCGTAAATCGCGAGCGGCCGCCGAGAAGGAGCCGGTCTCAACGACGCGGACAAAGACTTCCATCGTGTGCAATCGATCCATTTGACTCGCCATATATTCCACTGAGGAATATATTTTATCGCTTCAGCCCTTCTTCTGCAAGAACCCAGAATAGCTCATTTGGGTTCCACGCCAGCGATGTTGCTGGACCGACTAGGAGAAGTTCGATGACCCTTCAGCAAACCCTCGCCACGATCGCGAAATCTGGTCTGCCACTGCAAGGCAAGCTCGATGCGCTGAAATACGAATTCGATAACAACCTCGCGCCACCGGCAGCAGTCGAAGTGCTTCATCGCTCCACCGACGAACTGATCGCGTCCGGCGCGCAGGATCGCGCACTGAAAGTCGGGAGCATCGCCCCGGAGTTCACACTTCCCGACCCCGACGGCAATCCCGTCTCTTCCAAGGTGCTGCTCGAATATGGGCCGCTCGTGGTCACATTCTATCGCGGCGCCTGGTGTCCGTTTTGCAACTTCGACCTGAGCGCGCTGGAAGAAGCCCGCTCGGAAATTGAGGCGCGCGGTGCGACTCTGGTTGCGATCTCGCAGCAGACGGCGCCCAATAGCCGCAAATCGCAGCGGCAGAACGGACTGGGGTTCCCGATCCTCGGCGACCATGGCGGGGAAATCGCCGCTTAGTTCGGCGTGCGCTGGACCTTGCCGGACTATCTGCGTGAGGTCCAGAAGGCGCTCGGTGCCGACCTGACGCAGTTCAACGGCGAGGACAGCTGGACCCTGCCGATGCCCGCTCGTTATGTCATCGCGCAGGATGGCACGATCGCTTACGCCGAGGTGAATGCCGACTACACCCGGCGCCCTGAGCCTTCGGCCATTTTCCCGGTTCTTGAGCAACTGGGGCACTCGCAGGTCGCCTGATTTCTCTCGACAATTTGCTCCAATCGGATCTTCGGCGCTCAGGGGTGCCGAAGATCAGGTTTGGCAATTGGAGAGGGCAGCTTTCTGAGCCCAGCCTACGGCACGGGCAGCGGAGAGAATGCGACAGCATCGAGATCTGCGTCATTCGCCAGAGGAATACTCCATGTCACTCCGCGCCGAATTAAGAGCCTTCCACGCCGATTTCATGGGCCAAGTGCCCGCCGAGATCGCCGCCGCCATGACCCAAGCTGATCTTGACCTCAGTGCCACGGGTATCCTCGATCGAGCGTTGAAAGCTGGCGACCGTGCTCCGCATTTCACCCTGCCGAACAGTACAGGTGGCGTCATGAGCCTCGCTGGAGCCATCAAGGACGGCCCAGTGGTGTTGAGCTTCTATCGCGGAGGCTGGTGCCCTTACTGTAATCTCGAGCTGCGTGCGCTGCAAAAGGCTCTACCCGACTTCACTGCGTTGGGAGCGTCGCTCATCGCTGTCTCGCCACAAACGCCGGATGAGTCTTTGAGCACCGCCGAGAAGAACGATCTTGCGTTCGCGGTGCTCAGCGACACTGGCTCGTCCACGGCAAAAGCGTTTGGGATCGCATTCGATCTCGCCAAAGAGTTGCGGCCAATCTTTACAAAATTTGGCCAAGCTTTGCCCGACCGCAACGGGGATGGCAGCTGGATGCTGCCGCTCCCCGCCACTTATGTGATCGACCGCGACGGCATCATCGCCTTCGCCTATGTCGACGTCGATTATCGTAATCGGCTCGAACCCGCCACCATCGCAGCGACGCTTGCGGCGCTCGCGCGCCGCAAGGTGGCATAGGTGAAGTATGGCACGCGCCGCACTCTCCTTGGCCCATCGGCTCTACGATAATTCGGAGGCGCTGATCGCGGCGTTCGCTGCGGCCAACTATCCCTACGCAGCGCCGATGCTCCTGTCGCTCCAAATCGCCAAACCGCTCGTCGCGCGTGCTCTGACATTCCTGGTCGCGAGCCCCGTCAAGCCATCCAGCCACTGAATTCCACTTAGCCAGACAAGGACACCTGCCATGATAGACGTCTATGCATTCGCCACGCCCAACTCAGTCAAGGTTCCCATCGCGCTCGAGGAGATGGGGCTCGACTATACCCTTCATTCGGTCGACATCCGCACTGGTGGTCAGAAAGATCCGGTCTTCCGCGCGTTGAACCCCAACGCCAAGGTGCCTGTTCTGATCGATCATGACGCCAGCGGTGGCCCGCTCGTTCTGAGCGAGAGTGCCGCCATTCTGATCTATCTCGCCGAGAAGACAGGTAAGCTCCTGCCCGCGTTCGGCGCCCCGCGTGCCCGGGTGTTCGAGCAACTCTTCTTTCACGGCACCGCCATGGGTCCGGCCTTTGGTAATGCGGGCTATTTCCAGAAATTCGCTCCGGAGCGCATCCCACACGCCATCGAGCGCTTCCTGGGCGAAGCCAACCGTGTGACGGGTGTGCTCGACGCACTGCTCGCGAAGCAGAAGTTCGTTGCCGGCGACGAGTTCAGCATCGCCGACATCGTTAATTTCGGCTGGCTGTGGCAGCGTGAGTTCGTTGGCGTCAATTTCGACGCGACGCCCAATCTCGCACGCTGGTTTGCCGAGCTCGACGCGCGCCCCGCCTTCCGGCGCGCGATCTCCAAGACAACCGCGCTCGCCGCGAGCTAGACGGCATCACGATTCCCGACACGTCACCCTCAACTTAGCGTTGGGGCTTATCTCTTGAAGGAGCGTCACATGTCCGATCATCAAGAATATACCGCACCCAAGGTCTGGGTCTGGGACAAGCCCAATGGCGGCCAGTTCGCCTCGATCAACCGGCCCATCGCGGGCGCCACTCACGATAAGGATCTGCCGATAGGCGAGCACCCGTTGCAACTCTATTCGCTCGCCACGCCGAACGGTCAGAAGGTATCGATCCTTCTCGAGGAGTTGCTCGCGCTAGGACACGAAGGTGCCGAGTACGACGCTTGGCCGATCCGCATTGAGGATGGGGACCAGTTCGGAAGTGGCTTCGTCAAGGTCAATCCTAACTCCAAAATCCCTGCCCTGCTTGACCGTTCAGGCGCCGCGCCGATCCGCGTGTTCGAATCTGGCGCAATCCTGACCTATCTGGGCGAGAAGTTCGGCGCCTTTCTGCCGACCGATCCGGCCAAGCGCGCGGAGACCTTGTCCTGGCTCTTCTGGCAGATGGGCAGCGCGCCTTATCTCGGCGGTGGCTTCGGCCATTTCTATGCCTATGCGCCGACCAAGATCGAATATGCGATCGATCGTTTTGCGATGGAGGCCAAGCGCCAATACGACGTGCTTGATCACCGTCTGGCGGATAGTCCCTATCTGGCAGGCGATGACTATTCGATCGCAGACATTGCGGCATGGTGCTGGTACGGGAATGTCGCACTGGGTCGGCTCTATGGGAATGCAGCGGAATTCCTGGCGCTCCACGAATATGTCAATGTCCAGCGTTGGGTGGCGGCGATTGCCGGCCGCCCCGCCGTGAAGCGCGGGCGAATGGTCAACCGTGTTAGCGGCGAACTGTCCGAACAACTTCATGAACGCCACGACGCGAGCGACTTTGACCTGCGGACGCAGAACCGGATTCGCCTCCCTTGAAGCGATCGAATGGAGCTGAGCTTCGTCATCTGCGCTATTTGCTGGCCGCTGCGGATCATGGCAGCTTTCGCAAGGCGGCATTTTCACTCAACGTCCAGGAATCTTCTGTCAGCAGGCGAATCCGTGATCTTGAGGACCAACTCGGTGCTTCCTTGTTTCAACGTCATCCTGGTGGCGTAGATTTGACGCTGGCAGGAAAACGCTATCTCCGGCGAATACGGATCGCTCTTCAACATATCGACGATGGCGCCAAGGATGTCGCCGCCATCGGGCGTTCTGAGGACGGTTGTATAAAGGTCGGCATTTTTACGTCCCTGGCGTCCGGCTTCCTGTTCGAATTGCTCCGGACCTACGCGAAGAAGCATGCGGGAGTCCGGGTGGAGTTAATTGACGGCAATCCTGCCGAGCATGTGGCGGCCGTGCGCCAGCTTCGGCTCGATGTCGCCTTCATAACCGGCACGGCGGAATGGGCGGATTGCGAAACGGAACAGCTTTGGTCGGAGCGTGTGTTTGTTGTCCTGCCGAGTGAACATCCGCTGACAGACAGGGATGAGCTTCATTGGCACGAACTCGCCGCCGAGAGCTTCATTGTCAGCGATGCGGCGCCAGGACCGGAGATCCATGACTATCTGGTGCAGCGACTTTCTGACCTCGGCCGTCACCCCGAAGTCCACGCCCAATATGTCGGGCGAGACGTCTTGCTGTCCATGGTTGCGGTAGACCGTGGGCTAACGCTCACGAGCGAGGCGACCACAGGAGCGCAGATCCCTGGAATTGCCTACCGGCCAATCGCCAACGAGGTGCTGCCATTCAGTGCCATTTGGTCGCCACGCAATGATAACCCTGCTTGTCGCCGCCTCCTGAGTCTGGCCCGATCGATGGCACGAAGCGGCGCTGTGACCGTTACTCCTGCGGTTTCGGGATCGCCATTGCCCGCCGCGCTCTTGCAAAGCCTCGATCCGTCTCAATGAACCGTTGCAGCATCGGCACGATCAAACGCGCGGGATCGGTTGGTGGATGGTTGTTCTCTCGGCCAAGAATTTCGGCATAGGCAGCCAAGTCGCGATGGAGCACCGCCGGCAGATCCAACGTGACCTTGACCGGCTTATCGTCCGCGAGCGGGCCGAGTTTCAGCTTGGTCATGGCACGCTCCCATAGGATTCGAGTACAAGATCGCGGGTGACAATCACACGGACGGGGAATCCCGGCCGGATTGTCAGGGTTGGTGCGATATTGAGCTGACGACTGACGATCTGCTGGCCGGTCTGGCTGACACTGTTGGATGCACCCTGGCGGAGTGCGCGCAAGATGTCGCTCTCCTGGCCGGACGATCCCGCTTCGGCGCCCACGCTGAGCAGGGTCGAGAGTGCTGCGGCCTTGAACAGTTCGCCCCAGTGATAGTCGACGCCGTCTTCCAGGCCAGCGTAGCCTTCGGAGTCCGCGCCCGGTTGGCGTTCCATGACAATGCTGCGCCCGTTCGGAAAGATCAGCCGGTTCCAGACGAGCAGGATGCGCCGTTGGCCGAAGCCGACGCCGTTGTCATATTGCCCAATGATGCGTGTGCCCTGGGGCACGAGCAGAATCTTCCCCGTTGGGCTGTCATAGACGTTTTCCGTCACCTGAGCGGTAATCTGACCGGGAAGATCGGAACGAATGCCGGTGATGAGCGCAGCGGAAATCACCGCCCCGGCCTGAAGCACGTTCGGCGAAACGGGCGCGGCGACACGATCAGGCGAGACGGTGCGCTTGTCCGGCGTTTGGTTAAGGAAGGCGAGCTGACGATCCTGCGCCGAAGGTGTCGCCGGCTGTGGCGCAAGGCCCAGGCTGGCAAGATCGGTCTGCGGCAGGGCCGTGGTGTTGGGTTGTGCGATCGTCCCGGAATTTGCGGGTCGCGTCTCGGTGGACGCAAACAGACGTGCTGTCCTTGCTGATTCCAGTTCCTGCGCTCGCCGTTGCTCCTCCGGGCTGGGGCCAGTTGGCGCGGTCGCAACAATTCCCGGCGTCGGGACAGGTTGCCCGGCATTCTGCGCATTGAGGATCGGACGACCGAGATCGCCTGGCAGCGGGGGGCCGAGCTTCGGCACGCCGCTATAGTCCTTCGGCAGTCCGGCAAGCCCATCCGGCGTTGTGCGGCTGTCGGTCGAATAGAGTTCCTGGCTCTGGTTGCCGCCGTTCCGGGTCTGGAGCGCATCGATCAGCGCGCCGCCGATGCCGACGCTGGCAAGAAGGCCAAGGCCGGCGAGCACCTTGCGCGACAGGCGGGTGACGCGCGGCGGCTCGGGGCGCAGCCGCATAGGTGCGACGGGCTCACCGGTCAGCGGCCGGGCATCGTCTTCACCCGACGCTTCGGGCTGCGCAGCAGCGTGCGTTTCCGGCCCCTTCTCCTTCTCGGGCTCGAACTCACTCACGACGCGGGCCTCCCGTCGGTGCGGGAGATGCGGACGCGCTTCTGATTCTTGTCGGCTCCGAAACGCAGTTCGGCGGCGGCAAAGAGCCTATCGACGATCATGTAGTTGCCGCGCACGCGGTAGTTCACGAGTTCAGAGGTGTCACCTTCCGGGCCGACGACAAACAGAGGCGGCATCTCGCCCTGGCCGATCCCGCGCGGAAACTCGATGAATATCTGCTTGCCGTCATCAAAGGCGCGCAGCGGTCGCCACGGGGCACGGTCGCCTGTCACCTCATAGCGGAAGTTGACGCGGGCGAGATCGATGCCGTTCGCAACGGGCTGCGTGGCCTCCGCCTGTTGGTTCTGACGGCGCAGCGCGATGAGCTGGTCTTGCGGATATTGCCAGGATACCGACGCCATGTAGGTCGTGGGCGTCGAGCGCAATTCCATATGATAGGTGCGGCGGTCGGTATTGATGACGAGATTCGTCATGAGGTCGGCGCGCGTCGGTTTGACGAGGATATGGACCTGCTTGGCCGCACCCGTCCCGCTCTCGGTGTCGCCGATGATCCAGCGCACGGTGTCGCCGGCGGCGACAGGGCCAGAACCCACGAGCTGTTCGCCAGGCTGGAGGCCGATGTCGGTGATCTGTCCCGGCGAGGCATAGACCTGATAGAGGGCGCCATCGACGAAGGGATAGACCTGCATCGAATTGATGAAGCCGTTGCGTACCGGCTGCACGCGCGCGGCCGCATTGGCCTGGTTGACCCGCGCGGTCGGATCGACGGCTTCCGGCTCGGGCTTGGCATCCTTGCCGACAGGCTTCAACTGTCCGGGAAGCGGTAGTGGTTTCGGCAACTCCACGATCTGCACCGGCTTGGGCGGATCGGCGGCCTGCACGGCGGGCATGGCGTCGTCGTAGGAGATTTCCGGCGGCGGCATGTGGCCAGCGCATCCGGCGAGCGCCGAGGTGTAAAGCAGGAGAAGCGGCAAGCCGGATTTACGGAAAGCCGGAATGGCGTTGATGAGGAAAGCCGGACGCCCTGCACTCCAGGGGGCGGCTTTGTGGAGTGCTGGCGTCATTGTCCAAGCTCCTTCGACCAGTTGATGGCGTTGATGTAAATTCCGAGCGGGTTCTTCCTCAGCGTGTCGGCATCGCGTGGTGGCTGCACGGCGACGGTGAGGATGGCGGACCAGCGTTCGGTGGAAGCGAGCGTGCCGTCCTGATAGCGGCGCTCGCTCCAGGCGACGCGGAAGCTTGATGGCGAAGCGCGGATGACGCTCGACACGTCCACCGCGATCTGCGTCTTGCCGACCTTGGCGAAGGGATCGTTGGCGCGGGCATAGTCGTTGAGCGCCAGCGCGCCGCCCTGCGTGGTGAAGTCATAGGCGCGCAGCCAGTTCTGCCGCACGATGATGACATCGGCCGGGATCGAGCGAACCTGTTCGATGAACCGCGCGAGGTAGAAGGCGATCTGCGCGTCGTTCGGCTGATAGTCGGCCGTCGCAGGCGCGACGGCCTGCGCCTGGCCGAGCTTGTCCACCTGCACCACCCAAGGAACGATCGAGCCACTCGTCGATTGCCACACCAGCGCGGCAGAGAGACCGGCCGACAAAGCGAGCGAGCCGAAGGCCATGAACCGCCAGTTTCTAGCCTGCACGCGGGCGGAACCGATGCGGTCGTCCCAGACCTGTGCCGCACGTTGATAGGGCGTCTCAGGACCAGGGGATTTGCCGTAATGGGTGGACGGTCGTTTGAACATCAGCGGTCACTTTCGGAGAGGTTGATCGAGGAGCCGCCGCCATGGCTGTCGCCTGACTTGACGGCGTGTGCGGCAGCGGAAACGCCATGTGAAAGCTGCTGCGAACGCTTCATGCGCCTGGCCCAGGACGGCGGGCCGTCAGGCGGCGCGGCGGACGCGGGGGCCGCTCCGGCCTCTGCGGTTTCGCCGCCGATGGTGCCGGCAGTGGACGAGCCGCCCGACACCTCGAACGCAGCGCGTGCGCCCGACTGATAGCTGGACTTGAGGCTGTCAGCCGCGCGGCCGGCGGCACGCTTCAATGGCGAGACGGCGGCCTGTGCCCCCGTGCTGGCGACATTGCCAAGGCCGGACGCTACGGCGGATGCACCGGATTCTCCGGCGGCGCCAAGGCTGTAAGCCGTCGAAGCACCGCCGGCGAGCGCTGCCCCGCCACGGGCGGCAGCGGCAGCGCCACCGGCGAGAGCGCCTACACCGCCCGCGGCAGCCCCAAGGGCAGCGCCGCCCGCCATCACCATGCCGCCAGCGGCCAGGCCGGTTCCGACCGCGGCTCCCGCCCCAAGCTGGGGGCCGCCAGAGACGAGTCCGTTGGCGATGCCGGGGCCGAAGATGCCAAGGCCGAGCAGCGACAGCGCGGCCAGCACGATCGCCATCGCGTCGTCGATCGTCGGCGTGGCGCCGCCAAAACCTGCGGTGAATTCGGAGAAGAGCGTCGAGCCGATGCCGATGATGACGGCGAGCACCAGAACCTTGATGCCGGACGAGATGATGTTGCCCAGCACCCGCTCCGCCATGAAGGCGCTCTTGCCGAACAGGCCGAAGGGAATGAGGACGAAGCCGGCGAGTGTTGTCAGCTTGAACTCGATCAGGGTGACGAAGAGCTGGACGGCGAGGATGAAGAAGGCGAGCAGGATCAGCGCCCAGGCGAAGAGCAGGCAGGCAATCTGGATGAAATTCTCGAAGAACGAGACCCAGCCCATCAGGTCGGAGATGGAATCAAGCAGCGGGCGGCCGGCGTCGAGGCCGGTTTGCGCCACCTTGCCGGGGCGCAGCAGGTCGGCGACGGAGAAGCCGGTGCCGCTCGCCTTCAGGCCGAGCCCCGCGAAACTCTCGAAGACGATGCGGGCGAGATTGTTCCAGTTGCCGATGATGTAGGCGAAGACGCCAACGAACAGCGTCTTCTTGACCAGCCGGGCAATGATGTCGTCATCGGCGCCCCATGACCAGAACAGGGCGGCGAGCGTCACGTCGATGACGATCAGCGTCGTGGCGATGAACGCGACCTCATCGCCGAGCAATCCGAAGCCGCCGTCGATATAGCGGGTGAAGACCTCAAGGAAATGGTCGATGACGCCAGTGCCTTGCATATCAGCGGACCTCCGGCCGAGCCGGTTCAGGCTGTGAGTCTGGTGAGGGCTTCTCGGCCGCCGGCACACTTTCCTTGCGGGTCGGATCTCCGGCGGGGAACAGCGTGGTCGGCGCTTGCGGCGCCGTTGCCGACCGCGGTTGAACGCTCCGACCGAGAAAGCGGTCACGGTTCTCGGCCCAGAGATCGAGACAGGCGGGATCGCGCGTGGCCGCTTCGCCCTGGTCGCGGCAGTCCTTGAGGAGCTGACGCAGCGCTCCGGTATCGGCGCGCTCGCGAACAAGCGCGTGGCTCTGTGGCTCCTCGGGCTTGCGCGTGAACTCGATCACGGTTGCGGTGATGGCGATGCCGACGAAGACGACGGCGCCGATCCGAGCAATCATCTTGCCGTCCATTGGCGTCGCCCCCTCAGTTGCCGCTGTTCGGGAACATCCGGGCGTTGCCCGGCTGGTAGCCCGTGCCCGGCGTCAGGAAACGGCGACGCTGCTCGCGGCCCTGTTCGGCGGCCGCAGCGCGCTCGGCGTCGGACAGGGCCTGCGCCCGGCCGTTCGCGGCGACGACAGCTGTGAGGTCGGCAAGCTGCTGCGCCTGCAATGCGAGGAGCTGGTTGCCGGCCTGCGTTGCCTGAAGCGCGCCGGTCGCCGACTGGCTGGCGCCGACCAGCGCCGACATCTGCGTGCGGTTGGTGTCGATATTGCCGACGACGGTGGCCTGCACGCGCATGGCGTCCTGAAGGCTGCCGACCGTGTTCTGCCAGCGCGAGCGAGCGTCAGCCACGAGCTGCTGGTCCGGGGCCGACATCGAGGCGGTCGAGTATTTCTGCTGAAATGCCCGGTCGATCTGCTGCACGTCATAGGCAATGTTTTGTGCCTGTTGGAGCAGCTGCTGCGTCCGTTGAACGGACTGCTGAAGCTGTTGCAGCGACGAATATGGCAGACTCGCCAGATTGCGGGCCTGATTGATCAGCGACTGCGCCTGATTCTGAAGCGAAGTGATCTGGTTGGTGATCTGCTGGAGCGATCGCGCCGCCGTCAGCACATTCTGCGCATAGTTCGAGGGATCGAAGACGATCCCGCCGAAGCCGAACTGGGCGAAAGCGGGCGTCGCCAGCATAGGAGCGACGGCGATGGGAGCGATAAGCAGCGCGGCAGCGAGCCGCGCTGCGCGGGTACGGCGCAGTTTCATGAGGGTTTCTCCAGGTTGGTGAGGTTGGCAGTTAGATCGGCCGCCCAGCCCACGCCGCGCTGGCGTAACCAGGCGTCGAGGAAGTTGTCAGGCCCGTGATCGGCGATGATGCGGGCGATAGTGGCCTGGTCGGCTTTGGAAGAGGCCGCGCAGAGCGCCAGCGCCACCTCGGACAGGCCTAACTCGAACAGCCGGTTGCCGCGCCGGGACTGGCAGTAGTAGTCGCGCTTGGGCATGGCCCTCGCGAGGATCTCGATCTGGCGATCATTG
This sequence comes from Sphingobium sp. TA15, assembly GCF_037101235.1. NCBI lineage: Bacteria > Pseudomonadati > Pseudomonadota > Alphaproteobacteria > Sphingomonadales > Sphingobiaceae > Sphingobium > Sphingobium sp. TA15. The sequence goes on from NZ_AP025355.1 coordinate 1,279,616, forward strand.
AGACCGAAGCGGCGATAGATGGTTGTGATCTGCGGCTCGATCGCTCGCTCGTTCGGCAATAGGAGCCGGGTCTGGCAGCTCTCGATGATGGCAGGCGCGATGGCGCTGCCGTCGATGTCCGACAGCGATTGAGTAGCGAAGATGACGGAGGCGTTCTTCTTGCGCAGCGTCTTCAGCCACTCGCGGAGCTGGCCGGCGAACCCCTCATCGTCCAGCGCGAGCCAGCCTTCATCGACGATGATGAGCGTGGGCGATCCGTCGAGTCGATCTTCGATCCGGTGAAAGAGATAGGCGAGCACGGCGGGCGCGGCCTCGGTGCCGATCAGCCCCTCCGTCTCGAACGCCTGGACCGTCGCCGTGCCGAGATGTTCATTCTCGGCGTCGAGCAACCGCCCCCATGCACCACCGATGCAATAGGGGCGCAGCGCCTGCTTCAAGTCATTAGATTGGAGCAGGACACAGAGGCCGGTGATAGTGCGCTCTTCAACCGGAGCGGAGGCCAGGGATGTCAGCGCTGTCCAGATGTGCTCCTTCACCTCGGGCGTGATGGCAACGCCTTCGCGGGCAAGGATGGCGATGATCCAGTCGGCCGCCCAGGCGCGTTCGGCCGTTGCCTCAACGCGGGCGAGCGGTTGAAGGCTGACGGACGTTTCCGAGCCCTCCGTCAGTCCACCGCCCAGATCATGCCAGTCGCCGCGCATGGCGAGCGCGGCTGCGCGGATCGAGCCGCCGAAATCGAAAGCGAAGATTTGCGATCCGGGATAGCGCCGGAACTGAAGCGCCATTAGCGCCAACAGCACGGACTTGCCCGCGCCGGTCGGGCCGACGATCAGCGTATGGCCGACATCGCCGACATGAAGAGAAAACCGGAACGGGGTGCTTCCCTCGGTCTTGCCGAACAGCAAGGGGGGCGACCCGAAGTGCTCATCCCGTTCCGGCCCCGCCCACACGGCGGATAGGGGAATCATGTGGGCGAGATTCAATGTGCTGATGGGGGGCTGCCGGACATTGGCGTAGACGTGACCTGGCAGGCTGCCGAGCCAGGCATCGGCCGCGTTGATGGTCTCCGCCATCGCGGTGAAATCGCGGCCCTGGATGGTCTTCTCGACCAGTCGCAGCTTTTCGTCGGCCGTGCGCGGATCGGCGTCCCACACCATCACCGTCGCGGTGACATAGGCGATCCCGGCATAATCGGCGCCCAACTCCTGAAGCGCGAGGTCCGCATCCGCCGCCTTGTTCGACGCATCCGTATCCACGAGGATGGATGCCTCGTTGGTCATCACCTCCTTCAGGATCGCGGCGACGCTCTTGCGCTTGGCGAACCATTGCCGCCTGATCTTTGTCAGCAGCTTTGTCGCGTCGGTCTTGTCGAGGAGGATCGCGCGCGTTGACCAGCGATACGGAAAGGCCAGGCGATTCAGATCGTCGAGCAACCCTGGCGTCGTCGCGGTTGGAAAACCGGTGATCGTCAGGACGCGCAGATGCGACGCACCCAATCGTGGTTCCAACCCTCCGGTGAGAGGCTGATCGGCCAGCAGTGCATCGAGATATATGGGCGTTTCAGGAACGCGGACGCGGTGCCGTTTGGTCGAGACGCAGCCGTGCAGATAGGTCAGCGTTTCGCTGTCCGACAGCCAGGCGCATTCCGGCATGAAGGCTTCGACCAGCCGGAGGATGCGGTCGGTGCGATCAGCAAAGCCGGTCAGCGTCTCGCGCGGATCAAGTCCGACCTTCTCCCGCCCCTCATAGAGCCAGCTTTCCGCGCGCGCGGCATCCTCGGCCGGCGGCAGATAGGTGAAGGTCAGGAAGTAGCTCGACTCGAAATGCGCGCCCGCTTCCTCGAAATCCGCCTTGCGTTCGGCATCCACCAGCGCCGATGCGGCGTCGGGGAAAATGCTGGCCGGATAGGTCGCGGCGGCATGGCGCTGTGCTTCGACGAAGATCGCCCAGCCGGAGCCGAGACGACGGAAGGCGTTGTTGAGGCGACCGGCGACGGCGACCAGTTCGGCCGGAACAGCGCTGTCGAGATCCGGGCCACGGAAACGGGCCGTGCGTTGGAAGCTGCCGTCCTTGTTGAGCACGACGCCCGCGCTGACTAGTGCGACCCAGGGCAAGAAGTCGGCGAGCCGGCTGTTCTTGTTGCGATATTCGGCAAGGTTCATCATGGGCGTGTCCTCGCTCAAACCGTGAGATGCGCAGGGACGCGCAGATGCCGACGCACGACGTCGACGAAGAGCGGATCGCGTTTGGCCGCCCACACCGCCGCGAAATGGCCAATCGCCCAAATGGCGATGCCGATCAGCCAAAGGCGCAAGCCGAGGCCCACGGCACCGGCCAGCGTCCCGTTCAGAATCGCGATGGCGCGCGGGGCGCCGCCGAGCAGGATCGGCTCGGTCAGCGCCCGGTGGACCGGCACGGTGAAGCCCGGAACCTCATTCCCCTGATCGACAGCGCCCACCATCAGACCAGCGCCCCACCGCCGAACGAGAAGAACGACAGGAAGAAGCTCGACGCGGCGAAAGCGATCGACAGGCCGAACACGATCTGAATCAGGCGGCGGAAGCCGCCCGATGTGTCGCCAAAGGCCAGCGTCAGGCCGGTCGTGATAATGATGATGACGGCGATGATCTTGGCGACCGGGCCTTCGATCGACTGGAGGATTTGCTGGAGCGGTTGTTCCCACGGCATCGATGAGCCGGAGGCATGGGCGGGCGCGGCCATCACAACGGAAAGCGTGGCGATGGAAACGGTCATGGCGAGACGGCGGCGCGCAAGGCGCAGGCGTTGAACGGCAGGCATCATGAGGAAGCTCCTTCTTCGGGCTGGGGGAAAATGGCGGCGTGTGCGACGCGGTAATCGCCGTCCGGGCCGAGGCCCTCGACACGGGCGAGTTCGGTGAGCCGGCGCGCGGAACCGCGGCCGGAAAGGACGGCCACGAGGTCGATCGTCTCGGCGATCAAGACGCGCGGAACGGTGACGACTGCTTCCTGGATGAGTTGTTCCATGCGCCGCAGCGCGCCGATGGCGCTGCCGGCGTGGATTGTGCCGACGCCGCCAGGATGTCCGGTGCCCCATGCTTTCAGAAGGTCCAGCGCCTCCGCGCCGCGCACCTCGCCGATGGGGATGCGATCAGGACGCAAGCGCAACGAGGAGCGGACGAGATCGGAGAGCGAGGCGACGCCATCCTTGGTGCGCATCGCAACGAGGTTGGGCGCGGCGCATTGCAGTTCGCGCGTATCCTCGATGATGACGACGCGATCGGCGGTCTTTGCCACCTCGGCGAGCAGCGCGTTGGTCAGCGTCGTCTTGCCGGTGGAAGTGCCGCCCGCGACAAGAATGTTGGCGCGCGAAGCGACGCCTTGGCGCAGCGCGTCGGCCTGCCCGGCGGACATGATCCCGGCCCGAACATAGTCGTCGAGCGAGAACACCGCGACGGCGGGTTTGCGGATCGCGAAGGTCGGCGCCATCACCACGGGCGGCAGAAGTCCCTCGAAGCGTTCTCCCGTCTCGGGCAGCTCGGCCGAGACACGAGGCGCCCCGGCATGGACTTCTGCGCCAACATGGTGTGCGACGAGGCGCACGATGCGCTCGCCATCCGCCGGCGACATATATTCGCCCGTGTCGGACAGTCCTTCGGAGAGCCGGTCGATCCAGATGCGCCCGTCCGGGTTCAGCATCACCTCGACGACGGACGGGTCTTCCAGAAACCGGCCGATGGCAGGACCGAGCGCAGTGCGCAGCATCCGCGCGCCCCGTGCCAGACCTTCCGAATTGTGATGTGAAGCGGCCATCTGATCCCCGATCTCGCCGGGGAGACATCAGACGGTCCCCGGACGGGGATGATTAAAAGAGCCAGAAGTTGGGCCGATTCAACAAGAAATCAGAGGCGTAGTAGTGCAGCGTGCAAATACAGGAGAACGGCGGTAACAGCATTGGCGTTCGGCTTCTGATCCGATCAGCGCTATGCTTGAGACATGAACACGACTGACCAACTCCCGCGAGTTTTCCAGGCAAACGCCGACCGCTTTTATCAGCGCGTGATCCTGGGGGCGCTCGACCAGCTCCCGACGCACGGCACGCTGCTCGTCGGGGAAGCGAGCACCATGAACGAGTTCCTGGATCGCTGCGCTGCTCAGGTCGACAACTACACGGCCAACGAAGCCGCGAAGGCTTTCGCGCTCACGTTTGACGGCATGTTCGAGCGTCAGCTTAGCCGATGGGCGAGCGGGCACGGCGTGACGGCAAAAGGCTGGGAGAAGTTGCTCAAGGGCTGCGCGCAGATCGCCTCGCTCGATCTTGCGGCCATGGCAATCGACGATGACCTCAATGAACTGCATCTGGTGGCAAACGTGGTTCGTCACGGAGACGGTCGATCATGCGATGAACTGAAGGCACACGCGCCGCGACTTTGGGACAACCCGTCTCTGGACTATTATGATCTCGCGCCCGGTCCGGTGCCGGTGAGCGATGAGCTTCGGATTCGGCTCGATGATTTGCGGCGCTACGCGCGTGCTGTCACTCGATTTTGGGGTCATGTGGACCCGCTCCCGAACGCTGTGCTCGATCCGCCATACTGACATCGGCTTGCGTCGATTGTGCGCCCACGTCTTCGGATAGCTCCTGTCTCAGCTTCGGCCCCTTCGCCAACCGCCGTCCGAGCGCCGTGACGAAGGCGTCGTAGCGCTCGCCGGCCTTGGCGCGGGCGGCCTGCGCGGCAGGCTCGGGCAAGGCAGGCGTGGTCGCAAGCCAGAAGCGGATGAACACCGCCAGGCTCTCGACGGCGATGCCGACATCACGTTCCAGTCGGGTCATGCGCCGGTCGAGCTGATCGAGGCGCTTCGCCAGCACCGCTTCCTGGCGCTCGGCTGCGTCAGGCGACAGAAAGGAGGCGATGGCGGCCTCCGCGATCATGGACTGCGGCTGATCTCTTCGCGCGGCATGATCGGCCAGCATCGCCAGAATGTCGGGGTCGAGATAGACAGAGATCTGCGCCTTTTTCTTGCGGAGACCCTTATTGTGATCCGCCATGGCCGTCACAGCTCCATGCCGTCGTTCGGATCGAGCGAGACCTGCCGCGCCACGCCCTGCATGATCCCGGTCATGCGCCTGTTGAGCGCAGCGGCGTCCTCCATGTCGTCGTCGCGATCAGCATCGATCTCGAACTCGTTTTCGATAGGCGCCTTTTTCTCAACCGGCTTCACCCGGTTGAGTTCGGGTTGCTGGCGGCGCTCGGATTCGGTCGGGTCATCGCCCTGACTCTCAGGCGCAGGCTTCGCCTCCACGAGTTGGGGCCGTGGCGGCAGTGGCAAGACTGTCCAGTGGTCAGGCCGTGCTTGCTTCGGCGCGACCAGCGCCGGTGGCGGCAGGATGCGCTCCTTGAATCGGGCATCCTCATAGTAGCGGGCCTTCTTGGCCCGGATCGGCGGCGTACCGGCCACCATGACGATCTCGTCGGTGGGCGGAAGCTGCATGATCTCGCCCGGAGTAAGCAATGGCCGAGCGGTTTCCGAGCGCGACACCATCAAATGCCCGAGCCAGGGCGACAGCCGGTGGCCGGCATAGTTCTTCATCGCCTTCATCTCGGTCGCCGTGCCGAGAGCGTCGGACACACGCTTGGCGGTGCGTTCGTCGTTGGTGGCGAAGCTGACGCGCACATGGCAGTTGTCGAGGATCGAGTTGTTGGCACCATAGGCTTTCTCGATCTGGTTCAGCGACTGCGCGATCAGAAAGCTCTTCAAGCCATATCCCGCCATGAAGGCCAAGGCTGACTCGAAGAAGTCGAGACGACCGAGCGCCGGGAACTCATCGAGCATGAGGAGCAACCGATGGCGTCCGGCTTTGGCCTGGAGGTCTTCGGTCAGACGCCGTCCGACCTGATTGAGGATCAGGCGGATCAGCGGCTTGGTGCGATTGATGTCGGAGGGCGGCACCACAAGGTAAAGCGTCGTCGGATGCCTGGCCGTCACGATGTCGGTGATCCGCCAATCGCAGCGCCGGGTCACTTCGGCCACCACCGGATCGCGGTAGAGGCCGAGGAAGGACATGGCGGTGGAAAGCACGCCCGACCGTTCGTTGTCGGATTTGTTCAGCAGCTCGCGCGCGGCGCTGGCGATGACGGGATGCGCCCCGGCCTCGCCGAGGTGGGCCGTCTTCATCATCGCGGCAAGCGTTGACTCGATCGGTCGCTTCGGGTCGGACAGGAAGGCGGCGACGCCGGCGAGCGTCTTGTCCGCCTCGGCATAAAGGACATGGAGGATCGCGCCGACCAGAAGGGCGTGGCTGGTTTTCTCCCAGTGGTTTCGCTTTTCGAGGCTGCCTTCCGGATCGACCAGGATGTCGGCGATGTTCTGGACGTCGCGCACCTCCCACTCGCCGCGGCGAACCTCGAGCAGTGGATTATAGGCCGCCGACTTGGCATTGGTCGGATCGAACAGCAGCACGCGGCCATGCTGAGCGCGGAAGCCGGCCGTGAGCTGCCAGTTCTCGCCCTTGATGTCGTGGACGATCGCCGAGCCCGGCCAGGTGAGCAGCGACGGCACGACCAGACCCACACCTTTGCCGCTCCTGGTCGGGGCGAAGCAGAGCACATGCTCCGGCCCGTCGTGGCGAAGATAGTCATGATCGTAGCGGCCAAGCACGACGCCATCGGCGCCAAGAAGCTCGGCGGCCTGCACCTCCTGTCGTTCGGCCCAACGCGCCGAGCCGTAGGTTTCGACTTTTTTCGCCTCGCGCGCGCGCCAGACCGACATTCCAATGGCGACCGCCACGGAGATAAAGCCGCCAGACGCGGCGATATAGGCGCCCTCCACGAAGATCGACGGCGCATAGGCGTCATAGCCATACCACCACCAGAAAAAGGCGGGCGGCAGATAAAAGGGAAAGCCGAACAGCCGAAACCAAGGCTGCCCAAGCTCCGGCTGGAATGCGAGACGCCATGCGACCCACTCGGTTGCGCCCCAGACGCAGACGAGGATGATCGAGAGGACGGCGAGGATCTGACCCCAAAGAATTTTCGTTGCGGGCATGGCAATGGGTCTTTCTGTAAATGGTCAAAGGCCGAGACCGCGGTTGCGGCCGAAACTCCAGTCAATGCCGCCGTCACCGCGAACGACGCCGGAGACATGCCGACCGAGATGCTTTTCAAGAGCGGGCGTCCAGGGCACGAGCTGGAAGCCGAGGCCACCGTCTCCGCTCATCACCTCGATCATGGCGAAGCGGCCCGAGGCGAGCGTGAGCCGCTGGCGATAGGCGCCAGCGACATATTCGCCGCCGCCCGCGCGGTTGAACGCCTGCCCGGTGTCGGCCGCGAGCTTTTCGCCCAGCGCCTCCAGTTCGCGGCGGCGCAGCGTGTCGATCAGATTGCGAGTGAAGGTGATGCGCTGGCCGTGCCGCTCAGCGAAACCCTGTTCGACCAGATGCCCCGCACGGGCATCCATGGCCTGCCGCACCTCAGCGCCGAAGCCGCTATCCGACAGCGCGGCTGGCTCCCGAGCAATGTTCTGCCGATCGAGCCAGGTCGCACCTGGCGCCGTGATCTGCCGCTCGATGTCGAGATCGGATCGCACGGCCAGTGCAATCCGGCGCTGCCCGCGGGCATCATCGAACCGGCGCAGTTCGACGATCGACCCTGGCGTGCTGTCCCCGGCCGCATCAAGGTCCGGCAGTTTGATGTGGTGGGTGCGCCCATCAACACCATCGACCACGGCATAGGCTGTCCCGTTCAACTCATCATCGAGGCCGCGTTCGACCAGCCGCCCGACGACGGGCAGGTCGAGGCCTTCGCTCGCCAGCACATAGTTTGCCGAGCCGCGCTCGATGCCGCGGTCGGTCAGAGCCTTGTGCATGCGTTTGATGATGTCGCCGCGTTCACCCAATTCGCGCAGCGTCGCCTCGGCTTCGGGCTTGATGGCCCATTGCGCATTGCCGACCGGGTTCGCGACGCCGAGGGATTCGAGTTTGCGCAGGCGTCCGACCTTCAGGACGTGGAATTCGTCGGGCTGTCCGCCGGCGCGCGGCGCGAGATCGACGACGCCGGTCTCATGTCCGTCACGGACAAGCTGGCGATCGAGCTGGGTCCAGCGCTCGGCCCCGATCTGGCGCTCAAGCGTGCGGCGAATGTCGAGATCGGTGCGCGGCCCCAGCTCCTGGGTGATGAGGTCGCGCGCCCGATCGCGCATGCCTTCCTTGATGTAGTCCCGCGCGATGACGAGATCCTGGCCGTCGTCGCGCACACCGCGCACGATCAGATGGATATGCGGGTGTTCGGTGTTCCAATGATCGACGGCGACCCAATCGAGCCGGGTGCCGAGATCCTTCTCCATCTGCGCGGCGAGATCTCGGGTGAAGGATTTGAGGTCCGCCATCTCCAGGGCGTCGTCGGGCGAGACGATGAAGCGGAAATGATGTCGATCATCGCTGCACCGTTCGGCGAAAGCGCCGGCGTCCGCATTCTCGGTCTCCGGCCCGAACAGCAGGGCCTTTTCTCCGTCACGGGTCACGCCCTCGCGGCGCAGATAACTCAGGTGGGTGCCGAGCGGCGCAACCCGCGCTGTGTGGCGAACGACACGAGCCTTGATGACGGCGCCGCGAGAGCGCGAGGTGATGAAGCGGTTCGCCTGAATACTGGCGCGCTGGCCGTGCCCGAAGCGCGAGCGGTTTCCGGGCACGACCCGGCCTGAGCGCGATACGCCCCCACCCGCCTTCTTCGCGGCCGCCAGGGCCTGGGCGATGAACGGCCTGGCGCGCTGTGCGCTGGAGGATCGGATGCGGCCCGGTCGGACGCGGAAGTCGCGCTCATCGCTCATGACGCGCCCTTGCAATGTGCGAAAGGTCTTTGCGATACAGAGGCTTGAGCCCCCGGAGCACATTGCCGCTGAAGAGCGCAATGTGAGAAAATCGCCAAAAAACCCAGTAAAAACAACCGACCGACCGACGCACAATGTGCGCGCTTTTATCCTGCCCTCGATCGGTCGTGTTGCTTGTTCCCCACCTGCCAGCACTCCAAACTGCGCCAGTGCCCGCTATCGTGCGATCAGGAACCTGCGCGCTCATCGCATGGTCCCTTCACCGGCACGGGCGACGAAGAGGCCACCCGACTGCGGCACGATGGCGGAAACATCGCGCACCATCGGCGCCGAGATCGCATCGTCCGGCGCGGGCCTCGAGGTCACGGGATCGGTAGCCGGTTTGCGGTCGGCCTGCGCGATGAACAGCGGCGCGCGGGTCCATGCCAGTGGATCGGCCACCGCAACCAAGACGGGGTTTGCGACGTCACCGCTGTCGATCGCGGGCGCCACTGTCGCGACATAGGCGCGCGTTTCAGACGGTAGCGGACGGCCCTTCAGCGATGCTTCGTAGCGGCCGGGACCGGCATTGTAGGCCGCGATCCAGCCGGGAGATCCATAGCGATCGAACAGCTCGCGCATATAAGCCGCGCCCGCGATGATGTTGTCATGCGGATCGTAAGGGTCGCTGCCCAGCGACAAGCGAACGCGCAGGAGCACCCATGTGCTGGGCATGATCTGCATCAACCCCATCGCACCTTTGGGTGAGATCGCGCGTGCATCGCCGGCACTTTCGGCGCGCAGAACCGCCCTGATCCATGCCGCCGGCAACTCGAAGCGCCGCGCCGCCTCGGCGATATGGTCTGCATAGGGCGCACCCGGCGACGACCGTGTGATCGGCGCTGGCTGTGCAAGGACGCAGACCGGCGCGAGCGCGGCGAAGGACAGGCCGGAAAGGAGGAGGAGAACGGTTCTGCGCATCGGATCAGTCCTTCCCGTCGCGCTTGGCCGGGCGGCTCCAGTGCAGCGACCAGTCCTTTCCGGTATCGTCATCGCGGAACAGGTTGGCGCGGATCGAGTGCGAGAAGCTCGGGTCGTCGAACAGGATCGCGATGTATTCGCCGGCCTTCTCGCCGGTGTGTTTCCATCCGGCGCCGATTTCGGCGGCGGTTTCATTGTTGATCGCGTCGAAGAGGTGGACGCGATAGTCAGGGGCGTTGTCGGCGTCGGACGGTTCGGCGCCGACGATGATAATGTCCTGGTTCAGTTTCAGGGTCGTCAGGTGCCCGATGAAGCCGCTTTCGTCGCGGATGAACGTACCGATCTGTGGCATGGTGGTTTCCTTGGCGGTGGCGTTGGGAACCCCATCGGCGAGCACCGCTCCCGCCGATGGGGATGCGGTCAGCGCGTGGCGGCTCGCCAGACGAAGCGGCCGTCGTCGGCTTCGTCGGTGTAAAGCGGCGTCGCCCTGCCAATGACGGCGCGCACCGGGATTGGGCCGAAATAGCGGCCATCCAAACTGTCCGGCACGGACGGATTCATGAGAAAGACCTGGCCGGCGCCGATGCGCTGGCAGCCCTGCCAGACCGGCAGCGGACGGCCTCGTTTGTCATGGTCGAGCGCGTCGCCGAGCGGCACGGCATCTACGGTCACGGCGTTGCCCTTACGGCAAACTTCCTGTCCCGGAAGTGCGGCCACACGCTTCATCAGTGGCACGCCGCGACCGATATAGCCGCGCTCGACCATGAAATCGGCGAGCGGCTTGTCCGGCATGACGGCGACCAGATCTCCTTCATGGAGAGCACGCGGCGGATCGATGTCGTAGAGGCCGATCGGCACACTGGCCGAGGCGTTCCAGACAAGACGCAGCGGTGTCGGAATGAACGAGGCGATGGCGACGCCCATCACCGAGAGATACGTCGCCATGACGTAGCCGAAGCGGGTCATTGCTCGATCTCCCGCCGCTTGAGCCACGCCTGATGGCGCTCCATCGTGTACGCACGAGGCTCGTGGCCGACGCTCATCCGGTTGGCGACATGCCGCCAGTGATCGGGAGCGGTGTCGCAGGCGTCGATACCGGCGGCCTCCACCGCGTCGATGTGGCGAAGCACCTGCTCCACCTTCGGCCAGCCTTCGACCTTGAGAAGGATGTCGCCGCCGGGACGCACGAAAGGCAGCGTCTGGTAAGATTGACCTGGCTTGACGGCGCGCACGATGTCGATGCACGAGATGATCGTGCCGAAATCATTCGCCGCCCAGCGGACGAAGGCGAAGACGCTGTCCGGACGATAGGACAAGACCCGCCGCCGGCGATCGAGCATCTGTTCGTGGGCTTCGCGACCGAACCTGATCCAGTTCTCGATCCGCTTCTCGATGTGCGTCAACTCGACATGCGTGAGGTTGTCGGTCTGTTGTGCGAGCGGCACAGGGCCGCGCGCGCGGTGAACTGCGGCGCTGGTCATGACTGGTCTCCTTCGGTGCTCGGGGGAAATTCGCGCGCAAGCAGGTCGCGCAGCATGTCGGCGACGGTCTGCCCGCGCCGGAAGGCTGCAATCTTGATGCGGGCGCGCTGGTCGGGCGTCACGTCGATCGTGAGCCGCGCGGTGAAGCCGGCGGCATCGCCTTCGCGCGACGGGCTATTGGCGGCCTTGATCCAGCGTTCGGGATCGGCTGGACGGGCAGCGAAACTCTTGCGGGTCGGGTGCTCGCTCATCGGCGCGTTTCCCCGAAGCCGAGAGCGTCAATCTCATCCGTCAGCGCCGCGATCTCGCGGGCGGCGGGTGTGTCGTCGTTCAGCTCGGACACCAGCCGGCCTGACTGTGCGGCAACCGCGAATGCGACCCGCTGGCCGATGGTGGCGCCGAGTACCGGCGGATCGTGCTCCGCCAGCGTCTCGGCTGTCTCGCGAGCGAGCACGGTGCGCGCGCCGCAGCGGTTCAGCACGAAGCGTGCGGCCAATTCCGGCCGGTAGATGCGCGCCTCGGCAAGGAGCGCCAGCATCTCGGCCGAAGCCCAGCCGTCGAACGGCGAAGGCTGTACGGGGATCAGCACCAGGTCGGCGGCGAGCAGCGCCGAGCGCATGAGGCTGGCGACGCGCGGCGGGCCGTCGATGACGATATGATCGGCGTCGCGGGCCAGTTCGGGAGCTTCCCGGTGGAGCGTGTCGCGAGCCAGGCCGACGACACCGAACGCGCGGGCAAAGCCTTCGCGGCTGCGTTGCTGCGACCAGTCCAGTGCGGAACCTTGCGGGTCAGCGTCGATCAGGGTGACGCGCCGTCCCCGCCGCGCCCATTCTCCGGCGAGATTCAGCGCCAGCGTCGTCTTGCCCACGCCGCCCTTCTGATTGAGGAGCGCCACGATCATCGCGCACCTCCCGAACTGTCGTCGAAAGGAAGTTTTGGAGTATCGGATGCCGCCCGCTTCGAGGCATTCGCGGTGCCGAAAGCCGGACGACGCCGGTGCGTTTTCGATGAGACACTGAGGGCATCGGCCGCCCCTCGAATGAGGTTCTCCACCTCGCGCGCGCGCTCTTCAAAGTTAGATTCTTGGTTAGACTCTAAGTTAAGGGCGCGAATTCTTGTTTTGGCACCGTGGGTTAGACCGTGTTTCGGTTCCCGATGGCACGAGGGGCCGGTTCCTGATGGCACGCGCTTGACGGTTCCCGATGGCACGACGCCATCCACAGCTTGTCCACAGGGCGGCGTTGGCTCGAAAGCAAGCAGCGTCCGCCCGCCGATTTCGACCTCGAGGAAGAGCGTATAGCCAGGCAGGGGCTGACGGCGGATGATGTCGCGGAGTTCAAAAGCGAAGCGCTTGAACGGCGACAGGCTGCCTGATTTCTGATGCAGATGGCGGAAGTCGAACCGCCAGCCATTGCGCTGACGACCGCCGTGCTTGCGCACGAGACGGTAAAGCCACCGATCGAGCCCGCCTGTGAGATCGAAATAGGCGCGGTCGATGGTCAGCACGAGCGCGTTGTCGAGGACCGCCCTGTAAAACCAGTCGGGCACGATCATCTCGATGCCGTCGGGCTTGCCGTTCCGGTCGGTGCGCTCCTTCCACTCGTTGATCCATGAAAAGCGGTGTCGCCGGCCCTCGGCCGGCTGGCGGATCGATGTTGCGACGGTCGTGGACTGGAGGCGGTCGAGCGCGGCTTTCAGGCGCTGGTAGTCGCGCATGCTGGTGCCGCGACCGATGAACTTCAGGATTTCATAGGGCGTGGCGACCATGAGACGGGACGTGAGGAGTCCTGTGTCGCGCGCCTCGACGATCTGGCTCGCCGCCCAGATCAGGATGTCGGCGTCCCATATGGTCGCCATGCCGTGATCCGGCACGGCTTCGACGCGGATCGTCACATTGCCGGAGACGAAATCGATCGGCGCGATGCGATGGGATTTGGAGAGGGAGAAGAACGGATAGGCCATGAGATCCTGCGCGTCTCTTGGCGCGAAATCGCCGGGGAGCGCCCGGAACAGATCGAGTTGTCCGCGCTCTGAAGGGGACCGATGCCGCGCCGCCATTTGGAAGCCGCCCGCGATCAGCGCGCGTGGCGGCCGGGTTGCGGCACGGCGGGCAGTGTCTGCCGTTTGGCCGGCAGGACGGCGCCGCGCGGATCGGAGGTCGAGGTGACGGCGCCGCGCGCGGCCCAGGCTTCGAGGTCGTCCACCGCATAGACGACACGCCCACCGAGCTTGCGATAGGCAGGGCCGGTTCCGTAAGTGCGGTGTTTCTCCAGTGTGCGTGCGGAAAGGCTTAGAAACTCGGCGGCTTCCTTGGTGCGCAGGAAGCGCGGCGGCAAAACGGCAAGATCGGGTCGCATGGATCGGCCTTTCGTGGGGTTGCGGGCGACCGCTGCTGGTCAGCGGCGGACGAGGGCCACGATGGCGAAGGGGAGCCTGCGAGTTGCCGTGCGAAGTTGGGGGGCGCCAAAATCCCACACCATCACCAAGAGGGACGGGTCAGCGAGAACGGCGATGGCGGAGGAGTTTGCGATAGTCCCCGGCGATCATGGCGCGGGCATCGCGCAAGAGGGACATGACGGTGTGGCGAACCGACGAGACCTGCCACTCGTCTCGTGTGACGCGGCCGATGCGGAAGATGACCTGCGCAATTTCTAGTTGGGTAGCGCCGTCGCGCGCACCGTCAATGGCTTGCAGCATACGGCGCGCTCGCGCCCGTTGCTGACGGGTCAGGCGTGTGTCCGGCGGAATGGCCCGGTCATGCAGTGCGGCGAGGAGACGGCCGACCGCCTCCAGGCGATCAAAGCCGGCAATGCCGAGCGGCACAATGGCGGCGAGCGGAACGTCACCCGCAGCTGCGTCAATGCGTAGAATTTGGATTTTCTGGGAATTGCCGAGGTCATGAAGGCTGTGGGCGTCTTGCCCATCAGAATCTGACCTGACTTCTGAAACGCCTCGGCTGTTGTCAGTTTCCCTGGCCAGAACATCGGGCGCGGATGCCAGAATGACAACGCTCGTATCTTCTTGGGGCAGCCAGAAGACCGGCGCTGTTGCGGGAGCCTGGAGCGGGTCCACCGGGAAATCGTAACCCCCAGCGCTGCTGGATCATGTCCGCCAGCGGTGTCGGGTCGGCAATATTTTGAGTCACCGCCTCGAAGTCCTTGTCATAGGCTTCGTTGCGGCGAAGCCATTCCCAGGCCAGGCTGGATGCGGTCAGATCCTCGACATGGTCATAGCTTGCCGAGAAGCGCCACTGGGATGAATCGGGCGTCACGCTCTCCTCCGTCGCCTTGTTGCAAAGACTTGCGGAGGATCGAGAATTCCCGGTTAGGTTGCTTTTCGGAAGACCGGCTCCGGGCAACAGGTGATGCCCTTGCGGCATCACGGAGGTCAGGAGCGCTGACTCTCCCGAACCAGTTCGCGATAGCCCTGCTGTGTCATCCAGCGCGCGCGCGCCAGGTGGGTCTCATGGATATGCTGGCATCGCGCGGGATCGTTGCGAGGGTCGAGGCCGAATAGAATCTGGACAGCCTCCCGCCAGTCCGCGCCATCACGCGCAGAGTCGAGCAACCGCAGATAAAGGACCATATGTTCGCGATCATAGGGCGTGAGCGTCTGGCCTAACGGCGGTTCATCCAGAAACTGTGGGGTCATTTGTCCCATTTCGGCACCTTATACCTCCTGTTAACTATTTCGATCACCAGCACGACACAATGGCATGACGGGAACGAAAATAGTCGGGTCAGGCGGGCCGCGCCATATGGTTACTATCGTCTCGATGGATGAGACCGCTCATGTAGCAGCAGCACGCCTTCGCCCTTATCCGTGGACAGCAGAACGATACCCGCAGCTTCAAGCACCCGGCGGACCTGATCGCGCGTAGACTCATACACCTCGAAGCCATTTTCTGATTCGAGGCGCTTAAGCGCAGTCAATGATACTCGGGCCTTGTCTGCGAGCGTCTCCTGTGTCCAAGCCAGCAAGGCGCGCGCGGCCCGCGATTGTCGGGCGGTGATCATCCATGACCAGCTCCCACACGGACCTACGTGAACGCCAAAACTACGACTATAATAGTCGTTCTTACATCAATTGGCCAGCCACAACAGGCCATTGGCGGGAGGGCAGAGCGCAAATGGAAGGTTGCGAGTCGCATCGGGGGTACCTGCCGATGGCGGCCTTCACCCCGTTATGGGGCGAAGGGATCGACCTCGTGGACGATCTGCGAAGTATCGCCATCATATTCGGTGGCAAGCATCACGCTGATGGTGCCGTCCCCGGCGCGGAAGATGACGATCGAAACCATCAGGGTGGCGGCAAGGCTGAAAGCGAAAGCGTGAGCATCTGCAAGGGACATTTTCCGGCTCCTGTTTGGAGGCGGGGACCACTCCCCGCTCGACAGGCGCAGATGTGTTTCGGTCTCGACCGCGATCACCGCGCAGGCGCAGCCTCGCGCGGCGGCATGCTCCGCATAGTCCGACCCTTTATGGGTTGATCGTGGAAGGTCGGGATTGAAACCAAGGATGAGCCTCCAAGAGCGGGGTGGTGCCCGGATCTCCGAAGCCGAAATCCGTTGCCATGCCTCGCGCGGAAGTCTGCTGCCACGCAGTTGGTCTCATCTCCCCCCTGGTGCTGTGGAAAGCCGCCGCGATGCCAGCCGTGAACATGAGGGACGGACAGATTGCGGCCTGCCATGTCCTGAATTTGAGGGAGCCTCCGGCAATATCGAATAGGCGCGGTGTGCGAAGCTCTGTCTGCGAACATGAGAAAACCCGGCGGCCGGAACCGCCGGGCCTTCGATCTCCCGCTCAGAACGGGATCTCTTCGTCTTCGACGAACTTGCCGTCGTCGTTTTCGGTCTGCTTCGCCCGGCTCAGGAAGTCCACGGTCTCGGCGATGATCTCGCAACCGTAGCGGTCATTGCCCTGCTGGTCGGTCCATTTCGTGTAGTGGATGCGGCCGCGAACCAGAACCTTCATCCCCTTCTCGCAATACTGCTGGATCGTCTTGCCGAGGCCGTTGAAGGCGGTGATCCGGTGCCATTCCGTATCTTGGACCCGGTGGCCGTTTTCGTTCCGCACGACCCGGCCTTCCGAGTAGCGGGGGCGCGAGGTCGCCAGGGTGAAGTGGGTGATGCCGGTGCCGCCGTTCGTGGTGCGGGTTTCAGGGGCCTGACCGATGTTGCCGGCGAGAATGACGATGTTCTGCATTGCAGGTCTCCGTTGCTTCTCGGAGGGACCATCCCTCCGACGAGACCCGGCCAAGGCCGTCGGGAGACGCCTGCACTGACGCTTCGGCGTCAGCTCGACCCCCAAGGTCGGAGTGGTGCGGGCAGGCGCTTAGCGCCAACTCGGTCCGAAACCGCGGGGGTTGCGGTCGGAAACCGAACGGACTTAGGGGATCAGTCAGTCGGAGGGATTGGTGCCTCGGGGAGCTTCGACGGAGATACACAGCCGAACCCCCGTCCTTGCAGGCAACCATGTTTCTCAGACCCGATCTGAAAACTCGCCACGCCGGGCGCGTCCGCAAGGCTCCCGCATTGGCCACACTCTCGCATCTCGGGTCGGAAAGCGCGGAGTGAGACAGAAACAGCTATCGGCTCCAGCCAATGGCAACGTGTCCGGCCCAAGGCCGAACGCGCGGCCAAAGCCATTGCGAGAATGCAAAGCGAAGGCGTGCGCCGCCGCCCCGATACGAATTGACGCCATAGTTGGGCGCGCTGATTGCGTCGCAGTTTGCCGGATCGTCGTCCGATGCCGCCCTGCCAAGCCGGGCGGAGCGATCAAAGACACCGGGCATCCCGACGCGACGTGCTCGTCCTATGGCTGAGCCGGGTGCCGAAGGTCCGGCGGCTCTGGCCACCGTGGATTTTCATGGGAGCAGCGCATCACGGCGGCAATCTCAGCGCGACAGGGCAGCCGTGCCAAGAGCGTTGAGATTGAGCATCGCCGCAACGCCGATGAGCAAACCGCCCAGGCCGCCGAGCAGGTTCAACGCAATCGTCGAGTCGACGAAATTCTTCGTGACACCATGAACGAGCGCGTAGCCGGCGATGGTCGCCGGCACAGCGAAAATGGCGAGCGCGAGCAGCCGCCAAGCCGGGTTCTTCGCAAAGCCCAGGACGGCGATGACGACGACCACGCAAAGTAATGCCGCAGCGATGGCGGCAAGCCCCGACATCAGAAAACCACCACCCGTTCCATAGACATATTGGAATGCGGTCAGCCCAACCATGAACGGCAATGCGTAGATGGCGAAGTTATAGGCGATGACGCAGAGCGCTATCGTCAAAGTGATGGCAAGCAGGATCAGCGTCATGAAAGCCTCCGCATGAACGGTTGAGGATCACGACAGGCTACGGGATGATACGCTCCGCCTGCGACTATGCTTCTGTGCCGTTTCTGCAAGGATGCTTCAGTTGAGCCAGACTCTCTGGCCGCAGTCAAGTAATAGCGGCTGGAACAGCGGCCTGACGGCGGCGCTTCACGCGCCGCCGTCGAACTTCATTACCGGGATGCCGAGCTTACGAGCCTTGTCGCCGAGGTTCTCCTGAATCCCGGTGCCGGGGAAGACCAGGACGCCGACCGGCAGGACGTCGAGCATGGCGTCGTTGCGCTTGAAGGGTGCAGCTTTGCCGTGCTTCGTCCAGTCGGGCTTGAAGGCGACCTGCGGCACCTTTCGGGTGTCGGCCCAGCGGGAGGCAATCAGCTCGGCGCCTTTCGGCGTGCCACCGTGCAAGAGCACCATGTCGGAGTGCTTGGCATGGACCTGATCGAGCTTCGCCCAGATCAGGCGATGGTCGTTGAAGTCCGCACCCCCGGTCACGGCGACCTTGGGGCCGGCGGGCAACATCACTTGCGTCTCAGCCCGGCGTTTTGCGGCAAGGAAGTCGCGGCTGTCGATCATCGCCGAGGTCAGATGGCGATGGTTGACCTTCGAGCCGGTGCGCTGCCGCCAGGGTGTGCCGGTGTGGTGCTCGAAGGCGTCGGCGGAGAGATCGCGGAAGAGTTCCATGCTGTCGCGCCGCTCCAGAAAGGTCTGCCCCTCGGCGGTGAGGCGCTCGAGTTCGACCGACTTCACCTCGCTGCCATCCTGCTCCCGCTGAAGGCGGCGCTGCGCCTGCTCATTGTCGTCCAGTTCGCGCTCCACCCTTTCGGCGGCGCGGTGGAAGAGATTGACGGCACCCCAGAGCAGATCGTCGAGGTCGGGTTCAAGGCGGGTGTCGCCGAGTGTGGCGATGAGGGCGTCAAAGATGTCGGAGACGGCGGCGGCAACCATGTTGCCTTCGGGCAGCGGTCTCGGATCGGGTTCGTCCTGAAACGGGCGCCAGCCATAGAGCTGGAGTTCGTTGAGGACATGATCGGTGGGAGATGAGGTGTGGTCCGGCTCGTAACCTGCATCGTCATGGTCGTTCGTCATCGGGAGCGTCCTTCTGTTCAGGAGACCGCGCCCATCGCGGCCTTCACAGGCGACGAAAGCCCATGGGCGGAACGGACCTGCATCCGCAGCGAAGCGAAGGGCCGAAGCGTCAGCGCAGGATGGCGGAGGCCAGCGATTTTGCTTCGCGATGCAAAGCACGGCTCGACCGTGCGGCGGAAAATCGTTGGCCGCAGCCATTGCCGGGTCGGGCCGCCTATGGGCCGATCGCCCTCTCAGAAGGCCGTGGACGCGGGACTCTCCGACATCAAAGGTTGCTCCCGATACTGGATGAACAAGGCAGGAGAAGAGGCACCGGGTGGCACCTTGTCCCCCCAATGCCCTCACATTGCCATGAAGCGGCTGACATCTTCAGGGCGAAGCTGATCCCGTAGGGCCACCCCCAGAGCGGCCTTGCCGCGCCGGCGCAGATCGTCGTTGAAGTCCTCTTCGACGGGCGACACCGAAACCGCCTCGATCCCGGCGCTCTCCGCTCGGGCGATCAGGTTGTCTCTTGCTCCATCGCCCGCCGGATCGCGATCACGAAGGACATAGAGTCTTCGCAGCGTCGCCGGGAACAGGATGGCGGCGAGGTGCGCGGCCGAGAGCGCCGCCAGCATCGGCATCCGGGGCAGCGCCATGCGCACCGACAGCACGGTCTCGATGCCTTCGCCCGCCGCCAGCACCTCGCCGGCCACGCCGAAACGGACGCCGTGCCCGAGAAGGTTGCCCATCGCTCGCCTCGGCGTCTCGACAGGCGCTTTGCCCGAACCATCCGGGGCAAGCCAGGTGCGGTGCGCGCCGGTCTGCCGTCCGGCGAGATCAGTGACGGACGCGACCATCGCCGGCCAGATCTCGGTGGGCGAATGCTCGTCGGGCCGATAGTAGCAGCGCGGGTGATAGCGCAGGGCCGTGACGCCGGAGAGTGGCGTGATCGCCCGCCCGCGAAGATAGGTCGCCGCGAGTGTGCCGCCGATCGGCTGCGACATGGCGAACAGCCGGAGTGCCGCTTCGGGTGAACCGACGCTGCCGCCGATCTCCCTGCCGGACGGCACCCTCGTTCTTTCCGGTTCGGGATGCGGGAGCGACAGAAATCGACGCGCTTCTGCGGCCACATCCTTGAAGTCGATCAGGCCCTGCGTCTCGCGGATGACGTCAAGCAGATCGCCATGCTCGCCATTGGCCGCGTCGGTCCATTTCCCCGCTGCACCCTTGCCGGTTTCCGGCCCGTTGAGGCGCACGAACATGGAGCGGCCGGGCGAGTTCTGCGCGTCACCCACCAGCCAATATCGTCCGGCGCGGTGGCCGCACGACAGATAGTGGCGGCAGACCGCCTCGGCATTGCGGCCGAGACGGATTGCCAGATCGGAAGCATCGTGACGGGACATCAGGCGGCCTCCCGCTCGCCGATCCGCACGATCGGATAGGTTTCAAGCAGCTTGCCGAGCATGGTCACGCCGGCAGAATCGACGGATAAGAAGAAGCGCAGCTTCCACGAAATGATCTCGGTGAAGAGACCGTAGGCGCGCAGGCGTTCGCGCATGGCTTCGGTAAAGCCGGACAGCTCGATCCGGTTGGCGCCCATGACGCGGACCCGGCGAAGCTGGAGGCCCTCGGCGAGGTCGAGGATGGTCTTGCCGTCGATCAGCGCGGCATGGGCTTCCGCCGCCGACAGGCTGGTTGTTCCAGCCACGGTGGCGTTCGCCGCCCAGGCCGGCGAGACGCGGCGGCCGATGATGCGCTCGCCGCCATCGGTCTGAAGCCGATAAACGCGCGTCGATTCATTTGGCAGGCGCTTCCACACCGGCAGAAGAAGGCCCGCGACGATGTGGATGGTGCTGTCGGCGAAGGCCGGGACCTCGGAGATTTCACGGTCCCAAACAGCGGCGAAGGTTCCGCGGTCGGTTTCCTCCCAGTGGCTTTCCGCCATCATCTTCAGTGAAGCGTGATGATGCTCCATCGGCCGGATCAATCGCACGCGCCGCTCGATCTCGCCGTCGTCCAGCATCAAGGAAGGCGCAGCGACCCGCACGGCGGCACGGCCTGACTTGGTGTTGACCAGCAGCTTGCCGAGGTCATCCTTGGCATAGGCAAGAGCGTCCGCCAACGCCATCGGCCGGTTGCGCCGCCGCTCGGTGATGGTGAGCAGCCGTGTTTCCGCGCCCGTTGCTGGATGGGTGTAGATCGTCTTGCGGTCGCTGACGACGAAGCTCTCCGCCGTCAGCGTCTCCAGTCCGACATCATAGATGCCACTGGCAATAGCCCCTTGCACCTTGGCGTCGAGGAGTTGCTCGAAGGCGGTAAAGAGGATGCCCTGAAGCTCGATTGTAAGCGCCAGAAGGCGGTTCAGGAAGGTTGTGATGGGCGGCAATTCATCCTTGATGCCATTGCTGTCCATCAGCTTGAGGCCGGTCGCCGTCTCGAAGCGTTCCAGCGAGCAGCCCTCGATCCTGCCGCGAACGAGCAAGAGATAGAGCTGGCGCAGCGCGTCACGGGCGTAGCTGCTCTCCAGATTGTCCTCGGGTCGGAACAGGCCCTGGCCGCCGGTCTGGCGTTGCCCGCGCGTGATCGCGCCCAACGTGTCGAGACGCCGGGCGATCGTGCTCAGAAAGCGCTTTTCCGCCTTCACGTTGGTCGCGATCGGCCTGAACAAAGGCGGCTGCGCCTGGTTCGTCCGGTTGGTGCGACCGAGTCCCTGAATGGCGGCGTCGGCCTTCCAGCCCGGCTCAAGCAGATAATGGACACGCAGGCGCTGGTTCCGCGCCGAGAGTTCGGCATGGTAGCTGCGCCCGGTGCCACCGGCGTCGCTGAACACCAGCACGCGCTTCAGGTCGTCCATGAAGGCGGCTGTCTCACCCAGGTTCGCCGACGGCGCGCGGTTCTCGACACTGAGGCGTTCGCCCTTGCGCACGATGCGGCGCGAGCGGCCTGTCACCTCAGCCACCATGTCGGTTCCGAAGCGCTGGACGATCTGGTCGAGCGCGCCGGGCACAGGCGGAAGCGCGGCAAGATGCTCGATCAGCTCGTCGCGCCGGGCGACGGCTTCCCGGCTCTCGACGGGTTGGCCGTCGCAAAAGACCGGGCGTGAGGAGAGATTGCCCTCGCCATCGCTGAATGGCTCGTAGAGCTGGACCGGGAAGGAATGGGCGAGGTAATCCAGAACATATTCGCGCGGCGTTATATCCACGCGGACGTCGTTCCATTCCTCGGTCGGGATTTCGGCGAGACGCCGTTCCATCAGGGCTTCGCCGGTTGAGACGATCTGGATTACGGCGGCATGGCCATCCTGAAGATCGCGGTCGATAGAACGGATCAGGGTCGGCGTTTTCATGCTGGTGAGCAGATGGCCGAAAAAGCGCTGCTTCGCCGACTCGAAGGCTGAGCGGGCGGCGGACTTGGCCTGCCTGTTCAGCGTGCCTTCGCTGCCGGTGATGTTGGCCGCCTGCATCGCCGCGTCGAGGTGGTTGTGAATGATCGCGAACGCCCCGGCATAGGCGTCGTAGATGCGGTGCTGTTCGTCCGTGAGCCGGTGCTCGATAAGCTCGTATTCGACCCCGTCATAGGACAACGAGCGCGCGGTATAGAGGCCGAGCGAGCGCAGATCGCGCGCCAGCACCTCCATCGCCGCGACGCCGCCGCCCTCGATGGCCTCCACGAATTCGGCACGGGTCGCGAACGGGAAATCCTCACCGCCCCATAGACCGAGCCGCTGGGCGTAAGCGAGATTGTGAACGGTTGTGGCGCCGGTCGCAGAGACATAGACGACGCGGGCATCAGGAAGAGCATGTTGCAGCCGAAGGCCCGCGCGCCCCTGCTGCGAGGGGGCGGCATCGCCTCGTTCTCCCTTGCCGCCGCCGGCATTCTGCATCGCATGGCTCTCGTCGAAGATCAGCACTCCGTCCCAATCGGAGCCCAACCATTCGACGATCTGCCGGACGCGCGAAACCTTCTCGCCACGATCGTCGGAGCGTAGCGTGGCATAGGTTGTAAATAGGACGCCTTCCAACAGCGTGATCGGGCGTCCTTGCGGGAAGCGCGACAGCGGCGTGACCAACAAGCGCTCCATACCGAGCGCCGACCAGTCGCGCTGAGCGTCCTCGATCAGCTTGTCGGACTTGCTGATCCATACGGCCTTGCGACGGCCCCGCAGCCAGTTGTCGAGAATAATGCCAGCCGACTGGCGGCCCTTGCCCGCGCCGGTCCCGTCGCCAAGCATGAAACCGCGGCGGAAACGAACGGCGCCCGTGGCGTCATCGGCAGCGGCCTGGACGAGATCGAAGGTCTCATCGACCGCCCACGAACCGGCGAGATGGTCGGAATGCGCCTCGCCAGCATAGATGACGGTTTCAAGCTGCGCGTCGGATAGCAGGCCAAGGACGTTCGCCGGCAGCATCGGCCGATAGCTTGGCTTCGGCGGCGCGATGCTGGCCATGGCCGCCGACTGTACCAGCTTGGTGGGATGAGGCACCGATCCGGGAATGCGGATCGACTGCAACCAATATTCTTCATAGATGACGTCGGTCAGGCGTGTGCCCTCGGCCGGCGTCCAGTCCATCGTCTCATAGGTCAGTTCGACACCCTCGGGATCGGCCGCGACGGCGGCAATCGGGCGTGAGGCAGCCGAGCGCGCGAGATAACCGCGCACGGCTCGCGGCATCGCCATCGGACGCGGCGCCGAAAACTCCGGCAGCATTACCGGCAACCGCGGCGGCACCTGCGCCCCGATCCAGTCGAGCAGTGTGCCAACATTCGGCGCGATGCCCGGCGAGACCGGGAACGCGGCCGGATCGGCAGCGGACAACTTGTCGATGATTGTGAGGCGCGTTGAAACGGTCGTCCCGTGCTTGGCATAGACAGCACCGTCGATAGCGGCGGAGAACACGACGCGGCCACGCTCTTGCAACCGGGCGAAAGCGTCGCGCCAGTCGGGAAGTTCGGGACCTACATTGGCGCCGGTGATCGCCACCAGCCGTCCGCCTGGCGCGAGGCGGTTCAGTGCCGAGGCGATATGACGGAAGCCGGCGTCGGCCACATGGCCGGAGACGTTCGCCAGCGTCGAAAACGGCGGATTCATCAGCACGACGGAAGGCACTGCGTCCGGCGCGAGATGATCGTCGATCTGGGCCGCATCGACGCGCGTGACATTGATGGCCGGAAAGAGAGAGGCGAGCAGATCGGCGCGGACCCCGGCCAGTTCATTGAGGAGGAGCGTGCCGCCGCTGATCTCGGCCAGGATGGCGAGGAGGCCCGTGCCGGCCGAAGGCTCCAGCACGACGTCGCCGGGCATGATGGCTGCCGCGGTCATCGCGGCAAGACCAAGGGGAATGGGTGTCGAAAATTGTTGGAGCGCCTGGCTCTCCTCCGAACGGCGCGTGTGCGTCGGCAGGAGACCGGCGATTTTGGCCAAGGCGGAAAGCCGTGCAGCCGGAGACGCGGCTTTACGGAAAAGCGCAGGTCCATATTTGCGCAAGAACAGAACCGTCGCGACCTCACAGGCGTCGTAGCCGGATTTCCAGTCCCAGGCGCCGACGGAATCCGTAGCGCCGAAGGCTGTCTCCATGGCCGAGCGCAGCGCGGCGGCGTCGATGCGTTCGCCGCGTTCGAGAGACCCGAAAAGATGGTGGGCGGCCGCGAAGATGACGGGGGCATGGGAAACGGGCGTGACCGGATTGGCCACAGGCAACATGATGGTCATGGGAGAAACCCTCGGGAGAGCGGGAACGGAAAAGCCCGATCAGCGCTCTCTCTCGACCGCCCGGACTCAACCCGTCCCGGCGGCCCTCTCCCTCTCAAGGCGTCGCGATAGCCAACATGAAAAAAGCGCCCGGCCGAAAGGCGGGGCGCTTGTCAGGATCAGCCAAATCGACGGCCGGTGTCGGTGAAGGTGTAGTCGTTGGCCATAATCGACTCGTCCACCGCCTCGTCCGACGTCTGCGATTTGTATTCGCGTTCGAGTTGCCGGTAGAGCCAGCGAGCCAGGTCGCGCAGCACCTCGCTCACGGCGTTCTCAGCGTCGGCACTCATATCCTGACCGGTTGGACTGTCGCGCTCGACCGAAATCGCCATGCTATATTCGTGATAGTAGTGACCGCGATGACTGGCCTCCGCGCGAAGCTGGTAGAAGTTGCGGCGCTGGATCGCCTGAAGCGCATCGGCGATGCGGTGAAGCTCGGTGTCATGGGGCGCATGGTCCCTGATGCGGCGCGCAGCTTCCTTCCGGTAGGAATAGAAGGTGTCGAAGAAGGCGCCATCCCCCTGGCCCCAGAAACCGCGAAACCAGATGCAAGGTTCCTGGCGGATGCCACCGCCGTAGAGGCGCACGGCACGGGTCTTGAGGCGAAGACCGAGGATTTCGGCGATGCGCTGGAAATCCTCATAAACGAACTCAAACCAGTCGTGGTCGAAGCCGCCTTCGCGATACCAGGCGCGAGCCTTCTCCTTGGCCGTGCCCGACAGCTCGTCGAGCTGATAAACCGTGGTTTCGACGACCTTACTCATCGGGGTCGCCTCCATCCAGAACCTGGGCGAGCCAGCCGCCTGTATAGGTCCATGCCACCGTCTCGCCGGTGGCAAGATCGAGGACATGCGCGCCTCCACCGAAACCGTCGAGACGCGGACGCGAGCAAGTATTGGCGTATTGGAAACCCCACCTGCCCTTCAGGCTGAACTCGGCGGCGCAGCGCTTCACGAACTCGATCAGCCGCTCGGGGTCTCCGGTGACGTCATCGCGCATCCAGAGCTGGCTGCCGCCATGCTCGGGCTGGATCGAGAGAAGGAACCCCTCCGAGGGCGGTTCCTCCGAGGGCGGTTCCTCCGAGGTGCCTTCTTCCGAGAGCGCGTTGTAGAGGGCGAGTGCGCGGGCTGCATGGTCGGGGGTGCCGACATCAAGCAGGCAAGAAAAGTGAGTGAAATAGTCGGCCATGTCAGGCTCCTGAAACGAAGAAGCCCGGCCCGCGCGGCATAGCCGCGCAGACTTTTGACCATGGGGCCGGGCTGATTTGGGTGAATGGCGGTGATCAGGCCGCAGCTGGATCGAGGGCGGGCTGCGGTGGAGGATCTGGGTCCGGTTCTGCTTCCGGCGGCGTCGCGAAAGGATCGACCAATTTGTGAATGGGCTGGGCGCGTCCCATCCAGGGCTGGGGCCGGATGCAGCGCACCCAATCGGCAAAGCTCGGAATGAAACCGAGATCTTCCAGCACATGCTGCTCGCCGATCAGCCGAACCGGCACGACGCGGCCGGTCGAGATGGTGATGGTCGCACCGAAGGTCCGTTCCAGCTCGAATATGCCCTGCGCATGATGGCGCAGCGCACGATGCCGGAAGTCGGCGGTGATCTCCTTCGATTCGTCGAACCATTGGTGCAGAGGGAGGTAGTCTTCCGCCGTACCGCCCCATTTGCGCGCCGAGGACAGCGCGTGGTGATAGCAATGTCCCATCGCGACCTCCTCAAAAGCTGTGGGTGTGGTTTTCGGTCGCGGTGTAACGCTCGTTATAGTCGAGCGTGATCGTGTGAGCCGCGATGTCGAAGACGATGTTGCCATACGCGCCATCGTTGTTTTCCCAGCCGCAATGCGTTCGTTCGAGAACGTCATAGGCCAGGCTTTCAACGGCTGCGGCGATGCTGACGGTTGAACGCTCCGGCTCAGTCTGGCCCCAGACGGCTGCCATGATTTCAATCACGGAGCCGGGCATCGTTACGTCGCCGTCGCCGGCTTGGGCCTGCACATCCTCGATCTGGCCGGAGTCGCCATAACCGTCAAAGGTGACGACGATCTTGGTGACGCCGGCGACGTCCAGGGCTTGGAACAACGTCGCCTTGTTGGTCTGGAAAAGATCGGCTTCGAGTTGGGTCCGCAGGGCGGACAGCGTTTCCCATTCCGAGAGCTGCGGCTTGGGAACGGCATTGGCATCGGATGTCGCGGACATCGTGATCTCCTGAAACGAAAACGCCCGACGCGATGGCCGGGCTGATGGATGGATTGAGGAAAGGTGCGGGGCGGCCGAAACCGCCCCGCGTCGAGGGGCTATTCGGCGGCGATGGTGTGCTGAGCTTCGTCCTCTTCGTCCGAAAGCTCGTCTTCGTCGTCGGCGAGGAAAGCCGGAAGCGCCTCGTCGCGTTCGCCATCCGCCACCTCGTCGGACTCGATCAGGCGCAGCGGTTCGGGCAGCCAGCCGGTATCAGCCAGCAGGCGCTCGGCTTCTTTTGCCATGTCGCCCTTCTTCAGATGGCCGATGAGCTGGGCGGAGCGCTCGCCGGCGCCTTCGCGAACGGCTTCGAGAATGCGGGGTTTGGTGACACGGCCGAGATAGTTGCCGACGGTCGGCTTCCAGCCCGCCGCCACCATGTCGAGGCCGGTCGTGCGCGCCAGCCGGTCGGCCTGCGACAACCGCACGTCCAGCCCATGCTGGCTGACGCCTGAGCCGTAAGGGTTCGGGCGCTCGAACAGCGCGTTCACGCCGTAGCTGACGCAATGGGCGAGCAGATCCAGGCGTGTGCCATCGTCGAGATTGGTCAGCCAGTCCCACAGCGCCTGGTCGTCGGCCGGAACATGATCGCCCCAGCGCTCATGCCGCTCGGCCACCTCACGCGCGGACACGCTGTCCTTCAGCTCCTCCGACTGGGCGGAAAAGAAGACATGGCGGACGCACGCCTCGAGGCAGCCGGCCGGTGCGGTGTGCCGGAAGGTGTCGCTGACCAGCTTGTGCAGCAACATGGTCATGGCGACATCGGGATGTTCCGCGACCGCATTGCGCAGCGCCAGGGTGCGATGTGCGGTCAGCTCAATGACGAGGCGCTCCGGCAGCGGCTTGATTCCGTCATCCTCGTCGTCTTCCGGCTCCGCGGTCTGGCCGCCGATGGTGACGACGGTGCGTTGAACGGCGGGCGCGGCCGGGTGGTCGGTGCCGCTCTCGGCCTTCGGCGCATCGTCACCTTCGGGCTTGGCCGGGCGCTCGTCGTCAGGGCGGACATAGCCGCGATCCACCGACAGCGAGCCGTCGGCATCAAGGCTGACAAAGACGCCAGCGATGGCGATGTCGGCCGGATCGTAGACCGTCGGGCGCTGCTCGAAGGCGTCGAGCGCCTGTTCGATCTCGCCGAGACGCGCATCAATCTCGTCCGGCAGTTCGTCGGCTTCGGCATATTCAGCTTCGAGCCGGTCATATTCGTTACGCAGCGCTTCGCGTGTGGCGTGTTCCTCGTCGGTCAGATTGACCGTGACGCCAGCCAGTTCGCGAAACCCGTGCTGGTGGCCGTATGGAAAGCTCAAGGCGGCCTCGACCCATTTCCAGCCTTCGCCCGCGATCTCGTCAGCGACAACCTTGAGCTTCTCAGCCACCAGGCGGTCGAGCAGAGCCAGGTCTTGCAGCCAGCCGCCATCGTCGGACTGAAAAAGGTCGCGCAGAATGATGCCGCCGGCCGCCTCGTAAGCCTCGACGCCGACGAACATGGCCCGCTTGTCGGAGGCGCGCACCGTGGTCTCGGTCAGCATCCGGCGGATGTGATAGGGTTCCTTCTGCCAGCCATCCTTGATCGTCTCCCAGACCTGTTGCTGACGGGCATGGTCGGCGCTGACAGTGAAGGCCATGAGCTGTTCGAGCGTCATGCCGTCGTCGGCATAGATTTCCAGCAACGCCGGCGAGACCGCGACGAGGCGCAGGCGCTGCTTCACGACGTTGACGCCGACGAAGAAGGCGGCGGCGATGGCCTCCTCGGTCATGCCCTTATCGCGCATGGCCCGAAAGGCGCGGAACTGATCGAGCGGATGGAGCGGCGCGCGTTCCATGTTTTCGACCAGGGAGACCTCGTCGACGAGGATGCCGCTATTGGCATCACCGACCACGCAGGGCACCGGCGCGGTCTTCGCCAGGCGCTTTTGCTTCACCAGCAGTTCGAGCGCGCGATAGCGGCGGCCGCCGGCGGGCACCTCGAACATGCCGGTCTCGGCGCCATCGCCATCGAGGACCGGACGAACGTGGAGGGATTGAATGAGGCCGCGCCGGGCGATGGACTCGGCCAGTTCCTCGATCGAGATGCCAGCCTTCACGCGCCGGACATTGAACTGGCTCAGCACCAGCTTGTTGAAGGGGATGTCGCGCGCCGACGACAGGATGATCTTCTGAACGGCAGTTGCCATGTTCATTACTCCGCGACGGGCGCCGAGAGCCTCTCTCTCGACCTCAAACCCGTCACGAAGCGAAGCGCCGCCCTCTCACTCTATGAGGGCAGCGCCAGAAAACCGATGAAACGGAAAAGCACGAACGCGCAAAGCCGGAGATACGGAAATCCGCATCCCCGGCTTCACGGCTTTCAGGCCGCCCGATCGAGCAGCTTCTTGGCCTTTGCCTCCATGTCGAGGCGGGCATCCTGATGGGACTTATCGCGGGCGACGGCGGTGATGCCCTGCACGAAATCGAAGATGCTTTCTGGTGCCCGGCCTTCCTCCGCCAACACCGTGTCGATGATCTTGCCCGTCTCCGCCTTCGAGAATCCGCGCCGCCGCAGGAAGTCGGTGCGATCCTCATCGGTCCTTGCCACGATCCGCTCGCGGGCGGCCTTGATGCCGTTGACGAAGGGCATCGGTGAGGAGTTTGCGAAGTTCAGCAGCGCCGGCGCCGCCTCGTGAGCGAAGCGATTGGCGGCATATTTGGAGTGGCGGATGGTGATCTCCTCGAAATCCTCCACGCCCCACAGGTTTCGATTTTGGCATACCGCTCGCAGATAGAAGCTCGCCATACCGAGCGTCCGGGCGCCGACTTCCGAATTCCAGACATAGAAGCCCCGGAAATAGAGGTCCGGCGAACCATCGGGCAGGCGACCGGCCTCGATGGGGTTGAGGTCATCGACGAGGAACAGGAACACATCGCGGTCGGAGGCGTAGAGCGTCGTTGTGTCCTTGGAAATATCGACGCGGGGATTGTAGATCCCGGTCGACCAATCGAGAACGCCCGGCACCTTCCAGCGGGTGTCGCCGGTGCCGTTGCCTGCGATGCGCTGCACGGCCTCGACCAGTTCGTAGTCGAAGATCCGGCCATAGTCGGGGCCGGTGACGGCGCGCAGCTCGACGCGGCCATCGTCGGTCTCCAGCGTCTTGATCTGTTCGGCGCGATTGGATGTCAGACCGTATTGCAGGTTGATGCCGGCGAGCGCCGCCGGGAGCTGGCGTAGATAGGCAGCCGGTGCGCCGACTTGGGCAGCCAGTTGGCCGAAGCTCCAGTGCGTTGGTGCGGCTGGCGTGTCGGAGCCAGGCAACATCAAGGCAAGTCGCTCGGGATCGGTGCGACTCGCCTCGACATGGATGAGCGCGCTCTCAACCACCCGCGTCCGGCTGCGGTCGGCACGATCTCGCACCGAGCGGGCCAGCTCGTTCAAAGACAGATAGCGCTCATCCGCTGGGCGCGAGAACCACTCCGACGACACGCGGCCGATCCGCTCGCCACGGGTCACATCCACCTTGTAGCCGCCGCTCGCGTCACGGCGGCCATCCAGAACCTGTACATTCATGGGACCAATCTCCACGACGGGCGCCGGAGACCTCTTCTCCAGCCCTCAACCCGTCACGGAAAACCCTCCGCCCTCTTACTCTCAGGGGGCGTTGCGGGGTCTCCCCGCAGAAGGGGTCGGCAGAGACGCAAGACTCGGCCGCAGGGGAAGGCTTTCCCCCTGCCCAGCCTTCCAATCAGCGGGCCATTGACTCCCAATCAGCCGAGCCTGATCGGGATTAATTTCTGTCAGAAACTCGTATATATTTCTGACAGAAGAATGATGATGACACGGCTGACCCAACAGGTTCTGGCGCATGCAACGGGGTTGCCCGAAGGCGTACCTGTGTCTGCCAAAGGGTTGCTCCACCTCGGAAATCGGGCGGCCGTGGATCAGGCATTGTCGCGCCTGACCGAGCGCGGGCAGCTTATCCGCGCCGGCCGCGGCGTCTATCTGCGCCCCGTCGCCAGCCGCTTCGGCACGCGAACACCCTCGGTCGAGCTGGCCGTCAAGGCCCTCGCAACCCAACGGGGGGAGATCATCGTCTCGAACGGCGCCGCTGCGGCAAACGCTCTTGGCTTGATGACGCAGGTGCCTGTCCGGTCGGTCTATCTGACGTCCGGGCGCAGCCGAAAGATGCACCTCGGCAAGCAGGTCGTGGAATTGCGGCACGCGCCGCGCTGGCAATTGGCCCTGGCCAACCGGCCGGCCGGCGAGGCTGTCAGGGCATTGGCCTGGCTCGGCCCCGAGAAAGCGGAAGCTGCGCTCACGACATTGAAGCGGAAGATGGCGCCTGGCGAATTCGGTGAACTGGTCGCCGCCGCGCCGCAGCTTCCGACATGGCTCGCGCAGAGCGTCGTCAGGGCAGCCTATGGCTGATGCCTTTCTTCAGGCGGTGAAGATACGCTCGGTGGCGATCGAAAACTTTCGCGGCATCCAGTCGGTTAGGCTGGTGCTGCCTTAACACTTCGTACTGTTTGGCTAATTGGCTCGGCAGTAGGGATGCTTGCCCGAATTGGGGAAAACCCGCTTCGGGGATTCAGCGAAGCCAGCAGCTCGGCCTGAAGGACGACCGTTGCAAGAGAGGCAATCTCGGGCGCGGTTTGATATGCTCCGTTTTATGCCTACGAAAGATAGGTGAGATGGGCACAATCATAAACTTGCCGCCGGTTTGCGAATCTGCTATATTTACCTACTTATGGTAGCTCAAAAGAATGAAAAGATAAACCAACTGAACCGTCTGCTCCCCGAGGGGTTGGTGGTCGATACGCCTTGGCTTGAAGGCCATGGATACCGGCGCCAGTGGCGTGAGAAATATGTTGCCCAGGGACGGCTCGAAAGCGTCGTCAGAGGTGTCTATCGACGCCCATCGGCAAGTCTTGAAACGACGGTCCCTTGGCAACGGATAGTCATATCGCTCCAGCGGCTGCTCGAAAAGTCGGTGCATGTGGGCGGTCGGTCGGCTCTGGAGTTGCACGGGCTGGCCCATTACCTCAGGCTTTCCGGAACTGCGACTATCCATCTTTACGCTTTTGAGGCCTTGCCCGGCTGGGTGCAGCGCATCGCGAGCGATGCCCGACTGGTCGAGCATAAGGGGGGACGGCTTTTCGAGCGCGGCGCTCCGGGTCTCGCACAAATCGAATGGGGACATTGGGGCTGGAAGCTTGACGTGTCCGCGCCGGAGCGCGCGCTTTGCGAGCTTCTCGATGAACTGCCTGATCGTGACACCTTCCATCAGGCCGATGTGCTGATGGAATCGGCGAGAACGCTCAGTCCCCGGCGAGTTCAGGCGGTTCTGGAGGCGTGCAAGAGCGTCAAGGTAAAACGGTTGTTTTTGTGGTTCGCGGAGCGCCAGGGACATTCGTGGTTTGGCCGACTGGATCTCAGTCGGATCGAGCTTGGCCATGGCAAGCGCCAGATCGTCCCGGGTGGCCGGTATGATCCAAAATATCAGATCACGGTGCCGGAGAATCTCGATGCCGGCGGCTGAAGGTTATCAAACACAAGTCGGTCTGCTCGTTCAGACGCTACCGTTCGTCGCCGCGGAGGGCGCATTCGCGCTTAAGGGCGGAACCGCAATCAACCTGTTCATCCGCGACTTACCCCGGCTGTCGGTCGATATCGATCTGACCTACTTGCCGGTCGAGGACAGGGCGGCTTCGCTTTCGAACATTGACGCAGCCATGCGTCGGATCGCCCGGACCATTGAAGCCGGTATCCCGCGCAGTCGCACACAACTCGTGCCGCTCCACCGTGAAGGGAGCATCGCCAAGATCCTGGTCGGTGCTTCGGGCGTTCAGATCAAGATTGAAGTAACGCCGGTCATGCGCGGCTGTGTCTATCCACCCGAGAAGCGCGGCGTGCGCGAGCATGTCGAAGACGCATTCGGCTATGCCGAAATTGCGGTCGTATCCTTCCCGGATCTCTACGCGGGCAAGATAGTGGCCGCGCTCGACCGGCAGCATCCCCGCGACCTGTTCGACGTGCAAGGCTTGCTGGCCAATGAGGGAATCTCCGACGAACTGCGCCGCGCCTTCATCGTCTACATGCTGAGCCACAATCGGCCGATGGCCGAAGTCCTCGCGCCACGGCGGAAGGATTTGCAGCATGAGTTCGACACTGGCTTTGTCGGAATGACGCAGGACGAGGTCGCTCTTGATGGGCTTTATGCAGTCCGTGAGGAACTGATTTCCCGGATCGTTGGCGAAATGCCCGAACCTCACCGCCGCTTTCTTCTCTCCTTCAAGGCTGGTGAACCGGATTGGGCGCTTTTGGGCGTGCCGGGAGCCGACACGCTGCCGGCGGTTCGATGGAAAGTCGATAATCTGGCCAAGCTCCCCGACGCCAGGCGCGCGGCGCTTCTGGCCGATCTCGAAAAGGTATTCGCGCGATGATGTGGGCTGATGTTGGACAGCGCATTGGATCGGTGCGGCATGAAGGATGGAGGGGCAATTGGTAACGCCACTCAGAAAAAAGAGGCTCCGCACAGAGGAACTCTATACGCGCGTTCCGGAGATCGAAGCCAAGTTGGTCGAGTTGGAAGGCCTATCGCGGGATGATCTCCTGGCCCGCATTCAAATTCTCCGCCGCGATGATCCCGGCTATGTACCAAGCGAATGCTTGGTCTATTTCGTGCGGGCCAGCCGCGCGGACAATTCCACTGCCGGGTTCGACCGGCTGTACAAGGTTCTAGCCGAGCGGGTTTTGCGATCTCTGCCGAGGGCTGAGAGTGCGGACGGCACGACAACGTCACTGACCAACAGCGTCATTCGTGACAGGGTGTTCGGGCGATTTATTGAGCTTTTGTCGGCTGATCGCAGCGAATATTCTGAAAAACTGGACTATTTTGAAGTGCGCTTCGATGGCGCGCTGGCAAGCTTGCGACGCGATGCCCAGGAGCAGGCTTGGCGCGACGAAAACCGGTCAACTTCACTGGAATTCGACGAGGAGACAGGTGAGCCTTCTGAAGAGGTTGAGAGGGCGGCGGGCAGTTTCGATTGGTCCTCGGATTCGGAAATCGACGGCGCGGATTACCGGTTTCGTCTGGATGCGGCGATTGATGCTCTACCACCGGAACAAATGAGGATCATCGAAATGTTGCGAAAGGGCGTCCCCATCGACTCCAAGGAGGCCGATGCTGTCACTATCGCCAAGGCGCTCGGCAAATCGGAGAAAACTATCCGGACACATAGAGACAAGGCCTTTGCGGCAATTCGAGCGGCCATGTCAGGAGAAGAGCCATGAATCCCAACGCTCATCAACCATCGCGGGAAGATGTGCTCGACGCTTTTGCGGTCGAACCCAACCATGGCCGCGAAATCCTTGAGCGCTACCTGCGTGAGTACCCGCATTTTTCGAACGAGTTGGTGGACTTATCGAGAGAGTTATCTCGCGTTCCTCATGGAGCCGAGAGGCCGATGTCTCTCCAAGAGCAGGCCATGGTTGAAGCGGCATGGCAGCAGCATATGCCGATCGAAACGAAATCTGCGAAAGATCCTCTGGCAGATTTGTCGGTTGCCCAACTTCGCGAGATCGCCGTGCAATTGGATGTGCCCCGGCAAGTGGTGACAGCCTTTCGGGAGCGTCGCGTTGTGGCAACTTCTGTCCCAAGGCGCTTCCTCACGCGCATGGCAGCTGCTCTGAATTGTACGGTTGATTTGTTGGTGAGCACGCTCACCCTGCCATCAGGGGCTGTGCTTGCGCGCAGCTACAAGTCAGACGGAAAGCCGTCGGCGGAAACTGCTGCAACATTTGAGCGGCTGCTGATCGACGCTGGCGTGTCTGAAGAAAAGCGGACGGCCCTGCTGGCGGACGGCAACTAGGATGGACGCGGTCGAGCTGGCGAGACAGATTGCAGCCGACCTTCACCGGCAGGCCGTTGTGAAGGGCCATGATCCTTGGCAACCTTATGAATTTGCCATTGCCGAAGCTCAGCGGCGCGGATTGGATGTCGAACCGACCGCTGCGGGTTCGGTAATGCTTGACGGCGGCCGGGCAACCGTCGTTGCCGCAGACTGCCTCATCCTGCATGAAAATATTGGGACGGTGTTCGAGCGGGCATTTCTCGTCGCCCATGAAATAGGCCACATCGAACTTGGTGACGATGTTGCCGATGAGCCGGCGCGCGACATCGATCTGGCAAGGGCGGCAGAACCTTCGCCCGTCGGCGTTGATCGGGTTGTTGACTATGGACGCCGGCAGAGGCGCGAGGTCCAGATGGATCTGTTCGCGCGCGAGTTTCTTCTGCCGCGCGGACTCGTCCGCAAACTTCACCTTGAAGATGGTCAGACCGCGACCGAGATTGCAGCGCGGATTGGGGCACCGTTCGATCTGGTTGCCCAGCAGCTCTTCGACGCTCTCTTGCTGCCAGAAATAGTAGCTGCGGCCGAAACTGAAACCATCGAACGTCCCCTGAATCCGCTTCAGGCGTCCGCAGCCGCGCATCGTGGCGAGGCATTTCTGCTCGAAGCAGGACCAGGCACCGGCAAGACCCAGACGCTGACTGCCCGTGTCGAGGGACTGCTGGCAGAAGGCGTCGATCCACGACGGATATTGCTCCTCACTTTCTCCAACAAGGCCGCCGGTGAGATGGCGGAACGGATTGGCCGCAAGCACAAGGTTGCCGCCGCGGCGATGTGGATCGGCACGTTTCATGCCTTCGGTCTCGATATTATCAGACGGTTTCACATCGAACTGGGCCTGCCAAAAGATCCTCGGATGATGGATCGGACCGAGGCGGTCGAGCTTCTTGAAGCCGAATTTCCGCGTCTTGGCCTCAACCATTATCGCAACCTTTATGATCCGACACAGATCATCGCCGACATGCTGGCGGCGATCTCCCGCGCCAAGGACGAGGTAGTCAACGAAGTACGCTATGCCGAACTGGCAGAAGCGATGTTTGTGAGCGCAGTAACGCCAGAGGATCGCGAGGCCGCTGAGCGGGCAGAGGAGGTCGCCCGCGTCTACGCGGCCTATGAGGGATTGAAGCGGCAGGCGCATTGTGTCGATTTTGGCGACCTTGTCTCGATGCCCGTGCGCCTGCTCGAAGGGAATCTGGAGATCCGCGCGCATCTTCAAGCGCAATATGACCATGTGCTGGTCGACGAATATCAGGACGTGAATCGCAGCAGTGTCCGCCTGATTACGGCCCTGCGAAGTGATGGACGCAATCTCTGGGTGGTCGGAGACGCCAAGCAGTCAATTTATCGGTTTCGCGGTGCGTCATCGTTCAACATGACGCGCTTCGGAACGTCCGATTTTCCCGGTGGTGCGCGTGGCCGCCTGAAGCGCAATTATCGTTCGGCCGATGAAGTGGTGCAGGCATTCTCAGCCTTCGCCATTCGCATGAAGGCTGGAGACCAAGATAGCGGCCTCGAATCCGAACGTGGCCGGTGCGGGGCATCTCCTCAACTCCGCACGGTCGATCAATCGCCACAGCAGACGGTGGCGCTTGCCGATGCAATCGAGGAAATGCGCCAGGCCGGGCACACCTATCGTGACCAGGCTGTGCTTTGCACAGGAAATGAAAAGCTCTCAGAGCTTGGGCAGGATTTGGAACGGCTTGGCGTTCCGGTTCTTTTTCTGGGCAGTCTTTTCGAGCGGCCAGAAATCAAAGAGCTTTTGTCGTTGCTGACAATTCTCACCGATCGGCGAGCGATGGGTTTGGTTCGTGCAGCGTGCATGTCCGAGTTCGCGATGCCGCTTTCCGATGTTGACGCGCTATTTGATCACCTGCGCGCGGTGGACTCTATTCCGGGGGCATGGCTGGGCGAATTAGGTGGGATCACCGGCCTGTCAGAGACGGGGAGCGTGGCATTGGGGGCTGTTGCAGCCG
The DNA here is from genome assembly GCF_037101235.1 of Sphingobium sp. TA15. Taxonomy (NCBI): domain Bacteria; kingdom Pseudomonadati; phylum Pseudomonadota; class Alphaproteobacteria; order Sphingomonadales; family Sphingobiaceae; genus Sphingobium; species Sphingobium sp. TA15. The sequence continues at coordinate 1,316,087 of NZ_AP025355.1, forward strand.
CGATGCGCGGCTTCGACCAGAGCGCCTCGCCCTGGACGGTGTTGGCCACGCTGTTGCTCGATCGGACCCGTATCACGGCACGTATCGGTGGTTCGAATGACATCGCCGAGCGCACCCGTGGCCTTGCGATCTGGCAGTTCATGAATTTCCTGCGCGTGCAGCCCGGTGGTCAGGGACTCCCCATTGTTCGGCTCCTTGATCGGGTGCGCAGGCTTGTGCGGTTGGGCGACGATCGTGATCTGCGGCAGCTGCCTGCCGCCGCACAGGGGCTTGATGCTGTAAGGCTGATGACCATTCACGGGGCAAAGGGACTTGAGTTTCCCGTCGTGCATGTGCCTGGTCTCAATGGCGATACCATTCCCAGGACGCCACAAGCACCGCCGTGCCCGCCGCCAGATGGAATGGTCGAAGGAGCTGAGGGCCGTGCGCTCGATGTTTTCCGCGCAGGTCATGCCGAGGAACAGGAGTGTCTGTTCTATGTCGCGCTGTCTCGTGCGCGCGACCGCCTGTTTCTGTACGCACCGACCCAGAAATCAAATGGCCATAACCGGCCGTTGTCGAGTTTTCTTGATAGGGTGGGATCGGGGCTGGCGCGAACGAAGGTCAACCCGGCAAAAACCTTGCCGCCCGCACCTGAGGCAGGTGACGTCACGCTTGTCGTCGATGGTGCCCTTCGATTTACCGGGGCGCAGATTGCGCTCTACGAACGCTGTCCAAGGCGATTCTTCTACACCCACGTCCTCCAGGTCGGCGGGCGTCGGACGGCAACGGCCTTCATGCAGATGCACGAAGCGGTCAGAACCGTCTTCCAGACCGTGATTGCTGACGCGCGCATCATCGGCGGAGAAGGCGACTTGGAAAGGCAGATCGCCAATGCGTTTGCTGCGCATGGACTGGCGGATCACGGTTATGTCTCGGAGTATAAGGGGTTCGCCACCTCAATGATCCAGTATTTCCTCGCGGCGCGCGAGGGCCACACGCCAGAGGCGCCTGCGGCTCTCAGCATTGCGTTTGGCACCGAGGAAATTATCGTGCGCCCAGATGAGGTTTTGGTGCAGTCTGATGGCAGCCGCACGCTTCGGCGGGTTCAAACAGGACATTTTCGCGCCGCCGAAATGGATGACGTGGGCGTTGCTGCCTTCCTCCTGGCGGCACAAAGGGCTTTTCCCGGCGCCAGTGTCGAACTCGTCCATCTATCCGATCAGACCATTCGCGCCGTCGATCTAACGGCCAAGAAGCTTCAGAATCGGCAAGAGAAGCTCTCTGGATTTCTGGGACGAATTCGTGCTGGTAATTTCCCGGCCGCCCCCTCCGGCCGGACATGCCCGGGTTGCCCGGCATTTTTCATATGCGGCCCAACACCGGCGGGTACTCTCAGAAAAAATTTCGGCTGACCTTACCGGTCGGCCATTGTCGCACCGATTGATCCCTTAGAGGCCGGCGCCGCCAGGCCAAACTCTAAGGAATAACGACAATGAATACCGAAGAACCTCTCGATTTTGACGACCTGGGCGAAGCCCTGCGCGAAGGCCGGGCACTGCGCCCGGCGCGGGGCTATCGCATCCGCTTCGCACAGGACGGCCTCAACTTCCGCGACCTCGATGTTGCCGATCCCGTGCCGCTGGGCCGTCAGATTCTGGCTGCTGCCGGGCGCGATCCGCATGATGGCTACAGTCTTTTTGCTATCCTGCCGTCCGGTGATTTCGAGGATGTCCGGCTTGATGAGCCGTTTGATCTGCGCGAGCGGGGTGCCGAACGGTTCGTCGCCTTCCAGACCGACCGCGACTTCAAACTGACGCTGAACGATCATCAGCTCGAGTGGGGCAAGCCGGCGATCGGGGGCGTTATTCTCTATACGCTGGCGAATATCGGCGAAGATGAAGCGGTCTTCCTGGAGGTGCGTGGAGGCGAAGATCGGCTGATCGAGCCCGCCGATCTCATTGATCTCACTGCTCCTGGCATCGAACGGTTCATTACCGCGCCCCGGCCTCCTAAGACGTTCGAGATCATCGTCAATTCGCGGCCACGCGAAGTCGACGAGAAGCAGGTGACGTTCGAGCAAGTTGTGCAGTTGGCCTTTCCCGGTCCGCACGAAACCAACGTCGTTTTTCGATGACCTACCGCCACGCCGCCTCGACGCCGCATGCCGGCGAACTTGGTGCCGGGGGCAGTGTCGAAGTGAAAAAGAAGGGAACCGTGTTCAATGTCACCCGCACCGTTCAGTCGTAACGCCGACCTCAAGCGTCTTCGCGACGAGGGCTACTTCGTGCAGATCCGGGGCGGGTTCCTGGTGATGCGGGAGGTGCCCTACGTCAATGCTCAACGGGAGGTGCGAACCGGAACGCTCATCTCCAGCCTGACGATGGCTGGAGATGAGACTCGCACCCCCGATACCCATGTGATCCATTTTGACGGCGACTTTCCCTGCCGTGCCGATGGGACGCCCATCCAGCAGATTTCTCACCAGTCTGGGGATTTCAATCTCGGGCACGGACTGAAGGCGAAGCATTCGTTTTCGAGCAAGCCGGAAGGCGGCTACACTGACTACTTCCACAAGATGGCCACTTATGCCGCGATCCTGTCGGGGCCTGCGGAGGTTCTGAAGCCGGAGACATCACCGCGGACATTCAGGACGCCAGAGGCGGAGGACGACAGTGTCTTCAACTACACCGAAACAGCCTCGGACCGCGTGGGCATCGGCGCTCTGACCGAGAAGCTGGAGGACGAGATTGTAGCGATTATCGGCCTCGGTGGCACTGGGTCCTACATTCTGGATTTTGTCGCCAAGACCCCGGCTCGTGAGATCCGGCTCATTGATGGCGATGAATTCCTGCAACACAACGCCTTCAGAGCCCCTGGTGCACCGAGTATCGAGGAACTTCGCGAAGCCCCCAAAAAGGTCGATTACTTGAAGGGTATCTATTCAAGGATGCGCCGAGGGATCATCGCCCATGCCGAGGCGCTGAGCGCAGACAATCTGCATTTGCTCGACGGTATTACCTTCGCATTTCTCAGCATGGATGCAGGCGAGGAGAAGCGTCTGGTTGTCGAAAAGCTGGAGACTTTGGGCGTGCCCTTTGTCGATGTGGGCATGGGGCTGGAACTCGACGAAGGTTCATTGGGCGGCATTCTGCGGGTCACTACCAGCACGCCGGAAAAGCGTGATCACGTCCATCAGGGTCGCATTTCCTTCGTCGGCGGCGGCGAAAAGGATATTTATGCGTCAAACATTCAGGTCGCCGACTTGAATGCGCTCAATGCGGTGCTGGCGGTAGTCAAGTGGAAGAAGCTGCGCGGATTCTACCGTGACCTGGAGCAGGAACATCACTGCACCTATACGACGGACGGCAATATGCTGCTCAATGGTGACGTCCCATGATGCGGCACGGCCATCTCGAACATCGGTTCGTGCAACACATTCCCGATAGGCTTGAACCCGGCGTACTCTATATTTCGATGGAATATGGAACGGCCGCTCATAGCTGTTGTTGCGGCTGCGGCGAGGAGGTGGTGACGCCATTCACGCCGACCGACTGGAAGATGACGTTTGACGGCGAAACGGTGTCACTCAATCCGTCCATCGGAAATTGGACACTCGCTTGCCGCTCTCACTATGTAATCAAGCGGGGGCGGGTGATTGAGGCAGGGCCATGGACGGACGAACAGGTCGAAGCCGAACGCCACCGGGATCGCGCGGCCAAGGCGCGCTTCTACGGCGTGACTGAGCCGCATGCACCAGTTGCGACATCGCTTGAAGCAAAGCGATCCAAAGCGCCAGAGGGCGTTGTGGGTCGCATTGTGCGCTGGCTGACAGGGGCCAGACGCTGAAGCCGACAATGCGCCAAAGAGAACCTCGGGATTTAAGCTCAAATTTCGAGGTTCTCCCATAACGCTCAATGATTATTGGGCATGACACTCACACATGACGTATTTCATGCCGCGACGCGCTCATCGTTATTTCCGTTGATTGCCCGCGAGAGGAACCGCTCAAGCGCCGCCTTCCTGGAATCGCGATCGAGCGCATAGGCGGTTTGTTTGAATGCCTTTCCGTCGAGCAAGCCTTGGATGTAGCCTGCGATAGTATCGGCCGCCATGACGAGGGCGGTGTCGAGCGAATGAATATATTTGCTCGTGACCGACCCTTTTGCGTGCCCGACTAACGCTGCGATCGTGACCTCGGTGAAGCCGAGGTCGTTTGCGATGCTGGCAAAGCTGTGGCGCAAGACGTGCGGCGTGACGTCGGCGAGCGCCGAATTCCTGAAAATCTGCTCCCAGTGGTTCGGGAAGCCTCCGAAGGCGCCGTCTTCCGCGCGAGGACCGGGGAAGACATAGGTTCCCACGCTACCATCCAGCACCTTGCGCCGTTCATCGAGAAATTCGACGACGGGAAGCCCGATTGGTCGAACAGATTCGCCTTCCTTGCTGTCGGATAGGCGAAGGCAACTGGATGCCGTATCCGCCTCTGCCCATTTCAGACCGATGATCTCGCTTCTCCGGCACCCGGTTAGCGCGATCTGGCGAATGATTTCCACGGTCGTCGCGTATTTCTCGGTCTTTACGGCCTCCCGCAGCATTTCTCCGAGCGTGCGATACTCATCCTCGGTGAGCCGCCGGGTTCGGATTGCGTACTTTGGCTTTTTCACCCCATGGGTCGGATTGGTCTCGATGATACCAGCATCGACAGCATAGGTGAGGATGCCGCCGAGCAGACCGATCGTGCGTGTGGCCGTGCCAGGACCGCCGCGAACGATCGCGCGGCCACGCAACTTCTTCGTTTTCACCGAGATTCGGCTTTTGCCAGCGATGATGTCCTTCATGAGCTTGTTCACATCCGCCTTGGTCAGGTCTTTCACCCTCCGCGCCCCGAGAAGCGGGATAATGTGGCGTTCTATGCGCCCTGAATCGGTGACGATGGTTGTCTGCTTCTTTGGCCTCCCGCCCTTGCCGAGAATCAGGCCGGCATTCAGGTCCGCGACGTAGAGGGCGCAGAGTTCCTTGATAGTAAGCGCCTTGTGATCAAGCTGACGTTCCTCGGCGGGATTATCGCCGTGTGCGATCCGGCCGAGTTGCACTTTGGCTTCCTGACGGGCCGTCTCTGCCGTCCATACCCCGTGCAGTCCGATCGTGTAGCGTCTGCTGCGTCCACCGGCGCGGTACTGGACGAGGTAACTGCGTTTGCCGGAAGCAAAGACGCGAAGCCCGAAACCAGGCAGATCGTCGTCCCAGATGAAATAGTCCTTGTCGCTAACCTTGGCGGCATCGACGGTCCGTTTTGTGAGCTTCACCATCACCCAATCCTTCGCTATCGGACTGCTTCCGCGGAAGCACCACGGAAGCAGTCAAGGGGAAATCGCAGCGAAATTGCGGATATAGGTTTCGGCGCAAATTCGAGAAACATCTAGTGGTTTCAGATGCTTATCGTAGTGTGGCGTGCCCTATCGCATTTTTCGGATGCTTGGGTTAAATTGCTCCGAAGGCAAAGGCCAGAGGTTCGAATCCTCTTGGGTGCGCCATTTTCCCGCCATTTCCCCGATGGATCTCACGGAAATCTTCTTTCCAGGCCAAGCAGATAGCGCTTGGCCTTCAGACCGCCAGCAAAGCCGGTCAGCGCGCCATCGGCGCCGACCACCCTGTGGCAGGGCGCAATGATGGAAATCGGGTTTCGTCCATTGGCGGCTCCCACGGCGCGGCAGGCGGACGGCTTGCCGATCTGGCGGGCGATGTCGGCATAGCTGCGGGTCTCCCCGAAGGGGATGGTCAGCAGGGCAGCCCAGACGCTTTTCTGGAAATCCGTGCCGCTGAAATGGAGCGGCAGGTCGAACGCTTCCCGCTGTCCGGAGAAATATTCGCCGAGTTGCCGCCCGGCTTCCTCCAGCACCGGATGATCGCCCCGCTCGATCCGCGGCCCCAGGCGCACCCGCCGGGGATCGTCATCCTGCCACAGCACCGCCGCCAACCCCGCCTCGCCCGCCACCAGCGTCAATTCGCCGACAGGGGAATCCATCGTCCGATATGCGTAGGTCATGCCTGTCCTTCCACCCTTGGGCGCGCTGAGTTGAGGGCGCGCGCTCCAGGATTTGCTATCGCACCCTTCTAAGCGGATGCTCCAGAAAGGCACCATGGACCATGCCCGCATGGCCGCCTTCCCGCCGCTTGCGGCCAAAAAGTTATTTCAGGCCGCCACCCATAGCGCGATAAAGTTCGACCATGTTCGCGGCGCGGCTCAGCCTTGTCGCCAGCAGGCTCCGCTCCGCATTGTAGAGCGTCCGCTGCGCGTCGAGCGTGGTCAGGAAAGGGTCGATGCCGGCGCGGAACCGCGCTTCGGACAGGCGATAGCTCACCCGCGCCGCATCCCGCAGCGATGTCTGCGCCTCCAGTTGCTGCGTCATCGTGCCGCGCCGGGCAAGCGCGTCGGCGACTTCGCGAAAGCCCGTCTGCACGCTTTTCTCATAGGTCGCGACCATCGCGTCATAGGTCGCCCGCGCATAGCGCAGATTGCCCCTGTTGCGGCCGAAGTCGAAGATCGGCAGGCTGGCGGAAGGCGCCACGGACCAGGTGTCGCTGCCGGATTTGAACAGATTGGATAGGCCGAGGCTCAATGTTCCGAACGCAGCGGTCAGCGAGATGTTCGGGAAGAAAGCTGCCCGCGCCGCGCCGATATTGGCGTTGGCGGCCAGCAACTGATGCTCCGCCGCCATGATGTCCGGACGGCGCAGCAAGGCCGTGGAAGGCAGGTCGGCCGGAAGGCCGGAGAGCGTGACGTCGCCTTCCGGCATCGCCGCCGGCAAGTCCTCCCCCGCCACGGTCGCGCCGGCCAGCAGGTTCAGCGCATTCTGGTCCTGCACCACCAATGTCGTCGCCTCGGCAATGTCCGACCGCGCCTGGTCATGGCTGGTCTGCGCCTGCCGCACTTCCAGTTCCGACGCGATTCCCTTGGCGAAGCGCGCCCTGGTGAGGTCAAGCGTCTGTCCGAAGGCCTTTTCCAGATCCCGCGCTATCCTCAACCGCTCCTGATCCGCCGCCATCGTCAGCCAGGCATTGGCGACCTCCGCGATCAGAGCGGTCTGCGCCGCGTTGCGGTTCTCGACCGATGCGAAATATTGCTCCTGCGCAGCCCTGCTCAGGTTGCGCAACCGCCCGAACAGGTCGATTTCCCAGGCGGACACGCCGACCGACGCCGAATAGATGTCCGTCCGGCCCGTCCCGACCTGGGAGAAGGGCGTATCCTGATAGGTGGCGCTGCCGTTGGCGCTCAGCGTCGGGAAAATATCCGCCCGCCGCACCCGATATTGCGCCCGCGCCTGCTCCACATTGGCCAGCGCCACGCGCAGGTCGCGATTATGCGCCAGCGACGTTTCGATCACCCGCGCCAACCGGGGATCGACGAAGAAATCCCTCCAGCCCGTGTCCGCCGGGACGATCGCCTGCCCCTGCCCAGCCGGATAGGCGGGCCCCTGCGGGCTCGCCCCCGCCACCGGCAGGGCCGGCCGCACATATCGGGGCGCCATGTCGCAGGCCGCGAGCGTCAGCGCCAGGGCAGCGGCGGAGAACGGCTTGATCTTGTTCATCGTCCTCATGCCTCCTGCGGACCCGGCAAGGCGCTGCCCTGATGCCCGCTTCCCTTGCCATGATGTTCGCGGAACAGGCGCTTCACGAAGGTGAAGAAGACCGGCACGAAGAAGATGGCGAGCACCGTCGCGGACAGCATGCCGCCGACCACAGCCCAGCCGATGGCGTTCTGGCCACCCGCCCCTGCACCCTTCGCCAGCGCCAGCGGCAGAACGCCGAAGACGAAGGCGAAGCTGGTCATCAGGATCGGCCGCAGGCGCAGCTTGCCCGCCTCCAGCGCCGCCCGCGCGGGCGGCAGGCCTTCGCGCATCTTCTCCTCGGCGAATTCGACGATCAGGATGGCGTTCTTGGCCGACACGCCGATGGTCGTGATCAGCCCGACCTGAAGGTAGATGTCGTTGTTCAGCCCGACCAGCATCGCCGCCAGCACCGCGCCGAACACGCCCAGCGGCACCACCAGCATGACCGCGATCGGCACCGACCAGCTTTCATACAGCGCGGCCAGGCAAAGGAACACGATCAGCATGGACAGCGCATAGAGCGCCGGCGCCTGCCCGCCGGAGGTCTGCTCCTCATAGGAAATGCCGTTCCATTCATAGCCGACGCCGGCCGGCAGCTTGGCCGCGATTTCCTCCATCGCCTTCATCGCCTCGCCGGTCGAAACCCCCGGCGCGGGCGCGCCCATGATCTGCATCGACGGCACGCCGTTGAAGCGTTCCAGCTTGGCCGGACCACGCGTCCATTCGGTCGTCGCGAAGGAGGAGATCGGCGCCATCGCGCCGCTGCTGCCCCGAACATGCAGCACGCCGATCGAATCCGGCGTGGTGCGGAACGGCGCATCGGCCTGCACATAGACGCGCTTCACCCTGTCGCGGTCGATGAAGTCGTTGATATAGCTGCTGCCCATCGCCGTGCTGATCGTATCGTTGACGTCGGACTGGGCGATGCCCAGCGCGCCCGCAGCCGCCTGATCAACGTTCAGCTTGAGCTGCGGCGTGTCCTCCAGGCCGTTGGGGCGCACCTGCGCCAGCCGCTTGTCGGCCATGGCCATGCCCAGCAACTGGTTGCGCGCTTCCAGCATCCTGTCATGGCCCAGGCCGCCCACGTCGACAAGCTGGAAGTCGAAGCCGGTGGCATTGCCCAATTCCTGCACGGCCGGCGGCACGAAGGCGATCGCCATGCCCGCCGCAATCTTGCGGAAGGCGCCATTGGCGCGCAGGGCGATGGCTGAGGCCCTGTTCCGGGCGCCCTCGCGCTTCGACCAATGCTTCAGCCGGACGAAGGTGATGCCGACATTCTGCCCCTGTCCCACGAAGCCGAAACCAGGGACGGTGAAGACGGCGGCGACGTTCCCCTTCTCCCCGATCATATAATGATCGCGGACCTTGGCCAGCGTGCGTTCGGTTTCCTCCAGCGTCGATCCCGTGGGAAGCGAAACCTGGTTGATGATGACCCCCTGATCCTCATCGGGCAGGAAACCGCCGGGCAGGCGCAGGAAGATCAGCCCCATGCCGAAGACGATCAGCGCATAGACCAGCATCGTCCGCCCCCAGTGGCGTTCGACCTTCTCCACGGTCGCGCCATAACGCGCGACATTGCGGTCGAAGGTCCGGTTGAACCAGTCGAAGAAGCGGCCGAAGCGCGACCCCAAAGGGCCGGTCCAGACATGGCTTTGCCCCTTGGGCCGAAGGATCGTCGCGCAGAGCGCCGGAGTCAGGATCAACGCGATCAGCACCGACAGCACCATCGCGGACACGATCGTGATGGAAAATTGGCGGAAGATCACGCCGGTCGACCCGCCGAAGAAGGCCATGGGCAGGAACACAGCCGACAGCACCAGGCCGATGCCGACCAGCGCCCCGCTGATCTCGTCCATCGACTTCCTGGCCGCCTCCCGCGGACTGAGCCCCTCCTCCTGGATGATGCGCTCCACATTTTCGACCACGACGATGGCGTCGTCGACCAGCAGGCCGATGGCCAGCACCATGCCGAACAGCGTCAGCGTGTTGATAGTGAAGCCCGCCGCATAGAGGATCGCGAGCGACCCCAGCAGCACCACCGGCACCGCGATGGTGGGGATCAGCGTGGCGCGCCAGTTCTGCAGGAACAGGAACATCACCACGAAGACCAGCAGGATCGCCTCGAACAGGGTGTGGATGACCTGTTCCACCGACAGCTTCACGAAGGTCGAATTGTCCACCGGGAAATCATATCTGACCCAGGCCGGAAAGGTTTTGGACAGTTCCTTCACCCGGCTCTTTACGCCCTCGACCGTATCCAGCGCATTGGCGCCGGGAGCCAGCTTGATGGCGAAGCCGGCGGCGGGATGGCCGTTGAACCTGGATCGGAAGCTGTAATTTTCCGCGCCCAGTTCCACCTTGGCGACGTCCGACAGATAAACGACGGACCCGTTGCCGTTGCTGCGCAAGCGGATCTGGCGGAACTCTTCGGGCGTCTTGAGCCGCGACTGCGCCGTCACGGTGGCGTTCATCGCCTGGCCGCGGGGCGATGGCGCGCCGCCGATCTGCCCAGCCGAAACCTGCGCATTCTGCGCGCGGATGGCCGATTTCACATCGCCGGCGGTGATGCCCAGATTGGCCATCTTATAGGGGTCGAGCCAGATGCGCATCGCATATTGCGACCCGAATAGCTGGGTGTCGCCCACGCCGTCGACGCGGCTGATCGGATCCTGGAGCGAGGAGGCGATGAAGTCGCCCGCATCCAGTTGGTCGTGAATGCCGTCATCGGAATAGACCGCCATCACCATCAGGAATGTGGCGGTCGATTTGGTGACGCGAAGCCCCTGCTGCTGCACTTCCTGCGGCAGCAGGGGGGTGGCCTGGGCCAGCTTGTTCTGCACCTGGACCTGCGCGATGTTGGGGTCCGTGCCCTGCTCGAATGTCAGGGTGATGGTCAGATTGCCGGCCGAATCGCTGCTGGAAGAGAAATAGCGGAGATGGTCGAGCCCCTTGAGCTGCTGCTCGATCACCTGCGTCGTCGTGCTTTCCAGCGTTTGGGCGTTCGCGCCGGGATAGCTGGTGGACACGGTCACCGCGGGCGGCGCGATCTCCGGGAATTGCGCCACGGACAAGGACCGCAGCGCCAAGGCACCGGCCAGCATGATGACGATGGCGATGACCCATGCGAAGATGGGCCTGTCGATGAAATAGCGCGCCATCGCTCAGTTCGCCCCGCCGGCATTCGCCTGCTTGTCGACGGCCGTCACCTGCTGCGGCGCGCCCGGCTTCACGACCGTTCCGGGCCGCAGGTTCACCAGGCCCTCGACGATCAGCCTGTCTCCCGCCTTCAGCCCCTTGGTGACGATCCACCTGTCGCCCACGGCCCGGTCGGTTTCGACCTGGCGAAGCTCCACCTTGTTGCCCGCGCCCACGACCATGGCGGTGGCCCGGCCCCGCGCGTCGCGCGCAATGCCCTGCTGCGGCGCCAGGATCGCCTGCCTGCGCTGGCCCTCGACCAGCCTGGCGCGCACATACATGCCCGGCAGCAACAGCCCGTCCGGATTGGCGAAGGTCGCCCGCAAAGTCACCGCGCCGGAACTGGGATCGACCGTCACTTCGGAAAATTGCAGGCGCCCCTCGATCGGATAGACGCTGCCGTTGGGAAGCAGCAATTGCACCCGCGCCCCATCGGCCGCACTGACGCCGCCCGCCTGCATCGCCTGCTTGAGGTCGATGATCTGCGCGGCCGACTGGGTCAGGTCGACATGGACAATGTCGGTCCGCTGGATCGTCGCCAACGGGTCCGCCTGCCCCGCCTGCACCAGCGCGCCCGGCGTGAACAGCGAACGGCCGATCCGTCCGGAGATCGGCGCCCTTATGCGCGTGAAATCCTGGTTCACCTGCGCCGCCTGCACCGCCGCCCGTTGCGCCGCGACATCGGCGCGGGCCTGCTGGGCGGCGGCGGCGGCATTGTCGGCCTCCTGCCGGCTGACGGCGTTGATGCCCACCAGGCCCTGATAGCGCTGCGCCTGAAGGGCGGTCGCCCGGATCGATGCCTGCGCCCGCGCCAAGGCGCCCTGCGCCTGGGCCACAGCCGCGCGATAGGGTGCGTCCTCGATCTCGTAGAGCAATTGGCCGGCACGCACCAAGGCGCCCTCGGTAAACAGGCGACGGCGGATGACGCCATTGATCTGCGGCCGGACCTCCGCCGTTTCCACCGCCGCGATGCGACCGGGAAGCTCGGCCGTGAGAGGCGCGTTTTCCACCGAAAGTTTCACCACGCCAACCGCAGGCGGCGGCGGCGCGGGCGGCTGCTGCTCACCACAGCCGCCCAGCCTCAGCACAGACGCGCAGACGAGCAGTCCGACAAATATCCCCTTTTGCATCGGTCGGCGCTCCGTTTCCAATGATGGCATTCTTTTTGGAATGAACGTTCATTCCAGTTGCGGCGCAGGTAGGAACATGCCACAATTTGTTCAAGGGTAAAAAAGGGCCAGGGTGAATATTTTTGGTTGCATTGCAACATGAAGGCGGCGCCAGGGACCGCATATTGAATGCGGCCCGCGAGCTGTTCGCCGCCAAGGGCTTTCATCAGAGCGCGGTGGCCGAACTGGCGGCCGCGGCCCATGTGTCGATCGGCCAGATCTATCGCCTGTTCAAGGGCAAGGAAGACATCATCGAGGCGATCGTGAAAGGCGATGCGCGGGAACGGGAAGCCACGATATTGAGCTTGCGCAAGCGGCTCGACGCCGGCGAGATCAGCATAGAGCGGACCTTCGAACTGCTGCTGCTGGACGTGATGGACAATCCGCATGAAGCCCTGTCCTTCGACATCATGGCTGAGGGATTCCGCAATGCACGGGTCGCGGACATGATTACGGACATGTGCCAGGGCTTTCGCGATTCCCTGGCCGATTTCGCCTGCGCCGCCAATCCCAGGCTATCGGGCGAAGCGCTGAAAAGCGCGGAGGAAATGATGCTCGCCTGCCTGTTCGGCCTGGGTCATCGCAGCCTGTCCGGGCCGGTCATCAGCGCCGAGCGCACCGCCAAATGCACGGCCGTCATGATCGTCGCAGCGCTTCGCGCCATGGATTGAAGGCGCTCCCTTCGGTCCGGCTCGGCCTGGGCTCATTCCGCCGCGTTGCAACAGATATGCCGATGCAGCGCGGCAACTTTCGGCACCCAAGAACATTCTCGCCTCCAAATCGCTTCGGGAGGCAGAAAATGAACATCGACACGGCATTCAACCGCAGCTATTTCGAGGCGCGGCTGGATCGCAATCGCAGGCTCGCGGCCCGTTCCCGCAATCCGGAGATTCGCGCGATCCACATGGAATATGTGCGCCTCTACAGCCAGTTGCTGGAACAATCGGGACGCGCCCAGGCCCCGGCCTGAGCCTTTATTCAGCGCGAACGCCGTCGGGCAGCACGACCGCCGACCAGCTTCTGCCCGGCACCAGATATTTGGCCGCAAGCGCCTGAATATCGGCCGGCGTGACGGTCAGCATGTCCTGCGCCATGGTCTGCATCGCCTGCACATAACGCGGATCGTGGGTGGCGCCCTCCATCTGGTTCATCCAGAAGGCGTTGCCTGTCCCGGCCCGCATCAGCAACTGCCGCATCGGCGCGACGGCGCGCTGCAATTCGTCCTCGCTCACCGGGTTCGCGGCGAGGTCCGCCGCCGTGTCCTTCACCACGCCGTAGAAATAATTGACCCGATCCGGACGCACCTGACTCGTCACCAGGATGTAGCCGCCGCTCTCATAGGAGAAGGGCCAGCTATTCTGGACGCTGGGCGAATAGGCCGCGCCCTCGGTCGAGCGCAGCTTGTCGAACAGCCGATCGTTGAATATCTGCGTCAGGATTTCCAATTGCCGCGCTTCCTTCGTCAGCTCGAAACCGCCCGCCGTGGGCCAGGCCATGACCGCCGCCGCCTGTTCCTTGTCGCCCTTGTGCCGCAGGATCACCGGCGTCTCCACATGGGCGGGAAAGCGCATGAGCTTGTTCGCGGCAGGCACCGGCAGGTCGGTCCGCTGCGGCAGCGCGCCGAAGGTCGCCGCCACCGCGGCGATGGCGTCGTCCGCCTTGACCTGGCCGAAAATCTGGATTTCGATGGGGCCGGACGCCAGCAGCGGTTCCCATGTGGCGCGAAAGGCCTGCGGCGTCAGCGCGTCGATCTCTGCCCGCGACGGGGTGCGGAACCGCACGTCCTTGTCATGCAGCAACCAGTTGAGGTCGCGCGCCAGCACGGAATCCGGCGCCCGCTCCATGGCGTCATAGGCGACCCCCGCCCCCGTCTTGACCCGCGCGATCGGCGCCGGATCCCATCCGGGCGCGAACAGCTTGGTCGCGAACAGCAGCAACTGGTCCTTATAGTCCGCCGGCCGAGTCACGGCCTGCATTTCGAAGGCATCGTCGTCGATGGAGAAATCCATGCCCATGCGACGCCCATTGGTCAGGTCGTCCAGTTCCCGCTGGCCGAGCTTTCCGATCCCGCTCGCCACCAGCGCATAATCGGCCGCCCAGCCCGGCGCGGGCCGGGTCGGGGAGAAGGCCTGCTGGCCATGGCCGAAGCGGACGTTGATCCGCACCTTCTCCGTCTCTGCGTCATTGGCGAACAGGGTCAGCTTGACGCCGTTGGAAAAGGCGATGCTTTCCATCCCCGGCAGGCCGATGGGCGCGCGCGACACGACCTTGCCCGGCGCGCCTAGCTTCGGCAGGTCGGCCATGGTCACGGCCTTGTCCGCCAGCCGGGCATTGGTCGCCGCCTTTACCGGCGCGGCGACGGCGGCGGCCAGCTTCGCGTCCACGCCCGGCTGAACCTTGCCGCTGATCAGGTGGGCGCGGAAGACGCCGGCGGAAAAGAGCCGCCGCGTCGAATCCCATATCTTCTGCGGCGTCATGCCCGGCTTGCCGGATCGGAAGATGTCCAGCGCGGCCTGCGGGCTGACCGTGGTTTCGCGAATGTCGACCGCGCTCACCAGGTCGCTCGCCTGCTTGGCGCCCGCCTCCGTATCGGCATTTTCGACCTGGATCGCGAGCGCGGTGTCCATCTGGGCATATTCGCGGTCGATTTCGACCTGGCTGGGCGGCGCGGCCTTGGCGTCCTCTATGATCGCGCGGACGTCGCCCAGCGCCCTTTCCCAATTATCCCCCGTGGGCACGATGGTGACGAAGGTACCGTCGGCGGACCGGCTGACGTCCTGCTGATCCGCGTTGGCCTGAAGGAAACTGCCGCCGCTGCGCGCCGCCTGTTCCAGGCGGCGGCTGATGATCTGCAGCGCCAGCATGTCGGTCAGCTTGTCCTGATTGTAGACGATGGTGTCGGCACGCGGCCTCCACGGGCGCAGCCAGGCCATGGTGAGGCCTGTCGGCGCGCCCGGCTCCACCGTCACCCTGGTGGCGGGCGCGCTGGGATCTGGCTCCCCGAAATTGGGCAGCGGCGCGCCCTTTCCGGGCACTGTCCAGGAACCGAAATTATCCTTGATCAACTGTTCGGCCATAGCCGGATCGATGTCGCCCGCGATGGAGATCACCGCATTTTCCGGGCGATACCAGCGCTGGTGAAACGCCTCCATCTTCGCCGCCGTGACCGCGTTCAGCGTCGCCACCGTGCCGATGGGGCTGTGGTCCGCCAGCGGCTGGCCGGCGAAGAAATGCTGTCTGGTCGCATCGGAAATCCGCATCTGCGGCCCGTCGCTTTCCCGCTTTTCCGCCAGCACCACGGCCCTCTCGGCATTGACGGCGCCCTCGACGATATTGGGATCGGCCATCATGCCGGCCAGGATCTTCATGCTTTCGCCCAGGCTGGCCTGCGTCGCCTGCGGCAGGTCGAGCGCATAGGTAGTGCCGGTCGGCGTCGTCTGCGCATTGCTGTCGCTGCCGAAGGTGACGCCCAGCCGCTGCCAGATGCGCTTGGACTCGCCGTCCGGCACGTGTCGGGAGCCGCGGAAGGTCAGATGCTCCATGAAATGGGCATATCCCAGCTCGTCGGATTGCTCCATCAACGAGCCGGCGTCTATCCGCAGCCGGACCGACACCTGCCCGGGAGGCACGCCGTTGCGCCGCACCGCATAGCGCACGCCGTTGGAGAGCGTGCCGAAACGCCAGGCCGGATCGATCGGCACATCGCTGTTCTCATAGAGCCATGGCCTGACCTGCGCCTGGCTGGAACCCGGCGTCGGGGACGCGGCAGTCGGGTCCGTCCTCGCCCCGAGGGGCGCAGACATTCCCGAAAGCAGCAGGGCAAGGACGGACAGCGAAGCGGCGGAACGCCGGAAAGGAAAGCTCATGGCCGGGCAGCCTAAAGAGATTTTCCTGAATGGCCACTGACAAAGAGCAGACCGACCCTGTGAAGAGAGGCCGGTGTTCCTGCGCAGGCAGGAACAGTTCGAACGATAGAGCGGCAGGTCAACGGCGGGACTGGGTTCCTGCCTGCGCAGGAACACATCGGATGTCATTCAACCAGCGGTCCTTTCAGCCAACCCGCCGGTTTTCACCTCACCGTCCGCCGGTCTTCTGGACCGCGCCCTTGTGCGCGCCGACAGCGCTGCCGCCGCGGCGGCGGCGAAAATTCTTCCTGGCAGGGTTCGCCGCCTCGCCGTCCGGCCGATGCGCCCGTTCGGCATTGCCGCGCGGCTGCTTCTGCTGGTCCTGATAGCGGCGCTGGCCCTCGGCGCGTCGCGTCTTCTGTTCCGGCGTCTGTTCCCGGCCCTTGCGCTGCGGCGCGGCCTTGGGAAGGTTGCGCACCGCCTCCACGAAATTCTCCGGCAGCGGCACGACGTCGAGCTTCACCTTGGTCGTCCGCTCGATGGCCTTCAGATAAGGCCGCTCGTCGTCCGCCACGAAGCTGATCGCGACGCCCTCCGCCCCGGCCCTCGCCGTGCGGCCGATGCGGTGGACATATTGTTCCGGCACATTGGGCAGTTCGAAATTGATGACGTGGGACACGCCCGAAACGTCGATCCCCCGCGCCGCGATGTCGGTCGCCACCAGCAGCTTCACATGGCCGTGGCGGAAAGCCTGGAGCGCCGTGGTCCGCTGCGCCTGGCTCTTGTTGCCGTGGATCGCGACGGCCTGAATCCCCGCCCCTTCCAGGAATCGCACGACCCGGTCGGCGCCATGCTTGGTCCGGGTGAAGATCAGCGCGCGGTCGATATCCTCGCTCCGGATCGTCAGGTTCAGCAGAGCCTGCTTCTCCATCTGGTTGACGAAGGTAGCCTGCTGCCGGACCCGCTCCGCCGTGGTCGACTGCGGCGCGACGCTCACCTTGACCGGATCGTGCAGGAACTGGCTGGCCAGCGCCTCGATCTCGCCCGGCATGGTGGCGGAGAAGAAGAGGTTCTGCCGCTCCTTCGGCAGCAGCTTGGCGATGCGCTTCAACGGGTGGATGAAGCCCATGTCCATCATCTGGTCGGCTTCGTCGAGGACGAATATCTCGGTGTCCTTGATGGTGAAGGCGCGCTGGTCGATCAGGTCGAGCAGACGGCCCGGCGTCGCCACGACGATGTCGACGCCGCGCCCCAGCGCCCGGATCTGCCGGTTGATCGGCACGCCGCCGAACACGACCTCCACGGACAGCTTCAGGAAGCGGCCATAGTCGCGGAAGCTCTGCGCGATCTGCGCGGCGAGTTCGCGCGTCGGCGACAGCACCAGCATGCGGCAGCCCTGGAGCGGCGTCGGCTTGGGATTGCGGGCGAAATGGTCAAGGCTGGGCAGCGCGAAGGCAGCGGTCTTGCCGGTGCCGGTCTGCGCGATGCCGCACAGGTCCTTGCCCTTCAGCAGCACGGGGATGGCCTGCGCCTGGATCGGCGTCGGCGAGGCATATTTCTTGGCGGCCAGCGCCTTCAGGATCGGCTCGGCAAGGCCAAGGTCGGTAAATTGCATGGATGATAACTCACGAATGGGCCCCGGCGTCTTCCGGCACGGCCGGGACGCAAGGCGGGTTACGAAACGACCCGCGTGAAAAGGGAAGCCTCAAAGCTTGGCGCAGACTTTCATTGGCCGGCCCCGATGCCCGTTCGGGCCGAAGCGATCACGCTGCCAATCGCTGGAAGGGGCGTGAAGCCCACTGCTGCGTTGCAGCGCATATGGCGGGAATGCCGGGAAAAAGCAAGGGGCGCCTTTCGCCTCTTCGCTACAGCGTCAACTCCACATGCTTGCTTCGCATTTCCTCGCGCACGTCTCCGCCGAACATCTGCCGGAACATGCCGCGCAGCGACATGTCCGCGCGCCAGATTTCCGCGCGGCCAAGATCGAAGCGAAGCATCATCAGATGCGGGTCCTGCCGTCCGCCGGGGTACCAGCTCGCCACGTCACGGGTCCAATATCGGTCGATCACCGCCGGGTCCGTCTCCTCGACCAGGGTGCCGTCGATGCAGGCGAACAGGAAATGCCCCTTGCCCACGAACTGCGCCATGGCGGGTCCGCCCCTTGCCAGCCGGTTCTCCCGCGTCGTGTAGAACCAGAAACAGTGGTTCGCGCCGGGGTCGAGCTGCGCCGTCATGGGCATGCCGTGATCCGGCGACCCTTTCAGCTCCACCATCAGGAACGGGCTTTGCGACAATTCCGTCCAGAAGCGGTGGCGAATGTCGGCTTCATTGTTCATCTTCTCTCTCCCTTCGATCTCAGGCGGGACTCAATCGAGGGCGCCAAGGGATTTGCGCGAGTCAATTTAGCACGAATGCTTGATCTTGCGCAGTCTTCTCTCCACATAGCGCGCATGTTGATCGAGACAGAAGCGACGCCCAATCCGGCCACCGTCAAGTTCATCCCCGGCCGCGTGGTCATGGGCATGGGCACCCGCGATTTCGCCACGCCCGAAGAGGCGGAGGCTTCGCCGCTGGCCGATGCCCTGTTCGGCCTGGGCGACGTGACCGGCGTCTTCTTCGGCGGAGACTTCATTTCCGTCACCATCGCGCCCGGCGCGCAGTGGAGCGATGTGAAGCCCGACATACTTTCCATCCTGCTCGAACATTTTTCCGCCAACATGCCGCTGTTCAGGCCCGGTTCCGCCGGTGAAATCTTCGTCCCGCAGGAGGAGGAGTTCGCCGACGACCCGGAGGATGAGGAGATCGTCGCGCAGATCCGCGAGCTGATCGACACCCGCGTCCGCCCGGCCGTGGCCAATGACGGCGGCGACATCATCTATCGCGGCTTCGACAAGGGCACCGTCTATCTGCGCATGCAGGGCGCCTGCTCGGGCTGCCCGTCCTCCACGGCGACGCTGAAGAACGGGATCGAACAACTGCTCAAGCATTATGTGCCCGAAGTGACGGAGGTTCGCGCCGTCTGAGCGGCGAACAGTTGGCCGGGAAGAATTGGCAAAGCCGTGCCGATCGATTAACCGCAGAACCGGGCATCGCGTCGGGCGAGCGGTCTACAGGGGTTTTCTTTGCGCATATTGGTCATCGACACCGCGACACAGGCGCTGTCCGTGGCGCTGCTCGATGACGGCGCGCCCATAGGCCATTTTCATGAAATCGTCGGGCGCGGCCATGCCGAAGCGCTGCTGCCCGCCATCGCCGCCTTGCCCGACGGCGGCCGGGCGGATGCGATCGCGGTGGATGTCGGCCCCGGCAGCTTCACGGGCGTGCGCATCGGCATCGCGGCCGCGCGGGCGCTGGCGCTGGCCTGGGGCATTCCGCTGCACGGCTATGGCGCGCTCGCCATGATCGCGGCCAGGGCCATGGCCGGGAATCATGAGGGCGGGCCGGTGACCGTCACCATCACGGGCGGCCACGGCGAACTGTTCTGGCAGGTCTTCTCAGCGGAACTCGCGCCGCTCACCCCGCCCGCCTCCACGCCGATTGCGGAACTGGCGCAGCAACTCGCGCAGCCCACGCTCTACGGCACCGGCGCCGAAACGCTGGTGACGGCGCGCGGGCATGGCGCGGCGATCAGCCTCTATCCCGATGCCGCCGACTATCCGCTGGTCGCCGGGCTTCCCCCGCTCCCGCCCTCCCCCATTTATTGCCGCGGCGCCGATGCGCGGCCGATGACGGAACGGTCCGCGTCATGACGCCGGGCCTGACGCTCAAGACCTATGAGGAGGGAGAGCGCAACGCGATGAGCGACGCCATGGAGATCATGGGGCGCGCCTTCGACCCGGCCTTCGGCGAAGCATGGACCCTGCCGCAGCTCGCCGGGGTGATGACGATGCCGGGAACCTGGCTCACCATCGCAAGGATCGACGCCGCGCCCGTGGGTTTCGCGCTCGTGCGGTCGGTGCTCGACGAATGCGAATTGCTGCTGCTGGCCGTCAGCCCGCTGTGGCGCGGACGGGGCATTGGGGAGGCCCTGCTGCTCGACAGCCTCAGGACAGCGCGCAGGCGGGGCATTACGTCGATGAATCTGGAAGTTCGCGCGTCGAATACGGCAATAAGGCTATATGAAAAAGCCGGGTTCGAATATGTACATCGCCGCCCTGGTTACTATCGCGGCAACGATGGACAACTTCATGATGCGCTCAGCTTTCGTATCGACATGCTCAGATGATTTAAATCCGCCCTTGCAAAACAGAAACCATCGGTATAGCTGACCTGTACCGCTCCTGAAATGATTTTCCTTGGGCGGGTCGCGCAACCAATAGCCTCCGCAGGGAAAAGAAATGGAAATCGAATCAGCGCAGAGCGAACTGCTCATTACTTTGACGTCGGATATTGTCGCGGCCCATGTCTCGAACAACAGCGTCGCCGTCTCAGACGTATCTACCTTGATCCAGAATGTCCACGCAGCGCTTTCAGGCCTGGCGACGCCGGCGGCCGCCCCGGAAGTGAAGCCCGAACCCGCCGTTTCGGTCCGTTCTTCGATCAAGCCCGACTACATCATCTGCCTGGAAGACGGCAAGAAGCTGAAGATGCTCAAGCGCCACCTGATGACTCATTATCAGATGACGCCGGAAGATTATCGGGCCAAATGGGGCCTGCCGGCGGACTATCCGATGGTGGCGCCCAACTATGCCGAACAGCGCCGCAGCCTGGCCAAGAAGATCGGCCTGGGCACCAAGCGCCGCCGCGTCCGCGCGCCAAAATAAGCGCTCCGGATACAATCAAAAGTCCATGAAAGGGGTGCGCCGGCTGCGCGCCCCTTTTATAGTGGGAGGAAAGCCGCTAGGTTCTTTCCGGTCCACATGAATTCCAGCCAAGTGAGCCTGCATGAACCGCAAGATCGACGTCGAAGCCCTTTGCCATGAAAAGGGCCTGCGCATCACCGAACAGCGCCGCGTCATCGCCCAGGTGCTGAGCGATTCCACCGATCACCCGGACGTGGAGGAACTGCACAGGCGCTCCGCGGCCATCGATCCGGGCATTTCGATCGCCACCGTGTACCGCACCGTCCGCCTGTTCGAGGAAGCGGGCATATTGGACCGGCACGATTTCGGGGACGGCCGCGCCCGTTATGAGGCGGCGCCCGAATCCCATCACGACCATCTGATCGATGTCGAAACCGGCAATGTCATCGAATTCGTCGATCCCGAACTGGAGCAGCTTCAGAAGCAGATCGCCGAAAAGCTCGGCTTCCGGCTGGTCGACCACCGGATGGAATTGTACGGCGTGGCGCTCGACCGCAAGAGCTGAGACAGCTTGGCCGCACTTCGCCGCATCATGCGCCTGGCGGCCCTGGGCGCCAGCCTGCTGCTCTGTCTGATCCCGCATCTGCTGTGGCGCGCGGCCGGCCGCCGTTCGCCCTGGCCGCCGCGCTTTCTGGCGCTGGCGGCACGTTCCGTCGGCGCCCGAGTGCGGATAGACGGCCATCCTTTTGAAGGCGACAGCTTCATCATCGCCAATCACGTCAGTTGGGTGGACATATTGGCGCTTGGGGGCGCGACCGGAGCAGCCTTCGTCGCGCATGACGGCATTGCGCGCTGGCCGGTCATCGGCTGGCTTGCCGCGCAGAACTACACGCTTTTCATCGCCCGCGACCGCCGCGGCGCGCTCTCTTCGCAGCTCGACGCCCTGCGGGCCGCCTTGGCCGGGCATCAACCCGTGGCGCTTTTTCCGGAAGGCACCACCAGCGACGGCGCCGGCGTCCTGCCGTTCAAGCCGTCCCTGCTCGCCGTCCTCCTGCCCCCTCCGCGATCGGTGCGAATCCAGCCCGTCCATATCGACTATGGCCCGGCGACCGCCGAAATCAGTTGGCACAGCGACGAACCGGCGGGCGCGAACGTGAAAAGATTGCTGGAACGCAAGGGCAGGCTGGACCTAACCTTGCGCTTCCTGGAGCCGTTCGATCCGGCAATCTGCCCTGATCGCAAGGCTTTGGCCGCGATGAGCCGGGAAAGAATAGCTGCCAGCATCGCCGCCCACCTGCCGCCTTTTACTTGAGGCGCGCGCCTTGTATAGCTGGATCGCATGAATCGGTACGACGCCCAAAAGACTCCAGCGACATTCCACGTCAAATCCTTCGGCTGCCAGATGAACGTCTATGATGGCGAGCGCATGGCCGAACTGCTGGGCGAGCGCGGCATGACAGCCGCGGCCGACGGGGCCGAGGCGGATCTGGTCATCCTCAACACCTGCCACATCCGCGAAAAGGCGGTGGACAAGGTCTATTCCGACATCGGCCGAATGACCCGCGAGGACGGCAGCCGCCCGATGATCGCGGTCGCCGGCTGCGTCGCGCAGGCGGAGGGCGGCGAAATCCAGCGCCGCGCCCGCAATGTCGACATCGTCGTCGGACCGCAGGCCTATCACCGCCTGCCCGACCTGATCGACCGGGCGGGTCGCGGCGAGCAGGCCGTCGACACCGACATGCCGCTGGCATCCAAGTTCGGCGCCCTGCCCTCGCGGTCCAGGCAGGCGCGGCCCACCGCTTTCCTGACGATCATGGAGGGCTGCGACAAATTCTGCACCTATTGCGTGGTGCCCTATACGCGCGGCGCGGAGATCAGCCGAAGCTGGTCCGCCATCCTGGACGAAGCGAAGGCGCTGGTCGACGGCGGCGTGGGGGAGATCACGCTGCTGGGCCAGAACGTCAACGCCTGGACCGGCGAGGACGACAAGGGCCGGATGCAGGGCATGGACGGCCTGGTCCGCGAACTGGCGAAGATCGACGCGCTCAAACGCATCCGCTACACCACCAGCCATCCCAACGACATGAGCGACGGGCTGATCGCCGCCCATGGCGACGAGGCCAAGCTGATGCCCTTCCTCCATTTGCCGGTGCAATCGGGCAACGACCGGGTGCTGAAGGCAATGAACCGCAGCCACAGCGCCGACAGCTATCTGCGCATCATCGAACGCGTGCGCGCGGCGCGGCCGGACATCGCGCTCTCCGGCGACTTCATCGTCGGCTTTCCCGGCGAAACCGACGCCGAGTTCGAGGATACGCTGAAGATCGTGGAGCAGGTCCGCTACGCGCAATGCTACAGCTTCAAATACAGCCCGCGTCCCGGCACGCCCGCCGCCGACATGGACGGGCAGATCCCGGCGGAGGTCATGGACGAGCGGCTCGCCCGGCTCCAGTCGCTGATCAACCGCCACCAGGCGGAATTCAACGCGGCCACCGTCGGCCGCCGCACGGACATCCTGCTGGAGCGCAAGGGCCGCCATCCCGGCCAGCTCATCGGCAAGACGCCCTGGCTCCAGTCCGTCCACGTCACCGCCCCGGAACTTTCCATCGGGGACATGGTAGAAGTCGATATCATCAGCGCCGGTCCGAACAGTCTGGCCGGCCAACCCAGCAGGAGGAAGGCCGCTTGAACCCAAACCCAGTCGTTCCCGTGGCAACGGGAACCCATCTCCGAACCTGTCCGCCAGGCTGGAAGAAGAGGAGATGGATACCCGATCACACGGGTAGGACGCATGGAAAGGGAGGCTGCTGAATGTCGAAAAAACCCCATCATAACCACCGCGCCGATGTCGCCGAACGCGCGCGGCTGGAAGTAACCTTTGACCGCCCCCATCTGCTGGGCGCGCTTTTCGGCCAATATGACCAGAATCTGGTGGCCATCGAAAACCGCCTGGGCGTCTATATCGCGGCGCGCGGCAACAAGCTGCAGATCGAGGGCGAGGCGGAAGCCGCCGCCAGGGCCCGCGACGTCATGACCGGCCTCTACAACCGCATCGTCGCCGGCCAGGAAATCGACGCCGGCGCGGTGGACGCGGTGATCGCCATGTCCGCCGAACCCACGCTGGACGGCATCATCCGCCATGACGTGGCCGAACCGCCCAAGGTCATGATCCGCACGCGCAAGAAAACCATCGTCCCGCGTTCCGCGACGCAGGTGACGTACATGGAGGCGCTGACCCGCAACGACATCATCTTCGCGCTTGGCCCGGCGGGCACCGGCAAGACCTATCTGGCAGTCGCGCAGGCGGTGAGCCAGCTCATCACCGGCAGCGTCGACCGCCTGATCCTCTCCCGCCCCGCCGTGGAAGCGGGCGAGCGCCTCGGCTTCCTGCCGGGCGACATGAAGGAGAAGGTCGACCCCTATCTCCGCCCGATCTACGACGCGCTCTACGACACGCTGCCGGCCGAGCAGGTCGAACGCCGCATCGCATCGGGCGAGATAGAGATCGCTCCCCTCGCCTTCATGCGCGGCCGAACCCTGTCCAACGCCTTCATCGTGCTGGATGAGGCGCAGAACACCACCGTCGCCCAGATGAAGATGTTTCTGACCCGCTTCGGCGAGGGCAGCCGCATGGTCATTTGCGGCGACCCGCGTCAGGTCGACCTGCCGCAGCCTGGCATTTCCGGCCTGGCGGACGCCGTCGCGCGGCTGGAGGGGGTGGAAGGCATTTCCGTCGTGCCCTTCGGCATCGGCGATGTGGTGCGTCACCCGGTCGTGGGCCGCATCGTCCAGGCCTATGAAGGCCCGGATGCCTGAAATGCACGTCCGACACGAACGGAAACCGCTATAATGATCGAAGTCGCCGTCCTCCACGAACAGGGGTGGCCAGATACCGACTGGGAATTGCTGGCCCAGCGGGCCGTCGTCGCCGCGATCACGCACAGTCCCTATGCCGCGTTCGCCGCGGATGAAGCGTTGTACGAGGTCGCGGTCAAACTCACCACCGACGAGGAAGTCCACCAGCTCAACCGCGCCTATCGGGACAAGGACAAGCCGACCAACGTCCTGTCCTTCCCCATGGTGCAGTCCGACCTGCTGGAAACCACCGCCAACACCGACGATGGAGAGGTGCTGCTGGGCGACATCGTGCTGGCGGAGGGAGTCTGCGCCAGGGAAGCCGCCGAAAAGGGCGTCTCCGTCGCCGATCACGCCACGCACCTGATCGTCCATGGGACTTTTCATTTGCTGGGATATGATCATATGGAGGACGCGGAGGCGGAAGCGATGGAAGCGCTGGAGACGCAATCGCTGATCAGCCTCGGCATTTCCGACCCCTATGGGGATCGGTGACATATTGTGGCATCGCTTTTAGCGGAAGGCCGGCGCCTGCCCTTCCAGGGCATCAGGACAGGCTGCTCGACGCGATGCCCTGAACAGGGAAACAGGAAGTACGATGGCGGAAGGCAGTCCCAAGGACGGCAACGGTTCGAAGGAATCGGACAGTAGCAGCCACGAGGGCGGGTTATGGAACGGCCTCAAATCGCTGCTCTTTGGAGACGAGGAGAGCCACAGCCTCCGCCGCGAGCTGGAGGATGCGCTCGACGAATATGATGAGGAGGAGCAGGAGGAAGGCGCCAGCCCTCCCGCCAAGGGCGACCTGTCCGCCATCGAACGCCAGATGGTCCGCAACCTCCTGCATTTTTCCGAACATACGGTCGATGACGTGGCCGTTCCCCGCGCGGACATCATCGCCATAGAGGAAAATGCCAGTTTCGCCGATCTTGCCGCCTTGTTCGCGGAGGCGGGGCATAGCCGCATCCCCGTCTATCGCGAAAATCTGGACACCATCGTGGGCATGATCCACATCCGCGACGCCTTCGCCATCTTGGCGGGCAAGGCGCCGGTGCCCGACAGGCTGGAGCCGCTGATCCGCCAGCCGCTCTATGTTCCCGAAAGCATGGGCGCGCTGGACTTGCTCGCGGAAATGCGCGCCAAGCGCACCCATCTCGCCATCGTGCTCGACGAATATTCGGGCACCGAAGGGCTGCTCACCTTCGAGGATCTGGTCGAGGAGATCGTCGGCGAGGTCGAGGACGAGCATGACGAGGAGCCGGAAGCGATGCTGGTTCCGCTGGATGGCGGCCTGTGGGAGGCCGACGCCCGCGCCGAACTGGAGGATGTCGCCAAGGAGATCGACGAAAAGCTGGCGGAGGTCGAGGAGGATGTCGACACGCTGGGCGGCCTGGCCTTCGTGATTGCGGGCCGCGTTCCCGAACCGGGCGAAATCGTCGAGCATGCGCAAAGCGGCTGGAAACTTGAAATCCTGGACAGCGACGGACGCCGCGTCAGCCGCCTGCGCCTGCACCCGCCCGCGGAACGGGAAATGGAGGAAGAGGGCTGATCCTGATTTGGGCCGGGGCCGAGCGGGCGGAGCCGCCAAATCGACCGGCCGCCTCCACTTTCCAAAAACGCGCCCAATGCGCCTTCAACGGAAGGGCGCCGGCTCATCGCCCGGCGCGCCTGCGTCCATCCGCCCGTCCACCCCTCTTCCTGCCGGCAGCCAGATGCCGCACAGCGCAAGCCATCCCAGCCCTTCGATCCATCCCGCCAGCACATCGCTCGGCCAATGCACGCCCAGCCAGACCCGGCTGATCCCGATCAGCGCGATCGCCAGCCCCATGCCGACATAGACGGAGCGCCGCCCGGCCAGCATCGCCAAGGCCCCGAAGAAGATCATGTTTCCCGCCGCATGACCGCTCGGAAACCCATAGCTGCGCACAAGGTCGAGATGCGGCAGCAGATCGGGGCGAGGCGCGGCAAAGACCTGCTTGAGCGAGAGGTTGAGCAAAGTCCCGCCGACCGTCACCCACAGCAGCCAGAGGGCACGCCTGCGCGCAATGCCCCAAAGCGCGATGACGCAGGCCACAAGCAGCGCGAAGCGGGCCGCCGTCCCCCCGACCGCCGACGCCAGTTGCATGATCCAGGTGACGGCGGTTCCAGCCCCGCTGTCCCGCGCCCGCCCGGCCATTCCCATCAGCCCGGCGTTCAGCCCGTCCAGCCATCCCTGCCGCTGGACCAGCGCAATCCCCAAAACGCAGAAAAGCGCGAGGACAAGGGCCCCCGCGCCTTTCGCCACGGCTATGCGCCGATCAGATATGGAGCGCGCGCCCATAAGCCGCGAGCACGCTTTCATGCATCGATTCGGAGATGGTCGGATGCGGGAAGACGGTGTGCATCAGTTCCGCCTCGGTCGTTTCCAGCGTCTTGCCGATGGTATAGCCCTGTATCATCTCGGTCACTTCCGCGCCGACCATGTGCGCGCCCAGCAATTCGTCCGTCTTCGCGTCGAACACCGTCTTGGTGAAGCCTTCCGCTTCGCCCAGCGCGATGGCCTTGCCGTTGCCGATGAAGGGGAACATGCCGACCTTCACCTCATAGCCGGCTTCCTTCGCCTTGGCTTCGGTCAGGCCCACAGACGCGATCTGCGGATGGCAATAGGTGCAACCGGGAATATTTCGCGGGTCCATGGCATGGGGATGCTTGCCGGCAATGGCTTCGGCCGCGATCACGCCCTCATGGCTGGCCTTGTGCGCCAGCCATGGCGGCGCGGTGATGTCGCCGATGGCCCACAGGCCCTCGACATTGGTGCGGCACATTTCGTCGGTCTTCAGGAAACCGCGCTCGTCCATGGCGACGCCCAGTTCCTTGAGGCCGATATTCTCCGTATTGGGGACGATGCCGATGGCGACGATCATATGGCTGAATTCGGCGGCGCTTTCCTTGCCGGCCTTGTCCTTCAACTTGACCTTGATACCGTTGGCGCCGACCTGGATGTCGCTGACGCCGCCCCCGGTCAGGATGGTCATGCCCTGCTTCTTGAGCGCTTTTTCCAGGAACGCCGAAACATCGGCGTCCTCGACCGGCACGATGCGGTCCATCATCTCGACCACGGTCACGTCGGCGCCCATATCGTTATAGAAGCTGGCAAACTCGATGCCGATGGCGCCCGATCCGATGACCAGCAGCTTGCTCGGCATTTCGGGCGGCGTCATGGCGTGGCGGTAGGTCCAGACGCGCTTGCCGTCGGTCGGCGTGCCCGGCAGGTCGCGCGCCCGCGCCCCGGTGGCGATGATGATGTTCTTCGCCGTCAGTTCATCGGTCTTTCCATCCTTGGTGACGCTGAGCCTGCCCTTCGCGACCAGCTTGCCCTCGCCCATATGGACGGCGATCTTGTTCTTCTTCATCAGGTGCGTGACGCCCTGATTAAGCTGCTTGGCAACGCCGCGCGAACGCTTCACCACCGCCGCGATGTCGGCGCTGATCTGGGTCGCGGCCAGGCCATAGTCCCCGGCATGCTGCATGTAATGATAGATTTCCGCCGAACGCAGCAACGCCTTGGTCGGGATGCAGCCCCAGTTGAGGCAGATGCCGCCCAGATTCTCCCGCTCGACAATGGCGGTCTTCAGGCCCAGTTGGGCGGCGCGGATTGCGGCCACATAGCCGCCGGGGCCGGAGCCCAGAACGATGACATCGTAATTCTCAGCCATGATCAAACTCGCTTTTATATGATTTCGTCACGCCGCCGGCGCGGTGAAGGGCGGCACGGAACGGGGCTGGCGATCCTCTCCGATCGCCACGAAGGCGAAGGTCGCCTTGGTCACGCGATAGGATCTGTCGTCATGGCGGGTCCGCCGCCACGCCTCGACCTCTATCTTCATGGAGGTGCGGCCCACCGAAACCAGCTTGGCGAACACCGAAACCTCGTCGCCGACCACCACCGGGCGCAGGAAGGTCATGCCCTCGACGGCGATCGTCACCGCGCGGCCGTGGCTGTGGCGGGCGGCGACGGAACCCGCCGCGGAATCCATCAGGCTCATCAGCCAGCCGCCGAAAATATCCCCATAGGGATTGGTGTCGGCGGGCATGGCGATGACGCGCACGGCGGGGCTGTCCACCGGCGGCTGCTCATCCACCCGGGCCATCAGGCGAGCATCCCGATCGGATTTTCGACCAGTTCCTTGAAGACCTGCATCAGGCGGGCGCCGTCAGCGCCGTCGATGGCGCGGTGGTCGAAACTGCCGGTGGCGGACATGACGGTCGCGATCTGGAGCGAGTCATCGATGACGAAGGGCCGCTTCTCGCCCGCGCCGATGGCCAGGATCATGCCCTGAGGCGGGTTGATGACGGCCTCGAACTGCTTGATGCCGAACATGCCCATGTTGGAGAGCGAGGCGGTGCCGCCCTGATATTCCTCCGGCTTTAGCTTGCCGTCCTTGGCGCGGGCGGCGAGATCCTTCATCGCGGTGGAGATGGCGGCGACGCCCTTGCTGTCCGCCTCCGTCACGATGGGGGTGATGAGGCCGCCGGGGATGGACACGGCCACCGAAATGTCCGCTCGCTGGAATTTCAGCATCTGGTCGCCAGCGAACTGGACGTTGCATTCCGGCACCTGGATCAGCGCCACGCCCAGCGCCTTGATCAGCAGGTCGTTGACCGACAGCTTGACGCCCCGCGAGGCCAGGCCCGCATTCAGTTCGCCGCGCAGTTTCAGCAGCTTGTCGAGCTGCACGTCCACGGTCAGGTAGATGTGCGGCACCTGCTGCTTGGATTCGGTCAGGCGGCGCGCGATGGTCTTGCGCATGCCGCTGAGCTTGATGACCTCGTGCGGGATGCCGAAATCCTGCGCGGCGGCAGGCGCGGCGGCGAGCGGAGCGGCAGGCGCGGCGGCCGGAACGGCAGTCTTGGCGACGGGCGCGGCGCCCTCCAGGTCGGCTTTCACGATGCGGCCATTGGGACCGGAGCCGGTGACGGCGGCAAGATCCAGCCCCTTGGCTTCGGCCAGGCGACGGGCGAGCGGGCTGGCCTTCACCCTGCCGTCCGTCGCCTTGGCCGGCGCGGGATCGGCCTTCGGCGCGGGCGCCGGGGCCTTGGCGGGCACCGGATCGGCCTGGGGCGCAGGGCCTGCTGCGGGGGCCGCTGCGCTGGGAGCGGCATTACCGGCGGCGGCTTGCGACAGATCCTCGCCCTCCTCCGCGATGATGGCGATGACGGTGCCCACCTTCACCCCCTCCGACCCTTCGGCCACCAGTATCTTGGCCACGGTGCCTTCGTCTACGGCTTCGAATTCCATCGTCGCCTTGTCGGTCTCGATCTCCGCCAGCAGATCGCCGGAGGAGACGGTGTCGCCCTCCTTCACCAGCCATTTCGCCAGCGTCCCTTCTTCCATCGTTGGAGAAAGGGCGGGCATCTGGATCGTTTTGCTCATGGGTGGAAGGCCTCTCGTCTTATCGGGCGTGGGGGCAATGAGGTTCGTTTCGGCGCTTTGGCCGGAACGGTCAAGGCCAAGCCTTGCGCGCCCGCGCATAATCGGCCACATTTCACCACACTGGTTCACAGCGAACCATATGGGTTCAGCGCGGACTTGTGAGACCGAAGGCCAAATGGTCGTTACCCCTTAGGGATTCAGCGGATGCGGACATATCTGGTGGTCGTGGACGAATCGCCCGAGGCGGAGACGGCGCTCCGTTTCGCGGCGCGGCGCGCCGCCAAGACGGCGGGCGCGATCCGCATCCTGGCCCTTATCCCGCCCGCCGAGTTCGTCCAGTGGGGCGGCGTGCAGGCGACGATGGAGGATGAGGCGCTGCAACGCGCCGAAGCGCTGGTGACAAGCGCGGCGGGCACGTTGACCGACGAATCCGGCATAAGGCCCAGCATCACCGTGCGGCAGGGCGATCCGGTGGCGGTGGTGCGCCATACGCTGGAGGAGATGGACGACGTCGCGGCGCTGGTGCTGGGCGCGGCGGCCAGCGGGCATCCGGGGGTTCTGGTGTCGCACTTCGCGGGCGCAGATGCGGGCAAGCTGCCCTGCCCGATCATGATCATTCCCGGCGGGTTGGACGCGGATGCGATCGATCGGTTGAGTTGAGATGGGGGATGGCCGTCATTAAATCCTCCCTGCGCGAAGCGTGGGGAGGGGGACCGCCGCCGAAGGCGGTGGTGGAGGGGAAATTCGGATGTCGCGCCCCATTCCCCTCCACCAGCCTGCGGCTGGTCCCCCTCCCCATCTTTCGATGGGGAGGAATAGGATTACGCCGCCTGCGCTTATTTCTTGAGACGATAGCCCGTCCGGAACATCCAGCCGATGATGCCCAGGCACAGGGCCAGCATACCTGCGACGAAGATCAGGCTGAATTCTATCCCCACGTCGCCGCGTCCGAAGAAGGTCCAGCGGAAGCCGGAGATCAGGTAGACGATAGGGTTGAACAGGGTGATCGTCCGCCAGGGTTCGGCCAGCATGTGGATGGAATAGAAGGCCCCGCCCAGGAAGGTCATCGGCATGACGATCAGCAGCGGGATCACCTGCAACTGTTCGAAACTCTGCGCCCATATGCCGAGGATGAAGCCGAACAGGCAGAAGCTGATCGCGATCAGCAGCATGAACCCCACCATCGCCAGCGGATGGGCGACGGGCAGGTCCACGAACAGATGCGCGGTCAGGAAGATGATCGTGCCGACGATCAGCGACTTTGTGGCCGCCGCCCCGACATAGGCGATGATCGTTTCCGCAGCCGATACCGGCGCGGACAGCAGTTCATAGATGGTGCCGGTGAATTTGGGCATGTAGATGCCGAAGCTGGCGTTGAAGATGCTTTCGGTGAACATCGACATCATGATCAGGCCGGGCACGATGAAGGCGGCGTAGGGAATGCCGTCGATCTGCGTCATGCGCGAACCGATGGCGCCGCCGAACACTACGAAATAGAGCGAGGTAGTGATCACCGGCACCAGCAGGCCGGTCAGCAGCGTGCGGCGGAAACGATGCAGTTCGAACCTGTAGATCGACCAGATGGCGCGGTAATTGAAACGGCTCGCGCCCGGGGAATTGAAGCCGCTCATGCCGCCTTCTCCTGATGGACCAGGCTGACGAAGATGTCCTCCAGGCTGCTCTGCTGCGTGTTGAGATCCTTGTAGCCGATGCCGAGGTCGCCCAGCCTGCGCAGCAGCGACGACACGCCGGTCCGTTCCGCCCGGGTGTCGAATTCATATTCGATCTCATGCCCGTCGGCCTTCAGCGCGACCTGCCATTCGGCCAGTTCCGGCGGCACGGCGGCAAGCGGTTCGGCCAGCACGACGGTCAGCGTCTTCCGGCCCAGCTTCTTCATGAGCACGGTCTTTTCCTCGACCAGGATCAGTTCGCCCTTGTCGATGACGCCGACCCGGTCGGCCATCTCCTCCGCCTCCTCTATATAATGGGTGGTGAGGATGATGGTGACGCCGGTCTGGCGCAGTTCGCCGATCAGTTTCCACATGTCGCGGCGCAGTTCGACGTCGACCCCGGCGGTCGGTTCGTCCAGGAATAGCACGCGGGGTTCGTGGGACAGCGCCTTGGCGATCATCACGCGGCGCTTCATGCCGCCGGACAGTTCCAATATCTTGCTATGGCGCTTGTCCCACAGCGACAGGTCGCGCAATATCTTCTCGATATAGGCGTCGTTGCGCGGCTTGCCGAACAGGCCGCGGGAGAAGGTGACGGTGTCGATCACCCGCTCGAACGCATCGGTGTGCAATTCCTGCGGCACGAGGCCGATGGCGGAGCGCGACCCGCGATAGTCGCGGACGATGTCATGCCCCGCCACGGTGACGCTGCCGCCGGTCGCCCTGACATTGCCGCAGATGATGGAGATCATGGTGGTCTTGCCCGCGCCATTGGGACCGAGCAGCGCGAAAATCTCGCCCTCCTCGATCTCCAGGTCGACGCCCTTGAGCGCCTGAAAACCCGAAGCATAGCTCTTGGTCAGGCCGGAAACAGTGATGATGGATGCCATGCGCGGCATTGCCCCCTTTTGCTGAAGCGCAAAGATAGGGCGCCGTCCGCGCCGCGCAACCGCCCTCCAGGCCGCGTGAACAAATTCAAGCCTCGCCGGACTGAGATTTGGGTGGGGAGCGGACGTTTCCCATTTCGTCACCCCGGACTTGATCCGGGGTCCCGCTGCCTTGGGCTGGGCGCGGACTCAGAAAGAAAGCGGGACCCCGGATCAAGTCCGGGGTGACGGTAAATGATGTCCGCTCATGGCCATTTCCAGGCATTTCCTGATTTGTCCACGCGGCCTAGTCGCCTTTGCGGAAAAAGCGGAAGACGGTCGCTGGCGGGAAGTTTCGGACGGTCTGGCCGACGCGGACGACGTCCAGGTCCAGCGCATCCAATATCTCGCGGTTGACCGGCGGGCGCAGGGAATAGGTGAACTGGATGAACGCCCCGCCCGGCCGCAGCATGCGGAAGCTTTCGGACAAGATGTCGGCGTGCATCTGGCGGTCCATGGCCAGCAGCGGCAGGCCGCTGATCACCGACTGATATTCGCCCGCTTCGCCCGCCGTCGCCGTGGAGACGATCTGCGCGGGGGTTTCGAGGACGGAGACATGGGGGAAATGCCGCCGCAGCCCGCGGGCGAAGGCCGGGTTGATCTCCACCACCTCCAGCTTTTCGGGGGGCAGGCCGGTGCCCAATATGGCGCGGGTGAAGACGCCCGTGCCGCCGCCCAGTTCGATAACCCGGCCATCGTCCGGGACGATATGTTCGACCATCAGGCGGGCGAGATAGCGGCTGCTGGGCACGACCGAGGCGGTCTGGCGCGGCTTTTTCACCCAGGCGGCCAGAAAGTCCAGATATTCGGTCGCCCGCGTGCGAAACTCGCTGTTGGGCAGGGCCATCGCCCGGCTGCACTTCGACTTATGCTGCATGAGCGAGATGCGACCATTTTGCTGTCATGGAGACTCCCTTAGCGGGCCGGATGGACGGCGTCGATGGGTTTTAGGAACGCTTTCCCGCCATTTGGCGAAGGGCGATCACGCTTTCAAGGTTTCGATACGTTCCTGCAACCATGTCGCCACCGCTGCGATGCGGGGCAGTTTCTTGAGGTCGCCATGGGTGACGAGCCAGAAGCTGCGCATGATCTCCACCCGGTCGGCCATCACCGGCATCAGGGCGGGATCGCGCCCGGCGATGAAATCGGGCAGCACGCCGATGCCCGCCCCTTCCGCGATCATGCGATGCTGCATGTTGATGCTGGTGGCGCGCAGGCTGGCCTCCAGCCCCGCCTCCACCTCGTCCAGATAATCCAGTTCGGGCGAGAAGATGAATTCGGGCACATAGCCGACCAGCACATGGCCGCGCAGGTCGGCGGTGCTGCCCGGCGTGCCGGCCTGCGCCAGATAGGCGGGGGATGCGTAGAGGTGCAGCCGATAGTCGCCCATGCGCCGGACCGACAGCCGCCCCCGCTGCGGCCGGGCCAGCATGACCGCCATGTCCGCTTCCCGCTTGGACGGGTTGAGGAAGCCCGACGCGGTGATGAGGTCCAGCCGGATGCCGGGATGGCGGCGGCTGAAATCGGCGAGGCCCGGCGCCAGCACCCAGGTGCCGAAGCCTTCGGCCACCGACAGGCGCACCTGTCCGCTCAGATGATGTTCGCGGCCGGTCGCCTCCTCCATGGCGGCCAGGGCGGCGCTTTCAATGCTTTCGGCATGGTGGAGCAGCGCCTGGCCATGGGCGGTCAGGGTGCGCTCCCCTGCCCCCAGTTCGAACAGTTCCGGGCCGAGCGCGCGCTCCAGCCGGGCGAGACGGCGGGAGATGGTGGTCGCGTCGATGCCCAGGGCGCGGGCCGCCGGGGCGATCTTGCGCGTGCGCGCCACCGCCAGAAAGACCCTGATATCGTCCCAATCGAACATCCCTCGCCGCGCCCCGTCTGCAAAATCGCTGCATCGCTATGCAGAACTGCGTTGTTGCAGGCAATTCCGCATTCTATCTAAGGGAAAGTTCAAAGCGCATGTCAGGAGAGTTTGTGGGCCAGTTCGATCTCACCGAGGACCAGTTGGCCATTCAGGAGATGGCGCGCCGGTTCACCGCCGATGCGATCACGCCCTTCGCGGCGGAGTGGGACGAAAAGCATATCTTTCCCCGCGAGACCATCCGCGCCGCGGCGGAACTGGGCTTCGGCAGCATCTATGTGTCGGAGGAAGCGGGCGGCATCGGGCTGGGGCGGCTGGAGGCTGCGCTGATCATGGAGGCGATGGCCTATGGCTGTCCGTCGACCAGCGCGTTCATCTCCATCCACAATATGGCCGCATGGATGATCGACCGTTTCGGCAGCCAGGCGGTGAAGGACAAATATCTCCCCTCCATGGTGCCGATGGAGCGGATCGGCAGCTATTGCCTGACGGAGGCGGGTTCGGGGTCCGACGCGGCGGCGCTGAAGACGCGGGCGGTTAGGCAAGGCGATCATTATGTCGTCACCGGGTCCAAGCAGTTCATCTCCGGCGGCGGCGAGAATGAAATCTATGTCGTCATGGTCCGGACCGGCGACGAGGGGCCGAAGGGCATAAGCTGCCTGGTCATCGAGAAGGATATGGCGGGCGTCAGCTTCGGCGCGCAGGAGCGCAAGCTGGGCTGGCATTCGCAGCCGACCGCGCAGGTGAATTTCGACGGCGTGCGGGTGCCGGTCGAGAATCTGGTCGGGGGCGAAGGCGAGGGATTTCGCATCGCGATGATGGGGCTGGACGGCGGGCGGCTGAATATCGGGGCCTGCTCGCTGGGCGGGGCGCAGCGCTGCATCGACGAGGCGCTGAGCTATACCAAGGATCGCAAGCAGTTCGGGCAGAGCATCGCCGATTTCCAGAATACGCAGTTCATGCTGGCGGACATGGAGACGGAATTGCAGGCGGCGCGGACGCTGCTCTATGCGGCGGCGGTCAAGGTGACGGAAAATGCGCCGGACAAGACGCGCTTTGCCGCCATGGCGAAGCGGCTGGCGACGGATACCGGTTCTTCCGTGGTCGACCGGGCGCTGCAACTGCATGGCGGCTACGGCTATCTGATGGACTATCCGGTCGAGCGTTTCTGGCGCGACCTGCGCGTGCATTCGATCCTGGAGGGCACCAATCAGGTCATGCGGATGATCATCGCCCGCGACATGCTGCGGCAGTGAGCGGGGATTTTATGACCGATCAGGTTCTGATTTCACTCGATAATGGCGTGGGGCGGATAAGGCTGAACCGGCCCAAGGCGATCCATGCGCTGACCACCGAAATGTGCGACGCGATCATTGCGGCGCTGCTGGCCTGGCGGGAGGATGAGAGCGTCGTCGCGGTGATGCTGGACCATGCCGAGGGTCGCGGTTTCTGCGCGGGCGGCGACATCGCCATGATCGCGAACAGCGCCAGGGGCGACTGTTCGGAGGCGGAGCAGTTCTTCTTCACCGAATATCGGATGAACCACCTGCTGTTCGTCTATGAAAAGCCGATCGTTGCCTTCATCGACGGCATCGTCATGGGCGGGGGCGTGGGGATTTCCGATCCGGCGCGCTATCGCGTGGCGACGGAGCGGACAACCTATGCCATGCCGGAAACGGGCATCGGGCTGTTTCCCGATGTGGGCGGCGGCTGGTTCCTGCCGCGCTTGCCGGGGCGGACCGGGGCGTGGCTGGCGACGACGGGGGCGCGGATCAAGGGCGCGGATTGCGCGGCCATCGGCATCGCGACCCATTATATGGCTTCGGACAAGCTGGAGGCGGTAAAGGCGCGGATCGTCGCCGATCCGGACGGACTGGCCGAGATATTGGACGAGATGGCCGACGTGCCGCCGCCTTCGGCCTGGGAAGCGCATCGGGGCGAGATCGACCGGCTGTTCGCTTCGGATCGGTTCGAGGATATTCTGGCGGCGCTGGAGGCTGAGGGGTCGGACTGGGCGCGGGAGCAGCTTGCCACCCTGGCCACCAAGTCGCCGCAGACGATCAAGGTCGCCCTGCGGCAGATGGCGGAGGGCGCGGCCTTCACCGACTTCGCCGACAATATGCGCAACGAATATCGCATCGGCCATCATGTCATTCGCCGTCCCGATTTCATCGAGGGCGTGCGGGCGGTGATCTTCGACAAGGATAATGCGCCGCGATGGAATCCGGCGCGGGCGGAGGATGTGACGGACGAACTGGTCGACAGCCTGTTCGCGCCCCTGCCTCCGGAAAAGGAATGGACGCCGCTGCCTCAATTGCGCGGCTGACAGGAAGAAGGAGTGCCTTGAGATGAGCCAGACCATCGCCTTTATCGGCCTGGGCAATATGGGCGGCGGCATGGCCGCCAATCTGCTGAAGAACGGCTTTGCCGTGCGGGCCTTCGACCTGTCGGAAGAGGCGCTGGCCAAGGCGGCCGAAGCGGGCGCGGTGCGCTGCTCCAGCGCGGCGGAGGCGGCGGCGGGCGCCGATGCGGTCGTCACCATGCTGCCCGCGGGCAAGCATGTGGAGAGCGTCTATCAGGGCGAGGTGTTCGGCGCGGCGAAGGCGGATGCGCTGTTCCTCGATTGCTCCACCATCGACGTCGCGACGGCGCGGCGGGTGGAGGAGGCCGCCGCGGCCAGGGGATTCGAGATGGTGGACGCGCCGGTCTCCGGCGGCATCGCGGCGGCCAATGGCGGCACGCTGACCTTCATGGTCGGCGGCACGGAGCAGGCGTTCGGCCGGGCCAGGCCGATCCTGTCGGCCATGGGCAAGGCGGTGATCCATGCGGGCGGCGCGGGCAATGGGCAAGCGGCAAAGATCTGCAACAATATGCTGCTGGGCGCGACGATGGTGGCGACCTGCGAAACCTTCGCCATGGCGAAGAAGCTGGGGCTGGACCCGCAGACTTTCTACGACATTTCCAGCGTGTCGTCGGGGCAGAGCTGGTCGATGACCAGCTATTGCCCGGTGCCGGGCGTGGGGCCGCAAAGCCCGTCCGACAATGGCTATCAGGGCGGTTTCGCCGTGGGGCTGATGCTGAAGGATCTGAAGCTGGCGAGCGAAGCGGCGGCTTCGGTCGGGGCGAGCGTGCCGATGGGGAATGCGGCGGAGTCGCTCTATCAAATGCTCGCCAATCGGGGCGAAGCTGGGCGGGATTTTTCGCTGATGATCGAGATGTTGGAGGGGAAGTGAGAGGTTTTTCCTCCCCATCGGGAGATGGGGAGGTGGCGGCGCGTAGCGCCGACGGAGGGGAATGGGGCACGACCTGCGTATTTCCCCTCCACCACCGCTTTCAGCGGCGGTCCCCCTCCCCACGCTTCGCGTAGGGAGGATTAGCGAAACCGATAATGTAGAATTCAGCGGCCCTTCCACACACCGGCGCGCTTTTCGACGAAGGCTTCCATGCCTTCCTTCTTGTCCTCGGTTGCGGTCAGGATCTGGAACAGGCGGCGTTCGGTCAATATGCCCTGAGCCAGGCCCGTCTCGAACGCCAGATTGACCATTTCCTTGTTCACCATCGCGGCCATGGGCGGCATTCCGGCAATGGTCGCGGCGGTCTTGAGCGCGTCTTCCAGCAGGTCCGCCGCCGGGACGATCCGCGCCACCAGGCCGGCGCTTTCCGCTTCCTGCGCGCCCATCATGCGGCCGGTCAGGCACATTTCCATCGCCTTCGCCTTGCCGACGGCGCGGGTCAGGCGTTGCGATCCGCCCATGCCCGGCGCCACGCCCAGCTTGATTTCGGGCTGGCCGAATTTCGCGGTGTCGGCCGCCAGGATGAAGTCCGCCATCATCGCCAGTTCGCACCCGCCGCCCAGCGCGAAACCGGCGACCGCCGCGATCCACGGCTTGCGGGTGGCGACGACCTTGCTCTGCCAGCCGGAGAAGAAATCCTCCAGGAAGAAGTCCGCCGCCTCCTTTTCCACCATCTCCTTGATGTCCGCGCCTGCCGCGAACGCCTTTTCACTGCCGGTCAGAACCAGGCAGCGCTGCGACGGATCGGCGTCATAGGCCGCGAAGGCCGCGCCCAGATCCTTCAGCACCTGGCTGTTCAGCGCATTCAGCGCCTGCGGACGGTTGAGCGTGACCAGCGTCACCGCATCGCGCTGTTCCACCAGGATGGTTTCATATGCCATTGCCGTCTCCCTTCATTGATCCGTGGCGATCCGCTCTATGCAGCGCGGCGGCCCTTGACCAGCCCTTGGGAGCCGCATCTTCGCAACCGCTATCGGCACAGATGCATGAAGTCCCGGTCATAGCTGCGCAGATGCGCGCCGCCGTCGATATAGAGGATCTGCCCGGTCACGGCACCGGCGCCTGCCAGATAAAGCACGGCTTCGACGATCTGCTCCGCCTGCGGCAGACGCCCCAGCGGCATCATCGCGGCCAGCCGTTCCATCTGGCCGTCGTCATAGTCGGGCGTCGCGATGGTGAGGCCGGGCGCGACCGCATTGACCCTGATCTGCGGCGCCAGGGTGGAGGCGGACAGACGCGTCAGCCCCGCCAGCGCCATTTTGGAGAGCGTATAGGCCAGTTGGTCGCCATGGGGATGGTCGATCCGCTGGTCCAATATGTTGACGATGCACCGATCCCCCGTGCCGGCCGGAATGGTGGCGAACGCCTTGGTCAGCAGCGTTGGCGCGGCGCAATTGACGGCATAATGGCGCATCAGGTCGTCGGCGCCGACGCTGTCAAGCCGATCCTGACCGAAGATCGCCGCGCTGTTGACGAGGACATCGGGCGGCCGGCCGAAGCGTTCCGCCACCAGCGCCACCAGTTCCTCCGCCCCTTCGGGATCGCTGAAATCGACGGTGAAGCCCTCCCATTCGGTCGCATTCTCCTCCAGCGCCAGCGCCAGATGGGAATCGAGCCGGGTATCGTGGCTGCCATGGATCGCCAGCGAATAGCCGGCCCGTGCAAAGGCGGCGGCGATGATGCCGCCCAGCCGCCGATGGCCGCCCGTCACCAGCGCCAGCCGCTTTTGCGCCAGCGGACGCGCGCCCGCCTGCTCCTCGCGCTTCCGGGGGCCTCCAAGCGGCCGATAGGCGGGGACTTCCTCTTCGTTCACGATGCTATCAGCTTCAGCACTTCTTCGCGGCTCTTTTCATCGTCGCGGAAGACGCCGAGCATGCGGCTGGTCTTCATGACGACATTGGGCGTGCGCACGCCGCGCCCGGTCATGCAGCCATGGGTCGCCTCCACCACGACGGCGACGCCCTGGGGCCTCAGATGTTCCCAGATGCAATTGGCGACCTCCGAAGTCAGCCGTTCCTGCACCTGGAGCCGATGGGCAAAGGCATGCAGCACGCGGGCCAGCTTCGATATGCCGACGACATATTGACCGGGCAGATAGGCGATATGCGCCACGCCCACGATGGGCGCCATATGATGTTCGCAATGCGACTGGAACGGAATGTC
Organism: Sphingobium sp. TA15; assembly: GCF_037101235.1. Taxonomy (NCBI): domain Bacteria; kingdom Pseudomonadati; phylum Pseudomonadota; class Alphaproteobacteria; order Sphingomonadales; family Sphingobiaceae; genus Sphingobium; species Sphingobium sp. TA15. The sequence continues at coordinate 1,355,805 of NZ_AP025355.1, forward strand.
CTTCAGCAGCACGATGTCGTCATAGCCGCCGACTTCGTGAAAGATGCGCGAAAGATGATAGGCCGGATCGTCGTCATAGCCGCGGCAATATTCCTTCCACGCCCGCGCCACGCGTTCGGGCGTTTCGACCAGCCCTTCCCGTTCCGGATCGTCGCCCGACCAGCGGATCAGCGTCCGGATCGCTTCGGCCACGTCCGCCGGAACAGGAATCTTGATCGACTCGCCCGCTGTTTCGGCATCGGGATCATATTCCATGGACGTCACCACTCCTTTGTTGCTTCCGGGCATATGGCGTCAGATCGGCGGGAACGCCAGCCCCTTCGCCCCGCTGGACAGAACATGCCGGCGGTGGCACATGCGGAAGAAACCGGATCAACCGGGTCGCCTCAAATCATCATAGCGGAACCATGCGGACCGAACAGATCGCCGCCGTACTCCTTGCAGCGGGCACTTCCTCTCGTTTCGGTGAGGAGGACAAGCTGATGGCCGAATGGCGGGGCAAGCCCGTCGCTGTCCATGCGCTGGAAACCATCGCCTCCATGATCTTCGCGGAGCTGGTGGCGGTGGTGCGTCCCATTGGCCAGGCGCCGGTGCTGCATCGCCGGCTGGAGCGGCGCGGCTATTCGATCCTGGTCAACGACCGCCCGGAGGACGGCATATCGGGCAGCATTATCCGCGCCGTCGAACATGTCATGCCGATGCGGAAATGCCGCGGCATATTGATCTGCCTGGCCGACATGCCGGACGTGCCGCAGACGCATTACAACCGCATATGCCTGGCGGCGGAGGACATACGTTCCGTCGTGGCCAGCACCGACGGCTTTTCCGCATCGCCCCCGGCCTTCATCGGACGGAAGCATTTTCCCGAGCTTCTGGCGCTGCGCGGGGACCAAGGGGCGCGGGCGCTGCTTAGCCATGGCGTGCAGATCGAAACCATGGGCGCCAGCCTGCGCGACATCGACACGCCCGACGATCTGGCGGAGCGGCGGCCGGAATAGCCGATCAGCTCGACCGGGTGGGATCGGTCATGGGATCGCCCATTTCCCGCGGATCGGCCGAACGGCCCAGCGGCAGCGAACCCGTCTGACGCTCCAGCATGCGATGGACGACGGGCGGATCGGGGCCGCCGTGCAAAGCGTGGATCGCCTTGCTGTTCGCCATGTCGGCAACGGTCCGCCGGCTGTTGTGGCGGACATAGTCGAGCCAGGTCGACACATGATAGCGCTCCACCCACAGCTCCGGATCGCTGAGGTCGCGCAGCAGCGACCAGCCCTGGGCGCCGTCGCGGCGGCGGATGCGGCGGCGTTCGCTCATCGCCGCGAGGAAGGGGACGACCGATCCGGGGGCTATGCGATATTCGATGGTGACGACCACGGGGCCGCTGCGAGGCTCGATCGGCACGGTCGTCTGCGGTTCCCGCCACAGATTTTGAAGATCGAGATTCTGTTCCCCCGTCTGCACCAGCGGACGCACATAGCCGATCAGCGCCGAAGCGAACTGGACGGCCGCCGCGCCATAGAGGGCGACCAGGACGCCATGATCCTCCGCCAGGGTGCCGAACAGCCATGCGCCCCCCGCCATGCCGCCGAAGGCGACCATCTGGTACAGGGCGACGGCCCGGGCCACGACCCAGCGGGGCGCGGACATCTGGACCGACACGTTGAAGGTGGAAAGCGCGATCACCCAGCCCGCGCCGGCCAGCAGCAGCCCGGCCAACGCCACGATCAGCCAGTCGCTGACCGCCATCAGCACCGTCCCGGCCGCAAGCGCCAGGGCGGCCGAGCGCACGATGGCCTCCACCGCGAAACGGCGGCGCAACTGCCCCGTCGACAGCGCCCCCAGCACCGCGCCGATGCCGAAGGCGCCGCTGAGCGCGCCGAAGGTCAACGCGCCCCCGCCCAGCAGGTCGCGCGCCACCAGCGGCATCATCGCCGAAACGGCGCTCGCCCCGATGCCGAACGCCGCGCTTCGCAACAGCACGACCTGGATGTGCGGCGACATCGCGATATAGCGGACACCCGCGCGCATCGCGTGGCCGATGCGTTCGCGCGGGAGCAACTGGGGCGGCAGTTCCGGACGCCAGCGGGCGAGCACCGCGACCAGGCCCACATAGCTGACGGCGTTGACCAGGAAGGCCGCCGCCGCGCCGGCCGCCGCGACGATGACGCCGCCCAGCGCCGGGCCGATGCTGCGCGCCATGTTGAAGCCCATGGAATTGAGCGAGACGGCATGGGGCAAGGCCGCCCTGGGCACCATATCCCCCACCGCCGCCTGCCAGGCCGGTCCGTTGATCGCGGTGGCGCATCCCACCAGGAAGGTGAAGCCCAGCAAGGCCCAGGGCGTCACCCACCCCATCCAGGCGAACAGCGCCAGCAGGGCGGAAACGACGAGCATGAACAATTGGCAGGCCAGCATCACCAATCGCCGGTCGCTATTGTCCGCCACCGCGCCTGCCCAGAGCGACAGCAGCATGATCGGCAGGGTCGTCGCCGCCGGAACCAGCGCGATCATCTGGGGCGAGGCGGAAAGCGAGGTCATCATCCACTGCGCGCCCACGGACTGGATCAGCCCGCCGAAATTGGAGGCGAGGCTGGCCCACCAGATCGCGCGGAAGATCGGGATCGACAGGGGCGACGGCGCTTCGGTGGGGTCCGACTCAGACACGCTCTCCATCAAGCGGAATAAGGCGGTCGGGTCAAATCCGCGAATCATGGAAGGACGGGAAGCATCCGGGAAGCCAGACGGAATGCCAGAGGGAATGGAGGCATGCGTCGGGATGACGTTACGGTTCGGCGGTTTGACGATTGAGACTTGCACTTTACGTAAACGTAAATACATTCGCAGCGATCATCCGGCACCCCAACGGAGAGGAATGGACAGCCATGGAAGCCTATATCTACGATGCCGTCAGGACACCCCGGGGCCGGGGCAAGGCCGACGGCTCGCTGCACGAAATCACCCCCATCCAACTGGCGACGCAGGTGCTGGAAGCGGTGCGGGACCGGACGGAGATCGACACCGCCGATGTCGACGACGTGATCCTGGGCTGCGTCAGCCCGGTCGGGGAACAGGGCGCGGACATCGCGCGCGTCGCGGTGTTGAACGCCGATTATGACCAGACCGTGCCGGGGGTGCAGATCAACCGCTTCTGCGCTTCGGGCCTGGAGGCCGTGAACATGGCGGCCGCGAAGGTCTATTCGGGCGAAGCGGGCCTTGCCATCGGCGGCGGCGTCGAATCGATGAGCCGGGTGCCGATGGCTTCCGACGGCGGCGCCTGGGCGATGGATCCGGCGGTGGCCTACAAGACCTATTTCGCGCCGCAGGGCATCGGCGCCGACGTGATCGCGACCAAGTTCGGGATCAGCCGCGACGATGTCGACGCCTATGCGGTGGAAAGCCAGAAGCGGGCCAAGCGGGCGTGGGACGAAGGGCGCTTCGGCAGGTCGATCGTTCCGGTGAAGGACGTCATCGGCCAGGTCGTCCTGGACCATGACGAACATATGCGGCCCGACGCGACGATGCAGTCGCTGGCCTCCCTGAAACCCAGCTTCGCCGCGATGGGCGAGGAAATGCCGGGCTTCGACGCCATCGCCCTGCTCCGCTATCCGGAACTGGAGAAGGTCAATCACGTCCACCATGCCGGAAACAGCAGCGGCATCGTCGACGGCGCGGCCGCCGTGCTGGTCGGCAACAAGGCGATGGGCGAGAAATACGGCCTCACGCCCCGCGCGCGGATCAAGGCCATGGCTTCCATCGGGTCGGAGCCGCTGATCATGCTGACCGGGCCGGAATATGTCGCCGACAAGCTGTTGAAGCGGGCGGGCATGAGCAAGTCCGACATCGACATCTGGGAATTGAACGAGGCCTTCGCCAGCGTCGTGCTGCGCTACATGCAGGCGATGGACCTCGACCATGACAGGATCAACGTCAATGGCGGCGCCATCGCCATGGGCCATCCGCTGGGCGCGACCGGGGCGATGGTGCTGGGCACCGCGCTGGACGAGCTGGAACGGTCCGGCAAGGGCACCGCGCTCATCAACCTGTGCGTCGGCGCGGGCATGGGCACGGGGATCATCATCGAGCGCGTTTGAACATTGGAGCCGGTCGTCCTGAGCAGCCATTGAGCGAAGTCGAAATGGCGTATCGAAGGATCAATGCTTCGATACGGGTCTTCGACAAGCTCAGCCCCTACTCAGCACGAACGGCGGCAGGAAAGGTTGCCCAAAATGCAGAGCATCAATTTCGACATCGACCGCGACGGCATCGCCACGCTGACCATCGACGTTCCCGGCCAGTCCATGAACGTCATCGGGCCGGATTTCATGGCCGATCTGGACGCGGCGATCACGCGCATCGCTTCCGAGGAGGCGATCAGGGGCGCGGTGATCGCGTCGGGCAAGGACAGCGGGTTCATGGCGGGCATGGACCTGAAATATTTCGGGTCGATGCTGGGCGGCGAGAGCGGGAAGCGCCCCTCCCCCGCCGCGATCTTCGACAAGGTCTTCGTGCTGAACCAGTTGCTCCGGCGGCTGGAGACATGCGGCAAGCCGGTGGCCTGCGCCATAGAGGGCACCTGCGTCGGCGGCGGGTTCGAACTGGCGCTGGCCTGTCACCGCCGCGTGGTGGGCGACAGCCCGAAGACGCAGCTTGGCCTGCCGGAAATATTGATCGGCCTGTTCCCCGGCGGCGGCGGGTCGCAGCGCCTGCCGCGCATCATGGGCGTGCAGGCGTCGCTGATGTATATGTTGCAGGGCAAGCTGTTCCGTCCCGCCGAAGCGGCGATGATGAAGGTCGTCGATGAGGTCGTGCCGCAGGGCATGGCGGTCGAAAAGGCGAAGGACTGTGTGAAGGCGAACCCCAACGCATCGGTGCAGCCGTGGGACGTCAAGGGATTCAAGGTGCCGGGCGGCGCGGGCGGGTTCAACCCCGGCTTCGCGCAGACCATGGCGGGCGCCCTGCCGATGACGCTGAAGCAGACCCAGCGCAACATGAACGCGCCGATCGCGCTGCTGTCCGCCGTCTATGAAGGCATCACCCTGCCCATGGATCGCGCCGTCCGGATCGAGAGCAAATATTTCGCCAAGGTCGCGGCCGACCCGCAGGCGGCGAACATGGTCCGCAGCCTGTTCGTCAACAAGCAGGCGGCCGAGCGCGGGGCGCGGCGGCCCAAGGACCAGCCCAAGGCGCCGACGAAGAAGCTGGCCATGCTGGGCGCGGGCATGATGGGCGCGGGCATCGCCACCGTCGCCGCGCAGGCGGGCATGGAGGTCGTGCTGTTCGACCGCGACCAGGCCTATGCCGAAAAGGGCAAGGCGCATGTCGAGGAGGTGCTGAAGAAGCGGCTGGGCAAGGGTCTGACGCCGGAGAAGATGGCGGAGACGCTGGCCCGCGTGACGCCGACCACCGACTATGCGGCGCTGGCCGGGGCGGACTTCGTGATCGAGGCGGTGTTCGAGGATGTCGCCATCAAGGCGGAGGTGACGAAGAAGGTGGAGGAAGTGCTGGGCGCGGACATCATCTTCGGGTCCAACACCTCCACTTTGCCGATCACCAAGCTGGCCAGGGCATGGTCGAAGCCGGAGAATTTCATCGGCGTCCATTTCTTCTCTCCGGTCGAGAAGATGCCGCTGGTGGAGATCATCCTGGGCAAGGAAACCGGCCCGGCCGCCATCGCCAAGGCGCTGGATTTCGTCAGCCAGATCCGCAAGACGCCCATCGTCGTCAATGATGCGCGCGGCTTCTACACCTCGCGCTGCTTCGCCACCTATGTGCAGGAAGGCGTGGAGATGGTGGCGGAGGGGATCAACCCGGCGCTGATCGAAAATGCCGGGCGGCAACTGGGCATGCCCGTGGGGCCGCTGGCCGTGGGGGACGAGGTTTCGCTGGAGCTGGCCCACAAGATCATCGTCGCGGCGCGCAAGGAACTGGGCGACGCCTATGTCGCGCAGCCGTCCGACGCGGTGATGGAACGGATGGTCGGACTGGGACGGCTGGGCCGCAAGAGCGCCAAGGGCTGGTATGACTATCCCGAAGGCGGGAAGAAGCATCTGTGGCCGGGCCTGGCGGAGATGTTCCCGCCCGCCGCCGTGCAGCCCGGCGTGGAGGCGGTTAAGGAGCGGCTGCTCTATCGCCAGTTGATCGAATGCGCCCGCTGTTTTGAAGAAGGCGTGCTGGAGACGCCGGAGGACGGCGACATCGGCGCGATCTTCGGCTGGGGCTTCGCGCCCTATACCGGCGGGCCGTTCAGCCATATGGATACGGTCGGCATCGCTGCTGTCGTGGCGGTGCTGGACCGGCTGGCGGCGGCGCATGGGGGACGGTTCGCCCCCACCGCGCAGTTGCGGGAGATGGCGGCCAGCGGCGCGACCTTCTATCGGCCCGTTTCGTCCCGCGCCGCCGCATGAATGGGGTGGGAATCCCTGAATGAGTGGTTTAGGCCTTCCCGGACATCTCCGGGGAGGCCTTTTTTCTTGAAGGTTTCCTGTCGAAAATGAGTAACGTGCTCCTGCGAAGGCAGGAGCCCAGTTCGGACGTTGCAACTGGGCTCCTGCCTTCGCAGGAGCACGTTGCAGCTATCACAGGGCGGAATATATGAACGACAAGCCGACGGTTCTGGTCACGGGCGGGGCCGGCTATATTGGCAGCCACGCCGTGTTGGCGCTGCGCGACGCGGGTTATGGCGTCGTGGTGATCGACAATCTGGTGACGGGTTTCCGCTGGGCGGTGCCTGATGATGTGGCCTTCGTTCAGGGGGATATTTCCGACCAGCCGCTGGTGCAGCGGACTTTGCGCGACCATGGCGTGAAGGCGGTGATGCATTTCGCCGGGTCGGTCGTCGTGCCGGAATCGGTCGAAAATCCGCTGAAATATTATCATAACAACAGCGCCAAGACCCGCGACCTGATCGAGAGCGTCGTGACGGTCGGCGTGCCGCATTTCATCTTTTCCTCGACGGCGGCGACTTACGGAATTCCGGAGGAAAGTCCGGTCAGGGAAACGACGCCGCAGCGGCCGATCAATCCCTATGGCATGTCGAAGCTGATGACCGAATATATGCTGCGCGACGTCAGCGCGGCGCATGCGATGAACTTCTGCGCGCTGCGTTATTTCAACGTCGCCGGGGCCGATCCGGCGGGGCGGACCGGGCAGTCGACGGCGGGCGCGACCCATCTGATCAAGGTGGCGGTGGAAGCGGCGCTGGGCAAGCGGAGCCATGTTTCGGTGTTCGGGACGGATTTCGACACGCCGGACGGGACCGGGGTGCGCGACTATATCCATGTCACCGATCTGGCGGCGGCGCATGTGCTGGCGCTGGAGGCCTTGATGGCCCGGCCGGAGCAGAATTACCTGCTCAATTGCGGCTATGGGCGCGGCTTTTCGGTGCTGGAGGTGCTGGACGCCGTCGACCGGGTGACGAACCTGAAGATCGACCGGCGGATGGAGGGGCGGCGCGCGGGCGATCCGGACGCGCTGATCTCCGACAATCGGGCGATCATGGCCGAATTTCCGTGGAAGCCGCAATATGCCGATCTGGACCAGATCGTGACCCATGCCCTGGCCTGGGAGCGCAGGCTGACGGAGATCCGGGGGGAGTGACGCCATGCCGACCGAACATCTTTTCGTAGATGGGGCGCTGGCGGCGGCGGACATGGCGCGGCGGATCGCCATGATATTGGGCGACGCCGTCGCGCAGCGGGGGGTGGCGGCCATCGCCCTGTCGGGCGGGCGGTCGCCGAGGCCGGTGCTGGAGGCTCTGGCAGGCGCGGCGCTGGATTGGGACAAGGTGATCGTGACGCTGGTCGATGAGCGTTGGGTCGCGCCGGACCATGCGGACAGCAATGAGCGGCTGGTGCGCGAGACCTTGTTGCAGGGGAAGGCGGCGGCGGCGCGGTTCGTGCCGATGAAGAATAAGGCGGTGGACGCCTATGCCGGGCAGGCGGAATGCGAGGCGGCCTTTGCCGCCCTGCCCTGGCCGCTGGACATCGTGCTGCTGGGCATGGGGGAGGATGGGCATACCGCTTCGCTGTTTCCGGGGGCTGCGGAATTGGCCGAGGGGCTTTCGACCGGGGCGCTGACGCTGGCGGTGACGCCGCCCGCCGCGCCGCACCAGCGCATGTCGATGAGCGCCGGGGCGATATTGGCGAGCCGTCATATATTCCTGCAGATCGGGGGGGCGGCGAAGAAGGCGGTTTATGACCGGGCTTTGGCGGGAGGGCCGGTGGAGGAATTGCCAGTCCGGCTGGCGCTTTGCCAGCATGCGGTGTCGGTGGAGGTGTGGATTTCGGAATGAGGCTTTGAGGCTGCTTCTGAATCGTCATTCCCGCGGAGGCGGGAAACGCCAGTATGGCAAAGCCAATCCATCTCACATCAGTTGAGTAAGGCGGGACGGTCAGGAGATGGATTCCCGCCTTCGCGGGAATGACGAAAGAAGGGAAATGCCGGGGAATTAGTCGCGCGGCTTGTGTTTGGAGAAAAGGTAGCGCCAGACGCCGACGATGTTGATGCCGAGCAGGGCTATATTCTGAAAGCCGATGCCTTCGCTGTCTTCGGACAGGAAACCCCAGGCGATCAGGGCTATCGAGGATGTCACGAACAGCACGAACGCCCAGCCGGTGATGCGGCGGCCCAGGTTCAGCGAGACGATGAGGGCGGCGACGGTCGCGGCGGCGGCGCCATAATATTGCAGGGCGTCGAGGATGGTTTCGTTCACCCACGTCCAACGCAGCAATTGTGACAAGGTTGCGGGGCGGGTAAGAGGCGGCGCATGGTTGCCAATATCGATCCTTTTCACGCCATCGCCATCAGCCGGGAAGCCCACAGGCTGGAGGCGGAGGGGCGGTCCATCCTCCATATGGAGTTCGGCCAGCCTTCGACCGGGGCGCCGTCCGCCGCCATTGCGGAGGCGCATGCGGTGCTGGACCGCGATCCGATGGGCTATTGGGAAAGCCCGGCGCTGAAGGAGCGGATCGCGCTGCATTATCGGGAACGCTATGGCGTGGCCGTGGAGGCGGAGCAGATATTGCTGACCTGCGGGGCTTCGCCGGGGCTGGTGCTGGCGCTGAGCAGCCTGTTCGCGCCGGGAGCGAGGGTGGCGACGGCGCGGCCGGGCTATGTGGCCTATCGCAACACGTTGAAGGCGCTCTATCTGGAGCCGGTGGAGATCGGTTGCGGGCCTGCCGAGCGCTACCAGATCGGGGCGGCGGCTTTGGAGGCGCTGGACCCGGCGCCCGATGGCGCGATCATCGCCAGCCCCGCCAATCCCACGGGAACCATCATTCCCGCAGAGGAAATGGCGCATATCGCGCAGGTTTGCCGGACGCGAAATATTCGGATCGTGTCGGACGAGATCTATCACGGGCTAAGCTATGGCGAGCCGGCGCGGTCGATGCTGGAATTCGCGCCGGACGCCGTCGTCGTGAACAGCTTTTCCAAATATTTTTCCATGGCCGGCTGGCGGCTGGGCTGGGTGGTCTTTCCGCCCGACCTGATTGAAACGGCGCGGGCGCGCATGGGCAACCTGTTCCTGACGCCCCCTTCCCTGGCGCAGCATGCGGGGTTGAAGGCGTTCGACTGCATCGATGAGCTGGAGGAGCATGTCGCCACCTACCGGCGCAACCGGGAACTGCTGCTGGCCGCCCTGCCCGCCTTGGGACTGAAGGAGATCGCGCCGCCCGACGGCGCCTTCTACATCTATGCGGATGTCGGCCATCTGACCGATGACAGCCTGGCCTTTTGCCGCAAACTGCTGCGCGAAACCGGCGTGGCCACGGCGCCGGGAATCGATTTCGATCCGGTTGACGGGCACCGGCACATCCGTTTCAGCTTCGCGGTCTCCACCGATCGGGTGGAGGATGCCATCGCCCGGATGATCCCTTGGTTCGGGCAGCAGGGCGCGGCAAGCGATTGACCGGCACGATCAAGGCAGAAATTCGGTCAAGCGGGAGGATGGAAAGCCGCATCCGGCAGGCCCTTCGATGCGGATGATCGAAAAGGATGGTGCGGGCGGTCGGAATCGAACCGACACTCCTTTCGGAACCGGATTTTGAGTCCGGCGCGTCTACCAGTTTCACCACGCCCGCATGTCATGGCCGTGCGCCAAATGGCAAAATCGGCGGCCAGCGTCCAGCCAAAAATCAACGTTTCCGCCCTCTCGCGGTTGCGAGATGAATGTCGCGGCGATAGCCTGCTTGCGTAACGAGGGCCGCAGGCTATAAGGGCGGCTTCGTGCAGACCTGAAAACACCAAACGGAAAAGGGGTATCCTTTGACCGAACCGTCTGCCACGTTCCTGTTGTTCGGCGCCACCGGCGACCTGGCGCACAGGATGATCTTTCCTTCGCTCTACAATCTGCTGGCCGACGGGCTGTTGCCGGACGATTTCCTGATCATCGCGTCGGGGCGGTCGGAATTCACCGATGAAGAATTTCGCGCCGACATCGACAAGGCGCTGCGGAAATTTTTGGCCGCCGACCGCTATGATGCGGAGATTGCGGAGCGGCTGCGCGCCATCATCGTCTATCAGCCGGTGGAGGCGGGCAATGCCGCGCAGTTCAAGGCGCTGGGCGAGCGGCTGGACGGGCGGCTGGACAAGGGCGTGTCCGTCTATCTGTCGACGCCCCCTTCCCTCTTCGCGCCGACCGCGCAGGGGCTGGCCGAGGCGGGGCTGATCACGCCGAAGACGCGAATCGCGATGGAAAAGCCCATCGGCAAGGATCTGGCCTCCTCCAAAGAAGTGAATGACGGCATCGGCGCGCTGTTCGCGGAGGAGCAGATTTTCCGCGTCGACCATTATCTGGGCAAGGAGACGGTCCAGAACCTGCTGGCGCTGCGCTTCGGCAATGTGATGTTCGAGCCGCTGTGGAACGCCACCGCCATCGACCATGTGCAGATCACCGTGGGCGAGACGGTGGGGCTGGAGGGCCGGGTTTCCTATTATGACGGGGTCGGCGCGCTGCGCGACATGGTGCAGAACCATGTGCTGCAAATATTGTCGATCATCGCCATGGAGCCGCCCGCGCGGATGGACCCGACCGCCGTGCGCGACGAGAAGGTGAAGGCGCTGCGTTCGCTGCGCCCGATGACCGCCGAGACGGTCAAGACGCACAGTGTGCGCGGCCAATATACGCCCGGCGCGGTCGGGGGGCAGATCGTCACCGGCTATGCCGACGAACTGGGCAAGCCGTCCGAAACCGAAACCTTCGTGGCGTTGAAGGCCCATATCGACAATTGGCGCTGGCAGGGCGTGCCCTTCTATCTGCGCACCGGCAAGCGGCTGCCCGCGCGTCAGTCGGAAATATTGATCCAGTTCAAGCCGGTGCGCCATTCGATCTTCGGGCGGAATGGCGGGTCGGGGCTGGAGCCGAACACCCTGATCATCCGGTTGCAGCCGGAGGAATATATCCGCCTGCTGATCATGAGCAAAAGGCCGGGGCTGGAGCGCGAGGTGCATCTGGAGGAGGTGACGCTGGACGTGTCGCTGACCGCCGCCTTCGCCGGGCAGCGCCGCCGGATCGCCTATGAACGGCTGATCCTGGACCTGCTGGCGGGCGACGCCACCCTGTTCGTGCGGCGCGACGAGGTGGAGGCGCAATGGACCTGGATCGATTCGATCATCGACGGGTGGAAGGAGGCGGGCGTGAAGCCTTCGCCCTATTCTTCGGGGAACTGGGGGCCGTCCTCAGCCATTGCCCTGATCGAAAGAGACGGAGCAAGCTGGAATGACTGATCTTCATCCGGTGATCGCCAGGGTCACCGAACGCATCGTGAAGCGCAGCGCCGCTTCGCGCCTGAAATATCTGAGCCTGATCGAGCGCGGACGGGACGCGGGCACCAACCGCGACCAGCTTTCGTGCGGGAACCTGGCGCATGGCTTTGCCGCGAGCGGCGAAGACAAGGCTGTCATCCGCGCCGGGGCGGCGATGAATTTCGGCATCGTCACCGCCTATAACGACATGCTGTCGGCGCATCAGCCCTATGGCCGCTATCCGGAGCAGATCAAGCTGGCGGCGCGGGAGGTCGGCTGCACCGCGCAGGTGGCGGGCGGCGTTCCGGCCATGTGCGACGGCGTGACCCAGGGTCAGGCAGGCATGGACCTGTCGCTCTTTTCCCGCGACACGATTGCGCTGGGGACGGCCATCGCCCTGTCCCATGCGATGTTCGAGGGCGCGCTGCTGCTGGGCATTTGCGACAAGATCGTGCCGGGGCTGCTGATCGGGGCGCTGCGCTTCGGGCATCTGCCGACCATATTGATCCCCGCCGGGCCGATGCCTTCGGGGCTGGCGAACAAGGAAAAGGTGCGCATCCGGCAGCTTTATGCCGAGGGCAAGGTGGGCCGGGAGGAATTGCTGGAGTCCGAAAGCGCCAGCTATCACGGCGCGGGCACCTGCACCTTCTATGGCACGGCCAACAGCAACCAGATGATGATGGAGATGATGGGGCTGCACATGCCCGCCGCTTCCTTCGTGCATCCGGGCACGAAGCTGCGGCAGGAATTGACGCGGGCGGCGGTGCATCAATTGTCGCGCATCGGGTGGAACGGCGACGATTACCGGCCCCTGGGCCATTGCGTCGATGAGAAGGCCATCGTCAACGCGATCATCGGCCTGATGGCGACCGGCGGGTCGACCAACCATGCGATCCACCTGCCCGCCATTGCGCGGGCGGCGGGGATCGTCATCGACTGGACCGATTTCGCGGAGATTTCCGATGTCGTGCCGTTGCTGGCGCGGGTTTACCCGAACGGATCGGGCGACGTGAACAATTTTCATGCGGCGGGCGGCATGTCCTATGTGATCCGGGAATTGCTGGGCAACGGCCTGCTGCATGGCGACATTCCGACCGTCGCGCGCCGGGGGCTGGCCGATTATGGGCAGGAGCCGGTGCTGGAGAATGACGCGCTGGCGTGGAAGGAGGTGCCGGAATCGCGGGATGAGAGCATCCTGCGGCCCGTGGCCCGTCCGTTCAGCCCGGATGGCGGCATGAAGCTGCTGTCCGGCAATCTGGGCCGCTGCGTCATGAAGGTGAGCGCGGTCGACAGAGAGCGCTGGACCATCGAGGCTCCGGCAGCGGTGTTCCACGATCAGGACGATGTGCTGCGGGCGTTCAAGGCGGGCGAACTGGAACGGGACGTCGTGGTGGTGGTGCGCTTCCAGGGGCCGAGGGCGAACGGCATGCCCGAACTGCACAAGCTGACCCCGGCGCTGGGCGTGTTGCAGGATCGCGGGTTCCGCGTGGCGCTGGTGACGGACGGGCGCATGTCGGGGGCTTCGGGCAAGGTGCCGGCGGCGATCCATCTGTCGCCGGAGGCTTTGGGCGGCGGTCCCATCGGCAGGCTGCGCGATGGCGACGTGGTGCGGGTCTGCGCGGAGGCGGGCCGGATCGAGGCGCTGGTGGACGCGGAGGAATGGGAGGCGCGGGACGTTCCGGCGGCTCCCCCTGCCCCCTATGATACCGGGCGCGAACTGTTCGCGCTGTTCCGGCATCATAGCGATCTGGCGGAAAGCGGCGCCTCGCCCATTCTGGCGGCGATGGAAAGCGAACTGTGAGGGGTTGCGCCTGAACGAACCTGTCATTCCCGCGAAGGCGGGAATCCATCTCCAAACCTGGCGGTTGGTGCGATGGCAGGAGATGGATTCCCGCCTTCGCGGGAATGACGACTGATATATTCAAGGCACGAAATATGACCGAGATCATCGCCGCCGACATCGGCGGCACCAATGCCCGCTTCGCCCGCGCCAAACTGGATGCGCGCAATGTTCCGACTTTGGGCAAGGTGCGCAAATATAAGGTCGCGGATTATCCCAGCCTTCAGGCCTGCTGGGCCGCGTTCGTGGAGGATGAGGGCGGCAAGCTGCCCAATGCCGCCTCCATCGCCTTCGCCACCGCCATCGGGCGGGAGGTGATCAAGCTGACCAACAGCGCATGGGTGATCCGGCCCGATGCGCTGGACGAGGAACTGGGGCTGAAGCATCTGCGGCTGGTCAATGATTTCGAGGCGGTGGCCCATGCCGTGGCGCGCCTGCCCAAGGAGAATCTGCCGCTGCTGTTCGGGGAGGACAGGCCCTTTCCGCGGGACGGCGGGGTGACGATATTGGGGCCGGGCACCGGGCTGGGCGTGGCGATGATCGCCTTCGACGATGGCGAGCCGCATGTCATCGCGACCGAGGGCGGGCATCTGGACTTCGCGCCGCTCGATCCGCTGGAGGAGAAGATACTCGCCTATCTGCGCGACAAGTTCCTGCGCGTGTCGACGGAGCGGATCGTGTCGGGGCCGGGCCTGAACAATATCTACAAGGCGATGGCGACCATCGGCCATGATCGGGTCGTGCTGATGGAGGATGCCGAATTGTGGCAGGCGGCCATCGACGGCACGGACGAATTCGCGCGGGCGGCGTTCGATCGTTTCTGCATGTCCTACGGGTCGGTCGCGGGCGATCTGGCGCTGGCGCAGGGACCGCACACGGTGGTGCTGGCGGGCGGGCTGACGCAGCGGATGCGGGCCTTGCTGCCGCAGAGCGGGTTCCATCAGCGCTTCACCGCCAAGGGGCGGTTCGAGAGCCTGATGAAGGCGGTGCCGATCCGGCTCGCCTTGCATGACGAAATCGGGCTGTACGGCGCGGCCGCCGCCTTTCGGGAGAAGAGATGATGACGCTGAGCGTAGAAGGGGTGATGGAACTGGCGCCGGTGATTCCGGTGCTGGTGGTCGACCGGGTCGAGGATGCGCTGCCGATTGCGCGGGCGCTGGTGAAGGGCGGCCTGCCCGCGCTGGAGGTGACGTTGCGGACGCCCGCCGCACTGGACGTGATCCGGGAGATGGCGCAGGTCGAAGGCGCGGTGGTCGGCGCGGGGACGGTGCTGAATCCCGCGCAACTGGATGCGGCGATGGCGGCCGGGGCGCGCTTCATCGTCAGCCCCGGCCTGACCGAGCCTCTGGGCAAGGCGGCGATTGCGGCGGGCATTCCCTTCCTGCCCGGCACGGCGACGGCGGGCGACATCATGCGCGGGCTGGACATGGGGCTGTCGCATTTCAAATTCTTCCCGGCGGAGACTTCGGGCGGGCTGCCAGCGCTGAAGGCGCTGGCGGCGCCGTTGCAGGAGGCGCGATTCTGCCCGACCGGCGGGATCACGGCGGAAAGCGCGCCCCAATGGCTGGCGGAACCCTTCGTCAAATGCGTGGGCGGAAGCTGGGTGGTGCCCAAGGGGCCGGTCGACGCGGCGAGGATCGAGGCTCTGGCGCGGGAGGCGGCGGCGTTGCCGCGCTGATCTTGCGTCCGGGCGCGCTCCATCCTAGATGCGGGCGATGATCCCGCGTCGGCTGCTTCCCTCCCTGGTCCTGTTCCTGTCCGGTTGCGCCAGCACCTTTCAGGGCTATCCGTCGCTCGCCAAGCGGGCGATAGAGGATGCGCCGATTGCCGAGGCGGCGCCTGCCCCCTCCCCGGTCGCGCCGGAGCCGGAGCTGGTCCGCGATGTGGACCGGCTGAAGGCGCAGGCCGAGGCGGGCGGCGCGGCGTTCGACCAGGCCTGGCCTGCGGCGGACACGGCCACGCGGGCGGCGGCGGGGTCGGCGGTTTCCAGCGAGGCCTGGGTGGCGGCGCAGACGGCGCTGAGCGCGCTGGAAACGGCGCGGAACGGCAGCGTGTCGGCCTTGGCCAGTCTGGACGTGCTGTATGTGGAGCGCAGCAATGCGGTGGCCGAGGGCAAGGTCAGCGGCGGGATCGACGCCATCGACGCGGCGCGGGGGGCTGCGCTGGCGATTGTCGATGGGCAGAATGACCGGCTGGATGCGCTCAAGGGGCGGTTGGCGCAGCCTTAGGCTATAGAAATTACGCGACGTGCTCCTGCGAAGGCAGGAGCCCAGTCTTACCCTCCGAACTGGGCTCCTGCCTTCGCAGGAGCACGCCGGTTTAATTCGGAAAAGTTCTCAATCCGACGACGCCGCTTTCACCGCGCCCTTATGGGCCTTTCCATTGTGCACATAATGGTCGACGCCTTCGCGCATGTCGATCAGCGCTTCGTCGGACAGGTCGCGCATATATTTGGCGGGGCGGCCCGCCCATAGCTGGCGGTGCAGCACCGTCTTGCCCGGCGAGAGCAGCGCTCCGGCGGCCAGCATGGCGTCGCTTTCGACCGTGCAGCCGCTCATGACGATGGCGCCCAGGCCGACGAAGGCGCGGTCCTTCAGCACGCAGCCATGGACCATCGCCATATGGCCGATCAGCACGTCTTCGCCGATGATCGTCGGCCAGCCTTCGGACGGGCGGCCGTCGATATGGTCGCCGGGGCTGTCGCAATGGACCACCGTGCCGTCCTGGATATTGGTGCGCGCGCCGATGTGGATGAAGTTCACGTCGGCGCGGATCACGCAATTATACCAGATGCTGACGTCGGGGCCGATCTCCACATCGCCGATGATCCGGCAGCCGGGGGCGATGAAGGCGCTGGGGTGGATTTTCGGGGTCTTGCCGTTGAAGGGAATGATGGAGACGTCGGGATAGTCGGTCATTTCAGGCTCCGAGCAATCGGGCAGCGTGGAGGGCGTGGTAAGTGAGGACGCCTGAGCAGCCCGCCCGCTTGAACGCCAGCAGCGTTTCCAGCACCAGCGCGTCGCGGTCCCCCGCGCCTACGGCTGCGGCGGCCTCCAGCATCGCATATTCGCCCGACACCTGATAGGCGAAGACAGGGACTTCGAACCGGTCCTTCACCCGCGCGATGATGTCGAGATAGGGCAGGCCCGGCTTCACCATCACGCTGTCGGCGCCTTCGGCGATGTCGAGGGCGACTTCGCGCAGCGCTTCCTGGCTGTTGGCGGGGTCCATCTGATAGCTTTTCTTGTTGCCCTTCAGCAGGCCGCCGGAGCCGACCGCGTCGCGGAACGGGCCGTAGAAGGCGCTGGCATATTTGGCGGCATAGGCCATGATCTGGACATTGGCGTGGCCTTCCTCCTCAAGCGCTTCGCGGATGGCGCCGACGCGGCCGTCCATCATGTCGCTGGGCGCGATGATGTCCGCGCCCGCCGCCGCCTGGTTGAGCGACTGGCCGATGAGGACGTCGATGGTGGCGTCGTTGACGACATAGCCCGTCTCGTCCAGCAGTCCGTCCTGACCGTGGGCGGTGTAGGGGTCGAGCGCCACGTCGGTCAGGACGCCGATGTCGGGCACCGCGTCCTTGATGGCGCGGATGGCGCGGCACATGAGATTGTCGGGGTTGAGCGCCTCCGCCCCGTCGTCGCTGCGTCGATCGGGCTGGGTATTGGGGAAGAGGGCGAGGCAGGGAATGCCCGCCGCCTGCGCCTCCCTGGCGCGCTCGACGATCAGGTCGACCGACCAGCGGGAGACGCCGGGGAGCGACTTGATGGGTTCCTCCGCCCGGCTCCCTTCGGTGACGAACAGCGGCCAGATGAAGTCGCTGGGGGTCAGGCGGTTTTCGGCGTGCATCGCCCGGCTCCAGGCCGAGGCGCGGGTGCGGCGCAGGCGAAGCGCCGGATAGGAGGCTTGGGTCATGGCCGGGGGTTTAGGCCCCTGCCCCGGCCGGATCAAGCAGCACGAAGGCTATTTGGCGAAGCGGCGGAAGAAGCTGTCCTCATTCCATTGCGGGCGGCCGGGGGCGTTTGCGACGCGCAGGGTCACGGCGGCGACATAATCGTTCAGCTTCACCGATTCGGCGGGCATCACCGGCTGGTTCGCGTCGTCCTTGGGCGAATGGTAGATGTTGGCGCGCCACGCCCTTTCCACCGTCGCCTCCGGCGTGCCCGCCTTGAAGCCATATTTGAAGAACAGCGCGGGAATGCCCGCCCGGATGAAGCTGTACTGGTCGGACCGGATGAAGACATTGCGGTCCGGAAAGGGATCGGGCGTGATGGGCAGGTTCATGGCCGCGCTGACCGCTTCGGCATCCTTGCCCAGGCTGCTCTGGTCGTAACCCACGGGCGTCACGCTGGTCAGCGGGAATATCGGCAGCGCCATGTCGAAATTGAGGTCGGCCACCATCGCCTTCTGCGGCACGGTCGGCCTCCGCGCGAAATAGCTGGAGCCGAGCAGACCCTTCTCCTCCGCCGTGACGATGGCGAAGAGGATCGATCGCCTGGGCTTCACCTTGCCCTCGCGCAGGGTCCGGGCGATTTCCAGCAGGCTGGCCACGCCCGACGCATTGTCGAGAGCGCCGTTGTAGATCGCATCCCCGTTGATCGGCGTGCCCATCCCATATCCGTCCAGATGCGCGGAGAGGACGACATATTCCTTGCCGAGCAGCGGGTCCGTGCCCGGCATCACCGCGATGATGTTGGGAGAATTCAGATCGGCGCGCCTCGCCGCCACCTTCGCGTTCAGTCGCTGGGCCAGCGGGAAGGACGGCACCGGGCCGGAACTGTCGGCGGCGGCGGCGACCTGCGCGAAATCATGGCCCGACCCGGCAAAGAGCAGAGCGGATTTGGCCGGGTCGAACTGGGCGGAGAGGAAGGGCGTCAGCGTCTCCCGCAGGGTTGCGTCGCGAAAGTACAGCGCCGGCTGGCTGGCCAGCGCCATGCGCCGGTCCCAGGGAATTTCCACCTGCTTGGGCGTCACGAGCTGGATCAGCCCCAAAGCCCCCTGCCTTGCCAGCCACGCCGCCCGTTCCGAACGGGCATGGGACTTGAGGGCGCCGGAGATGGTCGCGGGACCGCCCGAAACCACCACCACGATCTTGCCCTTGAGGTCGAGCCCGGCGAAATCGTCATGCCCCACCTCCGGCAGGTGCAGGCCGTAACCGGCGAAGACCAGAGGCGCGCTCACATTTTCAGGGGCCGGGCCGCCTCCCCCGGAAAAGATGATGTCGGCGGGCGCCGCCAGCGCGGTATCGCCGCCCGGCCCCGTCAGCGAAGCGCTGCTCTCCTGCGACAGGATCACCTGCTCGGTAAAGGCGACGGGCTGTTTATAGCCGTCGATCCCTGCCGGTTTCAGCCCGAGCGCCCGAAGCTGCCCGATCACATAATCAGCCGCCCTCTCATGGCCGGGCTTGCCCGTCCCGCGCCCTTCATAGCCATCGTCGGCAAGGGTGCGGACATGTTTCCACCAGGCTTCGCCCCGATCTTCGGGCGCAGCGGGGGCCGTGGTGCTGATCAAGCCCAGGAGAAGTCCGGAAATCCATTTGCGCATCCGCCGCATGTCCCTTTTGAAAACCTGACGATCTTGCCTGATCCGGTGCGACGAACAAGGGGCTTGGAACCGCTACGGCCGACCCCTATCAGATCGACATGGCCTGGGAGATTTTCATGCCGCTGCCCCGCTCGTTCGCCCTGCTGAGCGCCATGATGCTGTCTGCCGTCCCGGCGGCGGCGGCCACGCGCGGATTCACCATCACCGGCTTCGACGCCATCCGCGTGGATGCGCCGGTGGAGGTCGTCATCACCACAGGCGCGGGCGCTTCAGCGCGGGCGGAAGGCGACCAGGCGATGCTGGACCGGCTGAAGGTGGACGTATCCGGCCGCCTGCTCGCGGTGACGTTGGAGCGGGCGCGATCGGGCGAGAAGTCGGGCGGGCGCGCGGTGCTGCGGCTGTCGACCGGCGACCTCAACCGCGTGGTGCTGACCGGCGGCGGATCGGTGTCGGTCAGCCGGATGAAGGGCCTGCGCGGCGAGATCGTGCTGGGCGGCAATGGCGATGTCAGCGTGGCGGCGGTGGATCTGGACCAGCTCAGCCTGGGGGTGGCCGGAGCCGGCCGGGCGAACCTGTCCGGCCGGGCAGGCGTGGCGGCGATCCGCGTCACCGGCCCCGGAGCGGTGATGGCGGAAGGCCTGCGGGTGCGGCAAGCCACGGTGGTGAATGATGGCCCGGGAAATGTGGCGGTGACGGCGGAGGTCTCGGCCAGGGTTTCGGCATCCGGATCGGGCGATGTGACGGTGGCGGGGAAAGCCGCCTGCAGCGTCGATAATCGCGGGACGGGGCGGATCAGTTGCGGCGGGGAAGCCTATTAGGCGGCGCGGAAAATTCGGAATGTGGGGAAAGGCCAGTTGCGGACGTTCTGCTCCCCTCCCGTAAACGGGAGCGGCTGGGGGTGGGCGCGAGCGTAGCGAGCTTCCAACTTGGCCGCTGCAACACAACCCTGATGTCGCGCCAGACCACCCCCTGCCCCCTTCAAACGAGTCACGTGCCTCGGGAGGGGGAATGATGGGAAACCGCTCAAATCACCACGCTGCCGTGGACATCGCCGTCTGGCGGCAAACGATCAGGGTTAGGCAAGTCTTTACCTCGCCTGCGTTACGACGGCCCGGATATGGATTGCCGGATCACCTGATGCATCGCCTCCTTGCCATTCTCCTTCTCCTGCTGTCGGCAACGCCGCGGCCCGCCATGGCGCAAGTGGCTGTAGCGGACAGCGGCGACACGGCATGGATGATGCTGTGTGGCCTGCTGGTGCTGCTGGCGGCGCTGCCGGGACTCGCCTTGCGCCATGCGGGCCTCGTCCATGTGCGCAGCGCGCTGTCGATCGGCGTGCAGGGGGTGGCGGTGGCTGCAGGGGTTTCGCTGCTCTGGGGGCTTGTCGGCTATAGCCTCGCCTATGCGCCGGGAAGCGGGTGGCTGGGCGGCCGGGCGCATCTGTTGCTGGCCGATCTGGGCGCGCTGCGCGATGGGCTGACCGTGCCGGAATCGGCCTTCGTGCTGTTCCAAATGGCGCTGGCGATGCTTGCCGCCGGCCTGTTGCCGGGCGCGGTCGCGGAACGGGTGCGCCTGGGGTGGATGGCGGCCTTTGCCCTGCTCTGGCTGCTGCTGGTCTATGCGCCGGTGGTGCATTGGGTCTGGGGCGGCGGGTGGCTCGCCACCATGGGCGTCATGGATTTTGCAGGGGCGCTGGTCGTTCATCTGAGCGCCGGCTTTTCCGCGTTCGCGCTGGTGCTGGTGGTTGGCAGGCGGCGCGCCGCCTCTGCCGGACATGCGCCTGTGCTGGGCATTGCGGGCGGACTTCTGCTGTGGATCGGCTGGGTCGGCATATTGGGCGGATGGTCCTTCGGCGCGACGGACAACGCCGCGACCGCCATACTGAACGGCCATTTCGCCGCCTGCGCGGGCCTGTTCGGATGGATGCTGGTGGAGAGGATCGACAAGGGGCATGTCACCGCCAATGGCCTGGTTTCGGGCGCGCTCGCCGGGCTGGTGGCGATCTCCGCCTCCGGCGCGCTGGTGGGACCGGGCGGGGCGATGGCCATCGGGCTGATCGCGGCCATGGCCTGCCGACTGGCGAAGGGATTATTGGGCGACCGTATCGACGACGCGGCGGATATTTTCGTGATCCACGGACTGGGCGGGCTGACGGGCGCGCTGATGCTGCTCCCCTTCGTGCTGCCGGCGCTGGGCGGGGTCGGATTCGCGGCGGGAATCAGCCTTGCCGGCGCCTTCATCGCGCAGTGCATCGGCATCGCGGCGGTGGCGATCTGGGCGATGGCGGGAACGGCCATCATCGCGCTGATGCTGTCGGTCGTGACGCCCGCGCGGATCGGCGCGCGGGAAGAAGCCGAGGGGCTGGACCTCGCCCGCCATGGACAGCAGGGCTGGGATTTCCGCTAGGCATGGGCGTCGCGGTCGGCATATTCGCGCATCAGGAGGAACGGCGGATCGGCCCTTGCCTCGCGTCGCTGCCGCTCGACCGCGCGGACAGCGTCTTCCATGTGCTGGTCAACGGATCGACCGACGCCACGGCAGATCGCGCGCGGAAGGCGGCCGGCGGGCGGGCGAATGTCATGGTTCACGATCTCGCCGCCGGGGGCAAGGCGCGGACCTGGAACCATTTTGTCCACCACCTGCTGACCGGCGGAGAAGATGCCGTCATCTTCATGGACGGCGATGCGGAGATCCTGCCCGGATCGATCGACGCGCTGGTGTCGGATCTCGCCGCGCAGCCAGGCGCCAATGCAGCGGCGGGGATGCCGGCAAATGGGCGATCCGCGGCAGCCTATCGCCGCAGCCTGCGCGAGGAACGGGGATTGTTCGGCGATCTCTACGCGCTGTCGGGGCGCTTCGTCGCGGCGATCCGGATGAAGGGCCTGCGGCTGCCCGAAGACCTGATCGGAGACGACGGGCTGGTCGCGGCATGGGCGCATACCGATCTGGGACGCGACGTCGACTGGCGGCGGGAGCGCATCCTGGCCTGCGAGGAAGCCAGCTTCCGCTGCGAGGCGGTCAGCCTGTTGCGGCCCTCGACCCTGCGCATGCAATATCGGCGGATGATCAACTATTCGGTTCGCTTTTATCAGAACAGGATCATTTCGGAGATCATGGGCCGGGAGGGAGTGGGCGGGCTGCCGGCGCGGATGGATGCGCTTTATGGAGATTGGCTGCCGCGCTTCGCGCCGCGAGCGCTGCCCGCGGGATGGTTCGACCGGAAAGCGCTGGCGCGGATGCGGGCTTCCGCGCAGGGGGATTAGAGCTTGATGTAGCGTGGAGAAAAAGGCCCAAGAAGAAATCTCTCTCCGGTCCCTTTTTGAAGATGACGGCGGATGACGCCTTATCTATCCCGCGCCGCCAGTTCCTTGTTGATGTAGAGCGCCACCATCGTCGCCACCGCGCCCGACAACAGGTAGATGCCAGAGGCGGCCAGCCCGAATTTCACGGACAGCAGCAAGGCCACCAGCGGCGCGAAACCAGCGCCGACCAGCCAGGCCAGGTCGGACGTCAGCGCCGATCCGGTATAGCGCGTTTCCGTCGCGAAATTGGACGCGACCACGCCGGACGACTGGCCGAAAGCCAGCCCCAGCAGCATGAAGCCCAGGATCATGAAGGCCACTTCGCCCAGGTCGCCGCCGTTCAGCAGCAGCGGCGCCATGACGCTGAATATCGCTATGCCTAGCGCCGACCATGCCAGCAGCGAACGACGACCGATCTGGTCCGCGATGAAACCCGAAACGACGATCGCCAGCAGGCCGACCGACGCGCCGATCATCTCGATGATCAGGAAGCGCTCCAGCGGCTGGTTGGTGAAGAGTGCGACCCAGCTCAGCGGGAACACCGTCACCATGTGGAACAGCGCGAAGCTGGCCAGCGGGGCGAAGGCGCCGATGACGATGTTGCGTCCTTCCGCCTTGACCGTCGGCAGGATTTCGGACGGCTGGAGATCCCTTTGTTCGAACAGGCGTTCAAACTCATGCGTCACCACGATGCGCAGGCGGGCGAACAGCGCGACCACGTTGATCGCGAAGGCGACGAAGAAGGGATAGCGCCAGCCCCAGTCGAGGAAGTCCGCCCGCGACAGGGTCATCAGGAAGAAGGCGAACAGCCCGCTCGCCACCAGCAGGGCCAACGGCGCGCCGAGTTGCGGCACCATGGCGTACCAGCCGCGCTGATGCCGCGGCGCGTTGAGCGACAGCAGCGACGCCAGCCCGTCCCAGGTGCCGCCCAGCGCGACGCCCTGCGCGGCGCGCAAGATGATCAGGACTAACGCAGCATAATGGCCAATCGTGGCATAACCGGGCATGAAAGCGATGGAGGCAGTCGAACCGCCGAGCAGGAACAAGGCGACCGTCAGCTTCGTTCCGCGCCCGAAGTGGCGGTCGATCGCCATGAAGATCAACGAACCGATCGGCCGCGTAATGAAGGCGACAGCGAAGATCGCGAAGGAATAGAGCGTGCCCGTCAGCGCATCCACATAGGGGAACACCAGGCTCGGAAACACGATGACAGAGGCGATGGCGTAAACGAAGAAATCGAAGAATTCGGAGGTGCGACCAATGATCACGCCAATGGAAATATCACCCGGCGCGATCTTGTGGTCCCGCGCATTGATCAGGCGCGCATCATCCTCCAGCGAGCGGGAGGTGAAGGTCATGGCCGGTGAACTCATAGGCATCCGCTCCTTGGGCAAGCCTCCTCAAACGTCTTCTGTTCCGCCGGCGGCCATGGACAGGCAACATAGCAGAAAACCCGCAGAGTCTAAGCGGTATCCCGCAATTCATGCATTTTTTGCACCCGCGTACAATAGGACAAACTGTCCACTGTTCGACTCCTCGCGGAAGCGGTAGGCGCGGCCCATGCCACATCCCACCTTCCTGGGCTGGACCCCGACTTTCCGAAGGTCCGCTCCGCTCCTGGCGCTGCCGCTGACGGCCTGCGACTGGGTCGTGATGAACCCGTCTGGCGACATTGCGATGCAGCAGCGCGACCTGATCCTGATCTCGACCGCGCTGATGCTGCTGATCGTCGTTCCGGTCATGGCGCTGGTCGTCTTCTTCGCCTGGCGCTACCGGGCGGCGAACGAGGCGGCGGACAAGGATTACGATCCGGACTGGGACCATTCCACCAAGCTGGAACTGCTGATCTGGTCCGCGCCGCTGCTGATCATTATCTGCCTGGGCGCGCTGACCTGGGTCAGCACGCACAAGCTGGACCCCTACAGGCCGCTCGACCGCATCGACGCGAAGACGGCGGTCGACCCCCGTATCAAGCCGCTGACGGTCGAGGTCGTGGCGCTCGACTGGAAATGGCTGTTCATCTACCCCGAACTGGGCATCGCCACGGTCAATGAACTGGCGCTGCCGGTCAATGTGCCGGTGCGGTTCGACATCACCGCCTCGACGGTCATGAACAGCTTTTACGTGCCTGAACTGGCCGGCCAGATCTATGCCATGCCCGGCATGAAGACGCAGTTGCACGCCGTCGCCAACCGGCCTGTCGCGGGCACCGGCATTTCCGCCAATTATTCGGGCGCCGGCTTCACCCACATGCGTTTTACCTACCGTGCGCTGGACAGGGCCGGGTTCGATGCCTGGGCCGCCAGGGCGAAGGCGAGCCGCGCCCGTCTTGACCGCGACGCCTATCTGGCCCTGGCCAAGCCGAGCGAGAAGGCGCCCGTCGCCTATTTCTCCGCTGTCGACCCCAAGCTGTTCGATGCCATCGTCAATCTGTGCCCGCGGCCCGGCCAGCGCTGCATGGGCGAGCTGATGCACGTCAACATGATGGGCGGCGCGGGCAAGGAGTCGGCGCGCGACACAAAGGGTCTGCGCTACGATTTCCCCAACAGCCATGTGATCGAACAGTCGGACGAGAATAAGGGGCAGGAAACCGCACCCGACGCTCCCGCGGCTTCGAACGCCCCTCTCGATCACTCTTCCCACGGCGGCGCTGAGGCGCACGCGCAGCATCGGTAAGGCCCATGACCGGCACAATGACAACCGCACAGATGATCTTCGGTCGCCTGACATGGGACAGCTTCCCATGGCATGAGCCCATCATCGTCGCGACCTTCGTCGCGGTGGTGCTGGGCGGCGTCGCCCTGGTCGCGGCGCTCAGTTATTTCCGGCTCTGGGGCTATCTCTGGAAGGAATGGTTCACCAGCGTCGATCACAAGAAGATCGGCATCATGTACATGGTGCTGGGCCTCGTCATGTTCCTGCGCGGCTTTGCGGACGCGATCATGATGCGCATCCAGCAGGCCTGGGCCTTCAACGGTTCCGAAGGCTATCTGAACGCCCATCACTATGACCAGGTGTTCACCGCGCACGGCGTCATCATGATCTTCTTCGTGGCGATGCCGTTCATCACCGGCCTGATGAACTATATCGTCCCGCTTCAGATCGGCGCGCGCGACGTCAGCTTTCCCTTCCTCAACAATTTCAGCTTCTGGATGACGACGGGCGGCGCCGTGCTGGTCATGATGTCGCTGTTCCTGGGCGAGTTCGCGCAGACCGGCTGGCTGGCCTATCCGCCGCTGTCGGGCATCGCCTACAGCCCGGCCACGGGCGTCGATTACTATATCTGGGCGTTGCAGGTGGCGGGCGTCGGCACGACATTATCCGGCATCAACCTGATCGCGACCATCGTGAAGATGCGCGCGCCGGGCATGTCCCTCATGAAGATGCCGGTGTTCACCTGGACCTCGCTCTGCGCCAACGTCCTGATCGTCGCCTCCTTCCCGATCCTGACCGCCACGCTCGTCCTGCTCTCGCTGGACCGCTATGCCGGCACCGCCTTCTTCACCAATGATTTCGGCGGCAATCCGATGATGTACGTCAACCTCATCTGGATCTGGGGCCATCCGGAGGTCTATATCCTCATCCTACCGCTGTTCGGCGTCTTCTCCGAAGTGGTGTCGACCTTCTGCGGCAAGCGCCTCTTCGGCTACACCTCCATGGTCTATGCGACCTGCACCATCATGGTGCTGTCCTATCTGGTGTGGCTGCACCATTTCTTCACCATGGGTTCGGGCGCCAGCGTCAACAGCTTCTTCGGCATCACGACGATGATCATCTCGATCCCCACGGGCGCCAAGCTGTTCAACTGGCTGTTCACCATGTATCGCGGCAAGATCCGGTTCGAGCTGCCGATGATGTGGGCCGTCGCCTTCATGCTGACCTTCACGGTCGGGGGCATGACCGGCGTGCTCCTTGCGGTTCCGCCTGCGGACTTCGTGCTGCACAACTCGCTGTTCCTGATCGCGCATTTCCATAATGTGATCATCGGCGGCGTGCTGTTCGGCCTGTTCGCGGCGATCAACTACTGGTGGCCCAAGGCCTTCGGCTTTAGGCTGAACGTCTTTTGGGGCAAGGTCAGCTTCTGGTGCTGGAACATCGGTTTCTGGCTGGCCTTCGGTCCGCTCTACGTGCTCGGCCTGATGGGCGTCACGCGCCGCCTGCGCGTGCTGGACGATCCGTCGCTGCAACCCTGGTTCGTCGTCGCCGCGATCGGCGCCGCCGTCATCGCCCTGGGCATCGGCGCCATGCTGATCCAGTTCGCCCTGTCCATCTGGAAGCGCGACGAGCTTCGCGATCCGACCGGCGATCCCTGGGACGGCCGCACCCTGGAATGGGCGACCAGTTCGCCCCCGCCGGACTATAATTTCGCCTTCACCCCCGTCGTGTACGACGGCGACACCTGGGCGGACATGAAGAAGAACGGCTATCAGCGCCCGCTGAGCGGCTATCAGCCGATCCACATGCCGAGCAGCACGGGCGCGGGCGTGATCCTGGCCGGGCTGGCGACGCTGTGCGGCTTCGCGCTCATCTGGTACATCTGGTGGCTTGCGGGGCTGAGCTTCATCGGCATCGTCGCCGTCGCCATCGGCCATAGCTTCAACTACAAGCGCGACTTCCATATCCCGGCGGATGTCGTCACGCGCACCGAGGAAGATCGCACGCGCACCCTCGCGGCGTTGGGAGCCTGACACGCATGAGCAGCGCAACTGCACCTATGGAACCCAGGGCCTATCACCTGGCCGAGGAACCGCACCTCCACGAAGGCCACAGCACCATGCTGGGCTTCTGGATGTATCTGATGAGCGACTGCCTCATCTTCGCCATCCTCTTCGCCACCTATGCGGTGCTGGGCGGCAGCTATGCAGGCGGGCCGGGGCCGAAAGACCTGTTCGACCTGCCGCTGATCGCGCTCAACACCGCGATGCTGCTCTTCTCCTCCATCACCTACGGCTTCGCCATGCTGGCGATGGAGAAGAACCGGGTCAGCGCCACCCAGGGCTGGCTGTTCGTCACCCTGCTGTTCGGCGGGGCGTTCCTGTTCATCGAACTCTACGAATTCTCGCATCTCATCCATGAGGGCGCGGGGCCGTGGCGTTCCGCCTTCCTCTCCTCCTTCTTCACGCTGGTCGGCACCCACGGGCTGCACGTCACCTTCGGTTCGATCTGGCTGGTGACTCTGATGGCGCAGGTCGCGAAAAAGGGCCTGATCCCCGCCAACAAGCGCCGCCTGTTGTGCCTTTCCATGTTCTGGCACTTCCTGGACGTCATCTGGATCGGCGTCTTCACCTTCGTCTATCTGATGGGAGTCCTGCGGTGAGCGACGCTGTCCATTCCCACGATCACGGCCATCATGAAGAAGGCGCGCACGGCAGCTTCGGCAGCTACATGATCGGCTTCGGCCTGTCGGCGATCCTGACGGCCATTCCATTCTGGCTGGTGATGAGCGGCGCGCTGAACGATCCGCAACTGACCGGCGTCGTCATCATGGGCTTCGCCGCGGTGCAGGTGGTGGTCCACATGATCTACTTCCTGCACATGAACACCCGCGTGGAAGGCGGCTGGTCGTTCATGGCGATGATGCTGACCGTGGTGCTGGTCGTCATCGTCCTGTCGGGATCCCTGTGGGTCATGTATCATCTGAACGCCAACATGATGCCGCACGCGCAGATGGAGATGGACATGGGTCCGACCCAGGAAATGCGCGCCATGCACAATATGAGCGAGATGCCGTGACAACGGCCCGCGACGGGGAGCGCTCCCGGCGCTCCCCGGCCTTTCCCATCGGCCCGACGCTGATCGCCCTCCTCCTTTTCGCCGGATTTTGCGCGCTGGGCGCCTGGCAGGTCCAGCGCCTCGCTTGGAAGCGCGACCTGATCGCCCGCGTCGACGCCCGCATCCACGCGCTCCCCATTCCCGCCCCCCGCGCCGCCGGCAGGGCCGACGAATATCGCCGCGCGCGGATTTCGGGCCATTTCCTCCATGACAAGGCCGCGCTGGTGCAGGCCGTGACGGTGCGCGGACCCGGTTTCTGGGTGCTGACCCCCCTCGTCACCGACCAGGGCTTCACCCTGATCGTCAATCGCGGCTTCGTGCCGCCCGACAGGCGGCGGGATTATGCAAGACCGCCGGGCGAGGTGCATGTGACGGGCCTGCTCCGCCTCAGCGAGCCGGGCGGCGGCTTCCTGCGCTCCAACGACCCGGCGGCCGACCGCTGGTATTCCCGCGACGTCGCCGCCATCGCCGCGACGCAGAGGATCAGCGGACCAGTGCCGGATTATTTCATCGACGCCGACGCCGCCCGCGACCCCGACAGCTTGCCCGTCGGCGGTCTTACCGTCGTCAAATTCCCCAACAGCCACCTGCAATATGCGATCACATGGTTCGCACTGGCGGCGATGGTCGCGGGCGCGTACATATTCGTCATGCGCCAGGAGCGGAAAGACCGCCGGGGATGAACCGGACCCTGCCGATCAGCACCCTCTGGCAACCCAGCCAGTGGCCCGCCGACGCCGCCGGGCGCAAGAATCTGGCGCTGCTGGTGCAATTGCGCTGGCTGGCGATCGCGGGCCAACTCATCACCATAGTGGCAGTGCATTTCGTCATGGGCATCCGCCTGCCGCTGGCGCCGATGCTGCTGCTCGCGGGCATGGCAATGGCGATGAACGGCCTCAGCCTGGGCGTGCTGCGCAGGCGAACGGACGTGTCCCATGCCGAACTGTTCCTGTCGCTGCTGTTCGACGTGCTGCTGCTGACGGCGCAGCTTTATCTTTCCGGCGGGGCGACCAATCCCTTCATCTCCCTCTATCTGGTGCAGGTGGCGCTGGGCGCGGTGCTGCTTGATCGCTGGAGCATCTGGGGCATCGTCTTCGTCTCGGCGCTGTGCGCGGGGCTGCTGGCGCTGCATTACCGGCCGCTGGATCTCAACGGCGCGCTGGAAGGCCATCTGTTCGACCTG
The DNA here is from genome assembly GCF_037101235.1 of Sphingobium sp. TA15. Lineage (NCBI taxonomy): Bacteria > Pseudomonadati > Pseudomonadota > Alphaproteobacteria > Sphingomonadales > Sphingobiaceae > Sphingobium > Sphingobium sp. TA15. The sequence continues at coordinate 1,385,188 of NZ_AP025355.1, forward strand.
CATATCGTCGGCACCTGGATCTGCCTCACCATGGTCGCCGTGCTGCTGGTGTTGTTCATGCTGCCGGTGACGCGCAACCTCCAGGCGCGGGAGGCCTATCTCGCCCGGCTGCGGCAACAGGCGGCGGAGGAGGAGCATATCGTCCGCATGGGCCTGCTGGCGTCGGGCGCGGCGCATGAACTGGGCACGCCCCTTTCCCAGCTTGCGGTGGTGCTGGGCGACTGGAAACATATGCCGGAGGTGACGGAACACGCCGCCCTGGTCGAGGAAGTGGAGGAGATGCAGGCCGCCGTGCAGCGCTGCAAGCAGATCGTCACCGGCATCCTCCTTTCCTCCGGAGAGGCGCGGGGCGAGGCGCCGGAAGTCACCAATGTGCGCGATTTCATCGAGGGCATCGCCATGGAGTGGCGCAGGGCCAATCCCGGCATGCCGCTGCGCTGCGATTTCGGGCCGCACGACTATCCCCGCATCGTCGCCGATCCGGTGATCCGCCAGGCGATCGGCAACCTGCTCGACAATGCGCGGGAGGCAGGCGCGACCTATATCGACCTGCTCGTCGGGCGCGACTGCAGCTCGCTCAACATCGCGGTCCGCGACAATGGCAGCGGCTTTTCGCAGGCGATGCTGGAGGATTTCGGCAAGCCCTATCGATCGAGCAAGGGCAAGGAAGGCCACGGCCTGGGCCTGTTCCTTGTGGTCAATGTCGTGCGCAAGCTGGGCGGCAGCGTCAGCGCGAGCAACGGCGCCGACGGCGGGGCGCTGATCCTGCTGCGGCTGCCGCTGGGCACGGTGGCGCTGGAGGAGACGACTGCATGACGGATCGCCTGCTGGTGATTGTAGAAGATGACGAGGCCTTCGCGAAGACGCTGAAGCGCTCCTTCGAACGGCGCGGCTATATGGTGCTGACGGCGGACAGCCACGCGGCGCTGGAAAGGGTGCTGGCGGGCAACAGGCCGGGCTTCGCCGTGGTCGACCTGAAGCTGGGCGCGGAGTCGGGGCTGGTGTGCGTGCGGACCTTGCATGCCCATGATCCCGCGATGGTGATCGTCGTGCTGACCGGCTTCGCCAGCATCGCGACGGCGGTGGAGGCCATCAAGCTCGGCGCGTCCAACTATCTGGCCAAGCCGTCCAACACCGACGACATAGAGGCGGCGTTCGCCCGATCGGCCGGCGATCCGTCCACGCCGCTGGCGCCGCGTCCGACATCGATCAAGACGCTGGAATGGGAACATATCCATGAAGTGCTGAAGGACAGCGACTTCAATATCTCCGAAGCGGCGCGGCGATTGGGCATGCACCGGCGAACGCTGGCAAGGAAGCTGGCGAAACGGCAGGTGGGTTGAAGGAGATTTCAGCTAGGGAGTGAACGGGCCGGAGCGCACTCTTTCTTTTGGGTAGCTGCTCCCGCGCAGGCACTGGAGCGAGACGCACCGCTCGCAGGAATCTGGTCCGGCCGCAGTGATGCCCATTCACGGCGGGACTGGGCTCCTGCCGGCGCGCGAAGGGAACGAGGGCATGGCCAAGCGGAAAACCGATTCCTACCCTTGGACAGGCAGGCTTTTCCGCACGATCTTCTAAGCCCCGAATCCCACGGAGAGGAATTCCGGAACCGGCCCGTTCCAGCCGTCGTCCGGGCCATCGTCCACCTGTTCCGGCCGCCGCGGCCGGGCGCCATTGCCTTCGGGCCGCGCAGCGCGGGGTTCTTCGCGGCGGCGGTCGTCGCGCCGCTTGTCGCTCTTGCGCTCCTTGTCCGGACGGCGCGGCTCCTGCTTCTCCCTTTCGGCGGGGGCAGCGGCCGCCGGCGCGTCGATCGTCTCGATCTTCTGCTTGATCAGCTTCTGGATATTGTCGATCGCCTCGGCATCGTCCGCCGTCACGAAGGTATAGGCGACGCCCTTCGCCCCGGCGCGGCCGGTGCGGCCGATGCGGTGGACATAATCGTCCGGATGCCAGGGCGCGTCGAAGTTGAACACATGGCTGACGCCCTTGATGTCCAACCCGCGGGCCGCCACGTCCGACGCCACCAGGATGTTCACCGTCCCCGCACGGAACCGCTCCAGTTCCGCGATGCGCGCCGACTGGTCTATGTCGCCGTGGATCTCGCCCGACCTGAAGCCGTGGCGCTGAAGGCTCTTGTTGAGTTCCCGCACCGTTGTCTTGCGGTTGCAGAAGATCACCGCGCTCAGCACATCCTCCGCTTCCAGCATCGCGCGCAGCGCTTCCCGCTTCTTGCGCGAATCCACCTTCACCAGCCGCTGGGTAATGTTGGTGGAGGCGGTCGCGGGCCGCGCCACCTCGATCGACTTGGGATTGCTGAGGAAGCGGTCGGCCAGCTTCTTGATCGGCGCGGGCATGGTCGCGGAAAACAGCAAAGTCTGCCGCTGGGCAGGCAGCTTGGTGCAAATTTCTTCGATGTCAGGGATGAAACCCATGTCGAGCATGCGGTCCGCTTCGTCGATCACCAGCATGCTGCAACCGTTGAGCAATATCTTGCCCCGCTGGAACAGGTCCATCAGGCGACCTGGCGTTGCGATCAGCACGTCCACGCCCTTTTCCAGGGCTTTGAGCTGGTCGCCCATCTGCACGCCGCCGATCAGCAGCGCCATGTTGAGCTTGTGATACTTCCCGTATTTCTCGAAATTCTCCGCCACCTGGGCGGCCAGTTCCCGCGTCGGCTCCAGGATCAGCGAACGCGGCATCAGCGCGCGGGCGCGGCCATGGGCAAGGATGTCGATCATCGGCAGCACGAAGCTGGCTGTCTTGCCCGTCCCGGTCTGCGCGATGCCGATGATGTCCTTCATCATCAGCACGGGGGGAATCGCCTGCGCCTGGATCGGCGTGGGCGTGTCATATCCGGCCTCGCTAACGGCCTTCAATAATTCGTCGGATAGGCCGAGATCGGCAAAGGTCATTCAGATGTCCGGGACAGGAGGCTCTCCCCCCGCGTTGGAACACGCAGGGGAAATCGGGCGCGCCTTGCGGAAATATCGGCCTCTTGTCAAGAAAATCGCGAAGGGGATGGCGCTAATCGTCGGGTTCGGCCTGCTCCAGCCGGCGAAAACTGTCGATCGCGCAACTTGCCCCGCTGCGCGCCTGCAACTCGTCCCGCCCGGAACAGAGCGAGCCATCCTCATCGGGTTCGACATAGAAGCCGGAATAGAACCCCATGCTGTTGCACCCGCGCTCCAGCCTGGCGCGGTAGCGATGATTGTCCGCCAGCAGCAGGTCTATGGCATTGTCCATCAATATGCTTGCGGAGCGAATCGAGCGCAGCGCGATGCAGCGCGGCCCCTTCCTTTCCTTCCAGTCGTCCCGCGCCTGGGGGACGGGACGAGCGGGCGCGCGTCCCTTCCTTGCCATCGGAACGCGGATGATGACGCGCTGCTCTATCGTCAGTTGCGCCCACTGCACGGGCTCGGCGGCTGACGCGGTGAACAGCAGCAGGACAGAATGAAACAAGTCGAACCCCTTTTGGGACGCAGACGCTATGGGCCAAAGGTTGAACCGTCGATGAATTCCAAGGCATAGGACAGTCCCATGACAGGACAAGATGTTATCGCCCGATTCACGGCCCTGCTGGGGGAAAAGCGCGTCGTGACCGATGCGGACGACATCGCGCCGTGGCTCAGCGACTGGCGCGGACGCTATCATGGCGCGGCGTCCGCCATTCTTCAGCCCGAAACGACGGAGCAGGTCGCCGCCGCCGTCCGCCTTGCCGCCGACCTTTCCGTGCCGCTGGTGCCGCAGGGCGGCAACACGTCCATGGTGGGCGGCGCCACGCCCCCGGCGGACGGCTCCGCGCTGATCCTGTCGCTCCGCAGGATGAACCATATCCGCAGCCTGTCGCCGGACGACAATCTTGCCGTCTGCGAAGCGGGCGTGATTCTCTCCAACCTCCACGATGCCGCCGCCGCCGCCGGCCGTCGCTTTCCCCTGAGCCTCGGGGCCAAGGGTTCGGCCACCATCGGCGGCCTCATCTCCACCAATGCCGGCGGCACGCAGGTGCTGCGCCACGGCACGATGCGGGCTTTGGTCGAAGGCTTGGAGGCTGTCCTGCCCGACGGCGGCATCTTCCACGGCCTGGATGCCCTCAGGAAAGACAATCGCGGCTATGACATCAAGCAGTTGCTGATCGGCGCTGAGGGGACTTTGGGGATCGTCACCGCCGCTTCGCTGCGCCTTGTCCCCGCCATTGCGGCGCGCGCGGTCGGCTGGATCGGCGTCCCCTCCCCCGCCGACGCGCTCGCGCTGCTCCGGCTGTGCGAAGCGCATCTGGGCGACAGCGTCGAGGGGTTCGAGGTGATCGCCGACGATGGCCTCGGCCATGTCCTCTCGCACATCCCCGGCACCCGCTGCCCCATCGCGACCCGCACTCCCTGGCACGTGCTGATCGAGGTCGATCATGGCGACCTGCGCGATCCCGGACCGGCCGAGCAACTGGAAGGCGCGCTGGCCGAGGCGCTGGAACGGGGCATCGCCGTCGACGCCGCCATCGCCGCCAATGAAGCGCAGGCGGAGGCCTTCTGGCGCATCCGCGAATCGCTGTCCGAATCCGAGCGGGCGCAGGGGCCGGCGCTGCAATATGACGTCAGCGTGCCGGTCGCCCGCATGCCCGCCTTCATGGTGGATGCGGCGGCAGCGGCGGAAAGGGCCTTCCCTGGGACCACCGCCTCCTCCTTCGGCCATCTGGGCGACGGCAACGTCCATTTCCATGTCCGCGCCCCCAGGGGCACGACCGATGGGCCGGGCTGGATCGCGGCGCATGGGCAGGCGATCAACGCCTTCGTTCATGACGCAGTGGTCGCGGCTGGCGGCTCCATCTCCGCCGAGCATGGCATCGGCCAGATGAAACGCGCCGAACTGGGCCGCCTCGCCAGTCCCGCGCGCCTCCACGCCCTGCGCGCGATCAAGGCCGCCTTCGACCCGCAGGGCATCATGAACCCCGACAAGCTGATCCCCAGGCCGGAGGAAGGCTGAAACCCGGCCCGCCCGCCGCGCCGGGCGTCGAAAGCGATTGCCTCCCGCATGCAAGGGCCTTATCCTGCCCGGCCCAGTATCATGCTCGCGGCGCAAGGCAAAATGCGCCGCTTTTTGTTGGAAATGGACTAGCACATCATGGCAAGCGCGCCCGCGAACGGCCTTCCCGTCTTCTACAACGACCTCATCCCGCTGAGCAGCGTCGATCATGCCGCCTGGCGCAGCCGCACCGTCGATTCGGCGCCGTTCCTGACGACCCAGCACGCCATTCCCCTGACGGTCGACGAATTCGTCGCCGCCCAGCGCTTCGTGCCGATCATCTTCTCCGCCGGGGACGAGCCGGTTCCGCTGGCGCTGATGGGCCTCAACGAAGGCGTCAACACCTTCCTCGACGACGAGGGCAAGCTGCGCGGACCGGCCTATGTGCCCGCCTATGTCCGCCGCTATCCCTGGATGCTGGCGAAGCTGCGTTCCGACAGCGACGAACTCTCGCTCTGCTTCGATCCGACCAGCGACGCGCTCGGCACGTTCGAGGAAGGCCAGGCGCTGTTCGAGGATGGCAAGCCCAGCGAACTGACGCAGGGCGTGCTCAAATTCTGCGAGGATTTCGAGCAGGCGGCGGCGCGCACCGGCCAGTTCATGAAGGATCTGAAGGATCTCGACCTGCTGATGGACGGCGAAGTCGCCATCCAGGTGCCCGGCAATGAACAGCCCTTCGTCTATCGCGGATTCCGCATGGTGAACGAGGAAAAGCTGCGGGACATGCGCGGCGACCAGCTTCGCAAGATCAGCCAGAACGGCATGCTGCCGCTGATCCATGCGCACCTCTTCTCGTTGCAGCTCATGCGTGAGCTGTTCGAGGCGCAGGTGTCCCAGGGCAAGGGGCCGATCGCGGTTCCGGCAGCGCCCCAGACAGCGGATGCTTAACCAAATTAAGCATTCATGACAGGCATTTAAGGAAAAAGGTTGCGCGGCGCCACTTGAAACTCCGCGCGATTTTCTCTATTTACCGAACATACGGCGCACCTGCCCCCCTTTCGGGTGTGTCGTATGGGCGCCTCCCCCTTTTGGAGGCGTCTCCTCCCTGAACCTTGGCCACCCCATGCGAATCGCATGGGGTGGTTTTTTCTGGGTGGAGGGAAATTGCGCGAGTTTCCCTTGACGGCGCCGACGCGCTTTCCTAAACGCGGCCCCCTACTCGCCGCCCCACGCGGCCTGTGGCCCCTTCGTCTAGCGGTCAGGACGCGGCCCTCTCACGGCTGAAACACGGGTTCGATTCCCGTAGGGGTCACCACCTTCCTCTCTCGGAAGGTGCCATTTCATCTCGTAAATGGCTGTTTTCCGTGGGTTTTCTGTGATATACTCCGCTCATACGGAGTAGCTGGATATCACTGCATACCAACAATCCGATGGTAGATATGATGGTGTCCACCACTCCCTGATCGGGAGATACCATCATGGCACTTTCGGCGGTGGCGATCAAAGCCGCCAAGGGGCGGGAGAGCCCTACAAGCTCACCCACGGGGACGGACTGTGCGGAGAAAGCCGCCGCTCCGCAGACGACCAAAGCCGGTCATTCATTCGGGAATGTGTGATGCTCTGAAGCGGACGCTGACGGAAAAACACCTGATTACCGTGCATCTACATCAGACTTTGCATCACAGATGATAGCGAATTCCAGATCGGCGGACACAGATGAGCCTGAACAATCGATATATCGTACTCTTTGCCGATTTTATTTAGAATGGCCGCTGCAATGCAAGTTCCAGTCGTGTTCGACGATATTCAAAAAAACTAATTGTAGATTTCGACTGTGCAAAACTCAGCCGCGTGACAGGCGAGAATCCTAACAAAATCCAGTTCCGATTGAGAACAGAAATGGTTGTTGCGGCTCTCCAGTCGCGGCGTGTCTTTGCAAAGCCGAAGAGTGGAGCATCGAATACCGTCCGCGCTGCCTCGATACTTCCTCCTACAGTAATTCCATTTCCAAGTTCAGCAAATGCACTCACACCTAGCCCTGCTTCTCGATAAGCGTAGCCAGGAGCGCGAGCAGACTGTCGCGACGCGAGAAAATCGATTTGCCCTAAGGCATGACTTCCGAGGGAGCGGCTAATCTGACCGTTCAAGCTCATAAAAGGCCCGTTTTGGCTTGGGTTTTGGAGATAATTGACTGATCTGAATTGAGGCTTCAGATCGACCTGCCATTGCGTTGAGATGGGCAGTTCAACGCGTAGCGCTGCTCCTAGAGCTCGCGAGTATATCTCTCGGCCATACCACCGAAACAGACCTGTTCCCGCAACGGTCACTTGCGCGTTGCCAAACCGAAATTGTGGTCCGATTTCGATGCCCGCGACCTCATCATTAAAAGCCGAACGACGGTATTCCCGAGCGTTTCCGAATGCGCGGATGGACAATCCCACTGCTTCAGAGCGCCGCAACCGAAGTTCAACATCGGCATTTGCAAAAACACCGACCCCTGATTTTTCGCGAGCATCGTTGTCCACGTTAAAGGGCAACCCGAACAAATCGACAATTCGGTCACGACCTGCTGAGTTCACGTTGGTATCCGGGGCAATTCCCCCTTCCACCGAAACACGCCATGTTCGTTGTGCCTGTATTGCGCGGCGGAAAAGTGAAATATTATGTTGCACAGACTTTGGGCTTCGCGCAGCGCTGAGCCTAAAATGATAATCTGCAGCTGCATATCGGTGCAGCAAAAAAAGTACCCGTGCAAGTTCGAGCCGGACTCTGGTGTCGTGAGGATCCCGCAATAGGAGGGTTCGGAAGCCCGCTTCAGCCAAAGACAAATTACCTTGAGCCACCGCAATGATGCCTGCGAGCAGAATTTGCTCGCGCGAGCCTTCATCATTTTGCTTGAGAGCATCGAGAATCAGGTTCGCATCGCCGATTTTGCCTGCAACCGCGAGATGCTCCCCAAGATCAAGCATCTGGCTCGCTGAAACCCCCTCAGTCGAAAGCATTGGTGCCGCTTGTTTTTCTGGCGCAGCATTGACGGCGGACGCAGATATTGCGAACGCGACCGAGAGCAAGCTGGGGAGGAAGCCAGCGTGTTTTTTGCATATGCGTGGGCGAGGCAAAATGAAACTAGTCTTTCGTAATGTTGTGATTCTGATGATGGGGCTGACGGTTGCATCTTGTGGGGGAGGCGGCAGCGGAGGTGTAGCATCGATGCCGACACCCACACCCACGCCTTCCCAGCCAGCTGCCGTCACCGCCCCCGTTTCATATCTTGCATCTTCACCTTCGGGAGGCAATCTGGATGCTCTGCCCGTTCATTACAAAACCGCGGATGCTAACAATCGCATTACCGGGACGGTAATTACGACGGCGGCGGAGGTAAGGATAACCGATATTCGCTACGATGGGTCATCCTATACAATTACTGCGAGAGATCAGGCGGGCAGTCAAAATGTCACTAATTTCCAATATGCCTCGGGCAACCGGACCGCATCAACACCTACCAATTTCGACACATTCCAACGCAGTTTAACTTATGGTGATCTTGGGACGGTCGACAGCGGTCTCACCATCTTTCGTTCGACTGATTCATCCTCACATTTGGGCTACGTCAGCTATGGCATGTGGGAGGTAAAACAGAATACGGGAGCATCAAGAACTGGCTACCAGACATGGTTCCTGTTCGGCTCGCGCACGCCTGACGCTGCCCGCTTGAATGCAGGAACTGTCACGTACAATGGCATTGCTGATGGTACGGCATATATCGGCGGAACCGCGCGGCGGTTAAGCGGAACAGGACAGGTCACGCGTAACTTTGCAAACGACATGACCACTACAAACATTGATCTTAGAGTAAATAATGGGTCGGGCGGAACAAATACGTTTGGGACGCTCCAACAGAGCAATACGTTTGGTAGTGATGCAACCACCACAAATGGTTTCTCTGGCAGGATCTTATTTGTTCCGTATGGACCAAATGCCGAAGAGATTGGCGGAATTTTCTCACTGTCTAACCAAGTTAATGACACTGCCGTTGGAGTATTTGTCGGAAAAAGGTGATCAATTCGGGCGAACTTTGGGGGCTATATCACACCCCGATCCGGGCCTCGGCGGTGCTGCGCCGACGCAAGATGGCGGCGATATGGCGCTCGGCCACGCGAAATCGGTTAAAGGCGCGGGCCGCGACGCGCCCGCAGCGCACCGCATGTCCGGACCGCTCGTCAAAACAGCTTCTTGAGCGTGATAGACCACTCGCGGCTGCGCCCGATCAGATTTTCCTGTACACCGAAGGTCTCGTTGAAAACCCCCGAATTATAATAGGCCTTGTCGAACAGATTGGTGATCTGGGCGCTGAAGGTCCAACCGTCCGACAAGGATGCCGCGGTCAAGCTCGCATTGACCAGCGAATAGGCCGGCTGGGCGATCGCCTGGGTGTTGATCGAGTCGAAATAGACCTTGGAGCGATACGACCAGTCCACGCGCGGCGTCAGTTCAACGTCGCCGATGCTCATCGACTTCGACAGCGAAGCGTTGATCGACCAGTCCGGCACCTGCTCGAACTTGCTCGACAGGGTGACGGCATTTCGCGTCAGTCCGCCATTCACCAGCGCCGCGTCTAGGCTGGTGTAACGTGCATCGAGGTAGCCCAGGCCGCCCTCCAGCCGCCATCCGCCGCCCGGCGCGAGCGACGCTTCAAGTTCCAGGCCGCGTATCCGTGCCGAACCGACATTCTTGATCTGCGGCGCCGGACCCACGAAGACCTGGATCTGAAGATTGCTGTAGTCGGTGTTGAAGAAGGCTGCGTTGAGCCTCAGCCGGCGGCCGAAGGCATCGAGCTTGAAGCCGGCTTCGTACACCTTGACCGTTTCCGGATCGAAGCTCGGTATGCCGCCCGGCAGGATCGGAAGGGGCAGCGTGCGGTGCGTGAAGCCCCCGCCTTTGAACCCTTCCGAATAGCTGGAGTATAGGAGCAGCCCGTCGGCCGCCTTGTAGGCAAGGTTCACCATCGGCGTGAGGTCGCTATATTGGGTCGACGCCTGGCCCTGCTGAACCAGTTGGCCGGGCGCGAAAGCCGTGCCTTTGGTCGGGCCAAGCGGGCAGACCACCGAAGGGTTCAGAACGCCGCAGGCGGGCAGCCCGCCCGGATATTGGGTGCGCGGATCGACGATGCCGATGCGGTTCGCGATGATGCCGCCCGCGGTCGCGTCGTAAAATTTCCGGTCGCGCGTCCATCGCAGCCCAGGGGTCAGCGAAAGACGGTCGGTGATGTCGAAGGTGAGCTGGCCGAAGCCGGCTATGCTCGTGTTCCTGAAATAGCCGCCGACCTCGAACGAAAGCGGCGTGAAGGAGACCTGGTTGAGGTTGACCCCCGTTTCCCTGAAATAATAGGCGCCGAATATCCATTTGAGCCGATCGCCGAACGCGCTCCCCAACAGTTGCACCTCCTGGCTCACCTGTTCCTGATCGACCGGATCATTGCCGTACCGGACGATTTCCAGCGGCGAATGGTCCCCGTCGCGATCGGATGCGCTTTTCAGCTTGCGATAGGCGCTTATCGATTTCAGGTCGATGCTGTCGGAAAGCTCCAGGTCGATATTGAGGGCGGTGCCCCATATGTCGATCCTCGAAAAATCGGCGCCTGTCCCCTGGTTCGTCCGCGTCACATATTGGTTGTTGTAGCAGGCGCCATTGGCCGGATCTCCCGAAGGATCATAGAGCGCCGACCCGTTCGGCGGCGACAGGCACGGCTGTCCGCCGAGGAAGGTCGCGACATAATTGTTGAGAAGCGCGAAATTGTCGGTCGGGGCGTCGCCGCTTTGGGAGGGGTAGATCTGCCCGCCCGGCGCACTGCCGTTAAGGTCGATGACCGGAAAATTGAGCGTGCTGCGGTAGCCTCCCGTCGCCGCGACGACAGCCGGCGGGAAAGCGCCGTCCGGCGGCGCGATGACATGCACCATGCCGTTTTGCGGCGTTCCGAACGCCACGCCGGGAGGAAGCGGCGTACCGCCCGCGGTCAGCGCCAGCGGCAGATTGTCGGGATTGAAAATCCGCGACCGATAGTCGATGCCGGTCAGGCGGAATGCGGGGCCATGTTCCCGCACGCGGGTGCCGTCCACCGACCAGTTCAGGGTCATGCGGCTCGACGCCTTCCAGCGCAGGGCGAAGCGCCCGACGAGGCGCTGTTCATTGCCAAGATCGCGCCCGTCGCTACGGCGGACATTGCCGTCGCGATTGATCGTCGCGCCGGACAAGGTGACGGCGAGGCTATCGGTCAGCGGCAGGTTCAACGATGCCTTGAAGTCCCGCCGCCGATAGTTGCCGATCGTGAGCGCCGCGCTTCCCGAAATATGGTCGAAGTCGGGCTGTCGGGAAGTGATGCTGACCGCGCCGCCGATCGTGTTGCGGCCGAAAAGCGTTCCCTGCGGACCGCGCAGAACTTCGACGCGATCGATGTCCACCAGGTCGAGCAGCCCGCCGACCGACCGCGCGATATAGACGCCGTCGAGATAAAGGCCGACGCCCGGTTCGGTGAAAGGCGAAAAATCCTTTTGCCCGATGCCGCGGACATAGATGGCCGGCGAACTCTGCGCGCCGAAGCCCGGACTGTTCGACAAGGTCAGGTTGGGCGTCGATCCCGCAATCGCATCCACGCGCGTCGCCCCCCGCGCTTCGAGCGTCTCGTTGCCGAAGGCCGATATGGCGATGGGGGTTTCCTGAAGATTCTCTTCCCGCTTTCGCGCCGTCACGACGATGTCGGCGATCACGTCGGCGGGCAGCCCGGCCTTTGCCTGCGGCTCCGCCAAAGGCGCGGTCTGGGCGGAAGCGGCGGATGCGGCCGCCAGCGCGGCGAGCGCGCCGCCGCAATATAGTCCTTTCATCATTTTCCTCTCCCCCAATCGTCGACCGCATCCTTTGCGGCCCCTATTTTCTCTGGAATCGCGCCAGCTTCTCGCGATCGATCTCGATTCCGAGTCCCGGCCCTTCGGGCAGCCAGAGCGCATGATCGTGATAGTCGGCAGGCGCGACGCAGATGTCCTCGCCGATCAACATCGGTCCGATCGTCTCTCCGCCGAGCGGCAGGGCCGGAAGGCTCGCGGCAAGATGCATGTTCGCCGCAGTCCCGATCGAGGATTCGAGGAAGGTGCCCATATAGACGGGAATGCCCCCCGCATTCGCAATGTCGGCCATGGCGCGGGCATTGCGCAGCCCGCCGGATTTCATGATCTTGAGCGACAGCAGGCTGGCGGCGGCGCGCTTGACCACCTCCACCGTGTCGTGGACCGACAGGACGCCCTCGTCGATCATGATCGTGGTGCCGCTGGACCGGGTGAGGCGCGCCATCGCGTCGAGGTTCCAGCGCGCCACAGGCTGTTCGACCATCTCGACGCCGGCCTCGCGCAGCTCGGCGATCGCCCGGACGGCAGTCGCCTCTTCCCAGCCTTCATTGGGATCGACCCGCAGCTTCGCCCGCCCTTCAAGGGCGCGCGCCAGCCGCTTTGCGCGGGCGAGGTCTTCCGCGATGGGCAGCGCGGCCATCTTCAGCTTGAAGGCGCCGGCGCGTCCGAGCGCCAGCATCTCTTCGGCCTCGTCGATTTCCTGCGCGACATCGCCCGTCGCCAGCGGCCAGGCCACGGGGAGCGAATCGCGCATCTTGCCCCCGAACAGGATATGCAGCGGCACGTCGAGGATCTTTCCCGCGCCGTCGAGCAACGCCATCTCGATCCCCGCCTTCGCAAAGCTGTTGTTGCGGACCTTCTGGTCCAGCTTCGCCATCAGTCGGGTCGGCGCGAGCAGGTTCTCGCCCACGAGCAGCGGCGCCAGATAGCGGTCGATCGTCGCCTTGATCGCCTCGACGCTGTCGCCGCTCCACCAGGGGCCGCAGGGCGTGACGGCCTCGCCGATGCCCGTTACCCCGTCTTCGGTCAGTATCTCGACAAGGACGATGCTCTGAAGGTGAGTGCCGAACCGCGCGAACTGCTGGAGCCGACGCAGCGGCAGGTCGACGATCCGCGTTTCGATGCTCCGTATCCTCGCCGTTTCGATGGGCGTCCGGCCGAAGACCAGCGCATCGCGCCCGCCGGCCGCTCCTTCCGACGCACGCCCTTGCGAAACCGCTGCCTTATCCATTCCCACCACATCCCTACGGCCCATATGTTCGGCAGCGATAGGAGGGCTGTCGCCTTACTGTAAAATACTATATCGACCACTATTCGATACGCTTGCCGCATAGCATGGGAGATGGACATGGAATTTCGTCAGCTTCGCTACTTCGTCGCGGCGGCGGAATATGGCAATATCGGCACGGCGGCGCAGCGGCTGAACGTGTCCCAGCCGCCCGTGAGCCGACAGATCCAGGCACTGGAAGACGAGCTTGGCGTGCAGTTGCTGGTCCGGACGACCAAGGGGGTCAGCCTGACCGCGGCGGGACGGAGCTTCCTGGAAGACGCCAGGGTCATCCTGACGCGAAGCCGGGATTCGCGCGACCGCTGCCGCGCCGCGGGGCGAGGCGATGTGGGCCGCCTGGCCATCGGCTATCTCGGCTCTGTCATCTACCAGGTTCTCCCCGCGCTGCTCCGGGATTTCCGCCGCGAGGTTCCCGAAGCGGACATTTCCCTCGCCCAGCTCAGCAAGCACGACATGGTCCAGGCGCTGCGCGACGGGGTGATCCATGTCGGGTTCGGGCGCTATTTTCCGGGCGAACCGGACATCATATTCGAAAAGATCCAGGACGAGCCGCTCTATGTCGCGACCGCCGACGAGCGGGCCGGAGCGCCCGACCGGCCAGTCGCGCTGGCGAGCTACAAGGATCGGCCCTTCGTGCTGTTCCCCAAGGGCGACCGGCCCAGCTTCGCCGACGAAATCATCGCGCTGCTCAAGGCGCGGGGCATTCAGCCGCGCATCGAGCATTTCGCCGAAGACGCGACCGCCGCCCTGGCGCTGACCGCGATGGGCGCGGGAGTCTGCGTGGTGCCCGCATCGCTCGCGGCCATCCATTGGCCCGGCGTCCGCTTCACGCCCCTGCTCGACGATGCGGTCGGTTCCCCGATCGTTTGCGCCTATGCCCAGCATTGCGACGAACCGATCCTGCATCGTTTCCTGGGCGCGATCCGGCGCTGACCGATGGCATACGCTATTCGTATCGAGTAGCGGCATAATCAGTATTGGCGCGTATACCATCTTCGCTCTACTTTTTCCGAACTGCACAACAGAGCGAAGTGGGAGATGCCGATGGAGTCCGAACAGCTTGAGGCCGTAGTGATGGATATCGTCGCGGGAATACGCGACGCCATCATAAAGCATCATGTGACGGTCGATCAGTACCGCTTCGCCGTCGACTATCTCGGCCGGCTGGCGGACGCCAGGGAACTGCCGCTGCTCCTCGACGTCTTCCTGAACGTGGCCGCGGTCGACGCGGAAAACGAGGTGACGAAGGGTTCTCCGCAGGCGATCCAGGGGCCCTATTACAGGGAGGATGCGCCCGCCGTCACCGACCGGCTCAAGACCCTCGATCATGACAATGAGCGTCCGCTCGTCGTCCGGGGCCAGGTGCGCGACATCGATGGGTCCGTCCTGCCCGGAGCGGAGGTCGACATCTGGCACTCGACCCCGACCGGAAAATATAGCGGGTTCCACGACAATATCCCCGTCGATTATTATCGGGGCAAGCTGACGTCGGACAGCGAAGGCGCCTATCGCGTCGCGACCACGGCGCCGGTTCCCTACCAGATCCCCAACCAGGGCTATACCGGCGCGCTGCTGGAGGCGATGGGACGCCATAGCTGGCGCCCCGCGCACGTCCACTTCAAGGTGCGCAAGCCCGGGTTCAAGACGGTCACGACCCAGGTCTATTTCGAGGGCGGACAATGGGTCGACAGCGATTGCTGCAGCGGCGTGCGCGACGATCTGGTCCGCCGGACGACGCAGGAGGACGGCGTCGATACGCTGACGGTCGACTTCGTTCTCGACCGCGCGGCCTGACCGACTTCCCGGAGAAATCCGATGTGCCATACGCAGCCGAGCGCGCGTTTTCCGGTCGATCCGCAAGGCGAGCCCTACTCCGCCCCCGCAGGGTTCGGGCTCGAAGGCCTCGTCTTCGGGGCAGGGCATCGCGCTCCCCCCGCGCTCCTCATCCCCGACATCTACGGGATGACGCCCTTCTATCGCGGCCTTGCAGCGCATCTTGCCCGGCAGGCGCCGGTTATCCTGCTCGATCCCTTTGCCTCCTTCGGTCCGCTCGCGCAATCAACGCGCGAGGCCGCGTTCGAGCGGCGCCACCGGCTTGACGACAGGCACTATGCCGATGCGCTCGAACGGCTGGTTCGGCGCATCGGGGCGCGAGGGGTCATGGGCTTCTGCCTAGGCGGCAATTTCGTTCTCGAACTGGCGCGGCGCGGAAGCGATCGCGCGCTGCTTGCCGTCTATCCGTTTCCGCAGGGGCTTCCCAATGTCGCCCCGCTCGCGCCGCCGATCGATTATCTGCCGAAGATCGAAACGCCGGTGACGATCCTGCTGGGCGATACGGACGCATCGGTCGGGGCCGAAAATGTGGAGGCGCTGGCGGCCTGCGTCGAGGGAAATCCGGCCGTTTCCCTGCATATATTTCGCGGCGTGGGGCACGGGTTCGTCACCGGCCTCGATTCGGACGAGGGTCCGCTTCGCGCCGCCGCGGAGGAGGCGCTCGCCATAGCCGAGCGGCTTTTCGATCCCAATCAGCCCGCGGAACCGGATTTCGGCCCGTCGGCATAGAAACGCACGGAGGGAATGCATGTCCACTGAATCCGGCTTCGATACCGACATCCTGATCATCGGCACAGGCCCCGCCGGCGCCGCCTCTGCCGCCGCGCTCGCCACCTATGGCGTCCGATGCCAGGCGATCGGCAAGTTCGGCTGGACCGCGCGCACGCCGCGCGCGCACATCACCAACCAGCGGACCATGGAAATCCTGCGCGACCTGGGGCTGGAGCAGGAGGCGCTCGGCATGGCGGTGCCCAACACCCAGATGGGCGAGAACACCTATTGCACCAGCCTCACCGGCACCGAACTCGGCCGGCTGCTGACATGGGGCATGCATCCCGCCCGCCGCGCCGATTATGATCTCGCCAGCCCCACCTCCATGTGCGACCTGCCGCAGAACATGATGGAACCGCTGCTGATCGCGGCAGCCGCCAAGCGCGGCGCGAAAATCCGGTTCGACACCGAATATCTGAGCAGCACGCAGGACGCGGAAGGCGTCACGACGACGGTGAAGGACCATCTGACCGGCGCCGTCTACACCATCCGCTCGCGTTATCTGATCGGCGCCGACGGGGCGAACTCGCGGGTCGTCGCGGACTATGGGTTGCCGCTCGAAGGGCGGATGGGCGTTTCGGGATCGATGAACATCGTCTTCGACTGCGACCTTTCCAAATATGTCGCGCATCGGCCGAGCGTACTCTACTGGATCATCCAGCCGGGATCGAGCGTCGGCGGCCTTGGCATCGGCGTCATCCGCATGGTCCGGACCTGGAACAAATGGCTCGCCATCTGGGGCTACGACATCGAACAAGGCCCACCGCAGATCACCGAGGAGTTTGCGCGCGGCATTCTCCACAAGCTGATCGGCGACGACCGGATTCCGATCAAGATAGAGGCGACGTCGACCTGGACCGTCAACGACGCCTATGCCACCACCATCGCCAAGGGCCGGGTATTCTGCATGGGCGATGCGATCCACCGCCATCCGCCCACGAACGGCCTGGGTTCGAACGCGTCGATCGGCGATGCCTATAATCTCGCCTGGAAGCTCGCGCATGTCGTCAAGGGCCAGGCGGCGCCGTCGCTGCTGGAATCCTACGACCTCGAACGCGCTCCGGTCGCCGAACAGGTCGTCAAGCGGGCCAACAAGAGCCTCGGATGCTTTCCGCCGATCCTTCAGGCGCTGGGACTGCTCGATACGCAGGATCCGGAGGAGATGCGCCGCAACATGGCGGCGCTCCAGGACGATACGCAGGAAGCGGCGGCCCGCCGCGAAGCGCTGCGCGCCGCCATCCAGGCCTCCGACTATGTCTATAATTGCCACGGCGTCGAAATGAACCAGCGCTATGCATCGGGCGCGGTCGTCGATGACGGATCGCCCGAACCCGCCTGGTTGCGCGACCCCGAACTCTATCATCAGGCGAGCAGCCGCCCGGGCGCGCACCTTCCGCACGTCTGGCTCAGCGAAAACGGCCGCCGCGTGGCGGCGATGGACTTGTGCGGGAATGGCCGGTTCACTCTGTTGACCGGCATCAGCGGCGCGGCGTGGGAGCAGGCCGCCGCCGAGGCCGCCGCCGCCTTCGGGATCGAGATCGCGGTTCACCGGATCGGTCCCGGCCAGCGATATGACGATCCTTATGGCGATTTCGCGGCCGCAAGCGAAGTGGCCGACGACGGCGCGCTGCTCGTTCGCCCGGACATTTACGTCGGCTGGCGCGCCCGTCGCGCGAGCGCCACGGCCGCTGCCGACCTGATCGCGGCGCTCGGCGCGATATTGGGCTTCGCGCCTGCGGCCGCCCTGCGCGAAGCCGCCGCATGAGGCGAGCGCGGGCGATGCGAGGCGCATGCATATGGCGATCGCCATGGACCAGCCTTATCAGGATATGGTCCGGGAACCGATCGCCAACGCCTGCGGCAGGCATCCGCCGCAATCACGGAACCTGGCGCACCCAGCGCGCCTGGGCGAATTCGGAAAGGCCCGGAAATGGCCATCCCAAGACATTCCCCTCCCGTAGACGGGAGGGGTTAGGGGTGGGCGCGACCCCGGACTTGATCCGGGGGAGCTTCTGACTTGGCCGTTGCAAAACAACGCGGATGTTGCGCCAGCCCACCCCCTAACCCCCTCCCGCTTGCGGGAGGGGGAACGTCCGCTCTCCACCAAAATCACTCAGTCAGGCGGATCCTGAGTTCGAGACGCCGCAATGGCAAACATAGCGACCGGCATGCTGCGCCCATCGCGCCTCAATAATTCCACTGCACCTGCGTGCGGATAAGATTGCCTTCGGCGCGGCCGGTGCGGCGCTCGTCGGCTTCGGCGCGTTTCATCCGGGCGAAGGCAAGGGTGAATTCCAGCGCCTTCCATGGCTGCCATTCGATGCCCAGTTCCAGTTCGTCGGTTTCCAGGCGCGGCGCGTTGGTCCCTGCTTTCCACCCGCCGCGATAATATTGCCAGCGGCCATAGGGCATCAGCGCGCCGATCGAACCCATGGGCACGCGATACATCATCTGCACATAGCCGCCATGCAGCTTCTTCGTCAGGATGGACTGGCTGGCGCGGTCATATTCCGGCCCCCTGCCCCAGTTCCATTCCGCCTGGATGCCGAAGGGCTGAGGGTAGAGCATGGCATGGATGCCGACGCGATCGTCGTCATAGGCCACCGGACTGACCGAGCCGCTGCGCAGTTCGGGCTGCACGTCGTTCATCATCGCGGAGCCGCCGATTTCGAACACCTGCCCCGCCAACGCGTCGCCCAGACCGTCCAGTTCGAACGGCCAGGTGGCGAAGGCGACCTTCATCAGGCCGCGATTCTGTTCCGTCCTGTTGGTGCCCTGCCCGTTGAAGGCGCCGATGCCGAACGCACCGTAATTGCCGAACAGCTTTTGCCCGTCATGCGCCAGCCGGTCCCATATCTTCTGCACCGAAGGCGGCGTGTAATAGCCCACGATGCCAAGGTCGCGTTCGCCGGGCACCGCGCTGTTTATCGCGTCGCTGCGATCGAGCGTCAGGCGGTTGGAGGAGGATTGCATGTTCTCCCAGCCGAAGGGCACCTTGGACTGGCCGAAGCGCAGGCGAAAATCCTTCCCCTTGTCCAGGAAGACGTCCGCATAGGCGTCCCGCAACTGGGCGAATCCCTCCCGCCGCTCGCTTCCCGCCTGGTTGTTCACCGCCGTGGCGAAATCGGACTGAAGATAGAGCGAGACGCGGTCGGAAACGTCGCCCTGAAGCACCAGCCGGGCACGGCGCAGCGAAAAGCCGCCTCGGTCCGAGATAGAGCTGTCATGCACCGAACGCAGGCGGGAAACGCCCGCAGGCGCGCTATCGTCACCGGACAGGAAGGCATTGTAGCGCATCTGGGTATAGCCCCGAAGCGACAGCCGTTCGTACCACGCCTTCGACCGGGGCGCCGGATCCGATGCCGGCGTGGCGGCCGGCGGCTGGTCGGGCGCGGCGGCCAGGGAGGCGGCTGGCGCGGCGGCGGGCGCAGGAGCGGCCGCGACAGGCTCGGCAGCGGCCGGCGCAGACTTGCTGGCGGCGAGCGCCGATGTCAGCGCCTGTACCTGCGCCTTCAACTCATCGATCTGGCGCTGAAGTTCCGCATTGCTCTGGGCGCTCGCCGCCTGCGGCGTCAGCGCCAGCACGCCCGCGATCAATAACCCGGTTTCGAACGTCCTTGCCCCCATCGAGCGACTCCCCTGATATGCTGGTTGCGGCCGCTATGGCATTTCAGAGACAATAGGATGACAATAATATTTCAGTTTGATGACGGACCGCTGATGGCGGGAATGGGCAGCCGGTGCGGATTTCGACCGTCGCGACCATGCCCGGCATGATGGTGTGGTCCCTGCCGTCCCTGGTCCGCGGGCTGGAATGCCGGGTGCGGACATAGACGCGGTAGAAGACCTGGTCGCGGTTCACCTCATCCTGCAAGGTGTCGGGCGAGATTCGGTCGACCGTGCCGTCGAGTGTGCCGTAGATGGACGGATCATAGGCGGTGATCTTGACCGTCGCGGGCAGCCCCGGACGAATGAAGGCGATGTCGCGCCGGCTGATGCGCGCTTCGATCAGCAGCTTGTCCTCCAGCGGCACGATCTCCATCAGTGAACCGCCGGGACGCGAAATGGTTATCATCTCGGCGCAAGAGACAGGTGATCGCGATTGCGATCCACCCCGCTACCCCGCCCAATCGATGCGCGACAGGGGCAGCCATCAGGGCGCCCCTGTCGCGGGAATCCTATGATCCCTTCGCCGCCTCGGCCGCGGCGAGCACCCTCAGGACATTGCCCGACCAGATCTTCTGGACATCCGCCTCGCTATAGCCCGCCTTCAGCAGGGCGGCGGTGATCTTGGGCAGATCGAGCACATCCTCCAGGCCGACGACACCGCCGCCGCCGTCCCAGTCCAGGCCGATGCCGACATGATCCGGCCCAGCCACCTTCAGCGCGTGGAGCATGTGCGCCATGAAATCGTCGAAGGTCGCCCGGTCCGTTTCGGGGTAGAGCCGGTCGATCTCCTGCCGCTTCGCCAGCAGTTCGGCCCGCTTTTCCGGCGACAGCTTCGCATCCTCGCGCAATTGGCCGAACAGCGCCTTCAGCGCCTCCTGCCGCGCCGGATTGGGCTTGGAAGCGCGCAGATAGGCGCCAAAGGCGTTCATCTGGATCACGCCGCCCTTGGCCGCCAGCGCCTTCAGATGCGCGTCGTCGATGTTGCGCGGATGGTCATAGACCGCCTTGCAGCCCGAATGGGTCAGCAGGACCGGCGTGGTGGACAGGGCCAGCAGGTCGTCCAGCACCTGGTCGCTGCTGTGCGACGCGTCCGGCACCACGCCCAGCCGGTTCATCTCCTTCAGCAGATCCTTCCCCAACGGGGAAAGGCCGCCGAAGCGCGGTTTCTTCGACGGGTCGGTGGAGCTGTCGGCAAACTGGTTATGCGCGAAATGCGCGAAACCGACGACCCGCACGCCCATGTCGTAGAAGGTCTTGAGCAGCGACACGTCCTCGCCCAGCGGATAGGCGTTCTCGATCGACATGAAGACGACCCGCTTGCCCGCCGCCGCGATGGGCACGGCGTCCTTCGCCTCCAGCGCGAGCGTGAAATTCGCCGGGTCCGCCGCCACCATCTGGCGGATCGACACGCCGCGCAGAATCGCGAAGTCCCGCGCCTTGCGGAATCCCTCCTCCGTCAACGGCCCCTGCGGCGTGTAGATCGCCCAGAAACCGCCGTCCAGGCCGCCCTTCTTCATGCGCGGCAGGTCGACCTGGGTATAGTCGCTATGAACCCCATGCTCGTCCTCGATCGACCAGCCGGGCAGGTCGAGCGAGGCGGGCGTGTCGAGATGGCTGTCGAGCGTCAGCAGCCGCTGGTGGAGTTGATAAACTTTCTTCGGCACCTCCTGCGCCTGCACCCCGAACGGGAGCAGCGCCACCAGCGCCGCCCCCGCCATCATCCTTTTCAGCATCAAATCTCGCCCGAAATGGTGAACTGGAACGTGCGGGGAGAAAGCGGCCGGAAGAAGCCGTCGCCCGATGGCTGGGCAGATATGAAGGAAAGCGTGTCCTTGTCGAAGATATTGTCGACGTTGAGCCGCGCCTTGATTCCCTTGACCGGCCCGAAGCTGAGGCCGTCCCCAATGTCGACATAGGCGCTGAAGACAGTATAGCCCGGCACGCTCGACCCCGGCGTGTTGACGAAGGTCGACCAGCGCTTGCTGGTATATTTGCCGGAGAAGTTCGCGACCAGCCAGCTTGCCGGTTCCACCGTCACGCCGCCGCTGACGATCCACTTGGCGCTGTCCGGCAGGAACTTGCCCGCGAGGGGGATGACGGTCGAGCCGATGATGTTGTCCTTGAACTTGGCATTGTTGTAGGTGACGTTCAGGTTGCCGTAAGCGAGGCCATCCAGGAAGGACGGCTTGTAGGTGCCGGCAAATTCCACGCCATAGGAACGCACCCGGCCGACATTCTGGAAGAAGGTTTCCGTAGACGCGCCGCCGCCGGGCACGAAGCTGGTGATCGACTGAATGCGGTTTTCGAACTTCGTGTAGAAGGCCGCCAACGACGCATAGAGCTGCCCCTGGTTGGTGCGGATGCCCAGTTCCATATTCTTCGACCGTTCGGGCGCGGGCTGCGGCACCAGCGCGGACGTGCCGGGGCGCGTCACCGAATAGATGTCGTCCATGCCCTTGGGCAGGGCCATATTCTCCGCATAGGAGGCGAAGACCTGCGTCCGTCCGTCAAATTTGTAGAGCAGCCCCGCCATGGGCAGGAACATATCCGTGTAATGCGCGGTGTTGGCCTGCGGACCCCACCCAGGAATGCCCCTGAGGACGCCGGCGATCGTCCGGGTGCGGTAATAATCGTCAAAGTCGCGATAGCCGCGCTGGACATAGTCCATCGTCAACCCCTTGAAACCGAGGTCGAGGATCAGCCGCTCGTCCATGAGTTTCAGCGTATCCTTCACGAACACCTGCAATATGTCGCGCTTGGACCGATAGTCGCGGCGCAGATAGACCAGTTCGTTCAGGTTGGGCGCGCTGTCGGGAGCGCCATCGACCGTATTGTAGCGCGCCTGGGTGCGATGATATTTGTCGGTTTCGGCCCAGACTCCCGCTTCCAGAGCGTTGCTGCCGATTTCCCAATGCAGCTTGCCGGTGATGCCGTAACGATCCCCGCCAACGCCGGACAAGCCATATTGCACGCCCTTGGGCGCTACGACCGGAAGGCCAGCCTCCGACTGATAAAGATAGCGCAGATAGCTGCCCGGGGTCGCGCCCCGCGTCGTGCTGCCATAGGCGTCGGGCGACACGCCGTAACCGTCCTTGTCCTCATAATAGAGGGTCGATTCCGCCCAGACCCCGTCATCGATGCCAGCGTGGAAGGTCGCGCCGTACAGCTTGTCCTTACGCACGTTGATGGCAAGATTGTAGACGGCGGTATAGGCGCTGTTCGAATAATAGATGCCCGGCGCGGTCGGCGCGAAACCCGTCGTCGTATTCGGCACATTTTCGATATAGGCATAGTCGCGGCCGCACTGCCCCAAGGCATTGCGCGTTACGCAATTATATTGCCCCCGCGTAATGGTCGGCGAGTCATAGTCGAAAAAGTCGTTCGACACGAATTTGAAGCGCGCCCAGCTATCGCCGCCCAGATCGGCGTGGATCTGTCCTTCCCAATGCTCGCGGTCGACCGATCCGGGGCCGCGCCACAGATCACTGTCCAGCTTGGTGCGACTGACATAGGCCTTGAACGGTCCCACCCGCCCGGTGCTCGCGCGAATGAAGGTGCGCTTCATGTCGAAATCGCCAAAGCTCTGCGACACGAACAGGCCCATCTCGTCCTGCGGCGCGATGCTGTTATATTGCACTACCGGGCCGAGCGTCGAATAGCTGGGCAGGCCCACATCGCCCGCGCCGATGGCGGCTTCCACCACGCCGAGATTTTCGTTGTCGACATAGCGGAAAACCGGGCTGCCGCCGAAGGCGTCGCTGCGGCCCGTGGGAATGCCGTCGACCACGAAGCCGATCTGGTCGAGGTTGAAGGCGCGTGTCTGGACGCTGTTGCCGAATTCATAGAGGCCGAGCGCGCCGTCGGTCTGCACGTTGAAGCCGGGCAGTTGCTCCAGCATCTTCAGGCCTGAAATGCCCGACGGAGCGGAAAGCAGGGCTTCGCGCGTGACCGCCACGACATTGCTCACCTTGTCCTCGCCGATGGCCTCCGCCGATTGGGAGATGCGGCGGCCGGTCACGGTGATCGTACCTGCGTCTTCCGCATCCGGCTCCTGCGCCCAGGCGTGGGACGACAGCGTGGCGGCGCAGCACGACAGCAGCAATGCAGCGCGACGAACGGACAAGAACTTCTGCATAAATGGCTCCCTTTCGGCCCTTTTCGGGCAGTTATGGGCCGTTCAGGCATGCGTCGCGCGACAAGGCCCGCGACGCGGCATCCCTCCAAAGAACGGACAGGCCGGACGCTTTTCGCACCCAGCCCATTTCTCGGTTTTCTTGTGAAACGAAATGTTCCTGGAAATCCGCCACGAACAAACGAATAATTCTCATGCCGTAATTAATTCTCTCCAGATGGCGGCCATCTCCGCCGCCGCCTAGAAACTCGCGGTCAGGTTGAAGGAGGTATAGTGCGTCCATCTTCCCGCCGGCGCGTTGGGCGCGTCCCGCAGGAACCGCCCCCTGGCGAGCAAAAGCCCGTCGAATTCAAACCGCAGGCGTGAGGGAAGGATCCAGTATCGCACCCGCCCCTCCACCTGATGGCCGGCGAAGCTGCCCGACCGTCCGCTGGCGTCCCTCACCCCCGTGGAGGAGAAGGCGTCCGTCCGCGAAGCCAGCCACAAGGCGCGATAGGTCGCAAACCAGTCCCACCGCTTGTCTGGCGTCGCCTCCAGCCTGATGCCGGGCGTCACGATGTTGGTCCGCGCCAGCGCATTGTAGAGACCGGCCGGCGCCAGGTCCGCCCGGCGCATGCCGAACAGCGTGTCGAAGCGGCCCTGGCGCCCGCCCCGCCGATCGCCGCTCGCCCGGTCGAATTCCAGCGACAGACGCGGCTTCCAGGATCCGCCGAAGCTGTAGCCGGCATCGACATGCAGGAAACTGGCAGCAACCGATTGGCGCGCCGCGCCGGGCGCAAGCGACGCGCTGACGCTGCCGGTCTGGTAAAATGCCTCCACCTCATAGTCGAACCGCCCCGTTTCCGGTTCGCTCATGATGCGTCCGCCAAAGGTATCGAGCGATCGGTCCCGCGTCGGTCGCCCCGGTTCGTCCCGCTCACCCAGGTGGAAATAGCTGAATTCCGCCATGGCCGGGCCGATCGCATCGGCCTTGCCGACGATGCCGCCCCACAGCACCAGATCGAAACCCTCATGATCGAAACGCACCCGCTTGTTGCGGACGCCGTCGGCATCGTCGGGACGACGCTGCTGCGGCAGGGTGTAGATGAAGACCGCCTTGACCCCGCCGGGCGCGGCCAGGTCGGCGCGCAGACCAGTATAGCCATTGGTGGTATTGCGATAATCGTCGGCGGCGACGAGCCGGCGGGAGCCGAGGTTCAGCGTGAACCGCCCCGCCATCAGGCTGAGCTTGCTGCCCTTGCCCAGCGGCTCCTCTATGTCGCCCGCGACATAGACCTGGACCAACTCCATCGCGTTGACCTCATTGGTGGAGATCGGCGTGCCGGGGTCGGCGCCATAGGCCCGGCTGTCGAACAGTTCCGCCCCTGCCCTGAACGCGCCGGACCGATATTCGGCCATAAGCTGCGTGCGGACGTTGAACAGGCCGTCGTCGCGATCGAACCCTGCGCGCGCCTGGCCTTCTATCTCCTCAAGGCGCAGGCGAACGCTGCCGGTCAGGGCAAGATCGTCATCCTGCGCAAAAGCGTGCGGCGCACCCACTAGGACAGCCGCCGCACATGCAACAGAAAGAGAAGAAGGCCGCAACATTGATATTCCTG
This sequence comes from Sphingobium sp. TA15, assembly GCF_037101235.1. Classification (NCBI taxonomy): domain Bacteria; kingdom Pseudomonadati; phylum Pseudomonadota; class Alphaproteobacteria; order Sphingomonadales; family Sphingobiaceae; genus Sphingobium; species Sphingobium sp. TA15. The sequence continues at coordinate 1,410,331 of NZ_AP025355.1, forward strand.
TTTCTTCGAATCATCTTCATTGATACATATGCATCATGATCATGACTGACGCCACCCCATGGCTCGCGCTGCTGCACCAACTTCCCGCCAAGCCCCCCTATTTGCGGGTGAAGATTTGGCGCCGCCTGCAATCCATCGGCGCGGTGCCGCTCAAAAATGCAGTCCATGTCCTGCCGCATTCGCAGGAAAGCGCCGCCGCCTTCGGCAGCCTGATGGCGGAGATCGTCGACAATGGCGGCGAAGCGACGCTGATCGAGGCCCGCCTGCTCGCGGGACAGTCCGACGCGGACGTGCGCGCCCTGTTCGATGCAGCCCGGCGCGAGGATTATGAGGAGATCGCCCGCGCCGCCCGACGCCTGCTGGAAACCGGCCCCGCGAGCGGAACGGACATCGCCCGGTTGCAGAAGCGGCTGGAGGATGTCGACCGGCTCGATTTCTTCGGCGCCCCGGAGCGGAGACGGGCCGAAGCGGCGCTTGCCGAACTGGACCGGCAGCGCCACCGGCATCCGGACGTCAGCCGCGCCGAATCTGCCGCTCACGCCGAACCGATCGATCTCGCCGACCGGACCTGGGTGACGCGCAGCGGCGTCCATGTCGACCGCATCGCCTGCGCCTGGCTGATCCGCCGCTTCATCGACCCGCAGGCCCGCTTCAAATTCGTCGACAGCCGCCATTATCAGCCGGGCGAAGGGGAATTGCGCTTCGACATGGCCGATGCCGAATTCACCCATGAAGGCGACCGATGCAGTTTCGAGACATTGCTGCTGCGCGCGGACCTTCTTGACGACCCCGCCCTGGTCGCAATCGGCGAGATCATCCATGACCTCGACATCGGCGACGACAGGTTCGGGCGACCGGAAACTTCGGGTCTGGGCGCCATATTGTCCGGCGTCTGCGCCTCGACCGACGACGACCTACAGCGCATCGCCATGGCGAGCGACGCGCTCAACCAGTTCCATGCCTTTTTCAGCAATAGAAGGACGGATCGATGACCGCAGGCGCATCCTCCACCACCACGACGGCTTCTCTGTCCGACGATCATCACGGCATATCGCTGGGCGAAGCGACGCGCGTGTGGGCGCGGATCGCGGCACTCAGCTTCGGCGGACCGGCGGGACAGATCGCCGTGATGCACCGGCTGCTGGTCGAGGAAAAGCGTTGGATCGGGGAGGAGCGATTCCTCCACGCGCTTAACTATTGCATGCTGCTGCCCGGGCCGGAGGCGCAGCAGCTCGCCGTCTATATCGGCTGGTTGCTGCACAAGACCAAGGGCGGCCTGATCGCGGGCACATTGTTCGTGCTGCCCGGCTTCCTCGCCATTTTGGGCCTCAGCTACATCTATGTGCTGCTGGGCCATGTTCCGGTCATCGAAGGGCTGTTCTTCGGCCTCAAGGCGGCGGTGCTGGCCATCGTGATGCAGGCGGTGGTCCGGGTCGGGTCGCGGGCGTTGAAGAATGCCGCGATGCGCGGGATCGCGGTTGCCGCCTTCGTGGCTATTTTCTTTCTCGGCGCGCCCTTTCCATCGATCGTGCTGGCGGCGGGCCTCATCGGCTTCGTCGGCGGGCGCAGCGGCCTTGCGGCCTTCCAGGGCGGCGGCGGTCACGGCCCGGCGAATGGACAGATCGTGCACGACCGCGACACCGCGCTGGGGGAGCGATTGCCCGATCACGCGCGCCCGGCCCTCGGCTGGTCGCTGCGCATCTCGGCCCTGTTCCTGGCGCTGTGGCTGGGGCCGGTGCTGGCGCTGTTCCTGACGCTGGGGCCGGACAATGTGTTCACCCATATCGCCAGCTTCTTCAGCCAGATGGCGGTCGTCACCTTCGGCGGCGCCTATGCCGTGCTTGCCTATGTCGCGCAGGAGGCGGTCGGCACCTTCGGCTGGCTCCGGCCCGGCGAAATGCTCGACGGCCTGGGCATGGCGGAAACCACGCCGGGGCCGCTGATCATGGTGACGCAGTTCGTGGGATTTCTCGCCGCTTTTCGCGAATCCGGCGCGATGCATCCTCTGCTCGCCGCTACGCTCGGCGCAATCCTGACCACCTGGGTAACCTTTGTCCCCTGCTTCCTCTGGATCTTCGCCGGTGCGCCCTTCGTCGAGCGGCTGCGCGGCAACCCGGCGCTTTCGGCGGCGCTGACCGCGATCACCGCGGCGGTGGTCGGCGTGATCCTGAACCTTGCCATCTGGTTCGCCATCCACACCCTGTTCCGGCAGGTCCAGCGGGTCGGCGGGATCGACCTGCCCGTGCCGTCCAGCGTCGATCTTCCCGCCGTGCTGCTGTCGGCGGGCGCGATGATCGCGGTGTTCCGGTTCAGGATCGGCGTGTTGCCGGTCCTGGGCGCCTGCGCCGCGCTTGGGGCCGCCTATATACTGCTCGTCTGAACCACAGACTCCGGCAGAAAAAGGCCGGTGGAGAAGCTCTCCACCGGCCTTTTCCGATTTTTCCGGGCTTGGGACTTCCCTTGTCGCGGGCGAGCCGCAGGCCCCCCGCGACGCGGTGTTAGAAGTCCATGCCGCCCATGCCGCCCATGCCGCCGCCGGGCATGCCCATCGGCGCCTTGTCGTCGGAGGGCAGTTCGGCGATGGTCGCCTCGGTCGTGATCAGCAGGCCGGCCACCGAAGCGGCGTCCTGCAGCGCGGCGCGGACGACCTTGGTCGGGTCGATCACGCCAGCGGCGACGAGGTTCTCATAGGTGTCGGTCGCGGCGTTGAAGCCCTTGGTCTCGTCATTTTCGCGCAGCAGGTTGCCGGCGACGACAGCGCCGTCGACGCCCGCATTCTGGGCGATCTGGCGCAGCGGCGCTTCGATGGCCTTGCGGATGATGTCGATGCCGCGGGTCTGGTCGTCGTTCGCGCCCTTGAGGTCCTTGAGGGCCTTGGTCGCATAGAGCAGGGCCGTGCCGCCGCCGGGGACGATGCCTTCCTCGACGGCTGCGCGGGTCGCGTGCAGCGCGTCGTCGACGCGGTCCTTGCGCTCCTTGACTTCCACTTCGGTGGCGCCGCCGACCTTGATGACGGCCACGCCGCCGGCCAGCTTCGCCAGACGCTCCTGGAGCTTCTCGCGGTCGTAATCGGACGTGGTGGTCTCGATCTGAGCGCGGATCTGCTCGGTGCGGCCCTTGATCGCTTCGCCGTCACCGGCGCCATCGACGATGGTGGTGTTGTCCTTGTCGATGGTGACGCGCTTGGCGGTGCCGAGCATGCCGAGGGTCACGTTCTCCAGCTTGATGCCGAGGTCTTCGGAGATGACTTCGCCCTTGGTCAGGACGGCGATGTCCTCCAGCATGGCCTTGCGGCGATCGCCGAAGCCCGGAGCCTTGACCGCAGCGACCTTCAGGCCGCCGCGCAGCTTGTTGACGACCAGGGTCGCCAGCGCTTCACCCTCGATGTCTTCCGCGATGATGAGGAGCGGACGGCCCGACTGAACCACGGCTTCGAGGATCGGCAGGATCGACTGCAGGTTCGACAGCTTCTTTTCGTGGATCAGGATGTAGGGGTCGGCCAGTTCGACCTGCATCTTTTCCGGGTTGGTGATGAAGTAGGGCGACAGGTAGCCGCGGTCGAACTGCATGCCTTCCACGACGTCCAGCTCGAAGTCGAGACCCTTGGCTTCCTCGACGGTGATCACGCCTTCCTTGCCGACGCGGTCCATGGCTTCGGCGATCTTTTCGCCGACTTCACGGTCGCCATTGGCGGAGATGATGCCGACCTGGGCGACTTCCTGCGAACCGGAAACCGGCTTGGAACGCGCCTTGACGTCCTCGACCACCTTGGCGACGGCGAGGTCGATGCCGCGCTTCAGGTCCATCGGGTTCATGCCGGCGGCGACCGACTTCATGCCTTCGCGCACGATGGCCTGGGCCAGGACGGTCGCGGTGGTGGTGCCGTCACCGGCGATGTCGTTGGTCTTCGAAGCGACTTCGCGGACCATCTGGGCGCCCATATTCTCGAACTTGTCCTTCAGTTCGATTTCCTTGGCGACGCTGACGCCGTCCTTGGTGATGCGGGGAGCGCCGAAGCTCTTGTCGATGACGACGTTGCGGCCCTTGGGGCCCAAGGTCACCTTGACCGCGTCGGCCAGGATGTCGACGCCGCGCAGGATGCGCTCACGAGCGTCACGCGAAAACTTTACGTCCTTCGCTGCCATGATCTTTACCTCTCTTGAATTGCAAATCTTGCGAAGTTCACACCGTTATGGGGCACGAATTTCCGCCAAAATAGGAAATGACGATCTGGTTCGCAGTTACGCGATGACGCCCAGGATGTCGCTTTCCTTCATGATGAGCAGGTCTTCACCGTCGACCTTGACCTCGGTGCCCGACCATTTGCCGAACAGGATGCGGTCGCCGGCCTTGACGTCCAGCGGGGTCACCTTGCCGTCTTCGGCCTTGGAGCCGGTGCCGACGGAGACGATTTCGCCTTCCTGCGGCTTTTCCTTGGCGGTGTCGGGGATGATGATGCCGCCAGCGGTCTTCTCTTCCGCCTCTACGCGGCGAACGAGAACGCGGTCATGCAACGGACGAAATGCCATGTTGAGTGCCTTTCCCTCTTTACGACGTTGAATGGGATGGGGATGGAATCGCGGCGCGACTCCGGCTCCTTCTCCCTGTTGAACTCGCATCTGTTAGCACTCCTCGTCGGGGAGTGCCAGCGCCGTTTCATATGGACGGGAAGGCGGGACGATCAAGAGCCTGCGTGCAAATTTTTTCATGCCCGTCCATCCCCGTCCATCGACACGGCGCGAAGAAACATGACGCCGGTCCTATAGGCCTTCCCTGCCGGCGGAGACAGCCGGACAGCGACGAAATGCGTTCCACGTGCAAAAAACGCGACCAATGCAGCCGCTGCCGCCGCGCTGCCTTTTTTTGATCATGCGGGGTTTGCGCCGGACAGGGTCGATCCTTACCTAGCCGGAGCAGCGGGCGTAGCCCGCCCCACCCTCTTCCCGCTTCCCCAAGGAGACGCCCTCATGACCGACACAGCCTATATTCCGCCGCGGGTCTGGACCTGGGACAAGGAAAGCGGGGGCGCCTTCGCCAACATCAACCGGCCGGTCGCCGGGCCGACCCATGACAGGGAATTGCCGGTCGGCAAGCACCCGCTCCAGCTCTATTCGCTCGCCACGCCCAATGGGCAGAAGGTGACGATCATGCTGGAGGAACTGCTGGCGGCGGGCAAGGACGCCGAATATGACGCCTGGCTGATCCGCATCAACGAGGGCGACCAGTTCGGCAGCGGCTTCGTGTCGGTCAACCCCAACAGCAAGATCCCGGCGCTGATGGACCATGGCGTCTCGCCGCCCCGGCGGGTGTTCGAATCCGGGTCGATCCTGGTCTATCTGGCCGAGAAATTCGGCGCCTTCCTGCCGACCGACCCGGCCGGGCGGACCGAGACGCTGAACTGGCTGTTCTGGCAGATGGGCAGCGCGCCGCTGCTGGGCGGGGGGTTCGGCCATTTCTACGCCTATGCGCCGGAAAAGTTCGAATATGCGATCAACCGCTATGCGATGGAGGCGAAGCGGCAGTTGGACGTGCTGGACCGGCAACTGGCTGAGCATGAATATGTCGCGGGCGACGAATATACGATCGCGGACATGGCGATCTGGCCCTGGTATGGCGGGGTGGCGCTGGGCCGGGCCTATGACGCGGCGGAATTCCTGGACGTGGGGAGCTATGCCAATGTGCTGCGCTGGGCCGAGCAGATCGACGCCCGGCCCGCGGTGCAGCGCGGGCGGATGGTCAACAAGGCGAACGGACCGCTGGAAGAGCAGCTTCGGGAGCGGCATGACGCCGGGGATTTCGCGACGCGGACGCAGGACAAGCTGGAGGGCGCCGGTTGAGCGGACACAACCCGCCGATGGCATGATCGGGCGCATGATCGGGCGCATGATCGGGCGCATGATCGGGCGATGGTGAAGTACCGTTTCGGACGGGAAGGCGGACGGTCAGCTTCCTGAGCGTCTCGCCCTCCTGCGAGGGCAAAAGCGCAAGACGCTCAAAAAAAAAAACGGCAATGACCCAAACCTGTCCAGCCGTGGAGACTGCCCCCCTCAACCCGCCGGCGGCAGGACGGCCGGCGTGGACGCAGTCTTGCGGCTCTGCTGGTCGACCCAGACCGACCAGAAGCCGGCGACATTCGCCCAATTGCCGGTCGTCACCTGGCCCAGCGCGGCCTTCGCGCCCGCCAGGTCGCCCGACCGCGCCAGCGCCACGCCAAGCCGGGCATTCGCCTTGCCGGCATCGACGCCTCCCTTGCTCAAGGCAAGGCGATATTGCTCCACCGCCTGGGGGAACTGGCCGAGCGAGAAATAGGTGTCGCCCACCGCCATGGCGGCCGACCCGTCCTTCGCCGCCGCCGCCTTCTTCGCCGCGGCGGGCAGGCCCGCTATCTCCTTCGCGGCCTTGGGCGTGGCGCTCTTGAGCAGTTGCGCCGTGGCCGCCTGCGTCGGCGTCAGCTTGCCCGCCGATCGGCCCGCCTCGATGATCGCCTTGGTCTCCGCGCTATAGCCTGTCTTTTCGGCCAGTTGCGCATAGGCCTGATAATCGCGCTCGCTCGCCATGGCGCCATTGGCGGCCTGAAGGCGATAGAGGTCGAGCTGCACCTGCGCGTCCATACCGGGGGCCGCCAGGTAATTGGCGAGGGCCGACCGCCACTCGCCCGCCGAATCATAACGGGACAGCCGTTCCCGATACAGCGCGCCCAATTCGGTCCAGTCCCCCGCCTGATAGGCCATGGAGATCGCCCGGTCGTACCAGGCCGCCGGGATAGGCTGCCCGGCCTCCCGCTGCCGCGCCAGGGCCTGCTGCACGAAGCCGCGCGCGTCCTTGGGCCGGTTGCGGCGGATGGCGATGTCGGCGCGCAGCATGGTGGCGTCGATCGGATCGTAGCCGAGCGTCCGGGCATAATCGAGCTGCGCCGTCGCATCGTCGTAATTGCCGACGATGTAGGACAGATAGCCCGCAATGTAGCGCAGGCGGGGCATGTCGCCCTTCGGCACGGAAGACGTCTTGAACATGTCGTTCAGCGCCACCCGCTGCGCCTGCCGGTCGACCTTCAGCACGGCAAGCTGGAACCGCAGGCCCGCCGCCACATAGGCCTCGAAATCGCTGACCGGCATCAGGCCCGAAATCTGCGCCTGCGCGGTCGAGACATCGCCGGCCCTGATCGCGGCGTCCGCCGCCTGCGTCGCGGCGCGGAACCCGTCCGACATCTGGATCGCCGGGCCGACGGCCGGCTTCTTCGCGACGGCGGGCGCGGCGACCAGCAGGGCGGCGCCGGCCAGCAGCCCGTAGGTCAGAATCGAATGTCTCGTCATGGCCATGTCAGCCATCCCCCTTGTCGCCCGGCTTCGGCCAGGCCGTCATCATGGTGGAAGATGATGGAGGCGCGCCGCCCGCGCCGGGCGGCGCGCCCCACATCAGGCAAGGATCAGGCCTTGGTCGCCAGATAGGCCAGCCACAGATCGGCGATCTGCTTGCGCGAACCGGCCTGCACCGACTGGAACGCCGCCTTGGCCGACGCATTGTCGCCGCCCAGCGCCTTGGCGATGCCCATGCGGGTGTTGATTTCGTCCGCGTCGACGCCGCCCTTCTGCTTGGCGAGTTCGAACATCGCCGCCGCCTTGGCATAGTCGCCATAGCCCAGATAGGCGTCGGCGGTCGCCGCCGCGATCTTGCCGTTCGCCGCCTTCTTCGCGTCAGCCTCCGCAGTGCCCAGCGAACCCTTGTCGCCCGCGATCTTGGGCACCGCCGTCTGGTACAGGTCGCCGCCCTGGCTGGCGCTCAGCACGCCCTTGCTGCGGCCAGCGTCGATCGCCGACTTCACCTCGCCGTAGATGCCGGTCTTCGACGCCATTTCGGCATATTCCAGATAATCCTGCGCCACGACCAGACCGCCGGAGGTCGCCATGAGGCGCAGCACGTCCAGATTCTCGCGGTTGGAGATATTGGGATTGGCCTGCTGGAACAGGCGGATCAGCGTGCGCAGATTTTCCCCGCTGGGCGCGGCCTGATAGGCCATCTTGGCCCATTCGGTGACTTCGGGCAGCTTCGCCTGCGCGGCGCGGCTGACGCCGATCTGATACCATTGCGCCGGCACCTGGCCCCCGGCCGCCCTGGTGGCGTCCGCCGCGGCCTTGAGCGCGGCGAGACCCTGCTGGTTCAGGCCGCGCTGCGGTTCGACCGAACTGTTGGCGGTGCCGGCCTTGCCGAAATAGGCCTGGGCCAGCGTCACGTTCACCGCGTCGGGCTTGTAACCGGCGGCCGCCGCCGCCTGGGCGCGGGTGATGGCGAGATCGTAATTCTTCGCCTGCAACGCCTGGTCGGCGGCGACGGCGTTGAACTGGCCCGCCTGCTCCGGCGGGGTGAGGCCGCTGTCCAGCATCTGCGTCAGCGCCTCGCTCTGCATCGCGGCATCCTTGCTGGCGATGGAGGCGTTCAGCTTGATCGCGCCGATCTGATATTTGTCGTCGTTCGACTTCGCCTTGCTGTCCGCATCGGCCAGCGCCGCCTTGGCCGCGGCGAAATCCTGCTTCTCCGCCGCCTGCTGGGCGGCCTGCAACGCCTTGATCACGTCGGGCGAGACGTTCAGCTTCGGGGCGCCGCCCTTCTTCTCGTCCTTCTTGGCCGCGAATGCCGGGGCCGAGACGGCGCCGCCGGCCAGCGCAAGGGTCAGCGCGAGCGCCACGGGGGTAACAAAACGCATGTTCATCTTCTCCTCTGCGCCCGCGGGACAGGCGGCCTTTGTTTGACGCCGATTAGGGGTCGGCGCGTGAATAACGTTTGAACGACCTATATGCACCAGTTGACCGCCTGTCAGCCCCCCGGAAACGATCCGGCGCGTCCGGCACGCATCTCATGCCTTTGCGCGTGCGCGCGCGAGGGGTGACAGATTTGTTTCGCTCCGCTAGTGCATGACGCACAACAAGCACTCACCGAAAAAAGAGAATCGATTTGACCGACGAGACTGCCCTCGCCGACCCTTCGGACATCAGCCCCATCTCCATCGTGGAGGAGATGAAGGCGAGCTATCTCGACTATGCCATGTCGGTCATTGTCGCCCGCGCCCTGCCGGACGTGCGCGACGGGTTGAAGCCGGTCCATCGCCGCATTCTCTTCTCCGCCCATGAATCGGGCTTCACCCACAACAAGCCCTATCGCAAGTCGGCCCGCATCGTCGGCGACGTGATCGGTAAATATCACCCGCATGGCGACAGCGCGATCTATGACGCATTGGCGCGCATGACGCAGGACTGGTCGATGCGCGTGCCGCTGATCGACGGCCAGGGCAATTTCGGTTCCATGGACCCGGATCCGCCGGCGGCGATGCGCTACACCGAGGCGCGCCTTGCCAAGGTGACGAACGCGCTGCTGGACGATCTGGACAAGGACACCGTCGATTTCCAGCCGAACTACGACGCCTCCGAAAGCGAGCCGCAGGTTCTGCCCGCCCGCTTCCCCAACCTGCTGGTCAACGGCGCGGGCGGCATCGCGGTCGGCATGGCGACCAATATCCCGCCGCATAACCTGGGCGAAGTGATCCGCGCCTGCCTCGCCTATATCGACAACACCGGCATCACCATCGACGAGCTGATCCAGATCGTCCCCGGCCCCGATTTTCCGACCGCGCCCTTGATCCTGGGCCAGTCCGGCGCCCGCAGCGCCTATCATACCGGGCGCGGCTCCATCATGATGCGCGCCCGGCATGAGATTGAGGAAGGTCGCGGCGACCGCCGCTCCATCGTCCTCACCGCCATTCCCTACCAGGTCGGCAAGAACGGCCTGGTCGAGAAAATCGCCGAAGCCGCCAAGGACAAGCGGATCGAGGGCATCAGCGACATTCGCGACGAATCGAGCCGCGAGGGCGTGCGCATCGTCATGGACCTGAAGCGCGACGCCACGCCGGAAGTCGTGCTGAACCAGCTATGGCGCAACACGCCCGCCCAGTCGAGCTTCCCGGCCAACATGCTGGCCATTCGCGGCGGCCGCCCGGAACTGCTCAACATCCGCGACATCATAGAGGCGTTCGTCCGCTTCCGCGAAGAGGTCATCACCCGCCGCACCAAATATGAACTCAACAAGGCCCGCGACCGGGCGCATATCTTGCTGGGCCTCGTCATCGCGGTCACCAACCTCGACGAGGTGGTGCGCATCATCCGGGGTTCGGCCAGCCCGGCCGAGGCCCGCGAAACCCTGCTCGCCCGCGACTGGCCGGTGGCGGAGATCGCGCCCTATCTGAAGCTGGTCGAGGCCATAGAGACGGAAGTCGGCGGCGACAGCTACCGCCTGTCCGACACGCAGGTCCGCGCCATCCTGGACCTGCGCCTGCACCGCCTGACCGCGCTCGGCAGGGACGAGATCGGCAACGAGCTGGCGGAACTCGCCGCCGCCATCGCCGAATATCTCGCCATATTGGGCGACCGGGTGAAGCTCTATGCCGTGATGCGCGAGGAGTTCGAGGCGATCGAACGCGACTTCGCCACCCCGCGCCTGTCGGAAATCACCGCCGCCGCCGACGGCATAGACGATGAAGACCTGATCGAGCGGGAGGAGATGGTCGTCACCGTCACCGTGCAGGGCTATATCAAGCGCACCCCGCTGGAGAGCTTCCGCGCCCAGGCCCGCGGCGGCAAGGGCCGTTCGGGCATGACGACCAAGGATGAGGACGCGATCACCGAATTGTTCGTCACCTCCACCCACACGCCGGTCCTCTTCTTCTCGACGGCGGGCAAGGTCTATCGCCTGAAGGTCTGGCGCCTGCCCGAAGGCGGCCCGGCCACGCGCGGCCGGCCGATGGTGAACCTGCTGCCCTTAAGCCCCGGAGAGACGATCCAGACCGTCCTGCCGCTGCCGGAGGACGAGGATAGCTGGAAGGACCTGCACGTCATGTTCGCGACCGCGAACGGCACGGTCCGGCGCAACAGCATGGACGCCTTCGCCAACATCCCGTCGAACGGCAAGATCGCGATGCGCTTCGACGATGAAAGCGACGACCGCCTGATCGGCGTGGCGCTGCTGACCGAAGAGGACGACGTGCTGCTCGCCACCCGCCAGGGCAAGGCGATCCGTTTCCAGGCGACGGACGTGCGCGAATTCCAGAGCCGCACCTCGACCGGCGTGCGCGGCATGACGCTCAAAAAGGACGATGAGGTCATCTCGCTCTCCATCCTTCACCGCTCGGGCGCCAATCAGGAGGAGCGCGACGATTATCTGCGCTTCGCCCCGTGGAAGGCGGAGAAGGAAGGATCGCCGCAGATGAGCGCGGAACGCTTCGCCGAGCTGGCCGCGAAGGAACAGTTCATCCTCACCGTCTGCGCCAATGGCTATGGCAAGCTGTCCTCCGCCTATGACTATCGCCGCACCGGGCGCGGCGGGCAGGGCATCACCAATATCGACAATATCGGCCGCAACGGCCCCGTCGTCGCCAGCTTCCCGGCGCGGCATGGCGACCATCTGATGCTGGTCACCGACCAGGCGAAGCTGATCCGCATGGGCCTTGAGTCCCTCCGCGTCATCGGCCGCAGTTCGGCCGGCGTGCGCCTGTTCAACGTGTCCGACGACGAGCATGTCGTCAGCGCGGCGAAGATCGAGGAAAGCGACGAGGAGACGGAGGTGAGCACCCCCGCCGGCCTGGAAGTCAGCCCGGAGGCCAGCCCCGAAGCCGATCCGGACCTGACCGAGGAGTGACCGACCTCTTCGCCTACAAGATCCTGACGAAGGATCAGTATGACCAGTTGAAGGCGGATGGCGCGTTCAAGGGCGCGCCGGTCGATCTGGCCGACGGCTACATCCACATGTCCACCCGCGAACAGGCCGCCGAGACGGCCGCCAGGCATTTTGCGGGGCAGGACCATCTGGTGATGCTGATGGTCGACCTGGCCCCTTTCGGCGACGCGCTGAAATGGGAAGAATCGCGTGGCGGCGCCCTCTTCCCGCACCTCTATGGCGAACTGCCGCTCAGCGCCGTGGCGGGCAAGGTGATCCTGCGCCTGGACGAGCAGGGCAGGCATCTCTTTCCGGCGGGCTTCTAACCCCCTGGGGCAATGCAGGCAGGCTCGCGGAAGCCTGCTCCGCCTCCCGCGCTATTTCCGGTTCACAGCAGCGTCATCCGCTGGCGGGGGCCATGTCCCGGCCCTCTCCTGAGATGGCGAGGCGGATCAGATGCTTCGTTTTCATGCCTTGGTGACGTCAGTGCAGGGTGGGGAGCGGACATTTCCCCCTATTCGTCACCCCGGACTTGATCCGGGGTGACGGAAAACTGATGACGGGAAGCGGCCAATCGCCGTCTTTAGGTGCGCCTGCTTCAAGGAAAACGGAACGTCCGCTCCTCATCCTGCATCTCTAGGCACCGTGGACAAATTCAAGACTTGCCGGACTGAGTGATTTGGGTGGTTAGCTGTCATTCCCCCTCCCGCAAGCGGGAGGGGGTTAGGGGGTGGGCTGGCGCAACATGCGCGTTGTTTTGCAACGGCCAAGTCAGAAGCTCGCTTCGCTCGCGCCCACCCCTAGCCCCTCCCGCTTGCGGGAGGGGAATGTCCTGGATTGGCCATTTCACGACATTTTCGAATTTGTCCACGCTGCCTAGAACCCTCTTTCCCCTGCTCCTTGGCATGTCCGATCCGCCTGCGGCTTCTGCGCACGCCTGCGCTTGTGCTGCGAAATCGATAGAAAAAATGACCGGAGTCCCGTCATTCCACTCTCTCCATCCGGACGACGCGCTTGTCGTTCATCCAATAATCATAGCCGCCCCATCTGATCCGCCGGGAAGCCGCCGCCGCCAACTGAATTCCCCAATGCGTCCAGCACACGGCAAAAGGCGCCAGCACATCCCACCAGAGCGAGCGCCGCGCCGCCCGCGCCTGGCCCCGTTCCAGCACGCTTGCGATGATCCGCCGCCGGATCAGCGCCCGTCCCGCGGCCGCCGCATAGCCAACGCCCACGGCGCTCCAGCCACCCCAACCCAGCGCCCAAATCCAGCCCAGCGCCTGCGCGCCCGCCACGGCGCAGGCGATCAGCCACATTCCCGCGCTGTTCGTCAGGACATGCCGATATTGCCGCACGCCGAAGCCCAGCGCCCCCCGCCCCTCCAGCGGGCTGGCCACCAGCAGATCGCGCACTGGCCGCAACCGCAGCTTCGCCCGCCATCCGGCAAGCCCGATCGTCATGTCGTCCGACAACCGCCCCGCCAGCGCGGCATCCAGGTCCAGCCGCTCCGCCGTTTCCCGCGTCAGCGCCATGGCCCCGCCCCAGGGCATGGTCGCGCTCGCCGCCCTGGGCAGCGTCGCCAACTGCATTTCGACCGCGCCCACCAGCGTGGCCGCCATGCTGGCTTCCGGCAACAACAGGCGATAGCCGGTCACGATGTCGGCCTTTCCCCGCACCAGCGGAAAGAGCAGCCGTCCCATGAGCCTTGACGGCGGTTCGATGTCCGCGTCGATGAAAATCAGATAACGGTCCCCCTGCCGCAAGGATCGCAGGGCCGCCCGCAGCTTGTGGACCTTCTGCCCCTCGTCGCTGGCGATGCCGGCGCGAACGATCTGCACCCAGTCCCCTTCGCGCCCCGCCAGCGCCTCCGCCGCCGCGCATGCGCCCGACGTGGCGATCACCAGCCGGAAAGGGGCCGCCTGCGCCTTCAGCCGGGCGATCAGTTCCGCGCCGCCATCCCAATCGTCGCGCACCGACAGCAGCACCACGACGCCATCGGGCGCTTCCTCCTGCCGGTCGGCCGGCAGGTGCCGCCAATAGTCGAGCACGCCGATCACGCTCAGCCCCTGCACGATCGCCCAAAGCCCCAAGGCCCAACTCATCGCAAATCCAAGCCCTTTACCGCCCCGACCGCTGCTGTATGACGGCAGGCGCGATGCTCTCCAACCCCTTTCTCTTCACCCTCCTCCGCATTCTTCCCGCGTCCCTCGCCTCCTGGCTGGGCGGATGGCTGTCGGCCAACATCGCCCGCAAGTCGATGAAGCTGCGCGATGAGCGCGCGCGCAGGAACCTTGCCATCCTCCGCCCCGATCTGGACGATGCGACCCGCGAGGCGATGCTCACCCGCCGCTGGTTCAACCTGGGCCGCACCATGGCGGAACTCACCAATATCGACCGGCTGATCGACAACGATCATGTGACGGTGGAGGATGGGGATGGCTATCGGCGGGTGCTCGACGGCCCCGGTCCGCTGATCGCCCTTTCCGTGCATCTGGGGAATTGGGACCTGCTCGCCGCGCATATCAAGGCGTCGACCGACAGGCCGGGCCTGGGCATCTACGACCCGCCGGAAGACCCCCGGCAGGCGGCCATGCTCAAGCGCGCCCGATCCAGCTATATGGGCGAGGCGATCACCGGGGACGGCGCCGCCCGCGGCGTGCTGAAGCATCTCGCCGGCCGGGACCGCGCCACCCTCTACATCCTGCTGGACGAACGCCGGGACCGGCAGGTCTGGTTTCCCCGCTTCGGCCGCGACCTGCCGCCGTCGGGCAACCTTTCCGTCGCGCTTCGCCTGGCCCGCAAGGTCGGCGCCAGGTTCCTGCCCTTCTACCTGATCCGCAGCGAAGGGCCGCATTTCCGCGTTCACTGGCACCCTCCGCTCGATCCCGCCCTGCTTTCCGACGACCGGATCATGGATCAGGTGGACGCCTTCCTCGGCAAGGCCTGCGTGGATCATGCCGACCAGTGGCTTGCGCTGCACGACATGGACCTGGCGGCTCCCGTCGCCGCCGTCGCGGCTGCGCGGGAGGAAGGGGCAGGGGGAGGGATGGCGGGATGAAAGCGGTTCTCACGCCCGGCCGCACCCGCTAAAGCGCCCCCATGCCCCGACTCGCCATCAAGATCTGCGGCCTTTCGACGCCAGAGACCGTGGGCGCCGCCATGCGGGCGGACGCGACGCATCTGGGCTTCGTCCATTTTCCGAAAAGCCCCCGGCATGTCGAAGCGGATCAATTGCGCGCCCTCGCCGCGCCTGTCCCGTCCCATGTCGAACGGGTCGCCGTGCTGGTCGATCCCACGGACGAAATCCTGGCGGGCCTGGCCGCCACCGGCTCCCTCACCGCGCTCCAGCTTCACGGCAGGGAGCCTCCCGAACGGGCGGCGGCCATTCGCAGGCGCTTCGGCATTCCCGTCTGGAAGGCCATTTCCGTCAAGACCCGCGCCGACATAGAGGCCGCCCGCGCCTATGCGGGCGCCGCCGACTTCATCCTGTTCGACGCCAGGACGCCCCATGGTTCGGCGCTCCCCGGCGGCATGGGCCTGCGCTTCGACTGGACGCTGCTGCGCGGCGCTGCCCCATCCCTGCCCTGGGGGCTTTCCGGCGGCCTGGACGTCGACAATGTGGCCGAAGCCGTCCGCATCACGGGCGCGCCGCTGGTCGACATTTCCTCCGGCGTCGAAAGCGCGCCGGGCATCAAGAGTGTGGACAAGATCATGGCCTTCTGCAATGCGGCATCGGCATGTTGACGCAGCGCGCCCCTTTAGAACGCATCGGCCTTCGATGGCGTTGATCACTTGGCCCAAGTGATCCAACCCATGCCCGAAGAGACAGAAGCGATGACCGATAGCATGACCCTGCCCAACAGCCTGCGTTCGCAGCCCGACGCCTCCGGCCATTTCGGCGCCTTTGGCGGCCGTTACGTGGCCGAAACCCTGATGCCGCTCATCCTGGAGCTGGAGAAGGTGTACAAGGAGGCGAAGCAGGACCCCGCCTTCGACGCGGAATTCACCGAATTGCTGCGCAGCTATGTCGGCCGCCCGAACCCGCTTTACCATGCCGCGCGCCTGACCGAGGCGCTGCGCGCCGAAGCGCCGCCCGGCAAGGGCGCGAAAATCTATCTGAAGCGCGAGGAGCTGAACCACACCGGCGCGCACAAGATCAACAATTGCATCGGCCAGGCGCTGCTGGCCCGCCGCATGGGCAAGAAGAAGGTCATCGCCGAAACCGGCGCGGGCCAGCACGGCGTCGCGACCGCGACCGTCGCCGCGCTGTTCGGCATGGAATGCAAGATCTTCATGGGCGCGAAGGACGTGGAGCGGCAGAAGCCCAACGTCTTCCGCATGAAGCTGCTGGGCGCGGAGGTGATCCCGGTCGTTTCGGGATCGCAGACCCTGAAGGACGCTATGAACGATGCGCTGCGCCATTGGGTGTCGAACGTCCACGACACCTTCTACATCATCGGCACGGCGGCCGGGCCGCACCCCTATCCCGAACTGGTGCGCGATTTCCAGTCGATCATCGGCCGGGAGGCGCGCGAGCAGATACTGGAACTGGAAGGCCGCCTGCCCGACATGCTGATCGCGCCGGTCGGCGGCGGCTCCAACGCCATCGGCCTGTTCCACCCCTTCCTGGACGATGCGGAGGTCAAGATGATCGGCGTCGAAGCAGCGGGCGAAGGATTGCAGGGCAAGCATGCCGCCTCCCTCGCGGGCGGCAAGTCCGGCATATTGCACGGCAACCGCACCTACCTGCTCCAGGACGAGGACGGGCAGATCACCGAGGCGCACAGCATCTCGGCCGGCCTGGATTATCCCGGCATCGGGCCTGAACATAGCTGGCTGCATGAAATCGGCCGGGTCGACTATATGCCGATCACCGACGATGAGGCGCTGGCCAGCTTCCAGAAGCTCTCCGCGCTGGAGGGGATCATCCCGGCGCTGGAATCGGCGCACGCCATCGCCAGCGCGGAAAAGGTCGCGCCGACGCTGGACGCCGACCAGATATTGATCGTCAACCTCTCCGGCCGCGGCGACAAGGACATCTTCACCGTGGCGACCGCTTTGGGGGTGGAGATATGAACCGCCACTCCGTTCGCACCAACGCCGCTTCCATTCGCGCAAATCCCTCCTCCGTTCTCCCTGAGCCTGTCGAAGGGCTGTTCTTCTCTTCAAAGAAAGAGCTGGGCTTCGACAAGCTCAGCCCGAACGGGTACTTTTTCAATGACTGACCGCCTCGCCACCCGCTTCGCCGCCTGCAAAAAGGCGGGCCGCGCCGCGCTCGTCACTTTCGTGACCGCAGGCGATCCGACCGTGGCCGACACCCCCGCGATCCTCGACGCGCTGGTGGAAGGGGGCGCGGACATCATCGAACTCGGCATGCCCTTCACCGATCCGATGGCCGATGGCCCGGCCATCGAACTGGCGAACCTGCGCAGCCTTGGCTCCGGCACCAGGACGAAGGACATCTTCGCCCTCGCCGCCGCCTTTCGCGCCAGGCACCCGGAAACCCCGCTGGTCCTGATGGGCTATGCCAACCCGATGCTCGTGCGCGGCTCGGCATGGTTCGCGGAGCAGTGCAAGACCGCGGGCGTCGATGGCGTCATCTGCGTCGATGTCCCGCCGGAGGAAGATGCCGAGATCGGCCCCGCCCTGCGCGCGGCCGGCGTCCACCTGATCCGCCTGGCGACGCCGACGACCGACGCCGCCAGGCTGCCCGCCGTGCTGAACGGCGCCAGCGGTTTCCTCTACCATGTCGCCGTCGCCGGCATCACCGGCAAGCAGCAGGCCGCGCAGGCCGCCGTCGAGCAGGCCGTCGCGAAGCTCAAGGCCGCCACCGACCTGCCGATCGCCGTGGGCTTCGGCGTGCGCTCCGCCGAACAGGCGGCCGCGATCGGACGCGTCGCCGACGGCGTGGTGGTGGGTTCCGCCATTGTCGACATCATCGGATCGCATGGCGATGCCGCCGCGCCCTTCGTCAAGGATTTCGTCGCCGCCCTTCGGGGCGCGCTGAACGCCAACAGCCCACATTTCCGGGAGACCGCCGCATGAGCTGGATCAACCGCGTCCGCAACGCGCTGCCCTTCATGGCGAAGAAGGAAACCACCGCCGAAACGCTGTGGCACAAATGCCCCTCCTGCGCCGAGATGATCTTCATCAAGGAATGGGAGGACAATCTTTCCGTCTGCCCGCGCTGCGACCATCATGGCCGCATCGGTCCCGCGGAGCGGTTCGAGCAGATACTCGACGCCGGATTCATCCTGCTGCCGACGCCGCAGGTGCAGGAAGACCCGCTCAAGTTCCGCGACTCCAAACGCTATCCCGACCGCATAAAGGCCGCCCGCGCCGCGACCGGCGACCAGGACGCGCTGATCAACGCGCGCGGCGCCATAGACGACGTGCCGCTGGTCATGGGGGTCCAGAACTTCGCCTATCTGGGCGGTTCCATGGGCATGGGCGTCGGCGCCGCCTTCATCCAGGGCGTCAACGAAGCCATCGCCCGCAAATGCCCCTATGTGATCTTCACCGCAGCGGGCGGCGCGCGCATGCAGGAGGGCATCCTCTCCCTCATGCAGATGCCGCGATCCACCGTGGCCATCCGGAAACTCCACGCGGCGGGCCTGCCCTATATCGTGGTGCTGACCGATCCGACGACCGGCGGCGTCACGGCGAGCTATGCCATGCTGGGCGACATCCAGATCGCGGAACCCAATGCGCTCATCGGCTTCGCGGGCCAGCGCGTCATCGAAAGCACGATCCGCGAAAAGCTGCCCGACGGCTTCCAGCGCGCCGAATATCTGCTGGAGCACGGCATGCTGGACATGGTCGTCCATCGCAGCGACCTGCGCGACACGCTTGCCAGGGTGATCGGCTACCTCGCCCCACGCGCCGCCGCCTGACGCCAACGGGACCAGAGCCGATGGCCGACCACGCCGTCTCCGACGATCCGGCCGTCCAGGCCCAGCTCGACCGCCTCGCGACGCTGTCGCCGGGCGCCGACATATTGGGCCTGGAACGCATCGTCCGCCTGCTGGACCACATCGGCAACCCCCACCGCGCCCTGCCGCCCGTCTTCCATGTCGCGGGCACCAACGGCAAGGGTTCGACCTGCGCCTTCCTGCGCGCCGCGCTGGAGGCGGACGGGAAGACGGTGCATGTCTTCACCTCTCCCCATCTGGTCCGCTTCAACGAACGCATCCGCATCAGCGGCAAGCTGATCTCCGACGAGGCGCTGGCCCATTATCTCTCCCGCGTGCTGGACGTGGCGGAAGGGATCGGCGCCAGCTTCTTCGAAGTCACGACCGCCGCCGCCTTCCTCGCCTTTTCCGAACATCCCGCCGACGCCTGCATCCTGGAAGTGGGGCTTGGCGGCCGCCTGGACGCCACCAATGTCATCGAAAGGCCCGTGATCTGCGGCATCGCGCAGCTCGGCCTCGACCATCAGGGCTTCCTTGGCGCCACGATCCGGGAGATCGCGGCGGAAAAGGCCGGCATCGCCAAGCCCGGCGCGCCGCTGGTGACGCAGCGCTATGCCGACGCACTCTTCCCGGTGATGCTGGAGGCCGCCGCCCGCAACCGGACCCACTGGTTCGCCATGGGGGAAAGCTGGGACGCGGCGGCCTATCGGGATCGCCTCCATTATCGCGACGACCAGGGACGGCTCGACACGCCCTTGCCGCGCCTGCCCGGCGCGCACCAGATCCATAACGCCGCGCTCGCCTTCGCCATGCTGCGGCACCAGAATGTCGTGCCCGTCAGCGAAGCCGCGCTGAAGGCCGCCCCGCTCTGGGCGCATTGGCCCGCCCGCCTGCAAAGGCTGGACCATGGTCCCTTGCTCGCCCGCCTGCCGGAAGGGACCGAGGCATGGCTGGATGGCGGCCACAATGCCAGCGCGGGCGAGGCGATCAGCGCCTTTTTCAGCAGCGAGCGGCTGGAGGAACAGAAGCTCCAACTGATGATCGGCATGCTGTCGAACAAGGATCTGGACGCCTATCTCCATCCTTTTGCGGGGCGGATCGCGCATATCCATGCCCTGCCGGTGCCCGGCCATGACCATCATCCGCCGGAACGATTCGCCGCCATCGCCGATCGCTGGGACATCGCCTGCACCGCGCATGCGACGCCCGAAGGCGCCCTTGCCGCCATCTCCGCCCAGCCGGGCCATGCGCCGAAGCTGCTGATCTGCGGCTCCCTCTACCTCGCGGGCGAAATTTTGCGGCTGAACGGTCAATATCCCGACTGAATTTACTTGCGATTGACTCGCAATAGCGTATTTTTGCCTTCCAACAACAAGGCAGAAGGTAAGAACGCATGGCCAACGGAGAGTCCCCCTCCCTCGATCAGCCCCGTCCGCTTCCCGGCGGCTACGGCAACCGGCTGTTCCTCTATGTGATGCGCCGCATGGCGACGGCAGGGGTCAATGACGCCCATGCCGCCAATGCGATGCTGGGCGCCTTTGGCCGCAGCTATCGCCGGCCGCTGGTGCTGATGCGGGCGATGATGCTGGAAATGGCGCGGACATCCAGCCGCAAGATATTGATCGCGCCCTGCTGCTGTTCCCGCATGACGAGCGACGAGGCGCTGATGATGCAGGCCATCGGCGGCGCGCTGCGCAGCCCGCGTTCGGCCTATGAGGATGTCGCCGCCCTGCTGGGCAACGACCATGCGCTGGGCGCGCTCACCTGCCTGCAGGCGGTCGCCCAGGCGCATTGCGATCTGGGACGTCCCCTCGATCTCTACGCGGCGGGTTAGCGCATCGGTTCAGCCATGCTGCGTAGCCGCCGTGCCGACGCTGGCGTCGATCAGCCCGGCGCGCATCATCAGCCAGAAAAGGACGATGCCCGGCACCGCCAGCGCGGTGGTCAGCAGGTAGAAGTCGACATAGCCGAACCGCTCTATCATCGCGCCCGCCGTCGTCCCGGTCAGGAACCGTCCGACGATGCTCGCCGCCGCCGAAATCAGCGCATATTGCGCGGCGGTGAAGCGCAGGTCGCAGAGCGCGGAGAAATAGGCGACCACCGTCACCCCGCCGATGCCGCTCGCGAAATTCTCGAAACCGATGGCGCCGGCCATGCCCCAATTGCTCTTGCCCAGCGCGGCCAGCAGCGCGAAGCTGAAATTGGACACGCCCATCAGCAGCAGGCTGACCAGCACGGACCGCTTCATCCCCATGCGCGCATAGAGCACGCCGCCGACGAAGATTCCGATCAGATAGGCCCAGAAACCGATCCCCACGTCGTAGATGGCGATCTCGTCATTGGTGTAGCCCATGTCGTCGAACAGCAGGCGGAAGGTGAGGTTGGCCAGCGTGTCGCCGATCTTGTGCAGCAGGATGAACAGCAGCACCAGCCAGGCGCCGCGCCGCCGGAAGAATTCCACCAGCGGCCCGGCGATCGACTGCCACACTTCGCCCATTCCGCGCCGCGCCGTCGGCTCGCGGTGCCGCTCCGGCTCGCCCAGCACCAGCCCGGTCAGCATGGCGGGCAAGGCGAAGACCGCGCAGGCCAGATAGGCCCCATGCCAGCCGATCCGCGCCGCCAGCACCAGCGCCAGCGCGCCCGCCGCGACCGACCCGATCCGCCAGCCATATTGCGACAGGCCGGACCCGACGCCCAATTGCTCCGGCTTCAAAGTCTCGATCCGATAGGCGTCGATCACGATGTCGAAGGTGGCGCCCGCGACGCCGACCAGGATCGCGGCATAGGCCGTCTGCAACAGGCCTGTGGCGGGATCGACCAGCGCCAGGTTGGCGACCGCCGCCATCACGAACGATCCCGCCACCAGCAGCCAACTCACCCGCTGCCCCAGCCGGCCGATGACCGGCAGCCGAACGCCGTCGACGACCCAGGCCCACAGCCATTTGAGGTTATAGACCAGGAAGGCGAGAGTGAAGGCCGTCACCGCCTTCTTGTCGATGCCGTCCTGCGCCAGCCGGGTGGTCAGCGTCGCGCCGATCATCGCATAGGGAAAGCCCGATGATATGCCGAGAAAAAAGGCCCCCAGAGGCGCCTTCTGCACATAGGGCTTCACCGCGTCCAGCCAGCCAGCCGAGCCCTTCGCCATGTCGGTCATAAATCGGTGCGCCCCCCGGGGATGATTATCCGGGCCACCATATGGGCAAATGCGGTGGAGGCAAGCCGTCCGCCCATCTTATTCCGGGGGTGGATCAGGGCGCATCCTCGAACAGGTGGAGCCCGTCGGGAAAGCGGGGCAGCGCCTTGCCGCGGAGCAGGGCATCCAGCACGTCGATCGCCGCCAGCAGATCGCGCGGCGCATAGGGCTTGGCCAGGCATCCCAGAGCCATTTCCCTGGCGTCGACCGGGCAGGCGCCCGTCACGAACAACACCGCGACGCCCTTGCCCGCCGCGAAGCGCGCAAGGTCGACCCCGCTCTTGTCGCCATGCAGGGTGACGTCCGCGATCACCAGGTCGACGCTCTCCTCCTCGATCACGGTGACGGCATGGGCATATTCGTCGACGGTGGCGGCCACGCGATAGCCCGCCATTTCCAGCACATGCTCATTGTCGAAGGCGACCAGCGGCTCATCCTCGACCACCAGGACGCTGCGTATCGCCTTGCGGCGCTCCCGCGCTTCGGCTTCCCCTTTTACCAGCCCGAAAAACATTTGCCGATCCGCCCCATTTGCGCCATTCAGCCGACCAACGTGCAAGGCCCCGAAGGGGTTTCCCATCGCCCCGGCGCATGGGCGCAAGGACAACACCATTCGTCAATTTCCTGGCCTTCCCGATATGGGAATGCCGCCCCGTTTTGAAAAGGAACTCTTCCGTGGAACCGCCGAAAAAATCTGGGCCGCCGCGTCGGCCGGGCTCCGGCGGTCCCAGGCGTCCGACGGGCGCCAGGGCTGCGCCGGGATCGCGCCCGGCCCGCCCGCCGTTCAGGAAGACCAAGGCCGCCCCGGCGACGCCCGCCAACCCCCATCCCGCCCGCGCCGCCGCCGCAGCCGGCGGCGGGAACGAGCCGCAGCGCATCGCCAAATTGCTCGCCCGCGCCGGCGTCGCATCCCGGCGGGAGGTCGAGCGGATGATCGAGGAGGGGCGGATCACGCTGAACGGCGAAGCGGTGTCGACCCCCGCCACGCTCCTCTCTTCGCTGCACGGCGTCGCGGTCGACGGCAATCCGGTCGCCGCGCCGGCGCCTGCGCGCCTGTTCCTCTTTCACAAGCCGTCGGGTTTCCTGACGACCGAACGCGATCCCCGCGGCCGCCCGACCATCTACGACAAGCTGCCCCCCGACCTGCCCCGCGTCATGCCGATCGGACGGCTGGACATGATGACGGAGGGCCTGCTGCTGCTCACCACCGATGGGGAGTTCAAGCGGCAGATGGAACTGCCCTCCACCGGCGTGCCGCGCACCTATCGCGCCCGCGCCTTCGGCGAGGTGAGCCAGAACCAGCTTGAGGATCTGTTCGACGGGCTGGAGATAGACGGGATACGCTACGGCCGGATAGAGGCCAATCTGGAACGGCGCACCGGCCGCAACCAGTGGATCGAAATGACGCTGACCGAAGGCAAGAATCGCGAGGTCCGCCGGGTGCTGGAACATCTGGGGCTTCAGGTGAACCGGCTGATCCGCACCAGCTATGGCCCGTTCCATCTGGGCGAACTGGCGTCCGGGGCGGTCGAGGAAGTGCGGCAGCACGATCTGGTCGTCTTCCGCAAGGGGCTGAAGGGCGCGAAATGAGGATCATCGCAGGCCAATGGCGCGGCCGTCCGCTGGTTGCGCCCAAGGGCGACGCGACGCGCCCCACGGCGGATCGCACACGCGAAACGCTCTTTTCCATGTTGCTGAGCCGGATCGGCTCCTTCGAGGGGCTGAGCGTCGGCGATTTCTTCGCGGGGTCGGGCGCGCTTGGCTATGAAGCGCTCTCTCGCGGCGCGGCAAGCTGCGTCTTCGTGGAGCAGGACCGCGCCGCGCTGGATGCGATCCGCGCCAATGGCGACAGGCTGGGCGTCCGCCCCGACATCCGCCAGGGCAGCGTCCTGTCGATCGGTCCGGCGGGCAAGCCGCTGGACCTCATCTTCATGGACCCGCCCTATCAGAGCGGCGCTGGCATGGTGGCGCTGGACAAGCTCAGCCGCCTGGGCTGGACTAGCCCCGCGACCTGGATCAGCATGGAAACCGACCGCCGCGAGGATGTGGCCGTAAAGGGCTTCGCGGCAGAGGCGACCCGCGATGTGGGCAAGGCGCGCCTGACGTTGCTGCGCGCAGCGGACCAGGCCGGGTAAAGAGCGCTCCGGCCCCGGCTGAAAGATAGGGCATGCGCGCGGGCGGGGCTTGGCGACCGTCGTCGCCACCCTGCCCCGCCCCGACGCCGTCAGCGCCGCTTACGCATGGATTTGGACGCTTCGCCGCGGTTGATGCAGCTATCCTGCACTGTCTTGCTGCATAGCGGATAATCCTTTCGCTCGGTCGGCGGCGGCGTCATATTGCCGCCCACTGTCGCGGGATTGGCGGATGTTCCGACCGGCGCGGACGGATCGCGCGGGACGCCGGCGGGGGCAGGTTGCATCCCCGTGTCCGGGGGCACGGCGCCCGTGGGTTGGCCGGCATTGGGATCGGCGGCGGGCGGCGGCGTGGCCGGCGTCGCCGGACTGGCGGGCGCGGAGCCCGGCTCCGCGGGCGTCGCGGGCATGGCGGGCGTCGCGCCCTGATCGGGCGGCGGCGCAGCGGTTGCGGGGGGCTGCGCCGAAGCGGGCATGTCCTGCGCTATTGCAATGCCGGTGACGCCGGCGCCGAAGGCCAATATGGTCGCGCCTGCCAACAGGATCGATTTCATCGGGATCATCCTTTCCTTGTTCTCGACCCGTTCTGCCGTTCGGGCTGCACAAAGAACCGGATTTGCGACGCCGACGTTCCGGCCATGGCGATGAACCGTTGCCGCCGCGCCGCCAGACGATCCCCTAAACCACCCGCCTCAATGCTCAGGATAGCGATCGAACTTCGGCAGTTCGTGCGCGCCCGCCATCCAGGACGCGGCCTCCGCGAATTGCACATGGATGGCCGGCGGCAGGGCGGACGGGTCGTCCAGCGTGCCCGTCTGAATATCCACCATGCCGGGGAAGACCGCGGCATTGCGATAGAACAGCCCCGTGCCGCATGTCCCGCAAAATTCCCGCGTCACATTGTCGGAGGATCGATAGGTCACGGGGCGGCCCGTCACCGTCACCCTGTCTTCCGGAAACAAGGCCCAGCCGACCATCGGCGCGCCCGCGCTTTTCCGGCAGTCCGAACAATGGCACAGCGCGCTGTAGACTGGCTCCCCTTGCGCTTCGTAATGGATCGCCCCGCATTGGCACCGCCCCGAAACCATGGCCTTATCTCCTTGCATGATTCGCCTTTTGTTCTCATAGAAGAAGCGACGGCGCAAGGGCTGCCCGCCCTTGCCGCTTCCCGCCCGGCACCTTAGTTGATAGCTCATGACCCTGCCTGCTCCCTCGCCCGACGATCCCGCCTATCTTCAGGGGCTGAACGAACCCCAGCGGGAGGCCGTGCTCTCGACCGAGGGGCCGGTGCTGGTGCTGGCGGGCGCCGGCACGGGCAAGACGGCGGCGCTTACCGCCCGCCTCGCCCATCTGATCGCCACGCGGCGGGCCTATCCTTCCGAAATCCTTGCCGTCACCTTCACCAACAAGGCGGCGCGGGAAATGCGGGAACGCGTCGGCCGCATGATCGGCCCGGCGGTGGAGGGCATGCCCTGGCTGGGCACTTTCCACGCCATCGCCGCGAAGATGCTGCGCCGCCATGCCGAACTGGTGGGGCTGCAATCCAACTTCACCATCCTCGACACGGACGACCAGCTTCGCCTGATGAAGCAGCTTATCCAGGCGGAGGGCATCGACGAAAAGCGCTGGCCCGCCCGCCAGCTCGCCGGCCTCATCGACCAGTGGAAGAACAAGGGCCTGACCCCGGAGGAGATCGGCGCGGGCGAGAGCGAGGGCTATGCCAACGGCAGGGGGCAGAAGCTCTATGCCGCCTATCAGGCGCGTCTTCGGGACGTGAATGCCTGCGATTTCGGGGACTTGCTGCTGCATGTTCTGACGATATTGAAACGTCATCGGGATGTGCTGGAAAGCTATCAGCAGCGCTTCCGCTATATCATGGTGGACGAATATCAGGACACCAACTCCAGCCAGTATCTGTGGCTGCGCCTGCTCGCCCAAAGCAGCAAGAACATTTGCTGCGTCGGCGATGACGACCAGTCCATCTATTCATGGCGCGGGGCCGAAGTCGCCAATATCCTGCGGTTCGAAAATGATTTTCCGGGCGCGAAGATCATCCGGCTGGAGCAGAATTACCGTTCGACCCCGCATATATTGGGCGCGGCGTCAGGGGTGATCGCGGAAAACGGCAATCGCCTGGGCAAGACGCTATGGACCGACATCGACGTGGGCGAAAAGGTCCGCGTCATCGGCGTGTGGGACGGGCCGGAGGAAGCGCGGCGCGTGGGCGAGGAGATCGAATCGATCGAACGCGGCGGCCGATCGCTGGACGAAGTGGCCATCCTCGTCCGCGCCCAGCACCAGACCCGCGAGTTCGAAGACCGCTTCATCCAGATCGGCCTGCCCTATCGCATCGTCGGCGGTTTCCGCTTCTATGAGCGCGCCGAAATCCGCGACGCGCTGGCCTATCTGCGCCTCGTCAACCAGCCCGCCGACGACCTGGCGTTCGAACGGATCGTCAATGTCCCCAAGCGCGGCCTGGGCGACAAGGCGGTGGAAAAGCTGCACCGACTTGCCCGCACGGAGGGCGTTCCGCTGGCCCTCGCCGCCGCCCGCATCCTCGACACGGACGAGATGACGCCGCAGGCCCGCCGCAGCCTGGGCGCCTTTATCGGCGATCTCGCCCGCTGGCGGGACCGCGCCGCGCAGCTTCCCCATGCCGAACTCGCCCGGCAGATATTGGACGAGAGCGGCTACACCGCCATGCTCCAGGCCGAACGGACCGCCGAAAGCGCGGGGCGGCTGGAGAACCTGAGCGAACTCGCCCGCGCCATGGAGGAATATGAGACGCTGGGGGCCTTCCTGGAGCATGTGAGCCTCGTCATGGACAATGAGGCGCAAGCGGACGAGCGCAAGGTCACGATCATGACCATTCACGCCGCCAAGGGGCTGGAGTTCGACACCGTCTTTCTGGCGGGGTGGGAAGAAGGCATTTTCCCTTCCCAGCGCGCCCTTGACGAAGGCGGCCTCAACAGCCTGGAGGAGGAACGCCGCCTTGCCTATGTCGCGATCACGCGGGCGAGGAAATCCTGCATCATCCTGCACGCCGCCAACCGGCGCATCTATGGCCAGTGGACCAGTTCCATCCCCTCGCGCTTCGTCGGGGAACTGCCGCCCGAACATGTGGAGGAGGAAAGCAGCATGTCCGGCGGCGCCTCGCTCTGGCGCGCCAACTGGTCGGAGCGAGCCGATCCCTTCGCCAATGTCCAGCGCGGCACGGGACGCGGCCCCGGCTGGCAGCGCGCCCAGCAGAGCGGGCAGTTCATGAAGGAACCCGTCCGGATCGTGGAAGCCCGCGCATCGGCCGTATCGCTCGGCAACAAGGGCCGCGACGACATGAGCGTCGGTCTGCGCGTCTTCCACCAGAAATTCGGATACGGCACCGTGGCGGAGATCGAGGGCAACAAGCTGGAGATCGACTTCGAAACGACAGGGCGGAAGCGGGTAATGGACAGCTTCGTGCAGCCTGCCTAGCCGTCAATCGGGCATCCACAATGCAGGGGGCGATCTGGTATCGTGAAATGGCGGCGGTAAGGTTAGCGCCCGTATGGGAATGATAAGGATAGGGGTGGAGAGCGGCCATTCCCTTATTCGTCACCCCGGGCTTGACCCGGGGTCCCGCTGCCTTGGACGAGGCGCGCACTCAGACAAGAAAGCGGGACCCCGGATCAAGTCCGGGGTGACGGAAACTTCAGCTATTAGCCAATTCCAGTCGCTTATTCGACCGTCAGCTTCTGGACTTAAACGACCACTGAGGACCAGCCGCAATAACCCAACGACAATGACATCCCCAAAGGCGTCCTATTGCCCAACAGGCGGCCATTTCGCCTGTCCTATCCGCACGGGCCAGCTTACCAGGCTTCGTCTTTGACAGGCTCGATATGCAGGCCCACCCATGAGCGTCAACGGAAAGTAGCGGAAATCAGCCTCCAATCCCGATCGGGTGGAGAAGCTTGCCCATGGCGAGCTCATTCAGATGTTGGTGGAGCCTAGCGGGATCGAACCGCTGACCTCCTGCATGCCATGCAGGCGCTCTCCCAGCTGAGCTAAGGCCCCATCGTCGCGCGGCACATCATACCGCATC
Organism: Sphingobium sp. TA15; assembly: GCF_037101235.1. Taxonomy (NCBI): domain Bacteria; kingdom Pseudomonadati; phylum Pseudomonadota; class Alphaproteobacteria; order Sphingomonadales; family Sphingobiaceae; genus Sphingobium; species Sphingobium sp. TA15. The sequence goes on from NZ_AP025355.1 coordinate 1,438,348, forward strand.
CCAATGGATCAGGCCATGTCCGGCATCAAGCCATCGGCCAAATATAGAACACTCCTTGCGTGGCTTTAGAGTGTTAATCGAGGTCACTTGCGACCTCGCCACACCCCTCGCTTGCGCTCGGGAGTTTTTCGGGAAAATGTCCCCCGGACATTTTCTTTTTCCGAAAAACTGGTGGAGCCTAGCGGGATCGAACCGCTGACCTCCTGCATGCCATGCAGGCGCTCTCCCAGCTGAGCTAAGGCCCCGTTTCCAGTGTCGGCGCCGTTTGGGTCCGGCGCCTCGGAGGCCGCTGCCATTAGGTGGCAGCGAACTCCTTGGCAAGCACAAAATTCAATTAATTGTCGTCGTCGCCATCGTCCCCGCCAGCGTCGACGCCCAGATCGTCGTCGCCGCCCAGATCGACGTCATTGTCGGGCGAATCGCCGTCATCATCCACGTCCAGATCCAGGTCCAGATCGTCGTCCGCCGTCTCGATCTCGCCATCGGCGGTTTCGATGACCTTCTTGGGCGCTTCCTCATAGGGCAGCGGCTGCTTCGACTTCAGCACGGGTTCCGGTTCCCAGGCCGTGCCGCAATTGATGCAGGTGACCGGGTCATCCTTGCCCAGGTCGTAGAAGCGCGTGGCGCATTTCGGGCAGGTACGCTTCGTGCCCCATTCAGCCTTGACCATGTCCGGCCTTGTCCTTCTCTTGCGAGTGCTCAAAACAGAAATTACGCGGCACGACAGGGTCGCCCGCGAAGAGACGGCGCCTTGCCATAGCGAAACCGCGCTGTCAAAAGCCGGGCGCATTTTTTCAAGTCTTGCAGACGGATTGACCCGTGACCGCTTCTTCCGACCAGCCGATGCCCCAAGCTCAACCCGCTACCTTCACCGCCGCCTCGGCGCTTTCCGGATCGATCGCCGTGCCGGGCGACAAGAGCATTTCGCACCGTTCCCTGATGCTCTCGGCGCTGGCGGTGGGCGAAAGTCGGGTCGAAGGGCTGCTGGAGGGGGAGGACGTGCTCGCCACCGCCGCCGCCATGCGGGCGATGGGCGCGGACATCCGCAGGGATGCGGACGGCATCTGGCATATCCATGGCGTGGGCGTCGGCGGCCTGCTCCAGCCGGAAAGCGCGCTCGACATGGGCAATAGCGGCACCTCCACCCGCCTGCTGATGGGCCTGATCGCGAGCCACGCCATCACCGCGACCTTCGTGGGCGACGCCTCGCTCAGCAAGCGCCCCATGGCCCGCGTCACCGAACCGCTGTCGCGCATGGGCGCCAGCTTCACCACCAGCCCCGGAGACCGCCTGCCCCTTACCATGCGCGGCGCCTGCCCGGCGGTGCCGCTGGACTATCGCCTTCCCGTGGCATCGGCGCAGGTGAAGTCGGCGATCCTGCTCGCCGGCCTCAACGCCCCCGGCATCACCCGCGTGGTCGAGCCGATCCCCACCCGCGACCATAGCGAACGCATGCTCAAGGGCTTCGGCGCGGACCTCCATGTCGAGGTCGAGGGCGACGGCACCCGCATCGTCACGCTCAGGGGCGAGGCGGAACTCCGCCCGCAGTCGATCACCGTTCCCGGAGACCCCTCCTCCGCCGCCTTCCCGATGGTCGCGGCGCTGCTGGTTCCGGGGTCGAAGGTCGCCATCGCCAATGTCGGCCTCAACGCGACCCGCGCCGGGCTGATCGACCTGCTGCGCGAAATGGGCGGCGACATCCTCGTCGAAAACCCCCGCGAAGTGGGCGGCGAGCCGGTGGGCGATCTGGTCATCACCGCCTCGACGCTCCAGGGGGTGGAGCCGGACCCCGCCCGCGCGCCGTCGATGATCGACGAATATCCGGTCGCCTTCATCGCCGCCGCCCTGGCCGAGGGGCGCAGCACCTTCCGCGGGCTGGAGGAACTGCGCGTCAAGGAATCGGACCGCATCGCCACCATGGCGGCGGGGCTGCGCGCCATCGGCGTGACGGTGGAGGAACTGGAGGACGGCATCGTCATAGAGGGCAGCGGCGGCGCGCTCCTGCCCGGCGGCGGCCCGATCGCCACGAAGCTGGACCACCGCATCGCCATGAGCTTCGCGGTCGCGGGCCTCGTGTCGAAGAAGGGCGTGACCATCGACGACATGCGCCCGGTCGCGACCAGCTTCCCCGGCTTCACCGCGCTGCTGCGCTCGCTCGGCGCATCGGCATGAGGCAGGGGGCATGACCTTCGATTTCGCCAGCGTCATCGGACTGGTCGGCAGCGGCCTGATGGTCCTCGCCTATGCCTACAGCAACATGGCGAAGGTGCTGAACTTCACCCTGTTCAACCTGCTGAATCTGGTCGGCGCGCTGTTGCTGATCTACTCGCTGACGGTTCATTTCAACGTCGCGTCGATGGCGCTGGAAGTCGTCTGGGCCTTTATCGCCCTGATCGGCCTCGCCAAGGCGCTGCGGAAAGGCAAGGCATCATGATCATCGCCGTCGACGGCCCCGCCGCATCGGGCAAGGGCACCATCGCCAAGGCGCTGGGCCGCCATTACGGGCTGCCGGTGCTCGACACGGGGCTGCTCTATCGCGCAGTCGGGCTTGCCGTGCTCAAGGCCAGCGGCGACCCGGACCATGAGGCCGACGCCCTTGCCGCCTGCGATTTCGACGACGCCATGCTGGACGACCCGGCGCTGCGCAGCGAAGCGGTCGGTTCGCTCGCCTCCCGCGTTTCGATCCACCAGAGCGTCCGCCAGGCGCTGGTGAAGCGCCAGCGCGACTTCGCGACCCAGCCTGGCGGCGCGATCCTGGACGGGCGCGACATCGCCACCGTCATCGCGCCCGATGCCGACGCCAAGATCTTCGTCACGGCCAGCGTCCATGTCCGCGCCCAGCGCCGCTATCAGGACGCGCTCGACCATGGTGGCCACCCCGACATGGACAGCCTGATCGCGGACATCCAGGCCCGCGACACCCGCGACATGAGCCGCGACCACGCCCCGCTGCGCGTGGCCGATGGAGCGGACTTGCTCGACACCAGCAATTTGACTATAGACGCCGCCGTCCAGCAGGCCATTGCTCTGGTGGACGCCCAGTTGGAACGTCGGCGACAGGCCTGACGCGAATGCCGGGCGCCGGGGATTCCCAGGCGCCCTTTTCGCTTTTCCACGGGGCGTCGACTCGTCGTGGCCGAACGGATGTGCGCATGGCATTCGGCCCTGCGGACGCTTTGGCCTGAAAGACCACCGGAGACAACCGGTAGGCCAGCAATGACGAGTGAAGGAAACTACCATGGCCTCTACGGCATTCCCTTCGCGCGACGATTTCGCCGCGCTTCTCAATGATTCTCTCGGTGGCGAGGATGGCGGCTTCGAAGGCCGCGTCGTCAAGGGCACCGTTACCGGCATCGAAAACGACATGGCGCTGATCGACGTCGGCCTGAAGTCGGAAGGCCGCGTGCCGCTGCGCGAATTCGCCGCGCCCGGCCAGAAGGCCGAATTGAAGGTCGGCGACGAAGTCGAAGTCTATGTCGACCGCGTCGAAAACGCCCATGGCGAAGCCATGCTGTCCCGCGACCGCGCCCGCCGCGAAGCCGCCTGGGACAAGCTGGAATCCGAATTCACCGAAAACGCCCGCGTCGAAGGCGTCATCTTCGGCCGCGTCAAGGGCGGCTTCACCGTCGACCTGGACGGCGCGGTGGCGTTCCTGCCCGGCTCGCAGGTCGATATTCGTCCGGTTCGCGACGTCACGCCGCTGATGGACATTCCGCAGCCCTTCCAGATCCTGAAGATGGATCGCCGCCGCGGCAACATCGTCGTGTCGCGCCGCGCCATCCTGGAAGAAACCCGCGCCGAACAGCGCAGCGGCCTCATCCAGACGCTGGCCGAGGGCCAGATCATCGAGGGCGTGGTCAAGAACATCACCGATTACGGCGCGTTCGTCGACCTGGGCGGCATCGACGGCCTGCTGCACGTCACCGACCTCAGCTACAAGCGCATCAACCACCCCAACGAGATGATCAACATCGGCGACACCGTCCGCGTCCAGATCATCCGCATCAACCGCGACACCCAGCGCATCAGCCTGGGCATGAAGCAGTTGGAAAGCGATCCGTGGGAAGGCGCTTCGGCCAAGTACCCCGTCGGCGCCAAGCTGTCGGGCCGCGTCACGAACATCACCGAATATGGTGCGTTCGTCGAGCTGGAGCCGGGCATCGAAGGCCTGGTCCACGTTTCGGAAATGTCCTGGACCAAGAAGAACGTCCACCCCGGCAAGATCGTTTCGACCAGCCAGGAAGTCGACGTCATCGTCCTGGAAGTCGATCCCGAAAAGCGCCGCATCTCGCTCGGCCTCAAGCAGGCCCAGAACAATCCCTGGGACAGCTTCGCCGAACGTCACCCGATCGGCTCGACCGTCGAGGGCGAAGTCAAGAACGCGACCGAATTCGGCCTGTTCATCGGGCTGGACGGCGACGTCGACGGCATGGTCCACATGTCGGACATCGCCTGGGGCATTTCGGGCGAGGACGCGCTGGCGCTGCACCGCAAGGGCGAGACTGTTCAGGCCGTCGTTCTGGACATCGACGTCGAGAAGGAGCGCATCAGCCTGGGCATGAAGCAGCTTGAGCGCGGCGGCCCCGCCGCTGGCGGCACCACCGCCGCTGCCGCCGGCCTCAACAAGAACCAGACGGTCACCGTCACGGTTCTGGAAGTCCGCGACGGCGGCCTGGAAGTCCAAGCCGGCGAAGACGGCGCCACCGGCTTCATCAAGCGCAGCGACCTGGGCCGCGACCGCGACGAGCAGCGTCCGGAACGCTTCCAGATCGGTCAGAAGTTCGACGCCATGGTCACGGGTTTCGACCGCGCCAAGAAGCCGACCTTCTCGGTCAAGGCCCTGCAGATCGCCGAAGAAAAGCAGGCCGTGGCGCAGTACGGATCGTCCGACAGCGGCGCGTCGCTGGGCGACATCCTGGGCGAAGCGCTCAAGGCCAAGAGCGAGGGCTAAGCCCTCCTTCGGCATCTAACTTAAGTAATATCGCCCGCCGGAACTTAGCTCCGGCGGGCTTTTTCTATTCCCAAAATGAGAATGACATACCGATATTGGCTGATTGTCACAGGCATGAGGATTCACTATAAATAAACCGGGAACCAGAAGGGGGAGTCTGGAGGACCAATGATACGCTCGGAACTGATTCAGAAATTGGCTGAGGAAAATCCAAACCTCAACCTCCAGGAAGTGGAAAGGATCGTCGATCTTTTCTTCAAGGAAATAGTCGACCGTCTTTCAAGCGGCGGGCGAGTGGAACTTCGGGGCTTCGGCGCCTTTACGACACGGGCGCGCGAGGCGCGCACCGGCCGCAATCCGCGGACGGGCGAACAGGTGCCGGTGGATGCCAAGCGGGTTCCCTATTTCAAGCCCGGAAAGGAAATGCGGGAACGGCTGAACGCCAAGGCTGCGCTCTGATCCAACCACATCCTTGACCTGTGCGTCGTTAGCCTTCAGGGGGTAACGGCCTCAAGCGGACGTGGCGAAATCGGTAGACGCAGCGGACTTAAAATCCGCCTCCCCCTGGGAATGCGGGTTCAAGTCCCGCCGTCCGCACCATGGCGCTTCACGGCGTCATTTTCCGGTTTCGCATGCTTATCGCTGGATATCCGCCGCATTTGTGGCGATGATCGGTCATGGCCGGCGCGATCAATCCACAGAGCTTCAGCGATTCCCTCGTCATATTGGGGGCTGCGGGACTGGTGATCCCCGGCTTTGCGCGCCTCAGGATCAGTCCGGTCATCGGCTTCATCCTGGTCGGGCTGGCGGTGGGACCGTCGGGGTTGGGCGCATTGGTGGGCCAATATCCCTGGCTCTATCATGTCACCATATCCAACAGGGCGGCGATAGAGCCCTTTGCCGAACTCGGCGTCATATTGCTGCTTTTCTCCATCGGGCTGGAACTGAGTTTTCGTCGCCTCTGGACCATGCGAACGCAAGTATTCGGAGTCGGCGCGGCAGAATTGATCGGCGGCGGCACGCTCATTGCACTTGGCCTTTACTTGCTGGGCCAGCCGCCGGCGGGCGCCTTCGGCCTTGGCCTGGCGCTGGCGCTGTCGTCCACGGCGGTCGTCCTGCCAATGGTCGGCACGCAAAACGCCGTCGGCCGCGCGGCCTTTTCCATGCTCCTTTTCGAGGATCTGGCCCTCGTCCCGATCATCTTCATGCTGGGCGCCCTCGCTCCATCCGTCGCCGCCAGCCCGGACGGCCCGTGGGGCGAACTGGCCGACACGCTGGTCAAGAGCGGCATCACCATCGCCGTCATGCTGGTCCTGGGCCGGCTCTTTCTGCCCCATATCTTCAGCCAGGCGGCCCGCACGAAAAGCCCGGAAGTGTTCCTGGCGGCCAGCCTGCTGGTCGTCATCGTCTCCAGCATGGCGACATCCATCGCCGGCCTGTCCCCCATCGTCGGCGCGCTGCTGGCCGGGCTGCTGATCGCGGAAACCGACTATCATGGCGAGGTCGAGGTCATGACCGCGCCGTTCAAGGGGCTGGCGCTGGGCGTCTTCCTCATCACCGTGGGCATGGGCCTGGACGTTCGCGTCATCCTGGCCAACTGGCCCGCGCTCATCCTGGCGGTGGTCGGCGTGGTCCTGGCCAAGACGATCGTCACCGCGGCGCTGCTCTATCTCTCCGGCGCGAGGAAAGGCGTCGCGCTGGAGGTCGGCGTGCTGATGTCCAGCCCTTCGGAAACCACGCTGATCGTGCTGTCCGCGGCGGCGGCGGCCCAGTTGATCCTCCCCTCCACCGCCGCCTTCTGGCAGATCGTGACCGCCATCGGGCTCACCATCACGCCGCTGCTCGCGCGCCTGGGGCATGACATTGCGCGGCGGCTGGAAATGGCGCTGGGCGAGGACACGCCGGAAATCAGCGAAGACCATGCGGAGGCGGCCGCCGTGGTGATCGGCTTCGGGCGCGTCGGCCGCATGGTCTGCGACCTGCTCGACCTGCACAAGCAGCGTTTCATCGTCGTGGAATCCGACCCGGACGTCGTGGCGGAGGCGCGGCGCGGGGGCTATCCCATATTGTTCGGCGACGTGTCGCGCACCGAAATGCTCGACAAGCTCCGCCTCGGCCATGCGCGGGCGTTGATCCTGACGATGGACGATCCCGTCCTGTCGGTCCGGGTGACGAAGCGCGTGCGGGGCTGGGTGCCCGACCTGCCGATCATCGCGCGGGCGCGGGATACCGACCATGCGGCCCAGCTTTATCGCGCCGGGGCCAGCGACGCCGTGCCGGAGACGCTGGAAAGCTCGCTCCAACTGGCGGAAACGGCGCTGGTGGACCTGGGCGTGGCGATGGGGCCGGTGATCGCCTCCGTCCATCAGATGCGGGAGGATTTGCGCATGGGCATCAAGGATGCCGCGCAACTGGAAACCGCGCCCAAGCTGCGCCGGCTGCGGGCCGATGAGGTGCCTTAGGACGGGTCTTGCGGCGGGCTGAAGACCGACCAGCCGGTGCGTCGCGCCAGTTCTTCGAGCGCCAGCGTGCCAAGCTGGCTGTTGCCATTTTCGTTCAGGCCGGGCGACCAGACAGCTATCGAGGCGCGACCGGGCACGATCGCCAATATGCCGCCGCCCACGCCGGACTTGCCGGGAATACCGACGCGAAAGGCGAAATCGCCCGAAGCGTCATAATGGCCGCAGGTCAGCATCAGGGCGTTGATCCGCTTGGCCCGGCTGGACGAAACGACGCGGCCCCCTTCGGGATGACGGCCGTCGAGCATCAGGTAGCGCCCGGCGAGCGCGAGTTGACGGCAACTCATCTCGATCGCGCATTGGTGGAAATAGGTGCCGAGCACCAGATCGACCGGATGCCGGATATTGCCGAAGGCGCGCATATAATGGGCCAGCGCCATGTTGCGAAAGCCGGTGGCCGTTTCCGACGCAGCCACGGTTTCGTTGATGGCGATGCCGTCGTCGCCCGCGAGATAGCGGACGAAGCGCAGCATTTCGCCGATGGCGACGCGGGGTTGATGGCCGCCAAGGTTGACGTCCGCGACGACGACGGCGCCCGCGTTGATGAAGGGATTTCGCGGGATGCCCTGTTCATGCTCAAGTTGGACGATGGAGTTGAAGGCATTGCCGGAGGGTTCCCGCCCCACCCTCTGCCAAAGCTGGTCGCCGACCTTGCCGAGCGCGAGGGTCAGGGCGAAAACCTTGGAGATGGATTGGATGGAGAAGCCCGTGGCGGAATCTCCGCCTTCGATCAGGCGGCCGTCGGCGGTAGCCACGGCGATGCCGAACTGGCCGGGGTCGACCTTCGCCAGTTCGGGGATGTAGCTGGCGACCGTGCCGCGATCTTCCCATGTCGCGGCTTGGGCGACGATGTCGGCGATGATCGCGGGAAGGTCCATGGCTGGCCTCAAATGGCGGGGATGGCTTAGGATGTGTGGGGATTCAGTCCATGGCGGGCTGCAAATAGCGGCTTTCTGCGCTTCCGGTGCTCACGTACTGAATTACGCTGCGCGCCAGTTCTCGAAATCCACTATTTTCGCCGCGCCCTGAACTGAATCCCCACACACCCTAGTCGGTTTTGGAGTTTAACGGGCGCTCAGGGAGCAGGGCATAGCCCGGATCGGGTGGTGTAGGACAGGGGAAATGTGCGGGGCCGTCACGGTCCGCGGGTCTTGACCGTGCTGCCTTCCCTCATTTGTCATGCTGAACTGGTTTCAGCATCCATTTCTCCCCATAAGCCAAGGCTCAAGCCGGAGAAATGGACCCTGAAACAGGTTCAGGGTGACGAATATGGCCAAGGGTCGGAAACCACCCCGGCAATGCGGAAGCGATCAGGCCGGGACGTTGGCGAGGGCGGCCTTGACCGCTTCAAGCGCTGCTTCCGCCTTGTCTCCGTCGGGGCCGCCGCCCTGGGCCATGTCCGGGCGGCCGCCGCCGCCCTTGCCGCCAAGCGCTTCCACGCCTGCGCGGACCAGATCGACGGCGCTGATGCTGCCCACCAGGTCGTCGGTGACGCCGACGGCGATGGTGGCGCGGCCGTCGACCACGGCTAGGATGGCGGAGACGCCGCTGCCCAGGGTCGCCTTGTTCTGGTCGACCAGGCCGCGCAGTTCCTTGGGGTCCAGGCCTTCGATGACCTGGCCGATGAAGTTCACCGCACCGATTTTCTCAGGGCCTGCGGCCTGGGCGGAGCCGCCGCCGCCGAGCGCCAGCGCCTTCTTCGCTTCGGCCAGTTCGCGTTCCAGCTTGCGGCTCTGTTCGACCAGGGCGGCGATGCGGGCGGGGACTTCCTCCGGCGTCGTCTTGAGCGCGGCGGCGGACTGGCGCAGGCGATCCTCGCGGTCGGAGAGCCAGAGGCGCGCCGCCTCGCCGGTCAGCGCCTCGATGCGGCGGACGCCCGATGACACGGCGGATTCCGAGATGATCTTGAAGATCGCGATGTCGCCCGTGGCGCGGACATGGGTGCCCCCGCACAGTTCGACGGAATAGCTGTGCGCGTCCCCCTTCCCCATGGAAAGGACGCGGACCTCGTCGCCATATTTTTCGCCGAACAGCGCCATGGCGCCCGCCTGAATGGCGTCGTCGGGCGTCATCAGGCGGGTCGTCACCGCTTCATTGTGGCGGACCTGTTCGTTCACATCGGCTTCGATGGCGGCGATCTGGCCGTGGGTCAGCGCTTCGGGATGCGAGAAGTCGAAGCGCAGGCGATCCGGCGCGACCAGGCTGCCCTTTTGCGTGACATGCGCGCCGAGCCGGTTGCGGAGCGCCGCGTGCAGCAAATGGGTGGCGCTGTGATTGGCGCGAATGCGGTCGCGGCGGTTGACGTCGACGCTGAGGTGAACCGTATCGCCGACCTTGACGCTGCCGGCGCCGATCTTCGCCCTGTGGGCATGGAGGCGGCCGAGCGGCTTGGCGGTGTCCTCGACATCCGCGACGAGACCGGATTGCGAACTTATGGTGCCCGCGTCGCCCATCTGGCCGCCGCTTTCGCCGTAGAAAGGCGTCTGGTTGGTGACGATCAGGACCGTCTCTCCGGCGGCGGCGCTGTCGAAGTTCACACCGTCCTTCACGATGGCCACGACCTCGCCTTCGCCCTCGGTCGAGCTGTAGCCGATGAACTCGGTGTTGCCGGTCTTTTCCGCGATGTCGAACCAGATTTCGTCCGACGCCTTTTCGCCCGAACCCTTCCAGGCGGCGCGGGCGGCGGCCTTCTGCTCGGCCATGGCCTTGTCGAAGCCCTCGCGGTCGACGCCTAGGCCGCGCGAGCGCAGCGCGTCCTCGGTCAGGTCGTAGGGGAAGCCGTAAGTGTCGTAGAGCTTGAACGCGGTTTCGCCCGGCAGCGTGCCGCCTTCGCTGAGGTCGCCGGTCGCTTCGTCGAGCAGTTTCAGGCCCTTTTCCAGCGTCTGGCGGAAGCGGGTTTCCTCGCGCAGGAGAGTTTCCTCGATCAGCGGCTGGGCGCGGACCAGTTCCTGATAGGCGCCGCCCATTTCGGAGACGAGGCTGCCGACCAGGCGGTGCATCAACGGCTCCTTCGCGCCGATGATGTGGGCGTGGCGCATGGCGCGGCGCATGATGCGGCGCAGGACATAGCCGCGGCCTTCATTGGCGGGCAGCACGCCGTCCGCGATCAGGAAGCTGGTGGAGCGCAGATGGTCGGCGATGACGCGGTGGCTGGCCTTGAACTCGCCTTCGGTCGCGGTCTTCGTCAGCGCGCCCGATTCCTCGATCAGCGCCCTGAACGTGTCGGTGTCGTAATTGTCATGGACGCCTTGCAGCACCGCCGCGATGCGTTCGAGGCCCATGCCGGTGTCGATGCTGGGCTTGGGCAGTTCGCTGACGATCTCGTTCGCTTCCTGCTCATATTGCATGAAGACGAGGTTCCAGATCTCGACGAAACGGTCGCCATCCTCCTCCGGACTTCCGGGAGGGCCGCCCCAGATATGGTCGCCATGGTCGTAGAAGATTTCCGAACAGGGACCGCAGGGGCCGCTGTCGCCCATCGCCCAGAAATTATCCTTGGTAGGGATGCGGATGATGCGTTCTTCGGGGAGGCCCGCGATCTTCTTCCAGAGGTCGAAGGCTTCGTCGTCCGTGTGGTAGACGGTGGCGGTGAGTTTTTCCGCCGGGAGGCCCCATTCCTTCGTCAACAGGGTCCAGGCATGGGTGATCGCCTGTTCCTTGAAATAGTCGCCGAAGCTGAAATTGCCCAGCATTTCGAAGAAAGTATGGTGGCGCGCCGTGTAGCCGACATTGTCGAGGTCGTTATGCTTGCCCCCGGCGCGGACCGACTTCTGGCTGCTGGTCGCGGTGGAATAAGGCCGGGATTCCAGGCCCGTAAAGACATTCTTGAACGGCACCATGCCCGCATTGACAAACATCAGCGTCGGGTCGTTGTGCGGCACCAGAGGCGCGGACGGAACGATGGTGTGGCCGTTGGCCCCGAAATAGTCGAGGAAGGAGCGGCGAATGTCGTTGGTCGAGGTCATGCGGGCGATTTAGTGGGAAGCGCTCCAACGCACAAGCGGGGCTTTTCGTCGTTTATGGGAATATCGGTCGATGGGGTGGCGGAGCGGGATGGGTGGGGGGATAATGGGCTGATGTTGCGCATTTCCCCTCCACCACTCGCTTCGCGAGCGGTCCCCCTCCCCATCTTGCGATGGGGAGGATGTTTTTAGAGCGCCTTCGCCAGTGCGCGATATTTGTGGAGCAGGGGTTCGGTGTAGCCATTGGGTTGGCTGACGCCTTCGAAGACCAGGGCGCGGGCGGCTTGCCAGGCGAGGCTTTCCGGATGGCCGCTCATCGGCCGATAGAGCGGATCGCCTGCATTCTGGGCGTCGACCTTGGCGGCCATGCGGGTGAAGGCGGCGTCGACCTGTTCCGCCGTGCAGACGCCGTGGAGCAGCCAGTTCGCCATATGCTGAGAGGAAATGCGCAGCGTGGCGCGGTCTTCCATCAGGCCGATGTCGTGGATGTCGGGAACCTTCGAGCAGCCGACGCCCTGGTCGATCCAGCGGACGACATAGCCCAATATGCCCTGGGCATTATTGTCCAGTTCCTGCGTGATTTCCTCCTCCGACCAGTTGCGGCCCTGGGCGACGGGGATCGTCAGCAGCTTGTCGAGCGGGGCGACGGCTTCCTTCGCGCGATCATCCTGACGTTCTAAGACGTTGACGCCGTGATAGTGAGTCGCGTGCAGCGTCGCCGCCGTGGGGGACGGAACCCAGGCGGTGTTGGCGCCGCTCTTCGGGTGGCCGATCTTCTGGTCCAGCATGTCGGCCATGCGGTCCGGCGCGGCCCACATGCCCTTGCCGATCTGGGCGCGGCCCGACAGGCCGCAGGCGAGGCCGATCTGGACATTGCGGTCCTCATAGGCCGTGATCCAGTCGCTGGCCTTCATCTCTCCCTTGCGGATCATGGGACCGGCGTGCATCGATGTGTGCATCTCGTCGCCCGTGCGGTCGAGGAAGCCGGTGTTGATGAAGACGATGCGGTCCTTCACCGCCGCGATGCAGGCGGCAAGGTTGGCGGAGGTGCGGCGTTCCTCATCCATCACGCCGACCTTGAGCGTGTGGCGGTCGAGGCCCAGAAGATCCTCTATGGCGTCGAACAGGCGGTTGGTGAAGCCGACCTCCTCCGGCCCGTGCATCTTGGGCTTGACGATATAGACGCTGCCGGCGCGGCTGTTGCCCCCTGCCCGCTTCAGGTCGTGCAGGGCGATCAGGCTGGTGACGATGCCGTCGACTATGCCTTCGGGCGCCTGCGCGCCATCGGCCAGCAGGACGGCGGGCGTGGTCATCAGATGGCCGACATTGCGGACGAACAGCAGGCTGCGGCCCGGCAGGGTGAAGACGCCGCCCTTGGGCGCTATATAGCTGCGGTCGGGGTTGAGGGCGCGGGTCATCATCGCGCCGTTCTTCTCGAACGTGTCGACAAGATTGCCCTGCATCAGGCCCAGCCAGTTGGAATAGGCGGCGACCTTGTCATCCGCGTCGACGGCGGCGACCGAGTCCTCCAGGTCGCAGATGGTGGTGAGCGCGGATTCCAGGATGATGTCGGCGATGCCCGCCGGATCGCCGCCGCCAATGGGGTGCGAGCGGTCGATGACCAGTTCGATATGCAGGCCGTTATGGCGGAGCAGGATCGCCGTGGGATCTTCCGGAGCGCCGCGATAACCGGCGAAGCCGTCCGCCTGCTCCAGGCTGGTCGCGACGACGCCGTGCGCGCCCTTGATATGCAGGTGGAGTTCGCCGTTCCAGACATGCAGCCGGACGATGTCGGACCAGCCCGCATGCCCCTTCAGCGGGACGGCGCGGTCCAGGAAATCCTTGGCCCAGGCGATGACCTGCGCGCCGCGCGCCGGGTCGTACCCCTTGCCCGACGGCGCGCCGGGCAGCGCGTCCGTGCCGTAGAGCGCATCGTACAGGCTGCCCCAGCGCGCATTGGCGGCGTTCAGCAGGAAGCGGGCGTTGAGGATGGGGACGACCAGTTGCGGTCCGGCCAGGCGGGCGACTTCATCGTCGACATTCGCGCTGCCGATCCGGAACGGCGCGGGTTCGGGGACGAGATAGTCGATCTGGCGCAGGAAGCCCTGATAGGCGGCGGCGTCGAAGGGCTGCCCCGCTTTTTCCCGGTGCCAGGCGTCGATCTGCGCCTGGAGCGCGTCGCGCCGGGCGAGCAGGGCGGCGTTTTCCGGGGCGAATTTCGCGAAGATCGCGGCGGTCCCCTGCCAGAAGGCGGCGGCGTCGATGCCCGTGCCGGGAAGCGCCCGATCCTCGATGAAGGCGGCGAGTTGCGGCGCGACCTTCAGGCCTGCGCGCTCTGTCATGCTGGTCATGGAACGATCTCCTTTGGCAGGACCATAGACGGATCGCATTATGGCGTGTAGACGCCATTATTCGAATTCAGACTTTCTTCTGGTGAAAGAAATGATGGACCCGGATTATGACCTGTTCGCGACCATCGTGGACGAAGGCGGGATGGCGGCGGCGGGGCGGCGGCTCAGCATCTCTCCCGCCATGGTGTCGAAGCGGCTGGTGCGGCTGGAGGAGCGGCTGGGCACGCGGCTGATCCACCGGACGACGCGGCGGCTGGCGCTGACCCCGGCGGGCGAGCGGCTGCACGAAGACCTGCGCGCCATCATGGCGGCGCTGGAAGAGGCGGAGCGGCGCGTGTCCGGCGCTTCGGCGGAGGCGGCGGGGACGCTGCGGGTTTCGGCGCCGACATCCTTTGGGCGGATGCATGTCGCGCCCTATCTGGGCCGGTTCCTGGAGGCGCATCCCAAGGTGCGCCTGCGGATCGACCTGTCGGACGATTATGCCGACCTGCTGGCGACGCGGGCGGACCTGGCCATTCGCATCACCGCCGATCCGGGGTCGGGGCTGGCCGCGCACAGGCTGGCGACCAACCGGCGGGTGCTGTGCGCCGCGCCCGATTACCTGGCCCGCTTCGGCGTGCCGGAAACGGTGCCCGACCTGCGCAGGCACCGGCTGCTCGCGGCGGACGGACAACTGCCCTGGCGGCTGATCGGCCCCAAGGGCGCGGCGACGGTCGAGGGCGACAGCCATGTCCGCACCAACAGCAGCGAAATGGTGCGGGAACTGGCGCTTTCCGGCGTGGGCATAGCGCTGCGTTCGCTCTGGGACATCAGCGACGCGCTGGAGCGCGGAAATGTCCGGCAGGTCATGCCGGATCATGAGGGGTCGGCGGATGTTGGCCTCTATGCCGTTCATCTGCCGCAGAATAATCCCCCGCTCGCCATCACCGCCTTCATCGATTTCCTCGCCGGACTATATGCCCCCAGCCCGCCATGGGAGCGTTCGGGCATTGCCCCCGCGTAAAAGCGGCTTTAAGGGCCGTTTCATGGATGAAAACACCCGGCGCGCCGCCCTCGACTATCACCGCTATCCGCAACCTGGAAAGCTGAGGATCGAACCGACCAAGCGCATGGTCAACCAGCGCGACCTGGCGCTGGCCTATTCGCCCGGCGTCGCCGCGCCCTGCATCGACATTGCCGAAGATCCCGAAAAGGCGATGGACTATACCGCGCGCGGCAATCTGGTCGCGGTGATCTCCAACGGGACGGCGGTGCTGGGGCTGGGCGCCATCGGCGCGCTGGCGTCGAAGCCGGTGATGGAGGGCAAGGCCGTCCTCTTCAAGAAATTCGCCGATATCGACGTGTTCGACATAGAGGTCGACACCACCGATCCGGAGAAGTTCATCGAGGCCGTCGCCCTGCTGGAGCCGACCTTCGGCGGCATCAACCTGGAGGATATCAAGGCGCCTGAATGTTTCGCCATAGAGGCGGAGCTGAAGAAGCGGATGAACATCCCCGTCTTCCACGACGACCAGCATGGCACGGCAATCGTCGTGGCGGCGGCGGTGCGCAACGCGCTGGTGTTGCAGGGCAAGACGCTGGCCGACGCGAAGCTGGTGACGTCGGGCGCGGGGGCGGCGGCGCTGGCCTGCGTCGACCTGCTGGTGTCGATGGGGCTGCCCATCGAGAATGTGACGCTGACCGACAAGGACGGCGTCATCCATTCGGGGCGGGAGGGCATGTTGCCGAACATGGCCCGCTATGCCCGGACCACCAATGCGCGCAGCCTGCCCGACGTGCTGCCGGGCGCCAACCTGTTCCTGGGCCTGTCCGCGCCGGGCGTGCTGAAGCCCGAATGGCTGCCGCTGATGGCGCCCAATCCGCTGATCTTCGCGCTCGCCAATCCGGAGCCGGAAATCCGCCCGGAAGCGGCGCGGGAGGCGCGGCCCGACGCGATCATCGCGACGGGGCGGTCGGACTATCCCAATCAGGTCAATAATGTCCTGTGCTTCCCCTATATCTTCCGGGGGGCGCTGGATGCGCGGGCGACCGAGATCAACGAGGCGATGAAGGTCGCCGCCGCCGACGCCATCGCCAACCTCGCCCGCATGCCCGCGCATGACAGCGTCGCGCAGGCCTATGGCGGGCGCAAGCTGGCGTTCGGGCCGGACTATATCATCCCGACGCCCTTCGACCCCCGGCTGATCGCGGAGATCGCCTGCGCCGTCGCCAAGGCGGCGATGGACAGCGGCGTCGCCAAGCGGCAACTGGACCTGGAGGCCTATAAGCGCCAGTTGACGCAGCAGAACGCCCGCTCCGCCCAGTTGATGCTGCCGGTGTTCGAGGCCGCCCGCGGCGCCCAGCGGCGCATCGCCTATGGGGAAGGCGAGGATGAGCGGGTGCTGCGCGCCATCCAGGATGCGCTGGACGAGGGCATCGTCCGCCCGGTGATCGTGGCGCGGCGGCGCATATTGGAACAGAAGCTGCCGGACATGGGCCTGCGGTTCCAACTGGACCGCGATGTCGAGGTGGTCGATCCGGAGACCGACCATCTGCTGATGGGCGAGCTGGTCGAAGGCTATCGCGCCGTCGCGGCGCGCAAGGGCGTGTCGGGGGCGGAGGTGGTGCGCCATGTCTATCGCCGGCCCAGCGTCACCGCCGCCATGCTGCTGCGCACCGGGCGGGTCGACGCCGCGCTGGTGGGCGGCAACAGCGATTATTGGGGCGAGGTCGAGCATGCGATGCGCATCATCGACCGCATGCCGGGCAGCAGCCGCGTCTATGCGCTGTCGGGGCTGATCCTGGACGCGGGCGCGCTGTTCATCACCGACACCCATATGGTGCCCGATCCGACGCCGGAGCAGATCGCCGAAATGGCGCTGCTGGGGGCGACGGAACTCAAGCATTTCGGCCTGACGCCGCGTGTGGCGCTGTTGTCCCACTCCAATTTCGGGGCTTCGCATTCGCCCAGCGCCCGGAAAATGCGGGAGGCGTTCAAGCTGGTAAGGCAGGCCGCGCCCGAATTGATGGTCGACGGGGAAATGCATGCCGACGCGGCGCTGAGCCAGGGGCTGCGCGAGCGGTTGATCCCCGATTCGCGGTTCGAAGGGTCGGCCAATCTGCTGGTCATGCCCAATCTGGACGCGGCGAACATCACGCTGACGGCGCTGTCGGCTTCGTCCAGTTCGCCGACGGTCGGGCCGATGCTGGTGGGGCTGGCGCAGCCGATCCATGTGCTGACGCCCGGCGTGACGGCGCGGGGCATATTGAACCTGACCGCCATCGCCGCGGCGGAGGTCGAGCGGGAGGGATGATGCTTAACCTTTGCCTGCGATAGATTGTCCAACCGGAGTGGCTGAGGGCATATGGCGCGACAGGTTTCGACAGGGGTGAAGCTGGCCATCGGCGGCGGCGCGGCGGCTGTGGCGCTGTTGCTGGGCCTGTCCATGGGCCGTGGCGGCGATCTGCCGCCCATCCAGAGCAAGGTCGTTCAGGCCAAGGTCGTTCACGCCAGGCCCGCCGAACGCACCCGCGCCCAGCCCGTGGCGGTCGATCCGCGTGCGTTGATGGTGAAGCGCGTGCTGCCGATCGACGGTCCCTTCCGCCATGGCGACTATGTCTGGGACGAAGGCGGCGCGCCCGCGACAGGGCCGCTGATCGTCACCGTCGACCTCAAGGCGCAGACGCTGTCCGTCTTCCGCGCAGGCTATGAGATCGGATCGGCGGTCATCCTCTATGGCGCCGACGACAAGCCAAGCCCTCTAGGCGCCTTTCCGATCATACAGAAGGATGCGGACCATTATTCCAGCACCTACAATAACGCGCCCATGCCCTACACGCTGCGCCTGACCAGCGATGGCGTGGCGATCCACGGCAGCGACGTGCAATGGGGCAACGCCACCCATGGCTGCATCGGCGTGCCCAAGCCTTTCGCGAAAAAGCTGTTCGGCGCGGCGAAGCTGGGCGACCTGGTCGTCATCACCGACGGCAAGATGCTGGATACCAGCCACGCCCGGCCTGAGGCGTGAATTGCGCGATCCAATGCCGCAACTGCAATAAAGTCACGCCGGCCATGGCTTGATTTTGTGCGGTAACGCTATCATGTGCGGGCGTCATTCCCACCGCATCGCAACATGGAGCAGCCGATGGCGCAGGCCAGCCGTCCCCCTTCTTCCGGCCCCGTTCACCCCGCTCTCGTCATTCTCGCGCTCTCCATGGGCGCCTTCGCCATCGGCACGACCGAATTCGCGGCGATGAGCCTGCTGCCCTTCTTCGCCGGCGACCTGCGCATCAGCGAGCCGATGGCGGGCCATGCGATCAGCGCCTATGCGCTCGGCGTGGTGGTCGGCGCGCCGGTGATCGCGGTGCTGGGGGCGCGGCTGCCCCGGCGGACGCTGCTGATCGGGTTGATGGCCCTGTTCGCCATCGGCAATGGCATGAGCGCCCTGTCGCCCGACTATGCGACGATGCTGCTGTTCCGTTTCCTGAGCGGCCTGCCCCATGGCGCCTATTTCGGCGTGGCGGCGCTGGTCGCGGCCTCGCTGGTGCCGGGCGACCGGCGCGCGCTGGCGGTGGCGCGGGTGATGACCGGCCTGACCGTCGCGACCGTGATCGGCGTGCCGGTGGCGAACTGGATGGGACAGGCGCTGGGATGGCGGTGGGGCTTTGGCATCGTGGCGGTGCTGGCGATGATCACCATGACGCTGGTGGCGCTTTACGCGCCGCGGGACGCGGGCGATCCGGCAGCCGTGCCCATGCGCGAACTGGGCGCGTTGCGAGAACCCCAGGTGCTGCTGACGCTGCTGACCGGGGCCATCGGCTTTGGCGGGCTGTTCGCGGTCTATACCTATGTGGCGTCGACCATGATTTCCGTGACCCATGTGTCGGAGCGGCTGGTGCCGGTGGTGCTGGCGATCTTCGGCATCGGCATGACGATCGGCAATCTGGCGGCGGCCTGGGCCGCGGACCGGGCGCAGGGCAGGACCGCCGTCATCGTGCTGTTGTGGAGCGCGGCGTCGCTGGCGCTGTTTCCCCTGATGGCGGGGAATATATGGAGCCTGTCGCTGGTGATCTTCCTGATCGGCTGCGGCGGGGGGCTGGGCAGCGTCTTGCAGACGCGGCTGATGGACGTGGCGGGCGATGCCCAGACGCTGGCGGCGGCGGCGCATCACAGCGCGTTCAACGTCGCCAATGCGCTGGGGCCGTGGCTGGGCGGGCTGGCCATCTCGGCCGGCTATGGGCTGACCTCCACCGGGTGGATCGGCGCGGCCCTCGCCCTGGGGGGCTTGGCGATCTTCCTGCTGGCGTTGAACCTGCGCCAAAAATCCCTGCGGCTGGCGGCGGTGGCTTGCGAATGAGCCTCGCCGGAAACGCGACAGGGGCCGGATTTCCTAATCGGGATCGCAAAGCGGATCGCCGCTGCCATCGCGGGCCTGCAAGGCCGCGGCGGCGTCGCTCGCCACGCGGGGGAAGCTGACGCCCTCCAGCGAGCCTCGCCCCTTGCAGAGTTCCGCGCATTTCATGTCGACCACGCCGGGCAGCGACAGTTGATCGCCGTCATATTGGGCCACCACGATGCAATGATCGCTGCGGGAGAAGCTGAGGATCAGCTTGTCGCCGGCCCGCCGCGCCGATCCCTTGCCGGCGCAGCTCTGGCCCTCCCCGAAGGACGCTTCCATGCCGAAGCGATAATCGCCGTCCCTGGCCGGGATCACGCAGAGCGCGTCCCGCCCCGCTTCATGATTGCGCTGGTAAAGGCCGATTGCCGGCACCTTCGCCGCGTCCGCGATCGCTCCGGTCTCGATGGCGGCGCGCTCAAGGCCGGAACTGGTCTGGATGCCGGTTTCACGCGGACCCGGCGCGGGCGCAGCCTCACGCTGGCACGCGGCGAGCGACAGCAGCGCGGCAAGGCTAGCCAGCCGCATCGACAGGCGTCAGGCCTTCCGGGCCGATGCGGCGGAAGAAGCAGGAGCGCGCGCCGGTGTGGCAGGCAGGCCCGGCGGGCACGGCCTTCACCCAGACGGCGTCCTGATCGCAATCGATGCGAAGGTCGCGCACCTTTAGCATATGGCCGGACGTCTCGCCCTTCTTCCACAGCGACTGGCGGCTGCGCGACCAGAAATGCGCAAGGCCGGTGTCGCGGGTAAGCTGGAGCGCCTTCGCGTTCATGTGCGCGACCATCAGCAATTCGCCGCTGTCCGCATCGGTGACGACGGCGGTGATCAGGCCGTCCCGGTCATATTTGGGGTTGAGGGCCAGGCCCTTGTCGCGCGCTTCGTCCATGAGCGGGCTATAGAGGGCTGCGGCGCTCGTGCGAAGCCCTGAATGATGGGCGGCGTATCGGGCAGAGAAGCAACAAGGCGCTTCGAGGGGATCGGCGCGAAAGAGCCGAGGCGGTGCGCTGGCCCTTTCCTGCCGCGACTGTCCAGGAAGGAAGGAAATGGGGCGATCGACGGGATCCGAACCCGCGACCTCCGGTACCACAAACCGGCGCTCTAACCAACTGAGCTACGATCGCCACAGGGGCCGTGCCCCTTGAGAGAAGGGCCACATATGCGGCCCATCCCGCGCCGTCAAGCGGACTGATGCGGAAAAAGCCGGGATGCCGCAATAAAAAGAAAAGGGGCGAAGGGCATGAAGCCCCCGTCCCTTTTCATGCCTTGGAAAATCAGCGCGCATGGGAGCATTTGCTCCCTGTTGCCGCGCTGAAATCCGGCGCTCTCTCTCCGATAAAACTTCGCCAACCGCGACGCCGGCTCAAAAAACGGACCGGGGCGCTTCATAGGAAAGCGCCCCAGGAAAATCCTTAGTTGACCGAATCCTTCAGGCCCTTGCCGGCCTTGAACTTCGGCTGGGCCGAAGCCTTGATCGTCATCGTCTCGCCCGTGCGCGGGTTGCGGCCGGTCGAGGCCTTGCGCTGCGAAACGGAGAAAGTGCCGAAACCGACCAGGCGAACTTCATCCCCCTTCTTCAGGGCTCCGGTGATGGCGTCGAAAACGCCCTCGACTGCCTTGCTGGCGTCGCTCTTGGAAAGGCCGCTGCTTTCAGCGACTGCGCTGATAAGATCCTGCTTGTTCATGCCTTGGGAACCCCCTTCTAGCTGTCTGGATAGTTTAGGAATCGCGGCGTAGGCGGGGCAATAAGGCGCAGCTTTCGGGCCTTGTCAAAGGGAAAGCGGCATCGGCGCCCGGCGAGGCGAGATTTTATGGTAAAAGCCTGCTGAATCGCCGCCCGCCGCTGCCTTTTTCGTCCATCTCAGTGCCGGATGGGGGCTTCCCCGTCCCGCCCCTGCGCCGGGTTCGGCTGGGCGGCGAGGTCGTCCTCTTCGGTCCAGGCGATCGCTTCGGGCTTGCTCACCAGGGCGCGGGCCAGCACCTCGTCCACATGGGACACGGGAACGATCTCCAGCCCTTCCCGGATATTGGCCGGAATCTCCGCGAGATCCTTCTCATTCTCGGCCGGGATCAGCACCGTCTTGATGCCGCCGCGCAGCGCCGCGAGCAGCTTTTCCTTGAGGCCTCCGATGGGAAGCACGCGGCCGCGCAGCGTGACTTCGCCGGTCATCGCCACATCCTTGTGCACGGGAATGCCGGTCAGCGTCGACACGATGGTCGTCACCATGCCGATGCCCGCCGAAGGCCCGTCCTTGGGCACCGCGCCTTCGGGAAGGTGGATATGGATGTCCTTGCGGGTGAAGATGCTGGGCTTGATCCCATAGCCGGGCGAGCGCGCCTTCACATAGGAGAAGGCGGCCTGGACCGACTCGTTCATCACCTCGCCCAGCTTGCCGGTGGTCCTGATCGCGCCCTTGCCGGGCACGGTCACCGCCTCGATGGTCAGCAGTTCGCCGCCCACCTCGGTCCAGGCCAGGCCCGTCACCGCGCCGATCTGATGCTCCTCCTCGCCCACGCCATGGCGGAATTTCCGCACCCCGGCATAGTCGGCCAGGTTTTCCGGCGTGATCGTCACCTTGTCATAGGCGCCTTCGAGGATCTTGCGCAGCGCCTTGCGGGCGAGGCGCGCCACTTCGCGTTCCAGCGTGCGAACGCCGGCTTCGCGGGTATAGTAGCGGATGAGGTCGCGGACAGCCTCCTCCGTGACGTCGAGTTCGCCTTCCTTGAGGCCATGGGCGTCGATCTGCTTGGGCAGCAGGTGGCGCTGCGCGATCTCCACCTTCTCGTCCTCGGTATAGCCCTCCAGCCGGATGATCTCCATGCGGTCGAGCAAGGGCTGAGGCAAATTCAGGGAGTTGGCGGTCGTCACGAACATCACGTCTGAAAGATCGACGTCGATCTCCAGATAATGATCCTGGAACTTGCTGTTCTGTTCGGGGTCCAGCACCTCCAGCAGGGCGGAGGCCGGATCGCCGCGGAAATCCTGGCCCAGCTTGTCAATCTCGTCCAGCAGGAACAGCGGGTTCATCGTCCCCGCCTTCTTGAGGTTGGAGACGATCTTGCCCGGCAGCGAGCCGATATAGGTCCGGCGATGGCCGCGGATTTCCGCTTCGTCGCGCACGCCGCCCAGCGACTGGCGCACGAATTCGCGGCCCGTCGCCTTGGCGATGCTGCGGCCGAGCGAGGTCTTGCCGACGCCCGGAGGACCGACGAGGCACAGGATCGGGCCCTTCAGCTTGTTGGTGCGCGCCTGCACGGCGAGATATTCGATGATCCGGTCCTTGACCTTTTCCAGCGCGAAATGATCCTCGTCCAGGATCGCCTGCGCCTTCCTGAGGTCGGTCTTGACCTTGCCCTTCTTGCCCCAGGGCAGGCCGAGCAGCACGTCGAGATAGTTGCGCACGACCGTCGCTTCGGCGGACATGGGCTGCATGCCCTTGAGCTTCTTCAGTTCCGCCGTCGCCTTGGCGCGGGCTTCCTTGCTGAGCTTGGCCTTGGCGATCTTCTCGGTCAGTTCGGCGAGTTCGTCGCCTTCCTCGCCCTCGCCATTGCCCAGTTCGCGCTGGATCGCCTTCAACTGCTCGTTCAGATAATATTCGCGCTGGGTCTTTTCCATCTGCCGCTTCACGCGGCCGCGAATCTTCTTCTCGACCTGGAGCACGCCCAGTTCGCCTTCCATGAAGGCGAAGACCATTTCGAGGCGCTTGACCGGATCGGCCTCGACCAGCAGGGATTGCTTGTCGGCGACCTTCACGTTGATGTTGGCGGCGACGGCGTCGGCCAGACGGCCCGCATCCTCGATCTCGCGCAACTGCACCGGGGTTTCGGCAGGCAGCTTCTTGTTGAGCTTGGCGTAATTTTCGAACTGTTCGGCCACCGAACGCATCAGCGCGGCGGCTTCCGGCCCTTCGGCAGCGATTTCCTCGACCGCCGTCACATCGGCGACCATATGGCCGTCGGCCTGCCCAATGCCGTCGAGGCGCGCGCGCTGCTTGCCCTCCACCAGCACGCGGACGGTGCCGTCGGGGAGCTTCAGCAATTGCAGCACCACGGCGATGACGCCGGTGTAGTAGAGCGAATCCTGCCCCGGATCATCCTCCGCCGGGTCAAGCTGCGACACCAGGAAGATTTCCTTGTCGCCTTCCATCGCCGATTCGAGCGCGGCCACGCTCTTGTCGCGACCCACGAACAGCGGCACGATCATCTGCGGGAAAACGACGATGTCGCGCAGGGGCAGAAGGGGGTATTGCGTAGTCATTCACTCTCCGGGGCGGCATCCCACCCAGTCATGCGGTTCATCGCCTTTATGGGGATGGTCGCCGCATGGTTCAATCATGCGTTATGGGATCGCAATGATGAATAAAGGCTGATCCCCGGCGCGTCCGCGATCAGAAAGGCAGCTTGAAACCGGGCGGCAGCGGCAGGCCGGCGGTCATCTTGCCCATTTCGGCGTTGGAGACTTCGTCCGCCTTCTTGCGCGCATCGTTGAACGCGGCGGTGATGAGATCCTCCAGCATCTGCTTTTCCGACGGGGCGAGCAGGCTGTCGTCGATGGCGACGCCCAATATGCGGCCCTTGGCGGAGGCGCGGACCTTGACCAGCCCGCCGCCGGCCGTGCCCTCCACCTCCAGCCTGTCGAGATTTTCCTGGGCGCGTTGCAGTTCCTCCTGCACGCGGCTCGCCATGCCCAATATTTCGTTCAGATCCTTCATCGCTCTGCGCTCCATTGTTCGAGCCCGTCGCCAAGCTCGGCATCGGGGAAAGCGGCCAACGCCGCCTTGACCACCGGGGTTTCCATGATTTCCGCGCGGGCGTCCGCCGCCTTGCGCATTTCCTGCTCCAGCAGGGTGGGCGCGGCGGGGCCATCGACGGCATTGACGCGCCAGGCCGTGCCGGTGACCTCGCGCAGCGCCGGGGTGAGGCGGGCAAGGAAATCGGACGGCAGGGAGGGCGTCGGGGCATAGTCCAGTTCCGGCGCGGCATAGCGGACGACGCCGATGCAATCGTGCAGTTCCTGCGCGAGCTGGCCCTTGCCGCGCTGCCAGAAAGCCTCGATCAGTTCCTCGAAGCTGGCGGGGAGCGTGGCGGCGGGCGCCGAGGATGGGGCGGCTGCGTCCCCCTCGCCCGGCGCGGCGGCGGCTGGCGCGCCTTCCCGGATCAGGCGGGCGATCTCGCCGGGGTCGGGCATGGTCGCGGCGTGCATCACGCGCAGCAGCGCCATTTCGCAGCTTTCGATGGGCAGCGCGGCGCTGGCGACCTCGTCATGGCCCTTCAGCAGCAACTGCCAAAGCCGATGCAGCGGCGCGAAGCCGAGTTGCGACGCCCAGTCGGCCAGCGCCTCGCGCTCCTCCGCCGACTGGCCGGGATTGGCGATGTCGCGGCCCGCCTTCACCAGCGTCACGGCATGGACCAGTTCCAGCAGGCCGCGCATCAGCGAGAGCGGCTCCACGCCCAGCGCATATTGGTCGCGCACTGCGCCCAGCAGCACGCCGGTGTCGCCCTCCAGCAGCAGGCCGAGCAGGCGACGCGTGGCGCCCCTGTCGGAAAGGCCCAGCATGTCGCGGACCTGCGCGGCGGTGACGAGCGGCGCGCCTTCGCCCATTTCGGCATGGGCGATGGCCTGGTCGAGGATGGAGAGGCCGTCGCGGGCGGAGCCTTCGGCGGCCTGGGCTATGAGGGCCAGGGCATCGGGTTCGGCGGCGACCGATTCCGCCTCCACCACATGGGCGAAATGGGCGGCGAGCAGTTCAGCGGGGATGCGGCGCAGGTCGAAGCGCTGGCAGCGCGACAGCACCGTCACCGGCACCTTGTTCACCTCCGTCGTTGCCAGCACGAACTTCACATGTTCAGGCGGCTCCTCCAGCGTCTTCAGCAAAGCATTGAAAGCATTGCGGGAAAGCATGTGAACTTCATCGATGATATAAATCTTGTATCGGGCCGAATAGGCGCCTTTGCCCGCTATATCGATGATCGAACGAATATCGTCGACGCCGGTATGGCTGGCGGCGTCCATCTCCAGAACGTCGATATGCCGCCCCTCGCCAATGGCCATGCAGGGCTCGCAGAGGCCGCAGGGATCGATGGTGGGACCGCCCTGCCCGTCCGGGCCGACGCAGTTCAGCGCCTTGGCGATGAGGCGGGCGGTGGAGGTCTTCCCCACGCCGCGCACGCCGGTCATCAGGAAGGCATGGGCCAGGCGACCCCGGCGGATCGCATTGCCCAGCGTCTGGACCATCGCGTCCTGCCCGATCAGTTCGCTGAAATTGCGCGGGCGATATTTGCGCGCAAGGACGCGATAGGGCTGAGGGGAATCGGACATTCGAATCTTCTAGCCGTTCGTGCGGGGCTTGGCGACCCGAAGGGAAGCCTCCTTCGTTCCCATAGCGAAAGAAGAAGCGGCGTTCGACAGGCTGGGCCAGAACGGGGTTTGGATGGCGGTGGGAGCCGGAACGACCCGCAGCGAAATCACTGTGGCTGCTTCCGTCAGGACCTGACCAGGTTCGCGACGACTGCGTCCGCCCGACTCCCGGCGCGGCATATGGCGAAAGGCGGTGGGGATGGCAAGGGGTTAAGGGATCGGCCGGACAGGGGCTTTCCGTGCTTCTGCGAAGGCGGGAGCCCAAGGCCCGGTTGCGCTTCTCCACCCTGGACTTCTGCCTTCCCAGGAGCCCATTGGTTTTCTTTTGGTTCCTTCCGGGTCTATTCCAGCCCGGTCTTCTGCGCCTTATCCACGAAATCCAGCGCGGCGCGGGCGGTTTCGGCTATGGCGGCTTCGGCGGCCTTGGCGTCGACCGTCGGGCGGTCGAGATAGATGGCCAGGATATATTCCTCGCCCGACGGGGCCTTCACCAGCGCCACGTCATTATAGGCGGTGCCGCAGCTTCCCGTCTTGCTGCCGGAGATCCAGCCCTTGGGCAGGCCCGCCTTGATCCGGTTGGCGCCGGTGGTGCTGGCATTGAGCCAGCCGCGCAGCTTTCCGGCGCTTTCCGGAGCGAGGTCGCGGAAGATCAGGCGGCCCATCAGGCCGGCCATGGCGGCGGGGCTGGTGGTGTC
Source organism: Sphingobium sp. TA15 (assembly GCF_037101235.1). Taxonomy (NCBI): domain Bacteria; kingdom Pseudomonadati; phylum Pseudomonadota; class Alphaproteobacteria; order Sphingomonadales; family Sphingobiaceae; genus Sphingobium; species Sphingobium sp. TA15. Next base: position 1,464,556 of record NZ_AP025355.1, read on the forward strand.
GCGCTCGTCGCCCTCCGCATTCTCGTTGAGAGACGGCTCATTGCGGTCGAGCCGCGTCACCATGTCGCCATGGGCGCGGATGAAGCGGGTCAGGCCCTCCGGCCCGCCGACCATCGGCAGCAGCAGGTTGGCCGCGCTGTTGTCGCTGACCTCCACGGCGGCGGCGGCGAGTTCCTCCATCGACATGCGGCCGCGCTTCACATTCTTCCTGACGACCGGGGCATAGTCCAGCAGATCGGCCTTGGCGAAGCTGATCTGCCCCTCCAGCCCGAACTTGCCGCCTTCCGCGCCCGCCAGCACGGCGGCGGCGAGCGGCGCCTTGAAGGTCGAGCACATGGCGAAACGCTCGTCCCGGTTGAAACCAAGGATCAGCGCGCCCTTGCCGTCGACCAGCGCCACGCCCAGCCGGCCGCCGCTTTCCGTCTCTATCTCCTTGGGATTGCGGACCGACTTCATGGCGGATTCGCTCACCATATAGCGGGGCGGCGGCGGGAGCAGCGACTGGCGCGGCGCTTCCTGCTGCGCGGCCGCCGGGGCGGCGAGCAGCAGGGCCGCGAATATCAGGCGCCTGGGCAAGCTCACATTCCCTGCATATTGTAGGATTCGCCCGGAATGCGGACGGTCAGGCTGTCGAGCTGTTCATCCAGCACGATCTGGCAGGACAGGCGGCTGGTGCGGGTCGCGGCGGCGGCGAGGTCCAGCATGTCCTCCTCATCCTCGCTCGCCTTGCCGAGCTTGGAGAAATCGGCGGCGTCGACGATGACATGGCAGGTGGAACAGGCCATCTGCCCTTCGCATGTTCCCTCCAGCGGCTGGCCCGCGGCCTGCGCGACGTCCAGCAGCACGGCGCCCGGCGGCGCTTCGACCTCCTGCTTATGCTCTCCATCCGCGCTGATGAAGACGACCCTGGTCATGATATGCGTTCCCCGCTCTGTATTGCCGCATGATGCGAAAAGCGGTTTTCCGCTTTTCCGCGCGACGCTTCATGGCGCCCATATTTGGGCTGCCCTGTTCATTGCCTCCGCCGCATCCTCCAATTCGGCCAGTGTCGTGTACCGGCCGAAGCCGATCCGCACCGATCCGCGCGCCTCCGCGTCTGAAAGGCCGAGTGCGCGCAGCACATGGCTAGGCCGCCCGGACCCACTTGCGCAAGCGCTGCCGAGCGAAAAAGCGACATCGCGGCATTCCGACAACAGCCGCGCGCCGTCCACGCCCGTTCGACGCAGGTTCAGATTGCCATGATAGCGCAGGCTTTCGCTGCCGTTGAGCGTCCATTGGGAGAAGAGACGGCGGGCAGCGTTCCAGAGCGTTTCCGCATGCGCCCGGTCGCCATCCGCCCGTTCGCGCATCAGCCGGGCGGCGGCGCCGAAACCCGCGCACAGCGCCGGCGACAGGGTGCCAGAACGCAGGCCGCCCTCCTGCCCGCCGCCATGGATGACGGGCGTCAGGGCCACGTCGTCGCGCAGCCAGAGCGCGCCTATGCCCTTGGGTCCATGGACCTTGTGGGCGCTGATCGCGATCATGTCGCAGCGGGGCGGGATGGGCACGCGGCCATAGCCCTGCACGGCGTCGCAGAGGAACAGCGCGCCTGCCTTGTGCGAAAGGTCGGCCAGTTCCGCGACAGGCTGGATGACGCCGATCTCGTTATTGACCAGCATGGCCGCGACCAGCGCCGTGCCCGGACGGATCGCCCTGGCGGCTTCTTCTAGGTCGACGATGCCGTCGGGACCGACCGGCAGGATGGTGATGTCCCGCCCCGCCCTGCCCATCGCCTGGACCGTGTCGAGGACGGCGGCATGTTCTGTGGCGATGGTGACGATGCCGCCCGGCGAGGCGCCCTGAATCGCCATGTTGAGCGCTTCCGTCGCGCCGGAGGTGAAGATCAGGCGGCCGCCATCCGGCAGCAGCTTCAGGATTTCGGCGCGGGCATGCTCGACCTGCGCGGCGGCGGCCCGGCCGAGCCGGTGGGCGCTGTGCGGATTGGCGAACTGGTCGCGCAGCAGCGGGACCATCGCGTCGAAGGCTTCGGGCGCGAGCGGCGTCGTCGCCTGATAGTCGAGATAGACGGTCATCGCGCCCGTTCCGCCATCCGCGTCCAGGCCGCGACGAAGCGATCCACGTCCGCCTCGCTCGTATCCGGGCCGAAGCTGACGCGGACGACTTCGCCCGCCCGCGCATCGTCCCAGCCCATGGCGCGCAGGACATGGCTGGTCTTGAGCGAACCTGAGGAACAGGCGCTGCCGGCCGAGACGGAAATGCCGGCGAGGTCGAACTGGATTAGCTGGGCGCGGGCGGAAAGGCCGGGCATGCGGTAGCCGGCGATGGTGGGGATGCGCGGCGTATCGCGGGCGACGATCTCGCCCCCGGACGCTTCGATGGCGGCGTCAAGTTTGGCGCGGAGGGTCTCGGCCCTGGGGAGCCAGTCGGCGCGGGCTTCGAGCGCCGCCGCCATGGCGAGGATGGCGGGGAGGTTTTCGGTTCCGGCGCGATAGCCCTGCTCCTGGCCGCCGCTGGGGTCGATCAGGACGAGGTCTTTGATCAGCAGCGCGCCGATGCCGGGCGGGCCGCCGAATTTATGGGCGCTGACGGCGATCATGTCGGCGTCGGGAAGCGGGAGTTTGGCGGCGCTCTGGGCGCAGTCGGCGAAGAGGATGATATTTTCGCGGGCGATGGCGTCCAGCGGCTGGATGACGCCGGTTTCGTTGTTGACGTGCTGGACGGCGAGGAGAACCCTCTCATCCGTTCGGGCTGAGCTTGTCGAAGCCCTCCCCTTCTCTTCCGAAAACAAGTGTTGGGCTTCGACAGGCTCAGCCCGAACGGGGAAAAGAGTGGCGAGACCATCGGACGTTACTTCCAGACGTTCGGCCTGGGGCGTGACGCGCAGGACCGAATCATGTTCGACCGGGGAGGTCAGGATGCGGCCCGCCCTGGCCCGCCCCAGTCCGATGGCGATGGCCTCGCTGGCGCCGGAGGTGAAGAGGATCTGGCCGCCCCAGCCCAGCGCAGCGCCGATGCGGCGGCGGGCGTCCTCCAGCGCGGCGCGGGCGGCGCGGCCGTCGCCATGGGGGCTGGACGGGTTGGACCAGTTGTCCAGCGCCTCGACCATCGCCGCCTTCGCCTGGGGCAGGACAGGCGTGGTGGCGGCGTGATCCAGATAGAGACGGTCGGAAGCCACGGATCTGGGAAGACTCATTGATTGCGGAAATGGTGGCGACTTCTATATAGGCGGTCTGTCGCGCAGCGCCAGCACTGGCTGCTGCGCCCTCTCCATTCGCGGCTCGCCCTGTTTCGGGTGGGGCCGCCCAGAACCATAACAGGTGCCATGCCCGACGTTATTTTCCCCGGTCCCGAAGGTCGCCTCGAAGGCCGCTTCAGCCCTCCGCCCCGCCCCCGCGCGCCCGTCGCGATGATTCTGCACCCGCACCCGCAGGGCGGCGGCACGATGAACGACCGCATCACCCAGGCGCTCTACAAGACCTTCGTGCGGCGCGGCTTCGCCACGCTGCGCTTCAACTTCCGGGGCGTCGGGCGGAGCCAGGGCACGTTCGACAACGGCATAGGCGAGTTGAGCGACGCCGCAGCGGCGCTCGACTGGGTGCAGAGCTTCCATCCGGAGGCGCAGACGACCTGGATCGCGGGCTTCTCCTTCGGGGCGTGGATCGGCATGCAGTTGCTGATGCGGCGGCCGGAAATCCGGGGCTTCATCTCTGTCGCGCCGCCCGCGAACATGTATGACTTCTCCTTCCTGGCGCCCTGCCCTTCGTCCGGCATCATCGTGCAGGGGACGGCGGACGAGGTCGTGACCGCCAGCGCCGTGCAGAAGCTGGTCGACAAGCTGCGGACGCAGAAGGGCATCACCATCCATCATGACGAGATCCGTGGCGCGAACCACTTTTTCGAGCATGAGCTGGACCAGTTGATGAAGTCGGTCGACAATTATCTGGACATGCGGCTTTCGCCGGATTCGCCGATACGGTGAATGGGTTTTGCGGTTGAGGATTTGGGGGCTGCCTTGGCGGCCCCTTTTCTTTTTGGGCTGGCACAGAAGCCGCCGCATGGCCCAATATCGATGCAGCTTAGCGGCCGTCCTTTTCCAGCACAGGCAGGTCCGGGCCGGGGATGGCGGTGATGGCGACATTGGCGAACAGGACGAGGCCCGCGACGATCATCAACGCCCCCCGCCTGCGGTCGCCCCGCTTCACGATGGCGTAGATGCCGCCGCCGGTCAGCGCCATGCCCGCGAGCATCAATATGGATAAAATCGTGCCAGCCATGAAGCAGGCCATAGGTGGGCGGGTGGACTGTGGCAATATCGCGGATCAGCCCCTATGAGGCGCGGAAACGAATCGCCTTTTGCGTGACAGGACGAAATTGCCGTGAAAATCGCCATCGCTTCCGACCATGCCGCCGTCGATCTGAAGGCGGAACTTGCCGACTGGCTGCGCGCCGAAGGGCATGAGGTCGACGATCTGGGTCCGGCGACGGCCGACCGGGTGGATTATCCCGATTTCGGCTACAAGCTCGCGGCGGCGGTGGCTTCGGGCGCGGCGGAGCGGGGCATTGCGCTCTGCGGGTCGGGCATCGGCATTTCCATCGCCGTGAACCGCAACCCCGCCTGCCGTTGCGCGCTGGTGTCGGAGCCGCTGTCCGCCGCGCTCAGCCGCGAGCATAATGACGCCAATGTCCTGGCCATGGGCGCGCGCCTGACCGGCGTGGACATGGCCAAGGCCTGCGTCTCCGCCTTTCTTTCCACCGATTTCGGCGGTGGCCGCCATGCCGGCCGTGTCGAGAAACTCTCCCAGCCCGCGCTTTAAGGAGCCTGCCCTATGAGCACCGCCACCCTCGCCCAGCCCGCCCTGTCGGACATCCGTTCCGAAGGCTATTTCACGCGCAGCCTGGCCGATGCCGATCCGGCGGTCTTCGCGGGCGTCACCCATGAACTGAAGCGCGAGCAGAACCAGATCGAACTGATCGCTTCGGAAAATATCGTGTCGAAGGCGGTGCTGGAGGCGCAGGGTTCGGTCTTCACCAACAAATATGCCGAAGGCTATCCGGGCAAGCGCTATTATCAGGGCTGCGCGCCGTCGGACGAGGTCGAGCAATTGGCCATCGACCGGGCGAAGCAGATCTTCAACTGCGGTTTCGTGAACGTGCAGCCCCATTCGGGCGCGCAGGCGAACGGCGCGGTGATGCTGGCGCTGACGAAGCCGGGCGACACCATCATGGGCCTGTCGCTGGACGCGGGCGGGCACCTGACGCATGGCGCGAAGCCCGCATTGTCGGGCAAATGGTATAATGCCGTGCAATATGGCGTGCGCGAAGACACGCATGTGATCGACTATGACGCGCTGGAGGCGCAGGCGGTCGAGGCAAAGCCGACGCTGATCATCGCGGGCGGTTCGGCCTATCCGCGTCACCTGGACTTCGCCCGCTTCCGGGCGATTGCGGACAAGGTCGGCGCGCTGCTGATGGTCGACATGGCGCATTTCGCGGGCCTGGTGGCGGGCGGCGCGCATCCGACGCCCTTCGGCCACGCCCATGTCGTGACCACCACCACGCACAAGACGCTGCGCGGGCCGCGTGGCGGCATGATCCTGACCGATGACGAGGCCATTGCGAAGAAGATCAATTCGGCGGTGTTCCCCGGCCTTCAGGGCGGGCCGCTGATGCATGTGATCGCGGCGAAGGCAGTGGCCTTCGGCGAAGCGCTGCGGCCGGAGTTCAAGACCTATGCGCAGGCCATCGTCGCCAATGCCAAGGCGCTTGCCGGCAAGCTGGAGCAGCGCGGCCTGGCCGTGGTTTCGGGCGGCACGGACACGCATCTGGCGCTGATCGACCTGCGCCCCTACGGCATTTCGGGCAAGGATGCGGACGAGGCGCTAGAGCGCAGCTTCATCACCTGCAACAAGAATGGCGTGCCGGGCGACCCGCTGCCGCCGACCAAGACGAGCGGCATTCGGGTCGGTTCCCCTGCGGGAACGACGCGCGGGTTCGGCGTGGCGGAGTTCGAGGCCATCGGCGACATGATCGCGGACGTGCTGGAAGGGCTGCGCGATCATGGCGAGCATGGCGATGCCGCGATAGAAGCCAATGTGCGCGAGCGCGTTTCGGCCCTCTGCGCCCGTTTCCCCATTTACGAAGGCTGATAAGGAGTAGGTTCGTTTCGAACCCTTGGACGCCGTCCGCGGCGTCGCTCCGGACAGGCCGAGGTCGAGAAACGGGCAGTAGCGACATCTCGTTTCTCGACCAGCTCGAAACGAACGGAGTTTAGTGAATGCGTTGCCCCTTCTGCGCCCATGACGACAGCCAGGTGAAGGACAGCCGCCCGACGGAGGATGGCGCCGCCATCCGCCGCCGGCGCCAGTGCGAAGCCTGCGGGGCGCGCTTCACCACCTTCGAGCGGATTCAGCTTCGCGACATATGGGTGGTGAAAAGCGAGGGGCGCAAGGAAGCCTTCGACCGCGACAAGCTGGCGCGCTCCATCGGGATCGCGTGCCGGAAGCGGCCAATCGATCCCAGCCGGCTGGAGAAGCTGATTTCGGGCATCCAGCGGCAGTTGGAGACGTCAGGCGACGGAGAGGTTCCGGCGCGGGCGATCGGAGAGATGGTGATGGAAGGGCTGAAACGCCTGGACAGCGTCGCCTATATCCGCTTCGCCAGCGTGTACAAGGACTTCACCGATGCGCGGGACTTCGAGGATTTCGCCTCGACGGTGAAGGAGGTGGGGAGTGATTGACCCCGCCCTGTCCTTTTCTTCCTCCGTTCGTCCTGAGTAGCCATTGAGCGAAGTCGAAATGGCATATCGAAGGACCAGGCCGTGACCTTCCACGTCTACATGCTGCGCTGTTCGGACGGCAGCTACTATCTGGGGCATACGGATAATCTGGAACAGCGCATCGCCCAGCATCAATCGGGCGGGATTGCGGGATACACGCAGAAGCGGCGGCCTGTGTCGCTCGTCTGGCAACAGGATTTCGGGACACGCGACGAAGCGATTTCCGCAGAGCAGCAGATCAAGGGTTGGTCGCGGAAGAAGAAGGAAGCCTTGATCGCTGGCGATTGGGACATGATCAGCCAGTTGGCGCGCAAGTCCTTCGATACGGGGCTTCGACAGGCTCAGCCCCTACTCAGGACGAACGATGGTATGATTGAAACCGCCCCACCCCCCGTCATCGTGCTCGTCCGCCCGCAGCTTGGCGAGAATATCGGCAAGGCGGCGCGGGCCATGTTGAATTTCGGGCTGGTCGAGATGCGGCTGGTGTCCCCGCGCGACGGCTGGCCCAATCCGGATGCCGGGCCATCGGCGGCGGGCGCGGATGTCGTTCTGGACAAGGCGGAGGTTTTCGGGACTCTGGCCGATGCCGTGGCGGATTGCGCGCATGTCTACGCCACCACCGTGCGCAAGCGGGGCGTGACCAAGCCGGTGGTGACGCCCGAAGAGGCGGCGCGAGAAATCCATGCCGCCACGGGGCGCTCCGCCTATGTGTTCGGGCCGGAGCGGTCGGGGCTGGAGACCGAGGATGTGGCGCTGGCGCGGAAGATATTGACCGTGCCGATCAATCCGGAATTCGGGTCGCTCAACCTGGCGCAGGCGGTGATATTGTGCGCCTATGAATGGTCGAAACAGGCTTCGCTGGAGCAGCCGACCGTGGTCGACCTGGGCGAACCGGCTCCGCAGGCGGAACTGGAGGGGATGATCGGGCAGTTCGAGACGCTGCTGGAAAGCGCGGGCTATTTCTTCCCGCCGGATCGGGCGCCCGCGACCAAGCGCACCTTGCGGAACCTGCTGACCAAGCCGGGCTGGAACCATCTGGAGGTGCGGACCCTGCGCGGAGTCTTGTCGGCGCTGGGCAATCCGCGGTCGCGCTGAACGCTGAGCGCAACATGTTCTGCCAAGGCAGGACGTTTGAACTGGGCTCCTGCCTTCGCAGGAGCACGTCATGCCTTGAGGCGGTCGAACTCGGTCATCTCATAGGCGATCGAGGCTTCAACCAGCCGGTCCCACAGGTCGGCAATCACATCGGCCGGGGCGCCCAGCCTCTCCGCCTCGGCGCGGACATTCTCGATCACCTCGGCCTTGCGCGCCTCGTCGCGGACGGCGGCGCGTTCCGGCTTGATCCGGGCGGCGGCGCGCATATGGGCGAAGCGTTGGTCGAGCAGCGCGACGAGCCGGCGGTCGATTTCGTCCACCCCTGCGCGGACTTCGGCCATGGTGGTGTAGCTTTCGGGGTCCATGGCCCGCTCAACTAAGGCCGGAAACAGGCGCTGTCGAGGGTTGACATCGCGTCGTCGCTTCTTCATAGGCGCCGCTTCGCGATTGGCCCCGTATCCCGGTGAAACGGTGGCCCTGCCCCTGAAATACGGACAGCAGGCGATACCGGGAATGACGTTAGAAGCAATTGTTTAGGAAATCATCATGTCGAAGCGTTCAAGCGCCAAGTACAAACTCGACCGCCGCATGGGCGAGAACATCTGGGGCCGGCCCAAGAGCCCGGTCAACAAGCGGGAATATGGCCCCGGCCAGCACGGCCAGCGCCGCAAGGGCAAGATGTCCGACTATGGCATCCAGCTTCGCGCCAAGCAGAAGCTGAAGGGCTATTATGGCGACATCACCGAAAAGCAGTTCAAAAAGAACTACACCGAAGCCGCCCGCATGAAGGGCGACACCGGCCAGAACCTGATCGGCCTGCTGGAACGCCGCCTGGACGCCGTCGTGTATCGCGCCAAGTTCGCCCCGACCATCTGGTCGTCGCGCCAGCTCGTGTCGCACGGCCACATCTATGTGAACGGCGTGAAGTGCAACATCGCCTCGCGCCTGGTGAAGCCGGGCGATGAGATCACCCTGGGCAAGAAGGCGCAGGAAATGGCGCTGGTCCTGGAAGCCCAGGGCCTGCCCGAGCGCGACATCCCCGACTATGTCGTGGCTGACGGCGCCGCCAAGGTCACCTATGTCCGCGTGCCGACGCTGGACGAAGTGCCCTATCCGGTGAAGATGGAACCCAATCTGGTCGTCGAATTCTATTCGCGCTGATCCGGTTTCGCTTCCGGCGAGAATTTCAGGAAGGCGGTCCTTCAGGGCCGCCTTTTTGTTTGCCCCTTCGACTTGTTTGCCCGTCCGACTTGTTTGCCCGTCCTACTTGTTTGCCCGTCCTTCTTGTTTGACACCCGGGCAACTGGCATCACGGCGCATTCGCCGTCTTTTCAAGGGCCTTGCCATGCGCGCGCTTTTCCTGACCACCCTTGTCGCCCTTGCCGGCGGGAGCGCGGCGATTGCCGCTGCCGCCGACGACGGCCCTTCCATCGACACGATGAAGGAGGTGGTGAAGGAGATTTCGTCCGACGCCTATGAAGGGCGCGCCCCCGGAACGGCCGGGGAGGAAAAGACCCTGGCCTATCTGGTGCGGCGTTTCGAGGCGCTGGGGCTGAAGCCCGGCAACAAGGGAAGCTGGTTCCAGGACGTGCCGCTGGTGGAGATCGACGCCAAAAATGTGTCTCCGCTGCGCTTCACCGGGGGCAAGACTGCGGTTTCGGCCGCCTACGGCCCCGAAATGGTGATCGCCACCTATCGCACCGGCCAGCCGCATGTCGAGGTGAAGGACAGCCCGGTCGTCTTCGTCGGCTATGGCATCAACGCGCCGGAGAAGAAGTGGAACGATTATGCCGGGGTCAATGTGAAGGGCAAGACTGTCCTCATCCTGGTGAACGATCCGGATTACCAGACGCCGACGCTGCGTGGGCCGTTCAACGGGCGGGCGATGACCTATTATGGCCGCTGGACCTACAAGTTCGAGGAAGCGGCGCGGCAGGGCGCGGCGGCGGCGATCATCGTGCATGACACCGTGCCCGCCGCCTATGGCTGGAACGTCGTGCAGTCGAGCTGGACGGGCGCGCAACATGTGGCGGACAGCGCCAACGGCAATGCCGACCAGTCCGCCGCCATCGGCTGGATTCAAAAGGACAAGGCGGGCGCGCTGATGGCAAGCGCGGGCCTGAACCTCGACGCGCTGACGGCGGCGGCGAAGAAGCGCGGATTCAGGGCGGTTCCGCTCAGGAATGTGAAGGCCGGCGTCTCCTTCGACAACGCCGTTCGCAGGCATAGCTCGAAGAATGTCGTGGCGCTCCTCCCCGGCAAGGCGCGGCCCGACGAATATGTGCTCTACGCGGCGCACTGGGACCATCTGGGCCGGTGCGAGGCGGCGCCGGACGGCGACGACATCTGCAACGGCGCCATCGACAATGCGACCGGGACGGCGGCGCTGGTGGCCCTGGCGGAGGCCAATGTGAAGGCCGGGCCGACCGAGCGCAGCCAGGTCTTCCTGGCAGTGACGGCGGAGGAATCGGGGCTGCTGGGGTCGGCCTATTACGGCAATCATCCCGTCTTTCCGCTTGGGCAGACGGTGGGCGGGGTCAATATGGACGCGCTCAGCATGGCGGGGCTGGCGAAGAATGTCGTGGTGATCGGCAAGGGCAAGTCGCAGCTCGACGCCTATCTGGACCGCGCCCTGGCGGCGCAGAAGCGGGTCGCCAGCCTGGAGCCGACTCCGGAAAAGGGCTTTTACTACCGATCCGACCATTTCAGCTTCGCCAAGCATGGGGTGCCGATGCTCTATTTCGAAGGCGGGCAGGATCTGGCGAAGGGCGGCCCCGCCGCGGGCGCGAAGGCGGCCAAGGACTATGAGGAGCATCATTATCACGGTCCCAAGGACGAATATGACCCCAGATGGGACTGGAGCGGGGTGAAGGCGGACCTGAAGCTCTATTATGATGTGGGCCGCGCGCTTGCCGTCGCGACCGATTGGCCGAACTGGATGCCGGGGGACGAGTTCCGCGCGATCCGCGACGCGAGCCGGGCGGGCAAGTGAACGAATCCGCGGCCTTTTAGGGGCGAAGGCCGCCATTTTCCGTCGGCAGGAGCGCAATCGCCGGCGGGGCAGCCGCCCCTGACCCTACGGCATCGGGGAAGACGCCTCCCTGCCCCCGGCATCTCCGCGATTCGGCCTTTTTCGTCGCCCGCTTAAATGATAGCGCCCTGCTGGAAATCATGAAGGAGAGGCTTGGCCCATGAGTTTGCCGGCATTTTTGGAAGGGCGCCTGTCCCTGCCGCTGATCGGTTCGCCGTTGTTCATCATCTCGCAGCCGGCGCTCGTGATCGCCCAGTGCCGCGCCGGGATCGTGGGCTCCTTTCCTTCGCTCAATGCCCGTCCGTCCGGCATGTTCGAACAATGGCTCCAGCAATTGGGCGAGGCGCTGACAGACCGGGACGCGCCCTTCGCGGTCAACCTGATCGTGCACAAGACCAACAGCCGGCTGGAGGAGGATCTCGCCCTCTGCGTCAAATATCGCGTGCCCATCGTGATCACCTCGCTGGGGGCGCGGGAGGATGTGAACCGGGCGGTGCACAGCTATGGCGGCATCGTCCTGCACGACGTCATCAACAATGGCTTTGCGCGCAAGGCGATCCAGAAGGGCGCGGACGGGCTGATCGCCGTGGCGGCGGGCGCGGGCGGCCATGCCGGCACCATGTCGCCCTTCGCGCTGGTGGAGGAAATCCGCGCCTGGTTCGACGGGCCGCTGGCCCTGTCGGGCGCGATCGCCACCGGCCGATCGATCGCGGCGGCGCGGATGATGGGTGCGGACTTCGCCTATATGGGTTCCCCCTTCATCGCGACGCAGGAAGCCAATGCCGAACCGGCCTACAAGCAGATGATCGTCGACAGCGGCGCGGCCGACATCGTCTATTCGGATTATTTCACCGGCGTGCTCGGCAACTATCTGCGGCCGAGCATCACCGCCGCCGGGCTGGATGCCGACAATCTGCCGAAGGCGTCGGAAATGGATTTTTCCAGCGCGGCGGGCGGCGCCAAGAAAGCCTGGCGCGATGTCTGGGGCGCGGGCCAGGGAATCGGCGCCATCCGCGACATTCAGCCGGCGGGCGACTTCATCGCCCAGCTCAAGGCCGAATATCGGGCCGCCATCGCCGCCTTCGCCGCTTAGGCTGTATCGGCATTCAGCCCTGACGGCCTCCACCGGCCGGAGGTGACGCCTCAGCGCTTCGCTGCGGAAGGGTCAGAGGAAGCCGCGCAGTTCGGCCATGAAGCGGTCGAACTGGTCATGGTGCAGCCAATGGCCCGCATTGGCGAATTCGACCAGCCGCGCGTCCTGGAAATGCGCGGCGCGCCCATCCTTCACCGGATTGGACGCCCAGCTATCCAGGCCCAGGCACAGCAGGGTCGGGCATGTGATCCGCTTCCAGAACTGGGGCAGGTCGACATCCGACCAGGCCTGAGGCGCCGGATCGTGCAGATAGGGGTCGAATTTCCAGCGATAGCTGCCATCCTCGTTGCGGTTGACGCCGTGGATGGTGAGGTGCATCGCCTGCTCGACCGACAGATGGTCGTTGCGTTCCCGCATGCGCGCCACCGCCGCCTCTATGGTCGGGTAATGCCGCCGCGTCTGGCGCGCCCGCGTCCGCCGCTTGTCGATCCATTGGAGCCATTGGTCCGGCCCGGCCTTTTGCGCCTGCTCCTCGATCCGGCCCGGCGACAGGCCCAGCCCCTCTATGGCTACTATCCTGGCGACCCTGTCCGGAAACAGCCCGGCATAGCGCAGCGCGACCGATCCGCCCAGCGAATGGCCGACCAATATCACCGGCTCCCGCCCCAATTGCTCGATCAACTGCGCCAGGTCGTAGACATAGTTCGCCATCATGTAGGAACCCTCGGCCGACCAGGCGCTGTCGCCATGGCCGCGCAGGTCCGGCGCGACCACGTGATAATCCTTCGCCAGCGCCCGCGCCGTCCAGTCCCAGCTCCGCGCATGGTCGAACCCGCCATGCACCAGGATCAGCGTGGGCGCCGCGCTGTTGCCCCAATCCAGATAATGCAGGCGCATCCGCAGCGACGTGTAGAAATGCGAGGTCGGCGCGGCTTGCGTGTTCATGCGATCCTGCGAAAGCGGTGACGGGAAAGGACGACGTTCCAGCCTCTTTGGCGAACTCCCCGCCGCATGCAAGGGGCGATGGGCGAAAATCCTTGGTTTACGCGCCTTTCGTCAAACTTTGTTGCCGCCGTCGCGCGCGGCGCGCCCTGGGGAAAGCCGCCCGTCCGTTCCCCGTCCGAAATCGGCCATTTGTCATAATGCCTCTGGAATGCCCGGCGCGATGCTGTAGAGGGCGCGGAGGACAGCGTGCGATCAGGAGCCGAGCCCATGACTTTCCATATGCCCGCCGAATGGGCGCCGCATGAATGGACCTGGATCGGCTTTCCCACATCCGCCGAGGAATGGCCCGGCGCGTTCGACGATGCGCGGCGGCAGATCGCGCAGTTCGCAAGCGCGCTGCATGCCGGGGGCAAGGGCGAAGAGGTGCGGCTGGTCTGCGCCAATGAGGGGGATGCGGACATCGCCCGCGCCCTGGTGCCGCCTGGGGTCGCCATCGTCGTGCAGAAGCTGGGCGACGTCTGGCTGCGCGACACGGCGCCCATCGCGGTGAAGCGGGGAAAGGAGCGGGCGCTGGTCGACTTCGGCTTCAACGGCTGGGGCGGCAAATATCGGATGCCGGGCGACGAGGATATAGGCGCGCGGTTGGCGGCGACGACGGGGCTGCCGATCTCCACCCAGAATTGGGTGTTCGAAGGGGGCGCGGTCGACACCGACGGCACCGGCCTGTTCGTGACGACGGAGCAATGCCTGCTCAACCCCAACCGCAACCCCGAACTGGATCGGGGAAAGATCGAAACCCTGCTGGCCGGTTCGCTGGGGCTTTCCGACATGTTGTGGCTGGGCGACGGCCTGCTCAACGATCATACGGACGGGCATGTCGACAACCTGGCCCGCTTCGTGGCGCCGGGGGTGCTGGCGCTGCCGGAAGCGAGCGGGGAGGATGATCCCAATGCCGCCGTCTATGCCGATGCGCGGGCGCGGGCCAGGGCGTTCGGGGTCGACGTCGCCCCCATCCCCTCCCCCGGCCGCGTGATCGTGGATGGGGAGGCGATTCCGGCAAGCTACATGAATTTCTATATCGGCAACGCCGCCGTCATCGTGCCCGTCTATGGCCGGCCGAATGACCAGGCGGCCCTGGACGCGCTCAAGCCCTTCTTCCCCGGCCGGGAGATCGTCGGCCTGCGCAGCGACGCGATCCTGTCGGGCGGCGGCAGCTTCCATTGTTGCAGCCAGCAGATGCCGTCCGCCTGAAAGCCGAAAGGAGCGAGCGCGGCGCCGATCGCGGGTTGCGCGGTCACGATCCTGCTCTATCTCCTCACCATTGCCATTGCGGCCCGCATGGGCGCTCGTCCTTAGGGTGTTACCGATGACCAAAGTTACCGTCGCCGCTCTCCAGCTCGCCTTTTCGGACGACCGGGCGGACAATATCGAAATGGTCGCCGGCCATGTGGTGAAGGCGGCGGCGCGGGGCGCGAAGATCGTCCTGCCGCCCGAACTGTTCGAAGGCCCCTATTTCTGCAAGGTGGAGGAGGAGGAACTGTTCGCCAACGCCCTGCCCCTGGACGAGCATCCCGCCGTGCAGGAAATGCGCAAGGTGGCGAAGGCGGAGGGCGTCTATGTCCCGACCAGCTTCTTCGAGCGCGACGGCCATCATCACTACAATTCGCTCGCCATGATCGACGATGAGGGCGAGATCATGGGCGTCTATCGCAAGAGCCACATCCCCGATGGGCCGGGATATGAGGAGAAATATTATTTCCGCCCCGGCAATAGCGGGTTCAAGGTGTGGAAGACGAAATTCGGCACCATCGGCGTCGGCATATGCTGGGACCAATGGTATCCGGAAACGGCGCGGGTGATGGCGCTGATGGGGGCGGAGATGCTGTTCTACCCGACCGCCATCGGGTCCGAACCCTATGACGCGGACCTCGACACCAGCCGCATGTGGCGCCGGGCGATGATCGGCCATGCCGTCAGCAACTGCATGCCCGTGATCGCCGCCAACCGGATCGGCGAGGAGGACGGCCAGAAATTCTACGGCCACAGCTTCATCGCCGACGAGTGGGGCGATTTCGCCGCGGAAGCCGACGGCAGGGACAATGGCGCGCTGGTGGCGACGCTGGACCTGGCGCAGGCGCGCAAGCATCGTGCCGGCATGGGTTTCTTCCGCGACCGGCGGCCGGAGCTTTACGGCCGGATCGCCCAGGATATCTGAACAAACAGGAGGAAAGACGATGACCATTGCACGCTACTATGTCATGCACGCAAAGGAAGGCATGAGCGCCGCCCTGGAAACCGCCCTGCGCGCCGTGACGGACGCGGTCCGCCCGCTGGCCGGATGCGAAGGGGTGGAATTGATGCGCGACATCGGCAATGAGCGCCGCTTCGTCTTCATCGAGCAATGGGCCGATGTCGACGCCCACAAGGCGGCGGTGGAGATATTGGACAAGGCGCTGTTCGCGCCGATGCTGGCGGCGCTCGACGGGCCGCCGGACGGGCTCTACCTCGACTATCTCATTCGCTGAGCGCCAGCGCCCGGGCGAAGACGGCCTCGAACATCCGAGCCGTCAATCGCCCGGTATTCTGGTTGTACCGCGAACAATGATAGCTATCGATGACGATCCTGCCGCTGGGCATGCGATGCTCCGCCATATGGGCGAAGCGCGCCTTGGGGAGCTTGCCGCCCAGCGCCTTGACCGTCGACTGATGCGCGATCTGACCCAGGGCGACGAAGACCTGCGCGTGGGGCAAGGCCTCCACCGCGGCCTTCAGGAAGGCACGGCAATTGTGGACCTCCTCCGGCAGTGGCCTGTTCTGCGGCGGCAGGCATTTGACCGCGTTGAGGATGATGGCGCCACGCAATGTCAGGCCGTCGTCGGCGCGCGCTTCATAGACGCCGTCGGTGAGGCCGAACTTGGCGAGGGTGGCAAAGAGCAGATCGCCGGCATGATCCCCGGTGAAGGGCCGGCCCGTGCGGTTGGCGCCCATCCTGCCGGGCGCCAGGCCGACAATCGCGATCCGGCCGAGCGGATCGCCGAAATGCGGGACCGGCGCGTTCCACCAGCCGGGATGTTCCGCCCGGTTCCGTTCGCGCAAAACGGCCAGGCGCGGGCAAAGCGGGCAATCGTGGGGCGCCTCGCCATGCGGGATAGGACTTTGCAGCGTCATGGCGACGGGATAGGCGCTGTGGGATGGCCAAGACAAGCACCCGTCATGTTTACGCCCTAGCCCTGGGATCGAACCGGGCCTTGTCCGCGCGGCTGGATCCGCCCCGTCTGTTGGGCGAGGCGATCCGCCGGATCGCGGAACTGGGCGCGGTTCTCAGCGTCGCTCCCGTCATGCAGACGCCGCCCATCGGGCCGTCGCGCCGCGTCTTCGCCAACGGCGCGGTGCTGATGGAAAGCCCCCTGCCGCCCGAGGAGATGCTTTCCCGCCTGCAGGCGATAGAGCGCGCCTTGGGCCGGCAGCGGTTCAGGCGCTGGGGATCAAGGCGGCTGGACATCGACATCATCCTGTGGTCGGGGGGCCGCTGGAACAGCCGCTCGCTGCGCATTCCGCACCCGGCGTTTCGCGGGCGGGACTTCGTGCTGGCGCCGCTGCATGCGATCGCGCCGGGCTGGCGCGACCCGATGTCGGGACTTTCGATCCGCCATTTGCGCTTCCGCCTCCGAAAAGCGGTTTCTGGAGGTTGACCCGCCGCATCGCCGCCTCTAGTGCGTGCGGACCCCAGGACATGAGGGCCCTTAGCTCAGTCGGTAGAGCAACTGACTTTTAATCAGTAGGTCGCTGGTTCGAATCCAGCAGGGCTCACCACCCCGTCGGCACGGGGCTGCCTTCAATCCGCTTCATTAGGGTGTGTGGGGATTCAGTTCAGGGCGCGGCGAAAATAGTGGATTTCGAGAACTGGCGCGCAGCCTACTCAAAGTAGGTGAGCACCGGAAGCACGGAGATTGAAGCGAGGCACGTGACTCGCTTCAACCATTTGCGGGCCGTCAGGGCTGAATGTCGATACAGCCTAGACCGCCTTGATCACCAGCGCGGCAAAGCACCATATTTCTATCGAAACCAGCAGGCCGAACAAGATGCCGAACATGGCGTCAGGCTTCAAAGCGTCGTCCATCTGCCCTCTCCATTTCTTTCTGCAAGATGAACGACTTAACCATGCATCTGGTTCCCGGAGCGTTTCGACGCATGTATCTGTCCGCATTTTGGAGGGTTCGCCTCGCGGCTCCTCGTTTCATGCTGAGCGCGGCGGCTCTCGATAATCTAGCTCTGCGGCCGGTCGCCGGCGCGACCCCGCGCGCCGCTTTCCCGTTCAGCGGGAATGGGCAGGACCGTTCGGGCGGGGACGCGCACGGCGCCGAAATCCCGCGGCTGGTCGTCGCCATTGATGAGGATGGTGAAGCCAGATCGCCGGAACCGCATGGCCAGGTAGCGGCGATCCGCATCCTCCCATTGCGCGACGGTCATGGGCCGATCCTGCTCGTCCAGCCACTCGATGTCGTCTTCCAACAGCCAGCCCGTGTCGTTGAAATCCGGCGCGGACGCCCGCAGGCCGGCGAGCGCGAAGGCATGCGCCTCAATCTCGCGGTCGCGCCCCTGCCAGTCGAGCCAGCCGATCGCATTATCCTGCGCATAGGCATTGTTGTTGCCCATCTGCGTCCGCCCGAACTCATCGCCGGCGGTCAGCATGATCGTGCCGCGGGAGCAGAATAACGTGCCGAGCAGCGCCTTGACGTCGCGCCGCCGCGCCGCCTGAATGGCCGGATCGGCGCTGGCGCCTTCGACGCCGTTGTTCCAACTGAAATTCTCGCCATGACCGTCACGGTTATGCTCGCCATTGGCTTCGTTGCGGCGATGTTCATAGGCGGTCAGGTCAGCCAGCGTGAAGCCGTCATGCGCCGCCAGGAAATTGACGGTCCGCGTCGCCGCAGCGCCATGGAAAATGTCGGACGATCCCGCGAGCCGGGTCGCCAGCGCGCCGATCATGCCGCGATCCCCGCGCCAGAAACGGCGCATGTCGTCGCGATAGCGGTCGTTCCATTCCAGCCACCGTTCCCCGAACCGGCCGAGCTGATAGCCGCCGGGGCCGATGTCCCACGGTTCCGCGATCAGGATGCGGTCGGACAGCAGCGGATCGTCGCGCATCGCCCTCAGCAAGGGCGCTTCGCTGTCGAAACCCGTCGGCAGGCGTCCCAGAGCGGGAGCGAGGTCGAAGCGGAAGCCGTCAACGCCCGCCGCGCCGACGAAATGGCGCAGTGAATCCAGGATCAGCCGCTGCGCGACGGGATGGTTGCAGTCGATGCTGTTGCCCGTGCCCGTGTCGTTGATCAGGCGGCCGTCGGCTTCATGCCGGAAATAGCTGCGCGCATCCAGGCCGCGAAGCGACAGGGTCGGCCCCTCCCGGTCGCTTTCCCCGTCATGATTATAGACCATGTCCAGGATCACGCCGATGCCGGCCGCATGCAGCGCGTCCACCGCGCCGCGCAGTTCCGCCATGCCGCCGGGCGCGAGGCGGGGATCGAGCGCGAAATAGCTGACCGGATTATAGCCCCAGGCGTTGCGCAGCCCCAGCGGCCCCAGATGCCGTTCGTCGATCCAGGCGTTGATCGGCATCAGTTCGACGGCGGAGACATGCAGGCGGCGCAGATGTTCGATCACGGCGGGATGGCCAAGCGCGGCTATGGTGCCGCGCCGCGCCTCCGGAATGTCGGGATGCAGCATGGTGAAGCCGCGGACCTGCACCTCGTAGACCAGCCCGCCGGGGCGGAAGACCGGCGGTTCCGGAGCCATCATGGAAAAGGGTGGCGTCACCACCCCCTTGGGCATCAAGGCTGCCGTGTCCCCGCCCTCGCCGCGTGGCGCGGCCAGCATCGGATCATAGGCGAACGGCCGGTCGATGGCGGCGGCATAGGGATCGAGCAGCAGCTTGTCCGGGTCGAACCACAGCCCGGCGTCCGGATGATGGGGCCCGTCGGCGCGCAGGCCATAGCGATCGCCCTCCCCCACGCCCGGCGCATCGACGGACCAGATTCCATCAACGTCCCGCGTCATCGGCAGGCGCGTCTCGCGATCCTGGCCATCGAACAGGCACAGCCAGAGCCGGTCGGCATCGGGCGCATGGACGCGGAAACGGGTTCCGCGTTCGTGCATGTCCGGACCCAGCGGACTCATGCGCCGGTCTGGATCAGGGTGCGGAACAGTTCCGCATAGCGCGCCGCGCTATGGGTCCAGGAAAAGTCGGCGCGCATGCCGGCGCGCTGCATCGCCTGCCATGTCGGCCGATGCGCATGAAGGCGGATGGCGCGCGCGATCGCGCCGTGCAGCGCCAGCGGATCGGACGGGGGGAAGACGATGCCGGTCGCCGCGCCCGCGCCGACGGCAGCTTCATTGGCGTCGATCACCGTGTCCGCCAGCCCGCCGACACGCGCCACAACCGGCACGCATCCATAGCGGAGGCCGTAAAGCTGGGTCAGGCCGCAGGGTTCGAAGCGGGAGGGGATCAATATGGCGTCGCCGCCCGCCTGCATCAGATGCGACAGCGGCTCGTCATAGCCGATCCGCGCCCCAACCCGGCCGCGATGCCGGTCCGCCGCCGCCAGGAACGCGCCCTCCAGCGGATGGTCGCCCGACCCCAGCAGCGCCAGCTTGCCGCCCAGGCCCACCAGATGGTCAATGGCGTCCATCACCATGTCCATGCCCTTCTGCCAGGTGAGGCGGCTGACGATGATGAAGATCGGCGCATCGTCGCGGTCGAGGCCGAACTGCGTTTCGAGGGCGCGGCGGCTGGCGCGGCGCCCGCCCAGCGCGCGCGCGCTGAAGGGCCTGGGGATCAGGGGATCGGCGGCGGGATCCCATATCGCGGTGTCGACGCCGTTCAATATGCCGTGCAGCCTGTCGGCCCGGCCGTTGATCAGGCCGTCCAGCCCCATGCCGTGCATCGGGGAACGGATTTCGTCGGCATAGGTGGGGCTGACGGTGGTGATGGCGTCGGCGGAGACAAGCCCTGCCTTCAGATAGCCGGTGCCGCCATAATATTCGACCCCGTCGACGCCCCAGGCTTCGGGCGGCAGGCCCAGTTGGGGAAAGATGTCCGCGCCGAAACGCCCCTGAAAGGCCAGGTTATGGATCGTCACCACCCTGGGCACGGCATGGGCCGGGCCGAAACGCATATAGGCGGCGGTCATCGCCGCCTGCCAGTCATGCGCATGGACCAGGTCGGGCCGCCAGCCCTTCACCCCTTCGGCCGCCATGTCCGCCCCCACGCGGGACAGGGCGGCAAAGCGTTTCCAATTGTCGGGCCATTCGCCGCCGCCCGCATCGCCATAGGGGCCGCCTTCCCGCGCGAAGAAATCCGGCGCATCCAGCACCAGCAGGTCAAGCTCGCCCAGCTTCGCCCCCAGCACCGCCGCCGGCGCCCCGAACAGCGCGTCATAGCGGCGCAGCGGCTTCGCCTTGCCCAGGCGCGAAAGAACCGCCGGATAGCCCGGCACCAGCGTCCTGACCCCTATGCCTTGCCCCGCCAGCGCGCCGGGCAAGGCGCCCGCCACGTCGGCCAGTCCCCCGGTCTTCACCAGCGGATAGATTTCGGACGCGACCGAAAGAACCCGCATCGCCATTCCCCCGCCCAAGATTCAGTCCGCCAGCCGTTCGATCATATATTGGGTGATCAGCGTCACGCCGCCTTCGGTCCGTCGGAAACGCTGCGCGTCATGTTCCGGATGTTCCCCCACGATCAGGCCGGGCGGGACGATCACGCCCGAATCCAGCACGCATTTATGCAGCCGCGCCCCGCGCCCGATCACGCAGTCGGGCATGATGACGCTCTCCGTCACGGAGGAGAAGCTGTGCGTGCGCACCCCGGTGAACAGCAGGCTGCGGTGGAGCGACGATCCCGACACGATGCACCCGCCCGCGATCAGGGAGGATGTGGCCGAACCGCGCCGCCCCTCCTCATTATGCACGAACTTGGCGGGCGGGGTGACTTCGGAATAGGTCCAGAGCGGCCAGCTCCGGTCGTAGAGGTCGAGCGAGGGCACCACGTCGGTCAGGTCGATATTCGCCTGCCAATAGGCGTCGATGGTGCCGACGTCGCGCCAATAGGGCACGGGTTCGCTTTCGGCGCGGACGCAACTGCTGGAAAAGCGGTGGGCGACGGCCTTGCCATGCTTGACGATGTGCGGGATGATGTCGCCGCCGAAATCGCGCTTGCTGTCCGGATCGTCAGCGTCGCGGCGCAGTTCCTCGATCAAAAGGGCGGTGCGGAAGACGTAGATGCCCATGGACGCCAGCGCCATGCCGGGGCTGCCGGGAATGTGCGGCGGCTTCTTCGGCTTTTCGACGAAGGCGGTGACCACGTCCTGCTCGTCCACATGCATGACGCCGAAGCCGCTGGCTTCCTTCACCGGCACCTCCATGCAGCCGATGGTGACGTCCGCGCCGCTGTCGACATGCTGCTGGAGCATCAGTTCATAGTCCATCTTGTACACATGGTCCCCCGCCAGGATGACCATATATTCCGGCGCATAGCTTTCGATGATGTCGATATTCTGGAACACGGCGTCGGCCGTGCCCTCATACCACTGGCTTTCCGACACGCGCTGGCTGGCAGGCAGGATGTCGAAGCTCTCGTTGCGTTCCGTGCGAAAGAAGTTCCAGCCGCGCTGGAGATGCCGGATCAGCGAATGCGCCTTATATTGCGTCGCGACGCCGATGCGCCTGATGCCGCTGTTGAGCGCGTTCGACAGCGCGAAATCGATGATCCGCGCCTTGCCCCCGAAATGCACCGCCGGCTTGGCGCGGCGGTCGGTCAATTCGGCCAGGCGACTGCCCCTGCCCCCGGCCAGTACATAGGCCATGGCGTCGCGGGCGATCGGCTGGTGTCTTGGCTGCATCGCCCTCTTCTCCTTCATGCTCGCGAGCGCTTGGTTTCCGCCCGTCGGTTTCAATAGTCCAGTTCCAGCATCAACGTCGCGAGCGGCGGAATGGTGACATTGGCCCATCCTTCCTCATCGGCGGTGACGATCCCCATATTGCCCGCGCCGCTGCCGCCATAGTCGGCGGCGTCGCTGTTGACGATCTCTCGCCAGCGGCCGCCGGAGGGCAGGCGCATGCGGTAGCCGTGGCGCAAGGTCGGCGTGAAGTGGCTGATGACGACGATGGGCGACAGGCCGGGCGCGCGCCGGACCCAGGCGAAGACCGAGTCCGCCGCCGCGTCGACCAGCACCCATTCGAAGCCCTCCGGCTCGCAATCGCGGGCATGCAAGGCGGGATGGGAGCGGTAGAGGCGGTTGAGGTCGCTCACCAGCAACTGCACGCCCCGGTGCGGCGCGTGATCGAGCAGGTGCCAGTCTAGCGCCCGCGCCTCGCTCCATTCGGCGCGCTGGGCGAATTCCTGCCCCATGAACAGCAGCTTCTTGCCCGGATAGCCCCACATCATGGCGTAATAGGCGCGCAGGGTCGCGAATTTCTGCCAGTCGTCGCCGGGCATCTTGTGCAGCAGGGACGCCTTGCCGTGCACCACCTCGTCATGGCTGAGCGCCAGCACGAAATTCTCCGTAAAGGCGTAGAGCAGGCCGAAGGTGATGTCGTCATGATGATGGGCGCGGTGCACTGGATCGCGCGCCAGATAGCGCAGCGTGTCGTGCATGAAGCCCATATTCCACTTGAAACCGAAGCCCAGCCCGCCTTCATGGACGGGGTGGGACACCTTCGGCCAGCTCGTCGACTCCTCGGCAATGGTCATGACGCCGGCATGGGTGCCGTAGAGCGCCTTGTTCATCTGCCGCAGGAAATCGACCGCCTCCACATTTTCCCGCCCGCCCTGGCTGTTGGGAATCCACTCCCCTTCCTTGCGGCTGTAGTCGAGGTAGAGCATGGAGGCGACGGCGTCGACGCGCAGCCCGTCGACATGGTAGCGCTCCGCCCAGAAAAGGGCGTTGTTGACCAGATATTGCGCCACTTCCCGCCGGCCGAAATTATAGATGGCGGTGTTCCAGTCGGGGTGGAAGCCCTTGCGCGGATCGGCATGCTCATAAAGGGCGGTGCCGTCGAAATGGGCCAGCCCATGGGCGTCGGTCGGGAAATGGGCAGGCACCCAGTCGAGGATGACGCCTACCCCCGCCCGGTGCGCGCCGTCGACGAAGCGGGCAAAGCCCTCCGGATCGCCGAAGCGGGCGGTCGGCGCGTAAAGCCCGGTGGTCTGATAGCCCCAGCTTGGATCATAGGGATATTCGCTGATCGGCAGGAATTCGATATGGGTGAAGCCCATGCCGACCACATAGGGGATCAGCCGGTGGGCCAGCGCGTCCCAGCTGAGGAAATTGCCATCCTCGCCGCGCTGCCAGGAGCCGGCATGCACCTCATAGACGGAAATGGCTTCGCGGCGCGGATCGGCCCTTTCCCAATAGGCGCGGTGGCGCTCGTCGCCCCAGTCATGGGCCGGGACCGCCGCCACGATGGAGGCTGTCGCGGGCCGCAATTCGGAACGAAAGGCGAAGGGGTCGGCCTTTAGCGGCAGGACTTTCCCGTCAGGCCCGACGATCTCATATTTATAGGCGCTGCCCACCCCCACTTCGGGCAGGAAGATTTCCCATATTCCCGCATCCTGCCGCCGCCGCATCGGCGCCCGGCGACCATCCCAGCGGTTGAAGTCGCCCACCACCGACACCCGCGCCGCGTTGGGCGCCCAGACCGCGAAATGCGTGCCCGCCACCCCTTCATGGGTGATGAGGTGCGCGCCCATCTTGTCGAATAGCCGGGCATGAGACCCTTCGGCAAAATAATAATCGTCCATCGGCCCCAGCACCGGGCCGAAGCTGTAGGGATCGACCAGCGCATATTCGCCGCCATCGGCATAGGTCGCCCGATAGCGCAGCGGCTGGCGCTTGCGCAGGGCGACCTTGCCGAAGAACAGCCCCGCCGGATGGACCCGATCCAGCGCGCCGACCGCCCTGCCGTCCAGCCTGCATGCCTCGACGCTCACCGCATCGGGCAGGAAGACGCAGGCGGTGAAACCCTTTTCCGCCGGATGGACGCCAAGCGTCGCGAACGGATCGTCCTCCCGCCCCTCCAGCAGGCGGGCGATCTGTTCCGGGGTCAGGCCCACGCTAGATACGGCCCCGCGTCAAACCGGCACTTTCCAGATGTCCGTCGCATATTCCCTGATCGTGCGATCCGACGAGAACCAGCCCATGCGCGCGACATTGTGGATCGCCTTGCTCGCCCAGAGCGCCTGGTCATGCCATATCCCGTCCACCCTGCGCTGCGCGGCGGAATAGCTGTCGAAATCGGCCGCGACCATGAACCAGTCATGATCGTAGATGCCCTGCACCAGATCCCTGTAGCGTCCCGGATCGTCGGGGGAAAAGACGCCGCTCGCGATCGCGTCCAGCGCCTGGCCCAGTTCGCGGCTCTGGCCGATCACCTCGCGAGGGTCGTAGCCATGGGCGCGCCGTTCGTTCACCTGCGCGGCGGTGAGGCCGAAGATCACGATATTCTCCTCCCCCACATGGTCGCGCATCTCGACATTGGCGCCGTCCAGCGTGCCGATGGTGAGCGCGCCGTTGACCGCGAACTTCATGTTGCCGGTGCCCGACGCCTCCATGCCCGCGGTCGAAATCTGTTCGGACAGGTCGGCGGCGGGGATCATCATTTCCGCCAGCGACACATTGTAATTGGGCACGAACTGCACCTTCAGCAGGCCCTGAACCGCCGGGTCGTGATTGACCGCCCGCGCCACGTCGCCCGCCAGCTTTATGATCAGCTTGGCGTTATGATAGCTGGGCGCCGCCTTGCCGCCGAACAGCTTGACCCGCGGAACCCAGTCCTTCTCCGGGTGCGAGCGTATCTGGTCGTAGAGCGACACCGCCTCGATGATGTTGAGCAACTGCCGCTTATATTCGTGGATGCGCTTGATCTGGATGTCGAACAGGGCGGAAGGATCGATCCGGGCGTTGACCCGCTGGCGCAGCAGATCGGCGAGCGCCACCTTGTTGGCGCGCTTGACGGCCAGGAATTTCTCCTGGAAGGCGCTGTCGTCGGCGAAGCGATCCAGTTCCCGCAGCGCTTCGGGATCGTCCATGAAGCGGTCGCCTATCGCCTCGCGGACCAGTTCGAACAGCCCGTGATTGCACTGCATCAGCCAGCGGCGGAAGGTGACGCCGTTTGTCTTGTTGTTGATCCGCGCCGGGTAGAGGCGGTGGAAATCGGCGAACACCGTTTCCTTCATGAGTTCGGTGTGCAGCGCCGACACGCCGTTGACGCTGTGCGATCCGGCGAAGGCCAGATTGCCCATGCGCACCCGCCGCTCTCCCCCCTCGTCGATCAGGGAGATGGCGCCGATCGCCCGGTCGTCGAACTGGCCCGACCGCCGCGCCTCCCCCAGCAGCCGGCTGTTCACCGCATAGACGATCTGCATGTGCCGGGGCAGCAGCCGTTCGAACAACGGCACGGGCCAGCTTTCCAGCGCTTCGGGCAGCAGCGTGTGGTTGGTGTAGCTGAACGTCCGGCGGGTGATGTCCCACGCCTCGTCGAAATCGACGCCGTGATTGTCGAGGAGGATGCGCATCAGCTCCGCGACGGCGACCGCCGGATGGGTGTCGTTGAGCTGGATCGCCGCCTTGTCCGGCAGGGTGCGGATGTCCCCGAAATATTGGATATGCCGCCTGACGATGTCCTGCAGCGAAGCGGAGGAGAAGAAATATTCCTGCCGCAGCCGCAATTCCTGCCCCGCGGGCGAACTGTCGGCGGGATAGAGCACCCGCGTCAGCGCCTCCGCCCTGTTGCTTTCGGTCAGCGCGCCCAGATGGTCGCCGGCGTTGAAGCGGTCGAGCAGGATCGGGTCGATCGGCTGCGCCTCCCACAGGCGCAGCGTATTGACCCGCTTGCCCCGCCATCCCGCGATCGGCGTGTCATAGGGCGTGGCGATGACCCGCTCGGCCGGGCGCCAGCGCATCTGGTGCTGGCTGGCGTCCTCATTCTCCGACGGGTCGACCCGCCCGCCGAAGCCGATCTCATAGCTCGCCTCGCGCCGTTCGAATTCCCAGGGATTGCCGTGGGTCAGCCAGGTTTCGGGCAGTTCCACCTGCCAGCCGTCCGAAATCTCCTGCCGGAACATGCCGTTCACATAGCGTATGCCATAGCCATAGGCGGGCACGTCGACCGTCGCCATGCTCTCCATGAAGCAGGCCGCCAGCCGGCCCAGGCCGCCATTGCCCAAAGCCGCGTCCGGCTCCAGCGCGGCGATGATGTCGATGTCGACGCCCAGCGAACTCAATGCCGCCTGCATGTCGTCCAGCATTTCCATGTTGGACGCCGCGTCGCGCATCAGCCGGCCGATCAGGAACTCCAGGCTCAGATAATAGACCCGCCGACCCTGCTGCTCATAGGTTTTCTCCGTGGAG
The DNA here is from genome assembly GCF_037101235.1 of Sphingobium sp. TA15. Classification (NCBI taxonomy): domain Bacteria; kingdom Pseudomonadati; phylum Pseudomonadota; class Alphaproteobacteria; order Sphingomonadales; family Sphingobiaceae; genus Sphingobium; species Sphingobium sp. TA15. The sequence goes on from NZ_AP025355.1 coordinate 1,490,898, forward strand.
GCGATCCAGGCGTCGATCACCCGGTCGCGAATGGCGAGGATCACCGCGTGCAGCCAGTCGTGCGGCTTGGCGGCCGTCGCGTTCTTGCCGATCCGATAGGTCAGCCGCTCGACGATCTCATGGGCGAGAACCTGTGGATCGACCTGCCGCGGGGCGGGCTTGGGGAGGGTGGTTTGGCCTTTCAGGTTCATAAATGCGCCCCTTTCGCCTTCGAGTCCGGGCGCGATGATGGCACGCCCTCCCGACGCTCGCCAACAGCAAATTTTGCAGCGCAGCAATTAATCGGCCCGGCTTTCGATGATGGCGTTGCGAATACCCTGCCTCAACTCGCGACGAACCGGATGGATGCTGGAGGGAAAATGCTGGGTCATGAAAATGCCGATCAGCCGCTCCGCCGGATCGATGAAGAAGAAGGTCGAGAAGACGCCCCCCCAATAATATTCCCGCGTCCGCAGGTCCGTCGCGAAGCCGAGGCCGAAACCGACGCCCGCATAGTCCGCCTCGCTGAACATGGAGGAGGACAGGCTGGAAAGGTCGGCCCCGCCCGGCAGGTGATTGGCGTGCATCGCCGCGACCGTTTCCGGCTTCAGCAGCCGCGCGCCGTCCAGTTCGCCGCCGCGCAGCAGCATCCGGGCGAAGCGGTGGTAATCGGCGACGGAGGAAATGAGGCCCCCGCCGCCCGAACGCAGCCTGAGCGGCCTGCGCCACCCGCTGCGGGCGCCCCGGTCGTAAAGCGACAGCGTGCCGTCCGGTCCCCATTGCCAGGCGTCCGTCATCCGCTCCACCCGGCCCTCCGGCAGTTCGAAGAAGGTGTCCGGCATGCCCAGCGGATCGAAGATGCGCTCCTGAAAGCAGCGCTCCAGGTCCAGGCCGGCCAGCCGCTCCACCACGACGCCCAGCACGTCGGTGGACACAGAATAATTCCAGCGCTCGCCCGGCGAAAATTCCAGCGGCAACGCGGCGAGCGCGGCGATGAACTCGTCGGAACCGCGCTTCTGCTGGAACTCGTCGAGGCCAAGATCGCGGTAGCGCGCATCGATGGCGGTCTGCCGCTGCAAGCCGTAGGTAAGGCCGGACGTATGGCGCAGCAGGTCGATCATCAGCATCGGCCGCCGCATCCGCCCGGTTCCATCGGCGCCGACGGCAAGGTCGGCGAATTCCGGCAATATCTTCGTCACCGGATCGTCCAGCGCCACCAGCCCCTGCTCCACCAGCATCATGAAGGCGACCGACGTCACCGGCTTGGTCATGGAGGCGATGCGGTAGAGCGCGTCCTCGGCCAGCGGCTCTCCCGTCGCCCGCGCAATGCCGCTGTGGACCGACATGATCGGTTGCTCGTCCCGCGACACCAGCAAGTGCATATGGGGCAGCTTGCCGGGAGCGACATAGTGGTCGTGAAGGATGTCGGCCAACGCCTGCAATTTCCCGGCGTCCATGCCCGCCGCCTGCGCTGCCTCCGCGTCCACCTGCCCTGTAAGCTCCATCGATCCTCCTGCCGGCCCTTCATATGGCAGAAAAGGACGTTCATTCCATCACCGTCATTCCTGAGTGGTGGTATAAAGCGGACTTATCCTATTCCTCCCCATCAAGAGATGGGGAGGGGGACCGCCGCTGAAAGCGGTGGTGGAGGGGAAAATACGCAGGTCACGCCATTTCCCCTCCACCAGCCTTCGGCCGGTCCCCCTCCCCACGCTTCGCGTAGGGAGGAATCTAACGTCCGCGAATGGCCCTTCACCGACACCCCCAATCGCCCCTTCCCCGCTTGCCCGTTGCCAGGGCTTCATCGTCCCTTTATGCCAACCGCCTGATCCCATTGGACGCAAGTTCTTCATGGCTACCGGCCTTTCCGCCATATTCCTGCACAACCGGCCCGCCCTGCTGCGGTTCCTGCGCGCACGCGGCGCGGGCGACGAGTCCGAGGACCTGTTGCAGGACATGTGGATGAAGCTGGAGGAGAAGGATCTGGGGCCGGTCGCCGACCCCCTCCCCTATCTCTACCGCATGGCGAACAACCTGATGCTCGACCGCTATCGGTCCGCCACCCGGCGGGAACGGCGCGAACAGGATTGGGCGGAGGGCGCGGGCGGCGTGATGGCCGACCCGTCGGAGGACGTCGCCGTCGACGAACGGCTAATCCTGAACGAGCGGCTGGAGGAGGCGCGTGCCGTGCTGCAATCCCTGGGGCCAAGGGTGGAACTGGTGTTCCGCCGCTTCCGCCTGGAGGGGGTCGGACAAAGGCTGATCGCGGAGGAACTGGGCGTCAGCCTCACCACCGTGGAGAAGGATCTGCAAAAGGCCTATCGCGCCATGATCGCCCTCAAGCGAAAAATGGATACGGAATGAGGATCGCGGCGGCGTCTGGCTCAGATGAGGGGCTGACATGAACAGGGCTGGAGCCATGATGAACGAGGAGGCGCTCGGATGGGTCATCCGCACGCGCGATCCCGAATTTGCCGATTGGGAAGCCTTCACCGCGTGGCTGGAGGCCGATCCCGCGCATGCGCCCGCTTATGATACGCTGATGGCGGCGGACGGCGATCTGGCGGACATCGTTCCGGCCGAACCTGTCACCATCGCCATGCCCGCCAACGACGCCGGACCGCGAGGCTGGAGGCCGATGCGCTGGCTGGCGGGGGGCGCGGTCGCGGCCGCGCTGGTCGGGGTGGTTTCGGTTGGCCTGATGAACCGGCCGGACATCTATACCGTCGCCACGCGGCCGGGCGAAACCCGCACCATCGCGCTGGACGAAGGCACCCGCGTCGAGATGAACGGCGGCACGACCATGCGCTTCGACCGGCATGACCCGCGTTTCGCGGCGCTCGACAGCGGCGAGGCGGCCTTCACCGTCCGGCATGACGCGAAAAACCCCTTCCGCGTGACCGTGGGCGACGCGCTGTTCGAGGATGCGGGCACCGTCTTCAACATCGTCCGCACCGGCAATGCGACCCGCATCGGCGTGTCGGAGGGCGAGGTCATCTACAATCCGAAGGCGGAAGCCATCGCCCTGCCCGCCGGCCGCGCCCTCATGGACGACGAGAACGGCCTGCGCGTCATGGACATCGCGCCCGACGCCGTCGCGAGCTGGCGTCAGGGCCGCCTTACCTACGCCAATGCCCCGGTGACGCAGATCAGCGCCGACATCGCCCGTTCATTGGGCGTCCGGCTCACCGCCACGCCCGGCGCGGGGGCGATGCGCTTCACCGGCACGATCCGCCTGGACCGCGACCCGGCGCGCTTCTTTGGCCAGGCGGCGCCGCTGATGGGCCTCGGCGCCGTCAGGCAGGGCGACGGCTGGCTGTTGAGGGAGGGGGATGGCCCGCCACGCTGACGTCCTGTTCGTCGCCGCCCTCGCCATGATGGCCGCTTCGCCTGGGCAAGCGGCGGAAAGACAGCAGATCAGCATCGCCCCCGGACGGCTGGGCGAGGCGGCGATAGCGCTCGGCCGCCAGACCGGCGCCAGCATCGGCATGTCGGACCAGTCGCTGGCGGGCATGGCCACTCCCGCCGTGGAAGGACGCATGACGGTGGAAGCCGCGCTCAAGCGCCTGGTCAAGGGCAGCGGCGCCAGCATCCGGCGGATCGACGCGACCACCTGGCGGATCGTGCGAGCGCCCGTCGCGCGCGAACAGCCCCGCGCCCGCATCGCCCAACCCGTTCCGCAAGCCGCGCCCGAACCGGCCGAGATCATCGTCACCGCGTCCAAGCGCGACATCCCGCTGCCCCGCTATGCCGGGATGGTCGATGCGGTGGGCGACGACGCCTTCACCGCCGGGGAAGCGGCGGGCGGCACGGCCAGCCTGATCTTCCGCGTGGCGAGCCTCAGTTCCACCCATGCGGGCGCGGGCCGCAACAAGCTGTTCATCCGCGCCATCGCGGACTCCGGCGTGGCCGGGCCGACCCAGGCGACGACGGGACAATATCTGGGCGACATGCGGCTCAACTATGCCGCGCCGGACCCTGACCTGAAACTCTACGACATGCAGGGCGTGGAGGTACTGGAAGGGCCGCAAGGCACGCTCTACGGCGCGGGATCGCTGGGCGGCATCGTGCGCATGATCCCCAATGCGCCCAACCTGGTTCGCGCCGGCGGGCAGATCTCCGCCGGGCTCAGCGCGACGCAGCATGGCGATCCGGGCGGCGACCTGGCCGCGACGATCAACCTGCCGGTCGTGACGGAGAAGATCGCGCTGCGCGTCGTCGGCTATGGCGTGCAGGACGGCGGCTATATCGACGATGTGCTGCGCGACAGGCATGACGTCAACCGCATCCGCACCCATGGCGGCCGCGCCGCGCTGCGTTTCGCGCCGGACGAGGACTGGACCATCGACCTCACCGGGGTCTTCCAGCGGATCGAGGGCGACGATGCGCAATATGCCGCCAAGGAGATCGGCGACCTCAAGCGCGCCTCCGCCGTCGCCCAGCCCTATTCGTCCGACTATGCGCTCGCCAACCTGAGGGTAGAGCGGCAGTGGGACGATCTGCGCTTCGTCTCCTCCACCGGCTTCGTGCGCAACATATTGACGGAAAGCTACGACGCGACGCCCTATGAGATGGCCGGGGCGGACGCGCCCGCCGCCCTGTTCCGGCAAAGGAACAAGGTCGACATCTTCTCGACCGAAAACCGCATCGTCCGCGACCTGGACAATGGGCTGGGCTGGATATTGGGCGCATCCTATCTGGAAAGCACGTCGGACATTCAGCGCTCGCTGACTTCCTACGGCACGGACCTGATGCAGCCGCAGGTCATCCCCGGCGTGCCGATGTACGGGCGCGGCATGCCCGCCACATCGACCGGCGTGCACAACCGCATCCGGGAGGCGACGCTCTTTGGCGAGGCGTCGTTCGAACCCATGCGCGGCCTGATCGCCACGGTGGGCGGCCGGCTGACCAACAGCCGCCTGACCGGCGAGGTGCTGGACCCCATCGCCCTGTTGTCCCTGGCCGCCATCGCGAAGGCGGAGGCGCAGGCGAACCGGAGCGAGACGATCTTCCTCCCCTCCTTCTCCCTGCTGACCGACGCCCTGTCGGGAATGACCGTCTATGCCCGGTTCCAGCAGGGCTTCCGTCCCGGCGGGCTGGCGGTCGACGACCAGCATATCCAGCGGTTCCGCAACGACCGCGCGTCCACGCTGGAACTGGGCTTCCGCAGGGGCGTGCCGGGCGTCGATCCGGTCGCGCTCACCGGCAATCTCGCCTATACCAGGTGGCGGGACATCCAGGCCGACGTCACCGACCGGATCGGCATTCCCACCACCGCCAATATCGGGGACGGGCGCATCTACACGGTGGAGGGGCGCGTCGCCATCCGCCCCGCGCCGCGCCTGACGCTGGACGGCAGCATCATCTACAATGACAGCCGCCTCAGCCGCCCGGCGCAATTCCTGCGCCTGCTGTCCTATGAGGGGCAGTCGCTGAGCCTGCCCAATGTCGCCAATTGGGGCGGCCGCATCGGCTTCGACTATCGCGCGCCGGTGGGCGGGGAGATGCGGCTCCAACTCAGCGGGTCGGCCCGCTATGTCGGCAAGTCGCGGCTGGGCGTCGGGCCGCTGCTGGGCCGGGAACAGGGCGACTATGTGGACACGGCGTTCACCGCCGCGCTGACGCATGGGACGGTGCAATGGTCGCTGTCCCTCGCCAACCTGCTCGACAGCAGCGGCAACCGCTTCTCGCTGGGCACGCCCTTCGACCTCAGCGGGGATTATGTGACGCCGCTGCGTCCGCGCACTGTCCGGCTGGGGCTGGATTTTGCCTTCTGATCCTGCATCGCATTATTTTTAACGGACGGGACAGGCGTTCCCGCGCCGTCTTCGCCGCATGCGCGCTCATCGGAAAGAGGCGCGGCACGCAGAGGAGACATCATGCGCAATCTACTGGCCTGCACGGCCATCGCTCCCGTTCTGGCCGCCCTGTCGGTGGCCGATGCGGCGGCGGAAACCACCATCGGTTCCTCCACCACCACCGCCGTCCGCACCTCGACCGTCGCCAATGGCGCCGCCGATGACGTGACGGTCAGTTCGGCAGGATCGATCACCCTGACCGGCGGCACCGCCATCACCCAGGACAGCAACAACAAGGTCGGCAATGCCGGCACGCTGAAGATTTCCGGAGCGGACGGCGCGACCGGCATTCGCGCCGTCGCGGGCACCAGCGGCACTATCAGCCATAGCGGCACGATCACCCTGGACGAGGATTATACGCCCGCCGATGACGACAAGGACGGCGACCTGGACGGCCCCTTCGCCAAGGGTTCGAACCGCAACGGCATCTGGGTCCAGTCGGGCGCGGCGCATATGGGCAATATCGACAGCAGCGGCACCATCACCATCGAAGGCAATCAGTCCGCCGGCATCCGCATCGACGCGCCGCTGACCGGCAATCTGTCGACCAGCGGCTCCACCAGCGTGGTGGGCGACAATAGCCATGGCGTGCTCGCCAATGCGATCACCGGCAATGTCACCATCCGCGGGACGACGGCGGTCACGGGCGCCAACAGCACCGGCCTCGCCCTGCAAGGGGACGTGACCGGAGCGGTGAAGATCCAGGGAACGATCACCAGCACCGGCTATCGCTATATTTCGCGTCCGAGCGACGTTTCCAAGCTGGACGCGGACGATCTGCTTCAGGGCGGATCGGCGGTGACGATCGCCGGCAATGTCACGGGCGGCGTCATCTTCGACATTCCGCCGACGCTCGACAGCAGCAAGCCCGACGTCGACAATGACGGGCTGACCGACGCCAGCGAAGGCTCCGCCAATATCATCGCCTACGGCTCCGCCGCCGCCGTGCGGATCGGTTCGGCCACGGCGGCCACGACCATCGGTCCGGTGGCCGCGGACAGTTCCGGCTATGGCCTGATCGTCAAGGGGACGATCACAGGACAGGGCGTCTATAACGGCGTCAGCGCCAATGGCCTGGCCATTGGCGGGCTGGGCGGCGACGTCACGCTGGCAAAGGGCCTGCTGGTGTCTGGGTCGGTCGGCGCTGCGTCCCATGACAGCAATGCGACGGCCATTCGCCTGGGCAGCGGGGCCACGGCAGACACCATCCAGGTGGGCGGCGCGGTGAGCGCGACCGGATCCAGCGTCGCCGGCACGTTGGCGCGCGCGCTGGTGATCGACGCGGGCGCGACGAGCCGCGCCATCGTCAACAGCGGCGCCATCTCCGCCACGGCGCTCAGCAGCAAGGACGGCGCGGCCGTCGCCATCCTCGATTCCTCCGGCACGGTGTCGTCGCTGTCCAACAGCGGCACCATCTCCGCGACTGGGGGCAAGAGCGGGTCGAACGTCGCCGTCGATCTGAGCGCCAATGGCAGCGGCGTCACCCTGACGCAGTCGCTTGCCTCCGCCACGGCGAGCGCGCCCAGGATCACGGGCGACGTGCGGCTGGGGTCGGGCGCCGACGTCGTGACCGTCTCGGCCGGCGGCATCGCGGGCAATGTCGACCTGGGCGGGGGCAGCAACAGCCTGGCGCTCTCCGGCTCCTCCACCTTGGCGGGCAATGTCGCGCTGGGCGGGAACGGCTCCAGCCTGGGCCTGTCGGGAAGCGCGCAGATCAATGGCGACGTGGATTTCGGCGGCGGCGCGTCGACCCTGACCCTTTCCGGCACCGCCGCGCTCAACGGCGCGATCGGCAATGCCGGCCATGTCGCCGTCGCGATGAATGGCGGCACGCTCAACGCCGGCAACAAGGGCGCGGTCGCGCTTGGCTCGCTGGCGGTCGGCGCATCCTCCGTCATCGGCGTGACGGTCGACACGGCCAACGGCACCAACACGCTCTACAATGTCGCGGGCGCCGCAACCTTCGCCAGCGGATCGCAGGTCAAGGCGACCCTGACCAGCGTCGTCGGGTCGGAGGGCGATTATGTCATCGTCCGCGCCGGATCGCTGAGCGGCACGCCCGCCCTGTCCAGCACCACGCTGATCCCCTATATGTTCAAGGGCGGCATCGCCAGCAACGCCGCGACGGGGGAAGTGACGCTGTCGATCGCCGCCAAGACCGTGTCCGAACTCGGCCTGACGGGATCGCAGGCGCGGGCCTATGACGCGATCTTCAACGCGCTGGACAAGGACAGCGCCGTTGCGGGCCGCTATCTTGCCATCACCGACGGCGACGCGCTGAAGGCCAATCTGCAACAGATGCTGCCCGACCATGCCGGCGGCACGTTCGAGGCGGTGACCGCCGGTTCGCGCGCGACCGCCCGCATCCTGGCCGATCCGGGGGGCATCTACCGCACCGACGACGGGCGCCTCGGCTTCTGGCTGCAACAGGTGGCGTTCGGCAGTTCCAAGAGCCTGGGCGACACTGCGTCCTACGACATCACCGGCTGGGGGGCGAATTTCGGCGCGGAATATCTGACGGGGATCGGCGCGCTGGGCGCATCCTTCGCCTATATCCATGGCAGCGACTCTTCGGGCAGCACCGACAATGCCGTGGATTCCGACCAGTTCGAACTGGCGGCGCACTGGCGGGGCGATTTCGGCCCGTTCCAGGCCTACGCCCGCCTGTCGGCCGCCCATGTCGATTTCCGCGGCAGCCGCCATTTCGAGTCCGGCGACGTCGTGCGCGCGGCCGACGGCGACTGGTCGGGCAAGCTCTACTCCGCGACGGCGGGCGGCTCCTATGAGATGCGCTTCAACCGCTTCACCCTGCGTCCGGCGGCCGGCATCGATTATTACCGGCTGAAGGAAAACGGCTATGGCGAGACGGGCGGCGGCGCTGCCTTCGACCTGATCGTCGACGGGCGCACCAGCGACGAACTGACCGCCAGCGGCAACGTCACGGTCGGTTACGACTTCGGCAGTCTCGACCGCGAGGACGGCTGGATGCGGTTCGAGCTGGAAGGGGGACGGCGCCAGATCATCGGCGGATCACTGGGCGACACCACCGCCCGCTTCGCCGGTGGGGAGGACTTCACCCTGGTCGCGGACAAGCGCACCAGCGGCTGGACCGGGCGCGCCCGGCTGATCGGCGGCACTGGAAGTTTCCGCGTCGGCGGCGAATTCGGGGCGGAACAACAGCAAGATCACGTCGCCCTTTCGTTGCGGGCGACGGTAAACTTCATTCTGTGACGTCCTAGGCAGCATGGACAAATTCGAAAATGTCGTGGAATTGGCCGGGCGCGGTCATCAGTTTTCCGTCACCCCGGGAAGGGGGAATGACGGCAAACCAACCAAATCGCTCAGTCCGTCGAGTCCTGAACTTGTCCACGCTGCCTGGAGCGTTTTCCAAGCAGATGAATCATCTGCTGACTTGGGGAACGCGGCAAAGCAAGAGCCTGGAGCGGCCGATCCGATGCAGTCGGATCGGAATCCGCTCCAGCACTGAATTGGCGGGCCACACCCCACAGACCCTCCCGGCCCGCCGATCCGCCATGACATGAGCCGCATCCCAACGGCGTCATGGCAGTGAAGGAAGGGGCGCTGCCTTCCCCCGGCAGCGCCCCTTTTTTTACCGCTTCAAGGTCGGACCGCGAAATCGAAGATCCGCGCGCCGCCCGTGCCGCCGCCCCACATGCCGGGACCGGAGCCGGCGCTGACGGAATAGAGGAAGCCATATTCGCCCGCGCCCAGATCCGCCTTCGGCATGACCTTGAAGACGCCGGGCGCCACCTGCTCATAGTCGAAGGCGATGCGGTCCTTGTCCATGACTCCGGACTTGGCGCCGCCCAGGTTCATGCTGCCGACGCGGGTTTCGCGACGGCCCTTCTTCACGTCGAACTGGATCAGGCTGAATTCATTGGGCGAGGTGATCGCCGCCGCCGGTCCCGCCAGCCAGAGCGACGGCGCGCCAGCCTGCGACAGGCTGCGATTGGCCTCGTCAAAGTAGAAATAGAAGGTCGGCCGCGCCTTGCCCGACGCGATCCGGGCGCTGACATTGGGTATGACCGCCTTGATGCTGAGCGAGGCGATGCCCCCGGTGAAGGCATAGCCCAGTATCCCGCCTGTCTTGCTCTGGTTGGAAATGGTGGGATCGATCCGCGCCATGCGGGCAGGCTCCGCGCCTTCGACCAGCATGTAGATGCCGGAAGGATGCGGCACCAGCGGATCGGGCGAGTCCGCCGACATGGCCGCCTTGGCCGAGGTGATGCCCTGCGATCCCGCCTCGATCATCGCGGCGATGACGGGGCCGGAAACGCCGTTCTTCTTGAGCGCGATGAGGTCTTCGGTGGACAGCCTGTACCGGGCGGGCGAAGCCTTGATCTTCGCGATCACGGCTTCATCCCCCAGACCGGCCGATACCAGCGCCACGACGCTGTCATTGTCGAGCGTTTCCGCGCGCGCCGCGACGGTCGCGATGCATGCCGCGAGGCACAGCCCCACGGCGAAAATCCCCCTTTTCATATCCACCCCCTGAAACCAGGCCGGCATCCCCATGCCGGCCCCCATGACTTAACTCAAAGCCTTCCTGATCAGTTCGTTGACGACCTGCGGATTGGCCTTGCCCTGCATCGCCTTCATCGTCTGGCCGACGAAGAAGCCGAACAGCGCCTCCTTGCCCGCCTTATACTGCTCGACCTTGTCGCCATTGTCGGCCAGCACCTTGGCCACCGCCGCCTCGATGGCGCCGGTGTCGCTGGTCTGCTTCAGGCCCTTTTCCTCGACGATCTTGGGCGCGCTGTCGCCGGTTTCGAGCATGATCTCGAACACCTGCTTGGCGATGGTGCCGCTGATCGTGCCGTCCGCGATCAGGGCCAGCAGTTCAGCGCCTTCCTCCGGCCCGACCGGGCTGTCCTCCAGGCTCTTGCCCAGACGATTGAGCGCGCCGTAAAGCTCCGACAGCAGCCAGTTGGCCGAAGCCTTGGCCACCTCGCCCTCGCTCTTCTTCTGGATGCGCGCGCCCTCGGCCAGCAGCGCCTCGAACCAGCGGGCGGTGTCGGCGTCGGCGGTCAACGTGGCGGCATTATAGGCGCTAAGGCCCAGATCCTTCTCATAGCGGCGACGCTTGGCGTCGGGCAGTTCGGGCAGCGACTGGCGGCATTCCTCCAGAAAGGCGTCGTCCAGTTCCAGCGGCAGCAGGTCCGGATCGGGGAAATAGCGATAGTCATGCGCGTCTTCCTTCGACCGCATGGAGCGCGTTTCATTCCTGTCCGGATCGTAGAGGCGCGTTTCCTGCACCACCTTGCCGCCCGCCTCCAGCACGTCGACCTGGCGATTGGCCTCATGCTCGACCACCGCCATGACGAAGCGGACGGAGTTGACGTTCTTCGTCTCGGTGCGGGTGCCGAATGGTTCGCCCGGCTTGCGGACCGAGACGTTGACGTCGGCGCGCATCGAACCCTGGTCCATATTGCCGTCGCACGAGCCGACATAGCGCAGGATCGTCCGCAGCTTCGACAGATAGGCCCCGGCTTCGGCCGGGGAGCGCATGTCGGGCTTCGACACGATCTCCATCAGCGCCACGCCCGAACGGTTGAGATCGACATAGGAGCGCGTGGGATGCTGGTCGTGCATCAGCTTGCCCGCATCCTGCTCGACATGGATGCGCTCGATGCCGATCTTCTTGGTCTCGGCGTCCGGATTCTTGTCGTCCAGGCTGATCTCGATCTCCCCCTCGCCCACCAGCGGGTGGTAAAGCTGGCTGATCTGGTAGCCCTGCGGCAGGTCGGCGTAGAAATAGTTTTTCCGGTCGAAACGCGACCATTTGTTGATCTGCGCCTTGATCGCCATGCCGGTGCGCACCGCCTGGCGGATGCATTCGCGATTGGGCACGGGCAGCATGCCGGGCATGGCCGCGTCGACAAGGCTCACCTGCGTGTTCGGCTCCGCCCCGAAAGCCGTGGCGGCGCCGGAAAAGAGCTTCGCCTGGCTCGTCACCTGCGCATGGACCTCCAGGCCGATCACGACCTCCCACTCGCCGGTTGCGCCCTGGATGCGATAGGTTGATTCGGTCATCAGTCGTCCTCTGAAGGCGTGATCAATGACACGCCGGGGAAATAGCTTCTGTAAAAGCGCGGGTCGCGGGTCAGAATGGTGGCTCCCGCCGCCTGCGCATGCCCGCCGATGAAGAAATCGGCGAGGATGGATTTTGCCGCTCCGGCTTGCCGCCGGGCACGATGAACCTCGAACGCCCGCCCGGCCTGGAATGCGCCTTCGTCTGTCAGCGGCTCAATCATGATCAGCATGGAGGCCAAGACGGCCCTGAGATCGGCCAATGCTTCGAACCGTGGCGCGATCTCGCCTACCACCACCGGATTGATGAACAGAGAGGCTCCGAAAGCGGCGCGATTGATGTGGGCGAACGACCAGTCGAACCACTGCGGATCACGATCGAAAACATCTATGAGCACGTTTGAATCAATCAGGATCACGGTTCGTAACTACCCCGTATCTCCCGCATATATTCATCCGTGCTCATGCCGTCCGGATTCGGATATTTTCCGGCGATCGCCATGATGGCTTCACGCACCCGCCGGCTCCGTTCGCTGGCCTCCTCCAGGCTGAAACCCAGAGGGGTGACCACCACCTGGCCTTCGCCATTGACCGTCACCTTATAGGGTTGCCCCGGAACCAGACCAGCGGCGTCACGCATGGCCTTGGGGATCAATATTTGCCCCTTGCTCGTCATGGTTCCGGTTTCGATCTTGCTCGGCGCGTTCATCGTCAATCTCCAGTGTTACCAAGGTAACACTTCGACCTGGACATTACCACCACTTGTCCGGCCGCGCCGCAAAGCCTGCGCGTTCTTCAATCGCAAGGCCCGCGTTCAGCACGGTCTGCTCGTCCAGCGCCCTGCCGATGATCTGGAGGCCCAGCGGCAGTCCTTGCGAGTCCAGCCCGCCCGGCACCGCCATGGCGGGCAGGCCAGCCAACGAAGCGGGCACGGTGAAGACATCGTTCAGATACATGGCCAACGGATCGGCCTGCTTCTCCCCCAATGCGAAGGAAGCGCTGGGCGCGGTCGGCGTCAGCAGCAGGTCGCACTTCTCGAAGGCCTGCTCGAAATCCCGCGCGATCAACGCCCGGACCTTCTGCGCCTGCGTATAATAAGCGTCGTAGAAACCCGCCGACAGCACATAGGTGCCGATCATGATGCGGCGCTTCACCTCCGGCCCGAAACCGGCGGCGCGGGTCGCGGCATACATGTCCTGCAGGCCCGCCCCATCGGGCAGATCGCGCTGGCCATAGCGCACGCCGTCATAGCGGGCGAGGTTCGAGGACGCCTCGGCAGGCGCGATGATATAATAGGTCGGCAGCGCATATTTGGTATGCGGCAGGGACACGTCCACCACCTCGGCGCCCGCATCCTTCAACCATTCGATGCCGCGATCCCACATGGCGGAGATTTCCGCGTTCAACCCATCGGGTCGATATTCCCTGGGAATACCGACCTTCTTCCCCTTGAGATCGCTCGACAAATTGGCTTCCCACTGCGGCACGGCCAGGTCGAGCGAGGTCGAATCCTTGGGATCGAAGCCCGCCATCGTCTCCAGCAGGATCGCATTGTCCCGCACCGTCCGCGCCATCGGCCCAGCCTGATCGAGCGAAGACGCAAAAGCCACGATCCCCCAGCGCGAACAACGCCCATAGGTCGGCTTGATCCCCGATATGCCGGTAAAGGCGGCAGGCTGGCGGATCGACCCGCCCGTGTCGGTCCCGGTCGCCGCCGGGCAGAGCCGCGCCGAAATCGCCGCCGAAGACCCGCCCGAAGACCCCCCCGGCGCCAGCGCGGCATTGTCGCCGCCGCTACGCCGCCAGGGCGAGATCACATTGCCGAAATAGCTGGTCTCGTTCGAAGAGCCCATGGCGAACTGGTCGAGGTTCAGCTTGCCCAGCATGCCAGCGCCCGCATCCCACAGCTTCTTCGAAACCGTGGACTCATAGGTCGGCGTGAACCCCTCCAGCATGTGGGAGGCGGCGGTTGTCTGCACGCCCTCGGTGCAGAACAGATCCTTCATGCCGATCGGCACGCCCGAAAGCGGCTTCAGCGCCTCCCCCGCGGCCTTCGCCCTATCGGCGGCGTCGGCCGCTTCCAGCGCCCTTTCCGGCGTCTCGACGATGAAGGCATTGAGCGCCTTGGCGGCGGCGACATTGGCGTTGAACGCCTCCGCCACTTCCCGCGCCGAAAAATCGCCCGCGCGGAAACCGTCGCGGATTTCCGCGACCGTCAGATCAGTAAGCTCGGTCATTCGATCACCTTCGGCACCGCGAAAAAGCCATGCTCGGCCTGCGGCGCATTGGCCAGCACCCGGTCGCGGACATTGCCGTCGGTGACGACATCGTCGCGCAGGCGCAGCTTGTTGGGGATAACGGCGGTCATCGGCTCCACGCCGGTCACGTCCACCTCCCCCAATTGCTCCACCCAGCCCAGGATGTTGTTGAGTTCGGGCACCATGGCTTCGGCTTCGGCGTCGGTCACCGAAATGCGCGAAAGGCTGGCGATCTTTTTCACGGTCTGAAGGTCTATCGACATGGCCCCGCCGCTACCATCGGCACCTCCATGCTTCAAGTCCTTGCGCGCATGACGCGCTTGCGCCAGACAGGGATATATCAGCATCGCAGCCAGATGGAGAGCGCCGGTTGGCCCGCAAGTTCCTCTATGTCGTAACCGGCCTGATCGTGCTGGTGATCGCGGCATTGCTGGCCTATCGCCTCTGGGGCATGCAGTTGATCCGGGCGGTGATGGTCCCGCGGGAGGCGTTCGCGCAGATTCCGCCCCTGCCCGCCAACGCCTATGACGATCCGAAGATGTGGATCGCCCGGCCCGACATCGTGAAGGACAATCCGGCGCTCTGGACGCCGGAGGGCGTGAAGGACGTCCCGGCCCCGGCAAAGGCGCCGGAAAAGGCAGCAATCTTCTTCATCCACCCGACATCCTACATCACCACGCTGGGCGACGCCCATTGGAACATGCGGCTGGACGATCAGGAAGCGCTCGCCACCGCCAGGCGCTTCGTGCAGAGCCAGGCGAGCGCCTTCAACGCGGCCGGTTCCATCTGGGCGCCGCGCTATCGCCAGGCCAATTACGGGGCGTTCCTGACCGACAAGCCCGCCGCAGAACAATCCCTCGCCGCCGCCTATCGCGACGTCGCGCAGGCCTTCGCCGCTTTCCTCAAGGCCAATCCGCAAGGCCCCCTGATCCTCGCCGCGCACAGCCAGGGAACGCGCCACCTGCTCCAGTTGCTGCGCGAACGGGCGGCGGACAAATCCCTTACCGACCGCATCGCCGCCGTTTACGCCGTGGGCTGGCCCATCTCCGTCGAGGCCGACCTGCCTGCCCTCGGCCTCCCCGCCTGCGCCAGGCGCGATCAGGCGCATTGCATCGTAAGCTGGCAGAGCTATGCCGAACCGGCCGATCCTTCCGCCGTCATCGAAAGTTTCGAGCGCAAGCCCAGCTTCACCGGCAGGCCGCACAAGGGCACGCACATGCTCTGCACCAACCCCATCACCGGCGCGTTCAACGGCTCGGCACCGGCCAGCGCCAATCGCGGCACGCTGGACGCCCGCGACGCGGACAAGCCGACCCGGATCGTCCCCGGCATCGTCCCCGCCCGCTGCGACACCAGCGGCGTGCTGATGATCGGGGAGCCGGTGGACATGGGGCCGTTCACCCTGCCGGGGAATAATTACCACGTCTATGACTATGCGCTGTTCTGGGCCGATGTGCGCGAAGACGCCAGGCAGCGGCTGGCCGCGTTCCTGAAGAAATAAGCATGTCCATCCTCACCGCCGACCGCGCGGCCTTCCGCGAAGCCCTGCCCCATGGCGGCCGCCTGATCGGGCTGGACGTCGGCACCAAGACCATCGGCATTGCGCTGTGCGACGCGGGCTGGTCCATCGCCAGCCCGGCCCACACGGTTTCACGCGGCAAGTTCAGCAAGGACAAGATCGCCCTCGCCGCCTTCATGGAGCAGCAGCAGGTGAAGGGCGTGGTGATCGGCCTGCCGCTCAACCTGGACGGCAGCGAAAGCCCCCGCAGCCAGGCGAGCCGCGCCTTCGGACGGAACATCGCGGACCTGGGCCTGCCGATCCTGTTCTGGGACGAGCGCTGGTCGACGCAGGCGGTGACGCGCACCCTGCTGGAAGCCGACGCCAGCCGCGCGCGAAGGGGCGAACTGGTGGACAAGCTGGCGGCCAGCTACATATTGCAGGGCGCGATAGACGGACTGATGGCGGGGTTCTAACCCCCACCCCGTTCGCTTCGAGCGAAGTCGAGAAGCGAGTGATTTTGGGTGGGGAGCGGACGTTCCCCTATTCGTCACCCCGGACTTGATCCGGGGTCCCGCTGCCTTGGACGAGGCGGACGCTCAGACAAGAAAGCGGGACCCCGGGTCAAGCCCGGGGTGACGGGAAACTAATGACCGCAATTGGCCATTTCCCGGCATCCAAATTGCCCGCGCCGCCCACCCCCGAAACAAGCCCAGCCGCCCTAAACCCCATCCCGCCCATAGACATCCGGCAAAAACCGCACTCCATCCTCCAAAGGCACCGCCGTCAAATAGGTCAGATAGACCGGCACGGGCTGGGGCAGCGGCACATGCTGTTCCGGCTTGTCGCTGGCGGGCTTCAACGGCTTGCCGAAGAACCAGCGTCCCAGCCGCTGCGCATCCTCCAGCCGCACGCAGCCATTGCTGAACTGCCGCGCAGGCTTCGCCAGCAGGTCGCGGGATGGCGTGTCGTGCAGGTAGATGCCAAGGTCGTTGGGGAACATGAACTTGACCTTCCCCATGGCGTTGTCGCCGCCGGGAAGCTGCCGCACGCGCAATTCCGTGCGCCCGTCCGCCACCGCCCGCCAGTCGACCGCCGCCGGATCGAGCTTCCGCGCATTGGCGCTCCAGTCGGACAGCGCCTCGTAGCGCAGCTTCGTCAGCGAAGCGCCGTTCAGCATCCGGGGCGCCAGCTTCCGCTCGACCAGATCGGACGGCACGTTCCAATAGGGATTGAGCGTCGCATATCGCACCATGCCCGCCATCATCGGCGTCTGGCTTTCCTTCGCGCCGACCACGACCTTCATCGTGCCGTCCTGCGCGCCCTTGCTGAAATACCAGAGGCGGGCGGAGGCCGCATCCACCACCACATGCCGCACCTGCGGGCCGGGCAACAGCCGCGCGCGTTCCATGTTGAGCGCGATCAGCCGGTCATAATGGTCGTCGCCCCGGTTGAGGGCGGCGATGGTCGCCGCGCCCGCGACGCCATCGGGCTTGAGGCCGTGGTCGCCCTGAAACGCCTTCACCCTGGCGACCAGCGCCTTGTCATAGGCGGTCCCGCTCGCCAGCCCCAGGCGGCGGCGAAGCGCTGCGGCGCCCGCCTTCATGCCGGGGCGCAACTTGACATCGGCCGGCACCGGCACTTGCGGCAGGCCGCCCCAGCGCTGGGCGAAGTCCGCCCGCGCCTCGCGCAGCTTCACGTAGATGGGGCTCATCCAGCCGATCGACCGCACATAATCGACAAAGGACGGCGCCACCGCGGCGGCGCGCAGAATTTCCTTCGGTTCCTCGTCCTTCGGCTCCACCTCCGGATCGAGATAGCGCACCTTCACCTTGCGCGATGGCTTGCGCATGTCGCCTGCCAGCGCGGCGAAGGCCCTGGACAGGGCGATGTCAGCCCGCGCCAGCAGCCGGGGATCGCCGCTGGCATCGGCGTCCTTCGCCAGGGCCTTGAGTTCGCGGGCGCCATAGTCCTTCGGCTTCAAGCCGTCCGCATCGGCTCCCTCGATCAGCGCGATCAGGGCGTCGGCCTGCGGACCGACCCGGCCCCGTTCGATCCAGAGCGGCCAATAGCCGCGAGGGGCGTAGAAATCCCTCAGCTTGCCGCCCGCGGACGAACGGATTTCCGCCGCCACGCTGGTGCGCTGGACGTCCGCGGCAGGGGCCGGTTGCGCCGCGGCCTGGGCAGGCCATGCCGCCAGCGCAAGCGCCGGAAGCAGGATGCCATGGAGCAAAGGGGCGCGGCAACGGCGCCGCGCCCTGACATATGCCTTTGTCAGCCGCGTTCTCCGCGACGCGAGGGCGGCGGAGGCGGCGGGGGCGGCGGACAGGGCGGCCCTTGAATCTCGTGATACATGCCGTCGGGCGAATAATAGCCATCGACGATGCCGTCGCCATTGCGATCCGCCGCGACAGTGCCACTGATCGCGCCGGGGCCGACCGGCGGCGCAGGCGCGACAGGCTCGTTGCTGGTGGACGCGCAGGCGCTGAGCGCAAGCGCCGTGCCGCCGAGAAGCGCCAATAAGCTGATTTTCATACCCTCTCCCTTGGCGCTTCGAGGACCGTGCGCCGACTAGACTGCGGAAGCTGCGCAAGGCAGCGCGGATGTAACGACCAGCCGAGTGGTTGGATTCCATTACCGCTGCGGAATGACGACGATCCGTGCCTAAGCAACGATTAACCGTTACGCGATGATTTGGGTAGGGAGCGGACGCTCGCCTATTCGTCACCCCGGGCTTGACCCGGGGCCCCGCTGCCTTGGGCGGGGCGCGGACTCAGAAAGAAAGCGGAACCCCGGATCAAGTCCGGGGTGACAGTAAATGATGTCCGCAACTGGCCATTTCCGGACATCAATTCCTCCCTACGCGTAGCGTGGGGAGGGGGACCGCCGCCGAAGGCGGTGGTGGAGGGGAGAGCCCGCAGGGCGCCGGAGGTCGTGCCCCATTCCCCTCCACCAGCCTTCGGCTGGTCCCCCTCCCCATCTCTCGATGGGGAGGAATAGGATAGGTCGGCTAACCACCCTTCTCCGTCATTCACGCGAAAGCGGGAATCTATCTCTCGACGTCACCTCAAGCGCAGCGCTGGGGAGATGGATTCCCGCTTTCGCGGGAATGACGGGGGGAGGTCGAAGGCCTCTTTAGCCGCCCCGGTGATAGTCATATTCGAACGGGCGGCCTTCCTGTTTGGTGAGGATCGCGCCGATGATCGCGCCGCCTGCTCGCCGCAGCCGGTCGACCGCCACGCGCAGGCCGCCATGATGGTTGCGGCCCCATTCGACCACCAGCAGCGTCACCTGTGCCTTGCTCGCCAGCAGGCAGGCGTCGGACAGGCCCAGCACCGGCGGGGCGTCGATCAGTACCGTGTCGTAGCGTTCTCGTACCGTCGCCAGCAGGGAGTCTATCGCTGGCGTGACCAGCAGTTCGGCCGGGCTGGGCGGGATCGCGCCGCAGGGGAGCAGGGATACGCCCGGCACGCCGCTGTCGACGATGACCTGGTCCATCTTCGCCTGGCCCGTCATCAATTCGCTGATGCCCCGCGTGGGGGAGATGCCGAACAGGCTGTGCTGCTTGGGCCGCCGCATGTCGGCATCGATCACCAGCACGCGCTTGTCGAGCTTCGCCAGCGCCTTCGCCAGCGCATATAGGGTGGAGGACTTCCCCTCCCCCTCCTGCGCGCTGGTGACGAGGATGGAGCGCGGCAGGCCAGCCGCCGATCCCAGCAGCAGCGCGGAGGCCATGGGGGCGAAAATCTCCGCCGCCGGTTTCTCGCCGGCCGGGACCGCGCCGAGCAGCGGCAGATTCACCCGTTCGGCCAGAGTGTCGGCTGACGTCACGGCGTCGTCGAAGATATGCCGTCCGGCGACCGCCATCAGGCCGAGGATCAGCCCACCCAATGACGCAAACAACATGGTGACGCCGATATTGGGCGAGGATGGGCGCGAGGGCACCGCCGCCCGATCCAGCGGCTGGATGCGGCCCGCCTGGAAGCCCGCCTGGGAGGCCATGTCGCGATAGCGCTGGAGCAGGCTGTCGTGCAGCAGGCGGTAGGTGTCGACCTGACGCTCCAATATGCTCATCTGCACGCCGCGCCCGCGTTCGGCCTGCGCCTGCCGCTCGACCTTGGCGATTTCGGACTGGATCTGCTTTTCGCCATGGACGGCGACGTCGAACTGTTCCTTGAGCGAGGCGCGGATGGTGTTCGCCATCCCCTCCGCCTGATCGTCCAGCGCGGCCAGCCGGGCGCGGGCCTCGCGCATTTCCGGATGGGCGTCCTTGCGGAACTGGCGTTCCTGCACGACCTGCGCGCGCGCCTGCGCCCGTTCCGTCATGATCTGCTGCATCACGCCGTTGTTCAGCACTTCGGGCAGGGTCTCGACGCTGGACAGGCGGGCGCTTTCCCAGCGTTTCTGCGCGGCGATGCGATCCGCCGTCGCCTGGGCGCGGAAGGCGTTGAGCTGCGCCAGCCGGGTCGCGGTGGTGCCTTCGGGCGGGGGGCTGTCGCCATCGTTCGATTCCGGCGGGGCCATGACCCCGGCATTGGCGGCATAGACCGCCAGATCGCGCTCCGCCCGTTCCAGATCCTTGCGCGCTCCGTCCAGTTCCCCCAGCAGGAAGCGGCGGGCCTGCACGCCGGATTCGAAGCCGCGTTTCAGGTCGGCGCGGATCAGGCTGTCGGCATAGCTGTTGGCGACGCGGGCTGACAGCACGGCGTTGGCGCTGGTGAAGCCGATGCGGATGACGCGGGACTTGCCCGGCAGTTCGACATGCAGATTGTCGCGCAGCAGGTTCACGACCATTTCGGTTTCCACCTGCCGCTGGCTGAGCGAGCCTGCGCCCCGGTCCGGGCGGCGGACGTCCATGCCGTCGAAGAAGGTGCGGCTGCCGACCAGCGCCAGTTCGCGGGCGACATCCTCGGCCAGGGCGCGGCTGCGCAGCACCTCCAGTTCGGTCTGCATCAGCGCTTCATTGTCGGACGGGGTCGCCTGTCGCTGCGCGGCGGCGGCCCCTGCGGCTCCGGCGGGGACATCCTCCACCTCGACCGAGGCGGTCGCCCGGTAATCGGGGGTGGAGAGCAGGATGAAGACCACCCCCGCCAGCACGCAGAGCGCCATGGTGACGAACAGGATGATGCGATGCCGCCGCACAGCCGTCCATGCGCCGTTAGCGGCGGCGGCGAAGCGCGCCGGGCGGCCCTCCATCGCGGCGTCGATCAGCAGGCCCGGTCCCGCCATCAGAGCCCCCCGTCCAGCGCGACGAAGCCCGCGCCGACCGCCGGCAGGGCGAGCAGCGCGCCGCCCAACGCCGCCTTGGCGCGGGAGAGGCCGACGATGATCGTGTCGCCGGGCAGGATTTCGGGATCGGGCGCTTCGCCCTTGCGGATTGCGCCCAGGTCGAACATCGCCGCCTTGCGCTGGCCATCGGACTGGCGGACCACGACGATGCGGCTGAGGCTGGCGAGGCGGGTCGGCCCCTTGGCGAGGGCGACCGCCTGTTGCAGGCCGAGACGGCCGTCGAGCGGGAACAGGCCCGGTTCGCGGACTTCGCCGTCGACGGTGATGCGGCGGCCCACCGCCTTCTTGACGAAGACCGTTACCTGCGGGGAGACAAGGTAGCGGTCGCCCAGCCGCCCGGCGATGACGTCGGAAGCCTCGCTGGCGGACAGGCCCGCGATGGAGACGTCGCCGATCAACGGCATGCGCACCATGCCCGCCGCCGTCACCTGCGCGTCTTCCAGCGACAGGCCCGGCTCATGATAGACCTGGATGCGCAATATATCGTCGGGCGAGATGCGGTAATCGGCGCCGACGGCCGGGGCTGGGGGGATGGCGGCATAGGCGGCCTCCCCCTTCGGCGCGTCCTCCACGGTGGAGCAGGCGCCGAGCAGCGCGCAGGCCATGATCGTGGCCAGCATCCGGTTCCTGCTGTCGGTCGGCCGGTTCATGCCGTGAGAAATCCCCGCAAATTCATCGGGCACGCATGAAGCCTGCCGTTGCGGGTCGGGTTAACGGCGCGACAGGGACATGGCAACCATGGCCGCGTTCGCGCCGCCGATCAGATGGCGATCCGGGCCTGATCCGGGGCAGTCTGACCCGCACTTGGTCGCCGCGGCTGATCCGGCCAGACGCCGCGCGTGTCGTAGACCGCCTTGTCGGCGCGTTCGTCCACCGGGACCGATTTGAACATGTCATGATCGACAAGAATGACGAAAACGCCGCATTGTTCCAGAGCCGTATCGAGATCGATCAGTTCGGCGCCGGTTCCGGCGAACTCCATCGGCAGGTCATGGGCATAGGGTTCGACCAGCTTGATGCGACGGCCGTAGCGCTTGGCGAGGCGGCCTGCGACCTTCACGGCGGGGCTTTCGCGGAAATCGTCGATATTGGGTTTGAAGGCGAGGCCGAGGCAGGCGATGTCCTCGCCGGGGAACTCGTCGATCAGGTCGGAGGCCTTGGCGACGACATAGTCGGTCTTGCCGTCATTGACTTCGCGGGCGGTGCGGATGAGGCGGCTGTTTTCCGGGTCGCCATGGACGATGAACCAGGGGTCGACCGCGATGCAGTGGCCGCCGACGCCGGGGCCGGGCTGGAGGATGTTGACGCGGGGGTGGCGGTTGGCCAGGCGGATGACTTCCCACACGTCGATGTCCATGCGCTCGGCAATGACGGACAGTTCGTTGGCGAAGGCGATGTTGACGTCGCGGAAGCTGTTTTCGACCAGCTTCACCATTTCGGCGGCGCGGGCCGAGGTGGTGATGCAGGCGCCCCGCACGAACTGGCGGTAGAAGCCCAGCGCCTTGCGGGCGCAGCGGGGGGTGATGCCGCCGATGCAGCGGTCATTGTCGATCAGTTCGACCAGGATGCGGCCGGGAAGGACGCGCTCCGGGCAATAGGCGATGGCTATGTCGCCCGCCACGCCGGGTTCGGGCATTTTGAGGTCGGGGCGGAGTTGCGCGAAGAGGTCGCGCATGGCTTCGGTGGTGCCGACCGGGGAGGTGGATTCGAGGATCACCGTGTCGCCGGATTTCAGGACTTGCGCGACGGTGCGGGCAGCCTTCAGGACATGGCTGATGTCCGGGGCGCGGTCTTCGGCGACGGGCGTGGGGACGGCGATGATGAAGACGTCGCTGGGTTCGACCTCCAGGCTGGCGCGGAGGTTGCCGCGGGAAACCACGCCTTGCACCAGGCCGTCGAGGTCGACTTCCTCGATATGGACGCGGCCGCTATTGACCGTCTCCACGACATGGGCGCTGACGTCCACGCCGACCACCTGCGCGCCGCCGCGAGCGATCAGGGCGGCGGTCGGCAGGCCGATATAGCCCAGGCCGATGACGGATACCTTCTGCTGGAGCTTTTCAAGGGGCATTGGGGAGTCCTGGGAAGCCGATGATTGGCCTCGCTTTGTGACGGGAAATGCTGAAGATTTCGGTAATATTGGTGACAATAACAGCGGGTTCCTGCGAAGGCAGGAACCCAGGTCAGACGGCGGGACTGGGTTCCTGCCTTCGCAGGAACACGGTGCGTTGATTAGGCAGCTTCTTCCAAGCCATCAGACTGCGCGCTGGCGGCGATGATGGTCGCGATCCGTTCTGCCGCGTGGCCGTCGCCGAAGGGGTTGTGGGCGCGGGACATGGCGGCGTAGGCGGCTTCGTCATCCAGCAGGGCGAAGACAGACTGGACGATCTTCGTTCGGTCGGTGCCGACCAGTTTCGCCGTGCCTGCCGTCACGCCTTCCGGGCGTTCGGTGGTTTCGCGCATCACCAGCACCGGCTTGCCGAGCGAGGGCGCTTCCTCCTGCACGCCGCCGCTGTCGGTCAGGACGAGATGGCAGAGGTCCAGCAGGCGGACGAAATGGGGATAGTCGAGCGGCTCGATCATGGCGACATTGGGCAGGCCGCCCAGCACCGCGTCCATCACCGGGCGCACATGGGGGTTGGGATGGACGGGGAAGATCACCGCCACGTCCGGGCGCTCCGCTATGTCCGCGATGGAACGGGCGATCGCCTCCATGCCGCCGCCGAAATTCTCCCGCCGGTGGCTGGTGACGGCGACGATGCGCTTGCCCGCGAAACGCCCGGCCAGATCGTCGAGGCCTGACGCGAGGCCGGGTTCGGCCAGCACCCGCTTACGGGTGGCGAGCAGCGCGTCGATCACCGTGTTGCCGGTGACGTGGATGGTCGCCGGGTCGCGATTTTCCGCCAGCAGCGCATCGGCGGCGGCCTCAGTCGGGGCGAAGTTCATGTCGGCGATGCAGGCGACGACGCGGCGGTTCACCTCCTCCGGCCAGGGGTGGTGGATGTCGCCGCTGCGCAGGCCCGCCTCGACATGGGCGACCGGAATCTTGCGGTAATAGGCGGCCAGGCTGGCGACCATGGTGGTGAGGGTGTCGCCATGGACGACCACGCGGTCCGGCTTTTCCGCGTCGAAGGCCTTGCCCAGTTCCACGATCAGCTTCGCGGTCAGGCCGTCCAGCGTCTGGTTCGGCGTCATCACGTCCAGGTCGATGTCGGGCGCGATCCCGGCGATCTCCAGCACCTGGTCGAGCAGGCCGCGATGCTGCGCAGTCACGATCAGGCGGGTTTCCACATCCTCCCGCGCCCGCAGCGCGTGAATTACCGGAAACAGCTTGATCGCCTCGGGGCGCGTCCCGAACACCAGCGCAACCTTCATTCGTCATCCTTTGCAAGCTGTCTTTCGGGTAAGTCTCTGGCAGAAAATGGTAACCATCCCCTGAACATGGGTAATCCCGACGCCCGCTTTCGCATTGGCCGACAGCTATGCTAGAGGCCAGCGGGACCATCTTTCCCAATCGAGGGCTCAGTAATTTATGAAGATCACGATGATCGGCACGGGCTATGTCGGGCTGGTGTCAGGCGCCTGCTTCGCCGATTTCGGCCATGACGTGGTGTGCGTGGACAAGGATGCGGGGAAGATCGCCGCCATCGAATCCGGACGCATGCCGATTTTCGAACCCGGCCTCGACCATCTGGTGGGCAGCAATGCGGCGGCCGGGCGGCTGACCTTCACCACCGATCTGGCGGCGGGCGTGAAGGGCGCGGACGCGATCTTCATCGCCGTGGGCACGCCGTCGCGGCGCGGCGACGGGCATGCGGATTTGAGCTATGTCTATGCGGCGGCGAAGGAAATCGCGGAAGCGCTGGACGGGCCGACCGTCATCGTCACCAAGTCGACCGTTCCGGTCGGCACCGGGGACGAGGTCGAGCGGATCGTGCGGGAAGCGCGGCCTGACCTGGACATACAGGTGGTGTCCAACCCCGAATTCCTGCGCGAGGGCGCGGCCATCGGCGATTTCAAGCGGCCCGACCGCGTCGTCGTCGGCACGACGGGCAATGAGCGGGCCATCGACGTGATGGCGCAGGTCTATCGTCCGCTGAACCTCAATCAGGCGCCGGTCATGTTCACCGGGCGGCGGACGGCGGAGCTGATCAAATATGCCGCCAACGCCTTCCTGGCGACCAAGATCACCTTCATCAACGAGATGGCGGACCTTTGCGAGGCGGTCGGCGCGGAGGTGCAGGACGTGTCGCGGGGGATCGGGCTGGACAACCGGATCGGGTCGAAATTTTTGCATGCCGGGCCGGGCTATGGCGGCTCCTGCTTCCCGAAGGATACGCTGGCGCTGGTGAAGACCGGGCAGGATTATGACACGCCGATCCGCATCGTGGAGACCGTGGTGCAGGTGAACGACCTGCGCAAGCGGGCGATGGGGCGCAAGATCGTGAAGGCGCTGGGCGGCGAGGCGCGGGGCAAGACGGTCGCGCTGTTGGGCCTGACCTTCAAGCCCAATACCGACGACATGCGCGACGCGCCCAGCCTGGCCATCGTGCAGGCGCTGGAGGATGCGGGGGCGCGGATTGTCGCCTATGATCCGGAGGGCATGGCGGTCGCCGCGCCGCTGATGCCGGGGGTGAGCATGGCGAAGGACGCCTATGAGGCGGCGGCCGGAGCCGATGCGCTGGTGCTGGTGACGGAATGGGATGCGTTCCGGGCTCTGGACCTGAAACGGCTGGCGGCTTCGATGAATGGGGCGGTGCTGGTCGACCTGCGCAATATCTACCCGCGCAGGGAGGCGGAAGCGGCTGGCTTTGCGCTGACGCGGGTCGGGGGCAAGGGCATTTCGGCCTGATGCGGTTGAAACCGGAGGGCAGGCGCGACGAGCGCGCCCTGCCCCGGCTGAGTCATTGGGTGATGGCGGCGCTTGCCCTGTGCGCGATCATGCTGGTGGTGCCGGTGATTGCGGGGTTGACCTGATAGAACGACGTGCTCCTGCGAAGGCAGGAGCCTAGCTCGACGTCTGAATGATTAGGCAAGACCTGAACTGGGCTCCTGCCTTCGCAGGAGCACGTTATCTTATGCTCGCCCCTATGCTCACTTTGGTCAGGCCTTCAGCTTCCACCCTCGCTTGAGCAGCGCGTAGCACAGCACGCCCAGCGCGACGTTCAGGCCCAGCAGCACAAGGCTGCCCACCACCACATCGCCGTCCGCCGCCGCGACGAAGCCGTAGCGGAAGCCGGAAATGGCGTAGAAGAAGGGGTTGGCATGGCTGATCGCGCGGAAGACGGGCGCCAGCCGGTCGATGGAATAGAAGGTGCCCGACAGCAGCGTCATCGGCCCGATCACGAAATTGGTGATGGCGGCGGCATGGTCGAACTTTTCCGCCCAGATGGAGGTCAGCACGCCGATGAAGGCGGTCAACCCCGCGCCCATCAGCCCGAACCAGAGGATCGCCCAGGGATGCGCCGGGGTCACGTGCACGCCCGGCCACAGCGCCATCGCCGCCCACAGCGCCAGCCCCACGCAAAAGGCCCGCGTCACAGCCGCGCCCGCCAGCGCCAGCAGCAATTCGCCGACCGACAGCGGCGGCATCAGATAATCGATCAGCGTGCCCTGCATCTTGCCCGCCAGCAGGGAGAAGCTGCTGTTGGCGAAGGCGTTGTTCATCATGCCCATGATCATCAGGCCCGGCGCGATGAAATCGGCGAAGGGCACGCCCAGCACATGGCGATTGGCCCCGCCCAGCGCCAGGGTGAAGATGACCAGGAACATCAGCGTCGTCACGGCGGGCGCCCAGATGGTCTGGAGCTGCACCTTCATGAAGCGCCGGATTTCCTTCCGGTAGAGCGCGCGCGTCCCCGCCCAGTTGACGTTGCGGATGACCATTTCGCCCGGCTCGTGGAAAGGCGGCCGGTGCGACGGGGAGACAGCAATTTTGGACTGGTCGTTCATGGTCGGATCGACTATCGGCTGAGGGGTTGTGCCGCAAGGGCGTTGTGCACGGGAAATTGAACCCCGCGCCGGCGCGCCCCATATAGGGCGCGGATTTGAGATTTTGAGGAGTCATTCATTGTCCTGGACCGACGAGCGCATCGACCAGCTCAAGGCAATGTGGGAACGGGGCCTGACCGCCAGCCAGATCGCGGACGAACTGGGCGGGGTCAGCCGCAACGCCGTGATCGGCAAGGCCCACCGCCTGGGCCTGCAATCGCGCCCTTCCCCGGTGAAAGCCAACGAAGTGCCGAAGAAGGCCGCGCCGCCCGCGCGCAAGCCCGCGCCCGAAGCCGAAGCGCCCAAGCCCGCTGCGCCGGTGCAGCATGCCGCACCCACCCCGGTTCGGCCTGCCGCGCCTGCTCCGGTGTCGGCCGCTCCGGCGGCGGAAGCGCCCGCCGCGCCGCAGCCGCGCATCATCTCCGTGGGGCCTGGCGGCTTCCTGCGTCAGGGGCCGGGCGACCAGCAGGCGCCGATCCCCCCTGCCCCGCCGCGCCGCCTGGTTCCCGCCAAGCCCAGCCCGGACATTGCGGGCAAGACGTCGCTGCTGGACCTGACGGAGCGCATCTGCAAATGGCCGATGGGCCATCCGGGCGAGCCGGATTTCCATTTCTGCGGCGAAGCGGTGAACCCCGGCTTCCCCTATTGCGTCGAACATTGCGGCCGCGCCTATCAGGCGCAGTTGCCGCGCGGCACGCGCCGTCCGCCGCCGCCCTTGCCCTTCGGCGGGCCGCGGGTTCGCTGATTGCCGGCATGAAAAAAGGGCCGCTCCAGTCAGGAGCGGCCCTTTTTCATTGGCCCCGCGCCGGGATGGGGCATCCGCATCAGACGATGGTCAGCCCGACGTCGAGGTTATTGCGCGTGGCGTTGGAATAGGGGCAGATCTGGTGCGCCGCCTCGACCAGCCTTTCCGCGTCGGCGCGCTCCACGCCCGGCAGGCTGATTTCCAGATCGGCGGTGATGCCGAAGCCGCCCGCCGAGCGCGGGCCGATCCCGACCGTCGCGGTGACGCTGACATCCTGCGGCACGCGGATCTTCAACTGGCCGCCCGCGACCTTCAGCGCGCCGATGAAACAGGCCGAATAGCCCGACGCGAAAAGCTGTTCGGGGTTGCTGCCGTCGCCGCCGGGTCCGCCCAGTTCCTTGGGGGTGGACAGCTTCACGGCGAAACGGCCGTCTTCCGTGCGGGCTTCGCCGTCGCGGCCGCCGGTGGCCGTGGCGCGGGTGACATATTTCACATCGATGGACATGGGCTTGCTCCTTTATAGTCTGCGATAATCATTATCGCGATAAATATCGAATAAGCGAGTCGCGCCCTCTTGTCCAGCATTTATTTATCGCGATATATATTTCCATGCCATGGAACCGGCAAAGGAGACACGTCATGCCCGCCGCCCTGCCTTTGGACGATCAACTCTGCTTCTCGCTCTACGCCGCCAGCATGGCCATCGGCCGCGCCTACAAGCCGATGCTGGACCGGCTGGGCATCACCTATCCGCAATATCTGGTGCTGCATGCCCTGTGGGAGCAGGACGGCCGCACCATCGGCCAGATCGCGGAGCGGCTGTCGCTCGAATCCAGCACGGTGACGCCGCTGGTCAAAAGGCTGGAGGCGGGCGGCTTCCTGACCCGCGCCCGCAGCGCGGCGGACGAGCGGCGCGTGGACGTGCGCCTGACGGAGCGCGGCGCGGCCATGCGGGAGGAATGCGGCTGCCTGGGCGAGGCGCTGCTGGAACGGTCGGGCATGGAAGGAGCGCAACTGGCCGACCTCAACGGGCGGGTGAAGCAATTGTGGGGGGCGTTGCGGGAATCCCTGCCCTGACACCTTCCTGCCATGACGAACGCGCGCTTGCGCCCGCCGCCCGCCTGCTTATAGCTTGCGTCCATGTCCGAAGACCTGTTCGCCGCCAATTCCTCCACCGCCCCGCAATATGACGCCTCCGCCATCGAAGTGCTGGAGGGGCTGGAGCCGGTGCGCCGCCGCCCCGGCATGTATATCGGCGGCACGGACGAGCGGGCGCTGCACCATCTGGCCAGCGAAGTGCTGGACAACAGCATGGATGAGGCGGTGGCGGGCCACGCCACGCGGATCGAGGTGCTGCTGGAGCCGGGCAACAGGCTGACCATCACCGACAATGGCCGGGGCATCCCGGTCGATCCGCACCCCAAATTTCCGGGCAAGTCGGCGCTGGAGGTGATCCTGACCACGCTGCATTCGGGCGGCAAGTTCAGCGACAAGGCCTATGCGACGTCGGGCGGCCTGCACGGCGTCGGCATCAGCGTGGTCAACGCGCTGTCGATCAGCACGGTGATCGAGGTGGCGCGCAACAAGGAATTGTTCCGCCAGAGCTTCACCCAGGGCCTGCCCAGCAGCGACCTTCAGAAGGTCGGCGCGGCGCCCAACCGGCGCGGCACGTCGGTCAGCTTCATTCCCGACACGGAGATTTTCGGGGAGCAGAAGTTCAAGCCGTCCCGCCTCTACCGGTTGGCGCGGTCCAAGGCCTATCTGTTCGCGGGCGTGGAAATCCGGTGGAAATGCGCGCCGGAACTGATCGCCGACGAGACCCCGGCCGAGGCTGTGTTCCAGTTTCCCGGCGGGCTGGCGGATCATCTGAAGGAACAGGTGGGCGACCGGGAATGCGCGACGAGCGCCTTCTTCTCCGGATCGCAGGATTTTCCCGACGCGGCGGGTCGGGTGGAATGGGCGGTGGCGTGGCCGCTCTGGTCGGACGGCTCCTATAGCTGGTATTGCAACACCATCCCCACGCCCGACGGCGGCACGCATGAGACCGGCCTGCGCGCCGCTTTGGTGAAGGGCATCCGCGCCTTTGGCGATCTGGTGGGGCAGAAGAAGGCGAAGGACATCACCGCCGACGACATCGTGACCTCTTCGGAGATCATGCTGTCGGTCTTCATCCGCGACCCGCAATTCCAGAGCCAGACGAAGGACCGGCTGACCAG
Organism: Sphingobium sp. TA15; assembly: GCF_037101235.1. Classification (NCBI taxonomy): domain Bacteria; kingdom Pseudomonadati; phylum Pseudomonadota; class Alphaproteobacteria; order Sphingomonadales; family Sphingobiaceae; genus Sphingobium; species Sphingobium sp. TA15. The sequence continues at coordinate 1,520,783 of NZ_AP025355.1, forward strand.
TCCGGAAGCGGCGCGGCTGGTCGAAAATGCGGTGCGCGACCATTTCGACCATTATCTGTCCGACCATATGGAGCGCGGCAAGGCGCTGCTCGCCTATGTGCTCGACCGGATGGACGAGCGGCTGAAGCGCAAGCAGGAGAAGGAGGTCAAGCGCAAGACCGCGACCAATTCGCGCAAGCTGCGTCTGCCGGGCAAGCTGACCGACTGTTCCAACGACGATCCAGAGGGCGCGGAAATCTTCCTGGTCGAGGGGGATTCGGCGGGCGGCTCCGCCAAGCAGGCGCGGGACCGCAAGACCCAGGCGATCCTGCCCCTGCGCGGCAAGATATTGAACGTGGCATCCGCCAATACCGCCAAGATCCTGGCCAATCAGGAGATTGCCGACATGATCCTGGCGCTGGGCTGCGGCACGCGCAAGGACTGCAATCCCGACAATCTGCGCTACGAACGTATCGTCATCATGACCGACGCCGATGTCGACGGAGCGCATATCGCGACGCTGCTGATGACCTTCTTCTTCCAGGAGATGCCGGAACTCGTGCGGCGGGGGCACCTCTATCTGGCGCAGCCGCCGCTCTATCGGCTGGTGGCGGGGGGCAAGAGCCTCTACGCCAGGGACGACGCGCATCGCGAGGAAATCCTGGCGAAGGAGTTCAAGGGCAAGAAGGTGGAGGTCAGCCGCTTCAAGGGGCTGGGCGAGATGAATCCCGGCCAGTTGCGCGAAACGACGATGGACCCCAAGACCCGCAGCCTGATCCGCGTCACGCTGCCCGACGATATCGAGGACCGGCAGCAGGTGCGCGAACTGGTCGAGCGGCTGATGGGCACCAATCCGGCGCATCGCTTTGCCTTCATTCAGGAGAATGCGGCGAATGTGGATGAGGAAAGCATCGACGCCTGAGAAGCGATTTACTTGAAAATCGCGGCAACCAGATTTCGCGATTTACTTGAAAATCGCGGCGATCGGATTGCGCGATTTACTTGAAAATCGCGACGGCCAGATTTCGCGATTTACTCGAAAATCGCGGCGATCGGATTGCGCGGTTTGACTGAAATGGCCCGGCAAAAAACTGCCGGCAATTTTTTGCCTACCGGCGCGTTAACCAGCGCGGGGCACCTGATGTTCAAATTTCGGCGCGATACCGGCAAGCATGTCAGGCTTCGCCCCGTCCTGTTGCACGGCCCCTTGCCGCACCGCGCTTCGCGCCGCCCCTGCCCTCCTGCTGGCAATCGCGAGCGGCCATGCCTTGGCTCAGGCTCCGCTGGCGGCGTTCCCGGACGCTTTCGGTCATAGCCGCGCCTATACGCCCGCCGAACGCATTTCCGCCAATCTCCTCGCCGGCGGCATGAGCCGTCTGGCGGCGATCAGCGCGCAGCAGGGCGGTGCGGCCAGCCCCGCGCCCTGGCCGACGCAACCGGCCGCTCCGGATGCGATCGTCAACGAAAGGCGCATCAGCGACTTCAGCGGCAAATTGCCCGGCTGGCGGTTGCAGGGCGTCCAGCTTTCCGTGGTGAGCTATCGCCAGCCGGAACTGGTGCCGGGCTTCATGCGGGGATTTTTGTCGGTGCCGACGGCTGCCGCTGTTCCGCAGGCGAGCGCCTTCGTCATTCCGGTTCGCCAGGTTCCCGTGCTTTCGGGCCAGGTCATGCCGCCGCGCAACGGCCAACCCGATGTGTTCGGATCGGTCGCCATGCCGATTTCCCGGACGCTGCTGGACGGCAAATGGGCCTCCGTTTCGGCGACGCTGCCCGGCAAGGGCGTGTGGAGCGGCATGTTGAACGCGGCGCGGGGATCGGCGGCGCAGCAGCAGGTCGAGATGATCAATAGCTGGGTCAACGGGCGGCTGCGCTTCGTGGACGACCGACAGGGCGGCGACAATTGGGCGTCGGCGGCGCGGACGCTGCAAAGCGGCGTCGGCGATTGCGAGGACTATGCCATCGCCAAAATGAAGCTGCTGGAGGCGGCCGGTTTCGACCGGCATGCGATGTTCCTGGTGATCGCCCGCGATCTGGTGCGGCAGGCGGACCATGCCGTGCTGGCGGTGCGGATCGGCGGGGAATTGATGATCCTGGACAATATGACCGATCGGGTGCTGCCTTCGTCCAGCGTCGGGGACTATCGGCCGATCATGAGCTTCAACGCCTTTGGGCGGTGGACCCATGGCTATCGGGTGACGACGCCCGCGAAGGTGCAGTTCGCTGCGCGGTGAGCGAGTCCTGGGTGGCAAATGGCCATTTCAGGACATCAATCAATTCCTCCCTACGCGGAGCGTGGGGAGGGGGACCATGCGGAGCATGGTGGAGGGGAAATGGCGTGACCTGCGTATCTTCCCCTCCACCAGCCTTCGGCCGGTCCCCCTCCCCATCTAGCGATGGGGAGGAATAGGATAGGTCCGTAATCCAACCAATCACCTGCCTGCACGTGAGCACAATTCCCATGGCGTGAAGGCTTACCGCTCCCGCAGCGCTTCCGAACGGGCCTTCATGATGGGTTTCAACAGATAGGCCAGCACCGACTTGCGGCCGGTCAGTATCTCCACGTCGCACACCATGCCCGGCGTGATCGGCAGCTTGTGCGCGCCTGAGCCGAGCCAGGCGCGGTCCGTTTCCACGACCACGGTGAAATAGGCTTCGCGGGTCGCCTCGTCATAGACGCTGTCGGCGGAAACCTGCTGCACCGTGCCGGTCAGGCCGCCATAGATGGAGAAATCATAGGCCGTCACCTTCACCACGGCGCGGTCGCCGGTCTTGATGAAGGCGATGTCGTTGGGCTTCACCCGCGCCTCCACCAGCAGCTTGTCGCCGACGGGGACGATCTGCATGATCTTCTGGCCCGGACTGACATAGCCGCCGATGGTCGTCACCTGCACGTCGTTCACCACGCCGTCGACGGGCGAGCGGATCTCAGCCCGCTGCGCCCGTCCCTTTGCGCCCCGAAGAGACTCGCTGTTGACGGCGATCTTCGCCTCCAACTGGCTACGCTCGTTGAGCGCGTCCTGACGGAACTGGTAATTCGCCTCCGATTGCTGCGCCTGCGCCTCGCGGATGGCGGCGGCGGCGCGGGAGGCCTGCTGCTGCGCGGCGTTCAGCCGGCCCTGCGCGTCCACCAGATCGCGGCGGGCGTCCAGCAATTCGGTCTGCGGGATGATCGATTTGGCGGCGAGCGGCTCCAGCATCGCCACACGCTGGCGCGCCAGTTGCACGCTGCCGCCCAGGCTGTCGATGGTCGCCTGCGCCTCGCCCAGTTCGCGGCGGCGCTGGTCGACCTGGGCCGACAGCGCGTCCTGCTTGCTGCGCAAGGCCGACTGGCGAACGGCGGCGAGCGCCTGTTCCTGCGCGCATTCCGGCCCGCCGGTCGTGCAGGCCGCGCCTTCGCCCGTGCCCTCTTTCTCCAGACGCCCGGCGCGCGCGGTCAGGGATCGGGTCTCCGCCTGAATCTGGCCCAGTTCGGACGCCAGCATCGCGTCGTCCAGCCGCACCAGAAGCTGGCCCTTGCTCACCTTCTGGCCGGATCGGACCAATATTTCCTCGATGGTGGTGGGTTCGGCGGACTGGATGACCTGCGCCTTGCTGGACGGGATCACCCTGCCCTGCCCGTGCGTCACCTCGTCCACCGGCGCCAGGCTGGCCCACATCAGGAAGACCAGCATGCCGCCGCCGCTGTAGAGAATGACCTGCTTGTTGCCCGGTTGTCCCCGCAGCCAGCCTATCCAGCGCGAAATCATGGTTGCACCCCTTGGAGATGATGGTCGTCCGCGGCCAGAGTGACCGGCGCGGCTTTTTGCTGGCGGGCGAGCATGTCGCTCAGCGCGCCGCCGCTTGCCTGAGGATCGGGGATGGAGAGTTTCCAGCCCTTGGTCGGGTCCATGCGGCCGCCCACGTCATTGGCCGCCCGCCGTTCGGGCAGGGCCGCGACGGGCGGATAGTCGATGGCCGGTTCGGCCGCCCTGGCGAAGCGCGACGGGTCGAAGGCGGGAATATGCTCGCCGCCCGCATAGCGGCCGGTGAACGCGCCGGGCATGCCCCAGCCGCCCGGCCAGCGGTAGAAGATATGCGCGCCGATCTGCGCCAGCTTCGCCAGATGCGGCGCCCAGCGCGGGAAGACATAGTCGGCGTGATAATGGGTCGCGGTGCCCACTTCCTTCTCGACCCGGCCGGTCAGCGCGTCGGCGGCGATCCGCTTCGCCCGGCTCCAGAGGTCGGGCAACGGACGGCGCGCCAGCGATCCGTCGCAGACGAAGCTGAACTGGCAGACCGAGGCATCGAAGCGCTGATAGACGACGCCGCACACCGTCTTGGCGAACGCGGGGTGGCGGACGCGGTTCAGCACCACCTGCGCGACGGCGCGCTGGCCGCTTTCGGGTTCGCGGGCGGCTTCATAATAGACGGCCTGCGTCAGGCACTGGAGGGCGCGGTCATGGTCCTCGCCTGCGGCAGCGATGGCGCGGAACGGCTTGGCTGCGCCGGTCGCGCCGGAGAAGCCGAGGCGCTGGTTTTCCTCGCGGGCCCGATCTCCTTCCAATGCGCCGCCTTCCGCCGCCGGGGCAGCTTGCTCCGTCATCTGGACCAGGGCGAGATATTGGCGGGGGATGGCGGGGGCGGCTTCCACGATCTTCGCCTGGATGGCGGGCTGGGGTTGGTCGTGGTGCCACAAAACCGTCGCCGCGAAGGCTGCCGTCGTCACAAGTCCTACGCCCATGATCGACGCACGCCGTACTCCTGCGAAAGCAGGAGTCCAGTTCCGCCGTCCGACCTGGGCTCCTGCCTTCGCAGGAGCACGTTGTGTTGAATGGGCAGGCCGTACTGCGCTCATTGCCCTGCCCCCCGCTGGAGCTGGCCGATGATCTCGTCACGCGGGCCGTCGGCCAGCACGACGCCCTGATCGATCACGATCAGCCGGTCCACGATCCGCAGCAGCGCGTGGCGGTGGGTCGACACGATCAGCGTCTGGTCCGGCTCCAGCGCCTTTTCCAGATGGTCGATGAAGAGATTTTCCGTCTGGTTGTCCATCGCGCCGGTCGGCTCGTCCAGGAAGAGCAGCTTCGCCGGTTCCACCAGCGCTCGCGCCATGACCAGGAAGCTGCGCTGCCCGCCCGACAGACGACTGCCGCGCTCCCCGATATGCAGGTCGAAACCCGCCGCGTCGCGCCCGAAGAAGCGGGACGCGCCCGACCGTTCCAGCGCCTCCAGCAGCTTTTCTTCGCTGGCTTCGCGAGCGCCGAGCAGTAGATTCTCGCGCACCGAACCGCTGAACAATTCGGCGTCCTGCCCGACATAGCGGAAGGCGGAGCGCAGTTCATGCGGATGATATTGGCGGCTGTCCACGTCATCGACGGTGAGCAGGCCCCCGGTGGGGGGATAAAGGCCGCAGATCACCCGGCCCAGCGTCGACTTGCCGGACGCGACCCGGCCGATGATGCCGATGCGCTCGCCCGGCTCGATGCGCAGGTCGATGCCCTTCAGGCTGGGCTGGCTGGCGCCGGGATAGGCGAATTCCAGGCCCTGCGCGACGATGGCGCCCTTGCGGATTTTGGGGATGATGCCCCGCGCCCCGTCCAGCCGTTCGTCGGGCTGGTCGATCAGCGTCTGGAGGCTGTCGAGCGTCGTCATCGCTTGCCGCGCCCGCACGATGACGAAGGCGAGTTGACCCACCGGCGCGAGCGAACGCCCGGCCAGCATGACGATGGCGATGATCGCGCCCATCGAAATGTCGCCCGCCGCGAACATGTAGAAGCCGCCGATGACCAGCGCGATGCTCGTCACCTGTTGGCATAGCGCCGCCAGCGTGACGCTCTTGGAGGAGAGCCTGCGCAGCTTTTCCTGCGTGGCCGCGCTCATCCGGGCGTAGCGGCGCCAGCGTTCCAGCATCCGCCCCTCGGCGCGGCAGGCCTTCAGCGTCTCGATGCCGCCTATGGCTTCGACCAGCGCCGCGCTTTGCAGGCTGGAATCCGCCTGCGCGTCGCGGGACAGGCGGGCCATCGACCGTTGCAGGAACCAACCCGCGCTCGCCATGATCCCCATCATGACGACCGGCACGATGGCCAGCCAGCCCCCCAGCAACGCGATGATGGCGACGAAGAAGAAGAGGAAGGCGATGTCCACCACCAGCACCACGGTGGTGGAGGTGAAGAATTCGCGCACGGATTCGAATTCCGAAACCCGCCGCGCCAGCGCGCCGGTGCTGCCCGAACGGGCGGAAAGCGGCGTGTTCAGCACCTTTTCGAACAGGCGTTGCGACAGGCGTTCGTCGATTTCCCGACCGGCCTCGTCCACCAGCCTTGAGCGGGCGATGCGCAGCGCGAAGTCGAGGCTGAAGGCCAGCATCACGCCGACGCCCAGCACCCACAGGCTGGAGGCCGCCTTGTTCGGGATGATGCGGTCATAGACGTTCATCGTGAACAGCGGCAGCGCGAAGGCGAGCAGGTTGATGATCGCCGCGGCCAGCATCACATAGCCGAAGCCGCCGCGGGCGCGCCACACTTCGCGCCAGAACCAGTGCTGGCGGGCGCGTTCGTCCCAGGGGCGTTCCTCCGCCCGTTCGCGGCCATGGTCGGCCATGACGACCAGCGCCTCGCCGGTGAAATAGCCCTCCAGATCGCTGAGCGGCGCCCAGACGGCTTCCGGCGCGTGCGGAAGCTGGACCAGCGCGTCGCCGCCCTTGATGTCCATGAGCAGCAGGAAGCGCCCGCCACGCAGCGGCAGGATGGCGGGCAGGTTGCCCGGCCGCCATTTGTCCAGCCGGCCCCGGACATGATCGCTGAGCAGGCCGATCTGGTCGAGCGCGGATTCCGCCTGATGAAAGGGCAGCCGCCCGGATTCATCGACGGCAAGCCCTGCGCGAAGGCTGACGATCCCCGGCGAGCGGTCGAAATGCCGCGCCGCATGGGCGATGCTTTCGACCAGCTCGTCGCCAGGCGCGCCCTGATGGTCCAGCCATTCGGCTAGACTGAGTGTGCTTCGTTCCAACATTGTTTACCCCGCGCCATCCCGGCTTGCGCCGGGATGACCCCCAATAATGAAACTCAGCCCGGATAACGCCGCCGCTGCAATTCAGCGGGCGGCAGATCGGGGACATTATAGGTCTTCCGCGCTTCCGCCCTGGCGTCCGAAGGCGCGGCGAGACCCAGCGTGTCCAACAGCGTGTTGGTGGCCGCCAGGATCTGATATTGCGCGAAAATCTCCGAGAAGCGGGCCGTTTCCGTCCGCACCTGGGTGTTGAAGCGGGTGTTCTGGCTGTCCAGCACGTCCAGCAGCGAACGCCGCCCGACATTGAACTGCTCGCGATAGGAGACGAGCAGCCCGTCGGACACCGTGCCCTGCCGCGACAGGTCAGTCACGCGCTTCTTTTCCGTGTCCCAGCGGTTCCAGGCGGTGCGGACATCCTCCTCTGCCTCGCGCAGGCGCTGGCTGAGGCGGAAGCGCGCTTCGCTGGCCCGGCGGGTCATTTCCTGGACCTTCGCCCGGTTGATGCCGCCATTATAGAGCTGCCAGCGCACGACCACCCGGCCCTGCACGTCGTTGGTGCTGCCCCGGAAGCCGTCCACATCCTCACCGATGCGGCCCGTTCCTTCCAGCGAGACCGTCGGCCCAAGCTCCGACTTCGCCTCGTCCACGACGGCGTGCGCCGCCTGGATGTCGGCTTCCGCCTCGCGCACCAGCGGATTGTGGGTGCGGGCGGCGGCGATGGCTTCATCCAGCGTCGGCGGCACGGCGCTCGTCACCGGATCGGGCATCACCACCTGATCGATGGACAGGCCGGTCAACGTGCGGAAGGAAATGGCCGCATTGGTCATGTCCTGCTCCGCCTCGCTCTTGCGGACGAGGGCGGCTTGCAGCCGTTCCTCCGCCTGTTGCTGGTCGGCGATGCTGATCGAACCCTTGGAGACACCCTCGCCCAGGTCGCCCAGCAGCTTGCGGTGGAAGGCGATATTGTCCTCCGCCGCCGCGACGACCCGCTGCTGGAGCATATAGTCCAGATATTGACGGGTGACGTTCAGCGCCACGAATTGCGAGCGTTCGCCCACGCGCAGGGCAGCGCCGTCGGTGCGGGCCGCCTGCCGCCGCTTTTCAGCGCTGCGATAGCCGGAGTCCCAGACGGTCTGTTCCGCCCGGACGCTGGCTTCCAGCGGCCAGAGCGTCTGGTCGTCCAGGTTCAGCGCGCGGCGGGTGGCGTTTTCCAGGCGGCGGACGCCCGCCGACCCTTCGACGCTGACGCGGGGCAGATAGAGGCCCTTTGCCTGTTCGCGTTCGAATTCGATGGCCTGCTTGTTCTGGATCGCCTGGTTGATCTCCGGATGGCTGTCGATCGCCGCGGCGATCGCGCTCTTGAGATCGGTGGTCTGGGCCCAGCCCGTGCTCACCATGGCCGCCGCGCATAGGGCGATCAGGCTGCCGCATGTCTTGCGCATGATAGTCATGCCTTCCTCCCCTTAATTCGCGCTGGCGGTGATTTCGACCCGACGGTTCATCGGTTCGCGCACACCATCGGCGGTTTCGATCTTCAATTGGGTTTCGCCCAGGCCGGTGACGGTGATGGCGTCGGCGGACACGCCGCCCTGGCTCATCAGGCTGGCGACATTGCGCGCCCGGCGCAGCGACAGGCCGTCATTATAGCGGTTGCTGCCCGACGTGTCGGTATAGCCGGTGACGCCGAAGCGGGTCCAACCGCATTGCGCCGCCGTCTGCGTCAGCGTGGAGATGGTGCCCGCGCCTTCGGGAAGCGGGGTGTCCATGTTCCAGTCGAAGAAGATTGACACCGCCGGCGCCGTGCAGTCCAGCGCGGGTGGGGCTGGGGCTGCCGACACCGGCGGCGGTGGCGGCGCCGAAAGGCGGGCCACAAAGTCGTCGCACTTGTTGATGCTGTCCGCATCCTTCGTGCCGGATTTGATGAAACCGATGGCGATGCCGCACTGGTTCTTCGCTTCGACCGCGTAGGTCCAGCGGCTGTCCTGCGCGGCGCGCACGCTGGCGTCGCCAACGGCCTTGACCGCCGTGTCGTACCGGCTGGTCAGCGCGTCCCGCAATTCGGACTTGCCCAGTTGCAGCAAGGGCGAGGCAGGCGCCGCCCAGGCCGCTGTCGTCAGCATGACGGTCGCCACCCCGGCGGCCGCAGCCTTTCCAACTGCATTTCGCATATTCACTCTCCCCAAAATTCCCCGCGAGAAAATCGAATTGTCAGCCATGGGCGACCGCCATCGCTTCATGCGCGACCATCGCCGCTTCGAAGATGGCCGTGGCCGCCGCCAGATGCCCGCTGTCCACCGCCTCGCCCGCGACCGGGTTCAGCAGGATGGGCGTCGAGGCATGCTCGCCACCCGGCAGGGCGGCCAGCAGCGCGTCGATGTTCGGCGCGTCATGGGCCCCCAGCGCTTCCTTCACGACATCGGCGGCATTGGCTGCCGGAGCGGCCTGCTGCGCAGCCAGGACCGCCGCCGCATTGCCGTCGAAGGCAGGCGGCAGGTCGATGGACTGGGCCAGCAGACCCTGATGACCGCTGAGGTCGGGCTGAGGCGCGTCGGCCGTTTCGACGGTCGAGACATGCGCATCGCCATCGGACAGGGTGGCATGGTCGGGCGCGGCCTCTTCAGCAGCGTGGCCGGTCGGCGCAGGCTGCTCATGGGTCGCCTGATCGTCGTTCGCGGCGAGCGTGGTGGGCGCGCTTTCCTGCGTGGCGGCAGGCTCGGCCTCGACCGTGACGGCCGGGGCGGTTTCCGTGACCGGCGCGGCGCTTTCGGTCGCGGTCGGCGCGGGCTGCTGCTCGGCCGGAGCCTCGGCCGCGCCCGCCACGGCGACCAGGCTGGCCGCGACCAGCGCCTGGTTGAAGCCGCTGGCGGTGCTTTCCGTGGTCTTGCTCGCATCGCTGCTGCCGGTGGCGAAGATAACGTCGCCGACCGTGCCCTTGGTGCCGTCGGTGCGGGTGAAGCTCGCTTCGCCCAGCACGGTGACGTCGCCATTGGCGGCACTGTACGTCTTGCCGTCGGAATTCAGGTCGATCGATGCGATGCCGAGATCGGTCAGCGACTTGAATTCGCCCTGATCGACCGCGCCATTGCCGTTCGCGTCCTGCCAGACCCCGAATTCGGCGAAGGCAGTGTCGGCCGTATCCAGCTTGCCGTCGCCATTGCTGTCATAGGCGAGGCGGAGGCCTTCCAGGTCGGTCTGCGCACCCGGAGCATCGTCGGTAAAGACGATGTCGATGCCCTTGCCCGTGACATGGCCAAGTAGTCCGTCTTCGGACGACACCCACGCCGTCGCCACCGCGCCGTTGCCATAATCATGGGTGACGCCGGCATCCAGGCCCACGAAATGCAGGCCGTCGCCGTTCAGGTCGATCGCCACCGGCGGCGTCGGGCTGGTCGCGTCGACGAAGACGTTGAGCGTCGATGTGGAGGTGACGTCGCCATCCTTGTCCGTCGCCTGCACAGTGAAATGCAGGTCGATGTCGGAGGGCAGGATCGTCTTGTTGATCACCAGGCTGGTGAAGCGGACGCCCTGGCCGCTGCCGCCCACGCCCTCGATCGAAACGCGGTTGAATTCCGACATCACGGGATCGATCAGGGTGGACGTGCCGGTGACGTTGAAATTGGTGTAGACCACCTCCGACTGACCGGTCACGTCATTATAGACGGTGACCTTGATGCCCAGCGATCCGTTGATGTTGTCGTTCTTGAGGATGATGGAGCTCACCATATCCGGATTGACAGTTGCGGCCTGATCGCCCGCCTGTCCCGGATTGTGGAATTCGATGGTGAAATTTTCTCCGTTGCCGACAAATTGATTGTCGACGCCGAAGCCCTGGGTGGACGAGTTCACGCCATTGCCGTTGCCGGTGAATTCGACCCGGCCGTCCGCCGTCTGGACGAAGGGGGTCGGACCGCCGGCGCTGAGGCCCAGCAGCGAGATCGTCTCGCTGGTCGCTGCCTGCGGCGTCACCAGCGTGAAGACCGACGTGCCGTTCGCATTCACCTGAAGGGTGAAGACGGTGACAGGCGGATTGCCCCCCGGGCCGTCGGGATCGGTCGTGGCCGTCAGCAGCGCGCCCGTAGCGTTCTGCGTGGTGGTGTAGCTGATGCCGGGCAGCACCGGGCCGGTGATGGCGAAGCTGCCATGCCCGTCGGCGCCTGCATTATAACTGAACGTGCCGTTGCCCACGACATTGGCGCCGTTGACGACGGTGATGTTGCTGAAGGCGCCAAGCGTGCCGACATCGTCCAGGAAGCTGATGGTCTGGCCGAAATTGATCTGCTGGCTCACCGTATCGGCGTCGCCGTCCACGGCGGTCGCCGTGAGGGTGATGAGGCTGCCCACATCAAGTCCGATAGCCTGATTGGGTCCGGTATCGGGCGTGTGGAGAACGGCGCGCTGCTGATCCAGCGTCACCGCGCCCAGCGCGTCGACCGTCAGTTGGAACACGACCGGCCCCCCGGCCGCATTGCCCGAACTGGTGCCTTCGCGGCCCACGACCTTGCCCGATTCCACGAACAGATAGACGCGATTGCCGGTGGCGGTATCGAAGAGGTTGGTGGCCGCGCCCTGCGCGCTGACCCCCAGCGAATAGCTGAGCGACCCCTTGCCGTCGGCCCCGTAGAGCGCAGTGAAGTTGCCTGCGAAGCTGGCCGTGGCGTCAAACGCCAGATTGCTTTCATCGACGACCAGCGAACCCGCAGCCGGCAGTGTCGCCGTAACCGCCGGGCTGTCATCGTCGATGGTGACGCTGATCGTCCCGCTGGCGCTTTCATTTTCGGCATCCGTCACGGTTACCGCGACGGTGAAGGACTTGTCGTCCTCGCTCGCCGGATCGCTGTGCTTGACCGGCGCGAGCAGTTCGAAGCGATAGGCGCCGCTGGCCACGTCGGTGATCTGCAACGTGAAGATATTATCCCCCGTCACCGCATCCTTTCCAGTCAGCGTGTGGCTTGTGCCGTCCCATATCGTCTGGATCACATGGTTGGACAGGGTCCGCAGGCCCGTGTCGGCCACCGCGCCCAGCACGATATTGCCGGCGCCGTCATTGCCGAAGTTGAGCCCTGCCAGCGTCCCTGTCTTGACGATGTCCGCGCCGTCCACGTCACCCGTCACCGGCTGGGTCACGCCGTTGGCAAGACCGTCCTCATCGACCGTGAAGGCCGCAGCCGCCGCGCTGATCGACGGTCCCGTATCGGTCAGCAGGACCGAGAAGGTCGCCGAGGAGGTGTCCCCGTCGCCATCCTTGATGGTGTAGGTGAACGTCTCGCCGATGGAGGCGTAAGGCGCCGCGATATTGTGGTGCGACGTGTAGACCAGATTGCCGCCGACTATGGAGATGGTGCCGCCCAGATTGCCGGTGCCGATCGCGATGGCGGGCGAGCCGGGGCCGTCCGCGCCGAAGACGTCATTGCCGAGCAGCCCGGCAACCGTGCCGACGACCACGCCGCTGGCATTGTCATCGACGATGGCCAACTGGCCGTCATTGACCGCTTGCGGCACGTCGTCCGAAACGGACAGGTTGACCGTCGCGGTGGCGCTGTCGCCGTCCTGATCGGACGCGACGACGCCGACGCTGCCCAGGGAGACGCTGTCGTCCAGGGCGATGTTCGGATGGCTGTCATAATTGTCGAGCAGCGTCGCCGTCACCTGCACATTGCCGCTGAGGCCCGCGCCGATGGAGGCGGGCGCCGTCAGCGTCAGCGCGACGATCTTGACGCCCGTGCCGACCGGGCCGTCCCAGCCCTCGATCAGCGTGGCGCTGACGCGGTTCCAGGTCAGCCCGCCGCCCAGGGCGGACAGGTCCGTGGCGAAGGCGAAGCCGGTCAGCGCGTCCGATCCGGCCGTGAAGCTGACGTTATCCTGCACGAAGTCGGGATTGCCCTGCGTCGTGCCGCCCGCCAGATTCTGATCGTCCAGCGCCAGGCTGATCGGCGCGCCCGCGATGGGGTTAGCCCCGTCCGTGACCGTGATCGGCTGCACGGCGGTCGACTGGTCCCCGTCGCCGTCGGTGATGACGTAGGAGAAGCCCGCGCTGACGCCGCTGGCATTGTTGAGGTTGGTCGACGGGTTGAAGGTCCACGCGCCCGCCGCCGTGAAGGTATAGGCGCCGAAGGCCCCGCTGACGTTGGTCGTGCCCACGGCGTTGATCGCCGTGGTGACGCCGCCGATGGTGACGGAGGTCAGGGTCGCGCCGTCCGCGCCGGGCGTGTCGTTGGTCAGGACGTTGCCGCCGATGTCGGCGCCATCCTCCGCCACGGTCAGGAGAGCATCGTTCACGGCCGTCGGAACATCGTCCACCACGTCGATGGTGATCGTGCCGTTGGCGATATTGCCGGAGCCGTCGACCGCCTGATAAGTGAAGACCTCCGCGCCCGCGAAGGTCAACGGACCGTCATTCGCCGTCGGGCCGTCCACCGGCGAGGTCAGCGTGTAGGTGTAGCTGCCATTGGCGTTCAACTGAAGCTGGCCGTGGCTGCCGGTGGCGGAACTGGTCAGCGTGTAGCTGACCGCGCCCGCGACGTTGAGCTGGCCGGTCGCGGTTTCGGTGGGCTGGCCCGGCGCGCTGCCGGTGACGCTGCCCGCCGCGATGTCCGATCCGGTGATGCCGGTGTCCAGCGCGGCTTCGAAGACGGTCTTGGTCTGATTGTCCGGGGCGAGCGCGACATTGGCGACGTCGATGGTCAGCGTCGTTGTCGCCAGGTCGCCGTCCGCGTCGCGGATGGTATAGACGAACACGTCCTGCTGATCGGCCGAAATGGCGTTGGGCGTCGCGTCATAGCGATAGCTGCCGTCGGCGAAGAGCGTCAGCGTGCCGTAATCGCCCGCGACCGCCGTGCCGACCTGGCCGCTGACGGGGCTGGACGGATCGCTGCCCTTGGCCACGCCGACCACGCCCGGCGCATAGCCGTCCGCGCCCGGCTGGTCATTGTCGAGCACGCCGTCGGCCGCCGCGACGATCAGCGAGCCGCCCTCGCTCACCGAACCGCTGTCGGCCGTCGCGATGGGCGCGTCGTCCAGCACGGTCACGTTGATCGTATCGGCCGGAGAGACGTCGCCGTCGCTGTCGGTCACGCGCACCGCGAAGGCGTCGCCCGCCTTGGGGTCGGCCGCGCCGCTGATGCCGTCGCCGTCGCTGGTGACATTGTCGGGATGGGCCGGGTCGTTGACCGCCAGGGTGTAGCTGTAGCTGTAATGCCCCGCCCCGTCCGAGGTCACGGTCAGCGCGCCCGCCGCGCCCGCGACGACCACCGGCGTGCTCGCCGTCGCGCCGGTGACGTCGACCCAGGCGCCGTTCTTGTCCTGCACCTCGACCTTGGTCAGCGTGTCGCCGCCGGTCGCGATGGTCATGGAGCCGGTCGCGGTCTCGCTGTTCCCGGCCTGCTGCGTGCCGCCGGGCAGGCCCGCTTCGGACACGGTCATGTCGGTGACGCTGACGGTCGGCGTCGAATCCTGGAGCAGGTTGATCGTCACCGTGGCGGTGGACTTGTCGCCGTCGCCGTCGGTGATCGTGTAGGTGAAGCTGTCGCTGCCCTCCGCGCCCGCATTGGGGGTGTAGAGGAAGACGCCATTGCCCTGATAGACGACCGTGCCCTTGGCTGCGCCGCTCTCCAGCGCCACGCCGCTGGCGAGGTTGACGCCGTCCGCCCCGGCCACGTCATTGGCGAAGACGTCGATCGTCACCGCCGCATTTTCGGTGAGCTGGCCCGCGACGTCGTTCACCGCCGTCGGCACGTCGTCGACCACGCGGATGTCCAGGCTGGCGCTGTCGGTGGACCCGTCCGTGTCGGTGACGACGACCGCGAAACTGTCCGTCAGGCTGCCGTCATTGACGCCGCTGTGCAGCAGCGTGTTGTCAGTGAGGACATAGCTGTAGCTGACGGTCCCGCCGATCACGTCGCCGTCCGCGCCCAGCGTCGGCGTGAAGCCGGTGATGCTGAGCGTGCCATAGGCGTTGGCGATGGTGACGCCGCCGATGAAGCCGCCCGCGCCGAAGATCGGCTGGCCGCCGACAGTGACGGTCGCCACGCCGTCCGGCGCGGACAGGGTGAAGCCGCCCGTCTGGGTCAGCGCCGCCACATTTTCCGAACTACCCCCCGGCAGGTCGTTTTCGAAGACGGTTTCCTCCGCCCCTTCGCCGTCCAGGCCGTTGATGGTGACGCCATCGTCGCTGCCCTGGATGGTGATGGTGATGGTCGCGGTGCGCGCATCGCCGTCGCCGTCGGTCAGCGTGTAGGTGAAGGTCTCGGTCAGGGTCTCGGTCTTGTCCAGGCCCTGGACCACGCCATTTTCATTATCCAGCGTATAGGCGTAGCTGCCGTTCGCCTGGATCACGAGCGATCCGTACAGTCCGGCCAGCGGCGCGCCGACCGTTCCGGCCGTCCCGCCGAAGGCGATGGCGCTGACCTGCGCGCCGTCGGCGCCCTGCACGTCGGCATTGCCGTCGGTGCCGTTGGCGTCGCTGCCGCCCGAACCGGTGATGACGTTGCCGTCGGCCACCAGCGGGCCGTCCTCGCGCACCGAGTCCGTGTCGTTCGTCGCGGTCGGCACGTCGTCCAGGATGGTGATGGTCAGCGTATCGGTCGCCGTGTCGCCGTCCACGTCGGTGACGGTGACGACGAAGCTGTCCGTCACGTCGTCGCCGGTCGTGTTGGTCGTCAGTTCATAGGTATAATCGATCTGGCCTTCGTTAAGGCCGGTGATCGTCAATATGCCCTTGTCGGTGGCGATGGTCGTTCCGATGATGACCGGCTGCCCGTTGATCGTCACGGTCGCCGGGCCGTCCGGCGCGGTGTAGGTGATGGTGCCGTCCGTCGTGTCGACGCCGCTGCCCGCATTGGACCCCATCGGGTTGACCAGGCCGGATTCGTCGACGATCGTGCCTTCGCCCACCTTCGGGATGGAGACGATCATGACATTGCTGTTCGCGATGTCGATCCGCAGCGTGGCGGTGGAGGTGTCGCCGTCGCCGTCGCGCAGCGTGTAGCTGAAGCTGTCGCTCACCCCGCCCGGCGTTCCGGCCGCGCGGACATAGACATAGCTGCCGTCGGCGTTCAGCGTCAGCGTGCCGTAAGCGCCCTCGAACGTGCCGGTGGTCGAAACGACCGCGCCGTCCGCGCCCCTGACGTCGGCGCCCGCCGCGCCGGAAACGGTGCCCGCCCCGGTGATGACATTGCCGGTTTCCGGGCCATAGGCGCCGGCGGCGACGCCGTCGACATCATTATTGGCGGTCGGCACGTCGTCCACGATGCGCACATCGACCGAGGCGTTGGCGGCCGATCCGTTGCGGTCGGTCACCACCACGGCGAAGCTCTGCAGGATGCTGTCCGCGCCCGCTGCGCCATGGCCCAGGCTGTTGTCGGTCAGCACGAAGCTGTAGGTGAAGGTTCCGGCCGTGGGCACGCCGCCCTGGGTGGCGGTGGCGGTGAAGCCGGTGATGGTGAGCGTGCCGACCGGCGTCGTCACCACCTGCCCCGCGACGAAGGCGCCGTTCGCCAGCACCGACACGCCGCCGACGGTGACGCTCGACAGGCCGTCAGGGCCGTTGACGCCGAACGAGCCGGTCTTGGTGAGGCCAGCCGCATCGGGCGAACTGCCGTCGGACAGGTCGTTTTCCAGCAGCACGACTTCGGCGCCCTCGATCCCCGGCGCGCCGTTCAGGCCGGTGATGGTGACGCCGTCATCCGCGCCGTTGATGGTGATGGTCAGCGTCGCCGTGGAGGTGTCGCCATCGGCATCGGTGATCGTGTAGCTGAAGCTGTCGGTCAGCGTCTGTCCGGGCACCAGGAACTGCACCGCTGCATTGCCGTTGGCCAGCGTGTAGCTGTAGGCGCCCGACGCGGCCAGCGTCAGCGTGCCGTAGCTGCCCTGGAAGCTGCCGGTGGTCGACACGACCGCGCCGTCCGCGCCCTGGATGTCGGCGACGCCGTCGGTCGCGTTCGCGTCGCTGCCGCCGCTGCCGGTCAGGACATTGCCGTCGGCGACCAGCGGGCCATCCTCGGTCACGCTGTCAGCGTCGTTGACGGCGGTCGGAGCGTCATCCGCGATGGAGATGGTCAGGGTGGCGCTCGCCTGATCGCCATCGCTGTCGGTGACGACGACGGTGAAGACTTCGGCGGGCGGCGCGCCCACTACATTGTCGCTCAGCACATAGCTGTAGCCGATGGCGGACGGCGTGATCGAGGTGATGGTGAGGACGCCGAGCGGCGTCGTGACCGTCTGGCCGACAGTGGCGATCGCAACGCCGTTGATGGTGACGCCCGCCAGCCCGTCGGTGGCGGTGATGGCGATGGTGCCCGTAGTGCGCTCGCTATCGCTGGCGGCCGCCGAACCGGCAGGCTCGCTGCCGCGCGCGGGAAGGCTAGCCTCGCTCACCCCGGCCGTGGCAGCAGTGGCGCCGGCCGGCTGATTGGGGGTGATGATGGTGACCGCCGGCTCTTCATCATCCTGCAGCGGGACCGGCAGGATCTCCCGCGTTTCTGGCTGGGTGAACAGCAATTCGGTGGGCGGCAGCAGGTCGCCCAGGCCATGGGGGTCGCCCACATTGCCGTCCGGGCCGATGAAATTGCCGCCGGAGCTGCGCGGCGGACCCGCTGCGGGCTGCGGCTCCTCCCCGATCAGCAAGGCCGCCAGGTTGACGGAGGGAATTTCGACGTCGCCCACGACCAGGCGCGGCATGACCACCGCGCCGTCCAGGATCACCATGTCGGTGCCGTCGGGCAGGTGGACGATCAGATTGCGTCCCGAAACCTCGATCTGGTTGATGTCGGTTCCGGCGGGCAGCACGACGGTGCCGTCGGGATTGGGCGCGACCGTCCGCACGACGTCCGCATGATGCATCTTGCCGGGATGGACCGCCTTGCCCTTCGCCGCCAGGGCGGCCGCTTCCGGATGAAGGGCCTGCTGATGGTCGACGGTGCCTTTGCTATCCCAATCGCGCTCGAAATCCATTGTCCATCCCACCTGTCGCCATGGGGGCATGGAAGGAGCGCGCAAAAGGCCTTTGCCCCGAATGCATGTGCACGCGGACCTGTGCCTTAACCGACATTGCGGCAATCAGCGGATCAGCTATTGCCCCTAGTCACGTTCTCCCGCCGGCAGGATCTTTTTTGCCAAGATCGACTGCCGCCCCGGATTAACCATCTGCTTTTGTGTTTTTACTGACCCGATAGCTGATCTTATTCGCCGCGCTGCTAAATGAGTCACGCAGAATCAAGTTTTGTTAACCATTTTAATGCGATAGACCCGAAAAAATAACTTAAGGATTATTACGAAAGATATAGTTTCGGAAATTCCGATATATCCTTGCACCTATGTTCAATGGGGATTTGGTTAACAAACAAGGCTTACGGCATAGGCGACTCGGACGAGTCGACCGCCTGCCCGGTTCATCCGAACCGCATCGATGGAAATGAAATGCGACAAGAGGCATGAGGAAACGGGCGACCGGCTTGTTCAGCCAGCCGCCCGTCCGAATTGCGACCCATAGGCTTATCGTGCGGAGCCGTGCTTTCCTTTCCCCGGCTTCGTCCGGTCAGCCTGCGACCGGCGATAAGCTATGGAAAATCAACCCCCTCCGACGAGAATCACGAATAACCGCCGCATTATTTTAATCAATTGTCCCGACGACTTATATCCAAGGTTAATTTTTCGAGACCGGGCAAGAAAAAGCAAGGATATCCGCGATCAAGGGCGGTTTTCGCCTGTCGATTCCATTGCGGAGGACGGCATTTTTTCCACATCATCCTCTTGTCGCGCCGTTTCAGGTGCGGACGGCGGCGGCACGGCTGGAGCCGGTTTCGGCATGGCGGCGACGATCCCTTCCATGCGCTGGCTGCGCGCGCTGCCCGCGCCGGTGGTCCGCCGGAAGCTGCGCAGCGCATAATCGGCCAGCGGCCCCGCCGCGTCAGGGCGATTGCGCGCCACATAGAAATCGACCAGATTTTCCAGGGCAAGCTGGCTATTGGGATCATCCTCCCCCCGCGTCCGCAAATAGCTGTCGAAGACGCGCCGGTACAGCCCTTCCGCCTCCCGGTAATGGCCGGTCGATTCCAGATGCAGCGCCAGGTCGTTGGCGGAAATCAGCGTGCGGGGATCGTCCGGGCCGAACAGATCGTCCGCCAGCGTCAGCCCCTTGCGCGCCGGATCGATGCCGTCCGCCGGCTTGCCCGATGCATAGGCCGCCTGGGACGCCGCCACCAGCTTGCGCCATTCCTTTTCCCGCGCCTCGGTGACGTCGGGCACATAGGGCGCCTGGGCATGCAAGGGCGGCGTCAGGCAGAGCAGCAAGGCGCTCCGCAATATCCAGCCCGTCCTGCCGCCGGTCATCGCCCATCCTCTCCGCGCTAAGCCTGTCAGTACAGGCTATGCGCGAGAGGATTAAGAAAGTGCAAGTGGCGTGGGGGTGGGTAGATGTGGAATGGGGGGAATAGCCGGTTCTGGCAAATAGGGGACATGTAATCTTCCCCTCCCCTTCAGGGGAGGGGACCGAGGGGTGGGGTCGTGCCCCAAAGGAAAACCAAGCCTGTAACGGCACGCCCCCACCCCAACCCCTCCCCTGAAGGGGAGGGGCTAAATGGCAATTATCCCCCCGACGCCCTATCCCGTCAGCGCCTCGACCAGCGCCTTGACCTTCTTCTGCCGCCATTGCGGCAGGGGCGCGATCAGCCAATAGGCCAGCGGCGAAGGGGCGGCGTCGCCCACTTGCCGGACCCGTCCCGCCGCCATGTCCGCCTGCGCCAGCAGGAAGGGCACGCAGGCATGGCCGAAGCCGTTGGCCGCCGCCTCGATCGCCAGCCCCGCGTCGGCCACGCGGATCGTCGCGGGCGCGTCTCCCTTCGGGCAGCCGGGCCATTCGATGCGGTGGTCGGGGCCGCCTTCGGCCGCTTCCACGGTGACGAAGGAGGCTTCGCCCAGCCTGATGCCCTCATTCTCGCCCGGCCCTTCGGCAAGGCGCAGGGCGAGGTCGAGATTGGCCTCGGTGAAGTCCAGCGTCTCGTCCGCCGCGACCAGCGCGAACTTCAGGTCGGGCTGGCTGGCGGCATAGCCCGCCAGGCGCGGCTGGAGCCATTTGGCGGTGATGTCGCGGGGCGCGGCGATGGTGAGCGAACTGCTGGACTGGCCCGCCTGCATGGCGCGCACCGCTTCCTCAAACTCCAGGAAACCGGCGCGCAGGGCGGCGAGGCCCGCCTCCGTCTCCGGCGTCAGTTCCAGCCCCTTGGGCGTGCGGCGGAAAAGGACGACGCCCAGCAGATCCTCCAGCGCGCGTATCTGCTGGCCGACGGCGGCGGGCGTCACCGCCAGCTCGTCCGCGGCGCGGGTGAAGGACAGGTGCCGCGCCGCCGCATCCAGCACGCGCAGGCCGTTGAGCGGCAAATGGGTACGCTTCATTCGGCCACCGCGGGCGCGATCAGCGCGAAGTGGGGGATGGCGATGTCGAACGTCTCGCCGCTGGCGCCGATCATGTGATAATGGCCCTTCATGGAGCCGGTCGGCGTGTTGAGCGGGCAGCCGGACACATAGTCATAGCTCTTGCCCGGCTGCACCACCGGCTGTTCCCCCACGACCCCGTCTCCGTCGACCCGATGCTGCGCGCCCCGCCCGTCGGTGATGATCCAGTGCCGGGTGAGAAGTTGCACCGGCTGATCCCCGTCATTCTCTATGCGGATATGATAGGCCCAGAACCATCGGCCCCGGTCCGGTTCCGACTGTTCGGGCAGGAAGGTGACGGCGACGTGCACGTTGATGTCGCGCGTCGTCGCGTGGAAGGGGAAAAGTGCGTTCACGGCTTAAGAAATGCGCCTTTCACCCCTGCCCCGTCAACGGCCTATCGACTTGAGGGCGCGATCCAGATCCTCGATCACGTCGTCCGGGTCTTCCAGGCCGACATTGAGGCGCAGCATATCCTCCGTTATGCCGACCTCCAGCCGCGCCGCTTCCGCCATGCCATAATGGGTGGTGGAGGCGGGGTGCGTCATCAGCGAGCGCGAATCGCCGATATTGTTGCTGATGTCGACCAGTTCCAGGCCGTTGAGCAGGCCATGCGCCTCCGCCCGGCCGCCGCCGACATAGAGGGAGAAGATGGGACCGGCCATCTCCATCTGCCTGGCGGCAAGGGCGTGCTGCGGGTGGCTTTCCAGGCCCGGATAGAGCACCTTCGCCACCCGGCCTTCCAAGAATTTCGCGACCTTCAGCGCATTCTCGCTCTGGCGGCGGATGCGCAGGTCCAGCGTCTCCAGACCCTTCAGCACCACCCAGGCGTTGAACGCGCTGAGCGTCGGCCCGGTATTGCGGTGGAACGGCAACAGCGTGTTGATGATGAAATCCTCCGTGCCGCAGATCGCGCCTGCGAGGACGCGGCCCTGCCCGTCCATCATCTTGGTCGCGCTATAGGCGACCACGTCGGCACCGAACTCCATCGGCCGCTGGAGCGCGGGCGTGGCGAAAGCGTTGTCGACGACGCTGACGATGCCATGCGCCTTCGCAATGCCGCAGATGGTGGCAAGGTCGGCCACGTCCATGGTCGGATTGGCCGGGGTTTCGAAGAAGAAGACCTTGGTGTTGGGACGGATCGCCGCTTCCCAGGCGGCATTGTCGGTCGCGTCGACCGTCGTCGTCTCGATCCCGAACTTGGGCAGCAGCGTATCGGTCAGCCAGCGGCAGGAGCCGAACAGCGCCTTGCCCGCCACCACATGGTCGCCCGCCGACAACTGGCACAGCAGCGCCGCCGTCATCGCCGCCATGCCGGTCGCGGTGGCGCGGCAGGCCTCCGCGCCCTCCAGCAGGGCGATGCGCTGTTCCAGCATCTCCACCGTGGGGTTCTGGAGGCGCGAATAGGTCATGCCCTGCTGCTCGCCCGCGAAGCGCGCCGCGGCATCCTCCGCCCGGTCGTAGCTGTAGCCGCTGGTCAGAAACAGCGCCTCCGACGTCTCGCCATATTCGGTGCGGGCGCTGCCGCCGCGCACGGCGAGCGTCGCGGGACGCCAGTTCCGGGTGATTTCGGGGTTCTGCCCGCTCTTGCGCTTCATCGTCCTATCCTCAGTTGAGCGCGGCCAGCACGGCGTCGCCCATTTCGACCGTGTTCATCGTCCCGCCCAGATCGAAGCTGCGCGCCCCATCGGCCAGCGCCTTGGCGACGGCGGCCTCTATGCGGTCGGCCTGTTCCGGCAGGTTCAGCGAGTAACGCAGCATCATGCCCGCCGACAGGACCGTTGCCAGCGGATTGGCCTTGCCCTGCCCGGCGATGTCCGGCGCGGAGCCGTGGATCGGCTCGTACAGGCCCTGGTTGCTGTCGTTGAGCGTGGCCGACGCCAGCATGCCGATGGAACCGACGCACATGCTCGCCTGGTCGGACAGGATGTCGCCGAACAGATTGCCGGTGACGATGACGTCGAACTGGCCGGGATTGCGCACCAACTGCATCGCGGCATTGTCGACATACATGTGGCTCAACGCGACGTCGGGATAGTCCGCCGACACTTCGATCACGACGTCGCGCCAGAGCTGGCTCGTCTCCAGCACATTGGCCTTGTCCACCGAGCAGAGCTTACCCCGGCGGGCGCGCGCGGCCTGGAAGCCCTGATGCGCGATCCTGCGCACCTGCTCCTCATTATAGGACATGATGTCATAGCCTTCGCGCAGCCCTTCAGGCGTCCTGCGCATGCCCTTTTCGCCGAAATAGACGTCGCCGTTGGTCTCGCGCACGATCAGCAGGTCGATGGCGCTCGCCACCTCCTGCTTGAGCGCGGAGGCGTCGGCCAGTTCGGGGAAGACCTTGGCCGGACGGAGGTTGGAGAAGAGGCCCAATTCCTTGCGCAGGCCCAGTATCGCCTGTTCCGGGCGCAGGTGCCGTTCCAGCGAGTCGCAATCCGGATCGCCCACCGCGCCGAACAGGATCGCGTCGGCGCGCTTCGCCAGTTCCAGCGTTTCGGGCGGCAGCGGATGGCCCACCGCCTTGTAGGCCGCGCCGCCGACCAGCCCTTCCTCATAGCGGATGCCGGGGATCGCCAGCGCGTCCAGCACGCGCTTCGCCTGGGCGACGATCTCTGGACCGATACCGTCTCCGGGAAACAGGGCGATCAACATGGGGCAACTCCTTCAAACGCGTCGCCGCCCCTTATGAAGCCGCCGCCGCCAGCGCAAGCGTTTAGGCGACCGCTCTTTTCAGCCTGTCCACCAAGCGCTCTCGCGCCGCCAGCACATCGACGCGCCAATCGGTGAGGACGGAGCGTTCGAGGAAGAAGCCGGTCAACCGCAAGCCGTCCAATATGGCGGGCCATTCCCCTGCCCCGCCCTCCAGCAGGAAAGCGGGCAAGGGCAGCAGCCGGTCCTCATAGCCGACGGCGCCCGCCCGGCTGACCGCCGCCGCGCTGCGCGGGGAGACATAGGCCAGATCGTCATTCCCGCCGGTCGCCGCGCAACGGCCGAGGTCCAGCCCGAAGCCCAGTTCCGCCAGCAGCAGCAATTCGTAACGGATCAGCGCCGTGGCCCAGCCCCGCGCCGCCGGCGCCGCCTCCACCGCGCCCAGCACGCCGTCCAGCGCCTGATGGAGCGCGGGATAGGGCGTCGCTTCCGGCAAGGCGACCGCGGTGAGCGCGCAGGCCCAATCGATCGCCGCCGCCGGCAACGGCTCCGCCAGGAGCGGGGCGCGGCTGTGCTCCAGTTCGACGGTCAGTCCGGCCAGTTGCTCCTCCGTCCGGGCGCGGAACTCGGCCTTCACGGCATTGCCCGGCAACAGCACGGGGCGCAACCGGCGCGAGCGCCCGCCCCGCACATAGCCGGCGAGCAGGCCATGGCCGGGAGTCAGAAGACGCGCGATCGCCCCATGTTCGCCATGTGGGCGCAGCGCGCAGACCAGGGCCGGGGTGATCAGCGTCGCCATGCCCCTTTCATATCGGCCAACGGCCCGGCGCGCCATCCATGTCCGCTCGCGGCCGAACTGTCCCGAAATCGCGCAAAATCGCCGCGCAAGGCCCTGCGGCCCTTTCGATATAGGTTGCTTTTCCATCAGGTCATGCGCACAATTATCGATGGGGACTTGTCGGGGGACAAATTTCGCCATGTATCACATGCCCTTGGCGTCATCTTCCGCGATGGATCGCCTGGTGCTTTGGCTGGGACGTTCGCCGACGCTGGGTTTTGCCATATCCCGCGTCGCCTTTTCGGCTGCCGCGACCTGGCAGGTCGACGCGATGTTCAGCAACGAACCGGATTTCGCCCATACGGCCTTGCTGCTGAAGGCTGCCGTGTGGACGTGGACGGCGATCAGCATCGCGCAGAATTCGCTGACGCCGCCGCTCGGCCTGCTGCTTCGCCCGATTTTCCTGATATTCGACCTGATCGCCTTCCTGACGGTCATCGTGCTGTGCGAACCGTTGCAGATCGCGGCGCTGGGATGCCTGTTCTTCGTCGCATGGTCGGCGTCCGATCGGTTCGGGCGCGGGGCCGTCCTCATCCTGGGGGTGTGCCTGATCTTCGCCTTCATCGCGCGCGGCTATTATGAAAGCTGGGCTTCGGTCCGCCATGTGCCGGCGGTGGACCGCGCCACGGACAGCCTGACCATCGTCATCGGCTGTGTCATCGCGGCATCGATGTTGAGCATGAACATTCTGGAACGGCGACTGATAAGCTGGTCGGAACGGTTGCAGGGCGTCGGCCTGTCCT
The DNA here is from genome assembly GCF_037101235.1 of Sphingobium sp. TA15. NCBI lineage: Bacteria > Pseudomonadati > Pseudomonadota > Alphaproteobacteria > Sphingomonadales > Sphingobiaceae > Sphingobium > Sphingobium sp. TA15. Next base: position 1,545,407 of record NZ_AP025355.1, read on the forward strand.
TCCAGAAGTCGCTGGCGCAATTCCTGGTCGAGCAGGTCTCCCAATTGATGAACTCCCGCTATTGCGCGTTCGTGTGGGAGATGATGGACGACACCGACGTCCATTGCGAACTGTGCGACGCCGATGGCGTGCGGCATGTCATCCTGCCGCAGAAGCAGATCGACGGCCTGTCGAACGTGACGCCGCGGGAGGCGCCCTTCCTCTATTCGACCCAGTCGCCGCGGCTGTTGCTGCGCAGCCGCCTGGGCATATTGCGGAACGAGCGCGCGGCGGACCTGACCGACAGCATATCGGACGTGTTCGGCCCCGGCCAGGGCGCCAGCATCCACATCCAGGCGGGCGAACTGCGCGGGCGGCTGTTCATCGGGACCAGCCATGGCTGGTCGCCCGCCGTGCTGTTGCGATGCCTGCGCATACAGGAGGGGATCGACCTTTTCCTGGAGCGGCATTTCTTCTTCCTCGCCTGGCGCCAGCGCACCTTCGCCGAGGCGCGCCAGGCGCTGAGCCGCGACCTGCACGACAGCGTGCTCCAGACGCTGGCGGCGCTGCGCGTCCGGCTGGCGACCACGATCCACGGCCTGTCGGACGCCGCCGTTCCGGACCAGTTGACGGAACTCAAGTCGATGGAGGAACTGGTGACGGCGGAACAGGCGCATCTGCGCCGGCTGCTCAGCCAGCAAAGCCCGGTGTCGGCCGAGACCGACGTCGACCTGGGCCGCGAAGTCGAACGCTGCTGCCGCTTCATCGCGCTGCAATGGGCGATCGATTGCCGCCTGCACCTGGTCGAACGCCCCATGACCGTATCGGCGGAAACCGCGGCGGAGATCGAATATCTGATCCGCGAAGCCGCCGCCAATGCGGTCAAGCACGCCAATGCGCGCCACATCACCGTATCCATCGCGCAGGTCGACGATGAAATATTGATCGCGTTGAAGGACAATCCCGGACCGCAGGCGGTCGCCCGCGAAAACTATACCGGCGACTTCGAACTCCAGTCGCAATCGATCATGAAGCGACTGGGCAAGATCGGCGGAACGGCGTATTTTCACAATCTCAGCATGAACTCGCTGATTTCGATCAGATTACCCTCCTCTCTACCAAGGTCTCCCATATGATGGCCCAGATAGCGATAGTCGACGATCATCCGATCTTCCTGGACGGCATGGCCCAGTTCCTGACCTCCCACGGCCATGACATATTATTTTGCGCCCGGTCGGTAGAAGAGGCGCTGGAACGGATGCAGGCGGAGGAACCGGACCTGCTGATCCTGGACGTCAGCATGAAAAGCGGCGGCGGCCTGGCGATCCTGTCAGCCATAAGGGGCAGCGGCAGCACGGTGCCGGTCATCTTCATGACCGTGCATATCCGCCCGGAACAGACGCTGGAAGCGATCAAGCTGGGCGTCGACGGCGTCGTGCTGAAGGACAGCGACCCCAACGAACTGCTGAGCTGCATCCAGCAGGTCATGAGCGGCAACAAGAGCATCGCCCCCTTCGTCATGGAGCAGGCGCTGGTGCACAGCATTTCCGCGCCCGCCAGCGAGGCCAATGCGCTTGCGGCGCTGACGGAACGGGAATTGGAGATCGCCGGCCTGATCCGCGCAGGCCTTCGCAACCGGGAGATAGCGAGCCGGTGCGGGCTGACAGAAGGCACGGTGAAGGTGCACCTGCACAGCATCTTCCAGAAGCTCAACATCAAGTCGCGCTCTGAACTGATCATCATGATGATGTCGATGGACAGCGAAATGCCCGCCGTGGGGGTGGAGCATTAAAGGGGCTGTGGTGGATGATGGTTGGAAGCGGACGTTCCCCTGTTCGTCACCCCGGACCCTTCGACAAGCTCAGGACAGGCTTGATCGGGGGTTCCGCCTTTCCCTCTACACTGCACCTCGTCCAAGGCAGCGGGACCCCGGGTCAAGCCCGGGGTGACGGTGGGGCAAACTGGTCGAAATCAAGACAGCCTTATCTCTGGCGCAGGCCTTGGACGAAATCGGGCATATGGGCGATTCCGCTGGGATTCGGCCCGGCCATATGGAGCGCCATGATCGTCCCCAGCGCAATCGCAACGCCGTAGGGGATCGGCCCCTTCTTGTCGAACAGCGCGATGGACGAGCCTTCCCGCCAGCTTTGCGGCACCAGCCGCCGGCCGGCCATCAGCACCAGCGCCAGCACGCCGCCGCCGACCGTGACGTAGACCAGCCACGGAACCGCGCCCGCCCAGTCGAACCACAGCGCGCAAGCGCTCATCAGCTTGACGTCGCCGCCGCCCATGGCGCGCATGGCGAACAGGCCGCATCCAAGTGCAAACATGCCCAGGAAAACGGTGCCGTTACGCCAGATGTCATTTTCCCAGCCCGCCGCAGCGACCCAGGCCGCATAAAGCCCGATGACCAACAGGGGGAAGATATTGGATATGCGCAGCCGGGCCATATCCTCCACCGCCGCCGCGACTAGGACGAACGAAACGGCAAGCAGAACCAGATCCTTCATCATTTCCCCGCAGCCTTCATGCTGTCCAGCGCGGCCGCGGCTTCGGGCACGAAGCTGTCGGCCTCGCTCACGGCGCGGCTGAGATAGGCCTGCGCCTTCGGCAGATCGCCCATCCGCATCGCCGCCTGTCCGGCATTGCTGAGCCGGCGCGCCCATTCGTCGGCGGTGTCGGCGGGCCGGCGGCTGATGTCCCGTCCCGCCATGACATAGGCCGTGTCGCCATTGGCGATGATCCGCGCATCGTCCGGGGCGCTTTCGCGCGCCTTGTCGAAGATCGTCGCGGCCTTGCCGGCCTTGCCCTGCTTGAGCAGCGACAGTCCGTAATTGTTGAGAACCTGGGAAGGCTTGTCGGTGAGTTGGAACGCCCGCTCATAAGCGGCGTTGCTGAGCGCCCAGGACTCCGCCTGGTCATAGGCCACGCCGAGCGCGTTCCACGAGCGCCAGCGCCCCGCGCAATCGGCCACGGCCCGGCGCAGCGGCTCCAGCGCCTCCGGCGCGCGGCCGAGGCGCAGCAGCGCGATCCCCCTGCCCTCACCGACGCGGCAGTCCCTGAGGCCGCCTTGCTCCAGCGCGGCGAAACGCGCCAGCGCTTCCTCATCGCGCCGCTTTTCCAGCGCCATGCGCGCATCCGCCATTTCCATCGCCTGCCGGTCGTCCGGTTGCGCGGCGGCGCGCCACTGGCCCAGCATCGCTTGCGCCTGGATGATCCGCCCGCCGTCCATGGCCTCTTCCACCAGCCGCGCATAATCCAGCGAGGACGGCATCGCCCCGGCGGTCGGCGCGGCGGTCGCCAGAAGCAGCGCCCAGATCATCCCCGCGTCCCTTTCCGGGCGGGCCGCGCCATGCTTTTCCACAGCCGTTCGAACAGTCCGTCGTGAGCAGGCCTTGTTTCTTCGCCCGCCGCGAATTCCAGCGGAGCCTTCGCATCCGGCGTGCCGACGGTGATGATCGGCGCCATCAGTTCGGGCCGGGCCTGCGTTTCGGCCACGGTGACGATCCGGGTTGTCAGTTGCGGATTGGCGCGGGGCGCGGACGCCCCCGCCTCCATCGTCCGCAACCGCACCTCGCCCAGCGAAACGCGCTCCAGTTCCATCCCGGCCATCGGCGCCGGGCGCCCGGCCGGAACGGCCGACGCCAGTTGCGCCAAGGTCGGGCGAGCGGCGACGGGCGCACCCGCCGGCGCTCCGCCCGACTGGGCGAGCAGCGCGTCGGCTTCGCCCTTCAGGCCTTGCGCCGACAGGCTCCGCGCGAAGTTGCGGGCGATGCGCGCATCCTCCGGCGCGCGCGACAGCGCCAGTTCGAAAAACTCCCGCGCCAGATCGTGCCGCCCCATGGCCGCATAGCTGATCGCGACGCCGTTCAGGCCATGCGCGTCGGTCGGATCGTTGCGCACGGCGCGGCGGAAGGCGTCCAGCGCCAGCGCATATTCCCCCCGCGAAAACAAGAGGTCGCCCCGCGTCAGCGCATCCTGCGTCGGCGCGGCGGGCTGCCGATCGACCGGCCTGATCGAAAGCACGCCCTTTTGCGGCCCGCTGCACGCCGTCGTCACAATGATGAGAGCGACTGCCACTGCCCCTTTGTTCATGGTCCCCCCTCCCCCTTTTCCTAACGAGTCATGACCGGCAGGATGTCGCGCACCACCCGCACCACCGCCGGCAGCATCAGCACGCCGATCATCACCGGCAGCATGCAGGCGACCAGCGGCACCGACAGCAGCACCGGCAGGCGATGCGCCTTCTCCTCGGCCCGCATCCGCCGCTTTTCGCGCATCTCCGCGGCGTAGACGCGCAGGGTCTGCCCGACGCTCGATCCCAGTTGATCGGACTGGATCAGCAGCGTCGCGAAGGAGCGTATCTCATCCACGTCGACATCATCGGCCATGCGCCGCAAGGCGTCCTGCCGGCTGCGCCCCGCGCGCAGTTCCAGAACGACCTTGCCCAGCGCCGCGGACACCAGCGGATGGGACAGCGCCAGTTCCCGGCCGACGCGATCCATCGCCGCCTCCAGGCCCAGGCCCGCCTCGACGCAGACCAGCATCAGGTCCAGCGCATCGGGAAAGCCGTGGACGATTTCTTCCTGCCGCCGCGAAGCCTTGGCCGAAATATAGAGGTTGGGCATGTAAAGCCCCAGGACCGCCAGCAGCGATGCGACCATATAGAGGGTGAGCGCAGTGGGCGGTTCCGGATTGCGGAGCGATGTGATCACGAATATCGCGGGCAGGGCAAAGGTCAGCACAAGGCGAAAGAGAGTGAACAGCTTTGGCGCTTCCGGCGACATGTAGCCGGCCGCGATCAGGCGCCGGCGCAGGTCCACATTGTTCGTGTCGACCAGCGAAACCCCCATCTTCTCGATGCGGTCGACCAGCTTCTTCCACTCGCTGCTGTTGCGTTCGCCGCGCAGCGTCTGGCTGCCATTCTGGGACGCCCCGCCTTCTCCCACCAGGTCGAGCCGGCTGCGCACCCGCGCGTTGCGCATCACGACTTCCGACAGGCCGAAGACCAGCGCGACGATGGCGATGAACAGAAAGCCGAGAATGAACGGCCGCAACTGGATCAAGAACGCGGAATTCAGCATCGCATCATACCTTCAGGTCGACCATGCGGCGTATCGTGAAGAAGCCGATCAGGTAGAGGACGATCAAGCCGACAAAGCCGATGATGAACATGCTGTCCTGCGCGACGTCCAGATAAAAGGCCGGATTGACCAGGAACAGGCCGACAAAGGCCAGGATCGGCAAGGCGGTCAGCATCACCGCCGTCATCCGCCCTTCGGAACTGAGCGCCCGGACCTTCATGAACAGGCTCGCCCGCTCGCGGATCACGGTCGAGAGATTTTCAAGGATCTCCGCAAGATTGCCCCCCGTCTCGCTCTGCACAGACAGGGAGATGACGAACATGTGCATCTCGTTCATGTCCCATCGTTCGGCCATGCGCTGCAACGCGTCGCGCAGGTCGGAGCCATAGGTGACTTCATCGACGACGATGCCGAATTCGCTGCCGATCGGATCGCGCATCTCCTTGGTCAAAAGGTCCAGCGCGGCGGCAATGGGATGCCCGGCGCGCAGGCCGCGGACGAAGGTGTCCAGCGCCACGGGAAACTGCTCCTCCATCTTCTTGCGCCGCCGCTGGGCAAGGCGCGTCAGCACCATCATCGGCAACGCAATGCCCAGCGCGCCCGCAAAGGCCAGCGCCATCACGAACATCCCCGCCGTCAGGGCATAGCCCGCCGCCAGGCCGCCCACCATCACCAGCAGGAACAGCGCGCTCGTCGCGATCAGCATCAGCGTCAGCACCGTGCGCGCCGGGAAGGTCAGGCCAGCGCCGTGCAGCACCCGCATCACCCCCAGCCCCGCCCGCCCAAACAGGGAGGAACGGTCGAAGCTCACCGCCTCGTCGCTCCGCCGCAGCTTGGAAAGGACCGTGCTGCGCTCGAAACCCGCGGCGATCATCTTCAACCGCCGGTTCACCACGCGATCGGTCGTGGCGCGGGCGCGAAGCCAGCCTGCAATGCCCTCGATCGTCAGGATCACCGCCGCGAACAGCAGGACGAGGACGAAGACGCGGATGTAGAGCGGGTTCATCAGTGGATCACCGCATCGGGACGGAACAGTTCGGCCGGCAGGGCGATGCCCCGGTCGGCCAGTTCCCCCATGAATTTGGGCCGGATGCCGGTCGCCTCGAAATGGCCGCGCACCATGTTGTTCTCATCGCGGCCGGTCATCTTGAAGCGGAAGATTTCCTGCATGGTGATGACCTCCCCCTCCATGCCGGTGATTTCCGACAGGCTGAGCAGGCGGCGGCGCCCGTCGGCAAGGCGCCCCACCTGCACGATCACGTTCAGCGCCGAAGCGATCTGGGCGCGGGCGGAACGCGGCGAAATGTCGATGCCGCTCATGCCGATCATCTGCTCCACGCGGGACAGCGCGTCGCGCGGCGTGTTGGCGTGCACGGTCGTCATCGATCCGTCATGGCCGGTGTTCATCGCCTGGAGCATGTCGAACGCCTCCCCGGCGCGGACTTCGCCGACGATGATGCGGTCGGGCCGCATGCGCAGCGCATTCTTCACCAGGTCGCGTTGCGTGACTTCTCCCTTGCCCTCGATATTGGGGGGACGGGTTTCCAGCCGCGCGACGTGGCGCTGCTGCAATTGCAGTTCGGCCGAATCCTCGATGGTGACGATGCGCTCATGCTCGTCGATGGCGGCGGACATGGCGTTGAGCAGGGTCGTCTTGCCCGAACCCGTGCCGCCGGAAATCAGCACGTTGCGCCGCGCCGCCACCACCGCGGAGAGAACCTGCGCCATCGGCGCGGGCACGCTGCCCAGTTCGGTGAGGCGCGCCATGCTGATCGGCACCTTGGCGAACTTGCGGATGGAAAGCAGCGAGCCGTCGATGGCCAGCGGCGGCACCACCGCGTTGACGCGGGAGCCGTCGGCCAGGCGCGCATCGACGAAGGGCGAGGATTCATCGATCCGCCGTCCCACCGCCGCGACGATCTTCTGGATGATGCGCAGCAGGTGCTTTTCATCCTTGAAGCGGGTCGCCGTTTCGACCAGCCGTCCATTGCGCTCCACGAACACGACCTTGTGCCCGTTCACCAATATGTCGGTGATGCTGTGGTCCTTCAGCAGCGGCTCCAGCGGACCCAGGCCCAGCAGTTCGTCCAATATGTCGGACACCAGCCGGCGGCGCTCCTCCAGATTGAGGGCATGTTTCTGAAGCGCGAGCTGTTCGTGGACGATCTCGCCCACTTCGGCCTCCACCTGCGCCCGCGACATGCTTTCCAGCGCGGAAAGATTGATGATGTCGATCAGCTTCTGGTGCAGCGCGACCTTGAGTTCGGTGTGCCGGTCTTCCTCCAGAAGCGCGGCTTGGGTCTCGATCGGCCCCACTTCGTCGCGGGGGTCGCCTCGTTCGCCTTTTCGGATCTGCCACATCAGCCCTTCTCCGCCTGACGTTCGGCCTCGGCCGCCTGGGTGCAGCAATCGACGATGTCCTGCATGTCCTTGCAGATGCGGCTGCGCGCCTTCAGTTCCTGGATCAGCACGCCCTGGTCCAGCGCGGAACTGACCAGCGGGAAGTCGTTGGCGATGCTGAGCTTCACAGGGTGGTCCAGCGCCGCCGCCGCATCCTCCAGGCCGATGGCGCGAAAAAATTTCTTTTCCACGCGATTGGCGACGACATGGATGCGCGAAGGATCGATGTCCTGGTCGCGCAGCAGCGAAATCTGGCGCCGCGCCTGGCGCAGGCTGGCGATGGTGAGTTCGCACACCAGGAAAACGACCTGGGAACGCGCCACCAGGGACATCGACCAGTTGGTCCAGTTGCCCGGCAGGTCCAGATAGACCGTATCGAAACCGCGCTGCGCCAGTTCGACGATGCGGAAGACCTGATCGGCGTTCACCGCCTCGATCGGCATGATCTCCGCCGGCGCGGTCACGACCCTGAGGCCGGTGGAGGTTTCCACGGTGACGGTCCGCAACAGCTCATTGTCGACGCGGCTGCCCGCGTTGAGCAGGTCCGCCAATGTCAGGGGCGAGGAAATCCCCAGGAAGGTGCCGGCATTGCCGAACTGTATGTCGAAGTCGAACAGGCAGACTTCGCCGCCGCCCTGCTTTTTTGAGCGGGCGTGAAGACTCGCCGCCTGCGTCGCGATGGTCGTCGCGCCGACGCCGCCGACGCTTTTGATGATGGAAACGATCTGGCCGGTCCTGACGTCGTCCTGGCGGCTGGCCGCGATGCGGCTGCGCAGATCGTCCAATATCGCCGCCAGGTCATGGGCGCGCAGCGGCAGTTCGATGACGTCGTTGATCCCGCTGCGCAGCAGGGCGCGCACGACCGCGATCTGCGCATCGCGTACCGCCGCCACCAGCATCAGCTTCGGATTGGCGGCGCGCAACCCGGCGAGCCGCGCCATGGACGCGTCATTGTCGGGCTGAACCTCTATGATGATCGCTTTGGCATCGGCGGCCAGTTGCGGCGGCACGGGCGCGCCGGCGGCCAGCATGGACAGGGTGAGCGACTGGCCGGTCAGGCGGTCCCCCAATATGTCGGACGCCTGCACCTCCTGCTCCGACAGGATGAGATGAAGGCCCTCATCCCCGATATTGAGGGTCCAGCTCTCGGCGGGTTCCGCTGCGTTCGTCACGATGCCCACGATCTTGTCCCTCAATTTGATGCCGAGCCCTGGCCGTCTTCCATGGTGAGAGCGGCGCTGATGGTTCGAAGAGTGAAGCTGGTTCCAAACACAGCCAAGCTGCGCGGCTGAAAAGCGAGATTTTTTACAGATACCGTGACTATGGGATAAAAATCCCGCCCCGTAGGATCGCCCGCATAGCCCAATCCTGAGTTGGAATAGCTGATTTCAATATTCTTACGCTTCAATTCCGGAAGAAAATTCTTCATCCAGTTATAAATCGCATCGAATGAGTCGGTAGAAATATTTCCCAGAAAATTGCAGCTAGTCGCTGGAGCCGTATACTGGCATGTCGGAGCGGCGGTTTCGAGGGCATTGCCAGCGATACTATAAGTGAACCTCCCCATATCATATTGATCGAGGGAATCACCATTGGTCAGTATTTTGCCGCTTGAATCCGTCAGGCCCACTCCGGAAACCTTGGATGCCGATAGATTGCTGAGCTTTGCCGGAATAGGGGTGGTCACGATAGCATAGCGCACCCCCATTTGCGTTGCTTTCTCTACGCGGTTTATTGTCCACAATAGCCGTCCGACATCGATGATCCCGATCAGGAATATCAACAGCAAAGGAAGCACCAGAGCGAATTCAGCAGCAGACCCGGCGCGCCGATCGCTGAAAAGGATACGCAGCAGCTTCATAGCCCCATCACCGGCGCTTGGGATTGTGAATTCAGGCGTAGATTGGCGCTGGCAAACCCGACTTGCGTCAACACCGAGGGATAACGAACATTCGCTGCCACCGTTATGACAGGGATATTGCCCGGCATCCCCGACAGAGCACCTGAGAAATTACTGGCCAGTCTGCATGTGATGGTCAAAGTGATCGGGCTTCCCGTAGGCAGACCGGCCGCTTCCTGTGCCGCACTCCAATAAGAAAGGCGCGGTGTAGCGGAACCATCGATGCTGCCTGTGCGGGTGATGTTCTTGATCTGACTTTGCTGGGTGGTAGTACCAGTGGCAAAACTACCGGCCGAACCGTCGGCCCCGCCACTCGGACAGCTATAAGTCGATACGGGCAGTCGACTGGCAAAACGCGCACCATCGCGCACCGCCTTGGCGACCGCATGCTCACTCATGAAGTAGTTGCCGAGTTCAAAGCTACCGAACATCAGTGCAATAAGCATAGGAGAAACGAGAGCCATTTCCGCCGCAGCGCTGCCGGAACGGTCCATCCACAAAGATTTCACCCGCCGCCTCATTTCAGAAGATAAGGCCGATTTCGGCCATAATATTGAAATGCATTGGCTCCCCCCGGCTTGGTGGCTTCGCCGATTATCTCAACGTAGATTTGTTCCTTTCCGGTCGAATAGGGCGACGTTCTGGTGACAGACGGTTCGACGAGCAGAACATCCACCCATTTCTTGACCTTGACCGAACTCCTGCCGTTCAAGCCCGTGCAATCCACAGCGGCGATAGTCAGGATACGTCGGTCCTTCTGCGTAGCGCTGGCGGCGACGGCCGTTGCGTTTACGGGTTGGGGATAGGCGCAATAGTTGGTGTAGGTATATGTTACGTTGGCACTTCCCCCGCCGCCGCCGCCACTACCACCGCCACCGCCGTTGCTGCCACCGCCGCCATTGCTGCCGCCACCGCCGTTACTGCCGCCACTTCCCCCGCCATTGCTGCTCTGGGCCGATGTCGAACTGATCAGACGGGTCGGGAGACGCAGCGATTTTTGTTCCAATTCCCATTTATAGACGTTGTAGCGGCTCGCCGCTGCACCGCTGGGAACCGCATCCGCCGGATGGTTGGTGGCAAAATATCCAGCAACATCCCATGTACCGTTGCCGAAGTTGCTCGTACAACTGCCGTCTATATGACAAGTATCCCGCGTAAATCCCTTTGCGTTCGGATATTGTTCGAAATCAGAAATGGTAACTTTAGGGCCGTTGGCTCCAGTTCCATTGGTCGCTCCACAACCTGGATTTGCAGGGGGTAGCGCCGGATCCACATTTTTGAACTCAACCTCTTCTTTCCGCGCGAAATCCTTGCCGACATTCTCTGCCGGACAGTAATCCCCTGTGCTGGTGGAGCAACTATATTTCTTGCCTGCATCAAGATCGAATCTTGTATTCAGAGCTTCCGTGACGCTTGCCTTATTGCCAGGCTCCGTCTGCAATCCGCCGGAATTATCCATGCAGTTGGCAGCTTGGTTGTTCGCGCCCAGATTGATAGCAAGTCCACTCGCGCCGTTTCCGAAATCCAGATAGCCATAATCACCCGGCACCCAGGCCCCGGTCTGCGGACCAGGCTGCAACCGCAGTCCATCCCCTATGTCGGCAGATGAAGGAAAGGTTTCCGACGGAATGCACAACATCAGAGGCGGCACTTTGCAAATTGCCGAACCCAATCCTGCCGTCGCGAACGCGTTCAAATTACCTGACCGAAAAAGCTGGACAACCGGCGTCAGGGCGTAGACCGCCTCTCGAGTTCCCACCGACACCTGCACAAATTTCGCGGCGGTGGCGCTGGTCGTAACCGTGCCGGTATCGGCATCCTGATCATAGCTGGAATAAAATGTCAGGGTAGGCACGGTTACCGACAATCCCGAAGCATTGCCATCATTTGCAAAACGCGTCTGATTGACGATCAAAGTCTGCGCGGCGCTCGTGGCTCGCGTGATCGCCGTACTCGTTCCGTCGAGTTGGCTTGCCGCCGCCAATGCTGCCTGGTCTGCTGCGTTTTGCAGTTCGGTATCCAGGCCCGCCATCCGCGCATAGTCAAAAGCGATCCCGCCGGCCGCGATCAGCCCGAAAAGCGACAGCGCGACCGTAGGCGCAACCGCACCTCCGGTCGACTGTAACAGTCCTTTTCGTGCGCCGGGCATGGAGCCGCTCCTTATCCCTCAATCAGTTCGCACCGCCGCCGCCGCTGGAGCCGCTGGTGGTATGCGTTGGCTGGGGCTTCTTCACCTTGTCGGTGCGATAGCGTTCCACAGCCGCGGCTGAGCGCTGGCCATCACCGCCCTCGACCAACGCGCCTTCATATTGCGGATCAGGATTGATCACCTGCATCGCATAATTGCTGCGCACCGCGCCGCCGAAAGTCGGGTCGTTCGCCGTGCAGCCCGCCAGCAGCGGCAACATCAGGGCGCTTCCAAGATAAGCAACGCGCATCGTCGGCCTCCTGCTCACAATTCATATCCGCTGGGCGCCTTGCCCGAAGCCGGAGCTTCCTTCGCTGGCGCTGGCGAGGGCTCGCTCTTGGGCTTTTCTGGCGGCATTGCATCGGGATTGAGCGGGTTGATGCCTACCGCCTTGTCCGTGCGCCCCATCAGGAACAGGTCCAATTCGTGCGGATTGCCCACGCGGTCAGTCGGCAGCCGGACATCATCCGCCCGCATCGGTTTCACGAGGCGAGGCGTGACGATCATAACCAATTCGGTTTCCTGTTTCTGAAAACCGGAGGACCGAAAGAGCGCCCCAATTATGGGAAGAGAACCTAATACTGGAATCTGACGTATCGTATCCTGGAAGTCGTTGCGTAGCAGGCCCGCAATGGCGAAAGATTGTCCATCGCGCAATTCGACTACAGTCTTAGCCCGGCGCGTCAAAAGGCCTGGAATGACCAACCCGTTTATCTGCACCGATGCCGAAGGATCAATCGAACTCACCTCCGGCTCGACCACCAAATTGATGATGCCGTCGCTCAGAACAGTAGGTGTGAAGCCAAGACTGACGCCGAATGGTTTGAATTCGACCGTGATGCTATTGCTGCCACTCCCAGTTCCATTACCATTTTGAGCAACGGGGATAGGGAACTCGCCGCCCGCCAAGAAAGAGGCGGTCTCCCCAGACAATGCGACGAGCGTCGGTTCTGCCAGTGTTTTCACCAGCCCCTTGCGTTCCAGCGCATCGAGAGCGGACGAAATTCTCAAGCCGCCAAGATTAGTAACCCATCCTAAAGCACCGAAAGCAGTGGTTGGTAGGAGTAGGTCCAGCGCACCGTTACCGCCTCTTCCGGTGACAGAGGAGTTCGAGATATTAGAGAAAGCAGAACTAGAATTGACCGCCTGATTGACGGTATTCGTGACTCCATTAGTCGTAGTTATGGTGTTTGTAAGGGAAGAAGAATTTGACGTACCCGAACCCATGGATGACGTATTTCCTGTAACTGGAACGCCTGCTAATCCATTTTCACCCATTCCGCCGACAAACTTGCCGCTGTTATTAAGGAAGGTGTGGTTAAGGCCTAGTTCTTTAGCTGCCTGCCTGTTCACCTCGGAAAAACGCACCTCCAACATCACCTGCTGCGAGGCACCAACCGAAAGCATGTTGACGATCTTTTCCGAGCCACCCGCATAAGTGCTGGCGATGCGTACCGCTTGATCGACCGCCGCAGCACTCGAAACCGTACCAGTCAGTATCAGGGCATCATTAGAGATACGCGCACCGATTTGCTCGCCTGGAATCAATTCCGACAACTGCCGCTTCAGCGTCACGACATCCGGCCCGACAGCCACGTCGACCACCGCGATCATCATGTTGCGGCTGTCGTAGAGGGTCAGGCTGGTCGTGCCCATCTTCTTGCCCAGCACATAGACCGAACGGTTGGTCATGGGCAGGACATCGGCGATTTCCGCATTGCCGACCAGCGCCTTGGCGAAGGGCCGGTCGACCGTCAGCACCTGGCTCTTGTTGAGCGGCACGTCGAGTTGACCGGCATGATTGGCGTTGCTGACGTTGAGGGAGGCGACCTGCGCCTGCGCCTGCATCGGCAGCAGCGACGCCCCGGCGCCCAGCGCCAGCAGGGACGCCAGCATGGGCAAGGACTTAGCGGGAACCATAGCGCTTCACCTCATAGCTGGTGCCGGTCGTGCCGCGCACGATTTCGACCGATGCGGTTGACGGCAGGGCGTTCATGTTCTTCGGCACGGCGCGGCGCGCCGGGCGGAAGGCGGACGCGGGGCGCGGAGGGAGATAGGCCATGTCGGCGACGCGGGCGCGGGGGCCGGCATAGCCGCCCACATAGGCGCCGTCGCGCAGATCCTCTATCCCCACGGTCTGCACCGCCGGATTGGGCTTGTCGGTCAGGTTGCGCAGGACCAGCGTGAGCTGCCCCACCTGCTGGGCCAGGACCAGCTTCTGCGCGTCGACCTGGTTGACCTCCAGCGTGGCGGTCTTGCCGACGGCCGGGTCTTTCGACGTGTCGTTGGCGTTCTGGTCGATGGCGATGACGCGGGTGCCTTGCAGCAGGACGTCGGTGATCTGCTGGCTGGCGCCGCCCATCGGATCCTGAAGCGTGCGCGTCACGAAGACGTCGACCGTATCGCCGGGAAGCACGAAGCCGCCAGCGGCGGCCACATCGCTGACGCGGACTGCGACGGCGCGCATTTCCGGGGCAAGCACCGCCGACATGGTGGCGCGCCCTCCTTCTCCGGAGAGCTTGGAGGCCAGGATCGGCTCGCCCGGCTCGATCTGCCGGAGAACCACGCGGCCCTTGCCGAGCGAGGTCAGTTGGATGGGATCGCGAAAAGCGCCGGGCGGCACGGAATTGGCGGGCCAGTCAACCACGCGGATTTTCTCGGCTGTGACCGCCGATCCGAAGGGCAGCGAGACGGTCGCCACGACGACCTTCGCCATTCCGCCTTCCGGTGGCGGCACCTTTTCGGCACGGCTCAGATAGGAGTTGGCGACGAAAACGGCCGCAAGACCCAGCAATATCGCAAGGCCTAGGACTATAAGAGATCTGCGCTGCCCCACGACAACTCCCCCCGGAATTGTAAGCTGTTGGAAGCCGGCAGCCATCAGACTGCCAGCTTCCAATCGGCGATTTAGCAGTTGGCGGTGCCAGTGCTAGAAGTTGGCGGAGACTTGATGCAGTTGCTCGCTTCATTCATGGCCGTGGAAATCGATTCCCCAAGGCCAACAGCAGCAAGTGCTATTCCAGTACCCACGATGGCGAGGATCAGCGCATATTCAGCAGCCGACGCTCCACTGTGATCGTTCCACAAGTTCCTAAGGAAGTTCATGTCACTACTCCACTATCGAGACATCTTTAGCAGTTGGCAGTACCAGTGCTGGAAGTCGGCGGAGACTTGATGCAGTTGCCAGCTTCATTCATCGCGGTCGAGATAGACTGTCCCAGGCCAACGGCGGCCAGCGCGATGCCCGTCCCGACAATCGCCAAGATCAGCGCATATTCAGCCGCCGACGCACCACTCTGGTCGGCCCAAAGGCTTTTCAAAAAGGTCATATCTTTTACCCCTACTCGCTGGGAGCGATTCCCAGTTGCTCTTGCTCAGCTCCACGGTAGGGGCCTGTCCACCTCGCGACCCCGGCGTCGGTATGCTCCGATCGCCAGGCAGTTGGCAGTTCCCGTAGAACTTGCGATCAAATTGAAGCAAAGCTGATGCAAGTCAACATGGTAAAAAATATGTTTATTTATCAGTACCTTATGGCAATTTTTTGTTAACCTTTTCCTTCAACCAATTTCATTTCCATAAGTAAATGATAGTAGTTGTTGAATATATCTTTAGATATATGCTTTTAGGAAATTAGAGATTTTTGCCAAGTTTATTGAAATTTTTATTTTTTATATTTTTGATATTTGTAATAAATTCAAAATTATCAAGAATATTTCTGTGTTTATATTTAAAATAATATAGGAATTACACCTGTTGCAACAGCGCTTATTTGAGCAGAATAGTTGCACTCGCAAAGCCGGATTACCCGTTCGGCTAATACCTTCGCTCTAGGCTATTCGGGACAGGCCCATCTCATGACTTGAACGGCGCCGCCGCCCGCATCTCTGGAAATCGTCGCGAATCAGCCACGACTCGGCTTGCAAAGCCCCGTAAACAAAGCGGTTTGCATCTGTCCCATTCAGGAACAATATCGAGCTTGCCACCCTGCCGCGGGGGAATTTGGCTTGGAAGGTCCAATGGAGATGTCGGCGTCGTGCTCCCCCAAGAAGGCTGGCGCTTCTTGATAGCCCCGGTTCAGGCAATAAGAGGAGCCGCCCGGGACGGAACTCCTGCTTTCGCAGTAGCACGACCTGCCCCGGGGACGAATTTAGAGGTCGCTTTCCATCCGAATTTCCGGCCTGAAGCCTGATCCCGCATGCCTAGCTCGCGCTCACCCGATGACGGAAGGTCAGATTCACGCGATCGGACAGCAGCAGATAGGGCAGCCAGATGGCTGCGCTGATCAGCACCTTCTTCACATTGCCCGTCAGCATGTTCAGCAACGCGGCATCCACGCCATGGGGCACATTGTCGATCCCGGCGACCAGATGGGCGATGCTGATCTGCGCCAGCAGATCGATGCCCCATACCATTACCAGGAAGCGCGGAAAGAGCGGCGCCAGCCGCAGCGCCATGGCGAAGGCGAACATGTAGAGGCTGGACAGGATCACCACGTCCGCCAGCATCACGCTGTACAGACCGACAAACCACGGCGGCGAATAGCTGCCCAGGGCGGGAATGGAGCCGAGAAATTCCAGCGTGCGCACCGGCACGTTCAGCGCGATCCCCACCAGCAGCGACGCCATCACGCCATAGAGGCCGAATTGCGACATCTCCCGCGCCTTCAGGCAGTCCACCTTGCGCCAGCGCCCGACCTGCGCCAGCCGAAAAGCAGGCTGGGCATGGATGCGTCCGGCCGGAAACAGCTTCAATCCCAGCAGCAGCGACCCGACGGGCGCACCGACGACCAGCAGGTAGGGCAGCAGGCCCGTCCCGCTTCCCCAGGGCGTTCCGCTGTAGGGCGTCGCGGGAAAGGCCAGGCGAAGGCCGCAGGCGAAGGCGGCGGCCATGATCCATATGGCGACGATCCGCTCCAGATTGACCTGCATCGACAGCACGACGGCCACGCTCTTGCGGTAGAGACGGTCCCTCACCATTCGCACCATGGAACCGGACCTCCTCCGAACGCCGAACCTCTCCGCGACTATCCGCGATGTTGGTAAACGCCAGGTAAATGCGCGGCCTGGGGAAAAGTTCTATGGCGCCGAACGGATATGGCGAGCCATCGGAAAAGATAAAGTCCGGCCGCCCCTCACTTGCGTGGAACGGTGATGCGGATGGTCGTGCGCCCGCCGATATTCTGGAGGAACACCTCCCCGCCCAACATCTGTATCCGCCGCATCAGCGACCGCGAAGGCACCGCCCCGCTCGACCCCAGCCGCGCCATGTTGGGGACGCCGTCGTCGCTGACCTGGAGGGCGATGCGGTTGCCATCCGGCTCCAGCGCGAAATTCACCATGGTCGCCCCCGCATGGCGCACCGCATTGGCGACGATCTCCCGCACGGCGAAGCTCAGTTCCCGGCCGATCAGCGCGCTGGTCGCGCAATTGCCGTCCTCCACCTTCAACTCGCAGCCTATGCCCCATTGCTCCCCCAGGGAGCGCACCACCATCGCCAGCGTCTCGGGCAGATAGGCGAAATCCTCCTCATCGGCCTCCGGATTGATGATCCAGCGGATCGTGGCGATCTGGTCCTTTGCGATGCGGTCGACATTCTGGATCACGGCGCGCGGCTCAACCTGCCGCCCGCCCAGCAGCGGCGCGATCTGGAAACGGATGCTGGCCAGCGCCTGCAGGACGCTGTCGTGCAGTTCGCGCTGCAACCGTTCCCGCTCCCGCGCGCCGGCGATGACATGGGCAAGGTCCAGGCTGTTGCGGACGGTCAGTTCCTCGCACGCGCTTTCGAAGACCCGCTGGGCGATGGCGACGCGGTCCTCATGGCAGGGATCGCCCAGGCGGGCCGCGCCCACGGCCTCGAAAGTCCCGATGGTCACCCTGACGGTCAGCAGCGTTTCGGCGTCCAGCAGCGACGTCCATGCCCGGCCGCCCACGGACAATGGCCGCAGCACGGCTATTCCATCGGCCGACAGGGAAATCGACGCATGTCTCGTCCGGTCATGCCAGCCGGTCTCCGCCGTCAGCAGGTTGCCGAAACCCACCGAAGGCATTTCCCGCGCCGCGCTGCTGGCGAAGCGCGGGGGCTCATGGCTGGCAAGGCGGAACAGCACCGCAACCCCCTGCCCGCCGGTGGCAAGCCGCAGGGCATGGAGCAGGAACGGGCCGTGATCCCCGCCGGCGGGCGGCAGCTCGCCCTCCAGCAAGCGCCGGTCCCGTTCGAATTCCAGCAGCGTTTCCCGGCGCGGTCCCAGCAACACGCCGGTCACCAGGATCGCCACCGCCAGAAAGCAGGCGCGAAGCACGATCCGCTCCGCTTCGGGTTCCGAAGGCAGGGAAATGATCTGGTCGGCCCATGTGGTGCCGACCGCCACCAACCCGGCCATCAGGGCGACCAGCAGGTGCAGCCGCCGCCGCACGATCAACGCCACTTCGATGGCCACGAAGAAGCTGCCGGAAAAATAGGGGCTGTTGGACGGGTTGGTGACGACCAGCAGCGCCAGGAACAGCAGCGTGTCCAGATAGATGACCGGCCGCCTGATCCGCATGTCCGTCACCCAGGAACGCGACGACAGGAACACCGCGGCCAGCGCCAGCAACAGCATGAGCAGGATCAGCGCATGCTCCGCGATCTCCGCCCAGTGGCGGGCGCTGGAGAAGCCGAAGCTCACCACGGCATAGATGACGGCCAGCAACAGCCGGGTGAAATTGAGCGTCTGCCAGGGGCGCAGGGCCGACAGCGTCCGCGCGTCCCACCAGCTCAAGCGCATCGCGATTTCGCCCGGCCCATTCATCGCGTGACGCACATCCTTCATCCGGCCCGATGCATATTGTCTGGCGGGCCGCTCCTTATGGAAAGGAAATCATGCCCCGGTCAAATGGCGATGGTCAAACGGGGATGGCTCCGTTCGTCGCAGGGAATGCCCTGAGACCGATCAGCCGTGGAAATAGTCATAGACCTGCTGCGCCACAGCCTTGGAAACGCCCGGCGCCTTCAGCAGGTCTTCCAGCGCCGCGCTTTTCACCGCCTTGGCGGTTCCGAAGTGCATCAGCAGCGCCTTCTTGCGGGACGGGCCGATGCCCGGCACCTCGTCGAGCGAACTGACGGTGATCGCCTTGCTGCGCTTCTGCCGGTGCGCGCCGATGGCAAAGCGGTGCGCCTCGTCCCGCAGGCGCTGGAGGTAGAAGAGCACGGGATGGTTGAGCGGGAAACTGATCTCCCGCCCGTCCGGCATGTGGAAGACCTCCCGCCCTTCGCGCCCATGGTGCGGCCCCTTGGCGATGCCGATCATGCAGACATCCTCTATGCCCATATCCTCCAATATGGCGCGGGCGGCGGACAATTGCCCCTTGCCGCCGTCGATCAGCACCAGGTCCGGCCATTCGCCGCTGTCGCGATCCGGGTCCTCCCGCGCCGCCCTGCCGAAGCGTCGCTCGAACATCTCGCGCATCATCGCGAAATCGTCCTGGGAGGTTGCGGGGTTCTTCATGTTGAACTTGCGATAGGCGTTCTTGCGGAAACCCTCCGGCCCCGCGACCACCATGGCGCCCAGCGCATGGCTGCCCTGGATATGGCTGTTGTCGTATATCTCTATCCGGTCGGGCACGCCCTCCAGGCCGAACGCCTCCACCATCTCCTCCAGCACCTTGGCCTGGGTGGTGGTTTCAGCGAGGCGGCGGTCGAGCGCCTCCACGGCATTGCGCTGCGCCTGCTTTATCAGGCGGGTGCGCTCGCCGCGCTTCGGCACCTCTATCCGGACCCTGGAGCCGATGCGTTCGGTGAGCGCCTGCGCCATCAGTTCGCATTCCGCCGGCGCGCGATCGGCAAGGATCAGCTTGGGCGGCGGCACCTCCTCGTAGAATTGCGCCATGAAGCTGGCCAGCACCTCATCCTCCGCCACTTCGGCGGTGTGGACGGGGAAGAAGCTGCGATGGCCCCAATTCTGCCCACCCCGGATGAAGAAGGCCTGGATGCACATCGCACCGCCCCTGGCCGCGAGCGCGAAGATGTCCGCATCGCCCAGCCCTTCGGCATTGATCGCCTGGCTGCCCTGGATGAAGGTCAGCGCCTTCAGCCGGTCTCGCAGCACCGCCGCCTGCTCGAAATCCATGGCGTCGGATGCCGCCTGCATCGCCTCCCCCAGTTTCTTCTGCACGGCGGTCGATTTGCCGCCCAGGAAATCCTGCGCGTCCTTCACCAGTTCGCCATAGGCGGCGTCGTCGATCCTGCCCACGCAAGGCGCGGAACAGCGGCGGATCTGATAGAGCAGGCAGGGCCGCGAGCGATTGGCGAAGAAACTGTCGGTGCAGCTTCTGAGCAGGAACAGCTTTTGCAGCGCGTTGATGGTCCGCGTCACCGATCCGGCGCTGGCGAAGGGGCCGTAATAGCGACCCTTATATTTGCGCGCGCCGCGATGCTTCTGGACGCGGGGAAAGTCATGATCCTCGCGCAGCAGGATGAAGGGGAAGCTCTTGTCGTCGCGCAGCAGGACATTATAGGGCGGGCGGAACCGCTTGATGAGCTGCGCCTCCAGCAGCAGCGCCTCCGCCTCGCTGTTGGTGGTGACGATCGTCATGGAACGGGTCTGGGCGACCATGCGCTGGAGCCGCTTGGGCAGGCGGTCGACCTGGGTATAGCTGGTCACGCGGTTGCGCAGCGCCCGCGCCTTGCCGACATAGAGCACGTCCCCTCGCGCATCCTGCATGCGATAGACGCCGGGGCGCGTCGGCAGGGCCTTGAGCGTGGTGCGGATCGCCTCCACGCCCGCCTCCATGTCGGGCTGGCTGCCGGTGACGGTGAACGCCGCCTTGTCTTCATGGAAACGATCGGGAGATTGCGGGCCGGACATGCGGCAGAAATAGCGGGCCGGGCGAGGATCGCAATGGCGCCGGCGGACGGCATGGCAAAATAGGGGGGGTCGGGTGGAGAGCGGACCTCTCCTATTCCTCCCCATCTTTGATGGGGAGGGGGACCGCCGCTGAAAGCGGTGGTGGAGGGGATGGGGCACGACCTCCGAATTTCCCCTCCACCATGCTTCGCATGGTCCCCCTCCCCACGCTTCGCGTAGGGAGGATTTAGGGGCCGCTAATGGCCCACCCAAACCACAAACGCCCACACGACCAGACAAACAAAAAGGCCGGCGCGACGATCCGCACCGGCCCTTTTTTCCACCTCTGGAACAGGCTCAGACGCTGGGGCCAAGCCCCTTGATCGCGTCGTCGACCAGCAGCTTGTCGGCCTTGGCGTCATGCCCCTGCGCGATCAGCGACGCGGCGGCGCCGGTGGCGGCGCGCACGGCTTTCGCCCGGATGTCGGCGATGGCCGCGCGCTCGGCCGCGCCGATCTTGTCCTCCGCCATCTTCTGACGGCGCGAGACGAGAGCGGCCGCATTGGCCTTCGCATCCTCCAGCAGCGTGGCCGCCTCATGCTCGGCCGACTTGCGCATCGTCTCAGCCTCGCCGGCGGCGGCGGCCAGCCTGGCTTCATATTCGGCCTTGAGCGCTTCGGCTTCGGCGCGCAGCTTGGAGGCTTCCTCCAACTGCGCCTTGATCTGGGCGATCCGGCCGTCCAGCGCGCCGCCGATCAGGCCGGGCACCTTCTTGACCAGCAGGATCAGGATGAACACCGCCATCGCCAGGCTGACCCAGGCCGTGGCGTCCATGCCGACGGCCTTCGGGTCGGTATGCGGGGCCACGCCTTCATGGGCGACGGTGCCGACCGGCTCCATCCCCTCGGCATGGATAGCCTCGTTCAGGTGCGGGGCTTCCGCCCCACCCTGCTCTCCAGCTCTATGCTGTGCTGCCTCAGCCATGGGCCAGTGCCGCCTTTACTGCGTTGCGGGCTGCATCTTCCGACGCGTTGACGCCGGAAATGCGAGCCACCATGTCGCGCGCTGCGTCAGCGGCAACGGTTTCAATCTCTGCCATGGCTGCGTCGGTTGCAGCCTTGATGCGGGCTTCGGCCGCGGCGATCCGGCTTGCGATGTCCGCATCGGCGGCTGCCAGCCGGGCTTCGGAAGCCTTGGCCGCCTCCGCCTTCGCCTTGGCCAGGCTTGCCTGGGCGACGGCGCGGCTTTCGGCATCGCGGGCGCGATAGTCGGCCTCCGCCTCGTCAGCGCGGGCGAAAGCCGCCTTGGCGGCATCCAGATCGCCGGTGATCTTCGCGTCGCGCGCATCGGCCGTCGCCTGGACCTTCGGCACCATGCCGAGGCCGATGACGAAGAAAACGAAACCGAACGTCAGCAGCAGCCAGAAAATCTGCGATGAATAGGTTTCGGCAATTTGCGCGATTTGAGGCATTTTTCGGGTCCGTCCGATCGGGGCGCGGTCAATCAGGGAACGGGCATGGATGACATGGAGTCATCCATGACCGCCCCAAAGCGGCTGTTCAGGCCACGAACACCAGGATCATGGCGATGACGAACGCCAGCAGACCCAGAAGTTCCGCGGCGGCGAAACCGATGAACAGGCGGCCCTGCTGACCGTCGGCGGCGCCGGGGTTGCGCAGCGCGCCTTCGAGGAACGAGCTGAAGACGTTGCCCACACCGAGGGCGGCGATGCCCGCACCGATGGCGGCCAGGCCAGCACCGAGCAGCTTTGCGGCTTCTGCGTCCATGTTCTAAACTCCTTTTCTAAATTCTATTCGAACGTTGAGGTAATGACGGAAAATCAGTGCAGGTTCTCGGCATCGTTGATGTAGACCGAGGTCAGCAGCGCGAACACATAGGCCTGGATCACCGCGACCAGCACTTCCAGGGCGCTGATGCCGATCATCAGGATGAAGCTGGCGCTGCCGACGGTCAGGCCGTAACCGACGCCGGCATTCGATGCGTTGATGACGAAGCCCGCCAGCACCTTCAGCAGCACGTGGCCGGCGGTCATCGCGACGAACAGTCGCAGCCCCAGGCTGAACGGGCGCACCATGAAGGAGATCAGCTCGATCGGGAAAATGACCGGGATCATCGGCAACGGCGTGCCGTGCGGCACGAACAGCGAGAAGAAGTGCAGGCCATGCTTGTAGAAGCCCACCGCCAGCACGATCGAGAAGCTCATGATCGCGAGCACGCCGGTCGCCGTGAAATGGCTGGTGAAGGTGAAGGGGTGCAGGCCGACCAGGCCCAGCGGCAGCAGGCCGAGCAGGTTCGCCAGCAGGATGAACATGAACAGCGAGAAGACGTAGGGAATATACTTCTTGCCGCCCTCGCCGACATTGGCGATCAGCAGGCTCTTGATGAAGCCGGTCATATATTCGACCGCCATCTGCCAGCGGCCGGGGACCAGTTCCCGCTTCATGCCGCCGACGACGAAGATCCACAGCACCACGGCGGCCGCCACCATATAGAGGGCGCTGTTGGTGAAGGCGATGTTGAAGCCGCCGATCGACAGATGGTCCGTACCGAACAGCGGTTCGATCGCAAACTGGTGCATCGGATCGATTTTGCCGGATTCTGCCACGCTGGACCCCTGTAACGCCTAAACCTTCGGACCAAGATAAAAGCGTCCCTGTCAGTCGGGACGCTTCGTCGTCGTCAATCTGATGATGTTCCTGAACGCCGCCACGATCCCAAGACCGAGGAATGCCAACAGGAGCCAAGGGGATGTCCGCAGGAAGTAGTCCAAAGTCCCACCAACCACGGCACCGCCGGCAAGACCGCCGATCAGCTCCGCGAGAACCCTGTTGCCCAGGCGCGACCCATCGTCCGCCTGCTGCACCTGTGTCCCCTGTCTGACCTTTTCGGCTTGTTCGGCCTGTGCGATCCGCTCCTCCAAAGAAGCGATCCGCGCATCCTCCCCCGCCGGGTCCTGCCCCGGTGCATCCGCTGCCATGCCGCATCCCTCCGTCCAGGCTTTAGAAGCCAACGTCAGGCGGCATGGCGGTTACGGCTGCACCCGTCAAGGCGCGGCCCGTTTAGAAAGGGCTTTGGGGAGTGTCAACCGTCGTTGGGCAGGAGATTTTCCCGCCCGAACGAAGCTGGGTCCAAAGTCCACTAGCGCGGCCGGGCGACCCTTGGCAAATCAACCGGCCGTGGCGCAATAGCCCGGCAGCGCGATGGGGCCGGGGCCCTTGGTCTGCCACGCGCCGGCGCCGATGCGATAGACCTGGCCGGGCTTCACCCGGCTGCTGAGCGTCTGGCATCCCGTCGCCGCCGCGACATCCTGCACCGTCACGCCGCGCTTGCCGGCAAGGTCGGTATAGGCGGCCCTGCGCTTGATGTTGATCGATTCGACCTCCTGCCGCACCGCGTCGCTGACCGATCCGGCAATGCCGAGATAGCCATCGGCCTGTTCGCCCACCGTCCCCGCGCTCATGGCGGCGGCGACGGCGCCGGACTGCGCCCGCGCGGGGGAGGTCATGACCAGGCCGGTCGCCAGCGCCACCGCGGCCGAGGCGGCGATCATCAAGAACTTGCGTGTCATTGCGGGAACAACTCCGGATTATTCTGGATCAAATCCTGCGCGTCGCGTTGCAGGCGGACGACGACTTCCTGCTGCACCTTCACATTGAGGTTGATCTCTATGGGCTTGTCGGGCGCCTTCACCTGGATGCAGCCCCCCAGGGCCAAACCGGCGAAGCCCGCCGCGATGATCGTTCGCTTCTTCATTTCTGCTCCCCGTTTCGCATAGTTTCGCTTTCGGCAGGCTGAACTGCAACCCCCTGTTGGCCCATCCTGGACCGCATCGCCTCCTGCATCTGGTCGCCTATGCTGTTCTGTATGAGGGTCGATGGGTCGATGAAGGATTGCGCCGTTCCCAGGAGGCCCCGGAAAGGCGCGGCGATCCGCACGTTGAAGATGAAGGGAAGGCCGGTGAAATTCCGCGCCAGCCCCGCCGGCGCCCCGCCGATCTGCCCGCGATTGACGCCGTTGAAGACGACGTTCGTCACCATTTCGCCGTCCAGCGCGCCGTCCATCAGGATGGTAAGGCATTTATATTGGAGATTCTTGAGCGCATCGAAGGCCAGCCGGCCCATCGCGCCCAGTTGCTCGTTGGACACCGGCCCCACATAGGACAGCGTCCCCGACTGCCGCGTCGGATCGCAGGGGATGGTGGGCAGAACGCCCTCCGGCATCATCAGGGGCGGCATGCCCTGCTGCCGCGCGGTCAGCACGCCCCCCGCCACGCGCCCGCCCTGCGCGTTAAAGATCAGAGGCATGATGCCGTCGAACGTCCCCGTGGCGGAAATATTCTTAAGGTCCATCGCCTGGATGAAGGCGCCCGCGTCCAGGCCGATGACGCGGAAGGTCATGTATCGGTCGACATCGGCGCTGAAATCCATGGTCGTCGGCAGCAGGACCAGTTGCCCTCCCGAAAAGGGCCATCCGCCCCCTTCGATCCGCACCTTCTGCCCCGCTTCCAGCCGATAACGCACATGGCCGTCGCGAACCTCCACACCCGGATTGACCGACCTCATCCGCACTTCCTGCCCCGGCGCGCTGACCAGGCCGAGCAGATCGGTGAAGCGCAGTTCGCCCGACAGCCCCTCCACCGGGCCGAAAGCCGCCGCCAGGGCGGCATTGTCGGTCTGGAACAGGCCGTCGCTGGTCAAATGCGTTCCGTTCCAGCGGATATGCCCTTCCCCGCTGACCTGCGCGGTCACATTGGCCACCACGCCAAGGGCGAGGCGGGTCACATCCTCCGGCTGCAGACCCGGACCAAAGGACAATCCCGGAACCGCCAGATCCGCCTTGCCGCGCCCGCTGCCCAAATCGTGCGCGATCACGGCACGGGCGACCAGCGCGTCGTTGCGCGGCGCCCGCAGCGATCCGGTCGCGGCGATCCTCGAATCCTTCAGCGTCAGCGCGAAGTCGGGGACGTTCAGCGGTTCGAACCGGCCCGGCGCCTGCGCATCGCGCACCGTCATCCCGGCGGCCAGCTTCAGCGCGCCGTCGGCGAAGCTCCAGTCGCCCGCGCCATTTTCGACGATCAGCGGCACGGACCCGATCCGTCCGCCCGCGCCAGTCAATCGGCCGCCCAGCCCCTTGGCCGTCGCCTTTCCGGTCAGCGTCGCCGCGCTCAGCCGAACCGGCGAATCCTGCGGCCCGATCGCCAGTTCGGCATTGGCGAGCGCGAAGCCCTGCCGCCCCATGGCAAGGCGGGCGCTGTCGGCGGAAAGGCGCATCGGGCTATCCCCGCTTTTCCCGGCCAGTGCGAGCTTGCGGATTTCGGCGCCGCCGCGCACGCCGCCCGGCCCTACCGCCAGCAGCGACCGTCCGACGGGGCACAGCGTCTGCCGGGTCCGCCCAAGCGAGAAATTGCCATAGCGCGCCTCGATCAGCGAGATCGGCACGCAGCGCGGGTTGATCGCCAATGCGCCGTCGGCGCTCATCTGCCCTTCGACCGGCGCCGCCAGCCCGCGCAGCCTTCCGCCGGGAAGCGGCCCGTCGAGCCGCAGCTGCGTCGAAAAGCGCGTATCGCCCTTCGGCCCCGCGACGAACCGCACCGGCTCCAGCGACAGCCTGGCATCGCCCGCCGCATAGGGTTCAACGAACAATTGTCCGCCCAGGCCTCCGCCCGGCCGACGCGCCAGCCGCAGCGCCGCCCTGGGAAATCCGCCGCCCTCCGTCGTGATCGCCCCGTCAAGCGCCCAGTCGACCGGCTGTCCGCCCTTGCCCGGCCAGCCGACCGTCACGCGGCCGCCTCCCGGAATGGCGATCCGCGCACCGCTGCGCGCCGAAAATCGGGCATCGGTCAGGGCCAGGCTGCCACCCTTTCCCCGCTGCGCAAAGGCGAGGCCGGTTTGCAGGACATTGTCCTCGCCCGCCCGCCGCACCGCATCGGCGAGGCGCGCCGCCAAGGGGCCGACGGGCGTCCCGGCAGTCGATTCGCGCGCAGCGGCCAGGGGGTCGCGCCCGGCGAAGCGCAATTGCCGGACGGACAGGCGACCCTTCAGGCCCATATCGCCCTTGCCGGCATGCCAGGCCCCGCGAAAGTCGGCGGGGCCGGCCAGCGCGCCGCCGGCCGACAGGGCGGCCGCCCCGATTCGCGCTCGCCCGGCGGTCTCATCGGCCGTCCCGTCGAAATCGATCCGCCCGGCAGGCCGCGCCAGAACCATGCCGCCAGACCTGAGCGCCTCGCCCATAAGGTCGACGCGGCCGGTCCAGCGATCCAGCGCCTTGCCGAATCGGACATCCACATCCGCGGCCGGTTTCGCGATGGCGATGCCGGCATCGCGGCAGGCCAGCGCTTCGCCGCGCAGCGGGCCGGAGAGGTGCGGGCGTCCATCCTGCATCGCGATGTCCAGCATCGCCCGCAAATTTGCCAGGCCGCATCCCTTGCCGCCCGCATTGGGCATTGCCGCCGCCAGCCTGCCCCGGAATCCCGACCGCAGGTTCCCCTGCCCGTCAATCTGCATGCCGATAGCCCCGGCATCCGTATCCAGCCGCAGCCGCGCATCGCTCAGCGCCAGCAGAATGTCGGGCAGGCTGAAAGGCGCGGCGGACTTTGGATCGCGGAACTTGTCGACCTCCCCCAGGTTCAGCACGTCGTTGCGCAGCAATCCCCGCATCCTGACGCCGCCGGCCCGCACCGCCGCCACTTGCGGGGCCAGCCCGGTGAAGGCGATGTCCACCTCCACCCAGCGCGCCGTCAGGTCGGGACGGGCGGGATCGCCCAGCACGATATTCTCGATCCGCTGGGTGCGCAGGCCGATGTCCGCCAGGTCGTAGCTGCCCTGCACGCCCCGACGGTTGAGTTCGCGGCTGATGAAATTTTCAGCGATGGGCGCGCGTTGCGTCCACAGCGCGGCAAGGACCAGCGCCAGCGACCCCGTGCCGACGCCAAGCCAGCGGAGCCAGCCCCGGCGAATCTCCTTTTCGCCGTCTTCATCTTCCATGCTTATGGTCAAACCCGCGTGCTCAAGTCCGTAACGCCTGCATAACGTCCGATCACTCCTAAATATCCTTGCCCGATAAATCCGCAATGAATAGCGTCCGCATCGGCACATGGGGGACCGGTAGGATTTTGGCGGACCGGAATTTGAAGGCCACGCACGACGGTGTCGGGCATCGCGCCCGGCTGCGCCAGAAACTGGCGGAAAATGGCGGCGAAGCGCTGCACGACCATGAACTGGTCGAATATCTGCTGGCGCTGGCCATACCCCGCCGCGACACCAAGCCGCTGGCCAAGGCGCTGCTGCGGGAATTCGACGGCATTGGGGGGCTGATGGCGGCCGACTGGCAGGCCATTGCCCGCGTGCCCGGCATGGGCGACACCAGCATCGCGGCGATCAAGATCGTGCAGGCGACGATGCTGCGGATGCTGCGCAACGAGGTGGCGGAAAAGCCGGTGCTGGCAAGCTGGCAGGCGCTCCTCGACTATCTGCGCGCCGACATGGCCTTTCTGACGGTGGAGCGGGTGCGGGTGCTGCACCTCAACAGCCGCAACATGCTGATCCGAGACGAGCATATGGGCGACGGTTCGATCGACCAGGCGGCGATCTACGCGCGGGAGGTGATCCGACGGGCGATCGACCTGGGCTCGGCGGCGCTGATCCTGGTCCACAACCATCCGAGCGGATCGCCCGAACCCAGCCGCCAGGACATAGAGATCACCCGGCAGATCGCCGAAGCGGGCAAGCGGCTCAACATCGCGGTGCACGACCACATCATCATCGGGACGCAGGGGCATAGCAGCCTGCGCGCGAAAGGATTGATCTAGGGTGCGTGGGGATTCAGCCCTGGCGGCCTGCAAATGATTGAAGCGAGTCACGTGCCTCGCTTCAATCCCGCGCTTCCGGTGCTCACGTACCTTTAGTACGCTGCGCTCCGGGTCGCGAAAAACCACCATTTTCGGCTCGCCATCATCTGAATGTCGATACAGCCTAGGACGCGCTGCGTCGGAGCGATTTTCAAGCAATCGACGGTTGAAATCGCGCAAAGCAAAAAAGCCGCGCCGGCGGCAAAGGCAAGTCTTTGAAGATCGGGAAAATCTGGAGCGGGTGAAGGGAATCGAACCCTCGTCGTAAGCTTGGGAAGCTTCTGCTCTACCATTGAGCTACACCCGCCCGGGCGAAAGCGGCTTAGCCTTTGATCCCGTTGGCGTCAACGCGGCCGCGGCGGAGAATTTCAGAGGTCGGCATAGGGCGCATCCGCATCGCGGGCCGGTATGGCGCCGCGGCGGCCGATGTTCCAGCCCGCCAGGCGATGGCCAGAAAGCGCGGCCTGGCGCGGCGGGCGGCCGGCGAGGCGGGCATGGAGATAGCCGCCGTTGAACGCGTCGCCCGCGCCGCTCGAATCGACGACGGAAAGCCTGGCGGGCGGAGCGACGATGGCCCCATCCACCAGACAGCCTTCCGCGCCCAGTTTCACCACCACCTCGCGCCCGTCGCCGGCGCCCCAGCGTCGGGCCGCATCCAAGGCATCGTCGGCCTCGCCCATCTCCACCTCATCGGCCAGGGTGGGCAGGCCGATGTCGCTGAGCGCAACGGCACGGTCGCGCCAGTGGCGCGCGGTCGCGGCGTCGGGCCAGAGCCGGGCGCGATAATTGCCGTCGAACGCCACTCGGCCCCCATTTGCCCGAACCGCACCGCACAGGGCGAGCAGCTTTTCCCGCGCCTCCCCGGACAGGATGGCAAGCGTGATCAGCGAGAAGTAGAGCAGGTCCGATCCTGCGGCCCGCTCCACCATGGCGGCGCTTTCGGGCAGGTCGAACATGCGCCTGGCGGCGGCCTCCCCACGCCAATAATGGAAGCTGCGCTCGCCCTGGGCATCGGTCTCTATGGCGTAAAGGCCGGGCAGCCTTCCCTCGACGGCGAGCAGCAGGGAGGTGTCGATCCCCTCTGCTTCCCAGGCGGCGCGCAGGTCCGCGCTCATCGGATCGGCGCCGATCGCGCTCGCGAAGCGGACCTGGTCGCCGCAGCGGGCGAGATGGATCGCCGTGTTGATGACGTCGCCGCCATAACGCAGGTTCCAACCCCCGCCCGAAACGCCTTCGCCCGAAGCGCGGCTGAGTTCCAGCATCGCTTCGCCGACGACGGTTATCCCTGCGGTCCTGCCCATATCCGTTCCATCCTGCTGCCGAGGGCGCCTCCTTGGCGCGGAGGGCACGGCCAAGTCAATGCCGCGCCGTGCCCGGCGGGCGCCGACAATCGCTTTCGCAAGCGGAACGTCCGGAACCTCTGCGCGTTGTCCATATGTCCATGACGGGCATGCTATTCGAGGGGAATCCCCAAATGACTATGGCGGCACCGGAAGGGTCTGGAAACTGCTTTGAACTGCTGGTCCAGAACGTCACCGACTATGCCATCTACATGCTGTCGGCCGACGGCATCGTCATCAGTTGGAATGCCGGGGCGCGCCGCTTCAAGGGATATGAGGCCGAAGAGATCATCGGCGAACATTTCTCCCGCTTCTACACGCCGGAGGATCAGGCGGCCGGCATGCCCGCCCTTGCCCTGGAAACCGCCGGCCAGGCCGGCCGGTTCGAGGCGGAAGGATGGCGCGTGCGCAGGGACGGAACCCGTTTCTGGGCGCATGTCGTCATCGACGCGATCCGCAACGCGGCCGGCGAACTGATCGGCTTCGCCAAGATAAGCCGCGACCTTACGGAAAGGCAGGAAATGCAACTCGCGCTGGAAGAGGCGCGGGAGGCCGTGCTCCAGGCGCAGAAGATGGACGCCATCGGCAAGCTGACCGGCGGCGTGGCCCACGACTTCAACAATCTGCTCGCCGTGATCGTCGGCAGCCTGGACCTAGCGCGGCATAGGCTGGCGACCGGGGCGGACGTGTCCCGCTATATCGACAATGCGATGACCGCCGCGGAGCGCGGGGCGACGCTGACGCAGCGGATGCTGGCCTTTGCGCGCAAGCAGGAACTGAAGCCGCAGAGCGTCGACTGCGTGGCGCTGGTGCGGGACATGGCCGATCTGATGAAGACGACGCTGGGCAGCGGGATCGCCATCGAAACCCGCTTTCCCCTGCACCTCAGCGCCGCCCATGCCGATCCGGCCCAGTTGGAACTGGCGCTGCTCAATCTGGCGATGAACGCCCGCGACGCCATGCCCGGCGGCGGACGGATCATCATAGAGGGGGCGGAGACCATCCTGTCGAAGGCGCAGCGCACCGATCTGGAGGGCGGCCATTATGTGCGCCTGTCCGTCATCGACGAGGGGGAGGGCATGGACGCCGCCACGCTGGAAAGGGCGCGCGAACCCTTTTTCACGACGAAGGGCGTCGGCAAGGGCACGGGCCTGGGCCTGTCGATGGTGCACGGCTTTGCCGAACAATGCGGCGGTTCGATGACCATCGTCAGCGAACAGGGCCGGGGCACCATGGTGTCGCTATTGCTGCCGATGGCGCCCGCCGGTCGGGTGGAGGAGGCTGTCGACGACATTCCGAACGCCCTGGCATCGGTGGTTGCGGAGCCGCTGGTTATCCTGGCCGTCGACGATGACGATCTGGTGCTGACCAACACCGCCGGCATGCTGGAGGAGCTGGGGCACACCGTATTCCAGGCGACGTCGGGCGCGGACGCGCTGCGCGTTCTGGAGCAGGGCAGCGTCGACCTGGTGATCACCGACTATGCCATGCCGGGCATGACCGGCACGCAGCTTGCCGACGAAATCGACATGAGGACCCCGGGACTGCCGGTTGTCATCATAACGGGCTTTGCCGAACTGCCGCCGAACGTGACCCGGCGGCCTCGGCTGGACAAGCCGTTCAAGCAGGCGGAACTGGCGCGCATCGTCACGGCGGCGACGCGGGGCGGTCAGAAACTCATCAGGCTGGCCGCCCATTCGGACGATCTGTGAAGGCGGCTATCCCTAGGGTGTATCGGCATTCAGAAGATGGCGAGCCGAAAATGGTGATTTTCAGTGACCCGGCGCGCAGCCTACTCAAAGTAGGTGAGCACCGGAAGCACGGAAAAGCGCCATTTGCAGGCCGTCAGGGCTGAATGTCGATACAGCCTAAGAATGGGAAGGGTCGGGAATGTCCTGCCCCCCTTTCCGCCGGCGCCCATCCGGACGACGCGGGTCTCAATCACCCACGATCTTGAGCAGCCGCCGTTCCACCGGCGCGAGTATGCCCTGCAGCTCGGCGCCGCGCTTCAACACATGTCCCGCCTCCCCGATCAACGCCCACATGCCCTGGCGGTGACGTAGGGAAGGCCGCTTTTCGATGCGAAATTCCGGCCGTTCGGCGGATCGGCGGAAGGCGGAGAAGATCGCGGCTTCGCGGCCCAGGTCGATGGCATAGTCGCGCCAATGACCCGCCGCGACCATGCGGCCGTAAAGATCCATGATCCGCTGAAGTTCGAGACGATCGAACCCGGTCTGGCCGACCGGCCCCTTCGCACCCTGGGCCGATTGCGACGGGAACGGGGTCACATTGCTCATCAGGCGCGGCCACGCTCCTTGACCAGGGGGATGTCCTGCGCCGGCGCGCCGCCCCGTTCCGCAACCAGTTCGGCCAGGCGCTTCTGCAACTGGTCGATTTCAAGCTGGAGCAGTTCCAGCTTCTGCCTTTCCGGGTCGACGCAGTCGGAGCATGGCGTGCCATAGGGCAGGAACTCCCGCTGATAGGCGGTCACGTCGACCAGCATGGGCCGCGCCGGAATGCCGACCATGGTCGCCCCTTCCTTCACATCCTTGGTCACGACGGCATTGGCGCCGACGCGGGCGCGGGCGCCGACGCGGACCGGACCCAGAACCTGGGCGCCGGAACCGACGATCACGCCGTCCTCCAGCGTCGGATGGCGCTTGCCGGCGATGCCGTTCGCGGGATCGGTGCCACCCAGCGTCACATTCTGGTAGAGGGTGACGTCATCCCCGATCTCCGCCGTCTCCCCGATCACGGTGAAGCCATGGTCGATGAAGAAACGCTTGCCGATGCGGGCGCCCGGATGAATGTCGTTGCCGGTCAGGAAACGCGAAAAATGGTTCACGGCGCGGGCCAGGAAATAAAGCCGCGCCCGATAGAGGCGGTGCGCCACCCGATGGAAGGCAAGCGACCACAGGCCAGGGTAGAGCAGGATTTCGGCACGCGAACGCGGAGCAGGGTCGCGGGCTTTGACCGAATCCAGATAGGCGATGAGATTGCGCAGCATGGGGCGCCCCTGATGAAACCGACCAGACGGTACATAAGCGCAAAAGGATGAATTTTCCAGATGGCGGGCTATTTCGGCTTCGCCCGATAAAACAGAAAGTTTCTTGGCGGCCCGTGATATACCAATCAAGGCGGTAGACAATCATAGCAGGGACCAATGAATGATCGACATCTTTATCGCCCATTTCGGCGAAATCCTGCCTTTCATTCTCATCGGTTTCGGCGCCCAGATGATCGACGGCGCCCTTGGCATGGCCTATGGCGTCATCTCCAGCACGCTGCTCCTGGCGCTCGGCGTGCCGCCCAGCAGGGCGTCGGCCAGCGTCCATGCGGCGGAAACCTTCACCACCGGCGTGTCGGCGATCAGCCATATCATCCATCGCAACGTCGATTGGCGCCTGTTCGCGCGCCTCATCATTCCGGGCGTGATCGGCGGGGTCGCGGGCGCCTATCTGCTGTCCAACGTCGACGGGGCGATGATCAAGCCCTTCGTGCAATTCTACCTGACGGCGATCGGCGTCTATCTGGTGTGGCGGGGCTTCCATTATCCGCCCCAGGCGCGCAACCCCAAATGGGTCGGCCCGCTGGGCCTGGTCGGCGGCTTCATGGATGCGACCGGCGGCGGCGGCTGGGGGCCGGTGGTAACGTCGAACCTGCTGATCCAGGGGTCCAGCCCCCGGCACACCATCGGCACGGTCAACAGCGTCGAATTCATCCTGACCACCTCCATCAGCATCACTTTCCTGCTGCATCTGGGGTGGGAGACCTTCACCACCTACACGGTGGGCCTGCTGATCGGCGGGGTGATCGCGGCGCCGTTCGGCGCGATGCTGGCCCGGCATGTCTCGCCCCGGACGCTGTTCATCGCCGTGGGATCGATCCTGACGCTGACTTCGCTGTTCGGCGTGGCCAAATGGCTTGGATATATCGGCTAGCACGATTATATTGGGCCTTCCAATCGAGGAAGGCGATCAATGTCGAGTTACATGCCCACGCTCAAGCAGCTACAATATCTTGTGGCGCTGAAGGAGCATGGCCATTTCGGCAAGGCGGCGGATAGCTGCTTCGTGACCCAGTCGACCCTGTCGGCGGGCATTCGCGAACTGGAATCGCTGATCGGCATCACGCTGGTGGAGCGGACGCGGCGGGTGGTGCGCTTCACGGCGCTGGGCGACCGCATCGTGGAGAAGGCGCATCGGGTGCTGCGCGAAGCCGAAGAACTGGCCGCCATCGCGGAGGCTTCGGGCAAGCCGCTGACCGGCGAATTGCGGATGAGCGTCATTCCCACCATCGCCCCCTTCCTGCTGCCGCGCCTGCTGCCCCGGTTGCGGGGCGAGCGGCCGGAACTCAAGCTCTATCTGCGGGAGGAGACGACGCAGGCTGCGATCGAATCCCTGCGGCACGGCAATGTCGATTGCGTGCTGCTCGCCCTGCCCTTTCCGACCGGGGAACTGGACAGCGAATTGCTGTTCCAGGACCGGCTCTATGTCGCCTTTCCCCGCGACGATCCCCGCGATCCGCCCGAATGGATCGCGCCGGAGATGATCGACGAGACCAAGCTGCTGCTGCTGGAGGACGGGCATTGCCTGAAGGACCATGCGCTGGCGGCGTGCAACCGGCCGGAAATCCGGGCGAGCGCGATGATGATGGGCACGTCGCTGCATACGCTGGTGCAGATGGTGGACAATGGGCTGGGCATGACGATCATGCCGGAAATGGCGATTGCCAGCGGCCTGCTGGACCATACGGACATCACGGCGCGCCCCCTGCGGTCGGAACGGGCGCATCGCGACATCGCGCTGGTGTGGCGCAAGAACAGTCCGCGGGAAAAGGAATTCCGGCTATTGGCGGAGCTGCTGCGCGATGCGGCGGATTTGCCGGAGGTCGGTGTCGCGGCTTAGGGGCGTGAGTTGAAAATTAGCGCTTCCAGCTGTCGGCTTTCGCGTCATCCTCGGCGCGGGCTTCGACCCATATCGTGCGATCCGCGAAATGCTCCTTCTTCCAGAAGGGCGCCTGCGATTTCAGCCAGTCGATGAGGAAGGCGCAGGCCTCCAGCGCCGCCGCGCGGTGGCGCGAAGCGGTGCCGACGAAGACGATCCGCTCGCCCGGTTCCAGCCGCCCGAAGCGATGGATCACCCTTATCCCAAGCAGGGGCCAGCGCTCGCATGCCTCCGCCACGATGCGGTCCACCTGCGCCGTCGTCATCGCCGGATAATGTTCCAGTTCGAGCGCGACCAGTCCGCCATCCCCCCGGACGATGCCGGTGAAGCTGGCGACGCCGCCGCCGCCGCTGGCCTCCAGCGCGGCGAGTTCGGCCGCCGGATCGAAATCCTCCGCCTGGATGGAGACGCGGCTCATCCCCCCGTGACCGGGGGGAAGATCGCCAGTTCCCGCGCTTCCCCGATGGGGCTGTCCAGCGGCACGAAGCGCTGGTCCAGCGCGGCGCGCAGCTTGTCCGGCTGGCCGAAAGCCTCCGCATAGGCGCCGCCCCGCGCCGCCAGCGCGGCGATCAGCGCGGCGACGGTGGTGCCGGGGGCTGGCCGCTCGATCCGTTCCTCGTCGCGGCCGATGGCTTCCCGGACCCAGGCGAAGTAGACGAGGCTCAGCATCGCTCAATCCATGTGCCTGATGCCGACGCGCAGATAGTCCCAGCCCGTGACCAGGGTGAGGATCGCGGCGGCCCACAGCGTGGCGATGCCGACCAGTTGCACGAAGGGGAATTGCGGAACAGCGCCTGCGAGGATCAGCGCGCCAAGGGCGATCAACTGAAAGGCCGTCTTCCATTTGGCGAGGCGGGATACCGGCACCGACACCTGCAACCCCGCCAGGAATTCGCGCAGGCCCGACACCGCGATCTCGCGCAGCAGGATGATCATTGCGGCGGCGATATGAATGCCCGAAATGTCGCGGGTCGCCGCCAGCATCAGGATCACCGCGCCGACCATGATCTTGTCGGCGATGGGATCGAGGAAAATGCCCAGCCTCGACACCGCGCCCTGCGCCCTCGCCAGATAGCCGTCGAAATAGTCGGTGATGCCCATCAGGCAATAAAGCCCGAAGGCCAGCATATAGCCGGTGGTCCAGCGCGCGCCGATCTCCGCCGGCCACAGCAGCGCCACCAGCAGCGGAACGGTCAATATGCGCGAAAGCGTCAGCAAATTGGGCAGCGTCAGCATGGCGGCGGACTGCCACAGTCGGGGCCGGCGCACAAGCGGATGCGCGATATGGAAAGGAAGGGGCCGGCACGGTTTCACGCAGAGGGGTTGTGCTGACCCGTCTTCTGTGGCTAGACCCCGCCACGCTCATCCACAGCGAAGAAGACCCCCTCGCCCATGCAAGCCTCTCTAAGGCTCCTCAACAAGCGACGTTTTCTGCCGCTTTTCATCACTCAGCTCCTCGGCGCCTTCAACGACAATCTGTTCAAGAACGCGATGGTGCTGTTCGTCGTCTATACCGTCTATAATGACGAGAAGTCGGAAACCTGGTTCAGCGCGCTGGCGACCGGCATCTTCATCCTGCCCTTCTTCCTGATGTCCGCCCTGTCGGGGCAATTGGCCGATCAGCGCGACAAGGCGGCCATCATCCGCATCGTCAAGGCGGCCGAAATCGTCATCATGGCCGTGGGCGCCATCGGGCTGGCGCTGATCTGGAGCGGCATTGCCGTCCATGTCCTTGCCATTCCGCTGCTGCTGGTCGCGCTGTTCGCCATGGGGGTGCATTCGACCTTCTTCGGGCCGATCAAATATGCGATCCTGCCCCAGCATCTGCATGACGAGGAAGTGCTGGGCGGAACCGGACTGGTCGAGGCCGGAACCTATATCGCCATCCTCGCAGGGACCATATTGGCCGGGGTCATCCCCGTGCAGGCGGCGGCGGTCTGCATCATCCTGACCGCCGTGGTCGGCTGGCTGGCGGGACGCAACGTGCCCGCCGCGCCTTCGCTGCTGGAGCGGCAACCGATCGATTTCCACATCATCCGCTCCTCGATCGCGCTGGTGCGGGGAACGATGCATATCCGGCGGCTCTACCTCGCCATCATGGCGATCAGCTTCTTCTGGGCGGTGGGCACGGTGCTGTTCATCCAGTTCCCGCCGCTGGTCAAGAATGTGCTGAGCGCCGACAAGTCGGTCGCCAGCCTGTTCCTGGGCATTTTTTCCATCGGCATCGCCATCGGATCGGTCGCGATCAACCGGCTGCTGTGCGGCCATGTGTCGGCCAAATATGCACCCGCGTCCGTGATCGGCATGGGGATCAGCATCGTCGCCTTCCATATCGTGTGCGACCTCTGGATGGCCGGGTCGGACGGGAAGATGCTCTCGCTGGCGGGATTCCTCTACCACCCGCTGGCGATCCCGCTTTCGCTCTGCCTGCTGTGCGTGGCGACCTTCGGGGGGATGTTCGTGGTGCCTCTCTACGCCTTCCTCACCACGACGGTGGAGAAATGCGAGGCGGCGCGAACCGTCGCGGCGAACAATATCGTCAATTCAGGGGCCATGGTGCTGGGATCGCTGCTGACCATCAGCCTCAGCATCGCGGGGCTTTCGGTGGTGAACCAGTTGCTGCTGGTGGCGGCGCTGTGCCTGCCCTGCGCGTGGATCGCCTGGACGCTGCACAAGGCCTGCGATTGACGGTGCGTGGCTGATAAGAAGCGATTAAAAGATAAAGCTGTAGAAGGCCGTGAAGAAGGCGCCAAAGCTCAGCATAAAGAGTTTCCAGTCATTGTCGTCGGAAACCGGCGGGCGTTCGCGCGCGGCGGGGGCCGGTTCGACGATGCGCAGGACATGGCGCGGCAGCCGCTGGCGGAATGGATGGCGCGCCGACTCGCTCGTCAGGACTAGAGGTCTGCTTCTCATGACGCACAGGTTAAGAGATTCTTTACCTTTTGGAATATCGCGGTTTACGGTTAACCCCCGATTGTCCCGCGACGGGACACGCTTGACCGTGTCAGGCAAATAACACAGCATGTCCGAAGCGATGACCGATCCCCTGCCGAATCCGGAGCCTGAAACCCTGCCGCCCCGCGCCTTCGGCGCCGGTCCGCCCAGCGCCTTCGCGCCGCCCCGGCCCTGGAAGCGGCGGATGCAGATCGCCGGATGGGTGGTCGCGGCGCTGCTGGCGTTGCTGATGATCCTGATCGCCTGGCTGGCGGTGACGGCGCCGCTGTCCCGATCCCTGAAGCCCATCGCGCCGCCCAGCATCAGCCTGATGTCGGCGGACAGCCATCTGATCGCCCGGCGCGGCGCGATCATCGACCGGCCCGTGACCGTCGCGGCGTTGCCCGAACATGTGCCGCAGGCCTTCATGGCGATAGAGGACCGGCGGTTCCGCAGCCATTGGGGCGTCGACCCGCGCGGCATAGCGCGGGCGGCCTGGCATAATCTCTGGTCCAGCGGATCGTCGCAGGGCGGCAGCACGATCACGCAGCAGCTTGCCAAGGGCGTGTTCCTGTCCGCCGACCGCACCTTCGGCCGCAAGGCGCGGGAGGCGCTGATCGCCTTCTGGCTGGAGGCGTGGCTGACCAAGGACCAGATCATGGAGAGATACCTCTCCAACGTCTATTTCGGCGACAATGTCTATGGGCTGAGGGCAGCGTCCCTCCATTATTTCAACCGCCAGCCGGAGCGGCTGACCATCCCGCAGGCGGCGATGCTGGCCGGGCTGCTGAAAGCGCCCTCGCGGCTGGCGCCGACCGCCAATCTGAAGGGCGCGCAGGAACGGGCCACGTTGGTGACGCAGGCGATGGTCGAGGCGGGCTATATCAGCAAGGCGCAGCGCAATGCCCTGTCCCCCGCCCGGCTCAACGTGCAGGAGGCGCCCGATCCGACCAGCGGCACCTATTTCGCCGACTGGGTGCTGCCGCAGGCCCGCGACAGGGCGGGCGCGGTCTATGGCGCGCAAAATGTGACGACCACGCTGGACTGGCGCATCCAGCGGCTGGCGGAGGCGGCCATCCGCCGCGCTCCGCTGGGCAAGGCGCAGGCGGCGCTGGTCGCGATGAAGCCCGACGGCAGCGTGGTCGCCATGGTCGGCGGCAAAAATTATCGCGAAAGCGCCTTCAACCGGGCGGTGCAGGCGAAGCGACAGCCGGGATCGACGTTCAAGCTGTTCGTCTATCTGGCCGCCTTCCGCGCCGGGATGACGCCCGACGATTTCGTCGAGGACACGCCGATCACCACCGGCACCTACCGCCCGGCCAATCATGGCGGCAAATATCGCGGCAGGATCACCCTGCGGCAGGCCTTCGCGGCGTCGAGCAATGTCGCGGCGGTGCGGCTGACGCAGAAGGTGGGCGTGGACAATGTGATCAAGGTGGCCCGCGACCTGGGGGTCACCGCGCCGCTGACCGAGGATCTGAGCCTGGCGCTGGGCACCTCGGAAATCCCGCTGGTGGAGTTGACGGAGGCCTATGCGGCGGTGGCGGCGGGCACCTATCCGGTGCTGGCCCATGGCCTGCCGCCGGAGGAAGAGGGCTGGTTCGACCGGCTGATGAGCCGCCGAAAGCGTTTCAGCGACGACCATCTGGAGATGATCCGCGACCTGCTGTCCTCCGCCGCCAATCGCGGCACGGGCAGCGCGGCGGCGCTGCGCACCAGCACCTTCGGCAAGACGGGCACGACGCAGGACAGCCGGGACGCCATCTTCGTCGGCTATGCGGGCGGGCTGGTGACGGCGGTGTGGATCGGCAATGACGACAACAGCCCCCTGCCCGGCGGCGCTGCGGGCGGCGGCGTGCCTGCGCGGATCTGGCGCAACTTCATGGCAGGCGCGATCAACGAGCCGGTCGAGGATGCGCCGGAGGACACGAAGGACAGCGACCTGGTCAACGCCATCGCCAATGTCGCGACGGAGGCGGGCCTGGGCAATATGAGCGTGGGCCTGGATACGCAGGGCGTGACGGTGAATATCGGGGGCGGCCAGATCCGCCTGCCCATCGACCAGCCGCCAGGGCCTCCGCCCGGACCGCAGCCGGCAGCGCCGCCGCCGCGCATCATCGTACCGGCCGATCCGACTGCGGGGGATCAGGAACCTTGATGGCGGCGAAGGGATTGCGTGCTCCTGCGAAGGCATTCGACCGAGACAAGCGGCTCGGGAGAACCTAGGGTGTGTGGGGATTCAGTTCAGGGCGCGGCGAAAATAGTGGATTTCGAGAACCGGCGCGCAGCGTACTTCAGTACGTGAGCACCGGAAGCGCAGAAAGCCGCTATTTGCAGCCCGCCATGGGCTGAATCCCCACACACCCTAGTTCAGATGTTGGAACTGGGCTCCTGCCTTCGCAGGAGCACATCGCGCTTCAATCTGATCGGGATAAACCTCAGCCCCCCTCAAAAAAGCGCCTGCAAATCCATCCGCCCTTTCTCATGGTCGCGGACTGCCCTACATGGGCGGGATGAGCGCCCCCCTCTACAATAAGGACATCTTGCGGCTGGCCGCGAACATTCCCTATCACAAGCGGCTGTCGGACCCGCAGGCGAGCGTGGAGAAGCGTTCGCCCACCTGCGGGTCGCGGGTGACGGCGGACGTCAGGATGGACGCCGGGCGGGTCGCTGAGATCGGGCTGGACGTGAAGGCCTGCGCCCTGGGCCAGGCATCGGCTTCGCTGATGGCGGCGCGGGCCGTCGGCCTGACCGCCGATGAGCTGGCCGATGCGCGGGACCGGCTGACCGCCTATCTGGCGGGGGAAAGCGACGATCTGGATTTCTGGCCCGGACTGGCGGTGCTGGCCCCGGCGCGGGGCTATCCGGCGCGCCATGCCTCGATCAGGCTGGGCTTCGAGGCCGTGGCCGAAGCTGCCCGCATGGCCGACGCCTGATGCAGGGACAACCGATGCAGGGACAGGCCGCGCAGGTCGCCGCTTCGCCGGTTTCCGCGACCGACATGCTGCTGTCCGAAGGCGTGGTCCTGCTGGGCGCGGCGGTGCTGTTCGTCATGCTGTTCCGTCGCCTTGGGCTGGGCGCGGTGCTGGGCTATCTGGTCGCGGGCGCGCTGGTCGGGCCGCAGGGGTTGAGGCTGGTCGGCGGGGCGGAATCGAAGCTCGCCATAGCCGAAATCGGCATCGTCCTGCTGCTGTTCCTGGTGGGCCTCGAACTGCATCCGGCCCGGCTGTGGCGGCTGAAGCGCGACATTTTCGCGCTCGGCATGGCGCAGGTGGTGCTGTGCGGATGCGCCCTTACCGCGATCATCTTCTACACCACCGGCTTCACCTGGGGCGCGGCGATTGCCTTGGGGCTGCCCCTGGCGCTGTCCTCCACCGCTCAGGTGCTGCCCGGCCTCAAGAGCAGCGGCCGGATCAATTCGCCCTTCGGCGAAAAGGTGTTCTCGATCCTGCTGTTCCAGGATCTGTCCATCGTCCCGCTGATCACCATCGTCGCGGCCCTCTCCCGCAACCCCGCCAATGTGGGCGGGCCGCCGGGATGGCTGATGGCGGGCTATACGGTGGCCGCCATC
Source organism: Sphingobium sp. TA15 (assembly GCF_037101235.1). Classification (NCBI taxonomy): domain Bacteria; kingdom Pseudomonadati; phylum Pseudomonadota; class Alphaproteobacteria; order Sphingomonadales; family Sphingobiaceae; genus Sphingobium; species Sphingobium sp. TA15. The sequence continues at coordinate 1,586,437 of NZ_AP025355.1, forward strand.
GCCGGGCTGGTGCTGGCGGGCCGCTTCGTGCTGCGGCCCCTGCTCCATCTGGTCGGGCGGCTGGGCGAGCGGGAATTGTTCGTCGTCGTCGGGCTGTTCACCGTGCTGGCGGCGGCGGCTTTGATGCACGCGCTGCACCTTTCAACCGCGCTGGGCGCCTTCATCGCGGGCGTGATGCTGGCCGATTCGCCCTACCGGCATGAGATAGAGGCGGATGTCGAACCCTTCCGGTCCATCCTGCTCGGCCTCTTCTTCCTGGCGGTCGGCATGGTGCTGGACCTGCATGCGGTGGCGGCCAACCCCCTGTTCGTCATCGGCATGGCGGGGATATTGGTGCTGACAAAGGCGGCGCTCATCACCGGCCTTGCCCGATTGTTCGGGATGGAGTGGAACCAGGCCATCGGCTCCGGCCTGCTGCTGAGCCAGGGCGGCGAATTCGGCTTCGTGCTGTTCGCGCAAGCGCAGAACGCCCTGCTGATCGCGCCCCAGGCGGCCAGCCTGTTCAGCGCCATCGTCACCTTCTCCATGGCGACGACGCCCTTCCTGATGCTGTTCGCCCGCAGGCTGGAATTCGCCAAGCCCAGGACGGGACTGGATCTGCCCCGGCCCGAAGACGCGCCGCGCGGCACGGCGATCATCGTTGGCTATGGCCGGTTCGGCCAGACCGTCGCGCAGATGCTGATGGGCCATGGCTTCGGCGTCGTGCTGATCGACAAGAAACCTTCGCAGATCGAGGTTTCCAGCCAGTTCGACATGAAGGTCTATTATGGCGACGGCACGCGGATCGACCTGCTGCGCCGTTCGGGGGCGGAGGAGGCGCGGCTGATCGCTTTCTGCATCGACGATCCCTCGCTCGACGCGCGGGTGCTGGAGCCGATTGCCGAAGCCTTCCCGCAGGCGGCGCTGGTGGTGCGCGCCTTCGACCGGCGGCAATTGCTGGCGTTCAAGGACATGGACCTGGCGGGCATCGTGCGCGAAGTGTTCGAATCGGCCATCTGCATGGGCGTGCAGGCGATGGAGGCGCTGGGCGTCCCGCCGGAGGAGGTCGAGGAGGTCGAGCGCCAATATCGCCGGAATGACGAGCAGCGCATGGCCCTTCAGATCGAGCATGGCGATTTCATGGCGGCCAAGGAATTGATGTACCGGCCCGGCCGGCGCATGCGCCTGGTGGCGAGGGGCGAAGGAGAGGATCAGGCATGATCGCGGTTCTGGCGGCATTGTCGGCGGCTCTTGCTATTGCGGCGGGCGCCTTCGGCGCGCATGGCGCGGCCAGCCCCCAGGCGGCGGAATGGCTGCGCACGGGCGGGCTTTATCAGCTTATCCATGCGGTGGGCGCGCTGGCCATCATGGGGGTGGCGCGGGGACCGGCGGCGCTGCACCTGGGCGGGGCGGCGATCTTCGCCTTCACCCTTTACGCCATGGCTCTGGGCGCGCCCAAATGGCTGGGCGCGGTGACGCCCGTCGGCGGGACGCTGATGATCGCGGGCTGGATATGGGCGGCCTGGATCTACTGGAGGGGGTGACGGATCGCGACCGCCACTTGCCCCCGCACCAACCCAGGCTTAGATTGAACCCATGGCCGACCATCATCATCACGACCATTACGAACCGTCGAGCGACAGCCTCGCGGATGCCGCCCGCGCCACGCTGGAGGCGAGCCACGAACAATGGACGCCAATGCGCGCCGCCATTTTCGATGCCCTGGCGGCGGAGGCAACCCCTGCATCGGCCTATGACATCGCCGACAGCGTGTCGAAAGCGCGCGGCAAGCGGGTGGCGCCCAACAGTGTCTATCGCATCCTCGACCTGTTCGTGACCAACAATATCGCGATGCGGGTGGAAAGCGCCAACGCCTATATCGCCAATGTCCATCCCGGCTGTCATCACGACTGCATCTTCCTGGTGTGCAGGAACTGCAAGCAGGCGACGCATGTCGACGACGACAAGGTGACGGACAAGGTCCGCGCAGTGGCGCGGGCCGAGGGTTTTCAGCCGGATCGCCCCGTGATCGAGATATTGGGCATCTGCGCCAAGTGCGCCGCGTGAGGGAGTTGCGCATCGGCCCGGAACGGCCTAGCGCCTTGGGGAGTCTATGTCCTTGATGAACGATCGCCCCTCCACTCCGCTGCTCGACCAGGTCGTCTGGCCCGCGGACCTGCGCAAGCTGCAACCCGACCGGCTTCGGCAACTGGCCGACGAACTGCGGCAGGAAGTGATTTCCGCCGTCGGCGTGACCGGCGGCCATCTGGGGTCCGGGCTGGGCGTGGTGGAGCTGACCACGGCGATCCATTATGTGTTCGATACGCCCAACGACAAGCTGGTCTGGGATGTCGGCCACCAATGCTATCCGCACAAGATATTGACCGGGCGGCGGGACCGCATCCGCACCTTGCGCCAGGGCGGCGGCCTCAGCGGCTTCACCAAGCGGGCGGAGAGCGAGTACGACCCCTTCGGCGCGGCGCATAGCTCGACCTCGATCAGCGCGGCGCTGGGCTTTGCCGTGGCGAACAGGATGCAGGGCAAGCCCGGCAAGGGCATCGCTGTCATCGGCGACGGCTCCATGTCGGCGGGCATGGCCTATGAGGCGATGAACAATGCGCGGGAGGCCGGAAATCGGCTGATCGTCATCCTGAACGACAATGACATGTCCATCGCTCCTCCGGTCGGCGGGCTGTCGGCCTATCTGGCGCGGCTGGTGTCGAGCCGGGAGTTCCTCGGCCTGCGCGACCTTGCCAAGCGGCTGGCGCGGCGGCTGCCCCGCCCGCTGCACAATGCGGCGCGCAAGACCGACGAATTCGCGCGCGGCATGGCGATGGGCGGGACTTTGTTCGAGGAACTGGGCTTCTACTATGTCGGGCCGATCGACGGGCATAATCTGGACCAGTTGATCCCGGTGCTGGAAAATGTCCGCGACGCGGCGGAGGGGCCGTGCCTGGTCCATGTCGTGACGCAGAAGGGCAAGGGCTATGCCCCGGCCGAGGCGGCGGCGGACAAATATCATGGCGTGCAGAAGTTCGACGTCATCACCGGCGCGCAGGCCAAGGCGCCTCCGGGGCCGCCCAGCTATACCGGCGTGTTCGCCAAGGCGCTGATCGCGGAGGCGGAGCGCGACCCCGCCATATGCGCGATCACCGCCGCCATGCCTTCGGGGACGGGACTGGACAAGTTCGGCGCGGCCTTCCCCGACCGGACCTTCGATGTCGGCATTGCCGAGCAGCATGCCGTGACCTTCGCGGCGGGGCTGGCGGCGCAGGGGATGCGGCCATTCTGCGCCATCTATTCGACCTTCCTGCAACGCGCCTACGACCAGGTCGTGCATGACGTGGCGATCCAGAACCTGCCGGTGCGCTTCGCCATCGACCGCGCCGGGCTGGTGGGGGCGGACGGTTCGACCCATGCGGGCAGCTTCGACGTGACCTATCTTGCCAGCCTGCCGAATTTCGTCGTCATGGCGGCAGCGGACGAGGCGGAACTGGTCCATATGGTCCACACCTGCGCCGTGCATGACGATGGGCCGATCGCGGTGCGCTACCCGCGCGGCAACGGCACGGGCATCGCCCTGCCCGCAACGCCGGAAAGGCTGGAAATCGGCAAGGGCAGGATCGTGCGGGAGGGGCGGCAGGTCGCGATCCTGTCGCTCGGAACCCGGCTGGAGGAGGCGCTGAAGGCCGCGGAGACGCTGGAGGCGAAGGGGCTGTCCACGACGGTGGCGGACCTGCGCTTTGCCAAGCCGCTGGACGAAGCGCTGATCCGCAGGCTGCTGACGACCCATGAAGTCGCCGTCACCATCGAGGAAGGTGCCGTCGGCGGCCTGGGCGCGCATGTGCTGACGATGGCGAGCGACCAGGGATTGATCGACAATGGCCTGAAGCTGCGGACCATGCGCCTGCCCGACATCTTTCAGGATCAGGACAAGCCGGAAAAGCAATATGCCGACGCCCGTCTGGATGCGGGAGCCATTGTCGACACGGTGCTGACGGCGCTCCGCCATAACAGCACCGGCATCGGGACCGAAGCGCGGGCCTGATCAGCAACCAAAAGGTTGCATGATACGGGTGATGAGTGCATATAGGCAACCTGGAGGTTGCCTATATGCCTGATTTCATCATCAAGACCATCGAGATCGCCGCAGCTGTCGAGAAGGTTTGGGACGCCCTGATCGATCATGAGAAGTTCGGGAGCTGGTTCCGGGTCGCGCTGGATCAACCCTTCACGGTTGGCCAGGCTTCGACCGGGCATATGACCTATCCCGGCTACGAGGATTATCGCTGGGAAGCGCTGGTCGTGGCGATCGAGCCGATGACGCGCTTCGCCTATGAATGGCCGGCGACCGGGGGCGACAAAGCGTTGATGGAGAGCGGCGTGGCCGTGCCGGAATGGACGCTGGTGGAGTTTCTGCTGGAGCCGGTGGAAAGCGGCACGCGGCTGACGGTCACGGAAAGCGGGTTCGACAAGGTGCCGGAACCCCGGCGGAGCAACGTCATGCGGGATAATGACGGCGGCTGGGCCGAACAGGTGAAAAATATCCGCGACTATGCCGAGCGTTGAGCCTTCCCCTGCCCGCCTGTTCGCGGCCCTGGGCGACGCGACGCGGCTGGGCATGATCGGGCGGCTTTCCGATGGCGGAGAACGATCGATCGGTCAGTTGGGCGACGGATTGCCGATCAGCCGCCAGGCGGTGGCCAAGCATCTGGACGTGCTGCTGGGCGCCGGGCTGGTCACGCGGACCAGGTCTGGGCGGGAGGCGCTGTTTCGTCTGCGTCCCGAGGGCGTGGCTGAGGCCAGGGACTGGCTTGCCAAGGTGAATGGCCAGTGGGACGGGACTTTGGGCCGGCTCAGGGATTTCGTCGAGAGCCAGCCCTGAGTTCCGGTTTTTCCGATTATTGCGGGGTGGCGGCGCGAGCGTCCTGGCCGTCGCCTTCCGGGGCGGCGATGATGTCGCGGGTGGTGGCGCCCTTGTCGACCACTTCGGTCGCCGGATCGCCGACCGAGGAACGGATGCCCGCGGCCGCATTGGCGCGGCCGGCGGCGCTCAGCGTGGCGCTTTCGCCGGGGCTGCGGGCGGCGGGACCGCCGAACATGGCCTCCATCGCGGCCTTGCTCGAATCGACGGACGCGGCGGCGGGCGTGCCGGGCGCGGGCGGAACCAGCGCGAAGTCGGGCGGGATCACGAGCGGAGCCTGGCGCGAAACGGCAAATTCGTCGGGACGCGAACGGTTGAAGAGGCCGCCGCCGCCGCCGCAGGCGGACAGCATCGAAATCAGGCCAGCGGCGAGGATCAGTTTACGCATCAGTTCAGTGACTCCGTCTTTGCGCCCTTCTCGCGCAGCAGAAGCGCCCGCGCAAGCAGGATCAGCACGCCGAAAGTGATGGCCGCATCGGCCAGGTTGAAAATCAGGAAAGGCCGCCATTCGCCGAAATGCAGGTCGGCATAGTCGACCACATAGCCCAGCCGCACGCGGTCGATGATGTTGCCGACCGCGCCGCCCAACACCAGGCCGAGCGCCGCCACGTCCTGCCGCGCCTTTTCGCGCCACATCCAGACGCCCACGAAGGCCGCGATCAAGATGGTCATGCCGACCAGCAGCCAGCGCATCACGTCGGTTTCCGCGTGGAAGAAACCCATGGAAACGCCGCGATTTTCCAGCCAGCGCAGGCGAAAGATCGGCAGGATTTCAATGCCCTCGTCCATCCGGCTTTTCAGCGCCAGCGGGTAGGTGACGGTATATTTGACGAGCTGGTCTAGCGCGAGCGTGACGATCGCGACGATCAGGCCCAGGGGGCGGTGGTTGACGGGATTTGGCATCAATGACTGCTCAACCTGCGAAATTTAGCGCACCGTGCTCCTGCGAAGGCAGGAGTCCAGTTCGGACCTCTGGACTGGGCTCCTGCCTTCGCAGGAGCACCTGCCGCTTGGCAAGAGTTTATGCGCCCAGCACCTCTTCGCAGCGGTCGCAGAGGGCGCCGTCTTCCTCGACCTCGGGAAGCAGGCGCCAGCAGCGGCCGCATTTGTGCCACTCGCTGGGCTTGACCGTGATGCCTTCAATGCCTTGCTCAAACGCCACGTTCGCAACGATGAAATATTCGGACAAGTCCTGTTCAGAAACACTGCGAATGTCGTTCAAAATAGCTGCTAAATCGGAAATACAGACATCGGCTTCCAGACTGGAACGGATGATCTTTTCGCGGCGGAGGGGTTCGATGGCCTCGTTGACCTGATTCCGCTGGTTGCGAATTTCAGCCCATTTGCCGTCGAGGCTTTGGCTCAGCCAAGCGGCATCAACTTCCGGCCATTCCAGGAAATGGACGCTTTCCTGGGGGTTTGGATAGCGGCTTTGCCACACTTCCTCAGCGGTGAAGGGGATGATCGGCGCGGCGTAGCGGACCAGCGCGTGGAACAAGGTGTCGAGCACCGTGCGATAGGCGCGGCGCTTGGGGTCGGCCTTGGCGTCGCAATAGAGGCAGTCCTTGCGGATGTCGAAGAAGAAGGCCGACAGGTCGCTGTTGACGAAGTCGAACAGGGCGCGGGTGTAGCGGCTGAATTCCAGCCAATTCTCGCTGCCCGCCGCCTTGTCGACCACGCTGCGCAGGTCGGCGTCGAGCCTGGCGAGCAGGTGGAGCATGTAGCGCTCCAGTTCCGGCATTTCCGCGACGGGCAGCTTCTCTTCTTCGGAAAAGTCGGAAAGAGCGCCAAGCAAGTATCGGAAACTGTTGCGAAGTTTGCGATAGGCGTCGGACGATCCAGCCAGCACTTCCTTGCCGATGCGGACGTCGTCGAAATAATCGGTGCTGGCGACCCAGACGCGCAGGATGTCGGAGCCGCTTTCGGCGATGACCTTGAGCGGATCGACCACATTGCCCAGGCTCTTGGACATTTTGCGGCCCTGCCCGTCCAGCGCGAAGCCGTGGGTGAGGACCGCGCCGTAGGGCGCGCGGCCGCGAGTGCCGCTGCTTTCGAGCAGGGAGGACTGGAACCAGCCGCGATGCTGGTCGGACCCTTCGAGATAGAGGTCGGCGCGGGCGTCGGGGCCATAGCGGCCCTCCACGACGAAGCTGTGGGTCGAGCCGCTGTCGAACCAGACGTCGAGGATGTCGTTCACCACCTCATAGTCGTTAAGGTCGTAATCGGGGCCGAGCAGCGCCTGATGGTCTGCGCCGAACCATGCGTCGGCGCCTGCGCCCTTGAACGCTTCGATGATGCGGGCATTGACTGATTTATCAACCAGATATTCGCCGGTCTTGCGATGGACATAGAGGGCGATGGGGACGCCCCAGGCGCGCTGGCGGCTGATCACCCAGTCGGGACGACCCTCCACCATCGAGCGGATGCGGTTGATCGAGCGTTCGGGCACCCATCTTGTGTGTTCGATGGAGTTGAGGGCCAGGTCGCGCAGGGTGGCGGCGTTTTTCTTAAGCCCCTCCCCTTCAGGGGAGGGGTTGGGGTGGGGGATCGCCCCATGTGCGGAACTATCCGGAGAACCCCCACCCCCGGCCCCTCCCCTGAAGGGGAGGGGTGAGGTCATGTCCATCGGGATGAACCATTGCGGGGTGCAGCGGAAGATGATCTTCGCCTTGGAGCGCCAGCTATGGGGGTAGCTGTGCCTGAAATCGTCGGAGGCCGCCAGAAGCCCGCCCGCTTCGCGCAGGTCGGTGCAGATCGGGCCGTCCTTGCCGACGAATTTGGGGTTGATGACCGATCCCTGGCCGCCGAGCCAGAGCCAGTCCTCGCGATATTTGCCGTCATTTTCGACGGCGAAGACCGGGCCCAAGCCGTTCGCCTTGCAGAGCGCGAAGTCGTCCTCACCATGGTCGGGGGCCATGTGGACAAGGCCGGTGCCCGCGTCGGTGGTGACGAAATCGCCCGCGAGGAACGGGCGGGGCTTGGCGAAGAAGCCGCCGAGATGGTGCATCGGGTGGCGGGCGACGGCTCCGGCGAGGTCGGTGCCTTTGAAAACCTTCAAAGTCTCGGTCATGGAGGCTGGCGTTTTTCCAACCTCAGACATCTCGATCGTTGCGGCCTTAAGTAAGTGGCCGTGCCAACTGTCGAAAAGATCTTTGGCGACAACAAATTTCTTACCGCGCAGGCGGGTCAGAGCAGGATGATCCCACCCCTCTAAAGCATCCGTATATGGAATGGCCGTGCCAGCGATGCCGATCGACGTGAATTCAACGAGGACATATTCCACCTCCGGCCCATAAGCCAAAGCCTGGTTTACCGGGATCGTCCAAGGCGTCGTCGTCCAGATCACCGCATAGGCGCCGACCAGTTCCGGCGCGTTCGGCGCTTCCGTGATCTCGAACGCCACGTCGATCTGGGTCGAGACGATGTCCTCATATTCGACCTCCGCCTCGGCCAGCGCGGTCTTTTCGACCGGGGACCACATGACGGGCTTCGCGCCGCGATAAAGCTGGCCGCTTTCCGCGAATTTCAGCAGTTCGCCGGCGATGGTCGCCTCCGCATCGAACTTCATGGTGAGATAGGGATCGTCCCAGTCGCCCATGACGCCAAGGCGCTTGAACTGTTCCTTCTGCACGCCGACCCACTTGTCGGCATAGGCGCGGCATTCGGCGCGGAATTCCTGGGCCGGAACCTCGTCCTTGTTCTGCTTCTTCTTGCGATATTCCTCCTCGATCTTCCATTCGATGGGGAGGCCGTGGCAGTCCCAGCCGGGGACATAGGGGGCGTCCTTGCCGAGCAGGGACTGGCTGCGGACGATGATGTCCTTCAGCACCTTGTTCATCGCATGGCCCATATGGATGTCGCCATTGGCGTAGGGCGGGCCGTCGTGCAGGATGAAGCGTTCCCGGCCCTTCCGCCGTTCGCGCAGCTTGCCGTAGAGGTCCATCGCTTCCCACTGCGCGAGGATCGCCGGTTCCTTCTGCGCGAGGCCCGCCTTCATCGGGAAGTCGGTGACGGGGAGGAAGACGGTGGCTTTATAGTCGGGTGCGTCGGTCATGGGTATCCAGAACAACCAAAAATCCGTCGCCCTGCGCTTGTCAAAGGGCCGATCTTCCTTTCGAAAGAAAAGAAAGGGGCTTCGACAGGCTCAGCCCGAACGGGTGAGAAAAACGTGCCGGTCCCCTACGCGAGGTGGGGCGTTCCCGCAAGGATTTGCCGCGCATCGTCGCAATCCCTGGCGATGGCGGCCATCAGGGCGTCGAGGCCGTCCAGCTTCGCTTCGGGGCGGAGATAGTGGATCAACTGCACCTCTATCCGCTGGTCGTAGAGGCTTTCGGAAAAGTCGAAGAAATGCGGTTCCAGCAATTCCTTGGGCGGGTCGATGCTGGGGCGGACGCCCAGATTGGCGGCGCCGTCCAGCACCCGGCCGTCGGGCAGCAGGGCGCGCACGGCATAAATGCCGTAGGCCGGGCGCAGATAATGGCCCATGTCGATATTGGCGGTGGGGAAGCCGATGGTGCGGCCCAGCTTGTCGCCATGCTGGACCACCCCCTCTATGGTGAAGGGGCGGGTCAGCAGGCGAGTGGCGGTTTCGCAATCGCCGGATTTGAGCGCCTGGCGGATGCGGGTGGAGGAGATGATTTCCCCATCCTGTCCGGTGATGGGGGCCACGGCCTGCGCCGTCAGGCCCAGGGGCGCGCCGAGTTCCGCCAGAGTGGCGATGGAACCGGCGCGGTCGCGGCCGAAGGTGAAATCCTCCCCCGTGACGACTCCGGCGACGCCCCATCGGGCAAGCAGGTCGACGAACGCCTGCGGGTCGAGCGCGGCCAGTTCGCGGGTGAAGTCGAACACCAGCATCGCGTCGGCCCCCGCCCTGGCGAACAGGCGTTCGCGCTGGTCGAGCGTGGTCAGGCGGAACCAGGGCGTGTCCGGGCGGAACAGCCGCATCGGGTGCGGATCGAAAGTCGCGACGATGGCGGGGCGGCCCTGGTCGCGGGCAAGCGCGACGGCGCGGCGAACCACGGCCTGGTGCCCGGCGTGAAATCCGTCGAAATTCCCCAGCGCCATGATGCCGCCGCGCAGATGGGCAGGCATCGGGGCGCTGCTGTGCAGCCGCTCCATGAGGGGCGCTATAGGGGCGCGTCCGGCCACTGGCAATGCGCGGTTGCGCGGCGGAGGGTGACGAAGCTGTAGGCGGGGCGGCCGTCCTGCGCGGGATGGTCCTGACGGGCGACCTCCTGCCAGTCGGCGGGGTCGGGATAGGGGATATGGGTGTCGCCTTCCGCGTCGACATGGACTTCGGTGAGTTCGATGCGGTGCGCGAGGGGGAGAAAGAGTTTCGTGATCTCCGCGCCGCCGATGACGGCGATGGTGGGCGCGGCGGCCCTTGCGATGGCGGCTTCCACCGTGGGGACGGGTTCGGCCCCCTCCCCTGCCCATGTGGCGTCGCGGGTGAGGACGATGTGGCGGCGGCCGGGGAGCAGGCCAGGCAGGCTGTCGAAGGTCTTGCGGCCCATGACCATCGGGTGGCCGAGGGTCAGCGCCTTGAAATGTTTGAGGTCGGCGGGCAGGCGCCAGGGCAGGTCGCCGTCCTTGCCGATCACGCCATTGTCGGCGCGGGCGAGGATGATGAGGATTTCGGGGGTGTCGGTCATAGGGTTCGGGCCGAAATATTATCGTTCATGACGCCTGTCCTCCACTCGCCCTGGGAATTTACTTCCTTTGAAGAAAGAAAAGGGCTTCGACAGGCTCAGCCCGAACGGAGGTGAGGTGGTGGCCTGTTCCGATCATAGAGTCAGCCGCGTCACATGGCCCATCTTGCGGCCGGGGCGGGCTTCGTGCTTGCCGTAGAGGTGGAGGTGGTTGGCCGGGTCGGACAGGATTTGCAGCCAGTCATTGGCCTGTTCGCCGATCAGGTTGCGCATCTCCACCTTCGCGGCGGCGAGGCCGGTGTCGCCCAGCGGCAGACCGCAAATGGCGCGGACATGGTTTTCGAACTGGCTGGTGAGTGCGCCCTCGATGGTCCAGTGGCCGCTATTATGGACGCGGGGGGCCATTTCGTTGAAGACCGGGCCGTCGGCGCTGGCGAAGAATTCCAGCGTCAGGACGCCGACATAGTCGAGCGCGTCGGCGACCTTCGCCGCGAGGGCGCGGGCTCCGGCAAGCTGGCCTTCGATGAGAGGGCCTGCGGGGACGGTGGAGGTGTCGAGAATGCCGTCCGTGTGGACATTGGCGGCTGAGTCCCAGAAGCGGATCTGGCCGTCCGCGCCGCGCACGAGGATGACGGAAAATTCCTGCGCGAAGGTGACGAAGCCTTCCAATATGGCGCTCTGGCGGCCGATGGCGTTCCATGCGCCGACCGCGTCGCCGGGGTCGGAAAGGCGCGCCTGCCCCTTGCCGTCATAGCCCATGCGGTTGGTTTTCAGGATCGCCCTGCTGCCGATCCGGTCGAGGGCTTCTTCCAGATCGTCCAGGCTTTCGACCGGGGCGAAGGGCGCGGTCAGGCCGCCCAGGTCGCAGACGAAGCGCTTTTCGGCAAGGCGGTCCTGCGCCACGCGCAGGGCCTGCGCGCCGGGGCGGACGAGGCCGTGGGTGGCGAGCACTTCGACCGCCGAGGGATCGATATTCTCGAATTCATAGGTGACGACGTCCACGCTGTCGGCGAACGCCGCGAGGGCTTCGGCGTCCTCATAGGCGCCCTGGGTCCAGCGGGGGGAGACGTCGGCGGCGGGGCCGCTCGATTCCGGGGCGTAGATGTGGGTGCGATAGCCAAGCTGCGCGGCGGCTACGGCGATCATGCGGCCCAATTGGCCGCCGCCTAATATGCCGATGGTGGAGCCGGGCGGGATCGTCGTCATCTTATTCCGGGGTTTCCGCCACGTCGTTGGTCTGCTTTTCGCGCCAGGCGTCGAGGCGTGCGGCAAGCGCTTCGTCGGTGGTGGCGAGGATGGAGGCGGCGAAGAGCGCCGCGTTGATCGCGCCGGGCTTGCCGATGGCGAGCGTGCCGACGGGGATGCCGCCGGGCATCTGGACGATGGAAAGCAGGCTGTCCATGCCCTTCAGCGACTTGGATTCGACGGGGACGCCCAGGACCGGCAGGCGGGTCATGGAGGCGGCCATGCCGGGAAGGTGCGCCGCGCCGCCCGCACCCGCGATGATGACCTTCAGGCCGCGGCCGACCGCGCCGGTGGCATAGTCGTAGAGGCGCTGGGGCGTGCGGTGGGCGGAGACGACCTTGCATTCATGGGCGACGCCGAGGGCCTCCAGCGTTTCGGATGCGTGGCGCATCGTTTCCCAGTCGGATCGGCTGCCCATGATGATGCCGACTTTCGCGGCTTCGACTGCCCCGGTCATTTCGCTGCGCACTTTCCCTGATCATGCGGAAAGCAAAGCCCCTTAGCGGGAGGTTGGCGGAGGGGCAATGCGGGAATTGCGGCTTTCCGTTTCTATTCCGTGCTCCTGCGAAGGCAGGAGCCCAGTTCGGACGGAAGGACTGGGCTCCTGCCTTCGCAGGAGCACATCGGATTTCAGCGTTCCGACAGGTAGTAGCGATCCTTGGCCGTCAGGTCGTCGGCCAGGTCGTAGACGATCGGCTGGCCGGTCGGGATTTCCAGTTCGGTGATCTCGTCGTCCGGGATGTTGGAGAGGTGCTTCACCAGCGCGCGGAGCGAGTTGCCGTGGGCGGAGATGACGACGCGCTTGCCCGCCTTCAGGTCGGGGGCGATGCGTTCCTCCCAATAGGGCAGGACGCGGGCGATGGTGTCCTTCAGCGATTCCGTCGAGGGGATGGGGATGCCCGCGTAACGGCGGTCCTTCGACAGGTCGAACTCGCTGCCCGGCTCCAGCGGCGGCGGGGGCGTGTCGAAGCTGCGGCGCCAGATCTTCACCTGATCGTCGCCATGCTTGGCCGCCGTCTCCGCCTTGTTGAGGCCGGTGAGGCCGCCATAGTGACGTTCGTTGAGGCGCCAGTCCTTTTCGACCGGCAGCCAGAGGCGGCCCATCTCCTCCAGCACCAGATTCAGCGTCTTGATGGCGCGGGTCTGGACGGAGGTGTAGCACTGGTCGAAGTCCAGCCCCTTTTCCCTGAGCAGGCGGCCGGCGGCGCGGGCTTCCTCCGCGCCCTTTTCGGTCACGTCCACGTCCCACCAGCCGGTGAAGCGGTTTTCGAGGTTCCAGGCCGACTGGCCGTGGCGGATGAGGACGAGCGTGGGCATGAAGCGTGTCTCCTGCACGAGAAACCGAGAATTGCGCCCTCCCATAGCGCGGGAAATATCCGACGCAAGGTTGCGCGGCCCCGGCCCGCCCCCACATTGCAGTCGGTCCGTCGATGGGATAGCCCACGCAGGATCTGAAGGAAGGAACCGGCGACTTGGCATTTGTGAAGGGCATGTGGCGCATATTGGTCGCCATCAAGGACGGGCTGGTGCTGCTGTTCCTGCTGATGTTCTTCGGGGCGCTCTATGCCGCCCTGTCCTGGTCGCCCAAGCCCGCGCAGAGCGTCGGCAGCGGCGCGCTGCTGCTGAAACTGGACGGGACCATCGTCGAACAGCCGTCCGAAATCGATCCGATGGCGCTGCTGACGGGCGGGAACGACCGGGCGAGGGAATATGGGCTGGCCGACATCGTCGCCGCGCTGGATGCCGCCAGGGACGACAGGAAGGTGAAGGCCGTCGTGCTGAACCTGGACGGTTTCATGGGCGGGGGCCAGGTGGCGCTGGCGCGGGTGGGCAAGGCGCTGGACGCGGTGCGCGCGGCGAAGAAGCCGGTCTTCGCCTATGCGACCATCTACAGCGACGACAGCTACCAACTGGCCGCCCATGCGAGCGAGAGCTGGGTGAACCCGCTGGGCGGCGTGGCGATCACCGGGCGCGGCGGATCGGGGCTTTATTACAAGGGGCTGATCGACAAGCTGGGCGTCAACACCCATGTCTATCGCGTCGGCACCTACAAGAGCTTCGTCGAGCCTTTCACGCGGACCGAGCAGTCGCCCGAAGCCCGTCAGGCCAATCAGGCTCTGGCCGACGCCCTGTGGGAGGATTGGCGACAGGAAGTGGCCAAGGCGCGGCCCAGGGCGCGGCTGGCGGCCTATGTGCGCGATCCGGCGGGCCTCGCTGAGGCGGCTGGCGGCAATCTGGCGAAGGCGGCCGTTAGCGCGGGGCTGGTCGACCGGATGGGCGACGAGGCGGCCTTCGGCGCGCGGGTGGCCGAGGTTGCGGGCGATGCGCCGGACGACAAGGCCGGGGATTTCGCCGCCATCGACCTCAAAAACTACATGAAGGCCCACAAGCCCGCCAATGGCGGCGAGATCGGCGTGCTGACGATTGCAGGCGACATCGTCGATGGCGAGGCCGGACCGGGCACGGCGGCGGGAGACACGATTGCGGCGCTGCTGCGCAAGGCGCTGGCGGAGAAGGACTTGAAGGCGCTGGTGGTCCGGGTGGATTCGCCCGGCGGATCGGTGATGGCGTCGGAGAAGATCCGCAGCGCCATCATGGAAGCGAAGTCCGAAGGCCTGCCCATCGTGGCGTCCATGGGCAATGTGGCGGCCAGCGGCGGCTATTGGGTGTCGACGCCCGCCGATGTGATCTTCGCGGAGCCGGATACGATCACCGGCTCCATCGGCGTGTTCGGCATTTTACCCAGCTTCGAGGGCACCTTGGCGAAGATCGGCGTCACCACCGACGGCGTGAAGACGACGCCGCTGTCGGGCCAGCCGGACATCGCCGGCGGCACCACGCCGGAATTCGACCGGATCATGCAGATGGGGGTCGAGGATATTTACGGCCGCTTCGTCGGACTGGTCGCGCAATCGCGCCGCAAGACCCCCCAGCAGATCGACGCCATTGCGCAAGGGCGCGTCTGGGACGGCGGCACGGCGCGACAGATCGGGCTGGTCGATCGCTTCGGCGGGCTGGAAGAGGCGGTTGCCGAGGCGGCGAAGCTGGCGAAGATCGATCCGGCCAAGGCCAGGCCCTATCGCATTGCCAGGGAACCCGACAAGTTCGCCGAGTTCGTCCAGTCTATCATGGATCGGGAGGATGAGGACGATGCCGGTGCGCCGGAGGCCATGGTGGGGCGCGACCTGCTCGGGCGGCAGGCGATCGTGCAGCGGAACTGGGCGTTGCAGGCCGTTGCCGACGTGCGCGCGCTGGTGAGCGGCGCGGGCGTGCGCGCCGATTGCCTGGAATGCCGGGGCTATGGCGCGCCGCGAGTGGCGAAAACGGATGAGCGGGGATTGGCGGCGCTGTTGCTGGGGCTTTGGCGGTGATGGGTGTTGCTTGCTGGTGATGGAAGCTGATGGCCAATAGCTGACATTGCCACCGTCACCCCGGACTTGATCCGGGGTCGCGCTTTCTTTTCTGAGTGCCCGCCTCGTCCAAGGCAGCGGGACCCCGGATCAAGTCCGGGGTGACGAATAAGGGAATGTCCGCTTCCCACCCCACGGGATTATGGCTCGGTCGGCGCGATTCGCATGATGCCTATCCCATGCGGCACTGGCATGTCGGTGCCCCTCTCCCTATAGCTGGTCCATGGCATCCACCGAAAAGAAGAAGAAAACCGACTCCGCACGGACCAAGGTTCGGCCCGCGGGCTTTCCGACGCGCGAGCAGGTGATGGATTTCATCGCCACGTCCGACCAGCCGGCCGGAAAGCGGGAGATCGCAAAGGCCTTCGGCCTCAAGGGGCAGGAGAAGATCGCGCTCAAGGCGCTGCTCAAGGACATGGCGGACGAAGGGCTGATCGACATCGGCCCGGCGCGGGCCTTCCACAAGATGGGCGGCGTGCCCAAGGTCACGGTGCTGCGGATCGTCGATGTCGACGACACCACCCTGATCGCCACGCCCGAACGCTGGGAGGCGGAGGGACAGCCCGCACCCCGGCTGCGCATCGTGGAGCGGGGAAAGCGCGGCGCGCTGACCATAGGCGACCGCATCCTGGCGCGGACGGAGGAAGCCGGGCGCGGCTGGGTCGCGCATCCGATGAAGAAACTCGCCAAGGCCAGCGAGGAATTGCTGGGCGTGGTCGAGGAAGGCGACGGCGGCAAGCTGTGGCTGCGCCCGGTCGACAAGCGCATCCGCCGGGACACGCCGATTTCGGACGCCGGCGCGGCGAAGAAGGGCGACCTGGTGCTGGCCGAGCCGGTGGGGCGCCCGCCCCGGATCACGGCACGGGTCACGGACATATTGGGCGATCCCTTCGCGCCACGCAGCTTCAGCCTGATCGCCATCCACAAGCATGGCATTCCCCATGTCTTTTCCGAGCGGGTCGAGGAAGAGGCGGTGGCCGCTTCCAGCCTGGCCCTGCATGAGGACAAGCGGGAGGATTTGCGGCATTTGCCCATCGTCGCCATCGATCCGGTCGATGCGCGGGACCATGACGATGCGGTCTGGGCCGCGCCGGACGACGATCCGGCCAATTCAGGCGGTTACAAGGCGATCGTCGCGATTGCGGACGTCAGCTATTATGTGCGGCCGGGCAGCGCGCTGGACCGGGAAGCGAGGAAGCGCGGGAACAGCGTCTATTTTCCCGATCTCGTGGTGCCGATGCTGCCGCACCAGCTTTCGTCCGACATGTGTTCCTTGCGGGCGGGCGAGGATCGGGCGGCGATGGCCTGTCACCTTGTCCTTGACGCTTCGGGCAAGGTGAAGAACTGGCGCTTCTCCCGCGCGGTGATCCGGGTGGCGGCGGTGCTGGCCTATGAGGATGCGCAGGCGGCCATCGATGGGACGTTGGATATTGCGGCTGATGACGCGCCGGCTCGCCCCCCGACCCCCTCCCGCCTGCGGGCGGGGGAGTTGCTGGAGACGGCGCTGAAGCCGCTCTGGGCCTGCTGGGCGTTGCTGCGCAAGGCGCGGGACAAGCGGGAGCCGCTGGCGCTGGACCTGCCGGAACGGCGGGTGGTGCTGGACGACTATGGCAAGATCGTCAGCGTCGCGGTGCGCGAGCGGCTCGACGCGCATATGCTGATCGAGGATTATATGATCGCCGCCAATGTCGCGGCGGCCAAGGCGCTGGAGGCCAAGAAGGCGCCGGTCATGTACCGCGTCCATGAACCGCCGAGCCGGGACAAGCTGGTCGCGTTGAAGGACTATCTGGCGACCTTCGGCATCGAATTCGCCCTGGGGCAGGTGGTGAGGCCTGCGACCTTCAACCGGCTGATCGAACGGGTCGGGGAAGCGGAGGAAAAGCCCCAGATCATGGAGCAGATCCTGCGCAGCCAGACCCAGGCCTATTATGCGCCGTCCAATCTGGGCCATTTCGGGCTGGCCTTGGGTTCCTATGCCCATTTCACCTCGCCCATCCGGCGCTATGCGGACCTGCTGGTGCACCGGGCGCTGGTGGGCGCCTATGGGCTGGAACTGCCCGCGCCCAAGGGGGACATTCCCGACCGATCCTCGCTGAGCGGCGAGGATATGGAGAATATGGGCCGCGTGGGCGAGATGATCAGCCAGCATGAACGCCGCGCCATGGAGGCGGAGCGGGAGACCATCGACCGCTATGTCGCGGCCTTCCTGGCGGCGCATGTCGGCGATCTGGTGGAGGCGCGGATCACCGGCGTGCAGAGCTTCGGCTTCTTCGCCACGGTGGAGGGGCTGGGCGGCGATGGGCTGGTGCCGGTGTCGACGCTGGGCGACGAACGCTTCTTCTATGACGAGGTCGGCCGGGCGCTGGAGGGCGTGGAGAGCGGGGATCGCTACACGGTCGGGCAGCGGCTGGCATTGCGGCTGGCGGAGGCGGACCCGATCAACGGCTCGCTGCGCTTCGAACTGCCCGACGCCCCGCCCCAGCGGCCGAGCTTCAAGAAGGACCGGGTGCGCCCCGGCAGCGCCCGGCGCGGGCGGCCCGCCAATGTCCGGCACATCGGATCGAAAAGGGGCAAGCATCGGCGGTAAGGGGGCCGCGCGCCTCCAGACATCATGTGCTCCTGCGCAGGCAGGAGCACATGGTGTCGGAACTTGAACCGGACAATCCCCAACGGAAAAGGGCGGCCCCGCAGGACCGCCCTTTTTCAACGCCGAACCTGCCGCGAGACCTCAGGCCGCTGCGCTCTCCGGCTCCACGGCGAACAGGGTCACGCCCTTATACTTGCTGTCGGCCTGATCGTAGAGGCCGTGCATCGCCTCGAACTTCTCCTCGATCAGGCTGACGTCGTTCAGTCCCGCCAGCTTGAACGTGCCCAGCTTCAGCTCCCGCGGCGGGCGGCCGTCGCGCTCTATCGTCACCGCGTCGATGAACATTTCGTCATGGCGCGTGTACAGGATGTGCGGGGCGAGCTTCACGACCATCTTGTTATAGGTCGCCATCAGACATTTCTGAAGCGCAATCGCCTCGAAGAACATGGTAGGAGCGGTCATAATGCGTTTTCCATTACCGATTTGACGCGCCGGTTCAATTGCTTTGTGCGTCGCACCATCACCTGCCGACGCAATCCGGCGCATTCGCCAGACGAGTGAATCAAGCCTTTCCCTTGTGCGGCAGAAGATGTAGCTTCTCGCGCAGGGTCCAGCGCGCCACCAGCAGCAGCGCGACCGCGCCCAGCCCGCTTGCAAGGCCCAGCCAGATGCCCAGGCCCTGCAATCCCAGGGGAAAGGCCAGGATGACGCCGACTCCGATGCCGATCACCCAATAGCCGATCAGGGCGAAGATCATGGGCACGCGCGTATCCTGAATGCCCCTCAGCACGCCCGCGCCAACCGCCTGCGCGGCGTCCACCAACTGGAACAGCGCGGCGACCCCCAGGAAACCGACCGCCAGCGTCGCCGTCCGTCCATTGGCGGGATCGGAAAGGTCCAGGAAGGCGGAGATCAGCATGCGCGGAAAGGCGATGAGCATCGCCGCCGCCATCAGCGCGAATCCGGTGCCGATCGCCAGCGCCAGCCAGCCGGCTCGCCCGACCGCCGCCAGGTCGCCCTTTCCATAGGCGAGGCCCACGCGCACGGTCGCCGCCTGGCCGATGCCCATCGGGACCATGAAGACGAGCGCGGCGATCTGGATCGCGACGGCATGCGCCGCCAGCGAATCGCGGTCGATCAATCCCATCAGGAAGGCGGAGGCGTTGAACACCGTCGTCTCCAGCCCCAGGGTGATGGCGATGGGCAGGCCCAGCGCCCAGACGGTGCGGTGCCGTTCCCGGTCGCGGGTCCAGAATCGCCCCAGCAGGCGATAGCGGCGGAACCGCCGGTCGATCAGGATGACCGACAGCAGACCCAGGAACAGGAAGGATGAGGACAGGCTGCTGGCGATGCCCGCGCCGAAAATCCCCAGCGCGGGGAAACCGAAATGCCCGAAGATCAGGGCCCATCCCGCCAGCAGGTTGAACGGGATGGCGCAGACCATGATGACCAGCCCCCAGACCGGCCGTTCCAGCGCGGCGATGAAGTTGCGCAGCGTGGTGAAGCCCAGAAAGGGCAGCAGCGCCCATTGCAGCCCGCGCATCAGTTCGCCCGCCTGCGCCGCCAGGTCGGCCTCCTGCCCCATCAGCAGCAGGATGGATTCGCTTTCCCACAGCAGCGCCCAGGCGGGCAGCACGAACAGCGTCGCCGCGCGCAGCGTCTGGTGCACGGTCCGCCGGACGTCGCGCACCGAATGCAGCCGCCGCCCCCGCTCCGTGGCGATCAGCGGCGCGGCGGCGGTGACCAGGCCCATGCCGAAGATCAGCAGCGCGTTGAACAGGTTGATGGCCAGCGCGCCCGACGCCACCGCGCCCGCGCCCAGCCGGCCGAGCAGCAGCAGGTCCGTCGCCGCGATGCCGGCCCAGGCGATATTGCCCGCGATCATCGGCAGCGCGAGCGCCGTCAGCGCCCCGGCCTCCAGGCGCCAGGGTGAACGCATCAATGCTTTTTGAAAAGGTGCAGCGCCGCCACGACGATGCCGCCGACGATCAGGCCGACAATGCCCGCGCCCACCGCGTTCACGACCCATTCCACCGCCGGAGCGATGGCGGGCAGGCCATGGGCGGCGCCCGCCGCCACATGATGGATGGCGCCGGGGATCAGATCCCAGTGGAATTCATGCAGCCCGTGGACGATCAGCCCGCCGCCGACCCAGAGCATCGCCGCCGTGCCGACAACGCTCAATATCCCCATCAGCACCGGCATGGCCTTCACCATCGCCCGGCCCAGCATGCGCGCGCCGGCCGAGCGCCGTTCCGCCAGATGCAGGCCGATATCGTCCATCTTCACGATGAAGCCGACGACGCCATAGACGCCCGCGGTGATCAGGAAGGCGACGACGACCAGGATGATCGCCTGCTCCCAGATCGGTTCCGCCGCCACGGTGCCGAGCGCGATCGCCATGATCTCGCCCGACAGGATGAAGTCGGTGCGGATCGCGCCGGAGACCTTCTGGTCCTCCAATTCCGTGGAACTGTGCGTTTCCAGCGCCTCTTCGGCCAGATCATGGCCGCCCTGCATCGCTTCGAGCAGCTTTTCCGCCGCTTCGAAACAGAGGAACGCCCCGCCCAGCATCAGCAGGGGAGGCAACAGCCAGGGCGCGACGGCGCTCAGCACCAGCGCGGCGGGAAGCAGGAACAGCAGCTTGTTGCGCAGCGAACCCTTGGCGATCTTCCAGATGATGGGCAGTTCGCGGTCCGGCGTCAGGCCCATGACATAGCGCGGCGTGACGGCAGTGTCGTCGATCACGACGCCTGCCGCCTTGGACCCCGCCTTGCCAGCGGCGGCGGCGACATCGTCCAGCGAACTGGCTGTGAGCTTGGCAATCCCCGCTACGTCGTCGAGCAGCGCGATCAGACCCGAAGGCATTGATGTTATTCCCCTGTTGGCCCGGCATGGGGCCGGCAGCCGCCTCAATAGAGGCGGGGCATAAGCGGCGCAATGGATTGGGAAGCGATCTGATCGATAAGGCGGCCCGGCGCCTCAATGCAGGCCGCGATAATTGCCGGGCGGGTCGCTGGCGGGGAAACTTTCATCGATCTGCTCGTCCACCATGTCCCAGTCGCGCGCGTCGATATGCTGTTCGTCCGGCCCCGCGTCGCGCACGGGGCCGGACGAGAAGCCCGTCCCGCGATGGGCGCCCGGGTCGCGCCCCGCCTGCCGTTCCTTCCATCCCCGCCAGACGACGGCGCCCAGCCCGGTGACGAATGCGAGTTTCAATAACCCCTTCATTTCGGCTTCTCCTGTGTTTCGTGCAGATGGATCCATTCGGCCCGGTTGCCGCTGACGGTATCGGGCGTCAGCGGGATGTCGCCTTCCTCATCGGTGCCGCCGGGCGGTTCCACGGAGGGCGCGGAGGCGATGGACCAGCGCTGGCGCAGCGCCGCATCGATCATCGCCCGCCAGACGCGATCGTCGCCCGCCTGCCGCATGACATCGTCGGGATCCTTGATGATGGCGAGCAGCCCGGCGGCGGCCTCCACCTGTTCCTGCCAGCGGTCCGGATGCGGATCGGGATGGCCCGACGCCAGATGACGCGCCAGACGTTCGAGAAGAGTGCGCTGCTCCATGCGCTGGTGAACGCAGGCCGGACCGCCCTGTTCCCCTTGGGCGTGTGGGGATTCAGTTCAAGGGGAGACGAAAATAGTGGAATTCGAGGAACTCGAAACGATGCTCGTGACTCGTTTCCCCCTAATTCGTGACGCTTGTGCAGCGATGTGAACGGCCCGTCGCATCGATCGTTGAAGCCACATGCAAGCAGAAGGAGACGGTCATGCCCCAGGGCGACAAGAGCAGCTACACCGACAAACAGAAGCGCAAGGCGGAGCATATCGAGCAGGGTTATGAGGATCGCGGCGTATCCCGCGGGGAAGCGGAACGGCGCGCCTGGGCGACCGTCAACAAGGAATCGGGCGGCGGCAACAAGTCCGGTTCCGGCCGGGGCAAGCCGGACAGCCATGCCTCCTCGCGCAAGGGCGGGAAGAAGGGCGGCGCGGCATCGGCCCGTCGGCCAGCCGCGGATCGTTCCGCCGCCGCCAGGAAGGGCTGGGAAACCCGGCGGAAAAAGGCGCAGGGTTGACGGCGGAGACCATCCACCGATTTTTTGGCTCAGTCTTCCGGCCGATAATGCGGCAGCGAGAGTCCCTTGCGGATCGCGACGGCCCGCAGCACGAAACCGACCAGCGCGGCGATAAGGCCCGCGACGGGAACGTCCAGCCCCATCCAGCGCAGGAAGACGAACAGGCCCGAAGCCAGCGCCGCCGCCGTCACGTACAGTTCCGGCCGCAGCAATATAGACGGCTCGCCCGCCAGCAGGTCGCGCATGATGCCTCCCACGCAGCCGGTGACGACGCCCATCATCGCCGCGACCAGCGGAGGCACGCCATAGCTCATCGCCTTGGCCGCGCCATAGACGGCAAAGGCGGCGAGCCCCACCGCGTCCAGCCAGTCGAGAGCGCTGTCGCTCCACAAGCGGCGCGGGGTGAACCAGACAAGCAGCGCCGCCATCATGCAGGCAATGGCGGGCACCGCGTCGCGAACCCAGAAAACAGGCGCGCCGATCAACAGGTCGCGGACAGTCCCGCCCCCCACCCCCGTCACCAGCGCGAAGAAGGCGAAGGTGACGAGCGTCTGGCGCAGGCGCGCTGCCGCCAGCGCCCCGGACGCGGCGAAAACGAATGTTCCCACGATGCCGAGCGTCTCGAGCACCGGGCCGATCTGCGGCAGCAGCGTCTGGTTCATGGCGCGGCGCCGGGCGCTATTTCGCCAGTTCCGCCTCTATCGCCGCCACCAGGCCGGCATCGTCGGGCGCGGTCGAGGGTGCAAAGCGGGCGGCGACGCTGCCGTCCTTCGCGATCAGGAACTTTTCGAAATTCCAGAGCACTTCGGGCTCCGGATTGGGCGTGATGCCATAGCCGACCAGCTTTTCGCGGAACTGGGTGCCCTCCCCCCGCGCATTTGGCTGCGCGCCGATCAGCGCGGCGTAGAGCGGATGCTTTTCAGGCCCAGCAACGACGATCTTCTCGAACATCGGGAAGTCGACGCCGAAATGGGTGGTGCAGAAGGTCGCGATCTCCTCATTGCTGCCCGGCTCCTGCGCGCCGAAATCATTGGCGGGGAAGCCGGCGACGACCAGCCCCTTGTCCCTATAGTCGCGATAGAGCTTTTCCAGCCCCTCATATTGCGGGGTCAGGCCGCATTGGGAGGCGACGTTGACCACCAGCACCACCTTGCCCGCATAGTCGGCCAGGCTGGCGTCGGCGCCCTTGATGGTCTTGAGCGGAATCTGCTGGATCATGGCAAGCTCTCCTTGGGATGGACGGTTCCCCCCAATCATATGGCGGCGCCAAAGAGCTTGCCTACCCCGGAGGTCGCAAGCATCGCGAAAACGCCCCAGAAGACGACGCGAGCCACTGCCCGCGCCGCCCCGCCCCCGCCGAGCCGGGCGCCGACATAGCCAAGCATCGCCAGGCACAGCAACGAGGTGACGGCGACAGCGGCGATGGCGTTCGACGGACTGGCGACGGCGGCCAGCACGGGGGCGACGGCGCCGGCGGAGAAGGTCGCGGCGGAGGTCAGCGCCGCCTGGATCGGGCGGGCGGTGCTGACTTCGGAAATGCCCAGTTCGTCCCGCGCATGGGCGGCCAGCGCGTCGGCATTCATCAACTGCGTCGCCACCTGGCCCGCAAGGTCCGCCGTCAGCCCGCGGTCGACATAGATGTCGCGCAACTCCTCCCATTCCACATGGGGTTGCTGGGCCAGCGCCTTCTTCTCCTTGGCCAGGTCGGCGCGTTCGGTGTCGGACTGAGCGCTGACGGAGACATATTCGCCCGCCGCCATCGACATGGCGCCCGCGACCAGAGCGGCTATGCCGGACAGCAGGATCGTCTCCCGCGCCGCGCCGGAGGCGGCGATGCCGGTCAGCAGGCTGGCGGTGGAAACGATGCCGTCATTGGCGCCCAGCACGGCGGCGCGCAGCCAGCCGACGCGGTTGACATAATGGACAGCGTGATGGCCGTCGATCATGTCGTTATCCTGCATCGTCGCGGATTGTTCCATGCATATTTCCCCTGGCTGGCTGCTCTGGCTAACAGATGAGGGGATTGGCGCAAGGCCTTCTAGCCGCCCAGCCCCTCGGCCTTTTCCGCCAGTTCCAGCCAGCGTTCCTCCGCCGCGTCCTTTTCGGCGCGGGCCTTTTCGATGGCCTTGGTGAGGGCGTCGAACCTCGCCGGATCGCGGCTGTAGAGACTGGGATCGGCCAGAGCTTCCTCGTCGCGGGCGATGGCGGCCTCCATCTCCTCTATCCGCTGGGGGATCAGGTCGAAATCGCGCTGGTCCTTGTAGCTGAGCTTGGTCGCGGCGCTTTTCTGCGGCGGAGGCGCGGCCGCCTTCTTCTCCTGCCTTGGCGCGTTCCTCGGCTGGCGCTTGGCGACCCAGTCGGCATAGCCGCCTACGATCACGTCGACGGTGCCGGAACCGTCGAGACCCAGCGTGACGGTGACGGTGCGGTCCAGGAAATCGCGGTCGTGGCTGACGATCAGGACGGTGCCTTCATAGTCGGCGATCACTTCCTGGAGCAGGTCGAGCGTTTCCAGGTCGAGGTCGTTGGTCGGCTCGTCGAGGACCAGCAGGTTCGATTCGCGGGCGAATTCGCGGGCGAACAGGAGCCGCGAGCGTTCACCGCCCGACAGCGTGCCCACCTTCGCCTCTGCCAGCGAAGGATCGAAGAGAAATTCCTTCAGATAGCCGTGGACATGCTTGCGCACGCCGCGCACGTCGATCCAGTCGCCGCCTTCGGCCAGCACGTCCCTGACCCGTTTGTCGGGCTGCATCAGGCTGCGCTGCTGGTCGATGAAGATCATGTCGAGCGACTTGGCCTGCCTGACCTCGCCGCTATCGGGCTTGAGTTCGCCGGTCAGCAGTTTCAGCAGCGTGGTCTTGCCCGCGCCGTTGCCGCCGACGATGCCGATGCGGTCGCCGCGCTGGATGCGCAGGGAGAAATCCTTGATGACCGTGCGCCCCGGCAGTCCAGCCCCGTTCGTGTCGAGCGAAGCCGAGACGCCATCGGACTGCCGCTTCTCGACTTCGCTCGAAGCGAACGGAGGGGGGAAGGATTTGGTCACATGTTCGGCGGTGATGGCGCTCTTCGTCTTGTTGTCGTCGCTGGCGACGGCGATCTTCGCGACGCCCTGCGGCCCGACCATGGCGGCGCGCTGGGCGCGCATTTCCCAGAGCTTGGCGAGGCGGCCCTGATTGCGCTTGCGCCGGGCGGTGACGCCGCGCTCCAGCCAATGAGCTTCGATCTTGAGCTTGGCGTCCAGTTTCTCGGCGGCGCGGGCTTCCTCCGCATAGACGGCCTCCATCCACTCCTCGAAACCGCCGAAGCCGATTTCGTTGCGGCGGATGCCGCCCCGGTCGAGCCACAGCGTCTGGCGCGTCAGCCGGGTCAGGAAGGCGCGGTCGTGGCTGATGACGACGAAAGCGCCATTATAGCGGCCGAGCCAGCCCTCCAGCCAGTCGATGGCGTCGATGTCGAGATGGTTGGTCGGCTCGTCCAGCAACAGCAGGTCAGGCTCGCTGGCCAGCGCGCGGGCGATGGCGGCGCGGCGGCGTTCGCCCCCCGACGCGGTGGCGGCTTCGCGGTTGAGGTCGGTGCCGAGCTGGCTGGCGATGGCGTCCACCTCATGGGCGGGCGGCGCGAATTGGCCCGCCAGCGCGAAGTCGCGCAGCGTGGCGAAGCCGCTGACGTCGGGATCCTGCTCCAGCATGATGACGCGGGCGCCGGGGCGGACCGAACGGGTGCCCTCGTCCGGCTCGATCTGCGCGGCGATGAGCTTCAGCAGCGTGGTCTTGCCCGCGCCGTTGCGCCCGATCAGCGCCAGCCGATCCCGCTCCCCGACGAAAATGTCGAGATTGCGGAAAAGCCAGTGGGTGCCCTGCGACAGGCCGAGATTTTCGAAGGAAAGGATGGGAGCCGCCATGGCGGTGCAGCTAGGCTTTCCGGGGGTCGAGGGCAAGAGGGGGAACCCGAAGCTGTCTGACGGCTTTCAACGCATGTCAGCGTCCGTTCATCGCAGCCGTTACAATGAGGCTGCATTGCTTCCTGAGGAGAAAGCCCTGTGAAATCCATGTTCGTCCTGGCCGCCCTTGGCGCCGCCCTGCCCGTCGCGGCGGTCGCTCAGACCAGCGTCACCATCGCCGAAACCGCGCCGGTCGTGACGCTGAACGTTACGGAAACGGTGGAGGCGGCGCCGGATATGGCGACGGTCGGCACCGGGGTCCAGACCCGCGCCCAGACCGCCGCGCAGGCGATGCGCGACAATGCGGTGCAGATGGACAGGCTGATCGCCGCGCTGGTGAAAGCGGGAATCCCCAAGAAGGACATCCAGACCAGCGGCATCAATCTGAGCGCGCAATATGATTACAGCAATCGCGACGGGCAGCCGAGCGGACCGCGCTTCATTGGGTATGAAGCGTCGAACCAGCTTTCGGTGAAGCTGCGCGACATCAAGAAGGTTGGGACGCTGCTGGATACGATGGTGGAGGCCGGGGCGACCAATGTGAATGGGCCGAGCTTCTCGATCAGCGATCCGACGCCGATGCTGGCGCAGGCGCGGGCGGCGGCGTTGAAGACCGCGAAGGCGCAGGCGGATTTCTATGCGCAGGCGGCGGGTTATCGCTCGGCGCGGCTGGTTTCGCTGGCGGAGAGCAACAGCGGCGGCCAGCCGCCCATGCCGATGATGGTGACGGCGCGGTTCAAGGCGGACGCGGCGCCAGCGACGCCGGTGGAACCGGGGCAGGTCGGGTCTTCGGTGACGCTGACGGTGCAGTACGCGCTGGAGAAATAAGACGGCGGGGTGGGTTTTGACCAGTTGCTGTCATCTTCTCCCCTCCCGTAAACGGGAGGGGCCGGGGGTGGGTCGCCGCGTCAGCGGCGTTCTTCCCTGGCCGAGAAGGCGGAAGCTCGCTGCGCTCGCACCCACCCCCTAACCCCCTCCCGCCTGCGGGAGGGGGGGTTGATGACTTCCCCCCCTCCCCATTCACCACCTGTTCAATGGTTCGCGGCTATGCCAAGGTCATGAAAATGATGCGGTTCAGACTGATAGCAGGCTTGGGAGCCATGGCGGCGCTTTTCGCCGCGAATCCTTCCGCTTATGCGGGCAGCCAGCGCGACGAGCAGGATGCCGCGCGCCGCGCCATGCTGGACGGGCAGGTCATGCCCTTTTCCGTCATCAAGCGCCGGGTCGACGCCGCCATGGGCGGGGCGACCTATCTGGGCAGCGAATTCAATCCCTCCACCAACCGTTATCGCCTGAAATATGTGAAGGACGGCAAGGTGCTATGGGTTGATGCGGACGGTCGCACGGGCGATATAATCGGCTGGGCGCGTTAGTCGCGCTGACAGCATAATAACGGAAACGGGGCCATATGCGTCTGCTGATCGTCGAAGATGAACCGAGCCTTGGGCAACAGCTCCGCAACACGCTGGAGGGCGCGGGCTATGCCGTGGACCTGGCCGATGATGGCGAGGACGGGCATTTCCTGGGCGCGACCGAAAGCTATGACGCGGTGGTGCTGGACCTGGGCCTGCCGACCATCGACGGGCTGACCGTGCTGGACCGCTGGCGCAAGGAAGGCCGGGGCTTTCCCGTGCTGGTGCTGACGGCGCGGGATAGCTGGTCGGACAAGGTGGCCGGGCTGGACGCGGGCGCGGACGATTATCTGGCCAAGCCGTTCCAGAGCGAGGAACTGATCGCCCGGCTGCGCGCCCTGATCCGCCGCGCTTCGGGCAATGCGTCGAGCGAACTGACGGCGGGCGACGTGCGGCTGGACACGCGGTCGGGCAAGGTGACGCTGAAGGGCGAGCCGGTGAAGCTGACCGCGCAGGAATATAAGCTGCTGTCCTACCTGCTGCATCACAAGGGCAAGGTGGTGAGCCGAACCGAACTGATCGAACATATTTACGATCAGGATTTCGACCGCGATTCCAACACCATCGAAGTGTTCGTCACCCGCATCCGCAAGAAGCTGGGCGCGGACGTCATCACGACGATCCGGGGCCTGGGCTACAGCCTGGATGAACCGGGGCGGTAACGCCAACCTCCGTTCGGGCTGAGCTTGTCGAAGCCTTGTTCTTCTCAAAGAAAGCGCGGCCCTTCGACAAGCTCAGGGCGAACGGAGATACAGGCTTGATCGTCTTTTGACCGATCTCCCCTCCCCTTCGCAGGTCCGTTCCACCGGATCGCTCAGCCGCCGGATGATCGGCATCGCGGCGCTGTGGATCAGCCTGCTGCTGCTGGGCGGCGGGCTGGCGCTGGACCGGGTGCTGTCCGACGCGATCACGCGCAATTTCGACGACGGGATGAACTATGTGCTGACCGCCATGATCGCATCGGCGGAGATCGGCCCGGACGGCGAGGTGCTGTTCAACCGCGAACCCGCCGACCAGCGGTTCCTGGAGCCCAATAGCGGCATCTATTACCAGATCAGCGGCAAGGGGCATGAGGATTGGCGGTCGCGTTCGCTGTGGGACCGGGCGCTGAAGGTCAATCCGGAGCATCAGGACGACGCCCCGCACATCTATGACAGCGACCAGTTCCCCGGCGAAGACCTGCGCGTGATGGAACGCAGCATCATCCTGCCCGGATCGCGCACGCGATGGATGTTCATGGTGGCGCAGGCGCGCGAAGGGCTGGACGCGCAGATCAGGACGCTGCGATCGACCCTGTTCGAGAGCTTTGCCCTGTTGGCGCTGGGGCTGATCGTGCTGGCCACCTTGCAGACCATTTACGGCCTGCGCCCGCTGCGCAAGGTGCGGCAGGAGATCGTGCGCATGCGCGGGGGCGAGAAGAACCGCGTGACCGAGCCGATGCCCGCCGAAGTGCTGCCCATGGTGGAGGAATTGAACGCCCTGCTGGCCCATAATGAGCGGCAGGCGGAGGAGGCGCGGACCCATGCGGGCAATCTGGCCCATGCGCTCAAGACGCCGCTGACCGTGATCATGAACGCCGCGACCGCCCAGTCGCCGGACCTGGGCGACACGGTGATCCGCGAGGCGACGACGATGCGGCGGCAGGTCGACCATCATCTGGCGCGGGCGCGGGCCGTCGGGCGGCGCGGCGCGGCGCACAGCCGGGCGGAGGTCTGGGCCAGCCTGGAGGCGGTGGAGCGCGCCGTCCAGCGGCTCTATCCCGAAGTGCGCATCGACATGGACGGCGACAAGGAAGCGGCCGTGCGGGTGGAACGGCAGGACCTGGACGAGATGCTGGGCAATCTGGTCGAGAACGCCGCCAAATATGGCGGGGGCAGCGTATTCGCGACCGTGGGGCGCAAGGAATCGATGGTCGAGATCATGGTCGAGGATGACGGCATGGGCATTCCGGAGGCGGACCGGATGCGGATTTTCGACCGGGGCGTCAGGCTGGATTCCGGGAAGCCGGGGACCGGGCTTGGCCTGGCCATCGTGCGGGACGTCGCGGAAATCTATGGCGGATCGGTGACGCTGGAGGAAAGCGAGGATCTGGGCGGCGCGCTGGTCCGGTTGCGGCTGCCCGCGGCCTGATGCGGCGGCATTTCTATCTTGCCTGCGGCTTCCTGTCATTGGGGCTGGGGGCGATCGGCGCCTTCCTGCCGCTGTTGCCGACCGTGCCGTTCATGATCCTGGCCGCCTTCTGCTTCGCGCGGTCCAGCCCGGCGCTGGAGGCGCGGTTGCTGGAGCATCGCCAATTCGGGCCGCATATCCGGCGCTGGCGGGAAAGAGGCGCGATCAGCCGGCGGGGGAAGAAGGCGGCGCTGGCGGCCTTTGCGTTCAGCGGGGTGCTGGCGTTGTTCCTGTCGCCCTTTCCCTGGTGCCTGATCCCGGTAGCCGCCGCGCTGATCGGCGGAACCTGGATATGGACGCGGCCGGAGTGAATGGAAGGCGGGACGGATCGGGGCAGCGAAACCCCGGATCAAGCCCGGAGTGACGAAGGAAGGAATGGCGGAAATCCACCCGTGCCGGCTGATCCGCGTTCCCTAGGGTGTATCGACATTCAGATGATGGCGAGCCGAAAATGGTGGTTTTTCGCGACCCGGAGCACAGCGTACTAAAGATACGTGAGCACCGGAAGCGCGGGATTGAAGCGAGGCACGTGACTCGCTTCAACCATTTGCAAGCCGTCAGCGCTGAATGCCGATACAGCCTAGTTCATCGCCAGGATCATGTTCCGCACCTGCGGATAGACCTGCTTTTCCCATTTGCTGCCGGAAAAGACGCCATA
Source organism: Sphingobium sp. TA15 (assembly GCF_037101235.1). Taxonomy (NCBI): domain Bacteria; kingdom Pseudomonadati; phylum Pseudomonadota; class Alphaproteobacteria; order Sphingomonadales; family Sphingobiaceae; genus Sphingobium; species Sphingobium sp. TA15. The sequence continues at coordinate 1,616,487 of NZ_AP025355.1, forward strand.
ATGGCCGACGCCCGGCTGAAGGTGATGGCGCTTCAAATGGGGACGAAGGCCCGTGCAGAGCGCGTGGGCGGCCGCGGTCTGGCCCACGGCGCAGACATCGTCCTTTTCCCCTTCGACCGTCAGCAGCGCGGTCTTGCGGATCGCGCCCGGATTGACCTTCCGCCCGCGATAGGTGAGTTCGCCCTTGGCCAGCAGCGTCCGCTGGAACACCCTGTCCACCGTCTCCAGGTAGAATTCCGCCGTCATGTCGAGCACGGCGAAATACTCCTCGTAGAAGGTCTTGATCTTGTTCGCCTCCACCTGCTTCCCGTCGGCCAGCAACTGGTACAGCTCGCGATGCGCGGCGCCGTGCCGGCCCATGTTCATCGACATGAAGGCGGAAAGCTGGAGGAAGCCGGGATAGACCCGCCGGCCGCGCCCGGCATAACGCATCGGCACCAGGCTGATCAGATTTTCCTCGAACCATTCGATCGACTGGTCATTGGCCAGTTCGTTGACGACCGTGGGCGCGGCGCGGGTGTCGATCGGCCCGCCCATCAGCGTCATGGAGCGCGGCGTCGCCGGATCCTTGTCCTCCGACATGATGGCGACCGCCACCATGGCGGGCACGCAGGGCTGGCACACCGAAACCAGATGCGATCCCGGCCCGATTTCCTGCATGAAGGTCATGACGTAGTCGACATAATCGTCGAAACCGAAGCGCCCGGCGCTCAGCGGCACGTCGCGGGCATTCTTCCAGTCGGTAATGTACACGTCATGGTCGCGCAGCAGCGTCTGGACGGTGTTGCGCAACAATGTCGCGAAATGGCCGGACATGGGGGCGACCACCAGAACCCGCGGCTGAGGCGCCTCCACATCGTCCTTCACGAAATGCAGCAGGTTGCCGAAGGGCAGGTCCAGCGCCACCTCTTCCCGCACGGCGACCACCGCATTGCCGCTGCGCACCTCCGTTATGCCATAGGCCGGCCGGCGATGCGTCAGCTTCGCGCCCTGGAACACGTCCATCAGGGCGAACATGCGGCGGGGCATGGCCCAATCCGCCGCCGGACCCATCCTGTCCTTGAAGGAAAGAGCGATCTGAGCACCGAAGCGCGCAGGGGCCATCATGTCGTTCCAGGCCTGATAGCCACTGTAAAGCATCATCATCTTGCTCAAACGCGTCCTAAGCTCTTTTGACACCGATTCGGCCCCATGCGCGGGCGTTATACAGGTTTTCCATATTGCACCGCATCATGAATGATGAAACATAGGGATGAAGCGGGAGGAACGCCATGGCCGAAGCCGAACTGACCATTTCCAGCAAGACTTATTCGTCCTGGTCCCTGCGCGGATGGCTGTTGTGCCGCATGGCGGGCCTGAAAGTCGTGGAAAAGACGATTGCTCTCGATGATCCTGAAAACCGGGCGGAATTGCTGCTGTTGTCGCCTTCCGTGCTGGTGCCTCGCCTGACCCATGAGGGGGCGAGCGTGTGGGACACGCTCGCCATTGCTGAATATCTGCATGAACTTTATCCGCATGCCGGCCTTTATCCCGAGGAGCGGATCGCGCGGGCGCATTGCCGTTCGGTTTCGGGCGAAATCCACTCCGGCTTCATCAACCTGCGCTCCGCCCTGCCCATGAACCTGAAGGTCCGGCATGAGAAGTTCCCCGTCTTTTCCGGGGCCAGGCAGGATATAGAGCGCATCGAGGAAATCTGGACCGAATGCCTGAGCGCCTATGGCGGGCCATGGCTGTTCGGGGAAAAGCCGACCGTGGCCGACGCCATGTTCGCCCCTGTGGCGCAACGTTTCCTGAGTTATGCGGTGGCGCTGTCGGCGCCTTCGGCCGCCTATTGCAACTGGAGCAACGACTGGGATCTGATGCGCGAGTGGATCGACGCCGCTCGCCGGGAAGAGGACGAGGTCGAGGAACTGGAAGTCGAGTTCTAAAGCGGCTGATCTGACGGAATCAGATCGACCGCTTTAGAGTCTTCGTTTTCCGTGATTTCTTAACCAGCGATCGGTTCCGATCGCCTGGAAATCGCTCTAATTCTCGATTCCGCTCAACCATTCGCCGATCATCGCGCGTCCTGCGGCCACGGCTGCGGGGCCATGATCGGCATGGTCCTGCCGCAGGGCAATGCCGCATTGCTTCGCTATGTCGAGGTCGGCCCAGAAATGCGTGAGCCAATCCTCGAAACGAGGGTCTTCGCCCATTTCCGCGTGGAATTGCAGCGCCAGCAGGTTGGAGCCGCGGCGAAAGGCCTGATGGGCATAGCTTTCGGTCGAGGCAAGCAGTTGGACCCCCGAAGGCAGGTCGAAGGTGTCGCTGTGCCAATGGAGAACGGGAATGCCGTCCAGATGGCGCAACGGCGATCCGGCCCCCGCCCCATTCAGCATGACCGGCGCGAAGCCCAGCTCCATCCGCCCGCCGGGATAGACCGGCGCGCCGAGCGCCGCGGCGATCATCTGGCTGCCAAGGCAGACGCCCAGGGTCGGCAGATCCTGTTCCAGCCGCGCGGCGAGCTTTTCGATCTGGAGCGGAATCCAGGGATGAATGTCCTGTTCATAGACGCCCATCGGGCCACCCATCATGATCAGCAGGTCGGGGGTGCAGAGGTCGACATCGGCGAAGTCGGGGCTGGCGACGTCGATCCGCTCGATCGCGTAGCCGGCGGCCTCGATCGGCTGGAGATAGCCTGCCGCACCCTCCCGCGGCACATGTCGGACAATCAGCGCTTTCTTCATCTCTACCATCCTGGTAGCCAAAGGGAGCGCGACCAGCCACCCCAGCCTTTCTTGGGCTAATGAAATGGGGGCTATTGGCGGGCGATGCGCATCAATGCGGCGGTGCCTATGCCGAGCCAGATGATGTTGAGCACCATCGACGGAATGGCGCCATGCCACCATGTGTTGAGGATGAACAGCGCCGAGCCGAGGGCGTTCATCCATTGAAACAGGGCCGACTTGCCGGAGACATGCCCGCTCGACACGAGCAGATAGGCGCCCAATATCAAGAGCGCGCCCAGCCAGCCGGCGATTTCGACAAGGATCGGCAATCCATCCTCCGAGGGCAAAATGATGATAGGGCCTGGTTGGGGCGGGGCTTGATTGGGGATTTGGGTGGTTTGCCGCCACTCCTCCTTTCGTCACCCCGGGCTAGACCCGGGGTCCCGCTGCCTTGGACGAGGCGCGTATTCAGAAAGAAAGCGGGACCCCGGGTCAAGCCCGGTGTGACGGGGGGATGTCAGCAATGGCCGGAACATCCGCGACTTTGCGATTTCGCTGCTTTTCTCCGAAGAAAAAGGGCTCCCTCCTCATGGAGAGAGCCCCCTTTCCCGTCAGCATGCGTCGGCCGTTCAGGCGGCCAGCTTGCGCAGCACATATTGAAGGATGCCGCCGTTCAGGAAGTAATCCAGTTCGTTGACGGTATCGATGCGGCAGAGCGCGGTGAAGGTGAAGGTCGAGCCGTCGGCGCGCTTCACGATCACCTCGACATCCTGGCGGGGCTTCAGGCCGGCGACATTCTGGATGGTGAAGGTCTCGTCGCCCGTCAGGCCGAACGTGTCCTTGTTCTGGCCGTCCTTGAACTGGAGCGGCAGCACGCCCATGCCGACCAGGTTCGAACGGTGGATGCGCTCGAAGCTTTCGACGATGACCGAGCGGACGCCGAGCAGGTTCGTGCCCTTCGCCGCCCAGTCGCGCGACGATCCGGTGCCATATTCCTTGCCGCCGATGACGACCAGCGGAGTGCCGTCCGCCTTGTGCTTCATCGCCGCGTCGTAGATCGGCATGACTTCGCCTTCATAGCGGGTCATGCCGCCCTCGACGCCGTCCAGCATCAGGTTCTTGATGCGGATATTGGCGAAGGTGCCGCGCATCATGACTTCGTGATGGCCGCGGCGCGCGCCGTAGCTGTTGAAGTCGGCCTGCGCCACCTGGCGCTCCTGCAACCACTTGCCGGCAGGGCTGGTCGCCTTGATCGAACCGGCCGGGGAAATATGGTCGGTGGTGATCGAGTCGCCGAAGATCGCCAGCGGCTTGGCCTCGACGATGTCGGTGACCGGCTTCGGGGTCATGGTCAGCCCCTCGAAATAGGGCGGGTTGGCGACATAGGTGGAACCGGCGCGCCAGCTGTAGGTGTCCGAACCCGTGACGTCGATCGCCTGCCAGTGGGCGTCACCCTTGTAGACGTTGGCGTAGCGCGCCTGGAACATCTGGCGGTCCATGCAGCCCGCCATGGTCGATGCAACCTCGTCGTTGCTGGGCCAGATGTCCTTCAGGAACACCTGCTGACCGTCCTTGCCGGTGCCGATCGGCGTGGTGATGAAGTCTTCGACCACCGTGCCCTTCAGCGCATAGGCGACGACCAGCGGCGGGCTGGCCAGGAAGTTGGCGCGCACGTCGGGCGACACGCGGCCTTCGAAGTTGCGGTTGCCGGAGATGACGGCGGCGGCGACCAGACCGTTTTCGTTGATCGCCTTGCTGATCGGCTCGGCCAGCGGGCCGCTATTGCCGATGCAGGTGGTGCAGCCATAGCCGACCAGGTTGAAGCCCACGGCGTCGAGATGCGACTGGAGGCCGGCCCTTTCCAGATAGTCGGTGACGACCTGCGAACCCGGCGCCAGCGAGGTCTTGACCCAGGGCTTGGGCTTCAGGCCCAGTTCGTTCGCCTTCTTGGCGACGAGGCCGGCGGCGACCAGCACGCCGGGGTTCGACGTGTTGGTGCAGCTCGTGATCGCGGCGATGGTGACGTCGCCGTCACCGATGTCGAAATCCTTGCCCTCGACCGGAACGCGCTGCTGCGCCTTCTTGTAGACATTCGCCATGTCGGCGTTGAACACGTCGTCCACTTCGGGCAGCGAAACGCGGTCCTGCGGGCGCTTCGGGCCAGCAAGGCTGGGGACGACGGTGGAAAGGTCCAGTTCCAGCGTGTCGGTGAAGATCGGCTCGACCGACGGATCGATCCAGAAGCCCTGCTCCTTCGCATAGGCTTCGACCAGCGCGATATTCTCCTCGGTGCGGCCGGTCAGGCGCATATAGTCCAGCGTCTTGTCGTCGATGCCGAAGAAGCCGCAGGTCGCGCCATATTCCGGCGCCATGTTGGCCAGCGTCGCGCGGTCGGCCAGCGACAGGGTGGCGAGGCCGGGGCCGAAATATTCGACGAAGCGGCCAACCACGCCGCGGGCGCGCAGCATCTGGGTGCAGGTGAGGACGAGGTCGGTGGCGGTGACGCCTTCCTTGAGTTCGCCGGTGAAGCGGAAGCCGACGACTTCGGGGATGAGCATGGAGACCGGCTGGCCCAGCATCGCGGCCTCAGCCTCGATGCCGCCCACGCCCCAGCCCAGCACGCCCAGGCCGTTGATCATGGTGGTGTGGCTGTCGGTGCCGACGCAGGTGTCGGGATAGGCGACGGTGACGCCGTCCGGACCTTCGCTCGACCAGACGCCCTGCGCGATATTTTCCAGATTGACCTGATGGCAGATGCCGGTGCCCGGGGGGACGGCATAGAAGTTGTTGAGCGACTTCGAACCCCATTTCAGGAAGTCGTAGCGCTCCATATTGCGCTGATACTCGATTTCCACATTCTGTTCGAACGCCTTGGGCGTGCCGAATTCGTCGACCATGACCGAGTGGTCGATGACCAGATGGACAGGAACCTGCGGGTTGATCTTGCTGGCGTCGGCGCCCAGCGCATTCATCGCGTCGCGCATGGCGGCGAGGTCGACCACGCAGGGAACGCCGGTGAAGTCCTGCAGCAGCACGCGGGCGGGGCGATACTGGATCTCGCGTTCCGCTTTGCCCTTGTCATTCTGCCAGTCGACGATCGCCTGGATGTCGTCGGTGGTCACGGTGACGCCATCCTCGAAGCGGAGCAGGTTTTCCAGCAGCACCTTCATCGAGAAGGGAAGCCGCGAAACGTCGCCCAGCTTGGCGGCGGCCTTCTTCAACGAATAATAGGCGATGTCCTTGCCGCCGACCTTCAAAAGGTCGCGCGTGCCGAGTGTGTCCTGTCCGATGGCGGTCATGAGTCGTGCGTCTCCTCGCAGATGCCCGGCCAGGAGCAGGCAGGATGACGCTATTCCACCAGGGGCTCGCCGGACGGCGAGAAAAGACCGGACGGCAAGGTGGCGGGATGCGCCCCAACTCACGGCCGAAGCGGATATGTCCCGATGCGCGCCGCCATAGCGCCTGCGCGCCTCAAGTCAAATGCGAAGCCGCGAAATGGCGCGGTTCCCGCGAATCTTTCTTGTAGACGGCATCGTCCGGGGCGGGATACATTGGGTTGCAGCCGCGTTCTGGTGCAAGGAGCGCGCTTTGCAGAGATGATAAGGGTCGCTCGCTCTGACGTTCGTCGTTGCATCCATGCTGATGTGAAGCTCGGGGGGAAATTTCCGAATTTTGCGTCGATGCCGAGATATATGTCTGAGGAGGAAGAGACGATGCGCCCAGATTCGCTCGCGACCGGCAGGTCTTTCGACCCGGCCTTAAGGGGTTACATCATCCATTATCATCCGGGGGAAGCCAATCACTGCCCCAGTTGCGGCCGCAGCCAGTGGATGGTCGGGCGGCTGATGGCGGAATGCGCCTATTGCGAAACGGCCCTGCCGCTGGAGAATAATCGGGGCGTGGGCGCCTGCGCGCGCTTCGTCAGCACGCATGACGTCATGGCGTCGGGCGATCCCCGCGAATCGACCTATCCCTGATCGGGAAGGCCGCGCGCCGTCAGGCCGCGGCCACTCCCTCCACCTCCACTATGCCGTCCCCGGCATAATAGCCCTGCACCCGCACCCGCTTTTCCACATGGTCGACGGGCACGCGCAGCAGCACCAGGCGGAAACTGCCGCCCAGATCGCGCTGGAGCAGGAAGCCCGCCTGGTCGCGGACCAGCCGCCCGGTCTCATCCACTCCAGCACCGATCATCATGAGTCAGCGATCTATCGCGTTCTTGATCCCCTTGCCAGCCATCAGGCCAAGCACGAGGAAGATGACGAACAATGCGATCGCCAGCACGAACAGGAACTTCGCGATGCCCACGAAGGTGCCCGCCGCGCCGCCGAAGCCCAATATGGCCAGCACGGCGGCGATCACGAGCGAAATGATGGCCAGACGGATCATGCGACACTCCTTCCGTTGAAAGACCTGCATTTCCCAACGGATGGGGGGACCGGCGGTTCCTGTGCCCGGTCGAGAGGTCAGAACCAGAAGCGCACGCCCATCACCAGGCTGGTCGCGGACGCCCGCGCCCCTTGGGCGCGGGCGAAGCGGGCGGTTTCGCCCAGTTTTCTCTCCCAATTCACGCCGACATAGGGCGCGAACTCCCGCGCGAATTCATAGCGCAGCCGCAATCCCAGTTCGACGTCCGACAGGCCCGAACCGATGCCGAGTTCCGGCACGTCCTGCGCCGCGATGTCGATTTCCGCCGCCGGTTGCAGGATCAGGCGCTGGGTGATGCGCTGGTCATAGCTGCCCTCCAGCCGCAAATGCGCGTCGCCCTTGTCGGAGAGAAAGGCCTGCGCGCCGACCTCGAACCAATAGGGGGCAAGGCCGTCGATGCCCACCACCGCATAGGTCCGTTGCGGGCCGGGGCGAATGTCGTGGCGGACGCCGGCCTCCAGGTTGAACCAGGGATCGATCGCCCGGCTGTAAAGCGCCTGCACTTCCGCCCTTTCCAGCGGGCCGCCGAAATCGCCCTCCCCCTCCGTCTTGAAGGCGAAGCGGTTGAGGTCGCCGCCGACCCAGCCTTCCCCTTCCCAATGATAGGCGTCGGCGCCCCTGCCCATGCGATATTCCAGCCGGTCGAGCATGAGGCGGGAGAAGGTCATGCCGCCGCTTTCCCTGAGCATGGCGGCGCGGGCGCGCGCCATTTCCGCGGGGTCGTAAAAGGCTTCGGCGGCATGATCGGTCGGCGCGGGAGGCGCGACGCCTGCCGGCACGCCCGCATCGGGCGCGGGCAGGCCGTGGCCGGCATGGGGGTTTCCGGCAGCGGGCTGATGGTCGCCATGGTCCTGCGGCCGATCCATGCCGTCATGGTTCATCCGGCCATGATCCATCTGGCCATGATCCATCTGGCCGTGATCCGTCTGGCCGTGATCTGTCTGGCCATGACCGGCATGTTCCTGCGCTCCGGCCGGAAAGGCTGCGGTAACGAGCGACAGCAGCGCTGCAAACGCCAGCGCCTTCATGCCGCGTCCGCCGCATGCCGAACGGTCACGACGCGCATCATCCCTGCATGCATGTGCATCAGCATATGGCAGTGAAAGGCCCAATCGCCCAGCGCGTCTGCCGTAAGGTCGAAGCTCACTTTCCCTCCGGGCAGCACGTTCACCGTATGCTTGAGCGGATTATGGTCGCCGGCGCCGGTCACAAGCTCGAAGAAATGGCCGTGCAGATGGATCGGGTGCGGCATCATCGTGTCGTTGATCAGGTTCACCCGCACCCGCTCCATATGGCGGAAGGCGATGGGTTCGGCCCCGTCGGACAGCTTCACCCCGTCGAAGGACCACATGTAGCGCTCCATGTTCGCGGTCAGGTGGATGTCCAGCGTGCGGGTCGGCGCGCGCCTGTCGCTGTTCGGCTCAAGCGATTTCAGGTCGGCATAGGTCAGCACCCGATGCTCGACGCTCTCCAGCCCCGTGGGCCGGTCGGCGGTCCGGTCCACCGGCATGGGGGAGAGGGTGGCGACGCCCGGTCCCATCTTCACCTGCGGCGCGACGGACGGGTCGCGCATCTTCATGGAATGTCCGGGCATATCCCCCATGCCGGACATGTCCATGCCCATGTCCTTCATGCCCAGCAGCGGCCTTTCGCGCAGCGCGGGCACGTCCGCCGCCATGCCGATCCGGGGCGCCAGGGTCGCCCGCACCAGTCCGGAGCGGTCTATCGCCTCCGCGATCAGGGCATAGGGCTTCGCTTCGGTGGGCCGCACCACCACATCATAGGTCTCCGCGATGCCGATCTGGATCTCGTCGGTCTCCACCGGCTGGACATGCTGGCCGTCGCACTGCACCACCGTCATCGGCAGTCCCGGCAGGCGCAGGTTGAAATTGGTCATGGCGGCCGCATTGACGATGCGCAGCCGCACCCGCTCGCCAGGCGTGAAGAGTCCTGTCCAGTTCTCCGCCGTGCCATGGCCGTTCGCCAGGAAGCTGTAGGTCGAGCCGGTGACGTCGGATATGTCGGTCGGGTCCATGCGCATGGCGCCCCATTGAAGGCGCTCCTTCGCGTTCTGGTCCTTGCCCGCAAGCAGGCCCGACAAGGTCTGCTTCTGCATGTTGAAATAGCCGCCCATCTGCTTCAGCCGCCGCAGCAGGACATGCGGGTGAACCGGACTCCAGTCCGACAGAATGACGACATGCTCGCGCTCCGCCTGCACGGGGTCCGGCCCGGCGGGGTCGATCACGATCGGTCCATAATGGCCCATCGCCTCCTGCATTCCAGAATGGCTGTGATACCAGTAGGTGCCCGACTGGCGGACCGGAAATTCATAGGTGAAGGTCTCGCCCGGGCGGATGCCGGGAAAGCTGATCCCCGGCACCCCGTCCATCTGGAACGGCACGATCAGGCCGTGCCAGTGGATCGACGTGTCCTCCCGCAGGCGATTGGTGACGGACAGCCGGACATTCTGCCCTTCCCTCAAGCGGATGAGCGGCGCAGGCAGCGTGCCGTTGATCATCACCGCGTGGCCCGAACGCCCGCCGGTCGAAAAATGCCCCTCCGCCACGGTCAGCGCGATGGTCTCGCCGCTCAGCGCTCCGGGAGCCAGGGACAGGCCCGCCGTTCCGCTCTGCGCCCAGGCGGGAAAAATCCGGCTGAGGGCCAGCGCGCCGCCCCACCCGCAAAGGCTGCGGAAAAGGCTGCGGCGATCGACATCGGAAAGGGTCATGCAGGACTCTGAAATCTAGGTTGTTCCGCTATGGCCGGCCTGCTCAGACCCAGCCTTCCAGCACCTGGTTGGGCGGCCGGTGTCCGTCCACCCAGCTTCTGATATTGGCGATCACCCGCGCCCCGGTCGCGTCGCGCCCCTCGATCGTCGCGGACCCCATATGCGGCAGCAGCACGACGTTGGAAAGGTCCAGCAGCCGGGGATCGACCGCCGGTTCATGGGTATAGACGTCCAGCCCCGCCCCGGCGATCCGCCCTTCGGCCAGCGCCGCGATCAGCGCCGGTTCGTCCGTGATCTCTGCCCGCGAGGTGTTGATAAGATAGGCGTCGGACCGCATCAGCGCTATCCGCCGGACGTCGATCATCCCGCGGCTGTCGGCGTTGAGCGGACAGTGGATCGACACGATATCGCTTCCCGCCAGCAGGGAATCGAGGTCGCCATGCCAATGCGCCTGCAATTCCTGCTCCACCTCGAAGGGCAGGCGGTGGCGGTTGTGATAGGCGATGGACAGGCCGAAGGCGGCGGCGCGGCGGGCCACGGCGCGACCGATGCGGCCCATGCCGATGATGCCCAGCCTCTTCCCGCCGATGCGGTGGCCCAGCATGCCCGACGGGCTCCAGCCCGTCCACGCGCCGGACCGCACCAGCTTCTCCCCCTCCGCCAGGCGGCGCGGCACCGACAGGATCAGCGCCATGGTCATGTCGGCGGTATCCTCCGTCAGCACGCCGGGCGTGTTGGTGACGATGATCCCCTTCTGCCGCGTGGCATGGAGGTCGATATGGTCGACGCCGCTGCCGAAGCTGGCGATGAGTTGCAACCTCTCCGGCGCGGCCTCGATCAGCGCGGCGTCGAGATGGTCGGTGACGGAGGGCACCAGCACGTCGCACTGCGCCATGGCGCGGGTCAGCGCGGCCCGGTCCATCGGCACGTCGCCGATGTTGAAGACGGTGTCGAACAGTTCGGCCATGCGCGCCTCGACATTGGGAGGCAGGCGGCGCGTGACGATGACGCGCGGCGTGGCGGGGCGCGGTTTCTTGGCCATATCCGGCCGCTATTCCCCGGGAGCACGATGGTCAAGCGCTTATCCATATCCGCAAGAGAGCGGTTGTCGCTGACGGCCGCGAACGGCTATGGTCGGAGGGTCAGACGATGGGGACGATATGAGCATGAAGGGCTATCTGGGCGCGGGCATGGTGGCGGCGCTGTGCTGGACGGGCGGGGCATGGGCCGCGCCTGCGAAGCCGGTGCCCTATTGGGCTTCGCTGACGCAGGAGGAGGCGCGCATGCGCGTCGGCCCCAGCCTGGATTACCCGTCCAACTGGGTCTATCGCCGCCGCGACCTGCCGGTGAAGGTGGTGCAGGTGCTGGGCCTGTGGCGCAAGGTGGAGGATCCGAGCGGCACGCAGGGCTGGATGCATGTGCGCCTGCTGAGCGACACGCCGACCGCCATCGTCACCGCCGACATCGCGCCGATGCGCGATTCCCCCAGTGAAGACGGCCGCGCCCTGTTCCGCGCTCAGAAGGGCGTGGTGGGACGGCTTTCCTCCTGCGGCAAGGGCTGGTGCGCCTTCGACGTCGGCGGGCAGAAGGGCTTTGTCCGCGCCAGCGACATTTGGGGCGCGACGCGGTAGCGCCGCCCTACTCGCCCTCCTCCGCGAAGCGGTCGGCGTGCATCAGCCGCTTCACCAGCGGCGCCAGCGCCATGACGGCCAGTCCCGCGCCGACGGACCACCAGCCGATCGTGCCGTAAACCGCCAGCACGTCGCCGCGGGAGGCGGCTCCGCCCTCCCCGCCCGTGGCCGCGGCGATCAGACCGGCGGCATATTCGCCCAGCGCCATCGCCAGGAACCAGATGCCCATCATCAGGCCGATCATCCGCGACGGCGCCAGTTTCGACATGGCGGACAGGCCGACCGGCGACAGGCAGAGTTCGCCCAGCGTGTGGCAGAGGTAGAGCAGGAAGATGAACAGCACCGGCGTCAGCGTGCCGGGCGCTCCGGTTCCCGCCACCAGGATCAGGAATCCCGCGCCCACCAGCGCCAGCGCGATGCCGAACTTGGCCGGGGTGGAAGGTTCCCATCCCCGCTTCGCCAGCCAGATCCACAGGCCCGCCAGGACCGGGCCGAACATCAATATATAGGCGGCGTTGACCGACTGGAACATCGAGGCGGGGACGTTGAAGCCCCATATGGTGCGGTCCGTATAGCGATCCGTGAACAGGCTGAGCGACGATCCGGTCTGTTCGTAGAGGCCCCAGAAGATCGGGTTGACGACAAGCAGGAACAGCGCCGCCAGCATCCTGTCCCGCCCGATCCGCTCCATCCGGCCAAAGGCTTCCCAGAGGATGTACAGCACGACGGCCGCGCTCGCCGCCGCCAGCATCCAGCCGACGATCACATGGTTCTGGATCAGGAACCAGCACAGCCCGATCGACGCCAGGCTGGAGAGATAGACCAGCCATTCGCGGCTGACGACGCCGCCGACCCGTTCCTTCAGCCGTTCGGGATCGCGGGGTTCGCCCCGACCCTGCAACAGCGGCTTGCACAGCATGAAGCCGATCACCCCCGCGATCATGCCCACCGACGCCGCGCCGAAGCCCCAGTGCCAGCCCCATGTCTGGCCCAGATAGCCGCAGATGATGGGGCCCATGGTCGCGCCCACATTGATGCCCATGTAGAAGATCGTATAGGCCGGGTCGCGCCGCATGTCGTCCCGCGGATAAAGCTGGCCCACCAGCGCCGAAACGCTGGATTTGAGGAAGCCCGTGCCCGTGATCACGGTCGCCAGGCCGAGCCAGAAGAGGCCAAGGCCCATCGCGCCCGCATCGTCGCTTTCCATGCCCAGGACGATATGGCCGATGGCGATCACGACGCCGCCGAACAGCACCGCCTTGCGCTGGCCCAGATAGCGGTCCGCCAGATAGCCGCCCATCAGCGGCGAGATGTAGATCAGCGACATATAGGCGCCATAGGCGTAGCTGGCGTCGCGGTCGGAAAAGAGGAAATGCTGCGTCAGGTAGAAGATCAGCAGCGCGCGCATGCCGTAGAAGGAGAAGCGTTCCCACATCTCCACGAAGAACAGCAGGAACAGCCCGCGCGGATGGCCAAGCCAGGTCTTGCCCATCCCCGCGCCGGCCGCGGTTGAAACTGAGGTCGCCATCCGGCTCCCGATCCTATCTTGTTGCGGGGCCTGCGGAACGCATCCCTTGTCCAGGCCAGCCTAGAGCCCAAACTATTCATCTGTCAAAGAGCGGCCACGCCCCTTGCGCCATGCGCGTTGCCGGGCCATCTGGGCGGCCATGTTCAACGATCGCACTTCGCCCCTCTCGCTCCTCCAGACCCGCCGATCCGGCAAGCCCCGCGACCTGATCGCGCCGGGACCGGACGAAGGCCAGCTTCGCACGATCCTGGAAGTGGCGCAGCGCACGCCCGATCATGGCAAGCTGGCGCCCTGGCGCTTCGTGATCGTGCCGTTGGAAAAGCGGGACGCTCTCGCCGCATTGCTGGAAAATGCCTATCGCGCCGAAAAGCCCGATGCCGGACGGCTGGAGATAGAGGCGATGCACCAGTTCGCGCATCAGGCGCCGACACTGGTCGTCGCGCTTTCCGCGCCGGTCGAGGGCAGCAAGATCCCGCTTTGGGAACAGGAACTGTCGGCGGGCGCGGCGATCATGAACCTGCTCCATGCGGCTCATGCGCTGGGCTTTGCGGGCGGATGGCTGACGGGCTGGCCCAGCTATAACGAGGATGTACGCGCCGCCTTCGCCAAAGCCGGGGAACGGATCGCCGGCTTCGTCTTCATCGGCACGCCGGGACGGGAGCAGGAGGAGCGTCCTCGGCCAGAATATGACAATATAGTTTCCATCTGGGACAGATAGTTGCATGGTTGACACGATATTGCGCAAGGGCGTCGCTTGACCTGACACGCTGTATTATGGCACTGATGCACCATGGCCGACGATTCGAAACCCGTCTATCTCCGCCTTCGGGAGATCATTGCCGCTTCGATACTGGACGGGGAATTTCGCGACGGGGACATGTTGCCCTCTGTGCGCGCCCTGGCCGCGCAGCAGGGCGCCAATCCGCTGACGGTGGCAAAGGCCTATCAATGCTTTCAGGACGACGGGCTGATCGTCGTCAGGCGCGGCGTCGGCATGTTCGTCGCTGACGGCGCGACGCGCCGGTTGCGGGACATGGAGCGGGCGCGGTTCATGGATACGGTCTGGCCGCCGGTGGCGGAGCAGATCAGGCGGCTGGGGATCAGCGCGGCGGATCTGGGAGTCGAGAGGGTTTAAAGGCAGGCCGATTTGGTCGGGTTACCTATTCCTCCCCATCGCTAGATGGGGAGGTGGCAGCGCGAAGCGCTGACGGAGGGAAAAATGCGCAGGTCATGCCATTTCCCCTCCACCACCGCCTTCGGCGGCGTCGAGGAGAGTCACGTGCCTCTCTTCGACCCTCCCCACGCTTCGCGCAGGGAGGATTTAGCGGCGGCTAATTCTGCATCCGATATTGCTTCAGCAGGTCGTAGAGCGTCGGACGGCTGATCCCCAACATCTTCGCCGCGCCTGAGATATTGCCGTCCGTCCGCGCTATCGCCCGGCGGATGGCGCGGCGGTCGGCCATTTCCCGCGCCGCCTTCAGGTTCACGACATCGCCCCCCTCGGCGCGGTCCCCGTCCAGGTCGAGGTCGGCGGCGGTCACATGCTTGCCGTCGGCCATGATGACGGCGCGCTTCATGCGGTTTTCCAACTCGCGCACATTGCCCGGCCAGCCCCAGGCGTCGAGCGCCGCCAGCGCGTCCGGCGCGAGGCCCTTCACCTGCGGATTCATGTCCTTAGCGAAGCGGTTGAGGAAATGCCGCGCCAGCAGCGCCGGATCGCCGGGCCGTTCCCGGAGCGCGGGAATGCGCACCACGATCTCCGCCAGGCGATAATAGAGATCCTCCCGGAACGTGCCCGCCACGATCATCTCCTCCAGATTCTGGTGGGTGGCGCAGACTATCCGCGTGTCGACCGCTATGGGCTGGCGCCCGCCGATCCGTTCGATCACCCGATCCTGCAGGAAACGCAACAGCTTCACCTGCAGGGCCAACGGGATGTCGCCCACTTCGTCGAGGAACAATGTGCCGCCCTGCGCCAGTTCGATCTTGCCGGGCGTGGTCTTGACTGCGCCGGTGAACGCGCCTTTCTCATGCCCGAACAGTTCCGCCTCCAGCAGCGTTTCCGGGATCGCCGCGCAGTTGATCGCGACGAAGGCCCCTTGCCGCCTTGGGCTGGCGTCGTGCAGGCCCTGCGCGAGCAATTCCTTGCCGGTGCCGCTCGCCCCCAGCAGCAGGACGGATACGTCCGCCGCCGCCACCCGCTCTATGGTGCGGGCGACCTTCATCATCTCAGGCGCGGCGGTGATCAGCCGGCCCAGCACTCGCCCCCCTTCCGGCGCGGTTTCGGCGAGGCGGGCATTTTCCCGCTCCAGCGCATGGACATGGAAGGCGCGGCGAACGATCAGCCCCAGTTCGTCGATGTCGACCGGCTTCTGGTAGAAATCATAGGCGCCGCCGGAAATGGCGTGGAGCGCGCTTTCCCGGGCCCCATGGCCGGATGCGACGATAACCTTGGTATCCGGCTTGATGCGCAGGATTTCCTCCAGCGTGGCGAAACCCTCGCTGGTGCCGTCGGGATCGGGCGGCAGGCCCAGGTCCAGCGTCACCACGTCGGGCGCGTGCTCGCGCAGCATCTCTACCGCCTCCTCGCGGTCGCCCGCGATGAAAAGCTGATATTCCTCATAGGCCCAGCGCAACTGCCGTTGCAGGCCCGGATCGTCCTCCACGATCAGCAATTTCGGTCGCATGTCGCTCATCAGGCGGCCTTCCCCCTAAAATCCCCTAGCGCCAAAGGCAGGCGCAATGTGAACCGGCTCCCCGCGCCGGGCTTGCTTTCCACATCGATCCGCCCGCCCATCGCCTGGGCCAGCGCCCGCGCCTCATAGGCGCCGATGCCGAAGCCCCCCGCCTTGCTGGACGAAAAGGGCTTGAACAATTCGCGGCGGATGAATTCGGCGGTCATGCCCCGGCCCCGGTCGATCACCTCCAGCAGAGCGTCGGTCCCGTCGGCGGACAGGCGCAATTCCACCGGGCTGTCCGGATTGCTGGCGTCGATGGCGTTCTGGAGCAGATGGGTGACGATCTGCTCCACCCGCGCCGGATCGGCCAGCACCGGCGGCGCGTGGCCCGTGACGGCTATTGCGTGCTGGCGCGAGCGGGTTCGCGTCACCTGCTCCGCTACATCGCGCAGCGCCATCGGGCGGGGTTCCTCCGCCCGGCCCTTGTTATGCTGCGACAGGCGGGCGAGCATGTCGTTCATCTTGCCCACCGACTCTTTCAGCGTCAGCATCATGTCGGCGCGAAAGTCCGGATTGTCGGCATGCCGCTCCGCATTGCGGGCCAGCAACGAAAGCTGGCTCACCAGATTCTTGACGTCATGGATGATGAAGGCGAAGCGGCGGTTGAATTCCTCGAAACGCTGGGCGTCGTCCAGCGCCTGCTGCCCTTGCGCCTCGCTCAAATAGCTGGCCGCCTGCCGTCCGGCGGCGCGCAGCATGTCGAAATCCTCCCAGTCCAGCCGCCGGTCGATGGGCGGGCGAGCCAGCAGGATCGCGCCGATCAGCCGGCCGAAATGGATCAGCGGCACCAGCGCCCAGGCGCGGCGATCGAGGCTCATCCAGCCGGGGGCGCTGATTTCCCCCGCGCCGTTGGGCGGCCGGTCGATGTCGATGATCCAGCCGCTCTGTTCGATGAGCGCGGCGAGCGGCGCGGGGACGACCGCCCCGTCGGGCCTGTCGCCCTGCCAGTTCCAATGCGTCTCGAACGCCAGAGCGCCATCCTCCGCCCGCAGCATCAGGAGGGCGGCGGGGGAATCGGTTATGTCGGCCACCGCCTTCGCCACGCGCTCTCCCAGCGGCAGGGCGTTGTCGCCGGGGCGGCCTATCGTATCGCCGAATCGCATCCATTCGGTGCGGTAATCATAGCGGTGCTGGAAGAAATGCTTGGCCACCTGCACCTTCCAGAGGGCGCGCAGCCGGCGGGAGGGCAGCAGAACCAGCGCGCTCACCGCCAGGAAGAAGACGCAGCCGATCTCGACCAGCCGGGCATAGGGACCGGCGACTAGTTCCACCAGCACCGCCGTCGCCGCCAGCACCGCGACGTAGAGCGCGATGGCGGCAAGGGAAAGCGACTGGAAGGTCAGGGCGCGCGACAATTGCAGCCGTCCCGCCATGTCGGCGCGCATGCCCGCCCCGATCACCGGCGCCAGCAGCGCCATCATCGGCCCCCTCAGCGCGTAGAGGTCGCTCGCCCGGTCGACGGCGAAGGCGGCGATGGCGTAAAGATTGAGGTCATATGTCCACATCGCCGCCAGCGCGCCCAGCAGCAGCGCCACCCGCTGCCGTTCGCGCACCGGCCAACTGACGTAGAGGTGATGGACCAGCATCAGGCTGCCGATGGCGGTCATCAGGTGCAGCACCAGCGAGGCATGAAGAAGCGCGCGATGCAGGTCGCTCGATGTCGGCAATTGCCGCCAGATGAGGTCCGTGAAGGTCTGGAGCAGGATGATCCCCGCCACGGCGGCGTAGACAGATCCGATCGCCAGCAGCGATTCTCCTCGCGCGGCGCCGTTCCGCCGCAGCAGCGCGAACAGCAGCAGCAGCCAGGCGGCATTGCGGATATTCTCCCCGATGCCGGTCAGCGGCTTGTCGACCCCGCCGAAGGAGACGTAGAGCGACCAGCAGGAGGTGAGCAGCAGCGCGACGGCCAGCGGGCGCTGTTCGGCGCCTTCCTCCCGGCGGCGCAGGGCGAAGATGCCGAGCGCCGCGAACAGCACGGCGGCCAGCGCATGGCCCCAGTCGCCGACGAATTGCAGCAGGCCGCTCACCGCGCCCCCTCCGGCCAGAGGATGACGCGCAGCGTCTGGATCAGGATCAGCAGGTCCAGGAAGGGCGTGTAGTTCTTGGCGTAATAAAGGTCATATTCCAGCTTGTTGCGGGCATCCTCTATCGACGCGCCATAGGGATAGTTGATCTGCGCCCAGCCGGTGATGCCGGGCTTCACCATGTGGCGCTCCGCATAATAGCGCAGATGCTGTTCCAGATCCTCGACGAACTGGCGGCGTTCGGGGCGCGGGCCGACGAAGCTCATCTCCCCCTTCAGCACCGTCCAGGTCTGCGGCAGTTCGTCGATGCGCAGCTTGCGCAGCCAATAGCCCAGGCGGGTGATGCGCGGATCGTCCTTTTCCGCCCAGACGGCCTGGCCGGTCAGTTCCGCGTCCTGCCGCATGGTGCGCAGCTTCACGATCCAGAATTCCTCGCCGTAAAGGCCAACGCGCTGCTGGCGGTAGAAGGCGGGGCCCTTGCTGTCGAGCTTCACCAGTATTGCCGCCAGCAGGATGACGGGGCCGGTCAGCAGCAGCAGGATCGAACTGGCGACGATGTCGAACAGCCGCTTGGCGATGCTGGACAGGCGGCGGCCCGCCGAAAAGCCGTCGGAGAAGATCAGCCAGCTCGGATTCACGCTGTCCAGGTCGACGCGGCCGGTCTCGCGCTCCAGGAAGGTGGAGATTTCGTTCACATGGACGCCGGTGGTCTTGATGCGCAGCAGGTCGCCCAACGGCAGGGCGTTCCGCCGCTCCTCCAGCGCCAGCACCACCTCGCTGGCGGCCAGGCGGACCACGAAATCGGCGAGGTTGTAGATGGCGTTGCGGTTGATCGCTTCCGGGATCACCTGCGCGCCGTCGTTCATCGCGATATAGCCGACGACGAGGAAGCCGGAGCCCTTGCGCTGCTCGATCTCCCGAATGCGGTCGGCGCGATTGCCCGCGCCCAGCACGACCAGCCGCCGCTTGAACGCCTCGCCGCCCAGCATCGACCCCAGGAGGAGGCGGATCGCCAGCAGCAGGGCGATGGCCAGCCCCATGGCGTAGAGCGAATTGGAACGCCAGAGCGTGATGTCGGGCAGCAGGAAATGCATGACCGACAGGAACAGCACGCCCAGCGAGATGGCGACCAGCAGCCGCGCCAGCGCATGGCGGATGGATTGCAGCGATTCCGGGCCGTAGACGCCGACCGCGATCATGGCCGTCTGGATCGCGATGCCGAAACTGAGCAGCGGCGCGATGCGGGTCGCGATATGGTCGACCTCCATGCCGATCTGTCGGGCGCGCAGGAGCCACCCGCCCTCGGCCGCCGCCAGCAGCAGCATGAAGTCCAGCAGGCCGAGCAGCAGGACCGCATAGGGCACATAATGTTTGAACAATCTTATCATTTGTCGCGCGTTCCCGCTGCGCCCGGCGGGCAGGTTATGGCCGGATCAGCTTACAGGCGCTGTAAGGAAATCCGACACTGGCGGCAGATTGCACGACAATCGCAAAGATTTTCTGAACAGGATCGCGGGCCCGCCGCGCTCCGTCGGCATGCGGGCGGAGCGGACCGGCAAAGGCGGTCAATCATGGTTGCGAAGCGTGTCCGCCGCGCTCCTGGCGGCGTTGCCCACTATATGGGCGGCGCTGTCGAGGGAACCGGCCGCCTCCGTCAAGGCGTCGGCGCGGCGATCGTCGCGATCCTTGGTCATGTAGAAAAAGCCGATCGCCAGCAGCAGCGCCATGGCCACCAGCAGGAATATGATCAGGCTGCCCCGCGACCGACCCGGCAGGGGAGCCGGCTCGAAGGGTTCGTCCTTACGACCTTCGTCCATTCTCCTTCTCCCGATCCTCGTATCCCGAGGCGGAGAGCATAGCACAGATCAGTCCGGGTCGGAGTCGGTATCTTCGCCTGCTTCCCTGGCCTCCCGGCCGCGGCTCAGCCGGTCGACATCGTCCATGATCTCGTCCAGCACGGCCGCGTCGCTGCTTTCCTGGCTGCGCCGGGACGGCAGGTCGCCATTTTCCAATATCTGCTCCAGCGCGGCGCGGCCCCTGGCGACGCGGCTCTTGATGGTGCCGACGGCGACGCCGCAGATTTCGGCCGCTTCCTCATAGGCGAAGCCGCCAGCGCCGACCAGGATCAAGGCCTCCCGCTGGGGCTGGGGCAATTGCAGCAATGCGCGTTGCATGTCCGACAGCTCGACATGCTTGTCCTGCCCGGCGGGCGCCGCGAGCAGGCGATCGGCCGCCAGATCGTCCCAATCGCCGCGAAAGCGGGATCGGCGCATCTGCGAGAGATAATGATTGCGCAGGATGATGAAGGTCCAGGCGCGCATGTTGGTGCCCGCCTGGAAACGGCTGCGCGCCGCCCAGGCCTTCAGCAGCGTTTCCTGCACCAGGTCGTCCGCGACGTCGCGATTGCCCGACAGGGACCGGCCGAAAGCGCGGAGATGGGGAATGACCGCAGCCAGTTCCCGCTTGAAATCCGCGTCGGACAGCGTTTCGCGTTCAACATCCTGGCCCACGCCGTCGCTCATGGTAACAACCCCTTCTCCGGCTGTCGCCCTCGCTGCATGAACGGAAGTCGTCAAAGCCATATGTGCGTCCGCATCCCAATCTTTTTCTTCTCAAGGACCAATTGCCGCAGCATTCAATAGCCCCATAATATCACAATCATCACGATGATCGCGAGCGTCAGTGAAACGCCGAGCACGTAACGCACGACATGCGGGGTGGAGCCTGCCCGGGCTTCTTCCGTCGCAATATGCCGTTCCCGTTCGACCATGGGGTCTCTCCCGATCGTTACGCATCAATAACGCGAGTCGCGGACCGGGGTTCCCCCCTCTCCAGCCTAATTTTCGAACGCCGGGATCGGCGGTCAGGCCGGGGCGGTCGCTTCGTCGAAGAACAGCGCCTGCGAGATCGCGGCCTTGACGGTCGAACGCTGGAAGGGCTTGGTGATGAGGAAGGTCGGCTCCGGCCGCTCGCCCGTCAGCAGGCGTTCGGGGAAGGCGGTGATGAAGATCACCGGCACGGAGAATTCGGCAAGTATGTCCTTCACCGCGTCGATGCCGCTGGAATCGTCGGCAAGCTGGATGTCGGCCAGCACCAGGCCGGGCCGTTCCGCCATGGCTTCGCGCACCGCATCCTCCCGCGTGACGGCGATGGCAGTCACTTCATGGCCCAGGTCGCGGACGATGGTCTCTATGTCCATCGCGATGATCGGCTCATCCTCTATGATCAGCACCTTGGCGCGGGTCTGCGCCTCGATCTCGGTCAGCGCTTCCTTGACCAGCGCCTCGACATCGTCGCTGTCCAGGCCGATCAGGTAACCGACATCGTCGACCGTGAATCCCTCCAGCGCGGTCAGCAGCAGCGCCTGGCGCGGCAGCGGCGTCAGGCGGGCGAGGCGCGCTTGGGCGATCGCCTCCTGCCCGTCGGCGCCGGTCAGCACCGGCACGTCCTCCAGGTGGGAGGAGGACCAGATGGCATGGAAAGTCTTGTAGAGGCCGAGGCGGGGATCGACGTCCGAGGGAAATTCGTCGGGCGCCGCCACGATCGCCTCCAGCGTGGCGCGCACATAAGCGTCGCCATGCGCCTGGCTGCCCGTCAACGCGCGCGCATAACGCCGCAAGAAAGGAAGGTGGGGGTGCAGTTGCTGACCAAGCGACATCTGTAAAACTTCTCCCAGCCCATCGGGCGCCTTGTCCTGAGTTAAGGCGGCGCCTTAACAAAATTTCGAAACATTCGCCGGACAGGAGGATGGATGGACGATGCCGATGTGGCAAGCCCCCTTAACCCCCTGTCGGAATGGAAATGCGTTCGGCATCAGCGCCCGCATCGCCTCCATCCTAACCACCGAACGTGCGCGGCGGGCAAAAAATGCTTCGGCATGGGAACCAACAACCCAACGATTTGTTTCACTGCCGTTCGGTTTTTTCGAGAATCTTTGGAATTTTGTGTTTTGATTTCCCAGACGCTGAATTGACGTCACCAGGGGAAAGCCGCAAAAGAGCAGGCTGGCATGACATTGATGGCTGCAGAGGGACGTGTTTTGGTTGCTTCAACGACGGAACGGGACGTGACGGGAGGGCACAGGAAAGATGTCGGCACCAGCACTCCGGATTCTGGCGTGAAGGGCGGCGCCGCCCGCAAGAAACGCGCGGCGGCCGCGAAAGATGACGGGCAGGTCGCCAATGCGTTGCGATCCGTCTACCAGCGCGCGGTCGATGAGGATATTCCCGCGGAAATGCTCGACCTTCTCAGCAAGCTCGACTGACTCTCCCTGATCGGCCGGACCGGGGGGAGCCGGAAACAAGCGGAGGGGACATGGCGCATCTGGTAAATTCCGGCCGGCGAGCGACGCCTTCCCCCACAGATCGGCGTTCGATGTTCAGCGTCAGCTAGATGGACAGAAGTTCTCCACCGCCGCCCGCCGCGGACATGCCTCCCTCGGTGACCGCTTCCCTGCTTCGGAAATTGAACGCGGTTTCGCATTCCACCGGCGTCAAGATGTTCCTCATCCTGACGCTGGCGCTGCTGCCGCTCGGCCTGATCGCCCTGGCCGCCTCGCTCCAGGCGATCCGCACCACCGATCTGGAAAAGGAAGCGCTGCTGCGCGTCGCGGTGACGCAAAGCGCGCGGAAATTGTCCGCCGATCTCGCGTCCGACCGAACGGCGCTGATGCTGACGGCCAATGCCTTCGCGACGTCGGGCGCCGATCCGGCAATGTGCGCGCGCCTTTCGGTCTTCCTGGCCTCTCATGATCGCGGCGGGGGCCGTTATTATATCCACGACCGATCGGGCCGGCGGCTGTGCGGATCGCCCCTGCCCGAGCCGGCGGGCCTTTCCCTGTCGGACCGTTTCGACGATGCCGCCGCGCAACTGCTGCCGGACTCGCCCTATCTCGTCAGCCGGGCAAGGAGCGCCAATGGCGCGGTGGTCGCCATCGCTTATTATTCCCGCGGCTATCTGGAGGCGATGACCAACCCGGCGGGCAGCTCGCAGAACCGGCAGATCAGCCTGCACCAGGGGCGGCGCAGCCTGCTCATCACCCGCCCGGCCAGCTTTGCGGGCGGGCACAGCACGACGCTTTCCGCGCGGCTAGACCCGCCCGACATCGTCCTTACCATGACGGTGCGCGATCCGCCGGTCACCATCGCGCGGATGTTGTCGCTGTTCCTGCCGCTGGTGATGTGGTTTGCTGCGGCGGCCATCGGCTGGTTCGTCGTCAACCGCCTGCTGATACGGCCTCTGGTGCTGCTGCGCCGCACGGTGGCGGCCTATCAGCCCGGCGAGGTGCTGGAACCGATGCGGCGCATCCGCACACCGGCGCAGGAGATCGTGGCGCTGGGCAACACCTTCCGCGAAATCAGCGAGGATGTCGCCACCCATGAGGCGGAGATGGCGGAGAGCCTGGAAACCCAGCGCAAGCTGACGCGGGAGGTGCATCACCGGGTCAAGAACAACCTCCAGATCATCGCCAGCCTGATCAACCTGCATGCGCGATCCGCCCATGACGCCGAAGCGGTCGAGGCCTATGCGACGATCCAGCGGCGGGTCGACGCGCTGTCGGTCGTCCATCGCAACCATTATGCCGAGCTGGAGGAGCATCGCGGCGTCGGGGTGCGGTCGCTGATCAGCGAATTGTCGGCCAGCCTGCGTGGCACCGCCCCGGCCGAAGCGCGACGCTTCGGCATCCAGATCGACAGCGACAACCTGCACATCAGCCAGGATGTCGCGGTGCCGGTCGCCTTCCTGCTGACCGAGCTGGTGGAACTCGCCATGCTGTCCAATCCCCGCACGGCGATGCGCATATCCGTGCAATTGGAACCGGGACGCACCGACCGGGCGGTGCTCCACATCCTTTCGCCGGCGCTGCGCGGATCGCCGGACATGACCGCGCGGCTGGAGGAACGCTATGGGCGAGTCCTGACCGGCCTGTCGCGCCAATTACGCGCCCCGTTGGACCATGATCCGGAGACAGGGGATTATGCGATCGTGATCACGGTGCTGGAATAGGCTCTTGGCGCGTGGGGATGGGCCGCCATCCCCCGTCCAGCCCCGTCATTCGGCCGCGACAGCCTCAAAATCGGCTTCGGCCAGGAACTTTTCCACGTCCAGCGCAGCCATGCAGCCCATGCCGGCGGCGGTCACGGCCTGGCGATAGACCTTGTCGCTGACGTCGCCTGCCGCGAACACGCCGGGAATGGCGGTCTTCGTCGTGCCCTTTTCCACCAGCAGATAGCCTTCGTCCATCGGCAGCTTGTCGACGAACAGTTCCGTCGCGGGCTGGTGGCCGATGGCGACGAAAGCGCCGTCCGTGGCGATATGCGACTTGTGGCCCGTCACCGTGTCGACCAGATCGACGCCCACCAGCCCTTCCGGATTGCCGCCGCCGACGAAGCGCTCCACCGCCTGGTTCCACAGCACCCTGATGTTCGGATGCGCGAACAGCCGCTGTTGCAGGATCTTCTCCGCCCGCAGCGAATCGCGGCGGTGGATCAGCGTGACGTCATGGCTGTGGTTGGTGAGGTAGAGCGCTTCCTCGACCGCGGTATTGCCCCCGCCGATCACGACCACCTTCTTGCCGCGATAGAAGAAGCCGTCGCAGGTCGCGCAGGCCGAAACGCCCTTGCCCTGCAACAACTGCTCGCCCTCCGCGCCCAGCCATTTGGCCTGCGCGCCCGTCGCGATCACCAGGCTGTCGGCGTAGTAGAGCGTGCCGCTGTCGCCCTTCAGGCGGAAGGGGCGTTCGCTAAGGTCCACGTCGACGATCTGGTCGTACATCATCTGCGCGCCGACATGTTCGGCCTGCGCCTGCATCTGCTCCATCAGCCAGGGGCCCTGGATGACGTCGCGGAAGCCGGGATAATTTTCGACATCGGTGGTGATGGTCAACTGCCCGCCCGGCTGCATGCCCTGCACCACGATCGGCGCCAGACCCGCGCGCGCGCCGTAGATGGCGGCGGACAGGCCCGCCGGGCCGGAACCGAGGATCAGCATGCGGGTCGAATGAGTGGCGGTCATGTAGGTCTTTCCGGCTGCGATTCGTCTGTCGGGATGAGATAGGCCAAGCAGGCTGGCGCGCAAGCGATGGATTTGCTTGAAGGGCTGGAAGCTGAGCCTCTTCGTCTCCCCTCCCCCGCTGTCGTCATCCCAGCATAGGCTGGGATCTAGTGCGGCTATGCTGTGGCCTATGGCCTGAGATCCCAGCTTTCGCTGGGATGGCGGAAAGGGGCTGGTGGGGCTATTTAATCGAGGACGTTGGGCAAATCCTCGAAACCCTTGCGCAGCGCGGCCGACCAACTGTGGGAGAGAAGCTGGAACTCCTCATTATCCGCCTCGATCCGGGTCCGCACGCGGAAGTCGAAGGCGTCCCGCTCGATCACCGTCAGGTCCAGCGGCATCCCCACCGACAGGTTGGAGCGAAGCGTCGAATCCATCGACACCAGCACCGCCTTGGTCGCATCCTCCAGGCTGGTTTCGCGCTTGATGATGCGATCGAGGATAGGCTTGCCATATTTATGCTCGCCGATCTGGAAGAAGGGCGTGTCCTCCGTCGCCTCGATGAAATTGCCGGCCGAATAGATGAGGTAGAGGCGCGGCTTGCCACCCCTGCGCTGGCCGGCGATCAGGATGGAGGCGTCCGCCGCCGCCCCCTGCATTTCTATGGTGCTGCGATAGCGGCCCTGCATGGTGCACATCGCCTCTCCCACGATCTGCGCGACGCGATGCATGGTGGGACAGTTGAGGATCGTCTCCACATCCAGGTCGAGCGCCGAATCCTTGATGGCCCGGCCCAGCATCGCCTTCACCCCCTGGGTGATCGACAGATTGCCGGAGCACATCATGGTGATCGCCCGCTCGCCCGGCACGCTGTAGGTGAAGCTCTTGCGGAAGCGGGCGATATTATCCATCCCCGCATTGGTGCGGGTGTCGGACAGCATGACCAGCCCCTGGTCCACGCGCACCGCCACACAATAAGTCATGGCCCCAAGGGCTCCTATCGTCGTTCAACCCTGCGTGGTGGTCTGCGCGCCCTGTTGCTGCTGCCGCTGGAGCTGCCGCTCCTCCACCCCGTCCTCCGCCTGCGCGATCCGGACGTCCGCGTCAATCCAGATATCGCCCGCCACGGTCACGGAACCGCGTATCGGCGCGGCCTCATCCGCGTCCAGCCCGCAAGCGAGGCGCAGGTAGCGCTCTGTCACGCAGACGCGGTTGGAGGGGTCGAAACCCACCCATCCCAGTTCGGGCACCAACGCCTCCGCCCAGCCATGGGTTTCGTGCAGCACGTCGCCCTCATCGGCCAGCAGATAGCCGGACACGTAGCGCGCCGGAATGCCCATGGCCCGCGCCCCGGCGATGAACACCTGCGCATGGTCCTGGCAGACCCCGGCGCCCAGCGCGAAGGCCTCCGCCGCCGTGGTGTCAGCGCTCGTCACGCCCGCGCGATAGGCCACGGCATCGCTGACGGCGGTCGACAGGGCGTGCAGCCGGGCCAGCGGCCCGTCTTCGTCGGGAAGGGCCAACGCCATCGCCCGGATTTCCGGCGACGCCTGGGTCAGCCGCGTATCCCGCAGGAAATAGCGCGGGTTCACCGGGCAGCCCAGCCAGCCGAGCACGCCATGGCTCTCCTGCGTCTCGACCAGTCCTTCGGCGACGATCACGGCATTGTCGGTGCGGTCGTGCCGGACCCAGATCGCCTCCATCTCGCCATAGCTGTTGGGGCGGAAGCCGACCAGCGGCTCGCCATTGACGCTGACCTGCCAGTCCAGCACCTTCTGGCTGGGCGTGTCGACCGGCATCAGCTTCAGCCGCATCGCCACCCGCCCGGCGGCGGCCTCATAACGATAGATGGTCTGGTGACGGACGAGCAGTTTCACCGCGTCCCCTCCCCCTCATCCGAAATGATAGGCCTGGGCGATCTCCACGCCCAGCCGGTTGGTGCTCATCAGGCCGTTCTGGACCGTTTCGTGCAACCCCGCGCGGAAGATTTCGCCGCTGTCCAGCTTCTCCAGGTCGGCCACCATTTCGCGCACGGTATCGTGGCAGGCGGCCCGCGCATCGTGCCACCCCGCCAGGCGGTTCAACCGATAGGCAAGCTGGTCGTAGCAATAGGCGACGCTGCGCGGGAACAGGCGGTTCAGCATCAGGAAATCCGTGATCTGCCAGGGCGTGTAGGTGCCGCCATAGACATGATGGAACGCCCGCGCGCCCGACAGAGCGTACAGCACCGACGTCCATTGATAATGGTCGCGATTGCCGCCCACCACCTCGGTCTCCGGCAGCAGCACATAATATTTGATGTCCAACAGGCGCAGCGTCATCTGCGCCCGCTCCAGCGCCGATCCGGCGCGCAGGAAATCATGCCCCTCATTGCGGAGCTGGCCGGAATGAGCCGCGCCGCGGAAGGTCATCACCCGCGTCTTCACCCAGTCGATCAGCGCGGGAAGCTGCTGCCGCGCTTCGGCCACGTCGTAGCTGTCGAGCTTGCGCCAACCCTCGTTCAGCGCCTCCCACATGTCCTGCGTCAGCATGGTGCGGGCCGACTTGGCGTTGGCGCGGGCCTTCAGCAGGCTGGAACGGATGGAGGAGGGATTGTCGAGGTCGAGCATCAGGAAAGCGATGGCGTCGCTCTCCGTCACCTGGGCGCCTTCGGGGAAATGGTTGAGCGCGCCGGTGGCCCGCACCACCGATCGCCATTCATCGCGATGATGCGCGCCGGGCAGGATCGCCATGCGCTGGCCCATGGTCAGCAGGCGCGCCGTGGCCTCGGCACGCTCCATGTAGCGCGCCATCCAGAAGAGATTTTCGGCGGTGCGGCTCAGCATGGGCGGGCCTCCGTCATCCCGGCAAAAGCTGAGATCTCAGGCGAGAAGGCACGGCATAGCCTCACGAAATCCCAGTTTTCGCTGGGATGATGAATAAGGAAAAGGGACAGGTCCACGATCATCAATCCTGCAAAACCCAGGTGTCCTTCACCCCGCCGCCCTGGCTGGAGTTCACGACGAGCGATCCTTCGGTCAGCGCCACGCGGGTGAGGCCGCCGGGCACCAGCCTGATCTGCTTGCCCACCAGGCAATAGGGACGGAAATCCGCGTGGCGCCCGACCACCGCCGCCGGGCCGAGCGTGGGGACGGTCGACAGGTCCAAGGTCGGCTGGGCGATGAATTCGCCGGGATTGGCCCGGATGCGGTCGGCATAGGCGGCGATCTCGTCCTTGGTCGATTTCGGCCCGATCAGCATGCCATAGCCGCCCGATCCATGGACTTCCTTCGCCACCAGATCGTGGAGATTTTCCAGCACATAGGCGCATTCGTCGGGCTTGCCGCATTGCCAGGTCTGGATATTGTCCAGGATCGGCTGCTCGCCGAGGTAGAAGCGGATCATTTCCGGCACGTAGATGTACACGGCCTTGTCGTCCGCAATGCCCGATCCCGGCGCGGAGGCCAGCGTCACCCCGCCATTGCGATAGACGTTGAAGATGCCGGGCACGCCCAGCAGGCTGTCGGGCCGGAACACCAGCGGGTCGATATATTCGTCGTCGATGCGGCGGTAGATGACGTCGACCGCCTTCGGACCCAGCGTGGTCTTCATCCACACCCTGTCATCGTCCACGAACAGGTCCGCCGGTTCGACCAGTTCCACGCCCATCAGGTCGGCCAGGAAGCTGTGTTCGTAATAGGCGCTGTTGAGCGAGCCGGGCGTCAGCACCACCACCACGGGATCGCCCTTGCAGGCCGGGGGGGCGACTTCCTTCAGGCTCTTCAGCAATTCCGCCGGATAATCGTCAACCGGCGCCACCACCCCCTGCGCGAACAGTTCCGGGAACATGCGGGTCATGATCTCGCGATTTTCGAGCATGTAGGAGACGCCGGAAGGGGTGCGGCAATTATCCTCCAGCACCTCGAACCGGGTCGGCCCGGTGCGGACGATGTCGATGCCGACGATATGGCTGTAGACCTTCCCCGGCGGGGTGAAGTCAGCCATTTCGGCCAGATAGGCGCTGTTCCGGTAGATGATGTCGGCGGGCATGATCCCCGCCTTCACGATTTCGCCGCGATGATAGACGTCGTGCAGGAAGGCGTTGAGCGCGCGCGCCCGCTGGCGGATGCCCTTGTCCAGCACGCGCCATTCCTGGCCGGTGAAGATGCGCGGCAGCAGGTCGAAGGGGATCAGCCGTTCCGGATCGCCGCCCTCGCCATAGACGGCGAAGGTGATGCCGATGCGCCGGAAGATCGCCTCCGCCTCATCCATCCGACGATTGAGCCCGGCAATGCCCGTCCGCTCCACCCAGTTCTGCACTTCCGCGTAACAGGGGCGTATCGAACCGTCCGGCTCAAACATTTCGTGGAAGGGCAAAGTGTCGATCCTCCCTCAGCCGGCATTCGGCTAGTTGTGCATTGCAACATTAGTGCAACAGGAAGGAACGAATGCAAGCGGAAAATCCGCCTATGCCTAACATGCCGGAAAGGATGGTAGCGGAGGAGGGACTTGAACCCCCGACACGCGGATTATGATTCCGCTGCTCTAACCAGCTGAGCTACTCCGCCCCATGGGCCGTCCGCCGGGCCATGCCCTGCGGTGAGGCGGCGCTATAAGCAGAGCGGGCTGATGGGTCAACGGGGTTTCACCGCATCGTGAAATTTCTCTGGCCGCGTCATCCGCCGCCGCCGGTGAGGATCGTGGCGAGCCACCATCCCGGCACTGCGGCGATGGCGAGGAAGGCGCCCAGCGGCACCCGCGTCGTGCCATCGACCCGCCTGCCCGTCGCCATGACGGCGACGACCGACAGCAGCCCCACGCTCGCCGCCAGCAGCAGGATGAAGGGCAAGGCCTGCCAGCCGAACCAGGCGCCGAGCGCGCCCAGCAGCTTGGCGTCGCCCAGGCCCAGCCCGTCCCGCCCCCGCGTCCGCCGATAGCCGAACGCGATCAGCAGCAGCGCGAGGTAGCCGGCCAGCGCGCCGATCGCCCGATCCGCCATCGTCGCTTCGGTGGCCCAAGGCCCCATGGTGAAGCCCAGAAAGGCCAATGGCAGGGTCAGCGCGTCGGGCAGCCAGAAATGCCGCCTGTCGAGCACCGCCAGCGTCAGGAGCAGCCAGCCCAGCAGAGCCCATCCAACCCCGCCCGGATCGGGCGCAAACCCCAGCGCAAGCGCGCCGATGATCGCGCATCCCGCCTCCACCCGTCCATGCAGCGGATCGATGGGCGCACCGCAGGTCCGGCACCGCCCCCGCTGAATCAGCGCGCTCAGCATCGGCACCAGATCGACTGCGCCAAGCACGCGCCCGCAGCCGTCGCAGGCCGACCGGCCGCGCAGCACGCTCCGGCCCCTGGGCCAGCGCAGGATGATCGTGGCCAGGAAGCTCCCGGCTATGGCTCCGGCTGTCGCGCCCAGCAGGGCGGGAAGGGCCTGGATCACAGCGTCCCTTCGATCTTCAGCACGCGCGCGCCCCCGGCTTCTGCAAAGCCCGCCCTGGCCAATGCCTCGCCCAGGGTGGCGTCGGCGGTTTCCACCCGCATTTCCGCCTGATAGCGACCCGATCGCCAGATGCGCAGATCGAGCTTTTCCAGTCCCGACTGGCTGACCAGCGGCAACAGCAGCGTTTCACCGTCGCAACTGGCCAGGCCCGAAAGGCCCTGCGACAGATTGAGGCCCGGAAACTGCCCCGCCATTCGCGCCCGCACCCGCCCCTCTGCATGGCCGCAGCGGTCGCCGGAGAACCAGGCCGACACATCTTCCATCACAAGGCTGCTGAGCGGCAGCGGCGCGAAGGTCCGGCCCAGCGGCACCGCGCCCGTCACATCGTCGATACCCATGCGCCCGAAGCCGACGGTCAGCGCGCCGCCCAGATCGTCCGCCGCGCCGTTGCGGCGCCAGATGTCGAACCGCGCCCGTCCCGCCAGCAACGACAGGGGCGACAGGCCGGCATGGACCGACCCCAGCGGCACCGTGCCCAGCATCAGCCGGTCGATCCCGCCGCTCCACACCGTGCCGCGCACCTCCCGCGCCGCCACGCCCAGCCGCTCCAGACCCGCCATGCCGAGCGCGACGCGCATCGGCAGGAAGATGACGAAGCCCATCGCGAACAGGGCGATGATCGCGATGCGCGTCCGTCGCGAAAGGCCAAGCCCCATCACCGCTCGCCCCGCACCAGCACGGCCTGCACCGATACGCTGCCCGCCGTCGCCGCCGGCCGCGCACTCATCGTTTCGACCCGGATGCCCTGCCCTTCCAATGCGGCAAGCCATGACAGCAGCGCGACCGGCCGGACGGAGGCCATCGCCATGTCGATCCGGTCCGCGCCCTGCGCCTGCGCGCGTTCCAGCGTCAGCCCGGCCTCGCCAGCGCTCTGGCCGATGAACTGCTCCAGCGGCACGCCCGCATCGACCGTCGCCGTCGTGCGCGGCAGGGATTTCAGCAGCGTCACCTTGGCGCGGATCGCGGCGTTGCGGTCCGTCGCCTCCCGCAACGCGTCCCCTGCCGAACGCTGCGCCGCGTCCAGCGGCCGCGCCACGCCCAGCCACAGGATCACCACCGCCAGCAGCGCGAACATCACGCCCAGCATCCATTGTTCGCGGGGGCTTCGTTCGCCCCATAATGCCTGCAACCGTTCCATCATGACCGCACCGTGATGTCCGCCAGCATCCGCCCGCCGGGATCCTGCGAAGGCGTCGCCGTGATCGTGAAGCCCGCCGCCTGCAACGCCAGCAGCACGCTGTTGATGTCATCCCCCTTCGCCGCCGCCAGCGTGGCGCGGATCATCCCGTCCGGATCGCGCGACAGCGCCGTCAGCGATACGCCCGGCACGTCCTGCATCGCGCTCAACAGGCCGGAAACGGGCGCGGTGAAGGCATAGCCGCCCGCCCCTCGCGCGGCGAGCCGGCGGTCCATCTCCACCTCCGCCTGGAGGAGGTCGTTCGCCCCCGGCACCACCTGCCGCGCCAGGGCCAGGCTTTCCGCGTCCAGCCCGCGCGCCGCGAAATGCCGTTTGGCAAGGCCGACCAGGGCGATGGACAGGCTGACGAGCAGGATGAGGGCGCTCCACAGCGCGATGCGAGCCATGGTCCGCTTGTCGAAGGACCGCCGCACCCGCTTGGCGAAGTCGCCCTGCCGCAGGTCGAGCGGCGGCCGGTCCAGCGCGGCGATCGCCCGCGCATCGATCTGCCCTGCGGGAACGTCCCGCACCACGGCATCGCCGACCAGTTCCGGCAGGGCCAGGTCGCCCGCCAGCGCCAGATCGGGCCCCCGCAGCACCGCTTCGCCGCCGATCACGCCGCGCTCGAACCCCTCCTGCGGTTCGGGCAACAGCAGCGGGGCAGGCACGATGATGTCGGGATCCAGACCATGATGCTGCGCCCAGAGCAGCCAGTGCTGCATGTCCGCCCGCGCCGCCACGGCGACGCAATGCGGCCGCGCCGGATCGTCATTCTCGTCCGCCGCGGCGAAAAGCTGGTCCGCCGGCGCGATCCCGCTCGCCATGGCCGCGAGCCGCGCCGCCGCCCTGCCCTGCCGCGCCGGCAGGTCGGGATAGGCGCCCTGGTGCAGCGTCACCAGCGCCGCCGGCGGCACCAGCATCACCGTCATATCCTCCGGCAGCGCCGTCAGGCCGCAGGCCGCCAGCCAGTTCGTCCCCGCCCCCTTCCGCACCACGGCGCCGTTCGCCACCCGCGTCCACAACGGCTCCGCGCCCGGCCGTTCCGGCAGGACGACGATCAATCCCTCGCTCACGCGCCGGTCCCCCAATTGCGGCGTATCAGCGTGGCCGGACTTTGCCGCGCATCGATCAGCGCTCGTTCGACCACCTGCGTTCCCCCGACATCCACCGACACTTCCACTTCGAAAAATCCCGTCGTCAACTTGACCTGCCGCGCCGCCTCCTCCAGCGGACTGAGCCCCGCCAGCGACGGCGCGCGCCAGAATTCCACCGTGCTGCCGTAGCCATCCGCCGGGCGCTGCGCCAGCAATTGCCGCGCCTGCGCGACGCTCAGCTGCCCCTGCATCAGCATGGCGAAAAGCGGCGCCTGATCGGGCAGCAGCGTATTGATGTTGATGGGCGACAGGTCGGCGGTCGGCAGGGCGCAGACCCATGGCCGCACCAGCCCGTAAATGGCCGGCGTCGCCCCGTTGACCGCCCGCAATTCGCTGGCGTCGACCATGAAGCGGTTGGCCGCGCGATAGGGCCGCGGCGCCCGCGCATAGGTCTCGTCCTCCGCGCCGCCGGGCTGGGGCGCGCCATCCGTGTCGATCCAGTCGGCCAGCGACGCCGCCGCCACTTGCGCCTGCCGCGCATCGACTCCCAGCGCCTGCAACAGCGCCTGGAACTGCGACACGCCCACCGGACGCACCTTCAGGTCAGCCTCTGTCTCGCCCGCGACCACGCTGTTGAGGTTGAAGCAATTGCCCGCGTCCGTCACCCGCGCCGTGGCCACGCCGCCCGGCACGGATATGGCCTGGGGCGTGCCCATCCAGTTGCCCGCCAGCGTCGTCTTGCCCGGACTGGCCGCCACCAGGTCGCCTATGCGCAACCGGGCGATCTCCGTTCCGGCATCGGCAAAGGCGCGCGCCTGGTCGACCGCGCCGCCATTGCCGGTCATCCGCGTGGCCAGCGCCAGCCGCTCCAGCGCGGTGGAGGCGACCACAGCCATCACCGCCACCAGCAGCAGCACGGTGAGCAGCGCAGCGCCGCGCTCACCCGGCTTGCGCGGGTCAGCCATTGGCCGGCGCCCCTTCCGGCCTTTCCGCCGGCCCCGGCCCCACCAGGAAGCGCAGCGTCACCGGCGGCTCCCCGGTCCGCGTCACTATCATCTCCACGGCGCGGGGCATCAGGTCGGGCTGGGTCGGCGCCCATTGGTCGCGCCACTCCCCGCCAGCGTCGCGGAAGCGCAGCGCGACATCCTCGACCCCGGTGAGC
The DNA here is from genome assembly GCF_037101235.1 of Sphingobium sp. TA15. Taxonomy (NCBI): domain Bacteria; kingdom Pseudomonadati; phylum Pseudomonadota; class Alphaproteobacteria; order Sphingomonadales; family Sphingobiaceae; genus Sphingobium; species Sphingobium sp. TA15. Next base: position 1,650,174 of record NZ_AP025355.1, read on the forward strand.
AGCGCGGCCGGCTCGTCGCCCGCCGCGCCGTCGACCTGCGCATAGGTGCGCCGCTCCAGCCGCCCCTGCCGCACCCAATATTCGACTTTCTGGAGGGAGGGCCGCGGCAGGTCGCCCAGATTGTCCCACCCGCCGCGCACGAACTGGAGGACGGGCAGGCTCTCCCCCTCCCGATGCGACCAGAAGGCGGGCGCCAGCGTACCCGCTTCGGTGCGGCTGATGCGCGGCACCGCCTGCCCCAGATCGGCCGCCAGAGCGCCGCTCGCCCGCTGCACGGCGGCCATGTCGTCCAGCCGCAGCTTGATCTGCGCCTGCGCCGACACGCCGTTGCCCAGCAGCAGCACGCCCGCCGCCGCCAGCATGGCGAAGATCGCCAGGGCTACGAGCAGTTCGACCAGGGTGAAGCCCTGCTGGGCGGAGCGCGCCCTTGTCATTGCACCACCCGCACGAAACTCAGCACCACGGGGGAGGAACCCGCCTGCCCGTCGACGGTCAGGTCGACCTGCAACAGGCGCTTGTCGTCCGTCGCCTTGACTTCCCGCGTCCAGTGCCAGCGCCGCCCGCCATTGTCGATGTCGCCCTCTTGAGAACCAAGCGAAGGCGGCGCGGGGTCGGTCTGCACCTCCACCATCAGGTTGCGCGCGACGATCTGGCCCATCGCCTTGCTGTCGAGGTCGGCGGCGGTGTGCAGGGTCACGCCCTGCAAGCGCACCAGCGCCAGCGCGGCAAGGCTGAACACTGCCAGCGCGACCAGCATTTCGAGGAGGGTAAAGCCGTGCTCCTTCCCACGCGCCTTGCGGCAACGTGACAGCATGAGGCGCATCCTACCCACCGACAACGACCTTTCCGGCCATGTCGACCGAAATCGAGACCCGTTCCCCCTCGCGGGCAAGGGTCACGGTCATCGGATCGGTCGGCAAGCCCGTCCCGTCGAAACCGATCTGCTGCCGTCCGTCCTTGCTGACCAGCGCTCGCGTCCCCGATTTCCAGTCAGCGGTGGCGAAGGGCTTATCCTCCAGCCCCACCCATTGCCCGCCGTCGCGGCGTTGAAAGCCATAGCCGGAAGCCGATACCCACACCCCCATGGGACGCGCCGTGACGACCGCTTCGTCGCGCGCCGCGGCCAGGCGCGCGGCGAAGCGGTCGGCATCCTCTATCACGCGCCCGCGCGGATCGGGGATCGCCAGCACGACCGCAGCCGAAATGAAGCCGATGATCGTCAGCACGACCATCAGCTCGATCAATGTGAAGCCCGTCTGCCCCTTCGTTTCGAACGAAGTCGATAAACGGCAGGCCTTTCCCTTCCCGCCTCCGCCGAACGAGGGGCGGAAACGATCAAAGCTCGCTGGAATAGATGTCGGCATTTTCATTGTCGCCACCCGGCTGCCCGTCCGCGCCCAGCGAACCGATGTCGAACGCGCCCTTTCGTCCCGGCACGACATAGCTGTAGGGCCTGCCCCAGGGATCGTTCGGCAGCTTCTTGATATAACCCCCGCGCCGGTAACGCTGCGGCTGGGCGAGCGAGGCCGGCGGGCTGATCAGCGCCTGCAGCCCGTCCGTCGCGGAGGGATAGGTCAGGTTGTCGAGCCGATATTGCTCCAGCGCCTGTTCGATGGTGGCGATGTCGGCCCTGGCCTTTTCCACCCGCGCCGTGTCCGTGGCCGGAATGACGTTGATCGCCACGATCGTCGCCAGCAGGCCGATGATGACGATCACGACCATCAGTTCGACCAGCGTGAAGCCGTGTTCGGCGGAACGCCTCACGGGCGTGAAGCCGTGTTCGGCGGAACGCCTCACGGGCGTGAAGCCGTGTTCGGCGGAACGCTTCAAGGACATGAAGCCGTGTTCGCCCATTGCGCCATCCTGCTCCTGCCTTCGCAGGAGCACGGCGCACTTCAACCTCTTCAAATCGGGCATAAACACTCCTCAGGCCCCGGTAAGGCTCTGCAATTGCAGGATCGGCAACAGGATGGACAGGATGATGACCGCGACGATGCCGCCCATCAAGATGATGATCGCCGGCTCCAGCATGGCCAGCGCGGCGGAGGTGAAGCTGTCGAATTCCCGCTCCAGATAGTCCGCCGCCCGCTCCAGCATGCTGTCCAGCCGCCCGGCGCTCTCTCCGCTCGCCGCCAGATAGACCAGCAAGGGGGGAAACACCCCCGCTCGCCGCAGCGCCGCCGACAGGCTGCCGCCGCCGCGAATGGCCTCCACGATCTCCTCCGACGCCTGGCGCAGCACCCGGTTATGGACGGTCTGGGTGGTCAGCGACAGCCCCTCCATCAAAGGCAGACGGCTGGCCACCATGGTCGAGAGCGTCCGCGCCATCCGCGCCGCATGCAGGTCGCGGATCAGTCGTCCCAGCAAGGGCAAGCGCAGCAGCGTCGCATCGAAACGATAGCGGAAGCTCTCGATTTTCAATGCCCGCCAAAAGCCGAAGCCAGCCACCCCCAGCAGGATCGCCAGCAGCCACCAATAGCCCGCCAGAAAGGCCGAAATCCCCATCACCATGCGGGTGAGCAGCGGCAGTTGCTGGCCCACCGTGTCGAACTGCTCCACCACCTTGGGGACGACGAAGATCATCAGCGCCGCGACCACGCACACCGCAAAGGCGGCAAGCACGGAAGGATAGGCGATGGCGGTCAGCACCTTCGACCGGATCACCGCCTGCCGTTCCATGAGGTCGGACAGGCGCTCCATGATCGTGGGCAGGCTGCCCGAACTCTCGCCCGCCGAGATCATCGCGCGGTATAGCGGCGGGAAGCTCCTCGGCTCGGCGCCCAGGGCATCGGCCAGCCGCCGCCCCTCCAGCACGCCAGAATGCACCTTGCCGACAATGGCCCGCACATGCGCCTGCTCGCTTTGACGCCCGATGGTGCGCAGCGACTCCTCCAGCGGACTGACCTGGATCAGCGTCGACAACTGCCGGGTGAACAGCGTCAGTTCCTTGGCCGAAAGGCGCGGGGCGCGCAGCGACAGCCCTGCCCGCCTGCGCGCCGTCTCCACCGCGCCCGGCTCGATCCGCACGATGAACAGCTTGCGCGCATCCAGCTTCGCCCGCGCATCCTCGACCGTTTCGGCCTTGATCGCGCCCTTGCGCTCGCGCCCGGCGGGGTCGATGGCGATATAGTCGAACTCAGCCATCCGGGATCGTTTCCACCTCGCCCGCGTCGCGCCGGGACACGCGGATCGCCTCTTCCGCCGTGGTCTGGCCGTCCCGCACCAGCGCGCGCGCCGCCGAACCCAGATTGGGGGCGTTCAGGAAAGCATGGCGCGCCACCAATGATTCATCGCCGCCGTCGTTGATCAGGCGGCGGATGGTGTCGTCCACCCGGATCGCCTCGAACACGCCGATGCGGCCCTTGTAGCCGGTGCCGTTGCATGCCTCGCATCCCCGCGCCCGATAGATGATCGTGCCCGGATCGAAGCCCAGCAGGGCGCTGGCGGACTTGTCCGCCTGCACCGGCTCCCGGCAATGCTGGCACAGCCGCCGCACCAGCCGCTGCGCGATCACGGCGCGCAGGGTGGAGGCGAGCAGGAATGGTTCCACCCGCATGTCGCGCATCCGCGTGATCGCGCCCACGGCATCGTTGGTGTGGACGGTGGACAGCACCAGATGCCCCGTCAGGGACGCCTGCACGGCGATTTCAGCCGTCTCCCGGTCGCGGATTTCGCCGACCATCACCACATCGGGGTCTTGTCGCAGGATCGCCCGCAGGCCCGCCGCGAAGGTCAGGCCGACCTTGGCGTTCACCTGCGTCTGCCCGACGCCCTCGATCGCATATTCGACCGGGTCTTCGACGGTCAGGATATTGCGCGTGCCGTCGTTAAGTTGTCGCAGCCCCGCATAGAGCGTCGTCGTCTTGCCCGATCCCGTTGGTCCGGTGACCAGGATGATGCCATTGGGTTCCTGCAACCCCTCCCGGAAAATCCTGTCCGCCGCCCCGGCCATGCCCAGCAGGTCGAGGTTCATGCCCGCATTCTCCTTGTCGAGAATGCGCAGCACCACCCGCTCTCCCGCCCGGCTCGGCAGGGTCGACACGCGCACGTCGAGCAGCTTGCCGCCCAGCGTCAGCCCGATCCGCCCGTCCTGCGGCACGCGCCGCTCGGCTATGTCGAGGCGGGCCATCACCTTGATGCGGCTGACGACGACCGGCGCGACATGCGGCGGCATCCGCAAGGTTTCGCGCAACACGCCGTCGACGCGCATCCGCACGAGCAGGCCGGTCTCATAAGGTTCGATATGAATGTCCGACACGCCCTGCCGCGCCGCTTCGGCGATGATGCCGTTGATAAGGCGGATGGCAGGCGCATCGTCCGCGCTGTCGAGCAGGTCGTCGGCGGTCGGAATGTCGGCGGCCAATATGTCCAGCTCGTCCGCCCCGACGTCGAGCGATCCCGCCATGGCCGCCGCGCTGCCCTCCATCGCATAATGGTCCGACAAATGCCGGTCGAACTGCGCGGCATCGACGAAACGCACGTCGAAGCTGCGCGCCAGATGCCGCCGCACCTCCAGCAGGACGCGGGGATCGCTGCCTTCGCGCACGGCGATGGTCAGCCGCTCTCCCTCCAGCGGCAGCATGACCACGCCATGCCTGCGCGCGAAGGCATAGGGTATGTCGACGGCGCGGGGGGCGATATGCGGGGCAATCGCTCCATCTTGCTCCTGCGCAGGCAGGAGCCCAGGGCCAGATTGCGCTTTCCCACCCTGGACTCCTGCCTGCGCAGGAGCACGTTGCTGCTCGTCGTTCACGGCTTTGCCTCACTTGGCGGAACGGGCCGCACCACGCCGCTCGACTGGCGGGCGGTCGGTTCGATGATCTCGGCGGGCGGCCGCGCCACGGCGTCGCCGGGCTGCGGCGCTGCGGCCGGAGGAGCCGCGCCCATATAGTCGCGCACCAGTTCGTCGATGCTCGGCTCCTGTTCCGGATTGCGCAGCAACTGCATGCCGCGAATATAGCCGTAGCGCTGCTGCGTCAGTTTCTGCGCATCCTCCTTGGACCGCAGGATGGTGGGGCGGATGAAGACCATCAGGTTCGTCTTGGTCCGGCTCTTGCTGCGCGACTTGAACAGTTCGCCAAGGCCGGGAATGTCGGACAGCAGCGGAATGCGCTCTATCGTCTTGCGCTCATTGTCGTCCAGCAGGCCGCCCAGCGCCAATATCTCGCCATCGTCGACCGTCACGGTCGTCTCGATCTCGCGCTTGTTGATGATGAGGTCGCTGTTGTTGTTCGACACCGGCCCGGCGACGCTGGACACTTCCTGCTTCAGGAACAGCTTGATCGCGCCGCCGGTGTTGATCTGGGGCTTCACCTCCAGCTTGATGCCGACATCCTGCCGCTGCACAGTGCGGAACTGGTTGTCGAAATTCTGGCTCAGCGCCTCGCCCGTCGTCACCGGCACCTGCTGGCCGACCAGTATCGACGCCTTCTGGTTATCCAGCGTCATGACGGAGGGGGTGGAGAGGATGTTGCTGTCGGTATCGGATTTGACGGCATTGATGATCGCGCCGAAAATCCCGTTCCGCCCCAGCGACGTCGCCACCCCGCCGAAGCCGCCGGTCGCGTTCATCAGGCTGTCGACCGCCGCCTGCTGCAGCGTATTAGCAAGGTCGCCATTTTCCCGCGTCCTCGTCTCCGTTCGGGTGCCGTCCGGCGCCACGACGGTCGTCGTCGTCTCGCCCAGCCGATCGGCGGCGATCGCGCCTGCCAACGTCAAGATATTGGGCGAAGCATTGGAATAATTGGTCGCGGCAAAGCCCGTCTTGGTGCTGCCGATCAGGAATTGCACGCCCAGCTTCTTGGCGGCGGCGTCGCTGATCTCGACGATGATCGCCTCCACCAGCACCTGTTCGCGCCGCGTGTCGATCTGGCGGATCGTCTCGCCCAGCATCCGCTGCACGTCGCTGTTCGCCGCGACGATGATCGCATTGGCGCCTTCATAGCGGGTGACGATGGCAGGCCCGCGGGACGAAATCCCGTTGCCGCCCGAACCGCCCGACCCCGCCACCACGGTCGAGGCGGCGGCAGGCGCGGCGGAGGGCGGGGTTCCGGCGGCCGGGGTTGAAGCGGTCACGGGCGAAGCGGTCGCCTGGCCCACCAGTTGCTGCAACACCGGCAGCAGCTTTTCGGCATCGGCATGTTCCAGCCAGTAGACGCGGATTTCGGTCCCGCTGGCCGCCTGCCGGTCCAGGTCGCGCGCCATCTGCGCCAGCCGCGCCACCGTTCCGGCGTCACCCCGGATCGCGACGGCGTTGCTGCTGTCGATCGGCACGACGGTCGCGGGCTTCGCCGCCCCTTCCCCGCCCGTCGTCACCAGCGCCTGCAGGGACGTCGCGATCTCCCGCGCCCCGGCATTTTTCAGCACGACCGTGGTGGTCGAGGCCGTATCCCGGTCGATCCGCGCGATCACCTGCCGGATGCGCCCGATATTGTCGGCATAGTCGGCCACGACCACGCTGTTGCCCGCCCGGTTCGCCGTCACCGAACCATCCTTGCTGACCAGCGGCCGCAGCGTTTCCAGCGCGCTCGCCGCGTCGATGGAGCGCAGGCGGAACACCTCCGTCACGAACTGGTTGCGATTGGCCGCCCGGCCCACGGCGCTGGGCTGGCCCGCCGCGCCGTCCGCCGGCTGGATGCGATAGGCGCCGCCCGGCGCCGGCACCGCCACCAGTCCGTTCGCCCGCAGGGTCGACAGGAAAATCTCGAAATATTCGGACCGCGACAGGGGCCGGTCGGTCACGACGGAAACCTTCCCCGACACGCGATTGTCGATGATGAAGGTCCGCCCCGTCACTCGCGCCGCGTCCTGGATGAAGGCGCGGATGTCGGCGTCGCGCACGTTCAGCGTCTGCTGCGCCATGACCGGCGATGCGATGGGAGCCGCCAGCGCGAGGGCCATGGCGGCGGAAAGAAGCGGTTTTCTGGTCATTGGCCTTGCAGTGTCAGATTGACGGAGGATGTGGCCGCGCCGCGTTCCACCATCAGGGAAATGCGCGCGCCGGGCATGATCCTGCCCTGCAGCGCCTGAAGATCGCTCAGCGATCCTATGGGCTGGCCATCGACCTGGGTGATGACGTCGCCGGGCTGGAAGCCGGCCTGCTGGAAGCCCGGTCCCCTGGCCGTCAGGATCAGGCCGGTGACGCGCCCGTTCTGCATCCGGGGGGTGAAGCCGACGTCGCGCTTCAGCATGTCCGCGCTGGGATTGTCCATCCCCGCCACCGGCGGCGGCGGAGGCGAACCTTCCGGCGCGACGACGGGCGCGGGCTGCGACTGGTCGAGGAAAACCTGCTCCTCCGCCCCGCCCCGGTCGATGGTGATATGGTCGAAGGCGACCGCCTTCAGCACCACGCCAGGCATGATCTCCTCCCCCACGGCAAAGCTGTTCTGCACCCCGTCCGGTCCCGCCACGATGGCCGAGCCCAGTCCCGACCCTTCGTTCAGCCGGATGCCGTAGACCGTCAGCGCCAGGGAGGTCACGACGCCGCCGCCCGCCTGTTGCGGGCCGCCGCGATAAAAGGGGTCGAAGCGGGAAAACAGGGCCTGCCGCTCCGCGACGGAGAGGAAGCGGGCCTGCCGCCCTTCCCAGGGGCCGAAACTGCCGACGGGCGTCAGCACCGCCCAGACCAGCGCCGCGCACAGCAGCGCCAGCAGGCCCAGAAACAGCTTCTCGACCGCCGCCAGCCAGTCGACGGGCCGCAGCCGCCCGCCCATGTTCCGGATATTCTCGCTGAAAGCCACACGCATGCGCGTCGTTCATCCCCCTCGATATCGGCGCCTGCTATAAAATCGGTTTTACCACCGGATGACACTATTGTGACGCTTTGATGACAATCGCAACGACCGAAGCGACGGCGCTTGCATTTCGCGCGGCCAGCGATAGCAAAAGGCTTGATTTCCGCTTCCTGGACCCGCCGATGGCAGACAGCCTTCCCCCCTTCGCCGCCGACGCCGATCCCGCCTGGATCGCGTCCCACCCCCGCGTCCAGCGCGTGCCCAGCCGCGACCTTACCCTGTTCATCCAGCGCCATTTCCTCTCGGCGGAGGAATGCGCCGGCCTGGTCGAACGGATCGACGCCCACCGCCGCCCCTCCACCATCGCGGACGCGAATGGCGACGGATATTTCCGCACCAGCGAGACATGCGACCTGGATGCTTCCGACCCGTTCGTCGCGGGGATCGACGCGAAGCTCGCCGCCTTTGTCGGCATCGACCCCGCCCATGGCGAGCCCATTCAGGGGCAGCGCTATGCGCTCGGCCAGGAATTCAAGGCGCATACCGACTATTTCGAACCCGGGGGCATCGATTTCGAACGCTTCTGCGCGGTTTCCGGCAACCGCACCTGGACGCTGATGGTCTACCTGAACGAACCGGCGGCGGGCGGCGCGACCCGCTTCGTCAAGATCGGCAAGACGGTGCAGCCCGAAACCGGCAAGCTGCTGGCATGGAACAACCGGCTGGGGCCGGGCGCCTGTAATCCCGCCAGCATCCACCACGGCATGAAGGTGCGCGGCGGGGTCAAGCATGTCATCACCAAATGGTATCGCGAGCGCCCCTGGGCGTGATCGGGCGTGGGGCGCGAATGACCCTTGGCGCCATCAGGCGCGCCGTGCTCCTGCCTGCGCAGGGGCACGGCGCGCCCTTGGAGCGATTTCCAAGCGATCGAAACTGATCGCTGGTTAAGAAATCGCGGAAAACCAAAATCCAGAGCGGCCATCTGATTCAACCAGATCGAAACCCGCTCCAGGAGAAGGCGGCGGCCGGCAGGTTCAGAAGGCGACGGTCAGCGACGCGGCCAGGGTCGTGCCGATCTTGTATCGGTTGTAGAACAGCTTGGCGCCGTCCAATTGCTGGAACTCCTGGAATTTCCGGCCGGTGATGTTGCGCGCCTCGAACTTGAACTCGCTGTTGATGCCGCCCGGCAGCTTCACCGCCTGGCGCGCCACGAAGTCCAGCGTCAGGCCCGGCTTTTCCCTGATGTCGGGCTGAAGGTTCGGACCACGGCTGGTCACGCGGGGACTGGCGTAGGTGAGCAGCAGGGTCTGCTGCGACAGCTTGTCGGTATCCTCCAGCCCGACCTGGACGTTCACCAGATGGTCGGACTGGCCGGTCAGCGGCACGCCGTCCTGGAAATAGTCCGACGCCGCGGGCAGCGGCCCGGCGGTGTAGCTGTAGGGGACGGTCGTGTCGCCTTCGCCGACCTTCAGCTTCGACCTGGTATAGGTGTAGTTGCCGATCAGCACCAGGCGCCGGCTCTGGAAGAAGGCCGCGTCGGACAGGCTGTCGAGCGGCAGATATTTCTGCGCCTCGACCTCCGCGCCGTAGAGCGTCGCTTCCGGCGCGTTGGCGAAGCTGGTCGTCACGTCATATTTGTCGTTGATGGTGGTGTAGGTTTCGATCGGGTTGTCGATCTTCTTCCAGAAACCCGCCAGCGTCAGCCGTTCGTCGCGGCCCATATACCATTCGGCCCGCGCTTCCGCATTCCACAATTCGCTGTCCTGCAGGAACGGGTTGCCGCGGTAGAAGCGGTTGGATTCCGTGTCGATATAGGGCTGCGCGATCAGTTCGCGGAACTGCGGGCGGGCGATGGTCTTCGACCCGCTGATGCGGAACTGAAGCCCCTTGGACGCCTCGAACGTCAGCGTCGCGGCCGGCAGCCAATAGCTTTCGTCGATCCTGTTAACCGGGGTCAGCCCGGTGTTGTAGACATCGACGCCCGTGACCGACTGCCGGCCCTTTTCATGGCGCACGCCCGCATCGATGGTCAGGCCCGGCGCCAGTTCCGCCTTCACCTGACCATAGCCCGCATGGACGCGCAGCGCGGCGTCATAGACCGGATAGTTGCCGGAAAAGTCCAGCAGCGTCATGTCGTAAAGCTGGATGGCGGCATCCGACAACAGATAGTCGGGCCGCATCTGCTGCGCGTCGATCGGCAGGTTGGTCGCATCGAAATGCAGTTCATAGCGCGACGACGTGCGCTTCGTGTCGCTGAACGCATAGCCTGTCGTCAGCGTCAGGGCGGGCGAGAATTTGTAGCTGAGGTCGGCGCCCGCCGACCACAGATCCTCGTTCAGGTCGCTGAAGGTGATCGACGCGTCGCCGCGCTGGCGGTTGAGCGCGTTGATGAAGCGATCCCCCACCGGATCGGCGGCAAGGTCGCGATTGGTGCGCACATATTCGAACTCGCGCTCATAGGGCGCCTCGCGCTGAGAATTGGCGTAGCCGCCGCGCAGATCCAGGCTGAGCGCGTCGGCCAGCCTGAACTCGCCCACCAGTTGCGTGTCGATCAACTGCCGTTCGTACCAGGCGGTGTTCTGCTTCATATAGTCCGCGCCCTCGATCTCGCCATTGTTCCGCCCGAGCGACAGGGCGCCGCGCTTCAGCGTGTCGCGGATGAAGACGTTGGTCCAGCGGATCTTCTGCTCCCCCAGTTCCAGCCCGGCCCCGAACAACGCGTTGACGGTGACCTCATTGTCCGTGCTGACCTGCGTCCCCGTCTTGCCCGGCGCCTGGCTGAGGTCGGTCGACGCCTGCTGGAGCGAAGCGCGCGTGCGCCATTTGTTGCTGTAGGACGCGGTCAGCAACAGCCCCAGGCGCCCGTCGCTTCCAACGTCGAAGGCGGTGCCGCCGTTCAGCGATCCGGAAAAGTTGAACGGCAGGCTGTTGGTCCGCTGCAGCACCGATGTCTTGGCGTTCAGGAACTGCATCGAGATCGCCTGCAGGCCGCCCCGCGGAATGTTGGAGAAGGGAACGCCGCCCTTGAACGCCTGCGCCAGCAGCGGCGGGACGTCGCGCGAACCGTCGTCGAAACCCGTCCAGTCCGACTTGCTGCCATAATAGGTGTAGCCCAGCTGGCCGGACGTCTCCGTATTGGCCGAGCTGCCGACGCTCAGTTCCAGGTAGCTTTCCGCCGGAATCGCCTTGGTCGTGAGGTTGATCACGCCGCCGCCGAATTCGCCGGGGAAATTGGCCGAATAGCTTTTCTGCACCAGCGTCGAGGCGATCACGCTGGTCGGGAAGATGTCGAGCGGCACGACGCGCTTCAACGGTTCGGGGCTGGGCAGCGGCGAACCGTTCAGCAAGGCCAGCGAATAGCGGTCGCCAAGGCCGCGCACATAGACATAGCCGCCGGACACGACCGAAAGGCCGGTCACGCGCTGGAGCGAACCGGCGATGTCGCCCTCGCCCGTGCGCTTGATGTCGGCGGCGGACAACACGTTCACCACCTGCGGCGCGGCCTGGGACACATTGCTGTTGCGGCGGCCGGTGACGATGATGTCGGAACCGGGGATGGACACGTCGACCCGCCCGGCCTGGGCGTCGGCTTCCTCCGATTGCGTCGGGGTGCCGGAGGTGACGGGCGGCGTGGGCGCGGCGTTCTGGGCCATGGCCGCAGGCGCGACCAGCGCGGTGGAAATCAGGAGCAGGCGCGCCATGTTCAGCGGCTGTGACATGAAAATGTCCCCCAAAAGAAATTCAGTGCAAAGAAGGCGGGGAAGCGCCGGATGCACGCTTCCCCGCCCCTGTTGAGGTCAGGAACCGATCAGGTGGTCGGGATGGCCGTGCAGTTCTTGCTGCTGCTGCCGAAGCTCGCCGTCACCGAGTTGCAGGTCCAGCCGGCATACCAACTGTCGTTGCTGTCCTTCACCGCGCCGACATAGTTGGTGGTGGTGAAGGCGCTGTCGACCGTCTTGGGGTCGATCGCGGTGCGGGCGGTTTCAGTCGCGCCGTTGACGAACAGGCTGGTCAGCGACGGCGTGTAGGTGAACGTGCTGTTCGGGTCGGTCGTGAAGATCGACTGGACCAGCGCCACGTCAGCGCCGCCGGTGCCCTTGAACGGGGTGGCGTTGCACTGCATGACCACCGACAGGTAGCGCGGCTTGCCCGCGTCCTGCAGCGCCGGGTCGGCATCGCGCACGGTCGACGCGCTGTTGATGCGCAGGCAGCTCTGGTCGGGGCTGACGATGATGCCGTTCACCATGGCAAGGTCGGCGCCGCCGCGCAGCATCATGGTCGCGCCGTCATCGCCGGTGTTCGACCGCTGGATATGGGTGAAGTTCGCCACCTTCAGATATTGGCGGGGCAGCGCGTCCTCGCTGGCATTGCTGTTCGTGGTCGAACCATTGGAGTCCGTCTCGGTGAAGGTGTCGCCGATATTGGCGTTGGCGCGCTGGACGGAGATGATGAACTGGGCCGTGCCGCGGAAGCCCACGTCGGTATCCAGATTGTCGTCCTCATTGCCGGTCAGCACCAGATATTTCATGTGCGTCGAACCGCCGAACACCTCGATGCCGTCGTCCGAGCTGTTATGAACCTGGATATGGTCGATCTGCGTGCCGGTGCCCACGCCCGAGGGAGTCAGGCCCTGCAGCTCCTTGCCGTTCGACAGCACGAAGCCCGAATAGCGGATCTGGACATAGCTCAACCGGCCGGAACTGTCGGCATCGTCCGCGCCGCCGTAAATGGCGTTGCTGGCGCCTTCGGTGTCGCGCGTGCAGGCGGTGGTGCCCGGCGCGGCGGCCGGCGCGTCGCAATCGGTGATCTTCGCCCGGCCGAGCAGCACGATGCCGCCCCACTGCCCGGATGACTGGTCGTTGGCGGCGCCGGTCACATTCTCGCGGCTGGTGAAGACGATGGGGCTTGTCGCGGTGCCCACCGCATTGATCTTATTGCCGCGATTCACCGCCAGATAGGCGTTGCCGGTGCTGGCGAAGACCACCACGCCCGGATCGATCGACAGGGTGACGTTGGTGCCGGTGCTCGCGGCGCCCTGATCGGTGCCGACGTCCACGCGGCCCGGCAGGGAATAGATGACGCCCGCGGCCTTGGCGATCGCGGTGGTGCTGTTGAACCGCGCGGGAAAGCCGCAGTTCCGCCAGGTGTTGCTGCCGTCGGTGATGGTGCCAAGGTCGGTCAACTGGTCGGAACCCGCAATCGTCGGGCAGCTCGAAGCCGGCGTCACCGCCGTCGGCGTCGGCGTGGGAGTCGGCGTGGGCGTGGGGCTGGGCGTGGGGGTGGGCAGCACGATGGTGCCTTCGCCGGGCGAAGCGATGTCGTCCGCGCCGCATGCGCCGAGCGCCGCGCAGGCGCAGCCTGCCATCAGGATGGTTTGCAGTCGGTTGAACTTGGCCATGTCGTCTCCGCTTCCGGCTTTGCCGGCATGTGATGGAATGCGGAGCGCCAAGGGGAACTAGAATCGGACAACGCCCCCTGTCGCCCTCCGAGGCGGCAGCTAGGCTCGTCAGATGACAGGCTTATTTTGATTCCGTGACGAAACGGCGTCTTTGAGATGACAGTTTGAAGACTATTCTTTCATTCGCGTGACGGCGAACGCGGCAGGGGCGCCGTCCGGTAGCGGACGACGCCCCCTCTCCCTGCACCCAGGGCTTCCGCCTGACGCCTTTTTTTCAGCGCATGGCGTATTGCGCGTTCAGCCGGCCGAGAGCGCGGCGGGCGATGTCCCGCGACGACGCCTCGTTGCCGTCCGCCGTCACCAGGGGAGTGTCCGGCGCGAACCGGGCGGCCTTGTAGGCCGCATGGGCAGCATCGATGCGGCCCATGCCGGCATAGGCATTACCCAGGTTGATGAGACGGGCCGGATCGTTCGCCGCATCGGGACGGACCGCTTCCAGGCGGCGGGCGGCGCGGCCGTAATCCCCCGCGACCAGCGCGCCGGCGGCGAGACGGCCGTCGGGCACGCCGACCACGACCACCTCCTCCGTCGCCGCGAAGGCCATGGCCGGCGCCATCGCCGCCAGCCCAAGGGCCAGAATCGCTGCCGCCTTCGCCATTCCGTTTCTCCTGAAAAAACCTTCTACAATAGCCATTAGTATTTCACTTTGATGACATGGCGACAAGGGGCCGGGAAACCTCTGGAAGGGATTTTTATCACTTTATTTTCAATGCCTTATGACTTTTTCTTCGAACTGTCATAAAAGTGTAATCGAATGAAGGGGTTACGGCCCCTTCCGATTCGCGCCAGGAGCGCACAGGGCTGAACGATCCGCGATAGGCGGCTGGCGGGGACATGGATTTTCGGGAAGAAGGGTCCGGAGGGTTCTGTTGCCCGGCCCCTCCGGAGGCCGCTGAATTCCCTTCTGTTGCCCGGTGGGTTCAACCGCGTTCTTTTTGAGTAATGTCCGGCCGTGAGGCCATCAATTACGCAGCAAGAGCAAGAGCCTCGTTATCGTTGGCACTTGTGAGTTTTGAACCTTTTTACGGCTTACTCAGGCCGGGTGAAAATATCGCTTTTCAACACACGTCGATCCTAGTTCGGCCCCGTCAAACACCCCCCTCGCGAAAGGGGATATGTGGTGGAGCCGCCGGGTACCGCCCCCGGGTCCGCTGCGCCTATTGCACGACACAATTTATCACCATAGCCGGGCGAACCCGGCACGGGCCTATATGGAGAGGCGCGGACCGTTTATCAAGCCGCCGCTGAATCGGGAGGAAAAGGCATGTGCATCATGGCGATGGCGTGGGACGCGCACCCGCACTGGCGGCTGATCCTGATCGGCAATCGCGACGAACTCCACGCCCGCCCGGCGGCGCCGCTCGCCCGGTGGGAGAATCCGGACCATCTGATCGCGGGGCGCGACCTGCTGTCCGGCGGAACCTGGCTGGGCGTGTCGGAACAGGGGCGCGCCGCGATCGTCACCAACCTGCGCGGCCATGGCGATCCCCATCCCGATCGCGCCTCTCGCGGCGCGCTGGTTACGGACCTTCTGAGCGGCCGGGAAGCGGCTCCGCCGGCGGATTTCAATCCGTTCAACCTGATCCTGGTCGAAGGGGATCGGGCGCAGTTCCTGACCAACCGCCCCGCCCCGTTGCGCACCGACCTTGCGCCCGGCCTTTACGGCCTTTCCAACGGCACGCTCGACGCGCCCTGGCCCAAGACGCTGGCCCTGAAATCCGCCCTGCTCGATTGGCTGGTCGCGGGAGCAGACGATCCGCTGACGCTGTTCGACGCTCTCCGCGCGGAAAGCCTGCCCCATGCCGGCATCGCCCCCGACGCGCCCTCTGACGTTCCGGCCGAGGCGATGGTGTCGCCCATCTTCATCCGAAATCCCGTCTATGGCACGCGATGCAGCACCATCGTCGCGGTGGACGCGCAGGGGCAAGGCGTCATCGCGGAGCGCCGCTTCGACGCGGACGGCGCGCAAACGGGGGAAAGCGGCATGGCCTTCCACTGGCCCGAAAGAGGCCGATGACGCGAAACGGCCGGCAGCGGCCATCCCGGCGGCGGCAAGCTACTCCAGTCCCGCGATCGCGCGCCGGTCGCACCGCCGCTCTCCGCGCCGCACCGGCGACAAGCCGGGCACCTGGATCGACTGCCCGACCCTGAGCGGCGCGAAGCGACGCCGTTCAATGCCCGCGCAGCGCAGATAAAGCTCCAGCATCCTGGGCGGCGTGTCCCATTTCTCATAGGAAAGGCGGAACGTCCCCCAATGGATGGGAATGGCGGTGGAAGCCTCCAGCTTCCCGAACAACCGCACCGCCTGTTCCGGTCCGACATGCGCGTCCGACTGCATCTGGCCGGGCCAGAAACGGAAGGCTCCGATGGGAATCAGCGCCAGCCTTATCGACCCCAGCCGCGCCGCTTCGTCAGGCCAGGCCATGTCGCCCGCGCCCGTGTCGCCCGCGAAGAAGATATTTCCCGCCCTCGTGCTGATGAAGAAGCTGGACCAGAGCGCCCGGCTGCGGTCCGTGCCCCAGCGGCTGCTCCAATGATGATTGCGCAGAACATGGACGCGATAATCCGGGCAATGTTCGTAATTTTCGCACTGGATCACCGTGTCGTCGCCCAGGCCGCCCAGCGCCGCGCCGCTGACCGATTGCCCCCAGTCGAGCGCGGTCGACGGTATGCCGTTCGCTTTCAGTATCGCGTCGTTGCCCAGGCTGGTGACGATCTTTGGCCGGTCCCGTTCCCAGAGCCTTTTCAGCGTGGGGATGTCCATATGGTCGTAATGATTGTGGCTGACGAGGATAAGGTCGATCTTCGGCAGGTCGTCGAAGCGCACGCCCGGCTGCGCCACCCGCTTCGGCCCCAGCGGCGGAAGGGGACTGGCATGGTCCGACCAGATCGGATCGGTGAGGATATTGAGGCCCGCCGCCTGCACCAGCACGGTCGCATGCCCGACCCAGGTGGCGACCATGCCCCGCGGCGCGGCGAAGGCGGGCGGGCGCGATGGCTTGACCGCCACCATGTCGGGCCAGGAGGGCCGGTCGTCCTGGCCCAGCAGCCAGCGGGCGATGAAGCCGCGCGGGTTGCTGCCCGGCGGCGCGGGAGAGCGGATTTCCCCGTCGGGATTGAAGAAGCGCGCGCCGTCATAATGGCGGCTGACCGGCCCCTCATAATAGATGCGGTCGAGAAAGGGCGGGACGATGGTCGCCGCCAGGCAGAGGGCGACCGTCAGGAACAGCAGCGCGACGCCCAGGCCTTTCACGATTTTCCCGACGATGCGGCCCATGCCGTCTCCTGCCCTGATGACCGGGGACGGACATAGCGCGGATCGGGCTATCGGCAAGCGCTCAGATTGGGGGCGCTTGAAAGCAAGGGGGTGATGCCCGCCGTCCCTTGCCTCAGTTCTGCAAAGCGGGAAGCAGCAGCGTGAAGCGCGCGCCGCCTTCGGGCGCGTCGTCGATGTGGATGTCGCCGCCCATGGCGCGCGCCAGCCGCCGCGAAATATAGAGGCCAAGGCCGCTGCCGCCCGCGTCGCCGCGGCCGAGCCGTTCAAACTTGTCGAAGATGCGCTCCCGGCTGTCGGCCGCTATGCCGTCGCCCTGGTCCAGCACCGCGATCCAGGCCTGGCCGCCAAGCCGGCCCGTTTCGATCCGCACCGTCGATCCTTCGGGCGCATAACGCACGGCATTGCCCACCAGGTTCATCAGTATCTGCAAGGCGCGGCGGAATTCCCCGATGGCGGGCTCCGCCTCCTCCAGCGCTGGCGCGAGGATGCCGATCCCCCGGTCCCGCGCCTTGACCAGGAACAGCCCGGCAGCGCGCCGCCCGACATCGGCCAGGTCGATCTCTTCCGCAGTCACGCTGAAATCCGGCCGGTCTATCGCCTGCAGGTCCGCCAGATCGTCGATCAGCGCCATCAGATGCCGCCCCGCCGCCGAAATGTCGCCGGCATAGCCCAGATAATCCGGCCGCAGCGGCCCTTCCAGTTGCGCGCCGATCGAATCGGCATTGGCGATGATCCGCCCCAGGGGCCGACGCAGGTAACGGTCGAGCCGTTTCCCGAATTCGGCGGGATAGAATAGCAGCGGCTCCGGCGTGGCGAGCGGCGCGGCGACGGCGCGGTCCACGGGCAGCGCCTTGCCGCGATAGCCCACCAACTGGCCCGCAAGGTCGAACATCGGAAAGCCCGACAGGATGAAACGCTGCGCCGGATCGCTGGTCAACCCGGCCACCTGGTCGCGAAAGGCGCGCCGCTGGGCAAAGCCGCGCAGGATCGCCAGGTCGCCGTCCGCATCGGCGCGCAGCTCGAAAAAGCTGGTGAAGCGGCTGCCCGGCAGGGGCGGTGCGGACGGCAAGGCGCCCTCTCCGCCCAACCCCTCCAGCACCATCTGGAAGCGCAACTGGGTGTCGATCTGCCATGTCCAGCCGTCGGACAGGGCGGCGATGTCTGTTTCCCGCCGCGCCAGATCGAGCGGCGCCGCGACTGCCTGCCGCTCATGCCAATCGATGATGGAAAGCTGCACCCGTTCGGCTTCCGGCTTGGCCCGCACCCACATGTCGATGTCGCCGCGCTCCGCCGCGGCGACGACCGGACGGGACAGGGCGATGCCCAGATGCGCCGCCAGCCGCGCCATCGCCGCCAGTTGCGGGATCGCCAGCGCGCTGCCGAGGTCTCCCCCTGCCTCCTGCTGCAAGGCGAGCACGGGCGCATCCGCGCTCAGCAGCCGGCCGTCCGCGGCGACCGTCGCCCGGATGATGGCGGGATGCGCCGGCATGTTCATCAACCGGCGATCCGCCGCAGATGATCCAACTTGGCCCGCAGCGCGGCGGGCGCGCGCAGGGCTCCCACCGCCGCATCGGCCTGCGCCACGCTCAATTCCTGATAGCGCATGGCTTCTCCGACGATGGTGGCATCGGACAAGGAGGGCCGCACCGGCCGCAGCGCCAGCAATAATTGCCGGTAATCGCTGTCCGATCCTCCCAGCGCGCGGCACAGCGCCGCAACCTGCCCCACCGGACCCATGACCAGGATGTCCGCGACCTGCGCGCTCTCCATCCGCAACCGCCGCCCGGCCAGCGCGGCGAACAGCAGGAAACGCCTGTGCTGCAGGGCGGCCGCCATTATTTCGGGCGCATCGGCGCGATCGCCCAATCGGCCAACCAGCCGGTCCGCCGCGGCGATCGGCCCCGTCGCCTCATCATGCCGGGCCAGTTGGCGCTGCGCCGCGGCCTCGACCAGCGGCACCACGGATTCCGCCTCGATCAGGCCGCTCCGCTGGACGATGGCCGCCAGGCAGGCGGCCGCTGTCCACAACAGCTCCGCGAAGAAACCGGCAGGCAGATCGGGCTGCATCGGCTGATCCTCCGCCGCCGTCAGCAGCCAGCGCCCCTCCGCCAACATCAGCGCGGCAAGCGCCTCGCCCAGCGCGGGATCGTCGGGGGGGAACAGCGAGTCCGCTTCCGATTCGCCCGAACCGCCGTCCGGCCCGCCGAACTGGCGCAGCATCAGGCTGATCCCGCCCCGCATCTGCATATGGGCGAGCAGCGCCGGTCCCAGCAGGGTCGGCTGGGCGCGCAGCGTCGACCAGCAAACGGGTTGCGGCCATTGCGCCAGGGCCGCCGCGATTTCCGGCGTTTCCTCCAGCGCCAGGCGCAATCCGATCTCCATCGCGGTCAGGCACCCGCCCAGATGGCGCCGGGTCTCCGCCGCCAGCGCGTCGTGCCGTTCCCGTCCGTCGTCGGGAAAGAAAAACGCCAGATCAATGGCATGGCCGACGGGCACGGCGGACATGCCCGCCATGACTTGCGCCATCGGCCAGCAGTCCGCCCGGGTCGGTCCGATCAGGGACGAATAGGCGCTCATGCCGGCCAGCATAATGGCACGTCGTTAAAATGCACTAAACCGTAACGAGCAAAATCGTTCAATTCCGGCGGAGCAGGATCATCGTTCCCACAGACGCGATGGCGCACAGCATCGCCAGGTCGAACATCGGCGCCAACGCTCCGGTCGCCGAAGCCAGCAGCAGCGGAATGAGCGCGCTGGCGGGCGTGAAGATCATCCATGGCCGCAGCGGCCCGGCCTTTTGCCAGCGATCCGCCATCTGGACGATCGCCAGCATCAGCGCGAGATAGGTCGCCGTCGTCCCTCCCCCCGCCAAGGCGATCCCGCCTAGCGCGAAGGCCGGCGTGACGAAGGCCAGCCAGCCCATGGGCAGCGGCCGCAACGCCATTTCGTCCAGCCTGTCCGCCGTTTCCGCCAGCAGCAGCGACAGCAGCAGCAGGCAGAAGCCGGTGCCGGTCCAGAGCAGTTCGATCGGCACCAGCGCGATCGCGCCCAGCGCCATGGCGGCGATCCGCACCTGCAATGCCGGAACCTGCATGCGCATCAGCGCCGGACTGATCAACCGGGCCGCCGGGCCCAGCAGATATTGTTCGGCCGCGCCCCGGACGCGCCGCAGCCGCGGTCCGCCGGCAAGCACCGCCTGCGCCGCCAGATCGGCCTGCTCCTGCGTCTCCACCAGGGCGACGCGGCCCTCCATCAGGTCGTCCTGCGGCACGGTGATCCGGCGCGCGCCGGCCTGCACCGCGCCCCGCACCAGCGTCAGCGCCAGATCCCAGTCCCCGATCATGTCGAGCGTGTTGAACAGCAGGTCCGGACTGACCCGGACGAGGCCCGCCCAGCGCTGCCCGGCGTCGATCCGTTCGAACGGCGCGCTCGCCCGGCTGTCGTCGGTCACCAGCAGGGCATCGCCCTGATGGGCGGCCATAGCCTCGAAATAAGCCTGTCCGATGATCGCGCCGTCCGCGACCAGCAGGGCGTCGGCGTCGCGGGGGGCGTCGCGCACCATCGACACCATGTCGCGGACCAGCGCGACGGCGATGCCGTCGGCCGACAGCCGGTCGACGGCCTGCGACAGGGCCGGGGTGATGACGCTGACCAGGATCATCACCCGGTCGGCCCCGGCGCGCACCGCCTGCCGCGCCTGATATTCCACCAGAGTCTGCCCGGCGAAATGCAGGCTGGCGCGCAGCGACCCGGCCGAATCGCCGCCAGCCCGGCTCGCGCTGAGAATAGCCGCAAAAGTCATGCGTGATGAAACCGACCCGATCCTTGTTCAGTCCACCTTTACAAGGCGGAGGGCATCGCGCAAGCAGCCTGACGCGTCAACGTTGCGTAAGGTCGTCTAGCGCGGCGCGCAGCCGCCGCAATATGCGCGGGTCGCCCGGCGCGGCGTCGGCCGCTTCATCGGCCATCGCCATCAGGCCGGTCAGGCCGAAACTGGCCGCCAGCCCCTTCAGCCGCCAGGCGGCAAGCTGCCAGTTCGCGTCGCAGCGCGACCGCCCCAGCAGATCGACCTGCCGTTCGGCGCTTTCGATGAAGGCGACGCGCAGATCCTCTATCAGCGGTCTGTCGTCGCCGACAGCGGCGGCAAGAGCGGCATTCAGGGCGCCTGGATCATAGGACATGGGGTCAACGCTATCTGGCTTGCGTTAAGTTTTGGTAACAGGGCATTTTCGTACGCGCAAAAGCTGCTAGGATGGGCCGCATGAACGGGGGCAGCACAATCGTCGAATTCTGGCGGGACAAGGACGCGGCGACCGATGACGCGGCGCGGGCGGACGACGCCCTGCTGTTGAAACAGGCCGTCCTGGACCTGGAGGACGATGGCATGCCCGCGGAAAGCGAAGGCCATGGCATGCGCGCCGCGACCTGGGCGTTGCTCGCCGCCGGCCTTGGCTGGATCGGCTTTTCCGGCTGGGCGACGCTGTCCTCCGGGCAATGGCGCGCCGGGCCTGCGGCGTGGCCGGGGCTGGTTGCGACCATCCTGGTCCCGCTCATCCTGCTGGGCGTCTGCTACCTGCTGCTCTTGCGGAACAGCCGGAGCGAAGCCCGCCGCTATCGCGACACCGCCCGCGCCCTCCGGACGGAGGCCGAACTGCTGGAACTGCGGGTCGCGCGAATCGCCGGCCAGTTGGAAACCGCGCGCCAGAGCATGCAGGACCAGGCGGAACTGCTCGACAGCTATGGCGCCGCCGCCAGCAGCAATATGGAGGCTTCGGCCGAACTGATCGCGAGCCGGGCCAACAGCACCGCCGAACGCGCCGAGGCCGCCGAACGCGCCGGGCTGGCGCTTGTGCAGCGCATGGAGGCGCTGGTCGCCGCCATCCCGGAACTGGAGGATCGCGCAACCCGCATGTCCGCGCAGATCATGGACAATGGTCATGCGCTGGCGGAACGCATCGACATGCTGGAGGCGCGGCTGCATGCGCTGGGCGAGATTTCCGACGACGCCCGCAGCCGGACGCTTTCCGCGACCAAGAGCCTGTCCAGCCAGCTCACCGAACTTCAGGAAGCCACCCGCTCCGCCGCGCAGGAAGTGACCGGCATGGCCGATGTCGCTTCGGGCCGGATCGAGGCGACGACCCAGAGCGCGCGCAAGGCGATGGAGGAGAGCCGGCTCGACATCGAACAGAAGTCGATCCTGCTGAGCGGCCTCACCGACCGGACAAAGGCGGAAATAGAGGAAACCGCCCAGTCGGTCATCGCCCTGCTGACGCAGGAACTGAACCGCGTCGAGATCGACGTGCTGCACCGCCTGGAAACCACCCATGGGCGGGCGCAGGAAACCATGGCGGCGGTCGACGCCAATCTGACCGCGCAGGCCGCGTCGCTCAAGGCGCTGATCGAGGGCGCGCAGGCCGGCATCGCCGCCACCAGCCAATCCGCCCTTTCCACACTGGCGCGCGACGCCGAGACCGTGGAGGCCGAACTGCGCCGCCGGGTGGAAGCGGCCATTGCGCAAACCCGTGAAGGCATCAGGCTGAGCGACGAGAGCATCGCCCGCCACGAGGAGGCGCTGGAGGCGCTGATAGCCCGGTCGCGCGACAGCATCGCCGCCATCGGGGATGACACCGTCGCCCATCTCGCGGACCATGTGGGCGAGATCGAAAGCCGCCTGCACCAGATCAACGATCTGGTCGAGGGCCAGCGGGCGCTTGTCTCCGGCCTGCAAAGCAGCCTGGACGAGGCGGTCGATTCCGCCCAGTCGCGCTTTGCCGCGATGGAACAGTCCGCCCTCGCCCGCAATGAGCGGCTGACCGAAGCGCTGTCGCGCCTGACCGCCGAAACGCAGCGCATCGACGCCGCGCTGGGGGCTGGCGGCATGACCGCCGAAAAGCTGATCGGCAGCGCGGAAACGCTGATGATGGCGCTCGATTCCAGCGTGCGCGAACTCGACGAAACCTTCCCCGCCGCGCTCCAGCGCTTCAACGGGCGGATCGAGACCAGCCGCACCCTGCTCGACAGCGCGGCGCCGGAAATGGAGCGGCTGGAGGCGATCTCCGAAGCGCTGCTCGGCCGCACCCAGGAGGCCGAGGAACTGCTGCGCGGACAGGGCCGACGCCTGACCGAATGGCTGGAAAGCACGCAGAGCGGCGTCGACGCCAATCGCGAACTGGTGGAGAAGCTGCGCACCGCGCTCGACAATGCGCATCAGGAGGCCACCCGCATCACCGAGGGAGCCGGTCCGCTGCTCGTCACCGCGCTGCTGCGGGTGAAGGACACCGCCGACCAGGCCGCCGAACGCGCCCGCCAGGCGCTGAGCCGCGCCATTCCCGAAGCGGCGGAGGCGCTTGCCGACGCCAGCGAGCAGGCGATGCAGCGCGCCATCGACGAAAAGGTCACAGCCCAGATCGAAATGGTCGCCAGGGTGGCGGAGGAAGCGGTGAGGGCCGCGCATCAGGCATCCGACCGCCTGACGCGCCAGCTGCTGACCATCGCCGACACCAGCGCCAGCGTGGAGGCGCGGATAGAGGAGGCCGAGCGCGCCGCCGAAGACCGCGACCGCGACCATTTCGCGCGACGGTCCGCGCTGATCATCGAATCGCTCAACAGCACGGCCATCGACGTTTCGAAGATCCTGTCGAACGATGTGACGGATTCGGCCTGGTCAGCCTATCTGAAGGGCGACCGCGGCGTCTTCACCCGTCGTGCCGTCAAGCTGTTGGACGCGGGCGAGTCCCGCGAAATCGCCCTGCATTACGACAATGATCCTGAATTCCAGGAGCATGTGAACCGTTATATCCACGATTTCGAATCGATGCTGCGGATCATCCTGTCGGCCCGCGACGGCAATGCGCTGGGCGTGGCGATCCTCTCCTCCGACATGGGCAAGCTCTATGTCGCGCTGGCGCAGGCGATCGAAAGGCTGCGACAATAGGGTTCGGCCCGGCGATCGTTCCGCCGTCGCCTGCTTCCGCGGAGGGGCGCGGCGCGCCTCACCCCGCATCCCCACTTCCCCGACGCATCAGTCCGCCGTCGTCGGATCGATCGTCGCGCATATCCGGGCGATGCTGTTCGCCGGAAACCCCGCCATTTCGGCGTGCCGACGGATCAGTTCCTCGCTGGGCGCGCGATAGACGCAGTAAATCTTGTCGTCCGTCACATAGCTGTGAACCCACTGAATGTCCGGGCCAAGCTGGCGCAGGACATTGCAGGATCCCTGCGACGCGTCCTTGAGCTGATCGGGCGATAATCCACCGACACCCGGCATGTCCCGTTCGATCACGAATTGCGGCATGGCGTCCTCTCCTGCCTGAAAGGCGCGGGGATCATAGACCCTCCATGCCCCATGTTCGAGGGCGATATTGGATTAGGGCTGAATGTCGATGGCCCCAGGCCCTCAACGGCAGGCGCGCCCGCCCCGTGCGCCGCGCTCCGCCTGATCGAGGTGCAGATGGTCGCGATGGGCCGCATTGTAATCGGGCGACAGGACCGTCGAAAACAGCGCGCAGGCGCCGTCGCGGACCTCATGCAGGAAATCCGCTTCCTTCCCCTCTCCCTTCCAGTCCGCCGCGACGCCGATCCGACGGCCATCGGTCAGGATGAAACCCGCCACGTCGATGGCGTCGGCGGTGGCATGCTCGCTGAAATCCCCGGCACTGCGTCCATAGAGGCGGCGGCAGCTATAGGCGCCGAAATGCGTGACCTTCCGAACCGCCCGGCCGAAATGGCGCTGGGCGGCGGGCTGGACCACCTGCCATTCCCAGAGCTTGAGCGCCGCCGCAACCGGGCAGGATGGCGCCACCGCTGCCGGCTCCAGCGCAATGGCGCCCTCGGCGGGCGCCAGCCGCACGGCGTCGGCATAGGCGCAACGGCCCTCGCCGCCCGGCTTCATCCGCGCATAGGCGACGCCCGCCCGATCCAGCAGGGCGCGGCATTCGGCCGGACGGGCGGCCAGCATGGCGAGCTTGCGCCCGGTGAAGAGGCCGACGGGCTGGGAGAGGTCTAGGCGCGTCCAGGGCAGATTCTGCGGCTGGCGGGCGACATAGGCATAGCCGACCAGGCAAAGGATCAATATCGCCGCGACATGGACCAGGCGGCGCAGGAAGACATGGATTCGTCGCATGGCTCAAGCACGCCGGACTGTCCCCATTGGTTCCGCCGTCACCGGATAGCCGAGATGATCGGGGATGCAGAGATGCGGCGTTCCATCCCTTTCCTCAAGCCAGGGCGTCACGGTTTCGACCGGGATCGACAAGGCGTGGGCGGCCAGATCGTCGAAGCTGGCAAATCGGGCCAGCCGTTCCAGATTGCGCCGCGTCGGAAAGATGACCTGCCCCTCCCCCCGGTCGCAACGCGCCAGCATGTCCGCCGCGCTGCTCCAGAAAAGCGCCACATTCTCTGTCGCATCGACGCTCGCGACTTGTCCTTCGGGCGCCCGGGCGATGTAGAAGCGGGTGTCGAACACCCGCCGCGCCTGTTCCAGATGCGCGGGATGCCAGCGGGCGAAGGGCAGCAGCCTATCCAGCGCGATTTCCAGCCCATGGTCGTCGAGTATGTCGCCCAGCCCCGCCCCCGCCGCCAGCGCCCGCCGCATGACGGCGATCCGGTCCGGCCCCGGCGGCGAGGTGAAGGCGATGGCGAGGCCGCTTTCCTCCAGCGTCTCCCGCACGGCGGCGATCCGCGCCGCCGCTTCGTCCAACGGCAGGCCGTCGGCGATCGTCGCGGCCAGGGCATGGTCGCCGGCATCCACCGCGCCGCCCGGAAAGACCAGCGCGCCCGCTGCGAAGGCCATGCTGGATGCGCGCTCCACCATCAGGATTTCCGCGTCGGCGCCGGGGCGGTCGCGCAGGATGACCACCGTCGCGGCGGCGCGGCCTGTGGGAAGCATATCTGTCATGGAACCGGCATAAGCGCCGAAATCGCCGGCGGTAAAGGCCCTTCCGTCGAGCGCCGGGGATTGATCGGACCGCGTCTACCCGAATGCCACGGCCGCGTCAGCTTCGCCGGATCACCAGGTTGCGGATTTCACTCATGTCCTCCATGGCGAAGCGCACGCCTTCGCGCCCCAGCCCGCTGTCCTTGACCCCGCCATAGGGCATGTTGTCGACGCGGTAGCTCGACACGTCGTTGACGACGATGCCGCCGACGTCGAGATGGTCCCACGCCTCCAGCACCTTGTGGATGTCGCGCGTGAACAGCCCGGCCTGAAGCCCGAACTTGCTGTCGTTGACCTCGGCGAGCGCAGCCCTCCAGTCGGAGAATTTCGACAGGATAACCACCGGACCGAACGCCTCCTCCCGCACGAGGTCGGTGTCGTGGGGGACGTCTTCCAGCAAGGCGGCTTCCAGCATGTTGCCTTC
Source organism: Sphingobium sp. TA15 (assembly GCF_037101235.1). Classification (NCBI taxonomy): domain Bacteria; kingdom Pseudomonadati; phylum Pseudomonadota; class Alphaproteobacteria; order Sphingomonadales; family Sphingobiaceae; genus Sphingobium; species Sphingobium sp. TA15. Next base: position 1,676,001 of record NZ_AP025355.1, read on the forward strand.
GCATCCGCCGCCTGCGAGCAGGGTCGCGCCCGCCGCGACCGCATCGTCGATCCAGCCCTTCAGCCGCCTGGCCTCGTTGACCGAGATCATGGGGCCTATGAACGTGTCGCGCAGCTTGGGATCGCCGGATTTCAGGGTCCGGACCTTCGCGGCGAGCATGTCGCGGAACCTGTCGTAAATATCCTCGTGGATGATCACGCGTTGCACATGGATGCAACTTTGGCCCGATTGATAATAGCCGCCGAAGATGATCCGCGCCAGCGCATGGTCCAGGTCGGCGTCCTTGTCGACGACGACCGCCGCGTTGCCGCCCAGTTCCAGCACGACCTTCTTCTTGCCCGCACGCGCCTTCAAGTCCCAGCCCACGTCCGGCGAACCCGTGAAGCTGAGCAGCTTCAGCCGGTCGTCGGTGGTGAACAGGTCGGCGCCCGCGCGCGATGCGGGCAGGATGCTGAACGCGCCCTCCGGCAATATGTCGCATTCGGCGAGCACCTCCCCCATGATGATCGCGCCCAGCGGCGTCAGCGACGCGGGCTTCATCACGAAGGGGCAGCCGATCGCGATGGCCGGAGCGATCTTGTGCGCGGCGAGGTTGAGGGGGAAGTTGAAGGGCGAGATGAAGCTGCACGGGCCGATGGGCACGCGCTTCCACATCCCCATATAGCCCCTGGCGCGGGCCGAAATGTCGAGCGGCTGGACCTCGCCATAATTGCGGGTCGCTTCCTCGGCGGCGATGCGGAAGGTGTCGATCAGGCGGCCCACCTCCCCCTCGCTGTCGGCGATGGGCTTGCCCGCCTCGACGCACAGGGCATAGGCGAGCTCGTCGAAACGCTCCTGAAAGCGGGTGACGCAATGGGCGAGGATGTCGCGCCGTTCGAAGCTCGCCAGCCGCGCCATCGGCTCGGCTGCGCGCGCGGCCCCGGCGATGGCTTCGGAAATGATCTCCGGCGTCGCGAGCGCGGTGCGGAAAGCGACCTCCCCGGTGAACTTGTCGGTCACCGCCAGGTCGGCATTGGGCTGCGCCGCCCGGTTGTTGAGATAGAGCGGATAGACGTCTTTAAGCTTCATCACGGCCATTCTCCCATATCCCCGGCGCGCCGCGGATGCTGTTTCCCTTATCTACCGCTGGAGCGCCCGCGCAATCCGGCTGAGATAGAAGACGCGCTCGAACGTGGCGTCGAACGCGACGGGGGTCGACTGGTCGGGCGATCTATACCAGCGGCCGTCCTGCGCCTGGACATCGCATATCCATTGCGTCATGCGCGCGGAAACATCCCTGAACCCGTTGTCCCCGGTCACGGCGAACAGTTCGGCGCAGCCCCAGGCGATCTTGCCGTTGGAGGTCGATTCAGATATTTCGGGATGGCATCCGTTCACGAACGCCAGCAGCTTTTCCGCCGCATCGATCCATTTGCGCTCGCCCGTCAGCAGGTTCATCTGCGCCATCAACGCGAGAGCATATCCGATATACCAATATATCTGCCCGCTTTCCGACCGCCGGACCGTCCAGCCCCTGCCATCCTCCCCCGCCGCCGGCCGCACATATCCCCTTTCAGGCGACCACCGGAAATATAACGCCTCCCTGGGTTCGGGCTGGTCCTCGACAAGGGCGCGAACCAGATCGGCTCCCTTCGCGACCTCATGGCTCCTCCCCGCGGCGAGCAGCGCCGTCAGGGCGCAGCATGTCAGGCCGACATCGACGACCCGCCCCTGTCCGTCGACAAGGACGCCGCCCGTGGTCGGGCAAAGCTGCCCGCTTATGGCGTTCGCCGCCGGAACGGACATGTCGTAGCGACCGGCCAGATGGGCTCCCCAGGTCAGCCACGAATCCCGGTAGATCGGTCCGACCGTCGCGGCCGGATATTGCTCGCCCCCGAACTGCCCGTCCCGGTAGAAGTCCCGCTTTATCTTGCGCGCGACGCGTTCCGCCTCCAGATAGCGGCCGGCGACGGTCAATGTCAGGAGAGCCTTGTAATAGCCGAACAATATGGACTCGCTGCCTTCAAGCTCGCCGCTGTCCGATACGCGCTCGACAAGCCATTTCAGGCCGAGCGATATTGCTTCCTCGCAACGCCGAACGATCTCTGCCAATGATCCTCTCCAGGATTGAGAATGCGTGATGGGGGCTGCCTCACGCCGCCGTCCGGCGGATGAGATCGGCGCCCTTTTCCCCGATCATCAGGGCCGCCGCATTGGTGTTGGAGGACGGCATGGTCGGCATGATGGAGGCGTCCACGACCCGAAGCCGGTCGACCCCCCTGACGCGCAGCCGATCGTCGACCACCGCCCAGTCGTCGCGCCCCATCTTGCACGTGCCGATCGGATGATAGGAGGTCTGGCCGCTTTGCCGGATATATTCCTTGATCTCCTCATCGGAGGAAACCGCCGCGCCGGGCCGCAATTCCGTCACGACGAATCTGGAGAGCGCATCCTGCGACGCGATGGTCCGCGCCATCCTGATCCCCGCTGTCAGAACCCGGACATCCTCTTCGTCCTCGAACTGGTTGGGGTAGATGAGGGGCGCGGCATTCGCGTCGGGCGAGGATATGTGGAGATGGCCGCGCGATCGCGGCGACAATTGGACGACGCCTATCGTCAGGCCGGGATGCGGGTCGATCCCCAGATCCTTGCTGTAGGCCATCCGGTCCTGGCCGCTGAAATGGTGAAGCTGGAGCTTCAGGTCGGGCATCGGAGCATCCGGCCGGGACCGCACGATGGCATGCGCCGACGCGAGCGGGGTCGACATCAGCCCCCGGCCCAGGAACAGCCATTCCGCCCCCACCTTCATGCGGAACAGGTAATTGCGGACCAGTTCGTTCAGGCCGGCGGTATTCCTGGCCTTCAGGCTGATGCGGGTTTGCAGGTGATCGATCAAATTCTCGCCGACGCCGGGCAAATGGTGGACGACAGGGATGCCGGCATCTTTGAGGATGAACCCGTTGCCGATCCCGGAAAGCTCCAGCAACTGCGGTGAACCGATCGCGCCTGCACTGACGATGATCTCTCTATCGGCGCGGATGGTCTGTTCCCCGCCGGCGTTCTGCAAGACCACGGCGCTGGCGCTTCCGCCGACGACATCGATCTTCCTGACCCGCGTGTTCGCCAGGACATGCAGGTTCCTGCGCTTCATGGCCGGGGAAAGATAACCGACGGCGGCGCTTTGCCGCCGTCCATAGCGGGTGTTGAACTGCAACGGGCTCGCCCCCTCGATCGACGCGCCGTTATAGTCGGCATTGGCCGCTATGCCGGCCTGCGCGCACGCATCCAGGAACGCGCCGGTGACCGGCAGATCCAGCCTGAGGCGCTCCACCGAAATCGGGCCGCCCCGCCCCCTGTAGCGCGGGTCTCCGCCCTTGAAATTCTCGAATTTCTTGAAGAATGGCAGGACATCGTCATAGCCCCAGCCGATATTGCCCATTTGCCGCCAGCGATCATATTCCTCGCGCAGGCCCCGGATGAAGATGGTGCCGTTGACGGAGCTGGAACCGCCGACGACCTTGCCCCGCGGCCAGCTCAGCCTTCGGCCGTTCAGCGCTGGCACCCCCTCCGTCTCATAGGGCCAGATCACGTCGGTCCGGCGCAGCATCTGCCCGGTCCCCAGCGGAGCCCGCATCCAGAACAGCGTGTCCGGGCCGCCCGCTTCGACGAGCAACACCGAATGTTCCCCGCTTTCGCTGAGCCGGCTGGCGACGACGCATCCCGACGATCCAGCGCCGATCACGATATAATCGTACGAAGTCCGGACATCGTTATGCGCCATGCTCATGCTGGGAATATTCCATTTCGTGCGACCCGCGGCTCAGGCCGGGCCGGATGCAGGCTTGCTGCATCCGGCGCCTCCCCCACGGTTTAGCTTGAATGATAAGTCATAATAGTTCCATATATCGAAACTGTCAAAGGATTATCGTCGGTATGTCGGAACTTTTAAATTTTCTCGGCATGGCCTATCAGGAGGATGCTTTTGGCCGCTCCAGTTCCTGTGTAATTGCGGAAGCTGGTGCGCGGGTGCCGACAGGCGAATCGGACGCGAGGGGATGGAAGTGGGAAAATCTGTGCCGGCCGAAGACCAGGGATCGATCACGAGGCAGCGTTCCTCCAAATATTCCGACCCCTTCTTCGCCACGACGCTGGAGCGGGGCTTGCGGGTTCTTGCGGCATTCCGCCCGGATGACGCGTGGCTCAGCAATTCGGAGATTTCCGCCCGGACGGGAATGCCGCGATCCTCCGTCTCGCGCCTGACCAACACGCTGGTCCAACTTGGCTATCTGGGCCTCAATGAAAGCGGGTCCTATCGCGTGGGTTCCCAGGTTCTTTCCGTGGCCTATCCGCTGCTGGCGCGGTTCAAGATTCGGCAGATCGCGCGCCCCTTCATGCGCGATTTCGCCGTGCGGGCCGGCGGCAACGTGTCGATCGCCATGTCGAACGACCTCAACGCCATCATGCTGGACGTCACGCGATCGGACGACACGGCGCTGCCCGACTATATTTCCGACATAGGATTTTCCGTACCGCTCTATCGCACCGCCATCGGCCGCGCGATCCTGTCGCTCATGTCGCCGGAGGAGCGCGCCGCGCTTCACCAGCGGACCTTGGAGACCGCCCCGCAACTGGCCGACGGAAAGGCGGAGGCCGACCAGGGCGTGGAGGACTGCAAGACGGACGGTTTCTGCTTCGCCTCGTCCTGGCGGGCCGAAACGCTGGCGGTGGCGGCTCCGCTGCTGCGGACCGCCGATGGGGAATGCCTGGCGCTGGTGTGCGCCGTTCCGGCTTTCCGGACCAATGAGAATGAGATGCGGAACGATGTCGGGCCGCGCCTCGTTTCGCTTGCCGCCCGGATCAGGGCGCTTGCCGGCGGCGCGTAGCCGGAGCCTGGCCGCGCAAGCATTTCCAGGAGCCGTTTCCCGGCTTCAGCCCGACTTCAGTTCGCTATTGAGGCGCAGGCTTGCGCGCCACAGGAAGAAGGCGGGGATCAGGCCCAGCCATGCCGCGCCATAAAGGACATATCGCACGCTTTCGGCCCCGACGGCGGGCTTCAGCATTTCCGACAAGATGCCGAACAGCAGCGGCCCCAGTCCCAGCCCGACCAGATTCTGCATGAACAGAAGTATGGCGCTGGCCATCGCCCGCGCCTCTGGCCGCACGAGCCCGTGCAGGCAGGCGAAGGTCGGGCCGTAATAGGATGCGTTGAACACCGTGGGTATGAAGATCAGCACGAGGGCGATATGCCATTCGTCGATCCAATAGCCGAGGAAGAGAATGGGAGCGCCGAGCGCCATGCCGATCACGGGCGTGGTCAGCATATGCCGCTTGTCCACGCGGCCGAAACGGTCCGCCATGTAACCGCCCAGCCAGGTGCCGACGATCCCCGCCGCGCCGATGGCGATGCCAAGCAGCAGCCCCGTTTCTCCCACGCTGAGGCCGTGCGAGCGCTGAAACAGGATCAAGGCCCAGACATTCTTGCCATAGGTGAGGAAAGCCGTGAAAGAGGCCCCGATGGCGAGGTGAAGGAAGGTGCGCGTGCCGAACACCTCCCGCAGGGCGCCGACGACGGTCAGATCGGCCCCAGGCGCCGGAGGAGCGGCCGCCGGCCGTCTGCGCTCGTCCCGGATCAGGAAGGGCAGGGCCATGGCCATCAGGATGCCGGGAGCCCCCACCAGCATGAACGCGAAGCGCCATCCCCACAGATCGTTGGCGAAGCCCCCTATGGCCAGCCCGAACAGGGTGCCGATGGGAATGCCGAGGCCATAGAAGGCGATGGCCGACGAACGCTTCGAAGGTTCGACCGTGGAGCTGATCAACGAGTGCGCCGCCGGGGTGCAGCCCGCCTCCCCTATGCCGACGCCGATGCGGGCGAGCAGGAGCTGGATGAAATTATGGGCCATGCCGCACAGCACCGTCATCCCGGCCCAGGTCGCGAGCGAGATGGAGATCAGCCCGACGCGATTGGTCGTGGGGCGATCGGCGAACCGGGCGATGGGAATGCCCAGCACCGTATAGAAAAGCGCGAAGGCCAGGCCCGTCATCAAGCCGATTTGGGTGTCGGACAGCGAAAGATCCCTGGCTATCGGCTCTGCCAGGATGTTGACGATCTGCCGGTCGAGAAAGTTGAAAATATAGACCAGGAGCAATATCCAGAGCATCGTCCGGGCGCCCGACCTGTTCCGCACTTCGGCGGCGGCCGCAGCAGTCGCAACTTGATTGGTTTCATCCACTTTTCTCTCCCGGCGCCAGGGGCGCGGATGTGGCGGCGGGATTGCCCCCGCGGCGCCCATCAAAACTGGCTTCACATGGGGTCGCGACTTCCCGTTTTCTTCGGCGCGTTCGGCCCGGCGCCCGCCATGACTTCCGGAGACTGTCGCTTCGACAGGCCCGTCACTTGCGCCCGTCGCCGCGCGCGGACCGCGCCGGCGCGAAGCGGGCATGGAAATCGTCGAGATCCAGCGCGAATTCGTCGGACGCGATGAACTCCTCGTCCGTCGCAGTCGGCTTTTCCTTTTCCTTGTAGAATGCCGAATAGGTCGGCAGCTTGGAAGCCGTGGACTTGTAATAGGTGGAGATGGTCTTCACCTGCACGCTGGCCTTCGGGCCCGACAGGTCGAACTGCATCAGCCGCATCCATCCGTCGCCGATCGTCTCGCGCTCGTTCGCTCGCGCGGGCGCGGCGGTCACGAAGGATTGCCGGCGCCCTTGATAGTCCGACAGCACCTGATAGACCTTGTGCCCGAACCTGTTGAGGTCGACGCGATGGGCCTGCCCATATTGGTGGCCGCTGAGCATCAGGAAGATCTGGTCGTTCTGCGACAGGAACTTGTCCCACACGTCCTGCGGATTGTTGTGGACGGGATTGACCGCCTTGAAATCCACGGCGGGATTTTCGCGCCTTTCGCCTGCGCGGTTGAGGAAGCTGTGCGTGCTGACGATGGTGGGCAGGCCGGGGTAGCGCTTGATCACGCCCTCCGCCCATTTCAGCACCGCGTCGGACGGCGCCATCTCGAACCCGATATGCAGGAAGCGGTAGCCGCCCGCATCGAAGAGCTGGGCGCTGTCGGCGCCGCCATTATAGCTGGCGACATACCAGGACTTCTTCCTGAAGAAGGGCGTGTCCGCCCCGAATATGGACGTCCAGTTCTTGAGCCCGCCATAGGCGAGCATGCCGTTGGGCAGGCCCCCCTGGCCTTCCGGCCAGCGTGAATCGGCCCAGTTCGAATCATAGTCGTGATTGCCCGGCACGACCGAGAAGGGCAATTTCCCGGCAATCATCTCATATCCCCGGCGCGCCGTCGGCATTTCGACCGTGAGCACGCGGGAATCCGGATGGATTTGCGGCAGGCTGGTCAGATATGTCTGGATATGCTTGTACCCCTGGGCGGCATATTCCGGGGTCATGCGCTGGCTGGCATGTTGCCAGACATCGCCGAGCGCCGTGGCGAAGGCGATGTCGCCGCCCTGCGATTCCGCGTTCTCCGCGATGTAGCGCATCTGATCGAAGAAGAGTTCCCGCGCATCGAAGGGAAAGCCCTCCTCGGTCTGATGGCGGTAATCGGTGTAATATTGGGTGTCCGGAATGACGGCGATCGTGAATTTCCCGTCCTCGGCTCGCGCAACCGACGTGCCGACAATGGCAAGCAACAAGATCAGAATGCGTTTGATCGACATGTTCCGGCCTTCCCAAGGCGCTTTCCGGGCCGCCCGGCGCACAGGGCGCCGGACGGATTGGAAAGCCAATTCAGACAATATTCCAGGGCGCCGATTTCCCTGCAAGCGAAGCGGAGCGGGCCTTAGAATTCATACCGCACGCCGCCGCCGAACAGCCGCGGCGACCCGACCAGGCGCTGCGCCAGATTGCGGTCGATCGCATACACCTCGTCAGTGAGGTTGCGGACATAGGCGAATACCGACCAGCCCGCATCCGACGACAGTTCCCCGCGCAATCCGAACAGGGCATATGTCGGCACCCTGGAGGTCGCGACATTGTTCAGGCGCTTGAATTCGGCGCTCTTGTAACGGGCGTCGAACGTGGTCGTGAACTCCAGCCCCCCGCCGAGCTGGAGCTTGTGAACCAGGGATGCGTTGGCGGTGCGATGCGGCGCGGCGGGAAGATCGTTGCCAAGGTTTGCGGCGACCTGAGCGGGCGTGCCCTGGAATTCCGTGATCCTGCTGTCGAGCAGCGTCCCACCCGCTTCCAGGCGGAGGCTGTGCCGATCATTGTCGAACAGGCTCAGTCCGACCTGCAAATCGACGCCGTAGAGGATCGACTTGCCGACATTGATGCGGACGTTCGGCGTGTTGGGCGCAACGATGGTGAATGCCTGCAATTCCGACAGGTCGTAATAGAAACCGTCGACCGATGCATAGAAGCCGGCGGCGGTCGAAACCTTGAAGCCTGCCTCATAGGCCTTGACGTTTTCAGGCTTGAGCGGCAGCGCCTCCACCGCGCTGAAGATCGACGATCCGTCGAAGCCGCCGGCCTTGTAGCCCGTGCCGTAGGACGCGTAGACCTTGATCTCCTCGATCGGCTTGTAGGACAGCGTCAGCCGTCCCGACACATTATTGTCGTGCGCCCGGTTGTCGAAGAACACGGGCACCGCGGGAAAGCGGCTGGCGCCCTGCGAGATGCCATAGGGATTGAGGTCGATCGTCGATCCGGCGAACCGCGCCTTGTCGTCCGTGTAGCGAAGGCCGCCGGTAACGGTGAACTTGTCGGTGATCGGCCATTCGACCTGGCCGAAGACGGCGCGGCTTTTGCGCGTCTGGGTATAATTGGTCCGGACGCGGGTCGCCGCGACATCGGTATAGTCCAGATCGGTCATGAATTTGACCTTGTCGTTGATCGCATAGACGCCGACCACCCAGTCGATCGGGCCAAGGTCGCCCGCCAGGCGGGCTTCCAGCGACTTCTGCCGCACGCGGTCGTTGAAATCCCAATCGAATACGCGCGCCGGGCCGCCGGTGGCCCCCTCCACGAAGCGCTTGCCATATTGGTAGCCCAGGATGGTGGTGAGCGTGATGTCATCGGTCAGCGGCTGCTCATAGTTCAGCGAACCGCCATGCATCCGGATGTCGCGCATCGGATAGCGGGACGAATAGAAGGTGTAGGGATCGTTGTCGGGTTCCAGCCAGCCGTTGTTGTTGATGCCCTGGACGCTGTCGGTGATCTGGTTCTCGCCCTTGTCGCGACTCATGAAGGCCTTGAGCTTCAACTTGCCGCCGGTGGGCATGGTCCAGAGCAGCGTGCCGCGCAGGGCCAGCATGTCGCGGTCGCCCCATCCGCTGCGAGCGCCCGGATCGGGAACCACCGGCGTGCCCGCGAAGACCCGCGTGCCGGCGAGCGAGCCGGCGCCCTTGCCGTTCATGTAACCGCCGCCCCATTCGCGCAGGACGGCGATGCGGGCGGAAATATCCTGCGTGATCGCACCGCCGACCGCGCCCTCGATGCGATAGCGTTCGTAACTGCCCAGTTCGGCCGTCACATAGCCGTCGAGATCCTTGCCCGGATCGCGCGTGAGCACGTTGATCACGCCCGCCGTGCTGTTGCGGCCGTAGAGCGTGCCCTGCGGCCCCTTCAGCACCTCCACGCGCTCCACGTCGAAAAAGGGAAGCGAGAGGAAGAGATTGGACGTCTGGTAGACGTCGTCGATATGCAGCGCCGCCGACGAACTGCCGTTCGGGCGATAATCGTCGCTGCCGCCCAGGCCGCGAACCGAAATCACCTTGGACGCGCTGCCCCCGAAATCGGACGTGATGCTGACGCCGGGCGTCTGCTCCACGATCCCTTCGAAGTCGCTGACGCCGCGCTCCTGGATATATTGGCCGCTGAAGGCGGAGATCGCGGCCGGGACGTCCGACAGGCGCGACGCGCGCTTCTGCGCGGTGACGACGATGTCCTGACTTGAATCCCTGGGGGCATCGGCGCCGCCCGGAACGGCGTCCGACTGCGCATGGGCCGGCATGGCGCCCACCAGTGCAATGGCGGCCGACGCCGCCGCAAAGACCAGCCTGCCCCGCAAATGAAGATTCGCCCTTTCAGTCATGTCCATCTCCCACTTCCCCTTTATACATTATTCCCTGGCCCCAAGGCGGCCACGCGCATTTCCAGACGGAAAACCGGCGCCGCGCCGACCTTCGGCGGCAATGCGCAAAAAATGCCTTGGCGTTCATCCATAAAATGAACTTTCTATCGTTTATAGTTTCATATATCGAAACTGTCAAAGAGATTTCGACGATATATTAAATTAACATTGCGCATGAAAGCAGGGCAAAGGAGCCGCCGCCCATTGCCTGCCGCGCACATGGCGCGATCTTCGCTGCCAGCCTGACGAAGCCCCTTCCCGCTTCCGCCGAGAGCATTGCCGTTACATCGGGATCAATGGCGGCGGCGCGCTCTTCAACGTTCCGGCGGCCGTTTTCCGCAGGGCGGATGGACGTTCGTTTCCCTAAAATCGGATGGAGACCAGGGAGCCGCGCTTCCGGGGCTTGTCGGACCTCGACGGCCGCATTGAGAACCCTATGCCTGCTTCGCCATCCTTGCGGTCAGATCGGCCCTCAGTTCGTCGCGCAGCGGCTTTGCCTGCCCGTCCGTGCGGCATATGATGACCGTATCGCAGGTCGCGATGATGCGGCCGTTCTGGAACATCGCCTGATGGATCGTCCAGCTCGTGCGGCCAAGGCGGCCGAAGCCCGACGCGATATGGACGAGATCGGGAAAATTGCCTTCGCCCAGATAGCTTATGTGGAGGTCGCCAACCACAGTGCGCTCGTTCGACGGCCGGTTGGCCAGGGCGTCGACCTGCCGGTTCAGCATGACGCGGCCGCCCTCGAACAGCGCGGCGAAGGCGACATTGTTGATGTGGCCATTGACGTCCAGGTCCTGGAACCGCGTCTGGAAGTCTCCGCGCACCGGGTAATTGCCGGGGTCGAGCCGCCAGCCTTCCGGCTTGGTCATGATCAGCGCGCCCCCATATGACCGTCGCTCCGCCGCGCATGCCAATCGGCGATGGCGCCGCGGACGTTGTCGACGTGCCGGCGGGCCACCGCCTCCGCCAGCGCCGCATCCTTCTTCATGACGGCGGCCGCCATATCGGCATAGTCGCGGCGCCGGACCTTCTGGAGTTCGGGCATCGAATATTGAACGTGGATGATGTGCATGCCCACGGATGGAAAGAGCCTGCGCAACTCGCGATTGTCGCCGATCCGCAGCAGCACGCGATAAAATTGACGCCGCGCCGCGTTGAAGGCCCCCTCCTCCCGGTCGGCCGCCGCCATGTCGAGGCGCTGCAGCACGTCGCGCAGGAGCTTCGCGTGCAGGCGCTCCACATATCGGCCGGCCGCGGTGCGGGCGGCGAGCGCCGTCATCGCCTCCGCGACGTCGAGCACCTCCATGCTCTCGGCCAGGTCGAGCTTCCGGATCGAGGGCGACCGATTGGCCTCCAGTTCGATGATCCCGCGCACCGACAGATGCTGCATGGCCTCCCGCACCGCGTTACGGCCGACGTCATAGCGAAGCGCGAGGTCCGTTTCCGCAAGCCGCTGGCCGGGGACGAGTTGCCGCTCGTCCAGCCCGGCCAATATGCCCAGGACCACCTTGCGCGCCGTGCCAGCAGGCTCGAACTCCAAACCGGCCTCCATAGGACCCCTCTTGATTGTTCTACAATCATGTTCCATACATGCTTTGGCCGGGAGTGCCTAGCGGCAAGACGGCGCCCGCGATCGCCGCCCCGCATTCCGACGCCCACATATCGCCGCCGCCGATAGCGGCACCACCTCAGCAGCATGCGAGTCCAACGACATGGCGAGAAAATTTCACGACACGGCCAGCGAGGCTCTTTCGGGCCTGCTTTTCGACGGAATGACCATCGCGGCGGGCGGCTTCGGCCTCTGCGGCATTCCCGAAACGCTGATCGACGAGATCCGCCGCAGCGGCGTCAAGGATCTTACCGTCATTTCGAACAATGCGGGCGTCGACGATTTCGGCCTGGGCCTGCTGTTGCAGAGCCGGCAGGTGCGCAAGATGATCTCCTCCTATGTCGGGGAGAATAAGGAGTTCGAACGCCAATATCTGACCGGCGCCCTGGAACTGGAATTCAATCCGCAGGGCACGCTGGCGGAGCGGCTGCGCGCGGGCGGCGCGGGGATCGCCGGCTTCTACACGCGGACGGGCGTCGGGACGATCGTGGCGCAGGGCAAGGAGGAAAAGATATTCGGCGGCGAGCGCTATATCCTGGAGACCGGGCTGACGGCCGACCTTGCCATCGTCAAGGCATGGCGCGGGGACGAGAAGGGCAATCTCGTCTATCGCAAGACGGCGCGCAACTTCAACCCGATGGTGGCGACGTCCAGCCGCGTCACGGTCGCGGAGGTCGAGGAGCTGCTTCCCGCCGGCGCGATCGATCCCGACCATGTCCACACGCCCGGCATTTTCGTGCAGCGCCTGATCATTGCCGAACGGAACGAGAAGCGCATCGAAAAGCGCATCGTGCGCAAGGAGGTTTGACATGCCCTGGACCCGCAACGACATGGCCGCCCGCGCCGCGCGCGAACTGCGCGACGGTTTCTACGTCAATCTGGGCATCGGCATTCCGACCCTGGTCGCCGACAATATTCCCGCAGGCATGGACGTGACGCTGCAGTCGGAAAACGGCATGCTGGGCCTTGGCCCCTATCCCGATGCCGCGCATGTCGACGCCGACATCATCAACGCGGGGAAGGAGACGATCACCGAACTCGCCGGCACCAGCTATGTGTCATCGGCCGACAGTTTCGGCATGATCCGCGGCGGCCATATCGACCTTTCGGTCCTGGGCGCGATGGAGGTCGCGGAAAATGGCGACATCGCCAACTGGATGATCCCCGGAAAGATGGTGAAGGGCATGGGCGGCGCGATGGACCTGGTCGCGGGGGTCCGGCGCATCATCGTGCTGATGGACCATGTCTCGCGGGACGGCACGCCCAAGTTCCGCAAGAGCTGCACCCTTCCCCTGACGGGATCGGCGGTGGTCGACATGCTGATAACAGACCTGGCCGTCTTTGCGCGCGCCGATCGAAGCGCCCGCTTCCGCCTGATCGAATGCGCGCCCGGCGTCGACCTCGATCAGGTCCGCGCCCTCACCGAAGCCGACTTCGACGCATGAGCGCGGCCGATCCGACGATTGCGGATGCCTGAACGGACGGAAAGCGCCGTTTGAGACGGCCTTTCCATGGGCGCGAAGTCCTTTCCGCTTTGACCTGCCGCGCTTGCCCGGCAGATCGGCTTCGCCCGTCCAGCGACATGTGGCGGCGCGGACATGGCTTCCACGCCTGCGCATCGGCACCGATGCGGCAGATGGACGAAAAATCCCCGAATGCCTGCCTGTCGGGTAGGAATCCAGGACTGATCTGGAAAATGGTGGAGCCGAGGGGGATCGAACCCCTGACCTCGTCATTGCGAACGACGCGCTCTCCCAGCTGAGCTACGGCCCCGTTAAGGAGCGCTGCCTATAAGCGACGGATTGCGGCCATGCAACGGTCTTTTTGCGCAAAAAATGGAGCCGCCCTCCATCCTCCGGCGCGGCCGGTCTGCCGGGGCAAAGGCGGGACATTACTCCTGCGTAACGCCCGGAACGATGCGGCGGCATGCTCATTGGTGCGGTGACGGCATCTCAAAGGGACGTCGTGCAGAAGCAGACGCAAAGGCAGACAAGGAGACGGACAATGGGTTACCAAGGCGGACGTCGCTATGGTGACGGCGATCGTAACTGGACGGACTGGGACCGGGATTCCGACCGTTACCGTGCGCGGCGCGACTGGCGGGACGATCGCAGCTATCGATATGGCACGCGCGGCCAGTTCGGCGGGCCGGGATCGGGATATGGCGGGTCGGGCAACCGGCGTCCGGCGGATGATTATGATCCGGACGAACGGGGCTTCCTCGACCGCGCCGGTGACGAGATCCGGAGCTGGTTCGGCGATGAGGAGGCGGAGCGCCGCCGCGAATATGACGATTATTACAACCGTCCCTATGGCGATCCGCGGGACCAGAGCAGCCGGATCGGCTACGCCTCCGCCGCCAATACGGGCCGCTACCTGCCCAATCGCGGCTACGCGCCCTATACCGGCGAACGCAGCGGCTTCGGCAGCGAGGATCATGGCTATCGCGTGCGCGCCTATGGCCCGAACCATGATTATGGCGAGCATCACGACGCCAATTACCATGCCTGGCGCCAGCAGCGGATCGACGAACTGGACCGCGACTATGCCGAATATCAGCGCGAAAACCGCGAACGCTTCAACAATGAGTTCGGCAGTTGGCGCACGCGTCGCGGCGAGCAGCGTCAGGCGGTCCAGCAGGTGCGCGAGCATATGGAAGTCGTCGGCAGCGACGGCGAACATGTCGGCACGGTCGACAAGCTGCGCGGCGACCGCATCATCCTGACCAAGAACGACCAGGAGTCGGGCGGCGTCCATCATTCGATCCCGTCATCCTGGATCCGGTCGGTGGACGCGCAGAAGGTGACGCTGGAAAAGACCGCGGAACAGGCGCAGACCGCATGGCGCACCGAGCGGGAGCAGCAGGCCCTGTTCGGATCGCAGGACGATGACGCCCAGGCCCGTTTCAGCGGGGCTAGCGGTTCGACCCACGAAAAGGGCCGCTACCGATAAGGTCGCCCGGAAGCAGGAGGGCCCGGCCGCAATGCCGGGCCTTTCTTCATTGGGCGGCGGCCAGCACCCGCTGCGCCTGGATGAGATGGGGCCGGTCGATCATCTTGCCGTCCAGTTTCAGCACGCCCGCGCCGGGATTGGCGGCGAAGGCGTCGATTACCGCCCTCGCCCGCGCGATCTCCGCATCGGTGGGGGTGAAGCCTTCGTTGATGGCGGCGACCTGAACCGGGTGGATCGCCATCATGCCGGTGAAGCCGTCGCGCCGCGCACGTCCGATATAGGATTTGAGATCGTCCATCGCCTCGATCCGGGGGAAGACCGTGTCGATGGCGGGGACGCCCGCGGCATGGGCGGCGAACAGCGTCAGGCTGCGCGCCATTTCGAAGGGCGCGGTGTAGCGGCCATCCTCCTCGCGGGAGGTCGACGCGCCGATGGATGCGGGCAGATCCTCCGCCCCCCAGGTCAGGCCCGCCAGCCTGTCGCGCACCTGGCGGAAGCTGCCCAGTTCGAAAAGGGCGGCGGGGGTTTCGGTCGCGATGGGCAGGATCGGCGGCACAGGCGCGCCGCCGGACAGGGCGATCATCGCCTGGACGCTCGCCGCCCCCTCCGCCTTGGGCAGCATGATGCCGTCGGGCGAGGCGGGGAGCACGGCGGCCAGATCGGCGGCCGTGTGGTCGCCGTCCAGCGGATTGACGCGGACGAAGGCCACGCCGTTACGGGGCGACGCCAGCCATTCCGCTATCGCGTCCCGCCCATAGGCCTTGCGTTCCGGGGCGACCGAATCCTCCAGGTCCAGGATGATCGCGTCGGCGCCGCTGGCGGCCGCCTTGGCGAAGCGTTCCGGGCGGTCGGCGGGGACGAACAACAGCGAACGGAGCTTCATGCGGGCCTCTTCTTCAGCAGCGCCATGCGCAGGCATTGGCAGACGATTTCGTCCCGCTGGTTATAAAGGCGATGGGTGAATGTCACGATGCCCGCTTCGGGGCGGGAGCGGCTTTCCTTGAGGTCGGTGACTTCGGTTTCGGCCCGCATCGTGTCGCCGATGAAGACGGGCTTGGGCATGACCAGCCTGTCATAGCCCAGATTGGCGACCAGCGTGCCCAAAGTCGTGTCGCCCACCGACAAGCCCACCATCAGCGCGAAGGTGAAGGTGCCGTTGACGAGGATCTGGCCGAATTCGGAGGCTTTCGCGGCTTCGGCATCCAGATGCAGCGGCTGGGGGTTGTGGGTCATCGTCGAGAAGAGGAGATTGTCGGTCTCCGTCACGGTGCGGCGGATTTCATGGTCAATCCGGTCGCCGATGGTCCATTCGTCATAATAGCGGCCCGCCATCAGTCTTCCCCCCGTTCCACCAGCACCAGCAGCGTGCCTTCGCTGACCTGGCCGCCTTCGGTCGCATCCAGTTCCGCCACCACGCCGTCGAAGGGCGCGGTGAGGCTATGTTCCATCTTCATCGCCTCCAGCGTGACCAGTTTCTGGCCCTTGGCGACCCGGTCGCCCTTCGCCACGGCGACGGCGATGATGCGGCCCGGCATGGGGGAGAGGATCGCGCCGTCGGATGCGGCGGCGCCGCCCGCCTTGACCGGCGGGGTCTGGCTGAAGAACCAGCTTTGCCCCGCCTGGGTGACGATGATCGTGCCGTCGCGCTCCATGGCGGAACGCAGGTCGGTGCGCAGGTCGCCGGACGCGGCGTCCGCGACGACATGGCGGCCGTCCACGAACAGATCGACATGGGTCTTCGGCGCTGCGTTGAGGCGGAAGCCGAACAGCCCTTCCCTGTCCTCGCGGCCCGTCCAGTCCTTGCGGAAACGCTGTCCGGCGGCGGCGAGAACGCGGTCGGACGGGCAGTCGACAGCGGTCAGCGCCTCCCCCTGCCGCTCGATCAGGCCGGTGTCGAGGCGGCCCTCGGCAAAGTCGGCCATGGACAGGCAGGCATGCAGGAAAGGCTTGTTGGTGTGCAGCGGGCCGACGAAGCTGCCGTCCAGCCAGCGGAGCAGATCGGTGCGCGCCGCCTCCCGATCCGGGCCGCGGCAGATGACCTTGGCGATCATCGGGTCGTAGAAGGAACTGACGGTATCGCCTGCCTCCACGCCGGTTTCCACGCGCGCGCCGCTGTCGAACAGCAGCCGGTCGATGCGCCCCGGGCTGGGCAGGAAGCCTTTGGCGGGGTCTTCGGCATAGAGGCGGGCCTCTATGGCGTGGCCGTTGATCGACAATTGCTCCTGCTTCTTCGGCAGGGGTTCGCCGCTGGCCACGCGGAGTTGCCATTCGACCAAGTCGACGCCGGTAATTTCCTCCGTCACCGGATGTTCGACCTGGAGGCGGGTGTTCATCTCCATGAACCAGATGCGGTCGGCGCGCAGGCCCCCACCTTCTTTGGCGCTGGCGTCGGCGATGAATTCGACGGTGCCTGCGCCGACATAGTCCACCGCCTGCGCGGCGCGAACGGCCGCGCCGCAAATGGCTTCGCGGGTGGCGGCGTCCATGCCGGGCGCGGGGGCTTCCTCGATCACCTTCTGGTGGCGGCGCTGGAGCGAGCAGTCGCGTTCGAACAGGTGGACGACCTGGCCGTGGCTGTCGCCGAACACCTGCACCTCGATATGGCGGGGCGAGAGGATATATTTTTCGATCAGCACCTGATCGTTGCCGAAGCTGGACGCCGCCTCCCGCTGGCAGGAGAGGAGCGCGTCGGCGAAGGCTTCCGGCGCGTCGACGCGGCGCATGCCCTTGCCGCCGCCGCCCGCGACCGCCTTGATCAGCACGGGATAGCCGATGGCGTCGGCTTCGGATTGCAGGCGCTCTGCGCTCTGATCCTCGCCCAGATAGCCGGGGGTGACGGGGACGCCCGCTTCGGACATCAGCTTCTTGGCGGCGTCCTTCAGGCCCATGGCGGTGATGCTGGCGGGATTGGGGCCGACCCAGATGAGACCGGCGTCGATGACGGCCTGCGCGAAGGCGGCGTTTTCCGAGAGGAAGCCGTAGCCGGGGTGGATGGCCTGCGCGCCCGTCGCCTTGGCGGCGGCGATGATGCGGTCGCCGATGAGGTAGGATTCGCGGGCCGGGGATGGGCCGATATGGACGGCTTCGTCGGCTTCGCGGACGTGGAGCGCCCTGGCGTCGGCGTCGGAATAGACCGCGACGGTGCGGATGCCGAGGCGGCGGGCGGTGCGGATGATGCGGCAGGCGATCTCGCCGCGATTGGCGATGAGCAGGGACTGGATCACATGCGGAACACCCCGAAGCGGGGCGCCTCCTCTACCGGGGCGTTGAGCGTGGCGGCGAAGGCGAGGCCCAGCACGTCGCGGGTCTGGGCGGGGTCGATCACGCCGTCGTCCCACAGGCGGGCGGTGGCGTGATAGGGGTTGCCCTCATCCTCATATTTCTGGCGGATCGGCGTCTTGAAGGCTTCGGCTTCCTGCGGCGTCCATTTGGCGGCGTCGCGGTGGACGGTCGCCAGCACGCTCGCCGCCTGTTCGCCGCCCATCACGGATATGCGGCTGTTGGGCCAGGTGAAGAGGAAGCGCGGGCTGTAGGCGCGGCCGCACATGCCGTAATTGCCCGCGCCGAAGCTGCCGCCGATCAGCACGGTGATCTTGGGCACGCTGGCGGTCGCGACCGCCGTCACCAGCTTCGCGCCATGCTTGGCGATCCCCTCCGCCTCATATTTGCCGCCGACCATGAAGCCGGAGATATTCTGGAGGAACAGCAGGGGAATGCGCCGCTGGCAGGCGAGTTCGATGAAATGCGCGCCTTTCTGCGCGCTTTCGCTGAACAGCACGCCGTTATTGGCCAGGATCGCGACGGGCATGCCCCATATATGGGCGAAGCCGCAGACGAGCGTGGTGCCGTAGAGCGCCTTGAACTCGTGAAATTCGCTGCCGTCGACGATGCGGGCGATGACTTCGCGCACGTCATAGGGGGCGCGGACGTCCTGCGGGATGATGCCGTACAGTTCTTCGGGGTCGTATTTCGGCGCCTTGGGTTCGCGCAGGTTGAGGTCGATTTCGGGCGCGGGCTGGAGCGTCGAGACGATGTCGCGCACGATGGTCAGCGCATGTTCGTCATTTTCCGCGACATGATCGACCACGCCGGAGCGGCGGCCGTGCACTTCCGCGCCGCCAAGGTCTTCGGCGGAGATGACTTCGCCCGTCGCGGCCTGCACCAGCGGAGGGCCGGCGAGGAAGATCGTGCCCTGGTTGCGCACGATCACCGTTTCGTCCGACATGGCGGGCACATAGGCGCCGCCCGCCGTGCAGCTTCCCATGACGCAGGCGATCTGGGGGATGCCCCGCGCCGACATCTGCGCCTGATTGTAGAAGATGCGGCCGAAATGCTCGCGGTCGGGAAAGACCTCCGCCTGGTTGGGCAGGTTCGCGCCGCCGCTGTCGACCAGATAGACGCAGGGGAGGCGGTTCTCCATCGCGATTTCCTGGGCGCGCAGATGCTTCTTCACGGTCAGCGGATAATAGGTGCCGCCCTTCACCGTGGCGTCGTTGCAGGCGATCATCACCTGCCGCCCCGACACGCGGCCGATGCCCGCGATCATGCCCGCGCCGGGCACTTCGCCATGATACATGCCGTTGGCGGTGAGTTGGCCCACCTCCAGGAACGGGCTGCCCGGATCGAGCAGCCGCTCCACCCGGTCGCGGGGGAGCAGCTTGCCGCGGGCGACATGCTTGGCCCGCGCCGCTTCGCTGCCGCCGAGCGCGGCGTGGGCGACCTTTTCGCGCAGTTCGTCGCGCAGGGCGCGGTTATGCGCGGCGTTGGCGCGGAAGCTTTCGCTCTCCGCCGAAAGCTTCGTATCGAGAACGGGCGCACTCATGCCCTTGCGCTCCCCTGCCCCGTGGTTGCATATCCAGGGCCATCCATGCCGACCATCCTGCTCCTCACCATTTCCAACCTGTTCATGACCGCCGCCTGGTATTGGCACCTGAAGGGCGGGATGAACAAACCCCTGTTCGCCGTCATCCTGATCAGTTGGGGCATCGCCTTCGTCGAATATTGCTTCGCCGTGCCCGCCAACCGCATCGGCTTCGCCCATGGGTGGAGCGCGGGCCAGCT
The DNA here is from genome assembly GCF_037101235.1 of Sphingobium sp. TA15. Classification (NCBI taxonomy): domain Bacteria; kingdom Pseudomonadati; phylum Pseudomonadota; class Alphaproteobacteria; order Sphingomonadales; family Sphingobiaceae; genus Sphingobium; species Sphingobium sp. TA15. The sequence continues at coordinate 1,695,696 of NZ_AP025355.1, forward strand.
CAAGATCGCGCAGGAGGCCATCGCGCTGATCGTCTTCGGCGGGTTCATGGTGACGGTGCTGGGTGAGCCGCTGCACTGGCGCCATCTCGCCGCTTTCCTGTGCATCATCGCGGCGGTGGGCTTCCTGTTCGTGGGGCGATCCTGAGAGTGCGGCGTGCTCCTGCGGAGGCAGGAGCCTAGTCCCGCCGTCTGAACTGGGTTCCTGCCTTCGCAGGAACACGTAACAGGCTTGGGCAAGGTCAGGGCCACATTCACGCGCCGATCAGTTCGCGGCCGATCAGCATGCGGCGGATCTCGTTCGTGCCCGCGCCGATGTCGAGCAGCTTGGCGTCGCGCATATAGCGTTCGACCGGCCAGTCCTTCGTATAGCCCGCGCCGCCCAGCGCCTGCACCGCCTCCAGCGAGACCTTCATCGCATTCTCGCTGGCCAGCAGGATCGCGCCCGCAGCGTCGAAGCGTGTTGTTTTCCCCCGGTCGCAGGCCTGCGCCACGGCATAGACATAGGCCCGCGCCGAATTGAGCGCGACATACATGTCCGCCACCTTGGCCTGCATCAACTGGAAGGCGCCGATGGGCTGGCCGAACTGCTTGCGTTCGCGCACATAGGGCAGCACCACGTCGAGGCAGGCCTGCATGATGCCGAGTTGGATGCCGGAGAGCACCGCCCGCTCATAGTCGAGGCCGGACATCAGCACGCCGACGCCGCCGTTGAGGGGGCCCATGACATTATCCTCCGGCACCTCGCAATCGTCGAAGACCAGTTCGGCGGTGGGGGAACCGCGCATGCCGACCTTGTCGATCTTCTGGCCGATGGAGAAGCCCTTGAACCCCTTTTCGATCAGGAAGGCGGTGATGCCGCGCGCGCCCTCGCCCGTCTTGGCGTAGACGACCAGCGTGTCGGCATAGGGGGCGTTGGTGATCCAGAATTTCGTACCGTTGAGGATATAGCGGTCGCCGCGCTTTTCGGCGCGCAGCTTCATCGAGACGACGTCCGACCCCGCGCCCGCCTCCGACATGGCGAGCGAACCGACATGTTCGCCGGAAATCAGCTTCGGCAGATAGCGCGCCTTCTGTTCCGGCGTGGCCCAGCGGCGGATCTGGTTGACGCAGAGATTGGAGTGCGCGCCATAGCTGAGACCTATGGAGGCGGACGCCCGCGCCACTTCCTCCTGCGCGACCACATGTTCCAGATAGCCAAGGCCAAGGCCCCCGTCCGCCTCCTCCACGGTGACGCCGTGCAGGCCGAGCGCGCCCATTTCGGGCCACAGGTCGCGGGGAAACCAATCTTTTGCGTCGATCTCCGCCGCCAGCGGGGCGATGCGGTCGGCGGCGAAGCGGGCCGTCGTGTCGCGGATCATCTCCGCATTCTCGCCCAGGGCGAAATCGAAGTCGGGCATGGCGAACTCTCCTTGGCGCGCATCCTAACGTGCAACGGCGTTCAGGAAAAATTGAAACGGCGCGGGATAATGTATAGTTTCTGTCTATGATCGAACGCTATCTGCTCCGCTATTTCCTGGCCGTCGTGGACCAGGGCAATTTCTCCCGCGCCGCCGCCCATTGCCTGGTGTCGCAACCGACGCTGTCGGTGGGAATCGCCAAGCTGGAGCAGGCGGTCGGCGCGCCGCTGTTCCTGCGGAGCAACCAGCGGGTGGAACTGACCGAGGCGGGGGCGCGGCTGCTGACCCATGCCAGGCGGATCGAGCGCGAATTCAACCTGGCCGAAATGGCGGGGGAAAAGGCGGAGCAGGCCCCCGTGCTGCGCATCGGCGTGCTGCTGAGCATTGCGGGAGAGCTGGTCGCCCGCGCCATTGCGGACGGCGCCATGCCCAGGGAAGGCCGGACCGAGATCGTTCCCGGCAGCGAGCGGGAGCTGCTGGGGCGGTTGGACGCGGAGCGGATCGACGTGGCGCTCACCCTGATCAGGCCGGGCGCGGACCGTTTCCCGACGCAATCGATCATAGAGGAAGGCTATGGCATCGCCATGGCCGCCGACCATCCGTTGGCGGGACGGGCCATGGTGGCGGCCGAAGAACTCGCCTCCGAAACGATGATCGTGCGCCGCCATTGCGAGGCGCTCTCCGCCACCAGCCGCTATTTCGTCGATCGCGGCGTCCGCCCGCATTTCGCCTTGCGCTCGACCAATGACGAGCGCGTGATGCAGATGGTCGCGGCGGGGCTGGGCATCACGGTCATGCCGGACAGCTATCGCTGGCCCGGCATGGCGCGGGTCGCGCTCAAGGATTTCGGCGAGCGGCGGACTGTCGGATTTCTCTATGGCGCGCGGGCGGCAGGGCTGCGGGAAGCGCCCGCGCTCAAGGCGCTGGTGGCGTCTTTAGGGGCGGACGGCCGCCAGACCTGACCGGCGCGCGCGTCACCCGCCCGAACAATATCTGATAGACGTCGTCGCCGCCGCCCTCTTCGAAAGCCGCCATGACGCGGCGCAGGTCGCGGGGAGGAAGCGGCTTTCGCCCCTCGCTCGGCACCACGGCGCCGATGCCCTTGAGATGGGCGATCAGCCCCCTCGCGTCGCCGCATGGCAGGGCATATTCCTCGTCGAAAGCGAAGGCGTCGTCATGGCGCGCCAGTATCGATCGCAATGCTTCCAGCGAAGGATAGTCGGGGATGCCGGCGCTCAACCCGGCGGCCCGATGGGCCGAACGCCAGCGGGCGAAGCTGCCCTGCCCCATGGTCGAGAAAAGCAGGCTGCCCGCCGGTCGCAGCAATCCCGCCAGCCGCGCAACCGCGCTTTCCAGATCGTCGAACCATTGAAAGGCCAGGCTGGAAAGGATGAGGTCGAACCATTCGCCCTCGAAGATCGGCGCTTCCCCATCCATCGCCAGGAAGGTGCCCGCGACCAGTCCGCCCGTGGCGGCGCGGGCCAGCATGTCGGGCGAAAGATCCGTCACCACCAGTTCGGCGCCCGGCCAGCGCGCCTGGATGTGGCGCGTCAGGAAGCCCGTGCCGCAACCGATCTCCAATATCCGGCCGACGCCATCGGGCCTTTGCCGCTGCGCGAGATCGGCCACCAGCGCGGCGGCCAGCCGCTGCGGCCCGGCATGATCGTCATAATGCCCCGCCGCCGCGCCGAAGGCGTCGCTTATTCGTTGCTTGCGGTGGCCGTTCATGGCTAGTCGCATTGGCAGAGCCGCACCTTCTTTTCCAGCCCTTCAAAGGACAGCGCCGACCGATGACCGCCCCTTCCGCCCGGATTCCCGCCATGGACGTTCTGCGCGGCTGCGCGGTCATGGGAATCCTCTGGATGAACATCGCGGCTTTCGCCCTGCCCGAACAGGCCTATTTCAATCCCGCGGCGGCGGGGCCGCTCTCGAGGGGAGACATCGCCTTCTGGACGGTCAGCTTCATGGCTGTCGACGGCAAGATGCGGGCGCTGTTCTCCATGCTGTTCGGCGCGTCGATGCTGCTGCTGATCGACAGGGAGGAAATGGCCGGCCGCGACGGACGACGGGCGCAGGTGATCCGGGCCGGCTGGCTGTTCGTCTTCGGCCTGGCCCATTATCTGCTGCTGTGGTGGGGCGACATATTGATGATCTATGCGCTGGTCGGGCTGGCGGCGCTGCCGTTCGCGCGCAGGGATCCGCTGTCGCTCGTCAAATGGGCCTTTTTCTTCTTCCTCGCGCATTTCCTGATCTGCGCCGGCTTCGTCGGCACGCTCTACGCATGGGGCCATGCCGCCGCCGCGCCCGGCGCCCCCGGCCATGTCGGTGCGGGTTTCGCCAATTTCATCGCGTCGCTTTCCGACCCCGACCATCCGGCCATTCGCAGCGAATATGAAATCTATCGCGGCGGTTTTGCCCGCATCTTCCTGCATCATGTCGCGCTGTTCGGCGGGCAATGGCTGACCACCCTGCCGTTCGTCGCATTCGACACGCTGGGGTTCATGCTGCTGGGCATGGCGATGTTGAAGGGCGGATTCCTGACCGGCCGTTGGGAGGCTGAGCAATATTGGCGGACCGCGCGCCATTGTTTCCTGATCGGGCTGATTCCGATGGCGGCGCTCGCGGCATGGGTCATCTCCAGCCGGTTCGCTCCACTGACGGCTTTGGGATCGGCGCTGGCATGGTCCTTCCCCTTCCGCATTCCGCTGGCGGTGGGATGGGCGGCGCTGATCCTGTGGCTGTTCACGCGCCATCGCGGCGCGGCCCTGACCGCGCGCGTCGCCGCCGCGGGCCGGCTGGCGCTCAGCAACTATCTGGGCAGCAGCCTCCTCATGTGCGCGATTTTCTATGGCTGGGGACTGGGGCTATTCGGCCATGTTCCGCACCATAGGCTGCCGCTGTTCGTGATCGCGGCATGGGCGATGATGCTGATCTGGTCGCCGCTGTGGCAGCGCCGATTCGCGCTGGGACCGGCGGAGTGGCTGTGGCGCAGCCTTGCGAGGGGCCAAACGCAAAAGATTCGCAACAGCGACTGAATTCCTATTGCGACCTATTATCATCTGCGCTATCTCCCCTTTCAGGAGATTTGCATGGTTGTCTGTGTCTGCAATGCCATCCGTGAGAAGGATCTGAAACAGGTCGCCCGCGAAGGTTGCGCAACCCCGTGCAGCGCCTATGCGCGCCTTGGCCGTCGGCCCAAATGCGGCCAGTGCGTCCCCTTCGCCCGCACCATCATAGCGGCCGAACGCGCCTCCATTTGAAGTGATTGCGAATCAAGCGCATCGGATTGACGCGAACTTGACGCAATAGCGCAGCGAAAAATGGCGGATTTCTGCGGCTTTCCGGATTAACAAACGGAAGCGAAACGCTTATGCTCCCGGCACTTTCCCTACAGCCGGAGAAGAACGCCATGAAGGGCGACGCCAAGGTCATCGAATATCTGAACGAGGTTCTCAAGAACGAGCTGACCGCGATCAACCAATATTTCCTCCACTATCGCATGCTCAATCATTGGGGCATCGAGAAGCTCGCCAAGTTCGAATATGAAGAGTCCATCGACGAGATGAAGCATGCCGACAAGCTGGCGGAGCGCATCCTGTTCCTGGACGGGCTGCCCAATTTCCAGTTGCTCGGCCGCCTGAAGATCGGGGAGACGGTGGAGGAAATCCTGAAGGCCGACCTGGAACTGGAATATGAAGCCCTGCCCGTGCTGAAGGACGCCATCGCCCATTGCGAATCGATTCGCGACTATGTGAGCCGCGACCTGTTCCAGCACATCCTCGAAAGCGAGGAGGAACATGTCGACACGCTGGAAACCCAGTTCGAGATGATCGAGCGCATGGGCATCCAGAATTATATACAGCTACAGAGCAAGGCTGCGGAGGAATAAGCCCTCGACCGCGGGCCTGGCTCATATGGCGCGCCGGCCCGTCACCTCGCGTCAGATCAGCGAATCGAGCAGGCCGATCAGCGGCAGGTCGGCCGGCGGCATCTCCAGCGCATACATTTGCGCCGGCCTGACCCATCGCAGCGCGGTCGCATGCCGCGCTTCGGCTATGCCCCGCCATTTACGGCAGACATAGAGCAGCAGCAGCAGATGGCGGTCGCCCAAGGGCTCGCTCGCGAAGGTCGCGGGCGCCAGGCAACTCGCATGGGTGTGGATGCCCAACTCCTCCTCCAGTTCCCGGATCAGCGCGGTTTCGGGCGCCTCCCCCGGTTCGACCTTGCCGCCGGGAAATTCCCAGAGATGCGCCATCGGCTTGCCCGGCGGCCGCTGCTGCAACAGCACGCGGCCATCCGCGTCGACCAGGGCGGCGGCGACCACCAGCAGAGGAGAATTTATCGTCATAATGGTCCCGCTTGAGGGGTTTGTTAACTCTGCCCCTTTTACAAGGGTATCAGGGGCTGTGTGTAAATGGGGTGCGGCATGCGGGCATTATTCAAAAATTTCAGCTTCTGGAAGCTGATCTACTGCCAGCGCGGAGCGACGGCGGTGGAATATGGCCTGATCCTCGCCCTTATCTGCCTGGCCATTGTCGGCGCCCTGTCGAACGTTGCCAACAAGACCATCGGCATGTGGAACAATGTCGCGACGGAAGTCCTGGCGCATTAACCATCAATATCTGACAGATGGTTTGCTCCATTAAATCTTTATCAACCGACACCCTCTAAACCATCCGAAGCTGACCTTCATTCAAGCGGGGGGACGGCCGGGTAGTTAAACGTGAAATTTGACGCAAGGAGACTTCCAATGCAGTTCATCCGCAAGATGATGAAGAACGAGAAGGGCGCGACCGCCATCGAATACGGCCTGATCGCTGCGCTTATCGCCGTCGCCGCCATCGGCGCCATGTCCAGCCTGGGCGGCAAGCTCGGCAACACCTTCAACAATGTCTCGGGCAACCTGAAGTAAGCTCGAACCACATTGAAGAAAAAGGGGCGACGGAAGCAATTTCGTCGCCCTTCTTATTGGTCTCGACGTCTACCAGGTGATGATCTTGACCCGCTGGCCCGGCCGCAGCACGCTGTTCGCCGTCAGCGCATTGATCGTCAGGAATCGGTCCAGCGGATAATCGGTATAAGCCATGCGCTTGGCCAAGGACTGGACTGTGTCGCCAGCCTTTACAGTCACGACATCGACCCGGCGGAGCTTGATCGCGGCCGCCTCCTGCGTCGACAGGCGCTGCACCGACTGCACCATGGTGGAAAAGGGACCGATCCCCTGCCCCGCCGCAGTCAGCAGCAGGAAGTGATAGGCCTTTCCCCCGCCGAAATCATAAGCGAAGACGGTGGCATCGACCTGGCTGGACTGGGTTCTGGCGCGGATGGTGCGCCAGGCCGCGGGCAGCCCGTTAACGGTAGTGCGCCGAATCTCGCCCGGCGGAACGCCGCCATTGCCGCCGCCCAGCTTGGCGAACACCGAATCGATATAGGCGGACAGATCGCCGGAATAGGGTGCTGCGCTGAACTGCGCCTGGCCTCCCGATCCCGCGATCGTGACGGCGCTCGCACCATTTTCCATGCCGAAGCCCGATGGCGCGGCGAAGCTCACCCGCAAATCGGGATGGCGGAAGCGGCTGCCCTCGATCACGCCCTGTTTCGGATCGTCGCCATAGAGGACGCCGTTGAGCGCGTTCAGGAACGCGTCGCGGTTGCGGACCGTGCTCCTGGATCCGCTGGCGGCTGCATTGCGGGAAGCGCGCCCAACGCGCGAGGCGGGATCCGGATGGGTGCTTGCCCATTCCGGCAACGACCGGGAACTCCCAGTGACGCGGGCATCCAGGCTGCTTTGCGCCGCCAGCGAGGCCAGCATGGACGACAGGGCCTTGGGATCGTAACCGCCGGAGGCGAGATAGCGGATGCCCAGATCGTCCGCCTCATATTCCTGGCTGCGCGAGAATTTGAGCGTCAGCAACTGGCTGCCCTGCCCGATCCCCTTTTGCAGCAGGCCGGTTAGCGCCGAATCGCCCAGCAGGGCGCCCGTCAGCACTTGCAGCAGGGTGCCGCCAATGGCGTTGCGCTGCGCCGCCTGTTGCCGCCTTTGACCGTGCTGCGCCGCGACATGGCCGATCTCATGACCCAGCACGCCGGCCAGTTCCGCCTCATCGTTCATCAGCGCCATGAGCTGGCGCGTCACATAGACATAGCCGCCAGGAATGGCGAAGGCGTTGTTCACCGGCGAATTGAGCAGGGTGACGGTGAAGTCCCTCTGCGCATTGGACAGGCCGGACTGGACCGCGATGCGCCGTCCCACGCCCTCCACATATTTCGCCTGCGGTCCGGCGTAAGCGCCGCCGAATTCGTTGAGCAACTGGGGATGCTGCTTGGCGCCGGCTTCCTTTTCCTGCGGGCTGATCGACGAAACGGTGCGAATCGCCCGCTGCTGACCTTCCACAGACGGCGCGGCCGCCAGGACGGTCAGGCCCAGCCCGGCGGCAGCAAGAGATGATATTCGTTTCACGGCGCCTCCTGCATCCCTGTTACCTTCGCGTAACGAGCAATAGCAGGCGGATGTTCCCCGAAACAGAGGATGGCGCGGTCAGACGCCGATGGCCAGGAACTTGTCGGCGCGATCGGTCCGCAGCGCATCGGCGCTGAGGCCCGCCAGCGAATCCAGTTCCTCCCCGATCGCCGCGCCCAGATTGGCGATTGCTTGCACCGGCTCGCGATGGGCGCCGCCGACCGGCTCCGGCACGATGCGGTCGATGACGCCGAGAGATTTCAGATGCTGCGCCGTCACCTGCATCGCGGTCGCCGCGTCGCTGGCCTTTTCCGCCGTGCGCCAGAGGATCGACGCGCAGCCTTCGGGCGAGATCACTGAATAGACCGCATGTTCGAACATCAGCACGCGATTGGCCGCCGCCAGCGCCACCGCGCCGCCGGAGCCGCCCTCGCCCACCACGGCCGCCACCATCGGCACGCCCAGCGCCAGGCATTGTTCGGTGGAGCGGGCGATCGCCTCCGCCTGTCCGCGCTCCTCCGCCTGCACGCCGGGGAAGGCGCCCGACGTATCCACCAGCGTCACCACCGGCAGGCCGAAACGGTCGGCCAACTGCATCAGGCGGATCGCCTTGCGATAGCCCTCGGGCTTGGCCATGCCGAAATTGTGGCGGACGCGGCTGGCGGTATCGTCGCCCTTTTCATGGCCGATCACGACCAGGCGCCGTTCGTCCAGAGTGGCGAAACCACCGATGATCGCCTGATCGTCGGCAAAGGCGCGGTCGCCGGCCAGCGGCATGAAATTGTCGAACATGCCCGCGACATAATCCTTGAAATGCGGGCGGTCGGGATGGCGGGCGACCTGCGTCTTCTGCCAGGGGGACAGTTTCGCATAGGTGTCGACCAGCATTTTTGAGGCGCGCTGCTCCAGCTTGTCGATCTCGCCGCTGATGTCGATGTCGCCCGCATTGGCGGTGGCGCGCAGTTCGATGATGCGGGCTTCCAGTTCCGCGATGGGCTTTTCGAATTCGAGAAAACTAACCATGGGGCATGGCGTTAGGGCGGAGAAACGTCGCCGTCAACGCGGCGATGCGTCATGCCGGCCAGCGGATGGCGGCTGTTGACCAGTTCGACCAGGCGGCGGCTGTCGACATGGGTGTAGATTTGCGTGGTGCCGATATCCGCATGGCCCAGCATCGATTGCAGGGCGCGCAGGTCCGCCCCGCCCTCCAGCAAATGGGTGGCGAAGGCGTGGCGCAGCACATGGGGACTGACCCGTTCGGGCGCGATCCCGGCAGCAGCGGCCAGCGCCTTCACCATCTGGTAGAGGCGGATGCGGCTGACATGGCTCTTGCCGGAGGGGAAGAGCCAAAGGCTGTCGGCGGGCACATGGTGCAGCCAGGCGGCCACGGCGGCGCGGGCGCGGTCCGAAATCGGCACCAGCCGTTCGCGGGCGCCCTTCCCCTTCAGGATCAGGAAGGGCCGGTCGGACGCCAGCGCCCGGCGCGGCAGCGACACCAGTTCCGTCGCGCGCAGTCCCGATCCGTAGAGCAGCTCGATCAGCGCCGACAGCCGCAGGTCGAGCGGCGCGGGATGTTCGACGGCCAGCTTGCCCGCGATCAGCGCGAACAGCGAATCGACCTCCTGAGTGGAGAGGATCTTGGGCAGGGAGCGGCGCGTCACCGGGCGCGGCAGGGCGGACGAGGGATTGTCGGCCCGCAGCCCCTCCTCCTCCAGAAAGGCGTAGAAGGCGCGCAGGGCGGAGGATTTGCGCGCCACCGAGGATGCGGCCAGTTCCGCCCAGGCCGTCGTCAGCTCGGCCAGGCGGTCCCTGGTCGCGCTGGAGAGGCCGCCGACAATCTCCCCCGCGCCGGTCAGGTCAGCGCGATAGGCCAGCAGCGTGTTGCGGGACGCGCCCCGTTCGGCCGCCATCATCTCCAGAAAACGGTCGATAAGGGCGGCGTCGTCGCCCATCAGAGCCGCGTCATCGCCTCCGCCGCGATCATCCGCGCCTCCGGATCGAGGCCGACGCGATGCAGCGCCGCGACGATATGATAGAGGTGGAAGGCGGGCAGGCGGTTCCAGTGGGCGGTCTGCATGCCGACCGCCGCCAGCAGCGCCACGCTGCCCTTCTCGCCCCGGCCCGCCGCCGCGTCGATGGCGCGGGACCAGCGGCTGGCGGCCCCCAGGTTGAAGCCATGATCCTGCGCCAGCGACGCGCCGTCCTGCGCATCGATGCGGGAAAGGCCCGCCAGCGCGGCGATCAGCATCTGCGTCTTGCGCGGGTCGGCATCCCTGGCGAAGGAGGAGACCCGGCCCGAACCGATCTCCACGACAGGGCTGGGCGCGCCGACCGCCAGCAAGGCCCAAAGGTCCGCCGCGCCGTCCCCATCCGCCTGCGCCGCAAGGCGCGACCATTGCGCCGCGCTGCGGTCATAACCTGCGGTGAACATGGCCGCGACCAGATTGGCCGCATCGCGCGCGCTGAGCTGCGAAACCGGCAGAGCCGCCGCAGCCCGCGCCGTCGCGATCAAGCCGACGAAATCCGGCCGCGCCTCATTCTGCCAGAGCGTCCGCATAGCCTGGAGCCGCTCGTCCGTCCCCGTCCCCGCATAGGCGGTGCGCAGCGCATCCACCCGGTCGGCCGCATTGGCGGGCAGGTCGCCGTCGGACTGCAACTGGCCGTAGAAACCGACCAGCGCCCTTGAGGAAAAGACGCCGAGCCGAGCCGCCACTTCGGCGCCCGGCAGGCGACGAACCGCCGACAGGGCAGGTGCGCGCGCTTCCCAGGCGCGGACATGCGGACCGACCGTGGCATAGAGATCGTCCGGAATCTCGACATTGAGCGCTGTCGCCAGGCCGAAGCGCCAGGCGGTCAGCCGGTCGACCGCGTCCCACTCGATCTTGACCGAGCGGCGGGCGTTGAAGCCGGTGCCGACCACCTTTTCCGCCAGGCGATAGTCGATGCCGCGCACCACGCCGCGCCGCTGCGCCTGGTTGAGCGCGCCGCTGGCCAAACCCTGATCCCCCGAAAGCGCCGGGCAGATGGCCCGCGTCATGTCCCAGCCCGGCTCCTTGCTGAACCGCAGCGCGCCCGCAGACAGCGGACACAGGCCCGCCGGATCGGCCGTCGCCAGATAGGTCTGCATGGCGATGGCGTAGAGGCGCGGAGTAAAACGGTCGGAATCGACGCTCTGCACCAGCAGGCGGGCGCTGTCCGCCTCCCCCATGCGCAGCAGCAGCCAGGCGCGTTCGGCGACCCAGTCGGCGCCGTCGATGTCGCGGGGCGTATCGGTCGCGGACAGCAGCGCCCGGCGCAGCAGGATCGACGCCCAGCGCGAGGTGATCGGCGCCCGCGTCTCCTTCATCAGGGTGGCGAGGAACCGGCCCGATTGCGCGCCGAAGGCGTTGGGCGCCATGCCCTGCCGCTCCGGCGTCAGCGGCCCTATGCGGTCGAGCGAGCGGCGCGCATTTTCGGGCAGGTCATATTTCTGCTTTTCGGCGGCGAGTTCCTCCTCGCTCATCGCTTCCGCTGCATTGTCCCCCGCTTCTTCCGTGACGGCGAAGCTGGGCGGCAGGATCGGCGTCGCGGGCGCGGGGCCGACGGGCGGCGCAGGCGTGCCAGGGGCGGGACGCGGCGGCTGCGCGCCGGGTTGCGGCGCTTCGGGCGCATCGCCGAAGCCGGGCGGCAGGAGCGATTCGGGCGTCTCCTGCGCGACCACCGGCAGCGCCAGCGCGAGCGCGAGCGTGCCCAGCGCCCCTTTCGCATTCACCCGCCGCTGCTGCATGCCCTTTACTGGCCCAGCTTTTCGGCGGGAATGACCTTTTCCACGCGGGCCTGCGGCTTTTCGCCGCCGCGCGACCAGAGCAGGGCGAGGATCGCGACCAGCACGGCAACCGCGACGATGGGAAGGATCGGCAGGGATGCCTTGCGGCGGCGCGAGCTGCCTTCAAAGCTGCTGTAGGAACGATTGCGCTTCATGAGTCCTGTTCTGGCCGGGCTGGGCATAAGGAAAGTTGCGATTTGCCTTGTCGGCGCGGGGATGTATAGCCCCGCTCGCCATGCAGCGAAACAGCAAATCCGCCGATGCGCGAGCGAAGCGCGGCCCCATCGTCCTGGTGGGCATGATGGGCGTGGGCAAATCGACCGTTGGACGGCGGCTGGCGGCGCGGCTGGACGTGGATTTCGTCGATGCGGACGAGGAGATCGAAAAAGCCGCGGGCATGACGATCAGCGAGATGTTCGAGCGCTATGGCGAGGCCTATTTCCGCGACGGCGAACGGCGCGTGATCGCCCGGCTGATGGACGGCGAGCCCAAGGTCATCGCCACCGGCGGCGGCGCCTTCATGCAGGAGGAGACGCGGGCGCTGATCCTGGATCATGCGCTGGCGATCTGGCTGAACGCCGACATCGACACGCTAGTCGACCGGGTGTCGCGCCGCGAGGGGCGACCGCTGCTGAAGGGCAAGGATCCGCGCGCCGTGCTGACCGAACTGGCGGCGATCCGCAACCCGGTCTACGCGCTCTGCCCCATTCACGTGAAAAGCGCTGCCGCGCCGCATGACGTCGCGGTCGACAGCATCATGGAGCAGCTTTCCCAATGGCCATAGTCCGCGTCGCGCTGGATTCGCGCAGTTACGACATCGTGATCGAACAGGGCGTGCTGGACCGGGCGGGTTCCCATCTGGCGCCCCATGCGCGAAAAGGACGGCTGGTGGTCGTGACCGACCGGCATGTCGCCGCCGCGCAGCTTCCCCGGCTGGAGGCCAGCCTGCGCGGCGCGGGCGTGGCGGTGGAGCCGGTGATCCTGCCGCCTGGCGAGCAGACCAAGAGCTGGCGCCACCTGGAGGAACTGCTCGACGCGCTGCTGGCGCTGGAGATCGAGCGCGGCGACCATGTGGTGGCGCTGGGCGGCGGCGTGATCGGCGACCTGGTGGGCTTCGCCGCCTCGATCCTGAAGCGCGGCTGCCATTTCATCCAGGTGCCGACGACCCTGCTGGCGCAGGTGGACAGTTCGGTCGGGGGCAAGACCGCGATCAATAGCAAGGCGGGCAAGAATCTGGTCGGCAGCTTCTACCAGCCGTCGCTGGTGCTGATCGACCCCTCGACGCTCGACACGCTGCCGGCGCGAGAGACGCGGGCGGGCTATGCCGAGGTGGTGAAATATGGGTTGATCGATGACCCGGATTTCTTCGCCTGGTGCGAGGCGAAGGGGCATGACCTGCTGGCCGGCGACGCCCAGGCACGCGAATATGCCATCGAGCGCAGCGTGGCCGCCAAGGCGGCGATTGTCGCCGATGACGAGCGGGAAACCTCCGGAAGGCGGGCCTTGCTGAACCTTGGCCATACTTTCGGCCATGCGCTGGAGGCCGACACCGGCTTTTCCGACCTTCTGCTCCATGGCGAAGGCGTCGCAGCGGGCATGGCTCTTGCCTTCCGCTATTCGGCGCGGCTCGGCCTGTGCCCGGCGGAGGATGCGGAGCGGGTGACGACGCATCTGAAGGCCGTCGGCCTGCCGCACGACCTTGCCGGCGCGCATGTGAAGGCGGACGGCGCAGCGCTGGTCGCGCACATGCTGCACGACAAGAAGATGGCGGCGGGCACCCTGCCCTTCCTGCTGGCGCGTGGAATCGGGCGGACCTTCCTGTCGAAGGATGTCGTGCTGGACGATGTCGCCGCATTTCTGGACGAGGAGCAGGCGGCGGCTTGATGCCTGGGATGGCTGATGGGCGGTTAGCCGTCACTCCCCCTATTCGTCACCCCGGACTTGATCCGGGGTCCCGCTTTCTTTCGGGTGCACGCCTGGAAAAGGCAGCGGGACCCCGGGTCAAGCCCGGGGTGACGGAAAACTGATGACAGGAACTGACCAAAACCCACTCCCCCACACAAACAAAAAGGGCGCCCCTAGAGGCGCCCTTTTCTGTCCTGCCTTTGGAAAGCCGATTACTTCTTCAGCGTCAGGCCGCCGAAGCGCTTGTTGAAGCGCGCTACCTGGCCGCCCTGCTCAAGCTGGCGGGTGCCGCCGGTCCAGGCCGGGTGCGACTTGGGGTCGATGTCGAGCGCCAGCGTGTCGCCTTCCTTGCCCCAGGTGGAGCGGGTGCGGAAGGTCGTGCCGTCGGTCATCTGGACGGTGATGAAGTGGTAATCGGGATGCGTATCGGCCTTCATGGGTCTGCTCCGTCTATGGGCCGGTTTCCGACCGGCCATGGATGCGTAAAACTAGCGAAGGCGCGCCGTTACATGGGAATGCGCGCAAAAGCAAGGGGTGGAGCGGCCTTTCCCGACCACATCGATCCGTCTTCCCGCCTGCGCGGGAATGACGGGATATTCCGAGCGCCGCGGCGTCTCAATCCACCGGCGGGTCGGCGATCATCGCGACGAAGCTGGCCTCGGCGCAGAGCTTGCCCTCCACCATCGCCTTGCCCGTGAACTTGCAGACGCGGCCGCGAATCTGGACCAAGTCGACATGCAGGTCGAGCAGGCAGCCCGGCTCCACCGGGTTGCGGAACTTCGCCCCATCGATGCTCATGAAATAGACGAGCTTGCCCGAACCGCGCAGGTCCATCGTCTCGACCGTCAGCACGCCGGCGGCCTGGGCCATCGCTTCCACGATCAGCACGCCGGGCATGATCGGCCGGCCGGGGAAATGCCCCTGGAAGAAACCCTCGTTGATCGAAACCGCCTTGACCGCGTGGATCGTGCTGTTCGGCACGAGCGAAATCACGCGGTCGACGAGCAGCATCGGATAACGGTGCGGCAGCGCCGCCATCACCCCACGAATATCGATGGGGCCGACGGCGGCGGCATGGTCAACCTGATCCGTCATCCGGCGATCAGCGCGAGGCCGGCTGCTGCGACGGATTGGCGGGCGCAGCGGCAGGGGCGGCAGCGCCCTGGCCCTGACGGCCCGGCTGCCAACCGGCCGGCGGCGTAATGCCGACGCTGGGCACCAGCGCGTTGAGTTCGGCCACCACCGATTGGGTGATGTCGACGGTCGGCTGATAGGACACGGTCGCGTCGGGCGACAGGATCAGGTCGACCTTGGCCTTGGTCATGGCGGATTTCAGCGCGTCCGACAGCTTGGCCGAAATCTGCTCCTCGACATAGGCGTTGGCGAGCGCGATCGGCTGGCCCAGGCGCTGCAATTCGGCCTGGCCGTCCTGACCGGCCTTCTGATAGGCCTCATATTGCGTCTGGATCGCCGGGGTCGGCTTGCCGCCGGCGGCCTTCATCGCGGCTTCCAGGGCCGTGCCCTTGGCCTTGAGGTCGGCGTCGATGGCGTTCTTGCGCGCGGTGAAGCCGTCGATCTGCGCCTTGTAGGTGGTCTGGATCTGCGTGCGCGCGGTCGAATAGGCCGAGCTGGTGGCGACGGCGCGTTGCAGGTCGACGACGGCGATGCCGGTCTTCGACTGGGCGGCGGCCGGGACGCTGGTCAGCGCCATGGCGGTCATCGGCGCCAGAACCAGCGCGGCGGCCTTGAAAATGGTCTTCATCAGAATTGAGTCCCTACGTTGAAGCTGATTAGCTGAGTGTCGTCCCCTGGTTCCTTGAGCAGGGCCTTGGCGATGTCGATGCGGAACGGCCCGAAGGGCGAGTTCCAGTTGACGCCGAAGCCCACGGCGACGCGCGGTTTCAGCGTATCGCCCAGATATTCTTCCTCGAACGGCCCGATCAGGAGGGTCTGGCCGGTTCCGCATGTGCCCGGAGTACCCGCTTCGCTGCGCGAGCCGGTCGTGTTGTCGGCGCAGATGCCGTTCGAATCCGTCGTGCGGGGATTGCGCAATCCCGCGACCGCGCCGACGTCGGCGAAGATCGACGGGCGCAGGCCCATTTCGCGAGCGCCCGATCCCAGCGGAATTTCCATTTCCGCCCGCGCCAGATAATAGGCCTTGCCGCCCAGCGCGTCGTCGGAAACATTATTGTTCCCCTCGCCCCGAACATAGGTGATGCTGCCGTCCGGGTTGGTTTGCGACTGCAGGTAATAGCGCTTCACGCGAGGCCCGATGCCGCGAATATCGAAACCGCGAATCTGCGGATTGCCCAGGAAGAATCGGTCGGTCAGGCGAACCTTGTCGACCAGTTCGTTCGAAGCGTCGCGACGGTCGCCCTCAAGGCTGTGGATATAGCCGCCCTCCGCCGAGACGGAGAAGATGAACCCGCCGCCGACCGGCCAATATTTGGAGCCGTTCAACCGCGTGCGCACATATTTGACGCTGCCGCCCAGACCAGCGAAGTCCTGGCTCAGAACCACATTATGGCCCCGCGTTGGGCGAATGCGGTTGTCGCGGGTATCGTAGATCAGCGAATAGCCCAGGGACGACGTCGTCCGCTTGCCGATGGCGTCGCAAAGATAGCGGCCGGCGAGCAGCGGATCGCACTGAAGCCCCAGCGGACCCGCGCCGTCGGGATCGGAGTAGTAA
The DNA here is from genome assembly GCF_037101235.1 of Sphingobium sp. TA15. Classification (NCBI taxonomy): domain Bacteria; kingdom Pseudomonadati; phylum Pseudomonadota; class Alphaproteobacteria; order Sphingomonadales; family Sphingobiaceae; genus Sphingobium; species Sphingobium sp. TA15. The sequence continues at coordinate 1,711,952 of NZ_AP025355.1, forward strand.
CTGTCCTTGTCGAGCGTAACATCGTCCAGGTTCAGCGTGTAGCGCAGCGCCAGCGACATATATTCGGTGATCGGCACGCCAGCGCGAAGCTGGAAGCCGGTCGTCGTCTGCTCATAGGTGGTGTCGCGGTCGTTATTGTTCAGATAACGGAAGCTGTTGAGGTCGCGGCGGTAGATGTCGCCGCCCAGCGCGATGTTCCTGTCCATGAAATAAGGCTCGGTGAAGCCCACTTCCACCGACTTGGAATAAGCCGAATAGTTGACGCTGGTGCGCAGTTCCTGCCCCTTGCCGCGGAAGTTGCGCTGGGTGATCGACGCCGAGACGATGAAGCGCTCCAGCGAGGAGAAACCGGCGGACAGCGACAGTTCGCCGGTCGATTTTTCCTGCACATTGGTTTCCAGGACGATGCGGTCGGGCGCGGAGCCGGGCTTCTGCTCGATGTCCAGCTTTTCCTGGAAGAAGCCGAGCGAATTGATGCGGTCCTTCGACCGCTTGACGAGGAAGCTGTTGAAGGCGTCGCCCTCCGCCAGGCGGAATTCGCGGCGCACGACCTTGTCCTGGGTCAGCGTGTTGCCGTTGATGTCGACCCGCTCGACATAGACGCGGGGCGCGTTGGCGATGCGGAAATCGATCCCCATCGTCAGCGTGTCCTTGTCGCGCTGGAAGTCCGGCTGGACGTCCGCGAAGGCATAGCCGAACAGGCCCGCCGTCTCGCTCAGCGTGTCGACCGTATCCTCGACCTGCTTGGCGTTGTACCAGTCGCCCTTCTTCATCGGCAGCATCCTGGTCAGCGAATCGCCGGACAGGTCGCGAATGTCGCTGTTGACCTTCACGTCGCCGAATTTGTAGCGCTGCCCTTCCTCCACCACATAGGTGATGATGAAGTCCTGCTTGTCCGGCGTCAGTTCCGCCACGGCGGAGATCACGCGGAAATCGGCATAGCCTTCGGTCAGGTAGAATTGGCGCAGCTTCTGCTGGTCATAGGCCAGCCGGTCGGGATCGTAGCTGGTGCCGGAGGAGAAGATGCGGAACCAGCGCGACTGCTTCGTCACCATCTGGCTGCGCAGCTCGCCGTCCTTGAACTTCTCATTGCCGATGATGTTGATCTGGCGGACCTTGGATTTCGGCCCTTCGGAGATTTCGAAGACGATGTCGACGCGGTTCTGGTCGAGCTGCACCATCTTCGGTTCGACCGTGGCGGCGAAGCGGCCCTGGCGGCGATAGAGTTCGATGATGCGGGCGACGTCGGCGCGCACCTTCGACCGGGTATAGATCTGGCGCGGAGCCAGTTTTATTTCAGGACGTATCTTGTCTTCCTTGAGGCGCTTGTTACCTTCAAGGACGATGCGGTTGATGACCGGGTTTTCCTTCACCTCGACGGTCAGCGCGCCATTGTCGTTGCGGATCTGGACGTCGGCGAACAGTTCCGTCTCGTAAAGGTCGCGCAGCGCCTGGTCGAGCGATTCCTGGGTGAAGGACTGGCCGATCCGCAGCTTGGTGTAGGACAGCACCGTGTCCGGTTCCAGCCGCTGCTGGCCGGTGACGGAGATGGCGCGGATCGTGCCCGCGGGCGCGACGGCGGGAACAGGCGCGGGCGCGGCAGCCGGCGGGGCATTTTGCGCCATCGCAGGCACGGCAGACATGCCCGCGATCATCGTGGTCGCCAACAGGGCCACGACGACCGGGCGCTGCCTGTTGCTGCTCATCATCGCTGTCACCCGCTCCACCTTCTACAAAAAAGCAACATATCGTTCACGTCGGGAAAAAAGGCGTGAAATCGCGTCCTCCTGCCCGATACGGCTCAGCCGATCAAGCCGGACAGACGATCCCAGAGACCGAAAGAGGATAAATCGTTGAACGTTACCAGCACCATCATCGCCAGCAGGACCGCCAGTCCCGACCGATAGGCCCATTCCTGCACCTGCGGGCTGACCGGCCGCCGCTGTATCGCCTCCACCCCGTAGAACAGCAGATGGCCGCCATCCAGCATGGGGATTGGCAAGAGGTTGATGAACCCCAAGTTAATCGAGATGAGCGCCATGAAGAAGACGAAGCTCTCCACCCCCAGAGTCGCCGCCTGACCCGAAACCTCCGCGATCTTGAGCGGCCCGCCCAGTTCCTTGACCGACCGGCCGCCGCCGACGATCTGGCCCAGCGTCTCCACCATGGTGCGGATGATCTGGCCGGTGCGTTCGATGGCGACGACGGGGGCGCGGATCAGGCTAACCGGCTCTATCACCGGCTCGCCCGGCGCGATGCCGAGACGGCCGATGCGGAATTTGTTGCCGAAGCCGTCATCTTCCTCGACCGCGCCGACCCTGCCCTGTTTTTCGAACAGCCTGCCCTGCCGGTCGATCAGGATGGTGACGGGTTCGCCGGGGCGGATCTGCGCGAACAGGCGGATATCGTCGAAGGTCGCCATTTCCCGGCCGTTGAGCGAGACGATGCGGTCCCCGGCGACGATCCCCGCAGCGGCGGCGGCGCTGCCCGGCTGCACCTGCCCGGCGACCGCGGGCGTGCGGCTCTCGCCATGGACGAAGGCGAAGGCGGCCAGGATCAGGATGGCGAAGAGGAAATTGATCGCGGGGCCAGCCGCGACGATTGCCGCCCGCTGCCACAAGGGCTTGGCCGGGAAGCTCTCGGCCCGTTCGGCGGCGGGCATTTCCAGCCAGCGCGGATCGGCCTGGCTCGCCGCGTTCATGTCGCCCTTGAACCGCACATAGCCGCCCAGCGGCAGCGCCCCCAGGCGCCAGCGCGTGCCGCGCCTGTCGGTCCATGCGGCGATTTCCGGGCCGAATCCGATGGAAAAGGCTTCCGCCTTCACGCCGCACCAGCGGCCCACCAGATAATGGCCCAGCTCATGCACGAAGACGAGCGGTCCGATGACCGCCACGAATGCGACTACGGTCAACAGGAAACCCGGATTCTGGATCAAGCGGTCAATCTTTCCATCACTTGTGCAGCCATATTACGCGCCTGCGCATCCGCTTCCAGCACATCGTCGATCCGGCGGGGCACAGGCGCGCTATAGCGGTTCAGGACATCCTCCACAATCATGGCGATATCAAGGAAGCCTATGGCCCCTTTCAGGAAGGCGGCGACGGCGACCTCATTGGCCGCGTTCAATATGGCCGGCGCGGCGCCCCCCGCCTCCGCCGCCTGCCGGGTCAGCCGCAGCGCGGGAAAGCGGCCCTCATCCGGCGCCTCGAAGTCCAGGCGGCCGATCCGGGCGAGGTCCAGCGGCTGGCAGGGCGTGGCGATCCGGTCCGGCCAGGCCAGCGCATGGGCGATGGGAATGCGCATGTCGGGCGAACCGAGCTGCGCCAGCGTGGATCGGTCGCGATATTCGACCATGGAATGGATGACGGATTGCGGATGGACGAGTATCTCGATCCGGTCCAGCCCGACCGGGAAGAGGTGCGCCGCCTCGATCAGTTCCAGCCCCTTGTTCATCATCGTCGCGCTATCGACGCTGATCTTCGCGCCCATCGACCAGTTGGGATGGGCGACAGCCTGCGCGGGCGTGATGCCGCGCATCTCCTCCCGGCTGCGGGTGCGGAAGGGGCCGCCGCTGGCCGTCAGCGTGATCCTTGCCACATCCTCCAAGCGGCTGCCCGCAAGGCATTGGAATATGGCGTTATGCTCGCTGTCGACCGGCAGCAGCGTCGCGCCCGATGCGCCGACGGCGTCCATCATCAGCGCGCCCGCCGACACCAGCGATTCCTTGTTGGCCAGCGCCACCGTGCCGCCCGCCTTCAACGCCGCCATGGTCGGGCGCAGCCCGGCGCAACCGACGATGGCGGCCATGCTCCAGTCGGCGCCGGCGCCCGCCGCGTCGACCAGCGCGCCTTCGCCCGCCGCCGCCTCCGTCCCGGAACCGCGCAGCGCGTCCTTCAACGCTTCATAATGCGCCTCGTCCCCGATCACCGCGACGGCGGCATTGCTCTGCCGGGCTGCGGCGGCCAGGCCCGCCACATCGCTGTGCGCGGTCAGGGCGACGACCTGATAACTGTCCGGATCGCGCTGGATCAGGTCCAGCGTGGACATGCCGACCGATCCGGTCGCGCCGAAGATCGACACCTTCCTCATGGCAGTTGCACCAGGATCATATAGCAGATCGCGGCCAGCGGCGCGGCGGCGACCACGCCGTCCAGCCGGTCCATCACGCCGCCATGGCCGGGCAGCAGCGTCCCGCTGTCCTTGACGCCTGCCCGGCGCTTCATCCAGCTTTCCAGCAGATCGCCCAATTGCGCCGCCACCGCCAGCAGGCCGCTCGCCGCCGCGAGCTGAACCGGCAGGTCGGCGAACCGATGGAGCAGGAAACCCACCGTCAGCGCCGCCAGCACGCCGCCGCCCAGGCCCGCCCAGGTCTTGGACGGGCTGACGCGCGGCGCCAGCTTCGGCCCGCCGATCGACCGGCCGGCGAAATAAGCGCCGATGTCCGTCGCCCAGACAAGGCCCAGCGCCCACAGAGTCAGCAGCAGCCCCTGAAGATTGGGCGCCTGTTCGCGCAGGAACAGCAGCGCCATCACCGGCACGACGATATAGGGAACGCCCAGCGCCAGCCTGATCGACCGACCAACCAGCGCGACGAAGAAGAAGGCCGCCGCCATCAGCGTGAAGGCAAGCCAGGACACGCCGGCCGCCACGGGGCAAAGGATCGCCAGCGGCACCGAGACGGCGAACATCGCCAGCTTGCGGTTCTCCGGCGTGGCTCCGGTCAGGTCGCCCCATTCCCCCTGCATCAGCACGCCCGCCACGGACAGCAGCATCCAGAACAGGAAACCGCCCGAAAACAGGGCTGCCAACGCTACAAGGATGAGCACGACGCCGACGATCGCGCGGGTGCGAAGCTCGCTCGACATGCCGGTCACAGCCCGCCGAAACGGCGGTCCCTCAGGCGGAAGGCGTCCAGTGCGGCGGCCAGCGCCCGCCCATCGAAATCCGGCCACAGAATGTCCGTGAAGTAAAGCTCCGCATAGGCGGCCTGCCACAGCATGAAGTTGCTGAGCCGCTGTTCCCCCGACGTCCGGATCATCAGGTCCAGCGGCGGCAGGTCTGCGGTGTAGAGCGCCGCATCGACATCGGCGATGCCGATCTCCTCCGCCGCGATCTCGCCGGCGGCCACGCGGCGCGCCAGCGTCTGCGCCATGCGCACCAGCTCGTCCTGCGCGCCATAGTTCAGCGCTATGGCAAGGATCGGCCCGCTGTTCCCGGCGGTCCGCGCCACCGCATTGTCGATCAGATCGACGAGCGAAGGGTCGAGCGCCCGATAATTGCCGATGATGCGCAGCCGCACGCCATTGGCATGGAATTCATCGAGGTCGGACTGAATGAAATGGCGCAAAAGGCCCATCAGGTCCGTGACCTCGCTGGCCGGGCGCTTCCAGTTTTCCGAGGAAAAGGCGTAGAGCGTCAGGCATTCCAGGCCCAACTCCCGCGCGGCGCGGGCGACGCGGCGCACCGCCTCCACCCCGGCGCGATGCCCGGCGATGCGCGGCAGGAAGCGCTTTTTCGCCCAGCGTCCGTTGCCGTCCATGATAATAGCAACGTGACGAGCGCCATGGTCCGGCGCGCCGCTGGTCAGATCGGGTTTGGCTTGGGTGGCCATCAGACAGGAATGCGTGCTTTGGCCGCGAAAGGAAAGCCCCGGATCACTGACCGAGAATTTCCTTCTCCTTCGCCGCAGTCGCCGCGTCGATGTCCGCTATGGTGCTGTCGGTCAGCTTCTGAACCTCGGTTTCCTTGCGCTTGCGCTCGTCCTCGCTGATCTCGCCCTTCTTCTCGTCGGTCTTCAGGCTGTCCATGCCGTCGCGGCGGACATTGCGGACGGCGATGCGGGCGCCCTCCGCATATTTGCTGGCGAGCTTGGCCAGTTCCTTGCGGCGTTCCTCCGTCAGGTCGGGGATAGGCAAGCGCAGCGTCTGGCCGTCGACAATGGGGTTGAGGCCCAGGCCCGCCGAACGGATCGCCTTGTCCACCGGCCCGACATTGCTCTTGTCCCACACCTGCACGGAAAGCATGCGCGGTTCGGGCGCGGAAACGGTCGCGACCTGATTGAGCGGCATATGCGCGCCATAAACCTCGACCGTCACCGGATCGAGAAGCTGGATATTCGCCCGGCCGGTGCGCAGGCCCGACAGATCGCCCTTCAGCGATTCGACGGCGCCCGCCATGCGGCGTTCGAGGTCGGCCTTGTCATATTGAGCCATTTTCTTTCAGCGCTCCTGATTTTGCACGATCGTCGCCACACCGTCGCCAGCCAGCACCTTCGCCAGATTGCCGGTTTCGCGGATGTTGAACACGACGATGGGAATATTGTTTTCGCGGCAAAGGGCAATGGCGCTTGCGTCCATGACCTTCAGATTGTCGTTCAGCACGCGGTCGAAGCTGATCTCCTCATAGCGAGCCGCGTCCGGCACCTGCTTGGGATCGGCATTGTAGATGCCGTCGACGCTGGTGCCCTTGAACAGCGCATCGCAGTTCATTTCCGCCGCCCGCAGCGCCGCCGTGGTGTCGGTGGTGAAGAAGGGGCTGCCGGTGCCCGCCGCGAAGATGACGATCCGGCCCTTTTCCATGTGCCGCACCGCCTTGCGCCGGATATAAGGCTCGCAGACGGAGGCCATGGGGATGGCGGACTGGACGCGGGTGTCGTAGCCCAGCTTTTCCAGCGCATTCTGCACCGCCAGCGCGTTCATGACGGTGGCCAGCATGCCCATATAGTCGGCGCTTGCCCGGTCGAAGCCCTTGGCGGCGCCCGCCAGGCCCCGGAAGATATTGCCGCCGCCGACGACGACGCACAGTTCGAAGCCCGCATCCTTGGCCGCCGCGATCTCGCCCGCGACGCGGTTCACCGTCTCCGGCTCTATGCCGAACTGCCCCTGCCCCATCAGCACTTCGCCCGAAAGTTTCAGCAGGATGCGCTTGAAGGCTGGGCGAGACATGCGGGGCAATATTCCTTTTATATTCGGGCAAGGAAATGGCGCGCACCTTAAGCAGCGCGCGCCATTATGGGAAGCGGGGTTTTAAGTCCCGAACTTCCTTAGCGTTCGCTTCCGGCTTGTCGAGCGGCCTCAGCCTCCCGACACCGCCCGAAGCGAACCGTCTATCGGATCAGACGCCCGCGGCCGCGGCCACTTCGGCGGCGAAGTCGCTCGTTTCCTTCTCGATGCCTTCGCCGAGCTGGAAGCGGACATAGTTTTTCAGCGTGATCGACGCGCCGGCTTCCTTCGCCGCCTTGGCGACGACATCGGCGACCGGGGTCTTGTTGTCCATCACGAAGAGCTGGCTGAGCAGCGCCTGCTCCTTGGCGAACTTGGCGACCGCGCCGTCGACCATCTTGGCGACGATCTCGGCGGGCTTGCCCGATTCGGCGGCCTTTTCGGCGGCGATGGCGCGCTCGCGCTCCAGCAGGGCGGGGTCGATGTCGGCGGCCGACAGGGCCAGCGGGAAGGCGGCGGCGATGTGCATCGCGATCTGCTTGCCCAGCGGCTCCAGAACGTCAGCCGGGGCGTCACCCTCCAGCGCGACCAGAACGCCGATCTTGCCCAGGCCCGGAGCGGCGGCGTTGTGGACATAGGGAACGACCACGCCCTGGCTCACCTCGACCTGGCCGACGCGGCGCAAGGTCTGGTTCTCGCCGATGGTGGCGATGTTGGCGACCAGCTTTTCAGCGACGGTGCCGCCCGAAGGATAGGCGGCGTTCGACAGCGCGTCGGCATCGGCCACGCCCTGTTCCAGCGCGATGGCCGACACGGTGCGGACGAAATCCTGGAACTGGTCGTTCTTGGCGACGAAGTCGGTTTCGCTGTTCACTTCGACGGCGACGCCCTTGGTCCCGGCGACGGCCACGCCGACCAGGCCTTCGGCGGCGGTGCGGCTGGACTTCTTCTGCGCGGCAGCCAGGCCCTTGGCGCGCAGCCAGTCGGTCGCGGCCTCGATATCGCCATTGGCTTCGGTGAGCGCCTTCTTGCAGTCCATCATGCCCGCGCCCGAACGGTCGCGCAGTTCCTTGACGGCGGCAGCGGTAATTTCGGCCATGTTTCGGCTCCTAAATGTTTCGGATGGTTCAAATATGCGGGAGGGCGCATCTCCGGAAGAGTGCGCCCTACGCCGTCAATCTTTCAGTTCGAAGTCTCCGTTTCCCGTCTCCGTTCGCCCTGGGGGCCGCGCCTCTTCAAATGAAGAAGAGGGCTTCGACAGGCTCAGCCCGAACGGGAAAGGAAATCTCAGGCTTCGACAACGACCTCTTCAGCGGCGGGCTCGTCCAGAGCGCCGAGGTCGACGCCCGAAGCCTGCTGCGCGCCGCGGTTGCCCTTGGTGGCGGCGGCGGCGATGGCGTCGCAATAGAGGCGGATGGCGCGGCTGGCGTCATCGTTCGCCGGAACCGGGAAGGCGATGCCGTCGGGCGAGACGTTCGAATCGAGGATCGCGACGACCGGGATGCCCAGCGTGTTGGCTTCCTTGATCGCCAGCTCTTCCTTGTTGGCGTCGATCACGAACATGACGTCGGGAATGCCGTTCATGTCGCGGATGCCGCCCAGCGACAGTTCCAGCTTCTCGCGCTCGCGAGTCATCTGGAGCACTTCCTTCTTCGTGAAGCCGTGGGTGTCGCCCGACAGCTTCTCTTCCAGGGTCTTCAGGCGCTTGATCGAACCGGAAATGGTCTTCCAGTTGGTGAGCATGCCGCCCAGCCAGCGATGGTTGACGAAATGCTGGCCCGACTTGCGGGCGGCTTCGGCGATGGGGTCCTGCGCCTGGCGCTTGGTGCCGACGAACAGCACCTTGCCGCCAGCGGCGACGGTCGCGGAAACGAAGTCCAGCGCGCGGCCGAACAGCGGCACGGTCTGCGACAGGTCGAGGATGTGGATGCCGTTGCGCTCGCCGAAGATGTACGGCTTCATGCGCGGGTTCCAGCGGTGGGTCTGGTGGCCGAAATGGGCGCCAGCCTCGATCAATTGGTGCATGGTGACGACAGGTGCCGCCATAATATTTCTCCTTCCGGTTTGACCTCTGGGAATCAGGAACTGAGCGTCGCGCCGCAGCACCGGATATGTCGATTCCCATGTGGAATGGGCGCGCCTTTAGCGGGCCGGGAAAAGCAATGCAAGGGGTTGACTCGCCGTTCCGGATGGAACATAAAGAGAACATCGGGAACAAACAGCGGATTCACGCGGTTTGCGCTGGGTATAGTGAGCCATGCCGTGAAAATGGCAAGACAGAAAGTGATCTGCTTATGTTCGCACTGGTCGCAGCATTTGTGTTCATCGGATCGTTCCTGCTGGCGGCGGGAACCATCGTCGGCATGCTGATGCTCTATCATGACAAGATGGTCGCGGCGCTGACGTTCGAACCCATCCCACGGGAGGTGCCGGTCTATCGGCTGCGGATCAGCCGCCGGCGCGCCGCCCCTTCGACCCGGCGGGCGGTTCCGGTGCTGGCCGCCGCCCTGGCTGCCTGAAGATCAGGCCGTCCCCTCGCCCGCCCGCTGCCGCCGCACCCTGGCGTAGGAGAGCATGCCGAAGGGGATGAGGGCGAGGTAGAAGGCGCACAGGGCCAGCAGCGTCAGCCAGGGATCGGTGATCAACAGCGCGGCCAGCAATCCGGCGAGGGCAATCGCCTCCAGCCTGATGCGCTTGCGCAGGCGCAGCGCCGACCAGCTATAGGTCGCGATGTTGGAGATCATCAGGAAGGCGGTGAAACCGGCCCAGGGCGCCACCACATACCATGCGCGGAACAGCGGCTCGCCCGTCACCAGCCAGAGATAGAGCGGCACGAAGGCCAGCCCGGCCCCGGCGGGCGCGGGAACGCCGGTAAGGAAACCGGCCGATTTATGCGGCTGCACGTCCGCATCGATATTGGCGTTGAACCGCGCCAGCCGCAGCGCGCAAGACAGGGCATGGGCCAGCGCGAAGATCCAGCCGAATTTCGGCATGGCGTGGAGCGACCAGAGATAGAGCACCAATGCAGGCGCCACGCCGAAAGCGATGGAGTCCGACAGCGAATCCAGTTCCGCGCCGAAGCGGCTTTCGCCCCGCAGCAGCCGGGCGATGCGGCCGTCCAGCCCGTCCAGCACCCCGGCAATCAGGATGGAGAGCACGGCCCGCTCCCACTCGCCGGAAATGCCGTAGCGCACGCCGGTCAGGCCGAAGCACAGCGCCATCGCCGTCACGGCGTTGGGCGCCACCATCCGCAGGGTGATCCCCCGGCGCAGGCCTCGCGGAATGGCGCGCCGCCGTCGCATTATTGCTGAATCCCCGAAATCACCCGCATGTCGCCCATCTGGCCCAGGATCGTCTCGCCCGCGACGGTGCGCTGGCCCAGCACGACGCGGGGCGCGGTTCCGGCGGGCAGATAGACGTCGACCCGGCTGCCGAAGCGGATCAGGCCGATGCGCTGCCCCGCCGCGACCATGTCGCCCGGCTTCACGAAGGGCACGATCCGCCGCGCCACAAGGCCCGCAATCTGGGTGAAGCCGATGCGCGCGCCGTCATGCCGTTCGACCAGGATATGCTGCCGCTCATTATCCTCGCTCGCCTTGTCGAGATCGGCGTTCAGGAACTTGCCGGAAATATAGACGACCGACTTCACCGTCCCGCCGATGGGCGTGCGGTTGATGTGCACGTCGAACACGCTCATGAAGATCGACACGCGGATCATCGGCTGGTCGCCCAGGCCGTCCGGCCCCGCCATTTCGCGCGGCGGCGGCACCCGCTGGATCAGCGTCACCAGCCCGTCGGCGGGTGCGACGATGGCGCGCTCGTCCTGCGGCACGGCGCGGACCGGATCGCGGAAGAAGGCCAGCACCCAGATCGTCACCATCACCATCAGCCAGCCGAGCACTTCCCAGCCGACCAGGAACAGCAGCGCCGTGATGGCGGCCGCGATCAGGCCGAATTTGCCCCCCTCCGGATGCACCGAAGGGAAACGCCATTTCACATTGCCGCCCAGCGCGACGGTCAGTTCGTCATTTTCCATGGCATCGTCTTTAGGCACAGTCGGTTGGAGTGACAACGTCCGATGCTGGCGAGAGGGTCATGAAATGATCCTGACCCAAGCGAGGGGGCATCCGGTCGAGGTCTATAGTTGCTCCTGCTTCGCAAGAGCAGGGAAGTTGGGGCCAAGACTGCTCATTTCCGGTCGAATCCGCACACAGCCGGTTGAACATTGCCGCCGCTTTGCCTAGTGCGGACCCAAATTCCACCCGAACGAAGAAAGCGGAACAGGCGCTATGGCTAAGATCAAGGTGAAGAACCCCGTCGTGGAGATCGACGGCGACGAAATGACGCGGATCATCTGGCAGTGGATTCGCGAGCGCCTCATCCTCCCCTATCTCGACATCGACCTGAAATATTACGACCTGGGTGTCGAGAAGCGCGACGAGACCAACGACCAGATCACCATCGATTCCGCCAACGCGATCAAGGAACATGGCGTCGGCGTGAAGTGCGCCACCATCACCCCGGACGAAGCCCGCGTCGAGGAATTCGGCCTGAAGGAAATGTGGAAGTCGCCCAACGGCACCATCCGCAACATCCTGGGCGGCGTGGTGTTCCGCGAACCCATCGTGATCCGCAACGTGCCCCGTCTGGTCCCCGGCTGGACCGACCCCATCGTCATCGGCCGCCACGCCTTCGGCGACCAGTATCGCGCCACCGATTTCCTGGTCCCCGGCCCCGGCAAGCTGCGCATGGTGTGGGACGGCGCCAATGGCGAGAAGATCGAGAAGGACGTCTTCAACTTCCCCAGCTCCGGCGTCGCCATGGGCATGTACAATCTGGACGATTCGATCCGCGATTTCGCCCGCGCCAGCATGAACTATGCGCTGGGCCGGGGCTGGCCGCTGTATCTTTCGACCAAGAACACCATCCTCAAGGCCTATGACGGCCGCTTCAAGGATCTGTTCCAGGAAGTGTTCGACAATGAATTCGCCGACCAGTTCAAGGCGGTGGGCGCGGTGTACGAACATCGCCTGATCGACGACATGGTCGCGTCCGCCCTGAAGTGGAGCGGCAAGTTCGTCTGGGCCTGCAAGAATTATGACGGCGACGTCCAGTCGGACACGGTGGCGCAGGGCTTCGGCTCGCTGGGCCTCATGACCTCCGTCCTGCTCTCGCCCGACGGCAAGACGGTCGAGGCCGAAGCCGCGCACGGCACCGTCACCCGCCACTACCGCCAGCACCAGCAGGGCAAGGCGACCTCGACCAACCCGATCGCCTCGATCTTCGCCTGGACCCAGGGCCTTTCCTATCGCGGCAAGTTCGACGAGACGCCGGAAGTCACCAAATTCGCCGAAACGCTGGAGAAGGTCTGCGTCGAAACCGTCGAAAGCGGCGCGATGACCAAGGATCTGGCCCTGCTGATCGGTCCGGAACAGGCGTGGATGACCACCGAGCAGTTCTTCGAGGCGATCCGCGTGAACCTGGAAGAAGCCATGGGCCAGTGGAAATAAGCTTCTGGAACTGATCCGCACTTCCTAGGTTCAATACGGTAACGGAACGAGGCGGCGCCGCATCCCGGCGCCGCCTTTTCCATATCCGGGCAAACCGCCCTCCCGTTCGTTTCGAGCGGCAATTATATTCTGGATGAAGGCACCAGGAGGCGACCAGATGACGACAACCAAGAAGCGCCTGGAGGTTCGGGCGGCGGTCCCGGCGGACGTGCGCGGAATCCAGCGGCTGATCGCCCGCGTCTATCCCGGAATGCCCAATTATTCGCTGGCCACGCTGCGCGGCCAGATCAACAATTTCCCGACCGGCTGCTTCGTCGCCCTCTATGACAACAAAATCGTGGGCTATTGCGCAACCATGCGGGTCAGCAAGAGCATGGCCTTTTCCGCCCATGACTGGGAGGAGATCACCGCCAACGGCTTCGGCACGCGGCATAGCGCGGCGGGCGAGTGGCTCTATGGATATGAGATGGCCGTGGACCCGAAGCTGCGCGGGCTGCGGATCGGACAGCGCCTCTATGACGAGCGCAAGGAACTGGCCGAGGAACTGGACCTGCACGGCATCGTCATCGCGGGGCGCATGCCCGGCTATGCCCGCGCCCGGCGGCGCGTCGACGGCCCGGCCGATTATCTGGACAAGGTGGTGCACGGCAAGCTGCGCGACCAGGTGATCAGCTTCCAGCTCAAGAACCAGTTTGAGCCGCTGGGGGTGCTGGAAAATTACCTGCCGGAGGACAGGCAGTCGGACGGGCACGCCGCCCATCTGGTGTGGCGCAATCCCTATGTCGATCCCGACGAAGCGCCGGAAATGCGGGTGCCGCGCGGGGTGGAGAGCGTCCGCCTCGCCACCTGCCAGTTGCAGGCCCGCGCCGTGCAGGATTTCGACGAATTCATCCGCAACATCGAATATTTCGTCGACGTCGCGGCGGATTATCGGTCGGACTTCATCGTCTTTCCCGAACTCTTCACCCTGCCGCTGCTTTCCTACGAGACGAAGAAGCTCTCCCCGACGGAGGCCATCGACAGGTTGACCGGCTATACCCCGCGCCTGACCCGCGAACTGGAGCGGATGGCGCTGGAATATAATATTAACATCATTGGCGGCTCCCACCCGACGCGGGCCGAGGATGGGGATATCCAGAACATCGCCTATGTCGCCCTGCGCGACGGATCGCTGCACACGCAGGAGAAGATCCACCCGACGCCCAACGAAGCCTTCTGGTGGAACATCAAGGGCGGGGATTCGCTGGACGTAATCCAGACGGACTGCGGGCCGATCGGCGTGCTGATCTGCTATGACAGCGAATTTCCGGAACTGGCGCGGCGGCTGGTGGACCAGGGGGCGCGGATCATCTTCGTGCCCTTCTGCACCGACTCGCGGCTCGGCTATATGCGCGTGCGCTATTGCGCGCAGGCGCGGGCGATCGAGAACCAATGCTATGTCGTGATGTCGGGCAATGTCGGCAACCTGCCGAACGTCGACAATATGGACATTCAATATGCCCAGAGCGCGATATTGACGCCCTGCGACCTGCCCTTCGCGCGGGACGGGATCGCGGCGGAATCGACGGAGAATGTCGAGACGCTGACCATGGCGGACGTGAACCTGGCCGACCTGAGCTGGGCGCGGGCGGAGGGCACGGTGCGCAACCTGCGCGACCGGCGGTTCGACCTCTATCATATCGACTGGGACAGCAATCCCGACCATGCCCATGCGCCGAGCGGGGGGCCGGTGCCGGCGGGCGGGCATAATGCGCCTGGGGGCGGGTGATGGGTGGTTTTAAGGCATTCCCCTCCCGCAGGCGGGAGGGGTTAGGGGTGGGCGCGAGCGAAGCGAGCTTCTGACTTTTCGGCTAGGAAAGATCGCCGCTGGCGCGGCGACCCACCCCCGGCCCCTCCTGCCTGCGGGAGGGGAGAAGAATGTCAAAAACCCACCTCACTCGACAGTAACGGACTTGGCGAGGTTCCTTGGCTGGTCGACGTCGGTGCCCTTGGCCACCGCCACATGATAGGCGAGCAACTGCACCGGCACGGCGTAGACCATCGGCGCGATCAGCGGGTGGACCTTGGGCATGGTGATGGTCGCCATGCAGCCCTCCCCCGCCGCCTGCACGCCGTCATAGTCGGAGATCAGCACCACCTTGCCGCCCCGCGCCTGCACTTCCTGCATGTTGCTGACGGTCTTTTCGAACAGCGGCCCGCTGGGCGCCAGCACGATGACCGGCACCTTGTCGTCGATCAGCGCGATGGGGCCGTGCTTCATCTCGCCCGCCGCATAGCCCTCGGCATGGATATAGCTGATTTCCTTGAGCTTCAGCGCGCCCTCCAGCGCCAGCGGATAGTCCGGGCCGCGCCCCAGATAGAGCACGTCCCGCGCCCCCGCGATCAGGTGCGCCATCCCCTCGATGGATTCGTCATAGGCCAGCGCGCCGTTGAGCGCGGCAGGCGCTTCGGACAGGTGACGGACCAGTTCCTTCTCCGCCTTCGCGTCCAGCCGCCCCTTGGCCCGCGCCAGGTTCGCCGCGAACGCCGCCAGCACCGCCAACTGGCAGGTGAAGGCCTTGGTCGAGGCGACGCCGATTTCCGGCCCCGCATTGGTGGGCAGCAGCAGGTCGGCCTCCCGCGCCATGGTGCTGGTGGGGACGTTGACGACGGCGGCGATCTTCTGCCCCTCGGCGCGGGCGTGGCGCAGCGCGGCCAGCGTGTCGGCGGTCTCGCCCGACTGGCTGATGACGATCATCAGGCCGCCCTCCTCCATCACCGGGGCGCGGTAGCGGAATTCGCTGGCCACATCGATGTCGACGGGGACGCGGGCGAACTGTTCGAACCAATATTTGGCGACCATGCCCGCATAATAGCTGGTGCCGCAGGCGACGATGGTGACGCGGCGGATCGACCCCAGGTCGAAATCCGGGATCGGCAGCGACACCTGGTCCTCCATCCGGCGCAGATAGGAACGCAGGGTCTGGGCGACGACCACCGGCTGCTCGTAGATTTCCTTGAGCATATAGTGGCGGTGATTGCCCTTGGAGATCAGCTCGCCGGTCACGCCGCTGATGGTGACGGGGCGTTCGACCGGGTTGTTGTCCTTGTCGAAAATCTCCGCGCCGTCGCGGGTGATGACGACCCAGTCGCCTTCCTCCAGATAGGCGATGCGTTGGGTCAGCGGGGCGAGCGCCAGCGCGTCGGAGCCGAGATAGGTCTCCCCCTCCCCATAGCCCACCACCAGCGGCGAACCCAGGCGCGCGCCGATGAGGATTTCCGGATGGCTGCGGAACAGGATCGCCAGCGCGAAGGCGCCGTGCAGGCGGGGCAGCACCTGCGCCACCGCGTCCTTCGGGGATGCGCCCTGCTCCACCAGTTCGCTCACCAGATGGGCGACGACCTCCGTATCGGTCTGGCTGTCGAACACGCGGCCCCGCGCCGTCAGTTCCTCGCGCAGCGGCTTGAAATTCTCTATGATGCCGTTGTGGACCAGCGCCACTTCCTTCGTGGCGTGGGGGTGGGCATTGCTGGTCGTCGGCGCGCCATGGGTGGCCCAGCGGGTATGGGCAATGCCGGTGGTGCCCGGCAGGGGCGCGGCCTCCAGTTCCTTCACCAGATTGGCGAGCTTCCCCTCCGCCCGGCGGCGGTCGATCCGGCCGTCATGGACGGTCGCGACGCCCGCGCTGTCATAGCCGCGATATTCGAGGCGCTTGAGGCCCTCGACCAGCCGCTCCGCCACGTCGTCCTTGCCGATGATTCCGATGATGCCGCACATGGATAGTCAGTCCCAAAGCCCGTGAAAACTCTATGCTTATGCCGCCTATGCCACGATCATGCGGCAGGCGACAGGGGTACCGCATCAACGTGGACGAATATTAACCAGCCAGACATCCGGGGGCGCAAGCATGCGGATCGGCAGGCCGCTGGTGCCCAGGCCCGCCGACACGACCAGGGTCCGCTGCCCCTCCCGATATGCGCCGCAGGCATAGCGGGTGCCGTAGCGCGAGGGCACATAGACGATGCCCGCGAAGGGCAGGGCCACCTGCCCGCAATGGGTATGCCCCACCAGCGTCAGCATCGGCCGGCCGGGCAGCAGCGGAAAGGCGTCCGGCCCGTGGGACAGCATCAGCGGCGCGCCGCCCAGCGCCTGCATCGCGTCCAGCGTCCTGGGGATGTCGGGCCGCCCGGTATAGATGTCGCGCAGTCCGCCGACGGCCAGCGGCCCCCGCCGCACCGCCTGATTGTCGAGCAGGCGGATGCCGATCCGGGCGAACAGATCGCCCCATTCGCGGCGGCTGATCCCCGCATGCTTGCGCGCATCATGATTGCCCAGCACCGCCACCACCCCCAGCGGGGCGCGCAGGGCGGCGAAGGGGGCGATGCTCTGCGCCGGGTCATAGGTCGCGCCGCCCTTGTCATCGCCGATATAGTCGCCGCCCAGCAGGATCATGTCGGGCCTGAGGCCGTTCACCAAGGCGACGATCCGCGCCATCCGCTCCGGGCTGTTGTCTGGTCCCGACAAATGGCTGTCGGTCAGCAGCGCCACCGTCACCGGGCGGCGCGGCGCGTCGGCCGGAAAGGGCAGCGCGACGTCCAGCCGCCGCACGACCGGCATCGCCCGTGCATTGGCGAAGAGCCGGACGGCCGTTCCCACCGCGAGGAGCGAAAGGACCAGCAGCGCGGTCAACCAGCGCCGCCTTCGGAAGAAGGCCGTCACTTGGCGGCTTTGCGCGCCTGCATCCGCGCCCGGAAACGGGCCGCCCAGCCGGGTTTCGCCTCCTGCTTCGGCCGGACGAGGCAGAGCGCGTCGGCCTCCACCGCCTGCGTCACCACGCTGCCCGCCGCGACGATGGCGCCGTCGCCGATCTTCACCGGCGCGACCAGCGCGCTGTTGGAGCCGATGAAGGCGCCCGCGCCGATCTCCGTCCGATATTTGAAGAAGCCGTCATAATTGCAGGTGATGGTGCCCGCGCCGATATTGGCCCCCGCCCCCACGCTGGCGTCGCCGATATAGGACAGGTGGTTGGCCTTGGCGCCCTCGCCCAGTTCGGCCTTCTTCACCTCGACGAAATTGCCGACCTTGGCCTTGGCGCCGATCTTCGCGCCGGGGCGCAGCCGGGCATAGGGGCCGATGTCCGCGCCCTTGCCCACGGTCGCGCCCTCCAGGTGGGAAAAGGCGTGGATGGTCGCATCGTCCGCCACGCTGACGCCGGGGCCGAAGACGACGTTGGGCTCTATCGTCACGTCGCGGCCCAGCAGCGTGTCATGCGCGAAGAACACGGTTTCCGGCGCGATCAGCGTCGCGCCATCGCGCATCGCCTCCGCCCGGCGGCGGTCCTGCCAGACGGCCTCCACCCCCGCCAGTTCGGCGCGGCTGTTGACGCCCGCCACTTCCCACGCCTCCGCCTCTATCACCGCGCTCTGGGCGCCGGGCAGCATGACGATGTCGGGAAGATAATATTCGCCCGCTGCATTATCATTGCCGATCTGGTCAAGCAGCACGAACAGGTCGGTGGAGCGCACCGCCATCAGCCCCGAATTGCAGAGCGTCACCGCCCGCTCCTCCGCATTGGCGTCCTTATATTCGACCATCTTTTCGATCACGCCCTGGTCGCGGGCGATGATCCGGCCATAGGCGGCGGCATCCTCCGGACGGAAGCCCAGCACCACGGCGCGCGGCTCGTCGCCCCAGTTCAGGCGGTCCAGCATGCTCCGCAGCGTTTCGGCGCGCACCAGCGGCACGTCGCCATAGAGGATCAATATGTCGCCCGCGAAACCGGCCAGCGCGTCATGCGCCTGCGCCACGGCATGGCCGGTGCCGAGTTGCTGTTCCTGCACGGCGATGACGGCGCCGCTGCCCTCCACCGCCCTTTCCACCTGTTCCCGCCCGGCGCCGACCACCACGACCTGCCGTTCGGGCTGCAGCTCCGCCACGCTGGCGAGCAGGTGGAGCAGCATCGGCCGCCCCGCAATCGGGTGCAGAACCTTGTGTCTGGCCGACTTCATGCGCGTGCCCTGCCCGGCGGCAAGGATGATCACGGCCAGGGGGCGAGCGGGGGAGCGGCTGGAGGTCACGGGGGCATCCTTCACGAAAGGGCCAAGAATCTGAGCGCTCTCTGCCATGTTTGACTTGCCTTTGCCACTACCCAGGCGGCATGAGCCGGGCATGGTTTCCATTCCCTTCGACATTGTCGGCTTCGACCTTGACGGCACCCTGCTCGACACCAGCGGCGACCTGGCGGCGGCGGTCAACTACGCCATCGCCACCGACGGGCGGCCGCCCTTTCCGGTCGAGGCGATCCATCCCTTCGTCGGCAAGGGGGCGAAGGTGATGCTCCAGCGGGCGCTGGACGCTTCGGGCGGCTATGACGAGGCGATGCTGGAAAGGATGCTGCCGATCCTGCTGGACTATTATGAGCAGAATCTGGCGATCCATTCCCTGCCCTATCCCGGCCTGATCGCGGCGATGGACGCGCTGGCGGCGGCGGGCGTGAAGCTGGCCATCTGCACCAACAAGGCGGAGCGTTTCACCATTCCGCTGCTGCACCAGATCGGCCTGTCGGACCGTTTCGCCAGCGTCGTCGGCGGCGACACGGTGGGCATCGCCAAGCCCGATCCCGCGCCGATCCACGCGATGATCGAGCGCGCGGGCGGCGGGCGGACGATCTTCCTGGGCGACACGATCAACGACATCGCCGGGGCGCGCAATGCGGGCATCCCCAGCATCGCCGTCAGCTTCGGCTTCCTCGACGGGCCGGTGGAGGAGCTGGAGGCGGACGCCGTCATCCACCATTATGACGATCTGGTGCCGCTGCTGGGAGGCTGGCCGACATGACGTTGCGGCTGGAACGGGAGGGCGCGGTCGCCACGCTGCTGATCGACCGGCCCCGGCAGCATAATGCCATGAGCCAGGAAATGTGGGAACAATTGCCGCGTCTGGTGCAGGAGGCGATGGCGGACGAGGCGATCCGGGTGCTGATCCTGACCTCGGCGACGCCCGGCCTGTTCTGCGCGGGGGCGGACATCCACGAATTTGCGCGCTGTTCGGGGGATGAGGAATGGCGCGTCGCCAACCAGGCCGCGATCCGCGCCACCCAATATGCCCTGGCCCATGCCGAAAAGCCGGTGATCGCGGCGATAGAGGGGGATGCGGTCGGCGGCGGATGCGGGCTGGCCATCGCCTGCGACCTGCGCATCGCCTCCCCCGCTGCCAGGCTGGGCATCACCCCGGCCAAGCTGGGCATCGTCTATGGGCTGTTCGACACCAAGCTGCTGGTCGATTTGGTCGGACCGGCGCGGGCCAAGCGCATATTGTTCACCGCCGCGCTGCACGATGCGCAGGAGGCGCTGGCCATCGGCCTGATCGACCAGATTTCGCCTGCTCCGCTGGAGGCGGCGATGGCACTGGCCGAAAGTATTGCCGCCAATGCCCAGCATTCGATCCGTTCGTCCAAGGCGATCATCCGCCGCATCCTGGATGGGCAGGCGGACGACGACGGGGAAACGCTGGCCATGTTCCGGGACGCCTTCACCCTGCCCGACTTCCGGGAGGGCGTGCAGGCCTTCCGCGACAAGCGTCGTCCCTGCTTCTGACCCGCTCGCCGCAGCTTCATCCATATCGGATGAACATCTCACCCGATATGGAAGTATTTGTTAAGGATCGGCTTTTACCCGTCGCCCCATAGGGACGCCGCGCCGGATCGCCCCCGAAAAGAGGAACAGGCACAATAAGCGTGGGAGAAAATTTCGCCTTCTTCCTGCCCGTCATGATGGCAAGTTTCGGCGTGGTTTTCGCCTTCGTCTGGACCCTGGGCATAAGGGCGGCCGGATATTGGAGCGCCGCCTATCTCTGCGTCGCGGGCGGCTTTGCGGTGCCGGCGGGATTCGCGCTGCTGCCGACGCCCCTTTGGGGCTTTGTGGCGGATTTGCTGTTCGCCAGCGGATTCCTGCTGTTCAGCCAGGCCCTGCTGGAACGCTGGCGACCCAACTGGCTGCTGCGGGCGCGGATCGCGATCTGGGCGCTTTCCGTGCTGCTGTGCGCCATGTCCCTCCTGCTGGACAACCTGCCCTTCGAACTGGTGTCGTCCGATTTCGGCTGCTTCCTGCTGATCGGCCTGCCGCTGATCGCCGGCAGGGATCGCCTGGACAACTGGTCGGACGGCACCCTGTTCGGCGCGGCGGCTTTGGTCGCGCTGGACAATCTGATGCGCGGCAGCACCGTGCCGCTGACGCTGTCGAGCGATAGTTTCCTGAACAGCGACTATGCCTTTCTGATGCAGGCGCTGGCCTGCGTGCTTGGCCTGTTCCTGGCCTTGGCGGCGCTGGCGGCGAACATGCTCGACCTGCTCGCCCGCTATCGGCGCGACGCGCTGCACGATCCCCTTTCCGGCCTGCTCAACCGCCGCGGCTTTGACGACGCCATCGGCCAAAGAACGCGCAAGCTGCCGACGCAGGGCAGCCTGATCGTCTGCGACATCGATCATTTCAAGACGATCAACGATGCCCACGGCCATGCGCTGGGCGACCGCGTGATCGTCGCGCTGGCGCGGATATTGATGGAGTTCGCGCCCGCCGACGCCATCACGGCGCGCTTCGGCGGGGAGGAATTCATAATGTTCCTGCCCGACGCCGACGCGGCCCGGGCCGCCACGACCGCCAACGACATTCGGGAGAGCGTCGCGCGGGAGGTCGCCAGCCACCTCGGCCTTTCGCGCCCCCTTACCGCCAGTTTCGGATTGTCGGCCGTCCAGCCCGGCGATGCTGCGATCCACGACGCCATCGCGCGAGCGGATGCGGCCCTCTATGAAGCCAAGATGCATGGCCGCAATCGGGTTTGCGTAAGGCGGGCGCTCGCCGTGCCGGATGCGCCCGCCGCCAGCCTGAAGTCCCGCGCCCGGAGCGGATAGCGCTTCCCCCATTCAGGCCGAAACGTGTTCCTGCGAAGGCAGGAACCCAGTCCAGACGCCGGAACTGGATTCCCGCCTTCGCAGGAATAAGCTGTGCTTCAATTAACCGGCATAACCCCAATGATCCATAACGTCATGAAAAAGGCCGTCCCTAAGGACGGCCTCTTCATTGTCGCGATCTCATTCCCGCGCAGGGCGGGAAGGGATCACATATGGATGGGCTTGCCCGTCACGGCCATGGCCGCTTCCTTGATCGCCTCGCTGTGCGTCGGATGGGCATGGCAGGTATAGGCAATGTCCTCGCTCGATGCGCCGAACTCCATCGCCTGCGCCGCCTGGGCGATCATCGTGCCCGCGACCGTGGCGATGATCCAGACGCCCAGCACCTTGTCGGTTTCGGCATCGGCGATGATCTTCACGAAGCCGTCCGGCTCATGATTGGTCTTGGCGCGGCTGTTCGCCAGCATCGGGAATTTGCCGACCTTGATCGCGCCCTTCTCCTTGGCGGCCTCTTCGGTCAGGCCGACGCCCGCGATTTCCGGCTTGGTATAGACCACCGACGGGATCACGTCATGGTTCACGATGCCGGTCAGGCCCGCGATATTCTCGGCCACGGCGATGCCTTCGTCCTCGGCCTTGTGCGCCAGCATCGGGCCGGGGATGACGTCGCCGATGGCCCAGACGCCCGGAACCTTGGTCGCGAAGTCATGATCGGTCTCGATCTGGCCGCGGGCGTTGAGTTCCAGGCCGATCTTGTCGAGACCCAGCCCTTCGGTGTTCGGACGGCGGCCGATGGACACCAGCACGACATCGGCCTCGATCTTCTCTGCCGCGCCCCCGGCGGCGGGTTCGACGGTCAGGGTCACGCCCTTCTTGCCGACTTCCGCGCCCGTGACCTTGGTGCCGAGCTTGTACTCGAAACCCTGCTTCTTGAAGATCTTGTTCGCTTCCTTGCGGACTTCGCCGTCCATGCCGGGCAGGATCTGGTCGAGATATTCGACCACCGTGACCTTGGCGCCGACGCGCCGCCATACCGAGCCCAGTTCCAGGCCGATGACGCCGCCGCCGACCACGACCAGATGGCCCGGCACCTTGTCCAGTTCCAGCGCGCCGGTCGAATCGACGATCCTGCCGCCTTCATTGTCGACCTGCACACCCGGAAGGGGCGTCACCGACGATCCGGTGGCGATGACAATATTCTTCGCGGTGACGGTCTTGCCCGCGACCTGCACGGTGTTGGCGCCGGTGAAGCTCGCCAGCCCCTTCAGCCAGTCGACCTTGTTCTTCTTGAACAGGAATTCGACGCCGCCGGTCAGGCCCTTCACCGCATCCTTGCGCTGGCCCTGCATGGTGTCGAGGTCCAGGCTCATCTTGTCGATCTTCACGCCCAGCTTGGCGAGCGCGCCGTTCGCGGCCTCCTCATAGAGTTCCGAGGCGTGCAGCAGCGCCTTGGACGGGATGCAGCCGACATTGAGGCAGGTGCCGCCCAGCGTCTCCCGGCTTTCGGCGCAGGCGGTCTTGAGGCCAAGCTGCGCGGCGCGGATCGCCGCGACATAGCCGCCCGGACCGGCGCCGATCACCAGAACGTCATAATCGAAGTCTGCCATTTCTCACTCCATTGCCGTGCTCCCGCGAAAGCGGGAGCCCAGGGCGTCGTCAGAACAGCGTTTCGAACAAATCCCGGCATTGTGGATTATCGCGTTCGATCAGCTCGATCTTCCAGGCGCGTTTCCATTTCTTCATCCGCAGTTCGCGATGCCGTGCTTCCTGCAGATCCTCATATGCCTCAAACCAGACCAGCAACTTACAATCATGGTCCTTGGTGAAACCGTCAATCAAGCCGTTGCGATGTTGATATGTCCTGGCCGCCAGATCGCTGGTGACACCCAGATATAAGGTGCCGTTGCGCCTGTTCGCCATAAGATAGACATAGCCGGCTCGCGTAGCGCGTCTCCACCCTGGGCTCCTGCCTCCGCAGGAGCGCTGGTCACATCTTTACAGGTCGATCAGCAGGCGGGTCGGATCCTCGATCGCGTTCTTCACCGCGACCAGGAAAGTCACCGCCTCGCGACCGTCGATCAGGCGATGGTCGTAGCTGAGGGCGAGATACATCATCGGGCGGATGACGATCTGGCCGTTGCGGACGACCGGACGGTCCTCGATCCGGTGCAGGCCCAGCACCGCCGACTGCGGCGGGTTGATGATCGGGCTAGACAGCAGCGAGCCGAAGACGCCGCCATTGGAGATGGTGAAGGTGCCGCCCTTCATATCCTCCATGGTCAGCGTGCCTTCCTTGGCCTTCTTCCCGAAATTGCCGATGGTCTTTTCAATATCGGCAACGCTCAGCGATTCCGCGTTGCGGATGACCGGCACGACCAGGCCGTTCGGGGCCGACACCGCGACCGAGATGTCGGCGAAGTCGTTATAGACGATCTCGTCGCCCTCGATCTGCGCGTTGACGCCCGGAATGTCGCGCAGCGCCATGCAGACGGCCTTGGTGAAGAAGCCCATGAAGCCCAGGCGGACGCCATGCTTCTTCTCGAACAGGTCCTTGTACTTCGCCCGCGCCTCGATGACGTTGGTCATGTCCACGTCATTATAGGTGGTGAGCAGCGCCGCGTTGTTCTGCGCTTCCTTGAGCCGCTTGGCGACGGTCTGGCGCAGGCGGGTCATCTTGACGCGTTCCTGCGCGCGGCTGGGACCGGCGGCGGGAGCGGCGGCGGGAGCGGCGGCCGGGGCCGAAGCGGCGGCCTTGGCGGTGCCCGCGGCGGCAGCGGCAACGACATCGTCCTTGGTCAGGCGGCCGTCCTTGCCCGTGCCCTTGATCTTGCTGGGGTCCAGGCCATGTTCCAGCACCAGGCGGCGGACCGCCGGCGACAGGGTCAGGTTGCCGCCTTCCTCGTCATCGGCCGGAGCCGAAGCGGCGGGAGCCGGGGCGGCCGCCTCCGCCTTGGCGGCGGGGGCGGGAGCAGCGGCGGGAGCGGCCGCGGCGGCCGCGCCTTCGTTCACATAGGCCAGCAGCGCGCCGACCTCGACCGTGTCGCCTTCCTTGGCGACGATGTCGCCCAGCACGCCGGCGACCGGCGCGGGCACGTCGACCGCGACCTTGTCGGTTTCAAGGGAGACGATGGGCTCGTCGGCCTTCACCGCCTCGCCGGGCTTCTTCAGCCACTGGCCAACGGTTGCTTCGGTAACGGATTCGCCCAGAGTAGGGACTTTGACTTCGGTAGCCATGAGCTTGTTCAGCCTTTCTTCTGGCGACGGATTTCTTCACGCACGCTGTGACCCAGCGCATCGGCGACGAGGGCGCCCTGTTCGGCGACATGGCGCTTGGCAAGGCCCGTGGCGGGCGACGCCGACGCCTTGCGGCCCGCATAGCGGGCGCGCATCGGCGCCTTGCCGGCGGTGGCCAGCGCTTCCTCGATATAGGGCTCCACGAAGAACCAGGCGCCGTTGTTGCGCGGTTCCTCCTGACACCAGACGACCTCTTCCAGATGCGTCATGCGCTCTATGCGCTTGGCGAGGGCGTCGGTCGCGAACGGATAGATCTGTTCGATGCGAACGATCTGCACGTCCGTGTCGCCAGCCGCGTCGCGGGCCTCCATCAGGTCGTAGAAGACCTTGCCGGAGCAGAGCACCAGGCGGCGGGTATCCTTGTCGGCTGCCCCATTGGGGTCCGACAGGATGCGCTTGAAGTGCGTTTCGCCCAGGAAGTCCTCCGCCTTGCTGACCGCCAGCTTGTGGCGCAGCAACGACTTGGGGGCCATGATGATCAGCGGCTTGCGGAAGGGCCGCAGCATCTGGCGACGCAGGACATGGAAGTAATTGGCCGGGGTCGTGATGTTCGCGACCTGGATATTTCCTTCCGCGCAAAGCTGGAGATACCGCTCCAGACGCGCCGAGCTATGTTCCGGACCCTGGCCTTCATAGCCGTGCGGCAGCAGGCAGACGAGACCGTTGGACCGCAGCCACTTGGTCTCCGACGACGCGATATACTGGTCGAAGATGATCTGCGCGCCATTGGCGAAGTCGCCGAACTGCGCTTCCCAGAGCACGAGGCTCTTGGGATCGGCCAGCGCGAAGCCATATTCGAAGCCCAGCACGCCATATTCGGAGAGCGGCGAGTCCAGCACCTCGAACCGGCCGTGCGGCACGGTGGAGAGCGGGACATATTTCGATTCCGTATCCTGGTCGGTCCAGACGGCGTGACGCTGGCTGAAGGTGCCGCGTCCGGAGTCCTGACCCGACAGGCGGACGCCATAGCCCTCCGACAGCAGCGATCCGAAAGCCAGGGCCTCGCCGGTCGCCCAGTCGAAATTCTCGCCGGACTTGAACATCTCCGCCTTGGCGTCGATCACGCGCTTGAGCGTCTTGTGGACGTTGAGGCCCTCCGGAATCGCGGTCAGCGTCTTGCCCAGGCTGTCAAACAGCTTCTGGCTGATCGCGGACTCCACGCTCTGGCGGGTGGTCTCGGCGTCGGCGGGCTTGTGTAGGCCCGACCAGCGGCCGGCGAACCAGTCCGCCTTGTTGGGCTTGTAGCTCTTGGCCGCCTCGAACTCTTCCTCCAGATGATTGACGAAATCGCCCGTCACCTGATTGACGAAGGCGTCGTCGACGACGCCTTCGGCCTTCAGCCGCGCCGAATAGACGTCGCTGACCGGCGGATGCTGGCGGATCTTCGCGTACATTTGCGGCTGGGTGAAGGACGGTTCGTCGCCTTCATTATGGCCGAAGCGGCGATAGCACCACATGTCGATCACGATGTCGCGATGGAAGGTCTGGCGATATTCCATCGCCAGCTTGCACGCGAAGGTGACGGCTTCCGGATCGTCGCCATTGATGTGCAGGATCGGCGCCTGCACGCCCTTCGCCACGTCGCTGGGATAGGGCGAGCCGCGGGAGAATTGCGGGCTGGTGGTGAAGCCGATCTGGTTGTTGACGATGAAGTGGATGCAGCCGCCGGTATTGTAGCCGCTGACGCCGGAAAAGCCGAGGCATTCCCAGACGATGCCCTGCCCCGCGAAGGCCGCGTCGCCATGGATCAGCACGGGCAGCACCTGCTCATGCCTGGTCAGGTCGTCGCGGAAGGTCTGCTGCGCGCGGACCTTGCCCAACACCACCGGATCGACGGTTTCGAGGTGCGACGGGTTGGGGACCAGCGACATATGGACCTTGACGCCGTCGAACTCGCGGTCGGTCGAGGTGCCGAGGTGATATTTCACGTCGCCTGAACCGCCGACATCCTCCGGATTGGCGGTGCCGCCGGAAAATTCGTGGAAGATGACGCGGAAGCCCTTGGCCATCACATTGGCCAGCACGTTCAGGCGGCCGCGATGGGCCATGCCGTAGACGATCTCGCGAACGCCCTGCGCGCCGCCATATTTGATGATGGCTTCCAGCGCGGGGATCATCGATTCGCCGCCGTCCAGGCCGAAGCGCTTGGTGCCGACATATTTGCGGCCCAGGAACTTCTCATATTGCTCGGCGTGGATCACCTTGGCCAGGATCGCCCTCTTGCCTTCCGGCGTGAAGTGGATTTCCTTGTCCTTGCCCTCCAGGCGCTCCTGGAGGAAACGGCGTTCCTCCACGTCCGCAATGTGCATATATTCCAGGCCGACATTGCCGCAATAATTGGCGCGCAGGATCGCCACGATCTCGCGCACGGTGGCATATTGCAGGCCCAGCGTGCCGCCCAGATAGACCTTCTTGTCGAGGTCGTTCAGGCCATGATATTCCGGCGTCAGGTCGGCCGGCAGGTCGCGCTGGGTCAGCCCCAGCGGGTCGAGATTGGCGGCCAGATGACCGCGCACGCGATAGGTGCGGATCAGCATCTGGGCGCGGATCGCGTCGTCGGCGGCGCTGACGGCGTCGGCGTCGGAAACCGCCTTGCCATTGGCCTTGGCGGCGGCCTTCACGGCCACCTGCATCTGCGTGGGGTCCAGCGCCCCGGTCAGGTCGTCGGTGTCGATCGGCGGCCAGTTGGTGCGCGCCCAGCTCGGTCCGTGCTCGATGTCCCCAACGCCGTCAAAAACTTCCTGGTTCTCGTAACCCATTTCTCTCGTCCCATGCCAACCGCGTGCAGTCGCGGAGCGGGGTAACCGATGGCCGGGGTGCAGCCCGGCCATCGCTTTCGGCCGATCAGCCCTTCAGCACTTCCAGCAGGGTCGTGCCCAGTTCGGACGGGCTGGCGGCGACCTTGATGCCGGCCGCTTCCATCGCGGCGATCTTGCTTTCCGCATCGCCCTTGCCGCCCGACACGATCGCGCCGGCATGGCCCATGCGACGGCCCGGAGGCGCCGTGCGGCCCGCGATGAAGCCGGCCATCGGCTTCTTGCGGCCCTTCTTGGCCTCGTCGATCAGGAACTGGGCGGCCTGTTCTTCCGCGTCGCCGCCGATTTCGCCGATCATGATGATCGATTCGGTGGCGTCGTCGGCCAGGAACAGTTCCAGCACGTCGATGAAATTGGTGCCGTTGACCGGATCGCCGCCAATGCCGACGGCCGTTGTCTGGCCCAGGCCCGCATTGCTGGTCTGGAACACCGCCTCATAGGTCAGCGTGCCGGAGCGCGAGACGACGCCGACGCTGCCCTTGGAGAAGATGTTGCCCGGCATGATGCCGATCTTGCATTCGCCGGGCGTCAGCAGGCCGGGGCAGTTGGGGCCGATCAGGCGCGACTTGCTGCCCGACAGGGCGCGCTTCACCTTCACCATGTCCAGCACCGGAATGCCCTCGGTGATGCAGACGATCAGCGGGATTTCCGCATCGATCGCTTCCAGGATCGAGTCGGCCGCGAACGGCGGCGGGACGTAGATGACCGATGCGTCGGCGCCGGTCTTCGCCTTCGCCTCGGCGACGGTGTCGAACATCGGCAGGCCGATATGCGTCGTGCCGCCCTTGCCGGGCGTGACGCCGCCGACCATCTGCGTGCCATAGGCCAAAGCGGTTTCGGTGTGGAAGGTGCCGGTGGCGCCGGTCATCCCTTGGGTGATGACCTTGGTGTTCTTGTTCACCAGAATGGACATGAGCGTCCCTTCATTGTCTGTGGACGTGGCACTTTGGGTCTAAAGGCGGACCGACCCAGGCTGCGCACTCACCTGGGACGGTCCGGTGCAAGCTCGTGCGGATCAGGCCAGCGAAGGATCGATGCCCTTGCAGGCTTCCAGAAGCTCCTTCACGGCGTCGACCGACACCTGAAGGTTGGCCTTGGCCTCGTCGTCCAGCTCGATCTCAACGACCTGCTCGACGCCGTCCTTGCCGATGATCACGGGCACGCCGACATAGAGGTTGTCGACGCCATATTGGCCGGTCAGGTTCGCGGCGCAGGGCAGCAGGCGCTTCTGGTCGAACAGATAGGCCTCCGCCATGGCGATGCCGCTGGTGGCGGGCGCGTAGAAGGCCGATCCGGTCTTCAGCAGGGCGACGATCTCGCCGCCGCCCGAACGGGTGCGCTGCACGATGGCGTCGATGCGTTCCTTGGTCGAACGGCCCTGCTTGATGAGGTCGGGGATGGGGATGCCGGCGACGGTCGAATATTCCACGACCGGAACCATGGTATCGCCATGGCCGCCGAGCACAAAGCTGTTCACTTCCTTGACCGACACCTGGAATTCCTCGGCCAGGAAGTGGCTGAAGCGGGCGGAGTCGAGAACGCCCGCCATGCCGACGACCTTGTTGTGCGGCAGGCCGGAAAATTCGCGCAGCGCCCACACCATCGCGTCCAGCGGGTTGGTGATGCAGATGACGAAGGCGTTGGGAGCGTTGTTCTTGATGCCCTCGCCCACGGCCTTCATGACCTTGAGGTTGATGCCCAGCAGGTCGTCGCGGCTCATGCCCGGCTTGCGGGCGACGCCGGCGGTGACGATGATGACGTCCGCGTCCTTGATGTCGGCATAATCGTTGGTGCCGGTGATCTTGGCGTCGAAGCCTTCGACCGGGCCGCACTGCGACAGGTCGAGCGCCTTGCCCTGCGGCACGCCTTCGACGACGTCGAACAGCACGATGTCGCCCAGGCCCTTGAGAGCCGCGAGATGCGCGAGGGTGCCACCGATATTACCAGCGCCGATGAGCGCGATCTTCTTACGGGCCATATGCAATCATCCTCCAAGCCGTAAACCGGAACCGCATGTGCGCTTAGGCCTATCCGGCCGAGGTTTCAACCGCGCAAAAGCCCTCAGGCCAATTTATCTTTGCAATTCATTCGCAGTTGCATTAATAGGGCTGCCGCCTCTGTTGCCCAAGCGCTCCTACCCTGGCGCATGGCCCTTCCCCGCAGCGGCCACCTGCCGCACGCCTCCCTTGACGGGGGCGTGCGGACCCTTTTCGCGAAACCGGATTGCAGGGGAACAAGCGTTTTGGTCCAGTCATACTGAACCCAATCCATCGCGTGCCGGGGCTATTTCTCGCCGTGACCCAGCGCCAGATAATCGTCGGACTGCATTTCCATCAGGCGCGACACGGTGCGCTCGAACTCGAACGCGCCGTCCCCTTCGGGATAAAGGCGCGCCGGCTCCGCATCGGCGGAGGCGAGCAGCTTCACCTTATATTCGTAGAGCGCGTCGATCAGCGTCACGAACCGGGCCGCCTCGTTGCGCTTCTCCGGCCCCAGCACCGGAATGCCGACGATGATGACGGTATGATATTTGCGCGCGATCGCCAGATAGTCGGGCGCGCCCCGCGCCTCGGCGCAGAGGCGCTTGAAGGAAAAGACCGCCACGCCCTTCAGGCTCTTGGGCACATGGAGCGTGCGGCCGCCCTGGACCTTGATCTCCTCGACCGGCACCTTGGCCCGGTCCTCCACCGGATAGTCGGTCAGGCGGAAAAAGGCCTCCGACAGCGCCCTCGTCGCCTCCGGCCCGTTGGGCGCATGCCATAGCTGCGCATCGCCCAGGCGGTCGAGCCGATAGTCGGTCGGCCCGTTCAGGGTCATGACGTCCAGCTTCGCCTTGATAAGGTCGATGAAGGGCAGGAAAAGCTGGCGGTTGAGGCCGTTCTTGTAGAGTTCGTCCGGCTCGCGGTTGGATGTGGTGACGATCGTCACCCGCCTTTCCATCAGGCCGGTGAACAGCCGCGACATGATGGCGGCGTCGGCCATGTTGTTGACGACCATCTCGTCGAAGCAGAGCAGCCGCGCCTCCTCCGCCAGCGAATCCACCACCGGCGGGATCGGATCGCCCGCCTCCGACTTGCGCGCCTCGGCCAGCCGGGCGTGGACGTCGAGCATGAATTCGTGGAAATGGGCGCGCTTCTTGCGCTGGATATGCACCGTGTCGAAGAACAGGTCCATCAGCATCGATTTGCCGCGACCCACGCCGCCCCACATGTAAAGGCCGCGCGGCGGCTCGGGCGCCTTGCGCAGCAGCTTCCACAGGGTCGAACCGCGCGGCGGCGACGCCTCCAGCTCCTGTTGCAGCCCGTCGAGTCGCACTGCCGCCGCCCGCTGGTCGGGGTCGGGCCGCAATTCGCCCGCGGCCACGAGCGCGTCGTAACGGGCGAGGACGCTGCTCACTTGGAAAGCGGCTTCCTGGCTTCGGGCGCCTTGCGCACGGTCGCGTTCGATGCCGCGATCAGATCGTCATCCTGGAAAACGGTCAGGCGCAGGAACATCAGCCGTCCGGTTTCGCGCAGCAACTCCACCTCCGCGCGCAGGACGGGACCGATCTTTCCGGAACCACAATATTGCATGCCAAGGTCAACGGTCACCGCCGCCGCCTGTTCCGGACGGCCCATCGCCGCCAGGGCGGCGAAATAGGCATGGTCGGCAAAGGCCGCCAGCAAGCCGCCGTGCAGCAGGCCCAGGCGGTTGGCGTGCGACGGCCTGCTTTCCAGCATGACCGTCGCCCTGTCCGCCGCGTCGCTGCGCGAATAGCTGGTGCCGATGGCTGAATCGAGGAAGGTTCCCGGCGCCGTATCGGTCCAGCATGACCAGCCCGCCCAGGGCCCTTCGGCCACCGGGCTCAGACGACCCGTTCCGCCGCTCACCGCGTCAGAGCTGCCGTTCGACCATCATCTTCTTGGTTTCCGCGATCGCCTTCGCCGGGCTCAGTCCCTTGGGGCAGACATTCGCGCAGTTCATGATGGTGTGGCAGCGATAGAGACGGAAGGGATCTTCCAGTTCGTCCAGGCGCTCCCCGGTATATTCGTCGCGGCTGTCGGCCAGCCAGCGATAGGCCTGGAGCAGGATCGCCGGACCCAGGAACTTGTCGCTGTTCCACCAGTAGCTGGGGCAGGAGGTCGAGCAGCAGGCGCACAGGATGCACTCGTAGAGGCCGTCCAGCTTCTCGCGGTCGGCGGGCGACTGGAGCCGTTCCTTGCCGCTGGGCGCCGGGCTGACGGTTTGCAGCCAGGGCTTGATGCTGTTGTACTGCGCGTAGAAATGGGTGAAGTCGGGGACCAGATCCTTGATAACGTCCATATGCGGCAGCGGCGTGACGCGCACTTCCTTGCCCGCGCATTCCTCGATCGAGGTGGTGCAGGCCAGGCCGTTGCGGCCGTTCATGTTCATCGAGCAGGAGCCGCAAATACCCTCGCGGCAGGAACGGCGGAAGGTCAGCGTCGGATCATATTCGTTCTTGATCTTCAGCAGCGCGTCCAGGACCATCGGCCCGCAATTGTCGAGATCGATCTCGAACGTGTCGTAGCGCGGATTCTGCCCGGAGTCGGGATCGTAGCGATAGACCTTGAAGCTCTTGACGTTCGTCGCGCCGTCCGGCGCCTTGTGGGTTGCGCCCTTGGCGCTGATCTTGCTGTTCTTGGGCAACGAAAATTCGGCCATTGACACTTTCCTTGCTAGTTGCCGGTGCCATTAGCCGCTTGAACCGTCCATCTCAATACCCTAGTTGCGCCCTATTCGGACCATAAGGCCGGTTTTTCAGAGTTGATCCATTTTCATGACGAAAATCGCTCTTGTCACTTATGAAATGAACCAAGGCGGCACCAATCGCGTCCTATGCCAGCTGGCGGACGGCTTCGCGGCCTCAGGTTACGAAACGACGATTCTCTCCTGCACTTCGGCCGGCGTCCTGAATGCCCATTTCAGCAACAGCCTGCGACAAGGGGTAAAGACCGTCTCTTTCAGCAATGTCGCCTGGAGGAGCAGAAGCTGGGGGCAGGTTCGCACCTTCTTTCGCTACACGCGCTGGCTGACAGAAACCAAACCGGACATCGTGCTGGCGACCGGCAACAATATAAGCTGGTTCACGGGCATCGGCGCGCTGCTGGCCCCCACGCGCACGCCCCGGCTGCTCATCAAGACGACGAACCCCATCATCCGCGAACGGGACAGCCGCTTCATCACCGCCATACGCAGGCGGGTATATGGCGCGCTGTTCCGCAGGGCGGAAAAGGTGCTGACCTTGAGCGACGCGGAAACCGCCATGCTGCAGCGCCAGTTCGCCGCGAATTCCAACAAGTTCACCACCGTCTTCAATGCTTATATAACCCAGTCCTTCGACCGGCCCGGACTGGCCCCGGCTGCCCGCAGCGACAGGAAGGTCGTCGCCGGCGTCGGCCGCCTGGTCGCGCAGAAGAATTTTCCGCGCCTCCTGCGAGCCTTTGCGCAGGGAACGGACGAAAACGTCATCCTGAAGATAGCCGGAGACGGACCGGACAGGAAAGCGCTGGAGGATCTGGCCCGTGAACTGGGCATTGCGGATCGGGTGCATTTCCTGGGCTTCGTGCAGGATATTCCCGCGCTGCTCGCCGACGCTGACCTCTTCATATTGTCGTCGGATTATGAAGGACTGCCTGCCGTCGTCGTCGAGGCTCTGGGGTGCGATTGCCCGGTCATCGCCACGGATTGCTTCGCCAATGCCCGGGATTTGCTGGAAGGCCTGCCGGGATGCCGGGTCACGGAACTCAGCGCGGAAGCGCTCGCGGACGCTCTGCGTGACTGGTTGAATGCGGACGCCCCCCGTCCATCGCTGCGCGATTATGCGGAACCATATACCACCGCCTCGTCGGTTCGCAGCCATTTGGCAGCCATGCGACTTTCCGTTGCATGAATCCGTCAAACGGGCAGACGATCATGACCGCGCTCGGCCCGGTGCGGCTGCTGGGCGAAAACGCCACCCGCATCTGGGGCATGTCCAATGCCGAACGATGCCGCCGCATGGCCGAAAGCTCCGCGAAGAACGGCAGCGCGTTGGCGGACGGCCATGAACTGCTGTTCAACCTGGCCTACGCCTTCGATCCGATGCTGCTGCGGCTGGCGCTGGAGGAGCCGGGGACGGTCTTCGCCTGGGGCGCGGCGCCCATCGTCGGACAGGTGCCGGCGGGCAGCGATCCGCTGGGCGCGGCGCATGTCGTCGATCTTTCGGACGGGCGGAAGCTCTACAACCGGCAACTCCGCAAGCTGGAACAACCCTTCGTCCGGGAACTCACCCCCGCCACCCGGCGCGACATAGAGCGGCAAAGCTATTTCGGCGCCTATAAGGGCGTCACCGACCTGCTCACCAAATATCTCTGGCCCGAACTGGCGCTTTGGCTGACTCGGCTGGCCGCTTCCATCGGCATGACGCCCAATATGGTGACGGCCATCGGCGCGACGCTCTGCGTGGCCGCGACCTGGTTCTTCGCGCAGGGACTTTATTGGACGGGCATGCTCGCCGGCTTCGTCTTCATGGTGCTGGACACGGTGGACGGGAAGCTGGCGCGCTGCACCATCACCTCGTCCAAATGGGGCAATGTCGCGGACCATGGCGTGGACCTGATCCACCCGCCCTTCTGGTGGTATTTCTGGGGCGTGGGGCTTTCGGCCTGGGGGCTGGCGCTGTCGGCGCGGGACTTTGCGCTGGTGATGGCGGCGGTGATCGCGGGCTATGTTCTCCAACGGGTGATCGAGGGAATGTTCATCAAGGACTTCGGGATGGACATCCATGTCTGGCAGCGGTTCGACAGCCGGTTCCGCCTGATCACCGCGCGGCGCAATCCGAACATGGTGATCCTGTTCGTCGCGCTGCTGGCCGGACGTCCGGACATCGGCCTGATCGCATTGGCCTGGTGGACGATCATCTCGCTGGCCGTCCATGCCGTCCGGCTGGTGCAGGCCTATGGCGCGAAGCGCGCCGGGCGGCCCGTCGTCAGTTGGATGGAGGCAGGCGCATGAACGCGACCATCGAGAAATTCGGTTATCCCTCCACACTGATCGCGGAGTTCGCGCACTGGCTGGTGCTGCTGCGCCCCGCCCAGCCGACGCTGGGATCGCTGGTGCTGGCGGCGAAATCCGACGCGGAGGCCTTTGGCGACCTGCCGCCGGCAGCCCATGCCGAACTGGCGAGCGTGACCAAGGCGATCGAAAGCGCGCTCGGCCAGGCGGTCGGCTACGGCAAGATCAACTATCTGATGCTGATGATGGTGGACCCGCATGTCCATTTCCATGTGCTGCCCCGCTATGAGGGCAGCCGCGAACATGCAGGCGTTGCGGTCCCCGATGCCGGATGGCCGGGACAACCCGACCTGGGCAGCGCGGCGAAACTTTCGCCGGAGCAGATCGCCGCGCTGACCGGCTGGCTCAAACTCTACTTCGCGTAGCGCCCTTCGGCCAGCCAGCGGGCGGTGAGCGCATTCGCCGCCTCCACATCCTGCGGGAAGTCGACTTCCTGCCAGTCCAGCCCCTCGATGGAGACGGTGCCGACCCGGTTGCCCTTGGCGATGATGTCGATGGCGCGCAGATACCAGCGCTCCACCCCTTCGGGCGTGCGCATCATCTGGTCGATCTGGTTGCGGAAAATCGCGGCCCCCTCTCCCTTGAAGGCCAGCATGCCGATGGATTCGGCATTGGTGTCGTGCGGCAGCAACCGCTTGCCGATGGCGAGCAGGCGCCCCGTCTCGTCCCGGTTCACCTTCATGTCGTCATCGTCATAGTCGCCGGGCTTGACGTCCACGGTCACGGTGATGGCGTCCTGCGCCCCCGCGATCAGCTTCGCCACGATCTCGTCCGAAACGATGGTATCGCCGTTCAGGATGATGAAGTCCCGGTCCATCTCCTCCCGCACGATCCAGCAGGTGCCGAGATTGTCCGCCACCTGGAAGAAGGGGTTGAATACGGTGCGGATGCGCGCGCCGGTTTCGCGATAGAGTTGCAGGGCATGGTCCTCCACCCGTTCGGTGCGGAAGCCGGTGACGACGACGATGTCGGTCACGCCGTTCGCCACCAGCGCGGCGACCTGCCAGCTTATGAGAGTCCGGCCGTTGAAGTCGATCATGCATTTGGGCACGTCGCGGGTCAGCGGCAGCAGGCGCGATCCCTGGCCCGCGGAAAGGATGATGGCTTTCGAAATAGTCATGGGGCGGGGCATTAAAGCAAAGACCGGCCGATGGACAGGGTGTGTTGCATCGCAGCCGGCCCAATCCTAGATAGGCGCGCGCCCCAGCGACGGCGTTGCATCGAAAGGCCGGAACCCAAGTGACGATCAAGCGCGGATCGGGTGGCGCTCAGGAAGGCTTCGCCCGCATCCTGGCGAACACCGGCTGGCTGCTGGGCGGCAAGGGCGTGGGCGCGGTGCTGAGCCTTGCCTATCTCGCCATCGTCACGCGGACCCTGGGCGTCGCGGATTTCGGCCGCTTCGCGCTGGTGCTGAGCGCCACCGGCCTCATCCAGACGCTGGTCAATTTCGACAGTTGGCAGATCGTGGTACGCTACGGCCAGCCGCATCTGGCGTCCGGCAATGGCGACGCGCTGAACCGGGTGCTGCGCTTCTGCATCCTGATCGACCTGGGTTCGGCCGTCGCGGGCGGGCTGATCGCGGCGTTCATCATCCTCGCCTTCGGGCCGCTGATGCAATTGTCGGCGGGCATGGGTTGGCAGGCATGGATCTTCTGCATGGTGATGATGATCACCATCCGCTCCAGCCCGACCGGCGTGCTGCGGCTGTTCGACCGATTCGATACCGGCGCCTTCGCCGAAACCATGATTCCGGTCGGGCGCATGATCGGCGCGGCGCTCGCCTGGATGCTGATGCCCAATGTCACCGGCTTCCTGATTGCCTGGGGCGCTGCCGAACTGCTCTGCGCGATCAGCTACTGGTGGCTTGCGCTGCGCGTTGGGGGCGACAGGCTCGGAAGCTGGCGGGCCGGCCGGGCGCTGGACGCGCGCAGGGAAAATCCCGGCATCGTCGGCTTCCTCACCGCCACCAATTTGCAGACGACCCTGTCCTCCGTGGGCCAGCAGGTGGCCGTGCTGGTGGTCGGCCTGTTCGCGGGACCGGCGGGGGCCGGCCTCTATCGGCTGGCCAACCAGCTCGCCAATTCCCTGACCAAGATTTCCGGCCTGCTCTCCCGCAGCATCTTCGTGGAATTGAGCCGCACCCATTCCAGCCATGGCCATGAGGCGCTGGGCACGTTGTTCCGGCGGACCAACCGGCTGGCGCTGGTCGCAGGGGCGGTGATCATTGCCCTGATCCTGGCCGTCGGCCATCCCTTGCTGGGCCTGATCGCCGGCAAGGCGTTTCTGCCGGCCTATCCGCTGCTGCTGCTGCTGGGGATAGCGGCCTGCATCGACCTGGTCGGGGTCAGCTATCGTCCGCTGCTGATGGCGACCGACCGGGCCAGCCTTTCGCTGCGCATCACGCTGGTTTCGACTGTGCTGCTGCTGGGGATGCAGGCGGCCTTGCTGCCGATATATGGAACGGTCGGGGCGGCCAGCGCGAATATCGTCGCCTCGATCGCCGGCTTTGCCATGATGGGCCTGGCGAGCCGACGGGTCTTGGCCCGGTCCGACATGAAGGAAGCGGGCTGAAACTTAGCGGAACCGCGCCGGAGAATAAGGCGCCGGATCGATCCCCGCGATCTGCGGCGGCAAAGCCTCTCCCCTGAGAAGGGCAGCGCCCAGCAGAGCCGCCGCGGGCGAGGTCTGGATGCCGAACCCGCCCTGCCCGGCGAACCAGAAAAATCCCCGCGCCGCCGGATCGAAGCCATAGACCGGCGCGCGGTCGCGGGAGAAGCTGCGCAGCCCGGCCCATTTGCGCTCCACCGCCTCGACCGGCCAGTCGACCACCGACTCGAAACGCGCAATCGCCTCCGCCACCGCCATTTCCTCGGGCGCGGCGTCGCAGGGGGGCGATGGTTCCTCGTCATGCGGGGTCAGCCAGACGCGGCCCTCCCCTTCCGGCTTGAAATAGAATTGCGATCCAAGGTCCATGACCAGCGGCAGATCGGCCGAGGGCATGGCCGGCACGCGCAATTGCACCACTGTCCTGCGCAGCGGCGCAATGCCGATGGGCGCCACGCCGCAGGCCCTGGCCACATCGTCGGCCCACGCCCCCGCCGCGTCGACGATCACGCCGCAATCGATCGCGCCCGCATCGGTTTCGATCCGCCAACCGCCGTCCCGCGCTTCGGCGCGCCGCAACGCCGTGGCCAGCCGCACCTCGCCGCCCAGGCGCCGGAACCGCCGCAACCAGGCCTGATGCAGCGCCGCCACGTCGATGTCGCACACCCCCGGCTCCAGCACGCCCAGCGACCATTCCGGCCTTAGTCCGGGGACCAGCGCGGCGGGATCGACCGGAACCAGGTCCACCTTGGCGCCGAACTGCTCCAGCAGACGGTCGCGCGCCGCCGCGTCTCCCGCCCGCCCGACATGCAGCGTCCGGCGCGGCGTCAGAAAGGGGCTTTCGCAAAAGTCCGGATCGGGCGCGGCCAGCATCGGACCCGACGCCGTGGTCAGCGGCTGGACGGCCAGCCCGCCATAGGTCTCCTCCCAGAAGGAGACTGCCCGCCCCGTGGCGTGATAGCCGGCGCTGTCCTCCATCTCCAGCATCAGCACGCCGGCATGTTCCGCCAGCACCGCGCCAAGGCTCGCCCCGGCGATCCCGCCTCCCACGATCACGATGTCGTGCCGGTTCATCCCGCGCCGATCCGGTTCGGGGCGACTTCATCCAGGAAGCGGTCGATGCGCGCCAGCGCGTCCAGCCGCACCGGGTCCAGTTCCCGCAATATCTCATGCGCCGCCTCGCGCCCGTAGACATGCAGCCGCGCGCCGGCGATCCGCGCCGCGATCCGCTCGATGGCGGGCGTGGAGACCAGCCGGTCCGTCCGCGCCGCGAGTATGAGCAAGGGCACCGCGATCCGCTCGATCGCCCCTCCCTTTTCCAGCGCGCGGGTCGAATGCAGCGCCTGCGCCACCCATTTCCAGCTAGGCGGCCCCAGCGCCACCTCCCGCCCATGGTCGCGCCACCACAGTTCATCGGCATAGCGTTCGGGATCGTGGGTCAGCCGCTTCTGCCGCATGCGGCGCTGCCGTTCCGACTCCTCCTTCTGCGTCCAGGCCTGTTTTTCGGCAAAGCCCAGCGCGCACATCGCTTCGGCAATGGCCACCGCCAGCCAGCGGGGCAGCGGCGCGGTGCGCAGGCCCATCATCGGCGCGACGGTCACGGCCGCGTCGGGCGGCGCCATCCCCTCCGCCAGCGCGCGCAGCAGCAGGTGGCCGCCCATGCTGTGCGCGACGATCGCGCTCGGCCCCTCCCCCTGACCGCGCCAATCGGCGGCGAAGGCATCCAGGTCGGCGATCCATTGCCCGAAATCGTCGATATGCCCGCACAGCGGATCAGCGGTCGTGCGGCCCGATCCGCCCTGACCGCGCCAGTCGAAGCCGGTGACCGCCCATCCCCGGTCGGCCCAGTGGCGGATGACCTCAAGATATTTCTCGATCATGTCGCCGCGTCCGCCCAGCACCAGCATCCTGCCGCGACCGCCCTCGCCCAGCCGGTAGCGGCGCAGGCCCCAGCCGTCGGGCGCGGTCCAGTAATCGAGCCGCCCGTCCATCGGCCAGGCGCGCCGGTCGAAGGGAGCGGGAACGAAGCGGGGCGAATCCATGCGCCGCATGGTTACGCTTTGGTAAGCCATGCGGTCTATAGTTTCGAACCCATGATGGGGGATATTTTCCGAATGGCGCTGATCGGCGCCCTGGCATTGCTGCTGATCGTGGCGTCCGTCACAGATCTGCGGTCTCGCATCATTTCCAACCGGCTGAACCTGACGGTGGCCGGGCTGGCGCCGCTCTGGTGGCTGGCCTGCGGCCTGCCGCTCTGGCCGGGCATGGCGGTGCAGTTGCTGGCCGGGCTGATCGTGTTCATGGCGTTCGCCGTCCTGTTCGCGCTCGGCTGCATGGGCGGCGGCGACGTGAAGCTGCTGGGCGCGCTCGCGCTCTGGTTTCCCTGGCAGGCGACCCTGTCGATGCTGATGCTGATGGCGGTGCTGGGGGGCATCGTCACCATCGTGACCGTCGTGCACCATCGCATGACCCGCCGGCTGGGCCAGCCGCAAATCCCCTATGGCATAGCCATCTCGTTCGCGGCGCTTTGGCTGCTTGGCGAACGATATATTAACCAATTTGCGTGAATAAACGGGGGCTCGGGCGCAACTCGTCCGATTGAGGGAGGCGAATTTCATCATGGATGCCAAGAAGATCGTGCTGCTGGTGGGGGCGCTGATCATAGCGGTCACTACAGCCTTGCTTGCACGCAACATGCTGAGTTCGTCGAGCGCTCCCCCGGCGGGCGCGTCGTCCATGCCGGTCGAGGCTGACCAGCCCCATGTGCTGGTCGCGACCAAGGCCCTGCCGGTGGGCACCATTTTGGACGCGGAGAGCTTCCGCTTCCAGCCCTGGCCCAAGGATCTGGTCGAGCAGGCCTATTATATCAAGGGCCAGGCCGACCCCCAGAAGCTGGTGGGCAGCGTCATCCGCACCGCCATTTCCGCCGGCCAGCCGATGACGCTGGGTTCGGTGATCAAGCCGGGCGAGCGCGGCTTCCTGGCCGCCGCACTGGGGCCGGGCATGCGCGCCGTGACCGTGCCGGTGTCGGCGCAGAACAGCGTCGCGGGCTTCGTCTTTCCGGGCGACCGCGTCGACCTGGTGCTGACGCAGAGCGTCAGCGGCGGCGGCGAGGGCGAACCGCTCAAGGTTTCCGAAACCATCCTGCGCAACCTGCGCGTGCTCGCCACCGACCAGCGCATGGACGCGCTGGGCGATGACGGCAAGCCGGTCGTCCAGACCTATTCCAACGTCACCATCGAAGTGACGCCCAAGATCGCCGAGAAGATCGCGGTGGCGCAGACCATCGGCTCGCTCTCGCTCTCGCTGCGCTCTCTGGCGGACAACAGTTCCGAACTGGACGCCGCCATCGCGGGCAGCGACGTGGACCTGCCCGACGGCAGCAATCCCAGCGCGGAAAAGAAGCTGCTGGCCAGCATCGCCGCGCGTCCGGTCGACAAGGGCAGCACCTATTCCACCGGCGCCGACGTCTCGCGCTATCAGCGCAGCAGCGTCCCAGCCAAGCCCTTGCAGAGCATGGGCGCTGGCGGCCCGGCCATGGGCGTGCCGGTCGGCGGAGCCATCGCCGGCCAGGGGCCGGTGATCCGCGTCGCCCGTGGAACCAGTGTGACCGTCGTTCCGGTCGGGGGGAAGTAAGATGAAGGGGTTTACAGTTCACACAGCGGCGGCCAAGCCGCTGCTCGGCCCGGCCATCGCGCTCGGCCTGGCGGTCGCCGTGGCTGCCGCTCCGACGAGCGCGCTCAACGCCGCGCCCGCCTCCATGCAGGACAATGCGATCCTGCTCTCCGTGGGCGGCAGCAAGGTCATCAACCTGCCCGCCAAGATGTCGGACGTGGTGATCGGCGATCCGGACGTGGTCGACGTCCATGTCCGGTCGCAGAACCAGCTTTACCTGATCGCGAAGAAGGCCGGGGAAACCACCGTCTTCGCGACGGCGACCAACGGCAAGGTGCTGTTTTCCGGCACGGTGCGCGTCGGCAACAACCTGACCAGCATCGACGACATGCTGAAGCTGGCGATGCCGAACGCGGACATCGCGGTCAACAAGATGAACGGCATGGTCCTGCTGACCGGCACCATCGCCGCGCCGGAAGACGCGGCGGAGGCCGAAAGGCTGACCCAGGCCTTCGTCGGCAAGGAAGTGACCGTGGTCAGCCGCCTGCGCACCGCGACGCCGCTTCAGGTCAACCTGCAGGTCAAGATTGCTGAAGTGTCCCGCGATGTCGGGCACAAGATCGGCATGAACTGGAAATCGCAGGATCTGACCGGCGGCAAATGGGCCGGCGGCATCGGCGGCGGCACCCGGGACGCCATCACCTTCAACAGCGGCGGCGGGGGAACGTTCAACTTCACAGCGGACGGCGGTTACAGCCTTGGCGGCGTGGCACGCGTGCTGGGCCTCGACATCGGCGCGGTGCTGGACCTGGCGGAATCGAGCGGCCTTGCCACCACCCTCGCCCAGCCCAACCTGACCTCGCTGTCCGGCGAAACCGCCAGCTTCCTGGCGGGCGGCGAATATCCCTACACGGTCAGCAACGGCACGCAGGGCAACAGCATCGAATTCAAGCAATATGGCGTGCAACTGGCCTTCACCCCGACCGTGCTGGCCGATGGCCGCATTTCGCTGCGCGTCCGCCCGACGGTGTCGAGCCTCGACTTCTCCGTCGACTCCAGCGTGCCCGCTCTCAGGAGCCGCACGGCCGAAACCACGGTGGAACTGGGTTCCGGCCAGGCGTTCATGATCGCCGGCCTGCTCAACAACGACACCGCGAACAGCATCAGCAAGGTTCCGGGCATCGGCAACCTGCCGATCCTGGGCAGCCTCTTCAAGTCGCGCAACTTCCAGCGTCATGAGACGGAACTGGTCATCGTCGTCACCCCCTATCTGGTGAAGCCGATGAACGCATCCGACGTGCGCCTGCCGACCGACGGCTTCCGCAACGCCAATGAGGGCCAGGGCCTGTTCCTGCAACAGGGCCATGACGGCATCAGCGGCGCGCACGCGCCGATGCCGAGCCGCGCGCCCGGCGCCCCGGCGCCCACGCCCGGCCCGCAGGCATCGGCCGCTCTGCCGCCCGTCGCCTCCCGTGACATCGGCAAGCGTTCGAAGGACGCCGCGCCGGGCTTCAGCTTCTGATCCGAAGGACGAAAGACATGACTTTCCAGTCTCGCAAGACCCTCTTGCTCTTTGGCGTCCGCCTCGGCACCCTCGCGCTGATGGCGCTGCCGCTCTCCGCCTGCCAGACCGACCAGGCCGCCAATCGCGGCGTGCAGTCGGTCCATCAGCCGGTCGTCAGCAACGCTGCCTTCACCTACGACGTGCAGGCAGGCCCCGATGGCGGCCTCACCGCATCGGAGGCCCGCCGGCTGGACGACTGGTTTGTTTCCATCGGCCTTGGCTATGGCGACCAGGTCGCCATCGCGACGGACGCGGGCTATTACAGCCCGGCCCTGCGCGAAGGCATAGCCGATGTGGTGGCGCGCCACGGCATGCTGGTGGGCGAAGACGGCACCGCCGTCGCCGGCGCCGCGCCGCAAGGGGCCGTCCGCCTGATCGTGCGCCGCGCCATCGCCAGCGTGCCCGGCTGCCCCGACTGGTCCGACAAGCCGGAAACCGACCAGCAATTGGGCACGTCGACCAATTTCGGCTGCGGCGTGAACGGCAATCTGGCGGCGATGATCGCCAATCCGGAGGATCTGGTGCGCGGCCAGACCACCGACAGCGACCTGCGCACCGCCACGTCCAACCGGGCGATTTCGACCTATCGCGAAAAGGCGCCGACCGGCTCCGGCGACCTTAAGACCCTGTCGGGAGGCAATTGACATGAACGCACCCTGGAAACCCGGCGCATCCGGCCAGCGTGACCCCTTCCATGCCTTCGTCTGCGACGATCACAGTTTCGACCTGCTGCGCGTCGTCGCGGCGGAAATGGGCTGGGCGCCGGAAAAGGTGAACAAGGGCGGCATGCGCAACGCCGTGCAGTCCCTGTCGATCACCGCCTCGCCCCAGATCCTGTTCATCGACATGTCGGAAAGCGGCGATCCGCTGAATGACATCAACAGCCTGGCCGAAGTGTGCGAACCCGGCACCGTCGTCATTGCGGCGGGCCAGGTCAATGACGTGCGCCTCTATCGCGACCTGCTGGCCAGCGGCATCCAGGACTATCTGCTCAAACCCTTCGGCGCCGACCAGTTGCGCGATGCGCTGGCCCAGGCGCAGGCGGTGTTCTTCGCGCCCCGCGACGCCGGCCCCGAACGTCCGCATATGACGGCGGCGGTGATCGGCACGCGCGGCGGCGTGGGCGCGTCCAGCATCGCCACCTCGCTCGCCTGGCTGCTCAGCGACAAGCAGAAGCGCCCGACCGCCCTGCTGGACCTGGACGTCCATTTCGGCACCAATGCGCTGGCGATGGACCTGGAGCCGGGCCGCGGCCTGACCGACGCCATCGAAAATCCCAGCCGCATCGACGGGCTGTTCATCGAACGCGCCATGGTGCGCGCAAGCGACACGCTGGCCATATTGTCGGCCGAAGCGCCGATCAGCCAGCCGTTGCTGACCGACGGCGGCGCCTTCTACCAGTTGCTGGAGGAGTTCCGCGCCGCCTTCGAATGCAGCGTCATCGACCTGCCGCGCGCCATGCTGATCCAGCATCCGCACCTGATGAGCGACGTGAACGTCACCGTCGTGGTCACCGAACTGACCCTGGCGGCGGCGCGGGATTCGATCCGCATCCTGTCCTGGCTCAAGACCAATGCCCCGCAATCGCGCGTGCTGGTGGTCGCCAACCGCGTCCATCCCGGCGCCCCGGAAATCAGCCGCAAGGATTTCGAACAGTCGATCGAGCGCAAGGTCGACGTGCTGATCCCCTTCGACCTCAAGGTCGCTTCGCAGGCGGCGAAACTGGGCAAGACTCTGGCGGAAACGGCCAAGGGCAGCAAGGTCGGCGCCGCCTGCAACACCCTGATGGATGCGGTGGTGGGCGCGGCGGAGGATGCGGAGGCCGATGAAGGTCGCCCGACCGCGTCGAAGAAGGGCGATTCCCTGCTGGGCAAGATCAGCGATCTCAAGAGCATGATCCCTTCGCGCCGCAAGGACAAGGCTTCGGCCTGAACAGGACGGGGCGTGCCGCCGAGGGCGGCGCGTCCGCTTTGATGGAACCGGACGGGGAACGGGCAGGCACATGAACGGCAATATCATCCTGATGGCGGTGCTGCTCGCAACCATGCTGGGCCTGGTCGTCATGGCCTTCAGCGGCCCGTCGCCCGAAAAGGCGCAGAAGCGCCGCATGGAACTGATCCGCGGCCGGCA
Organism: Sphingobium sp. TA15; assembly: GCF_037101235.1. Taxonomy (NCBI): domain Bacteria; kingdom Pseudomonadati; phylum Pseudomonadota; class Alphaproteobacteria; order Sphingomonadales; family Sphingobiaceae; genus Sphingobium; species Sphingobium sp. TA15. The sequence goes on from NZ_AP025355.1 coordinate 1,756,367, forward strand.
CAGCGATTCCACCGACGCCATATTGGAAGCGCGCATGCGCAAGGCGATTTCGAACCGCCCCGCCGGCAATGAAGCGTCGATGCTGGTGTCGCTGGTGCCCAACCCGGAAAACCTTGCCAAGCGCATCCGCATGACCGGCAAGAAATGGACGGTCAGCCAGTATATGACGGCCTGCGCGGTTATATTCTTGGCTCTGTGCGCCCTGCTGATGCTGCGCGGATTCCCGCCGCTGTTCGCGGTGATGCTGGGCCTGGCCGCGGGCCTGGGCCTGCCGCATATGTGGGTCAGCCGTCTGATCAAGGGCCGCGTGCTGAAATTCAATGCCAAATTCCCCGACGCGCTGGAACTGCTGACCCGCGGCCTGCGCTCCGGCCTTCCCATCGCAGAGACGCTGAACGTCGTGTCGAACGAGGTTCCCGGTCCGGTGGGGGAGGAATTCAAGCTGATCACCGAACGCATCAAGATCGGCAAGACGATGGACCAGGCGTTGCAGGAAACCGCCGACCGGCTGGGCACGCCCGAATTCCAGTTCTTCGTGATCAGCCTGGCGATCCAGCGGGAAACCGGCGGCAACCTGGCGGAAACCCTGTCCAACCTTGCCACCGTGCTGCGCCAGCGCGCCCAGATGAAGCTCAAGATCCGCGCCATGTCCTCCGAATCCAAGGCGTCGGCCTATATCATCGGCGTGCTGCCGTTCACGGTCTTCGGCCTGATCTGCTACATCAACTATGATTACATGTCGCCCTTCTTCACGCCCGATCCGGCGGGGTTGTTCGGCCTTTCGACCATGCAGGTGATCGGCATAGGCGGCATGTGCTGGATGAGCATCGGCGCCTTCATCATGGCGCAGATGATCAACTTCGAGATTTGAGGAAGCCGACAAGATGGAAAGCACACCCGTCCCCGCCGGCACCCTTTTCGGCCTGACCGCCACGGATTTCGGCACGCTGCTCGCCGCCCTGGCGACGCTTGCGACGCTGTTCGCCCTCTATGCGGTCATGACCGTGCGCGATCCGATGGCCAAGCGCGTCAAGGCGCTGAACGAACGACGCGAGCAGTTGAAGGCGGGCATCACCGCCTCCACCGCCCGCCGCCGCGCCAAGCTGGTGAAGAAGAACCAGGCGACCGACCAGATGCGGTCGTTTCTTTCCAATCTGAAGGTTCTGCAGGACGATCAACTCAAGGAAGCGCAGATCAAGCTGGCGCAGGCGGGCATCCGTTCGAAGGACTGGGCGGTCGCAGTGATCTTCGGCCGGCTGATCCTGCCCATCGTCATCGGCGGCATGGCGGCGCTGCTGCTCTATGCCGTGGGCATCTACCCGGAATGGGGCGGCGCCAAGCGCTTCATGGCGTTCGCCGGCGCGTTGCTGCTGTCCTACAAGGCGCCCGACATCTTCATCGACAACAAGATTCAGAAGCGTTCCGCCGCGATCCGCAAGGGGCTGCCCGACGCGCTCGACCTGCTGGTGATCTGCGCAGAGGCCGGGTTGACCGTCGACGCCGCCTTCAGCCGCGTCGCCCGCGAACTCGGCAAGGCCTATCCGGAACTGGGCGACGAATTCCACCTGACCGCCATCGAACTCAGCTTCCTTACCGAGCGGCGCATGGCGTTCGAGAATCTGGCCACCCGCGTCAAGCTGGACGCGATCAAGGGCGTGGTCACGACCATGATCCAGACGGAAAAATACGGCACGCCGCTGGCTTCGGCCCTGCGCGTCCTGTCCGCCGAGTTCCGCCACGAACGCATGATGCGCGCCGAGGAAAAGGCCGCGCGCCTGCCCGCGATCATGACCGTGCCGCTGATTCTCTTCATCCTGCCGACCCTCTTCGTCGTCATTCTGGGTCCGGCCGCCTGCTCGATCAGCCAGGCCTTCTAAATTCTGGAGGACGCGGCAAGGGGCGCTGCCGTAGCGTCCCCTGCTGCGCCCCTGAAGGCCGCTGATTTTCCGCCTTGGCGAAGCGGCCGATCCTGCCCTATCCCCTTTTGCAAAGACGCAAATCCGGAGAGGTCCATGGTCGCCTTCACCCGCATCGCCGCCCGCGCCGCGCTGCTCATCCCGCCCCTGCTCGCCGCCCTGCCCGCGCAGGCCGCGCAGCCCATCACCGGCCGCTGGGCCACGGTCGACGGCAAGGCCATCGTCCAGATCGCCCCTTGCGGCAAGACGCTCTGCGGGCGGATAGAGAAGATCGTGAAGCCCACCCCCGGCCGCCCCCCGACCGACATCAAGAACCCCGATCCGGCCCAGCGCGGCAAGCCGCTCACCGGGCTGGCGCTGCTCACCGGCTTTGCCGATGCGGGCGATCTGTGGAAAGGGTCGATCTACGACCCCGAAAGCGGCAAGACCTATAACAGCAAGGTCAGCCGCAACAGCGACGGCACGTTGAAGGTGCAGGGCTGCATCATGATGTTCTGCAAGACCCAGACATGGACGCCAGCGCGCTGATCGAATGACCCCTTTTGGATGAATCCAGCCATCCCCCCTCCCGCAGACGGTAGGGGTTCAGGGGGTTGGCCAGCACGACATCAGCGGCGATTCCCGGCGGCCAGGCCGGAAGCTGGCCGCGCTCGCCCTCAGCCTCCGGCCCGAAAAAGAAATGCCCCGGCGACGGCCGGGGCATTTCTTTTCATCTCTGCCGCCCGGTTCAGGCCGCCTTGCGCGCCTTGGTCAGCTTCTTCATCAGCATGTCCCGCTTCAACCGGGACAGATGGTCGATGAACAGCACGCCCTGCAGATGGTCCATCTCATGCTGGAGACAGGTGGCCAGCAGCCCTTCCAGCCGCTCCTCATGGATGCGTCCGTCCCTGTCCATCCAGCTTGCCCGGATGCTCGCCGGCCGCTCCACTTCCGCGAACTGGTCGGGGACGGACAGGCAGCCTTCATTATAGACCGACAGATCCTCCGACCCATCCAGAATTTCCGGATTGATGAACACCATCGGTTTCTTGACCGGCGGCGCGCCTTCCTCGTCGGATTCGGGTTCCTGCAGGTCGATCACCAGCACCCGCTTGGGCACGCCCACCTGGATCGCGGCCAGACCGATGCCCGGCGCGTCGTACATGGTTTCGAACATGTCGTCGATCAGGCGCTGCAAATCGTCATCGATCGCCTCCACCGGAGACGAGATGGTGCGCAGGCGCGGATCGGGCGCCTCCAGGATGGGAAGAATGGCCATGGCGTCAAAATAATCGGGCGGCCGGAAAATTTCAAGCGACCGCCACAGTCACCCCAGCGGCCGCCGCGCCCGAAGCGCCTGCGCCAACGTGCCCTCGTCCAGATAGTCCAGTTCGCCGCCAACGGGCACGCCATGCGCCAGTTGCGTCAGGCGCACGGGAAAGCGCTCCAGCCGTTCGGCCAGATAATGGGCGGTGGTCTGTCCCTCCAGCGTCGCGTTCATCGCCAGCACCACCTCGTCTATGCCGCCCGCCTCCACCCGCGCCACCAGCGCATCGATGGACAGATCCTCCGGCCGCACGCCCTCCAGCGCCGACAGCCGGCCGCCCAGCACATGGAAGCGGCCCGGAAACAGCCGCGACTTGTCGAGCGCCCAGAGGTCCGCCACATCCTCCACGACGCAGAGCGCCCGCGCATCCCGGCGCGGATCGGCGCAGATGCCGCAGGGATCGACGGTGTCGACATTGCCGCACAGGCTGCACGTCACCAGCCGCTCGTTCACCGCGTCCAGGGCGCGCAGCAGCGGCTCCAGCGCGGATTCCCGCTTCTTGAGCAGGTGCAGCACGGCGCGCCGCGCCGAACGCGGGCCAAGGCCGGGCAGGCGGGACAGCGCCTGCGTCAGCTCTTCGATCTCTGGAGAAGCCATGGAACCGGAATAAGGGCTTGCAAGTCGTGGACACAAGGGGTTTGAGGAGCGTCTTTGAAAATGCGTCTCTCAGCGCTTTTCGGAGGCGGCACGGGCCCGCTCCCCCACCCGGCCACCCAACGGCAATATCATTTGGGTGGCCGGGTGAGGGAGCGGGCCGGCGCCGAGACCCAACAAAAGGCCCGCCATGCGTATCGTCTATATGGGAACCCCCGATTTCGCCGTTCCGGCCCTGGTCGCGCTGGCCAAGGCGGGGCATGGGATCGTCGCCGCCTACAGCCAGCCGCCTCGCCCCGCCGGACGCGGCAAGGCGCTGCGCCCCTCCCCCGTGCATGCGAAGGCGGAAGAGATGGGCATAGAGGTGCGCACGCCGGTTTCGCTGAAGGATGCGGACGTGCAGGCCGCCTTCGCCGCGCTGAACGCCGATGTCGCGGTGGTCGCCGCCTATGGGCTGATCCTGCCCCGCCCGATCCTGTATGCGCCGCGCCTGGGCTGCATGAACATCCACGCCTCCCTCCTGCCCCGCTGGCGCGGCGCTGCGCCGATCCAGCGCGCCATCCTCGCCGGCGACAATGTCACGGGCGTCACCATCATGGACATGGAGGCAGGGCTGGACACCGGCCCGATGCGCGCCAAGCATGTGACGCCCATAGAGGACAAGACTGCCGGGGCATTGACGCGGGAACTGGCCGATGCGGGCGCGGAACTGATGGTCGAGGTGCTGGACGACATCGCCCTCCATCCCCCCGTCGCCCAGCCGGAGGAAGGCGTCACCTATGCCTCCAAGATCGAAAAAGCGGAATCGCGGATCGATTTCGGCCGCGACGCGCATCAGGTCGAACGGCAGGTGCGCGCCTTCAACCCGGTGCCCGGCGCCTTCTTCGAATATCGCGGCGAGCGCTTCCGCATCCTTGCCGCCCATGTCGAGGGGGATGAAGGCCCGGCGGGCGAATTGCTCGACAACAGCCTGCTGATCGGCTGCGGCCATGGCAGCATCCGCCCGACGCTGATCCAGCGCGCCGGCAAGGGCGCCATGTCGGCGGGCGAATTGCTGCGCGGCTATGAGATGCCGGCGGGCAGCCGGGTCGACGCCTGAACCCATGGCCCGTTTCGCCTTCACCGTCGAATTCGATGGCCGCCCCTTCATGGGCTGGCAGCGGCAGGCCCATGGGCCGAGCGTGCAGCAGGCGATGGAGGACGCCATCTTCTCCGTCACCGGCGAACGGGTCGCCGTGCATGCGGCGGGCCGCACCGATGCCGGCGTCCACGGCCTTGGCATGCGCGCCCATGCCGACATTGCGAAGGACATGACGCCGTTCCGCCTGATGGAGGCGCTGAATGCGCGCCTTCGGCCGGCGCCGGTCGCGATCCTCGCTTGCGAGACCGTGCCGGACGACTGGCATGCGCGCTTCTCCTGCACCGGCCGCTCCTATGTCTATCGCATCGTCAACCGCCGCGCCCCGCTGACCTGGGAAAGCGGACTGGCCTGGCGGGTGATCCAGCCGCTGGACGCGGAGGCGATGCAGCGGGCCGCGCAACTGCTGGTCGGTCGGCACGACTTCACGACCTTCCGCTCGGTCCATTGCCAGGCGGAAAGCCCGGTGAAGACGCTCGACCGGCTGGACGTGGAGCGTGCGGGCGACCGGCTTGCCATCCATGCGGAGGCGCGGTCCTTCCTGCACCATCAGGTGCGGTCGATGGTGGGATGCCTCGTCATGGTGGGCATGGGGCGCTGGTCCGTCGGCGATCTGGAAGCGGCGCGGGATGCGAAGGACCGGGCGGCCCTGGGGCTGAACGCGCCGCCGGACGGGCTGTATTTCGTGAGCGCGCATTATCCCAACGCGTGAGACGCGCGCGCGGGCGGGAGTGCTGGGTTAAAGGCTCGTCCGGAACGGCGTGAAATTCGTGCCCTCGTCGAACACGTCCAGCCCCTCGGCGCGCTTGAGGCGGCCGACCACCACATAGGTGACGGGCGTCAGCACCGCTTCCCAGGTGACCTTCATCAGCCAGTTGGTGACCATCACCGTCGCCACCTGCGCGCTGGTCCAGTCGCCGTAGAAGGCGAGCGGATAGAAAAGCAGGCTGTCCACCCCCTGCCCCACCACGGTGGAACCGATGGTGCGCATCCATAAATGCCTGCCCTGCGTCAGCAGCTTCATCTTGGCGAGGACGAAGCTGTTGGCGAACTCCCCCGCCCAGAAGGCGGCGACGGAGGCGAAGACGATGCGCCATGTGCTGCCGAACACCGCCTCATAGGCCTTCTGGTCCGGCCAGCCCTCCGCCGGGGGCAGCTTCACCACCACCCAGCTCATCAGCGCCATGAACAGCATCGCGCCAAAGCCGGCCCAGACGCAACGCCGCGCCCGCGCATAGCCATAGACTTCGGTCAGCACGTCGCCCAGCACATAGCCCAGCGGAAAGAAGAGGATGCCGGCGCCAAAGGTGAAGCCGCCCAGCGTCGAGAGCTTCGCCGCGCCGATCAGGTTGGACAGCAGCAGGATCGCGACGAAGCCCGCCATGCAGAAATCGAAATAGCGCAAGGGCCGCCCGCCCAGCGCATAGGCATCGATTTTCCTGACCCCCGCATCGTTCATGCGCCCCTGCATATCGGGCCGACGCGCAAATGCAATGCCGCCCATGATTGCAAGCTGGGCGAAGCCCAGCTATCGAACGCGCCGACGGCCCCGTAGCTCAGCTGGATAGAGCATTCGCCTTCTAAGCGAATGGTCACAGGTTCGAATCCTGTCGGGGTCGCCATCTCCCCTTTCAGTTCAGCGCTTTTCCTGGTGATCGGCGCGATCCCGGATCGGCCGCATGGCCTGATAGACCATGCCGCTCAGCAGCAGGCTGCCCTGCCGCGACAGATGGTCGTCGTCCGAATAAAGCGGCACGCCATGCATCATGGTCGCGCAATGGCCGCTGCGGCAAAGAAGGCGGTGCGGATAGACGATGCCCGCCGCGAAACGCCGCCGCATCTCGTCGAAGGCGCCGAACACGCCGCGCTGCCGCCGGAGGTAATCCGCCAGCGACAGGTCCAGTCGCGCCGGTTCGCTGTAGAGTTCCGCCCGCGCCAGGCTTTCCGGCACGTTGCGGCGGAATTCGGGAATGGGCGCGACCAATATGACCCGCTTGCCCATGCCGGTCAGCGCCCGCACGCTCTCCCTCAACCCGGCGCGGAACAGCAGGGCGTCGCGGCTGAGGCTCCTGTCGTCATCCGCGTCCCGGCCCAGATAGCAGGGCGTCCCGCCTTCGGGACGGCGCCCATTGGCGCACAGGCCCCAGCGGGACACCAGGAAGACGGTGTGGATGGTCGGGCTGTCGCGCAGCATCGCCAGCACCTGGGCGTTAAAGGCGCTGCAGTCATGGCTGGCGGGCTGGTCCAGCCGGTCCAGCCCCAGCAGGGTGGGACAGGCGGGATAGGATGCTATCCGGCCGGACAGGCCCAGCGCATCGCCCGCCTGGTCGAACGCGGGTTTCAGCGCATGGGCGTGGGAATCGCCCCACAACAGGAAGCTGGGCGGCGTGCCGTTATGCGCGCCCACCGCGCACAGCGCCCGGTGCCGCACCGCCGCCATGCCCGAACAACGCTCCGGCAGATAGGCCATGCTCCCGCTCGCCGCATCGAGCGCCGCGACGGAGGGCGCCACCCGCGCGGGCAGGCCGCCGGACAGATAGAGCAGCGCGCCCGCCCCGCACCCCGCCGCCATCATCGCGCCGGCGAGGGCAAAGGCGCGGCCGGTCGTGAAGCGGCGCGCCCTGCGGAACGGCTCCTCGATGAAGCGCCAGGAGAGAGCGGCGAGGAGGAGCGAGAGCAGGATGATGAACAGTTGCTCCCGCAACCGCCAGTCGCCGTCCGTGCGATAGGTCCAGAAGACGACCAGCGGCCAGTGCCACAGATAGAGCGAATAGGAGATGCGGCCGACCGCCACCGGGACCGCGCCGGCCAGCATTCGGCTGACCGCCGACCCGCCTTGCCCCGCATGCAGGATCAGCATCGCGCCCAGCACCGGGTAAAGCGCGTTCAGGCCGGGAAAGACGGTCGCGCCGGAAAAGCCGAACAGCGCCCAGCCGATCGACGCCAGGCCGGCCAGCGCGCAGATCTGCGCCGCCCATCGGCTCCGCAGCGGCGGCAACAGCCCGGTCGCCAGCAACGCGCCCGCTAGCAGCTCCCAGGCCCGGGGAAAGGGAAGGTAGAAGGCCAGCACCGGCGCCCGGTCGACCAGCAGCAGCGCCGTGCCGAAGGACAGGAGCGCCACCGCCCCCAGCAGGAGCCTTGTCCGCCCTCCCGCCCGGACGGCGCAGAGCATCAGCAGCGGGAAGAGGATGTAGAATTGCTCCTCCACCGCCAGCGACCATGTGTGCAGCAACGGCGCTTCCTCCGCCGCGCTGCCGAAATAGCCGCTGTGCCGCGCGAAATGGAGGTTGCTGGCGAACAGCACCGTCGCCGCCGCGCTCAGGCCAAGCGCGCGATAGTCCAGCGGCAGCAGGATGCGGCTGCCGACGATGATGGTGACGGCGATGGTCGCAAACAGCGCGGGGAATATCCGGCGGATGCGCCGAGCATAGAAATCGGCGATGCTGAACCGGCCCTCCGCCAGTTCCCGGCCGATGATCGAGGCGATCAGATAGCCGGAGATGACGAAGAAGATGTCGACGCCGACGAAGCCGCCGGAAAAGGGCCAGAGGTCGACATGGTAAAACAGCACCGGCAGCACCGCCAGGGCGCGCAGCCCGTCTATGTCGCGCCGATAGGCGGTTGACGGACGGGCTTCGCCGACGGGCAAAGCGGAACAGGATATGCTGGCGGCGATGCTCTTTTCCTCCCTGTTTTAGGGACTTGGCGGGCAGGCATTGGTGATAAAGCCCGTAGCGGCGAGCGCACCGGCGCATCGGGACAGGTGCAAGGGGCAAAGGTGTTAGGCGACGTGGACAGGTACCGGAGACTGACCGATTTGGGTGAATTCCCGCCATTCCCCCTTTCGTCACCCCGGGCTCGACCCGGGGTCCCGCTTTCTTTCTGAGTCCGCGCCCAGCCCAAGGCAGCGGGACCCCGGATCAAGTCCGGGGTGACGGGAAACTAATGACCGCAACTGGCCCCTTCCCGACATTCGAATATGCCCCCTCCGCCCAGGCTCTCATGAGCCACCTGTCTCGCTCGAGCGCCTCCCCAGGAGCAAGGCGCGCCGTGGGGAGAATCCCGCGATCTGACCGTCCGCCATTCCACGGCGGCCCACAGCATTTATTTACCATCAGCACCTATGATGGCGCGATCATGAATGGACGCGCCCCATGATCTACAAGGCCTTCGCCGCCGTGACCCTGATCGCCGCTCCGGTCATCGTATTGACGGTGCAGAGCTTCGCGCCCCGCGCCAGCCATGCCGTGCCGACGGCCGCCGTCGCCCCGGCTCCAGCGCCTGTGGTGATGCCCGCCGGGGCCATGCCCTCCCCGCCGCCGGCCCCAATGCCGGGCGCCGCCGACTTCGGCCAGCCCATGCCAGAGGCGGGAAAGCCCTTCCTCGCTCCAGGCGCCGGGCTGCCCGCCGCGCCGGCATCGAACGTGACGCCGGTCGAGGACGCGCAGTCGTCGGACGAGACGTCCCGATAAGGCCGGGCCTCACATTCCCTTGAACGTATCGCACTGCGCGGGGTCGCCGCTGTCCAGCCCCTTGCGCAGCCAGATCATTCGCTGCTCGCTGGTGCCATGGGTGAAGCTCTCCGGCACGGGACGGCGACCGGCCGCCTTTTGCAGGGTGTCGTCGCCTATGGCTTGCGCCGCCTTCATCCCCTCCTCCAGATCGCCCGGCTCCATCAGGCCGGTGCGCTTGGCCCAGACGCCCGCATAGCAGTCCGCCTGCAATTCGACCCGCACCTGCAACGCATTGCCCTGTTCCTCGCTGACGGCGCGCTGGCGCTGGTTCACCTCGCCCAACGTCCCCTCCAGATCCTGCACATGATGGCCGACCTCATGCGCGATCACATAGGCCTGGGCGAAATCGCCGGGCGCGCCGAAGCGCTGGCGCAGTTCGTTGAAGAAGTCGGTGTCGAGATACACTTTCCGGTCATTGGGGCAGTAAAAGGGGCCCATGGCGCTCTGCGCCGCGCCGCATCCCGACACGCCGCTTTGGGAATAGAAGGACAGGACCGTCGGCTGATATTGCCGCCCGGCCTGCTGGAACAGCGGCCCCCAGACGCGCTCGGTCGATCCCAGCACCTTCAGGGACCAGTGCTGCACGTCGCTCAGCCGGGAAGCGTCGCGACTGACCTGCCCGCCCTGCGGCATCTGGCCGCCGCCGCCCATCAGGCTCAGGGGATTGACGCCCATGACGGCAAGAATGATCAGCACCACCACGATGCCGCCGCAGCCGAACCGGCTGCCGATCAGCGGCAGCAACAGGCCCAGCCCCGCGCCCAGCCCACCACCCGGCCCCCCGCGACCGTCCTGAATCTCGAAATTGGCGCTTTCCCGTTCGTCGTCGAGCCGCATCTCGTCCCTCTCTTTCCCCGCCCTGCCTATTCCATTCCGCCGCCGGTGGAAACGTCCCGATGCCCTGCGGGTTGCGGCGGGCGCGCTGTCCCATGACGAGATTGTAACGAGACATTCAGTTGGAATGCGACAAGACTATTCTATATTGCGGTGCGACATGGCCGATACCGAATCCCAGCCGCGCCGCCGCGCCAACATGCCGCTGCCCCTCCCCCGCGAAGTCGCCCTGTTGCTGCAGGGCGGCGGAGCGCTCGGCTCCTTCCAGGCGGGGGTCTATCAACGGCTGGACGAGCTGGGAATCGACGTCAGTTGGGTCGCGGGCATCTCCATCGGCGCAGTCAACGCCGCCATCATCGCCGGCAATCCGCCGCACAAGCGCCTCGCCCGGCTCAAGAAATTCTGGCTGACCGTGTCGGGCGGCATGCCCAATGTCGTGCTGCCGGAAATCGACCATATCCGGGAGGCCGCCCATCTGATGGCGGCGGGTTCGGTCGCCACCTTCGGCGTGCCGGGCATGTTCCGCCCGCGCCTGTGGCCCGCGACGCTGATGCCGGAAGGGACGCCGGGCGCGATCAGCTTCTACGACAGCGCGCCGCTCAAGGACACGCTGGACGCCTGCGTCGACTGGGATCTGCTGAACGACGGGCCGGTGCGCCTGTCGGTGGGCGCGGTGGACGTGGAAAGCGGCAATTTCGCCTATTGGGACACGCGCGGCCGGGGCGGCAACACCCGGATCGACGCGCGCCACATCATGGCGTCGGGCGCCCTGCCCCCCGGCCTGCCGCCGATCGAGATCGACGGGCGCTGGTATTGGGACGGCGGCATCGTGTCCAACACGCCGCTCGCCCATGTGCTGGACCATCAGAGCGCCGACATGCTGGTGTTCCAGGTCGACCTGTTCCCCGCCGAAGGGCCGATGCCCCGGCAGATGACCGACGTCTATTCCCGGACCAAGGACATTCAATATTCCAGCCGCACCCGCCAGGTGACCGACCAGTATCTGCGGCTGCGCAAGGAGCACAAGGCGATCCGCGCCCTGCTGGACAAGCTGCCGCCCGAATTGCAGGAGGATGCCGACGCGCAGCGGCTGCGCCAGTTGCTGGACGTCGGGTCGGTCAACATCGTCCACCTCATCTACCGCAGCCGCGCCTGGGAAAGCGGGGCGCGGGACTTCGAATTTTCCCGCTCAACCATGCTGGATCACTGGTCGCAGGGCCGCGACGCGGTGGAGGAAGTGATGCACCAGGGCGACCTCATCGCCCGCAACATCGTCAACGGGAAAAGCTCCACCTTCGACCTCGACGCGCCCGACCATCTCAAGGAGAAGCAGGCATGAGCAAGTCCCTGTCCGGCCAGAACTTCGCTGGAAAGACCGCCCTCATCACCGGATCGACCTCCGGCATCGGCCTCGCCTATGCCAAGGCGCTGGCCGGGGAAGGCGCGAATGTGGTCATCAACGGCTTCGGCGATGCGGACGCGATCGAGAAGGAACGCGCCGGGCTGGAGGCGCTGAGCGGGGCCAAGGCGCTCTACAGCGGACACGACCTGACCAGGACCGACCAGATCGAGGCGATGATGCAGGAGGCGGCCGACGCCTTCGGCGGCGTCGACATCCTCATCAACAATGCCGGGATGCAGCATGTCGCCCCGGTCGAGGAGTTTCCGGTCGACAAATGGAACCTCATCATCGCGCTCAACCTCAACAGCGCCTTCCACACCTCCCGCCTCGCCATTCCCTATATGAAGCGCAAGAAATGGGGGCGCATCATCCAGACGGCATCGGCGCATTCGCTGACCGCCTCCCCCTATAAGAGCGCCTATGTGACGGCCAAGCACGGGCTGGCGGGCTTCACCAAGACCCTGGCGCTGGAACTGGCGACCTTCGGCATCACGGCGAACTGCATCTCGCCGGGCTATGTCTGGACGCCGCTGGTGGAAAACCAGATTCCCGACACGATGAAGGCGCGCGGCATGACGCGGGAGCAGGTGATGAACGACGTGCTGCTCGCCGGGCAGCCGACCAAGCAGTTCGTGACGGTCGAGCAGGTGGCGTCCATGGCGCTCTATCTGTGCAGCGATGCCGCCGCCAACATCACCGGCGCCAATATGAGCATCGACGGCGGCTGGACCGCGCAATAGCCATGGGCGTCCTACCGCCAATGGCGGCTGTTTCCTAACATGGATCGTGTCATATTGGGAACAGCTGGAAGGATTTGTATTCATTGAGGAAACCCGATGCGGTCGGCGCAGGTTATCCCCTCCGACACGCCAAGCGGCGAAATTGGAAAAGGGACTCCTCATGAAGAAATATCTCGTTGCGGCCGCACTGGTTGCGGCCCTGCCCTCGGTCGCGTCGGCGCAGGAGGAAGCCGCTCCCGACGGCACCCAGGCCTTCGGCATCGAACCCTATGTCGGCATATTGGGCGGCTATCACAGTTTCGACCGGCGCACCGAATTCGGCAGCGTTCCGGGCGAGACGATCATGAACGGCGCGATCATCAGCGGCGTCGCGGGCGTCAACGTGCCGCTCGGCCCCGTCTTCGTCGGCGTCGAGGGCAATGCGACCAAGGGTTTCAGCGACATCGACTGGGAATATGGCGTGAAGGGACGCTTCGGCGCGCGGGCCGGGGAAAGCGGCATGATCTTCGCGTCGGCCGGCTATCAGTGGGTGAACGGCAAGGGCGGCTGGCCGGACCGCAAGGACTGGATGTACGGCCTGGGCGTGGAAGTCGGTCCCAAGGACATCGGCCTGGGCGGCATCACCGGAAATAGCGGCATCCGCCTGCGCTTCCAGACCGAAACCTATGATTTCGACAGCTTCCGGCCCACAGCCGGCGTGATCTTCCACTTCTGACGCCTCCCATGGCATCGGCAGGAGCGCCCGTCGGCAATGGCGGGCGCTCTTGTCATGCCCAAAGGGGGCAGGGCATGCCGAAGGCCCCTTAAAAGCCGGGTCGAATCCGCTTATGGTCCCCCCTCCATCAGGGAGACCCATCGATGCGTCATGCGTTGACGGCCGTCATGGCCGCCGCCAGCCTTATATCCATTGCCCATGCCCAGCCCCCCGGCGCGTCCGCCCAAGGGGCGACGCCATCCAGTGCCATCGCGGCGACCATCGCGAAGGACATGGACGGGCTGATGACGCTCTATCGCGACCTGCACGCCAATCCCGAACTGTCGGAACAGGAAAGCGCCACCGCCGCCAAGCTCGCCCGGCGGTTGAAGGCGATGAAGTTCGCCGTCACCGAAAAGGTCGGCGGAACGGGCGTGGTCGCGGTGCTGAAGAACGGGTCCGGCCCGGTGCTGCTGATCCGCGCCGACATGGACGGGCTGCCCGTGACCGAGCAGACCGGCCTGGAATTCGCCTCCAGGGTGAAGGCGAAGACCGCCGACGGCGCCGAAACCGGCGTGATGCACGCCTGCGGGCATGACACGCACATGACCGCCTTCATCGAAACGGCGCGGCTCCTGTCATCAATGAAGGAGGATTGGAAGGGCACGCTGGTGATGATCCTCCAGCCCGCCGAAGAAGTGGGACGCGGCGCCCGGCTGATGCTGGAGGATGGACTCTACACCCGCTTCCCGCGCCCGACCCATGCCATCGCCTTCCACGACGCCGCCAATCTGGGGGCGGGGAAGATCGGCTATACGCCGGGCTTCGCGCTCGCCAATGTGGACAGCGTCGACCTGCTGGTGCGCGGCGCGGGCGGCCATGGTGCCTATCCGCAGACGACCCGCGACCCGATCGTGCTGGGCGCGCGGATCGTGACCGCGCTGCAAACGCTGGTCAGCCGGGAACAGGATCCGTTCGATCCGGCCGTCGTCACCGTCGGCAGCTTCGCCGGCGGCGCCAAGCATAATGTCATTCCCGACGACGCGAAGATGCTGCTTACCGTGCGCAGCTATTCCGACGAAACGCGGGAAAGGCTGATCCGCGGCATAGAACGCATCGCCCGGGGCGAGGCCATTGCCGCGGGCGTGCCGGACGACAGGATGCCGCTGCTCTCGGTCAAGGACGAATTCACGCCTTCCACCTACAATCCGCCCGCCTTCGCCAACCGGATGGCGGAGGTGCTGAAAAGCCATTTCCCCGAAGGCACGGTCAGCGAAACCAGGCCCTCCATGGCCGGGGAGGATTTCGGCCGCTATTACCGCGCCGACAAGAGCATCGAGAGCTTCATCTTCTGGGTCGGCGGCGTGCCGGCGGACCGGATGGCGAAGGCCGCGGCGGGCGAGATCAGCCTGCCCTCGCTGCACAGCCCCTTCTGGGCGCCCGAGGCCGACAAGGTCATCGCCACCGCCAGCGAAGCCATGACGGTGCTGGCGATGCACATATTGAAACGGGATTGAGGCTGAAGCCCCTCATTCCCCCTCCCGCAGGCGTTCAAACGAGGCACGTGACTCGTTTGAAGGGACTAGGGCGTGGGCGCGAGCGAAGCGAGCTTCCAGGTTAGCGGTTGCAAACGACGCAGATGTCGCGCCAGCCCACCCCTAACCCCTCCCGCCTGCGGGAGGGGGAATGTCTTGGCTTGGCCAAAAGCCACCCTGCCCGGCAACCCCATGAAAAAGGGCGCCACCTCCCGGCAGCGCCCTTTCCCAATCCATAACGCCGGTCAGGCGCCGGCAGGCGACGGATCGCCGAACGGCCCCTTGCGCCGCCGGGTCTTCGGGATCGAGGATCCGACCGCCGGGATCGTGGAGGGCTTGATCGTCGTGCCGTCGTCGCGGGTGATCTCGCCCTTGTCGAGCAGCGTCTTGATCTCCTCGCCGCTCAGCGTCTCATATTCCAGCATGGCGTTGGCGAGCAGGTGAAGCTGGTCCTCATGACCCTTCAATATTTCCTGCGCCCGCGCATAGCCCTGCTCGACCAGCCCGCGAATTTCCTTGTCGATCAGCTTCGCCGTCTCGTCCGACATGTGGACGCGCTGGCTCTGCGAATAGCCGAGGAAGGTTTCGCCCTGCTGCTCCTCATATTGCAGCGGACCCAGCTTGTCGGACATGCCCCATTGCGTGACCATGTCCCGCGCCAGCTTGGTGGCGTACTGGATGTCGCCAGACGCGCCGCTGGACACCTTGTCGTAACCGAAGATGATCTCCTCCGCCACGCGCCCGCCCATGGCGACGGCCATGTTCGCGTGCATCTTGTCGCGGTGATAGCTGTAGCTGTCCCGCTCCGGCAGGCGCATCACCATGCCCAAAGCGCGGCCGCGCGGGATGATCGTCGCCTTGTGGATCGGGTCGGACGCCGGTTCATGGACGGCGACGATGGCATGGCCCGCCTCATGATAGGCGGTCATCTTCTTCTCGTCGTCGGTCATGACCATGGAGCGGCGCTCGCTGCCCATCATGACCTTGTCCTTGGCGGCCTCGAACTCGTCCATGGCGACCAGACGCTTGCCCCGGCGAGCGGCCATCAAAGCCGCTTCGTTGACGAGGTTCGCAAGGTCGGCGCCGGAGAAACCGGGCGTGCCCCGCGCAATCGTGCGCGGATTGACGTCCGGCGCCAGCGGCACCTTCTTCATGTGCACGGCCAGGATCTTCTCGCGGCCTTCGATGTCGGGGCGCGGCACCACGACCTGACGGTCGAAGCGGCCGGGACGCAGCAGCGCAGGGTCCAGCACGTCGGGGCGGTTGGTCGCCGCGACGATGATGATGCCCTCATTCGCCTCGAAACCGTCCATCTCGACCAGAAGCTGGTTCAGCGTCTGCTCGCGCTCGTCATTGCCGTTGCCCAGGCCCGCGCCGCGATGGCGGCCGACAGCGTCGATTTCGTCGATGAAGACGATGCAGGGCGCGTTCTTCTTAGCCTGCTCGAACATGTCGCGCACGCGGCTCGCGCCGACGCCGACGAACATCTCGACGAAATCCGAACCCGAAATGGTGAAGAAGGGCACGCCCGCCTCGCCCGCGATGGCGCGCGCCAGCAGCGTCTTGCCGGTGCCGGGCGAACCGACCAGCAGCGCGCCCTTGGGGATCTTGCCGCCCAGGCGGGCGAATTTGCTCGGGTCTTTCAGGAACTCGACGATTTCCTGCAATTCCTCCCGCGCTTCATCGATGCCCGCGACGTCATCGAACGTCACCTTGCCATGCTTTTCGGTCAGCAGCTTGGCCTTCGACTTGCCGAAGCCCATGGCCCCGCCCGCGCCGCCGCCCTTCTGCATCTGGCGCAGCACGAAGAAGGCGATGCCCAGGATCAGCAGGAACGGCAACGACTGGTAGATCAGGATCATCCAGAAGCTCGGCTGCTCCTCCGCCTGGCCCGAATATTTGACGTTATAATCGTCCAGCAGGCCGGTCAGCCCCGGATCGTTCACCGGAACGGTGCTGAATTTCTGCCCGCTGGTCAGCGTGCCGGAAATCCGGTCGGCGGCGATGGCGACGTCCTTGACCTGGCCTTCCTGCACCTTGGCGCGGAATTCGGAATAGGCGATGCCCGCCCCCGCGCTCGACGCCGTGCGGCTGTCGAACATCGAGACGAACAGCAACAGGGCGACGATCACCCCGGCCCATATCATCGCGCTCTTGATCCAGGGGTTGCCCTGCGGGTCTTTCTCGTCGTTCATTCACCACTCTCTTTCACCCGGCAAGATAGGGTGCCGCAGCAAAATCGCAAGCGCCCCCCGCCTGAGGTCAACCGCCGGCAAATTGCGACAGGGCGATATAGGCCAGGATCACCGCGACCCCCGCTGACAGACCGCAAAGCATATAGCCGGTATAGAGCAGCATCGGCGGATGGGGCCGTTCCATCCGGTGATTGCGCTGCGCCGCCGAAAGAATGACGCTGGCCAGCAGGCCATAGGTCACCGCCGCAAATTCAAACATGAATCGAAAATTCCCACGCTCAATCGGCTTCATTAACCAGCATAGGCGTTAAGGAAAGGTCATTGCGCCCTGTCAAATCGACGGATTGTTCACCGCATGCGCCAAGCCGTGGAACCTTTCCGTAACGATCATTGCCAGCGTCGCTGCGGCGCCGCCATCAGCGTCCAGCGCACCCCGCCCTTGAGGACGAGGCGGCCGATGCTCATCTTCCCGCCCGTGCGCGCCGCCGCGATCAGCCGGTCCACCGCCTCCCCGCGGAGGGGAACGGCATCGGGCTGCAAGCGCGCCACCATGCGCAGGATCAGGCGGCGGAGCAGTTCGCGAGGCAGGTCGGTCCGGTCCAGCGCCAGCCCGCCCCCATCGGGCAGCACATGGCGCGCCTCCAGATCGTCGACCATCCAGTCCAGCGCTTCCTCCGCCTCCGCCAGGGCCGCCGCGCTGCGCCCCGCCGCCGCCGCGTCGATCCAGTCGACGCCCGCCAACGCCGCGCGCAGGGCCGCCCGGTCGAAGCGCGCATCGCCGTTCGACGGATCGTCGACATGGGGCAGGCCGCGTTCCAGCGCATAGGCCAGCAAATCCGCCTTGCGCATGCCCAGCAGGGGCCGCAGCACCGCGCCCTGCCGCGCCCGCACGCCGGCCAGCCCGCCAACGCCCGCGCCCCGGTTGAGCCGCATCAGCAGCGTTTCCAACTGGTCGTCGGCATGATGCGCCGTCAGCAGCCAGTCCAACCCCCGCGCCGCCCGCCATTCTTCCAACAGAGCATAGCGCTGCGCCCGCGCCCAGCTTTGCACATTGCCCCGCACCGCGCCCTGCGGATGCAGCGTCGCATGCGCGATCCCGCCATCCCGGCACCAGTCCGCGACCATCGCCGCCTCCACCGCCGAGGCGTCGCGCAAGCCATGATCGACCGTCGCCGCTTCGACCCGCCCCGGAAAGGCCCGCGCCGCCAGATCGAGCAGGGCCATGCTGTCCGGCCCGCCCGACACCGCCACGCCGAAACAGGCGCTGGCGGCATTTTCCGCCAGCGCCCCGATGGCCTGCTTCAATTGCGTTTCAAGATCGCCCTCAGCCATGCGGCCCTCAGGCCGTGCACTTGGCCCTGGTCCGGCCCTTGTCCATCATCCCGCGCAAGCCGTTCGACAGGCTGGCGCCATAGACCTGCTCCAGTTCCGCATAGACCTTGCACGCATCGGCGGGTTTCTTGAGCTGGATCAGCGCCTCGCCCAGATAGGCCAGGCTGTCGGCGGCGCGGTCGCCCTTGGGCCGCTTCTGGTAATTTTCGTAGAAGGCGACGGAGGCCAAGGCGGGCTTGCCGTCGTCCAGATAGGCGCGGCCCAGCAGGTTCGCGGCCTTGCTGGCGACGGGGCTGGCGCCATATTTGTCGACGGTCGCCTTCAGCTGCGCCTGCGCCTCCGGATAGAATTTCGCGTCCCACAGGCGGAAGCCATAGGTATAGGCATCGTCCGCCTCATTGCCTGTGGAGGGCCGCTCGATCGCAGCGACGGCGATCTTGCGTTCCTCGCTCGCGCCATTGGCGGCGGGGCGCGGCGCGGCCGGCCGGGCCGATGCGCCAGTCGCCGAAGCGGACGAGGCGGAGGGGCCGAGCGCCGTCGGCGGCACCACGGCAGGCGCTGCGCGGCTTTCCTGCTCCGCCTTGTAGCGGTTGAACGCCTCTTCCAACTGCTTGAGCTTGAAGGCGTTTTCCTCGACCTGCCCGGTGATGGAGGCCAGTTGCGATTCCAGCGCGTTCACCCGCGCCGTCAGGTCGGCAACCGGCGTGGACGCGGGCGACCCCGGCACCACCGCCGGGGCGGCGGGACGGGCGATCTCCGCCTCCAGCGGCGCGCCGGCCGGGAACACCTTGCGCTGCACGGCGCGCATTTCCTTCTCCAGACGGTCGACGCGCACGTCGACGCTGACATTCTGCGCCGATAGCGGCGGCGCGAGCGCGACCAGCGCCAGTGCGGCCATCGCGAAAAAAGCGTTACGCATGATGATCCCCGACTTATATCCGGCCTTAACCATAAGGTTATAATCCGCCCGGTAAAGCGCGACTTTGCGCCAAATTCCGCTGAATCGCCCCTGAACGGATCAGTCGACGGCGGCCGGAGCCGACACCGAAGCAGACGCCGGAGCGACGGGCTCAGGCGCGGCCGGAGCCGACCGCCCCTGCACCTGTCCCGCGGCGGGCGCCGCCCGCGCCAGCAGGGCCTCCGCATTGACCGGCACGTCGGCGATGGTGCGGTCCGGCGGTCCCAGCGGCGCGATCGGCTTGCCGCCGACCGTCACGGCCAGCGCCTGCGGCCGACCCGTCAGGATCATCGGATTGCGGGCATTGGCGGGAAGGGTGAAGCTCTCCCCCTTCTTCATCAGCCCGTCCTTCAACCGCTCGCCGGTCTCGTCATAGATGCGCAGCCAGACATCGTCATTGGCGGTGAACACGACCGTCTGCACCACCGGCGCCGCCGGGCGCGCGCCCGCCGCCGGCTTCGTAGCGGCAGGCGCAGGCGCGGCCTGCTGCGCGGCGATCTCCTCCCCCGTCGGCGGGGTCATCACCTGCGTGCGCCAGACGGCGAAACCGGCGACCAGCAGCACGACGATGGCCGCCGCCGTCCAGGCCAGCGCGCGGGAGGGCACCCGCGCCGGATCGGCCGGCTCGAACGCCTCGTAGCGGTTGCTGCCCAGGTCCGAATTATGCACCGCGCTGCGCACGTCGGCGGCGATCGCCACCTCGTCCACGTCGATGGCGCGGGCATAGGCGCGGGCAAAGCCCACCGCATAGGGAATGCCGGGCAGGGCGGCATAATCGTCGCGCTCTATCGCCTCCAACTGCCGCTGTGCGATGCGCGTCCGGGTGGCGACATCCTGTATCGACAGGCCCTGCGCCTCCCGCGCGGCGCGCAGGCGCGCGCCCGGAGTATCGGGCTGCCGTTCCGGCGCGGCGCCGGATTCCAGTTCGGGTTCTTCTGCCATGCTGCTCCGCGACCTTTGAAGGCTGGCCTTGTCTCATTGCGGGACGGGGATTGTCAACGCCGCGCCGGCCCCAAAAGCGCTGGCCGCGCCGCCCCTATCCCCTTTAATTCAATTCAATAGCATGTTCGCCCGCCCAGTCGACCAGCGCCGAACGAATATCCGTTACCCCCTTGTCCAGCAGATCGCGCATGAACCGGCGCAATTCCGCCGCGTCGACGGTGCGGATCATCGCCTTCACGGGTCCGACCGAGGCCGGCGTGATCGACAGGCGCCGCACGCCCAGGCCGATCAGCGCCATCGCCTCCAGCGTGCGCCCCCCCATCTCCCCGCACACGCCCACCGGCACCTCATGGTCTTCGCAGGCGCGCACCACGCGGTCCAGGAAACGCAATATGGCGATGCTCAGCCAGTCGTAGCGCTCCGCCAGCCGTGGGTGGGCGCGGTCGGCGGCGAACAGGAACTGCGTCAGGTCGTTGGTGCCGATGGACAGGAAATCCAGCCTGGGCAGCAGCAGGTCCAGCACCTCCGCCAAAGCGGGCACCTCCAGCATCGCGCCGTAACGCACGGCGACCGGCAGCTTCTTCTTCTGCGCCACCAGCCATTCGCGCTGATGTTCCACCAGGGCGCGGGCCTGCTCATATTCCCAGGGTTCCGACACCATCGGGAACATGACGTGCAGCACCTTGCCCGCCGCCGCCTCCAGCAGGGCGCGGGCCTGCGCCTTCATGAGGCCATCCCGGTCCAGCGCCAGCCGCAGCGCGCGCCAGCCCATGGCGGGATTGTCCTCCAGCTCCTCCTCCGCGTCGCGGGCCATATAGGGCAACGCCTTGTCCCCGCCGATGTCGACCGTGCGGAAGACGACCGGCCGGTCGCCCGCCGCGTCCAGCACGTCGCGGTAGAGCCGCTGCTGCTTTTCCCGCTGCGGCAGGGTGGCGGAGACGAGGAACTGGAATTCGGTGCGGAACAGGCCGATCCCGTCCGCGCCCACCAGGTCCAGCGCCTGCGCATCCTCCCGCAGGCCGGCGTTCACCATCAATTCGATCCGCTGGCCGTCGATGGTGACGGACGGCAGGTCGCGCATCGCCGCGAATTCGGCCCGGCGCTTCTGCGTGACGTGCAGCCTGTTCTCGAACGCCTCGTCCATGTCGGACGTCGGGCGGATCAGCAGGGCGTTGGCGCCCACGTCCATCAGGATCAGGTCGCCCTCGTTCACCTGATGCCGGATGTCGCGCACGCGGCCCAGCACCGGCACGCCCATGGCGCGGGCTACGATGGTGACATGGGCGGTCAGCGATCCTTCCTCCAGGATCACGCCCTTCAGCCGCCGCCGGTCATATTCCAGCAGTTCCGCAGGCCCCAGGTTGCGCGCGATCAATATGGCGTCCTGCCGCAATCCCAGTTGCGCCGCCGTCCCCAGCTGCCCCGACACGATGCGCAGCAGGCGGTTCGCCATGTCCTCCAGGTCGTGCATCCGGTCCTGGAGCAGCGGATCGTCGATCTGCCGCATGCGCATCCGGGTGCGCTGCTGCACGCGCTCGATCGCGGCCTCGGCGGTCAGGCCGCTGTCGATCGCCTCGTTGATCCGCCTGATCCACCCTTCGTCATAGGCGAACATCTTGTAGGTTTCGAGCACCTCCTGATGCTCGCCCTCCGTGCCGAATTCGGCCGCCCCGGTCATGCGGTCGATCTGCTCGCGCATCTTGGCGAAGGCGGAAATGACGCGGGCGCGCTCCGCCTCCGTATCCTCGGCGACGGTATGTTCTATATGGACGCGCGGCTGGTGGAACACGGCATGCCCCCGCGCCATGCCCATGACGAGCTGCAATCCGTGCAGCACCGTGCTGCCCGTGTCCTGCACCCGGCTGTCCAGCGGGCCGTCATCGGCCAGTTCCGCATTGGCGATCAGTTCGGACAGCACCATCGCCACGGTCTGGAGCGCCTCGATCTCCACCTCCTCATAGCGGCGCGGCTCGACATGCTGGACGCACAGCACGCCGATGGCGCGTTCCCGCCGCACGATGGGCACGCCGGCAAAGCTGTGGAACAGTTCCTCCCCCGTTTCCGGGCGATAGCTGTAGTCGGGGTGCGAGGCCGCCTCGTCCAGGTTCAGCGTCTCGACATTGGTGGCGATCATGCCGACCAGCCCCTCGCCCATCGCCATGCGGGTGACGTGGACGGCCTCCTGCTTCAAGCCCCGCGTCGCGAACAGTTCCAGCAGCCCTTCGCGCACCAGATAGATGGAGCAGACCTCGCTCGACAGCGATTGCCCGATGATCTCCACCACCTTGTTCAGCTTCGCCTGCGCGCTGGTGCGCGCCGCCATCACCTCCTGCAGGCGGGTGAGGATCTGGCGGGCGGCGGCGGCGGGCGTGCTGGGCATGGGTCAAGCGCTAACAGATCGCGCCGCCGCTTTCCAAGGCGAATATGTGCGGTTCCGGCGGATTTTCCCTGGACGGACATGGCGGAAATGAACGATGCTTTCGTTTACAGCCGTAAAATCTCAGGATTCAGGGAGATGAGCATATGGCAGAAATCGAAAACAAGGCCTTCGAACAGGATTTGATCGAGCGGGGCTATTCCCGCCGTCAGATGGGCAAGGTCGCTGCCCTGCTGGGCGCGGGCGCGGCCGCCCTGCGCGTCACCGGCGCCATGGCGCAGCAGGCCGCCAAGGCCGTCGAGGGCGCCGTGCGCATCGGCGCCAACGAATGCTGGACCGGCCCCTTCCCCGTCGCCGCCGAAGCCGCCTTCAAGCTGGTGCAGGAAGGCAATCGCTACGAACCCAATGACGAACATGCCAAGCTGTTCGCCGCCGTCTCCTCGGTGGAGGGCATTCCCGCCGACCGCATCACCGCCTGGCCCGGCTCCAGCGATCCGTTGAGCCGCGTCGCCGTCGCCTATGCCTCGCCCACGCGCGGCATCGTGACCGGCAATCCCACCTATGAAGCCATCTGGCGCACCGGCGAGTGGCTGGGCGCGAAGGTGACGAAGGTGCCGCTGACCAAGGATTACGCCCATGACGTGAAGGCGATGCTGGCGGCGGACCCCAATGCGGGCGTCTATTATATCTGCTCGCCCAACAATCCCAGCGGCACGATGACCTCGCTCGCCGACATCCAGTGGCTGGCCGACAACAAGCCCAAGGACGCGATCCTGGTCGTCGACGAAGCCTATATCCACTGGTTCGACGGCCCCAACGCCGCGAAGATGGCGGCGACCCGCGACGACGTGCTGATCCTGCGCACCTTCTCCAAGCTGTTCGGCATGGCGGGCATGCGCCTGGGCCTCACCTTCTCCAGCCCCGCCATCATGGAAAAGATGATGCGCTATGACGGCGGCCAGGTGACGGCGATGCTGCCGATGACCGCCGTCGCCTGCGGCACGGTGTCGGTGACCCAGGCCGACCTCATCAAGGCGCGCCGCGCCGAAATGAACGCCAACCGCGAAATGGCCGTCGCCCACCTCAAGAAGAAGGGGATCAAGGTCATTCCGGGCAGCCACGCCAACATGTTCATGGTCGACTGGGGCAAGCCCGCCAAGGAAATGCAAGCCGCGCTCTTGGCCGAAAAGGTGCAGATCGGGCGCAACTGGCCGATCTGGCCGAACGTGTCCCGCGTCTCGGTCGGCTCCGCCGAGGAGATGAAGGCCTTTTGCGACGCCGTCGACAGGGTGTGGAAGGCCTGATCCGACCTGACCGCTCATAAATTTCGGAAATCGGGAGGCGGCGCATTGCGGAAATGCGCCGCCTCCTTCGTTTCTCCCCGTGGAATATGCGCAGTTGGTGGAACAATTAGGGGAACAGACGACATGACCATGATGTTGGAAAAGGACGCCCGCGAAGACCTGCTGGAGCGGGGCTATTCCCGCCGCACGATCGGCAGGATTTCCGCCCTGATGGCTGCCGGCGCGGCGGCCGGCAACCTGTTGATCCAACCCGCCTTCGCGCAGCAGCAGGCCTCCCGCGGGATCAAGGGCGCGGTGCGCATCGGCGCCAACGAATGCTGGACCGGCCCGTTCGAGCCGGGCGTGCAGGCCGCCGCGAAGGCCGCCGCCGTCGGCAACTGGTACGATCCGGACAATTACAAGGGCGACCTGATCGCCACCATCGCCAAGGTGGAGGGCATTCCGGAATCCCACATCATGCTGTGGCCCGGTTCGGGCGGCCCGCTGGTCAGCACGGTCGCGGCCTTCTGCTCGCCCACCAAGGGGCTGGTCACCGCCGATCCGACCTTCGAATCCGCCTGGCGCACCGCCGATTATCTGAAGGCCCCCATCGCGAAGGCGCCCCAGGCCATCGGCAAGGGCCATGACGTCAAGGCGATGCTGGCCGCCAACCCCAATGCCGGGCTCTACTATATCTGCACGCCCAACAACCCGACCGGCACCATCACGCCGATGGCCGACATCGAATGGCTGCTGGCGAACAAGCCCAAGGATTCCTTCCTGCTGGTCGATGAAGCCTATATCCACTGGTATGACGGCCCCAACGCCGCGAAGCTGGTGGCGGGCCGCAAGGACCTGATCGTCATGCGGACCTTCTCCAAGCTGTTCGGCATGGCGGGCGTGCGCCTGGGCCTGACCTTCGCCGATCCGGAAGTGCAGAAGCGCATCAGCCTGTTCGGCCCCACGGCGGGCGGCTTGTCGATCACCGCCATGGCCTGCGGCAACGCGGTCTATCCCGAAGCGGGCCTGATCAAGGCCCGGCGCGCCGAAATGATCGCGAACCGCGAGGAAACCATCGCCTGGCTCACCAAGAAGGGCATAGAGGTGCACGCCGGCAGCGAGGCCAACATGTTCATGGTCGACTGGAAGACCAAGCCCGCGAAGGAGATGCAGGCCGCCTTGCTCGCCACGCCGGAAAAGGTGCAGATCGGCCGCGCTTGGCCGATCTGGCCCACCGTTTCCCGCGTCACCGTGGGTTCGGCCGACGACATGGCGAAATTCCGCTCGGCGGTGGAGAAGGTCTACAAGGCCTGATCGCTCCCGAAGGGTGAAGAAAAGGGCGTCCGGTGCAAGCCGGGCGCCCTTTTTCTTGTGCACGGAAACGTTACGCCAATTCCTCCCTATGCGCAGCGTGGGGAGGGTCGAAGAGAGGCACGTGACTCTCTTCGACGCCGCCGAAGGCGGTGGTGGAGGGGAGCGCCCTCAGGGCGCCGCAGGTTGTGCCCCATTCCCCTCCACCACCGCTTTCAGCGGCGGTCCCCCTCCCCATCTCCCGATGGGGAGGAACAGGATAGGCCCGCTCTTGGCCGCTTCCCTACGCACTTGCCGCCGAAGCCTCGCACAATGCCTTGAACTGCTCGGCCATCTGGTCCCACCCAGGATGGAAGCCCATTTCCTTGTGCCTCTCCATCGCCTCGGCATCCCAATGCCGTGCCGTTGCGGTGAAGCGCGTCCCCTCCCCCTCGTCGGCAAAGCTCCAGATCGCGGTCATGAACGGCGTCTGCGGTATCCAGCCGGACGCATAGGCATCGGTGGTCACCACCTTCTCGCCCGGCACCACCTCCAGAAATACGCCCTCCATCGGCCCCGTATCCTCGCCATCGGGACCGAACATGCGCACCGCGCTCCGCCCGCCGGAGCGCAGATCCTCCTCGATCACCTCGGCGCGCCAGGGCTTTGGGCAGAACCATTGATCCTTCAGGTCCGTCCACACCTTCCACGCGATCTCGCGCGGCGCGGCGACATGGCATGTCACCGACAGTTCGAATATGGCGGCGCTCATGACGCGGCCCCTTCGAAGGCCGCCTTCATCCGGGCGGTGTCCAGCTTCTGCATGGTCATCATCTCCGTCATCATCCGCTGGATGCCCGGCCCGTCGCCCGTCTTGTAGAGGTCCATGATCTCCTGCGTCACCAACTGCCAGGACAGGCCATATTTGTCCTTCAGCCAGCCGCACGGCCCCGGCGATCCGCCATCGGCGGTCAGGGCGTCGAAATAGCGGTCGATCTCCCCCTGGTCCCTGCACGCGACCGACAGCGACACCGCTTCGGTAAAGCCGAATTTCGGCCCGCCGTTCAGCGCCTGATAGCTCTCGCCGAACAGGGTGAATTCGACCATCAGCACGTCGCCGCCCTTGAACGGAGCAGGCGTCGGCTGATCCTGCGGAAAGCGGTTGATGAAATCCACCGACCCGCCGAAGATCGACACATAGAAAC
Source organism: Sphingobium sp. TA15 (assembly GCF_037101235.1). NCBI lineage: Bacteria > Pseudomonadati > Pseudomonadota > Alphaproteobacteria > Sphingomonadales > Sphingobiaceae > Sphingobium > Sphingobium sp. TA15. The sequence continues at coordinate 1,782,622 of NZ_AP025355.1, forward strand.
GCGCCGCTTCCTCCGCCTGCCCATTATACCACAGGCAGGGTGAAATTCTGGACATGGTTCCTCTCCTTATCCTTCGGCCGTCACTCCCCGGCGGCGCGCATGCCCACCAGCGCGAACATCGCGCCCTGCGGGTCGGTCGCCTGGATGATCCAGGCCCCGCCCGGCACCTCCATCGGCCCGTTCAGCACCGTTCCGCCGCCCGCCTTCACCTTCTCCGTCGCGGCGTCGATGTCCGGCACGACGAAGTAGAACAGCCACAGCGGCGCGGGCATTTCCTTCGGCAGCGCCATCATGCCGCCGCTCATGCCGTCGAAGCTTGTCGATCCATCCTGCGAGAACAGCTGGTAGATGCCCATCTCGCCCATATCCATCGCCTCGCCCTTCGCCCAGCCGAACATGGACGTGTAGAAGGCCAGGTCGGCGTCGAAATCGCCGCTATAGAGTTCATGCCAGCCGACATGCCCGCTCGCCATCGGCGGCGGCGGGTCCATACCCTCCGGACTGGAGCCCTTGAGCAGCATGAACGGCGCCCCGCCCGGACCGGCCATCACCGCGAAGCGCCCGACGCCCGCTATGTCCTCCGGCGCCCGCTGCACGCTGCCGCCCGCTTCGGCCAGCCGCTTCGCATCGGCGTCCACGTCGGCGGACCCGACATAGCCGCCCCACCAGGGCCTCATGCCATGGGCGGCGGCGTCGGCCGGGATCGCCATGATCCCGCCCGTCGGCCCGGCGCTGCCGGAAACCACATGATAGCCGTGATCGGCGCCAAAGGGCTGGAAGGTCCAGCCGACGACATCGCCGTAAAAGGCCATGGCCGCCGCCGGATCGCCGGTCATCAGTTCATACCAGAAGAATTTGCCGTTCAGGTCGGTCATCGCCCCTCTCCCTCACGCCCTGGCGTCGAGCAGCACCTCGAACCCGCCATAGATCAGCCGCGCGCCGATGAAGGGCATGTCCTCCCCCTCCTGCGGCTGCATCCGGGGGTCGTTCATGACCTTCTCCGCGCCCGCGTCCCGTGTTTCCTTGTCGGGCCATTCGATCCAGGAGAAGACGACATCCTCATCCTCCTCCGCGATAACGGCGGTGCGGAAGTCGTTGACCTTGCCCGGCTTGATGTCGTTCGCCCAGCATTCGACGATCCGCAGCGCGCCATGTTCGATGAAGATCGGCGCGGCATAGGCCGCGACTTCCCGATACCGTTCCTTATTGCCCTTGGGCACCGGGATCACGAAACCGTCCATATAGCTCATGACGTCTCTCCTCATGCCCCCTGGCCGGTGCAGGATAGGGGGCCGGCTCCGCCTCTGCAAGCGGAGCCCGACGTCCCGTTCAATGCGCGGCGTTCAGCGCCCCGAACACCTGGTCGAATTCGCCGCGCCGTTCCGCTTCGCGCAGGAACTTCACCCGCTCGACGCAGATTTCCTCCAGCGCGGGTTGCTGGCGCAGCAGCCCCATGACCTCCGCTATATAGTCGTCCAGCGGCATCATCTGCGGATTTTCCGCATGGCCGGGCATCAGGTCGGTCTGCACGCCCGGCGGCGCCAGTTCGATCACCTCGATCCCCGTATCCTTGAGCTGATGCCGCATCGACTGCGACCAGCTATGCAGCGCCGCCTTGGTCGCGCTGTAGGTCGGCGTCGCCGCCAGCGGGACGAAGGCCAGACCCGACGTCACCGTCATCAATGTCGCGGCGGGCTGCGCCAGCAGGTGCGGCAACAGGGCATGGGTCAGCCGGATCGGCCCCAGCAAATTGGTCGCGACGGTCGCCTCCGCTATGGCCAGGTCGATTTGCTCCTCCACCACCATGATCCCGGCATTGTGGACCACGACGTTGAGCGCCGGAAAATCCGCGACGAGTCTGTCGGCGAAGGCCGCGATGGCCGCCGCATCCCCCATGTCGACGGTCATCGCCGCCATGCCGGGATGCTCCGCTACCACGGCGTCCAACGCCGCCTGCCGCCGTCCGGCGATGATCACCCGATTGCCGGCCGCATGGAATTCATGCGCCAGCGCCGCGCCGATGCCCGATCCGCCGCCGGTGATGAGGATGGTGTTGCCGCTCTTGTCCATGGGTTTTCTCCTTTGAAGCGATGATGTGAGCGGCAATTTATGCCTTTACTCTCTTTTGGAAAGAAGGCACCGTAAAGTTCCATAGGTACCGGAAAGTAAGAAATGGAAAATCCGCTGGCCAAGCGCTTCGCTCCCGATGAAATTTCTGAAGCGGAGGCCTTTATCGAGGCTAATCCCGAAGCGCCGCTGGACCCGCGAATCGAGCGGCTGGTGAACGAGCTGATCGGCCGCATCGCCGACAAATGGACGTTGCTGGTGTTGGAACTGCTGGAGGAGAAGGGCACGCTGCGCTTCACCCGCATCGCGGAGCAGGTGGAGGGAATCAGCCAGAAGATGCTGACCCAGACGCTGCGCCAGATGGAGCGCGACGGCCTGCTCACCCGCACCGTCCATCCGGTGGTCCCGCCCCGCGTCGACTATGCGCTGACGCCCCTCGGCAACAGTTTGAGCGCCGCCTTTTGCGGCGTCTGGGTCTGGGCGGAACGCCATCTGGAAGCGGTGGAAGATGCCCGCCGCCGCTTCGACGCGCGCGATTGAGCGATTTCCAATGGCGGGCTATCGCATCGGGCGTATAATCGGGATCACCCCTCCCCGTTCGGGCTGAGCCTGTCGAAGCCCATTCCTTTCTTGAAGAAAAGTACAGCCGTTCGAACAGGGTGAGCGGATAACAAGCGGTCCCAAATATATGATGCTCTATTGCACCGGCACGAACGTCTCGCGCATCGGCGTCAGCGGGAAGGTCGGCACCTCGACCAGCACCGGCGCGCCCGGCACCCTGACGGGCGTGAAACCCGACGCGACTTCCCTGGGGGCCATCGGCGGCGGCGGCAGGGGAGTAGGCGACGCCACCACCGTCACCGTCCCGCCGAAGCGCGACTGCCATTCCGCCAGCCGCCGCAGATAGTCGGCATAGGCCGCGTAAAAATCCTGGAACGGCTTTTCCAGCGCGGTCAGCGCTTCGGGCGAATAGGCCAGCAACTGGTCGGACGGCATGGCCAATATCTTCGCGCCGACATCGATCGCCACCGGGCAAAAGCTTTTCGTCACGGGCGGCAGGGCGAAGAAATTATAGACGACGGTGTTCAGCAACTCCCGCGCCTTCAGCCCGCCCGTTCCATAGGCGGCCAGATAATTGCGGTCGACCGCGGCATTGGCCTCCCGCAGCGCCGCCTGATGCACATGCAATATCCGGTTATACTGGATGCGCGCCGGTTCGTTGACGCCATGGCAGGACAGGGCCGCCACGTTCAGCGCCATGCGCACATGCCAGAGCGCGGTATTGGCCGTGACGCCGCGATTGGGAGTCAGATAGCTGCCGTCCGTCGCGACCTCCGGAATGCTCATATCCTCCACCGCGCCCATGGGCGGCAGCGGCTTGATGGTCGGCACCACCGGCGGCGGCGGCGTGGGCGGCGCCTTTTCCGGCGTGGAACAGCCCGCGACCAGCGCGAGCGCGGTTACGGATGCAAGCTCGAAAAAACGGCGAACGACGGGTCGCAACGGCACCCCGAAATCCTTTGATCATTGTCAGGACAGAACAAACTCATGGCAAAGCCATGCGTTCCTGACGAGCGCGCCGGGGTTCGGCTCATCCGGTCCCGGATTCACCCTGTCCTGTTTTCAGGCGCGCCGCTCCAGCGCCACGGCGGCTTCGTCCATCAACTGGGCGATGATGTCGGCCACCGGCTCCTCCTTCGACACCATGCCGACCGACTGCCCGGCCATCAGCGATCCGCCCTCGACATCGCCGTCGATCACGGCGCGGCGCAGCGCGCCCGCCCAATAATGTTCGATCTGCAACTGCGCCTCGCCCATGTCGACCGCGCCGCTGTCCAGCAGGTTGGCGACCTCGCGCTGCTTGGCGGTGAAGGCCTCCGTCCCCGCATTTTTCAGCGCACGCACGGGAATGACCGGCAGGCGCGGGTCGATCTGCACGCTGGCGATGGCGTCGCGGGCGGAGGCGCGGAAGAAGGCCTTCTTGAAATTGGGATGGGCGATGCTCTCGGTCGCGCAGGCGAAGCGGGTGCCAAGCTGCACGCCCGCCGCGCCCATCTCCAGATAGCCCGCGATCAGCTCCCCGCGCCCGATGCCGCCCGCGACGAACACCGGCAACTGCGACGCCATTTCGGGCAGGATTTCCTGCGCCAATACGCTGGTCGACACGGGACCGATATGGCCGCCCGCCTCCATCCCCTCGATCACCAGCGCGTCGACGCCGGAACGGGCCAGCTTCTTCGCCAGCGCCAGCGCCGGAGCGAAGCAGATCAGCTTCGCGCCCTTCTCCTTGATCGCCTCTATGCTGCCCTTGGGCGGCAACCCGCCCGCCAGCACCACATGGCCGACCTCATGTTTCGCGCAGACGTCGATCAGGTCGAAAAGCTGCGGATGCATGGTGATGAGGTTGACGCCGAAAGGCTTGCTCGTCAGCGCCTTGGTCGCCGCGATCTCCTTGTCCAGCAGGTCGGGCGTCATCGCCCCGCAGGCGATCACGCCGAAGCCGCCCGCGTTGGAGATCGCCGCGACCAGATGCCGCTCCGACACCCAGCTCATCGCCCCGCACAGGATCGCGACGTCGCAGCCCAGAAAATCGGTGCCGCGGGCCATCAGGGATTGCAGTTTCGACTTGCTCATTCGTTCTTTCCCGTCATCCCCGCGGAGGCGGGGATCCATCTCCCGACGTTGCGACCGGGGATGGGGTTGGAGATGGATTCCCGCCTTCGCGGGAATGACGACCTTAGTAAAGAGGTTCGCTTACGCGACCGGCGCGTCCAGGCCATAGGCGGTATGCAGGACGCGCACCGCCAGTTCGGTTTCATCCTCGTCGATCAGCACCGACACCTTGATCTCGCTGGTGGAGATGGCGAGGATGTTGATCCCGCGATCCGCCAGCGCCTGGAACATGGCCGACGCCACGCCCGCATGGCTCTTCATGCCGACGCCCACGACCGACACCTTCGCCACCTTCGTGTCCGGGATGATCCGGTTGAAGCCGATCACGTCCTTCTGCCCCTCCAGCACGTCCAGCGCGCGCGCCAGGTCCGCGCCCGGCACGGTGAAGGTCACGTCGGTCTCGCCCTTGTCGCGGCCGACATTCTGGATGATCATGTCGACGTTGATCGCGGCATCGGCCAGCGGGCCGAAGATGTGCGCCACCGCGCCCGGACGGTCCGGCACGCGGGTCAGGGTGATCTTCGCCTCATTCTTGTCATGGGCGATGCCGGTGATGAGCTGACGTTCCATCTTGTCTTCCTTGAGCTTGGCTTCCAGTTCCTCCTCGCTGACGATCAGCGTGCCGGGGAGGTCGTCCTGCGTGGGATCGTCGAAGGAGGAAAGCACCTGCACGACCACGCCTTCCTTCATGGCGAGGCCGACCGAGCGGGTCTGGAGCACCTTCGCCCCGACCGAGGCGAGTTCCAGCATCTCCTCATAGGTGACGAGGTCCAGCTTGCGCGCCCGCGCCACGATGCGGGGGTCGGTGGTGTAGACGCCGTCGACGTCGGTATAGATGTCGCAGCGGTCCGCCTTCACCGCCGCCGCCACGGCCACCGCCGACGTGTCGGACCCGCCCCGGCCCAATGTGGACACGCGGCCATCCTCCATCATGCCCTGGAAACCGGGGATCACCGCCACGGTGCCCGACCCCATCGACGCCAGCAGGTCGACCGTGTCGATCTCCCCGATGCGCGCCTTGGCATGGGCTTCGTTGGTGCGGATCGGCAATTGCCAGCCCAGCCAGCTTCGCGCATCGACGCCCATCGCCTTCAGCGTCATGGCCAGCAGGCCGCTCGTCACCTGCTCGCCGCTGGCGACGACGACGTCATATTCCGCCGGATCGTAGAGCGGCGAGGCTTCCTTGCAGAAACCCACCAGCCGGTCCGTCTCACCCGCCATGGCGGACACGACGACGGCGACTTCATGGCCCTGTTCGACCACATGCTTGACGCGCGCGGCCACGTTGCGAATTCGCTCCATCCCCGCCATGGAGGTGCCGCCGAATTTCATCACGATGCGCGCCATTTGCCTGTCGAGCCTGCCTGCTGAAAAGAAATGAAATGCCCCATGGGGGCGCGAAAACGGCGCTCCTATTAGCAGCAGCGGCGAATATGGCAAGCAAAGTGGAAATATGGGAACCGCCCCTGCCCCCGATCATTGCCATGGAAGGGCAAGGATGGAGGACGCGATGGAAAGCAGCCTGTGGCTGATGGTGGTGGTTGGCGGGCCTATCCTGCTGGCGGTCGTGCTGATTTTCGTGACGCTCAGCAACCGCAGGCACCGGAATCCGGATGATCTGCGCCATACGGAGGAGGCAACGCGCGACCTCTACCGCCGCCTCGACAAGGAGGATGAGGGCCGCGATTACCCGCAACCGGGCGGCGGCGCAAAAGGGCCGTAGCGCCAGCCCGCCGACGCTGGTAGCAGGACGATCATGGCGAACACAGCTTCCAGCACCATAGACCCCCGCGAGGCCGCGCATTTCGGCGGCATGGCCGCCGACTGGTGGGATCCCAAGGGCAGCAGCGCCATGCTGCATAAGCTGAACCCCGTGCGGCTGCGCTATATCCGCGACGCTATCGACCGGCACTGGCCGGGACATGACCGGAGCTTCCGTCCGCTCGCGGGCAGGCGGGCGCTGGATGTCGGCTGCGGCGCGGGACTGCTCTCCGAACCCCTGGCCCGCATGGGCGCGGCGCTGACGGCGCTGGACGCGGCGGAGGAGAATATCGCCGTGGCGCGCAGCCATGCGGCCGGACAAGGCCTTGCTATCGACTACCGCGCCACCCCGGTGGAGCAGTTGGAGGAAAGCGGCTTCGACCTCGTCACCTCGATGGAGGTGATAGAGCATGTGGCGGACCCGGCCGCCTTCGTCGCCGCGCTGGCGGAGAAGCTGGCGCCCGGCGGCCTGCTGATCCTCTCCACGCCCAACCGCACGCCGCTGTCCCGGCTGGCCATGATCACCATCGGCGAAAGCATCGGCGGCATCCCCAAGGGCACGCATGACTGGCATAAATTCATCAATCCGGAGGAGTTGACGAAGCTGCTGGAAGATGCGGGCCTGGAAGTCATCGACAGCGCAGGCATCAGCTTCACGCCCGGCAGGGGCTTCATCCTCTCACCCAATCAGGCGATCGACTATCTGCTGACCGCCCGGCATCGGCAGGGGTAAAAGGCGATGGCGGCCGATCCCCGCATCGACGCCTATATTGCCAGACAGGCCGATTTCGCCCGCCCCATCCTCGCCCATCTGCGCGCCCTGATCCACGCCGCCTCGCCGGAAACTGGGCCGGAGATTGGGCCGGAGGTCGGGGAGACTATGAAATGGAGCATGCCCTTCTTCACCTATCGGGGGCAGAATCTCTGCAACATGGCGGGCTTCCGGCGGCATGTCGCCTTCGGCTTCTGGCATGACAAGATGGCGCGGGCCGACGCCAGCGATGAAGCCATGGGCCAGTTCGGCCGGATCGCCAGTCTGGACGACCTGCCCGCCGACGCGGAACTGACGGCCTTGCTGGCCAAGGCCATGGCGCTGATCGACGCGGGCGACAAAACCCGCGCCGGGAGCAGGCGCGCGCGCGCGCCGCTCCCGCTGCATCCCGCCTTCGCCGCCGCGATAGAGGCCGATCCCGCCGCCGCGGCGATCTGGGCAGGCTTCCCGCCCGGCAAGATCCGCGATTATTGCGAATGGATCAATGAGGCGAAGACCGACGCCACGCGCGACAAGCGCATCGCCCAGGCGGTCGAATGGATCGCGGAAGGAAAGGGTCGCAACTGGAAATATGAAAAGCGCTGAGCACTCACCGCCGCCCGTCATGCTGAACGTGTTTCAGCATGACGACGGGTCGACCGGCAAGCCGGAGCGGAAGCGAAGGGAACGCGGCGGGGACTAAAAAAGCGTTCCGGGGCTGAATATTGCCCCCATGCCGCGCTCCCCCAAAGGCGCGGCACCTCTCCCACTCTCAGCTTACGGGCTTCGCCACCGCCACCAGCGTCGGTTGCGCATCCGCCGCGGCGTCCTTCGTCGCCGCGCCGGCCGCACCGGGCTGGGTCTTGAGGCTCGCCGCCGCCGACTGAAGCGCGACCGCGGCCGCCTCCAGCGCCGCCGCAGCGGATTGCGGCGGGACGGATTGCGGCGTGACGGGCGCTGCCGTCTCCGCCACTGCCACCGCCGTTGTCGCCGGCGTCACCGGATCGCTTGCCGGAACCGGAGCCGCAGCGGCCGTCACTTCACACACATCTCCGACCCCGGCCGGTTTTTCCGAGAAATTCCGGGCCAGCATCGGCAGTTCATTCGCACCGGCGTCGGTCGCCAGGCTCAACAGCGTGTCGGCCATCTGGCAGAAACCCGCCGTCTGGACGCCATCGCTATGACTATTGGCCAGTCTGGTTATGAAATCATCATAGGCACGCTGTCCGTCAGCTATGCCGTTTTCGCGCATGAAGCGCAGTTTCAATGCATTATTATATTTATCGGCATTTCCCATCTTCTCGTAGAATTTATCGTATTTTGCCGTGATCTCGCTATTGGTCGACCGGCATTTCAGCGATCCCAGCATCAACATGATCTGTAAATCCCTGACTCGCGCCGCTTCGACTTCATAGCCTTGCCAACACCGTGCCTCCCCCGCAGACGCGGCACCGCCGAAAAAGAGCGCGACAAAGCAACTGGCGGCACCGGCCGCCATCCTCAACCTGGACATGATGGACCTCGCAGAATCGACTGGACCCCGCAGTTCCAACATTAACATTTTGCCATAAAAATGCCATTAATTATTTGTTGACAGTGACATTAATGACGCATCCGGAAGCATGGCGGAATTGCGTCCTTTCATCGATCTCCGGCGATCAAATAGGCATTTTCCGTTCGGTATTTCATGGCCGGCGGCTTGGACAACCGATTTTGGGTGGGGAGCCGTCATTCCCCCTCCCGCAGGCGGGAGGGGGCTAGGGGGTGGACCGGCGCGACATCAGCGTTGTTTTGCAACGGCTAAGAGTCTGTTTGGAAATGCGCGGAAGATCGCATTTCGAGGCGGCACCAGCCCTCTCCCCCACCCGGCCACCCATATGATAGTGCCGTTGGGTGGCCGGGTGGGGGAGAGGGCTGGTGCCGCGGTGCGCCGAAAGGCGCATTTCCAAACAGACTCGAAGCCGGAAGCTCCCCCGGATCAAGTCCGGGGTCGCGCCCACCCCTAACCCCTCCCGCCTGCGGGAGGGGAATGTCTTGGATTGGCCAATCCCCACATCCCGGACCCGCCCATCTCGGCTTGGACGGTTGCGTCATCGCGCAGCGGGGCTAAGGCGGTTGCATGCCGCCTCCATCCCCATCCAACAGCCCGCATCGTCCGCTCGCCGCCATCGGCCTGCGGCTGGTCGCGGTGATCTGCCTGTCGGTCATGTTCGTGACGGTCCGGCTGGCCGATGCGCGCGGGGTCCATGTGGTCGAATCGCTGTTCTACCGCCAGGCGCTGGCGCTGCCGGTGGTGTTCGCCTGGATCGCGACCACGACCGGCGCGGGATCGATCCGCACCCGGCGCATCGGCGTTCACGCCACCCGCATGGTCATCGGCATGACCGGCATGCTGCTCAATTTCCTGTCCTACATCCTGCTGCTGCCGGCGGAGGCGGTGACCATCGGTTTCACCATGCCTATCTTCGGCACCCTGTTGTCCGCGCTCATCCTGCGGGAGGCGACCGGCATCCACAGGTGGAGCGCGGTGCTCATCGGCTTTCTGGGCGTGATCGTGATGGTCCGGCCGGATGCGGGGCATTTCCCCGCCATCGGCGTCGCGGTCGCGCTGTCCGCCGCCTTCGTCACCGCCTGCGTCAGCCTGGTCCTGCGCGAACTGGGCCGCACGGAAAGCGCCGGGGTGATCGTCTTCTGGTTCACCCTCCTCTCCCTGCCGCCGCTGGGCGCGGCGATGCTGTTCCACGGGCAGGCCCATGACGCCGCGACATGGGGCCTGCTGCTGCTGATCGGCCTGTCGGGCGGCATCGCGCAAATCTGCATGACCGCCGCCCTGCGCCGGGCGCCCGTTTCCGTGGTGCTGCCGATGGACTACAGCTCCATCGTCTGGACGACGCTGCTCGGCTGGGCGATCTGGGGCAATTGGCCGATGGCGACGACCTGGATCGGCGCGGCGCTGATCGTCGGGAGCGGCCTGTACATCGCCTGGCGCGAACATGTCCGCGCCCCGCCCGCGCCTTCAGCCTAGCAGTTCCGCGTCCAGGCTGATCTCCGCGTTCAGCAGCTTCGACACCGGGCAATTGGCCTTCGCCTTGGCCGCCAGTTCCTGGAAATGGGCGTCGTCCGCGCCGGGGATGGTCGCCTTCAGGCTCAGCCTGCTCGCCGTGATGGCAAAGCCGCCCTCCTGCTGTTCCAGCGTCACGACGGCGTTCGTCTCCATCTTCTCCGCCGTCAGCCCCGCTTCGCCAAGAATCAGGGACAGCGCCATGGTGAAGCAGGATGCATGGGCGGCCGCGATCAGTTCTTCGGGATTGCTGCCCGGCACCCCTTCGAAGCGCGTCGCAAAACCATAGGGATGCGCGTCCAGCGCGCCGCTCTGGGTGGAGATCGCGCCCTTGCCGTCCTTCAGGCCGCCGCTCCATACCGCCGATCCGCTGCGATTGATCTTCATGATCGTCCTCCTGTTCGCCTGCCGTGGGAACCCGGCCGGTTCCCCATGGTTCATCATCATAACGCGATTTCTTCGCAGGAGAGTGACGATGTCTGACATGGCGAGGGAAAATCATGGCGACCTGATCGCATCCGACCGGGTCGAGGGCACCACCGTCTACAACCGCCAGGGGGAGCGGCTGGGCCACATCTCGAACTTCATGGTCGACAAGCGCAGCGGGCAGGTCCGCTATGCCGTGCTGTCCTTCGGCGGTTTCCTGGGCATGGGCAGCGATCATTATCCGCTGCCCTGGTCGATGCTGAACTACGACACGGAAAAGGGCGGCTATGTGGTGGACCTGGCCAAGGACATATTGGACCAGGCGCCCCGCCACCTGCCGGACGAGCGCCCCGATTATGACGACGCCTATGGCCGCAGCGTCTTCCACTATTATGGGCTGATCTACCCTTGGTGAGGAGCCTTCCGGCGGTCCCGGGCTGCGTAAAGGCGGCGCCTCCGCGACCCTTTCGGTTATATGAACCCCAGATGAATCGGGTTGCCCAGATTTCGACACATTTTGTCGCTTGCCTATTGTCTACCATATGAATAGAATTAACTCTCCCTCGACAATAGGACGAGGATTTGACCATGGAGCGATTCGGACATTCGGGAGATGCGCGCCAGCCGGTCGTGCTGACCATCCCCGGTCTCAACAATAGCGGGCCGGGCCATTGGCAGACGCTGTGGGAAGAAACGCGCGGCGATTGCGAGCGGGTCGATCTGGGAAGCTGGGCCAGCCCCAACCGCAACAGCTGGGTCACGCGGCTGGACGCGGCGATCCGGGCGGCGGACGGGCCGATCGTGCTGGCCGCGCACAGCCTGGGCTGCCTGGCCGTCGCATGGTGGGGCGCTTTGCAGAGCCAGGCCTATGGCTGGCCGGTGACGGGCGCGCTGCTGGTGGCGCCGCCCGATTGCGACCGGATGGAAACGCCCGAGACGATCGGCGGCTTCGGCCCCACGCCCCGCGCCCAACTGCCCTTTCCCTCGATCGTCGTTGCGAGCCGCAACGATCCCTATATCTTCTTCGAACGCGCCCACAGCATCGGCAAGAATTGGGGCAGCAGCTTCGTCGACGCCGGCTATTGCGGCCACATCAACGCGGAATCGGGCCTGGGCGAATGGCGCTTCGGCCAGGCGCTGCTGGAAAAACTGATCGACAATGCGCATGAGCAGGCCTCTGCAATGCGCCAGTTACGCCCCGCCATCCCGCTGGCGCATCAGGAGCGGCGATGGGCGGCGCTGCAGGTCAACGGCTGAAGTTATCGCATCGTTTCCGCGGAAAACCGGCCCTTCGACAGGCTTTCCGCACGATGCTTCCGGGGCGCGACAAGAGAAACTTGAGCGCCCCTTATATTTGCTTTTTTGTCTATCAATATAGTTGAGATAAAGAGCGGCTAAGAGGTGTTTATGAGTGAAAACCGATCCATTGAATTCGCCCGCAACGGCCGCAGCGACGGGCAGCGCCACGACATCGCCGCCAGCATCGAAAAGGTGCGCAGCGTGCTGGAGGCGCTTCGTTTCGGGTCCGTCACGCTGACCGTGCACGACGCGCGCGTCGTGCAGATCGACGTGACGGAAAAGACGCGGCTCACCGCCTGAAACAATAGCGGGGGCGCAAGGAAGATTCAGGGTTGCTGAACAAGGCCTGCAACAAGGGGCCGAATAACAGGTGGCAAGGGGTGGGCCACATTTTCCATTCCCAGACCAACGGCTTTGAGCGGACCACCGCAGAGGCCGCGATCAACATTCACCGGACATCCGGAAGGGGAATTACCATGATTGCGCGTTTTCTGTGGCTCGCCGGCGTGGCGAGCGCATCCATCATCGCGTCCAATGCGTCCGCGCAGGACGCGCCTCAGCCCGCCGCCGACAATAGCGAAAGCGCCGAGCAGGCCACCGGCCGGGGCGAAGTGATCATCGTCACCGCCCGCCGCCGCGCCGAAACCGCGCAGGAAGTGCCGCTGGCGATCTCCGTCATCCGGGGCGACAGCATAGAGGCGACCGGCAATTTCAACGTCGTGAAGCTCCAGCAACTGGCGCCGACGCTTCAGGTCTACACCACCAATCCGCGCAACACGTCGGTCAACATCCGCGGCCTGGGCGTTCCCTTCGGCCTGACCAGCGACGGCTTCGAACAGGGCGTCGGCATCTATGTCGACGACGTCTATAACAGCCGCGTCGCCGCCGCGACCTTCGACTTCCTGGACGTCGCCCAGGTCGAAGTGCTGCGCGGCCCGCAGGGCACGCTCTACGGCAAGAACACCACGGCGGGCGCGATCAACATCACGACCAACCAGCCGACCTTCGATTTCGAAGCGCGCGCCGAACTGACCGTCGGCAACCTCAACTACAAGCAGGCGAAGGCCGCCATTTCCGGCCCGCTGTCGGACACCGTCGCCGCCCGCATCGCGGTGGCCGCGACCAGCCGCCGGGGCACGCTGTACAATGTGACGAGCCAGCGCTGGATCAACGAGCAGGACAATCTGGGCATTCGCGGCCAGTTGCTGTTCAAGCCCAACGACGATTTCAGCATCACTTTGTCGGGCGACTACAGCAAGCAGGACCCGGAATGCTGCGGCACCGTGTTCGTGCGGGTGGGCACGACCCAGCGGCCGATCACGCGCCAATATGATGAGTTGGTCAAGGCGATCAACGCCAATCCCAACCCTGCCTTCCCCGGCCGCAACTATGCGGTGCCCAGCCGCAATCCCTATGACCGGCTGACGGACCTGGACAGCAGCCTGAACGCGGGCAACAAGATCGGCGGCGTGTCGGCGCGGATCAAATGGGATGTCGGCCCCGGCACGCTGACCTCCGTCACCGCCTGGCGCTTCTGGGACTGGAAGCCGGAAAATGACCGCGACTTCACCGGCCTCTCGATCGTGTCCAAATCGCAGAACCCTTCGCAGCAGGACCAGTATAGCCAGGAATTCCGCTATAATTACGAAAGCCAGAAGATCGACTTCGTGGTCGGCCTGTTCGGCTTCAAGCAGCGCATCGACACCCAGGGAACGGAACAGCAGGGCGCGGACGCCAGCCGCTGGAGCCTGACCGGCGCGAATGCGGGGAATCCGAGCATCCTGCAGGGCCTGACCGCCAGCAACACGCAATGGCTCAAGAGCACCAGCGCGGCGCTGTTCGGCCAGCTGAGCTGGAAGGTGACCGACGCCCTCACCATCCAGCCCGGCGCCCGCCTGAACTACGACAAGAAGTCGGGCTTCTATCAGCGGATTGTCACCAACGGCCAAGGCCAGGCCATTTCGTGCGTCACGACGCCGGGCAACCCCCTACCGTCGGTGCTGGCGGCCCAGTGCGGCGTCTACCAGCCGCAGATCAGCGCCCCTTCGGACAGCGCCTGGAATTTCACCTACGACTTCAACGTCAATTACAAGATCGCGCAGGACGTCCTGGCCTATGCGACCTACGCCAAGAGCTTCAAGACGCTGGGCATCAACCAGAACGGCTTGCCGCTCAACGCCGACAATACGGTGAATTTCGATGCGGGCACGGTGAAGCCTGAGTCAGTCAACCACTATGAAATCGGCCTCAAGACCCAATTCTGGGACCGCCGCGCCACCTTCAACCTCACCGCCTTCCGCACGGAGATCAAGAATTTCCAGGCGACGGTGAATGGCGGACAGTTCGGCACGGTGCGCGGATACCTCGCCAATGCGGAAAAGGTGCGGTCGCAGGGCATAGAGGCGGACTTCAAGGTCGTCGTCAGCGATCGCTTCACCGCCTATGCGAACGGCGCTTACACCGACGCCAAGTACAAGAAGTTCACCAATGCCCCCTGCCCGCCCGAACTGTCCGGGGGCACGTTGCAGCCGGCCAATCAGCCCGCCGATTATTCCAATGCGGGTGTTCCCAACACCCTCAGCCCGCGGGCATGCGACATCTCCGGCGACCGCCTGCCCGGCGTGTCGAAATGGGCCTTCTCCTACGGTGCGGAATATAACATTCCGGTCACGCTGCTGGACAAGGATGGCCAGGTCTATCTGGGCGTTGACGGCAATTATCGGTCGCATTGGAACTCCAACGCCTCGCCGTCCATCTATACGGAGGTGAAGGGCTATGCGCTGACCAACTTCCGCGCCGGTTTCCGGGGCGAAGGGTTCGACATCTTCGGCTGGGTCCGCAACGCCTTCGACGTGAACTATATCGAAAATCTCCAGGTCGCGCCGGGCAATACCGGCCTGATCGCCGGCCAGCCTGGCGACCCGCAGACCTGGGGCGGAACGATCAAATTCTCCTTCTGACCTTTTGAAAGAGGTTCACCCCCTGCGGGGAGCGGCACGGCCCTGTCGCTCCCCGCATTTTTCGGGTTCGATGTCAGGATGACGTGCTCCTGCCTGCGCAGGAGCACGTCACTTCCAACATATCGCCCGATTTGCGCCCGCCGCCGCTCTACGGTAGAGCGCAGCCATGTCCACGACCTTCACGCTCGACACGTCGACCAGCCGCGCCAATCCCACGCCCGCGCCGATGAAGCGCCTGACCGTGCCCGCCATCCAGCGGCGCAAGGCCGGGGGCAGGACGGAACAGCCGCTGGTCATGCTGACCGCCTATACGGCGCGGCAGGCGCAGATTCTCGATCCGCATTGCGACATGCTGCTGGTGGGCGATTCGCTGGGGCAGGTGATCTACGGCCTTCCCTCCACCCTGCCGGTCACGCTCGACATGATGATCGCCCATGGCGCGGCCGTTGTGCGGGGCAGCTATCACAGCGTCGTGCTGGTCGACATGCCCTTCGGCAGCTACGAAGCCTCCCCGCAGCAGGCCTTCGCCAGCGCCAGCCGCGTCATGGCCGAAACCGGCTGCGCGGGCGTGAAGCTGGAGGGCGGCGCGGCGATGGCCGAAACCATCGCCTTCCTCAGCCAACGCGGCATTCCCGTGATGGCGCATATCGGCCTCACCCCCCAGGCGGTGAACGCGCTGGGCGGCTATGGCGCGCGCGGCAAGAGCCGGGAGGAGCATGACAAGATCGTCTCAGACGCCCGCGCCGTGGCGCAGGCGGGCGCCTTCGGCATGGTGCTGGAGGGGGTGATGGAGGAGATCGCCGTCACCGTCACCGACAGCGTCGACGTGCCGGTGATCGGCATTGGCGCATCGGCCCATTGCGACGGGCAGGTCTTGGTGGCGGAGGACATGCTGGGCATGTTCGAACGGGTGCCCCGTTTCGTGAAACGCTACGAAAATATCGCGGAAACCATCGGCAACGCCGCCGCCCAATATGCGGCGGATGTCCGGAACCGGCACTTTCCGACCGAAGATCAGGTCTATCGGCCCAAAAAGTAAGTTGCGCGGGAAGCCTGCGCCGCTAAAGATCGCGCCTTCCGCGTGCCTTTTCTGACGAATTTCTGGAGACCCAAGTGGCCCTGACGCCGCAAAACAGCGAAGCCTTCATGCGCGAGGTGGACGAGGCCGTTCGGCAGGACCAGTTGCTGACCTTCTGGCAGCGCTTCGGCCGCTGGATCGTCGCGGCGGTGATCATCGGCCTCGCGGCCTTCGCCGGCTGGCTCTACTGGCAGCATTACACGAAGACGCAGTCGCAGGCCGTGTCGGAGGAAATGGACAAGGTGATCGCCACGGCGGTCGGCGGCGGCACGCCCGAGGCCAAGGAACTGGACAAGTTGACCCAGGCCAGCCAGCCCGGCTTCCGCGCCTCCGCCCTGCTGGTGAAGGCGGGCACGGCGGCGCGCAAGGGCGACAGCAAGGCCGCCATCGCCGCCTATAAGGCGATGGCCGACGACGCTTCGCTCGACCGGCCCTATCGCGACCTGGCGCTGATCCGCCAGACCACGCTGGAGTTTGAAACCCTCCAGCCGCAGCAGGTGGTCGACCGGCTGAAGCCCCTTGCCGTCGAGGGCGCGCCGTGGTTCGGCAGCGCCGGGGAACTGGTCGCCATCGCCTATATGAAGATGCGCAAGCCCGACCTCGCCGGGCCGCTGTTC
Source organism: Sphingobium sp. TA15 (assembly GCF_037101235.1). Taxonomy (NCBI): domain Bacteria; kingdom Pseudomonadati; phylum Pseudomonadota; class Alphaproteobacteria; order Sphingomonadales; family Sphingobiaceae; genus Sphingobium; species Sphingobium sp. TA15. The sequence goes on from NZ_AP025355.1 coordinate 1,799,315, forward strand.
GCCGCCATGGCGAAGGACAAGGACGTGCCCCAGTCGATCCGTTCACGCGCGCGACAGATGGCGGGCTTATTGGGTGTGGATGCAGTCGAAACGCCGGTCGCGGCGGGACAGGAATGATTGGGCGCATGGGAATGCACAGCATGACGAAATTTTCGGGCGCCGGTCGCGCCGTGACCGTTGCCATGATGATCGCCCTGCTTGCGGGATGCGGCATCGTCGGCGGCAAGAAGGGCGGCCCCAAGACCCCGGTGGTCGGCAAGCGCACCTCGATCCTCAGCAATGAACAGGGGGTGGAGGTCGACCCGACGCTGGCCGACGTGCCCGTGACCCTGCCCGAACCCTATGTGAACGACCAATGGTCGCAGCCGGGCGGCAGCCCCGCCAAGACCATGGGCAATCTGGCGCTGGGCGCTTCGCCCGCGCGGGCATGGACCGTGTCCATCGCGGGCAGCACGCCGCAGGCGCGCCTCGCCTCCGCTCCGGTGGTGGTGGGCGGCAAGCTCTATGTGATCGACGCCGATGCGCGGGTGATCGCGTTCGACGCGAACAGCGGCGCGAAGCTGTGGCAGACCCCGCTCCCCGCCGCGGGCAGCGGCCGCGCCCTGTTCGGCGGCGGCGTCAGCGTCGTCGACGGAAAGCTCTATGCCAGCACCGGCATCGGCGATGTCGCGGCGATCGACGCGAACACAGGCGCCATCCTGTGGAAGAAGCGCCCCGGCGGTCCGCTGCGCGGCGCGCCGACGCTGGCCAACGGCCATGTCTATGTGATGGGGCAGGACAACCAGATCTTCGCCCTCAACCAGAGCGACGGCGAAGTGCAGTGGACCGACAGCGGCACGCTGCAAGTGACCGGCATCTTCGGCGTGGCCGCCCCGGCCGCCGCGCAGGGCACGGTGATCGCGGGATACAGTTCGGGCGAACTCACCGCCTATCGCTATGAAAATGGCCGGACGCTGTGGGGCGACGCCCTGTCGCGCACCAGCATCTCGACCGCCGTGGCGACGCTGACCGACATCGACGCCGATCCGGTTATCGACCGGGGCCGGGTCTTCGCCATCGGCCAGGGCGGCCGCATGGCAAGCTATGAACTGGTGAGCGGCCAGCGGCTTTGGGAAATCAACATCGCGGGCATCTCCACCCCCGCGGTCGTGGGCGAATGGGTGTTTGCGGTGACGAGCGACGCGAAGCTGCTCTGCGTCGCCCGCGCCACGGGCAGGATTCGCTGGATCAGCCAGCTTCGCCGCTGGGAAAAGGAAAAGAAGAAGGACAAGGCGATCCGCTGGACCGGGCCTGTGCTGGCGGGCGGGCGGCTGGTGCTGGTGTCGACCCATGGCGACCTCAACTATGTCGATCCGACGACGGGGAAGATTCAGGCGGAAATCGATCTCGACCGGCCGATGTCGCTGTCGCCGGTGGTGGCGAACAACACGCTCTATATATTGGCGGACGACGGCAAGCTGACGGCGTTTCGCTGACGCGACCGACAGAAGAAGAAGCGTGCTCCTGCGAAGGCGGGAGCCCAGTTCCAACGGCAGGACTGGGCTCCTGCCTTCGCAGGAGCACGCATGTTTTTACGCCTGATGTGCTGACAGGCGACCCAAGAAAGGATACGGGCCTCTCATGCTGCCCACCGTTGCCATCGTCGGACGCCCCAATGTGGGCAAGTCCACCCTTTTCAACCGGCTCGTCGGCAAGAAGCTGGCGCTGGTCGACGACCAGCCCGGCGTGACCCGCGACCGGCGGGAGGGGCAGGCGAACCTGCTGGGCGTCGATTTCACCATCATCGACACCGCGGGTTATGAGGATGAAGACCCGCAGACCCTGCCCGGCCGCATGCGCATGCAGACGCAGGCGGCGGTGGAAAATGCCGATGTCGCGCTGTTCGTCGTCGACGCCCGCGCCGGCATCACCCCGCTGGACGAGGAAATCGCCCGCTGGCTGCGCGAGGGCGACGCCCCGGTCGTGCTGATGGCCAACAAGGCGGAGGGCAAGGCGGGCGACGACGGCGTCATGGAGGCGTTCAGTCTGGGCCTGGGCGACCCCGTCCCCTTTTCCGCCGAACATGGCCAGGGCCTGGCCGACCTCTTCCAGGCGCTGCTCCCCTATATCGACCGCGAGGAGGAGGAAGAGGAGGAAGGCGAACCGGACGAGGCCGATTTCGAATCCGCGCCGCTGAAACTCGCCATCGTCGGCCGCCCCAATGCGGGCAAGTCGACCCTGATCAACCGCCTGCTGGGCGAGAACCGCCTGCTGACCGGCCCCGAAGCAGGCATCACCCGCGACAGCATCGCCGTCGACTGGCAATGGACCGACCCGGACGGCAACGAACGCCCCGTCCGCCTGATCGACACGGCGGGCATGCGCAAGCGCGCCAAGGTGCAGGACAAGCTGGAAAAGCTGGCGGTTTCGGACGGCCTGAACGCTGTGAACTTCGCCGAAGTTGTGGTGCTGCTGCTCGATTCCACCCGCGGGCTGGAGGCGCAGGATCTGCGCATCGCCGACAAGGTGATCGAGGAAGGCCGCGCCCTCGTCGTCGCGCTCAACAAATGGGATACGGTGGAAAACGGCTCGGCCCTCTATCAGGGCATCAAGCAGGCGCTGTCCGACGGCCTCGCGCAGATACGCGGCGTGCCGATCATGACCGTCTCCGCCGCCACCGGCAAGGGGCTGGACGACCTGATCCGCGTCGCCTTCGAAACCCGCACCGCCTGGTCGCAGCGCGTGTCGACCGGCATCCTCAACCGCTGGTTCGAACGCGCGCTGGAGGCGAATCCGCCCCCCGCCCCCGGCGGCAAGCGGATCAAGCTGCGCTACATCACCCAGAACAAGACCCGCCCGCCGACCTTCGTGCTGTTCGGCACGCGGCTGGACGAACTGCCGGAAAGCTACCGCCGCTATCTGGTGAACGGCATCCGCAAGGAACTGGGATTCGGCGCGGTGCCGGTGCGGCTGACGCTGCGCAGCGCCAAGAACCCCTATGCCACCAAGTGAAGCGGCGCATATCGACGCCAGGGGCATGAAATGCCCCTGGCCCGCGCTGCGCGTGGCGCGGGCGATGCGATCCGCCGACGCCGTAACGATCGAGGCGGACGATCCCGTCGCGGCCAAGGAACTGGAGGCGCTGGCGAAGCAACAGGGTTGGGCCTTCACGGCAAAGGCGCCGCATCTCTTCGCTCTCGCTCGGTCGCTTTGACGATCCCACCCGACTTAACCCCCTATTTACGCTCCTCTTCTATATTCCCCACGGCAGAGCAGGGAGTGTCAGGGTGTCATATCAAGAGGCCGAACTGGTCAATTGGACGGATTTTGCCAAATCCCGTTCGGAGCTGGGCGCCGCCTTCCTCCGGATCCTGGGCTATTTCCGCGAAGACGGCGAAAAGGCGATCGGCGCCATCGAGGAGGCCTTTCGCGCCCGCAACGCCGCCGCGCTGGTCGCGCCGGCCCATAAGCTGAAGGGCGAGTCGGCCCAGTTCGGCGCCTATCGGCTCAGCGCCATGGCCGAGAAGATCGAAATGGTCGCCCGCCGCTGCGTCGAAAGCCGGGAAGGCCCGGACGAATTGATCGAGGATGTGGTCGCGCTGCGGCCCTGCTTCACGGAGACGATGGCTCTGCTCGACCGCGACGCCAACCCGCTGGTAGCGCGCCGGCCGCAGGGTTTCGGCCGCCGCATCGACAGTCCGGCCCAGGGATTCGGTCGCGCCGCCGGCTGAATGCTCGGGCCGTTATTTGCGGGCGTTAGGCGCGCCGTGCGCCTGCTGAGGCAGGAGCGCGCAAAGTTTCCCGAAGACCTCCGCATTCCATCCGCCCCGAACCGGCATTGAAATGGAACGAGTCCGCCCCCCATATTCGGCCATGACCCGTTTCTCCGTCCTGGACCTCGTTCCCGTCAACGAAGGCGGCACCGTCGGCGAAGCGCTTGGCCGCGCCGCCGACTTTGCCGCCCATGCCGAAAACCTTGGCTTCCACCGCTATTGGGTGGCGGAGCATCATGGCATGCCGGGCATCGCGTCGGCCGCGACCGCCGTGGTGCTGGCGCATATCGGACGGGCGACCGACCGCATCCGCATCGGCGCGGGCGGCATCATGCTGCCCAATCATGCGCCGCTGCTGATCGCGGAGCAGTTCGGCACGCTGGCGGCGCTCTTTCCCGGCCGCGTCGACCTCGGCCTTGGCCGCGCTCCCGGTTCCGACCAGCGCGTGGCCCAGGCCATGCGGCGGACGCTGACCGGCGGCCCGGACGACTTTCCCCGCGACGTGATGGAATTGCAGGCCTATTTCGCCGGCGACGAGCGCCTAGGCTTCCAGGCGACCCCCGGCGCGGGCGAGGACGTGCCGCTCTGGGTTCTGGGTTCCAGCCTCTATGGCGCGCAACTCGCCGCCGCGCTGGGCCTGCCCTACGCCTTCGCCTCGCACTTCGCGCCCGGCGCGCTGGACGAGGCCGTCGCCATCTACCGCCGCGATTTCCAGCCCTCTGCGCAGCTTGCTCATCCCTATGTGATGGCGGGCTACAATGTCTTCGCAGCCGACACGGCGGAGGAGGCGCGGCTGATCGCCACCTCCATGCAGCAGGCCTTCGTGCGCCTGCGCACCGGCCGGCCGGGCAAGCTGCAACCACCCGTCGCCGGCTATTATGAAAGCCTGCCGCCGCAGGCGCAGGCGATGCTGGCCGATGTGCTGAGCGCTTCCACCATCGGCACCCAGGCCGATCTCGAGCGCGACTTGGCCGCCTTCATCCGCCGCACCCAGGTGGATGAGGTCATCATCGGCGGCCAGATCCATGATTTCGAGGCGCGCAAGCGCAGCCTGGAGATCGCCATGGCGGCGGCCGGTCGAGTGGCGTCAGGCAGCCATCAGGCGGCCGCCGCTCAATAGCTTCGCCAGCCCCGGCGCGGCGCGGCTGAGCAGTGATCCCAACAGGATCACGGCGACCAGCACCAGCAGCGGCTGCACCAGCAGATAGGCGGGATAAAAGGGCGATCCCAGCTTGCCGAACACCACCCCCAGCACCGGCCCGCCCAGCCAGATCAGGATGAGGTGGGAGCAGAAGAGGAAAAAGGCGAAGGGTTCGATCCGCAGCAGCATGCCCCGCGCCGCGCTGGCCGCCAGCGACCAGGCGAAGCGCCAGAAGAACAGCGCCGCCGCGACCCGCACCGCCATGTCCAGCGTCGCCGCGCCGATGCCCGGCGGCAACACGCCCGGATGCAGGGACATATAGAGCTGCGCGCTCATCAGCAGCGCAAAGGGCGCCGCCGCCGCCGTCCAGGGCAGCGCCGCCACCCGGTCGGCCAGCCCCTCGCGCCGCGCCACGATGCCCATGATGAAGAAGAACAGGATGGAGGCGCGCATCAGCACCGGCGGCCCCCATCCCATGATCTGGCACAGCGCCGCCATCGCCGCCACCGCGCCCAACGCCCAGCCCGGCAGGCGGACGAACAGGGGCGCGGCCAGCATGCACAGGAACAGGTCGCGCAGGAACGGCATCTGCACGTTGATGTCGGGATTGCGGCTGACGATGAACAATTCCTGGAACATCCAGCCGGTGGACGATGGCACCGGCGCCGACAGGCCCAGCGCCCAGGCCGCGCCGGACACGAACAGGATCGCCAGCGCATTCCACAGGATCATCGGCAGCAGGATCGTCCGCACCTTCCGCCCGACATGGCGCAGCCAGTCATGGGTCCGCGACGACCCCTCCACCAGCCAGCCGGAAATCAGGCCCAGCAGGGGCACGGCGCTGCGCCCGAAAACCTCCATCAGGCCCCAGCGCAGGCTGTCCTGCGCCGTGCCCCTCAGGCTTTCCAGGTCGTGGCCGTTCAGACCCGTCCAGGCATGGACGTACACCACGCCCAATATGCAGATCACCCGCGCGATGGAAATCGCGTCGGACCGCCGGGCCGCATCGGTCGTCAGCACCCGGGACACAGGATTTTCCCGATTTCCGGCCGATGTTTCAAAAGCCAAGCCTGACACGCATTTCCTCTGACCATCGCGGCGCGGGCCTGGCCGCACCTTCAACATGGGCGAGGGATAAGCAGATTCTTTACCAGTCGCCGGTTAAATCGATCCGACGTGCCGGAATCCCGTCCGGTCGAGGGGAAAAACAGGTTCATGACCCAGATGCACGGTGCAGACCATTTCGCAGGCGCGCATGCCTTCCAGCCTCCGGCCGACGCCATGGGGATGGTCTTCCAGATCGCCGGGTCCAGTTCGCAATTGATCATCGACGCCACGCGCATCGCCGCGCTGTCGCGCGATCCCGATCCTTCGCTCGCCATGGCGGGGCAGGTCGGCAGCCAGGTGAAGATGCGTGTCGGCCATGTCTGGCTGATCGCCAGCGTCCGCGCCATGGCCATGGATCGGCAGGACAGCAACAACATCATCGTCGACATCGACTTTCTGGGCGAAGGCGATGAGGAGAAGCTGACGGGACGCATCTACCGCTTCCGCCGGGGCGTCACCCGTTATCCCACGCCGGGGACGGAGGTCTATCCGGTGTCGAGCGCGGACATGCAGCAGATCTATTCGGCCGACGATCGCCCCCATGTGCAGATCGGCACCGTCTATCCCACGTCCGACACCCGCGCCGCGCTCTATGTGGATTCGATGCTGGGCAAGCATTTCGCGCTGCTGGGTTCGACCGGCACCGGCAAGTCGACCAGCGCCGCCCTCATCCTGCACCGCATCTGCGACCTGTCGCCGCAGGGGCATATCGTGATGATCGATCCCCATGGCGAATATGGCGCCGCCTTCCAGCACAATGGCGCGGTCTATGACGTCAACAACCTGGCCCTCCCCTATTGGCTGATGAATTTCGAGGAGCATTGCGAGGTGTTCGTCACCTCCGAAGGTTCCGAGCGGACGGTGGATTGCGACATCCTCGCCAAATGCCTGCTGGCCGCGCGGTCGAAGAACCGGCTGGCGGAGAGCATCGGCCGGCTGACCGTCGATTCGCCCGTCCCCTATCTGCTGTCGGACCTTACCAACATCCTCCAGAACGAGATGGGGAAGCTGGACAAGGGCACCGGATCGCTGCCCTATATGCGGCTCAAGACCAAGATCGACGAGATCAAGAGCGATCCGCGCTACAGCTTCATGTTCTCCGGCATGCTGGTCGCGGATTCGATGCAGGAATTCATCGCCAAGATCTTCCGCCTGCCCTCCGGCGGCAAGCCGATCTCGATCATCGACGTGTCGTCCATGCCGTCCGACATCACATCCGTGGTGGTGTCGGTGCTGTCGCGGCTGGTGTTCGACTATGCGCTGTGGGCGCGTGACGAGCCGCAACGCCCGATCCTGCTCGTCTGCGAGGAAGCGCATCGCTACATCCCCAGCAGCACCAGCGGCGGCGGCCAGGCCGTGCGCCGCATCCTGGAACGGATCGCCAAGGAAGGCCGCAAATATGGCGTGTCGCTGGGCCTCATCACCCAGCGTCCGTCGGACCTGGCCGAAGGCGTGCTGTCGCAATGCGGCACGATCATCTCGATGCGCCTCAACAACGACCGCGACCAGGCCTTCGTGAAGGCCGCCATGCCCGAAGGCGCGCGCGGCTTCCTCGATTCCATCCCCGCCCTGCGCAACCGGGAGGCGATCATCTGCGGCGAAGGCGTCGCCGTCCCGATCCGCGTGGCGCTCGACAATCTGGAGGAGGAGCGGCGTCCAGCCTCGGGCGATCCGAGCTTCACGGAACTCTGGCGCCAGTCCGGCGGCGAAGCGGACATCCTCGACCGCACGATCACGCGCTGGCGCAGCCAGGGCCGGTAAGCGATTATCCCGCCGGGACGATCCTTCCGGCTGGCTCGCTCTCCGCATTGATGCTTTCGCGGCACTCCTCTTCGTCCACGGGGACGAGGAGCTTCGCCTTGCGCCACCCGCCCTGCAGATAAACCAGGCCGGCCAGCAGGAAGGACGACGCCGACCCTGCGGGGAAGCTCAGCCACAATGCGTCCGCCCCCAGATGCGGATAGCCCAGATGGTAGAAGCCCAGCCGCACCGCGAAGAGGGTGAAGACCAGGATCAGCAGCGGCCGCACCACCACGCCATTGGCCCGCATCACGCCGAACAGGATCATCGTGCCGCCGAACAGCACGAAGCTCCAGCTCGCCAGGAGCTGCATGTGCCAAGCGGCGGCGATGGCGGCTTCGTTCCGTCCCAGGAACAGCGCCAGCAGCGGCGCGTGGAACAGCAGGATCACCGCCACCATCGTGCCGGTGATCAGCAGCAGATAACCCATGCCATATCCGGTGATCCGGCCGATCCGGTCCCATCGCCCCGCGCCGATATTCTGCGCCGCCATGGCGCTGACCGCCGCGCCCATCGCCATGGCCGGCATCTGGAGATAGGTCCAGATCTGCTGGGCCGCGCCATAGGCCGCGGTGACCAGAAACCCCTCCCGGTTGACGAGGCCGATCATCACCAGCCCTGACGCGGACATGACGATCATCTGCAATCCCATGGGCAACCCCTTGCCGAACAGGACGCGCATCTGGTCCGGCGCGGGGCGGAGATAAGCCAGTTCCCGCCCGCGCAGGCGCAACGGCAGATCCTTCGCATAGGTGTAGAGGACAAGGCCGATCAGGCTGACGACGCCCGCCGCCGCCGTTGCCGCGGCCGACCCGCCTATGCCCATCGCCGGGATCGGCCCCAGGCCCAGGATCAGCACCGGGTTCAGGACGAGGTCGACGCCCACGCTCACGAACATGAAGATCAGCGGCGTCCGCGCATCGCCCGTCCCGCGCAGGCCCATCATCATCATGACGCTGAGCAGGGAGGCGGGCATGGCGACGAAGATCACCCGCAAATAGACGAGCGCCAGGTCGAACGCCTCCGCCGGGGTCGCCAACAGCCGCAGCAAGGCGGGCGCGCCGATCCAGCCGCCGGTCGCCACGACCAACCCCAGCAGGGTGCAGAAGCCGACGGCCGATCCGAACGCCCGACGCGCCGCGTCCAGGTCCCCCCGTCCCACCGCCTGCGCGATCATCACCGTCGACGCCATGCCGAAGCCGAAGACGACGGAGAACATCAGGAACATGGTGATGTTCGCATTGGCCGTCGCCGCCAGCGCCTGAGCGCCCAGGAAACGACCCACCCATATGGCGTTGATCGATCCGTTCAGCGACTGGAGGATGTTGGACGCCAATGTCGGGATGGCGAACAGCAACAGGGCCGATGCGATCGGCCCCTGCGTCAGATCCCTGCCGCGCCATTCCCGTGCAACCATGCGTCCCCCTTTTCGGATGGAAACGGGGGCGACCACCCATCGTCCCCGGTTCTTTTTCGGCGCGCCCCGGCCGACGCGCCTGGGATCAGGCGAGTCGTTCCAGCGCCGCCTTCAATCTTTCCGCCTCGGCCGCCTTTTCGGCATGATCCTCCCGCGCCTTGGCGACGGCCTCCGGCTTGGCCTTTTCGACGAAGCTCGGATTGGAAAGGCGCCCGGACAGCGAATCCCGTTCCTTCTCCGCGCCGGCAAGCGCCTTGGCGAGCCGCGCCTTCTCCGCTTCGATGTCGATCACGCCTTCCAGCGGCAGGATGAAGGTCGCCTCGTCGACCACGATCTGCGCCGCGCCGCCGGTGACGCTGTCCCCGAAGGACAGGCTTTCCACTCTGCCCAGGCGCGCCAGTGCGGCCCCCTGGCGGTCGATGCGGCGGCGGGTTTCATCCGACGCGCCGTGCACGACCACGCCCAGCTTCGCGCCCGGCGGCACGTTGAGTTCGGTGCGGGCCGTGCGCATCGCGCCGATCAGGCGGATCAGCCAATCGATCTCCGCCTGCGCCTCGCTGTCCACGGCATGAAGCGCCTGCGGCCAGCGCGCGACGATCAGTTCGCTTTCCCGCGTCCCAGTCAGATTCCATAACTCTTCGGTAATGAACGGCATGAAGGGGTGCAGCATCACCAATATCTGGTCGAACGCCCAGCCCGCGACCGCTCTCGTTTCTTCATCCATCGAGCCTTTGGTCAACTCGATATACCAGTCGCAAAACTGGTCCCAGACGAAGTGGTAGATGGCGTTGGCCGCCGCGTCGAAGCGCAGTTCGGCCATGGCGATGTCGATCGCCTGCACGGTCGCCACCGTCTCCGCGACGATCCAGCGATTGACCGGCGCTTCAGCATGGGGCGCTTCGTGGCTGGTAGAGGCCGCGACGCCGTTGGATTGCAGGAAACGCGCCGCGTTCCACAGCTTCGTCGCGAAGTTGCGATAGCCCTCGACGCGCTTCTCATCCATCTTCACGTCGCGGCCCTGGCTTTCCATCGCCGCCATGAAGAAACGCAGCGCATCCGCGCCGAACCTGTCGATCAGGCCCAGCGGATCGACGACATTGCCCTTGGACTTGGACATTTTCTGCCCGTCGGCGGCGCGCACCAGGCCGTGCAGATAGAGCTTGCGCCAGGGCACGTCACCCATGAACTCCATGCCCTGCATCGCCATGCGCGCATCCCAGAAGAACAGGATGTCGAAGCCGGAGATCAGCAGGTCATTGGGATAATGGCGCTTGAGCGTCTCCGTCTCGTCCGGCCAGCCCAGCGTGCCGAATGGCCAGAGGGCGGAAGAGAACCAGGTATCCAGCACATCGGGGTCGCGATAGAGAACAGCTTTCGCAGGATGATGTCCGATTTCCGCCGCTTCGGTCCTGGAACCGGCAATGACGATCTCGACGCCGTCGCCATAACATTCCCGCGCTTGAGCGAGCATTTCCTCCTCGTTTTCCGCGACGAAGATGTGGGTGCCGAGCGAAGGAACGATAGCCCCGTTATTGGTATGGGGTCCAAACCACGCCGGAATCCGATGCCCCCACCAAAGCTGGCGCGACACGCACCAGGGCTGGATATTCTCCATCCAGTTGAAGAAGGTCTTTTCCCATGTCTTGGGCACGATCTCGATCCGCCCGTCGCGCACCGCCTGCATCGGCGCGATCGCCAGCTTCTCCGCATCGACATACCATTGGTCGGTCAGCCACGGCTCGATCACCACGCCCGAACGGTCGCCAAAGGGCGTCTGAATAGTGCGCGGCTCGGCGTCGGCGACGACCTCCTCGCCCTCCTTGTTCTTGGTGACGTGCGGAACCAGCAGGCCAAGCGCCTTCATCTCCGCCACCACCAGCTCGCGCGCGCCGTCCACGCCGTCCTTGCGGAAGCGGTGCAGGCCCAGGAACCGCTCCGGGATCAGCCCGTCGGCGGTCTGAATCACATTGGCGTCGGCGTCGAACATGTTGAGCATGTCGGCTGCCTTGAAGCCCGCCCGCCTGCCCACTTCGAAATCGTTGAAGTCGTGCCCCGGCGTGATCTTGACCGCGCCCGACCCCAGTTCCGGATCGGCATGCTCGTCAGCCACCACCCTGATCCGGCGGCCCGTGATCGGCTGGAGGATGTCCTTGCCGATCACATCCCTGTAGCGCGAGTCTTCAGGGTGAACCGCGACCGCCATGTCGGCCAGCATCGTTTCCGGCCGCGTGGTCGCGACGACGATATGGTCCGCGCCATCGGCCAGGCGAACGCCGTCGGCCAGCGGATAGCGGAAATGCCAGAAGCCGCCCTTCACCTCCTGCGTCTCCACCTCCAGATCGGAAATGGCCGAGCGGAAGCGCGGATCCCAGTTCACCAGCCTCTTGTCGCGATAGAGCAGGCCGCGCCGGTGCAATTCCACGAACACCTTGATGACGGCCTTCGAAAAGCCCTCGTCCATGGTGAAGCGCTCATTGGCCCAGTCCATGGAGCATCCCAGGCGGCGAAGCTGGCGCGTGATCGCGCCGCCGCTCTCCGCCTTCCACTCCCACACCTTCTCGACGAACTGCTCGCGGGTGTAGTTGGTGCGCTTGTCCTGCCGCGCCTCCATCTGCCGCTCGACCACCATCTGCGTCGCGATGCCCGCATGGTCGGTGCCCACCACCCACAGCGCATCCTTGCCGCGCAACCGTTCGTAACGGATGACGATGTCCTGCAGCGTATTGTCCAGCGCATGGCCGATATGCAGGCTGCCCGTCACGTTCGGCGGCGGGTTGACGATGGTGAAGGGTTCCGCAGAGGGCCGTTCCGGGCGGAACAGCCCCTTCTCCTCCCAATGGGCGTACCAGCGGGATTCGATTTCGGCGGGGTCGAAGGTCTTGGGCAGTTCGGTCATAGGCTGGCCTTTACGCAAGGCGGCGGCGGCGTCAACTTTCCGCCGCCCGAGAGGCGAAAAACCCGCTCAGATGCGGCAACCTTATTTCTTCGTCCACTTGTCCAGCCAGCCCAGCGCCTCGTCATACCATTGCAGCGAGTTGCGCGGCTTCAGCACCCAGTGATTCTCGTCCGGAAACACCAGCAGCCTCGACGGCACGCCGCGCCGCTGCAACGCGGTGAACGCCGCCAGCCCTTGCGTATAGGGGATGCGAAAATCCTTCTCCCCCGTTACCACCAGCATCGGCGTCTTCCATCGGGTCACATGGTTGACGGGGTTCCACTTCTCGAACTCCTGCGGATTCTCATAATAGGGTCCGCCATGTTCCCATTCGTCGAACCACAGCTCCTCCGTTTCATAGGCCATGGCGCGGGCGTCGAACACGCCGTCATGCTGGACCAGGCATTTGAACCCGTCGGGCCAGTTGCCCGCGATCCAGTTCATCATATAGCCGCCATAGCTGGCGCCCAGCGCGCAGCCATTGCCGGCATCGACCTGCGCATCCTTGGCGGCGGCGGCCAGGCCCAGTTTCAGATCCTCCAGCGGCTTGCCGCCCCAATCCTTGTTGATGCTGTCGGTGAAGGCCTGGCCGTAGCCCGTCGAACCGTGGAAATCTACGATCACCGCCGCATAGCCATGGGCCGCGAACGCCTTGGGATTCCAGCGATAGGACCAGCTATCGTTGAAGCTGCCCTGCGGCCCGCCATGGACCAGCATGGCTACCGGCAACTTGCCTGTTACACCCTTCGGCTTCACGATCTGGCCCCAGACGGTGTCGCCGTTCGCGCCCTTGAAGCTGTAGCGCTGGACCGAGACGTCATCGATCCCGGCCAGCTTTTCCGCATTGACGGCGGTAAGGCGCGCCGGCTTGCCCAGCGCCTTTTTGGAGGAATTGGGGGGCATTTTCCAGAAATCGGCGGGCGACTGGATGCTGTCGAGCGCGTAGACGAAGCCGCCCCCGGGCAGCGGCACGACGCTGCCCGCATGGCCCGCCTGCGTCAGCCGCGCCACCTTGCCCGACGCCGCATCCACGCGGAACACCGGATGATCCAGCACATCGTCGGCGGTGACGATTATCCCCTTCCCGTCCGCCTCCCAGGCGATGGAGGCCACCGAGCGGTCCCAATTCCCGGTCAGCGCCTTCGTCTCCCCGGTCGCGATGTCGCGCAGCATCAGCACCAGCCGGTCGCTTTCATAGCCGGGGCGCTTCATCGCCGCATAGGCCAGCCATTTCCCGTCCGGGGAAACGGCGGGCATGGTGTCGGTCGCGTCATTGGCGTCGGTCAGGTTGACCGGGGCCGCCCCGCCATCCGCCGGGACCGCGAAGATGTCGAGATTGGTCGACAGTGGCTCGATCCGCCCCGCTTCGCGCAGCGCGAAGAACAATGTCCTGCCGTCGGCGCTCCAGGCGATTTCCTCGGCTCCGCCGAAGGGCTTGGACGGGCTGTCCCCGACCAGCGCGCCCATGACCGACACCGCCTTGCCGCCCGACAGCGGCATCACGAAGATTTGCGAGCGCTGGCCGTCGGACCATGTGTCCCAATGGCGCGCGAATAGCTGGTCGTAGACGCGGCCGGTGCCAGCGCTTGGGAGCGCGGCAGGCTTTGTGTCGTCAAGGGTCTTCGCCCCCACGGGCCGGTCCGCCCACAGGGCGACCCGGTCGCCCGTGGCGCTGAGCAGAAAGCCGGAAATTCCGCCGGGCGCCCGCGTCACCTGCTCGGCGCTCCCACCTGCTACGGCGACCCGCCAAAGCTGGTCGTCGCCGCTCCGGTTGGACAGATAATAGAGCGATTTCCCGTCCGCCGAAAAGGCCGGCGCGCTTTCATTCTTGTCGGGGGCCGAAGCAATCATGCGCGGCGTTGCGCCCGCCTTGCCCAGGTCCAGCAGATACAGGTCCGTCCGGCCCCTGTTCCCGGCGAGGTCGGTCACGCGCAACTGATAGGCCAGCCATTTCCCGTCCGGCGAAACCGCCGGGGCCGACACGCGGTTCAGGCTGACCATGTCGCTGGGCGTGAATGGCCGGGCAGCGGCGGGCGCGACGGCCAACGCCGATTGGGCCAGGGCCAGAGCGCCAAGTCCCGCTTGCAGAAGATATTTCATGGATGAGCACCCTTGGATCGAGTCGCGCCGCTCTCTCGCGGGCGGCGTCGACGGCTATGGACAAGGGTGTAGGCGGCAATCCCGCCAACGCGCAAGGATCAACCACCCACGCGTAATAAAAGAACAAGAATGCTCAGATCAGGGTGCGTAAAGCATGAATCGCGCACAGGATGAGCAACCGCCCTCCCCGGCCCGCCGAATCGGCCCTCTCCACCCTGCTCAACGCCCGGTGATGCGGGCGATTTCCCTGGCGACCATATCTTCGACCATCTGCGGCAGCCGCGCGTCCAGCCATTCCTTCAGCATCGGCTTCAGCATCGAGCGGACCAGCCCGTCCAGCGTATTGTCCTCGCCATCCTTGGGCGTCACCAGCATTGAGGACAAAGCGGACAGCGAATGCCGGGCCGCGACTTCGCTCTCGACGGACAGGATGGACGCATCCCCCTGCTCGGCAACGGTCTTGGGGGCGCGGGACGTTCGATGGGCGGGCATGGGTTCCTCCACAGCGACCTCGTCGGTCAGTTCCAGCACTTCGTCGCTGGCAGGCTCGGACATCGCCTCCGCAACGGGAACGGCGCGGACCTTGGGCGCCGCCTCGCCCCGCACGCGGCGCGGCAGGGTCTGCACCGCCTCCTCGCCCTCTTCAGCGATGATCCGCTTGATGGACGACAGGATGTCCTCCATCGAGGGTTCCTTGCTCATGTCGCCCATGGTCAACCCCTATTCCAGTCCCCGTTAACGCTATAGCACCAAAGGAACGCCCTTGGGGTTAAAATTGCGTTAAGGCTGCGCCAAACCGGGATCCACATTGGCGTTTTGCGCGGGCGAGTCAACGGTCCGCGTCGATTGCACCTTGGGCGCGGAGTCGAAATCCCAGTCGAACCACTTGCCCTTCACCCGGTCGTAATTGACCATCGGGTCGTAGAGCGTGCCCGCCTCCAGGTTCAGGTCGTCCGCCTCCGCATGGCCCATGGCGGCCAGCAGGCTGAAACCCGCGACATAGGCGTTGCGGCGCGCCGTCACGAGCTGAACCTTGGCGTTCACCGCCTCCTGCTCGGCATTCAAAATGTCCAGGATGGTGCGGCTGCCGACGGAATTTTCCGCCCGCACGCCTTCGAGCGACAGGTTGGCCGCCTCCACCGCCTTCTGGTTCGACTGGATGCTTTCCAGCGACGCCTGCCAGCTTGCATAGGCGGACCGCGTCTGCGCGATCACGCCGCGCTCGACCTCGATCTCTCGCTCCAGAGCCTGGGATTCCAGCGCCTGGTTGCGCCGCACCTGCGCGGCCGGACGGCCGCCCTGATAGAAGGGAATATTGAGCTGGACGCCAGCCGACGCCTGCTTGTTGATCTGCGATCCGGTGGCGCTGCTGGTCAACGTGTCCAGATAGTTGGTGTAGCCCGCCTGGGTGAAGGCGGATACCGTCGGCAGCACCGTGCCCTTGGCGGCGCGCACGTCGAACTGCTGCGCTTCCCTCAGCTTCTGCGCGGCCAGAATGTCGGGATTGTCCTTGAGCGCCACCTGCACGGCGCTTTCCGGGGTCGCGGGCAGGCCCGGCAGGGGCGGCGGCGGCTCCAGATTGTCGGGCGCCTCGCCCACCAGCGCGATGTAATTTTCGCGGGCCGTGATCAGATTGGCCTCCGCATTTTGCAGGTCGGACCGCGCCAGCGCCAGGCGGGATTCGGATTGCGCCACGTCGGTGCGGGTCACGTCGCCCACCTCGAACCGATCGCCGGTCGCCTGCAGATTGACCTCCAGCGCCCGCACATTGGCCTGGTTGAGCGCGACGACCGCGCTGTTGCGGATGACGTCCATATAGGCCGCGACGACCTGCGAGAAGACGCTGGCCTCCGTGCCGCGCAGATCGGCCTGACCGGCGGCGACCCGCGTCTTGGCGGCCCGGACGGCGTTGCGCACGCTGCCCCCGGCATAGAGAGGGACGCTCAACTGCGCGTTCGCGTTCAGCGTGCGCTGCGGCGAAGTGAAGCTGATCGTGGGCTTGAGGATGCTTTCGGAATAGCTGCCGGTCCCATCCAGCGCGGGCCGACCCGCCGCCTTCTGGATCGGCACATTCTCATCCGTCGCCCGCTGCCCGGCGCGCGCTCCCGTCAGGGTCGGGTTCGACCGATAGGCCTTGGCGAGCGCGCCCTGCAACGTTTCCGCATGGGCCGCGCCGCCCAAGGCGGAGGACATCGACAGCAACAGGATGAAGGCGGTGCGCCCCGAAAGCCGAACTTTTGCCGTCATGTCCCCCCCAATAGGCCCTTTCAGAACACAAATCCTTCCGGCGCGGCAAAGCCCGGAAGCACAACCATTTCCATGTCGGCGAGGCGGGAAAGACCCAGCACGCCCGACACCACCCGACCGCTGCACAGGCGGGTGACGCCGCGCTCCACGATACCCGTCACCACCCGCGCGCCATCGGCAAGCTGCTGAACGAGCGCGGCGGGCACTTCCTCCACTGCGCCGTCGATAAACAGCACATCATAGGGCGCATCGGCGGCGGAACCGGCGTTCAGCGGACCGCGAACCACCGCCACGCCGTCTACCGCGATCTCCGGCCCGCCCTCTTCCTCGACCGCGGTGACCTGAGCGCCCAGCCTTGCGAGCAGCGCCGCGCTGTAGCCGGTGGCGGCGCCGATCAGCAGCACCTTGTCGCCCTTGGCGATCTGCGCCTCCTTGAGCAGGCGGCCCGTCACCAGCGGCGGATTGAGCGCGCGCCCGCCGGCGAGCGGGACCGGCCGGTCGACATAGGCCATCGCCCGCCGCTCGGCCGGCACGAATTCCTCGCGCGCCACATGCGCCATCGCCGCGATCACGCGCTGATCGTCCACATCGCTGGTGCGAAGCTGGCTTTCGACCATGGCGGCCCGCATCGATGAAAAATTCTGCTCGGTCACGACAATTCCTCGACTGGAATAGCTTTTAGGGGAGCTGTATTAGGAAAGCAATACAGCAAAGATATTATCGGACCTCTAAATCAGCGGACAAGCCACGCCAAGCGGCTTTGCGCGCCTTGGCACCAGAATCTTGCGCCACAATATCACAGCCCTGCTTGACTTTGCACCAAAAGCCGCACATTTGCGGCCACCCACGACGAGGCCCGATGGCGGAGTGGTGACGCAGCGGACTGCAAATCCGTATACGCCGGTTCGATTCCGGCTCGGGCCTCCATTTCTCCTTCCAGAGCCGTCCAAGGACATCCGTGAAATGGCTCTTTTCCGCCATTTTCTGATATTATCGGCCACGTGAGTTCGGTCGGTCCCACCCCAATCCGAGTACATTGATGGTACGGGTGATGGATCAAAGCCCGGACAGGATGCGCCGGAACGCGCTACGCCCGCCGCAGGTGGAGGCACGACCGCCAGTGTCGGAGGCCCTTCATGCGACTGATCCGCTGCCGACGAATGTCGCTTGCGAACAGCGGATCGAAGCGGTCCCACCAGAGCCGTACCGTCTCATGACATATGTCGATGCCGCGTTCGAAGCTCAGGTCTTCCACATTCCGCAACGACAATGGGTAGCGGACATACAGGAACACCACGAGACGGATCAACTCGGGTGACGAGTTGAAGTGACGAAATGGTCTGCGACGGGCGGCTCATGCCGCCCGTTTCCCTGTTGCCGCCTGCTTTGACAGCCCCTTCTCATTTAGTTGCCCCAGCGGCAAAGACCTGTCTTCCGCCAACATAAGTAGCCACTGCCGCGGCATCGCGGATTTTCGCCACCGGCGCGGTGAGCAGATCGGTGTCGATTACTGCGAAGTCAGCCAGCTTTCCCGGCTCGATCGAACCGCGCACCTTCTCGGCACCGATCATCCTGGCATAGTTTATGGTGAACATCCTGATGAGGCGCTGGCGCGAAGTGATCGCCTCGGCAGGGCCATAGGCGCCGCCGCTGATCGAATCCCGGCTGGCGAAGTAGTACATCGCCCAGAACGGGTTTTCTGGAATCACCGGCGCGTCGGTTCCGCCCGTTACCAGAAGCCCCGCATCCCAGTAGCTCTTGGCCGGCGTCACCCGGTCGGCGCGCTGGCGTCCCCACATCTTCTCTTCCGTGGGGCCAGCCAGATACTGGTGATCCTGCAGCGAAGCGGTGACGTCCAGGGCCTTCATCCGCTTCAGTTCCGCCGGATTGATCACGAAGCCGTGTTCGATGGCCCATAGCTTCCCCTTGATCGGCTTCTCCGCGCTGGCCGCCTCCATCGCGGTGAGTGCCTGGTCGATCCCGGCGTCCCCCGCAGCGTGGATCGCCACCCGCCAGCCATCCCGGTTGAGTTGCATCACGTCGGCCCTGGTCTTCTCGGGCGGAACGACCGCAATGCCGTAATATGTCCCATTCTTGCCGAAGGGCTCGGCGTAGGGCTGGGTAAAGCGCGCCGCCTCAAAGCCGCCGTCCACCATCAGCTTGACGCCACCGATCCGCACCCATTCATCGCCCGCGTCCTGCTGTGGGCCGGTCTTGAGCGCTTCGGCGGTGCCGCCGGCAAATCCGGGGCCGGGGCGCAGCATGGTGTAGCGCAGCGAGAGCGTGCCCGCCTGTTCCATCTTCTGCGCCAGCGCATAGACATCGAGGATCTGCCCCTTGCGGAACGCGCCGGGCACCCGAACCGCAGTGACGCCAAAGCTGTTCATTTTCGTCTGCGTGTCGATCAGTTCCTTTTCGGACAGCGGCGTGGGAGCGGGCATCGGCACCAGCTTCTTCGCATTGTCGACCAGTTCGCCGGTAAGTTCCCCGTCCGGTCCCCGCTCGATCGATCCGCCGGGCGGCACGGGCGTCGCTTTGGTGATGCCGTACTTTTTCAGCGCCGCGCTGTTAAGGAAGATGGAATGTCCGCCGCGCACCACGATGATCGGTACTGTCGTCGATGCCTTGTCGAGATCGGCCCAGGTCGGCTTGCGCTGCTCCTTGAGCTGCGCTTCGTGCCAATCGCTGTTCGAGAGCAGCGGCTTGTCGGTCGGCGCGCCCTGGGCGGCGGTCCGAAGCGCGGCGACCAGTTCATCCATCGTGCGTACATTGACGAGGGCTACATCATCCCCGCCGCCGATGCCGTGGAAGTGGTTGTCGGTCAGCCCGGGAACCACGAACGCGCCATGGAGATCGACGAGGCTGGCCCCCGCCTTCTCGTAAGGCGCCATGTCCGCACGTGTGCCGACCCTGACGAAATGATCGCCCTCCACCGCGAAAGCGTCCACCACCCTGTCCGCGCTATCCGCGGTGAAGGCCTTGGCGTTGACATAAACGGTGACAGCATTGCCTTCACGGGCTGTCGCCGGGGCCGTGAGCGTGGAGGCAGCAAGCAGCAAAGCAGTGCGGATGCGAATCATGGTCAGTCCTTCACTATAAGATCATGGGCATGGCGCACGCGCGCCACTGCGGTGGTGCTGCCGGAGCGCAAGCGCGCGGGATCGAAGTCCAACAGCCTCCCGCCGCGCACGCGCAACCTGCCATCGACCATCCCCCTATCGACATTGGTTGCCCCCCAAACCGGAGAACGGCATCCCGGAGCGCGGCCGGGCGCCATTGGTGCGGCGGCAGGCGCCCTTGAGGAGACAGCCGCCACGGCCACCGCGTCCGGGACTTGCCGCCGCATCATCATGGTCACGCCGTTTCTGTCCACAATGTCACAGCGAGAACCGGACGCCGATCTTGAACGACCGGCCAATCACATCGTAAAAGGCTGGATTGGTGCTCGTCTCGTTGGCGAAGCCGATCGAACCGGATGGGATCATCGGCGGGTCGGTATCGAGGAGATTATTGATCGTGCCGAACAAGGTGAAGCTCGTCCTGCCGGCAGTGATGCCCTGCGAAAGATTGAGACCGAGATAGGCATAGGCAGGGATGTGGTTGTCATTGATCGTGTTGGCCGCTCCGGAGCCTTGGGTGAAAGCGTTGTTGTATACCCCTTTGCCAACCATGCGAACCTGCAGGTTCGCAAGGAAATCCGCGTTGCTATAGGTGATCTCGCCCACCCCGGTGAAATGGGGCACGCCAGGCGCGCGGTTGAACTGACTTACCTGTCCCACGCGATCGGTCGCGCCGGCAGCATCCACCGTAACGAACTTGTCAACATAGCTGGCCAGCGCGCGCAACGCGATGCGGCCAGGCATGAAGCCGGGCTCGAACGCAAAGCGGGCCTCCACGTCGACCCCCGCCGTCTTGAGCGAATTGAGATTGAGCTGCTGCAGGATCGTGTTGCGGATCGTTCCGTCCGGATTGAAGGCAATGCTGGAGCAGAACAGCGTCAACCCGGCCGAACAGCGCGATACCGCCAGTGCCGAGGGGACGCCGGCGATCACGTCCTGGACGTCGATGTCATAGTAATCGACCGAAAGTTGAAAGCCGCGCAGGAAGGCAGGCTCGACAACGAAGCCCATCGTCCAGGTATCGGCTTTCTCCGGGCGCAGATCGGGGTTGCCTTGCTGCACTTCGCGCACCTGTACCACGGTGCCCAGCTTGGAATCGAATACATTGACGAAAGAGCTGCCCCCGTTCTGGAAGAGCTCGGCCAGGTTGGGCGCGCGGATGTCACGCGACCGGGTCGCGCGTAGCCGCAGGCCCGCGAATGGGGTGTAGGAGAGTCCAGCCTTCCACGTCGTCACTGTGCCGCTGGTGGAATAGTCGGTACGCCGCACGGCGGCGTTGAGGTCGAGCGACTTGCCTAGCGGACTGTCGCGCAGAAGCGGCACGACCGCCTCGCCATAGGCTTCCCAAAGGCTGTAGGAACCCACGATCGGCACCTGGTTGCCGATCTGGAACGCGCCGATTGATCCGTTCGCCTGCACCTGCGTGGAAAGCGGATCAGATGTGCCCGCCGCCTCCTCCTTTCGCGTCTCTATGCCCGCCGCGATCGAGACAGGACCGGCCCAGGTCGAAAATATGTCGCCATTGATGTTCAGTGAGGCGACGCGCTGTTCCGTGCGTAGATGGAAGGAGGCCGTGCCGAACGAATAATCATCGACCACGAGCGAACCATCGCCAAAAATATTCTGCGGCTTGCACCCGTCGGCAGGATTGGCGAGCGTCGAGCGGCAGACGATCTGCCCGCCCGGGGCGAACACGGCGTCTATGGCCCGCATATAATTGGCCACGATGCGGTTGTTGGGGCCGCTTGCCACGTCATAGGTGTTCTGGCCGTATTGCACATAGCCGTTGAGCTTCCAGTTCCCGCCGAGATTGGCGCGGAACCCGGTGACGAAGCGCAGCGTCTCGTTCGAGGAATGGACCCGGACCGGACCGGCATCGTTGTTCAGGCGGCCAACGGCAATGGTGTCCAGATTGTTGGTGACCATCGCCTGCCGCACGGATTCGGGCAGATAGGCGTTGTCGCGCCGGATCGTCAGCGTGCCCGCGTCGCGGGACTGTTGAGAAAACCCTCCCGAACTGGACCAGGCGCCGTTGACCTCCGCGAACAGCGTAACCGCATCGGTCAGGTCGAAATCGGCCTTGGCCATGACGATTTTCGCCTCATAGGGCGCGGCGAGTTGCGTGGACCGCGACAGGTGATTGCCCTGATTGCCGCCCCCGATCATCTGCGAACCGAAAACCTGGCCGAAGTCGAACTGGTACGGCGTGCCGCCCGCACCGAATGCCGTGCCGCGCAGCGGGCCACTGGTTATCAGGCCACCCGGCGTCATCAGCGAGGGATAGACTTGCGGGGCAATGATGTAGTTGGGCAGGCCATTGTCCGCATAGGCGGCGTTCGTGATAAGGCCCACTTCGCGTCGACCCCAATCGCGCGAATATTGATTCGGGATTCCTTTGTTGTGGATATAGTCGCCGCCGATCAGGAGGCGCAGGCGACCGCCCATCAAGGTCGTCCCCGCCGCGAGCGAGGCGCGGAACTCGGCATTGTCGCCCTGTTCCGATATGCCGTTCTGTATCGTCCCTTGTACGCCCTCGAGCTTGTCCTTGAGAATGAAGTTGATCACGCCCGCGACCGCGTCCGAGCCCCAGGCGGCGGAGGCGCCGCCCGTCACCGTCTCGGCAGATCCAATGAGAAGCGTAGGAATCAGCTTGAGGTCGACCACGCCGTCGGTGCCGCTCGGCACAAAGCGGCGCCCGTTGACGAGCACGAGGGTCCGGGTCGCGCCAAGACCGCGCAGGTCGGCGGTTACGATCCCACCCCCGCGCGAGTTCACGCCGCTCGTGGTCGGTGTGTTGGTCGGCCGGAAGCTCGGGATCGTGACCAGAACGTCTGCGAGGGAACTTGGCGCGCGGTTCTGAATCTCTTCCGCGCTGATCGTGGTCACAGGTGTCGGCGCGGTGAAACCGGTGCGCGAAATGCGGCTGGCCGTGACGACGATTTCGGAGGCGGCCTCCTCCCCGGCATGGCCGGCAGGTTCCGCAGGATCATTATTTGGGGTGCCTGACTGCAGGGCAGCGGGCGCTTTGATAGCTTCCACGGCGCTCTGCGCATGGCTGGCGCTGCCCCAAAGCAATGCCGACAGTGCAACGCCCGCGCAGGCAAATGATTTCGTGCGTGATTTATTGAAATCTCTCATGCTTAGCCCCTTTTGTTTCTATACAAATAAAGCCATTTGCGGCCGCTTATCTTGATCGGAGCGATCACCCATTTGGATCGTGCGAAAGTGGTTCTTATTCTGATTTTTGGCATTCAGGCGCGGTTGTCATTGCTGCACAGTGCCCCGGCATATGACAATCCGAATTTGGCTGATCGTATGGACGATTGTCCGGTTCTTGCAGATATCGCGGAATGGCACGCCGAAAGCCGGTCGCGTCGCATCGAGGGTCCGGGTATTTTCATGTTCAGCGTTCAGGGCGCGCTGCGTCAAATCGGACGCGGTGCGCTTACGACCTGCCGATTTGGACAGCGCCGGGTGCCGCCAGCTTCAAGCAAAGCGTTCCGGCTTGGGGAGAGCTCAGGCCTGAACTCGGGCAAGGTCCCGTTCTATTTCCCGCACGCGGTCCTTCAGGCGGACGGCAACCGATCCACGGATGGGCTGGCCGGCCAGCAACTTGCGAAATGTGTTGTAGCTGATGCCGAGCGTCTCGCTCAGCTCCGCCGGCTTGCGGCTGGTAACAAGCAATTCAAGCCGGGAAACAAGTTCTTCATCCATCTTGATGAGGGAGTTTTGACGCATTTTCATCCTCTTTCAGCGACGGGGTCTGCCGAGAATATCCGTTGTACAGGCCGCATGCGGCATATGACGCTGGTGCAGGCGAACAGCAGCGCAAGAGAGGAGAACAACGGAATAGGCGCGACACAAAGCCCATTGGATTCATGGGAGAAAGGCGTGCCAGCTTCCGTTGCCAGCCTCACCCCCATCGAAAGGTTCGCATAAGCCTTGGTATTGGCGGCGCTTACCGTCTATCCGGTTCCCGCAGGCGAAACATCCCTTCGTCCCCATCCCGCAGCAATTCGATCAATCATGCCAGGAAGGACTGGCAGGCGTCCGCGAACGCTGCGGATTGTTCCACATTGGAAAGATGCGCGGCGTTCAGCATGACCAGCTCGGCGGCAGGAATGGTGCGTGCCAGCGCTTCGCTGTGCGCGGGCGGCGTCGCAGGATCCTGGCTTCCGCCGACCACAAGGGTCGGGACGGAGATCAGCGCTGCGGTGCGGCGCATGTCCATATCGCGGATGGCGGCGCAGCAACCGGCATAGCCTTCGGGGCTGGTGGCCTGCAACATGGCGCCGACCGTCGCGATGGCATCGGGCGCCGCCTGAGCGAAAGCGGCCGTGAACCAGCGATCAATGGATGCCTGTGCAAGGGGAGCCATGCCCTGTTCGCGGACCAGCGCGATCCGCGCATCCCATGACCCCGGCGGTCCCATGAAGCCGGAGCTGTTGGCGATCACCAATCGTCTCAGCCGTTCCGGCGCACGGATGCCCAGCCATTGACCGATCATACCGCCCAGCGACAGGCCGCAGAAATCAACCCGGTCGATCGCCAGGGCATCGAGCAGTTCGATAACGTCACGGCCGAGGCGATCCAGCGAATAGGCGCCCGCCGGTGCGTCCGATCGGCCATGGCCGCGCTGGTCGTAGCGCAGGATGCGAAAGCGATCTCTCCATGCCCCTATCTGCGAATCCCACATCCCCATGTCAGTGCCGAGCGAGTTGGACAGCAGGAGGACGGGCGCGCCTTCCGGTCCGTCGAAGCGCCATGCGATGCGGCAGCCGTCTCCCGTGGTGATGAAATCGCCGCCGGTCATATGCGCTCCACTGCGACTGCCAGCCCCTGGCCGACGCCGATGCACAGCGTTGCGAGACCGAGCGAACCGCCCGACATGATCGTCATTCCGTCGAACAACAGGCCTTCCAGTGCGACCCGAGGGCTGTCGTAGATCTTGCTGGTCACGGCACAGCCTCAGGCCTTGGCGCGGGCGCGCGTGGAGAAGTTTTCGTCTTCCTTCGACGCTGCGCGCTGGAGTTGGAAATCAAAGGCGATAAAGGCGCTCTTGTCCCGACGATCGGGAACCGGCAGCAGGCCTTCACGCGTGCCGAAGGCGAAATCGTCCGCGGCAAAGGGATCGTCGCCAAAGTTGATCTGGGTGGTCAGCGTCCGATAACCCGGCGCTTCGACGAAGAAATGCACATGTGCCGGGCGATTGCCGTGGCGGCCGATCGCCTTCATAAGCCTGTCGGTCGCCCCTCCAGGAGGAACGCTGTAGCCATTGGGCATCTTGGAATGAAAGGCGTAGCGGCCATCGGCGCCCAGCCTGATGCGGCGGCGGTTGTTGAACGGAGTCTGCTCGCGCGTGGGATCGAAATGCGAATACCAGCCCTGGCTGTTGGC
This sequence comes from Sphingobium sp. TA15, assembly GCF_037101235.1. Lineage (NCBI taxonomy): Bacteria > Pseudomonadati > Pseudomonadota > Alphaproteobacteria > Sphingomonadales > Sphingobiaceae > Sphingobium > Sphingobium sp. TA15. The sequence goes on from NZ_AP025355.1 coordinate 1,824,330, forward strand.
GTGCCAGACATGGACGACGGCGTTCTGGACGGGCTCGCCATCCGGCCCCGTCACGAAGCCGGACATGTGGAGCGTGTCCGTATCGTCAGCATCGTCCGAAAGGTTCGCCTCGCCTTCGACGAGCGGCGCGCCCTCCACATAGAGCGGGCCCTCTATGGTGCGCGGCGTGCCGCCCGATAAGCCGACCTCGCTATCCTTGGCGTCCATGTAGAGGTCGAGGAAATGTTCGATGCCCGCACCGGGAACGATCAGCCCGAATTCTCCCGCGCCCTGCTGAAGGAAGGTGACAGCCTGCCAGAACTCGCTTTCGGAGATGTCGTGCTTCACGATGGCGACCATCACGGCCTCGATCAGATCGCGGACGATGGCTTTCAGGCGGTCATCGCCCCCTTCGGCATTCATGCCGCTGGCGCGGTCCAGCAAGGTCTGGATGGGAGCGGTCTTCACGAAATCGGGTGTCATAGGTCTCTCCTGGGGGCGGCCTTAGCGGTCGTCGTCGCGGATGGATGAAGGATGGCGGCACAGAGCCGTCACGCGGATGGTCATGAAGGGATAGAGAGGGAGGGCGGTGAGGATGTCGTGCAACGCGCCATTGTCGGCGACGTCGAAGATGCTGACGTTGGAATATCGCCCGACGACGCGCCAGATGTGGCGCCATTGTCCGCTCTGCTGCAGCTCCTGCGAATAGGCGCGCTCGGCGGCCTTGAGGGCCTCGAACTTCGCTGGCTCCAAATCCAGCGGCACGTTCACGTCCATTTCGACTTTGAAAAGCATGGTTCAGACCGCCTGGGAAGAAGGAAGAGAGGGAATGGAAATGGTTGCGGACGCGGCATCGCGACGGAAGTGAGCGATCCTGTCCTCGTCCAGCGATACGCCCAGGCCCGGCCCGTCCGGCACCAGCAAGGTGAAGTCCTCGTAGACGAGCGGCTCCTCCAATATCTCCTCGGTCAAGAGGAGGGGGCCGAACAATTCGGTGCCAAAGTCGATCTGCGCAAAGGTCGCAAAGACATGGGCCGAAGCGACGGTCCCCACGGCCGCCTCCAGCATCGTGCCGCCGTATAGCGCGATTCCGGCGGCAGCTGCGATCGCCTGCACCTCCTTCGCCGCGAAGAGCCCGCCGGACTGCTCGATCTTCACCGCGAACACATCTGCGGCGGCGTGGGACGCATAGTCGTAGGCGGCGGCCGGGCCGGTCAGCGCCTCATCCGCCATGATGGGGATGCGCGCGCGCGCGGCAAGGCGCGCCATGCCCGCGCGATTATGGCGAATGATCGGTTGCTCCACCAGGTCGCAACCGATGTCGGCCAGCATGTCGATGCCCGTTCGCGCCGTGGTTTCGGACCAGGCCATGTTGACATCGACGCGCACGCTTGCGCGGTCGCCCAGCGCCTTTTTGATGGCGCCGACATGGGCCACGTCCTCGGCGACCGGGCGCTTGCCGATCTTGAGCTTGAAGGCGTTGTGCCGCCGGGTCGCGATCATCCGCTCTGCCTCGGCGATGTCCTTGTCCGTATCGCCGCTCGCCAGCGTCCACAGCACCGGCAGCCTGTCGCGACGACGGCCGCCCAGCAATTCGCTGACGGGCAGGCCGACACGCTTGCCCTGGGCATCGAGCAGCGCTGTCTCGATCGCGCATTTCGCGAAGTGATTGCCAACGATGTGACGTCCCAGCCGCGCCATCGCCTCGGCCGGCCGCGCAGCGTCGCAACTTTCGAGGATCGGCGCGAAATAGCTGTCGATAACCAGCTTGATGCCTTCTGGACTTTCCGGGCCGTATGAGAGACCGCCGATGGTGGTCGCTTCGCCGACGCCCGTGACGCCGTCGCCGCAATGGATGCGCACGATGCACAGCGTCTGCCGATGCATCGTCGCCATCGCCAGAACATGGGGGCGTATCGTCGGCACATCTACAAGGATCGTTTCAATTCGGGTGATCGTGACCATGCCTCTGCCGTATCGAATCAGTATTGCGATGTCGTAAGCCGCGATCCAGCGAAGGAGAAAGATTGATTTCATCCGATATCATACCCTACAGGTATGATTCATGGAATTGCGTCACCTTCGCTATTTCCTCGCCGTCGCTCAGGAGAGGAATTTCACTCGGGCCGCCGAACGGCTGGGAATCGCCCAGCCGCCGCTGAGCCGGCAGATACGTGAGCTGGAGGAGGCGCTGGGCGTCACCCTGTTCCAGCGCGCCAGCCGGCCGCTGGGGCTGACGGAGGGTGGCAGGCTGTTTCTGGATCATGCAATGCGCGTCGTGGCGGAGATGGAACAGCTTCACGCCGGCATGGCGCGCCATCGCAGCGGCAATCGCAGACGTTTCGTGATCGGGTTCGTCGGATCGAGCATCTATGGGCCGGTTCCCGAACTCATCCGCAAATTCCGGGACGGGGCGACCGACGTGGAAGTCGAGCTGGTCGAAATGAACACGGTAACGCAGATGGCGGCGCTCAAGGACGGCCGGATCGATGCCGGGATCGGACGGCTGGCGTTCGACGATCCCAATATCGCCCGCCATCTCATCATGCGTGAGCGGCTGGTGGTCGCCGTCCCCATCGACCATCAGCTGGCCCGCCACGGCGGCGGCGTGGAGCTGAGGTCGGTCGCGGCCTACGAACTGATCCTCTATCCCAGCGAGCCGAGGCCCAGCTACGCCGATCATGTCCTTGGCCTGTTCCGCAACAATGCGCTCGAACCCCGCCGTATTCGCGAGGTTCGGGAATTGCAGACCGCCCTAGGCCTGGTGGTGGCCCAGGCCGGCATCTGCGTGGTGCCCTCAGCCGTCCGTCGCCTGCGCACAGAGGACGTCGCTTATAGGGACATCGTCGATGAGGACGCAGCCTCGCCCATCTTCCTCAGTTGGCGAGCGACGGATATTTCAGCGGAAATGCAGGCGTTGCGAGAGATTGCGCAGGGATATGCGTGCGCATCATCCGGCAATGAACCGACGCCCTGACCGCTTCTTGCGAGAAGTGGATAACGGTGCGCGCCCGTGCGCTCAGCGGATTGTGACGATCGCCGATCCGCCGGAATAGTCCTCCCGATCGCCGCTAACGGCGCGAACGAGAGAAGTGACCCTATGGATTCTGTCATATTTCCCGCCAGCGATGGCTCGCGGATTCCCTATAAGGTTTTCAGCAGTCAGGAAATCTATGACCGGGAACAGGAGCGCATTTATCGCGGGCCGACCTGGAATTTCCTGGGATTGGCGGCGGAACTGCCGAATTCAGGCGATTTCAAGAGCACATTCGTCGGCGACACGCCCGTCGTCATGACCCGCACCGAGGACGGCGACATTGCCGCCTGGGTCAACCGCTGCGCCCATCGCGGCGCCATGGTGTGCCGACTGGCGCGCGGCAATGCCAAGAGCCATGACTGCGTTTACCACCAGTGGAGCTACGACACGCGCGGCAATCTGATCGGCGTCCCGTTCCGTCGCGGCCAGAATGGCGCGGACGGCATGCCCTCGACCTTCAAGCCGGCGCAGAACGGGCTGCGCCAGCTGCGGGTGGAGGAGTACAGGGGACTGGTTTTCGCGACCTTCAGCGATACGGTCGGCTCGTTTGCCGAATATCTGGGGCCGGAAATGCTGGCCTATGTCGATCGCGTCTTCCACAAGCCGGTCGAGTATCTGGGCTGCACCCGGCAATATTCCAATTCGAACTGGAAGCTGTATCTGGAGAATGTGAAGGATCCCTATCACGCCAGCCTGCTGCACATGTTCCATACCACGTTCAACATCTTCCGCGTAGGCATGAAGGCGCATTGCGAGACGGACAGGAACGACGGCTTGCACAGCATCATCATGGCCATAAAGGAGCAGGCCGATACCGAACTTGCCTACAAGGAACAGGCGATCCGCAGCTATGACGAGGGCTTCCGGCTCGAGGACGACAGCCTGCTCGCCCTGGTTCCCGAGTTCGACCTGGTCGCGACGAACCATATCCAGCCGGTCTTCCCGCAACTAGTCATCCAGCAGATCCACAACACGCTGGTCGCGCGCCAGCTGCTGCCCAAGGGGCCTGACAACTTCGAACTGATCTTCCACTTCTTCGGCTATGCCGACGATACGCCCGAACTGCGCGCCCTGCGGATCAAGCAAGCGAACCTTGTGGGGCCGGCCGGCTATATCTCGATGGAGGACACCGAGGCGACCGAGTTGGTGCAGCAGGGCACGGTGCGCGACGGCAACGCCCATTCGGTGATCGAGATGGCGAAGAACGCTCCATCCACGCAAACCGATACGTTGATTACTGAGAACCTGATCCGCAGCTTCTGGAAGGGCTATCAGAAACTGATGGACTTCCCATCCAGGGAGGTCGCGGCATGAACGAGACCATGATGCTGCGTCTGGACATGCTGGACCTGCTCGACCGCTATGTAGAGGCGATCGACAATGACCGGCTGGAAGAATGGCCGGACTTCTTCGCGGAAGAATGTCTCTACGAGATCATCCCGAAGGAGAATGAGGATCACGGGTTCATCGCACCGATCATCCGGTGCGAAAGCCGGGGCATGTTGCGTGACCGCATCACCTCGCTCCGGCACGCTAACATCTTCGCCCCGGCGATCTACCGTCATTTCACGTCCGGCCTGCGCCTGACAGAGGTGAGCGCGGAAGAGGTGTCGTTCACGGCCAGCTACCTGGTCATAAATTCGAATCAGGCGGGGCAGTCGCTGGTCTACCAGGCCGGACGCTATGCGGCACGGCTAGGGTGCTATGGCGCTGAATGGAAGTTCACGTCCCTGCGCTGCATCTACGACACGTCCCGCGTGCAGACCCTGCTTGCCCTGCCGATCTGAGGAAGAAGACATGAGTGAATGGTTTGACGTGGGGCCGGTCGGACTGGTCGCCGAGGGGGAGGTCGTGGCGGTCGCGGCGGGTGGCAAGCCGGTCGCGCTGTTCATGCAGAATGGCGATCATTTCGCGCTACATGACCTGTGCACCCACGGACAGGCACGTCTGTCCGACGGTTTCGTGGAGGACGGCTGCATCGAATGTCCACTCCATCAGGGCCTTTTCTGCATCGCCAGCGGCGAACCGCGATCGGCGCCCGTGACGGAGGCGGTCAGGGCCTATCCCGTGCGCGTGTCCGGCGACCGAATCCTCGTCGAGGTCTGACATGGTGTCGGCACGAGAGCGGACCCTGATCGTTGGCGGTGGCCAGGCCGGCGGCTGGATTGCCAAGACGCTGCGGTCAGAGGGCTTCGCAGGCCGCATCACCATCGTCGGCGAGGAAATCCATCCGCCTTATGAGCGTCCGCCGCTGTCCAAGACCGTCCTTCTCTCCGCGGAGGCAATCGGCGAAACGGTCCTGCTCTCGTCCGGACAGGCGGCGGCGCTGGACATCGAACTGACGCTGGGCAAGCGGGTGACCGCGCTTGATCGCGCAGCGCGGGTGGCGCGCTGCGCCGATGGCGACGCAATGTCCTATGACATGCTGTTCCTGACCATGGGAAGCCGGCCCCGTGTCCCTGACTGGATGATCGAGGACGATCGCATCCATCTGCTGCGGACGCTCGATGACGCCGCTCGCCTGCGCGAAGGCCTGCGCTCCACGCGACGCCTGCTCGTGATAGGCGGAGGGTGGATTGGACTGGAAACGGCCGCCACCGCCCGCGCCATGGGCATAGACGTTATCGTGGTTCAAGCGACGGACGCCGTCTGCTCGCGATCGCTGCCGCCCGCCGTGTCCCAGTGGCTGCTACACCTGCACCAGCAACGAGGCGTCCGCTTTTGCCTCAGGGAAACCGTGCAGTCTGTCCGCGTCGCTCGCGGACAGGTCGAGATCGAACTGGCAAGCGGTTTGCACCTCAGCGGCGACCGCCTGGTAGTGGGGATCGGCAATCTGCCCAACAGCGAGCTGGCGGCAACGGCGGGTCTTGCGACCAATGATGGCATAATGGTCGATCAAGTCGGGCGCACCGATGACGATCGCATCTTTGCAGCGGGTGACGTAGCCGCCTTTCCCTGCACCTTCGCCAGGAAGACCGTTCGCCGCGAATCCTGGGCCAATGCCCAGAATCAGGCCATTGCAGTCGCACGGACGGCGATGGGATTGGACACCACCTATGAGCAACTGCCGTGGCTCTGGTCCGATCAATATGGGATCAACATCCAGATCGCAGGCCTTCCCGAGGAGGGGATAAGGACCGTCTTCAAGGCCGGTCCGGGCGAGGATGGCGGCAGCTGGCTGGCGCTGGATGAATGCGGCGTGCCGGTCGGTGCGGTGAGCGCCGCCGACCCTCATGGCTTCCGCCCGCTACGCAAGGCCCTCCAGGCGCGATCCGCAGTAGATCTGGACGGCTGGGCGGAAATTTCGTCCTCCGGTGACTAGAAGATGGAATCATCTGATGAGTCCACGGGCGTTGGCCGTCCCGACGCGGTCTCGCTCCGGCATTGGTCTGCACCATCGCAACATTGCTTCTGACCGCCAGCCTGAAAACGGATGAGCGCGCGACGACCGCATGAATCGAAACTACTGCGCGGAGCCGTTGCCGCGCAGCGTGTCTGACGGCTTCTCGCCAAATCTCCGGAGATAGTCGCCCGCGAACCTGCCGAGGTGATTGAAGCCGGCCTCGAACGCCACGCTGGACGCCGTCACGCCTTCGCCGGAACGCAGTTTTTCGCGGGCGATGTCCAGCCGCACGTCCTTCAGATAGCGGATGGGGCTGACGTTGCGGAAGCGCTTGAAACTGTCGAGAAGCGTGCGCACCGGAACCTGAGCCGCCATCGCAATGTCTTCCAGCGTAATGGATTCGGATGCATTGTCGTGGATGAACGTCTCTGCCCGACGCACACTCGCTGGCGCGATCGCACTCGCGCCGCTGCGCTGCTCCAGATAGGGCTGGCCATCCAGCAAAAGGCTGATCAGCAGCCGCTCATACTCCTTGGCGATGATCTGGTGGCCGCGCACCAGTTCGGCCGTGACGACATCGCTGGCGATGAGCGAAAGCTGATTGAGCCAGGGCCTCAGACCCGTGTTCGACAGGTCAATCTCCTTCTTGAAGACCAGATCCCTTATTCCGGTGTGCGACCTCACTGCGGCGGAGCTTATGCGAATAAAAAGTTGCTCGCAGTCAGCGGAAAAAGTGCCTTTCATTTCCTCGCCGGGCGCGATGAGAAGGCCCGATTTGCCGCCGATCCGATAGTCCGTCTGGTTGATCGCCATCTGTGCATGGCCGTCCAGGCAGATGATGGCGAGATGATAGTCGGCGATGCTTGGCACATGAACGTGCATATTGCCGAAGCGTATGGTGCCGATGCCAAGATTGCCGATCGGCAAATGCTCCGCATAGCAGTGCTGTTCGACCCAGCGACCGTGGGGGTTAAGCACATGAGGCTGAAGGATTCGAGAGATTTCGTCGCGAGTATGATCGATGTCGCGCGACTCGAATACGCGGTGCGACCGAAGCCCGATCAGATCGCGTCCAGGCAAAAAATCGTTTCTTGTTGAATCCTGGATCATCCGTGGAAACCCAGAGGTCATGTAGACTGCCCTTTCTCGCGAGAACTCGCGATTTTTATCATAAGGGTTCCTTCCGCTGCGTAGCCAATCTGCAATCTTGTAATGCTAGATTCGTGGCTGCGCGTATTGACCCAGATTTTAACGTCAGATGCAATATCAGCAGTCGGCTATTCCCGGACGTAGTTCCCCCATGAACCGCGAAACCTGCGATATATGGATAGTCGTGACACGCAGGACGGTTTTGCGGCAGGGTACAGGCGTTGGTTTGCCTTGGAAAAAACTGGTCAATTTTGAAGAAGCCCCTTTAGGGTGTGTGGGGATTCAGCCCATGGCGGGCTGCAAATAGCAGCTTTCTCCGCTTCCGGTGCTCACGTACTGAAGTACGCTGCGCGCCGGTTCTCGAAATCCACTATTTTCGCCGCGCCCTGAACTGAATCCCCACACACCCTAGGCGACATGGACAAATTTGGAGCCAGTATCTGGCGGTGGCGAGATGGACCATGCCGAGGAAGCTGTTGGCCAGTCGATCGTAGCGGGTGGCGATGGCGCGGTTGATCCTGAGGTGACCGAACATGCGCTCGATGCGGTCGTCCGAGGGCATCAGCCTGCCTCCAACAAGCAGCTTTGGAACGACCCTTCCGCAGCGCGTCAACCTGCTTCGGCTCTGCAGCGCTAGGTCGATCAGTTGGTGATGGCCGTATCGACGAATGCCCGCGTCGCGAAGATCGTGCAGGGTACGTCGTGACGCGCTGCCGGCGACGGACCGACCGCTCCAACTCAATCGTTCCATTTAATCGAACGATGGGCCAAGATTTATCAGACTGCGAAGCAGTAATCATTCACGCTAGAGCTCCCATCACACCGGAACGAACCGAGTGTCCGAATTTCAGATTGGAGACCGACATGACTGTCAAAGCGACCCCGACCCCTGGCAAATCCCTCATCACGGCCAAGGATCATACCCTCGTCATGATCGACTTTCAGTCGCAGATGGCCTTTGCGACCAAGTCGATCTCAGCCGAGCTTCTGCGCAACAACGCCGCGCTCGTCGCCAATGCCGCTGCTGGCTTCAACGTTTCCACCATCCTGACCACGGTCGCCGTCGACAGCTTTTCCGGCCCGATGTTCAGCGAGATCACCGACGCCTTTCCCGGCCAGCCACTGCTCGACCGCACGTCGATGAACACATGGGAAGACGCCGCCGTCATCGATGAGGTGAACCGCATCGGCAAGGAGCGGATCATCTTCGCGGGACTCTGGACGTCCGTCTGCATCGTAGGCCCCGTGGCGTCGGCGATCGACCAGGGTTTCGACGTCTATTTCATCGCCGACGCCTGCGGCGACATCAGCCAAGAGGCGCATGAGCGCGCCGTCGAGCGCATGATCCAGCTGGGCGCCAAGCCGATGACTTCGCTCCAATATCTGCTCGAACTGCAGCGCGACTGGGCGCGCACTGAAACCTACGACATGACCACCGGGATCGCGAAGAAGTGGGGCGGCGCCTACGGCCTGGGCATCACATATGCCAAGACCATGTTCGGCGCGTCCGAAGCCCACTGATCCAATCGCTCCCTCCGCTTTCCATCATCCCCAGAGGAATTTCACATGAGCAACTTCATCACTGCCGCTGACGGCACCGCCATCTTCTATCGCGATTTCGGTCAGGGCCAGCCCGTCGTCTTTGCCCATGGCTGGCCGCTAAACGCCGACGCATGGGACGGCCAGATGCTGTTCCTCGCCCAGAACGGCTATCGCGTCATCGCCCATGACCGGCGCGGCCATGGCCGATCGGGCCAGCCGGCGACCGGCAACGACATGAACAGCTACGCCGACGATCTGGCGGCGGTCATGGAAGCGCTCGACCTCAAGGATGCCATCCTGGTCGGCCATTCGACGGGCGGCGGCGAGATCACCCGCTATGTCGGCCGGCACGGCACGGCGCGGGTCGCCAAGATGGTGCTGGTCAGCGCGGTGACCCCCGTCATGAAGCGCAGCGAAAGCAACCCGGACGGGCTGCCGCAGGACGTGTTCGACGGCATCCGCAAGGCGGTTCTGGACAATCGCTCCGGATTCTATCTGTCCTTTCCCGACACCTTTTTCGGTTGGGACATCGGCTTTGCCAAGGATGAAGGCATGCGCCTGGCCTTCTGGCAGCAGGGCATGTCGGGCAGCGCCTACGCCCAGTATGAATGCGTGGCGCAATTTTCGGAGACTGATTTCACCTCCGACTTCAAGGGCATCGATGTCCCGGTGCTGATCGTCCATGGCGACGCCGATCATGTCGTGCCGATCGACATCACGGCACGCAAGGCCGTGGAGATCATTCCGAATGCGACCCTGACCGTCTATGAGGGAGCGCCGCACGCCGTGCCGACCATCTTCCAGGACCGTTTGAACGCTGACCTGCTCAGCTTCATCAAGGCCTGATGCCAGGCAAGGGAGAACGGACATGAAAGCCTATATGATTTCCCTGGGTGCCGGACTGCTGGTCGGCGTCGTCTATAGCCTGCTGGGTGTTCGTTCTCCCGCGCCGCCCGTCATCGCGCTGGTCGGGCTCGCCGGAATATTGCTGGGTGAACAACTGATCCCGGTCGGCAGGCGCCTTTCCGACTGGCCCGAACTGGCCCGCTTCGTGAAGAATGACTGCGCCAACCATGTGCTGGGTGATCTGCCCGTCAACGCAAGGCGCGACGCATGATGACCCGCCGCCAGCTGCTGGGCAGCGCCGCCGCCACAACCGCCCTAATGGCCACCACGGAAAGCCTCGCCATGACCCAGACTGATCTCATCCTCACCAACGCCAAGGTCACGACGCTTGATCGCGAAAATCCGCTGGCGCAGGCCGTCGCCATCCGGAACGGCAAGTTCCTGGCCGTCGGCACCGAGCAGGAAGTCCGCGCTGCCGCTGCGCCGGATGCCCGCGTCATTGACGCTGGTGGCCGCCGCTTGATCCCCGGCCTGATCGACAGCCATATTCATGTGATCCGCGGCGGGCTGAACTATAATATGGAGCTGCGCTGGGAAGGCGTGCCGACACTGGCCGACGCGATGGCCATGCTGAAACGCCAAGCCGAAAATACCCCGCCGCCGCAATGGGTGCGCGTGGTCGGTGGATTTACCGAGCATCAGTTCGCCGAAAAGCGCCTGCCGACGCTTGCGGAAATCAATGCCGCCGCGCCGGACACCCCGGTGTTCATCCTCCACCTTTATGACCGCGCGCTGCTCAACGCTGCCGCACTGCGGTCCGTCGGCTATACGAAGGACACGCCCAACCCGCCGGGCGGCGAGATCGTCCGCGATGCGCAGGGCAACCCCACCGGCCTGCTGCTGGCCCAGCCCAATGCGACGATCCTCTATGCGACGCTGGCGAAGGGTCCGAAGCTGCCGCAGGACTATCAGCTCAACTCGACCAAGCATTTCATGCGCGAACTCAACTCGCTGGGCGTGACCAGCGTGATTGACGCAGGCGGCGGATCGCAAAACTATCCCGACGACTATGAAGTGATCGACAAGCTGCACAAGGATGGCGAACTCACGCTGCGGATCGCCTACAACCTCTTCACGCAAAAGCCCAAGGAAGAGCTGAGGGACTTCGCAACCTGGTCGACGCAGATCAAGCCGGGCGACGGCGATGACACCTACCGCCATAACGGCGCGGGCGAGATGCTGGTCTATTCGGCCGCCGACTTCGAGGACTTCCGCGTCGCCCGCCCCGACATGCCGCCGGAGATGGAAGGCGATCTCGAACCCGTCATCCGCCTGCTCGCCGAGCGCCGCTGGCCATGGCGTCTGCACGCGACCTACGACCAGACCATCGCCCGCGCGCTCGACGTGTTCGAGAAGGTGAACCGCGACATTCCCTTGGCTGGCCTCAACTGGTTTTTCGACCATGCCGAGACGATCAGCGAGCGCAATATCGACCGGATCGCCGAATTGGGCGGCGGCATCGCGGTCCAGCATCGCATGGCCTTCCAGGGCGAATATTTCGTCGAGCGCTACGGCGCGAAGGCGGCCGAGGCGACCCCCCCGATCAAGCGGATGATGGACGCCGGCGTGCCGGTGGGCGCGGGCACCGACGCTACACGCGTCGCCAGCTACAACCCCTGGGTATCGCTGAGCTGGCTCGTGACCTCCAAAACAGTGGGCGGCCTGACGCTTTATCCAGCCCGCAACCGGCTCGACCGAGAAACCGCGCTGCGCCTGTGGACCGAGAGAAACACATGGTTCTCAAACGAGGTCGGCAAGAAGGGGCAGATCAAGGCGGGCCAACTAGCCGACTTCGCTTTGCTGTCGGACGATTATTTCTCGGTGCCTGAAGATGAGATCGCGCATCTCCGCTCGGTCCTCACCGTGCTGGGCGGCAGGATCGTCTACGGCGAAGGCAGCTTCGGCCCGCTGGCGCCCGAAGCGCCCAAGGCGATGCCCGACTGGTCACCTGTGGCGACCTTCGGCGGGCACTGGCGTCGAGATGAATCGACACGGAAGATGGCGTCTGCCTGCGGCTGCGCCTCCGCCTGCCAAGTCCACGGCCATAATCATGCGGCGGCGCTAGGCGCGAGCGTGCCGGCCGCCGATGTCCAGAGTTTCTGGGGGATCATGGGCTGCGGCTGCTGGGCCGTCTGACAGAGACAGCGCCCCTCCCATTGGAAGCCCTGACGCCACTCTGTCGGAGATACAGACATGAACCATATCCTTCTCATGATGGCGACCGCGCCGTTCGGCGCGGAACGCACCGGCTATCGGGTGACCGACCTCGACGCTGCGGTCGCCTCCGCCGTTCGCCATGGCGCGACCCGCCTCATCACCAGCTTTCTCGACCCCATCGGCCGCGATGTGGTGGCCCAATGGGCGGGCGCCCATGCGTAGGGCGACCGCCGATCCGCCATCCTCCGCTTCCCCGGCGGCTACATCGCCGAAATCCACGCATCGGTGAAGCCATGACCGGCAGGGATGAGCCGCGCTTCGTCGATGCGATCCTCGACTGGCGCCCCACTTGGTTCCTGGCGCGGCTGGCGCTGGTGGGCGCCTATCTGCTGGGCGGCATCGTCAAGCTCACCGACTGGTCGGCGGCCATTGCCGAGCAGGCGCACTTCGGCATGACGCCGCCCGCCTTCTGGGCGGCGCTGACGATCGTCATCGAGCTTGTCGGGCCGATCCTGATCCTGACAGGCCGCTTCGTGTGGCTGGGCGCGGGGATGCTGGGCGTCTTCACCTTGCTCGCCGCCTTCACCGCTAATGCCTTCTGGACCATGCCGGCGGGTCAGGAGCGCTTCATGGCGACCAACGCCTTCTTCGAACATGTCGGTCTGATCGGCGGCTTTGTGCTGGTAACGCTGGTCGCGGAGCGGAAAGGGCGCGATGCTTAGGATCCTGATCGTTGCCGGGTTGCTGACGGGGGGCGTCGCATCGCCCGTCAGCGCCCAGCAGCGAGAAGCATGGGAAGCGCCAACGCTCAGCATCACCCGCTATGACGAGGACTGGTCGGATTTAGCCGATGCTGGGAAGCGCGCGCATCACTGGACCGGCCCGCTCAAGCATATCCCGCTCGGCGACGACAGCTGGATGACGACCGGCATCGAGCTGCGCGCCCGGAGCGAGTCCTACCAAAACAACCTGTGGGGCGAGGCGGACGCACCGGACGACAGCTATTTATGGCTGCGCGCGCTTCCCTATGCCGATCTCCACGTCGGCAAGGCTCGCGCTTTCGTGCAGCCGATCGTCGCCTACGCGGTTGGCGTATCACCATCCGCCAGCCCCATCGACCAGACCCAGGTCGATCTGCTCCAGGGATTTGGCGAAGTCGATCTCGGCGCCGTCACGGTGCGGGCCGGCCGCCAGATGCTGTCGCTCGGCACGGAGCGGCTTGTCGGCACGCGTTACGGCCCCAATGTCCCGCTGGCCTTTGACGGCGCGAGGGCTGATATCTTGATCGGGCGCGCCAAACTCAGCCTGCTCGCCGCGCGCCCCGTCCAGCCCGGTTCCGGCAGCTTCGATGATGCGAGCTCCAAAACCAAAGCGCTCTGGGGCGCTTATGCAGCCTTGCCGGAGCTAGACATCTATTATCTGGGCTATCGCAATCGGTTCGCCCGCTTCGGTGGCCTGACGGGGCGGGAAGTTCGGCATAGCATCGGCCTTCGGTCCCACGGCGTCCGTCGCGACTGGCACTGGAATGTCGAGGGCGTGGTCCAGCTTGGTCATTTCGAGGGGCAGAGGATTGCCGCCTGGACGCTCGGCACGGAGATTGGCCGCAGCTTTCCTGCGCTTGCCTTCGCCCCGGCCGCGACGTTGCGGCTCAACATCGTCAGCGGCGATGGCAAGGCGGGTGACGATGAGATCGGCACCTTCAACGCTCTCTTCCCCAAGGGCAAATATTTCGGCGAGCTCTCGCCGGTCGGCCCGACCAACATCATCAACCTCAACCCGCGTCTCAGCGGCACCCTTGGCGGCGGCGTCTCCGCAAGCTTCGGCGTGAACGCCTATTGGCGCACCAGCAGCGCAGACGGCATCTACGACATTCCCGGCAACCTGATCCGCAGTGCCGGCAACAGCAAGGCGCGCTTCATCGGCAAGGAAACCGAGGCGACGGTCGCCTGGCAGGCCACGTCCGAATGGGAATTGTCGGCATCGCTCTCGGCTTTTACGCCAGGGGCCTTCATTCGCGAGACCGGCCCGGCGAAGACGATCATCATGCTGGGCCTGGAAAGCAATTTCCGCTTCTGACGATATTCGTTCGACATTATCGAACGTCAGATTCAATCTTATTCGACTGCTTCAATCAAAGAGGGTCAGCTAAACAGTCGGTGTCTGACGTTACCGGAGACCCCTATGACGACCGAAAAAACCGCCACTTCGCCGCTGCCCTGGCTCCTCCTGCTTCTCTCCGTCACGACAGGCCTTGTCGATGCCATCTCGGTTCTGGGTCTCGGAAAAGTCTTCACAGCCAACATGACCGGCAATGTCGTGTTCCTCGGCTTCGCCGCCAGTGGCGCGCCGAGCTTCAAGTTTGCGCCTTATGTCTTCGCCATAACGTCTTTCATGATTGGAGCGTTGATCGCCGGACAGATCGGGAAGCGGCATGCGGGGTCGCCTCTCCGTCGTTGGCTGATCATCGCCGCCTCGGTCGAGGCGATCCTTCTCTGGGTCGCGGCGGGTGTGGCGGTCGGGTTCGACGTGACGACCCAGACCCCTGGTTCCAGCGTCTACATCATCATCGCCCTGACCGGCATCGCCATGGGCTTCCGCAACGCGACGATCCGCCAACTCAAGGTGCCCGACCTTACCACGACCGTCCTCACGCTCACCATCACCGGACTTGCAGCCGACTCCAGCTTCGCCGGCGGAACCAACCCCAACTGGGCTCGGCGCATCGGCAGCGTTGCCGCCATTTTTCTTGGCGCCGCCATCGGCGCTTGGTTTGTCACCCATGGGGGATTGGTCGCACCGCTCATCCTGACGGGCGGGCTGATTTTTGCGGGCACGCTGGCCTGCGCCCTTCATCCCGCCGCGTCCAAGCCGCTCTAGGCTGTATCGACATTCAGCCCTGACGGCCTGCAAATGGCGCTCTTCCGTGCTTCCGGTGCTCACCTACTTTGAGTAGGCTGCGCGCCGGGTCACGGAAAACCACCATTTTCGGCTCGTCATCTTCTGAATGTCGATACAGCCTAATTCTTCAGCGCGCGTTCGATCCTGCGGTCAGGCGCGAGCCAGAAGAGAAGAATGACAATGTAGAGAATTATTGCCACCGACCGCGCGAAGAAGGCGGCCGGCACGGCGATGACATAGAGGGCAAGGCTGATCTTGCCTTTCCAGTCTCGCCCGATGGCTTTCGCTACGGCCGAGTGGGCGCCGTTGCAGGCAATGATCGCGCGCTCGGTCAGTTCGTAACCGACCGCCGCCATCCCCAACACGACGCCATAGGATGCCGTGGCCATCGGGGAGAAGCCGCTCGCATTCAGCCAACGGATGACGAAGGGGACGAGCGACAGCCAGAACAGCAGAAACAGGTTCGCCCACAGCACGCGACCATCGATCCGGTCGGTCGCGTGCATCAGATGGTGATGATTGTTCCAATAGAGCCCGACATTGATGAACGACAGGACGTAAGCAAGCAGGATCGGCAGGCTGTCTGACAGCGCCGCGAGGGTTCCTTCCTGCGGCACCTTGAGTTCGAGCACCATGATCGTGATGATGATCGCGACCACGCCATCGGTGAAGGCCTCCAGCCGTCCCGAACTCATGCCCCGCCCCGGCCGACCTTCGGCAGGGTCAGACATCGCCCATGCCCTCCAGTTCCTTGTCGTCCGCACCGAGCGCCACGAACTGGTCGAGCAGCCAGGAGGCGGCAGGCCCCGGCGGCGAATCGCGGCGCCAGACTCCCGCGAACCGATAGGTTCCGCCGAGATGATCCGGCATGACCAACCGAACCAGCGTGCCATCGATCAGGTCGGACTCAATCATAGGCAACGGCATGTTGCCCCACCCGATCCCCTCGCGCAGCAGGGCGTGCTTGGCGCCCAGATCCGCGAGGCGCCAGGTCTTGGGACTCATCACGGAATAATCCTGACCCTCCGTGAAGCGGGAGCGGTCCGTCAGCACCAGCTGGGTATGCTCGCGTCCGGCCCCGGGCGGGATGCGTTCCATGCGGCCGAGCGGATGATCGGGCGCCGCCACGGGCACCATCGGGACCGATCCGGCGGCAATGCACTCGACGCCTTCCACACCGGCCGCCAACGGCCCGGAAATGCCGATCGCGGCCGTCCGGTCGAGCACCATCGCCGTGATCGCGCCCAAGGCCTCCGCATGCAATCGAAGCTGGACGGTCGGAAATTCCGCCGCGAAACCACGGAGTATCTTGCCCAGGCGCTCGGACGGCACCATGACGTCAACCGCCAGATCCACCTCCGCCTCCAGCCCGTCGAGCAGCCCCTTCACTTTTGCGCGCAACCCGTCAAAGCCGTGCGAAATGAGGCGCGCCTCGGCGAGCAAAGCCCGTCCTGCGACAGTCAGCTGGGGTTTGCGCGTCCCTTCCCGGTCGAACAGAGAGATGCCAAGCTGGGCTTCCAGATTGGCGATGCCATAGCTGATCACCGACACTGCGCGATTAAGCGAGCGCCCGGCGGCGGCGAAGCTACCCGTGTCGACGATGGCGAGGAAGATGCGGAGCTGGTCGAAGGTCGGCGTTCCGGGTGAGTTCATCGTTCCACTTTCTCGAATGAATTGGCGCGATTTATCCCTCTGATCCTCAGTCCCTGCAAGGCGTAAGACAGCTCCAACGACAGCTTGAGGCTGTTTCAAAGGAGACATGACATGATCGAAGTACGACCTTTCGCGCAGCTGGGCGGCGCAAACCATGGCTGGCTGGATGCCAAGCATCATTTCTCGTTCGGCGGCTATCACGATCCAGCACGCATGAACTGGGGCAACCTTCGGGTCTGGAACGACGACACGATCGCGCCGCACACTGGTTTTCCTCCGCATCCGCACCGCGACATGGAGATCATCACCTATGTTCGCGAAGGCGCCATCACGCATGAAGATAGCCTTGGCAACAAGGGCCGGACCGAAGCGGGCGACGTTCAGGTCATGAGCGCTGGATCGGGCGTCCGCCACTCCGAATATAATCTGGAGGATGTCACGACGAAGATCTTCCAGATCTGGATCGTGCCCACCCGCAACGGCGATGCGCCGAGTTGGGGCGCCCGTCCGTTCCCCAAGGGCGATCGTGCCGGTCATTTCGTTACGCTCGCTTCCGGATATGAGAACGACAACGAGGCGCTGCCCATCCGGACCGATGCCCGCATTGTCGCCGCGACGCTGAAGGCCGGCGAAAGCGCCGAATATCCCATCGGCAAGGACCGGAAGGCCTATCTCGTTCCCGCTACCGGCGCGATCAGGATCGACGATGTGCAGGTCAATGCTCGTGACGGTGCCGCGATCCAGGATGTCGATGTGATCCGTGTCATCGCGATCGAGGATAGCGAGATCGTCATGGTCGATGCTGCCTGATCAGCTTTCCGGAGGGCCGAAGTTCCACGAGCCTCAGGCAGCAGCCAACCGGCACCCTGACGGCCTGCAAATGGTTGAAGCGAGTCACGTGCCTCGCTTCAATTTCCGTGCTTCCGGTGCTCACCTACTTTGAGTAGGCTGCGCGCCGGGTCACGGAAAACCACCATTTTCGGCTCGCCATCTTCTGAATGTCGATACAGCCTAGGTAGCTAAGCCCAATCGGAGACGCCCACCCCTTATTTGCGGTTGACTCGCATTAGCATAAAAAATACGGAGGCCCCTATCAACTTGGCGGGGGCATCATGAAATTGAACTGGCTGCTATCGACATCATTGCTCGTCGCGCTTGCGAACCCGTGGCCCGTCTCCGCTGAAGACATCGCACCTGCGGATGAGCCAACTGAAATCATAGTCACCGGCGAGAAGGCCTCGCGTAGTCTGCAAGAAACGACGGCCTCCGTCGGGGTCGTGACAGCCGAGCGCATCGCCGATGAAAATGTCCTCACAATCCAGGAAATCTACCAGCGCACGGCGAATGTCTCCGAGACTTACGGTGCATCCGGTTTCTCGATCCGTGGCATCGACCAGCGCGGGGTATCGGGTGGCGGCGACGCAGCTACGGCTACCGTATTTGTCGACGGCGCACCGGTTCAGCAGGATATTCTGTCCAATGGTCCGACGGACATGTGGGACGTCGCTCAGGTCGAAATCTTCCGCGGTCCCCAATCGACAATTCAGGGTCTGAATGCGCTGGCCGGCGCAGTGCACATTCGTACCAAGGACCCGACTTTTAATTGGAGCGCTAAAGGTCGGGCGCTGGTCTCCTCATTTGACACCACCCAGTTCGCCGTTGCCGGTGGCGGACCGTTGATTATGGACGAGCTTGCCTTCCGCATTTCCGCCGAAAAGCGGGACTCTGATGGGTACATCTACAATCCGACCCGCCGGGCACCGGAAAACCCGCTGGACTCGATCTCCCTGCGCGGCAAGCTCCTGTGGAAGCCTTCGGCTTTGCCCGGCTTCGAGGCGCGGCTCAACTATCATCACTTCGAAACACAGGGTGGCTATCTGTTCGTCTACGTCGACCGGTCGAATGGCGATTACTTCAAGACACGGACGAACCCCTCGGATTATCCCAACAGCAGCGATGTTGATAACGACCAAGTGACGCTGGACCTGCGCTACGATCTCGGCAGCGGTCTCTCGCTCAGCACGCTCGGCACCTGGACAGACACGAAGTTCATCCGCAAATATGATGGCGATTCCTCGGCTGCCAGCAGGGCCTATAGCGACATCGCTGGCGGGGCAGAGACCTTCACCCAGGAACTGCGCCTCAATTATGAAAGCGGTCGGCTAAGCGGGCTTGTCGGTCTGTTCTATTATTATCGCGATCAATATCGAAAGTCGCATCAGGTGACGCTGGTGCCGACGCCCGCCAGCACGATCATCAATGCGCTAACACCTAGCCTGGGTGCGGCAACGGCGCAGCAGGTGGCGGGGATTTACACTGCCGCGCTGCCAAACATTCCGGTCGATTACACCTCGGATTTTCCTACCCAGGTCGAAACCATGGCCGTGTTTGCTGATGCCCGATATCGGCTGACGGACCAGCTGTCGCTGATCGGCGGCTTCCGCTACGATCATGAGCGCAACAAGATCGGCGGCGAAGCGGTTGCAACCTTCGTCGGCACTTTGCCGAACGCCGCTCTTTACCCGGCTCCCCTGAATAGCGCCATCACCGCCCTGAATGGCTTTGTGCTTGGGCTGGTTGACGACGCCAATGGCTCGGCTCCTGTGGGAACGCGAACGTTCGACGCTTTCCTGCCTAAAGGCGGGATTGAGATGGCATGGACCCCCGACCTCTCGACCGCGTTCGTGGTTCAGCGCGGCTATCGGTCGGGTGGCAGCAGCTTCAACACAGCACGATCACAACTGTTTGCTTACGATCCTGAGTTCACCTGGAATTATGAGTTATCCCTGCGCTCAGCGTGGCTGGACGGCCGGTTAACGGCCAATGCGAACGCCTTCTACATCGACTGGACCGAGCAGCAGACTACCGCAAACTTCGGTAACGGCACCTACGACACGCACACGGTCAATG
Source organism: Sphingobium sp. TA15 (assembly GCF_037101235.1). Lineage (NCBI taxonomy): Bacteria > Pseudomonadati > Pseudomonadota > Alphaproteobacteria > Sphingomonadales > Sphingobiaceae > Sphingobium > Sphingobium sp. TA15. The sequence goes on from NZ_AP025355.1 coordinate 1,843,904, forward strand.
CCGGCAAGTCGCATGTCTACGGGTTCGAGGTCGAGGTGGCGCATCGCGTCTCATCCGCCTTCGACTGGTATGCGAGCGTCGGCCACACGCGCACGAAGTTCGATGAGTTTGTGACGAACGTCGGGTCGATCACCGACCTCTCGGGGCTCGAATTCCCCTATGCACCCAAATGGACGCTTTCGGCGGGCGCCAATGTGCGGTTCGCTGACGGCTTCAATGCCAATGTCAACGCCAGTTACCGCAGCGCTGTCATGACCGATGTGTCGATCCCGCAGGCGGAGAGCCGCGTCGGCGCTCGCACGCTCGTCAATGCACGGATCGGCTATGCAGCCGGTCACTGGAGCCTGTCCCTGTTCGCCAACAACGTCTTCAATGAGAAGTACGATCAGTACGTCAACGACTATACTGGTTTTGCCGTTATTGGCGCGCCACGCAGCGTGGGCGTGGTGCTGGAAGCCGGGTTTTGAGTGACATGGGGTTTCCGGTCGCTATTGCAGCGATCATCGCAGGCAGCGGGGCGGGTGCATGGTCGCTTCGGCGCGCATGGCAGATCAAAGCAGGCAAAGCGCGGTGGCGCCGGGCAGGCCTGGCATTGCTGGGAGCGACCCTGCTCTGGCCAGCATGGACGCTGGGCGAGGCGCGGGGACCATTTATAGCCGTTACGCTCCTGTCTGTCACGGCGCTCGGCGTCGTTGCCTCCGGGTACACGCAGCGTCCGGCTCGCGCGCAACGCGCTACGCGGGAAGGGCTCGCGCCCGAGCCGGCGGAACGAGCACCCAGCGCCTGGCGCACCACCTTGCGCTGGTCGCTCGCCGGTCCCATCGGCATGGTGGCGGCAATGGGACTGGGGATCAGCTATGCCGTTTGGGCACCCGGCGAAATCCAGACGCGGTTGCTGATCGGCGGTCTGATCGTGCCGCTGGCCTGGGGGGGAGCAATGGCATGGACCCTTGCCGACAGCCGCATTCTACGCGCCGCAGCGGTGTTGGTGGGGACGGCCATTGTCGGCTTCGCTGCGGCCATGCTGAAAGGGCTGGCATGACGACGAGCAGAACAAGGAAGAAAGGCGCGGGTTTCCCATCGCCAGATCTTGTGCGCGCGGTGCTCAAGGGACACAGCGGCCTCGGCCTGGCTTTCGCTGCGCTTCTTTATTTGATCTGCCTGACCGGGACGATCGCCGTATTTGCCAACGAATTTTATCGCTGGGAGAACCCGGACGCCGAACGCATGGAAACCATCTCTGCGGACGCCGTTCAGGCAGCCTATCGTGCTGCGATGGATCGCGCCAAGGGGCCTGTCGAGCATGTCTTTGTCCTGATGCCCAGCAAGGATCGGCCCTGGCCAACCCTGCGGGTCGACACCGAGGATGGCACGCGCACAACCTGGATGGTCGACGGCACGGGGCGCATTACCGGAGAGTTGCGCGAGAGCTGGACGCATTTTCTCACCCGGCTGCACATCAATCTGCACCTACCGCAAAGCTGGGGCATCTTCATTGTCGGGTTGAGCGGCGTCGCACTGCTCTCCTCCCTAATCTCTGGATTGCTTGCTCATCCCCGAATCTTCCGCGATGCCTTTCATCTGCGGCTCGGCGGCTCGCGGCGGGTGCAGGAGGCCGATCTGCACAACCGCATCGGCGTCTGGGCGTTACCCTTTCATATCACAGTCTCGCTGACCGGCGCATTGTTGGGCCTGAGCACTGTCATCATCGGTTCGATCGGGCTTGCCGTGTTTCAGGGTGACACCGCCAAAGTCTATGCCATCTTTACGCCGCCCCATCCGGCAGAAGACACGCGCCCTGCCCAGCCGATCGACCTGCGGCCACTGTTCGCGAAAGTGGCTGAACGGGCGCCGGGTGCTCCCATCAGCTATCTCGTTGTCGAGCATCCGACAGAGCAAGGCGCGGCCGCCATGTTCGAGGTTGAGCGCGGCACATCCCGCATCGCCAACAGCGATGTTTACGCCTTCGACCGCGCAGGAACGCTCTATTACCAGCAACAGGCCGCGCGGAATAATGTCGGCCAGCAGATCCTGGGATCACTTGGACCGCTCCATTTTGGGTGGTTCGGCGGCGGTATCGTCAAGATCGCCTATGGGTTGCTGGGCCTTGGCCTCACCTATCTTGCCGCGGGCGGCGTCCACATCTGGCTGGCCCGGCGGCGCGACAAGGGCAGGCCGGCGCCGGGCTGGGAACGTGTCTGGGCGGCGACTATCTGGGGGCAGCCCCTCGCGCTGACATGCGCGGCCATCACCACGCTGTTTAGCGCCGCTGCAGCTTTGCCGATCTGGGCCTGGGCAGCGGTCAGCCTCGCGGCGCTAGGAGCAGCGGCTGCACTCTCGCCGGCGAGCCTGTCGCGGATCGGTTGCAACGGCACAGGCGCGCTGCTGATCGCTCTTGCAATCGGGCACTCTGTCTTGTTCGGCACCAATGAGGCGATGGCGCTAATCGTCGACGGTTCGCTCGGCCTCCTGGGTGCAGGCTTGTTGGCGGTTTCGACTGTATCCCAAGGGGGCGGGCGGCTGAAAAACGCATGAACGAATGGCAGGCTCGAACGGCGATGTTTGACCGTCTCGAAGGTTCCAAGCCTGATGAACGGGCGTCATTCCCGAAGCGTGCAGCGCGGAAGTGGCCACCGTAAGCCACGACCCTGTGCTTATGAACAGGGGCGCGGGTAGCGCAAGACGACGCGCAGTCCGTTCGGCGCCCTCTGTTCGAAAAACACCTCCGCCCGATCGCGCCCGGCAAGCGCGCGCACGATCGCGAGACCCAGACCCGCGCCCCCGGTTTCGCGGCTACGCGAGGGGTCGAATCGTTGGAAGGGCACGCCGAGACGTGACAGCGCTTCGGCCGGAACCCCTGGGCCATCGTCCTCAACGACAATGTCGACGGCGGCGCCATGGGCCTGCGCCGCGACGGTCACGCAGGTTCCGTGACGAAGCCCGTTTGCGATCAGATTGTCGAGCACGCGCCGCAGCGCCAGCGGCGTTGCCGTGACCGCGAGATCCTCAGGCACTGACAGCAAGGTCACCGAATCGCCGAACTCGATATGAGCATCAACGATCTCGCCCAGGGTTGGACCGAGCAGCACGCGCTCCGGCCGGGTCGGCGGAGCGGTGTCGCGATCTGCCAGGAAGAGCGTATCGTTGACCAGCGCGGTCATCTCGTCGAGGTCGCGCACAGCACGGTCACGATGCCCGGCATCGTCAATGAACTCGGCGCGCAGCCTGAGGCGCGTCATATAGGTGCGAAGATCGTGCGCGATCGCGCCGAGGACCCGCGTGCGTTCGGTGATGAGGGCACGGATCTGCGCCTTCATGTCGTTGAATGCCATCGCGAGTTGCCGGACTTCCCGCGGCCCCGTCACCGGCAGGTCGGACGCGTCGAGATGGTCGGCGAAGCGGCGAACGCCGCGCGAAAGCGCGCCGAGCGGGCGGGTGGTCTGCCGAACGGCGAGCATCAATACGCCGAGCAAGGCCAGCGCGCCCAGTGCACCGATCATAGCGCGTCCCTGGAGATAAGCGCGCAGCTCGTCCGACGGCTGACTGGTAAGGAGCAGGATCTCGCCTTCCCTGAGTCCGATCGCCACCCGGATCGGCGCGAGGAAGCGTGCGGGACGGACGTCATCGCCGATCCACCGGCTCAAACGGGGACGCCGACCGTCGACGCTGACGGCGCGCCCCCGCGCCGCGGACCGATAGCGTCGGGCAAGATCCTCGAGCTCGTCGGAGGAGCGCCAGCGGGCGGGAAGCGCTCGTGCCAGCCTCAACGAATAGAGCCCGCCGTCGAAAGCCTCAACCAGCGCTTCACGCTGGGCAGGCGGCGCGCGATCGAGCGCATCGGCGATTGCTGCGGCTTCTTCCGGCCTGGGTAGGCCATAGGATGGTATGGCATCACTGGAGGCGGGCAACGCTACTACCGCGATCAGCAGTTGAAGCAGAATGAACCCGATCAGCAGGATCGCAGCGAGGCGCAGCGAGAGGTTGGAGCCGATGGTCATGCGCGTTCTACGGGCAGTGTGAACTGATAGCCGCCGCCGCGCACCGTCTTGATAACCGTGTCGCCGCCGGGCGCCTGCGCGAGCTTGCGGCGTAGCCGGCTGAGCTGCACGTCGATTGCCCGGTCGAACGGCCCCGCGCTGCGGCCGCGCGTCCAGTCGAGCAACTGATCGCGGTTCAGCACGCGCTGCGGATGGGTGACGAAGCAGTGCAGCAAGTCGAACTCGCCGGCGGTCAGTTCGACCTCTTCGCCCTCGGGCCCCACGACCGAGCGCGCGCCCAAGTCGAGCGTCCACCCACCGAAGCCGTAGCGCTCATTGGCGAGAGCAGGACTTATCCGGTGCTGGCCGCGCGTCCTGCGCAGGATCGCACGAACCCGCGCAACCAGCTCGCGGGGGTTGAACGGCTTCGGCAGATAGTCGTCGGCGCCTATCTCCAGCCCTACGATCCGATCGACATCGTCCGCTTTGGCTGTGACCATCAGCACGGGAATGTCGCCCGCAGCGCGGAGCCGGCGACAGAGCGAGAAGCCGTCTTCCCCGGGCAACATCACGTCGAGCACGGCAAGGTCGATGCGCCGGCGCTGATTAAGTTGATCGAACTCGAGGGTCGTCCGGCAGCCTACGGCTTCGAAACCTTCCCGGTTGAGCAGGTCGACGACCAGCGCGCGAATCTCGCGATCGTCCTCGACTACGGCAATGCAACTGGTCTCCATCCCATACAGATAACGCCGCTCGGCAGTGGCGTGAACGCATCCCGCGCGTGCGTTACACTCTGTTACGCTTCGTCACTGCTCGGTCGCAGGCGGATTACAGCTTGCCTCCAAAAGCATGTTTACCGCGGCGGATCGTCGCCAGTGCTAGGAGTAAAAGGATGTACACGCATGTTCTGAGCTTTGCCGCGCTTGCCGCTGCTCTTGTCGCAGCCGCCGGTCCAGCCGATGCGCAGGTGCGCCGTGGTCATGTGGTGGCAGGCAGGAGTGCAGCGGGTCACGGCTTCGCGCAGTGGCGCTCGGCATCGCGCCAGCCCGGTTCGGCGACGGTCCGGCGCGGCCTGCAGACCTCCGACGGCCGCGGCTATCGCCACGAGCGCAGCCGTGACCATGGATCCGGCCATTATTCAGCAGATCGCAGCACCCAGTTCAACAACGGGCGCGGCGCAACCACGTCACGCGACGCGAACTGGGGCGACGGCAGCTTCAACGGCAGCCGCACTACCTCGCTCAACAACGGCAACAGTTTCGGCCGTACGACCAGCGCGACCAACAATGGTGACGGCACCGCAAACTATTCGAGCACGCTCACCGGCCCGCAGGGTGCGACTCGCACCGTGAGCGGCACCGTTCCGCACCGTCCCTGACCCACGTCCCCAGCGGCCGCGCCCCATGCTCCCGGGGGCGCGGCCGCGCCTCCATTTGAGGTTCCATATATGAAGAAATTCCTGATCCTGCCGATCGCGCTGCTCGGGTCCAGTCCCGCGCTCGCGCAGATGCAGCGCGATCCCGGTGCCGCGCTCGCCAATGCCGATGCCAATGGCGACGGCGCGATCACCCGCGCCGAATTCCAGCAGTCGCGTGCGGCGCGGTTCGACAAGGCCGACCGCAATCACGACGGCGCGGTCAGCCGCGACGATTTCAAGCGCCTGGCACGCTTCCGGCCCGATGCGGTGGAGCGGCTCAGCGCGTTGATCGCTGAGGCGGATGCCAATGGCGACGGCCGCGTCACCCGCGACGAAATCGGCAAGGCACCGATGCCGATGTTCGACCGCGCCGACGCCAATCAGGACGGCAGGGTCGACCAAGCCGAACTCGCCGCCTTCAAGGCGAAGGCCGCCGAACTCCGCAAGCAGCGCTGACGATGGAAGTCACGCGTTCTGCGCTGTGGCTGGGCACGATGCTGCTGCTGGTGCTGGCCGAAGCCGGCTGGCGGCTGGCCAGCCGGCGGGGCTATGACGGCGCCGCCGCGTTCACCACCCTCTGGCTGGTGCTCGGCAATATCCCGTTCGCGGCGCTGAACGCAGGAGTGGTCGGCTCGGTCTTCATGGCTGCGGCCCGCCGGACGCCGCTTGACTGGCCCGTGAACCACTGGGGGACCTGGGCAGCCGGCTTCATCGCGGTCGAGTTCGCCTATTACTGGTTCCATCGCGCAAGCCACCGTGTCCGCTGGATGTGGGCAACCCATTCGGTGCATCATTCGGCCGAACAGTTCACGCTACTCGCCTCGCTTCGGCTGGGCTGGACCAATCTCTTCTCTGCCGGCTGGCTGGTCTACCTGCCGTTGGTGCTGTTAGGGCTGCCGCCGTTCGTGCTGGTGGCATTGCTCACACTCAACCTGCGCTACCAGTTCTTCCTGCATACCGAGGCGGTGGGACGGCTAGGACCGTTCGAATGGCTGTTCAACACGCCCACCCATCACCGACTGCACCATGCGTCGAACCATGCGTATATCGACAAGAATTACGGCGGCGTGCTGATCCTGTTCGATCGCCTGTTTGGGACGCTCGCGCGCGAGCAAAGCAGCAAGGCGATCCGCTACGGCCTCGCGCATCGCCCCTCGACAGCCAATCCGGTCTGGCTCGTATGTCGCGAGTGGGCAATCATGCTGGCCGAGGCCCGCCACGCACGCGGGCTGCGCGCCAAGATAACCGCGCTTGTCGCGATGCCGTGATTGGAGGCACGATCATGATCCAGACCTTGTTCCACGCTGCTGCGCTGCTGGCGCCGCCAACGGCCTATGCCGCGCCCGTCGATGCGATCGCCACTTGCGACGCCGAGTGGTACGACGCCGCACGCGACCGTGGTGTGCCGGTGCGGATCCGAATGCCGGCCGGTTCACACAGGGCGCCGGTGATCCTGTTCAGTCACGGACTGGGCGGTTCGCTTGATGGCGGGACCAACTGGGCGGCAGCCTGGGCGAAGGCGGGTTTCATCGTCGTCAATCTCCAGCACCAGGGTAGCGACCGCTCCATCATCGGCTCGGGCAGGATCGGCGCGGCGATAGCGCCCGCGCAGCTCGTCGCGCGCGTCGATGACGTGCATTTCGTGCTCGATGAGCTGGGGCGCCGACCACGCGAGGGGAAATGCGATCTGCGACGGGCGGATCTCGCCCACATCGGCATGTCCGGTCACAGCTTCGGCGCGCACACGACTCAGGCGATCGCGGGTCAGCGCTTTCCCATGGCCGGGATCACAGCCGACCCGCGCGTCAAGGCGGCAATGGCTTTCAGCCCTTCGCCGCCGATGCGAGGATCCGACGCTGCTGCGTTCGGCAGGGTCACCATTCCGTTCTTCTCGATCACGGGCACGAAAGACGCGGTGCCGATCATGCCGAGCATCACGCCAGGGGATAGGGAGCGTCCATTCCGGGCGATGCCACCGGGCGGGAAATACCTGCTGGTGCTCGAGGGTGCCAACCATATGGTGTTCAACGGCCAGGACGGGCTGCGCGGACCGGCATCCACCGCCACGCCGCATGTTCGCGAAACCGTGATTGCGGCGACGACCCTGTTCTGGCGCGCAACACTCCTCGGCGACGCGTCCGCGAGAGTCACGCTTGGAGGATTTGGAGCAAGCCTGCCCTCCGGCGATCGATTCGAGCAAAAATAGGTCCCGCCTCCTTCGTCTCCTCATACTTGTCCGGTAGAGCGGCTTCGACCGGCGTCATCCCCATCTTTTTGAAAAAAGCTGTCCGCCAATCTGAACGCGAATTATCGCAGTGCCGCCGGTCTCTCGCGTGGACATAAATCAACGGCGGCCAATGAACCTCCAGTTTCGGTCAGGCCCAAATTCGGGGCATAATTTCGTAGCACTATCAAATCGCTAAGCGATAAATTCGATTCCAGCTTGGTCCAGGCATGCCCCACTCAGGCGATCAGCCGCCATCCCACCACCACCAGCACCGCCGCCAGCAGGGGCTGGAGCACGCGATCCGACGCGCGCGTGGCCAGCAGCGATCCGATCACGATCCCCGGCAGCGATCCGGCCAGCAGGTTGACCAGCAGCACCGGATTGACATTGCCGATCCACAAATGCCCCAACCCGGCCACCAGCGTCAGCGGCACGGCGTGGACGATGTCGGTGGCCACCAGCCGCTGCATCCGCATGCGCAGCGGATAGAGCGCCAGCAGCAGCGTCGCCCCGATCGCGCCCGCGCCTACGGAGGTCAGCGTCACCATCGCGCCCAGCAAGGCCCCGGCCAGCATGGTCAGCGCCGGCTGCCAGCGGGTGAAGCCGTCCGCCGTGCCCACCCGGCGGGCCAGCGCCCAGGCGTGGAAGCGTCCGCGCAGCAGGGTCGCGGCCGCCGTGCCGATCAGCACCATGCCCAGGGCCGCGGTGATCACGCCGGTCTTGATCTGCCCCAGATGCATTTGCGACAGGATCGCCAGGACGATCAGCGACGCGGGAATGCTGCCGATCATCAGGCGCTTCACCACCTCATAGTCCGGGCCGCCCTCGGCGCCGCCCTGATGGTGGTGCACGGCGCCCCCGACCGCCTTGGTGATCGATGCGAACCACAGGTCGGTGCCGACCGCCGTGGTGGGCGCAACGCCGAACAGCAGGATCAGGATCGGCGCCATCAGCGATCCGCCGCCCACCCCGGTCATGCCGACCATCAGGCCGACAAAAAGGCCCGCTACCGCGTGCAACCAATCCATATTCCGCCCCAGATTCATGACGCCGTGCAATCGACCGACCTGTAGGGCCGAAAAACCATGCCAGCCAGCCCCCTTTTGGATCGGAAATTTATCGCCGCGGAAACAAATGCTGCCGGCGGGAGGAACGATGGCCGCGATCCTCTCGACTTCCCTTGCCCCTGCCGTCTAAGACAGGGGCATGATGAAGCTGTTTATTGGCAACAAGGCCTATTCGAGCTGGTCGCTGCGCGGCTGGCTGGCGTGCAAGCTGTCCGGCCTTCCCTTCGAGGAAGTGGTCGTGCCGCTCTATGACGAGGCGTGGGAAAAGCGGCGCGAAGGCGACGAATTCGCACCCTCTTCCGGCAAGGTGCCGATCCTGTGGGACGGCGACGACATCGTCGTATGGGACAGCCTGGCGATCGTCGAATATCTGAACGAGAAGTCCGGCGGCGGCGCATTCTGGCCCGCCGACACGGCCGCCCGCGCCATGGCCCGGTCGATGGCGGCGGAAATGCATTCGAGCTTCGCCGCGCTGCGCCGCGAGCACAGCATGAACATCCGCCAGATCTATGCCCCCGTCCCGCCATCCGAAGCGGTGGCGCAGGACATAGCGCGCATCATGCAATTATGGGCGGAGGCCCGCGCCCGCCATGGCGGCGCGGGGGAATTCCTGTTCGGGGATTTCAGCGCGGCCGACGTGATGTTCGCGCCGGTCGTGACGCGCTTCATCACCTATCAACTGCCCGTGGCCCGCTTTGCGGACGCCTATATGCGGGCGGTGATCAACCATCCCTGGATGCAGGAATGGATAGGCGGCGCCCAGGCGGAGGAATGGGTGATCGACAGGTTCGAGGCGCCCCCGCAATTGGGATGAGGCGGGTTTTGGCGGGTAGCTGCCCCTAAAATCCTCCCTGCGCGAAGCGTGGGGAGGGGGACCATGCGGAGCATGGTGGAGGGGAAATGGCGTGACCTGCGCATTTTCCCCTCCACCACGCTTCGCGCGGTCCCCCTCCCCATCTATCGATGGGGAGGAATAGGATGGGTCCGCTCTCCACCCGAAGCGGCCACGAAAATGGGGTCGGAAGCATGCGCCCCGACCCCTTCTCTCAAAATATCGCGCCGGGTCAGCCGACGATTTCGTCGGGCTTGAAGAAATAGGCGATCTCGATCGCGGCGTTTTCCTCGCTGTCCGAACCGTGGACCGAATTGGCCTCGATCGATTCGGCATATTCCTTGCGGATGGTGCCTTCATCGGCATTGGCCGGGTTGGTGGCGCCCATGATGTCGCGGTTGCGCTTCACCGCGTCTTCGCCTTCCAGAACCTGCACGACCACCGGGCCGGAGATCATGAAGGCGACCAGATCCGCGAAGAAGGGGCGTTCCTTGTGGACGGCGTAGAAGCCCTCGGCCTGTTCGCGGCTCATGCGGATGCGCTTCGAAGCGACGACGCGCAGGCCCGCCTCCTCCAGCTTCTTGGTCACGGCGCCCGTCAGGTTGCGACGGGTCGCGTCGGGCTTGATGATCGAAAAGGTGCGGGTGACGGCCATGAGGCTCAAAAGCTCCGAATTATTGGGATGAGTTGGCGCGCCCTTTAGACCGGGCGGATGGCTATCGCAAGAGGGGGTGGATTCCGGTCCCCGCTACGGGCCTTGCACCCATTTGCGTCCTTCCTGCCGCCAGAAGCGGGGGATCACGCCTTCCCGCTTGGCGAGTTCGCGCCAGCTTGCCCGCGCCCCGTCGATGGTTTCGGCGTCGAAGAAGTAGAAGGCGCGCTCGAAACCCAGCGCTTCCTCGCGCCATAGGCCGTCGGCCAATGCGACATGCCGTGCCCCGTTGGCGACCAGATCGGCGGCCGGGCAATGCTGCGCCAGCAGCACCGGCTGCACCGATTCGGCATCATCGCCCGCCCGGCCATGCGCCAGGAAGCTCTCCGGCGGCCCGGCCCATAGTCCGGCTGAGATCCGCTCCAACCGTTCAGGCTCCCGCGCCACCACCAGCAGGCGCGCGCCCATGTCCAGGACGCGGCCCGCTATGGCGGGCAGCACCTGTTCCACGGGATCGCGGCTGAGCTGGTAGAAATCGACCTGCATTATTGCTCGAATTTATCCGCGACATAGCGGTCGAGCAGGCGCACGCCATAGCCGGTCGCGCCCTTGTCCCAGGTCGCGCCCGGCTTGTCGGCCCAGACCATGCCGGCAATGTCGAGATGCGCCCATTTCACGCCCTCGTCGACGAAGCGCTTGATGAACTGCGCCGCGGTGATCGACCCGCCATAGCGCGGGCCGATATTCTTCATGTCGGCGATCGGGCTGTCGATCAGCTTGTTATAGGCGTCGCCCAGCGGGAAGCGCCACAACTGGTCGCCCGACGCCTTGCCCGCCGCGATCAGATCGTCGGCCAGGCCGTCGTCATTGGCGAAGATGCCCGCATATTCGTTGCCGAGCGAGATGATCATCGCGCCGGTCAGGGTCGCCAGATCGATGATGATTTCCGGCGCATAGGTCTTCTGCGCCCAGGTGATGACGTCGCACAGCACCAGACGGCCTTCGGCGTCGGTGTTCAGCACCTCGATCGTCTGCCCGGACATGGAGGTGACGATGTCGCCCGGACGCTGCGCGTTGCCGTCCGGCATGTTCTCCACCAGGCCGCAAATGCCGACGACCCGAACCTTCGCCTTGCGCCCGGCCAGCGCCTTGATCGCGCCCGCGACCGCGCCCGCGCCGCCCATGTCCCACTTCATGTCTTCCATGCCCGGTCCGGGCTTCAGCGAGATGCCGCCGGTGTCGAAGGTCACGCCCTTGCCGACGAAGACCAGCGGCCTTTCGGCCGCGCCACCCGTGCCGTCCCATTCCATCGCCAGCAGGCGCGGCTCGCGCGCCGAACCCTGCGCCACGCCCAGCAGCGACCCCATGCCCAGGTCGGTCATCGCCGCCTTGTCCAGCACGGTGAGCTTGACGCCCAGTTCCTCCAGATGCCTGCACCGTTCGACGAAGCTTTCGGGATAGAGGATGTTGGCCGGTTCCGACACCAGTTCGCGGGTGAAGGCCACGCCCGCCGCGACCGCCGACCCGCGTTCCCAGGCGGCCCCGGCATCGCTCGAAACCAGCGTGATCTGCTTGAGGGTCGGCTTGGCCTTTTCCGCCTGGCGCGTGCGATAGGTGTCGATCCGCCAGCCGCGCAGCGACGCGCCGAAGGCCAGCGCCGCCGCGCTCTCGCCGCTCGCGCCGCCGAAGAATTCCACCGCCGCATGGGTCGCGCCGCTGGTCGCGAGCCGCGCCGTCAGCGCGCTGCCGGCGCGCTCATGATCCGCGTCGCTGCCCGCGCCGGTGCCCACCAGCACCACGCGCAGCACCTTGCCGCCCTCTTCCACGAAGCTCTCGAAGCTGGACCCCGCCTCCCCCGTGAAGCGCGCCGCCGCGGCCCCCGCCGCCAGCACGGCCGCGGCGGCCAGGGGCAAGGCGTCGAATCCGCCCTTGGGCACGGCGAAGACCAGCGTATCGGCTTCGGGGCGGACAGGGCTGAACGCGATTTCCATCTATGGTCCTTTATTTCCTGCGGGGCTTCATGTCTTCCGCCCCCAGATAGTGCGGGTTCGACCGTCTGGCAAAGCCGTTCGACCGATTTCGGGCAAAAGACTGGCGGTGAAAGATTGCGGCGCGCGCAAAGCAGTGCGATAGGCGGAAACAAAGCGCCCCCGAAGAGGCCCCCACCTTTGCAGATTTCCCCTTTCCCCTTGCGTTTCAAAAAGGCCCTGGCCGCGAGCGTCGCCCTTTCGTGGCTGGGGATCGCCCCCCATGCCGCCGCGCAGCAGTTGCAGGAACCGCAGACGACGGTCAGCGCGCCCGACGCGCCGGTGCCGGAAAATGACGACCAGATCGGCTTCGCCGCCGACGCTCTGGAATATGACAGCGACAGCGAGGTCGTGACCGCCAGCGGCAATGTGCAGTTGCTGCGGGAAGGCAACCGGCTGCGCGCCGACAAGGTCGTGTGGAACCGCACCACGGGCAAGGTGGAGGCGACCGGCAACGTGTCCGTCACCGATCCCGAAGGCAATATCGCCTATGGCGACAGGTTCGACGTCACCGATTCCCTTCAGGACGGCATGGTCCGCAACATGCTGCTGGTGCTGCAATCGGGCGGTCGGCTGGCCGCCGCCGACGGCCAGCGGGTGAACGGCGTCTACACGCTGCGCAAGGCCGCCTATACCGGCTGCGCGGTCGAGGATCATGAGGGCTGCCCCAAGGAGCCGACCTGGCAGATCAAGGCGGTCCGGGTCGTCTACGATCCGGTCAAGGCCCGCGTCAAATACAGCAACGCCAGCGTGGAGCTGTTCGGCCTGCCGCTGATCCCGCTGCCGGGCTTCTCCCATCCGGTGGGCGACAATGGCGGCAGCGGCCTGCTGGTTCCGAACCTGCGCTACGACCGGAACAACGGGTTCGAAGTGGCGCTGCCCTATTATATGAAGCTGGCGCCCAATCGCGACCTGACCGTCACGCCGCATGTCTATACCGAAACGCTGCCGATGCTGGAGGGCAATTACCGGCATCTGTGGGACAGGGGCGCCTATCAGATCACCGGCTACGCCACCTATGGCAGCCGCGTCGCCACCGGCAACCCGTCCTCCACAGCGCCGGCGGGGTCGGAAAAGGATTTTCGCGGCCATCTGGACGCCAGCGGCGCGCTGCAACTGACGCCGGAATGGAGCATAGGCGGCTCGATCCGCGCCGCGACCGACCGCACATTCCTTCGCCGCTACGACATCAGCAATGACGACCGGCTGCGCTCCACGCTCAACGCCCGACGGATCGGGGAGAGAAGCTATTTCTCCATCGCCGGCTGGGCGGTGCAGACGCTGCGCACCGGCGATTCGCAGGGGCAGATGCCGATCGCGCTGCCGGTCATCGACTATCGCCTGCGGATGAAAGACCCGCTGCTGGGCGGCGTGGCGCAGTTGCAGGCGAACAGCCTGGCTATCACCCGCACCCATGGCCAGGACACGCAGCGCGCCTTCGCCGCCTTCGAATGGAATCTGCGCAAGCTGACGCCGATGGGGCAGGAAGTCACCTTCACCACCTATCTGCGTGGCGACGTCTATCACAGCAGCGACAATCTGATGAACAGCGTGGTCAGCTACGCCGGCGATCCGGGGTGGAAGGCGCGGGGCATCGCGGCAGCCGCCGTCGACATGCGCTGGCCCTTCATGGGCCAGGCGTTCGGCGGCGCGCAGCGCATCGCGCCGCGCGTCCAGATCGTCGCCGCGCCCAGGATCGCGAACCTTTCCGTCCCCAATGAGGACGCCCGCGCCATCGACCTGGAGGACAGCAACCTCTTCGCCCTGAACCGCTTTTCCGGTTACGACAGGTTCGAGGATTCGACCCGCGTCACCTATGGCCTGGAATATGGCCTGTCATTGCCGAACTTCTCGCTGGAGAGCGTGGTCGGGCAAAGCTATCGCCTGAACAGCCGGGAGAGCATCCTGCCCGACGGCACCGGCCTGTCGGACCGCCTGTCCGACATCGTCGGCCGCACCACCGTCCGCTACAGGGATTTCATCAGCGTCACCCACCGCTTCCGCGTGGACAAGGACAAGCTGGCGGTCCGCCGCAACGAAATCGACGCGACGGTCGGCAGCCGCAAGACCTATGCGACGGTCGGCTATCTCCGCCTCAACCGCGACGCCGACCGCAATCTGGAGGATTTGCAGGACCGGGAGGAATTGCGCTTGGGGGCGCGCGTCCAGTTTGCCCGCTTCTGGTCGGTCTTCGGCTCGACCGTCATCGACCTGACCGACACGAAGGAAGACCCGCTGTCGGTAGCGGACGGCTATGAACCCGTCCGCCACCGCCTGGGCATCGCCTATGAGGACGATTGCCTGACGCTCGGCCTCACCTGGCGGCGCGACTATCAGGTGCTGGGCGACGCACGAAAGGGCAACAGCTACCAGCTTCGGCTGGCTTTTCGCAATATTGGCATATAAGGATCAGCCTTCCCGCTTCCTGCTCAGGGTCGGTTAAGGCGGATCGGCGCATCTCGTGCCGAACCGATTGGAGATTTTTGTCGACGATGCAGCCTGTCGTTTCCCCGTTTTCCCGCATTGGCAGCCATGTCCGGTCGGGTTTTCGCACCATGCTCCTGTCCTCGGCCCTCCTGGCGACGGGCGTGAACGCCGTCGCGGCCCAGACGGTCGGCGACGATGACGGCGTCGCCTCGCAGCAACTCAACCTGCCCAGGGACGTGACCATCTTCGGCAAGAGCGACCCCAATGTCCGCAAGGCGACGGCCATCGTCAACGGCCGCATCATCACCGGCACGGACGTCGACCAGCGCCTGGCCCTGATCATCACCGCCAATGGCGGCAAGGTGTCGGACGAGGAGAAGGAAAGGCTGCGCGTCCAGGTGCTGCGCAACCTCATCGACGAAACGCTCCAGATCCAGGAAGCCGCCGCCAACGACATCAAGGTGGACAAGGCCGAGATCGACCAGAGCTATGAGCGGGTCGCGGCCAATTTCCGCCAGTCCCCCGCCCAGTTCGACCAATATCTGCGCCAGCAGGGCAGCTCGTCGGCCAGCATCAAGCGGCAGATCGAGGGCGAGCTGGCCTGGAGCCGCCTGCTCCGCCGCAATATCCAGCCCTTCGTCAACGTGTCGGAGGATGAGGTGAAGTCGGTGGTGGACCGCATGAACGCGGCCAAGGGCAGCGACGAATTCCGCATCGGGGAAATCTACCTGTCGGCCACACCGGAAAACCAGCAGCAGATCATCGCCAATGCCCGCAACATCATCGACCAGATCAAGCAGGGCGGCAGCTTCGCCGCCTATGCGCGGCAATTTTCCGAAGCCTCCACGGCGGCGGTCGGCGGCGACCTGGGCTGGGTCCGTCCCGTCCAGTTGCCCGACGAACTGGCGCAGGCGGCCGCCGAGATGCAGGTCGGCCAGATCGCCGGCCCGATCGGCGTGCCGGGCGGCGTCTCGATCATCTATGTCATGGACAAGCGCAAGGTGCTGACCGCCGATCCGCGCGACGCGCTGCTCAGCCTCAAGCAGCTTTCCGTCAGCTTCCCCGCCGGCACGACCAAGGAGCAGGCGAGCACCAGGGCGGCCGCCTTCGCCGCGCAGGTCAAGGCGGTCAAGGGCTGCGGCCAGGCCAATGAACTGGGCGGCAAGATCGGCGCCGACGTGGTCGACAACGACAATGTGAAGCTGCGCGACCTGCCGCCGCAGTTGCAGGACATCCTCCTGAACCTCCAGGTGGGAGAGGCGACGCCGCCCTTCGGATCGATCAATGACGGCGTGCGCGTGCTGGTCGTCTGCGGCCGCGACGAAGCCTCCTCCGCCGCCGCGCCCAACGCCGAACAGATCATGGCGCAGTTGGAGGAGGAACGGGTCAACAAGCGCGCCCGCATCTATCTGCGCGATCTTCGCCGCGATGCCGTTATCGACTATAACTGATCCGGCGGATATGCCGCCCTTCGCCGTGTCGCTGGGCGATCCGGCGGGCATTGGCCCGGAAATCGTCGCCAAAAGCTGGGTCATGCGGGAGGCGCGGGGCCTGTCGCCCTTCTTCGCCGTGGGCGACGCCGCGTCCCTGCGCGCCGTCTGGCTCGGCCCGGTCGAGCCGGTCAGCACGCCGGAGGAAGCGGCGGAGGTCTTCGACAAGGCCCTGCCCTGCCTGCAAGTGGCGGACGCGGGAGAGATCACGCCCGGCACGCCCAGCATCGACGGCGCGCGCGCGGCGTTCCAGGCGCTGGAAGTCGCCGTGGGCCTGGCCCGCAGCGGTTCGGCGGCCGGGATCGTCACCGCCCCGGTCGGCAAGGAACAGCTTTACGGCGTCGGCTTCGCCCATCCGGGGCAGACCGAATTCATCGCGGAACGCTGCGGCGTGGCGCCCCACAACGCCGTGATGATGCTGGCGGGGCCGTCGCTGAAGGTCGTGCCGATCACCATCCACATCGCCCTGGCCGACGTGCCGTCCGCGCTGACAATCGACCTGATCCGCGCCCGCGCCATCACCACCGCCAAGGGGCTTCAGCGCAATTTCGGCATCGGCCGTCCCCGGCTGGTGGTCGCGGGCCTCAACCCCCATGCCGGCGAAGGCGGGGCGCTGGGGCGGGAGGAGATCGACATCATCCGCCCCGCCGTGGAGTCGCTCCAGGCGGAGGGTTACGACATCAGCGGCCCGCTCGCCGCCGACACGCTGTTCCATGCCCGCGCCCGCGAAACCTATGACGCGGCGCTGTGCATGTATCACGATCAGGCGCTGATCCCGATCAAGACGCTGAATTTCGACGAGGGCGTCAACATCACGCTGGGGCTGCCCATCGTGCGCACCTCGCCCGACCATGGCACCGCCTTCGGCATTGCGGGCACGGACAGCGCCAATCCCGGCGCGATGATGGCGGCGATCAGGATGGCCGCCGAAGCCGCCCGCGCCCGGCTGACCCCCGGCTGCTGAGGCCCATGGCTGCTGAGACTCGCGCCAAGCTCCCGCCGCTGCGGGAAGTGATCGCCGCCCATGGGTTGCAGGCGAGCAAGGCGCTGGGCCAGAATTTCCTGCTGGACGAGCAGTTGCTGGACCGCATCGCCGCCATTCCCGGCCCGCTGGAAGGCCAACCCGCCTTCGAGGTCGGCCCCGGCCCCGGCGGCCTGACCCGCGCCATCCTGCGCGCCGGGGCGAAGCTGGTCGCGGTGGAGCGGGACCGGCGCTGCCTGCCCGCGCTGGCCGAACTGGACGCGGCTTTTCCGGGCCAGCTTCGAGTCCTTTCCGGCGACGCGATGGAGGTCGACGCCCGCGCCGAGGCGGGCGAAGGCGCCCATATCATCGCCAACCTGCCCTATAATGTCGGCACGGCGCTGCTGATCGGCTGGCTTTCGGCGGAGTGGAGTCCGCTTCCCTGGTGGTCGACCCTGACGCTGATGTTCCAGATGGAGGTGGCGGAACGGATCGTCGCGAAGCCGGGCGGCGACCATTATGGCCGCCTGGCGGTGCTCTCCCAATGGCGCAGCGACGCCCGCATCGCGATGAAGGTGCACCGCAGCGCCTTCACGCCGCCGCCGAAGGTGATGTCGGCGGTGGTCCACATCACGCCCAGGCCCGCGCCTGAGGGGGTGCAGTTGAAGCATCTCGAACGCCTGACCGCCACCGCCTTCGGCCAGCGCCGCAAGATGCTGCGCCAGAGCCTGAAAGGCCTGCCCGGTGCGCTGGAGGCGCTGGAGGCGGTCGGCATCGACCCGCAACGACGGGCTGAAACGGTGAGCGTCGAGGAATTTGTTGAGGTCGCGCGGGTGTTGGGGCGGCTTTAGTTTTTGAGGCTGGCTTGGGTGGATAGCTGACCGCCCACTTTCAGTCAGATTGAGTGTTTATCCGTCATTCTGGCTGCATCATTCAAAGGTGCCTTGAAAACACCTGCCTGTATTGGAGCAATGCAGATGCTTGATCATCAATTTTCGAACGACGGCGATCCTTGCACAAGGTGCGCCAGCATCGAAATCTAAGGCCGTGACAGGTTGGGGGATCTGTAAGGAGTTTAGGTCCGTCAGATAGGTTTCAAGCGCCGCCTCACCATCGTCATGCATTGAGGAGAGATCGATGCCGTTCCACGTGATGCTGCCGGACTTATCGACCTTCACGATGTTGGCATAATGCCCGTCTATTGGGGCGGACCAGTGTTCGGCGAAATCTCGCGAGCGGAAACTATGAAAGCCGGGGATCGGGGTCGCGCAATTTGCGAAGGGATCGACGTTCGATTTCGAACCACAACCAATCGTCGCGGCTACCAATATCAAGATCGCGGTTCTCATTGACACGAATTAGCAAAATAGGAAGATCAAACAAACTCGTTCGATGAACGGCTGTTTTTGGGAAGATTAGCGGTCGTCCCCGGATGGCGGCTATTGGTCGATTGCGGCCGGGCCGATCCGGGGACGCGGCGCATGATCCTGCCGTAACGAGCCTCGCTGCGCTCGGCTACCCACCCCCGGCCCCTCCCTGGGAGGGAGGGGAGGAGAAAGGTTGTGGGGCTCGGCGGCAGCGTGGCTTGTGGATCAAGGCGTCTCGGTTGCCGATCCCTTGGGTGCGGGGACGCTATCCTTCGCGCTCAGCACGGTCGCGGGCGGACCCTTTTCTATCGCCGCCGCCAGTTGGCCGACAGCCGCGCAGTTCGCCTTGCAGAGTCCCTGCGCCTGGGCGAGATTTTCCTTGGCCTTCGCGATGGCACCCTTTTCGACCATCGCCTCGCCCTGGCCCACCAGAGCGGCGACGTCATTGGGCTCCAGCAACAGCGCCTCGCGATAGAGGCGGATCGCCTTGCCCTGCAAACCCTGCGCCCGCGCCACCTGCGCCAGTTCGATATAGGCGGTGCGGTTGCGCGGATCGACCGCCAGCGCGCTTTCCAGCGCATCGGTCGCGCCCTGATAATTGCCCGCCTTGCGCGCCGCCTCGCCCGCCTTCTGCCATTCGACCGACAGCGGCGAAATCTGCGAATCCGGGCGCTGCGACAGGCCTGCG
Source organism: Sphingobium sp. TA15 (assembly GCF_037101235.1). Classification (NCBI taxonomy): domain Bacteria; kingdom Pseudomonadati; phylum Pseudomonadota; class Alphaproteobacteria; order Sphingomonadales; family Sphingobiaceae; genus Sphingobium; species Sphingobium sp. TA15. The sequence continues at coordinate 1,863,036 of NZ_AP025355.1, forward strand.
CTGGAAACGGTGGTCAGCAGGACGGCCAAAGCGACCGAAGCAGGGGTAAAACGCATGCACAACTCCAGCCATGTTTCAGGCGCTGATTCCGGTCCGGATTCCGGTGGCCAAGTCTCGCGATTTTGCGGGCGCTTGTCCATCGACTCTTTCATGCCGTCCGTCGCAGCCGCGCGAAATAGAAACCGTCCGTCCCGTCATGGCCCGGCGTCAGCAGCAGCCCGTCGCCATGGGCGCGGCCCATCGCCGCTTCGATCCGTTCGACGGTCCAGCCGTCATGCCGTTCCAGAAATGCCCGCACCTGATCCCGCCCCTCCCGGTCCGTCAGCGCGCAGACAGCATAGATCAACGCCCCGCCCGGCGCCAGCAGGGGGGCCGCGAAATCCAGGATGCGCGCCTGTTCCGCCGCCAGCCGGTCGAGCCGCGCAGGGGTCAGCCGCCAGCGCGCCTCCGGATTGCGCCGCCATGTGCCGGTGCCCGAACAGGGCGCGTCGACCAGCACCACATCGGCCCGACCCTTCAGGCTTTCCAGCGCGCCCGCCTCATGCCCCTGGTCCAGCAGCAGCGTCTCGATGAAGGTCGCCCCGGCGCGATCGGCGCGTGGATCGAGCCGGGCGAGGCGCGAGCGGATGGTGTCGGCGGCGATCAGCACGCCCTTGCCGCCCATCGCCGCGGCCAATGCCAGCGTCTTGCCCCCCGCCCCGGCGCAAAGGTCGATCACGGTCATGCCCGGCGCGGCGGCGCAGGCGGCGGAGATCAACTGGCTGCCCGCATCCTGCACCTCGACCTGCCCCCATTTCCAGGGGTCGCTCTGCTCGACCGGCGCGCCTTCGGGCAGGCGAAGGGCGTCGGGCAGTCCGGCGATCCGGACCGCATCGGGATAATGTTGCGCGACCCGGTCCGGAGCGCCCTTCAGCCGGTTGACGCGCAGGTCGACCGGCGCCCGGCCCAGCAGGGCGTCCCGCTCCACCGGCGCGGCGAGCAGCGGTTCGATCCAGCCGGGCACGACGCCCGCCGGAGCGCCCGCTTCGCTGTGGGCGATCGGCGCCGGGCCATGGGCCGATCCGTCGAACAATGCGGCCAGTTCGGCCCGCTCCCGCGCCAGCCCGACCATGGCGGCGCGTCCGCTCTCCGGCCGTTCGGCCACGCGGCGCACCGCGTCATAGACATGGTCGCGCACCGCCCGCCGGTCGCGGGAGCCGGCATAGCGCCGTTCCTTGAAATAGCGGGCGATCAGCGTGTCCGCCGCTGGCCCGCCATCCCGCGCCGACGCCATGATGGCGTCGAGCAGTTCGATGGCGGCCTGGACACGGGCGGATGGGGTCATGACGAAACAAGCCCCTCCCCTTCAGGGGAGGGGTTGGGGTGGGGGATCGATACAGGGCACAGCGTTTGAGGCACGCCCCCACCCCCAACCCCTCCCCTGAAGGGGAGGGGCTTGATCGAGGGGTCAGCGCGTCGGGTAATTGGGCGCTTCCCGCGTGATCGTCACGTCGTGGACATGGCTTTCCGACAGGCCTGCATTGGTGATCTGAACGAAGCGGGCGCGTTCCTGCAAATCCTTGATCGTGGCGCTGCCGGTATAGCCCATGGCCGCCTTCACCCCGCCGACAAGCTGGTGGATCACATCCTTCGCCGGACCCTTGAAGGGCACCTGGCCCTCAATGCCTTCGGGCACCAGCTTCATCTGGTCCTTGATGTCCGCCTGGAAATAGCGGTCCGCCGAACCGCGCGCCATCGCGCCGACCGAACCCATGCCGCGATAGCTCTTATAGGCGCGGCCCTGATAGAGGAAGGTTTCGCCCGGCGCTTCGGCCGTGCCCGCCAGCAGCGACCCCACCATGACGCAGCCCGCGCCCGCCGCCAGCGCCTTCGCCACGTCACCCGACGTGCGCAGGCCGCCGTCTGCGATCACCGGCACGCCCTGCTTCGCCGCTTCCTCGGCCGAATCCATGACGGCGGTCAACTGCGGCACGCCCACGCCCGCGACGACGCGGGTGGTGCAGATCGATCCCGGCCCGATGCCCACCTTCACGCAGTCCGCGCCCGCGCCGATCAGCGCCTTGGTCGCCTCGGCCGTGGCGACGTTGCCGGCCACCACCTGAACATGGTTGGAGAGTTTCTTCACCGCCTCCACCGCGACGGCCACCTGCCGGCTGTGGCCGTGCGCGGTGTCGATGACGATCAGGTCGCATTCCGCATCGATCAGCGCCTTGCTGCGCTCCAGCCCCTTGTCGCCCACGGTCGACGCAGCGGCCACGCGCAGGCGGCCCGAAGCATCCTTGGTCGCCTGCGGATAGGTGACGGCCTTTTCGATGTCCTTGACCGTGATCAGGCCGACGCAATGATATTGATCGTCCACCACCAGCAGCTTTTCGATGCGGCGCTGGTGCAGCAGGCGCATCGCCTCCTCCTGGCCCACGCCGGTCTTCACGGTGGCGAGATTGTCGTGGGTCATCAGTTCGCTGACCGGCTGGGCCGGGTTTTCGGCGAAGCGCACGTCGCGGTTGGTGAGGATGCCGACCAGCTTGCCCGACGCCTCCACCACCGGAATGCCGCTGATCTTGTGCCGGGTCATCAGCATCTGCGCATCGGCCAGCGTGGCATTGGGCGTGATGGTGATGGGATTGACCACCATGCCGCTTTCGAAGCGCTTGACCGCGCGCACCGCGTCCGCCTGCTCCTCCACCGACAGGTTGCGGTGCAGCACGCCGATCCCGCCCAACTGCGCCATGACGATCGCCATGTCCGCCTCCGTCACCGTGTCCATGGCGGAGGAGAGGATCGGGATGTTGAGCTTGATCGCGCGGGTCACATGGGTGCTGGTGTCCGCCTGGCTGGGCAGCACATCGGATTCGGCGGGCTGAAGAAGCACGTCGTCAAAGGTGAGGCCGAGGCGGATATCCATGTGAAAGCCACTTTCTGCTGCGCGCCCGGCCAGTGGGGGGATAGCCGGTCGCTGGGGGATTCGTGGCGGCCCATGTAACCATTAAGCAGGAAAACAGCCAGACCCCCGAAAGCATTTTATTGCCGGGGAAGCGCAGGCCTGCACGCGATGCGGAATCGGGCGGAAGGGGCGGGCCGGAAGAGAAGCGTGGGGACTCGTCCGCTCCCCGCCCGAATTTCCAAAAACTCCACGCCCCGGAAGGGCCGACCCGCCTCAATCCCCCAGGATCACGTCCACGCCTGCCCGCGCATGGATGCTCGTGCCGTCGTAGATCGGCAGGACGTTCGCCTTCACATCGACGATCATCTCCAATTCGGTGCAGGCCAGGATCGCGGCCTGCACATTCTCCTTGGCGATGTCGGTGAGTTCGGACTTCATATAGCGCTCGGACTCGCGGCTCACCTTGCCGATGGTCAGCTCGTCATAGACGATCCGGTCGATCCGATCGGCCAGTTCCATGTCGGGCGGCAGCAGCGATATGCCGTGCGCCACCAGCCGCTGGCGGTAGAATTTCTCCGTCATCACGTTGCGCGTGCCGATCAGCGCGGCCTTTTCGATGCCGTCGGCCTGCATCTTGCGCCCGACGGCCTCCGCGATGTTGACGATCGGAATATCGACGCCGGCCTGCACCTCGTCATAGACGCGGTGCATGGAATTGGCGCAGATCAGCAGGGCGGCCGCCCCGCCCTGCTCCAGCCGCCTGGCGGACGCGGTCAGCACATCGGCCGCATGGGCCCATTCGTCGGGCGTGGTGGAGCGGCCTATGTCCGCGAAGTCCAGGCTTTCGATCAGCAGCGGAGCGCTGTGCTGGCCGCCCCTGGCGCGGTACACGGCCTGGTTGATGATCTGATAATAGCGCGCCGTCGACGTCCAGCTAAGACCGCCTATCAGGCCGAGCTTCTTCATGAATCCGCTTATCCCCATGCGCCGACGAAGCCGGACGGGCTTGTCCATCGCGCAAATCGTTAGGGGCGGCGTCCCGCATCGGCAAGCCCCTTCCTGCCCGCGCTGCCGCAAAGCCGCGCGCGGAACAGGGTGCCGGCCGCTCCCGCCAGCCCTCCCGCGACGACCATCGGCATATTTTCCAAGAAGAAGGCGGACGCCGCCACGGCCCAGCCGGCAAAGCCGCCCGCCAGCGCCAGCGCAGGTCCGGTCCCCGACCGCAAGGCCGATGTCGTCGCCGCCCAGCCCGCAAGTAGCGCGACTGCGATGCAGCCAAGGAGCCTCAACAGGTCGGGAGACGCCGCGAAGGCCGCAACCAGCCCGCCAGTCGCCGGCAGCGTGGCGGCGGCGATGACGGGGTGCCGCCACCCCGCCCCGCGCCGCAGGATCGCCGCCGCACCCGCGCAGGCCATCGCCCCGCAGGCGAGCGCGGCGCCGATCGCGGCAGCTGCCTCCATGCGCAGCCGGTCCGACATTTCGTCCAGCAGGCCGAAGGCATTGGGATCGCGCCAGGCCGCTCCTGCCAGGAAGACCGCCCCCAGCCCCGCCAGCCCGCCAAACCCGCCCAGCAGCGACGGCAGCGCGGATCGCGGAACGCCGCGCCCCAGCGCCAGCCCGACGGCGCTTCCGGCGATCAGCGCCGCGCAGATTTGCGGCAGCGCCATGACATCATGGCTGTAGAGGGTCACGGCCGCCGCGACCGTCATCGCGGCGCTCGCCAGATGCGCGCCCCGCCGCAACCCGCCGCCAAGCGGGGCCAGCAAAGCCGCCGCGAACAGCAAGGCAGCCAGCGACCAGCCGGCCAGGAGCGTCGCGTTCACGCCTTCCATCATGCCCGGGGCGGCATGTCGATCCGCCGCGCCGCCACGAAGCCGCCGCAAAGCCCGGCGCTGCCCGCCACTATCGCCAGCAGGCCGAATATCCGAGCCAGGCTGCTGCCCGCTTCCGCCGAGACGATCAGCGCGCCGAGCAGAATGGCGGATGACAGCATCTGGAGGACGGAAACGAGCGCCCAGCCCTCATCCGGCCGCGTCCGCCATGCGACGAGCGCCCCGACGATGCAGGCCGCCAGGAAGAAGGGGAGAAGGAACGCCATCATCTGCTCCCCCTCATTGCGGGACGTCGACGACCGTCCAGCCCCGCCGGGCCGAAGGAGATCGTCGGGAAACCGACCGCTCCTTCATCCTCCGGGGACAGGCCGTCTCGCCCACCCCGGCGACCAGGCGCGTCTTAGCTGGCGATCAGCAGCACGACCAGGGCGGCGACGACGACGCTGGCGATGGTTCCCCATTTGATGAGGGCCACGAACCCTTCATAGGTCTGGGTTGCGCTGTTCATATTCCCGTCCGAAGCCATGCACCGTCCCTCTCTGTCCGTTTCGCGGGCATCCTCTTATCGCCAAGGCCGCTCCCCCTCAAGCCGTCAGCGAACAAGAAAATTTTTCCGGTTAAGCCAGTCTTTACCCCTCTTCCCTACTTTCGGCGCCAGTTCGCATAAGAGGGGTAAGGATGGCGCGCGACGGCGTTCCGATGCTGATGTTGATCGACGACGAGCCGGCGCAGCGCAGGCTGGTGTCGGCTCTCGCCGCCCGCGCGGGATGGCGCACCATCTTCGCCAATGACGGCGACACCGCGATTGCGATGCTGGGCACGCAGGACGGCATGCGGCTGGACGCCGTGCTGCTCGACCAATGGAGTCCCAGCTACGAGCCCACCGGCCTGGTCCGCGAACTGCGCGCCCGCCGCCCTGCCCTGCCCATATTGATCCTGACGGCGCATAACAATGTCGCCGTTGCGGTGGAGGCGATGCGGGCCGGCGCCACCGACTATCTCGCCAAGCCGATCGCGCCCGAACGGCTGCTCGCCGCGCTCAACGCCACGCTGAACGGCGAGCATGGCAAGGGCGAGTTGCGCCCGCTGACCGAGAAGATTCCCGCCGCCCTGTCCTTCGAGGATGTGGTCGGCGCCGCGCCGCAGTTCCGCGCCGCGCTCGCCATCGCGGCCAAGGCTGCCCGCGCCCGCGTCCCCGTGCTGATCGAGGGCGAGAGCGGCGTCGGCAAGGATGTGATCGCCCGCGCGATCCACGCCGCATCCCCCCGCCACAAGCAGGCGATGATCACCGTGAATTGCGGCGCTATCCCTGCCAATCTGGTGGAATCCGACCTGTTCGGCCATGAACGCGGCGCCTTCACCGGCGCCTTCGACCGGCAGGTCGGCAAGTTCGTCGCGGCCGACATGGGCACCATCTTCCTCGATGAAGTGAGCGAAATGCCGCTGGACGCGCAGGTGAAGCTGCTGCGCGTGCTTCAGGACGGCGAGGTCCAGCCCATAGGCGCGCGCCGCCCGATCCATGTCGATGTCCGCGTCATCGCCGCCACCAACAAGCGGCTGCATGACGAGATCGAGGCGGGGCGCTTCCGCGAAGATCTATATTACCGCCTCAACGTCGTGCAGCTCACCATTCCGCCGCTGCGCGAACGGCTGGGCGACGTGCCGGCGCTGTGCCGCCATCTGCTCGCCCGCATCGCGACCCAGCCGGGATTGCGCGGCCTTGGCCTTACCGACGACGCGCTGGCGCTGCTGATGCAGCATGACTGGCCGGGCAATGTGCGCCAGCTTCAGAACGCGCTGTTCCGCGCCGCGGTGCTGTGCGAGGGCGATGCGCTGACCCCCCAGGACTTCCCGCAGATCGCCGCGCAGATCCGCGGCCGCGCCCATGGCGAGTCCCGTGGCCGGCTCCATGCCGTGCCGCAGCCGCATCGGGAAGCCGCCGGCATCACCCTGTTCGAAGGCGACGGCCATGTCCGTCAACTGGCGGAGATCGAGGCGGACGTCATTCGCCTGGCCATCGGCCATTATCGCGGGCGCATGACCGAAGTGGCCCGGCGGCTGGGCATCGGCCGTTCGACCCTTTACCGCAAGCTCGCTGAACTGGGCATCGACAGCGCCGCCTGATCTTTTCGGGCTGCCTTTTCTGGGCGGCCTGATCGGGCCGGACGCCCCGCGTCGTCGTCGCTCCATCGCGCCGCGTTCGGTTGCGGCGTTGAAATGTCGCGGCGGCTATGCTTTGGGGGAGCGATGAAAAGCGCCACCCTCGCCGCCGCCATGCCCCTCCTCCTGCTGGTCGCCTGCGGGCGGGCCGAACCTGTAGAGGATCTCCCGAGCCAGGACGAACTCGCCGCCGCGGCCAACGCCGCCGCGGCCAGGGCGATGGCCGAAGCGAAGGCCGACACCCCCGAATCGCGCAACTATGTGAATGTGGAACGCGGCTTTTCCATCACCTTCCCCGAAGGCTGGCAGAAGGACGCGGCGTCCAGCAATGCCGACGGCGTGGTCTATCAGGATCCCGGCGCGGGCGCGGACGTCCGCATCTTCTGGCAGAAGAAGGAGGGCGACCAGACGCTGCAACAGATCGTCGAGACGGTGAGCGAAGGCTCCGAAGGAGTAAGCGGCGATTATATCGGCGACAATGAATATCGCGGCACGGCCAATGACGGCGAGGGGAACAACGTCGCGCTGCGGCTTATGAAGCAGCCGGACGGCGCCATCGTCACGGCCAGCTTCGTCTATCCCGAAATGCTGAGCGAGCAATATCAGGCGATGGCGGAAAAGACGCTCGACAGCCTGCGCATCTTCGCGCCCAAGGCGCAGACGCCCGACGGCGCCGCCGTTCCGGCGGCTGCGGGGAATGCCGGCACGCGTTGAGGCGGCCGGTGATGAAGTGATCATCGGTGGGGAGCGAACATTCCATTCCCCCTCCCGCAGGCGGGAGGGGGCCAGGGGGTGGGCCGGCGCAACATCCGCGTTGTTTTACAACGGTTAAGTCAGAAGCTCCCCCGGATCAAGTCCGGGGTCGCGCCCACCCCTAGCCCCTCCCGCCTGCGGGAGGGGAATGTCTTAAACTGGCCAAAAACCACCCCCAGCGCGAACTCACTCGTCGATCGGAACGAAGGCGCCCTTTTCCCGGTCCTTCATCACCTTGTCGGCCCGAAAGACCGACCCGCTCATCGTGATGTAAACCCCCGGCGCGGCAAGCTGCGCCGTCGCGAAGGCCATGCCCAGGTTGAAGCTGGCGTCGCTTTCCCCGAAACGCGCCGGGGCGAGCGCTCCCACCAGCACCACCGTCTTGCCGGCAATGGCGGAAAGCGACTTCGCCGTCTCCGTCATCGTGTCGGTGCCATGGGTGATGATGATGCGGCTTTCCGGGGCGGCGGCGACCCGGTCGCGGATCAGGGCGCGGTCGGCATCGTCCAGTTCCAGGCTGTCCTTGCGCACCACCTCCTCGATGCGGAAGGGCCGCTTGACCCGGCCGATATCGAGCAGCTTCTCCACCACGGTTTCGCCCACCTGATAGTCCGACAGCGCATCGAAATAGATCTTGTCGATGGTCCCCCCGGTGGTGAGGACAAGAATCGGCGTTTCGGGGGACGGCATCGCAGGACTCCAAAGCGGACGGTTGCCCCCTCTAAAGCATTTCCATGAGGAGGTGAACCGCCCGGCCCTATTCGCCCCTGGCCATGGCCTCGCCCCGGTCGCGGGCGGCGACCAGCGTGTCGGTCAGCAGCTTCAGCAGCCGGTCGTCGGCGTCGAGCACGTTCAGGCCCTGCCGCGTCATGCCGCCGGGGCTGGCCACGCGGTCCGCCAGCGCGGCCGGGCTTTCGCTCGCCATCGCGGCCATGCTGGCCGATCCGCGCACGGTGGCGAGCGCCATGCGCGCGGCCTGATCGGCGGGCAGGCCGATCGCTTCGCCCGCCCGCGCAAGGGCATCGACGAAGCGGAACAGAAAGGCGGGGCCGCAGCCGGACAGCGCGGTGACTTCGTTGAACCGCCCTTCATCCGCAATCCATTCGGCAAGGCCGAGCGGAGCGATGAACGCCTCCACCGCCGTTCGCGACGCCACCGAGAGGGCGGCTTCCGCATGGAGCGCGATGACCCCCTCCCCTATGCCCACCGGCAGGTTGGGCATGGCGCGGACGATTTCCGCCGCCGCGGGAAAGGCGGCGCGCAGATCGGCCAGCCGCGTTCCTGCAAGGATCGAGACGATCCGCACGTCGGCACGGCAAAGCGGCGCAAGCAGGGCCGCGACTTCGCCAAGCTGATAGGGCTTCATGCCCAGCACGACGGTGGTGCCGGCGGGCAGCGAGGCGGGATAGTCGGTGACGACCGCCACCCCCTGCGCCACCGCCCTGCCGCTGGGACGCAGCACGGTCGCCCGCGCCGGATCGAGGCCGCAGGCGAGCCAGCGCCGCAACATCTGCCCCGCCATGTTGCCGCAGCCGACAAGGAAGAGATGGTCGGGCCAGATGTCGGTCATGGGAAGGGGTCTCAGGCTTCGCCGCGCGTTTCGATGAGGCTGGCGGAAATCGCCTCCGCCGGGGTCTTGCCGCCCCAGAGGACGAACTGGAACACCGGGTAGAAACGCTCGCATTCGTCTATGGCGGTTTCGACCAATATCTGCGCCTGGTCGAGCGTCAGCGTGCCGCCCGCGCCCAGCAGCGCGCCGTGGCGGAACAGCACGATGCCGCTGGACGACCAGAGTTCGAAATGGCCGAGCCAGAGCTGTTCGTTGATCAGGCCCAGCGTTTCGTAGATGGCGCCGCGCTTGTCCTCATTCACCCTGATGTCGGGCAAGGCGAGCATTTGCAGCACCTGGTCTTCGTCCCGCCAGATGCCGCGAAGCTCATATTGCGCCCAGGAACCCTGGGTGCTGGCGACGATCTCATCCTCACCGACCTGATCGTAGCTCCAGCCATGCGCCTCGAAATAGGCGGCCAGCATGTCGATCGGCGCGGCCTCCTGGCCGCCATTTTCATATTCGTCGCTGTCCATCATCTGCGCACCTTAAAGCATTTTTGTGCGCCGGTGGAAACCGGGGCGGCATGGAAAATGCGTGGACAACCCCGCTTTCGCCTGGAAACGGCGGTTATTCGCCGTCCCTGGGCTTGGCGCGGACGGTCTGCTTGACGGGTTCGGACGCCTTGCCCTCCAGCGCGTCGAGGCGGGCCTTCAGCAATTCCACCTCCTCGCGGGCGGCGGCGGCCAGCGCCTTCACCGCGTCGAATTCGTCGCGGCTGACGAAGTCCATACCGCCGATCCATTGCTTGGCCTTTTCGCGGGCGTTGGTTTCGAATTCGCGGCTCATGCCCGCGACGGTTCCGGCCGCGCCATTCACCAGCTTGGCAAGGTCGTCGAAAAAGCGGTTTTCGCTCTGCATGATGCTATGTCCTTCCGTGCGGCGTCGCGACGGGCGGCGCCAAAAATCATATCTGGGTCTGGAGAGCGGGTTTGCCAAGGCTTTCCGCGTCCGGATTGAGGCGGCCGATCTCATAGTTGAGGTAGGAGGCGAAGGCCAGCCAGCACAGATAGGGCAGCAGCAGAAGTCCCGCGACCCGGCGGACGCGCCAGAAAAGCGCGGTCGTGACGGCGACCAGCACGAACAGGACGACGATCAGCGCCAGGGCCTGATCCACCTGATGCGCCCGGAAGAAAAGCGGCGACCAGAGGAGATTGAGGATGAGCTGCGCGACGAAGGCGATGATCGCCGCGCCCCTGCCCCTGGCGCCGCGGGCGTGGAGCACGATGGCGAAGGCCAGCGCCATCAGCACATAAAGCACGGTCCAGGCGGCGCCGAAGACCCAGCCGGGCGGGATCAGTTCCGGCTTGGCGAGCGCGGCGAACCAGCGATTGCCATAGCCACTATTGGCGAGCTTGCCCGAAAGAAAGCCAAGGAAAACAATCGCGGGCACAGTAACCAGCGCCCAGCGCGCATAGGCAAGACGTAATTGACCCGGAGACGCAATCTCGTTCATCGGCAACGAAGCTCCACCTTTTACTCGGCGGCTTCGGGCGAATCCTTCAAGGCCGAGTCCAGCCGCCGACTGACGGTTTGCGGTGAAACGGTTCGTCCCGCAACCCGCGAATAGAGGATCGGGATCAGGAACAGCGTGATCAGCGTCGCCAGGCTGACGCCGGACACCACCACCACGCCGATGGAATGACGCGCCGCCGCGCCCGCGCCGCCGCGTATGACCAGCGGCAGGGCGCCGATGACCGTGGCGATGGAGGTCATCAGGATCGGGCGCAGGCGACGGGCGGCCGCCTGACGGATGGCCGCGCCGATCTCCAGCCCCTCGTCGCGGAGCTGGTTCGCGAATTCGACGATCAGGATGCCGTTCTTCGCCGCCAGCCCCACCAGCATGACGATGCCGATCTGGCTGTAGAGATTGACCGACCCGCCCGTCAGCGCCAGGCCCAGCACGCCGCCCGCGACCGCCAGGGGGACGGTGGCGATGATGACGCCGGGGTGGACGAAGCTTTCGAACTGGGCGGCCAGCAGCAGGTAGACGATCAATATGGTGAGGCCGAAGACCAGCCAGATCGACCCGCCGGTCTCGCGCAGCGACTGGCTCTCGCCCCGATAGCCCAGCGCCAGCACTTCGGGCGACTGGCGGGCCTGATCCTCCAGGAAGTTCAGCGCCTCGCCCAGCGAATAGCCCGGCGCCAGGGCAGCGGTCAGGGTGATGGCGCGCAGCTTGTTGAAACGGTTGAGCTGGCGCGGCCCCGCGACTTCGCGAAGGGTGACGACGGCGGACAGGGGCACCAGCATGCCGGTGCGGCTGCGCACGTTGATGCGCTCCAGGTCGGCCTGGGTCTGCCGCCCCTCCCGCTCCGCCTGCACCAGCACGCGATATTCCTCGCCCCGGTCGACATAGGTGGTGACGCGGCGGGAACCGAGCAACGTCTGCAAGGCCTGGCTGATGTCGTTGGCCGATACGCCCAGATCGCCCGCCCGCTGCTGGTCCACCTCGATCCGCATCTGCGGCTTGGTTTCCTTGTAATCGGAATCGAGGTTGATGAAGCCCGGATTGGTCGCGGCGGCGGCCATGATGCGGTCGCGGGCTGCCACCAGCCCCTCATAGGTCGACCCGGCCAGCACCAGATTGACCGGCAGGCCGCGTCCCCGCCCAAGCCCCGAACGCGGCGCGACATTGCCGCGCACGCCGGGCTGGCTGGCGATGATCTTGTTGATCGTGTCGGCCACCTGCGCGGTGGTGACGGTCCGGTCCTCCCACGGCCGCAGGAAGGCGATGATGTTGCCGCCGTTGAAATCGTCGCTCGCCCCGAAACCGGCAGGCGCGCGCATGTTCAGCACCTGAAGAATGCCCTTGTCGCGCAACGGCTGAAGATCGGTTTCGATCTTCTCCATATAGATTTTCATGCGGTCGAAGCCGGTGCCTTCGGGGGCCGTCACCTGGCCGTCGACCACGCCGGTATCCTCCGCCGGGGCGAGTTCGGTTGGCAGCATGGTGAACAGCGCGCCGGCGATTCCAAGGAACAGCAGCACGGGGACGACAGCCATGAGCGGCCGCCTGAGCACGCGGTCGAGCAGGCGTCCATAGGCCGCCTCCAGCCGCTGGAACCTGTCGTCCACCCAGCGCGACAGGCGCGAGCGTTCGGAATGGCGTAGCAGCTTCGAACAGAGCATCGGCGCGAGGCTCAAGGAAATGAAGCCGGAAAAGGCGATGGCGGCGATCATCGCGATGGCGAGTTCGCGGAACAGCAGGCCGGTCTGCCCGGCCAGGAACATCACCGGCACGAACACCGCGCAGACGACCAGCGTGGTCGAAATGATCGCGAAGCCCACCTGCCGCGTGCCGAGATAGGAGGCGACCAGCGGGTCTTCCCCCTGTTCGATGCGGTGATAGACATTTTCCAGCACGACGATGGCGTCGTCCACCACCAGCCCGATCGCCAGCACGAAGGCCAGCAATGTCAGCAGGTTGATCGACAGGCCCAGCAGCCACATGACGGCGCAGGTCGCCAGCAGGCAGATCGGCACGGTGATCGACGGGATGATCGTAGCCCGCATCGACCCCAGGAAGAGGAAGATGACCAGCACCACCAGCAGGGCCGCTTCGCCCAGCGTGTCGTAGACATTGTCGATGGCGCGGCCGATGAACAGCGATTCGTCCGATCCGATGGTGACCTTCATGCCCGGCGGCAGGGTGGTCCGCAGTTCGGCGATCAGCGCCTTCGCCTTTTCCGCGACTTCCAGAGTGTTCGCGCCCGACTGGCGGATAATGCCGACGCCCACGCCGGTCGCGGCGTTGGAGCGGAAGGAGGTGTAGGGATTTTCCGCGCCCTGCTCGATCCGCGCCACGTCGCCCAGCTTCACCTGATAGCCGTCCGCGCCGCGCCCGACGACAAGCTGCGCGAACTGTTCGGGCGTGGAGAAGGCGCGCTCGACGCGCAGCGTCTGGTTCTGGTCCTTGGACTCGAAACGCCCGGCGGGCAGTTCCACATTCTGGGCGCGCAGGGCGCTTTCGATGTCGCCCGGCGTGATGCCGAAGGCGGTCAGCTTCTCCGCATTCAGCCAGATGCGGGTGGAGGGCCGCTCGTCGCCGCCGCCGGTGACGCGGGCGACGCCGTCAATGGCCGAAAAGCGGTCCAGCACGTTGCGGTCGAGATAATCGGCGATCTGGGTGGGGGTCCAGCCGTCCCTGGTGAAGACGATGAACAGGATCGCCCGCGCATCGGCGTCGACCTTCCGGATTTCGGGGGCCAGCGCGTCCTCCGGCAAATCCTCCACGATGCCGCTGACGCGGTCGCGCACGTCGTTGGCGGCGGAATCGATGTCCCGCGACGGGTCGAATTCGATATTGACCGAGGAAACGCCGTCCCGCGAGGTCGAATTGATGTTCTGGATGCCCTGGACGCCCGCGACGCCATCCTCGATGATCTGCGTGATGCGGGTTTCGACGACCGAGGCCGCCGCGCCGGTATAGCTGGTCTCGACCGAGACGATGGGCGGGTCGGTGTCGGGATATTCGCGGATGGACAGGCTGAGATAGCCGACCACCCCGACGATGCAGAGCAGCACCGCGACGACCGCCGCGAAGACCGGACGGCGAACGGACAGGTCCGAAAGCTGCATGACCCGCCTCCCTTAACCGGCCGCCCGGCCGGCGCTCGCGCTCTTCGCCTCCGGCTTGTCGCCCGGCAGGCGCACCGGCACGCCGTCGGTCAGCTTGACGACGCCGTCGGTGACGACGGTCTGGCCCGCCTTCACGCCGCCCAATATCTCGACCAAGCCGTTCTGGCGAATGCCGGTGTCGACCTTGGTTCGCTTGGCCTTGCCGTCCTCCACCACGAAGACGAAGCGATCCTCGCCATCGCCCACCACCGCCAGTTCGGGCACGGACAGCGACTGGCGCTGCTTCGCGATGACGTTGACGGTCAGCAGCATGCCGGGCTTCAGGGCGCGGTCGGGATTGGGCAGGATCGCCCTGATCCGGACGGCGCGGGTGGCGGGGTCGATCACCGGATCGATGGTGGCGATGGTGCCGGTGAAGGGCCGGTCGGGCCAGGCGGCGGAAACCGCCTTGATCGCCTGCCCTTCCCGAACCATCGACAGGCGGGTTTCGGGAATGGTGAAGTCCAGCTTGATCCGCGAAATGTCGCTGACCGTGGCGATGGGCGTCCCGGCGGTGACGATGGCGCCGGGGGACACGGTGCGCAGGCTGACCCAGCCGGAGAAGGGCGCGCGCACCACCCGGTCGCCGATGGAGGCGCGGGCCTGCTGCGCGCTGGCGCGGGCGGCATTGGCCAGCGCCACCTGACTGTCCAGGCTGGCCGCGGTCGCGAAGCCCCGCGTCTTCAACGCCTGGATGCGATCCAGTTGCTGCTGGGCGGCCAGCGCCTGGGCCTGGGCGGCGGCGAGTTCGGCCCGCTCCTGTCCCGCCGCCAGGGTCGCGATCACCTGCCCCTTGCCGACATAGCCGCCGTCGCTGAAATTGAGGGAGGTGATGCGCTCCGTCACCGGGGCGGACAGCACCACCTGCTCATTGGCGAAGGCGGTGCCGACGGCGTCCAGATTGTCGGTGAAGGTTTCGGACGCGATCGGCGCGGCCTCCACCAATGCCGGGGGGCGCGCCTTCTTCTCCTTTTGACCGCCGCAGGCGGAAAGGGTGAGCGCAATCAGGAAGATAGGCAGGATGGTGCGCATGGGATCGGGCTAATCGGCCTTTGCAAGCGACTCAAACGGACGTTTGTCGCAGATGGTTACTATAGCGGCGAAACGAACAGGGGGGGATTATCCGCCAAATATGCGGAGAGGAGAAATTCGACATTGCCCTGGGGTCCAGTGATCGGGCTGGCGACGATGCCTTCGACCTGCCACCCCCTGGAAAGCGCCCAGTCCCGCACTTCGCCGCACACCCGTTCATGGATGGCGGGATCGCGCACGACGCCGCCCTTGCCGACTTCCTCCCGCCCCGCCTCGAACTGCGGCTTGATGAGGGCGACGAGGCGCGCGCCGGGGCGGGCGAAGCCCATGGGGCGCTCCAGCACCTTGGCGAGGGAGATGAAGCTGGCGTCGCAGACGATGATGTCGACCGGCTCCGGCACATGGTCGGCGGTCAGGATGCGGGCGCTGGTCTGTTCATGCACGATGACGCGGGGGTCGGACCGCAGCTTCCACGCAAGCTGGTTGGTGCCGCTGTCCACCGCATAGACCCGCGCCGCGCCATGGGTGAGCAACACGTCGGTGAAGCCGCCGGTCGAACTGCCGACGTCGATGGCGACCGCGCCGGCCACGTCGATCTGGAAATGCTCCAGCGCATGGGCGAGCTTGATGCCGCCCCGCGACACCCAGGGATGGTCCCGGCCCTTCACCTCCAGTTCCGCGTCGGCGGCGACCTGCTGCCCGGCCTTGTCGATCTTCCGGTCGCCCAGGAAGACGAGACCGGCGAGGATCAGCGCCTGCGCGCGGGCGCGGCTCTCCGCCAGGCCATTGTCCACGAGCAATTGGTCGGCGCGCACCTTGGCCATCACGACACCAGAGCGGTCAGCGTGGCGGGGGTGAGGAGCTGGGGCAATGTCCGCGCTTCCCTGCCCGGCGCGTACCAGAGGTAGAGCGGGACGCCGGAACGCCCCTGCGCCTCCAGGAAGCGGGTGATGGCAGGATCGGCATTGGTCCAGTCGCCCACCATCACCGTGACGCCCGCCTTTTCGAAGGCGGCGCGGGTTTCGTCGCGGTCGATGGCGGCGGCTTCATTCGCCTTGCAGGTGAGGCACCAGTCGGCGGTGAAGTAGAGGAAGACCGGCTTTCCGGCGGCGCGCAGGCTGGCGAGGCGGGCTTCGTCGAAGGGCAGGCCCTTTTCCGAAGCCGCAGCGGCAGGGGCATGAGTGGGGAGAAGAATGGCGGTTCCCGCGAAGAGGATCAGCGCCGCGCAGGCCACCGCCAGCCCGCCGCGCCGGCCATGAAGCTGCCGCCGCCCCAGCCACCACAGGCCGATTGCAAGAGCCGTCGCCGCGCAAAGGCCCAGCAGGATCGCCGGAACGCCCCTTTGCTGGCCGAGCAGCCACAGCAGGCCGAGCGCGGTCAGCGCCATGGGAATGGCCAATATCTTCTGGAGCCGCCCCATCCACGGCCCCGGCCGGGGCAGGCGGGTGCGGAGCGCGGGAATATGGGCCAGCGCCAGGAAGGGCAGCGCCAGGCCAAGGCCAAGCCCCGCGAAGATCGCCAGCGCCGCGCCAATCGGCAGGACTAGGGCGGCCCCCATGGCCGCGCCCATGAACGGGCCGGTGCAGGGCGTCGCGACGAAGGCGACCAACGCGCCGGTCCAGAATGCGCCGGTCGCGCCGCCCTTCCCCGCCAGACGGTCGCCGCCGCCGAAAGCGCTCAGTTCGAACAACCCGGCAAGGTTCAGCGTGATCGCCGTCACCAGCAGCAGCAGCAGCAGGATGATGCGGGGATCCTGCAACTGGAAGGCCCAGCCCACCGCCGCACCGGCGGCGCGCAGGCCAAGCAGCAGGCCGCCCAAAGCGAGGCAGGTGAGGATGATGCCGAGGCTGTAGGCCCATGCCTCCCGCCGGACGGTGCGCTCGTCGCCGCCTGCGCGGGCGAGCTTCATTGCCTTGAGGCCGAGGATCGGGAAGACGCAGGGCATGATGTTGAGCAGCAGGCCGCCGAGCAGCGCGCCGCCCAGCGCAATCAGGACGGTCTGCGCCGTGACGGAGCGGGCGGCGGGGACGGCGCCCGGCCGGGCCGTCAGCAGGAAGCCGACATGGTCGCCGGTGCGCAGCACGGCCTGCACCGGGTCGGATTTCAGGCCCTGCCCGGCTTCGGTTTCGATGATCAGCCGGTCGCCCTGCCGCGTGACGCTCTGCGAGGCGGCATAGCGGGTGAGGCCGTCGGCAAGCGCGAAGAGATGGACGTCGCGGGCGCTGGCCGCCGCCGGAAAGGGCACGGACAGGCGCAGGCGGCCGTCGGCGATGGCATAGCTTGCCTCGCTGCCCAGCGGACGCGGCAGGTGGCTGCGCCAGCCGTCGAACTGCGCCCTGCCGCCCGGCAGGATCGCGCCGTCGCCCGCGACCAGGTCCAGCGCCAGATCGGCACCCTCCGGCACGCAGACCTTGTCCGTGCAGGCCAGCCAGTCGGCGCGGACCCGGACAGGCAGCTTCGTGCCCAGGGGCACGTCCGGCGCGACGGTCAGCTTCGCCAGCACGCCATAGGGGCCTTCATAGACATGGTTCATCAGGCCGGAGATCAGCAATGTTTCCGGCACCGGATAGCGCAGCGGGCCGATGGCGACTCCCTTTGGCAGCGTCCATTTGACGGTCATGCCCAGGCCCGCATCGCCCGGATTCTGCCAATAGCCGTGCCAGCCCGGCTCCGGCGTCATGGAAAAGGCGATGGCGGCGTCCTTGCCCGGCTGCGGCGCGGCGCTTTCCGCTCTCAATTCCGCCGCAATATGCGGCGCGCCTCCGCCGAACGCGCCCTGCGCCCGCGCCGCGGCGGGCGCGAACAGCAAAAGCATTGTCATCAGAAGGACATGAAAAATCCGCATCGGGCCTCTGTTCCGGTGGACGGAAGCGGGCTAGGTCTCGATGCTTCCGCCGTCAAGGCATGAGAAGGTATCGCATAATGTTGAAGAATGTCGCGGCCGCGCTGCTTCTCGCCGCTTCGCTGCCCGCCATGGCCCAAGGCCCGGTTCAGCCCGCCGCTCCCGCCACTCCGCCCAAGCTGATCGTCGCCATCTCCGTCGACCAGTTTTCCGCCGACCTGTTCAGCGAATATCGCCAATATTATACGGGCGGCCTGCGGCGGCTGACGGAACAGGGCGTCGTCTTCCCCCGCGGCTATCAGGGCCATGCCGCGACCGAGACCTGCCCCGGCCACAGCACGATCCTGACCGGCAGCCGACCGGCGCGCACCGGCATCATCGCCAATAGCTGGTTCGACCTGAACGCCGCCCGCGCCGACAAGCTGGTCTATTGCGCGGAGGATGAGACGCAGCCGGGCAGCAGCAGCGCCGACTATCAGGCCTCGCCGGTGCATCTTCGGGTGCCGACGCTGGGCGGGCGGATGAAGGCCGCCAATCCCGCCACCCGCGTCGTGTCGGTGGCGGGGAAGGACCGCGCCGCCATCATGATGGGCGGGCCGACCGCCGATCAGGTCTGGTGGCTGGGCGGGCCGCAGGGCTATGTCAGCTACAAGGGGGTGGCGACGCCGCCGCTGGTGGCCAAGGTCAATGAAGTCATGGCCCAACGCCTGGCCCAGCCCAATCCCGGCTTCGAACTGCCGCCGCAATGCGCGGCCAAGGATTTCCCGGTCAAGGCGGGCAGCATCACCGTGGGCACCGGGCGCTTCGCGCGGGAGGCGGGCGACTACAAGGGCTTCCGCGTCTCGCCGGAGCAGGACGCGATGACCCTGGCCTTCGCCGCCGCCGCGATAGAGGCCATGGCGCTGGGGCGTCAGGCGCAGACCGACATCATCTCCATCGGCCTGTCGGCCACCGATTATATCGGCCACGCCTACGGCACGGAGGGGACGGAAAGCTGCATCCAGGTCGACCGGCTGGACCGCGAACTGGGCGCCTTTTTCGACCGGCTGGACAAGGATGGGCTGGACTATGTGGTGATGCTGACCGCCGACCATGGCGGCCACGACCTGCCCGAACGCCACCGGCTGAACGCCATGCCGATGGAGCAGCGCGTCGACAAGGCGCTGACGCCCAAGGCGCTGTCCGCCGCCATCGCGGAGAAGACCGGCATCAGCGGCAAGAGGTTGATCTGGGGCGACGGTCCGGCGGGCGATCTTTATTTCGACAAGGGCCTCACCGCTGCGCAGCGGACCAAGGTGGAGGCGGCGACGCTGGCCCTGCTGCGCGCCCATCCACAGGTGCAGACCGTGTTCACCAGGGCGGAGATCGCGGCCACCCCCTCTCCCTCCGGCCCGCCGGAAAGCTGGTCGCTGATAGAGGAGGCCCGCGCCAGCTTCGACCCGCAGCGGTCGGGCGACCTGCTGCTGCTGCTGAAACCCCGCGTCATGTCGATCCCGGAAGCGGCGGTGATGGGCTATGTCGCGACCCATGGTTCGCCCTGGGACACGGACCGCCGCGTGCCGATCCTGTTCTGGCGCAAGGGGCTGGTTCATTTCGAACAGCCGCTGGGCGTGGAGACGGCAGACATATTGCCGACGCTGGCGGCGCTGATCGGACTGCCGGTGCCGAAGGATCAGATCGACGGGCGCTGCCTGGACCTGATCGCCGGGGATGGGGATAGCTGCGCAAACTGACCATGCACAGCCTTTTCCTGCGCAGGCAGGAACCCAGTTCAGACGTTGCCTTATCACGTCAAGCGCGGAACTGGGCTCCTGCCTCCGCAGGAGCACGAGGCGCTTGGCGCCGCCCTAGGACCAGTCGACATTCAGTTCAGGGCGAGCCGAAAATGGTAGTTTTTCGTGACCCGGAGCGCAGCGTACTTAAAGTAGGTGAGCACCGGAAGCACGGAAAACTGCCATTTGCAGGCCGCCATGGGCTGAATGTCGACTGGTCCTAGATATTCTCCGCGATGCCGTCGCGGCCTTCGTCCAACAAAGCGTGGACGCGGTGGGGGGCGGAAACCTCGACCCGGCTGGTCACTTCATAATGCGCCTTGGCCTGGCGGACATTGCTGTCGGCGGGCACGCTGTCGGTCAGCCAGACATTGCCGCCGATCACCGAACGGCTGCCGATGATGATGCGCCCCAATATCGTCGCCCCGGCATAGATCACCACATCGTCCTCGATGATCGGATGGCGCGGCAGGGCCTTTTCCAGCGCGCCCTTCTCGTCCGCCGGAAAGCTGCGCGCGCCCAGCGTCACGCCCTGGTAGATGCGCACCCGGTCGCCGACGATGGCGGTTTCGCCGATGACCACGCCGGTGCCATGGTCGATGAAGAAGCTGCGGCCGATCTTCGCGCCGGGATGGATGTCGATCCCCGTGCTGCCATGCGCGATTTCGGAGATGATCCGCGCCACCAGCGGCGCCCCCAATTGATGGAGCCGGTGCGCCAGCCGATGGTGGATGATCGCCATCATGGATGGATAGCAGATCAGCACCTCGTCCACGCTGCGCGCCGCCGGATCGCCCAGGAAGGCCGCCTCCACATCGCTGTCCAGCAATTCGCGCAGCGCGGGAAGGCTGTCGGCGAAACTGCCGATGATGCGGGACGCCTCCCGGTCCACATGTTCGGCCGGCTCGCCCTTCATCGCATAGATGAGTTCCAGCCGGATCTGCCCGTAGAGGCGGCTCAGCACCGTCTGAAGGGTCTGGGCGACATAGGCGTCCTCATTATGCAGGCGCACGAAGCTGGGGCCGAGGCGCAGCGGAAACAGCGCACCGCACAAAGCCTCCATGATCTTGGTCAGCGTGGCGCGGGAGGGGAAACCCTCCGCGCCATATTCGGCATGATGGTCCTGCCCCTGCCGCCAGCGCCGCCGCACCGCGCCCAGTTCGGCCGCCAGCCGATCGATGTCCCAATAACCCTGGGCGATTTCCTTTTCGCCTTCTGCCGTCATAAGCGCCTCTTTCGATACAGGCGCCCGGCATAGCGCGGCATGTTGCTTCGCGGTAAATGAGTTTTGCTTGGGGGCAGGCAGATTCTCTTTGTCAGCGCCCTTGGATCAGCGCTTTTGCGCTTCGGCCGGAAGATGCAGGCAGATTTCCGCCCGCAATCCGCCTTCGGGCCGGTTGGCGAGGGTCAGCTGGCCCCCCTCCAGTTCCACCGCCCGCGCAACGATGGCCAGGCCCAGGCCCAGCCCCCGCGTGTTGCGCTGCCGCGCCTCGTCCAGGCGGGTAAAGGGCTTGAGCACCTCGTCCAGCTTGTCGCGGGGGATGCCGGGGCCGTCATCATCGACGCGGATCAGCACTTCCCGGTCGCGGCGTTCCAGCGTGACCCGCGCCCGGCTGCCATAATGCAGCGCATTTTCGACGAGGTTGACGACCGCCCGGCGCAAGGTGAGCGAGCGCACCTCCATTTCCAGATGGTCGGGCCCGACATAATCGACCTGCCTGCCCTGATCCTGGAAGGCGTCGACCACCGTCGCCGCCAGCACGGCGAGATCGGTGCGCACCGCCGGCTCGCCATTCTTCTCTCCGCCCAGGAAGGCGAGCAGCGAATCGATCATCTCCCCCATTTCGGTAAGGTCGCCCTCGATCGCCTCCCGCGCCTCATTGTCGGGCAGGTTCTCCAGCCGCAGCCGCAACCGGGCGAGCGGGGTGCGCATGTCGTGGCCGACCGCCGCCAGCGTCTCCGTCCGTTCGGTGATCAGGCGATGGATGCGCTTCTGCATGGCGTTGAAGGCGCGGATGAGGTTGCGGACGTCGTTGGACCCGCCCTCCTCCACGATCACTTCGTCGCTCAGGCCGATGCGCTCGGTGGCGCGGGTAAGGTCGCGCAACGGGGCCAGCGTCCGCCGGATCATGATGCCGCCGACGATCAGCAGCGCCAGCACCGGGATCAGCGCCAACCCCATGCGGCCGATGGCGAAGGTCCATTTGCCGCCGCTGTGCCGCATGCCGAAATAGAGCCAGCTTCCGTCCGCCAGGCGCAAGCCGCCGTTGATCTCCGAAACGCGGCCTGGGGAAGCCAGGCGCAGCCACAGGCCCGACTGCTCCAGCGTCGGTTCCCAGTTGACGATCTGGCGGCGCATCCGCTCCAGCCCTGGCGCCAGGGCGGGCGGCGGGGGCGAGGAGGGTGCCCAATGTATGTCGTAACGGTCGGTGGTCAGTTGCAGAGACAAGGCATGCCGCTCATCCGCCGGATGCTCGGTCAACAGCTTGCGCGCGATCACCAGATGCTCGGCCAGGCGGCGCGCCTCGTCATCCTGGAGCGACAGGTGATTGGCCCGCTCGTTCAGGAAGACGCCGACGGCGAATTCCATCGTCAGGGTCAGCAGCAGGATGGCGAATATCTGCCCGACCAGGCTGACATGCCGCCTCAAGCGCGGCTGACCTCCGCATTGAACATGTATCCGACGCCGCGAACGGTGGTGATCGGCGCCGAACGATCGTCCGTCGTCAGCTTGCGGCGCAGGCGGCTGACCAGCACGTCGATGCTGCGGTCGCTGCTGTCGCCCATGCGGGTGCGGGACAGTTCGATCAGCCTTTCGCGGGCGATGACGCGCTGCGGGTGGCTGAGGAAGCTGCCCAGCAGGTCGAACTCCGCGCCGGTCAGATCGACGATGGCGCCGGTGGGGGAACGCAGTTCGCGGCGGGGGAAGTTGACGATCCAGCCGTCGAAGCGCGCCTCATTCTCGCGATGCTCGTCCGGGCCGCGCTCCACGCCGACGCGGCGCAATATGGCGCGGATGCGGGCGATCAGTTCGCGGGTGCCGAAGGGCTTGGGCAGATAATCGTCCGCGCCCAGTTCCAGCCCGACGATGCGGTCGGTCTCGCTGCCCTTGGCGCTGATGAAGATGATGGGGACGTCGCTCTTGCGCCGGATCTGGCGGCACAGGTCAATGCCGTTGGTGCCCGGCAGCATGACGTCCAGCACGACCAGATCGACCGGCCCCGCGTCGAACGCCACCCACATTTCAGGACCGGAGGAAGCCGGCCGGACCTGATAGCCATGTTCCTGCAAGGCCCGCGCCGTCAGCGTGCGCAGCGGCGGGTCGTCTTCGACAAGGATGATGGTCGGCGCGGTCATGAAAATGTCGGCACGGCTGTGGGCATGACAGCGGGATAGGGACGGCCGGAGCCAGGGTCAACCGCACCGGCGGCCGGAAAGCCCCGGACGCGACAACAGAAACAATTTGTCACGTCCGGGAAAGAAGCATGGCCGGGCCTGGCGAACCAGGCCCGGCCCATCGGGTCAGAATGCAGCGGTCAGCGAGAAGAGGACCGTGCCGCGCGCGATCGACTTGCCGGCATCCTTGCTGTCGTTGACCATGAAGTTCGGACGCAGATAATCTTCCTCGACCCGGGCGATGTCGGTGTCGACAAAGGAGACGCCGACGGTCAGCGGCGTGCCCGGAATGGCCAGGTCGGCGCCGACCAGCCAGTCGAGATATTTGCCGGTGGGCGCGACCGAAGTGCCGTTCGGGCCAAGGCCCGGATTGCCGTTCGACCAGCCGACATGGGCCTTCAGCGTGACGGGGGTGTTGGGAACCGCGGCGCTGAGGTCGCTCCAGACGTAGAAATTGTCTTCCTTGTCGCCGGGATTGTCGGGCGTGCCGGCGAGATAGCTAGCTGCGCTGTTATACGTCCTGCCAAGCGCTTCCTGCTTGGGCGCGTAGGCAACGCCGACCAGGCCCTTGACCGGACCGAACTGGTGCGACAGCTTCACATAGGGTTCGGCGAAGTCGGTCTTGTCGGCGCCCGACGGGTACATGTACCAGGTCAGGCCGATGTCGACCGTGGTGCCCTCGCCCAGCGCGGCCGAATAGCCGGCGACCAGGTCGAGTTCCATGTTCGCGCCGCCGAAACGGCCCCAGCCGCCCAGGTTCGAACCCCAGGTGCCGACATAGAAGCCGCTTTCATGCGTGGCGGTGATGCCGCCCTGGATGGCCATGCCGCGGTCGCTCTGCGACACGCCGCGGAAGCGGTAGTCGGACACCAGACCGACGCTGCCAGTGACGGTGACGGGGCCTGCCGGCTCTTCCTGAGCGAAAGCCGGAGCGCTGGAAAGCAGCGCAAGCGCGGCACAGGCAATATGATACTTCATGAACATTCCCCTTTACGTAAGAATGTTCCTTCCTGCGTCCGCTCCCTCCGAAGATCTTTGGGTCTTATCGTCTTCGATACCGGCGGTTCGGCAAAAGGTTTAGGGGGAGAAGGCGGAATGGGGAAACGGCTTTTCCGCAAATGCGAAAGGGCGTGAAGTCACTGTGTTATCCGCAACACGATTATTGTCTTCTATCGTTCCATATATTGCTATTATGTTTCTATTTCGCATCATAAAGCAAAACCGCCGCATCGCCCTGGGGTGATGCGGCGGTTCGTTCATCGCCTGAGGAGGGGGTGAAGGATCAGGCGGCGAGATGACGCATGCGGCCGGTGGCGCCGAACAGTTCGACCTGCGCGCCGGTCCCCCGGCGACGGTCGACCCATTCGCGGACCATCTCCGCGCAAGTATGGTCGATATGGCTGAGACGCTCGACATTCAGGATGACGAGCCGCCCGGCCGGGAGCGCCTCCAGCCTGGCCGACAGCTTCGGCAGGCTGAGGAAGGTGGCGGTGCCGTGCAGCGCAACCTCATGCGCGTCGTCCCGCGCCTCCTCGTCCACGCCCAGGCGGAGGCGCCGGGCATGGGGCAGAAGCTCGATCAGCGACAGGCCGATGCCGACCAGGACGCCGGTCAGCAGGTCGGTCGCCACGACGCAGATCAGCGTCGCCGCCCACACCACGGCCGGGAGCGGGCCATAGCGGTGGAGGAGATGCTTCACATGGTCGACGCTGACCAGGCGCACGCCGGTGACGACCAGGACGCCGGCCAGCGCCGCCATCGGGATTTCCCGCAGCAGCCAGGGCAGCAGGGCGACAAAGCCCAATATCCAGGCGCCGTGCAGGATGGTCGACAGCCGCGTCCTGGCGCCGGCCTGGACGTTGGCCGAACTGCGGACGATGACCCCGGTCATAGGCAGCGCGCCCGCCACGCCGCAGAGCAGGTTGCCCACGCCCTGCGCGCTGAGTTCGCGGTTATAATTGGTACGCACGCCGTCATGCATCCGGTCCACTGCCGCCGCCGACAACAGCGTTTCCGCGCTGGCGATGAAGGCGATGGCGATGGCCGTGGTGATGATCGTCGGGTTCAGAAGCTGTTGCACCAGATCGTCGCCCGGCAGCGAAATGGCCGAGACGATGGATTCCGGCACGACGACCCGCGCCACCGGCAGGCTCAGGATAAAGGCGGCCAGCGTCGCCAGCACCACGCCGACGAGAGCGCCCGGGAGCAGCTTCATAGACGCGGGACGCAGCTTCTCCCACCCCAGCATGCCGCCGATCGTGAGCAGGCCGACCGCGAAGGCGGTCGCCGCGTCCTGGTTGGAAAGACCGAAAATCTGCCCCGGCATGGCGACCAGATTGGCAAGACCGCTCGACAGCGGCTTGTCGTCGAACAGCACATGGAACTGGCCGACCACGATCAGCACGCCGATGCCCGCCAGCATGCCGTGCACCACGGCGGGCGATATGGCGCGAAACCAGCCGCCGACCCGCATCAGTCCGGCCACGACCTGGATCGCGCCCGCCAGGATCAGGATCGGCCCCAACGCGGACAGGCCCTGTTTCTGCACGATTTCGAAGACGATGACCGCCAGGCCCGCCGCCGGGCCGCTGACCTGAAGGGGCGATCCCGCCAGCAGGCCGACGATCAGGCCGCCGATCATGCCGGTGATCAGGCCCTTTTCCGGCGGCACCCCGGAAGCGATGGCAATGCCCATGCACAGCGGCATCGCGACCAGGAAGACGACGATGGAGGCCGTGAAGTCGCGGCTGAAGTTGCCGCCGGAAAATGCCTTGAGCATCAGCTTACTCCGCGGCCTGCGCATAGGCGATGTCGACCGCCAGGCGCTTGGCGTGCGGCAACGCCACGGGCAGCGGCTGGCCTTCGCGCAGCGGCAGGAAACGGCCGGTCTCGCCGTCCAGGCCCAGAACCTGACCCGCGTGGATGTCGACATACCAGCCGTGCAGCGCGATCTCGCCCCGCGCGATGCCCGACGCGACCGACGGATGGGTGCGCAGATGGGCGAGTTGCACCACCACATTCTCCAGCGCCATGTTGCGCAGCTTCTCCGCATCGCTGAGGTCGGCGGGGTAGCTTTCGCGGCACACCTTCTGCGCGGCATGGCTGTGGCGCAGCCAGGCGGCGACATTGGGCATGGCGCTGAGGTCGGCATTGGTGGACAGCGCCTTCATCGCGCCGCAATCGCTGTGGCCGCACACGATGATGTCGCGCACGCCCAGCACCATGACGGCATATTCGACGGTGGAGGTGACGCCGCCATTCTGCGTCGCGTGCGGCGGGACGATGTTGCCGGCGTTGCGGCAGACGAACAGGTCGCCGGGGTCCGCCTGCATGATATGTTCCGGAACGATGCGCGAATCCGCGCAGGAGATCATCAGCGCCTTGGGGCTCTGCCCGTCGCTGGCGAGGCGGTTGTAAAGCGCGCTCTGGTTCGGAAAGACATGGCTTTCGAAGCTGAAGACGCGACCGATCAGATCGTTCATGTCGTTGCATCCTTCTTGTCTGATGGCCGGTCAGGGGGCAGACCGGCCTTGAGGATGCACGATAGGGAGGCGTTTTTGCTGCGTCGCAGCGGCTTTGTTAAATAATATGTCTGAGTGATGGAAAGCGCGATAGGCGCGGCGGCTCGCCCGATTTTCCAGCAGAATCAATGTAATGGATGGGAAACATTGGACCGGGCCGAAGCGGCTCAGCGCCGGTCGACCACCGCGCTGAACATATATCCGCCGCCCCGCACCGTAACAATGGGCGCTGGCCGGCCGCCATGGCTGAGCTTGCGCCGCAGCCGGCTGACCAGCACGTCGACGCTGCGGTCGGAGGATGGCGCATCGCGCACGCCGCCCAGTTCCATCAGGCGCGGACGGGCGATCACGACCTGCGGATGATCCAGCAGCACGAGCAGCAACGCAAATTCGGCGGCGGTCAGGTCGACCTGCGCGCCGTCGGGGGCCAGAACCTCGCGCCGGGAGGAATCCACCACCCAGCCGTCGAACCGCGCCTCGGTCGGTCGGCGCACGCCCAGGGCACGTTCATTGCGTCCCCGGCGCAGCACGGCGCGCAGCCGGGCGGCCAGTTCGCGGGTCGAATAGGGCTTCGCCATATAATCGTCGGCGCCCAGTTCCAGCCCGACCACGCGGTCGACCTCGCTGCTGTTGGCGCCGACCAGGATGATCGGCACGTCGCTGCGTTCCCGGACGTCGCGGCACAGATCCATGCCGTCCGGGCCGCGCAGCGCGGCATCCAGCACGACCGCTCCCACGGGCATGCTGTTCATCGCATCCCAGATTTCGCTCGCGGAGGCGGCGGCCATGGCCCGAAACCCGCTTTCCTCCAGCGATTGGCGCACATCCTGGCGCACGTCCTGCTGGGCGTCCGCGATCAATATCAGCGGTGGGTTCATCCGCCCGTTACGGCGCCCTTCGCGGACAGCGCGTGAATGCCGTCAAGCTCGCCCAGCAGTGTGGCCCGATCCTGCCGCGCCACGGCGACGGCTTCGGCCGCGCGGGCCCCGGCGTGGCGGGCGACTTCCGCCTCGATCTCGTCGCGGGCGGCGGCGCAGCTGCCGGCATGGCTGCCCGACAGCGGAGCGAAGCGGTGGATCGGCTTGGCGACGGCGGCCAGGGCGCGGCCCTGCATCGCGACGTCGCGGTTCACGACCAGTTCGGCCTGCCAGCGGCACACCGGCATGGACGGCCGATTGGCGAAGCGCGATTCGACCTCTCGGAAGCGGACCGTCGATTCGGTCTCGTAGCTCGCCCGATAGGCGTTCGACGCATGGGTGATTTCAGCGCTGTGGATCGGCGTGGCGACGGCAATGGCCGCCGCGCTGGACGCGAGAATGAGCAACATGGGGCCTTCTCCCTGACAACCGGAAATGATCGGTCCGGGTTTTAGGCGGGCTGAATGTCTCTGAAATTTGCCGAGTGTTACAAATTATTGCTCAAGCATTTTCCCGTTGCGGGCGGCGCGGGCACGATCCTTCCCTTCTTCCGACTGGAGCCAGGCCATTCGCGTCAGGGGCATGGATCGTCCGGCCGCTCACATGATCCAGCAGCGCCGACAGCCACAGCGCGTCGCTCGCCGCCCGGTGGCGATGCGGGTGGAGCGCGTCGGCACGGGCGACCGCCTCCATGATCCGCCGTTCGTCCGCGCGATGCTCGTCAAGCAGCAGCGAGACATGGTCGATGAGGAAGGGCGTCGCCTGCCCCGCCGCGTCGGCCAGCGTGTCGAGCCAATATTGGTCGATCATGCTGTCGGCCACCATGCGCCGCCCCGCGCAGGCGTCGGCCAGTTCGGACAGCACGGTTTCGACAGGCTGGCCCTCGCGCTCCACCCGGTCGCGGTCCAGGCCGTGCAGCGCCTCCGCCTCGGCGGACCAATGCCATCCCGCCCAATCGTCATGCGGCCGGATCAGCCAGCTTCGCGCCTTGCCCTCGCGGGCGATGCCGACTTCAATGGGGTAGGACAGGCCGTGCCGGGGCAGGCACGACGCCTCGAAATCGATCGTGAGGATCGTCAAGATGCTCTCCATATTTCAAGGCCATGCCTGCCCCTCTTCAGACCGGCCAGTCAGTTTTCCGCTGTGGCTCACCTAAGCGGCGACTATGTCAGTCCGAAGTCAGGGGCGCGAAAAATGATGCGGACGGGCGCATTGCGTCGACCGGCCGAAAGGGCGCGTCCATCGGAAAATCCCGACATGGAAGCGCGATCGCCATGCAACCTGCGGGGCTTTCGCGCTTTTAACGGGGGCGCCCACCGCAAGTCGGGGGGATCGGTGGCGGCGCGGCCTTCAAAGGGATGCCCGACCATGAAAATCGCACAGATTGCTCCGCTTGCCGAAAGCGTGCCGCCGCGCCTCTATGGCGGCACCGAACGCATCGTGTCCTACCTGACCGAGGAACTGGTGCGGCAGGGGCATGAGGTGACGCTGTTCGCCAGCGGCGACTCCGTCACCCGGGCGGAACTGGTGCCGGTGACCGACATGGCGCTGCGGCTCAATCCCAAGGTGCGCGACCCCATCCCCTACCACATGATCCTGCTCGATGCCGTGCGCCGCCGGGCCGACGAGTTCGACGCGCTGCATTTCCACATCGACCTCATCCACATGCCGCTGGTGCAGGATTTCATCGGCCGCTGCGTGACGACGCTGCACGGCCGGCTGGACCTGCCCGACCTGCCCGCCTTCTACCGCGCCTTCCCCGATCACAGCCTGGTGTCGATTTCCGACCATCAGCGGCTGCCGATGCCGCCGGTGAACTGGGCAGGGACGATCCACCACGGCCTGCCCGCCGACCTGCTGCCGCCCCGCATCGGCCCCAGCGACGGCTATCTGGCCTTTCTGGGGCGCATTTCCCCCGAAAAGCGTCCCGACCGGGCGATCCGCATCGCCGCGCGTTCGGGATTGCCGCTCAGGATCGCGGCGAAGATCGACGCGGTGGACCGCGCCTATTGGGAGCGGGAGATCGCGCCGCTCGTCGAACGCTACCCCAATGTCCACTATGTCGGGGAGATCAACGAGGCGCAGAAGGCCGAATTCCTGGGCCGGGCAAGCGCCCTGCTGTTCCCCATCGACTGGCCCGAACCCTTCGGCCTGGTGATGATAGAGGCCATGGCCTGCGCCACGCCGGTCATCGCCTTCCGCTGCGGTTCCGTCCCCGAAGTGATCGACCACGGGCGGTCAGGCTATATCGTCGAGAGCGAGGATGAAGCGGTCGCGGCGGTCGGCCGCCTCCGCGAACTCGACCGCGCGAAGGTGCGCGCCGCCTTTGACGCACGCTTCACGGCAGAGCGGATGGCCGCCGATTATGTTCAGCTTTATCACGACCTTCCCGGCGCGCGGACGCAGGCGGCGATGCTGCGGCGGCTGCGCGGAGAAGGTTCGGAACTTCAGGTCGTGGGATAGAGCATTTTCAACTTGGCCGTTTACGGGCAGCGCCCCGGAAATGCGGCATCAGGAGAGAGGCATGACGGCAAGCCAGTTGCAGCCGGAAAACCCCAGCCCTTCGGTCCCGAACGCCGGTCACGGCATTGATCCGGGGCAGGCGCTGTCGCAGGCGCAGACGCAATTCTTCATCCCGGCGACGGCGTCGCTCCATGAGCGGCGGCCGCGGACGCTGAAACATGGGGACAGCTTCGCCGTGTTCGACCATAGCGGCGACGCGATCGCGGGTCCGGGCAGTCCGGAAGGGCTGTATCACCGCGACACGCGGCATTTGTCGCATCTCTACCTCACCATCAACGACACCCGGCCGATCCTGCTGAGTTCTGGCCTTCGCGACGACAATGCGATGCTGACCTGCGACCTCACCAATCCCGACTTCGCGGGCGGGGATGGCCGCGTGGCGGTGGAGCATGACCTCATCCACCTGCGCCGCACCCGCTTCCTGTGGGAGGGCGCGGTCCATGAACGGATCACGATCCGCAATTTCGACACCGAAGTCCGCACCGTGGAGGTGAATATCAGCTTCGCCGCCGACTTCGCCGACCTGTTCGAGATACGCGGCATGACCCGGCTGCGGCGCGGCACCGTGCGGGAGCCTGCGATCGGTCCCCAGTCCGTGCGGCTGGGCTATGACGGGCGCGACGGCAAGCGGCGCGAAACGCTGCTGCGCTTCGATCCCGCGCCGCAGGTCCTGACGGAAAGCCGGGCGCGGTTCGAGGTGACCGTGCCGCCCGGCGAGCGGCGCACGCTCTACCTGCTGATCTGCTGCCAGCCGCGCGACGACGAGCCGGCGGGCGACCTGTCCAAGCATTTCCTGAAGACCCTGCGCGAATCCATGCATGCGCTGAAGCAGGCGCGCACGCGGGGGGCGACCGTGCGGTCGTCCAACCAGCTTTTCAACGAAGTCGCCCGGCGGTCCGTGGCAGACATCACCATGTTGTCGACCGACACGGAATATGGCCCTTATCCCTATGCCGGCATTCCCTGGTTCAGCACCGTGTTCGGGCGCGACGCCATCATCACCGCGCTGGAGACGCTGTGGCTGGACCCGGCGATCAGCCGGGGCGTCCTGGGCTATCTGGCCGCGCACCAGGCGACCGAGTTCAACGCCGCCGCCGATGCCGAACCGGGCAAGATCCTGCACGAAGTGCGCCATGGCGAAATGGCGGAACTGGGGGAAGTCCCCTTCCGCCATTATTATGGCAGCATCGATTCGACGCCCCTGTTCGTGATGCTGGCCGGGGCCTATCTGGAACGAACCGGCGACAGCGGCTTCATCGCCTCCATCCTGCCCCATGTCGAAGCCGCGCTGAGCTGGATAGACGAGCATGGCGACCGCGACGGCGACGGCTTCGTCGAATATGGCCGGCTGACCGACCAGGGGCTGGTCAATCAGGGCTGGAAGGACAGCCATGATTCGGTCTTCCACGCCGATGGCGGCATAGCTCGCGGCCCGATCGCGCTGGCGGAGGTGCAGGCCTATGTCTATGGCGCCTGGCGGGCGGCGGAGGCGATCTTCACCACGCTGGGCGATCCGGACAAGGCCCGCACCTACCGGATGCGGGCGGACGATCTGCGGGAGCGGTTCGACGCCGCCTTCTTCGACGCCGGGATCGGCACCTATGTGCTGGCGCTGGATGGGGAGAAAAGGCCGTGCCGCGTCCGATCCTCCAATGCGGGGCATGTGCTGTTCACCGGCCTCGCGAAAGAGGAGCGCGCGGACATGGTGGTGCACACGCTGATGGCCCCCGCCTCCTTTTCCGGCTGGGGCGTGCGGACCATCGCCTCCACGGAGGCGCGCTACAATCCGATGAGCTATCATAACGGCTCCATCTGGCCGCACGACAATGCGCTGATCGCGGCGGGATTCTCGCGCTATGGCTATCGCGCGCAGGCGGCGCAGATATTCGAGGGGCTGTTCGCGGCGGCGACCTATGTCGACCTGATGCGCCTGCCCGAACTGTTCTGCGGCTTTCCCCGGCGGCGGGCGCAGGGGCCGACCTTCTACCCCGTGGCGTGCAGCCCGCAGGCCTGGTCGGCCGCCGCGCCCCTGTCGCTGATCCAGTCGAGCCTGGGTCTGGGCTTCGATGTCGGCGGGGCGGAAATTTCGCTGCGGGAACCCGCGCTGCCCCGTTTCATCGACCAGCTCACCCTCTATGGGCTGCGCGTGGGGGAAGCCTCCGTCGACATCGCCTTCGACCGGATGGGGGACAAGGTGGTGGTGAAGCCGCTCGACCGGAAGGGCCGGGCGCGGGTCGTGACCATTGCCTGAAAACTGGCGCTTGGCATTGCCGCAAATAGGCTTACATCCCGGCCCATTGGGCTGAAAGGATGGAAAGAGCATGGCAGGAACGGCGCTGATCACCGGAGCGACCGCAGGCATCGGCGCCGCATCGGCGCGGCGTTTCACGGGGGCGGGGTGGAAGGTGATCGTCACCGGGCGCCGCGCCGAACGGCTGGACGCGCTGGTGGCGGAACTGGGCGCGGACAAGGCGCATGCGGTCAGCTTCGACATGCGCGACGAGGCCGCCATCGACGCCGCACTGGCGGCCCTGCCCCCGGATTTCGCCGATGTCGACCTGCTGATCAACAATGCCGGGCTGGCGCTGGGCACCGCGCCGGCGCAGCAGGCCGACCTGGATCAATGGCGCCAGATGATCGACACCAACATCACCGGCCTCGTCACCATCACCCGCAAGCTGCTGCCTCGCCTGATCGAGCGCAAGGGGGCGATCATCAACCTGAGTTCGGTCGCGGCGACCTATCCCTATGCGGGCGGCAACGTCTATGGCGGGACCAAGGCGTTCGTCAGCCAGTTCTCGCTGGGCCTGCGGTCGGACCTGCACGGCACCGGCGTGCGCGTGACATCCATCGAGCCGGGCATGGTCGAAACCGAATTCACCCTGGTCCGCACCGGCAGCCAGGCCGCGTCGGACGCCCTGTACGGTTCCGCCAATCCCATGACGGCGGAGGATATTGCGGAAACCCTGTTCTGGGTCGCCAGCCGCCCGCCCCATCTCAACCTCAACCGCATCGAACTGATGCCGGTCAGCCAGTCCTTCGCCGGGTTCCAGGTGGCCCGGGAAAGTTAGGCCGTAAACTCCACCTCCGCCAGCACCAGCCCCTCCGCCGCCCCGGCAAAGACATCGACTTCCCGGACCCTGCCCTCATGGGGCACGCGAGGCGCGAAGGGGCCGGCCGCGACGCGCACGCCGGTGCCGCCCAGCCGCCCGAGATCGCCGCGTCCGATCGCGTCGAACCGGAGGACCACCTCATCCTTGGCCGACAAGGGCGGCCTTGTTGCCGCTTCGCTGCCCATGCCATCACTGTGCCGGGACGACAGGTCCGCGACATAGGGAAAGATACGGATGTGCAGCCGCTCATCAGTATAACTACGGACTGCCTGTCCCTGACATTGGTTTATTGATGATGGCCCGAAAACAAAGCGCGGGAGAAACGGCGTGCCCCCTGCCATAACCATGACCTTCCACGGCGCGGCAGGCACCGTTACGGGTTCCTGCATGGAACTGCGGCTGGGGGACAGGGCCATCCTTGTCGACTGCGGCCTCTTCCAGGGATCGCGCACGCTCGAGACGCTGAACCATGGCGCATTCGGCTTCGCCCCCGCCAGCATCGATGCGGTCGTGCTCACCCACGCCCATATCGACCATTGCGGCCTGCTGCCCAAACTGGCGGCGCAAGGGTTCGACAGGCCGGTCTGGTGCACGCCCGCTACCTCAGACCTGCTCGAATATATGCTTGCCGACGCCGGGCGCATCCAGGAAAGCGAAGCGGATCGCCGCAACCGCCGCCGCGACCGCGCAGGCGAAAGCCGCTTCGAACCGCTCTATACCGAAGAAGACGCGCTCAACGCCTGGCGCCTCACCCATCCAACGCCGCTTTGCCAATGGTTCGATCCCGCCCCCGGCTTTCGCGCGCGCTTCTGGAACGCCGGACATATATTGGGCGCGGCCTCGGTTGAGATCGAGGCAGCGGGAATGCGCCTCCTCCTGTCCGGCGATCTCGGCCCGATCAACAAGGCTTTCCATCCCGACCCCCTGTCCCCAACCAGCCTGGACCATGTGGTCTGCGAAGCCACCTATGGCGACCGCGCGCGGGAAAAGTTGACCATCGAACAGCGCCGCACCCAGCTGGAAGCAGAGATCAAGGAGGCCCTGTCGCGCGGCGGCAACCTCGTCATCCCCAGCTTCGCGCTCGAACGCACGCAGGAACTGCTGCTCGACCTCGCCAAGCTGGCCGACGCCAACCGAATTCCCAACGCTCCGATCTTCGTCGACTCTCCCCTCGCCAGCCGCGCGACCAAAGTGTTCGCAGCCCATGCGTCTGAGCTGGAGGATATGGGCGGCGAAGACGTCTTCCGTCACTCCTCCATCCATTATGTCGAGGATGTCGCGGAATCGATCCGCCTGAACGCGATAAGCGGCGCTATCATCATGGCAGCGTCGGGCATGTGCGAAGCCGGCCGCATCCGCCATCACCTGAAGCATAATCTGTTTCGCCGGGACTCCACCATCCTGTTCGTCGGCTTCCAGGCCAAGGGAACGCTCGGCCGCGTCCTGCTCGACGGAGCCCAGCGCGTGCGCATTTCCGGCGAGGACGTCAACGTCCGTGCCCGCATCCGCCGGATCGACAGCTACTCCGCCCATGCAGACCGGGATGAACTCCACAGCTGGATCCGCGCCCGCGGGCCGATAAGCGGCAGCCTGTTCCTCGATCATGGCGAACCCGAGGCCGTGGCTGCGCTGCGCACCCTGATTCAAGCGGACGATCCCGCCGCCAGCATCATCGCCCCGCAGATCGGCGAAGTCTATGCGCTGGAACCCGGCAAGCCTGCCCGCCGCATCCAAACCGGACGGGTGGACATGGAGCAGCTTAGCGGCCTGGACTGGCAGAATGACTATGCCGACTTCATCACCCATCTGAAACAGCATCTCGGTCGCATCCGCAGCGAACGCGCTCGCCGCGAAGCGCTGGCCCAGATGCGGCGCGTGCTCGACGCCTATCGAGAGGCGAAGCAGCACCAGCCCGCCAAATGCCAGCCCGCCAAATGCCAGCCCGCCAAATAAGGGACAAGGCCATGCCCAGCGCTTCCCTGCCGCCCATCCGCCATGCGGTGGTGCTCGCCCATCCCGATCCTCGCAGCTTCAACGCCGCCATCGCCCAAACCTATTGCAAGGCGGTCGAAGCGGCAGGCCAACAGGCGATCTTGCGCGACCTCTACGCCATGAACTTCGATCCGGTGCTCAAGGCACAGGAACGCCCTGGACGCGGCGACTTCCGCCTCTCCCCTGACGTGCAGGCCGAACTTGCGATCATGCGTGGCGCCAATGTCATCACCTTCGTCTATCCAGTATGGTTCGGCATGCCCCCCGCCATCCTCGTCGGCTATATCGACCGGGTGCTGGGCGCGGGAACGACCGTGGGGCAGGTCCAGCACGGGATCGGCCAGGGCCTGCTCGACAAGGGCCATCTGTGCGCCATCACCACCTCAGGCGCGCCGCAGGAGTGGCTGGAAGCACAGGGCCAGACACAGGCGTTGCGCGAACTTGCCGGCACTTACCTGTTCCGCGCCTTCGCCATGCATTCCGCGGAGGCATTGCACATCGGCAATGTCGTCGAAGGCGCGACTGCCTCCTTCATCGAAGACAATCTAAGCCGCGTGCGCCAGCGGGCGGCGAGCATCTGCGCACGGCTTGCCGAGGAACTGCACGGCATCCCCCTTCCCCCGCAGCCGGGCGATGGTAGCTGATCCCCCCATGCTGACGATCAAGCGCCTCGCCATCGACACCTATCCGGAAAACACCGCCTTCATGCTGCGCGAAAGCAACGGCTATTCGGCCGAGCAATTTCAGGCGCTGCGCAAGATCCGCGTCAGTGACGGCAGGGCCGAAATCCTCGCCACCCTTGCGCTGGTGGACGAACCGGCATTGCTGAAGCGGGGCGAAATCGGTCTGGGCGAGCAGGCCTTCCGTCGACTTGCCCTGCCCGAAGGAGCCTCGGTCGCGATCGAACAGGCGATGCCGCCCCCCAGCCTGGAATTCGTCCGGCGCAAGATCGACGGCGACACGCTTCAGGATGACGAAGTGTCCGCGATCATCCGCGACATTGCCGCCCACCGCTATTCTCCGATGGAAATCGGCGCCTTCCTGGTCGCCTGCGCCGGTTTCATGAGCACGCAGGAAACCCTCGCCGTCACTCGCGCCATGGCCGACGTTGGCAATCGCTTGGATTGGAGAGCACCGCTCGTCGTCGACAAACATTGCATCGGCGGGATCCCCGGCAACCGCACGTCGATGATCGTGGTGCCGATCGTGGCGGCGCACGGCCTCATCATGCCCAAGACATCGTCGCGGGCGATAACCTCCCCGTCCGGCACCGCCGACACGATGGAGGTGCTGGCGAGCGTCGACCTCAGCGAGGAGGCGATGCGCGCGATCGTCGCGAAGGAAAAGGCCGTGCTCGCCTGGGGCGGCAAGGTGAACCTGTCACCCGCCGACGATGTGCTGATCTCCGTCGAACGCCCGCTGCGGATCGACACATTCGATCAGATGGTCGCCTCCATCCTCTCGAAAAAGCTCGCGGCGGGTTCCACCCATCTGGTGCTCGACATACCCCTTGGCCCCACCGCCAAGGTGCGCACGCAGGATGACGCCGTTCGCCTGCGCAAGCTGTTCGAACATGTCGCGGACAAGATCGGCCTCGTCATCGACATCGTCGTCACTGACGGATCGCAGCCCATCGGCCGCGGCGTCGGCCCTGTGCTGGAGGCGCGCGATGTCATGGCGGTGCTGCGCAACGATGCCGACGCGCCGCAGGACTTGCGCGAACATGCGCTGTTCCTGGCGGGCCGCGTCCTCGACTTCGATCCCGCCCTGCGCGGCGGCAGGGGCTATGCACGGGCGCTGGACCTGCTCGCCTCCGGCAAGGCGCTCGCCGCCATGGAACGGCTGATAGAAGCGCAGGGGCGGCAGCCTGTGAAGTTCGCCCTTGGCGAACATGTCCATGAAGTGCTCGCCACGCAGGAGGGGCGGGTGGGCGCCATCGACTGCCATCGCATTGCGCGCATCGCCCGCCTCGCCGGTGCGCCGATGGACAAGGGCGCGGGCATCGACCTGTTGCACAAGGTCGGCGCGCAGGTGCGAAAGGGGCAGGCGCTCTACCGCATCCACGCCCAGTCGCGCACCGGCCTCGGCTTCGCGCGGGACCTGGCGGCGGAAGACTCCGGCTATGAGATGGCCGGGTGAGCGCGATCATCCTTGCCTTCGGGGACAGCATGGCGGCGGCGGGCAGGCTGGGCGCATCGCTCGACCTGCCGGTCCATCAAGTCGCCGTCCACCGCTTCCCCGACAATGAAGCCCTCATACGCATCCCGGCATCGGCGCAGAGCGTCATCCTCTACCGCTCGCTCGACGATCCCGACCACAAGCTCATCGAACTCCTGCTTGCTGCCGCCGCCGCACGCGACGGCGGGGCGGGGCGCGTTATCCTTGTCGCCCCCTATCTCGCCTATATGCGGCAGGACAAAGCTTTCCATCCCGGCGAAGCGGTCAGCCAGAAGGTCATGGGCGGCCTGCTCGCCAGCCATTTCGACGGCCTGATCACGGTCGATCCCCACCTCCACCGCGTTGCTACCCTGTCGGAAGCCATCCCCGGCATCCTAGCCATCAGCCTGTCCGCAGCCCCCCTGCTGACCACGCTGATCGACGCGATGGACAATCCGATCATCATCGGCCCCGACAGCGAATCCCGCCAGTGGACGGAAGCGATCGCGAGACCGCTCGGCCTGGAAACCCTCATCGCCACGAAACAACGCCTGGGCGACCGCCGGGTGAGCCTGACCATCGCGGAAGCGGAGCGTGCAAAGGGCCGCCGCGCGATCATCGTGGATGACATGATCTCCAGCGGCCGCACACTAACGGAGACGGCAAAATTGCTGCGCCGGGCTGGCGCAACCTCCGTCGAAGCCATCGCCACCCACTGCCTCGCTCGCCCCGCCGATCTGGCATTCATGAACGCCCATGGGATCACGGCCATCGCCAGCAGTGACAGCATAGACGGTCCGACAAGCAAGGCGGTGCTCGCCCCCCTCATCGCCCGCGCGCTCAGGGACAACAAGCTGGCTTAGATCACCGGAGCACCAACGGCCGGTCGGGCTGAGCTTGTCGAAGCCTCCTGCTTCCCCAACAAATCCCGCAGGAATATCCGCCCATGCAGCACAAGCTGGGCTGACAGCTTTCACGCGGTTGTGTGCGTCAAGTTCTGCAAATTGGCGGTCATGGTGCTGGTCATGCGGCTTTGCGTAGTTCGGTTTTCTTCTGCTCGCGCAGTTCGTCCATATTGAGGTAGCGGTTGGCTTCGAGCCAGTTTTCGTGGGTTTCGACGGCGAGTGCGCGGACCAGGCGCAGGCAGCTGGGGGCGTTGGGGAATATCCGCACGACATAGGTTCGCCGCCGGATTTCCTCATTGAAGCGTTCGAGCATGTTGGTGCTTTTCATGTGCTTGTGATGCCTGCGTGGCAGCCGGTAGAAGGAGAAGGTCTCCTCGATCGTCTCCTCGGCCCAGTCGGTGAGCCTGGGATATTTGGCGCTCCATCGGGCGAGCCACTGGGCGAGATCGGCGCGGGCCTCGGCGAGGTTGCGCCGGTCGTAGAGCCAGCGCAGTTCCTGCAGGCAGTCGTCGTCGGCCTTCCTTGGCAAGTGATCGAGCGCGTTCCTCAGGAAGTGCACGTAGCAGCGCTGGTATGCGGCGCCGGTCAGCACCTCGCGGATCGCCGCGCGCAGGCCGGCATGATCGTCGGCGACGACGAACTCGGTGCCATGCAGGCCCCGGTCACGCAGGCGCAGCAGGAAGTCCTTCCATGACGTGGCGCTCTCGCGATTGGCCATCTCCACGGCCAGTATCTGCCGCCTGCCGTCCCAGTCGATGCCGATCGCGATCAGCACCGCCTGGCTTCCAACCACGCCGCCTTCGCGCACTTTCTCGTAGCGGGCATCAAGGATCAGATAAGGGAACGGCTCGTCGAGGCGGCGCTGGGCAAAGGCCGCCAGGCTGCCATCGAGCTTCTTGTTGATCGCCGAGATCGTCGAGGCCGAGAAGGCATGGCCGCACAGCTCTTCGGTGATCGCCTTGACCTTGCGCGTCGAAACGCCCTGGACATACATCTCGGCCAGCGTCGCCACCAGCGCCTGCTCCGACCGCTGGTAGCGCTCGAACAGCTCGGTCGAGAAGCGCCCGGCACGGTCCTGCGGCACCCGCAGCTCCAGCTTGCCGACCCGCGTCACCAGCGTGCGCGGGTAATGCCCCGAACGGTAGCCGAGCC
The DNA here is from genome assembly GCF_037101235.1 of Sphingobium sp. TA15. Lineage (NCBI taxonomy): Bacteria > Pseudomonadati > Pseudomonadota > Alphaproteobacteria > Sphingomonadales > Sphingobiaceae > Sphingobium > Sphingobium sp. TA15. Next base: position 1,902,216 of record NZ_AP025355.1, read on the forward strand.
GCGCATCGCTGCGCTCGCTCTTGCCCGCGCCCAGCGCCTCGTCCATCTCGGCTTCCAGCATCGCCTGCATCACGCTGCGCACAATCTCGCGAAGCGCATCCGGCTCCTGCGCCAGCAACTCTTTGACAGCGGATACAGCAGGCTTAATCTCGGTCCTGGTCATGGCGGGTCTCCTCGGTGACGTTGAACATCACCAGCCTGCCATGACCGCCTCGCTCCTCAAGCGATTTTGCAGAACTTCACGCACACTACCTTTCACGCCGACTGCCCGCTCCATAACACCCGCGCGTCATTCAGCAACCTCACCACTTCCTCGTCGCTCGTCTGGTCGAACGCGACATGATGCGCCCCGACCGCATAGAATGGGTAACTTTCTCTTCACAGCCATCCTCGCCACCTATATTGTCAACGCGACCTTGTTCGCAGGTGCGATCTTCCAACTGTTTCACGCCCGCAGCGTCCGGCGCTTCTCGTCAGGCCTTATGTGGGGCATCGCGGCGCTGCCATACCTCGTCGCGGCCAGCATCATGATCATCGATCCTCTGCTCGATGCCAGCGTGCTGACGGTTTTCATCGGCTTGACGCTCGCGGCGTCGGGCATCGCTCGGCTTGCCCTGGCCTTCCGCCATCCCGGAGGCAGGCCATGGATGTTACTGTCCGGCCTCATCAGCACGTGGCCGCCGTGCTGGTAGCTGTCTCATGGCCGTGGAGCAGCCTCTGGCTGCTGGGGATGGTGCTCGCCATCGACCTCATATCCCAAGGCGTGGACCCGCTGTCCTTGTACCGCCGGCAGTGACTTCGTGACTCTACTTATGGCGCGGCATCCCGCGCCGGGCGACAATTCGGCATCGAATCCGCAGCGGAGGAAGCCCATGCGCCGACATTTAACCAGCGCCGCGCTCCTGCAATTGTCGCTCATCGCCGCCGCATCCGCGCAGACCGCCCCAAATCGCGCGCCGCCTACGGGCAAGCCCGCAACGGAATGCCCGATGCGCGACCAGGCATGCGGACACATGATGCAGCCGGGCGCGATGCCTATGCACCACGGCCAACCCATGCCTGAAGCGATGGAGCATTGCCGCACGATGCATCGCCCAGCCGGGGACGGACAACAGCAGATGATGATGCATCATCCCGGCAAGCCGCCACATTCACGAAAGGAGAATGACCAATGACTGATTTTCGTTCACTCATCCCCTTTGGTCGCAGCACCATCTTCCGCGCCGGCTTTGATCCCTTCGCCGATCTGCGCAAGGAAATGGATCGGATCAGCGAGGATCTGGGCCGCGGTTGGCTCACGAACGGCGATGGCGGCAGCAAGGGCTTCAACCTTCCCCGCGTCGACATTGCGGAAACCGACAAGGGCCTAGAGTTGACCGCCGAACTGCCAGGCTTCGACGAAAAGGACGTGTCCCTCGACGTGCAGGACGATGTCCTCACCATCAAGGCCGAGCATAAGGAGGACCGCGAGGAAAAGGATGAAAAGAAGAACTATCATCTGATCGAACGCAGCCGGGGGAGCTATCTGCGCCGGGTTGCCCTGCCCTTCGAGGCGGATGCGGAAAAGGCCAGCGCGCATCTGGAAAAGGGCCTGCTGAAGGTCGTGGTGCCGCGTCTCGCCACGGAAGGAAGCAAGCCGCGCCAGATCCCTGTCGGATCGAAATAGTCCAGGGAGAAATCGATACGAACAAGCAATGATCTTCGCGTGATGCTATATACCCTCTCATGAAACGCATCGCGCTCTGGCTGTTGCCGCTCGCGCTGGTCGCGGCGGCTGCGGCATGGTGGTTGCTCGGGGGCCGGGCGCAGGAGGTCGAACTCGCGCCCGTCCGGATCGGTCAAGCGGTCGAACTGGTCTATGCCACGGGCTTTGTCGAGGCGCAGCAGCCCGTATCGGTATCGGCGCGTCTCACCGCTCCGGTTCGCCAAATATTAGCTGAGGAAGCGCAGACTGTCGTGCGCGACCAGCCGCTCGTCCTTCTTGATGACGAGGAACAGCAGCACGTGCTGCAACAGGCAACGGCGCAACGCCGCCTCGCGCAGCAGGATGAGCGGCGCGCTCTGGCGCTCTTCGCCAAGGGCTGGGTCACACGGGCCGCTCGGGACTCGGCCGTCGCCGCCGCCGACAGTGCAAGGGCGGCAGAAGAAGGAGCCCGCGCCCGGCTCGACCAGATGATCGTACGCGCGGGCATAGGTGGCGTCGTCCTGCGCAAGGATGTGGAGCCTGGTGACCTCGCCAGCCCCGGCCGTACCCTCATGACGCTTGGCGACCCCGCCCGCATATGGATCACGGCCACCATAGACGAGCGCGACGTCGCTCGCGTCCATGCCGGTCAGGAAGCATTGATGTCGAGCGACGCCTGGCCCGGCAGGGTGCTGCACGGTCATGTGCGCGCGGTGACGCCGGGCGGCGATCCCGAACAGCGCGCCTTCCGCGCCCGCATCGTGACGGACGGCGCGGTGGCGCTGCCGCTGGGCCTGACGCTGGAGGTCAATATCATAACGCGCCGGGCGGAACGGGCGCTGCTGGTGCCCGCGAGCGCGATGGAGGACGGCAAGGTCTGGGTCATTCGCGGCCGCCGCGTATATGCGAGGACCGTCAGAACCGGCATTGCCGGAACCAGCGACGTGCAGATCCTCTCCGGCCTGTCTCCCGGCGACAGGATCGTGAAAAATCCCGAAGGAAAGCTGAAGGACAATATGCGCGTGCGGGTCGCCCAATGACCGGCCAGCTGCGACTGCTGGCGAGCGTCGCTGCGCGGCATCTTGTCGGCCGCCGCCGCCAGACGATCGTCGCGGTCAGCGGCGTGGCCGTCGGCGTCGGCTTCTTCCTTGCCGTATCCGCCATGATGATCGGCAGCCAGAACGACTTCATCAGGACGCTGATCGACGCCGCCCCGCATATCATCATTTCCGACGAGCTGCGCAGCCCTCCACCCCAACCTGGTGTCAGCCTCTACAAGGGCGCGGCGGTCAAGCTTCGCCACTACAAGGTCCGCAACGAGGTGCGGGGGCTTAAAAGCTGGCCGGAGATATTGCGCACCGTCGATGCGCTGCCCGGCGCCATCGGCTCGCCCAGTCTCAGCGGCGCGATCACCCTGCGCAGCGGCGGACGCGAGGAAGCGCTGACCATCGTGGGCGTCGATCCCGCAATCGAGGAAAAGGTCAGCACCATTCAGGACCAACTGCGCATCGGACGCCTGCGCGACCTGGAAAGCACGCAGGGCGGCATCATCATCGGCGAGGAAATGGCCCGGCGTCTCGGCCTTGGCGTGGGTGACGTGGTTGGCGCGACCTCCGCTTCGGGAAAGAGCCGGTCGCTCCGCATCGTCGGCCTGTTCAAGCGCGGCCAGACGCAGATTTCATCCGGGTTCGGCTATGTCCTGCTGCGGGAAGCGCAATCGCTGCTCGGCCGCCCCTTCATCATCAACCGCATCGGCGTCCGCCTTGCCGACCCCTATGAAGCACAGCCGGTCAGCCGCCGTCTGGAGGCGCGCTATGCCTACAAGGCGGAAAGCTGGCAGGAGCGGTCCGCCGACTTTCTCTCGCTGCTCGTGACCCGCAACGTCATCATGTACAGCGTCGTGTCGGCCATCCTGCTGGTCGCCAGTTTCGGCATCTACACCGTCGTGTCGAATAGCGTGTCCGACAAGAGACGCGACATCGCGATCATGCGCTCCATGGGCTTTTCCGAGCGCGATCTTCAACTGATCTTCGTGTTCGAAGGGCTGGCCCTGGCATTGATCGGCATCGTTGCGGGATGGTTGCTGGGCTATGGTCTGATGGCGATCCTGGAGTCGCTCAAATTCCCCATCGCCGGGGAGGATCAACGCCTGCCGCTCGACCGTTCCGCGCGGCAATATGCCATCGCGGCGGCCGCCTCCCTCCTGTCCGGCGTCATCGCCGCATGGCTTCCCGCGCGAAAGGCGGCACGCGTCGATCCCGTCGATATATTGCGGGGCGCCGTATGAGCGCGATCATGGAGGTCGAGGGTCTCTCGCGCAGCCTTCCCGGCACACCGCCGGTGACGCTGATCACAGATGTGTCCCTGTCGATCCAGCCGGCGACCTTCGTCGCCATCGTGGGGCCATCCGGCTGCGGCAAATCCTCGCTCCTCTATCTGCTCGGCCTGCTCGACCGGCCGACATCGGGACGGGTGCTGTTCAACGGACAGGACATGAACCTGCTGAGTGGCGATACGCGCGCCCAGATTCGGCTGGCAAGCTTTGGCTTCGTCTTCCAGTTCCACTTCCTTCTCCCGGAGTTCACGGCGCTGGAAAATGTCATGCTGCCGATGCGCAGGCTCGGCAAATTGCCGCCGGGCGCAATACAGGCCAAGGCGCAGGCGCTGCTTGCGGGCATGGGCCTGGGCGAAAAGAGCGCGAAGACGCCCAATCGCCTGTCGGGCGGCGAGCGCCAGCGCGTCGCCATCGCCCGCGCCATCGCAAACGATCCGGTACTGGTGCTGGGGGACGAGCCTACAGGCAATCTCGACAGCCAGAACAGCGCCCGCGTGATCGAGATGTTCCGCAATCTTGCCCATGATCAGGGCCGCGCCGTAGTCTGCGTCACGCATGATCCCGATGTCGCTGCGGCTGCCGATGTGCAAATCTCGATGCTGGACGGCCGCATCGATGAAACCAGCGTGAGGTCGCGATGACTGCCGGCGTCAACCCCGCCATCATACAGCCCTATCTGCCCCTGCTGGCCGCCATGGCCATCGGATTGCTGATCGGCATGCAAAGGGGTTGGGCGCAAAGATCGTTCGGCGCCGGTCGCCGCGTGGCCGGGTTCCGCACCTTCGGCCTTGTCGGCCTGATCGGGGGCATAGGGGGGCTTGTACCGGACATGGTGGCAGCCGCGCTCGTGATCGGCGTGGCGGCGGTGATGACCGCAGGCTATATCCGCAGCGCGGATCAGGACCATCTGTCGGCCACCACCACGCTGGCAGGCGTCCTAACCTTCGCAGCCAGCTTCTGCGCTACCCGCCTGTCACCTTCGCTAGGCCTCGCGATTGGCGGCGCGACCTTTGCGATACTCAGCGCGCGGCAATCGCTGCACACCCTGCTGAAAGGCATGGACGATCAGGAGATCGAGGGAGTCTCGCGATTCCTGCTCGTCGCGCTCGTCATCCTTCCCCTGCTGCCGGACCGGGCGATGGGCCCCTATGAAGCCTGGAACCCGCGGGACATCTGGCTGGTCGTGGTATTCGTCACAGGCCTGTCCTTCGCGGGCTATGCCCTGTCGCGTCGGCTGGGGCAGGACAGGAGCATCCTGCTGGTCGCGCTGACCGGCGCGATCGTGTCTTCAACGGCAGTGACAGCCGAATATGCACGGCGCCTGCGGGACGAACCCGCCCTTCGCGGCCCTCTGGCAGCTGGCATCGCCATCGCCTCGATCGTGATGTTCGTCCGGGTCCAGCTGCTGACGCTGGCACTGATCCCCCGCGCGCTGCCGAACCTGGCTCTCACCATGGCGCCGGCGACGCTCATTTCGGTTTCATTCGCTATCCTCGCTTTCCGCCGTCATCGCGGCGACGGCGCAAAGGTGAACATCTCCAACCCGCTCGGCTTCGGCCCCGCGCTGATGCTGGCGGCCATGGTTATCGTGCTGTCGCTGGTGGCGAGGTGGGCGCTTCATCGCTTCGGAGAGCAGGGCATGGCCATCGTGCTGACGCTGACCGGCATATCCGACGTCGACGCGGCGGTCATCACCATGTCGGGGTTGCCTGCCGCGATGCTGAACGATCAAACCGCCGGATTGTCACTGGCCTGCGCGGTCCTTGCCAACACCTTCGCCAAAGCTGTCATGACGGTGGTCATTGGCTGGGGCCATGGCGGGGTGCGGGCATCGATCCCGCTTTTTGCGGCGCTGGCCACGGCAGCGGCCAGCATCCTAGCCTGGGCCATACTACCCTGGTGATGCGGACAATCCCTTACTGAAACATGCCGCGAAATGCGCAGAATGGGAAAGGTGGAGAAACTCATGTCCGACGATGCACTAGCCAAAGCCTCGCAGCAGGTGACCGCCGCTCGAAACGCCATGCCCGTGATCCGGGCCTTTTTCGACGCGACGACCTTCACCGTGACCTATGTCGTCCACGATGCCATGACCCGGCGCGCGGCCGTCATCGACAGCGTTCTCGCCTATGATCCGGCGTCCGGCCGAACCAGTCTGGATGCCGCCGATCCCGTCATCGCCCATGTCGAGAAGGAAGGGCTGACGGTCGACTGGCATCTGGAAACGCATGCCCATGCCGATCACCTGTCGGCTGCCCCCTGTCTCCAGCGAAAGCTTGGCGGAAAGATCGCCATCGGCGCGCATATCCGCGAAGTGCAGCAGACATTCGGCAAATTGTTCAATGCAGGCGCCGCGTTCGCGCACGACGGATCGCAATTCGATCATCTCTGGGAGGATGGGGACAGCTTCTCCATCGGCGATCTTCCCGTGACGGTGCTTCACGTGCCGGGCCACACGCCTGCCTGCGTCGCCTATGTCGTGGGCGACGCCGCGTTCGTGGGGGATACGATGTTCATGCCCGATTATGGCACCGCGCGCGCCGATTTCCCCGGCGGCAATGCCCGCCAGCTATTCCGCTCCCTGCGCCGCCTTCTCGAATTGCCTTCCGAAACGCGTCTCTTCATGTGCCACGACTATCTGCCGGAGGGGCGGGATCATTATGTTTGGGAAACAACGGTGGCGGAACAGCGCCGGGCCAATATCCACGCCCATGACGGCGTCAGCGAAGACGCATTCGTCGCCATGCGCGAAGCGCGCGACCGCACGCTCGACATGCCGCGCCTCATCCTGCCGTCGGTGCAGGTGAACATGCGCGCGGGTCACCTTCCGCCGCCAGAGGATAATGGCGTCGTCTACCTCAAGATCCCGGTGAACCAGCTATGATCCCCGCCTTCCCCCACGCACAACCGGTCGAAGGCCTGATCGGCGGCCTGATGATCGGTATCGCCGCCGCCATCATGCTGCTCGGCCTTGGCCGCATAGCAGGCGTCAGCGGTCTCGCTGCCCGTGCCACCGGCCTTGCCGACAGCGGAGCGCCGCGCAACATAGCGATCGCTTTCATCATCGGCCTGCCGGTGGGAGCGCTCATCACATCCCTGCTGTCGGGCGGAGCGCCTGCGCGCTTCCCTTCGATCGGCCTGCTGCTGATCGCTGGTCTCATCGTCGGCTTCGGCACCCGGCTCGGGTCCGGCTGCACCAGCGGCCATGGCGTGTGCGGCGTGTCCCGCCTCTCACCCCGGTCTCTCCTGGCGACGGCGCTGTTCATGGGCAGCGGCTTTGCGACCGTTGCGGTCCTTCGTCTTGCAGGTGCGATATGATGAAGATCGCCCTCGCGCTGATCTCAGGCGCCCTGTTCGGCGCGGGTCTTGCCCTGTCGGGCATGGCGGACCCGATGCGGGTGCGCGCCTTCCTCGACCTGCTCGGCCCGTGGGACCCGACGCTCGCTTTCGTGATGGGCGGCGCCATGATCCCGATGGCGATCGCCTGGGCGGTGCGCAAAAGGCTGGAGCGGCCCTTTGCCGGAGCAGCCTTCAACCTGCCCGAGACGCGCGGCCTCGACTGGAAACTGGCGTCGGGCGCGGTGCTCTTCGGCATAGGCTGGGGCCTTGGCGGCCTCTGCCCCGGCCCCGCCATCGCCAGCCTTGCGCTCAGGCCGATCCATGCCGCGCCCTTTGTGCTCGCAATGCTGGCGGGCATGGCGCTCCACCGCCTTCTGCCCGGCGGCATGGCAAGTCCGATCAGGAACGGAGCCAGCCACCCTCCCCCGGCGTCCGAAACGCCGCGCGGCTGAAAGGCGACCGCTGTCATGGATAGTCTTCACTACGCATTGGGAGCCATATCGGGCGGCATTGTAGGCTTCGTGCTCGGCCTCGTCGGCGGTGGTGGATCGATACTCGCAGTGCCGTTGATGGTTTATCTGGTGGGCGTGCCAAGTCCCCATGTGGCGATCGGCACCAGCGCTCTCGCGGTCGCCGCAAATGCGGCCGCGGGCCTCGTCAACCACGCCCGCGCGCATCATGTGAAGTGGCGCTGCGGGAGTATGTACGCGCTGGCGGGCGTCGCAGGAGCCTTTGCCGGATCAAGCCTTGGCAAGACGGTCAATGGGGAAAAGCTGCTGTTCCTGTTCGCCCTCGTCATGCTGCTGGTCGGCGCGCTGATGCTGCGGGGCCGCGGCAATCCCGGCGATCCCGGCGCGGAATGCAATCGCGAAAAAGCACCGCAGGTAATCGCCTACGGACTTGGATCGGGCCTGTTTTCCGGCTTCTTCGGCATAGGCGGCGGATTCCTGATCGTGCCGGGCCTCGTCGCGTCAACCGGCATGCCGATGCTGATGGCGGTCGGCACTTCGCTTATCGCCGTTACCGCCTTCGGTCTCACCACGGCGGCCAACTACGCCTTTTCAGGGCTGGTAGACTGGCTGCTGGCACTGACCTTCGTCCTGGGCGGAGTAGCGGGCAGCGTCGCGGGAACGCGTGCAGCGGAGAAATTGGGCGAACGGACAGGACGCCTCACCAGCATCTTTGCCGGGCTCATCTTCGTCGTCGCCCTCTACATGCTCTGGCGCAGTGCCGCCATTTTCATGTCAGGCATCGAAGAGGCACTTTAAGGCGGATTCGCGTAAGTCAGCCTTTTTGCAGGTTCCGCTCCAACAGCTTCAACCGATCGACGATCGAAAAGAAGAAAGCGGTCGACCAGCCGATCAATATGATGCCGTTAGCTCCCTCGATCACGCCCAATATCCTCTCGCCTGCTGGCAGGACGACATCGCCATAGCCGATGGTTACATAGGTGGATGTCGAAAAATACAGCGCTTCTTCGAGACCCGGAAAGATGCCCAGCAGTCGGTACAATGCAGCCCAAAGCCAGATTTCAATGGCATGAAGCGCAAACAGCCCGAATGCGGCAAGCAGGATCGCCATGCCATTTACCACCAGGGCCACGACCATCCGCGTCGCATGGCGATGACGGCGCAATATGGCGAGCAGGGCCGCCAGCCCAGCCAGATGGACGATCACGGTCGCCGCAACGGCGCCGGTCGCGATGAAAAGCTGCGCCGCCAGGCTCATGCGTTTGTCTCCTGCTGAATATCCCATCGCGGCTGACCCTGTTTCAGCGCGCCGGCACCGCCTGCTCCAGCGCCGCAAGCAACGCCGTCTGGCTGGCCAGCATCTTGTCACACGCATCGGCAAGGGTGAACCAGTCTGCCCGGTCAATCTCCGGGAAGGACCGGACGATCCCGCTGCGGGGCGGCCATTCCAGTTCGAACAGATTGCTCACCAGATCGGCTGGCTCAATCTCCGTCTCAACCGCGAAGGCGCTCACCCATTTGCCCCCTTTCTGCCGGATCCGGGCGAGCGGCCATGGAATGGCGGGCGGGCGCATGCCGCCTCCCCCTCAATGCCCCAGCAGCAGGGGATATAGCGATTGCAGCCCCGTCCTGATCACAGTCGACCCATTTTCGAGGCCCGGCACAGGCACTGCCTAAAAGGCCTCGTAATAGGAGAATGCGTGGTGCAGGACGCAGTCTGGAGCGAACCTGTCTCTTCCCTGCATTTCCCTGATATCGGACGAGATGACATTCTGCGGCGAAATCAGCATCGCCAGTGTCGAGAAAAGGGCGGAAAACAGGCATATTCGCTGGCAAATTCCCTGGAACTAGCAGCAGGGAAAATCTCTGGAGATTACAGGGAATTTGGTCGGCGAACGATTCGCAGCAGCTAACGAAAAAAGTCGTCCCGTCTCAAACGTTGGTAGGCCCGACAATCAAAGCCGTGCTTTTCACGTTCTCCAACAAACGGAGAACCACAATGATGCAAGGCCCCTGGTATTTCTTCCATCCCGATAGCCCGGGCTATCTCCAGCGCAAGCTGGATGAAGGCGAGCCGGTTTCAAGGGCAGAGCTTGTGAGGGTCTTCGAAGCCAATCCCGGCTTCGCTTGGCAAGGCGCTCTTCATAAGCTCTACAGCCAAATCCTGAATGGGTCATTCAAGGGCAAGCCCGGGCCGAAGGATCGTTTCAGCTGGTCGATGTGGCAGTGCATCAACGCCTGGGTCGATCTGGAGGCCGACGATATCAGAAGCGAGCGCGCGGGTCGTCCTCGCATTGGGGCGGATCTGTCGCCAGTACAGGAGGCGTATGAAAGAACGGCCCGGGCGTTTCGGCTGGGGACTGGCCCGAGCCTGGCTAACAGCCTGAGCTTACGCAATTTGCGCTAAGATTCCATGATCGCGGTGGGGGACCGCGCTGTGACATCTGACTGCCTTCTGCAACGAAGGAGGTTTTATGCAATCACAGCGCGGTCCCCTCTCGCGGGGGGATCTGGTGGAGCGCGACATCACGCTTCTCAAGCCGCATGCGCGCAATGCGCGTACCCATTCAAAGAAGCAGATCGACCAGATCGCCCGCAGCATCCAGAAGTTCGGGTTCACCAACCCGATCCTCATCGATGAGCAGGACAGGATCATCGCCGGTCACGGCCGGGTCGAGGCTGCAAAGAGCCTTGGCCTGACGCAGGTTCCGGTTCTGCTGCTCGACGGCATGAGCGAAGCGGACCGCCGTGCCTATATCATTGCCGACAACCGGCTCGCCGAGCTGGCCGGATGGGATCGCGAGCTGCTTGGCCTGGAACTGGGCGATCTGTCCGCAATGGTTCCGGATTTCGACTTTGACGTGATCGGCTTCGACGTCGCGGAGATCGAGGCGCTGCTGAACGGCGTTGATGAAAAGGAGGTGGTGGAAGACACGGCCGAAGAGCCGGAACAGAAGGCATCGCCCGTCACGCGTCCGGGCGACATGTGGCAGCTTGGTGGACATCGGCTGATCTGCGGCGACTCGACCAAGGGCGAGGTGTTCGAAAAGCTGATGGGCGATGAGCTGGCCCAGATGGTCTTCACCGATGCGCCCTATAATGTACCTGTGAACGGTCATATCTGCGGCCTTGGCAAGGTTCAGCATGACGAGTTCATAATGGGCGCCGGAGAGATGAGCCGTGCAGAGTTTACGGACTTCCTTGCAAGGGTGATGGACAACCTTGCCGCGTACAGCGTTGATGGTTCGATCCACTATCAGTGCATGGACTGGCGGCACATGGGCGAGATGCTCGAAGCTGGCGAGCGGGTCTATGACAGCCTTCGCAACCTTGTTGTCTGGAATAAGGACAATGGCGGCATGGGCACCTTCTATCGTTCCAAGCATGAACTGATTTTCGTGTTCAGAAAGGGCAGCGCGGCGCACATCAACAATTTCGAGCTGGGACAGCATGGCCGCTATCGCACCAATGTCTGGGACTATGCCGGCGTCAATTCACTCAAGGCCGACCGCAATGAAGAGCTGGCCATGCATCCGACGGTGAAGCCGGTGAAGATGGTGGCCGATGCGATGCTGGACTGCTCTCGCCATGGCGGTATCGTCCTTGATGCCTTTTCGGGGTCGGGAACCACGATCATCGCGGCAGAGCAGACCGGAAGGCTGGGGCGCGCGGTTGAGATGGACCCGCGCTATGTCGATGTGGCCGTGCGACGCTGGCAGAAGCTCACCGGCCAGAAGGCGATCCTGTGCGGTAGCGATCTCAGCTTTGACGAGATCGAGACGGTGGTGAACGAGGTCGACATCTAACGGACAGGGCAGCGCCGGTTTATGCCGGCGCTGTTCCTCACCGAATTCTCGGAGGGTTTCCATGACAGACTTTCCCTGCATTCCCGGTCTATCGCCATGTCATTGCAGTGCTGCAGGGAAATGGAGGTTCTATCGAATGGCAGATGATTATGAGGTGGGCTACGGAAAGCCACCGGCCGCGACGCGGTTCAAGCCGGGGCAATCGGGAAACCCGAATGGAAGGAAGCCGAAGCCAAAGGCTGAAACCAAGCTGAAGCCGGTGCTGAAGAATGTTCTTGAAGAGCCCGTTAAGATCGGAGGACGGAACTACACGCCGATGGAGGTGATCGCACGCACGCTGATGAACAAGGCGATGAAGGGCGATATGCGGGCAATCAAAACGGTGATGGAACTGGAGCAGAAGCTGGGACTCGACAAGCCGGAGGGCCGCTCTGGTGTCCTCAAGATCACCAGAGTGCCGCCTGAGTTGCGCGAGCTGTGGGCTAAAATGCAGCAGGCCAAGTTCCGCGGCGAAGATCCTGAAGGTCTGGCCGCGCTGGACGCAAATCTTCCCGAGGAAGAGCGCGGCCGCTACTGAAAACGGAGAGCCGCGCCCGCGGGGGCGCGGTTCCTCTCCCTCTATATCCCGCAATCCGCAAGCGCGCTCGCCAGCGAGGCATCCAGCGGCACGGGTTTGAGACCGTCCTTCGTGATCTGCCCGACCCGGTACATGCCCGAATCGGGGAGACCCGTATCGGCGGCTGCGGCTTTCGCACGGAACAGCAGGCCATGACCGGCACGCAGCTCGGCAAGCATCGCGCGGGCGGTATCGCCCATCGCGAAGCTGCTGGTTGCGGTTGCCGCCATGATCGCGCGACCCGACACCGCCATGGCATCGGCCATCGCCTTCGCTGCGACCGGGTCCTGCGGCGTGAGACCCGCCGGCATTGCAGACATGTCAGTGGTCACTGGACCATCTTCCGGCCGCACTTCCCGGAAGGGCTGGTCATCCACCCGCCAGAGGATGGTGCCCGTCGGCAGCCGGAAGCGTCCGCCGCTGCTCACGCCCACCAGCAGGCCATGCTGGGGATGATTCTCGATCACGGGATAGAGAAAGCCGGTACGGGAATATCGGGTCTTGCCGACATAATCGAGCGCCGACACCACACAGCGGGAAACGCCGGTCACCGGATCGGTGGTGCGGGTCGCCTGCCAGGCCCGCTGCATCTTCTCTTTCGCTACGGCGGGTGAGATGGCGCAGGCGACTGCCGCGAGCGTGAGGATCAACTTCTTCATGACGTAAGGGCCTCCCTGAGCTGGCGGACAAGGGTATCGAGGAGCGTGCGCTGCCCGGGATCGGGTTCATGCGGGCTGGCGAATCGCCAGCGGCGGTGCTCGAGGAACAGTGCGATCCAGAGATCGCTGGCTCCTCCGGGCCAGCGGCCGGTCTTGCCCGCGGCCGAAAGCGCCTCATCCGCAAAGTGGCCGGCCTCTCCCCTCCCCTGCTCTTCAAGCAGGGCATAGCCGTCGATCAGATGGGCAAGGACAGCCGAGCTTTCCCAGTCGCAATCGTCGGGGATGGCATTGAAGCGACCAGTCCTCACGGCGGCCAGCCATGGTTCGGTCGGCTCGGGCTGGGCGGCCATATGGTCTATCAGAGCGGAGATGTCGGGATGTCGCCTCCCGAAAAGGCGGTCCACCAGCTCTTCGAGGTCGGCCACCTTCTCGAACCGCTTGGCAAATATAACGCGGTGATCGGGACGCTGTTTCTTCTTTCCGCGGCTGTGAGTGGCGATCCGATCGCCAAGCGGCGGGATTTTCTCGCCGGGCGGGTTGCCAAAGAAGCGGTATGACACCGGCCGCATGGTCAGCGGGTCATAGGTCATCCAGATGATGCAGGCTGACGGCTTGGTCGCAAGGTTCACATGGGCGGTGACCTCTCGCGCCGTACCGCGCAGCACCTGCCCCTTGAGCTGGATATGGCGGATGATGCCGTTCGCCTCGATGACCAGATCATAGCCGTCGCGATCGCAGTCGGTGCGCAGCAGTTCGAAAGGCTGGTCGCGTATCAGAAGCTCGGAGGTGATAGCGCCGCTCAGATGATATTCCAGCACCTTCTCTATGAGGGAGGAATGGCGCGATAGCTGCGCCCTGGCGGCGGCGTTGCGGATGGCGGCAGGTGTCAGCGGTCATGCTCCTCTTCATCGGGAGCGCCGCTGATGCCGTGGCCTCATTCGTCGCTCCTATGTCCTCTCGGGGCGACGGCCAGAAGCCGGATGTTGGAAACCTGACCAAAGGAACAGGCGCATGCGCCTTTACCGTTGCCGGCTGGACATGCGCGCATGCCACCCGGCCCCAGTAAACTGTGACCGAGTACCTTTGGTTGGGGTTTCCACGCCCCGCTTCCCGGCTTTCACGGGAAGCAGGGCCACATTGCTCGACTTGCCGCGACAGGCAAGTGGAATGTCAGGAAAATCTTATAGAAGCGCCGGGCCACGGGAGAGCCGCAACTACGCGTCCGTCGCCTTTCCCTTCAGGATCTACACACGCCGAAATGAATCGGGAGGCAGCATAAACGGCCTCCCGGGCAATATCTCAGGCGGCTTCCCATACCTGGTTGAGAATCCGGGCGGCCATCGCCGCCTTGTCCTGCGGCAGGAACCGCCCATAATGTTTGGCGACCATCTCCGGCGTGTCCTGAATGGCATAGCTTGCCTGTTCATAGGAACCGGTATGCTTGAGGATGTGGGTGGCCAGGACGTCCCGCACATTATGGGGACCATGCGGAAGTAGACCCTTGATTGCACCGCGCCCGGTATAGGGGTTGAAAACACCGTAGCGCTGTATCACCAGCCTCCATGCCTCATAAAATGTGCTCTGGTTGTATGACGCGTCGCGGCTCGTTCTCTTGACCGTTTTGATGAAGAAGGTGCCGGGGTCATTCGCGCCGTTCAGCAGAGCCAGACGGTGCCGCTCGATATAGGTGGCGATATGATCGTAGAGACCGCCTAGATCAGGCAGCACAAGCCGGAAGGGTTTTCCGGCGAAAAATGATGAATGCGCGTTCTTGAACGCAACGGCTGGAACAAGGACTTCCCAACCCTGATCGCGTTCGTTCCAGCGGAGCTCTCCCCGCTTCAGCGATTCAAGCTGGCGTTCCGAGCGCGGCAGAGTCCCACGCGGGCAGACCAGCAGTTGCCGAAGGTTCTTCTGCCGCAGGCCAAGGTGAAGGCCCAGCCGAATGAGCAGGTAGGAACGGGCCGTCTCGGCGGCCGCACGCGGATAGCGCCGCGCATCCGGGCGCAGCTTCATGATCTCGTCGGCGATCTTCAGATACTCGGCGACCGGACTTGGGGCTTCAAGGATGGGCAGGATCGGCTCGAAGGGATCGCGGTGGATCCGCGCCACGCGGTCGATTTCCTTCACGCGGGCACGTGCATGCGCATGGAGAATGTCGCATGCCCCCGGCCAATCGGCACGGGCAGACTCGATATCCTCTACCGATACAAGGCCATCTATCGGCACGAGGCGCGAAGCAAGCTCCGGATGCTGCCGCAGCCATCCTGTTTCCTGGCGGACCAGCGCCATGGCATTGCGCAGCATGTCGCATTCCCAACGGGTGAAAAAGCCGCGTCGACGTTCACGCCACTGGACATACCAATCCCAGACACGCGGAAATATGAGCATGGCAAAGGATATGTTTTCGAGCGGAACGCCATGACCCTGCACCTCCCCGCTGGGTGAGGCCGCCAGGGCGCCAAACATGAGGCCGAAATGTTCGATCTTCTGTGCAGTGGTTTCTTCGTTCCACACGCCGATGCGCTGAAAACCGATGTCCGTCAGCGTGGCGGTCTTGAAGCGAACAAGCTCATTCAGTTCCGCCACAAGACGGGGCGGTGCATCCACCACCCCAACATGGTCGACCTGATCATCGAGATCAGACAAATCTTCAGGCTCCGGCGACGTCCTGATCTTCCTGCCCGTCAGAGAGGGGAAGCGGACGGCGTAGCGCAGCTTCATGGCCAGCGCCTGGAAGCGGCGATATTCTGTGGCGCCGGAAATCACCACGTTCTGAACCCAATCCAGGATCTTCGCCTGTTCCTTCAGCGGCCTTGAATTGAAATCGTCAGGCAGATGCCAGGCCAGCCGACGCTGCTCGGCCCTGGGCATGCCTGTCACCGTCAATCCCGAGACGGCACGAGCGGGATTGGGCAGCTTCGCCCTGAAATAGCCCGAGGGCAAACCGTAGCGTTGCTCGATCCGCGTGAGAATTTCGAAGCTGGTGGCGCTTTGGGGAGTGCGGCGACCCTCCGTCCAGGATTGCAGCGTTGCACGATCCAGCTTGTCTCCAGGGCGGATAATGCATCGGTGAAGCTGATAATAGCTTTCCGAGAAGCGCCGCAGATGCAGGACGAATGCTTCACGAAAGGTGGGTGGATCAACCCATTCTGTGAAAGCCGGGGCGGGATATTCGATTATCGGCAGCGCCTTGCGCCCACGCTTTGATGAAGTGCACTGCTGCTTGTCGCCGTTGATCCGGCGCATTGTCGTTGGCATTTAGATAAGGTTCCAGATTCTATTGTCATGATCCAGTTCAAGCTGGGCGTGCCTGATACAGGCGTGAGCGGATGACAACAGAGGGTGGATGAAAGCGGGTGGCCAGCCAAATGAACCCAGCTCTACAAGGGCGGCTCACAGACTGCATTGTCTGGGACGAGGGGAAGCGGATCGGCCGCATCTTCACGTGTCCTTGCAATAGCTGTCGTTGACAAAGTGCCTCCCCTACATTGCCTGGCGGTTTGGGAACGCTGTGGCCTGAATGAGCAAATGCAACATCCGATAGGCAATCACAGCATCTCGACGTCAGCCAGGACTTGCTCTAACCTTCATGAATCGCAGCGTTTTAGGGGGACGGCATGCGAACGAACATCTGTGCGATATTCTTTCTCGCGATACTGACGACGGTGGCAAGCGCTCAGACCACGATCATCCGGTTCGGCAATCTTCATGGCCATACCTCGTACAGCGATGGAAGCGGTACGCCACAAGACGCTTTCGCCATGGCGTGCGCCGCCGGTCTGGATTTCTTCGCCATTACCGAACATAACCATCCCAAGGGCGATGGTTCGGGCGATCGCAGGGACGGCATATTAATAGCGACCCAGCCGGCGCTCTACCGCACCGCCCCCAATTCGCTTGTGAAGATGGCGGATGCGGCCGATCAGCCTGGTGCCTGCGTCACATTATACGGCCAAGAATTCTCCACCATCTCCAGTGGCAATCATGTTAACATATTCGACATCGACCAGGTCATCGATGTTCCCAATGGGCGCTTCGACCTGCTTCTCGAATGGCTGAGGCTGCATCCTGACGCTGGCGGCGGAGGGCCGCTGGTTCAATTCAACCATCCCGAGTCCGGACGGCGATCGCTCAAGGACTATGGCCGCGACGATTTCAGCGGCGGCGAGGAGAACTGGGTCCAGGCAATGGCGCCCCATGTTTCGCTCATCGAGATCATGAACGCGCCAGCCCTGCAAGATGGGCAGCATCAGCGCACGAGCATCCGCGAAGGCCAATATTTTCGCTATCTTAATCTCGGCTTCCATCTGGCGCCCAGCGTCGGACAGGATAATCATTATCGCAACTGGGGCATTTCGACCGACGCGCGGGTAGCCGTCATCGCGGCGGATTTCTCACGACGCGGGATCATCAACGCGCTCAAGGCTCGACACGCCTATGCCACCGAAGACAAGAATTTGCGGGTGCTCTTCCGATCCGGCAATGCCCTGCAGGGTGATATTATCGACCCGCCGACGCTCGGGGCGGAACTTCCACTAACGGTCGAAATCGTGGACGATGACGAGCCCGATGCGATCTATCGCGTCGATGTCTTCAAGGATGTCGCGGGTGGCAAGCCAGCCAGCGCGCCCGTGGAAACTTTCGAACTCGTCGGCAATCAGGCCGCGCCCGTGCCGCTTGAAGGCATCCGCCTCGAAGCCTTGAGTGAATATGTGCTGCTGCGGATCACCCAGCTCAGCGATCAGGACGAGGAACATGCCGAGGATGACCGCCTATGGACCGCGCCTATCTGGTTCGAGAGTAGCGCCTTCCACCACCATATGGATCAGCAACCGCGCCTCAGGATCGTGCGGTTTGTCCCCGACCCCCAGGGCGATGATTTCACCAGAGAGGAAATCACCCTTGCCAATCGGGGAAGTGCCGCGCTGAATCTGTCTGGTTGGCGTGTTCGTGATCTTGCCGGAAATGTCTGGGTCCTCGATGGCTTGCTCGGGATTGAGCCAGGAGAGGAGAAAACCATGCTGCGTGGCGGCCAGCCCATGTCGCTCAACAACGGCGGCGACGAAATCGAGTTGGTCGCACCTGACGGCACCGTCGTGCAGACCATAGCTTATGGGCAGGTGGCGGTTGACGAGGAGATCCGGCCCGATGCCATCGACTGAGGAGAATTCGCGGGCAACGGGGCGCAATCTCGTCATCCTGCTGGACGGAACTGGCAATGAGCTTGGCCGCAACCTTTCCAATGTCCTGAAGCTCTTCCGCATCGCGGAAAAGGGCAAGCGCCAGCTTGTTTATTATAATCCGGGGGTCGGCACGGTCGGACGGATCAACCCCTGGCACCGGGCACGGCAAAAGCTCATCGAGATCATCGGACTCGCGACGGGCTATGGCCTCGACGGCAATGTCCTTGGCGCTTATCGCTTTCTGGTCGAAAACTGGCAAGAAGGAGACCGCATCTTCCTGTTCGGCTTCAGCCGCGGGGCATGGACGGCCCGCGTACTGGCGGGCTTCATTGAACTAATCGGCCTAGTCCGCCGCGAACAGCTGAACATGTGCGACAGCGCGCTTGGCACCTACAAGCGGGCGGCGGCCGAAAACGACCTTCCCCTTGCCTGGCATTTCTCCCGCGTGATCGGCGCGCGCAAACCGCGCATTCATTTCCTGGGACTTTGGGATAGCGTAGCATCGGTCCTCGTGCCGCGTCCCGACCGGTTCTGGATTCCGAGCGTGGAGACTCTCCCCTATACCCGCAACAATCCTGCGGTTGCGATCGTGCGCCATGCGCTCGCGCTCGACGAACGGCGTCGCATGTTTCGCGTCGCGCCCTGGGACGCGCCGCAAACCCATTTGCCCAATCCCTTTGACCATGACGCAGGCATAGCACAGGACATTGAGCAACGATGGTTTCCCGGCGTCCATTCCGACGTCGGTGGCGGCTACAGGGAAGAAGAGAGCGCCCTCTCCAAACGACCACTCATCTGGATCGTGGGCGAAGCCGACAAAGCCGGTTTACGCATTAATCAGGCCATGTACAGGCATCTTGCTGAGGGAGAAGCTCGCGCAGGCAACAAGCATGATTATGTGCCGCCCAACGCCGCGGGTCAGATACACAATTCACTGACATGGGCGTGGTGGATTCTGGAAGTCATTCCCAAACTCAAACGTTTCAAGGAATGGAAACGTCCTACCCTCTTGGGTTGGTACCTTCCATTGGGCGAACCGCGTTGCGTGCCTCCCGGGCATGATATCGATGAAAGCGTTCGGGAGCGGATCGCGACCAAAGCTGATTATCGTCCACCCAATCTGGAACCTAGCGATCCAGCTCCGCTATAGCGAGATTGAGAGCGCAAAGTCTGGGGGGACCATGCCCAATTCATCAAACAAAAATGGCGGCTGTGGGCTGATCCTTTTTTTGCATGCTCATCATCTTTGCCATCGGCAAGTGTAACGGTGGCGGCACTTCCTCCGTCGAACCGAGTGATTTATCGCAGCCCCCTAGGCTCTGTCTGCATTCACCGTATCCATATCATGGCGCATGCGAGATGGACGAAGCCCATGAAGGCAGAGAGGGTTTTCTCGCAGCGCAGGGCGATCCTTCGGAAGCGCTTGAGTTTGTTGAAGAAGCATTCGACCTGATGGCGCTCCTTGTAGAGCCTCCAGTCGATGGCAGGGGCGATAGCGCGGCTGGGATTGGCCTTGATCTGCGCGATTGCGCCAAGGTCATCGGCAATGAAGGCGCGTAGCGGATCGGCATCGTAGGCAGCATCGGCGATGACGTGGCCGACGCCTTCCAGCCCGGACAGAAGCGTCTGGGCCTGCGGGCAATCGCCACATTGCCCTGGTGTCGGACATATCCGAAGCGGCAGACCGATCGCATCGACGGCGGCGTGCAACTTGGTCGTCAGGCCGCCGCGCGAACGACCGATGGCGGCACTTTCAGCCCCCCTTTTGCGCCGCTTGCATCGGCGTGGACCTTCGAGATCGTGCTGTCGATCATCACATATTCGAAGTCCGGCGTGTCGGCCATGGCATGGAAAAGCCCCTCCCATACCCCGTTGCGTGACCACCGGCGGAAGCGCGCATGAACCGCCGTCCATTTGCCGAATATATCCGGTAGATCGCGCCAATGCGCCGCGTTCCCCGCCATCCACAGGATCGCATCGACAAACAGTCGATTATCAACGCCGCTCCGTCCAGGCGTCCCGGCACGACCCGGAAGATACCCCTCGATCCGGTTCCATTGCTCGTCCGTCAGCACCCGTCTGCTCAAAGATCGTCTCCTTCAACGACCTTGAATCAGAACTCTCATAAAATGGGAATCCCATGAATGCAGACAGAGCCTAACGCGTCGTCGGCCCAAACCATGCTTATGTACGTCACGGCGGCTAGCCTTAGCTGCCGTGCAGAGCCGAAATCTGGCGCCAGCGTGGTCGAGAAGCTCACCCGAGGAGATAATGTCCTGGCAGGTGAGACCTTGGGCCATTGGGCCCATCTGGACCGAATTGGTGAAGATTGCTGGGTCGCTCAGCGTTTCTTGTCCGAGAACGATCCTGGGTCCGAGCCGCTCCCCCGTCGCGCCCAGCTTTATGGGCCGCGGCGGGACATCGTGGAAACCCTCTCATCGCAGCCCATTGGCCCAAGCTGCGGATCCAAATGGAAGTGCGGGCAGATGGACAGCTGCTCGGAAGCCTACCACTATCTGAATGAGTGTGGTCTAAGCCGACTGGATGGCGATGGGGACGGCGTGCCCTGCGAAAGCATATGTTAGCCCTGACAGTCGCGATTGTGCCCAAGCGTTGATCGGCTCATGCCGCTGGTTCGGGCGCCGATATGTCCTTGGTGGCTGGCGGCGATGGAAGTGGTGAAGGTCCGTCCACATAGCCCGTAAAAATATCCCCGGCCTTGAGGCGAGCGCTGTCCCCTCCGGTGAGCAGGCCAAGAAGGCCGAACCCCACGACCGCCAGCACCACGCCGGCGCCATTGCCACCACCCCGGTCGGCATAGTCTCCTCGCAGGCGAACCTGGCCCGACGGCAAATCGAGATAGAGAAGTTTCGCGCCCAACCGACCGCCCTTGCCCACTGCGCCGTTCTTTTCGACGCTCGCGATCTCGCCCCACGCTGTCGAGCCAACAGGCACCACTGGCACCCCATTGATGTAGATCGGCTCATCAACGCGCAGTTTGAACCGGTCGCCTAGCCGGGCCGTGCGACTGTTGATTTCCTTAAGAACCATAAGGCGTACGGGGGTACCCGCCGGAAGCACGGGAGCCATGCCTCCCGGAGTACCGGGCGGCGCGACTGACTGCGCCGGCACTCCTTGCATGATCTGGTCGCGGGGCGCCGCCGTCTCGGGCAGGGAGACGGCAAGCGCAACGGCGAGGACAAACATCAATTGCTCGCGGGCGGCGCGGGATCGAGGAATTTGATCGCAACGCCGGTGGCGGTGCTGGAACCCCAGCTCAGCGCCGTCACATGCGCATCACCATATTGCGCCTTGATCACCGCGTCCGCACCCAACTTCTCGCCGCGCTCCCACAGCTCACGATAGATTTTTTCCTGACTGGGCGCCTTGCTAAAGATCGTCGCCTTGCGAACGCCGGCCTTTACTTCGCCAATCACCTGATAAGGACGATCCGTGATGTCGTAGGGGAAGACGGGAACGCCTACCTCTTCATTGACGATGGCATAATGCTTGGCCGTATCCGCCACAGTCGCTTGAGCGGACAGAATAACGACCGACGCGACCGCGACGGCAAAAAATGCTTTAACTTTCATGATATCCCCCGATTTGGAGGCGAACGATTGCACCACCCGCGATGCTCGTCAAGCCATGCCACATATCACTGTCATCCAGATCGGTTGGATCAGGAACGTGTTCCCCGCAGCGGTCTGCTGCCGGATTGCGGCGGATCGGAGGGCAACAGATACTGATTACATTCTCACATCGACACCCATTGATCCCAGCTTCGCAAATATGAGCGACTTCGCGATGGCTCCCATCGTTTCCAAAGACCAGATACCCGTCTTGCGCATCGCTGCCTTGGTGAAACGCCAGACCTCGGGATCGCGAACCTGATCAAGATATTCATGTCCACGCCAGGTTAGACGCACCGCGATCCAGCAACGGTCATTTGGAGAAATATATCCTGCTGTCGCAAGGCCGGCCTCCACCAACAAACGAAAATGATGCTCCACCTGGTGTGGCTCGCGTCCGACCAGCCTTGGCACTTTAAGGCTTGTTGAGATTCAGGATTCCCCTTTAGGCTTTGATCTGATTCAAGCTCCTTGAAGGAGTTTGTGATGGAAGCTGAACGACTTGTCCTTCGGGACGATCAGTGGGCAAAGATGGCGCCATATTGTCTTGGCAAGGCAAGCGATCCGGGTCGGAGCGGCCACGACAATCGGCTATTTCTGGAGGCGGTGTTGTGGATTGCGCGCACGGGCAGTCCATGGCGTGATCTTCCGGCTGCATTCGGGAAGTGGAACACGATCTTCAAGCGCTATCGGGATTGGGTGAAAGCCGATGTTTTCCAACGGCTTTTCGACGCCGCGTCGGATGATCCAGACATGGAGTTTGCAATGGTCGATGGCACGATCGTCAAGGTCCACCGCCACGGCCAGGGCGCAAAAGGGGGACTCAAAGCCAGGCCATAGGGCGGTCGAAGGGCGGCATGACCACCAAGATCGTCGCACTCACGGATGCCTTGGGCAATCTCGTTCGCTTCGTGCTGCTACCGGGTCAGCGCTGCGACATCATAGGTGTCCCGCCCCTCATCGAGAACCTCGCCTTCGCTGGCTTCATGGCCGACAAGGCGTTCGACACCAACGCCATCATTGCTGAACTCGACGCGCGGGGCGCAAGGGTCGTGATCTCACAGCATCCCGGACGGGCCAGCAAGCGCCGGATCGACGCAGAACTCTACAAATGGCGTCACCTCATCGAGAACTTCTTCTGCAAACTCAAGGAGTTCAAACGAATCGCCATGCGTTCCGACAAGACCGATCAGAGCTTCTCAGCCATGATCTATCTCGCCAGTGCCGTCATCAACTCTCGATGAATCTCAACAAGCCTTAAGCAGCTCGGCACTTTTTTCGCTCTCCATTGCGAGCATCAGATCACGAATCAGTTCAGGATCTCGTTTCATGGCGAACAGAAGAACAAAACAAGTTCATGTAGGAAAGCCCAGTTGGCGTTACGCGCGTCCGGAAACATCGGTGAGGCTCGCCGCCTGTCATTGAGGCCGACGAAACATGACCTTGCCGATGAGGGCGAAAGCGGCCATCAAAATCCAGGCAACAGCGAAATGTCCCAAGACGAATGTCCAGCCATAGCCGTCGTCACCGCCGACCACCGCCACAAATGCGGCAATAATAGTGATGAGAGCGTAAGAGGCCCAGCTGAGACCAGAATTTGTCCGCATGATTTGCCTTTCCGAGCCTCCCCTACGCATCATCGACAGGGACTGCAATCGACACCGTCAGAGAGATTTCTCCTCTGCCCGACAAACCTGGCTGGTTCCAGGTCACACTCATCTTTTGCGGCATCAGCCGCAGAAGAAACGTATCGGGATGCCTATAACTCCTCGCCTACTCTTTCATTCTCGCACCGGCATCGCCAGAAAGTCAGATGGGATGTGTTCCGGGGGGATCATGAGAATCAGTGTTGTTGCGTCCGCCATCGGGCTGGCCTGCGTGATGTCCGATGCTTCGGCGCGCGAGCCAAACAACGAAGCCGTTGCCGGTCCTGACACAGCGGGGGTGGGATTGATTGTCACAGGCGAGAAGTTCCGCCGTTCCCTGAAGGAAACGCCAGCAAGCGTGGCTATTGCGACAAGCCGTGTCATCGACGAGCAAGCGATGGTCTCAGCCTATGATGTCCTTGACCGGACGCCCAATGTGGCCGTCGACGGAAGCCGGACCAGCTTTTCGATCCGCGGCATCGATGCGTTCAATGTGTCGGGAGCCGGGGAGGGCGCGCTGGCCAGCGTGTATGTGGATGGCGCGGCCATTCCCCGCCTCGCGTTGGCCTCAGGGCCGCTGGATCTCTTCGATGTAACGCAGGTCGAGATATTGCGCGGCCCGCAATCCACCGTTCAGGGACGCAATGCGCTCGCCGGAGCGGTCATCATCAATACAGCGGATCCCACTTTCAACTGGAGTGGAAAAACCCGGTTGCTGCTATCGGACAAGGATGGCCAAAGGCGGCTCGGGATGGCGATCGGCGGCCCCATCTCGGAAGGCCAGGTCGCTTTCCGTCTGGCAGGTGAAGCCTCCAAGACGGCTGGCCTCATCCATAATGTGACAAACCAGGCCGATGGCGATCCGCAGCGCTCGCGGACATTGCGAGGAAAGCTATTGCTGCAACCAAGAATCCTACCGGGCCTGCGCCTGATCAGCGCGCTCCTTTATGACCAGCATCAACGCGGCACCTTCTATACGGAACTTGATCCGCCCTATGACCCACGCGCACGTATCACCACGTCCGACGCTCAGGACAGGAAGCGGGTCACCAGTGCAATCGGAACGGTCTTGGTGGAATATGAAGTCGACGCCGGGTCCGTTCTCAAATCCGCGACCAGCTACAGCCGCATCCGCTTCCGCTCGCGCTCTGACGCCAACCGCACTGCCGTGCCAGGCCAGCTTAGCCATATCGACGAGCTCAATCGGGCCTTCCAGCAGGAAGTCCGCTTCCATTTTCGCAGAAGCTGGGTCGAGGGACTGGTTGGCGCCTATTATCTGCGGGAACGGCGTGCCTATGCCTATAACGCATTGCAGAGTCTTAGCCTTGCGAGCCTCGGAATCGGGCGGCAGCTGCAGGCAGCCGGCCTCGGGCCGGCGACGGTGGAGGCGGTCCTCGATCTCTATGGCGGCACGCTTCCCATCAGCAATGATCTCACTCGTCCAGGGATAACGGACAATCATGCGGCATTTGCCGACCTGACATTTCCGCTCGGTCGCCAACTGCGTATCCGCATGGGCATGCGCTATGATATCGAGACATCGAGTCAGCGAGCAATGCAACATATCTCGATCGACCATCCTCTACCCAATCCTGATAAACTTGGGGTTCCAGCTCTTGGTCCAATAGTCCGCCGGCTGAACGGCCTGCTCCTCAATCTTGTCCAGGGCGCTAACAGCGCCGAACCGCCCCGCCGCGTACGCTATGATGCCTGGCTGCCCAAGCTGGGCCTCAGCTATGATCTCGCTTCGAATATGGCGTTGAGCCTGACGGCGCAACGTGGCTACAGGGCGGGAGGTTCGGGCTTCAACGCGCAGCGCGCGGAAAGCTATGATTTCGAGCCCGAGTACAGCACCACCTATGAATGGGCGCTGCGCTCGTCATGGCTCGGAAACCGGCTTTCGCTCAACGCCAATCTCTATTGTACCGACTGGAGAGACCAGCAGGTGCTGGTTCAACTGACCCCAGGAGCTCTTTACGATACCAGGATCATAAATGCAGGCAAATCCCGGCTCCAGGGCTTTGAGATGGAGTCGCATGGGGTTATCTCCCAAACGCTCACCCTGCACGCAGGCCTCGGATTTGGAAGCGCCCGGCTGAAAAACTTCCCCCAAGCCGAAGGCAACACGCTCGAGAGCACCCCGGGCAAGGCGTTTCCCCGCGCTCCTCGTTGGACGCTTTCAGGCGCCGCAAGCTTCACCCATCCCAATGGGTGGTTCGCGAACGTCAACGCCAATTATCGCACCGCCTATTACCAGAATGTCATGGATCAGCGTGTTCGCGACATCCCTTCCCGAACCCTCGTCAACGCGAAGTTGGGATGGCAAGGGAAGCATCTGGGCGCCTTTCTCATGATTGCAAACATCTTCGATGTCCAGAAACCCAACCAGTTTTTTGTCGATGTCGACGGGCGCAGACGCGGCACACTGAACGCGCCGCGCATATTGGGCGTTTCCCTGGAAGGCCGCTTGTGATCAGAGCCGAGAGCGTAGGAAGATTCAGCGCTCGCACCCGTCGCCAGGATCTGGGTGTCCCCGCTATACACCTAGACCCTGCATGGGGTTGTCCTGCCTCGTTTTTTTCCGCGAATTTGCTCTACACAGCCTAGGAAATTTCCGCCACAGATATGGTTAATGAGGGGAACTACCGGGAGGCGCATGTTGGACGATCGGATCGCCAAATTATCCGATGTGCAAAAGCGGTGCCTTCGCTTTGCTGCGGAGGGACGAAGTTCGAAGGAGATTGCGCCGCTGGTGGGCCTGACTCATCAGACCGTCGACCAGTATCTTCATCGTGCCCGAATGATTCTGAATGCTGAGAATCGGCGCGAAGCGGCACGGATTTTCGCGGAAATCGACCGCGCAGTCCCGTTCAAACAATTTGAATTAAAACCGACCGACGTTGAAATCCGCGAGGAGGCAGGCATTTCCGAGGAACCGGTCGAGCGGCGACAGGCGCAGCCCAAGTCGCTCGGCCTTCCCCCTATCGGAGGTCCAACCAATGACCTGACACGCACTCAGCGCCTCATGGCGATCGGCAAGATCGCGCTCTTTCTGACGATCATCGTCCTGACGGTGATCATCCTCTTTGCGGCAGCACTCGACGCCCTGTCGAGGTGACGCTCCGCTTCACGACAACCCGATCTTACAAACGCACGCTCCAAGGGGTGGTGCGAAGGAGACCTCATGACCGAATTCAATCCGCTGCAGGCCCGCAAGATCGTGACCGATCTTGGTCGGACGCAACTTCTGATCGATGGTGCGCTCAAGAAATTTTCCATGCTGACGACCGATGTGATCGAAGCCTTTTCCGAAGCCAAGCTGAGCGATGCGGCGAGCCAGCCGGCGCTCGAGGAGCTGGCCGATGGCTTCAAGACCTTCGTGGAAGGGCGCCGCAACTTCGTGAACGCTCACAAGATGCTGATCGACATGAAGCAGGACTCAAACCTGCGCACCGTCGAGATAGGCTGTGACCCTGGCCCACTGTGCCCTTGGATCGCGCCGGAATCGCAGTTGCAACTGGTTGCCTAAGGGCTGTTTCGGTGCTTTGGCCGTCTTGCACAATATGGAAGACGGCCAGAGTTCATGCTTTTGATCTTGTATTGGATTATGACGCTATGCTGCTGTCTATATGCCGCATGCGCAGGCGGTCCGGTAGGGCGCATCGGCGCGGGATTGATCGTGTTCAAGACAATTGCGGGATTCTACACCTCAATCCTCGATCAAAGCTGGGGCCACACTCTCTACCCGGTGCTGTCTGTGGACGTGATATGTCTTGTGGCATTCGTCATTCTCGCACTTCAGGGCGACCGGCATTGGCCCCTTTGGACCAGCGGCTGCGCGCTCGCTGCTGTTGCGGTCCATATGGGATCAATCGCTCAGATCGGGATCGATCCGAAGATTTACCATGGTCTGAGGAGTCTATGGGCTTTTCCGATGCAGCTCTTCATGGTGCGCGGAATCGTGCTCGACATCCGATATCGGCGATCCTGCGCGAACATGGCTGCCAAAGCCTTGGCCTGATACCCTATTTCGAAGCGCGCATGGCCGCGCTGGCCGAGGAACAAGTCCGCGTTCTATTCTTCAACGATGCTTGCGACGCCATAGCCGACGAACGCATCTGGCCCGGCACGAGCACGCATGTGGAGCTCCCTTTGGGCGAGCTTGTGCGGCATGCCATAGCCTGCGGATCGCCAAGGCTCCTCTTCGCCCACAATCATCCCTCGGGCGCGCCCCAGCCTAGCCGGGCAGACGTTGAATTCACGCGAAGACTGGTCAGGATCTGCAAGGACCTGCAGATCAGGGTGCATGATCATATCATCGTTTCCCGGCACGGCTCGTTCAGCTTCCGGGACCGGGGCTATATGTAGGCTTTCTTCCCGACCGCATGCCTGCATTCGCCGCTTGACCGATTACTCATAGGTAGAATCCCGTATTACCGTCGAGCAGGAAATATGTCCCTGGGAATTGCGATCATCCGAGAGGGTATCGACAACAGAAATTTGCCAAAGCGTGATTTTAAATTAACGTAAGATAAGTCCGGAACCCCAGCTAGCAAGATATGATGATGGAAGACGTTCGTGCGCTATTGGATGAGAAGATTGCCCAAAGCAAAGCCACCTATTCCGACATCTCGCGTCTGATCGGCAGAAATCCGGCTTATATTCAGCAGTTCATCAAGCGCGGAACCCCCCGCAGGCTGGATGAGCAGGATCGTCGAACGATCGCACGGTTCCTTGGCATATCCGAACATCTGCTCAGCGGGCTTCCGTTGGAAGGGGCCGAGCCCGCACCGCCTTCCAAACCGGCAAGGTCGGTCTCCGTGCCGAGACTTTCTCTGGGCGCTTCGGCCGGGGCGGGCGCGCTCGACATTGATGAAAGCGCATCTGACAGCGTGGCAATCGACAGTCGCTGGCTCCAGGAAATCGGGGTTCGGCCGCCCTATGTCTCGATCATACGTGTCGATGGCGAATCCATGACCCCGACCCTGAACCATGGCGACGAGATCATGGTCGATCACAGCGATAATATGAGCAGGCTTCGAGACGGCATCTATGTCTTGCGCCTGGACGACGTGCTCCTGGTCAAGCGCGTTGCAATGGGGCTGCGACGCGACGAGTTCAGCATATTGAGCGACAACAGCCTCTATCCGAATAGGACGAACGTCAATCCAGAGCTCGTCACTATTGTGGGCCGGGTCGTTTGGTCAGGGCGCATTCTCCGTTGATATGCGGTTAAGGCTCTGATGGAACAGCCGGCAAGTCGGCAATCAGATCGAGCAACTCGATAGGCGGCACGGCTGCTTGCCCAGGCAATGCGTCGATCGCCGCGCCCAGATGCGCTCCTGCTTGAGACAGGCCCAGTTCATCCAAAAACCTCAGGCACTTGTTCAGAATCTTGGCGATGTCCGCCACAGGCTGATCGAGCTGCACTTCAACGCGCGAGGTTTGCAGATTCTCCGGCGCTTGCACCGAAGAACTGCAAGCTTTTTCCACTATTTCGGCCTTCCACTTCATGAAGCCCTGCTACTCCTGCCTAAAGCCAATGCGAAAATCTTTCGAATCCGAAATGGCCTAGTGAATGGTTCAAAGAGGATGAAGCCGATCAAAAATAGCGCTGGCGTTCCGTTCAGCGCCTACCTGGCCAGCTGAATTTCACTTGAAACAAACAGGCATGTTGCCATCCTTCGACCCTTCCCCGCCGCTCAGCGGTCAAATTTCGTTCGCCAGCAGCGGACATCTCATTGCTGCCTTCGGGCCGGTCATCATGTCCGCTTTGTTGGACTGTCCGGTAAGTCCGCTTCCGGGCGGCAACTGGCTGAAACGGTCGTTCGTTCATCCAACCTAGAAATGGCAGTAAGGCGCCCCATCAAACTCAGTGTCGATCGAAGGCGATGGACGCAACACCGCTAGACCAGAAGGCCCACGATCGCATCCAGCGTATCGACGAAGCTCTGGATCAGCTGCCGTCCCTGCATAGCCGGCGGATCGGCATCATTGACGCCGGCACGCGCCTTTCCGCTCGCAACCTTGCCACCGCCCAGATGCGCGTCAGCGAGGCGGAGGTCGTAGATGCCGAACAGGGGGGCCATCGTCGCCGCAGCGTCGCTCGCCGAGCCATGCGCGGCAGCCAGCTTCTCCAGAGCTTTCAGCGATCCGGGCTTCTTGTCGGATTTCGGGAGTGAGAGGGCAGTAGCGATCGCATCGACATCGATGCGCTCGATGAAGAGGCGGGTGAGTTCCTTGGACAATTCGAGCAGGCCATCCGGGTCCGCGGCAAGAAACCGATGCGCACGCCGCAGGAGACCCGGCACGCTCTCATGGTTGCGGAGGAGCGGGGCTCCATACTTCCCCTGAAAAGCGGCATCGACCGCCTCGATCGACTTCGCGAGCTTCTTCTCCGGTGCGACTGTTGCCGCAGGGTTGACCTCCATCTGCGCCGCGAACAGTTCCTGCGATACGCCGCCGTCGGGCGTTACATTATGCGCACTCCAAACCCGCTGTTCCCAAGGCTTAAGGCCCCCAATATCCTTTGCAAACACGGTAATCAGCCCCAGGCAATTGACGCCGAAGTGAACACCATAAGCTGTAGCCCCGACCATGCCTGTTTCGCCGCTCGCCCAGCGCAGGGCCGCGCTGCGGTGCCGGAGCAATGCAGCCACGATGGCTGGATCGAAATAGAGCCATGACATCGCGCCAGCCAGTTCCTTGGCACTGACGCGCGTGCCATCGTTCTTCAGCGCGAAACTGGTCGTGTGCGGGTCCGCGTCTCCGCGCACCCGCGTGCTGAGCGGCCCAGGCTCTACCCACTCGGTCCGCCACATCGCGCCACGCATCCAGAAGTGCCCTGTGGGGTCCGGATATTTGGAATCGACGATAATGCACTCGTGCCTATCGCGTCCGTTGGTTTCCCGCAACTCGTCGCCGGGCCAGCTATAGCCTGGCTTGGTCGCCGTAACCGCGACCCGCTCGCGATAGCTCGAGCAATAGAGCGCCATCCCCCGCGCGGCGAGATAATCGCGCAGGAATTCCGCTTTGATCTCCAGCTCTGCCGGGCTGCCATTGTCGTCACGCTTCAGGCGTGCCACCTCGGCCCATCCTTCTTCCGGCCGGAACCAGATATCCTCTTCGCGCATCAGGCTGAGCGCGACGACAAGGTCGGGATGGAGGTGCCAAACGCTTCGGCCCTCTTCCTCGATGTGCTGATCGATGACGAGATTGATCCCGATCTGACGGCTGCCAGACCTGAAGACATCGGCGCTAACATAACCCCAACTTTCCATTCCTGCACGGTGCGGACTCATGTCTAGGTCGCCGCTCCAGCCCATCTTCGAAGCGATCGACCTGTGCGTTTCCTCGACCGCAGCTGTCGCTATTCCCGTCCATTCCTCGAGTCGCACGATGTCAGCCTTCAGCGGCTTGAGCTCGGCTTCGCATACCAGCCGCAACGGAATCCAGGATCGGCCCTGCAATGGCTGGATGTCGCGCAACTCAAAGTAGGACTGTGGTATCGGCATCGGATATCCTTGTCGGGGTGGTATGGGCGCTAGTGCGCGTCGCGCGGAGGCATTGCTCTCCATACCCGGCACATGGCAATGGACAGCGTCCAAAGAAAGCCTTGGTGCAAACAATTCAGCGTAGTGACCATGACCAACGCCGACCTCTTCCAAATGCGGGCGCCTTTGAGGCTCCTCTATATTATCGGCAATGGCTTCGACCGATATCACGGGATCCCATCTGACTCTCGCGACTTCGCTGCCTATCTCGCCGCCACCGATCGCACGGTACATCGGATGGTCGAGGAATATTTCGCGGCGGATGCCGAGTTCTGGGCAGAGTTCGAGTCGCGCCTTGCCGAATTCGACGAGCATCAGGCGGTCGATTACGCGTCTCAATTCTTGGACGACAAAGGCTATGGTGACTTCCAGTATGAGCTTGAGCAGATCGCGACAGGACTTTCATCGGGCCTGCGGTCGCGGTTTTCCGATTGGGTGCGCGGACTACCGATACCGGACCGAAGGTCGGTCAGATCGCCGCTGAACATCGATCGTTCCGCGCTTTTTCTGACGTTCAACTACACACCGACACTGGAGCGCGTGTATGGCGTGTCGAGCTAGCGCGTTCTTCACATTCATGGCGATGCCGCCAACGCGGCGGCGGAGCTGGTGCTCGGGCACGCCTGGGAGCGCGCGCCGGAGGACAGCCTGAATTTCAAGCCCGATGGGCCCGATGACGACTGGCGGGTGCGTAACGGGATTGAATATATCGACCAGTTCTTCGCCGACACCTTCAAGCCCACCGCCCGGTTGATCGAGCAGAATGCTACGTTCTTTGCGGGCCTAGCGAATGTGCGGGAGATCAAGATCATGGGTCATGGCCTTGCCGAGGTCGATGCGCCCTATATCGACGAGATCATGCGGCAGGTGGATTTGACGACCACGCGCTGGACCGTGAGCATATATGGCGATTTGGACGCTAGACGCGCGCAATTTGGACAATACCCTATCGCGCCAAACCTGGTCGACTATCGCTCTCTTGCCGATTTCTAGGAGCGTTTGCTCGAGCTGATCGGCGCAATGACATTAGGCAGTTGCGCGGCACCGGGCAACCGGCCAGCCTTCAGCCTGTTCATGAAGGATGATCGAGTCGCGTGGGTACGGAGATTCAGCTCAAGCTCGGCGGTCTGGGCCTCACCTATGCCAAGAACCACCGAGGCCCCGATCATGGTGCGCTGTTCCAGCCCGCCGACCGGCAGAGGATACGGAGCGATCAGGTCGACTATGAATATTGTGAGGAGGAGGGCGAAGACCCTTCGCCGATGGAATGGGCGTTTGCTCGCAAGCTGAAGCACGTCGTGCCCCGCTTGCAGCTCTTGGGCTTCACCATCGATCTCGCTCGTGAGGCCTATTCGAATTGGGTAGTCGACTGGAAGGAGGAGCGTGAGTCGCTCCAGGATGACGATGATCCTCCTATTCCTGAGCCGCTGTCATTCGACGAATTCTGCGCGTTCGCGACGCGACAATCGATCCTCGACCTCGACGATACCTTTCTCTCCGGCGACGAGGAATGGCGAGATCGCCGGAAGCCGAAGGGGCGGTTCGCTTCGGATATGGCCATCATAGAGCGGATTCCGATCGGGTTTGATCATGACGATATGGCTTGGTCGGAGCGGAGCTACTTCGGCAGCCGCGTCAACATCCTCCACCCTTATCTGATGCTCCAAATCCTCGCCGGCAACGCCGCCAATCTGGAGACGGACGTCACCTGGCAATATGGGCCGCTCGTCGAAAATGGCTATACCGCCGCCGCCGCGTTCACGCCGTCCGCGCGCCGGACCGAGACGTTCCTCATTGCGACCGAAGGCAGCTCCGATGCGCATATTCTGCGGCACGGGTTCGAACTGCTGCGCCCCGATGTTGCCGACTTTTTCCGCTTTATTGATGTCAGCGAGCGTCACCCGTTTCCGGGCACCGGCAATCTACTGAAATTCGCCGAGGGGCTCGCCAAGATCGACGTTCACAACCAGACAATCTTCGTGTTCGACAACGATGCAGAGGGGGCAGACGCCTTTGACAAGCTCGGCGGGCTGACGCTGCCCCCAAATCTTCGCGCGATACTATTGCCGTCGCTGGAATGCTTCCGCTCATTCGCGGCGCGCGGCCCGGAAGGCGACCATGAAGCCGACATCAACGGACGGGCGGCGGCGATCGAATGCTATCTCGACCATCGGCTTCGCGGCTATCCGCCACCTCGGATTATCTGGACCAATTACAAGAGGGACACAGATACCTACCAAGGCTCGCTTGAGCACAAGGAGTCCTATACCCGCGCGTTCCTGAAGCTCACCGCCGAAAAGCTACAGGCTTCAGGGTACGACACGGGCAATGTTGAGCGGCTGCTTGATACGCTTGTCGCCGAGTGTATTGCGATGGCATCAGCCGGCGTTGCAGCCCGTTTCGAAGCTCCAGAGGCCTGAGTTCGCTGCCATGACCCGCCAGGTAAGCGAATGAATGAAGGTCCCGATCCGCTTCATTACGCAGACATCATTAAGGTGAACGCCTTCGGACTCATCCGAGGGCTCTACCTCGACATGGAGCATCAGATCGTCGTGACGACGCACGACGAGCAGCAAGCCAGCTTGGTCTCGCGTAAGTTCGAGTCGGCCGGACTTGCGTCGAAGCTCGTCCGTTCGAGCGCTAGTTTCCGACGATGACCGCCTAAGAACGACTGGGTCAACTTCTTCCGGAGAAGGCTGGCGCCAACTCAAATAGTGAATTGATCGGATCCGACTGATCTCTTGCTGACAGCCTGATACGCCTCCGATAGCTATCCAATTGATAGAGGGGGGATAGAATGGAGATCGCCAGCTTAAAGATCGAGAATTTCCGGGGCGTGCAGAACGGTATGATCCGTTTCTCGCCGCACACGGTGCTGGTCGGCGCGAATAACTGCGGCAAGACCACGGTGATCGAGGCGCTAGCGCTGCTGTTCGGCCGCGACCGGATGATCCGCCAGCTGACCGAGCATGATTTTCACGGCAGCAACCCGCAGCCAGCAGATCGCATCCGATTGACCGCAACGGTGATCGGGTTCCATGACGAAGATCCGGCCCAGCATCCCGAATGGTTCCGCGACGACAGGGGCATCGTAAAGTGGTGGAACGCGGCGACCGGCACCATCCATCCCGCGCGTACCGATCCGGCATGGAGGCTCGCCTGCCAGATCGCCTTCTCGGCGCGGTTCCACCGGCCGTCGCTCGAAGTGGAGACGCTGCGCTATTTCCACGACGACGACAGTGTCGGCGATGTGTTTGACGACGAGACGGCGACCCCGCTTCCCACCCGTCTGATCCGCGAACTCGGCTTCTTCTTTGTGCCTGCCGCGCGGACCTGGGACCGGACAGTGTCGTTCGGCTCCGAGCTCTTCCGACGCGTTGTCGCCGCCGGCGATGGACAGCCTTCGGAATCAGTTCTCGCCGAGCGCGACCGTCTGCGCGCGCCGGAAGCGAGGCTCGAGCAGGACGAACGGCTCTTGCCGATTGTCGACCGACTAAATCAGGAACTGCGCGGCTTTTTCCGGACAAACCCAACGCTGCATCTGCGGGTGACACCCACCGATTCCGATGGGCTGCTCGAGTCCGTCGTGTCGCATTATTCGCACAACGGGGCGGACGTTCCGCTGCCCGCTAAACGGCATGGCAGCGGGCTTTTGTCACTCCAGCATCTGCTGTTGCTCCTGCAATTCGGACGACTGCGCGTCGAGGCAGAAGAAAATTTTTGGATGGCGCTGGAAGAGCCCGAGCTGCATGTCCCCCCGGCGTTGCAGCGTCGGCTGGTGCATCGCATCCAGTCACTGTCACGCCAGACCCTGGTCTCGACCCACTCGCCGATGGTCGCTGCGCTGGCGGATCCGAGCGGCGTCGCGGTCCTGCGCAACGAAGGCGGCGTCCTGACCTCGGTGCCGCTGCTGCAGTCGACCTTGCCGGCTGACACGCCTAACAGCGTCCGCAAACTGTTCCAGGTGAACCGCGTCGAGACGATTGCGGCGGTGATGCACGAGTTCGTGCTGATCCCCGAGGGCAGGACGGATTATGAATGGCTGGCTCTCCTCGTCCGAGCCGTCGACCTGCATCAGAGTTGGGCCGCGGCCGATGAATGCCGGTTCGACGCCTTTGTCGGCGTGATTCCGACCCATGACGGGGCTGTCGTGCGCACCGCGGCGGCGATGTCGCCGCTCCACCCGCGCGTTGTCGCACTGGTCGATGGCGATCCCGAGGGCGTGGGCTATGCCAACGCCCTCGCCGCAGCCGGCGCTCCGAATTCGGGGATTATCCTGCGCTGGGCCGCCGGCCAGATGCTCGAGGATGTGATCGGCTGGATCATCGATGCCGACGCGGCGGCCTGCCTGCCGACCATCTCGATCGACAATCCCCCCGCAAATGTCGCCAATCTCGTCGCGCGCCTCAAGGACGAGGTGCGGGCGACAGGCGGGCTCAAGAAGGACAGCTCGAGCTACGAGGCGATTGCGGGGGCGATCGGCGCAAGCGACGCGTGTTGTGCGCGAGCGCGATCGCTCCTCAACGCTATCACTGAAGTCGCCCAGGGTGTCGACAATCCACTGTTCGTGGCGGACCCGAACCATCCAACGATCAAGGTCTTCACGCCGTGACTATCCAAGCTGTCGAAGGCGGTGCCGGGTGCGGGAAGACACATCGGCTCATGGCGATGCTGGCTGATCGCCTTGGGACCCACCCGCTGAACGACGGTCAGCGTGTTCTAGCGCTCACCTTCATGCACGGGTCGCGGCGGCGCCTGTCCGAACGGCTGCGCTCGGTCGTCAACCTTCGCGGACGCGTGGAATGCTGCACGATCGATGCCTTTGCGTGGCGCATCTATCGCCGGTGGCGGGGGTTGGCAGGCGCGCTCGCCATCGCTCCCGCGACCGAGGGCGAGTTCGATCACGTCTGCGAGGCAGCCGGATTGCTGCTGGAGCAGCCGCAAGTTTGCGCTTGGGTCGCGACGAGCTTCCCGATTGTGCTCGTCGATGAAGGTCAGGACCTCAAACCCGAGCGCCTGCGCATGCTCAAGGCGCTCGCGGGCACCGTCCATGTGCTGATTGCCGCCGACGAGTTCCAGTGTCTGGATCAGGCGCTTCGCCCCAATCCACTGGTCGCATGGCTGCAACAGCATGCAGAACCGGAGACATTGGTGCAGGTACGCCGCACGAATGCGCCGGGTCTGCTGGCGGCAGCGACTGCGATTCGCGCGGGAAATGCGCCGGCCAACGGCGCCGGATTTAAGCTGCTGCCGCCGGGAGCCAGCGTGCCGCTTGCCACGACGTTGCTCGCCAATGCCATCGCCTGGCGGCAGGGCGGCGATGTCGCGGTGATCACACCGGCGCTGCAAGGCGGGTTTGCCACGTCGGTTGTCGCCCGGCTCGCTCTGGGCCCGTGCGGCAGACATAACAACGGGCCTTACACCGTCCATTGGGAGGGCAATGACCGCGACGAGGCGCAGGCGATCATCGCAGGTCTCGACCTTGCGGCCGATGCGCCTGCGGCTGTTGCCTGCGCAGCGCTGCGAGCGATGCCGCGGAACGGCCCCGTGCGTGCGACACTGTCGTGGGTCGAAAACCAGGTTCACGCCTGCGGACGGGTAAATTTCACCCGTGCGGAGATCGAGGCCGTAATTGCGCGACAGGTCTCGCTGCGACGGCAGTATGGTGGCGGCGCGTCGCATCAACTGACGGCGATGACGGTGCAGCAGGCCAAGAACAGGGAGTTCGAGGGCGTCGTGGTCATCTGGCCCTATCAGGTGGGCGGCGATGCTGAACACAAGCGTCGCCTGCTCTACAACGCGATCACTCGGGCGAAGCGATGGTGCAATGTTATCGTCCAGAGCCAGAATATTCTCGCTGCCGCGCCGTTTGCCTGAATGCTCGACCCCGTGTGGCTGCCTTGGCGCCGGGGCGCATATGATGGATCTTAGAATCCGCCTCCGAACCGCACCCCAATGAACGAAGGGCAGGTTTCGGTGAGCCGGTTCGAGCCATCGAATGTCGCCTTTGTTCGCGGACTCTGCCTATTACAGCGTCTTGTCGGGACCGTCCGCTATTCCATGGTGGTTGCTCTGAAGCCGACTGGGCGGAAAGTCCCATCTGCAGTCGATCAGGCCACCTCAATAGTCTCAAAATATTGCGCAGATTTCGTTCGACTTCGCTGACGAATGGAGCGAACGCTGTGGACATGGAATCGTGGCTCGCTAAGGAGCCCCTGCCCCGCAAGGCTGCGCGCCACGGGGCTCTGGGTGGTGGGAACGGCAATAGCGCCGCTCCAAAAACGGAGACCATCCATGAACAGCCTTATTCGCTTTACCGACATCCAACTGGTACTGCTCGCCACCGCCGCACAGCGCGACAATGGCAGCCTGCTGCCGCCGCCCGAGGCGGTGGGGGAAGGCCCTGCGCGCATTCGCAAGGTCGTCGAGCAGCTCATCCGGCGCGGGCTTGCCGGCGAGGTCGATCTCCCCTCAGGGGCCGACGCCTGGCGCACGGATGGCCTCCGCTCGATCGGGGTCATCATCACTGACGCGGGCCGCGCCGCCATCGGCGTAGAGCCCGAGGAGGCAGAAGAACCCGCTACGGATCTACCTGAGCCGGAGGTCACGCCGATCGCCGAAGCCCCGTCACCTGCCGCACACAGCAAAAGCGCGCTGGTCCTGAAGATGCTCCGCCGCGAGAGCGGCGCCACGCTGGATGAACTGATCAGCGCCACCAACTGGCTGCCGCACACCACGCGAGCCGCGCTGACCGGCCTGCGCAAGAAAGGCCACGCGATCGATAGGCGCAAGCGCGGCGAGGTTACCTGCTATCATCTGGGGAACCAGGCCTGATGAAGCTGGACGCGCAGATCGCTGCCTTGGCAGCAATGAAGCCGACCGAGCTCAAGGCGGAGTGGCGAACGGTGCACGGGGCTGAGCCCCCGCGCATCGCCGCCAGCCTGCTCGCCCGCGCCCTGGCGCATGATCTGCAATGCGCCGCCCAGGGCGGCCTCGGTGAGCGGGTGCGGGTGCGCCTTCTTGGTGCGGGAGTGGCACGCGCTGCGTCCGCACCCAAGCTGACCCCAGGAACGCAGCTGGTGCGCGAATGGGGCGGAACCAGCCATCATGTGTTGATGGAAGAAAAGGGCCGCTGCAGCTATAAGGGCACGAGCTTCACCTCCTTGTCTGCCGTGGCACGCCACATCACGGGCGCGCACTGGTCGGGCCCGCGCTTCTTCGGGGTGAAGCCATGACCCAGAAGAAGCGGCTGCGCTGCGCGGTCTATACGCGCAAGTCGACCGAAGAGGGGCTGGATCAGGCCTTCAATAGTTTGGATGCACAGCGCGAGGCCTGCGCCGCCTATGTCCAGAGCCAGAAGAGCGAGGGCTGGACGCTCGTCCCCACGCTCTATGATGATGGCGGCTTCTCGGGCGGCAGCATGGAGCGCCCCGCCCTCGCCCGCCTGATAGCCGATGTTCGCGACGGCAAGGTCGACATCGTCATCGTCTATAAAGTTGACCGGTTGACCCGCAGCCTCAACGACTTTGCCCGTATCGTTGATGTATTCGATGCGGCCGGCGCCTCCTTCGTATCGGTCACGCAGCAGTTCAACACGACGACAAGCATGGGGCGACTGACGCTCAATGTTCTGCTGAGCTTCGCACAGTTCGAGCGCGAGGTGATCGCCGAGCGCATCCGCGACAAGATCGCCCAGTCGAAAGCCCGGGGCATCTGGATGGGCGGCCCGGTGCCGCTCGGCTATGATGTCGTCGATCGCAAGCTCGTGCCCAATCCACAGGAGGCAAAGACTGTCGAGCATATCTTCCGCCGCTATCTGGCGGTGCCTTCGATCATGGTGCTGATGGAGGAGTTGAAGACGGAGGGGATCGTCACCAAGCGGCAGACCATGCGCGACGGGTCTGTTCGCGGCGGCCAGTCATTCGTGCGTGGACCGCTCCATCATCTTATCGCCAATCCCATGTACATCGGCAAGATCCGGCATCGCGACCAGGTCTATGACGGCGAGCATCCGCCGATCATCAATCAGGCGCTGTGGGATGCGGCGCAGGCGAAACGCGCAGGAGCGATCGGCACCCGTCGCGCAGGCGGCAATAGCGAACATAGCAGCCTGCTCACGGGCATGATTCGAGACCATGTCGATCGGCCAATGTCGCCCAGCCATGCCGTGAAGCAGAAGCGCCGCTATCGTTATTATGTGTCCAGCATCGCATCCGCCACGAACGAAGCAGCGATCAGGGCCCCTGCCCTGCGGTTGCCAGCTACCGAGCTGGAGCAAGCCGCGGTCGATACAGCCGCTGCACTCTTGGCCGATCCGCAAACCATCATGGTGCTGCCGAAGGTTGACGCCCAAACGACCAGGCGCCGGATCGAAGCCGGCCAGGCACTTGGATCAGCGATGCGCGGCAAACGGAAGAGCGAGGTTCGTAGAACGCTGCAAGCTCTCGATCTTGCTCTTATGGTCCACACCGACAGGATCGACGCCTCGATCAGCCGCCGCCGTCTTGTTGCGTTGCTGGATGGCACGGCGCCAATCGTGGAAGACGACGGCCACCGCCTGCCGCTCCACATCGAAACCGCGCCGGATCGGCATGGGCGCAATCTCAAGCTGGTGCTGCGATCGGGCGAAGAGCAGAAGCCCAACGTCGATCTGGAGCTGATCACTCTGATCCGCAAAGCGGAAGTGGCTCGGCAGCAGCTCTTCACGCAAACTTCCGCGACGAACGATCGCACAGCCGAGCGGGTCGCGCGACTGGCTTTCCTCGCGCCGGACATCATCACCGCCATTCTTGAAGGCCGGCAACCGGCGACACTCACGTCCCGGCGACTCATGAAGCATGCTGCCATTCCGCTGGACTGGAAAGCGCAGCGCGAGGTGCTCGGCTTCCAGTGAGCCTTGGCAAAACCGTGTGCCACCCGACGAGGCCCCGTGAGACGCGGGGCCTTTTTTGTGGCTCTGAGGCCCAAAAGCACGTCTCTGCGGCACTCGGTTCTGCGGCACCTCGACAGAATGGCGCGGAACTGCGCCATTTTCGAAGCCCGGCACAGGCACTGCCTAAAAGGCCTCGTAATACAAGAATGCGTGGTGCACCCGACAGGATTCGAACCTGTGGCCCTCAGATTAGGAATCTGATGCTCTATCCTGCTGAGCTACGGGTGCCCGGTGACGGCTCTATTGCGGGAGAGCGGCGCGGTCAATTCTTCGCGTCGGGGGGAATGACCGGAAATGGCAGAGGCGCCACCTCCACCCCCTCCGCGATCAAGGCCCGCGCCTCGCTGAGCGCGACCTCGCCATGGATGCTGGCGCGGTCCTGCTCGCCATAATGCATGGCGCGGGCCTGTTCGGCGAAATCGCGCCCGACCCAGGTCGAATCCTCCAGCGCCTTCTGCTGCGCCTTCGCCAGCGCCAGCACCAGTTCGCGCATCTTCGCTTCCTCGCCCGCGCCCATGACGATGGACGCGTCGCCCGATGATGCGACTTGCGGCATGGGTTCCGGCCGGCTGTTGCCCTTGGGCGCGACGGCCGGGGCCATCACCGCCTTGCCGACATGCTCGTCGCCGCAAAGGGGGCAGGCGATCAGCCCCCGCGCCTTCTGGTCCTCATAATCGGCGCTGGAACCAAACCACGCCTCGAACACATGGCCTTGGGATTCGCATTTGAGGTCGAAAACGATCACGATAGCGTCACATCCATGGGCAGGGATCGCCGGTTGGCGAGCGCGGGCACCCGCCCGCGCACGTCCTCTATGCGCGACAGGTCGATCTCCGCAAGGGCAAGGCCCGCCTGCTCGCCCATGTCGAGCACCAGGTCCCCCCATGGGTCGACGACCAGGCTGTGCCCATAGGTGTCGCGGCCGTCCGCATGATGGCCCGTCTGCGCGGCGGCGATGACGAAGCAGCCCGCCTCTATCGCCCGCGCCCGCAGCAATATGTGCCAATGCGCCTTCCCCGTCGGCACGGTGAAGGCAGCCGGCATCAGCAACACCGTCGCGCCCGCATTGGTGAGCGCCCGGTAGAGATCGGGAAAGCGCATGTCGTAACAGACCGACAATCCCATGCGCGCCCAGGGCGTATCGACCGCGACAACCTGTTCGCCAGGCCCGTAGACCGACGATTCGCGCCAGCTTTCGCCCGTCGCCAGATCGACGTCGAACAGGTGGATCTTGTCGTAACGGGCGCGAATCTCTCCCCTGTCGTCGATCATAAAGCTGCGATTGGCCCACCGACCGTCGCTGCGCTCATCCTTGAGCGGGGTGGAGCCGAGATGCACCCACAGGCCCTGCTTGGCCGCCGCCTCCCTTAGGGCGGCGAGGACGGGGTCGTCCGCCTCCGACCGCAGGGTCGCCGCCGCCCTTTGCCGGTCGCGGTCCAGATAGCCGGCCATTTCCGGCGTAAAGAGCATGTCCGCCCCCTCCCCGCTGGCGCGCGCGGCCATGTCCGCGATGGCGGCGGCATTGGCGGCGGGATCGATCCCGCTGGTCATCTGGAAGATGGCGGCGCGCATCCGGCCTATGCCCCCAGCAAGGCGTCGAGCTTGCCCTGCCGGTCGAGCGCCGCCAGGTCGTCGCTGCCGCCGACATGGCGGCCGTCGATGAAGATTTGCGGCACGGTCGTCCCGCCATTGGCGCGGTCCAGCATTTCCTGCCGCTTCGGACCGCCCATGGTGACGTCATATTCCTCGAACGCCACGCCCTTCTCGTTCAGCAGAGCCTTTGCCCGCGCGCAATAGCCGCACCAGGCCTTGGTATAGATTTCGACCTTTGCCATGTCTTACTCCTCGATCGCCGAAATTGTGGTTCGGCGCCTGTTTGTCAATCGCCGCCGTCCGGCAGCACCCGCGCCCAGCACAGCAGATGAACGCTCGCCGCGCCGCCGCGTTTCAGCGCCCGGGCGCAGGCGGCGGCCGTCGCGCCGCTGGTGTGCACGTCGTCGATCAGCAGAACGGCGCGCCCCTTGAGCTCATGGCCCGGACTAAGGGCGAATGCGCCGCGGACTGCCCGCGCCCGCGCCTTCGGGGTCATTCCGCGCAGGGGCTGGGTCCGGCGGATGCGCAGCAAGGCGTGATTGTCCGCCCGCAGGCCGGTCAGCCGCGCCAGGTGGCGGGCGATCAGCGCCGACTGGTTGAAGCCGCGCCACCACAAGCGCCAACGGTGCAAGGGCACCGGCACGATGACGGCATTTCCGATGGCCGGCACCTGCCGCGCCATCTGCTTCGCGATCAGCCGGGAAAGGCCGATGCGCCGTCCATATTTCAGCCGCAACGCCACGGCGCGGGCGACATCGCCATAGGCCAGCACCGCCCGCGCGCTGTCATAGGGCGGCGGATCGGCCAGACAGGCGCCGCATTCCGCGCCGTCCCCGCGATCATATTCGAACGGCAGGCCGCAACGGGCGCAGCAGGGTTCGCCCAGGAACCGCATCCCGCTCCAGCAGGCCAGGCAAAAGGCATGGTCGGCATCCACGATCTCGCCGCAGCCGGGGCAGCGCGGCGGCAGGGCGTAATCGGCCAACGGGCGAAGCGCGGCCTTGAGCAGCGGAACGCTCTTGTGAAGGAGGAGGCGGGACATCATCTCCCTTGTTCCCGCTCCTTCGCCCATGCACAAGGCCCCCATGACCAGTCCCGACATCTTCGACCGAGCCTTGCGCGCCAGGCGGCGCGACCGGATGATGGCGCGCTTTGCCGAACATGACTTCCTCTATCGCATGATGCTGGACGAACTGCTCGACCGGCTGGGCGACGTGCAGCGCGAGCTGAAGGAAGCGCTGGTGATCGGCTGCCCGGACGGCAGCGCCAGGACGGCGCTGGAGGCGATGGGAAAGAGCGTCGTCTGCGTCGATCCCGGCTTTGCGGCGGCCAGGGCGCAGGGCGGCGTGCAGGCCGACGAGGACGCCCTGCCCTTTGCCGATGACAGTTTCGACCTGGTGATCGCCTGCGGCACGCTGGACAGCGTCAACGACCTGCCCGGCGCGCTGATCCTGATGCGGCGGATATTGCGGCCCGACGGGCTGATGCTGGCGGCCTTCGCGGGGGCGGGTTCGCTGCCCCGGCTGCGCGCCGCGCTGATGGCGGGCGAAGGGGACCGGGCCGGGCAGCATGTCCATCCGCAGGTCGACGTGCGCTCGGCGGGCGACCTGCTGGCGCGGGCGGGCTTCACCATGCCGGTCGCGGACGGCGATGCGCTGACGGTGCGCTATGGCGATATGCTGCGGCTGATGCACGACTTGCGGGGCATGGGCGCCGGCAATGTTCTGGCTTCGCGGCCCCCCGCGCTGCGGCGCGACGCGCTGGTCGGGGCGGCCGAGCATTTCGCGGCGGCGGCGGACGAGGACGGCCGCACGGCGGAGCAGATGGCCGTCCTCTATCTCAGCGGGTGGAAGGCGGACCCCAGCCAGGCGCAGCCCGCGCGGCGGGGCAGCGCGACCGTTTCCCTGGCGGAGGCGCTGAAGCCGAAGCGCTGAATCGAACGGAAGAGGCGGGGTTCAGCCCGATCGGCCGCTCGCCTCCACCTCTTCGGCGGTGCCCGGCTCGGCCATCTTGCGGTGCCGTTCCGCCAGGACGCCCGCCGGCGTCACGTGC
This sequence comes from Sphingobium sp. TA15, assembly GCF_037101235.1. NCBI lineage: Bacteria > Pseudomonadati > Pseudomonadota > Alphaproteobacteria > Sphingomonadales > Sphingobiaceae > Sphingobium > Sphingobium sp. TA15. The sequence continues at coordinate 1,945,719 of NZ_AP025355.1, forward strand.
GCCGCAGCGGCCTGCAGCTTGTTCTTCCATCCCGACACGATATGCGCCTTCCCGTCCATCAGCGCGTCCCAGCCGTCCCTGGCGACCTTGGCCGGATCGTCCTTCTCATCCGCGCCGACCTTGGTGTCCAGCATCTCGGCGCGGTCGAAAAATTCCGTTTCCGTCGGGCCGGGCATCAGGTTGGTGACGGTGACGCCATCGGCATCCTTGATCTCGTTCCGCACGGCATCGACGAAACTGTCGATAAAGGCCTTGGTGCCGTTATAGACCGCCTGGAAGGAGCCGGGCATGAAACCGGCTATGGACCCGGTGACCAGCACCTTTCCCGCATTGCGGGCGACCATCGGCCGCAGGACTTGCTGGAGCAGGTAGACGGTGCCCGTCACATTGGTGTCGATCACCCGGCGCCAGTCGGCCGCGTCCTGCTCCAGAAAGGCATGGCCCAGGCCCCTTCCCGCATTGGCGCAGAGCAGGTCGACCTGCCGCCCGCCGGTGCAGGCGATCAGGCGGTCGACCCCTTCCATGGTGGAAAGGTCGGATTCCACCGGCTGCACGTCGACGCCATGACGCCGGAAATCCTCCGCCGCCGCGTGGATCAGCGGTTCGTCGGCCACGACCAGCAGGTCATAGCCGTCCTGCGCGGCGAGATGGGCGAGTTCGAAGCCGATCCCGGTCGACGCGCCGGTCACGATCGCGAATTTCTGCGAAGCCATGCGCTTCTCCTTTTTCAGGCCTGGGCGGGCTGCAGGCCCGGCTTCAGGACGATCTTGGTCACTTCATTCTGCTCGTCATGGAACATGCGATAGCCCTCCGCCGCCTGCTCCAGCGGCAGGCGATGGCTGATCAGGAAGGTCGTATCGATCCTGTCCTCCATGATCGCGTTCAACAGGCCGGGCATGTAATGCTGCACATGGGTCTGGCCGGTCTTCAGCGTCAGCCCCTTCTCCATGAAGGCGCCCAGCGGGAATTTGTCGACGAAGCCGCCATAGACCGCCGGCATGGAAATCCGCCCGCCCTTGCGGCAGGCCAGGATCGCCTGCCGGATCGAATGGGCGCGGTCGGTGCCCATGAAGGTTGCGACCTTGATCTGGTCCCAGACATTGTCCGCGAAGAAGCCGTGCGCCTCCAGCCCGACGGCGTCGATGCAGGCGTCGGGACCGATGCCGCCGGTCATCTCCATCAGCGCCTCATAGGTCTTGCTTTCCTCATAGTTGATCGTCTCCGCGCCGAAACGGCGGGCCAGTTCCAGCCGGCGCGGGAAATGATCGATGGCGATCACCCGCTCCGCGCCCATCAGGAAGGCGGACTGCACCGCGAACAGGCCGACCGGGCCGCAGCCCCAGACGGCGACCGTGTCGCCCGGTTCGATCTGGGCATTTTCGGCGGCCATCCAGCCGGTCGGCAGGATGTCGGACAGGAACAGCACCCTGTCGTCGTCGACCCCGTCCGGGACGACGATGGGACCGACATCGGAAAAGGGCACGCGGACATATTCCGCCTGCCCCCCCGCATAGCCGCCCGTCATGTGGCTGTAGCCGAACAGGCCGGACATGGGCTGGCCGTAGATCGTCTGCGCGATGTCCTGATTGTCGGCGGGCAGGCCGTTGTCGCAGGCCGAATATTGGTGCTTGCCGCAATGGAAGCAGCTTCCGCAGGATATGGTGAAGGGCACGACCACCCGCTGTCCCTTCTTCAGGGTCGATCCCGACCCGGTCTCCACAACTTCGCCCATGAATTCATGGCCCAATATGTCCCCCGCCTTCATCGTCGGGATATAGCCGTCATAGAGATGGAGGTCCGACCCGCAGATCGCCGTGGAGGTGATGCGGATGATGGCGTCGCGGGGATTGACAATTTCCGGATCGTCGACGGTATCGACCCGGACGTCATGCTTGCCATGCCATGTGAGAGCGCGCATCAGGAGCCTTCCTCTTCATATTCGCGGCGGTTGCGGGCGGCGGTCGCGATCTCGCCCGTTTCCATCAATTGCTTGAAACGGCGCAGGTCGCGGCGCGCCTGGATCGCCGGTTCGCGCTGGAACATCTTGGCGATGGCCTTGCCGATGAAGCCGCCCGGCGGATCGTAGAGGATCGTCGCCGTGACCCAGCATCCCCGGCCGCCCGGCGCGTCGCGAAAGTCGACGCGCCCGCTATTGGGCACGTCCGCGCCTTCCTCCGAAGCCCAGGCGATGGTTTCTCCCGGACGATCCTGCGTGATCGCGGACACCCATTCGACGGTGCTTCCCGCCGGGGCCTTCACCACCCAGCGGGACCGGCGGTCGTCCAAAGGCTCCACGGCGACGACATTCTCCAGAAACAGCGGAAGATTGCCGACCTCGCGCCAGAAGGCGTAAAGCTCCTCGCGCGGGCGGTCGATCGTCACGGTCTTGCCGCTCAGATCGTCGCCCTTCGCTTCCGCCAGCCCATCGGCGGCCCGTGCCGCCGCGTCGTCCTGTTTCGCCGTGGTGAGCGGTGCGTCGTCACTCATGCTGACCTCCTTGAACGGTCAGACAGCAACCAGTTCATCCGCTCCGCCGTTCCGCCGCCAATCGCCTGAAAAGGGGGCAAAGCGCCGGTCCGCTAACATGGATAAGTCGCGGCGGAAGCGGAGGAACAGGCTGCCGACGGCCCTCGTTCTCATGGCGGGACCATCGCAGGAGAAGATCATGGACAAGCCCCGCAGGATACGGACCCGCCCGACCGAACATACACGCAACCCGAACCTCTCGACGGAGAACCAGCCGGAAGGCGCGGCCCGCCGTCCCAGCGACACGCTGGACCGCGAACCGCGGCGCGATCCGCAAAGCGGCGGCGCGATCCCGTCCAATTACGACCCGCGCACGATGACGCGGCGGGGCGAGGAAGGGGACAGCCGCGCCGGGCAGGATGAGGTCGGCGCCAGGAGCCGGCGGGAAGGCGGCGGACCACCGGCGGACGATCCTTCGACCTGACCCGATCCGCGCTTCGACCGCCGATTCCGCTTTTGCGAACGGTTCGCTTGGAACCGACGCATGGCTCGCGACTTCCACCGGAAGGACCGTGCAAGGAGGAGGAAGACCATGGCCAATCCGCAGTTCACCGACGCGATCGCCCTTCTGAAAGCCGACCATCGCAAGGTGGAGGATCTGTTCGAACAATTCGAAAAGGCCGGATCGCCGGCGCGCAAGAAGACGCTGGCGCGGCAAATATGCCTGGAACTCAAGATCCACACGCTGATCGAGGAGGAGATTTTCTACCCCGCCTTTCGCGGCAGGATAGAGGACGATACGCTGGATGAGGCCTATGTCGAGCATGACGGCGCCAAGCTGCTGGTCAACGACATAGAGGAAGGCGACCCGGCCGACGATTTCTTCGATGCCAAGGTCAAGGTGCTGTCCGAAGAGATCAAGCACCATGTCCATGAGGAGGAAATGCGCGGCGAGGGCATGTTCGCGCAATGCCGCAAGACCGACGTCGACCTGATCCAGCTCCGCGACGCGATGCTGGCGCGCAAGCAGGAATTGTTGAAGGAGGCGGAAAATGGCGCCCTCCCGCCGGCCAAGCCCCGCGTCATCCAACTGACGCCCGCCTGACGGGTTCGGAGGCTGGCCGCGCCGCTCCCCCGCCAGTCCCAGGGGCGCGGCAGCCTCCACAAGGCCGATTTCGACTAACCTGGGTGATGGGCGGTCCGGCCCGCTCCCGCTATGATCGCAAGGCAAAGACAAGGAGACAGCCCGTGTCCCGCCATGACGACGCGTCCTATTTCGAAGCCCGGGCCAAGGAGGAAATCCGCAAGGCGAGCGAAGCCAAGCAGCGAGGAGACAATGGCGCGATGATCGCCGTCCATGCCGAACTCGCGGTGCGCTATCAGGCCAAGGCCCTGCAATTGCAGCGCGGCTGATCCGATTCCCCGACCCCGCTTTCCCCCGCATGTCGGGAAGGCGGGGCGCCAGGCCTTGAAAGCCGCCCCTTTCCCCGCCATCTGGCGGTTCGGATTCAACTGGGGAGAGCTTTCGAAACCGCCATGACCAGCACGACCGACACCGCACCTGAAACCCGTTCCTTCGAGGCCGACGTCGCCCGGCTGCTGCACATGATGGTGCACTCCGTCTATTCGGACAAGGACGTCTTCCTGCGCGAGCTGATCTCCAACGCGGCCGACGCCTGCGAAAAGCTGCGCTACGAACTGCTGAGCGATCCAGCGCTTGCCGGGGACGATGGCCAGCCGCGCATCACCGTCACGCTCGATCCCGAAGCGCGCCGCCTCATCGTCGAGGATAACGGCATCGGCATGAGCGAGGCCGAACTGGCCGAGGCGCTGGGCACCATCGCCCGCTCCGGCACCCGCGCCTTCATGGAACGGGTCACGGCCGCGAAGGAGGGAGAAGGCGCGCAACTGATCGGCCAGTTCGGCGTCGGCTTTTACTCAGCCTTCATGGTCGCGGACAAGGTGGACGTCTTCTCCCGCCGCGCCGGGGCCGCCACCGCCGCGCACTGGGCGTCGGATGGTCTGGGCAGCTACACCATCCAGCCGGTCGACCCGGCGGAGGCTCCGGCACGCGGCACCCGCATCGTCCTGCACCTGAAGGAAGACGCCGCCAGCTATACCGAGGCGTTCACCACCCAGCGCATCGTCACCGCCCAGTCGGGCCATGTCCCCGTCCCCATCTTCCTCAAAGAAAAGCCGGATGCGGAGGAAAAGCAGATCGCGGACGGCGCGGCGCTCTGGACCCGTGCCAAATCCGACATCACGGCGGAGGAATATGCCGACTTCTACCGCAGCGCCGCCGGTCAGTTCGACGAACCCGCGCTGACGCTGCATTATCGCGCCGAGGGGCTGCACGAATATTCGGTGCTCGCCTTCCTGCCCTCCATGCGTCCGTTCGACCTGTTCGACCCGGACCGGGCCGGACGTATGAAGCTCTATGTCCGCCGCGTCTTCATCACCGACGAGGCGCAGATATTGCCGCGCTACCTGCGCTTCGTGCGCGGGCTGGTCGACAGCAACGACCTGCCGCTCAACGTCTCGCGGGAGATGATCCAGGAAAGCCCGGTCCTCGCCGCCATCCAGAAAGGCGTCGCCAACCGCATCCTGTCCGAACTGGACAAGCTGGCCGAGAAGGATGGCGAAGCCTATCTGAAGTTCTGGGACAATTTCGGCGCCGTCCTGAAGGAAGGGCTGTACGAGGATTTCGCCCGGCGCGAGACGCTGCTCGGCCTCGCCCGCTTCAAATCCACCGCTGGGGAGGGCTGGCGCTCGCTCAAGGACTATGTGGAGGCGATCAAGGACAACCAGACCGCCATCTACTACGCCACCGGCGCCGATCTCGACCGCCTCGCCTCCTCCCCGCAACTGGAGGGGTTCCGCGCCCGCGGCATCGAAGTGCTGCTGCTCACCGACCAGGTCGACAGCTTCTGGGTCACGGCCAGCGTCGATTATCAGGGCAAGCCTTTCAAGTCGGTGACGCAGGGCCTGGCCGACCTCAGCCTGATCCCGCTGGCCGAGGGCGAAGCGCCCGCCGCGCAGGCATCGGCGGAGGTCGACGGCTTCATCGCCTATGTGAAGGGCGTGCTGGGCGATGAAGTGTCCGACGTCCGCGCATCGGAACGGCTGACCGAAAGCCCTGTCTGCCTCGTCGCGCCCGACAATGCGATGGACCGCCAGCTTGAAAAGCTGCTGGCCGGGGCCGGTCGGCTCGACAATGCGGCCAGGCCGGTGCTGGAGATCAACCCGCGCCACGACCTGATCGCCCGGCTCGGCACGCTGGCGGAGGACAGCGCCCTGCGCGAGGATGCGGCGCGCCTGCTGCTGGACGAAGCCCGCATCGCCGATGGGGAGCTTCCCGCCGACCCCCGCGCCTTTTCAGGGCGCCTCGCCCGCATGATCGGCGGCGCGATCCGATGAAGCGCAGCGGCGGCCGGGTTCGTTCCGGCCGCCAATATCCGCTTGCCAGCCCCGCGAAAGCGGGCCAATCACGCGGCAACAGAAAAATGAGAGGATAGCGCGTCGATGAGCTATTATGACGTTCTGATCGTGGGCGCCGGACATGCCGGGGCGCAGGCGGGCATCGCGCTGCGCCAGCTCGGTTTCGAAGGCTCGATCGCGATGGTGGGCGATGAAAAAGACCCGCCCTATGAACGTCCGCCGCTGTCGAAGGAATATTTCGCGGGCGACAAGAGCTTCGACCGCATCCTGATCCGCCCGGCCAGCTTCTGGGAAGAGCGCAAGATCGACATGCTGCTCGGCCTGCGCGTGAAGTCGGTCGACCCGGCGGGCAAGTTCGTGACGGCGGGGGCCAAGGAAACGGGCGATAGGGAAATCGGCTATGGCAAGCTGATCTGGGCGACCGGCGGTTCCCCCCGCATGCTGACCTGCAATGGCGCGGACGCGCCCAATGTCCACGCCGTCCGCCGTCGCGACGATGTCGACGCGATGATGGCGAAGCTCGACCGGATCGGCCATGTGACCGTCATAGGCGGCGGCTATATCGGGCTGGAGGCGGCGGCCGTCCTGTCGAAATTCGGCAAGAAGGTGGTTCTGCTGGAAGCGCTGGACCGCGTGCTGGCCCGCGTCGCGGGAGAGGAACTCTCGCGCTTCTACGAGGCGGAGCATCGCGCCCATGGCGTCGACCTGCGCACCGGCGCGCGGATGGACTGCATCGAGGTCACGGACGGTCAGGCGACCGCCGTGCTGATGCAGGATGGCGAGCGGATCGCGACCGACATGGTGATCGTCGGCATCGGCATCGTCCCCGAAACCGGCCCGCTGATCGCGGCGGGCGCGGCTGGCGGCAATGGCGTGGACGTCGACGAATATTGCCGCACCAGCCTGCCCGACATCTATGCCGTGGGCGATTGCGCCGCCCATGCCAACAGCTTCGCACGGGGCGCGCAGATCCGCCTGGAATCCGTGCAGAACGCCAATGACCAGGCGAAGACCGCCGTGGCCCATATCATGGGCAGGGAAGAAGCCTATCATGCCGTGCCCTGGTTCTGGTCGAACCAATATGACCTGAAGCTCCAGACCGTGGGCCTTTCGACCGGCCACGACCAGACGATCCTGCGCGGCGACCCGGCAACGCGCAGCTTTTCCGTCCTCTATCTCAAGGGCGGCCGGCTGATCGCGCTCGACTGCGTCAATGCGGTCAAGGACTATGTGCAGGGCCGCGCCCATGTCCTTTCCGGCGCAGTGCTGGACCAGGCGCAGCTTGCCGACGCCACCATACCGCTCAAGGAAGTCGGCCTCGCCTGAGCGGACCGAAGGTCAGCCGCGAAAGCTGGCCTTCACCGCCAATTCCCACGGGCCGCCGCGATAATGCCAGGCCGCAAGCCCCGCGATGGCGAGCGGCCTGGGGCGAAAGGCGCGCCGCAATTCGTCCGCCAGCGCCTTCGCCTCCGCCGGTTCGACCTTGTTCTGCACCGTGATGTGAAAGCGCGGCCGTCCCTGGTCCTGCGGCACCAGCAGCCCGGCAAAGGCCTCCGCCAGTTCATCGCGCAACGCCGTCAGTTCCGGGCTTTCCACCCGATAGGCGACGCCCCGCCCCAACAGCATCACCTCCGCCAGCCGGGCGGCGGGCGGCGGCCCCGCGCACAGCGCCTTCAACCGCCGCGCCACTTCATCGAGGGCGGAGGGCGGCAGATGATGGAACAGCGTGACATGCGCCGGAACCCGGTTGCGCCCGGGCGGGAAATGCGCCCGACGCAGCCCTTCGGCCCAGCCGAAATCGGCCGCGCCCATGAGGGCCGTCACGATGATCGGTGCGGCCGAAGCCTCCTGCGCCAATGACCTGTCCCTTCTTTCGCCAAAGCCCGCCATCCCTTATGATCGATCGGGCGGGTGTCCACGCAAATCGCCCGCCCAAAGGGGGAAACAGCCATGACCGCGCCACGATCCTTCCGCATCGTCGGAATCCTGCTGCTGCTCTGGAACCTGATGGGGGTCGGCGCCTTCATCATGCAATATACCGCCGACCTCGACCAATTGGCGAAGACCGATCCCTATACCGCCCGCATCTTCGCGGCCATGCCCGGCTGGGCTTGGACGGCCTATGCCCTCGCGGTCGGCGGCGGCACGCTGGGCGCGATCCTGCTGCTGCTTCGCAAGGCTGCCGCCGCGCCCCTTTTCCTGCTCTCGGTCATCGCCGTGATCGCGCAGTTCGGCTACAGCTTCATCGGGACCGACCTGCTGGCGGTGAAGGGCGCCACCGCCGCGATCTTCCCGGCGGCGATCCTGATCGTCGCCCTCTTCCAATGGCGCTATGCCCGCGGCCTGATCGCCAAGGGCGTCCTTCGTTAGCGGCTGGAGCAGCTTGGGGCGGCATCGGTCCGCCCGCTCCAGGCTCCATCCGCGCAAAGGGGCGTCAAGCCGCCGACAGCGCCGCCGCCTGCCCCACCGCGTCGAGATCGAAGGGCGCGGTCTGGTACATTTCGTCGATCCAGTTGCCGAACAGCAGATGCGCGTGGCTGCGCCAGTGGTTTTGCGGCGTCCGCGCCGGATCGTCGCCGGGGAAATAATGCGCGGGCAACTGCCTTGCCCCATCGCGCGCATATTCCTCGGCCAGCGTAAGCGTGTCATATTCCAGATGGTTGAACATATGCAGGAAACCGCGCCCCGGATCGCCGATCAGGCACAGGCCCGATTCCTCGCTCTCGGCCAATATCTGCAATCCCCGCCCTGCCGGAATATCCTCCCGCCGCACTTCCGACCAGCGCGACACGGGGACGATGAAATCATCCGAAAAGCCCCGCATCCACGGCGATGAAGATGAAGGCACATGGACATGATGGCGGAACAGGCCGAAGGCCTTGCGGTCCAGCGGATGTTTCCCGACGCCGTGGAAATGGTGCAGCGCCGCCTGCGCCGCCCAGCAGATGCTGAGCGAGCGATGCACATGGGTCTGCGTCCAGTCGAATATGGCGCGCAGTTCGTCCCAATAGCTTACCGCTTCGAACGGAAGCTGCTCCACCGGCGCCCCGGTGATGATGAAGCCGTCGAACCGTTCGTCCCGCACGTCGCTCCACGGCCGGTAGAAGGACGCCATATGATCGGCTGAGGTGTTGCGCGACACATGGTCGCTGATCCGCACCAGCGTCAGTTCGACCTGCAGGGGCGTCGCGCCGAGCAGCCGGGCAAGCTGCGTCTCCGTGCTGATCTTGTCGGGCATGAGGTTCAGCAGCGCGATCCGGAGCGGACGGATGTCCTGCCGGACGGCATCGGCTTCGCGCATGACGACCACGCCCTCGGCCTCCAATGTGCGGCGGGCGGGCAGGTCGTCGGCTATCTTGATCGGCACGTCACGTCATTCCTCGTTGCGGAGCGACGCTTCACGATGTGGCTTGGGTCCGCTTGGTTGCCGGATCGGCCACATCCTCCTTGACGGAGTGCCACCTTGCCCGGATCGGCAGGTTGGCGTTGGGCGTCGCCCCAACTCTTGATGCTGTGCGCTCAATAGGGCGATGCCGGTCGTTTGGCAACCGCTGCTTTCGCCGAGAAAAGGAAAACTTGGAGGCTTGTCGGCGGATTTTCATATGAAATCTTCCCCGAGCACAGCGCGCGGCGGGGAGGATGGGAATGACGGCCGATCGCCCCCTTACGCCGCCAACCTCAGGAAAGGCACGGGTTGCGTCGAACGCAGCACGATGGGCCTGCCTTCCGACGCCTCGAACAGTTCGCCGTCCAATATGACGCTGCTATGGTCGCCCTCTATGCGGATGACGTCGCCCTGTTCCAGATGGATGCCCTGCATCTGCGACTTGCCGACGCGCCTGGTGATGCTGGCCCAGAACAGGCGCAGCAGGGCGGACAGGCTCTGGTCCACCGCCATCAGCTTCATGTTGCCGCGCCGGCTGTCCCCCGGCTGCACGCCCAGCAGCAATCGTTCCAGGGTGGTCACGATCAGCACCGCGAAGCGCCCCGCCAACTGCCCGTCGCGGATCAGGGATATGCGCACCGGCCGGCTGGATTGCGGCAGGAATCGGGCGCGGATGCCGAAGATCAGCGACACCAGCACCGCGATCACCGTCAGGAAATGGCTGAGACCGTTGGACAGGCCCAGCGGATAGATCTGGTTGCGGCAATAGAGCATGTAGTCGGCGAGGCCCGCCCCCCCCAGGAACATGCCCAGCACCGGCCGGCTTTCCGCCTGCCCGTCCGACAGGGCGATCAGCTCCCGCGCCACGACATGGTCGTCGACGCCCGCCTTGGCGATCTGGACGATCCTCTCCAGCGCCTTGATCGGATCGCCATGGATGCCCAGGTCCAGCGCGATCAGGTTGGTCTTGCCGTTGGGCAGCACCGCGATCGGCGGCACGCGGCCCTTGAAATGCTCGCCCTGGTACAGTTCCGTCAGCGCCGCCTGCACCGTGCCGTCGCCGCCGTTGATGACGATGACGACCGGATCGACGCGGGCGATGGTCTGCAGCGCCCGGCCGATCTGTTCGACATGCTCCACCTCATAATGGAAGATGTCGGGATTGCTGGCGCAATAGCTGCGCACGCGCGGAAGCGTCTGCCGGTTGCCCGTGGACTTGGGATTGGACAGAAGGGCGACGCGGACCATGGCGGGGGATCACATATATTTGAGGTTGATGGTGATCTTCGTCACGCCCGGCCCCGCATAGAAGGCGGCCTTTTCGACCCCCGGCTTGCCCAGGTTGAAGATGTTGATCGACGGATTGTTGGAAAATCCGCCGCCGTCGCGCGAAATATCCGTCTTGCCGTTGCCGTCGCGGTCGTGGCGCACGGCGATGCCGTAGCGGCCGGGCTGCGGCACCGGCATGCAGAAGCGCATGGCGCCATTGCTGGCCTTCACCGGCACGTCGATGCGGCCCAGCCATTCGCCCTTGGCCAGCCATGCGGCCTTGGTGGCGGGATAGGATTGCACGCGCACCTTGCCGGTCGAGGCGGCAAAGCCGCGCACGTCTACCAGAACCGCCGGGCCCTTGGCGTCCGCAGAGCAGCGTTCCAGGTCGTTGCCGATCTCCATACCATGGGCCAGGGCCGGCGCGACGGCGAACAACGCCCCTGCCGACATCAGACCCATTGCAACTTTGAACATGACCATCCAACTCCGTGAAGCTATAGCCGCCCGGTGACACCGGACGGCGAGCCCCTGTTCGCCCCGCAACTTGCCTGACTCGCATATGGGCGGGGTTTGCGGCCAAATCATGGTGATGGGACGACCACATAGAGAAATGCTGACCGCCACCGACAGATATCTCGCCCGCCTGATCGCCCTGCCCATGCTGGGGACGCTGGTGATCTCGGCCATGCTGCTGGTGCTCGACAAGATGCTGAGCCTGTTCGACTTCGTCGCGGCGGAGGGCGGGCCGGTCAGCGTCGTGTGGCGGATGCTGGCGAACATGATGCCCGAATATCTGTCGCTGGGCATTCCCATCGGCCTGATGCTGGGGATTTTGCTCGCCTTCCGGAAGCTGGCGCTGTCGTCGGAGCTGGACGTGATGCGGGCGGTCGGCCTGTCCTACGGCCGGCTGCTGCGCGTCCCCTATATGTTTGCGATCGCGCTGGCGCTGCTGAACTTCGGCATTGTCGGCTTCGTCCAGCCGCTGTCCCGCCATGCCTATGAGGCGTTGCGGTTCGAGCTGCGGTCGGGCGCGCTGGGGGCGTCGATCAAGGTGGGCGAGTTCACCAATCTGGGCAAGCGCATGACCCTGCGGATAGAGCGCAGCCTGGACGAGGGGCGCAACCTCCAGGGCATCTTCGTGCGCGCCGTGGGCAAGGACGGGCAGACCGTGGCGGTGACGGCGGCGCAGGGCGAGTTTCTGGCGACGGACGACCCCGACACCATCATTTTCCGCCTGCGCGACGGCGTGCTGGTAAACGACGCGCCCAAGTATAAATCGCCGCGAATCCTGTCCTTTTCCAGCCACGACCTGCCCATCGACCTGCCGCAGATAGAGCGGTTTCGCGGCCGCGACGTGGATCGGGAAAAGACCATCCCCGAACTGGTGACGATCGGCCATGATCCGGCCACGCCCGAAAAGCTGCGCAATGAAATCCGCGCCAATTTCCATTTCCGCATGGTGGAGGTGGCGATGATGCTGCTGCTGCCGCTGGCCGCGCTCGCCTTCGCGATTCCGCCGAAACGGTCGACTTCCGCGCTCGGCGTGTTCCTTTCCATCGTGTTCATCGTGACCTATCACAAGGTCAACGAATATGGGCAGGGCGTGGGATCGCTGGGCAGGATCGACCCGATCATCGCGCTATGGGGACCGTTCCTGCTGTTCGCGGGGCTGATCCTGTGGATGTACCATGTGATCGCGCACCGGCCCGGCGGCCAGCCGATCGCCGCGCTGGAATATGCCTTCGCCAAGATCGCCAAGCAGTTCCTGCGGCTGATCGGCCTTGTCCGCCGGCGGCGGCCGAAGGCGGAAACCCTGGCGGAAGGAGCCGCCTGACCCATGCATCAGTTCAACTTCTTCCCCTCGCGCCAGCTTGGCTGGTACATGGCGCGGCTGTTCCTGACCCGGACCTTCGCGGTTCTGGCGATGCTGGTCGCGGTGCTCCAGACGCTGGACCTGCTGGGCGAATCGGGCGACATCCTGGCCTATGCCGGCAATGGCGACGCGCAACTGTGGCACTATGTGGCCCTGCGCGCGCCGCAGATCGTGGCGCGGTTCCTGCCCTTTTCCGTGCTGCTCGGCACGCTGATCATGCTGGCCAGCCTCAATCAGAACAGCGAGATCATATCGATGAAGGCGGCGGGGCTGTCGGCGCATCAGATATTGGCGCCCCTGCTGGCCGCCGCGCTGGGCGTGGCGCTGATCAGCTATGCCTTCAACGAGCGGATCGTGGCGCGGTCGACCGCCCGGCTTTCCGCCTGGCAGGCGGTGGATTACGGCCCCCTGCCCCCCGAAACCGGCGTCAAGGCCAGTCCATGGGTGCGCGACGGCAACAATCTGGTGACGGCAGCCATTGTCGCCGGGCGCGGGACGGCGGTCCAGCTCCGCAAGGTGGAGATATTCAACCGGATCAACAACACGCTGACCACCATCGTCCAGGCGCCCAGGGGCCATTATGACGCTTCGACCAGAAGCTGGGTGCTGGAGGATGCGCGGCAGTTCGACGTGGCGCGGGGGACGGAACGGCAGATCGGCACCGTCCGCTTCGGCCGCGACATAAGGCCCGATCAGTTCACCCTGGCGAAGGTCGATCCGGACGCGCTCACCTTCAGCCAGTTGCAGGCGGCGATCAGCGACCTGCACGACGCCGGCCGCCCCACGGCCGAACTGGAGGGCAGCCTCTGGCACAAGCTGTCGGGGCCCTTGTCGGCCCTGCTGATGCCGATTTTAGGTTCCGTGGCCGCCTTCGGCCTGGCGCGGTCGGGGCAGTTGTTCGTGCGCGCCGTGTTGGGGATGGCGCTGGGCTTCGCCTATTTCGTGGCGGACAATTTCTCGCTCGCCATGGGCAATCTGGGGGCCTATCCCCCCTTCCTGGCGGCTTGGGCGCCATTCCTGCTGTTCCTGCTGGTGGGCGAAACGGTGCTGTTCCGGACGGAGGAGTAGATTAGCGCTTCCCCATCGTCGAACGCGCTATCTTCCCGACCAGCGGCCACATGCCGGGGTAATTGCCCCGATGATAGGGCGAATCGCTCGCCAGCGTTGCGACCAGCCGCTTATGCGCCTCGCCCAGCGCATGATAGGGCACGCTCGGCAGCAGGTGGTGCAGCGCGTGGTAGCGCAGGCCCACCGGCGCCCAGATCGCCGCGAAGGGCGATGGCGGCGGCACATTCACCGAATCCAGATATTGCGCGGTGACGGTCATCGCATCGCCCTCATTTTCCCAGAGATGCGCGACCAGCGTGCGAAGCTGGTTGATGACGGTCATGCCAGAATGCACCGCCATATAGGTGAGCAGCGGCTTCCACCCGAAGGCGAAGACGCTGCCGACCAGCGCCAGCGCGAACAGGCTGGCGCCCGCTTCCTGCCAGGCCCATTGGCGGGCGAAATCCCCCTCCGGCGCGCGGCGGCGATAGGCGGGGTTGATGGAAAGCGCGGAAAATTCCGCCACGATCCTTCGCCGCAATGGCGGGACGACCAGGCTGAGCGGCGTCAGCAGGCCGAAGCGCAGGATCAGGCCGACGGGGGCCAGCGACGCCACCAGGATGAACAAGGGCAGCGACCAGGGCTTCATCAGCGCCAGCGGCAGATATTCCGGATCGCTCGCCGTGCCGTAGCGGGTGCGGGCATGATGCTGCGTATGCACTTCCTCATACATGAAGCTGGGGATCATCAGCGGAATGCCGACGATCAGGTTCCAGCCGAAGCGGAAGCCGGGCAGCGCGCCCTTGCGGATATGGGTCAGTTCATGGATGAAGCTCGCGGCGCGGTAGAGCGCCAGCATCGCCGCCAGTCCGAACGCCAGCATGAGCGCGCTATTGTCGGTCAGGATCGCCCCGGCCAGCGCCGCATAGCCGACAAGGGCAGACGCCAGCATGTCGGGCCAGTAGATGGCGGGCCGCGCCGTCGACAGTTCGCGGGTCAGGTCGGCCGCCGCGCGCAGCATCGCCGCATCGTCGGGGATCGCGCTTCGCGTCCGCGACGCGGCTGCAATAAGGGGATCGTGCACAGTCATGCCGTGGTTCCTAAAGGGTAAATGCGCTGCAATTGGGGCAGCAACATGACGATTTCGTCATCCCGATCCGATCCGTTCATGTCCCGATTGACATTCCCGAAACAAGCGACGATCCGTCCTGATCCAACTCCCCTGCTCTTGCGAAAGCTCCCCCCGCCGTGGCCAATAACGAACTGGTGATCACCCCCGTCATGTCCAAGGCGGACCGCAAGGCTTTCGTGGACCTGCCCTGGCGGCTTTATGCCGACGATCCCCATTGGGTGCCGCCGCTGAAGGATGAGGTCTACAGCCTGATCACGCCGGGCAAGAACCCCTTTTTCGGTCATGCGGAGGCGCAATATTTCCTGGCGCGCCGGGGCGGCAGGGTGGTCGGGCGCGTGTCGGCCCATCTCGATCATCTGGCGCTGGCCCAGCCCGCCGAACAGGGCATGGGACCGGGCACGGGCAATTTCGGCCTGTTCGAGGCGGAGGACGCAGAAACCGGCGCGGCCCTGATCGCGACGGCGGAGGGATGGCTGCGCGCCAAGGGCATGACCCGCGCCCTGGGGCCGATCTCGCTGTCCATATGGGAGGAGCCGGGGCTGCTGATACAGGGCTTCGACCACAGGCCGACGGTGATGATGGGCCATGCCAGGCCCGAATATCAGGCCATGGTCGAAGGCGCGGGCTATAGCCCGGTCAAGCAGCTCAAAACCTATGAACTGGACATCACCCAGCCCTTCCCGCCGCTGATCCAGCGCATCGTCCAGTCGGGCGAGAAGAATGAACGCATCCGCATCCGCAAGGTCGACAAGTCGAAATTCGACAGCGAGGCTGCGATCATCCTGGCCATATTGAACGACGCCTGGGGCAATAATTGGGGTTTCGTACCGATCACCGACGAGGAAGTCGCGCATTTCGGCAAGCAGTTGAAGCCCATCGTGTTCAACGACCTGATCATGATCGCGGAACTGGAAGGGGAGCCGGTGGCGTTCATGATGACGCTGCCCGACCTCAATGAGGCGATAGCGCCGCTCAACGGCTCGCTCTTCCCCTTCGGCTGGGCGAAGCTGCTCTGGTGGCTGCGCAAGCCCCAGGTGCGGACCATGCGGGTGCCGCTGATGGGCGTGGTGCAGCGGCTGCAATCGTCGCGCCTGGCGAGTCAGCTCGCCTTCATGATGATCGAATATATCCGCCGCGCCGCCATCGCCAATTATGGCGCGACCAGGGGCGAGATCGGCTGGGTGCTGGACGACAATCAGGGCATGAACGCCATCGCCGACGCCATCGAGAGCAAGGTGAACAAGGTCTATCAGCTATATGAGAAGGCACTTTAGGGTGTGTGGGGATTCAGTCCATGGCGGGCTGCAAATAGCGGCTTTCTCCGCTTCCGGTGCTCACGTACTTAAGTACGCTCCGTCGAAACGAGTCACGCGCCTCGTTTCGAGGTTCTCGAAATCCACTATTTTCGCCGCGCCCTGAACTGAATCCCCACACACCCTAGACGGCGGTCGAATTCGGAATTTACCGGCTGGTCGATTTGCGTGGTTAGCGGACCTATCCTATTCCTCCCCATCGGGAGATGGGGAGGGGGACCATGCGAAGCATGGTGGAGGGGAAATGGCGCGACCTTCGAATTTCCCCTCCACCAGCCTACGGCTGGTCCCCCTCCCCACGCTTCGCGCAGGGAGGATTTCAACGTCAGTTATCGGCCATTTCCGGGCAATTAAAGTCTCGCTCAGGGCACGGCCACATCCACCGCTCCGGGCGCGATCCTGATTGTCGCGGGCGTCTTCGCCAGCACCTCGCCGTCGATGGAAATGCGCTGCGGCGGCACCGTTTCGATCCGGAAAGCCTTGCCGCGAAACTCCTCCGTCTGCGCGTCCCGGTCGCGCAGCTTGAAGAATTTGGCGTACCAGTCCCAGGCGAGCCGCGCATGGCTGCGGCCCACCACCGCCTGGACCACGATTTCCCCCGTGTCCACAGCGGCCTGGTCGGACAGTTCCACCCCGCCATGATAGGGGCCGTTGAGGATGCGCACCTCTGTCGCCCACATCCGGCGCTGCCTGACCCCATCGTCCAGCATCAGCCGGAAAGCGCGGAACCCTATGGAGCATTTGACCGCCCAGAGCAGATAGCCGATCCGCCCCAGATAGCGCTTCAGCTTGTGCGGCACCGTCTCCCCGATCCGGGGCGACAGGCCCAGCGAGGCCGCATTCACGAAATAGTCCCGGTCGATCATGCCCAGGTCGATGCGCCGCCGCCGGCCGCTGGATATGGCCGCCACCGCCCCCTCCAGGTCGAGCGGTATGCCCAGGGTGCGCGCAAAACTGTTCGCCGTGCCCAGCGGCAACACGCCGAAGACGCAATCCTTGCCCACCAGTTCGTCGACTGTCCCGGAAAGCGATCCGTCGCCGCCGCCGACGATCACCATCGGCGCGCCGTCCGCGACGGCATCGCGCACCGTTTCCTGCAATCGTTCCGGCTCCCTCACCGCATGCGCGGCGATCAGGCGCAGCCCCGCTTCCTCCAGCCTGGCCCTGGCGTCCTTGAACAGGGCCTCCCCCCGGCGGGAATGCACATTGACGATCAGCACCGCCTCACGGGGCAGATCCTTGGCGGGCGGCGATGTCGTTCCCATGCCTCAACAACACGCAACTGCGCCGCAAGGTCCGAAACCATAAAGCGGCTTGCCCGTTCATGGGTGATGGCCCGCATCGCTCATCTGTCGGACGTCCATTTCGGCGCCCATGATCCCCGCATCGTCGCCGCCACCGAAGCCTGGCTGCAACGGCATCGCCCGGACCTGGTGGTCATCAGCGGCGACTTCACCCAGCGCGCAAGGCCCGAACAGTTCCGGCAGGCCGCCGCCTGGCTCAACCGGCTGCGGGCGGCGGGCATGGAATTGCTGGTCGTTCCGGGCAATCACGACGTTCCGCTCTATGATCTTGCGCGCCGCTTCGGGGCGCCGCTGCGCCGGTACAAGCGCTATATCAGCAATGACCTCTGCCCCTTTTTCCAGGATGACGCGGTCGCGATACTGGGCCTCAACACGGCGCGGTCGCTGACGATCAAGGATGGGCGGATCAACCATGACCAGATGGACATGCTTCGCGCCAGCTTCGCGTCGGTCGCGCCGGAAAAGACGCGCATCCTCGTCACCCATCACCCCCTTTTCGCCATGCCGATCGGCAAGGGCGGGGAATTGAGCGAGGCCGTCGGACGGCATGAGGACGCCGTGCGCGCGGCGGCCGAGGCAGGCATCCACATCGCGCTGGCCGGCCATTTCCACCGCACCTATGCGGAGGCGGCGGACAGGATGGTGGCCCATGCCGGCGGCGCGCTGGTGATCCAGGCGGGAACGGCGACCTCCACCCGCCTCCGCAATGCCGAGCCGCAGAGCTTCAACTGGCTGCACGTCCACCGCCATGACGAGATCGAATTGCAGGTGGTGGTCTGGGACGGCGCCAGTTTCCAGCGCGGGCATCATGTCGCTTATTTCCGCCAGGGGGGCGCGTGGATCGGACAGGACATGGCCGATCCAGCGGCCTTGCCGGGCATCAAGGTGGCGGAGGCGGCGAAGGGGTGAAGGGTGGTTCGCCGTCATTCCCCCTCCCGCAGGCGGGAGGGGGTTAGGGGGTGGGCGCGACCCCGGACTTGATCCGGGGGAGCTTCCGCCTTCTCGGTTAGGGAAGGACGCCGCTGGCGCGGCGACCCACCCCCGGCCCCTCCCGTCTACGGGAGGGGAGAAAAATGTCGTCAAAGCAGGTTACGACAGTTCCACCCAGGTCGGGGCATGGTCGCTCGCCTTTTCCCGCCCTCGGAAATCCTTGTCGACCTGCGCGTCGATCAGCCGGTCGGCGGCGGCGGGACTGAGCAGCAGGTGATCGATCCGGAACCCCGCGTCGCGCGGCCAGGCGTTCATCTGATAGTCCCAATAGGTCCATACCCTGCCCGCCGGATGCCGGGAAGCGATGGCGTCGGTCCATCCGTCGCCCAACAGGCGGCGATAGGCGGCGCGGCTTTCGGGCTGCATCAGCGCGTCTTCGGCCATCGCCTTGACCGAATAGACGTCCCTGTCGCGCGGAATGACGTTGTAATCGCCCGCCAGGATCGCCGGCACTTCCTCCGCCCAGATTTGCGCGGCGCGGTCGCGCAGGCGCTTCATCCAGCGCAGCTTGTAGTCGAATTTCGGCCCCGGCTGCGGATTGCCGTTGGGCAGGTAGATGCTGGCGACGCGCAGCCCCTTCACATCGGCTTCCAGATAGCGGCTATGCTCGTCCTCCGGCTCCCCCTCCAGGCCCCGGCGGACCTCCACCGGCGTCTCTCCCCGCGCCAGTATCGCGACCCCGTTGAACCCCTTTTGCCCGTGCCAGATCGCGCCATAGCCGACATCCTCAATATCCCTGACCGGGAACGTGTCGTCGGATGTCTTGATCTCCTGCAGGCAGGCGATGTCGGGGCGCGTCTCGTCCAGCCACTCCAGCAGGCGCGGCAGGCGCGCCTTGATCCCGTTGATGTTGAAGGTGGCGATGCGCATGGCCGAAATCTCCCTGCGCGCATCCCTAAAGAGGAGAGACCCCCTCCGACAAGGGCGGGACAGATTTTAAATCGAAAAGCTGGTGCCGCATCCGCAACCGGCGGTGGCGTTGGGGTTCGTGACCTTGAACGCCTTGCCGCCCAGATCGGAGACGAAATCGACCGCCGATCCGCGCACCAGATCGATGCTGACATCGTCCACCACCAGCGTCACGCCGTCGCGCTCGACCATGATGTCATCCGCCTCAACCGCTTCGGCCAGGCCGAAGCGATATTGGAAGCCCGAACAGCCGCCGCCTTCGACAGCCAGGCGCAGGATGGCGGGCTTGCCCTGCTTGGCGGCTATGGCGGCCACGCGGGCAGCGGCGGAGGATGTGAGATCGATGTCGGTCATCGCGCTTAAATAGGATCAAGCAAAAGGCCCGACAAGCTCTCGCCTGCCGGGCCTTGGTAAAGAGACATCGGCCGGCTCAGTCCGCCGCCTTTTCCTGGGCCTTGGTCGGGCCGCCGATGGCGATCGGCGGCTTGGTGTTCATCGCCACCAGATAGTCGGGGCCGGCGACGAAGGGGATCGGGTTGATCGCCTGGCCGTCGACGCGCACTTCATAATGCAGATGGCTGCCCGTCGAGCGGCCGGTCGAGCCCATGAGGCCGATCAACTGGCCGCGATGGACATAGCTGTTGGGGGAGACCAGCAGCTTCGACATATGGCCGTAGCGCGTTTCCATGCCGCCGCCATGCGAAATCTGGACCAGGTTGCCATAGCCGCTGGCCCATCCGGCGCGGCTGACGATGCCGTCGGCGGTCGCGTAGATCCGGGTTCCCGTGGGACCGGGGATGTCGATGCCCTTGTGCATCCGGGCGCCGCCGTTGAACGGGTCGGAACGGACGCCGAAATTGGAGGTCAGGGAGAGTTTCTCGACCGGACGGCCGGAGGGGATGTAATTGGCCGACTTCGCCTGGCCGTCGAGCCGCTGGAGGCTGGAGAAGAGGTTGGAAAAGCCGACATCGGCCGGGCCGAGCGCGCTGGTGTTGATTTCCGACGCATCGCCATAGGGATCGTCCTCGTCCGCCTTGGCCTGGGCCGGGACGGCGGCGCAGAGCGCGCCTGCCATGCCCATCGCTCCGGCAATTTTAAGTGCAGAACGGAACCATCGCGCAACGCGCGCATTTTCAAACTGTAGAACCAACATGCCGACCCCGACTCTCGACCGGAGGCTTTGCGCCCCTCGGCCTATCCCCACGTTTACAAAATGCGGCTGATGCCGCCACCCGCTGTCCGCAAGAGGACATGTCGCGGCTCATTGTGCAAGCGGAGTGTAAAATTCCCGCGTTAAACCGGCTTGTCGGCGCGCCGAGTCGTTGAACGGCGGCTTCAACGCCCCCCGAAAGTGGCGTTTCACAAGGATTTGGTAATGATTTGCGGGGTTCAGCCCCATTCGCTTCGTCGCATGGCCGAACCATGTCGTCCCGGCGGAGACGTGGCGGATTTCATCGGTCATGATCCGCTGCAACATGCGCGCCGACGCTTCGTCCCCCGCGTCCCGGAAGCGGACGATGGTGGCGGGCGTGATGTCCAGCGCCCGCGCCTCCAGCACCATCGGCACGATGGCCAGGCGGGCGAGCGCATCATGCGCCGTCTCGCTCGCCGCCTGCCACAGCCCGTCATGCGCCGGCAGGGCGCCGTAATGGCTGCCGAACTGCCGCAGCCGCCGGTCGAGCAGCGCGAAATGCATCGCCTCGTCAGCGCCCACCCGCATCCATTCGCCGGTGAATTCCCGCGGGAATTCCGCTCCGAACCGCCCGATCAGGTCGAAGGCGAGGTCGATGGCCACGAATTCGATATGGGCCAGCGCGTGCAGCATCGCGATCCGCGCCCGTTCCGAACCGATCCTGCCGCGCTTGGGCATGCGGTTGGGCGGCAGCAGTTCGGGCAGTTCGGGGCGCGCGGGCCGTTCCGGCATGACGGCGTCGAAACGATGCGCCAGCCGCCCCAGCCGCCAGTTCCGCGCCGCGGCCCGCGCCGCCATCAGCTTGGCCAGCGGATCGGGGGTCAGCAGCACATGGGCGCATGCCGCGCCGACGCTGTCGATGGAAACGGGCAGCGTCAAAGGCCCTGTCCGGCCTCCAGCACTTCGGCGGCGTGCCCCTTGACCTTCACCTTGGGCCAGGCGCGCAAGATCTTCCCATCGGCGCCGACCAGGAAGGTCGCCCGCTCGATCCCCATATATTTGCGGCCATAGAGCGACTTTTCGACCCAGGTGCCGAAGGCTTCGCACATCGCGCCCGTCTCGTCGGAGGCGAGCGTGACGGCGAGGCCATATTTCTCCGCGAATTTCTTGAGCCTGGCCGGCTTGTCCTTCGATATGCCGACGACCGGCATGCCCAACGCCGCGAAATCGGCCGCCAGCGCCGTGAAGTCCCTGGCTTCGCTGGTGCAGCCGGGCGTGTCCGCCTTGGGATAGAAATAGACGACCAGCGGCTTGCCCCTGTAGCGCGCCAGGGTGAAATCCGCGCCGTCCGCATCCTTCAGCGTCACTTCCGGCACGGCATCGCCCACGTCCAGCATCGTCATTCCTCCTTGAAGGGCGCGGCCAGCGCCGCCCATGCGTCACCCACCCTTTGCCGGGCCTCGCCGTAGCTTTCAAGCAGCGCATCCCAGCTTTCGACGCCGCAAGCCCGCGCCACCAGAGGCCGCGTGGCGTGCGGAGGCTCCGTCGATTTCGGCGAAACGAGGCGGGAAACGACGAGAAAGCGGGTGATGAGATCGTGGGCCGGGATCAATTCGCCCGGCAGGTGGCCGGCCGCCGCAAGCTGCTCCAGCGCGGCGCGCAAATCCGGGTCGAACGCCATATTATGGCGGAACTGGGTGATGTGGATCAGGAATTCCAGGTCGACCAGCCCGCCCGGCACCAGCTTCACGTCCAGATCGCTTGCGGGCGGCTTGTGCCGGGCGATGTCGCCGCGCATCTTCACCGCATGGCGCGCCAGCTCGTTGAAATCGCGCGGCCGCTCCAGCGTCTCGGTCAGGATCGCGCCCAGCGCCGCCCGCGCCGCGTCGGAGCCGAAGACCGGGCGGGCGCGGGTGAGCGCCAGATGCTCCCAGGTCCAGGCCTCCTCCCGCTGGTAGCGGGCGAAGCTGTCGAGGCTGACCGCCAGCAGGCCTTGCGCGCCGGAGGGGCGAAGGCGGGTGTCGACCTCGTACAGCGGCCCCGCCGCCGTTTGCACCGACAGGGCATTGGTGATGCGCTGGCCGAGCCGGTTGAAATATTGCGTCGCGCCCAGCGGCTTCGCCCCATCAGATTCGGTTTCGAAGCTGCCGGTGAAGAGATAGACGAGGTCGAGGTCGGACGCATGGGTCAGCACCCCGCCGCCCAGCCTGCCCAGCGCCAGGATCACCATCTCGCCGCCCGGCACCTTTCCATGGGCGCGCTCGAACTCCGCGACGGTAGCGGCCGTGAGCGCCTCGATCGCGGCTTCGGCGACGCGGCTATAGCCCCGACCCGCCTCCAGCGGATCGCCGCCCCGGATGATCTGCGCGCCCAGGGCGAAGCGGCGGTCGTTCACCCGCTGGCGCACCCGGTCCAGCAGCGCCTGATAATCCTCCCCCTCCTCCAGCCGCGCGAACTGGGCGGCCAATATCCCGACAGGCGGCGGCGGGTCGAAGGCGGAGGTGTCGATCAGCCCGTCGAGCAGCTCCGCCCGCCGCCCCAGCGCGTCGGCCAGCGTCGGCGCATGGCTCAGCAGTTCGGCCAGCAGTTCCACAAGGCCGGGGCGCGCCGCCAGCAGCTTGAAGAAGTTGATCGCGCTCGGCAGCCGCCCGATCAGGTCGTCCAGCCGGTTGAGCGCCCGCGCCGGATCGGGCGCCGCCGCCAGCGTGCGCATCAGCCCAGGCAGCAATTGCTCCAGCGCCTCCCGCGACGCGCCGCTGCGCAGCGCCCGGACCGTGCCCGAACGCCAGCGCGCTATCCGCGCCAGCGGCGTTTCCGGATCGGCAAAGCCCAGTTCGGCAAGCTGCGCCTTCAATCGATCCTCGTCCAGCGACAGCGATTCGCCGGGAGCCGCAGGGGTCAGCCGGTCGTAATTGCCGCCCACCCACTGCACATGCGGGCGCAGCAGGTCGAGCAGCGCTCCGCCATGCTCCAGCCCGTGCAGGCGCGCGACATTGTCCATCGCCTCGGCCGACTTGGGCAGTTCATGGGTCTGGCGATCCTCCACCATCTGCAATCGATGCTCGACGGTGCGGAAGAGGACATAGGCTTCGTCCAGCTTCGCGGCGACCTCCGCTTCGAACACGCCCGCCGCCGCCAGGGCGCGCAAGGCCTCGCGCGTATTGCCCGACCGCAGCGAGGGATCGCGCCCGCCATGGATAAGCTGGTGCACCTGCGCGAAGAATTCGACCTCCCTTATGCCGCCGCGTCCGCGCTTGAGGTCATATCCCGGCCCGAAGGCCTGCCCCTGCGAATAATGGTCGCGGATGCGGCGCGAAATGTCGGTGATCGCGTCGATGGCCCCGAAATCCAGGCTGCGCCGCCAGACGAAGGGGCGGATCGCCTGCATGAAATAATCGCCGAGCGCCAGGTCGCCCGCCGCCGGCCGCGCCCGGATGAACGCCGCCTGCTCCCAGCCGAGCGCGGTCGATTCATAGTAGCCGATCGCCGCTTCCACCGGCAGGGCGATCGGCGTCGCCTCCGGAGAGGGGCGCAGGCGAAGGTCGACGCGGAACACATAGCCGTCGCCGTCGCGGGCATTCAGCAGTTCGCTGACCCGCCGGCCGATGCGCACGGCCGCGTCCGCCGGATCTTCCCGCTCGCCATGGGGCAGCGTCCTGGGATCGTAGAGCAGGATCGGGTCGATGTCCGATGAATAGTTCAGTTCCCGGCTGCCATGCTTGCCCAGCGCCAGCACGACGAAACCGCGCTTCTCCGCATCTGGATAGCGCTCCGCCATGGCGGCGGCCAGCGCCTCCTCCAGGGCCTGGTCGGCAAAGTCCGACAGGGTGCGCGTGACCCGGTCCAGTCCCCAGGCGCCCGCCAGATCGGCGGCGGCCGTCACCAGCGCCACCGCGCCGCGCCTGCGCCTCAGCGACCGGGCGATGCCGTCATCAGGCGCCGCCACCCGCTGCGCGGCGGCCCAGGCGCCCTCGAAGTCCCCGCTCCCGACCAGATCGGCGACATCCGGAAAGCGATCCCATTGCCGGGCCAGGAAGGGCGAATGCGCCCTGATCCTCGCCGCGACCGCCAGACGGTCCGTCACCATGAATCTCCCATAATGGAGCCGATATTGCGTGCCATCGTGACGAACGCCAGAAACTTTTGCGCGGCTGGGCAGTTATTCCACCATGGAAATGCAACGAAAACCCTTTAGCCGGTCGGCCCGGGTTCAGGACGGCGCGATCCGCCGCGTCCTGAACATCGGCGTGCCGCAGCCCTATGAGGGCATCGGCAATGCGTTGCGTTCGACCTTCCGCGCAGGCGGCGGGGCGGTTCCCGACGACATGCTCGACCTTCTGGCGAAACTGGACGAACATTAGACGGCGTTGATGCGGAGTGACCTGGGTGGGAAGCCGCCAATCCCCTATTCGTCACCCCTCCCTCTATTCGTCACCCCGGACTTGATCCGGGGTCCCGCTGTCTTGGACGAGGCGCGGCACTCAGACAAGAAAGCGGGACCCCGGGTCAAGCCCGGGGTGACGGGAAACTAATGACCGCAACTGGCCAATTCCCGAAATCACGGAATGTCCCCGTCCGAGGCAGCATCGACGCCCTCAGCCGTTCGCAAAGGGCAATCATGGAAAATCCTCATTCCTCCGGCCCTCCCGCCGAGCGCAGTAGCAGGTCGTCCGTCACCGTCATGGTGAAGATGGGATCGGCGTCGGCCGGCACTTCTGCGATGGCGTCGACGAAGGCGGCGCGGGTTTCGGGGTCGTCATAGACCATCTTCCGGTCGAACGCCGCGCGCCAGGTCGCCTCGTCCGGCCATTCGGCATAGCCCACGAAGCGGCCGTCGGCGTCTCGGTGCAGGCGCGAACCGTAGCTGCCATATTTCTCGCGGATCAGGTCGGTTCCCCGGCGCCAGGCCTTGCGGAACTGATCCTCCTTGCCGGGGTGGACGCGCCACCAATAGACCGCGACGAACATCGGCTCTCTCCTTTGGGAAGAGAATGAACCGCCCGGCCAGGAGTTGCGACGGAAAAGATATGCCACCGCGCTCCTGCGCAGGCAGGAGCCCAGTTCAATGCCGGAATTACAGAACCGACTGCCCGGTCTTTTCCCAATCCGCCAGGAAGCCGGCAATGCCCTTTTCGGTCAGCACATGGTTGAACAGCGCCTTGATGACGGAGGGCGGCGCGGTCATCACGTCGGCGCCGATCTTGGCGCTTTCCAGCACATGGATCGGGTGGCGGACGCTGGCCACCAATATTTCGGTGGCGAAGGCATAATTGTCGTAGATCAGGCGGATGTCCTCGATCAGCTTCATGCCGTCGAAGCCATTGTCGTCATGCCGCCCGACGAAGGGCGAGATGAAGGTCGCGCCCGCCTTCGCCGCCAGCAACGCCTGGTTGGCGGAGAAGCAGAGGGTGACGTTCACCATCACGCCCTCGCCCGTCAGCGCCTTACAGGTCTTCAGGCCGTCGATGGTCAGCGGCACCTTGATGCAGACATTGTCGGCGATCTTCCGCAGGACGGCGGCTTCCTTCATCATCGTCTCATGGTCGAGCGCGACGACCTCCGCCGAGACCGGGCCATCCACGATGCCGCAGATTTCCTCCACCACTTCCAGGAACTTGCGCCCCGACTTGTGGATCAGCGAGGGGTTGGTGGTCACGCCGTCGAGCAGCCCGGTGGCGGCAAGGTCGCGGATTTCGTTGGTGTCGGCGGTGTCGACAAAGAACTTCATGGGGTCTGCTCCGGCGGAGGAAAGGTCGAATCGCCTTCCCTTTAGCCGCTCCCTGACGGATTAGCCATTATTGCCGGACGCAGCCCCTTTACCTGCCGCACGGCGCGACATTATGACGGCGGCACCTTTCCAAAGGACCGATCCATGCTCCGCCGCCAGCGTCCCCGCCACATATCGGACGCGCTGATCCCCGTCGGCCTGCTGGCCGCCCCGCCCGCCCTTGCCGCCAACCCGGAAAACCAGTTCTGGATGACCGAATCGCTGGTCGTGCAGGCAAGCGATGCGGACATCGTGTCGCTCGACCTCAGCCAGCGTTTCCGCAAGGCCTCCTCCAATGGCGAGCAGCAGACGGTGCGCGTCCTGATCGACCATCGCATTGCAAAGGCGGTGCAGGTCGGCGGCGGGCTAGCCTATTTCCGGTCCGGGCCGGAACAGGAGATGCGGCTGTTCCAGCAGGTGACGCTGACGAAAGGCGTCTGGGTGAGCCGTACCCGGATCGAGCAGCGCTTCTTCGATACGGCCGACGGGGCAAGCTGGCGGCTGCGGCAGCGGGCGCAGGCTTCGGTGCCGCTCGACGCGGCGAAGCGGTGGACGCTGATCGCGGCGGCAGAATTCATGTTCCACCTGAACCGCGCCCGCCCCGGCGACAGGCTGGGCCTTGCCGTCCTGCGCAACCAGATCGGCCTGCGCCATCCGATCGGCAAGGCGCTGGACGCGCAACTGCTCTACATGCGGCAGCAGACATTCCGCGATGGCCGCCCCGATGCGGTGGCGCACATCCCCTGGCTGACATTGAGCTGGAGGATCTGACGCTTCTGCCTTGCCTCGCCCGCCCCTGCCATTAGGGAAGGGGCCATGAGTTCGCGCGCCCGTGTCATCCTGCTGAACGCCGCCCTGGGGCCGCTGGACTATCGCGTGTCGCACGGGATGAGCGTGCAGCCCGGCAGCATCGTCGTCGCGCCGCTGGGTCCGCGCCAGATCGTCGGCGTGGTGTGGGACGAGGACAGCTTTCCCGAAATCGAGACAGTGGGCGACAACCGCCTGCGCAACATCGTGGGGCCGGTCGACGCGCCGCCAGTGCCCGAAACGCTGCGCCGCCTGATCGAATGGACGGCGGACTATTATCTCGCCCCCATCGCCGCCGTGCTGCGCATGACGCTGGCTTCCATGGCGGCGCTGGAGGGGGCGCGGACGGTCATCGAATATCGCGCCACGGGCGACCTTCCCGACCGCATAACCGAACAGCGCGCGCAGGCCATGGAGCGCATCGGGGAACGGCAGGGGCTGATCCGCGAACTGGCGCTGATCGGCGGGGTCAGCGACGCGGTGATCCGCGGCCTCGTCAAGGCGGGCGCGTTCGAGGCGGTGGAGGTCAGTGTCGACACGCCCTTCCCCATGCCGAATCCCGACCATGCCCCGCCGCTATTATCCGACAAGCAGGGCGCGGCCGCCGACCAGTTCATCGCGGCGGTCAGGGAACGGACCTTCGCCCCCTTCCTGCTCGACGGCGTGACCGGATCGGGCAAGACGGAGGTCTATTTCGAGGCGATAGCCGCCGCCGTCCGGGAGGGACGGCAGGTGCTGGTGCTGCTCCCTGAAATCGCGCTGACCGAACCGTTTCTGGAGCGTTTCGAAAAGCGCTTCGGCACGGTGCCGGTCAACTGGCACAGCGGCCTGCGCCAGAGCGAGCGGCGGCGCGCCTGGCGGGCCATCGCGGCGGGCGAGGCGTCGGTGGTGGTCGGCGCCCGCTCCGCCCTGTTCCTGCCCTATCCCAATCTGGGCCTGATCGTGGTCGACGAAGCGCATGAGGCCAGCTTCAAGCAGGAGGACGGGGTCCATTATCACGCCCGCGACGTGGCGGTGATGCGCGGCCTGATCGAGAAATTCCCCATCATCCTCGCCTCCGCCACCCCCGCCATAGAGACGCGGCATCAGGTGGAACTGGGCCGTTACAAGGAGATCAAGCTCCCCTCCCGCTTCGGCGGCGCGACAATGCCGGAGATCAAGGGCATCAACCTGCTGACCGACCCGCCGGAACGCGGCCGCTGGATCGCCCCCCCGCTGGTCCGCGCCATCGACGAGACCATGGGAAAGGGCGAGCAGAGCCTGCTCTTCCTCAACCGCCGGGGCTATGCGCCGCTGACGCTGTGCCGCCATTGCGGCTATCGTTTCCAATGCCCCAATTGCACCGCCTGGATGGTCGAGCATCGGCTGACCCACCGCCTCGCCTGCCATCATTGCGGCCATGTCGTCCCCGCCCCCCGCTTCTGCCCCGAATGCAAGGAGGAGGACAGCCTGGTCGCCTGCGGCCCCGGCGTGGAGCGGATCGCGGACGAGGTGAAGGCGCTCTGGCCGCAGGCGCGCACCGCCATCGTCACCTCCGACACGCTCTGGTCCCCCGCCAAGGTCGCCGAATTCGTGAAGTCGGTGGAGGCGGGCGCGGTCGACATCATCATCGGCACCCAGCTCGTCACCAAGGGCTATCATTTCCCCAACCTGACGCTGGTGGGGGTGATCGACGCCGATCTGGGGCTGGAGGGCGGCGACCTGCGCGCGTCGGAACGCACCTTCCAGCAGATCGTGCAGGTGGCGGGCCGCGCCGGGCGAGGGCAGAAGCCCGGCCGCGTCTTCATCCAGACCCGCATGCCGGAGGCGGAGGTGATCCAGGCCCTGATCGCGGGCGATTCGGAGCGTTTCTACGAAGTGGAGACGGAAAATCGCCGCCGCGCCAACGTCCCGCCCTTCGGCCGCTTCGCCGCGATCATCGTGTCCAGCGAGGATGCCGACGAAGCCGCCGAGGTCGCCCGGCTGATCGGCAAATCCGCCCCCTCGATCGACGGGATGCGCGTTTACGGACCCGCCCCCGCCCCGCTGTCGGTGCTGCGCGGTCGGCATCGCCATCGCCTGCTGATCCACGCCGCCCGGCAGGTCGACGTGCAGCGGGCCATAAGCGAATGGCTGGGCAATCTCACCTGGAAATCCGGAACGCGGGTCGCGGTCGACGTCGATCCCTACAGCTTCATGTGATCAAGGCGCGGCCGAGGGGCCTTTCCCGCTCCAGCAAGGCCCGCTTGCGTTGCGTCCCATAGGCATAGCCGCCCAGGCTGCCGTCGCTGCGCAAGACCCGGTGGCAGGGGATCAGCACGGCAAGATTATTGTCGCCGCAGGCCGTCCCGGCCGCCCGCACCGCGCCGGGCCTGCCGATCGCCGCCGCGATTTCGCCATAGGTCCGGGTCTCGCCCGGCGGGATGGCGCGCAACGCGGCCCACACCGCCTGCTGGAAGGCGGTTCCGCTGACGTCCATCGGCAAGTCGGGCGGTGCC
The DNA here is from genome assembly GCF_037101235.1 of Sphingobium sp. TA15. Classification (NCBI taxonomy): domain Bacteria; kingdom Pseudomonadati; phylum Pseudomonadota; class Alphaproteobacteria; order Sphingomonadales; family Sphingobiaceae; genus Sphingobium; species Sphingobium sp. TA15. The sequence continues at coordinate 1,975,031 of NZ_AP025355.1, forward strand.
GCCGGATCGTCGATCAGCCGCGCGACCTGCGCCGCCAGCGCCGCCAGCCCCTCATCGGCCGGCAATATCTCCGCCTTCGGGAAGCGCCGGCGCAAATCCGCCTCCCCCTCGTCGAAGCTGATCCGGCACAGCCCCCGCGCCGTGCCAGCCACCAGCACCGGACCCAGGCCGGTCGGCACCACCGCATGGCGAATCGCCGCGCCCCGTCCACCGTCCTTCCAGGCGCTGGGCGTCATGCCCAGATGCCGCTCCGCATCGGCATAGGCGCGGCTGGGCGCGTTATAGCCCGCCTCATAGATCGCGCCAGTGACGCTGCCGCCCTCCTCCAGCGCGCTTTTCAGCCGCTCGGCGCGCAGCGACCGGGCATAGGCGGCGGGCGTCATCCCCGTCTCCCGCTTGAACAGGCGGTGGAAATGATGCGGCGCATAGCCCGCATGCGCCGCCACCTCCTCCAGCGAGGGCGGCGTCGGCGCGGCGGCGATGAAGGCGACGGCCGCCTCCACCGCCAGCCGGTCGCGCCCCACCTCGTCGGGGCGGCAGCGCAGGCAGGCGCGGAAACCCGCCGCCCGCGCCGCCTCCGGATCGGCCAGGAAGATCATATTCTCCCGCCGGGGATGCCGCGCCGCGCAACTGGGCTTGCAATAGATGCCGGTGGTCAGCACAGCCCCCACGAACCGCCCGTCAAAGCCGCGGTCGCGCCTCAGAAAGGCATTCCAGCAGACATCGGCGTCGGGCATCGCCTGCATCGGTGCGTCGATCTGTCTCATCTCGCTCATGAATAGGCGATAGCCGCACCCGACGCACCAGGCTTCCCGCCGCTTGCGGTCAAAAAGCGGTTTCGCGCTTTTTGCGCATTGCCTCAATCCCACCATCGCATATGAATGCCGCCAATCATGGTCGCACTGTTCCGTCGCCTCGCCCCTCTGCTGGCCGCCCTCCTGGCTCTTGCCGGACCGACGGGCGCGCGCGCCGAACAGCAGGACATCGCCGCCGCCGCGCGCGGCGTCGTCCGCATCGTGCTGGTCGCGACCAACGGCTCCGAAGCCTATTTCGTCGGCCATGGCAGCGGCTTCGCGGTCGCGCCGGACAAGATCGTCACCAACGCCCATGTGGTCGAACTGACGCGGGAGGAGAAGGATCTCGTCATCGGCGTCATCCCTTCGGAGGGGACCAGGACCTATGGCGGCCGGATCATCGCCTTCTCGCCCGGCAACGACCTGGCGCTGATCCAGTTGGAGGAAGGCCGGCTGCCCGTCAGCACCTTCTATGCCGGGGCGGTGAGCGACGGGCAGCATGTGACCGCCATCGGCTATCCCGGCACGGTGGACCGCGCGCAGGGCCTTGGCCTCAAGCAGTTGGTGGAACCGCTCGGCACGGTGAAGACCAGCGGCAATGTCTCCTCCGGCCGGGCCAGCCGGAATTTCGACACGGTGCTGCACACCGCGCCGCTGGCGGCGGGAAACAGCGGCGGGCCGCTGGTGGACGATTGCGGCCGGGTGCTGGGTGTCAACAGCTTCGGGTCGGTCTCCGACGGCAATGACGCGGAATTCGGATTCGCCGTGTCCTGGCGGGAGGTCGCCTCCTTCCTGCGGCAGGCGGGGGTTTCCTCGCTGCACACCATCGTCCCCTGCCGCTCCATGGCGGAGGCGGACGCCGCCGAAGCCGCCCTCACCCAGCGGGAGGAGGCGCGCAGCGAACAGTCGGAGCGCGCCCGCGCCGACGCCCGCGAAGCTGCGCTGGACAAGGCCCGCGACACAGCCGAACGCGACGTCATCTCCGCCCGGGAGAACGCGATGGCGGGCGCGGCCGTGCTGCTGGCGCTGGCGGTGCTTGGCTTGGGCGCGGGCGGCCTGCTCTACAGCCAGGGCCGGGAAAGGCGCGCGACCTGGTGGCTGGCGGGCGGCGGCGTCCTGCTGTTCGCGGCGATCGGACTGTTCTTCCTCAAGCCCAGCTTCTCCAGCATAGAGGAACGGATCAAGTTGCCGGAGGACGTGAGCGTCACGGGCAACAGCGCCTATGCCTGGGCGGGCGACAATGTCTGCCGGGTGGACATGAACCGCAGCCGCCTCACCATATCCCAGCCCAACGACATAGCCTTCCACTGGGCGGAGGGCGGCTGCGTCGACGGCGACACCCAATATGTCTCCTCCGGCACCGGCTGGCAGCGGGCCGCGGTTCCCGACGATCATAATTACGTGACCGTCAGCCGCTTCGACCCCGCGACCGGCACGCTCCGGGTCCAGCGCTGGCTGCCCGACATCGACACCATGGCCAAGGCCCGCGCGCTTGGCGGCGGCGCCATCAAGGGATGCGGGGGCGATTCCGCCCTGCTCGCGAAAATCGCCGCCTTGCGGAACGATCTTTCCGCCTTGCTCCCGGCCCAGCCCAACGAACGGATCGTCTACCATTGCCAAAAGGGTCGGCTGACGCCGGGCGAAGGGTGAAGGCGGGGGCCGCCGATCCGCGATTCGGCGCATATGGAAACCCCGTCAAATCGCGATGATTTCATACTGACGGTCGAATCGCGTTCCATGGCTTGCATAGTCACAATCCCACTGCTAACCGGCCCCCCAACAGGGGACCGGGACGAACAGAACCGCGCCCCCTTTTTGCATGACCGGCGGATCAGGGCCGGGTATCAAGTGGAGGACGGTAAGCGCGTGGAGACGACCGGCGGTATTCAGGCCAGCCTCAGCGGCCGCTATGCGGTGGCGCTGTTCGATCTGGCCCGCGACGGCAAGACGCTCGACACCGTCGCGGCGAGCCTTGCTGCGCTCAAGGCGGCACTGGCCGAATCGGCGGACTTCAAGGGGCTGGTGAACAGCCCCGTCCTCAGCCGCGATACAGCAGGCAAGACGATCGCCGCCGTCGCATCCGCCATGGGTCTCGATCCGCTGACCACGAATTTCCTGGGCGTGCTGGCTCAGAACCGCCGCCTCTCGCAATTGCCCGCGATCATCCGCGCCTATGAAACGCTGCTGTCGAATCACAAGGGGGAGGTCCGCGCAGAAGTGACGAGCGCCCATCCGCTCGACGCCGGACAGGTCAGCGCCCTGCAACAGGGCCTTCGCGCCCGCGTCGGCCGCGAGGTCGCGCTCGACGCCAGGGTCGATCCCGCGATCCTGGGCGGGCTGGTCGTCAAGATCGGCAGCCAGATGATCGATTCCTCCATCCGCACCCGTTTGAATAGTCTCGCCCACGCGATGAAAGGCTGAAAGGCTGAACATGGATATCAACGCCGCAGAAATCTCGAAGGTCATCAAGGACCAGATCGCCAATTTCGGCACCGAAGCGCAGGTGAGCGAAGTCGGTTCCGTGCTGACCGTGGGTGACGGCATCGCCCGCGTCCATGGCCTCGACAACGTCCAGGCGGGCGAAATGGTCGAGTTCGCCAATGGCGTGCAGGGCATGGCGCTCAACCTGGAAGCCGACAATGTCGGCGTCGTGATCTTCGGCTCCGACGCCGAGATCAAGGAAGGCGACACCGTCAAGCGCACCGGCACCATCGTCGACGTTCCGGTCGGCAAGGGCCTGCTGGGCCGCGTGGTCGACGGCCTGGGCAACCCGATCGACGGCAAGGGCCCGATCCAGTACACCGAGCGCAAGCGCGTCGAAGTCAAGGCGCCGGGCATCATCCCCCGCAAGTCGGTGCACGAACCCGTGCAGACCGGCCTCAAGGCCATCGACGCCCTGGTCCCCGTCGGCCGCGGCCAGCGCGAGCTGATCATCGGCGACCGCCAGACCGGCAAGACCGCCGTCGCCATCGACACCTTCATCAACCAGAAGGGCATCAACGCGGGCGACGACGAGAGCAAGAAGCTCTACTGCATCTACGTCGCCGTCGGCCAGAAGCGCTCGACCGTCGCGCAGATCGTCAAGCAGCTCGAAGAAAATGGCGCGATGGAATATTCGATCGTCGTCGCCGCGACCGCTTCGGAGCCCGCTCCGCTCCAGTATCTCGCCCCCTACACGGGCGTCACCATGGGCGAATTCTTCCGCGACAACGGCATGCACGCCGTGATCGTCTATGACGACCTTTCCAAGCAGGCCGTCGCCTATCGCCAGATGTCGCTGCTGCTGCGCCGTCCTCCGGGCCGCGAAGCCTATCCGGGCGACGTCTTCTACCTGCACAGCCGCCTGCTGGAACGCGCCGCGAAGATGAACGACGCCAACGGCGCCGGCTCGCTGACCGCGCTGCCGATCATCGAGACGCAGGCGGGCGACGTGTCGGCCTATATTCCGACCAACGTGATCTCGATCACCGACGGCCAGATCTTCCTGGAAACCAACCTCTTCTACCAGGGCATCCGTCCGGCCATCAACGTCGGCCTGTCGGTGTCGCGCGTCGGTTCCGCCGCGCAGACCAAGGCGATGAAGAAGGTGTCCGGCTCGATCAAGCTGGAACTGGCGCAGTATCGCGAAATGGCGGCCTTCGCCCAGTTCGGTTCGGACCTCGACGCCTCGACCCAGAAGCTGCTGAATCGCGGTGCGCGCCTCACCGAACTGCTGAAGCAGGCCCAGTTCTCGCCCCTCCCCTTCGAGGAGCAGACCGCGTCGATCTTCGCGGGCACCAACGGCTATCTGGACAACATCCCGGTCAAGGACGTGACCCGCTACGAGGAACTGATGCTGGCCTATCTGCGCCACGACCATGCCGACGTGCTGGCCGCGATCCGCGACAGCAAGGATCTGGGCGATGACGCCAAAGGCAAGCTGAAGGCCGCGCTGGACAGCTTCGGCAAGACCTTCGCGTAACGCACAACCCCCGTCATCCCAGCGAAAGCTGGGATCTCAGGCCGGATAGGACGACCCTGGAGGCAAGAGATGCCAGCTTCCGCTGGCATGACGAGAAAAGGAAGAATGAAGCCGCGATAATGCTCACCGCCCATTCCCTCCTCGCCTGGACCGTGATGTCGATCGGTCTGGTGCTGCTGCCGGGACCGGACACCATGCTGGTGGCCGGCCACGCCGCGCGCCGTGGGCTGAGGGCGGGGATGGCGGCCATCGGCGGCATCCAGCTTGGCGGGCTGTTCTACATGGCGCTGTGCGGCTTCGGCTTCCTCAGCGTGCTGAACGCGGTGCCGGGCCTGTTCATGGCGGTGAAGGTCGCGGGCGCGATCTATCTCGCCTGGCTCGGCCTGCAGATGGTTCGCAGCGCGCTCAAGCCCGCCCCGGCTTCGGAAGCCCCCCGGATGCGCATCGGCGGATCGCCCTTCATGCAGGGTTTCGTCAGCACCGTGCTGAACCCGAAGGTCGCGATCTTCTTCCTCGCCGCGCTGCCGCAGTTCGTCGGCACCGGCCCGGACGCGCCGTGGCAGGGCATGCTGCTGATCGCCATCGTCTATGCGCTGGGCTTCCTCTGGTGCGCCCTTCTCGCCATCCTCGCCACCAAGGCGGGACGCAAGGTCGGGCAGAGCAGCGCGATGCGCTGGTTCGAAGGCGCCATGGGCGTCGGTTTCTTTGGTCTCGCGGGCCGTCTGGCCCTTGCTCGGAATGTTTGAACTATGGCTAGCCTCAAGGAACTGAAGCTGCGCATCGGGTCGGTGAAATCGACCCAGAAGATCACCAAGGCGAAGCAGATGGTCGCCGCCGCGAAGCTGCGCAAGGCGCAGGCCGCCGCCGAAGCCGCCCGCCCCTATTCCAGCCGCCTGGAAGCGGTCGTCGCCAGCCTGGCGTCGAAGATCGCGGGCGGTTCGGGCGAAGGCGCGTCCCCGCTGCTGGCCGGGACCGGCAAGGACGAGGTTCATCTGCTGGTCGTCGCCAATTCCGACCGCGGCCTTGCCGGCGCGTTCAACGCCAACATCGTCAAGGCCGCCCGCGCCAGGGCCGACGAACTGATCGCGCAGGGCAAAACCGTGCGCTTCTACCTCATCGGCCGCAAGGGCCGCCCGGTCATCAACCGCACCTTCCCCGGCATGATCGTCGCCCAGTTCGACACCACCGGCGTCAAGGAACCGGGCTATGCCCAGGCCGAGGAGATCGCCCGCGAACTGACCGACATGTATCTGAACGGCAAGTTCGACGTCGCGCACCTCTTCTTCTCGCAGTTCAAGTCGGCCCTCGCCCAGATCCCGACCGAACAGCAGATCATCCCCGTCAAGATCCCGGCCGACGCCGACCGCGACGCCATCGGCGCGACGGTGGAATATGAACCGAGCGAGGAAGCCATCCTGGACGACCTGCTGCCGCGCAACGTCACGGTGCAGATCTTCAAGGCGCTGCTGGAAAACAACGCATCCGAACAGGGCGCGTCGATGACCGCCATGGACAATGCGACCCGCAACGCAGGCGACCTCATCAACAAGCTGACCATCCAGTATAACCGCAGCCGCCAGGCCGCGATCACCACCGAACTGGTCGAAATCATCTCGGGCGCAGAAGCCCTTTAAAGATCACGCACGCAAGGAAGCAGTCATGGCAACCACCAACAATGTAGGCCGCATTTCGCAGGTCATCGGCGCCGTCGTCGACGTGACCTTCCCGGATGCGCTCCCCGCGATTCTCTCCGCTCTGGAAACCAGCAACAACGGCCAGCGCCTCGTGCTGGAAGTCGCCCAGCATCTGGGCGAGAACACCGTCCGCACCATCGCGATGGACTCGACCGACGGCCTGACCCGCGGTCAGGAAGTCACCGACACCGGCGCGCAGATCAGCGTTCCCGTCGGCCCGGCCACGCTCGGCCGCATCCTGAACGTCGTCGGCGAACCGATCGACGAGCGCGGCCCGGTGGAAACCACCCTTTCCGCCCCGATCCATGCCAAGGCGCCGGAATTCGTCGACCAGTCGACCGACGCCAGCATCCTCGTCACCGGCATCAAGGTCATCGACCTTCTCGCCCCTTACGCCAAGGGCGGCAAGATCGGCCTGTTCGGCGGCGCGGGCGTGGGCAAGACCGTGCTGATCCAGGAACTGATCAACAACATCGCGAAGGGCCATGGCGGCACCTCGGTCTTCGCGGGCGTCGGTGAGCGTACCCGCGAGGGCAACGACCTCTATCACGAATTCCTCGACGCGGGCGTCATCGCCAAGGACGCCGACGGCAACGCAATCTCCGAAGGCTCCAAGGTGGCGCTGGTCTACGGCCAGATGAACGAGCCGCCGGGCGCCCGCGCGCGCGTCGCCCTGTCGGGCCTCACCATCGCGGAATATTTCCGCGACCAGGAAGGCCAGGACGTGCTGTTCTTCGTCGACAACATCTTCCGCTTCACCCAGGCTGGCGCGGAAGTGTCGGCCCTGCTCGGCCGTATTCCTTCGGCCGTGGGCTATCAGCCGACCCTCGCCACCGACATGGGCGCCCTTCAGGAGCGCATCACCTCGACCAACAAGGGGTCGATCACCTCGGTGCAGGCCGTCTACGTCCCCGCGGACGACTTGACCGACCCGGCGCCCGCGACCTCGTTCGCGCACTTGGACGCCACCACCGTTCTCAACCGCGCCATTTCGGAACTCGGCATCTATCCGGCGGTCGACCCGCTGGACTCGACCAGCCGCGTTCTGGAACCCCGCGTCGTCGGCCAGGAACATTATGAAACCGCCCGCGCGGTCCAGGCGATCCTCCAGAAGTACAAGTCGCTGCAGGACATCATCGCGATCCTGGGCATGGACGAGCTCAGCGAAGAGGACAAGCTGACCGTCGCCCGCGCCCGCAAGATCCAGAAGTTCCTGTCGCAGCCCTTCCACGTCGCGGAGGTCTTCACCGGCATTTCGGGCAAGTTCGTCCAGATCGAGGACACGGTAAAGTCGTTCAGGGCCGTGGTCGAAGGCGAATATGACCATCTGCCCGAAAACGCCTTCTACATGGTCGGCGGCATCGACGAAGCCATCGAAAAGGCGAAGAAGCTGGCTGCGGAAGCGGCGTAGAGCGACCTGTTCCCCTCCCGCAAGCGGGAGGGGCCAGGGGTGGGCAGCGACCCCGGACTTGATCCGGGGGAGCCACCTATCCCAAAGCGTTGCAGGCGATTGCTTGCGCAATCGCACCCACCCCCTGCCCCTCCCGCTTGCGGGAGGGGGGAGAGTCAAAGATGGCACTGCATTTCGAACTCGTGACCCCGGAAAAGCTCGTCCGCTCGGAAGAGGTCTATCAGGTGGTCGTCCCCGGCACCGATGGCGACTTCGGCGTGCTGGAGGGCCACGCGCCCTTCATGTCGACCGTCCGCGACGGCGCGATCCAGGTTTTCGCCAGCGCCGGCGCCGCGCCGGAGGTGATCCCGGTCCGCGGCGGCTTTGCCGAAGTCAACGAAAAGGGCCTCACCGTCCTTGCGGAGCATGCCGGCTGACAGGCCGATCGACAGCCCGACCGCCCCGCTGATCCCAAAAAGGCCGCGCTCCTCATCGGAACGCGGCCTTTTTGGGATCAGCGGCTCCATCAGAACGAAATAAATCCGCTTCGATTCCGCGCTGATCATGCGAAGCCGAACCAGGCGTCGCCACGGCCCCGCCATCCCCGCCGCATTAGCCATTTATCAAAGTTTCCGCGCTATTCACCTTTAACAGGCATGGCTGATGCACATCATTTCGGCGGAGAATCATGAGCGCGTTCGGACGTAAAAATGGACCTTCGGGCATAAAGCCCGGCTTCGGCCTTGCTCGCCCCATGCAAGGCGGCGCGCCCAGGGAAGAGGCCAAGGGCGGCGATCAATTTCCCCCCCTGGACATGACGGCCCTGCCTCCGGAAGCGCCGCTCGACCCGCTCTCCGCCCCCACCAGCCAGATGCAGCGCAACGCCGACGCGATGCAGCGCCTGTCGGATCGCGCCAATGCCGAACATGCCGCGGATGCCGGGCCGCAGGGTTTCGAAGCCTCCGTCCACAAGATCAAGGAGCAGGTGCTCCCCCGCCTGCTGGAGCGCGTCGATCCCGAAGCCGCCGCCACGCTGACCAAGGATGAACTGGCCGAGGAATTCCGGCCCATCATCATGGAGGTGCTGGCGGAACTGAAGCTGACCCTCAACCGCCGCGAACAGTTCGCGCTGGAAAAGGTGCTGGTGGACGAGCTGCTGGGCCTCGGCCCGTTGGAGGAGTTGCTGGCCGATCCCGACGTCAGCGACATCATGGTCAACGGCCCGGAACAGACCTATATCGAAAAGAAGGGCAAGCTCCAGATCGCGCCGATCAAGTTCCGCGACGAGGAGCATCTGTTCCAGATCGCCCAGCGCATCGTGAACAAGGTCGGCCGCCGCGTCGACCAGACCACGCCGCTGGCCGACGCCCGCCTGCCCGACGGCAGCCGCGTCAACGTCATCGTGCCGCCGCTGTCCCTGCGCGGGACCGCCATCTCCATCCGTAAATTCTCCGCCAAGCCGATCACGCTCGACATGCTCGCCCAATGGGGCGCGATGAGCCAGAAGATGTGCACGGCGCTGAAGATCGCCGGCGCATGCCGCTTCAACATCGTGATTTCGGGGGGTACGGGTTCGGGCAAGACGACCATGCTCAATGCCCTCTCCAAGATGATTGACCCCGGCGAGCGCGTGCTGACCATCGAGGACGCGGCGGAGCTTCGCCTGCAACAGCCGCACTGGCTGCCGCTGGAAACCCGCCCGCCGAACCTGGAGGGCCAGGGCGCGATCACCATCGGCGACCTCGTCAAGAACGCCCTGCGCATGCGTCCCGACCGCATCATCCTGGGCGAAATCCGCGGCGCGGAGTGTTTCGACCTGCTCGCCGCGATGAACACCGGCCATGACGGTTCCATGTGCACGCTGCACAGCAACTCGCCCCGCGAGTGCCTGGGCCGTATGGAAAACATGATCCTGATGGGCGACATCAAGATTCCCAAGGAAGCCATTTCCAAGCAGATCGCCGACTCGGTCGACCTGATCGTGCAGGTGAAGCGCCTGCGCGACGGTTCGCGCCGCGTCACCAACGTGACCGAGGTGATCGGCATGGAAGGCGACGTCATCGTCACCCAGGAACTGTTCAAGTTCGAATATCATGACGAGGACGACAGCGGGAAGATCATCGGGGAATATCGCTCCATGGGCCTGCGTCCCTATACGCTGGACAAGGCGCGCCAGTTCGGCTTCGACCAGCCTTTCCTGGAAGCCTGCCTGTAGGCACCGGCCCGCAAAGCGCATTCCGTAACAATCTGTTGCCGGCGGACGGATTTTCCCGCCGGCACGCTTGCGCGCGGCCTGCATCGCGGGCACATCGGACATCCCCCAGGAAAAGAGGAATGCCAATGAACCGCTTAGCCCGCGCCGCCCTGCTGCTGACCGGCCTGTCCCTGCCGCTGCTTCCCCTCGCTGCCCAGCATGCGCACCATCACCAGGCGGCCGATCCGATCGCCGCCGCCATCGCCGCGCCCAGCCGCACCCCCGCCAATGTCGCCCGCGACGCCTATCGCCATCCGGCCGAAACGCTCGCCTTCTTCGGGGTGCAGCCGAACCAGACCGTCGTCGAATATGCACCCAGCGGCGGCTGGTACACGGAAATATTGGCGCCGCTGCTGCATGAAAAGGGCACCTTCTACGCGCTCCAGCCCACCGGCCGCTCGCTGGACGGCTACAAGGCGTTCCTCGCGGCAAAGCCGGACGTCTACGGCAAGGTGAAGGTCGTCCCCTTCCCGGACCAGACCGGCCTCATTCCGGCGGGCAGCGTCGACACGCTGCTGACCTTCCGCAATGTCCACAATATGGTGATGGGCGGGACGGAAGCGGCGACGTTCAAGGCCTTTTACGACCTGCTGAAGCCGGGCGGCACGCTGGGCATCGTCGACCACCGTCTGCCCGAAGGGCGCGACACGGCGCGGGAGAAGACCAGCGGCTACCTCAAGGTCTCGACCGTCCGCCGCCTCGCCGAAGCGGCCGGCTTTGAATATGCCGGATCGTCGGAGATCAACGCCAATCCCAAGGACAGCGCCGACTGGGAAAAGGGCGTCTGGACGCTACCCCCGACGCTGCGCCATGGAGAGGTCGACAAGGCGAAATACCTCGCCATAGGGGAAAGCGACCGGATGACGCTGCGCTTCCGCAAGCCGGCGAAGTGAAACGACGCGGACAAGTTCAGAACGCGCCGAATGGCTGATTTGGGTGGGGAGCGGCCATTCTCCTATTCGTTACCCCTCCCCCTATTCGTCACCCCGGACTTGATCCGGGGTCCCGCTGCCTTGGACGAGGCGGGCGCTCAGACAAGAAAGCGGGACCCCGGATCAAGTCCGGGGTGACGGAAAACTGATGTCAGCGATTGGCCATTTCCCCCACTCCAGGTTTGTCGACACGGCCTAACCCGACACCGCGTCAGCCCTGGCGATCAGCGCCCTCGCTTCCTCGACATGCATGCTCTCGATCATCCGTCCCTCGAACCGCTCGGCCCCGCCTGTCGCCGCCTCGATCAGCCGCCGCGCATCGGCAACCGCCTGTGGGTCCGGACCGAACACCTGATTGGCGACCGGCACCTGACTAGGGTGGATCAGCGTCTTGCCGTCGAAGCCCAGCGCATGCCCCGCCGCGCATTCGCTTTCGAAGCCGGCCTCGTCGTCCAGCCGGTTGAACACGCCGTCGAACGCGGCGATGCCCGCCGCCCGCGCCGCCAGCATGACGGACTGCAGGGACAGGGCCAGCCCTTCCCGCCCGGCCGAGGGCGGTATCCCCAGATCCTGCCGCAGGTCGTTATTCCCCATGAACAACCCCGCGCAGCCCTCCGCCGATGCAATCGCCTGCACCGCCAGCACGCCCGCCGCGCTCTCGATCATCGCGATCACCGGCTTCTGGCAGACGCTGAACACGTCCTTCACCTGGCGGGCATTCTCCACCTTGGGCAGCACCACATAATCGGCGGCGGAGCCTTTCAGCGCCACCATCTCCCGCCCGTGCGTCGGCGCGCCCTCCACATTGATGCGCACCGCGCAGAGCCGTCCGCCGAAACCCTCCGCCACCGCCGCGACGGCGTTCCCCAGCGCGTCCTCCTTGCGGTCGTCGGGCACCGCATCCTCCAGGTCCAATATCACCATGTCGCAGGGCAGCGTCCGCGCCTTGGCGATGGCGCGGGGGTTGGACGCGGGCAGGAACAGCAGCGATCGGGCGTGGCGCAACAACATGACGATACTCCTTTGCCTTTCCCCATTGATGATTTCGCGTCATAGTCCAAGCGGATTTCTGGGGGAGTGCAGGCATGCTGACGACATTCGCGCTGACGGTGACATTACTGGTGCTGTTCTACCTGGCGGTGAGCGTCAAGGTCGTGCGCCAGGGCTATCAATATACCATCGAACGCTTCGGCCGCTTCACCGAAGTGGCGCGCCCCGGCCTCAACTTCTACCCCGCCTTCTTCTACGCCGTCGGGCGCAAGATCAACATGATGGAGCAGGTGGTCGACATTCCGGGGCAGGAGATCATCACCAAGGACAACGCCATGGTGTCGGTCGACGGCGTGGTCTTCTTCCAGGTGCTGGACGCGGCCAAGGCGGCCTATGAAGTGTCGGAACTCTATGTCGCGATCATGCAGCTCGCCACCACCAACCTGCGCACGGTGATGGGGTCGATGGACCTGGACGAGACGCTGTCGAAGCGCGACGAGATCAACGCCCGCCTGCTCTCCGTGGTCGATCACGCCACCAACGCCTGGGGCATCAAGATCACCCGCGTGGAGCTGAAGGACATCCGCCCGCCCGCCGACATCGTCAACGCCATGGGCCGCCAGATGAAGGCGGAGCGCGAGAAGCGCGCCCTGATCCTGGAGTCGGAGGGCCTGCGCGCATCGGAAATCCTGAAGGCGGAAGGGCAGAAGCAGAGCCAGATACTGGAAGCCGAAGGCCGCCGCGAAGCCGCCTTCCGCGACGCCGAAGCCCGCGAGCGCGAAGCGGAGGCGGAGGCCAAGGCGACGCAGATGGTCTCCGAAGCCATCGCCAGCGGCAATGCGCAGGCGATCAATTATTTCATCGCCCAGAAATATGTCGAGGCGGTGAGCCAGTTCGCCACCTCCCCCAACGCCAAGACGATCCTCTTCCCGGTCGAGGCGACCCAGTTGATCGGCACGCTGGGCGGCATCGGCGCGCTGGCGAAGGAGGCCTTGGGCGAAGGCGCGCCTCCCACGCCGCCCGCCGCGCCGACCCGCCGCGGCCCGTTCGGACAGGGGCCGGCGTGATGGACGCGGGCATGACCGGCTGGCTCGCCATGCTGGACGATCATTGGGGCTGGCTGGTCTTCGCCGCGCTGCTCGCCATGGGCGAGGTGGTGATACCGGGCGTGTTCCTGATCTGGGTCGCGCTGGCGGCCGCGGTGACGGGCCTTGTCGCGCTTGCCTTCCCGATTTCCGTGCCGCTGCAACTGCTGCTGTTCGCGGGCCTCTGCCTCCTGTCGGTCTGGGGCGGGCGGCGCTGGTACACGGCCAATCCGGTGGATTCGCAAGACCCGCTGCTCAATGACCGCGCCGCCCGGCTGGTGGGAGAGGTCGTCACCGTGGTCGAGCCGATCGACAATGGCCGGGGCCGTGTGAAGGTGGGGGACGGCGTCTGGTCCTGCCGCGGCCCGGACGCGCCGATGGGCGCCAGGGTCAGGGTGACGGGCGCGGAGGGTTCGGTCCTGACGGTCGAACCGGCGTGACGCCCGCCTGAGGCAGCGCCCCGGCCGCATCGCCCGCGCCTTCCTTCATGAGATCCCAGAAACGATCGACGGCGGCGCGGGCCGGCCGACGGCTGCGGATGGCGACCAGTTCCGTCTCGATGCCCAACCCCTCGACCGCGACCTGCTTCAATCGCCCGCCCTCCCTTTCCTCCGGCATGGCGAACCATCCCAGCGATATGACCGGGATGCCGAAGATCGGGGCATAGCGGATCAGCGCGGGCGCATCGCCTTCGGGCAGGTTCACAAGCTCGGCCCCGGCCTGGCGAAGCCCCCTGGCGATCACCTCCGACAGGCGGACGCCATGGGCGCGGCTGAGCGATCCGATCCGGCATCCGTCAAGCTGCGACAGGGCGACCGCGTCGACGCCATGGAGGGCATGGCCGGGCGGGACGGCCAGCGCCACGGGCCGCCTGCCCAGCACGATGCGGGGAAATTCGTCCGCCATCCCGGTTTCCACGGCGGAACGCGATGCGCCCGATCCCCCTACTTCCAGGTTGATCGCCACCTCGATCATGCCGTCCGCCAGTTCCTGATAGAGCTGGGCCGGCGCCCGGCCATGGATGCGCAGCCTGTTGTCCGGCCGCGCCGCGAGGAAGCGGTCGACCAGGGCATTCCGTTCGGGAATCCCCGCCATGTGGTGCGCGATCCCGACGCGCAGCCAGTCGCGGCGGATTTCCTCTGCCGCGCGGCCGATCAGGGCGGTTTCCAGGATGATGCGCCGGGCATTGTCCAAAAACAGCGTTCCCTGCGCCGTCAATTCCACATTGTGCCGGGTGCGCGTGAACAGCGGGAAGCCAAGTCGGCGCTCCAGTTCCCTGATCTGCGCGGACAAGGCGGGCTGGGAGATGTTATGCGCTTCGGCGGCGCGCCGGAAGGACAGCTTCTCCGCCACCGTGACAAAATAGCGATATGGTCGTGCATCCAGATCCATGGGCTTCTTCACCGCCTGCCTGGGGACGTTGATAGGCCTTGCCTATCACCAGCACAAGAATTCCGTATTGGACTGGCTGGCGGCTCTCTCCTACGCTCCATTCCAGCCGCCGGAGCCGCCAAGGCTCGGCGCGGACCCAAGGTGCGGCCGAAAAGGCAGGAGAGGATGTGCAAGCGGTGAGATTCCCGTCCGAAACGCCGCCGCCAGGCGCAGCCGAGGATTGGGCCGGGGATTGGGCCGGGAATCAGGAACGCCTGGTCCCGGTCGACCGGCTGAGGTCGTGGATGGACGGGCAGGGCCTGGGCCGGGGGCCGTTGCAGCATCCCGTCGCGCTCCAGGGCGGCACCCAGAACATCCTGCTTCGCTTCGTGCGGGACGGCCGCTCCTATGTCCTGCGGCGGCCTCCGCCCAACCCCTATCTGGACGGCGACAAGACGATCCAGCGGGAAATCCGCGTGCTCGGCGCCCTTGCCGACACGGATGTGCCCCATGCCCGGCTGGTCGCCGCATGCCTGGATCGCGAGCCGCTCGGTTCCGCCTTCTACCTGATGGAGGCGGTCGACGGCTTCGCCGCGACGCGGGGCATGCCCGATCTTCATGCCGGCGACGCCGACGTGCAGCATGCCATGGGGCTGGAGATCGTCGACGCCCTTGCCAGGCTCCAGGCGGTCGATCCCGCCGCCGTCGGGCTTGACGGCTTCGGCCGGCCGGAAGGTTTCCTGGAGCGGCAGGCATCGCGCTGGCTGCGCCAGCTCGACAGCTACGATCAATATGCGGGCTGGGACGGACGCAGGGATCTTGCCGCTGCCGAACGCCTCGCCGCCTGGCTGGACGCCCATCTTCCGCGGGACTTCAGGCCGGCCGTCGTCCACGGCGACTTCCACGTCGGCAACCTCCTCTTTTCCCATGACGGCGCGGCGCTGCTGGCTATCGTCGACTGGGAACTGGCGACGATCGGCGATCCGCTGATCGACCTTGGCTGCCTGCTCGCCACCTGGACCGACCCCGACGGCTCCCATCCGGGCTGCCTGCCCGTCGAACCGTGGCTGGGATTTCCCACCGAAGCCGAACTGGTGGAACGCTATGCCGCCCTCACCGGCCGCGACATGACGCATTACAACTGGTTCGTCGTCCTCGCCTGCTTCAAGCTCGGCATATTGCAGGAGGGCAGCTACGCCCGCGCCTGCGGCGGCCTGGCCGACATGGGCGTCGCGCGCTGGATGCACGAAACCTCGATCAATCTTTTTCAACGGGCCCTCGGCCGCATCCAGGAGCTGCCATGAGCTGGAGTTTCGCCAATGATCCCGGGTTTCAACCCGAACTCGACTGGATCGATCATTTCGTCAGGGAAGAGGTCGAACCGCTCGACCATCTGCTGGGCAGCCAGTGGAACATCCACGATCCGGAATTTCAACGGCTGGTCCGGCCCCTGCAGGCGAAGGTCAAGGCGCGCGGCCTGTGGGCCTGCCACCTGGGACCGGACCTCGGAGGCAAGGGCTATGGCCAGCTGAAGCTGGCGCTGATGAACGAGAAATTCGGCCGCTCGCGCTTTGGCCCCATCGTCTTCGGCGCGCAGGCGCCCGACACCGGCAATTCGGAGATATTGGCGCATTACGGGACGCCCGAGCAGAAGAAACGCTATCTGGAGCCGCTGCTGGCGAACGAGATCGTCTCCTGCTTCTCCATGACGGAGCCGCAGGGCGGGGCGGACCCGCTGGTCATGCGCATGGCCGCGACGCAGGTGGATGGCGGATGGGTGCTGGACGGGGAAAAATGGTTCGCCTCCAACGCCCGCTGGGCCGCCTTCTACATCGTCATGGCGGTGACCGATCCCGACGCCGATCCGCACCGCCGGATGTCGATGTTCATCGTCCCGGCCGATTCCCCCGGCATAGAGATCGTCCGGAACTACGGCTTTTACGGCGAGCCGGAGGACGGGCATGCGCATGTGCGCTGGAACCGGGTCTTCGTCCCGGCGGACAATATGCTGGGCGGGCGCGGCGACGCCTTCGTCGTGGCGCAGGTCCGGCTGAGCGGCGGGCGCATGCACCATGCGATGCGCACCCTGGCCCAGGCGACGCGCGCGTTCGAAATGATGTGCGAACGCGCCGTCTCCCGCTTCACCAAGGGGGAGCAACTGGCCAGGAAGCAGATGGTGCAGGAGAAGATCGCCGATTCCTGGATAGAGCTTCGCCAGTTCCGGCTGCTGATACTGGAAACCGCATGGCTTGCCGACCAGGGGCATGACTGGCGCGCCATCCGGGCCAATGTCGCGGCGGTCAAGGCCGCGATGCCGAAGCTGCTGCACGACATCGCCGCCCGCGCCCTGCATATCCACGGATCGCTGGGCCTCAGCCATGAGATGCCCTTTGCGGAATGGGTCATCAACTCCTTCCACATCGGCCTGGCCGACGGCCCGACGGAGGTCCACAAGGTAACGCTCGCCCGCGAAATCCTGAAGAATGTCGAACCGTGCGGCGACATGTTCCCCGCCTATATTCGCCATGAGCAGCAGGCCCGCGCGGCGGAGCGCCACGGCGCGGGGGCCATGGCATGACCGGCGCCAACCCGCTGGACTTCACGGGGAAGACCGCGCTTGTCGTGGGCGGGTCGAGCGGCATCGGCAACGGCATCGCCCGCGCCTTCCTCGACGCGGGGGCGCAGGTGCTGGTCTGGGGCACGCGGCCGGACGCGGCGGACTATTCCGCGTCCGAAGGCAGCGATCTGGCCGGACTGCTCTACAGCCAGGTCGATGCGGCCGACTGGGACGGCGTGGAACGGGCGGCGCGCGACATTCCCGCGGTCGACATCGTCGTCCTGTGCCAGGGCACCGTGGTATATGGGCGCGGCGAATTCGAACGCGACGGCTGGGACAGGGTGATGGGCGTCAATCTCGACAGCCTGATGGCGTGCGCCCGCGCCTTCCGCCCGGCGCTTCGGGACAGCGCGGGATCGCTGATCATCGTCAGCTCGATTTCGGGCTATCAGGCGAACCGCGGCAATCCGGCCTATGCCGCGTCCAAGGCGGGCGCCATCGGCTTGACCCGGACCCTGGGCCAGGCCTGGGCGCCGGACGGCATCCGCGTCAACGGGATCGCGCCGGGAATGGTCGCGACGAAGCTGACGAAGGTGACCACCGACCATCCCGGGCGGCTGGACCGCACTCTTGCCGCGATTCCCCTGGGGCGGATGGGACAGCCTTCGGAACTGGGGTCGGCCGCGCTGTTCCTCGCCTCGCCCCTCGCCTCCTATGTGATCGGGCACACGCTGGTGGTGGATGGCGGATTGCTTCTTTGAGGGGCGGTTCCATGGCAGGGAGGACGGAATGGAGCGCATAGTCGAAGGGAGGGTGTCGATCGTCACGGGCGCTGCGCGGGGCATCGGCCGCGCCACGGCCGAACTGCTGTGCCAGCATGGCGCGCGCGTCGTGATCTGCGACGCGGATCGCGAAGCGGCCGAACGGACGGCGCGGGAAGTGGAAGGGGAAACGATGGTCTTCGCCGGCGACCTCGTCCAGCCCGGCATGGCGGAGGCGCTGATAGAGGCGACGATGGACCGCTGGAACGCGATCGACATCATCGTCAACAATGCCGGCTATGTCCTCAATGCCCGCGCCGAACGGATGACGGACGAGGAATGGGACCGGATGCTCGCGATCCACGCGACCGTGCCGTTCCGCATCCTGCGCGCCGCCGCGCCGCATATGATCAAGGCCGCCCAGGCCGAACGGGCGGCGGGGCGGGAGGTGTTCCGCAAGATCGTGAATGTCGCCTCTACCGCCGTGATGGGCAGCGTCCGCCAGGCCAATTACGCCGCGGCGAAGGCGGCGCTGGTCGGGCTGACCAAGTCGCTGGCGAAGGAATGGGGCGAACATCTGATCAACGTCAATGCGGTGGGCTTCGGTTCGGTCGATACGCGGCTGGGCGGCTTGCGAAGCGAGGATAATGTGCTGGAACTCGGCGGCGAGCGCATCCAGCTCGGCCTTTCGCAAAAGGCGGTCGACAGCATCCCCGCATCGGTTCCCTTCGGCCGCCCGGCCACGCCCGCCGAAGCGGCAGGCGCGATCTTCATGCTGTGCACGCCCTGGAGCAACTGGGTGAACGGCCAGTTGCTGATGGTCAATGGCGGCCAGGTCTACGGCATGTCGGCATAGCCCGGCAGGACGTTGAGGCGACAAGGAAGAGATCCGGCCGGTGCGCGGTGCGTGACGGGATGGACGGCCACGCGGCGCAAAATGCCTCGCGCCGTCAGGCCGGCCCGTTCCCGACCGCTTCCCAGCCGCCGCCCAGCGCCTTGTAGAGCGCGGCCAGTTGTTGCAGTCGCGCCGCCTGCGCCAGCACGTGCAGGCGATCGGCCGCACTGTAGGCAAGCTGCGCCTGCAACAGGGCGGTCAGATCCTCCTCGCCCGCCGCGTACCGTCGCCTCGCCAGTTCGACCGCCTCCGCCGCCGCGTCGCGCGCCGCGGCGCGCTCGACGCCGACAAGGCCCGCCGAGGCGTAGCGGTTGATGCTCGTTTCGCTGTCGGCGAGCGCGGTCAGCACCGCCCGTTCGTAGCGCGCCGTCGCGGCCTCGACACGGGCGTCCGCCGCGCGGATCTGGGCACGAATGCGCCCGCCAGAGAAGATCGGCCAGCGCAGCGACGGGCCGAACTGAAAGCGCAGGCTGCTGTCGGAAAGGAGATCGCCCGGCTCCCGCGCTTGCAGCCCGATGCCGCCGATCAGCGAGAAGCGCGGGAAAAGCTCCGCCGTCGCGACTCCGACATCGGCGGTCGCCGCGGCCAGGCCGCGTTCGGCAAGGCGAACATCGGGACGACGGCGCAGGAGGTCAGACCGCAGGCCGGCGGCGACGTCCAGGCTTGCCGCGGGCATGGGCGCGACCCGCCTCAGCCGCTCATGCAGCGCCTCGGGCGGCTGCCCGACGAGAAGCGCGAGACGGAAGGCGGCCGCCGCTTCGTCGCTCTCATGGGCGGGGATCGTCGCCGCGGTCGACCGCGCCTGCGTTTCGGCGCGCAGGAAATCGGCACGCGAAGCCGCCCCGACGCGCAGCCGCTCGCCGACCAGCCGCGCTATGTCGCCCTGTCCCCGCGCTTCGACGACCGCGTTGGCGCGCAGCGCCTGTGCGGCGCGCAGGTCGATATAGGAGCGGACAACCTCTGCGACGACCTGGATGACCGTCCCTCGCCGCGCCTCCTCGGCCGCCTCCGCGCGCGCCTCGGCGCTTTCGACCGCCCGGCGCGTTCCGCCCCACAGGTCGATCTCCCACGACGAGTCGAAACCGGCGTCGTAGATCGAAAGGCCGCGGCCCAGCCCCGGAACCTTGCCGACGGGCAACTGGCCATTTTCGCTGAGCCGGCTTTCGGTCGCGATCGCCGAAACCCCGGCCTGCGGCAGTTCGCGCCCGTGGACCGCGTCGCGATTGGCGCGCGCCTCGCGCAGCCTCGCCCCTGCTTCGGCCATGTCCTTGTTGCCCGCGATCGCCGCTTCGACAAGCTCGGTCAGCAACGGATCATTGAACTTGCGCCACCAGGCGCCGTCGACGGCTTCGCCGCTCGCTTGCCCGACCCAGCTTTCGCCGACGGCGATTTCAGGACGCCGATAGTCGGGGCCGACCGCCGCGCAGCCCGCCAGACCGGCGGCGAGAACCGCCGCCAGCGCGATTTTCACGGGTCGCTGCCGCTTCATGATCTTGCCTCTGCTGGAAAGGATTTCGGTTTCCCCATCGTCTTGGCGAGCAGGATCTTGAACGCCAGGATGCAGGGCGCGCCGAAGACGAAAAGCAAGGCGACGAGGGTGAAGGCGGTGTCGAAAGCGATCACCGCGCCCTGCCCGCCGACCGCGCGGCCGACCATCGCGGTCGCGGCCTTCGCGGCCACGCTCGCCTCGACGCCGCGCGATACCAGCAGGTCGGTCGTCGCCCCGATCCGTTCGGCGAGCGCGGGCGATCCCGCATGGATCGCCGCGCCCAGCACAGCCTGGTTATGGACCATCCCGTCATCGATGGAGGTCTGGAGCGCCGCGACGCCGATCAGCCCGCCGAGCTGGCGCCCGATATTGAAGATGCCGATGCCGAACGCGACGCTGGCCGGGGGCAATTTGCCGAACGCGATCAGCATGATGGAAAGGAACAGGAAGCCGAGGCCGAAACCGCGCAGCAGGACCGCCGGCATCATGTCGGCGGCGCCGCTTTGGCCGTTCGAGCCGGAAAGCATCCACATGGCCGTCATGATCGACAGGATGCCGAAGGGCACCGTCGCCACCGGCGGCACCCCGCGGGCCTGCATCAGCCAGGCGGCGAGCAGCAGCGTCGCGAGGAAGCAGCCGCCGCTCGGCAGCAGCAGCGCGCCCGCCTCGGTCGGCGTGAAGCCCAGCACCGATACCGCGAAGGCCGGAATCACGAAGCCGCTGCCGAACAGCACCGCGCCCGCGATGAAGCTGACGAAGAAGGCAAAGGCGAAATCCGCCGTCCTGAAGGCCGAAGGATCGAGAATTCCGGCGCTCCCCACGCGATATTGCCGGGCCGCGAACAGCAGCAGGCCGGCCGCGGCGACAGCGGTCATCCAGCCGATCCGGCTCGCCTCGAACCAGTCCCATCGGCTTCCCTGGGTCAGCACATAGGTGGCGCAGGACAGCGCCATGCCCAGCCCAAGCAGGCCGACCCAGTCCAGCCGGCGCGGCGGCGCGGGCCGGGCGGGCGTCGGATCGGCGATGAGCAGCAAGCCCGCAGCGCCCAGGGAAAGCGGCAGGACCGCAAAGAAAATCCACCTCCAGTCGTGATTGTCGACCAGCCATCCTTCGAACAGGGGCGCCGCGGTCGCCGGGGCAACGACCGATCCCATGGCGAACATCGCCTGCAGGATCGGCTGGCGCGCCGCGGGGAAGTTCCAGAACAGGATCGCCTGTCCGCTGATCAGCAAGGTCGCCCCGGCGATCCCCTGAACCATCCGCAGGACGATCAGGAAATCGAGCTCGGCCGTCGACGCCGCCCCCGCGCACGCCGCGCCCATCGCCAGCGTGGCCACCAAAAGCGACCGGCGCGGATCGATGCGGGTCAGGAGCCAGGGCGCGAAGGCGAAGCCGATGAACTTGAACGCGGTATATCCGACGTCGAGCCATGCGAACTCGTCGGGCGTGGCCGAGGTGTCTCCGATGATGTCGGCGCGGCCCAGCGCCAGCAACGTGCCCGCGACCGCTTCCGTCAGGCTGGAAAGGATGATGCCGGCGACGAGGAGCCGGCCGGTCGCGGCGCTTGAAGGCGCCGCTGCCGCCGGGGCAGCTAGGGCGGTCATGACCTTGCGCCGCGCTCGACTTCGACCCGTGCCGACAGGCCTGGGACCAGCCGTCCGGGAAGCGGGTTGCGCTGGATTCGGATCTTCACCGGCACGCGCTGCACGACGCGGACGAAATTGCCCGTCGCATTGTCGGTGGGGATCAGGGCAAATGCCGATCCGCTGCCGGGCGCGAGGCTGTCGACGACGCCCTTGATCACGACGTCGGGATAGCCGTCGACGCGTATCCGCGCGCCCTGTCCGGGGCGGATGTGCTCCAGTTGCGTTTCCTTGAAGTTGGCGACGACGTAGAGATCGGCAACGGGAACGATGTCGAGCAGCGAAGCGCCGGGCGCGACGAGCCGACCGACGCGAACCTGCCGATTGCCCACGACGCCGGCGATCGGCGCGCGCACCACCGTATTTTCCAGGTCGATGCGCGCCAGATCGCGCGCGGCGATCGCCTGCGCAAGGGCCGCGACGGCTGCCTGGCGCTGCGTGCCCAGAAGCTCGACACGCTGGCGCTGGGCATCGATTGCAGCGGTCGAGACGGAGACGCCCGCCTCCGCGCGCGATCGCGCCGTCTCGCTTTCGTCGACTTGCGCCTGGCTGATGGCGCCGCCGTCGATCAATTCGTTACGGCGATCGCTCGTCCTGCGCGCAAGACCCAGGTCGGCGACCGCCGCGCCGCGCTGCGCCGCCGCCTGACGGACCAGGATATGCTGCAACCGTATGTCTTCGCCGCTGTTCGCCAGCCGCGCCTGGGCTGCCTTCACATTGGCTTCGGCCTGCGCCAGCTTGGCCCGATAGTCGCGATCGTCGATGCGGAACAAAATATCGCCCGGCCGGACGGCCTGATTGTCCCTCACCGCGACCGAAACGACATATCCGCCCACCTTCGGCGCCATGGAGGTCACGTCGCCGCGCACATAGGCATTGTCGGTTTGCGCCGCGCCGCTGCCGCCCCACACCCACGCGCCCAGCGCGACGCTCGCGGCCGCGACGCATAGCAGCATGCCAATCTTCTTCCCGTCAGCGCTGGCCATGAAATCTCCGGTAATAGGAATTACCATTGACCCATAGGGTAATCCCAATTACCAGTCAATGGCGTAGGCGAGGGAAGGAGAAGTGCCAGTGAGCCAGACGCCGGGCCGGAGCCGCATCAAGGTCGGTCGCGACGAGCTGCTTGCCGTTGCGGCGAAGATCTTTTTCGAACAGGGCTACGCCGCAACGCGCATCGACGACATCATCGAGCGGACGGGCGGTTCGAAGCGCAACATCTATGCCGAGTTCGGCAACAAGGAGGGGCTGTTCGCCGCGATCGTCTCCGAACAGGCCGGCCAGGCGCTGGCCCCGCTGGCGATCGACAATGCGGCGGGCCAGAAACTTGAGGAGGTGCTGCTCGACTTCGGGCGCCGGCTGATCGACATCTACATGTCACCCGCCCTGCTGGGCGTTTACCGCATCGCGATCACCGAATGCGCCCGCTTTCCCGAACTCGTGCGGCGCTTCTACGATCTCGGCCCGGGACGCGCGGGCGCCACGCTCGCGGACGTGCTCAGGGCAGCCAAGGCGCGCGGAGAGATCCAGACCGACGATTGCGCCGTAGCGGGCGATCATTTCGTCAGCATGATCCGCGGGAACATGCATCTGCACGTCATGCTTGGCCTGCGCGACCCGCCGGATGCCCAAGAGCGACGCCAATTCGTGGCGTCCGTCGTCGATCTTTTCCTGAACGGCCTCGTCCATGCCAGGCCGGAACAGGACTAGCGACCCGAATCCGCAGCGCGTCGCATCGCGGGGAGACCTTGTTGGTCATAATGGGCCAAAATAGTGGCTGGGGCGGCAGGATTCGAACCTGCGCATGGCGGTACCAAAAACCGCTGCCTTACCGCTTGGCTACGCCCCAGCATGGGCCGGACACCGCCGGCGCGGACCGCCATATAGCGCCTGTTGCGCGAAAGGAAAGCCTAAGGCTGTATCGACATTCAGAAGATGGCGAGCCGAAAATGGTGGTTTCCCGTGACCCGGCGCGCAGCCTACTCAAACTAGGTGAGCACCGGAAGCACGGAAATTGAAGCGAGGCACGCGACTCGCTTCAACCATTTGCAGGCCGTCAGGGCTGAATGTCGATACAGCCTAGTCATTATTTTCCGGAACCGCCAATATGCGCGCCGCCCCTTCCTCTCAGCCTGGAACCGACCGGCATGTCCGCGCCCCATTCCCCGACCCCCGCCTCCACATCCCAGATCGCGCCCGCTTCGCCGCTGTTCCTGCGCGAGGATGAGATCCGGCGGGGCATAGAGATGCTCTATTTCGGCTATTCCGCGCTCACCCGCTCGATCGACGAGGGGCTGGCCGCGCAGGGGCTGGGCCGGGCGCATCACCGCGCGCTCTATTTCATCTCGCGCCAGCCCGACCTGACGGTGAAGGACCTGCTGCGCCTGCTCGCCATCACCAAGCAGTCGCTGGGCCGCGTGCTCAACGACCTGATCGAGCAGGGCTATATCGAGACGCGGCAGGGCGCCAGCGACCGGCGGCAGAAACTGCTGCGGCTCAGCCCCGCCGGCGTCGCGCTGGAGGCGGAGCTGTTCCGCGCGCTGCGGGAAAAGATGGCCGCCGCCTACGCCCAGGCGGGGCAAGGCTCCGTCACCGGATTCTGGCGCGTGCTGGAGAGGCTGATCCCCGATCAGGACAGGTCCATGGTGTTCGGACTGCGCGGCCGGTGAAGGGCCGTCGCGCAACCTTATCGCCGTGGGAGCGCTTATCACCCCTGTGTTGAAGGCAAGAAGGGTGAATCCATGCGCACAAAATTCCTGGCCGCCATGTCGGCGCTGGCCATGCTCGGCGCGTCGGCCTGTTCGGAAAAGGCGGCCGACAATCTGGAAAATGCCGGCTCCGCGATCGGCAGCGACGTCGGCAACACGGTCGACCGGGCGGGCGACAGGATCGACCGCGGCCTGGACGCGGCGGGCAATGCCATAGGCGAAGGGTCCGACCGACTGGGCGCGGCCATGGACAATGCGTCCCGCGATGCGGAGCGGGAGGCGCGCGAAGCCAAGCAGGACGTCGGCGCGGCCATGGAACGCGCGGGCAACGACATCAGCAAGGAGTGACGGCCCGCGAAGGGCGCGGCGCTTGACCTTGGCGGCCATCGGCCGCACCAGCGACGGCATGTGCGCCGCGTCCCGACATCCCGCCCCCTCCCGACTGATGATCGGACGCCCGGAACTGGCGCTGATCGGCATCACATTGCTGTGGGGCGGGACCTTCCTGATCGTGCACCAGGCGATGCGGCACAGCGGGCCGCTGTTCTTCGTCGGGCTGCGCTTCGGCACGGCGGCGCTGATCGCGCTCCCGCTCGCCTGGCCCGTCCTGCGCGGCGTCACGCGACGGGAATGGCTGGCGGGGACGATGATCGGCGTCGGCATCTTCACCGGCTATACGCTCCAGACCTGGGGGCTGCGGACGATCCCCAGCAGCACATCCGCCTTCATCACCGCCGCCTATGTGCCGCTGGTGCCCATCCTGCAATGGATCGTCCTGCGCAGGCGGCCGCGCCTGGCGAGCTGGATCGGCGTGGCGCTGGCCTTCGCCGGCCTGCTGCTGATCGCCGCGCCGAGGGACGGGCTGTCGCTCGGCCGGGGGGAGGCGCTGACGCTCATCAGCACGCTCGCCATCGCGCTGGAGATCATCTTCATCAGCCTGTGGGCGGGCCGCGTCGACGTGGCGCGGGTGACGTTCATCCAGTTGGCGGTGACGTCGCTGCTCGCCTTCGCCTGCATGGTCCCGGCCGGAGAGGCGATCCCGCCCTTTTCCTGGATCGTCATTCTGTCGGCCTGCGGCCTGGGCCTGATGACGGCGCTGATCCAGCTCGCGATGAACTGGGCGCAGCGCAGCGTGTCGGCCACCCGCGCCACACTGATCTATGCCGGGGAGCCGGTCTGGGCGGGCCTGATCGGCTGGATCGCGGGCGACCGCCTGCCCGCCAGCGCCCTGCTGGGCGGCGCGCTGGTGGTCGCCGCCGTGATCGTCAGCGAAATCCGCTTCGGCAGGCCTCAGGGCATTGCGCGTTAAATCAAATCCCCGCCATTTGTGAGTTTACGGCCTAGGGTGTGTGGGGATTCAGTCCATGGCGGGCTGCAAATAGCGGCTTTCTGCGCTTCCGGTGCTCACGTACTGAAGTACGCTGCGCGCCAGTTCTCGAAATCCACTATTTTCGCCGCGCCCTGAACTGAATCCCCACACACCCTAGCGGCGAAACACCGGCGCCCGCTTCTCGAAGAAGGCGGCGAACGCCTCCCGCGCCTCGTCGGAGGCCAGCGTCTCCCTGAACAGCCGCGCCTCCTCCTCGATCCGCTGGTTCAACACCGCCGGATCGCCCTTCATCAGGCGGCGGGTCGCGGCCAGCGCCCCAGGCGGCTTGGTCATCAGCAGCGCCGCCTTCTTCCGGGCATGGTCCAGCAGCGCGTCGGCCGGAACGATCGCCGTGACGAAGCCCGCATGGTCGGCGGTCTGCGCATCCATCGGCTCGCCCAGAAGCAGCATCGACGCCGCCTTGGCATAGCCCATCGTCGCCGGAGCCAGCAGGCTGGAGCCTGCCTCCGGCACGATCCCCAGATTGACGAAGGGCATGGTGAAGCGCGCGTCGGGCGCCGCATAGACCAGGTCGCAATGGAACAGCATGGTCGTCCCCACGCCCACGGCCAACCCCTGCACGGCGGCGACCGCCGGCTTGCCGAAATTGGCGATGGCGCGGATGAAGGCGAAGGCCGCCTCCCCGCCCTGCGGGCCGGACATGAAGTCGTTGAGGTCGTTCCCCGCGCAGAAGGCGTCGCCCTTCCCGGCGAACAGCACGGCGCCGATCTCGTCCCGGGCGGACGCATCCGCCAGCGCGGCGGTCATGGCGCGGTACATGTCGGCGGTCAGCGCGTTCTTCTTGTCGGGACGGTCGATGTGGATTTCGATGACGCCCTGGTTCTCGACAATGGCTATCCCTTCGCTCACGACCGGAGCCTCCTTGCTGTTCTTCCGCCTTGCACGGGTCTTGTGGTTCGTCGCGACTGTTGGCGCATCTGCGCGGGCGCGTCTATCCTTTTCCGCCCGTCCTGCCTAAAGGCGACCCATGCAACGCCTGCGCGAGATACTGGACCCTTTCCTGCTGCTGCTGATCGGCACCGTGGCGCTCGCGTCCCTGCTGCCCGCGCGCGGGGAGGCCGCCGGCCTCGCCGGGGCGGCGGCGGACGCGGGCATCGTCCTGCTTTTCTTCCTGCACGGCGCGAAGCTGTCGCGGCAGGCGATCTGGAACGGCGCCAGGGCGTGGAGGCTGCACCTGGCGACGCTGGGAACGACCTTCGCGGTCTTTCCCCTGATCGGCCTGGCGACCCAGCAGGCGACGGCGATCCCGCCATCGATGCGCGCCGGCTTGCTGTTCCTGACGCTGCTCCCCTCCACGGTGCAATCCTCCATCGCCTTCACCGCCATCGCGCGGGGCAATGTCGCGGCGGCGGTGGTCAGCGCATCCTTCTCCAACCTGCTGGGCATCGCGCTGACGCCGCTGCTGGTCGCGCTGACGATGGAAAGGGGCGGAACGGGCGGCCTGATCTCGCTCTCCTCGATCGAGGACATCGTGCTGCAACTGCTGCTGCCCTTCATCGTCGGCCATCTGGCGCGGCCATGGATCGGCGGCTTCGTCAGCCGGCACAGGGCGATGCTGGGGCGGGTGGATCGCGGGTCGATCCTGCTGGTGGTCTATGCCGCCTTCAGCGCGGCGGTGGTGGAGGGATTGTGGCAGACGGTGTCGCGCGGCGAATTGCTGCTGCTGGCCGCGGCCTGCATCGCCATGCTGGGCGTCGTGCTGGTCTTCACCCTCCTGCTCGGACGGCTGCTGGGCCTGTCGCGGGAGGATGCGATCGTGCTGCAATTCTGCGGATCGAAGAAAAGCCTGGCGACGGGGGTGCCCATCGCCGGGGTGCTGTTCCCCGCCGGCGCGGTGGGGCCGATCCTCCTGCCGGTCATGCTGTTCCACCAGATACAGTTGATGGCCTGCGCCGTGCTCGCCCGCCGCTACGGCGCGGCGGCGGACGCCCAGGCCCGCCTGGCGGCGGCGGGCTGAGGCGATGGACCGGCCGGTCCCGACCCCCGTCGCCATGGGCTGAATGTCGATCGGCCCCAGGACCGATCCGATCGCCGCCATTGCCGGAAAGGCGCGGTATGTTATACATGCGTAAAATATATCGGCTGGGGCGGGCGCGCGATAGTGACGGATGACGGGCAAGGGGAGGATCCGGACGCGGCATGGAGCCTGCCGGCCTGGACCTATCGCGATCCCGAATTTTTCGATCTGGAGCTGCGCCGGATATTCCGCCCCTCCTGGCAAATCGTGGCGCATGAAAGCGACATCCCCGCCCCCGGCGATTTCCGCCTGCTCGACTATATCGGGGAAAGCGTGATCCTGATGCGGGGCGGGGATGGTCTCGTCCGCGCCTTCGCCAATGTCTGCCGCCATCGGGGCGCGCGGATCGTCGACGCCGCCGCGGGCTGCGCCAGGACGCTCACCTGCCCCTATCATGGCTGGACCTATGACGATCGGGGCCGGCTGTCCGGCGTGCCGCTGGAGGAAAGCTACGGCCTCGACCGCGCCCGCCATGGCCTCCACGCCGTGGAGGTCGAGAATTTCCACGGCTTTCTCTTCGTCAGGCTGGAGGATGACGGCGGCCCCTCCGTTGCGGAGATGATGGCGCCTTATGTTCAGGAGATCGCGGCCCACCGCTTCGGCGACTTGCGGGCCATGGGGCGGGTGACGCTGCGCCCCCGTGCGGTGAACTGGAAGATCGTCGGCGACAATTATGCCGACGCGCTGCATGTCGCCGTGGCGCATCCCGGACTGCGGCGGCTGATGGGCGAGGGCTATCGGGTGGAGGCCGCCGCCCATGCCGACCGGATGAGCGCGCCGATCCTGCGCCGGCCATCCGCCAAGCTGTCGGAACGGGCCTATCAGCATTTCCTGCCGCGCATACCGCATCTGGGGGATGAGCGGCAGCGGCTTTGGACCTATTTCAGGCTGTGGCCCAATATCGCCTTCGACATATATCCCGACCAGGTGGACTTCATGCAGTGGCTGCCGCTGTCCCCCACCCGATCGCTGATCCGGGAGGTTGCCTATGCGATCCCTGACGAGCGCCGGGAAATGAAGGCAGCCCGCTACCTCAACTGGCGGATCAACCGGCGCGTTAATGCGGAGGACCGCGCCCTGCTGGAACGGGTGCAGGCGGGCCTTTCCTCCGACAGCTTCACCGTCGGCCCCCTTTCGACGCAGGAGGTGGCGCTCCGCCATTTCTGCGCGCGGATGCGGCGCATCATTCCGCAGGCGCGGCTGCGTCGCGCCCCCGCCCCTGGATGGAGCCGGGCGGCATGACCGGGGCCTATGACGCGGTCATCATCGGCGGCGGGCATAACGGGCTGGTCTGCGCCTTCTACCTGGCGCGGGCGGGATACCGGGTGCGCATCCTCGAACGCCGCGCCATCGTCGGCGGCGCCGCCGTGACGGAGGAGTTTCACCCCGGCTTCCGCAATTCGGTGGCAAGCTATACCGTCAGCCTGCTCCACCCCAAGGTGATAAGCGACATGCGGCTGGTCGAAAATGGCTATCGCGTGCTGGAACGGCCGATCGGCAATTTCTTCCCCCAGCCGGACGGCCGCTATCTGAAGCTGGGCGGCGGGCTGGAGCGGACCCAGGCGGAGTTCGCGAAGTTCAGCGTGAAGGACGCCGCCGCCCTCCCCGCTTATTATGACGCGCTGGAGGTGGTGGCGGACCTGCTGCGCGACATGACGCTCAAGACCCCGCCCAATGCCGGCGACGGGCTGGCGATGGTCGTCGCCGCGCTGCGCCAGGGCCGGCGGATCGGCGGCCTGACGCTGGAACAGCAGCGCGACGTGCTGGAACTGTTCACCCGGTCGGTGCGCGGCTTCCTCGACGGCTGGTTCGAGAGCGAGGCGGTGAAGGCGGCGTTCGGCTTCGACGCGGTGGTCGGCAACTACGCCTCCCCCGACGCGCCGGGCAGCGCCTATGTGCTGCTGCACCATGTCTTCGGGGAGGTGAACGGGAAGAAGGGCGCCTGGGGCCACTGCGTCGGCGGCATGGGCACGATCACCCGCATCATGGCGCAGGTGGTGCGCGACCTGGGCGTGGAAATCAGCCTGGAGGCGCCGGTCGCGTCCGTGCTGGTCGACGGATCGCGGGCCGTGGGCGTCCGGCTGGAAAGCGGGGAGGAGGTGATGGGCAGGGCCGTCATCGCCAATGTCGGGCCGAAACTGCTCTACGAACGATTGATGGACCCCGCCGACCTGCCGCCCGATTTCCTGAAGCGCATAAGGGGGTTCAGGGCGGCGTCGGGCACCTTCCGCATGAACGTCGCGCTGTCGGCGCTGCCCGACTTCGCCTGCCTGCCCGGCGCGGGCGAGCATCACCAGTCGGGCATCGTCATCGCGCCGACGCTGGACTATATGGACCGCGCCTATATGGACGCGAAGCGCGAGGGCTGGTCGAGGGAACCGATAGTCGAGATGCTGATCCCCTCGACCGTGGACGAAAGCCTCGCCCCGGCGGGCTGCCATGTGGCGAGCCTCTTCTGCCAGCAATTCGCGCCGATCCTGCCCGACGGCCGCAACTGGGACGACGAACGCGAGGCGGCGGCGGATCACGTCATCGCCACCGTCGACGCCCACGCGCCCGGCTTCGCCCGGTCGGTGATCGCCCGCGACATCCTCTCCCCGCTCGACCTGGAACGGAAATTCGGCCTTGTCGGCGGCGACATCATGCACGGCAACATGACGCTGGACCAGCTATGGGCGGCGCGGCCGGTGCTGGGCCACGGCAACTATCGCGGCCCGCTCAAGGGCCTCTACATGTGCGGCGCGGGCACGCATCCGGGCGGCGGCGTGACCGGCGCGCCGGGCCATAATGCGGCGCGGGAAGTGATCAGGGACGGCGCGCTGCTGGGGCGGTGGTTCGGGCGGGGGTGAAACGGCATGCGCCGCCATGCCTTGCCCTCTCCCCCACCCTCGCCTAAAGGATCGGTTCATGCCCGACATCACCGTTCCATCCGCCCAGTCCGACCTGACCGGCCGGGCGTTGTTTCCGCACCGGCATCTCCTGTCCATCGCCGACCTCAAGCCCTGGGAAATCCGCTTCCTCCTCGATGAGGCGGAACATTGGGCAAAAAGCAACCGGGGCGGCGCGCGCAAGCATGACGACCGCCTGGCGGGCATGACCCAGATCAACGCCTTCTTCGAAAACAGCACCCGCACCCTCCTCTCCTTCGAGATCGCGGGCAAGCGGCTGGGCGCGGACGTCGTCAACATGGCCGCCGCCACCTCCAGCGTGAAGAAGGGCGAGACGCTGATCGACACCGCCATGACGCTGAACGCCATGGCCGCCGACGTGATCGTCATCCGCCACGCCAGTTCCGGCGCGGTGGCGCTGATCGCGGACAAGGTCGATTGCCCGGTGCTGAACGCGGGCGACGGCTGGCACCAGCATCCGACCCAGGCCCTGCTCGACGCGCTCACCATCCGCCGCCGCAAGGGCGGGTTCGAAGGGCTGGTCGTCGCCATCTGCGGCGACGTGCTGCACAGCCGGGTGGCGCGCTCGAACATGCTCTGCCTCGCCGCCCTGGGCGCGCAGGTCCGCGCCGTCGCCCCGCCCACGCTGATGCCGCCCGAAGTCGAGATGCTGGGCGCGACCCCCTATAGCCGCATGGACGAGGGGCTGGACGGCGCCGACGTGGTGATGATGCTGCGCCTCCAGAATGAGCGGATGGACGGGGCCTTCATCCCCTCCCCCCGCGAATATCACATGCTCTACGGCCTGACCCCGGAACGGCTCGCCATCGCCAAGCCCGACGCGCTGGTCATGCACCCCGGCCCGATGAACCGGGGGGTGGAGATCGCCAGCGTCGTCGCCGATCACCCGGACCGCTCCGCCATCACCGAGCAGGTGGAAATGGGCGTCGCCATCCGCATGGCCTGCCTCGACGTCCTGACCAGAGGCGCGCGCGGCGTGGAGGGCTGGGCATGACGACCACCACCCCCGCCCCCGCCCCCGCCCCCTCCCCCGTCATCCCCGCGAAGGCGGGGATCCATCTCCCGCCCCATCCCGAGGCGCAAGGCAGGGGGAACGCGCAATGACCAGACTCGCCATCGCCAACGGCAAACTGGCCGACCCGTCAGGCAAAGACCTCACCCCCGGCGTCATCCTGATAGAGGATGACCGCATCCTCGCCTCAGGCGACGTCGCCATCCCCCCGGACGCCGAAACCATCGACGCGAACGGCCTGGTCGTCGCCCCCGGCCTGATCGACCTGGGCGTCTTCGCCACCGACAAGCCCGCCTTCCATTTCGGCGGCATCACCCGCGCCGCGCTGATGCCCGACCAGTCCTCCCCGCTGGACGATGCGGGCCTCATCCGCCAGGCCACCCGCGCCGGGAAACCCGATTTCTGGGTCCACCCCATCGCCGCCGCCACGCGGGGCCTCAAGGGCGCGGAACTGGCCGAAATCGGCATGATGCAGGCGGCGGGCGCCAAAGCGGTCGGCACCGGCCGCCAGTGGATCGCGGATTCGGGCGTGATGATGCGCGTCCTCTCCTACGCCTCCGGCCTCGGCCTCACCGTCATCACCCATGCCGAGGATGCGGGGCTGGCGGGCAAGGCCGTCGCCACCAGCGGAGAGACCGCGACCCGCCTCGGCCTGCCCCACGCCCCCGCCTGCGCCGAAGCCATGGCCATCGCCCGCGACATCATGCTGGCCCGCGCCACCGGGGCGGCGATCCACTTCCGGCTGGTGACGACAAGGGCAGGCTTCGACCTGATCCGCGCCGCCAAGGCGGAGGGGTTGAAGGTCACATGCGGCATCAGCCCGGCCTATCTCTTCCTCTCCGATAATGCGGTGACGGATTTCCGCACCTTCGCCCGCCTCTCGCCCCCCCTGCGGTCGGAGGACGATCGCAAGGCCTCCATCGCGGCGGTCGCGGACGGCACGGTCGACGTCATCACCTCCAGCCACGACCCTCGCGGGCCGGAGGACAAGCGCCTGCCCTTCGCCGACGCCGCGCCGGGCATGGCGGGCGCGGAAACGCTGCTCGCCCTGTCGCTCAACCTGGTGCGGGACGGGCATGTGACGCTCAACCGGCTGATGACCCTGCTCAGCGCCAATCCGGCGAGGATATTGGGCGTGGACGCGGGCGGCTTCGCGCCGGGCAGCGCGGCGGACCTGATCTTCATCGATCCCGACGCGCCCTGGATCGTCGATTCGGGGAAAATGGCCGCACAGGCCGGAAACACCCCGTTCGACCGCATGCCCGTGCAGGGCCGGGTAAGGCGGATCATGAAGGGCGGGAATTTCCTCTAGAGTGATTTCAAGTGAAATGTTCCATTTCACGGCTCGGAAATCACGGCAAGCAAAGAAAAATGAGAGCATATTCCGATTCAATTCAATCGGGACATGCTCTCAGTTTCCCGCTTGCCCAACCCGGTCCGCCACGCTAAAGCGCCCTCCTTCGCTGGCCCCGGCCAGTGCAGGAGTGTAGCTCAGTTGGTAGAGCGTCGGTCTCCAAAACCGAATGCCGGGGGTTCGAGTCCCTCCACTCCTGCCAAGCGAACTGGCCGCGAAACCTTGAATTATCGGGGGTTCGCGGCTAGCTGTGCTTGACGAAGCATGGGTCGCGGAGCGCGGCCGCACCCCCGGACGCCGAACAGGGCGGGATCGGGAGGGCGGACTGTTGCTTCGCGCTTTGGTGTTTGTTGGAAGGATTTGGTGCGGGCGATGGCGAAGGTTTCTCCGGGCGAATTCGTCAATCAGGTGAAGGCCGAAGCGTCGAAGATCGTGTGGCCCACCGGCCGCGAAACGATCATGACCGGCGTGATGGTGGTCATCATGACCTCGCTGCTGGGCATCTTCTTCTTCGGCATCGACACCTTCTTCGGCGCGATCGTCCAGTGGCTGCTGGCGTTCGCCGCCGGCCAGGCTTGAGAGTTTTTGATTACCGCGATTTCCCAGTGAATCGCTTAGTGGGAGTTTGAGACGGCAACATGGCGCGCTGGTACATCATCCACGCCTATTCGGGCTTCGAGAACAAGGTCAAGGAATCGATCCTGTCCGAAGCCGAGCGCATGGGCCTCTCCCAACTGGTCGAACAGG
This sequence comes from Sphingobium sp. TA15, assembly GCF_037101235.1. Classification (NCBI taxonomy): domain Bacteria; kingdom Pseudomonadati; phylum Pseudomonadota; class Alphaproteobacteria; order Sphingomonadales; family Sphingobiaceae; genus Sphingobium; species Sphingobium sp. TA15. Next base: position 2,008,984 of record NZ_AP025355.1, read on the forward strand.
TGGAAGTCCCCACCGAGACCGTGACGGAGGTGAAGCGCGGCAAGAAGGTGCAGGTCGAGCGCAAGTTCATGCCCGGCTATGTCCTCGCCAAGCTGGCGATGAACGACGACATCTACCACCTGGTCAAGAACACGCCGAAGGTGACGGGTTTCCTGGGGTCGAGCGGCAAGCCGCAGGCCATCAGCGAGGCGGAGGCCGCCCGCTATTTCGGCGCGCAGAAGGCCGCCGAGGCCGCGCCCAAGCACAAGATCAACGTCGATTACGAGATCGGCGACAGCGTCAAGGTGCTGGACGGCCCCTTCGCCAGCTTCAACGGCACGGTCGAGGAACTGGATTTCGAAAAGAACCGGGTCAAGGTGTCCGTGTCGATCTTCGGCCGCGCCACCCCGGTCGAACTGGACTTCGAACAGGTCGAACTGTCCAAATAAGGAAGCCTGGCGAAGTAAGAACAACATCCGTCACCCCGGACTTGATCCGGGGTCCCGCTTTCTTCTCGAAAAGGCGGCATGACGGCAAAGGAATTTCCGGGAAACCGGGAATAGCTGCGGGAGGATCGCTCCGGTGATCCGTCAATACCGCTAAACTTGAACCGGGCGCATCCTCGGACGCGCCCAGCAACAGAGTGAGTGAACATGGCCAAGAAGATTACGGGCTATATCAAGCTCCAGGTGCCCGCTGGAGCCGCCAACCCCTCGCCGCCGATCGGCCCGGCGCTGGGTCAGCGCGGCGTGAACATCATGGAATTCTGCAAGGCGTTCAACGCCTCGACGGAAAAGATGGAAAAGGGCACCCCGCTGCCGACCATCATCACCGTCTATGCGGACCGTTCGTTCAGCTTCGTCACGAAGCAGCCGCCCGCCACCTATCTGATCAAGAAGGCCGTCAACCTGAAGTCGGGTTCGAAGGAACCGGGCAAGGTTTCCGCCGGAAAGATCAAGCGCTCGCAGCTCGCCGAAATCGCGCAGGCCAAGATGGCCGACCTCAACGCGAACGACATCGATGCAGCGACGAAGATCATCGAAGGCTCCGCCCGCGCGATGGGCCTCGAAGTGGTGGAGGGCTAAGACCATGGCAAAGCTGACGAAGAAGGCGAAGGCCCTGGCCGCTGCCGTTGACCGCGAAAAGCTGCACGGCGTCGACGAGGCGCTGGGCCTGATCAAGACCCATGCGACCGCCAAGTTCGACGAAAGCGTCGAAATCGCGATCAACCTGGGCGTCGATCCGCGTCACGCCGACCAGATGGTCCGTGGCGTCGTCACGCTTCCGGCCGGCACCGGCAAGGACGTCCGCGTCGCCGTGTTCGCCCGCGGCGACAAGGCTGAGGCCGCGACCGCCGCCGGCGCCGACGTGGTGGGCGCCGAAGACCTGCTGGAATCGATCCAGGCGGGCAATATCGACTTCCAGCGCGTGATCGCCACCCCCGACATGATGGGTCTGGTCGGCCGCCTCGGCAAGGTTCTGGGCCCCAAGGGCCTGATGCCGAACCCGAAGCTGGGCACGGTCACCCCGAACGTCGCCGAAGCGGTCAAGGCCGCCAAGGGCGGCCAGATCGAATTCCGCGTCGAAAAGGCGGGCATCATCCACGCCGGCCTCGGCAAGGCCAGCTTCTCGGCCGAAGACCTGCGCAAGAATTTCGACGCCTTCGTCGACGCCATCGTCAAGGCGAAGCCGTCGGGTTCGAAGGGCAAGTACGTCCGCAAGATCGCCCTGTCCTCCTCCATGGGTCCGGGCGTGAAGGTCGACGTGGCGGAAGTCGCCTCGGTCTGATCCGACGCACAAACAGATAGGGGAGCCTCCTTCCTCCACATGGGGAAGGAGGCTTTCGCTTTTTATGCTATGCCGTGCTCCTGCGAAGGCAGGAGCCCAGGGTCCAAGGTCGCGCACCTCGCCCTAGGCTCCTGCCTTCGCAGGAGCACAGCATTTCCAAACACCGCCGGGGACACCCCCAGCAACGGTGTGAACTTCGGGGCGCACGACCTTGCACCCCGGCTCCAAAAACCCCCGGAGCGCATTGAGGTCACCTTCGTATCCGTCGGGAATGGCGGGTCGCCTTTTACCGATGGAAAATAGAATGTCTTTCGAACACCTCCCCCCTCTCCTGTCCGGCGCCCTGACGCGAAAGGGCTATGAAAGCCTGACCCCCGTCCAGGCCCAGGTCACCCAGCCGGAAGCCGAAGGCCGCGACCTCATCGTCTCGGCCCAGACCGGCTCCGGCAAGACCGTCGCCTTCGGCCTGGCCATGGCGAAGGAACTTCTGGGCGACGCCAGCCGCCTCCCCGCCCCCGGCCTGCCGCTCGCCCTCGCCATCGCCCCGACCCGCGAACTGGCGCTGCAGGTCGCCCGCGAACTGGAATGGCTCTATGGCGAGGCCCGCGCGCGTATTGCCACTTGTGTGGGCGGCATGGACGCCGCCAAGGAACGCCGGGCGCTTGCCCATGGCGCGCATATCGTCGTCGGCACGCCGGGCCGCCTGCGCGACCATCTGGAACGCGGCGCGCTCGACCTGTCGGGCCTCAAGACCGTCGTGCTGGACGAAGCCGACGAGATGCTCGACATGGGCTTCCGCGAGGATCTGGAGGAAATTCTCGACGGCGCGCCCGAAGGCCGCCGCACCCTCCTCTTCTCCGCCACCATGCCCAAGCCGATCGTGGCGCTCGCCAAGCGCTACCAGAAGGACGCGCTGCGCATCTCCACCGTCAGCGATGAGCGCGGCCATGGCGACATCAGCTATCAGGCCGTGACCGTCGCCCCCGCCGACATCGAAAATGCCGTGGTCAACCTGCTGCGCTATCATGAGGCGGAGACGGCGATCCTCTTCTGCGCCACCCGCGACAATGTCCGCCACCTCCACGCCAGCTTGACCGAGCGCGGCTTCGCGGCGGTGGCGCTGTCGGGGGAGCATAGCCAGAATGAACGCAACCATGCCCTCCAAGCGCTGCGCGACCGCCGCGCCCGCGTCTGCGTCGCGACCGACGTGGCGGCGCGGGGCATCGACCTCCCCAATCTCAGCCTTGTCGTCCATGTCGAACTGCCCCGCGACGCGGAGACGATGCAGCACCGCTCCGGCCGCACCGGCCGCGCAGGCAAGAAGGGCACGGCGGTCCTCATCGTCCCCTATCCCCGCCGCCGCCGCGTCGAATCCATGCTGCGCGGCGCGAAGATCCCGGTCGAATGGGGCACCCCGCCCAGCAAGGAAGCGATCCAGGAACAGGACAATGCCCGCCTGCGCGAGAAACTGATGGAACGCGCCGACCTCGACGAGCAGGACTGGGCGCTGGGCGCCGAACTGCTGGAGGCGAAATCGGCCAAGGAAATCGCCGCCATGCTGGTGAAGAGCGCCCGCGCCGCCCTGCCCGCGCCGGAGGAACTGCTGGACGCCAGCGAAGCCCCGCAACGCCGCGACGGGCCGCGCCCCGGCTTTGAGGACACGGTCTGGTTCCGCATGGACATCGGCCGCCGCCAGAACGCCGACCCGCGCTGGATATTGCCGCTGATCTGCCGTCGCGGCCATGTGTCGCGGCAGGACATCGGCGCGATCCGCATCGCCGCAAACGAGACCCTGTTCGAAATCCCCAGCGCCATCGTATCGCGCTTCATGGGATCGGTGAAACGGACAGGCGAGGCCAATGACGAGGGCGCCGACATCGCCTTCGAGCAGGTCGAGGGCACGCCACGCGAAGCCGCCCGCGAAAACCGCCACGGCAAGGGCCGCCCCAATGATCGCGGCCCCCGCCCTCCCGCGCACAGCCCCCGCCCGTTCAAGGGCGGCCCCAGGCGGCCCGGTCCGCGCAAGCCCCGATAACAGGAAAGGGCCGCCCTTCGACGGAGCGGCCCTTTCTCCTGACTAGCCCGCCCCGCAAAGGGCCAGCATCCGCGCCGCCAGTTCCCGTTCCCCCATCACGACATGGGGCACGCCCAGCCCCTCCAGATGCCTGACCTCCGCATCGGAATGGGCGCGGGCGATGACCTGGAGGTCGGGGTTCAAATGGCGCGCATGTTCGTGGATCGCGCCGCCCTCGAACCCTTCGGGCACGGCGATCAGCAGGCGCCGAGCCTCGCTTATGCCGGCCGCCCGCAGATGCCGGTCCTCCAGCGCGCTGCCGCGCACGACGGTGAGGCCGGTCTCCTCCGCCTCCTCCGCCCGGTCGGAGTCCGCTTCGATCACCACCAAATGCGCGCCCTTTTCCGCCAGCCGATCCGCGATCAGCTTGCCCACCCGGCCATAGCCGACCAGGATGACATGGCCGATGCGCGGCTTGGCCCTGGCCTTCTGCGCCTCTGCCTCTTCCTCGACCTCCTCCTGCTTGTGCCCGCGCACGATGAGGGAGAAGATCAGCGGATTGAGGAAGATCGACACGATCGCGCCGGCAAGGATCAGGTCGCGCCCTTCGGCGGGCAGCACGCCCAATCCCGTCCCCAAGGATGCCAGGATGAAGGAAAATTCGCCGATCTGCGCCAGGCTGGCCGCGATGGTCAGCGCCGTGTCGCCGGGATGGCCGAAGGCGCGGACGATGGCGAAGGCGGCGATGGACTTGCCGATGATGATGATCGCCACCGTGGCCAGCAACGGCAGCGGTTGTTCGACCAGCACCGCCGGATTGAACAGCATGCCGACCGAAACGAAGAACAACACCGCGAAGGCGTCGCGCAACGGCAACGTCTCCTCCGTGGCGCGGCGGCTGAGCGGCGTCTCGCCCAAAATCATGCCGGCGAAGAACGCCCCCAGCGCGAAGGACACGTCGAACGCCACCGCCGCGCCAAAGGCCACGCCCAGCGCTATCGCCAGCACGGCCAGGCGGAACAGCTCGCGCGATCCGCTATGCACGACCCAGTGCAGCGCCCAGGGAATGACGCGGCGGCCGACCACCAGCATCAGCGCGACAAAGCCCGCGACCTTGAGCAGCGTGCCCAGCAGCGGCGCGAGCAAGGCACCGGCCCCCGCTCCGGCCCCCGCATCGGCCCCGGCATCGGCATTGTTCATCACCCCGGCCAGCGCGGGCAGCAGCACCAGCGCCAGCACCATCACCAGATCCTCGACGATCAGCCATCCCACGGCGATCCTGCCCCGGCGCGTTTCAACCAGATCCGCCCCCTGCAAGGCGCGCAGCAGGACAACCGTGCTCGCCACCGACAGCGCCAGGCCGAAGACCAGCCCGCCCATCAACGGCCAGCCCATATAATAGGCCAGGCCCATGCCCATCAGCGTCGCCACCGCGATCTGGCCGAGGGCGCCGGGCACGGCGATATTCTTCACCGACAGAAGGTCGCGCAGCGAAAAATGCAGGCCGACGCCGAACATCAGCAATATGACGCCGATTTCCGCCAGTTCATTGGCCAGGCTGGCATTGGCGACGAAGCCCGGCGTGAACGGCCCGACCATGATCCCGGCGATCAGATAGCCGACCAGCGGCGACAATTTCAGGCGATGGGCGATGGCGCCCATGACGAAGGCAACGACAAGGCCCGCGACGATCGTTCCGATCAGGGGCGTGTGATGGGGCATGGAGTGTCTTTCCCTGGCTGCCGACGGAGGAACGCCCTCCATCGGCAGCATATCCTATTCATTCAGCGACGGTCAGCATCGCCGCCGACAACAGCGCGCCGGCCGCGCCCAGTCCCGCCATGACGGCCGGCATGAACCACCATGGCGGACGGCGGGACGGCCCCGTGCCGCCGCGTCGCGATCTTCTGCGGGTCATGAAGAGGCTCCTTTTTCCTGACGGCGGCCTTAAAACGGCCGCCCTGATGCGTCAGGAAAGGGCCGGCGGCGCCCGCGCCCGCTGGCGGGACAGCAGGTGAAAGGACGGGAAAGAAACCAAGGAGGGCGAGAATCGGTCGCCGGGGCGCAGCGGGATTGCGCCCGGCAGCATCGCTATGGCCATCGGCCCGCCCGCGGCGAGCGCCGGCAACGGCGAGCGCCCATCGCCATCCGGCTTCATGGCCTGCACGGTGAGGGGGGGCGCATGGGCGCGGGCCTTCAGCACCACGCCGGTGGTGGCCGGATTGAAGGCGGAGCCGGTGAACCGACTGGACGGCGGCCCCAGGGGCGCGAGCGCGCTCAGCAGGGCCACGCCCAGCGACAGCCACAGGGTCAGGATGAACGGCAGCCGGCCGGCCAAGGCTTCCTTCCTGTACGGCGCTGGCGTCATCCGTGATATAGTCCCTTCGCTGGCCCTTCGCCGCGCCAGGATAGGGTCGGACAAGGCCAAAAACCAGCCCCGAATGCCGCGCTTGCCGGTTGACATCGGCGAGTCATTCCAGTAGCGGGCCACATTCCCGCGCGGGTCCAACAGGGCATTGTCCCTCGACGATCTGCGTAAAGCAGATTTGAACGAGAAGAGAAGAGCCATGTTCGCAGTCGTGCGCACGGGCGGCAAGCAGTATCGCGTCGCCGCCGGAGACAAGATCGTCGTCGAGAAGCTGGCCGGAGAGGCCGGCGACAAGGTGACGCTGGATGACGTCCTGTTCGCCGGCGAAGGCAGCGACGTGAAGGACGCGGCCAAGCTGACCGTCGCCGCCGAAATCGTCGCGCAGGCGAAGGGCGAGAAGGTCATCGTCTTCAAGAAGCGCCGCCGGCACAATTATCGCCGCCGCAACGGCCACCGCCAGAATCACACGATCCTCAAGATCGTGTCGATCGCCTGAGCCGCAGCAAAGTCACGAGGAGTTTGAGTCATGGCACATAAGAAAGCTGGCGGTTCGTCGCGCAACGGTCGCGATTCGGAATCGAAGCGCCTTGGCGTTAAGAAGTTCGGCGGTCAGGAAGTGATCGGCGGCAACATCATCATTCGCCAGCGCGGCACCCGCGTCTATCCGGGCCGCAATGTCGGCATGGGCAAGGACCATACGCTGTTCGCGCTGGGCGAAGGCCGCGTGGTATTCCACACCGGCAAGCTCGGCCGCAAATATGTGTCGGTCGACGCCATGGCCGAAGCAGCCGAATAACGGACGATCGATGACGGATCGTCCCACGCAAACGGGGCGATCCTCCTGACGGAACGGCTTACAAGCCACCGCCAGGGTTCGAGGGAAACAAGGGGCGCCCCATCCGGGAGCGCCCCTTTTTCGCGTCGAAGGGCGTCTCCCCTGAATTTCCCTCAGGCCGCTGGAACCCCCGCCTTTCTCACGCGTCATGCGGGCGGGGCCCAGCCAGAGAAGATAGTCGTCATGCCGTAACTTTTCGCGGTCATTGGCGCGCAGGAGATTAGGAGACTTTCGATGTTCGCCCGTACCCCCCGCCTGTTGCTGCGGCCCGGCTGGATGGAAGACGCGCCGGCCCTTGCCGACGCGATCGGCGATGCGGCCGTGCTGCGCAACCTGACCCGCGCGCCGGCCGCCTACGACCGGGCCGATGCGCAGGCGTTCCTGGCCCAGCCGCAGGACGCGCGCCTGCCCAGCCTGCTCGCCTTCACCCGCACCAAGGGCGCGCCGCGCCTGGTGGGCGGCTGCGGCCTCCATGCGGCGGATGACGGCAGGGTGGAACTGGGCTATTGGATCGCCCGCCCCTATTGGGGGCTCGGCTTCGCCACCGAAGCGGCGGGCGCCGTCATGCACATGGCCCGCGCCTTGGGCATACGCGACGTGCGCGCCGCCCATTTCGCGGACAATCCCGCGTCCGGCAACGTCCTGCGCAAGCTCGGCTTCCGCGACACGGGTCGCATCGAGCGCCGCTTCAGCCTGGGCCGGGGCGCGGCGGCGGATTGCCTGGTCTTCGAGGAAGGCTCCCCTGGGGAAGAGGGCGCGATCCCCATGACGGCGGATTCGTCCGCCGATCTTTACGGGGATTCGCTGCCGGCTCTGGCGGCCTGAACCCCGCGACCGGGGAGGGCGGCGCCGGGCCGCCTTCCCCCGCCCCCGCCGCGTTTCGGAAGAAGCGGCCGCTTTTGCGGCGCGCCTGTTTAATTCCGCCGCATAAACCGCTATGGGCGCGCGATGCATTTTCTTGATCAAGCGAAGATTTACATCAAGTCCGGCTGGGGCGGTCCCGGCGCGGTCAGTTTCCGGCGGGAAAAATATGTCGAATATGGCGGCCCGGACGGCGGCAACGGCGGCAAGGGCGGCGACATCATCTTCGAGGCGGTGGCCGGGCTGAACACCCTGATCGACTTCCGCTACACCCAGCATTTCAAGGCGCAGCGCGGCATGCCCGGCGCGGGCAAGAACCGCTATGGCGCCGGCGGCGAAGACCTGGTCATCAAGGTGCCGGTGGGCACGCAGATCCTGTCCGATCCCACGCCCATAGAGGGGACGGAGGATGAGGACGGCACGATGGAATATGAGCAGGAACTGCTCGCCGACTTCACGCAGGTCGGGCAGCGCATCGTCCTGCTGCGCGGCGGCGACGGCGGGCGCGGCAACCTGTCCTACAAGACCAGCACAAACCGCGCCCCGCGCCAGCATGGCACGGGCTGGCCGGGGCAGGAAATGTGGGTGTGGCTGCGGCTGAAGCTGCTGGCCGACGTCGGCCTGGTGGGCATGCCCAATGCGGGCAAGTCGACCTTCATCAACCAGGTCACCAACACCAAGGCGAAGGTGGGCGCCTATGCCTTCACCACCACCAAGCCGCAATTGGGCGTGGTGCTGCATCGCGACCGGGAATTCGTGCTGGCCGACATTCCGGGCCTGATCGAGGGCGCGGCCGAGGGCGCCGGCATCGGCGACCGCTTCCTAGGCCATGTCGAACGCTGCCGCGTGCTGCTGCACCTGATCGACGCGACCGGCGACGACCCGGTCGAACAGTTCCGCATCGTGCAGGACGAACTGGCGGCCTATGGCGGCGGGCTGGACGAAAAGCCGCAGATCGTGGCGCTCAACAAGGGCGACCTGCTGGGGCCGGAACTGATGGAGGACATTGCCGGCCAGCTTCGGGACGAGGCGGGGGTGGAGGATGTGTTCATCATCTCCGGCGCGACCGGCGAAGGCGTGCCCGCCCTGCTGGACGCGGTGCTGCCGCTGCTGGACCAGCCCGGCGGGGAGGAAGAGGATGGGACAGAAGAAGACGAGAAGCCGTGGTCGCCACTGTAACTCCTCCCCTCCCCTTCAGGGGAGGGGTCGGGGGTGGGGGCTTGCCGGATAGGGCTTCCCCCGCCTTGTCTCCTCACCCCAACGCCTCCCCTGCAGGGGAGGAGCGCATTCGGACCGCTTCATGACCCCTTCCCTCTCCGGTTTCCCTCCTTCGCAAATCCGCCGGCTGGTCATCAAGATCGGCTCGGCCTTGCTCGTCGATCCGCAGGGCGAGGTGCGCGAAGCCTGGCTCCGCACGCTGGTGGCCGACGTCGCGGCGCGCAAGCAGGCGGGCCAGCAGATCATCATCGTCTCCTCCGGCGCCATCGCGCTCGGCGCCCGCAGGCTGAAACTGCCCAAGGGCGGACGCGGCTCCCTGGAGGACGCGCAGGCGGCCGCCGCCACCGGCCAGATCGCGCTGTCGCAATGCTGGGCCAGCCTGCTCCACGAAAGGGGCATCACCGCCGCGCAGATGCTGGTGACGCTGGACGATCTGGAAAACCGCCGCCGCTATCTCAATGCGTCGGCCACGCTGGAGCGGCTGATGGCGCTCGACGTCGTGCCCGTGGTGAACGAGAATGACAGCGTCGCCACGGCGGAAATCCGCTTCGGCGACAATGACCGTCTGGCGGCGCGCATCGGACAGGCGGCACGGGCTGACGCGGTTGTGCTGCTGTCGGACGTCGACGGGCTTTACAGCGCCAATCCGCATGTCGATGCGAACGCCATGCTGATAGAGACAATCGAGCGCATCGATGCGCGCATCGCCGGGATGGCGGACGGCGGCTCCGCCTCCGGCATGGGGTCGGGGGGCATGACCTCCAAGATCGAGGCGGCGCGCATCGCGACCGGAGCGGGCGCGCATCTGGCGATCATCTCCGGCAAGGTGGATTCGCCGCTGTCGCATTGGAGCGATGGCGGGAAAGGATCGATCTTCCTCGCCGCGCAGGCCAGGGGCGCGCGCAAGGGCTGGCTCGCCGGGCGGCTGACGGTGCGCGGGCGGATCGTGGTCGACGCCGGGGCCGAAGCGGCCCTGCGGCGCGGCAACAGCCTGCTTCCAGCTGGGGTTGCACGGATAGAGGGCATCTTCGCCCGCGGCGACGTGGTCGACATATTGGCGGAGGATGGACGGGTGATCGCCCGCGGCCTCATCGAATATGACAGCGAGGAAGCGGCGCGCATCGCGGGCAAGCGCAGCGAGGACATCGCGACGCTGCTGGGGCACCTGCCCCGTTCCGTGCTGGTCCACCGCGACCATATGGCGATGGTCTGATCCCATGTCCCTGCGCATTGCGATGACGGGCGCGACGGGTTTCGTCGGCGCCGAAACGCTCCATCAGGCCCTGGCGGCGGGGCACCATGTCTCCGCCATCACCCGCCGGGCGCAGCCGCCCCGCGCCCATCTCAAATGGGTGCCCGGCGCGCTGGAGGACCGGGCCGCGCTCAACACGCTGGTCCGCGACGCCGATGTGGTGATCCACATCGCCGGCGTGGTGAACGCGCCCGACCGCGACGGGTTCGAGACCGGCAATGCGCGGGGCACCATGGCGGTGGTCGACGCCATGCGCCAACGCGGCGTCAAGCGGCTGATCCACGTCTCCTCCCTCTCGGCGCGGGAGCCGGGCCTGTCCGACTATGGCTGGTCGAAGGAACTGGCGGAACGGCATGTGAAGGCGAGCGGGCTTGACTGGACCATCATCCGTCCCCCCGCCATCTACGGGCCGGGCGACCGGGAGATGCTGGAACTGTTCCGCATGGCGAAGCGCGGGTTCATGCTGATGCCGCCGGGCGGACGGCTGTCGGTGATCGAGGTGAGCGACCTTGCCCGGCTGTTCCTGACGCTGGCGGTCGAAAAGGACATGAAGAGCCTGACCCATGTCTATGAGGTGGACGACGGCACGCCCGGCGGCTGGGACCATATGGACTTCGCGCAGGCGATCGGCCGCGCCGTCGGGCGGCCTGGAGAGAGGGCGGTGCGGACCTTCGCCACGCCCGCCTGGCTGCTGGGCATGGGCGCGCGGCTCGACCGGCTGGTGCGTGGCCGGAACGCCAGGCTGACGCCCGACCGGGTCAGCTATTTCTGCCACCCCGACTGGGTGGTGAAGAAGCGCAAGCAACCGCCCAGGAAGCTGTGGGCGCCCAGGGTGCCGACGGAAGAGGGATTGAGGGCGACCGCCGAAGCCTATCGGGCGAAAGGCTGGCTCTGACGACCGGAAGCCTGGAACGGAGCCTGTCCTGGCAAGTTCTTGTTGTCGCATCGTTTTGAGCGGAAAACCGGTTCCCGCTTTCCCGCACGATGCTCTAAACGCCGCTCAACCCCGCATCCGCCAGACCGCGCCAAAGGTGCAGCGCCTGCACGCTTTCCGCGACATCGTGCACCCGCACCATCTGCGCGCCCAGTTCGGCGGCGCGGAAGGCCAGGGCCACCGAACCGCCCAGCCGCTCCGCCGCCGGCGCCTCGTTCGACAAGGCCCCGATCAGGCGCTTGCGGCTGCCCGCGAACAGCAGCGGCACGCCCAGCCCCTGCAACGTCGCCAGCCCGTTCACCAGCGCCAGATTGTCGCCCAGCGACTTGCCGAAGCCCAATCCCGGATCGACCATGATCTTCCCGCGCGGCACCCCCGCCGCCAGACAGGCGTCCACGCGCTCCTCCAGCATGTCGAATACATCGGCCACGACATCGCCATAGCCCCCGGCATTGTCGTGCGGATCGTCCCCGGCCGACGGCGCATGCATCAGGATGACGGGGCATCCCGCCGCGACCACCACCTCCATGGCGCGGGAGTCGTGCCGCAGCGCGCTCACATCGTTGACGACCGCCGCTCCGGCGGCCAGCGCGGCTTCCATCACCGCAGCCTTGCGGGTGTCGACGGACATGGGAACGCCTGCCGCCGCCAGCCTTTCGATCACCGGCACGACGCGGGCGATCTCATCCCCTTCCCACAGGCGCGGCGCCCTGGGCCGGGTGGATTCGCCGCCCACATCGATCAGCGCCGCCCCTGCCGCCGCCATGGCGAATCCCGCATCGGCCGCCGCCTGCGGATCGTCCATATGCCTGCCGCCGTCGGAAAAGCTGTCCGGCGTGATGTTGAGGATCGCCATCACCTGCGGCGCGTCGAACCGGATGGTGCGTTCCCCCAGCACCAGGGGCTGCCTCTGCGCCGAGATATTGGCCGCCAGCAGCCGCGCCCGCTCCGCCAGCGCATCGGGCAATCCCGCGATGGCGTCGGCGAACTCCGCGACCGGCACCGTCGCCCGCGCCACGCGCCGCCCGTCCTTGCGCGCCGTCAGCTCATAAGCCTGGAACCACAGCAACCCATTGCCCATCCGCGCCGTCGACCCGTCGGCCAGACCGACGGGCGACGGCACGAACCAAGTGGGACGCAGGTAAAGCCGCGCATCGGCAGGAAGCTGTGGCAACATCTTCAAACTCCGTCGCCCAGAGCCCGAAAGGAAATCCGGGATCGTTAAGGCTCGTTCGCCAGCAAATAGGTCTGCCGCAGCGCATCGATCGGCTTCAGCACGCCCTCCACCTCGCAATGCCAGAAGGTCCAGCCATTGCAGCTCGGCGCGCCCTGCAGGGTCGCGCCCATCTTGTGGATCGAGCCGGTATCCGTGCCCACGCTGAGCGAACCGTCCGCCCGCACCACCGCCTGCCAGCGCCGCTTCGAGTCCGTCAGCACCGCGCCGGGCTGGAGATAGCCGGTCTCGACCAGCGTGCCGAACGCCACCTTGGGCTGCGCCTTCGCGCTCTGCATGATGGTGAGCGCGCTCTCATCGAGCGGCAGCGCCGCCTCGATCCGCTCCAGCGCGACCTCGATATAATCCTCCTCGCGCTCGATGCCGATCCACCTGCGGCCCAGGCGCTTGGCCACCGCGCCCGTCGTCCCGGTGCCGAAAAAGGGATCGAGCACCACGTCGCCCGGCCTGGTGCAGGCCAGCAGCACGCGATAGAGCAGGGCTTCGGGCTTCTGCGTCGGATGCGCCTTGGTGCCGTTGCGCTTCAACCGCTCCTGCCCGCCGCAGATCGGCAACACCCAGTCGGAGCGCATCTGCAACTCGTCGTTCAGCGTCTTCATCGCCTTGTAGTTGAACGTATATTTCGCGTCCTCGCCCTGGCTCGCCCAGATCAGCGTCTCATGCGCGTTGGTGAAGCGGGTGCCCTTGAAATTGGGCATGGGGTTGGACTTGCGCCAGACGATGTCGTTCAGGATCCAGAAGCCCTCGTCCTGCAACGCCGTGCCGACGCGGAAGATATTGTGGTAGCTGCCGATCACCCAGATGGTGCCGTTGGGCTTCAATATGCGCCGCGCTTCGCGCAGCCAGGCCTTGGTGAAACGGTCATAGCTGCCCAGCGTGTCGAACTTGTCCCAATCGTTGTCGACCGCGTCCACCCGGCCGCCTTCGGGCCGGAACAGGTCGCCGCCAAGCTGGAGATTATAGGGCGGGTCCGCGAAGATCATGTCGATGCAGGCGTCGGGCAGCTTCGCCATTTCCGCGATGCAGTCGCCGCGCAGCAGGCGGTCTGCCTCGACCTCTACGGGCGCAACCGCCTTTTTCCGCCGCGGCGCGACGCCTTCCATGACACCCATTAGATGACCCCCGTTTCCTTCTGAGGTCCAGCGATGAGTCCTTGGGAGTCGGCCGTCAAGATCAGCGACTTAGGGTCCAAGCCTGCCATAATGGTTAACGCGGGCGGGAACGAACCGGGTAGCCACTAGATATTGAGTCGACCGCGACTCGAAAGACTCTAGATCGGCTAGTGTGGCGCAAAAGACTCAGCGGGGAAGGGGCGCGAAGTTTTTTTGGTTAACGCCGCTTGGAAGGGTAAAAATCGCCTTCACCTTGACCCATTCATAACCCTGCGATTATGAATTGGCCATGACGGAACATATTATAAGGGGCGATCGATCGGCCTCCTGCGACGAACTTTTCAAGGCCCTGTCGGACGGCACCCGACGCGCCCTGCTGGAATATCTGGTGCGCGAGGGGGAACAGAGCGTCCACGCCCTCACCGCCATTTCCGGCGTATCGCAACCCATGGTGTCCCGCCATCTCGGCAAGCTGAAGCGCGCCAGCCTCGTGACGGCCCGCAGGTCCGGCCGCGAAACCTACTATACCGCCCGCGCCAAGGGCCTTGCGCCCGTGGTGCAGTGGATGGCGGTCTATGGCGCGCTCTGGTCGCAACGCTTCACCGCGCTGGAGGCGCTGGACGGCTACTGAGATAATTAGTGCGGCTGCGGAAATACGTGCTCCTGCGCAGGCAGGAACACGAAAGTTCTATTCTGCTGCGTCAGCCAGGATCCCCTCGATCAGCATCACGTCATCCACCTTGTCCGCGTCGATGCAGGCCTCCGCCTTCTCCATCGCCACCAGGCGCGCCACGATCCCGAACCGCCGTCCTACCCGCGCGATCCCGCCCCGCAGCGTCGCAATCCGCAGCACCGCCCCCAGCAATGTCAAAGGACCGAAGGCGGACACTATCTTCCACCCCTTCTTCCGGTCCTGCTCGACCTCCTGCCACAGCGCGATCACCGGCCGCGCCTTGCCACTGCCGAACCAGAAGATATTTGCCCCCGACCACCAGCCGTCGCGGAATTTCAGCCAGGTCCGCCGCGACCCCGGATAGCGCGCCAGCAATGTCCTCCGCTCGACCATCGCCACGGCGATGTCCGCGCCCGATGCCTCCCGCACCATCTGGTCCAGCATGGACCCGTCCAGCAGCACATGATCCGCCGTCGTCATCAGCAGGGGAAAGGGCAGATCCCCCCGGTCCAGCAACGCGATGAGCGAAGACGCGATCCCGCCTCCGCTCCTTTCGAACCGCACTTCGGGATGCTCCGCCAGCCAGGCCGTCGCGGGATCGGCCGCGAACAATTCGGGCGCCTGGGTCAGCACCACCAGCCGCCCGACCGCCGGATGCGCCAGCAGGGCGCGGGCCGGGCGGTTGATCATCGGCTCCCCCGCCACCGGCACCAGCGGCTTGACGGCGACGCCCGCCGCCACCGCCAGGGGATCGGGGACCGGCCGCGCCCCGGCCAGCAGGATCGCGGTGATGTCGGAAGCCGCTGCGTTCATTCCCGCCCGTTAGCCGACGGCGTCGCCCGCGAAAAGCTATTTCCCGGTGGCCGCCGGCGCCGCATTCCTATGCGCAACCTGCACGGGCAGGCCGATGCGCAGGCCCTTCAACTGCGCCAGCCGCGCCCGGAAGGCCGCCAGTTCCCGCCCGGCCAGTTGCGCCGTGGTCGTGAAGCGAACAGACAGCGGATTGATCGTCCGTCCGTTGCGATAGAGTTCATAATGCAGATGCGGCCCGGTCGACAGGCCGGACGATCCGACATAGCCGATCACCTGCCCCTGCCGCACCCGCTGCCCCGGCGACGCGGCAATGCGGCTCATATGCGCATAGCCGGTGGCAAGGCCGTTGCCATGCTCCAGCCGGACATAATTGCCATGCCCGCCATGCCGCCCGGCATAGGACACGAAGCCGTCGGTCGCCGCATAGATGGGCGACCCGTAATGGGCGGCAAAGTCGATCCCCGCATGCATGCGGGTATAGCCCAGTATCGGATGGCGCCGCATGCCGAAGCTGGACGACATGCGCCCAGCCACCGGCGCCGACAGCACGCCCCGCCGCTGGCCGACGCCCGACGCCTCGAACCACTGGGTCCGCCCGTCCTGCGTCCATTTCAGCATGTCGATGCCGCGCCCGCTGGCCCGGTGAAGCCCGGCGAACAGCAGGTCGCCCACCTCCACGTCGCCGGTGTCGGCCCGACGATATTCGGTGATGATGTCATAGCGATCCCCGGCCGAGATCGATCCGAGATCGACCTGCTGCGCGACGACGCGCAGGAAGCTCTGGATCGCCTTGGGCGGAGCGCCCGCCGCCCGCGCCGAACGATAGAGGCTCTCGCCCACCACGCCCTGGATGCGCAGCGGCGTCTCGTCCACATGGATCGCCGTCCGCTGCACCTGCAGGACCCCGCCGACCCGCGCGATCTCTATCCCCAGGTCGAGCCGCGCCCGGAAGGCCAGCTTGTCCAGGGGCCGCGGCACGTCCCGGCTCGCCCGGCGGCCCAGCACGATGTCCAGCGGCGTGCCCGGCTTCAATCCCGCGCCGGTGTCGCCCGCGACCAGGCTCGTCACCGTGGCCACGTCGCCGCCGCTCACGCCCGCCCGCGCCAGCGCCCGGCCCAGCGAATCGCTGCCGCCGATCTGCGCGCGCAATTCGATCTGCGGCCGCTCCGGCGTTTCGCGCAGCGGCTGCACCGCGTCGGTCGGCCCCATGCGCCGCCCGCTATCCGCGCCCAGGGCAAGGGGCATGATCATCTGGCTGCGCACTTCATCGAACTGCCTGGCCGGCATCAGCGGCTGCGGCGCGCCGGGCAGGGGGTGGAAGCCCGGCGACAGGTAAAGCGCCGCCGCGCACAGCCCAAGGCAGGTCGCAAGTCCCCGGAACCAGGTGAAACTTCCCACCCGCTGGCCAAGGTCGGGGACCAGTTCCACATCCTCGGCCCAATCGCGCAGCTTCTCTCGCCAGCCGCGCCGATCCTGGGCCGATCCCCCATTGCGGATCGAGTCAGTCAGCCACAGGGACGCGGAGGCGCCACCCTGCTGGGCATTGATCTGACCTTCATGAAACACGGTGAACCAGGCCCCCCGGGGCAAATATCGCCCGACCCCCGCCGCGCGTTCATCCCCAATCCTGTAAAGGCATAGGGTTAAAGTCAAATAAAGACGGCTTTTTTAACCCTTTTTCCTGCGGCCGGACGTGCTGCGCGAAGGACCGGCGGCCGACAGCGCGTCGCGCCGATTTGCCGGCGCGGATAAATTCGGAATGCGGGAAATGGCCATGAGCGGTCATTACCCCCACCGTCACCCCGGACTTGATCCGGGGTCCCGCTTTCTTTCGAGTGCACGCCCATCCCAAGCAGCGGGACCCCGGGTCTAGCCCGGGGTGACGAAAGGAGCAGTGGCGGGAACCACCCAAATCAACCCCCGAAACCCCCATTCGACCTCCCGCCACGCCCTTCCCCCTTGCCCTTCCCCGATCCATGCCCGACATAGCGGGAACCATGGCCCTATTCGCCCGCTCGCCCGTCACCGCCGTCCTGGGGCCCACCAACACCGGCAAGACCCATCTGGCGGTCGAACGCATGTGCGGCCACAGTTCCGGCATGATGGGCTTTCCGCTGCGCCTGCTGGCGCGGGAGGTCTATGACCGGGTGGTCGGCATGAAGGGCCCGGCGCAGGTTGCCCTCATCACCGGCGAGGAAAAGATCGTGCCCCCCGGCGCCCGCTATTTCCTCTGCACGGCGGAATCCATGCCCATCGGCGGGGGCCGCGAACCCGCGCAGGAGGGCCTGAAGGATTACGCCTTCGTGGCCCTCGACGAAGCCCAACTCGGCGCGGACCCGGAACGCGGCCATATCTTCACCGACCGCCTGCTGCGGGCGAGGGGCCGCGAGGAAACGATGATCCTCGGCTCGGCCAGCATCGGCCGCCTGGTCAAGGCGCTGGTCCCCGATGCGGAGATCATCGGCCGCCCCCGCTTCTCCACTCTCAGCTATGCGGGCGCGAAGAAACTCTCCCGCCTGCCCAAGCGGTCCGCCATCGTCGCCTTCTCCGCCGAAGAGGTTTACGCGGTAGCCGAAATGCTCCGCCGCTTCCGGGGCGGCGCTGCGGTGGTGATGGGCGCGCTGTCCCCCCGCACCCGCAACGCGCAGGTGCAGATGTTCCTGAATGGGGAGGTCGACTATCTGGTCGCCACCGACGCCATCGGCATGGGGCTGAACCTGGACGTCGCCCATGTCGCCTTCGCCTCCCTGCGCAAGTTCGACGGCCGCCGCACCCGCCGCCTCACCGTCAGCGAAATGGCCCAGATCGCGGGCCGGGCAGGCCGCCACCACCGGGACGGCACCTTCGGCAGCCTCGGCCATGAAGATGGCGACGCCGCCTTCACCCCCGAAGAGATAGAAGCCATCGAGGCCCATCGCTTCCCGCCGGTCGAACAGCTTTTCTGGCGCGACGGCACGCCGCGCACCGACCGGCTCGACCATCTGCTCTCCGACCTTGAACAGAAGCCCGAACGCCCCGAACTGCGCCCCGCCCCCGAAGCGGTGGACCTGGCCGTCCTCAAGCGGCTGGCCGACGACCCCGTCGTCATCGAACGCGCCAGGGGGAAGAAACAGGTCGAACGCCTCTGGGCCGCCTGCGGCCTGCCCGATTTCCAGAAGCTGGGCGCGGAACATCATGCCCGCGCCGTCAGCCGCATCTGGCGCTTCCTTTCGGAGGGGAGCGGCCACATCCCCCGCGACTGGTTCGCGCAGCAGATCGCCCGACTCGATTCGGTGCAGGGCGACATCGACACGCTTTCGGGCCGCATCGCGGCGGCGCGCACATGGTCCTACATCGCCCATCGCGCCGACTGGCTCGCCCATCCGGCGGAAATGGCCGAACGCACCCGCGCCCTGGAAGAAAAGCTGTCCGACGCCCTCCACGCCGCGCTGACGCAGCGTTTCGTGGACCGGCGCACCACCGTTCTGCTAAGGGACATGGGCCAGAGCGCGGCCAACCTGCCGGTCGAAATGGAGCCGGACGGGACAGTCTGCGTCGATGGCGAGACGATCGGGCGACTTGACGGATTTCGTTTCTCGGTCGATCCCGCTACCCGGCATCAGGACAGGAAGATGCTGCTGGCGGCCGCTGAACGGCGCCTTGGAAGGATATTGCGAGTGAAGGCTGACGAATTACTGGGCGCGCCCGATACTGATTTCGCGCTCACGGACGAAGCGGGTCAGGCCCCCGGCATAAGCTGGCAGGGCAATCCGGTGGCGAGCCTGCACGGCGGCTCCGCGCTGCTGGCCCCCGAAATCCGGCTGGACCGCGCCCTCCTCGCCCTGGGCCAGGACGTGCAGAAGCAGGTCGCGACCCGCCTCGCCGCATGGTTCGACGCGCAGAAGGGAAAGCATCTCCTTCCCCTCACCAAGATGGTCGCGAGCAGCGCCGACCCCGAAGTCCCCGCCGTCGTCCGCGCCGTCTTCGCGCAGCTTGCCGATGCGGGCGGCGTTATCGCGCGCACCGACCTCGATTCGGCTCTCGGCCATCTCGACAAGGACCAGCGGCACCTGCTGCGCCGCGCAGGCATCGATATCGGCGTGCTCGACATCTACCATCCCGGCCTGCTGAAGCCCGGCTCCGCCCGCTGGCGCGCCGCCCTGCTGGCCGCCCGCCTGGGCAAGCCCTGCCTGCCGCTGCCCGGCCCCGGCCTCACCCTGATCCCGGCGGGCGAGAAATTCGACCAGATGGGCGCCCGCATCGCCGGTTTCCGGGGTTTCGGCGACCAGATGCTGCGCATCGACATGGCCGAACGCATGGCCCGCACCGCGCATGAAGCCATCGCCAAGAACGAAGCCTTCACCGCGCAAAGCCCGCAGATCGTCTCGCTGGGCCTGTCGGAAGAAGCCTTCCTGCAACTGATGCGCCTCGCCGGTTTCCGCCCTGTGGAAGCGCCCGAAGAGGGCGGCCCCAACTGGGTCTTCCGCGGCCGCCAGAAGCCCCGACCCCACCAGCAGCAGCGCGGCGACAAGCGCGGCGACCGCCCGCCCCGCCCCGCCGCCTCGTCCGGCCCGGCGCCCACCGGCAACCACGCCTTCGCCGGCCTGGCCGAACTGCTGGGCCGCAATGGCTGACGCGGGCCTGGTTCCGGCCCACGGCCCCAGCCTGCGCATCGACAAATTCCTCTGGTTCGCGCGCCTCGCGAAGAGCCGCTCGGTCGCGCAGAAAATGGCGGAGGACGGCCATATCCGCCTGAACGGCCGCCGCATCGAGCGCTCCCATTCTCCGGTGCGGGCTGGCGACCTCATCACCTTCCCCCACCCCAGCGGCGTGCGCGTCGTCCGCATCCTCCAGCTTCCCGGCCGCCGCGGCCCCGCACCAGAAGCCCAGTCCTGCTATGAGGAGCTGACGGTCGGCGCCTGACCCTCCCCACCGTCATTCCCGCGAAGGCGGGAACCCATCTCCCGACTTTGCCCCAAGCTCATCGGCAGGGGAGAGAATCCCCACCTCCGCAGGGATGACGGGAAAAGCCCGCTACCCGCCGCCCAACAATATCCTCATTGACCTTCGCGCCCGCCGCGCATAGCAGGGCGCCGAATTGTCTCCATACCAAGAGTGCTGACCCATGACCTATGTCGTGACCGATAACTGCATCCGCTGCAAATATATGGATTGCGTCGAGGTTTGCCCCGTGGATTGCTTCTACGAGGGCGAGAACATGCTGGTCATCAACCCGAACGAGTGCATCGATTGCGGCGTGTGCGAACCGGAATGCCCGGCCGAGGCGATCCTGCCGGACACGGAGAACGGCCTGGAAAAATGGCTGGAACTCAACACGAAATTCTCCGCCGAATGGCCCAACATCACCGTCAAGGGCGAAGCGCCAGCCGACGCCGACGACATGAAGGGCATCGAAAACAAGTTCGAACAGTTCTTCTCGCCCGAACCCGGCGCCGGTAGCTGAACCGCCGCGCCGCAGCGCCGTCGCGAACGGCCCGGCATTTTCCGAACGACTATCTATTGCGTTTAATTTGCGCGACCACTCCCGGATTTTGTGTCCGGGGGTGGCAATTTTGTTACGAATCTGCTAAATAGAGGCCAACAGGCGGACATGGTCGCATCCGCTACGGAGATAAATGCCTGATGACTTGATGGTGGCGCCGCATCCCCCTCGGCTCGTGCATCCGTTCGCACCTGCAAGGCGAACGCCACCGCTCCTCCCGGAATAATGGAAAGGTTTCAAATGGCTGCCAAGGCGCTGTCCTTTGACGTAGGTGATTATGTTGTTTACCCCAAGCATGGCGTTGGCCGCGTCATAGAGCTTCAGAAGGAGCAGATCGCGGGCATGGAGCTGGAACTCTATGTCCTGCGCTTTGAAAAGGAGCGGATGACGCTCCGTGTGCCCACCAACAAGGCCGAGGGCGTCGGCATGCGCAAGCTGTCCTCCAACAAGACGCTGGAGGAAGCGGTCGAGACGCTGAAGGGCAAGCCCAAGGTGAAGCGCACCATGTGGTCGCGCCGCGCCCAGGAATATGAAGCGAAGATCAATTCGGGCGACCTGGTGTCGATCGCCGAAGTGACCCGCGACCTGTTCCGCGCCGACGACCAGCCGGAACAGAGCTATTCCGAACGGCAGATCTTCGAAGCCGCGTCCAGCCGCCTCGCCCGCGAACTCGCGGCGATGGAGGAAACGGACGAACCGAGCGCGCTCAAGAAGATCCTGCGCATCCTCAACGAAGCCGCCCCCAAGCACGCAAAGGTGGAAGGCTAAGCAACTTCGGCTGAGCCGGAACAGCAGACAAAGGAAAGGGCGCTCCTCGACGGAGCGCCCTTTTTTTGATTTCGATGGTTGGCCGTCATCCCCCTCCCGCAGGCAAGAGCGGGCTAGGACCGATCGACATTCAGCCCATAACGGCCTGCAAATGGCAGTTTCCCGTGCTTCCGGTGCTCACGTACTTTAAGTACGCTGCGCTCCGGGTCACAGAAAACTACCATTTTCGGCTCGCCCTGAACTGAATGTCGATCGGTCCTAGGGCGAGCGGACAAATTCGAAAATGTCGGGATGGGCAGTGCGGTCATCCGTTTTCCGTCACCCCGGGCTTGACCCGGGGTCCCGCTGCCTTGGACGAGACGCGCGCTCAGAAAGGGCGCGCGCTCAGAAAGAAAGCGGGACCCCGGATCAAGCCTGTCCTGAGCTTGTCGAACGGCCCGGGGTGACGGATAGGGACATGCGCTCCCCACCCAGATCACCCGGTCCGACAAGTCCTGAATGCGTCCAGGCCGATCAATTCGCCGGTTGTTCCTTCACAGTCCCGGCCGCGTCCTTGGCCGCGTCGCCAACATCGCTCGCGGCCTGGCCGACCTGGGTGGCCGCGCTTTCGACGGCGCTGTCCTTCCGGCTCTCGCTGCCGATCAGGAAGAAGGCGGCGATCGCCACCACCACGACCAGCAGCAGAACCGCCACCATGGTGCCACCGCCGCCGCGCTTTTCGATGATCGTGGTCGTCGCCGGACGTTCCTGATAATCCGCCATATGAATCCTCCTCGTCTTCACGCCTCCCGGCGGCATAATGCGCAAGCGAGCGAGGGGGTTCCTGACCGGATCAGCGGCAATAGCCCTCCCGCCCCGGCAGCACGATCAGGCAATCCTGCCGGCCGGCCAGATCCTTGAACCCGGTTTCCGCGCCCGTCCCCGGACGAATGACCAGATCCCTGCCGTCGCGCGCGAAGCGGATCGTCGCGCCCTCCGCCACCCCGGCATAGTCCCCCTGCCGGTCCAGATTGTCCTGGTTGGCGATGGCGTAATGGCCGCGCCGCCCGTCGGGCGAAGGCTGGATGTCCAGGAACAGCCCCTCCGGCCCGTTCCACCGCCCGACCCACGCGTCGGTGGGCGGACCTGTCGCCTCATTGGCGGCCGCGTCGACGGCGTCCGGCTCCGCCATCGCCTCCACCTCCGCCGGCCGTCCGGCATTGTTCGCGGCCCCGCCTTCGTCCACGCCCTTGGCGCAACCGGACGTTAGCGCTCCCATCGCGATGAGCGGGAGGATCAGGCCCATATTGCGACATGTCATCCATATTTCTCCTTGCAATTGACCCCATAAACCGCTGAACGCGGGGCTTCGATCCCTTTTCCTGGCAGGGGACGGGCCGCCTGTCGGCGGCTTCGGCGGGAAGGGCGGATCATGGGCGGGGAAAAGACATGGAGCACAAGGTTGAGGGGCGCCCCGAAAGGGCACGGTTCGTTCGCGAATCCGCCGATGTCCGGCGGCAGGCCCTGATCGAGGCGACGGCGCGCTGCCTTGCGGAAAAGGGGGTGGGCGGCACGTCCGTCCGCGCCATCTGCGCCTATGCCGGCGTTTCGGCGGGCCTTCTCACCCATTATTTCGACGGCGTCGACGCGCTGATCCTGGCCACCTATCGCGATGTCGGCGAAAAGGTCGCCGCCGCGATGGAGCGCGCCGTGGCGGAGGCTGGCCCCTCCCCCCGCGACCGGCTCTGGGCCTATCTGCGTTCCAATTTCCAGCCGCCGGTGCTGGACCCCAATCTGCTGGCGACCTGGATTTCCTTCTGGAGCCTCAACAAGACCAATCCGGCCATCGCCGCCACCCATGCCGAAACCTATGGCGGCGGGCGCGAACGCATGGAGGTGCTGCTGCGGGAGGCCGCCCCCCAGATCGCCCGGCCGGAGGCGCGCATCGCCGCCATCGCGCTGACCGCGATGATCGACGGCCTGTGGCTGGAACTGTGCCTCGATTCCTCCACCTTCACCATAGAGGAAGCGCTGGGCATGCTGGAGGAGGCGATGAACTATGTCCTGGAAAAGCCGAGGAACGGCTAGCCAGCGTCGACAAATTCAAGACTCGCCAGATTGCGTGATGCGGGTGGTTCCCGCCATTCCCCCTCCCGCAGGCGTTCAAACGCGGCGCGTGACTCGTTTGAAGGGGCCAGGGGGTGGGCTGGCGCGACATTTAAGGGGTCACGGAAGACCGCCATCTGCCGACTCGCCATCGTCTGAATGCAGTTACAGCCCAAGCCGATCAATGAACCGGCAGTGATCGCTTTTATCAATCAACCTGGTCGATAAAACCAATTTCACGCCGCCGTGCGCATTCCCTACATGGGTCGGGCAACAGCAACCCCTGAAAAGGAACTGGAAAGCCCATGGCGCTTATCAATACGACCATCAAGCCGTTCAAGGCCACCGCTTACAAGGAAGGCAAGTTTGTCGACGTGACCGACGCCGACGTGAAGGGCAAGTGGGCCGTCTTCTTCTTCTACCCCGCCGACTTCACCTTCGTCTGCCCGACGGAGCTGGAAGACCTGGCCGACATCTACCCGACGCTGCAGAAGCTGAACGTCGAGGTGTATTCGGTGTCGACCGACACGCATTTCAGCCACAAGGCGTGGCACGATACCTCGCCGGCCATCGGCAAGATCAACTATTACATGCTGGGCGACCAGTCGGGCCAGATCACCAATAATTTCGACGTGATGCGCCCGGGCGTCGGCCTGGCCGACCGCGCGACCTTCCTGGTCGATCCCGAAGGCGTGATCCAGTTCATGGAAATCACCTCGGAAGGCGTCGGCCGCAACGCGACCGAACTGCTCCGCAAGGTGAAGGCCGCCCAATATGTCGCCGCCAACCCCGGCGAAGTCTGCCCGGCCAAGTGGGAAGAAGGCGAAGCGACCCTTGCTCCGTCGCTCGACCTCGTCGGCAAGATCTAAAGACCTGAAAGGGCATCTGCCGGATCGGGTAGAGTTCCTCCCTGATCCGGCAGGGCCTTTGCATGCTGCGTGCTCCTGCGAAGGCAGGAGCCCAGTCCAGCCGCTTGAACCGCAGTCCTGCCTTCGCAGGAGCAGGGAACGGCAAGACCGCCAGATCATTAGCAAAAACGCCGGGCTTTCGGATCGCACCATCCCGGCGATCGTCAAGCCGCGCCCCGGATAGGCGCGCCCAACCATGGAGACCGATATGTTGGACGCAAATCTCAAGGGTCAGCTCAAGGCCTATATGGCGAACATCACCCAGCCCATCGAACTGGTCGCATCGCTGGACGACGGCGCGAAGAGCCGCGAACTCAAGACCCTGCTGGAAGAGATCGCCGAACTGTCGGACAAGGTGTCCATCGCCACAGGCAGCGACAGGCGCGTCCCCAGCTTCATGATCCGCCGCGCCGGAACGGACATCGGCGTCACCTTCGCGGGCCTCCCCATGGGCCATGAATTCACCAGCCTTGTCCTCGCCCTGCTCCAGGTCGGCGGCCATCCGTCGAAGGCGGCGCAGGACCTGATCCAGCAGATCAAGGATATCGACGGCGACTTCGCCTTCGAAACCTATTTCTCGCTCTCCTGCCAGAACTGCCCCGACGTGGTGCAGGCGCTGAACCTGATGGCGGTCCTCAACCCCCGCATCCGCCACACCGCCATCGACGGCGCGCTGTTCCAGGAGGAAGTCGACGCCCGCAAGGTCATGGCCGTCCCCACCGTCTTCCTGAACGGCGAACCCTTCGCCAGCGGCCGCATGGAACTGGAGCAGATCGTCGCGAAGATCGACAGCGGCGCGGCAGCGCGCGCCGCCGCGAAGATCAAAGCCCAAGACCCGTTCGAGGTGCTGATCGTCGGCGGCGGCCCTGCGGGCGCGGCGGCGGCCATCTACGCGGCGCGCAAGGGCATACGCACCGGCATCGCGGCGGAACGCTTCGGCGGCCAGGTGCTCGACACCATGGACATAGAGAATTTCGTCTCGGTCAGCCGCACCGAAGGCCCCAAATTCGCCGCCGCGCTGGAGGCGCACGTCAAGGATTATGATGTCGAGATCATGAACCTGCAAAAGGCTGCGAAGCTGATCCCGGCCAGGACCGAAGGCGGCTATCATGAAGTCGTGCTGGAAAATGGCGCCTCGCTGAAAGGCCGCACCGTCATCCTCTCCACCGGCGCCCGCTGGCGGCAGATGGGCGTCCCCGGCGAGGAGGAATATCGCAACAAGGGCGTCGCCTACTGCCCACATTGCGACGGCCCCCTCTTCAAGGGCAAGCGCGTGGCGGTGATCGGCGGCGGCAACAGCGGCGTGGAGGCGGCCATCGACCTGGCCGGCATTGTCGCCCATGTGACGCTGATCGAATATGACAGCCAACTGCGCGCCGACGCCGTGCTCCAGCGCAAGCTCGCCAGCCTGCCGAACGTGAAGATCGTCACCTCCGCCCTCACCACCCGGGTGGACGGCAATGGCGAGCGCGTCACCGGCCTCAGCTACAAGGACCGCAACAGCGGCACGGAACATGATGTCGAGCTGGAGGGCATTTTCGTCCAGATCGGCCTTGTCCCCAACACCGAATGGCTGAAGGACAGCATCGCCCTCTCCCCCCGCGGCGAGATAGAGATCGACGCGCGCGGCGAAACCAGCCTGCCGGGCATCTTCGCGGCGGGCGACTGCACGACCGTGCCCTACAAGCAGATCGTGATCGCCTGCGGCGCGGGATCGACGGCGGCGCTCTCCGCCTTCGACTATCTCATCCGCCTCCCCGCAACGGAGGAAACCGCCGAAGCGGCCTGATCATCCGGCCGGAATCACGAAGAACTGCCACCAATTCCTCCCTACGCAAAGCGTGGGGAGGGGGACCGCTCGCGAAGCGAGTGGTGGAGGGGAAATACGAAGGTCGCGCCTCTTCCCCTCCACCACGCTTCGCGCGTCGAAGAGAGTCACGTGCCTCTCTTCGACCCTCCCCATCTCCCGATGGGGAGGAACAGGATAGCTATACTTCCCACCCCTTCCGTCCTCCATCCCCTGATACCCCCTATCGCCGCATCAACCGCAGCCGGAAAATCCCCGGATCGACCTCCAGCATAGGCATCGGCGGCACCGCCTCATCCCGCTGCGCCAACACCACCGGCGCGGCCTGCGGCGAGAAGGTCACGACCGCGCTGCCCGGATCGCCCGCCACCAGCGCATCCACCATCAGCACCGGACTCAAGCGATCCGACGTCACGCTCACCAAAGTCCCGACCTGCGTCATCCCGAACAGCCTGCGCGCAAAATCATAGGGCAGGCGGATGCACCCATGGCTCGCCGGATAGCCCGGATTATGCCCGGCATGCAGCGCGATCCCGTCCCAGGTCAGCCGCTGCATGAAGGGCATGGGCGCGTTGGAATAGAGGTTCGACCGATGCCATTGCCGCTTCTGCAGCACGGAAAATTCCCCGGTCGGCGTGCGATGCCCCTTCATGCCCGTCGACACGCTGGCCATCCCCACCAGCCGGTCGCCGTCATAGACATGCGCCATCTGCCGCTCGATGCTGATCACCAGATAGAGCGGCCCGGCAAAGGGGCCTTCCTCCAGCCAGCGATAGCCGCCCGCCCCCACCGGCTCCTGCGCCCCGGCCGGAACGGCAATGGCGCAGAACATAAGCAGCATTGAGGTCAGAAAAGCGCGCATAAACGCTTTTTTAACCATAAGACGCGCCAGCACCAGCCCCGGATGCGTTCTACAGCAAACTCAACTGCGCCACCGGCGCAAAGCTCCTGCGATGCAGCGGCGTCGGACCATGTTCCCGCAGCGCCGCGAGATGCCTGGCGCTGCCATAGCCCTTGTTGCTTTCCCAGCCATAATGGGGATGCGTCGCCGCCGCCTCCACCATCATCCGGTCGCGCGCCTCCTTGGCCAGGATGGATGCCGCCGCGATGGACAGGCATTTGGCGTCCCCCTCGACGATGGCGGTCGACGCCCAGCGCCATTGCGGGCAGCGATTGCCGTCCACCAGCACATGCGCGCAATCATGGGCCAGCGCCTCGACCGCCCGCGTCATCGCCAGCATCGTCGCCCAGAGGATGTTGATGCTGTCGATCTCCTCGACCGAGGCGACCCCCAGCCCCCAGCACAGCGCCCGCGCCTTGATCTCCCCCTCCAGCACGGCGCGCCGGGCCGCGCTCAATTGCTTGGAGTCGTTGAGGCCTTCGGGGCAGTCCTCCTGCCGCAGGATCACCGCCGCCGCCACGACCGGCCCGGCCAACGGCCCGCGCCCGGCCTCGTCCACCCCGGCCACCAGCCCCGGATGGTGCAGCAGTTCATGGGCGAAATCAGGCATGGTCGTGAAATCCGAAGGGCGCGCCCATCGGCCCATGGCCCTGCCCCAGACCCGGCGCCAACGCCAGCGCCGCCCGCACATATTTGCGCGCCCGCTCGATGGCGTCGATCAGGTCCAGCCCCTGCCCCAGCCCGGTCGCGACCGCGCTGGCCAGCGTGCAGCCCGTGCCATGGCTGTGCCGCGTGTCGATCCGCGCATTGCTCCACGCCTTCACCACGCCCCGCGGCCCGATCAGCCGGTCGGTCAGCATCGGCCCCTCGCCATGCCCGCCCTTGGCCAGCACATGCGTCGCGAAACGGACCGCGATCTCCTCCCCGCCCAGCGCCGCCAGTTCCGGAATATTGGGCGTCACCAGCGTGGCGAGCGCCATCAGCCGCTCAAACGCCGCGATGGTCTCCCCGTCCGCCAGCACGGACCCGCTGGTCGCGACCATGACCGGATCGAACACGATGGGCACGCCCTCCAGCGCCGCGAGCCGCTCCGCCACCGCCACGGCGGTCTCCGCCGATCCGATCATGCCGATCTTCACCGCGTCGACGCCGATGTCGCCGATCACGCTCTCCATCTGCCGCAGCACCATGTCGGTCGGAACGGGATGGACGCCCTGCACGCCCCCCTGAACTCCCAGCGTATTCTGCGCCGTGATCGCGGTGATCGCGGTCATCGCATGGCCGCCCAGCAGCGTCACGGTCCGGATATCCGCCTGGATGCCCGCCCCGCCGCCGCTGTCGGACCCGGCAATGATCAGGATGCGGGCGACACTCATGCCTTATATTTGCGCTCCTTCGACGCCGGATGCCGCGTCAGCGCATCCCCCATCCGCGTCGGCCGGTCCATCAACTCCCCGCCGCAATTGGGGCAACGGTCGTCCAACGCCTCCGCACAGGGCGCGCAATAGGTGCATTCGAAGGAGCAGATGAACGCCCCCGGCTCATCGGCGGGCAGGTCGACCCCGCAACGCTCGCAATCGGGCCGCATTTCCAGCATCACGCCGCCGCCTTCGCCACCGCGTCGCAGATGCGCTCGACGACGTCCTTCACCTGATCCTCCCGGTCGCCCTCGGCCATCACGCGGATCACCGGCTCCGTGCCCGAAGGCCGGATCACCAGACGCCCGCTGCCGTTCAGCTCCGCCTCCGCCTGGGCGATCACCCGCTTCACATCCTCATGCTCCAGCGGCTTGCCGCCGGAAAAGCGAACATTCTTCAGCAATTGCGGCACCGGATCGAACTGGTGCAGCACCTCGCTCGCGGGCTTGCCGGACCGCACCAGCGCCGCCAGCACCTGCAACGCCGCCACCGTGCCGTCGCCGGTGGTCGCATAGTCGGACAGGATCATATGCCCCGACTGCTCGCCGCCGACGTTGAAGCCGCCCTCCCGCATCCGCTCCAGCACATAGCGGTCGCCGACCTTGGTCCGCTCCAGTGCCATGCCCTGCCCGGACAGGAACCGCTCCAGCCCCAGGTTGGACATCACCGTCGCCACCAGCCCGCCGCCGCGCAGCGTCCCCGCCCGCGCGAAATTGCCCGCGATCAGCGCCATGATCTGGTCGCCGTCGACAATGGCGCCATGCTCGTCCACCACGATCAGCCGATCAGCGTCGCCGTCCAGCGCAATGCCGATATCCGCCCCCGCCGACACGACGCTTTCCTGCAAAAGCTGGGGCGCGGTCGAACCGCAACGGTCGTTGATGTTGATGCCGTTGGGCGTGACGCCGATCGCCACCACCTCCGCCCCCAATTCCCAGAAGGCGGAGGGCGCGACCTGATAGGCCGCCCCATTGGCGCAATCGACCACGATCTTCAGCCCGTCCAGCCGCAGATCGGCCGGAAAGCTCGATTTGACCGCATGGATATAGCGGCCCCGCGCATCCTCGACCCGGCGGGCGCGGCCGATATCCTGCGACGCGGCGAGCGGAATCTCCTGCTCCAGCATCGCCTCGATCTTCATTTCATCCTCGTCCGACAGCTTGTAGCCGTCCGGCCCGAATAATTTGATGCCATTGTCGAAATAGGGATTGTGGCTGGCGGAGATCATCACGCCCAGATCGGCGCGCATCGAATGGGCCAGCAGCGCCACCGCCGGAGTCGGGATCGGCCCGAACTGCACCACGTCCATGCCCACGGCGGTGAAGCCCGCGACCAGCGCATTCTCCACCATATAACCGGAAAGCCGCGTATCCTTGCCGATCACCACGCGATGGCGATGCGTGCCGCGCTTGAAATGCTTGCCCGCCGCCATGCCGACCTTCATCGCCAGTTCGGCGGTCATCGGCCATTGGTTGGTGCGCCCGCGAATGCCGTCGGTGCCGAAATATGTCCTGCTCATCGTCCCTGCCCGCCCAGCGGTGAAGCTCTCATGCTTCCCATAGCAATCTTTGTTCGACTTTCCAGCAAGGACCGGCCATCCCCTTGCAAATGGACGGATTCAACGCAGCGGTCGACGCCCTTTCCGGCGCGGTCTTCATGAAGGTGCCGGTGCTGGGCGCGCAGATCGAACTGATCGTGCTCTACCTCGCGCTCCCGATGCTGTTCTTCACCCTCTGGCTCGGCTTTCCCAACCTGACCGCGGTGGGCCGGGCGCTCCGCATCCTCAAGGCGCAGCCGCATGCGGGCGAGGCGAAGGGCGACGTCAGCCAGTGGGGCGCGCTGTCGACGGCGCTGTCGGGCACCATCGGCCTCGGCAATATCGCGGGCGTCGCGGTCGCGCTGACGATGGGCGGGCCGGGCGCGATCCTCTGGATGTTCGTCATCGGCTGGTTCGCCATGACGGTGAAGATGGCGGAAGTGACGCTGGGCCTCAAATATCGCGTCTTCGACGCGCGGGGCCATGTGCATGGCGGGCCGATGTATGTGCTGAAGGCCGTGGGCGCGGCGCGCGGCTGGCCGAAGGCGGGGCTGATCCTGGGCGGCTTCTACGCCTTCTTCGCGCTGTTCGGGGCGATCCCCATGGTGCAGGTCAACCAGAGCTTCGCGCAGGTGAAGGTGGTGACGGGTTTCGCCAATGGCTGGGCCTATGGCACGATGCTGGCCGGCGCGGTGGCGCTGGTGACGCTGGGCGGCGCGGCCTGGCTGGGCGAGGTGGCGAAGCGGCTGACGCCGCTCAAGGTCGCGGTCTATCTGATCGGCGTGGCGACCGTGCTGATCCTCCATGCCGCCGCCATTCCGGGCGCGCTGGCGGACATCTGGCGCGGCGCATGGAGCGGCCAGGCCGCGACCGGCGGCGCGGTGGGCGCCTTCGTCGCGGGCATGCGGCGCGCCGTCTTCGCCAGCGAAGCGGGCGTGGGATCGGCGGTGATGGCGCACAGCCTGGCGCGGGTGCGGCATCCGGTGTCGGAGGGGCTGGTCGCCCTGCTGGAGCCGCTGCTCGGCACGATGATCGTCTGCGCGCTGGGCGGGCTGGCGCTGGTCGTCGCCGGAACCTGGAAAAGCGGGCTGGAGGGGATCGCCATCACCTCCGCCGCCTTCGCGCAGGTTTCGCCCTCCTTCCCCTGGCTGCTGGCGGTGGTGGTGGTGCTGTTCGCCTATTCGACGCTGGTGGCGTGGGGCTTTTACGGGCTTCAGGCCTGGGGCTATCTGTTCGGCAACGGGCCGAAGGCGCAGTGGAGCTACAAGATCCTCTACATCGTCGCCCTGCCCCCCGCCGCCGCCATCGACCTGGGCCGAGTGGTCGGCATCGTCGACAGCAGCTTTTTCCTGATGGCGATCCCCAACGTCATCGCGCTCTATCTCTGCGCTGGCGAACTGCGGCGCGACGTGCGGGAATATCTGGCAACGCCCGAAGAGAATTAACGCCCTTTATTTCAGCAAGCCGTGCTCCTGCGAAGGCAGGAGCCCAGTTCCGCCCTTGGGGCCAGGCAGCGTGGACAAAATTCAAGAGAGCCGCCGGATCGAGAGATTTGGGTGGAAAGCGGACCTACCCCATTCCTCCCCATCGAAGGATGGGGAGGGGGACCGCGCGAAGCGTGGTGGAGGGGAATGGGGCACGACCTGGGTATTTCCCCCTCCACCACTCGCTTCGCGAGCGGTCCCCCTCCCCACGCTTAGCGTAGGGAGGAATTAACGTCGGCTATTGGCCATTAGCTGACATTACCACCGTCACCCCGGACTTGATCCGGGGTCCCGCTTTTCCCTCCACACCGCGCCTCGTCCAAGGCAGCGGGACCCCGGATCAAGTCCGGGGTGACGAATAGGGGAACGTCCGCTCTCCACCCAAATTTGTCGCTCCCGCGAAGGCGGGAATGACGATAGCCTTACGGAAAGACCTTACCCCCACCAGCCCCCATTACAGAACGCTCGAAAAAAATTCCCCTTGCCAGCCACCCCCAACCCGGCAACCCCTGCACAGGAAGGGAGACCGCAATGAGCTGGACGCGCCGCAAACCGATGGAGGCGATGATGCCCGCCCATGAAGGGCACAGGCTGGCGCGCACCCTGTCCTGGCCGCATCTGCTGGCGCTGGGCGTGGGGGCCATCGTCGGCACGGGCATATTGACCCTGATCGGCGTCGGCGCGGACCGGGCGGGACCGGCGGTGCTGCTGTCCTTCGCCATTGCGGGCGCGATCTGCGCCTGCGCCGCGCTGGCCTATGCGGAACTTTCCACCATGATGCCCGCCGCCGGGAGCGCCTACAGCTACAGCTATGCCGTGCTGGGGGAGGGCATCGCCTGGATCGTCGGATGGAGCCTGATCCTGGAATATTCGCTGGTGGTGTCGACCGTGGCGGTCGGCTGGTCGGGCTATGCCGCGCCGCTGCTGACCTCGGCGGGCTTCCCGGACCTGCTGACCAGAGGGCCGGAACTGGGCGGCCTCGTCAACCTGCCCGCCATCTTCATCATCGCCGTCGTCGCCGCGCTGCTGATGCTGGGCACGCATGAAAGCGCCCGGCTCAACAGCCTGCTCGTCCTCATCAAGATCGCGACATTGAGCCTGTTCGTCGCCATCGCTCTCCCCGCCTTCGACGCGCAGAATCTCCAGCCTTTCATGCCCTTCGGCTTCGCCAAGTCGATGGGACCGGACGGGGTGGAGCGGGGCGTCATGGCGGCGGCGGCGATCATCTTCTTCGCCTTTTACGGCTTCGACGCCATCTCCACCGCGGCGGAGGAGGCGAAGAATCCGGAACGCGACCTGGCCATCGGCATCGTCGGTTCGCTGTTTGCCTGCACGCTCATCTATGTACTGGTCGCGGCGGCTGCGGTGGGGGCGATGCCCTTCACCCGCTTCGCCGACAGTCCGGAGCCGCTGGCGCTGATCCTGCGCGAAATGGGCGAGGGGCAGGTGGCGCGCATCGTCGCCATCGCGGCGGTGATCGCCCTGCCGACCGTGCTGCTGGGCTTCCTCTACGGCCAGAGCCGCATCTTCCTGGTCATGGCCCGCGACGGTTTCCTGCCGCAAGGGCTGGCGCAAATCTCCAGGCGCGGCACCCCCGCCCGCATCACCGCCGTCACTGCCCTATTGGTCGCCATCGTCGCAGGCCTGCTGCCCATCGACGAGATCGCGGCGCTGGCCAATGCGGGCACGCTGATCGCCTTCACCGCCGTGGGCGCCTGCCTGCTGATCCTGCGGCGGCGCAGCCCGGACATGAAACGCCCCTTCCGCACGCCCGCCGGATGGCTGGTGGGCCTGGGCGCCATCGGCGGCTGCGCCTATCTGTTCGTCAGCCTGCCGGTGAAGACCATCATCGCCTGCCTGATCTGGAACGCCATCGGCCTGGCCGTCTATTTCCTCTATGGGCGCAGGCGGGCATCCCTGAGCACCGCTTAGGGTGGCTTTTTCGCCTCACAGGCCCTACATGCGCCGCACTATGGGCCGTTTTTCGAAAATGCATGGACTGGGCAACGACTTCGTCGTGATCGACGCGCGGGAAAGCACGCTCGACATGACGGAGGCGCGCGCCATGGCCATAGCAGACCGCCACGCCGGGATCGGCTGCGACCAGTTGATCCTGATCGGCAATAGCGACCGCGCCGACGTGTCGATGCGCATCTTCAACAGCGACGGCAGCGAAGTGGAGGCCTGCGGCAACGCGACCCGCTGCGTCCCCCTGTTCGTCGGCCGCGACGTGCTGATCGAGACGAAGGCGGGCCTGCTCGACGCAAAGGCCGTCGACGGCGGCGCGAGCGTCGACATGGGCCAGCCCCGGCTGGAATGGGACGCGATTCCGCTCGCCTACGCCATGGACACGCTCACCATGCCGGTAAGCTGGGAAGACCTGCCCGCCCCGGTGGCGGTCAATGTCGGCAATCCGCACGTGATCTTCTTCCTGGACGATCTGGACGGTGTGAACTTCGACCGTCTGGGACCGCTGATCGAGCATGACCCCCTCTTCCCCGCCCGCGTGAACGTGAACTTCGCTCAGATCGCCGGCAACAATCATATCCGCCTGGTCGTCTGGGAACGCGGCGCCGGGCTGACCCGCGCCTGCGGCACCGGCGCCTGCGCCACGGCGGTGGCGGCGGTCCGGCGCAAGCTGGCGAGCGGCCCCACCACGGTCAGCCTGCCGGGCGGCGATCTGGTGATCGACTGGACGCCGGGCGGGCACATCATGATGACCGGCCCCGCCACCCATGTCTTCGACGGCGAGGCTGACTGGGCGCGCTTCTGACATGAGCGGCCCGCAGATCATCACGCTCGGCTGCCGCCTCAACATCGCGGAGAGCGAGGCGATTCGGGAGATGGCGGGCGGCCGGGACGATCTGATCGTCGTCAATAGCTGCGCCGTGACGGCCGAAGCGGTCCGCCAGACGCGGCAGGCGATCCGCCGCGCCCGCCGCGACCGCCCCGATGCGCGAATCATGGTGACCGGCTGCGCGGCCCAGACCGAACCGGAAACCTTCGCCGCCATGGCCGAGGTCGACGCAGTGATCGGCAACCGGGAAAAGATGGACGCCAGTCACTACACGTCATCCCAGCGAAGGCTGGGATCTCAGGCGATAGGGCACGGCGTCGGGCCTGGGATCCCAGCTTTCGCTGGGATGACGGATGAGATGGGAACGGCGGAGAGGGTCAAAGTCTCCGACATCATGTCTGTCCGCGAGACCGCCCCCCATATGGCCAGCGCCTTCGCCGAACATGCCCGCGCTTTCCTGGAGGTGCAGAATGGCTGCGACCACCGCTGCACCTTCTGCATCATCCCCTATGGCCGGGGCAACAGCCGCTCCGTCCCGGCGGGCGCCGTCATCGACAAGGCCCGCGAACTGGTCGATGCAGGCTATCGGGAAATCGTCCTCACCGGCGTCGACGTCACCAGCTACGGCCCCGACCTGCCCGGCGCGCCTTCCCTCGGCCTGCTGATCGAGCGCCTGTTGAAGGGCGTGCCCGACCTCCCGCGCCTGCGCCTCTCCTCGCTCGACAGCGTGGAGATTGACGAGCGGCTGTTCGACCTCATCGCCCATGAACCGCGCATGATGCCGCACCTCCACCTCTCGCTCCAGGCGGGCGACGACATGATCCTGAAGCGCATGAAGCGTCGCCACGGCCGCGCCGACGCCGTCCGCATCGTGGAACGGCTCAAGGCCGCCCGCCCCGGCATCAGCATCGGCGCGGACATCATCGCGGGCTTCCCGACCGAGGATGAGGCCATGTTCGAAAACAGCCTCAGGCTGGTGGAGGAATGCGCCATCGTCCACGGCCATATCTTCCCCTATTCCCCCCGCGCCGGCACCCCCGCCGCCCGCATGCCGCAGGTCGACCGCGCCGCCGTCAAGGCCCGCGCCGCCCGCCTCCGCTCGGCCTGCGAGGCGCAGCGGGAAGGCTGGCTGCGAAGCCTCATCGGTTCGACCCAATCCGTGCTGGTCGAACGCAACGGGCTTTCGGGCCATGCCGAAAATTTCGCCCCGGTGCGTTTCGGCGCGCCGCAAACGCCTTCCTCCATCATCCATGCGACTATCACGGGCCTTGAGAATGGCGCGCTGATCGCGCAAGAGGCGGCGTGACAGGGATTTGTCATTCCCGCGAAGGCGGGAATCCATCTCCGGAGCAGGCAGTTACGGATAAGGCGGGAGATGGATTCCCGCCTTCGCGGGAATGACGGTATTGCATAATGGCTGAAACATCCTGGCGCGATCGCCTCTTCGGCGGCCTGAAGCGCACGTCCGACAAGCTCGGCGAAAATCTCACCGGCCTCTTCACCAAGGCCGCGCTGGACGAGCAGACGCTGGACGAGATCGAGGAAGCGCTGATCGTCAGCGACCTTGGCCCCGCCATGGCCGCCCGCGTGCGCGACCGGCTGTCCGAGGGACGCTACAATCGCGAACTGACCGAAGATTATCTGCGCGAGATCATCGCGGAGGAGATCGAGAAGACCCTCGCCCCCGTCGCCCGCCCGCTGGAGATAGAGGCGTTCCCGCGCCCGCAGGTCATATTGGTGATCGGCGTCAACGGCTCCGGCAAGACCACCACCATCGCCAAGCTCGCCAATCTGTTCCTGGAGCAGGATTATGGCGTGATGCTGGCGGCGGGCGACACGTTCCGCGCCGCCGCCATCGGCCAGCTCAAGGTCTGGGCGGATCGGCTGGGCATCCCCATCGTCGCGGGCAAGGAGGGCGGCGACGCGGCGGGCATCGTGTTCGACGCCGTCAAGCAGGCGACCGCCACCGGCATCGACGTGCTGATCGTGGACACGGCCGGGCGCCTCCAGAACAAGACCGAACTGATGGACGAACTGGCGAAGATTCGCCGCGTGCTGGGCCGGTTGAACCCGGCGGCGCCGCATGACGTCGTGCTGGTGCTGGACGCCACCACGGGGCAGAATGCGTTGAGCCAGATCGAGGTCTTCAAGGAAGTCGCGCAGGTGACGGGGCTGGTCATGACCAAGCTGGACGGCACGGCGCGCGGCGGCGTGCTGGTCGCGGCGGCGGAGAAATATCGCCTGCCCATCCACGCCATCGGCGTGGGCGAGAAGATCGAGGATCTGCGCCCCTTCGATCCGGGCGACATGGCGCGGGCAATCGCGGGGACGGCCTATGCGCGGTGAAATCATGCGCTGCAAAGAAATAGCGTGCTCCTGCGAAGGCAGGAGCCCAGTTCGGACGGCGGGCCTGGGCTCCTGCCTTCGCAGGAGCACCGGAGCACCTAGTCATGGCTGACCCCCAAAAACCTACCTCCAAAAAATCCGCCCATAACGGCAATCTCAGCCTCGCGCTGGACTTCGGCCCGCTCCTCGTCTTCTTCCTGACCTACAAGGGCGCGGGGTGGCTGTGGGGTCCGGGCAATCCGATCACCGCCATGACGTTCGGCACCGCCGCCTTCATGGCCGCCATCGTCGTCGCCGTCATCGTGTCGAAGGTGAAGCTGGGCCGCGTGTCGCCCATGCTCTGGCTCTCGGCGCTGCTGATCCTCTTCTTC
Source organism: Sphingobium sp. TA15 (assembly GCF_037101235.1). Classification (NCBI taxonomy): domain Bacteria; kingdom Pseudomonadati; phylum Pseudomonadota; class Alphaproteobacteria; order Sphingomonadales; family Sphingobiaceae; genus Sphingobium; species Sphingobium sp. TA15. The sequence continues at coordinate 2,045,969 of NZ_AP025355.1, forward strand.
GGCGGCCTCACCATCTATTTCCGCGACCAGAGCTTCATCCAGATCAAGCCGACCATCATCTACGCCTTCTTCGCGCTGATGCTGTTCGCCGGGCTGATGCGCGGCAAGGCGCTGCTCAAATATCTGCTCCAGGCCGCCTATGACGGGCTGACCGAAGAGGGCTGGCGCAAGCTGTCGCGCAACTGGGCCTTTTTCTTCGTCTTCATGGCGCTCGCCAACGAAATCATGCGCCGGACGATGAGCTTCGATAGCTGGCTCGCCGTCAAGGTGTGGGGCGTGACCGTCGTGTCGGTCGTCTTCGCCGCCGCCAACATACCGATGCTGATGCGCCACGGCCTGGACCTGGGCGAAAAGCTGGACAGCGAGGATGTCGGCGAAACCACTCCGCCGCAGGGATAGGGGCAGGCGCCACGGGACGCCCGCCCCTTCCTGATCAACTGAAATTGACCATGCAATAGAGCATCGCCAGCGACAGCAGGGTGTTGAGGCGGCTGAACATCATCGCGGTCGTTGCCGCCTTCGCCTTCGCGTCGTCCTCCGCCGGAACGATGCCCAGCGCCTTCTTCTGGTTCGGCCAGATCAGGAACCAGACGTTGAACGCCATGATCAGCGCCAGCCACATGCCGATGCCGATCAGCGTGTAGGGCGCCTGCACCAGCAGCGCCTGATGCACATAACCCGCCAGCCAGGCGACGATCAGGCCCGTCAGCACCGTAAAGGCGGCCGCCCAGCGAAAGTAGAACAGGGCGGCGGGCGCGATATGCTTGGAAACGCCCGGTTTCAATTCCGCCGGGATTTTCGGCATGGTCGGGATCTGGACGAAGTTGAAATAATAAAGCAGCCCGATCCAGGTGATGCCGAAGAAGAGGTGCAGCCAGCGGAAGACCGCGTTGGCGTCGACCAGCCCGGCATGCGCGCCGAACATAACCACGATCGCGAGCAGCAGCCCCGCGACCAGCACGAGATTCAGATTGCCGAAGAATTTTGCCATGGACCCTTCCCCCAAGTTCCGACCGCCGCATTCTCCGGGCGGCCTGACCGGCAATTCTAAGCCATCGTTACGCCGCTGTCACATGGATATTTCCGCATCTTGGACGAAAATATCCTGTTTTCCGTAAGGCGGTAACACTGCTAGGGGCGGGGAGCCTTCCGGCCGCATCGTCGTTATGCGGCCACCCGACCCAAGAACCCGAGGAGTTCCGACATGGCCTTTGTTCTGCCCCCCCTTCCCTATGCCAAGGATGCCTTTGGCGACATTCTGACCGCCGAAACCTTCGACTTCCACCATGGCAAGCACCATAATGCCTATGTCGTGAAGGCCAATGAACTGGTCGCCGCCGACGCCTCGCTCCAGGGCAAGTCGCTGGTCGAACTGATCAAGTCGTCCAAGGGCGGCCTGTTCAACCAGGTCGGCCAGATCTGGAACCACACATTCTACTGGCAGTCGCTCTCGCCCGCCAAGACCGCGCCCAGCGGCGACCTGCTCGCCAAGATCGAGGAAGCCTTCGGTTCGGTCGACGCCCTGATCGAAAAGCTGAAGGCCGAGGCCGTCGGCCATTTCGCCAGCGGCTGGGCCGCGCTGATCCTGAAGGACGGCAAGCTGGAAGTCACCAGCTATCACGACGCCGACACGCCCGTCGCGCATGAGGGCCATGCGCCGCTGCTGATCCTCGATGTCTGGGAACATGCCTATTATATCGACTATCGCAACGCCCGCCCCAACTATGCCGACCGCGTCCTGAAGGAAGCGATCAACTGGGATTTCGCCGCCCAGAATCTGGACGGCCAGGGCGTCAGCCGCGCCGACCAGCCGGCCTGAAAGCCGGGATGCCCGCCGCGTGGAATGCGTGGCGGGCATCCGTTCAAACCTTTGTAAATTCCCGACAACCGTTTCTTAACCCCGTCATTGGAAAATGCCCGGCGGGGATGAGGAAAACGGTGCATGGACCTCGACGAATTGCAGAGGCAGCATGATGAGATCGAGGCGATGATCGCCCGCTTTCATCAGGCGATCGCGGATGAGAATATTCCGCAAAGGCTTGGCCCGCTGCGCTGGCAGTTCGCGCGCCTGCTGATGGCGCATCTGGCGCTGGAAGATCGCATCTTCTACCCCAATATGCAGCGGCAGCCGCATGAAAAGCTGCGCGGCACGGCGGCGCGCCTCGAAAGCGAAATGGCGCCCATGGCCAGCGACTTCGCCGCCTATATGGCGCGCTGGAGCGATGATCGGATCGAACGCGAATGGGCGGATTTCTGTCGTGAAACCCGTGAGATGCTGGCCGGCATCCTGAACCGCCTGCAAAAGGAGGAAGGGCTGCTGATGCCCTTGCTGTTCGACGCCGGGCTGATCGAATCGTCCCGGATCAGGCGGGCAGGCTGATTTCAGCCTCGCCTTCCGGCAGGCAGGTTCAGCGCTCCGGCCAGTTCATCCAGATCGGCGCCGGGACGCACCAGCAACCAGTCGCGCGATTGCGCGCCGTCCACGACCGTCACCGCCCCCTTGGGGCAGACGCCCAGGCAATTGACCTCGACGATCCCCACCGCCGCCTTGCGCCCCTTTTTCAGCGAAAGGTGCCGCCGCAGCGCTTTGGCCAACCGCTCGCCGCCATCGGGACCGAAACCGCCGTCCAGCCTCTTCGAACATTTGCGGCAGACGAGCACCGCATGGTCCCAGTCAGACCGGATGCGATCCTTCAATCCGCCCGCTCCCGCGGTTTCCACGTCCGCCGCTCCTCCGCGGCGCGCAGCACTTCATAGGCGGCCTGGATCGTCTGGAAGCGCACGGCCGCCTGCGCGTCGCCGGGCTTCACGTCGGGATGATATTCCTTCGCCAGACGCCGCCAGCTTTTCTTCACCGCCTCGAAATCGGCGTCATCCTCCAGCTCCAGCGCCTGGAGCGCGTGCATCTCGTCCCGCGAGCGGCTGCCGTCGCCCGGTCCGCCCCAGCCATGATAGGCGCTGTTCTGATAGCCGCCCGCGTCGCGCCGCTCCGTCCGCTCGCGCTGTTCGCGTTCCTCCTGGTCGAGGCCCTGAAAATAGTCCCAGTTGCGGTTATATTCCGCCGCATGGTCGGTGCAGAAATACCAGCGTTCGCGGCTATTGGGCGATTTGGGCGCGGGACAGTCGCCGGGCCGGTCGCAACCATGCCGGTCGCACAGGCGCACCTGCTGCGCCTCACGCGATGCGCCATAGCTGCGCCAGCGGGGAAAGCCCCAGTCGTTGGATCGGCTGCTTCTTGCCATGGTTCCAAATTAGGCAGGCCGCAGGCAGAACGCCACCCCGGAAGGCAATGAAATTGCGGTTATGGGTGGAAAGCGCACCTATCCTAGTTCCTCCCCATCGGGAGATGGGAGGGGGACCGCGCAAAGCGTGGTGGAGGGGAATGGGGCACGACCTCCGAAATTTCCCCTCCACTATTTGCTTCGCGAACGGTCCCCCTCCCCATGCTTCGCATAGGGAGGAATTTAGTGGCAGCTAATGGCCAATGGCGGACATCAGTTTCCGTCACCCCGGACTTGATCCGGGGTCCCGCTTTCTTTCTGAGTGCGCGCCCAGCCCAAGGCAGCGCGACCCCGGATCAAGTCCGGGGTGACGAATAGGGGGGAGGGGTGACGAATAGGGGGAACGTCCGCTCTCCACCCCAATCTCTCGGTCCGGCGGCTGTCTTGAATTTGTCCACGCTGCCCAGGCTCCTGCCTTCACAGGAGCACGTTTCCCCGGAACGGAAACACACCCTCGACAAGTCCATCGCCCTCTGCAACTCTCAACCCCATGAAAGAGCGGGAACTCAGGCTCGCACTGGTCTGCTATGGCGGGATCAGCCTGGCTGTCTACATGCACGGCATCACCAAGGAAATCTGGCATCTGGCCCGCGCCAGCCGGGCGTTCCATGACGGCGTGCCGTCCGGCAACAGCAGCGAGGCGGTCTATCGCAAGCTGCTGGAGGATCTGGAAAAGGCCTGCGGCATCAAGTTGCGCGTGATGCCCGACATCATCGCCGGGGCCAGCGCGGGCGGCATCAACGGCATCTTCCTGGCGCAGGCGATAGAGACGGGCCAGTCGCTGGACCCGCTGACCGACATGTGGCTGGACAATGCCGATGTCGAAAAGCTGCTGGACCCCGACGCCCGGCCGACGCGGCGGATCACCAAATTCTGGGCGACGCCGCTCGTCTGGATGGCGGCGCGGCATCCGGGCGACACGGTCGAGCGCACCGTCGCCCCCGACACGCGGGAGGAGGTGCGGCACAAGCTGTCCCACTTTATCCGTTCCCGCTGGTTCGAACCGCCCTTCGGCGGGGACATCTTCACCGCCATGATCCTGGACGCCTTCGACGCGATGGAGGCGACCGGGCACGGCCCCGCGCTGCTGCCGCCCGGCCATCCGCTGGACCTGTTCGTCACCGTCACAGATTTCGAGGGGCATCCGCAAAGCCTGAACCTCAACAGCCCGCCCCAGGTGGTGGAGACGGAACATCGCCTCTCCATCGGCTTTCGCGCCCGCGGCCATGGCGAGCGCAATCTTGCCGATCCCGCCGAACTGGTCTTCGCCGCCCGCGCCACGGCCAGTTTCCCCGGCGCTTTCCCGCCCTTCACCGTGCGCGAGCTGGACAGGGTGCTGAAACGCCGTCATCGCGCCTGGCCGACGCGGGACGCCTTCCTGGCGCGCGCGCTGCCCCGCCATGCCGCGCGGGGCCGTGCCGAGGATGCGGTGCTGATCGACGGTTCGGTGCTGGCCAACGCCCCCTTCGCCCAGGCCATCGGCGCGCTCAGGAACCGGCCCTCCCGGCGGGAGGTCGACCGGCGCTTCGTCTATATCGATCCCAAGCCGGGCCATCGCTCGATCCAGCTCAATCGCCACGGCGAGGCGGAGGACGCGCCCTCGGGCGCGGATGCGCCGCTGCCCGGCTTCTTCCGCACCATCTTCGGCGCGCTCAGCGACATTCCCCGCGAACAGCCGATCCGCGACAATCTGGACGCGATAGACCGGCACAGCGCCCGCATCCGCCGCATGGCGCGCATATTGAACGCGCTGCGGCCGGGCATAGAGGCGGAGGTGGAGAGCGCCATCGGCGGCATGCTGTTCCTGGACCGGCCGACGCCGGCCCGGCTGTCCGCCTGGCGCAGCAAGGCGCAGCAGCGGGCGGCCGGTTCCGCCGGTTTCGCCTTCCCCGCCTACGGACATCTGAAACTCTCCGGCATCGTCGAGGATCTGGCCGACCTGCTGTTCCGCCTGAGCGGGGAGGAAAGCCCGCTGATGCGCGAAAGCTACCGCCAGGCGCTGTGGGGCCATGTGCGCGCTGTCGGCGCGGACCGGCTGACGGAGGATGTCGGCCCCGCCTCCGCCCCGGTCGGCTTCTTCCGCCAGCACGACCTGTCCTTCCGCATCCGCCGCCTGCGTTTCCTGGCCCGGCGGCTGTCCGAAACGCTGGAGGTGGAGGCGACCGCCGACGACGCCGTCATCCAGAAGATGCACGACGCCATCTACGCCGCCCTGTCGCACTATACCGAATGCGAGGGCGCCGACTTCTACAATGGGGAGATCAAGGCGGCGGCCGGGCAAGTCCCCAACGATCCGGGCGCCGCGCTGGAGGCGGTCGCGCGGCTGCGCGGCCTGCGCGAACGGGACGAAGCGGTGGACATGATGCTGGCCGAAGCCCTGGCGGCGCTGCCCAAGGCGGCGCGTCGGACCATGCTGCTCGCCTATCTGGGCTTCCCCTTCTACGACATCGCCACCCTGCCGCTGCTGCAAGGCCATGGGATGGACGAATATGACCCGGTCAAGGTCGACCGCATCTCGCCGGAGGATTGCGGCGCGATCCGCTCCGGCGGGGCGGAAGCGACGCTGAAAGGCATAGAATTCAACAATTTCGGCGCGTTCTTCAGCCGCGCCTATCGGGAGAACGACTATCTCTGGGGGCGACTGCATGGGGTGGAGCGGCTGCTGGACATCGTAATTTCGGCATGTCCCGCGGCAAGCCGTCTTTCCCAGGAGGCCGTGCATCAATATAGGCGGACCGCTTTTCTGGCGATTCTCGATGAAGAGGAGAAGCGGCTGGACCATGCCGCCGACCTGATCGCCGGCTTGAGAGAGGAGATCGGGTGAACGCAGGCAAGACGCTGTTTCCGATGCTGGCGCTGGCGCTGGTCGCCGGTTGTTCTCCAGGCTCCAACGGACAGAGCGGCGCAAAGGCGGAGGAACGGCCGGGCGAGCCGCGTGAGGCCGTCGGTTCCCTCGCGATGCCCGACATGCCTCCGCGCCGCGAAGAGGCGGCCGAGGCGCTTCCCGCGTCTTCCGGCATTGACGCCGCGCCTTTGCACGCTGGCGAAAAGGGCGCCGGACGGCTGGCGGACGCCGGCGCGGCGAGCGCCGCGCCCCTGCAGCTGCTGCCGATGAAGCCTTCGGTGGTCAACATCCCCCCGCCGCCCTATGTCCCGGACCTGCCGCCATCGGACGGGGCGGCCGACCTCCAGCCCTTTCCCGATGAAGTGACGCGCTACATGGTCGACCGCGACGGGTGCGACCATTTCCGCGGCGAGGAAGCCTATGATGCGGAACGGCTGGCCTATTTGCAGGACAATATCGCCGCGCTCTGCACCGGCACCGATGCGCGGCTGGCGCTGCTGCGGCACCGCTACGCCCATGACCCGGCGGTCATGTCCGCGCTCAGCGGCTATGACGACCGGATCGAAGGGAACGCATCGCAATAGAGGCCTATAGAAGGGCGTCGATCCGAGCGGCCAGCTCGACGTCCCGGCGCGACAGGCCGCCCGCATCATGGGTGGTGAGCAAGATGTCTACCCGGTTGTAGACGTTCGACCATTCGGGATGATGGTCCGCCTTTTCCGCCAGCAGCGCCACCTGCGTCATGAAGCCGAAGGCGGCCGTGAAATCCCGGAAGGCGAAAAGGCGTCGGATGCCGTCCGGATCCTGCACCGGCGTCCATTCCGGCAGTTGCCTCAGCGCCAGCGCGCGTTCCTCCCCGTCCAGTTTCGCGATCATCTGTCTTTTCCCGTCCCTTGCCCGGCCGATTCCGGCGGCGTTAACTCATTTTCCCATGCGTCGGCGGTTTGCAGACGATTCGGAACATGCTTTATGTCTCTCCCATGGACGATGCCGGTCAACCGCCCCGATTTGCGCCGACGCGCGAGGATATAGAAAGCCTAGCGCTGGCGGCCCTGTCGCGCCTGCCCGAACCGTTCCGATCGCACCTGTCGAACGTCGTGCTGTTCGTGGAGGAATTTGCCGATCCGCAGGTGCTCAAGGAAATGGAGATCGACGATCCCTTCGGCCTCACCGGCCTCTACACCGGGCGGCCGGTCGGGGAAGCGGCGCAGACCGGCGACCTGCCGCCGACCGTCCACCTGTTCCGCCGGCCGCTGCTGGACGAATGGGTGGAAACGGGCGTGCCGCTCGACATGCTGATCACCCATGTGGTGGTGCATGAGATCGGCCATCATTTCGGCCTGTCCGACATCGACATGCATGTGCTGGAGGACATGGTCACCCTATGAGCCGGGCGGGATTGCACCTGTCGGGCGTCGCCTGCGCGCGCGGCGGGCGGCTGCTGTTTCGGGGCGTCGACCTGGCGATGGAGCCGGGCGGCAGCGCCTTGCTGAAGGGGCCGAACGGCATCGGCAAGTCCAGCCTGATCCGGATCTGCGCCGGGCTGCTGCGCGCGACCGCCGGAACGGTCGCGCGCCATGGCCGGGTCGCGATGACGGACGAGCGGCTGGCGCTGGACATGGAACAGCCGCTCGAAGCCGCGCTGCGCTTCTGGGCGCGACTGGATACCGCGGCGCCCATGGCGCTGGACGCGGCGATGGCTGCGATGGCGCTGGAACCGCTCCGCCAGGTGCCGGTGCGCATGCTGTCGACCGGGCAGCGCAAGCGCGCCGCGCTGGCGCGGGTGATCGCGAGCGGCGCGCCGATCTGGCTGCTCGACGAGCCGGGCAACGGGCTGGACGAGGCGGCGCTGGACCTGCTGGGGCAGGCGGTCGCGGGGCATCTGGCAAAGGGCGGCATGGTGGTCGCCGCGTCGCACCAGCCGCTGCCGCTGGCTAGCCCGGTCGTCCTGGCGATGCAGGACCATGCATGGGCGGAGGAGGAGGAGGCATGACCATCCTCCTGGTGCTGGCGGCGCGCGATTTGCGGCAATCCTGGCAATCCGCCGGGCTGTGGCTGCCGGTCGCATTCCTGTTGCTGGTCGCCAGCCTCTACCCCTTTGCCGTCGGCCCCGATGCGGCGCTGCTGCGGCGGAGCGGCGGCGGCATGCTGTGGATCGCGGCGCTGCTCGCCAGCCTGCTGCCGGTGGACCGGCTGGTGGCGCCGGACCGGGACGCGGGCGTGCTCGATCAGATCGCGCTGCGCGGCATCGGGGAAGAGACGGTCGTGCTCGCCCGGCTGGTCGCGCATTGGCTGGGCTTCGGCCCGGCGCTGATGATCGCGACCCTGCCCGCCGCCGCGCTGTTGAAGCTGGACGCGGCGACCATAGGCTTGCTGGAGGCGGGATTGCTGATCGGCACGCCCGCCCTGGCGGCGTTGGGACTGCTGGTGGCGACGCTGACGGCCGGATTGCGCTCCAGCGGCGCGCTGGCCGGGTTGCTGGCCCTGCCGCTTGCCGTGCCGTTGCTGATCTTCGGCGCGGGGACGCTGGGCGACGGCAGCGGCGCCGCGCTCAAATTCCTGGGCGCGGCCTCTCTGCTGCTGGTCGCGATCACGCCCTTCGCCGGCGGCGCGGCCATTCGCGCCGGGCGGGAATGAAGCGGGTTCGGTTGGAGAGCGGACCTATTCTATTCCTCCCCATCGATAGATGGGGAGGGGGACCAGCCGAAGGCTGGTGGAGGGGAATGGGGCACGGTCTGCGTATTTCCCCTCCACCATCGGCTGCGCCGACGGTCCCCCTCCCCACGCTACGCGTAGGGAGGATTTAATGTCCGCTATTGGCCAACCCCAGCCACACCCACCGCTTGCCTGACCCATCGCACGCCTCGACAGGCGGACGCCGATAGGCCAAAGGCCGGCGCATGATCGTTGGCCTCGCTTCCCTTCTGTTCGTCCTTATCTGGTCGACCGGCTTCATCGTCGCGCGGGCGACGGTGCCGCATGCGACGCCGGAGTTGATCCTGGCCGTGCGGCTGGCGCTGACGACGGCGTTGCTGGGCGGCGCGGCGTTCCATGCGCGGCAGGCCCTGCCGCGCGGGCGGCGACTGGGGCTGCATCTGGCGGCCGGCGCGATGCTGCACGGCTTCTACCTGACGCTGAGCTGGTGGGCGGTGAACAACGGCATGCCCGCGGGCGTCATGGCGCTGCTGGGATCATTGCAACCGCTGATGGTGGCGGCGGCGAGCGTGGCCTTCCTGGGCGACCGGCTGCCGCAGCGCGCCTGGGTCGGCCTGGCCGCCGCGATCATCGGCGTGGGGTGCGTATTGCTGCCCGCGATCGAGCGATCGGGCACCGGATCGATCGCGGTCGGCCCGGCGGTCGCGGCCGTGTTCGCCGTGCTGAGCATGGCGGGCGGCACACTGATCCAGCGCGGATCGATAGCGGGCGACGGCATCGCGATTTCTGGGGCGGTGCAGAATGGCGGCGGCGCGATGATCGCCATCGCGGCTACGCTGTTCGTAGGGGACTATCGCTGGGACGGCTCGCCCATGCTGTGGATCGGCCTCGCCTGGTCGGTGCTGGCGCTATCGACCGCCGGACTGTCCTTGCTGGTATGGCTGGTGCGGCACCAGGGACCGACGCGCATGTCGATGCTGTTGCTGCTGGTGCCGCCGCTCGCTGCCGTGGAGGCGTGGCTGCTGTTCGGGGAGCGGCTGGGGCCGGTGCAGCTTGTCGGCTTCGCGCTGGCGCTGGGCGGGGTGATGCTGGGCCGGTCGACGCGGCCCGCGCGCGACCGGGACATCGCCGAACCGGCTTAGGCTGTAATATTCAGCCCTCGCGCAACCTTTCATGGTGGCGGATCACCTCGTCGATGATGAAGCGCAGGAATTTCTCGGTGAAATCGGGGTCCAGATGGGCGTCGGTGGCGAGTTGGCGCAGGCGCGCGATCTGGCGTTCCTCCCGACCCGGATCGGCGGGGGGCAGGTCGTGGGTCGCCTTATGCTCGCCCACCGCCTGGGTGATCTTGAACCGCTCGGCCAGCATGAAGACCAGCGCCGCGTCGATATTGTCGATGCTCTCGCGATAGCGCTTCAAAGTCTCGTCCACCATGGTCCTCCAGCAGAGCATCGCCAGGAAAAGCGGGTACGGGTTTTCCGCCCGAGCGATGCGTCATCCAATATCGGGGGCTTTTTGCCTCTTCCGCGCCGTCAGGCAAGCTATTCCCGCTTGCCTTTAGCATTTCCCGCCGCCACATGGCGCTTGTCATGACAGCATCCGCCACCGGCAATGTCCATCCCATCGGCCGCGCCAGCAGCGCGCCTTCGCTCGCCCCCATGATGGCGCTGGTCGCCGAGGGCATGAACCAGGTGAACGCCGTCATCCTGGACCGGATGCAGTCGCGCATCCCGCTGATCCCCGAACTGGCCGGCCACCTGATCGCGGGCGGCGGCAAGCGGATGCGGCCGATGCTGACGCTCGCCTGCGCCGACCTGGTCGGCTATGCGGGGTCGCGCCACTACAAGCTGGCCGCCGCGGTCGAGTTCATCCACACCGCGACGCTGCTGCACGACGATGTGGTCGACGGATCGGGGCTGCGCCGGGGCCGCAAGACCGCCAACATCATCTGGGGCAACAGCGCCAGCGTTCTGGTGGGCGACTTCCTCTTCTCCCGTTCCTTCGAACTGATGGTGGAGGCGGAGTCGCTGAAGGTGCTGAAAATCCTCTCCAACGCGTCGGCCGTGATCGCGGAGGGGGAGGTCAACCAGCTTACCGCCCAGCGCAAGATCGACACCAGCGAAGAGCAATATCTGGACATCATCGGGGCGAAGACGGCCGCCCTGTTCGCCGCCGCCTGCCGCATTTCCGCCGTGGTGGCCGACCGCGACGAGGCGGAGGAGCAGGCGCTCGACGTCTATGGCCGGAACCTCGGCATCGCCTTCCAGCTTATCGACGACGCCATCGACTATGAATCGGACGGCGCGACCATGGGCAAGGATGCGGGCGACGATTTCCGCGACGGCAAGGTGACGTTGCCGGTCATCCTGGCCTATGCGCGGGGTTCGGACGAGGAGCGCGCCTTCTGGAAAGCCGCAATCGCGGGCAACCGGGTGAGCGACGAGGATCTGGCCCATGCGACCGGCCTGCTGCGCAAGACCGGCGCTATCGCGGACACGCTGGCGCGGGCGCGGCACTATGGCCAGCGGGCCATCGACGCGCTCGGCATGTTCGACAATGGCAAGGCCAGGGCGGCGCTGACCGAAGCGGTCGAGTTCGCCATTGCGCGCGCCTATTGAGGGAACAGGCGGCCGGTTCGTTTGAGTTTGGTGTTCCTGCGAAGGCAGGGACCCAGTTCAGACGGCAGGACCGGGTTCCTGCCACACATACCCTTTTTCATTCAGCAAGACCAAACCGCCGCTTATGATCCCCTCCCCTGAAACCATCGCCTTCCTGATGGCCGCCGCGTTGATCGCGGGGTGCATCGACGCGATGGCGGGCGGCGGCGGGCTGATCGCGATGCCCGCCTTGCTGGCCGCCGGAATCCCGCCGGTGGCCGCGGTCGCGACCAACAAGCTGCAAAGCTCGCTCGGCACGTTCGGCGCCTGCATCGCCTATGCGCGGGCCGGGCATATGGATTTGAAGGCCTATCGCTGGCCCATATTCGCGGCGTTCGCGGGATCGGTCGGCGGCGCCTGGCTGGTGCAGAGGGTCGATCCGTCCATCCTCGCCGGACTGATGCCCGCGCTGCTGATCGCGCTGGCGGCCTATTTCACCTTCTCGCCCAAGGTCGGCGAAATGGACCGGCACCAGCGGGTCGGCATGGTCGCGCTCAGCCTGCTGATCGGCGTCATCGGCTTTTACGACGGTTTTTTCGGGCCGGGCGCGGGGGCCTTCTACGCCACCATCTTCATCGCTCTCGGCGGCCTTGGCCTCGTGCGCGCCACGGCGCAGACCAAGGCGGCCAATTTCGCCAGCAACCTGGCCGGACTGGTCACCATGATCGCGGGCGGCCATGTGATCTGGATCGTCGGGCTGGCCATGGCGGTGGGCAGCATCACCGGCGGGCAGATCGGTTCGCGGCTGGCCATGCGCTTCGGCAGCCGGTTGATCCGGCCGCTGCTGATCATCCTGTCGCTGGCGCTGACCGCCAAGATGCTGCTGGACCCCAAAAACCCGATCCATATTCTGTTGTTCGGCTGAATCATTGCGTTGAGGCGCGAATGGCGCGAGAGGAAGCGGCGATGACCGCCCTGCCCATCCATGCCGTATTGCCCGACCTGCTCGCCGCCTTGCGCGAAGGGAGCAATGCCGTGCTGGTGGCCCCGCCGGGCGCGGGCAAGACGACCGCCGTCGGACCCGCCCTGCTGGACCAGCCCTGGTGCACGGGCCAGGTCCTGCTGCTCTCCCCCCGGCGGCTGGCGGCGCGGGCAGCGGCGGAGCGGATCGCCGAACTGATGGGCGAGGATGTCGGCGGCACCGTCGGCTATGCAACCCGGATGGATTCGAAGGTTTCGAAGGCCACGCGGCTGCTGGTCCTGACCGAGGGCATTCTCGTGCGGCGGATTCAGGACGATCCGGAGCTTTCTGGCGTCTCCGCCATCCTGTTCGACGAAGTGCATGAGCGCAGCCTGGACAGCGATTTCGGGCTGGCCCTGGCCCTCGACGCGCAAGGCGCGCTGCGGCCCGACCTGCGGATCGTACCCATGTCGGCCACGCTGGATGGCACGCGTTTCGCGGCCCTGCTCGACGGCGCGCCCGTGGTGGAGAGCGAAGGCCGCATCCAGCCGCTGGCGTTACGCCATGTCGGGCGCGCATCGGAAAAGCGGATAGAGGAGGAGATGGCGGCGACCATCCGCCGGGCGCTGAGCGAGGAGGCGGAGGGCGACCTGCTCGCCTTCCTGCCCGGCGTGGCGGAGATCGAGCGGACGGCGGAACGGCTGGAGGGCGCGGGGGCGGAGGTCCACAAGCTCCACGGCTCGCTCGACCCGGCGGCGCAACGGGCGGCGATCCGCCCCTCGCGGGAGGGACGGCGTAAGGTGATCCTCGCCACGTCCATCGCGGAAACCAGCCTGACCATCGACGGCGTGCGGATCGTGGTGGATAGCGGGCTGGCGCGAAGGCCCCGCTATGACCGGGCGGCAGGCGTGACGCGGCTGGTGACGGAACGCGCCAGTCAGGCGGCGGCGACCCAGCGGGCGGGCCGCGCGGCGCGACAGCGGCCGGGCGTCGCCTATCGCCTCTGGGAAGCGGCGGCGACCGCCGGCATGCCGCCCTTCGACCCGCCGGAGATATTGGAGAGCGACCTGTCGAGCCTGATCCTGGATTGCGCGCTCTGGGGAGTGAGCGATCCGGGCGAGCTGCGTTGGCTGGACCCGCCGCCCGCCGCCGCCGTGGCGGAGGCGCGCAGACGGCTGACGGCGCTGGAGGCGCTGGACGAGGACGGACGCATCACCGCCCATGGCAAGGCGCTCGCCGCCCTGCCGCTGGAACCGCGCATCGGCCATATGCTGGTGCGGGCGGGCGAAATCGGACTGGCGGAGGTCGCGGCGGAGGTTGCCGTGCTGCTGAGCGAACGGGGAATCGGCGGGCAGGACACGGACCTGACGCAGCGACGAATGCGCTGGCGGCGTGAGAGCGGCAAGCGCGCCGATGCGGCACGGGCGATGGCGAGACGATGGGCGAAGCTGGTTCCACCGCCTGCGGCCAAGGGAAGCCTTGGCGCGGAGCATGGCCATGAAACCGGCCTCTGTCTCGCTCTCGCCTTCCCGGATCGCGTTTCCAAGCGCCGCTCCGCCGACGGCGCGGACTGGGCAAGCGTCGGCGGACGCGGCTTCCGGCTCGATCCGCTCAGCCCCCTGGCGCGGGAGGAATGGCTGGCGGTGGGCGAAGTGCAAGGCAGCGCGGCAGGCGCCCGCATCCTCTCCGCCGCGCCGATCGGCGAGGCGGAGGTGATCGCCCTGTTCGCGGCCCGGATCGCGGAGCATCGCACCGTGCGATTCCGGGCCGCCAATGGCGGGATAGAGGCGTTGCGCGAAAGGCGGCTGGGCGCGGTGCGGCTCTCGTCCGGCTCGGATGACCGACCCGATCCGGATGCCGTAGTCGCAGCCCTGACCGACGGCGTGCGGCAGGGCGGGCTGGACCTTCTCCCCTGGTCCGACGCGGCGCGATCGCTCAGGATGCGCGCTGCCTTCGCCGGCGTGGAGGCGCTGTCGGATGCCGCGCTGATGGAGACGCTGGACGAATGGCTCCCCCCGCTGCTGCAAGGCAGGCGCCGTCTCTCCGACATCGACCGTTCGCAGCTTTCCGGCGTGCTGGAAGGGCTGATCGGCTGGGACGGCAAGCAGCAGGTCGACCGGCTCGCCCCGCCCGAATTCCGCTCCCCCGCCGGCAGCGGCCATGAGATCGACTATGCGGCGGAGGGCGGCCCCCGCGTCGAACTGCGCGTCCAGGCCCTGTTCGGCCTCAACGAGCATCCGGTGGTCGGCAGCGCGCGCGTTCCGCTGGTGCTTTCCCTCACCTCGCCGGCCGGCCGGCCGATCCAGACGACGCGCGACCTCCCCGGCTTCTGGGCGGGCAGTTGGAGCGCGGTGGCCAAGGAGATGCGCGGCCGATACCCCAGGCATCCCTGGCCGGACGATCCGGCGGCCGCCAGCGCCACGCTGCGCACGAAACGCGCCGACGCCAAGGGGAAGCCTTGACTTCGATCCATTCGCTGGTGCAACGCAACCCGATCTTCCCTCAGGAGTCTTCCTCGCGATGAGCGCGCGTATCTATCAGATCCAGAAGAACGCCATGCAGTCCGGCAAGGCGCTGACCCGCAAATGGGTGCTGGAATATGTGGCGGCCGAAGCGAAGAAGCCCGATCCGCTGACCGGCTGGGCGGGCTCCGGCGACACGAAGCAGCAGATCAGGCTGACCTTCTCCTCCGAAGAAGCCGCCCGCGCCTATGCGGAGCGGGAGGGGATCGCCTATGCCGTCATTCCGACCGCGCCCAAGACGCTGAAGATCCAGGCCTACGCCGACAATTTTCGGTAATTTGCCGGGGCATTCGCCCGCCCTTTCCCCGTCATGCTGAACTTGTTTCAGCATCCATTTCTCCGGATCGGGCTTGGTCTGCGGGGCGCGATGGATGCTGAAACAAGTTCAGCATGACGAATGGGGGCAAGCAAAGCGCTCCCCTCAACGCCACCCCAGCCCCAAATCCACCACCAGCGCGACAAAACTCGTCACTACGCCCGCCAGGAACAGCCGGTAGGCATAACCCAGCCAGCGATATTTCCGCCGCTGGAGCACCTGCCCGTTCTGGTACATGTCGCGCAGCATCGCCCGGCACAGCGCGTCGTCGTCCGACACCAGGGCCATCATCCTGTCGCTGAACTCCGCCTCGCTGAGGCTGGTGAAGATGCCGAAGAACAGCAGATTGTCGTCCGCTCCCACATTCCCGCGCGACCGGCCGACGCTGGGCAGCACGGCCATGATCGCGCAGGTCGCGGCCAGGAACACCCCCACCGCCAGCACCGCCACCGGCCAGACCAGCGCGCCCGACCGCAATTGCGCCACGCAAAGCGTGAAGATCACCATCGACGCGCCGATCAGCATGTTGGCCTTCTGATCGGCCATCTGGCTCAATTGCATATTGGTCTGCGCCGCCGTGCGCAGCAGGTGGATCGCATTGGGCACCGGAGCATTCGTCGCGTCCATCTTTTCCCCCTCCCCCTTTTTCGCGACAGTCATGCCCGATTGCCGCCTTATTCCCTTGCCAAAGAGCGACGCTTGAGGGCAAAAGCCGCTCTTTCACGGAAAGCACCACGGATAATGACGGATCGCCAGCCAATTTTCGACAGCGTTTTGAGCCAGATCGCGCCTTTCAACAAAAAGGGCGTCGAACTGACCGAAGCCACCACCTTCGCGGGCGATCTGGAATGGGACAGCCTGACGGTGATGGATTTCGTCGCGGCGATCGAGGATGAATTCGACATCATCATCACCATGAACATGCAGGCCGAGATCGAGACCGTCGGCCAGCTCGTGGACGCCGTGGCGAAGCTGAAGGGCTGAAAGCCGCCTGACTTTTATTGCCGTTCGTCCTGAGTAGCCATTGAGCCTGTCGAAATGGCGCATCGAAGGACAGGGACCGGCGCAGGGCGCTTCGATACGAGGCCTTTGCCTTCCCACCTAACTCAGCACGAACGGGTCGAGGAACCAATATGACGACGCAAACCCGCGACCTCTTCTCCAAATTCGACCCCCTGATCGCCGAGCGCGAGGCGCTGTTGGCGACAGGCGTGCGCGATCCCTTCGCCATCGTCATGGACGAGGTGAAGTCCCCCACCCAGGCGGTGATCAAGGGCAAGGACACGATCCTGCTCGGCACCTACAACTATATGGGCATGACCTTCGACCCGGACGTCATCGCTGCGGGCAAGAAGGCGCTGGACGATTTCGGCGCGGGCACCACCGGCAGCCGCCTGCTGAACGGCACTTATCAGGGGCACAAGGAAGTCGAGGAAGCGCTCAAGGACTTCTACGGCACCAGCGGCGCGATGGTCTTCTCCACCGGCTATCAGGCCAATCTGGGCATGATTTCCACCCTGGCGGGCAAGGGCGACTATGTCGTTCTGGACGCCGACAGCCACGCCTCAATCTATGACGGCTGCTTCCTGGGCGATGCGGAGATCGTCCGCTTCCGCCACAACAGCGTGGAGGATCTGGACAAGCGCCTGGGCCGCCTGCCCGCCGACGCACTGAAGCTGGTGGTTCTGGAGGGCGTTTATTCGATGCTGGGCGACGTCGCGCCGCTGCCGGACATGGTGGCCGCCGTGCGCAAGCATCCCAATTGCATGATCCTGGTGGACGAGGCCCATGGCATGGGCTTTTTCGGTCCCAATGGCCGCGGCGTCTATGAGGAGCAGGGCGTCGAGAAGGACGTCGATTTCGTGGTCGGCACCTTCTCCAAGTCGGTCGGCACGGTCGGCGGCTTCTGCGTGTCCAACCATCCGAAGTTCGAGGTGCTGCGCCTGGTCTGCCGTCCCTATGTCTTCACCGCGTCGTTGCCGCCCAGCGTCGTCGCCACCGCCGCGACGTCGATCCGCAAGCTGATGCATGCGGGCGAGAAGCGCGCCCATCTGTGGAAGAACAGCCAGCGGCTGCACAAGGGCCTCACCGACCTCGGCTTCAGGCTGGGCACGGAAACGCCGCAGTCCGCGATCATCGCCGTTATCCTGACCGACCAGGCCCAGGCGGTGGCCATGTGGCAGACGCTGCTGGAGCTAGGGCTCTACGTCAACATGGCGCGCCCCCCGGCGACCCCCGCCGGAACCTTCCTGCTGCGCTGTTCGCTTTGCGCGGAACATAGCGATGAACAGGTCGGCCAGATCATCGCCATGTTCGAAGCCGCGGGCAGGGCCACGGGCGCGATCGGCTGATCGCGCCTTCCTGTCGACACCGCGACCGGACGGGCATTTAACGCGATGGAATCTGCCGCAAAAGCGGAACCTTTCACCTGCGGCATTTCTCCGTTAATATTGTTCATCTAGTGTAACTGTCGATGGCGGACGGGTTTTTCATGGATGAACATGCGACAGGGTGGCGGGCGTTCGTGGCGCGCTTCCTGCCGCTGGTGCTCGTCATCCTGCTGGTGGGTTCTCTTGGCACGCTGCTCTACAGCGCCAGCCACGCGGCCCGCGACCATGAGCGTGCACTGAAGGAACAGCGCCGCAGTTTCGAGGTGATCGCCCTCGCCCGCGCTTTCGAGGCGAAGACGGCGCGGGCCGAAGTGACTCTGGCCCGCTATGTCATCAGCCTGGACCCCGATACCGGCCGCCTGTTCCAGGACCAGTGGCGCACCGCCGCAAGCCAGCTCAAGACGCTGAACTACACCACCCGCCATTCCGACTGGCAGCGCGGCAATGTGATGGCGTTGCAGGCGGCGTTCGAACAGCGCGGCAAGACGCTGAGCGAGATCGGCCTGCGCACCACCTACGACCAGAAGATGGCGGCGCTCGCCCAATTCCACCAAGCTGGCAAGTCCCGCGACCTGATGCGCATCACGGCGCTGCTGGACCGGGTCATCCAGGCGGAAAACGCCCGGTTGCAGGAACGCAGCCAGGCCGTGTCGCTGGCGGGGGACCGCAATGCATGGTTCGGCAAGACGTCCCAGCTTTTCGGGCTGGTGCTGCTGGTCTGCGTGCTGTTCGCGCTCTGGTTCGCCAATGCCGCCTATAGCGAGCGGCGCAATGCCCGCAGACAGGCGGACGACGAGGCGGAGCGCGCCGACCGGCTGGAGGAGGCCGTCGCCACCCGCACCGCCGAATTGTCGGACGCCTATGAACGGCTCAAGAAGGAGACCGCCGAACGCGCCGCCGCCGAGGAAAATCTGCGCCAGATGCAGAAGATGGACGCCGTGGGCCAGCTGACCGGCGGCATCGCGCACGACTTCAACAACATGCTGGCGGTGGTGGTCGGCGGGCTGGAACTCGCCAAGCGCAAGCTGCGCCTGAAACCGCAGGAGGCGAACCGCCATCTCGACAATGCGATGGAGGGCGCAAACCGCGCCGCCGCGCTGACCCGCCGCCTGCTGGCCTTCGCCCGGTCGGAACCGCTGCTGCCCAGCGCGGTGGATCCCGATGCGCTGGTGGCCGGGCTGTCCGACCTGATCGACCGATCGATCGGGGACCAGATCACCATGGCCTTCGAAAATGAGGCGAAGGGTTGGCGGATCTTCGTCGACCAGCATCAGATGGAAAATGCGATATTGAACCTGTGCGTCAACGCCCGCGATGCGATGGACGGACGGGGTCGCCTGATCATCCGGACCGGGCAGGTCCAACTCGCCCACCATGAGGTCGGCGAATGCGCCGGCGGGGAATATGTAACGCTCAGCGTCAGCGACGACGGCTGCGGCATGACGCCCGAAATCCTCTCCCGCGTGTTCGAACCCTTCTTCACCACCAAGCCGGTGGGCAAGGGGACGGGCCTCGGCCTCAGCCAGATTTTCGGCTTCGTGCACCAGAGCGAGGGCGAAATCCGCATCGATTCCGAACCCGGCAGGGGCACCAGCGTCCACCTCTATCTGCCCCGCCATATCGGCGCGGAAGGCGAGGACGCGATGGATGCGCCCGCGCTGGACCGGGAACCCGTGCTTCATCCCCCGACCCGCATCCTGGTGGTGGAGGACGACCCGCGCGTCCTCAACCAGACGATGGCGGCGCTGGCCGAACTGGGCCACCTGCCCGTCGCCTGCGACCATCCGTCCAAGGCGGTGAAGCTGCTCGCCAGCCATCGCGACATCGGCCTGATCGTCAGCGACGTGCTGATGCCCGACATGACGGGGCCGGAAATGGTCCGCACCCTGCCCGCCGTCTACGCGCACCTGCCGGTGCTGTTCGTCACCGGCTATGCCGGCGACACGGCCGAAAGTGCGGATTTCGGCGGGCATGAAGTGCTGCGCAAGCCCTATACGCTGACCGTCCTGGCACAGGCGCTGTCGAATGCGCTCAGCGGATCGCACCACCCCGGAACAGCCGCGGCAGCAGAGTGAGCGCGCCGATCAGCGGCCAGCGGCGCTGCCATGGCTTGATCTGTATCGCGGTGCCCGCATGGCGGTTGATCTTCCACGCCAGATAATCGATGCCGCCGGCATAGGTGAAGCTGGCCTTGGCAAGGCGGACGACGGACAGCCATTTGCCGCGCCTTTGCAGCACCCGCCAGAGGGCAGCCGCCTGATCCGGCTCCGGCGATGGCGGCAGGCCCTGGGCCAGCGCGGCGTTCCCGAAGCGGCGATAGCGGTCGGGATCGGCATCGACGATGGAAAGCGACCGGCCCTTCCGCTCGGCCCGCAATTCCGCGCCATAGGTCAGGGTGAAGCCGGTCCCCCAGAGCGACAGCGCGTCCTGCTCCTGCGCCATCGGGCGGGCGAGCGAGAGCAGGGTTGGGGCGGCGCCAGCTACGGCGGCGATGGCGCGTTGGCGGGCCAGATCGTCCGCCGCCCAGAGCAGCCGCGCAGGCTGGGCAAAGCGCGCCCAGACCGACACATTGTCGGCGGCGGGGCTGTTGAGACGGGCAAAGTCGGCCTCCGACAGCACGGCATATTTAGCGATCAGGCCATTATGCTCGAAGGGAAAGACATTGGGCGGGATCAGCCGGTTGGCGGTGGCGAGCCAGCGCTTTCCATAAGCTGCCCGATAGTCGGACACGATCAGGTAGAAATCCAGCATCAGGCCATCGAGATTCTTCTCCCGCAGGCAGGAGCCGTAAAAGAGCACCGCTCGCGAAGCGTCAGGATATTGCGCCGCCAGCGCGCCCGCCATGGCCGCAGCGCGCGGATCGGCGGGCGCGGCCAGTTCGGCGGTGACGAGGGAGAGGAGAGTGTGAGGCATTCATTCCGTTCGGCGCACGCCGTGCCCCCGCGAAGGCGGGAGCGCAGTTCCGGCGTTCGATCTGGCGTCCTGCCTTCGCAGGAGCGGGGGTGACTTTCAAGCCCGCCGTCCGAATATCGGGGACGGTTCATTCGCGGGACGGCGGGGCGAACGCCATTGCATCCAAATCCGACCGAAACCCGATCCCCGCGCCAAGCGTTTCGCTTGCGCAATGTCTTGATCTATGCCCTTATTCTTCCATCAAGGGAGTGATCTATGACCGACAGCCAGGATGCCGAAATGCGAACCCACGACCGCCGGAACGCTTTGGCGGCGATGGCCGCCATTGCCGCTGGCGTCGGTTTCGCGTCGGAAGCGTCCTCGCAGATCATCAAACGCACGGATTTGGGAGGGATCGATCCTTTCGACCCCACCAATTTCGTGCCTATCGAGCCGATTCAGGTTCCCAAGGTCAAGATATTCGACGGAACGACCGAGGCGGAAGTCTATTGGGCATCGCTGGCAGAAAAGAAAAGACGCGCCCTGATGTCGAATCAGGATGCGAAGGTCACTGTCGAAAAGGTGAATGACGGCGGTGGCCTGACATTCCTGACGGGCGCGCTGACCGGCGAAAAGGGCCGCTATCGCGTCACTGTCGACTATATGCGGTTCATGCAGGACAGCATCATGATGGACGGGAAAACGGCCGGCCGCGCAAAAGTAGGCGTGGGACTTCGCGTGATCGCGAACATCAACACGAAGAAAGCCGGACTGAATCTGAACGGCCTGTTCCCGATTGGCTTCAACGCTTCGACCGATGCGCTTTCGGGAGATTTGGAGGTCAAGACCATCGGATTGAATTCGGATCAAATCTCCAAACTGATCACGACTCCATCGGAATTGAACCAGACGTCGATCACCAAGGCGCTTGAGGCGATGGGAGCCGTTCGCGTCCTCGTTGATGCCGAAACCACGGAAAGCGTCCCTCATATATTGGCGGTCAGCCGGAATGTGCGGAATACGCCCGATCTGATCAAATTCCTCGGTTGAACCTCGCCGATTCAGTTCCCGGCCGTTTCGATCAGGACCGGCGCGAACGGTAAATCAGGATGAGATTGTTGGCCGGCATTTCCATCCGCCGGACTTGCGCAAGGCCGAATGCCTCGCCGACCCTATCGAGATCGGCGACATCGCGAAGCCCCCATTCGGGGTTACGCGCCTTCAGCGAGCGATCGAACGCCCTATTGGTCGGAGCCGTTTCGACGTCGGCTTCAAGGAAGGGGCCATAGATTATCAGCGGAGCGCCGGCGGGCAGCAGTTTAGCGCGTCCTTTGAACAGCCCGGCGGTGGCCGCCCACTCGCTGATGTGAACCATGTTGATGCACAGGACTGCGTCAGCCGCTTCCACCGGCCAGTCGGCGGCTGCATCCAGCCGGATCGGTGGACGCACATTGGCAAGGCCCGCTTCCTCCCGCCATGCCTCTATGGAGGCGAGCGCCGCCGGATCGGGATCGCTCGGCTGCCAGTCGAGCGCGGGCAAGGCTGCGGCAAAATGGACTGCATGCTCGCCGCTGCCGCTCGCCACCTCCAGCACGAGGCCGGAGGAAGGCAGTTCCTCGCGAAGGACAGCCAATATGGCGTCGCGGTTGCGCGCCGTCGCAGGCGCGTGGCGCTTGCCCGCAGCGGCGGGGCCGGAACCGGGTTCCCACGGTTCCGGCCCGTCCGTCATTCGGCGGCTTCCGCCAGTTCCGGCTCCGTCCAGGTCAGGACCGGCTTACGGGCGGCCAGCGTCTCGTCCAGGCGGCGCCGGGGCGCGAAATAGGGCGCGCCCTTCAGCGCCTCGTCGCCCGCCTTGGCGCGTTCCGCCAGGCTGCGCAGCGCCAAGATGAACTGGTCGAGCGCGGCCTTGCTTTCCGTCTCGGTCGGTTCGACCAGCATCGCGCCGTGGACGACCAGCGGGAAATACATGGTCATCGGGTGGAAGCCCTCGTCGATCAGCCCCTTGGCGATGTCGAGCGTGGTGAAGCCTTCGGCCAGCCCCTTGTCGCTGAACAGCGCCTCATGCATGCAGGGGCCGCTGCCGCCGAAGGGGGCGTCCAGCACGTCATCCAGGCTGCGCAGGATATAGTTGGCGTTCAGCACCGCGTCGCTCGCCACCTGCCGCAGGCCGTCCGCGCCGTGGCTGAGGATATAGGTCAAGGCGCGTGTGAACATGCCCATCTGGCCATGGAAGGCGACCATGCGGCCGAAAGTCTGGCCATGATGGTCTTCCGCCGTCTCTTCCTCGACGAGCACGAACTTGTCGCCCTGCTTTTCCACGAAGGGCAGCGGCGCGAAGGGCGCAAGCGCCTTTGACAGCACCACCGGGCCGGAGCCGGGACCGCCGCCGCCATGGGGCGTGGAGAAGGTCTTGTGCAGGTTGATGTGCATCGCGTCGACGCCCAGGTCGCCGGGGCGAACCCGGCCGACAATGGCGTTGAAGTTCGCACCGTCGCAATAGACGAAGGCCCCGGCGGCGTGCACCGCGTCGGAGATCGTCTTCATGTCCCGCTCGAACAGACCGCAGGTGTTGGGGTTGGTGATCATCACCGCCGCGACATCGGGGCCGAGGCGGGCCTTGAGCGCCTCCAGATCGACGCGGCCGTCCGGGGTCGCCGGAATATCCTCGACCTTGTAGCCGCAGAAGGCGGCGGTGGCGGGGTTGGTGCCGTGCGCGCTTTCGGGGACCAGGATGACGCTGCGCGCGTCGCCCCGGGCTTCCAAGGCGGAGCGGATCGCCAGCAGGCCGCAAAGCTCGCCATGCGCGCCCGCCTTGGGGCTCATCGCGACGGAGTGCATGCCGGTCAGCGTCACCAGCCAGGCGGCCAGTTCATGGATCACCGCCAGCGCGCCCTGCACCGTCGATTGCGGCGCAAGCGGGTGGAGATCGGCGAAACCGGGCATCCGCGCCACCTTCTCGTTCAGGCGCGGATTATGCTTCATCGTGCAGGAGCCGAGGGGGAACAGGCCAAGGTCGATAGCATAGTTCTGGCGGCTGAGGCGGGTGTAATGGCGCACCGTCTCCTGCTCCGACAGGCCGGGCAGGCCGATGCCGTCGGTGCGGGCAAGGTTGCCCAGGCGGCTGGCGACCTTGGGCGCTTCGGCGAAATCGACGCCGGTGGTCTCGGTCGAGCCGATCTCGAAGATCAGCGCCTCCTCCAGCATCAGCGCGCGGTTGCCCGTGGCGGTCGCGGGGACCGTATCGGTATCGTTCAGGGCTTGCGGCGCGGTGGGGCGGCCTTCCTTCAGCATGGTCATGCCGCAATCTCCTTGATCCAGATGCCGTTTGCTTCGAGCGAAGTCGAGAAGCGGCAAGCGCACTCATATCGTTTCTCGACCTTGGCCCGTCCTGAGCGCCTGCCTTGGCAGGCAGTCGAAGGGCTCGAAACGAACGGAGGTTGGTCGGTATCTGTCATGCCAGTTCCTCCTCAAGCGCCTTGGCAAAGGCTTCGACATCCTCCGCGGTCACGGTTTCGGTGACGGCGACGACCAGCCCGTTGCCGATCTCCGGCGCATCCGGAAACAGGCGGCCGAGCGAGACGCCGCCCAGAACCCCCTTGTCCGCGAGGTTGCGGACGACTTCGCGGGCATCCTTCGACAGGATCAGGGTGAATTCGTTGAAGAAGCCGTCGTTGAGCAGCGTGACGCCCGGCACCTGCGCCAGACGGTCGGCCGCCTGACAGGCAAGCCCATGGTTGAGCGTGGCGAGTTCACGCAGCCCCTTTTCCCCCAACAGCGTCATATGGATGCTGAACGCCAGCGCGCAGAGGCCGGAATTGGTACAGATATTCGACGTCGCCTTTTCGCGGCGGATATGCTGCTCACGGGTCGAAAGCGTCAGCACGAAGCCGCGCTTGCCCGCCGCGTCCACCGTCTCGCCGCAGAGGCGGCCCGGCATCTGGCGGACATATTTCTGCTTGCACGCGAACAGGCCCAGATAAGGCCCGCCAAATTGCAGGCCGACGCCGATGGACTGGCCCTCGCCCACGACGATGTCCGCGCCCATATGACCCGGCGCCTTGATCGCTCCCAGCCCCACAGGCTCCGTGACGACCGCGACCAGCAGCGCGCCCGCCGCGTGGGCGGCTTCGGCCAGCGGCGTCAGGTCAGCGATGCGGCCGAGAATGTCGGGATATTGGACGACGACGCAGCTTGTATCCTTGTCGATCCCGGCGACCAGCGCGTCGATGTCGGTGGCGGCGTCCAGCGTCGGCGCCTGATGCACCAGCGCGTCGCCGGTGAACTTCGCCATGGTGTTGGCGACCGAGACATAATGGGGATGCAGGCCGGATGACAGGATCGCCTTGCCGCGCTTGGTGATGCGGCGGGCCATGCCGATCGCTTCCCAGCAGGCGGTCGACCCGTCATACATGGAGGCGTTGGCAACGTCGCAGCCCAGCAGGCGCGCCACCTGGGTCTGGAATTCGAACAGCACCTGGAGCGTGCCTTGCGCGATTTCCGGCTGATAGGGCGTGTAGGCGGTCAGGAACTCGCCGCGCTGGATCAGATGATCGACGCTGGCGGGAACATGATGGCGATAGGCGCCCGCGCCCAGGAAGAAGGGCGCTTCCCCTGCCGACAGATTCTTCCGCGCAAGGGCCGCCATATGCCGCTCGACCGCCAGTTCGCTGGCATGATCGGGCAGGCCCGCGATCTTGCCGGGAAGCCGGGCTTCGGCGGGAACGTCCACGAACAGGTCGTCGACCGACGATGCGCCGATGACGGTCAGCATGTCCTGCCGGTCAGTGTCGGTAAGGGGTAGGTAGCGCATTTTACATATCTCCTCTCCCCTCCCCTTCAGGGGAGGGGCCGGGGGTGGGGGCTATCCACAGGCGCGGCGCTCAGGGCGATCCCCCACCCCAACCCCTCCCCTGAAGGGGAGGGGCTATTTGTCCTCAAAGGCTCGCCACGAACTTCTTGTAGGCGGCTTCGTTCATCAGGCCTTCCAGTTCGCTCGCATCAGTGACGCGCAGCTTGAAGAACCAGCCATCCTCTTCGGCATCGCTGTTCACCAGCGCGGGTTCGTCCTCCAGCGCGCTGTTGGTTTCGACCACTTCGCCCGAAATAGGCGCATAGACGTCCGACGCGGCCTTGACCGACTCCACCACGGCGGCGTCGTCGCCCTTTTCGAAGGTCGTCCCCTCGGCGGGCAGTTCGACGAACACGATGTCGCCCAACTGCTCCTGCGCATAGTCGGTGATGCCGACGGTAGCGATTTCGCCCTCGACATCGATCCATTCATGTTCGTCGGTGAAATAACGGCTCATAATTTACTTCCCTCCGAGTGATTTGCTTGAAAATCACGACCAATCAGAAACCAGAAAGGACTCAGGCTTTGCGGCGATAACGGTGCGGAACGAACGGCATCTGCGCAACCTCCGCCGCGATGCGCTTGCCGCGCACCTCGATCTCCAGCGCGGCGCCGATCGCGCTGTGCGGCAGGCTGACCCAGCCCATGGCGATTGGCGCGCCCACGGTCGGCGCGAAGCCGCCGGACGTGACCTCGCCCACCCGCGCGCCGCCGGCAAAGATAGGCGCGCCCTCGCGCGCGGGCAGGCGACCCTGGATCCTCAGGCCCACGCGCTTCGAACCCGGCCCGTCCGCCAATTCCTTCATCACCCGCGCATGGCCGATGAAGCCGCCTTCTTCGCGCCTGCGCTTCTGGATGGCGAAGCCCAGATCGGCGCCGATGGTGCTGACGGCAGGCGTCAGGTCATGGCCGTAGAGCGGCAATCCCGCCTCCAGGCGCAGCGAATCGCGTGCGCCAAGTCCGATCGGCTTCACCTGCGGCAACGCGCAGAGCGCATCGGCGAGCAGAGCGGCATCGGCGGCGGGAACGCTGATCTCGAAGCCGTCCTCGCCGGTATAGCCCGACCGGCTGATCCACAGCGGAACGCCGCGCCAGGTGAAGAGACCGGATTGCATGAAGATCAGATCGGCGGTTTCGGGGATCAGCGTGGCCAGCGCCTCCCCCGCCTCCGGACCCTGCAAGGCGAGCAGGGCCTGCTCGTCCATGTGGTTCATCACCACTTCGTCGGGCAAATGCTCGATCATCCAGCCCATGTCGTCATATTTGGTCGCGCCGTTGACCACCATATAGATGTCCGCGCCGCCGAAAGCGCCGTCCCCCAGGCGGGAGACCATCAGGTCGTCCAATATGCCGCCTTCTTCGTCGAGCAGCATGGAATAACGCTGGCGAAAGGGCTTCAGCCCCTTGATGTCGCTCGGCAACAGGATTTCCAGCGCGTCGTCCACGCCCTCGCCGGAGAAGCCGAGCTGGCCCATATGGCTGACGTCGAACAGCCCGGCATGTTCGCGAGTCCAGACATGTTCGGCCATGATGCCTTCATATTGGATCGGCATGTGATAGCCCGCAAAGCCGACCATGCGCGCGCCCCTGGCGCGGTGCCAGCCATCCAGCGGCAGGTCCTGCAACGGCAATTCTTCTTCGATATGGGCGATGTCGTCATTGCCGGACATGAGGGGCGGCCTTTCCATGCGAGGGTCATTGGCGACAGACGCGCCCGTCCGGAGTCGGACTCATCGCGTTTGCCACCCCCTCTGTCACGGAACCTGAGAGCTTTGACCACCGGCCAGGCGACCGGATGGCTTACCCCTTCGGTGGGACGGAATGAACCGTCCGCTTTCCAGAGTGCCTGCCCATGATGCGGTCCATTGGCCTGAGAGATTCCGGGGCGGTTGCTCCTTCGGCGACGGGCTGGCCTGAAAGGCCTCCCATGCTCTCCCGCATCAAGTCCGATAGCCGAATCCACGGCACCGGCGACAGTTCCGCATTGCGTGAAACGCGCCGCGCCGTCAATCGCTCAATCGGCGCGTTCCTCTTTTGCCGGCCGTTCGGCCCTATGCCCCCGGCCTGCCGCCGTCCGCCTCAGGCCAATGCCGCTTCGCCGAAAATCTCGGCATGACGCTTTTCGGCGTAGCGGTCGGTCATGCCGGCGATGAAGTCCGCTATATGGCGGCTGCGCCGGGGTTCGAAAGTCGCGCAATCGTCGCGCCACTCCTGCGGCATCAGCGTCGGGTCCGCCTGATAGGCGCGGAACAGGTCGGTCACGATCACGCGCGCCCGGTCGGCCGCCGCCAGTTGCGAAGGGTGGTGGTAGAGCGTCGCATACATGAAGCGCTTGAGGTCGCGCTCCTGCGCGGCGAGTTCGGGCGAAAAGCCGACCAGCGCGCGCCCGGCCCGGCGGACGTCGTCGACGCTCTCCACGCCCGCCGCCGCGATATTGGCGCGGGTGGCGGCGATCAGGTCGTTCGCCATCACGCCGATCTGCTCCCGCACCAGTTCGCGCAGCAGGCGATCCTGCGCCACATCGGGATAGCGCGCGCGAACCCGGTCCCAGCAGCCCTTCACCAGCGGCACGCTCAAAAGCTGGTCCAGCGTCAGCAGGCCGGCGCGCAGCCCGTCATCGATGTCGTGATTGTCATAGGCGATGTCGTCCGCAATCGCCGCCAACTGCGCCTCCAGCGACGCATGGCTGGCAAGGTCGAGCGGGAACAGCCCGTCCACCTCCCGCATCGCCCAGCCGGGGTTGATTACCGGGCCATTATGCTTGGCCAGCCCCTCCAGCATGTCCCAGCTCAGATTGAGGCCCCGGAACAGCGGATAGGGACTTTCCAGCAGCATCAGCGTGCGCAGCGTATGGGCATTATGGTCGAAGCCGCCATGCGCGTCGAGCGCCGCCTCCAGCGCGTCCTCCCCCGCATGGCCGAAGGGCGGATGGCCGATGTCATGCGCCAGGCACAGCGCTTCGGTCAGGTCTTCGTTGAGGCCCAGCGTCCGCGCCGTCGTGCGGCCGATCTGCGCCACCTCCAGGCTGTGGGTCAGGCGGACGCGGAAATGATCGCCGTCGGGCGACACGAACACCTGCGTCTTGTGGCGCAGGCGGCGGAAGGCGATGCTGTGGATGATGCGGTCGCGGTCCCGCTGGAACATGTCGCGTGGCCCCCGCACCTCCCCGCCGGGTTCGGCGTGGAGGCGGCCCCGGCTGCGGCCGGGATGCGAGGCATAGGGTGCAAGCAGCGTCATGCCGCGCCCTTTAAAGTCCTTTTCGGCCATTGCCGAGTCGTTCGATGTGCCCGCCGTGGTAAATCGCCTTATTCGGCCGGGAGCCGCTCGACCACTTCCCCGGCATCGCTTTTCCAGGCGAACACGTCCGCGCCCGCCGCCTTCAGCTTGTCCTCCAGCGTCCTGGCCCGCGTGAAGCTGCTGAACGGCCCGACAAGCAGGCGATTGGTGCGGCCCCAGCTCGCCACCCAGGCGTCCTGCGGTTCGAGCGACGCATATTTCTTGCGCAAGCCCTTCATGGTGAAGGCCAGCGCGCCCTTGTTCGCACCCGTACCCACCTGGAGCCAGCTGCGCGAGGGATTGGCGGCAAGGCGCGCCTTTTCCTCGGCCGCCTTCTTCTTTTCCTCGGCCAGTTGCTTGGCCTTGGCGTCCGCTTCGGCCTTCGCCTTGGCGGCGGCGGCCTTCTTCGCCTTGTCCGCGGCGGCGGCCGCCGCCGCGTCCCGCTCGGCGCGGCGGGCGGCCTGGATCTGGGCGATCTCCGACAGGTCGACCGCGACGACGCTCGACTGGCGCTCGGATTCGGGCACATCGATGGCGTGGATGATGTCCGCCAGCGAACGGGTGACGGCCGGGTCGATCTGCTGCTGCGGCGGGGGCGCCGGGGCCGGCGTCGCGGCGGCCGGCGGGGCGGGGGGCGCCGTCTCGCCCTGCGGCGAGGTGGATGTGCGCGGCGCCGACGCCTGGGCGAGCGTGATCGCGTTGAGCTGGCTGGGCGGCGGACTGGCGGGTGCCGGGCTTTGCGCCGGGACGGATTCGAAGCCGGGCGCTGGCGGACCCTGCACATTGGAGGCGGCGGGAGCGGCAGCCCGCGGCGGCGCCTGCATCTGTGGAGCGGAGGCGGCGGGAACGGGCTGGCTTGGCGCCGGCGCGCTACGGGGCGGCGCTTCGGCCTGCGCGAGCCTCGTGGCGGTTTCGGTGCGGCGCGAACGACGATCCTGCTGCGCGGACCGGGTCGGCGGCGTCTGGGCGGCAGGTTGGCCGGCCGGGGACGCGGCAGGGGTGGCGGAGGCGAAAGCGGGCGGGGTCGGCGTGATCGCGGCCATGGTCGAGCCGACATTGGCCGGGAAATGCCCGAAATGCACCGCCGCCGCCTTCTGCGCGGCGGTCAGATAAGGCATTTTCTGCATATAGGGCAGGATCGCCGCGGCAAGCTGCGACGGCATGGTCTGCTCCGCGATCTTCCTGGCGTCCGCCTGTCGGTTGTTCATCGCCAGGATGAACGCGCGGTAGCGCCAGGCGGCCCGGTCGCTCTTGTAGA
Source organism: Sphingobium sp. TA15 (assembly GCF_037101235.1). NCBI lineage: Bacteria > Pseudomonadati > Pseudomonadota > Alphaproteobacteria > Sphingomonadales > Sphingobiaceae > Sphingobium > Sphingobium sp. TA15. The sequence goes on from NZ_AP025355.1 coordinate 2,075,811, forward strand.
GCAGCGGTTTCAGCACCCGCTCCGCCGCGTCCACCTGGCCGGAAATGCCCAGCGAGGCGGCATAGCGATGGGTGAGTTCGACATCGTCCGGCGTCCGCTGGAGCGCCGCCTGATAGTCGCGCTGCGCCCCCGCCTGATCGCCGGTCATGTCCCTTGCAAGCCCCCGGTCGGACAGCAGGGTCGCTTCGGGAAAGCCCAGCCGCGTCGCCTGGTCGAACAGGCGCAGCGCTTCGGCGGGGTTCTGGTTCTTCAGCATGACGCGGCCAAGGCCCGCCTTCACCTTGCCGTTGTTCGGCGCCAGCGTATCGGCCCGGGCGAAGAAACCCGCCGCCGCGCGCGCATCGTCCATGTCCAGCGCCGCCTCGCCCGCGCCGATCAGCGCCGTCACGTCGCGCGGATTAGACGCCAGGCGCGCCAGATGATTGTTGAGGTTTTCCGCGCTGGAGGGACGCATCGCCTGCACCTGGGCGGGCTGCGCCAGAGCCGGTTGCGCCAACGCGGTGCCCGCTAGAAGCAGTCCGCGGAGAATCCAAATGTCATAACGTCTCACAGACAGCCCTTTAGCGGATGGAGGCGGGACAAGGGAATATGTCGAAAGAAAAAGCGCGCCCGGTTGCCCATGGCAGCCGATGGCGCGCTTTCATAGGGCGTGTGGGGCGAACCCCGTGGCCGCTTACTGGTTGCTCTGGCGGTTCAGGAAGCGCGGAATGTCCGGAGCGGGCGTTCCTTCGTCGCTGGCGGCAGCGCCCTTTTCGGCGCCGCGGGTCAGGCCCGCCATGCGCTCGAACAGCGTGCCCCCGGTGGCGACGCGGGGCGCGGCCTGCGGCGCCGGAGCGGGCTGGGCCGGCGCTGCCTCGGCCGCGTCCTCGCCCAGCAGCAATTCGTCCTGCGCCGGGTCTTCGTCCGAAAAGACAGCGGCGGGACGCGACGGACTGAAGGGCGCGGGCTTCGCCGCCGCCGGCGCGGCGGCGGGCGGAGTCAGCGGCGCCGGGGCAGGCGCGGCGGGTACGTCGAGTTCCAGCGTTTCAGGCTCGGCTTCGGGCGCGGGATCGGGAGCCGCCACCGGAGCCGGAGCGGCCTGCGGCGCGGGCTTGGTCGCGGCGGCGGTCGGCACGGCGACGGCCGGACGGCTGGCGAAGCTGAACGGCTGGGTCAGCGGCGCGGCATTGGCGGCGGCATCGCTGTCGATGCCGGTGGCGACCACGGAGACGCGGATCTTGCCGTTCAGATTGTCGTTGAACGCCGAACCCCAGATGATGTTCGCGTCGGGATCGACCAGTTCGCGGATATGGTTGGCGGCCTCGTCCACTTCCATCAGGCGCATGTCGTCGCCGCCGACGATGGAAACGATCACGCCCTTCGCGCCGCGCATCGACACGCCGTCCAGCAGCGGATTGGCGATCGCCTTTTCAGCGGCCTGCAGCGCGCGGCCGTCGCCCTCGGCTTCGCCGGTGCCCATCATCGCCTTGCCCATCTCGCCCATCACCGAACGGACGTCCGCGAAGTCGAGGTTGATGAGGCCCGGCATGACCATCAGGTCGGTGATGCCGCGCACGCCCTGCTGCAACACCTCGTCCGCCATCTGGAAGGCTTCCTTGAAGGTGGTGTTGGGGTTGGCGATCAGAAACAGGTTCTGGTTCGGGATGACGATCAGGGTGTCGACATGCTTCTGCAGTTCCTCGATGCCCGCCTCCGCAGACTTCATGCGGCGATTGCCCTCGAAGGTGAAGGGCTTGGTCACGACGCCGACCGTCAGGATGCCGCGATCGCGCGCCGCCTTGGCGATGACCGGCGCGGCGCCGGTGCCGGTGCCGCCGCCCATGCCGGCGGCGATGAAGCACATATGCGCGCCGTCCAGCGCCTGCTCGACCGAGGCGATGGTCTCTTCCGCCGCCGCCTTGCCGATTTCGGGGCGGGAGCCCGCGCCCAGCCCTTCGGTGATCTGCGGACCAAGCTGGATGCGCCGTTCGGCGGGCGACGCGTTCAGCGCCTGCGCGTCGGTGTTGGCGACGATGAAATCCACGCCCTCGACGGAGGCGGCGATCATGTTCGCAATGGCGTTGCCGCCCGCGCCGCCGACGCCGATCACCGCGATGCGTGGCTTCAACTCGTCCACATGCGGCGGGCTGATTTCAATGCTCATAAACTTTAGCTCCCTCCAGCTTCGGTGACGTGAGCGAAACTGTCATCGAAGGTTAATGCAACAGATAATGGCGTATTTCACCAGTAAAATTCGTCTGACCTGTGTTTTATTTCAATAGTTCGTCTTCATCGCCTTCACCATTCTCTGCCACCATGCTGGCGCGCCGATACGATGAACGGTCTGGGGAGCGGGCGCTATCGTTCTAAGGTCAACCGGGTTCGAAGCGCCGTAAAGCGCAAGTCCGGCCAGCGTCGCGAACGCCGGGCCGCTATGCGCCTCCGGCATGGCGGCAAGGCCTCTCGGCCGCCCGATCCGCACCGCGCGACCCAGCGCGCCCTGCGCATAGTCGGCAATGCCCTTCATTTCCGCGCCGCCGCCGGTCAGCACGACCTGCCGCCCGGTGGGGGTGTTGAAGCCCATGCCGGCCAGCGCGGCGTTCACCTCCACCATGATCTGGTTGAGCCGTTCGCAGATCACCGCCACCAAAGCGGCGCGGGTGATCTTGCCGCCGTCGGCATTGGGACCGGCGCTCTGCCCCGGAATGGCGACGTCGCCATGGGGGGCGGCGATCTCTATCATGTCGCGGAAATCGCGACGGTTCTGCATGGCGGACCCATAGAAGCATTTGATCCGCTCCGCCTGGCTGCGGCGGATGCCGAAGGCCGAGGCGATGTCGTCGGTAATGTCCGACGCGCCGATGGGAATGCTGTGCAGCCCGACCAGCATGCCGCCCGCATAGAGCGAGACATTGGTGACGCCAGCGCCCAGTTCGACCAACGCCACGCCCAGGTCGCGCTCCTCCTCCGACAGGCAGGCGAGGCCGGTGGCGATGGGAGACGCCACGATGGAGTTGACGTTGAGATAGGCCCCGCGCACGCAAAGGTCGAGATTGGCGAGCGGCGCCCCGTCGGCCAGCACGACATGGATGTCGACGCCCAGCAGGTCCGCATGCATGCCGAGCGGCTTCTTCACCGGCACCCGGCCGTTGATGGTGAAGCAGGTCGGCTGAGCGTGCAGAACCACGCGACCGTCCGGATCGATCCCCTGCTGGCCGGTGGTCAGCAGGTCGTCGATGTCCGCCTGTTCGACGCGATAGCCGCCCATGTCGCGCTCGACCGTGACGACGTCGCTGACCAGCGAGCCGCCGGAGAAGCTGACCCACACATCCTCTATATTGGTGCCCGCGACGCGTTCCGCCTGTTCCACGGTTTCCCGGACGGCGAGTTCGGTCCGCTCCATGTCCGCGATGAAGCCGCGCCGCACGCCCCGGCTTTCGCGCTGGCCGGTGCCCAGGATCGCCAGTTCGCCATTTTCGGTGCGACCCGCGATCAGCGCGGACACCTTCCACGATCCGATGTCGATCGCGGTGACGAACTTATCGACCTTGGGCTGGGCCATGGGGGTTCAGCCTTCCTCGCCCTTGGCAGGCGCTTCGGCGCTCGCGGCCGGCTCGTCGCCGGACGACCCGCTTCCCTGGCCCTGCGGCAGGCGCAGCACGAAACGGTCGGGATCGCGCATGTCGAACTTGACGATGCCCCGGCCCAGCAGGCGGTTCACCCCGTCCATCCGCGCGAAATTGACCAGCGCGGTGGCGGACGGCCTGTCGCCTTCGGGCAGGGAAAGCGTCTCGCCCGACTGAAAGCGCAAGTCCCAGCGCCGGTTCCCGACCCAGGTGGCGCCCGCCAGCATGGGTTTGAGCGCGGGCGCATTTTCCATCAGCTTGTTAAGGCCGGCGGTCTGGAGATTGGCGTTGGGACCGACCACCAAAGGCAAGTCCGGCATCGCCCCGGCGGACACGGATTGCAGCACAACCCCAGTCACGTCGATCAGGTGAAGCTGGCCGTCATGCTGCCACACCGCGACCGGATCGCGCTCGACGATGTCGACCACCAGCGTATCGGGCAGGCGGCGGGAAATGCGCGCATCCTTGACCCAGCCCAGCTTCAGCATGTCGGCGCGCACCTTGGGCAGGTCGAGCGAGAGCATGGACCGGCTAACCTGGCCCAGGGCGATATTGTAGATGGGCAGTTCGTCCATCCGCTCGACGCCGCGCACCTCGACCTTCTCGACTTCGAAACCGGCCTGGGCGGCAAGTTCGGACGCCTTCTGCCCCGCCATGGCGGGAACGCCCATCAGCATGGCGATGCCGACCAGAGCCGCCAGCACGATGCCGACGATGGTCCAGCTCGCCATGCGCTGGAGCGTCTCCTCGCTGACCGGCAGCAGGTCGATCAGGCCGTCGATCCAGCTTCGCTGCCTGGCCGAACGCCCTCGTCCCCCGCTGCGGCCGCGCGCGCCGGTCGTGCGCGTCAGCCGCGCCGTTCCGCCACGGCGAATGCGTGCTTCAGCCATGCTTCGCCCCCCCATTGGCTGCAATTCGGGCGCCGTTCAGCGCGTCCTCGACTATACGCTCCACCAGTTCGGCATAGTCAATGCCCAGCCTGGCCGCCTGTTCGGGGACCAGGCTGAGCGGCGTCATGCCCGGCTGGGTGTTCACTTCCAGCAGGAACAGCCCCTCGATGCCCTGCTCGTCATCCCAACGGAAATCGGAGCGCGAAGCGCCCTTGCACCCCAGCAACTGGTGCGCGCGCAGCGCGATGGCCTTGCAGGCTTCGCCGATCTCCGGCGGAATATCGGCGGGGCAGACATGCTCGGTCATGCCATCGGTATATTTGGCGTCGAAATCGTAGAAGCCGCTTTTGGGACGCAATTCCGTCACCAGCAGCGCTTCGTCGCCGAGCACGGCGGTGGTCAGTTCCCGCCCGCGAATATAGGGTTCGGCCAACAGTTCCTCGAAATGCAGCCACGGCCCCTCGACATCGCGGCCGATGGGCGAACCGTAATTGCCCCCCTCCGTCACGATGGCGACGCCGACCGAACTGCCCTCATTGACCGGCTTCACCACATAGGGACGCGGCAGCGGATCGCCCTCGAACAGGCTTTCGCTGGGGACGATATGACCGCCGGGCATGGGGATGCCATGGGGAACCAGCGCCTGCTTGGTGAGCTGCTTGTCGATGGCGATGACCGAGGTGGCGAGGCCCGAATGGGTGTAGGTGAAGCCCATCAGGTCCATCATGCCCTGGACCGTGCCATCCTCGCCCGGAACGCCGTGGAGGGCGTTGAACACGACATCGGGTCGGGTTTCGGAGAGCCGCAGCGCGACGTCGCGGTCCATGTCGATGCGCGTGACCCTGTGGCCGCGCGATTCCAGCGCCTTGGCGACGCCCTCGCCCGACGAGAGCGAAACCGGCCGCTCGGCGGACCAGCCGCCCATCAGGACGGCTACATGCCAGGGGCCACGGGTCATGATTTCTGTTCCTTCAAATAGTCCCCCTCCCACTTGCGGGAGGGGGACTGGACGCCCACCCGCTGAATTTCCCATTCAAGGTCGATGCCGCTCTTCGCCTTCACGCGACGGCGGACCTCCTCGCCCAGGGCCTCGATGTCCGCGCTGGTCGCATCGCCCAGGTTGAGGAGGAAATTGGTATGCTTTTCCGAAACCTGCGCGCCGCCCAGTCGCAGGCCGCGACACCCGGCCTCGTCCACCAACTGCCAGGCCTTGTGGCCATCGGGATTCTTGAAGGTCGAACCCCCGGTCTTGCTCCGCAACGGCTGGCTTTCCTCGCGGGCGGCGGCGATGCGGTCCATCTCTGCCTGGATCGCGGCCGGTTCGCCCGGAACGCCCCGGAAGACCGCGCTCACCACCACCGCGCCTTCGGGCAGAATGCTGTGGCGGTAAGTATAGCCCAGCGCATCGAGCGGCATCGTCACCCGTTCGCCCGAACGCAGCACGACCCCGCACTCCAACAGAATATCGCAAGTCTCGCGCCCATAGGCGCCCCCGTTCATCCGCACGAAGCCACCCACCGTTCCTGGAATGGAGCGCAGGAATTCAAGCCCCGCTATGCCCGCATCCCGCGCGGTCGAGGAAACGAGGATGCCCGATGCTCCTCCCCCGCAGCGCAGGCTGGTCGCATCGACTTGCTCCACCCTGGCGAATGGCTTGCCAAGGCGGACCACCACGCCCGGAACCCCGCCGTCCCGCACGATCAGGTTGGAGCCAAGCCCCAGCGCCATCACCGGAATCGCCGGGTCAAGCCGCGCCAGAAAATCGGAAAGATCGTCCGCATCCTTCGGCTCGAACAGCCATTGCGCGACACCGCCCGCCTTGAACCAGACGAGAGGGCCAAGCGGCGCATCGGCCTTGAGCGAGCCGCGAACCGCAGGAAGGGACGTGGTCGCCAGCGTCAATCGCGCATCCCCCAGAGCCGCATCCAGCCCTTCATCGCCTTCATCCCCGCCTCGCCGGCCCTGGTCGCGGCAAGCCCTGCCTCCGCATTGCGCTGGGCCGCGTCGACCATCTGCCGCGCGGCTTCGACGCCCTGCATCTGGATGTCGATCATCCGCTTCTGCATTTCGAGGCCGACATTGAAGAGTTCGAACATCAGGCGGCTTCCTTCTCCGCAACGGCGGAGGCAAGCCCCGCCGCCCATTTGGTGATGTCGCCTGCGCCCAGGCAGATGATCATGTCGTCCGCCTGCACATCGGCGGCGATCAGGCGGGCAAGGTCGTCCGCGCCCTCGACCGTCGCGGCGTTGCGATGACCCCGGCGCTTGAGGCCCGCGACCAGTTCCGCGCTGTCCACGCCCTCGATCGGCTGCTCGCCCGCCGGATAGACCGGAGCGGCGTAGACGATGTCGGCGTCGTTGAAGGCCTGCTGGAACTCATCCATCAGGTCGCGCAGGCGGGTGAAGCGATGCGGCTGGACCACGGCGATGACCCGGCCTTTCGCCCCTTCGCGGGCGGCGGCCAGCACCGCCTTGATCTCGACCGGATGGTGGCCGTAATCGTCGATCACGGTCGCGCTGCCGCCGCCGACGGCGATTTCACCGACCTTGGTGAAGCGCCGCTTCACGCCCCCGAACTTGGCAAAGCCGGTCTGGATCGTCGCGTCATCGATGCCCATCTGCAACGCCACGCCGATGGCCGCCATGGCGTTCAGCACATTATGACGGCCCGGCATCGGCATTTCGATGCCCTCGATCCGGCGGAGCGAACCGTCCCGCTCGCGAATCTGCACGTCGAAGCGGTTGCCGCCGGGGATCGGCTGGACATTCTCGCCGCGTATATCGGCCTGCGCGGAGAAGCCATAGGTAACGATGCGCCGATCCTGGACGCGGGGCAGGATCGCCTGCACTTCGGGATGGTCCAGGCACAGCATCGCCGCGCCGTAGAAGGGCACATTCTCGACGAATTCGACGAAGGCGTCCTTCACCTTGTCGAAGCTGCCATAATGGTCGAGATGCTCCGGATCGATATTGGTCACGACCGCCAGCGTGCCGTCCAGCCGCAGGAAGCTGCCGTCGCTCTCGTCGGCCTCCACCACCATCCACTCGCTGTTGCCGAGGCGGGCGTTGGAACCATAGCTGTTGATGATGCCGCCGTTGATCACGGTCGGGTCCACCCCGCCCGCGTCCAGCAGCGCCGCGACCATGGAGGTGGTCGTGGTCTTGCCATGGGTGCCCGCGACCGCGACGGTGGATTTGAGGCGCATCAGTTCCGCCAGCATTTCGGCGCGACGGATGACGGGCACGCGGCGTTCCAGTGCCAGATCGACTTCGGGATTGCCCTTCTTGATCGCGGTGGAGGTCACGACCACGGCCGCATCGCCCAGATTTTCGGCCTTGTGGCCGATCATTACCGGGATGCCCTTCTTGCGCAGCCCTTCCACGACATAGCCTTCGGCGACGTCGGACCCTTGGACCTTGTAGCCCAGATTGTGCATCACCTCGGCAATGCCGGACATGCCGATACCGCCAATGCCGATGAAATGGATCGTGCCGATGTCGGTGCCGACACCCTTCATGCCTGATATTCCTTGTTCCAATGTCCGTTCGCCCTGAGCGAAGTCGAAGGGCCACGCTGAGCCGCAGGCGAAGTCGCCTCGCTCCTCTCGGCAAAGGGCTTCGACAGGCTCAGCCCGAACGGGGAGAGGTTGAAGCTCTTCACGCAGGGACGCCCTGCAAATTCAGGCTGGTCGGCGTCGGGCCGACTTTCAGCGGATCGTTCATGATCGGCGCCGGCCCGATGCTTTCCAGCAGGTCCGCCATGTCGCGGGCCGCATCGGGACGGCCGCAGGCGCGGGCGCGCTTGGCGGCATTCTGGAGGGCGCCGGGTTCCAGCGCCATCTTCTGCATCTGCTTGGCGAGTTCGACCGCGGTAAAGCGCGCCTGCGGGATGGTGCGCGCCCCGCCCGCCTCGGTCATCTCGCGGGCATTGGCGGTCTGATGGTCGTCCATCGCGCTCGGCAGCGGGATCAGGATCGCCGGACGCCCCGCGCAGGTCAGTTCCGCCAGCGTCGAAGCCCCCGCCCGCGCGATCACCAGATGCGACCAGCCCAGCTTTTCCGGCACGTCGTTGAAATAGGTCGCAAGGTCGGCCGGGATTTCCAGGTCGGCGTAGAGCCGGCGCACCCGCTCAATATCCTCCGCGCGGCATTGCTGCGTCACCTGCAACCGACGACGCAGGCTCAAAGGCAACATACCCAGGCCATCGGGCACAACGCTGGAAAGGATCGTCGCACCCTGGCTGCCGCCGATCACCAGAACGCGGAAGACGCTCTCATCGGTCAGCGCGGGAAATTCCTCCTCGCGAAGCTGCTTCACCTCCTCGCGCACCGGATTGCCGATCAGGTGGACCTTCCCGGCATATTTGTCCTTCAGGCGCTCGACATCCGGATAGGCGGTGGCGATGGCGTCCACCCGGCCCGCCAGATAGCGGTTCACCCGGCCCAGCACCGCATTCTGCTCATGGATCGCGGTCGGAATCCCGTCGGCCAGCGCCCCCAGCAAGGCGGGCATCGCCGGATAGCCGCCGAAACCGACCACGGCGGTGGGGCGGAAGGTCTCGTTCAGCCGCCGCGCCATCGCCCGGCCCGCCAGGATCGCCTTCAACGCGCCCGGCCAGCTTTTCGGATTGCTGGTCATCCGCCCGGCGGGCATGACATGGACCTGAGCCTTATCGAAAATGCCGGGAATCTTCGCGCCGCGCTCATCCGTGACCAGCGCGACATGATGCCCGCGCAGCATCAGCTCCTCAGCGACGGCATGCGCCGGAATCATATGCCCACCCGTCCCGCCCGCGGCGAGGACGAAGTGTCGGGAAATGCTCATCGACCACTCCATTTGACGACCGTGTGCCGACCCATGAAGGGATTGCGCCGCGTGAACGCGAGCAACAGGCCGACGCCGATACAAAGCGCCAGCATAGAGGAGCCGCCATAGCTGATAAAGGGCAGCGTCATGCCCTTGGACGGAAATATCTGGGCATTGACGCCCATGTTGATGATCGCCTGGAGCCCGAACTGGGTGGTCAGGCCCGCCGCCGCCAGGATGGTGAAATTATCGTCCTCGTCCAGCATGCGCAGGAACACCCGCACGACGATGGCCAGATAGACGCAGGCAATGCCGATGCAGGCGAGCAGGCCGAACTCCTCCCCGATGACGGAGAAGATATAGTCGGTATGCGCCTCGGGCAGGCGGAACTTGTTTTGCCCGCCGCCCGGCCCCACGCCCAGGAAGCCGCCATGGGTGATCGTGCGGAAGGCAAGCTCGGTCTGGTCTGGTCCGACATCCTGCGCCACGCCGATGCCCAGGAAGTCGTTGATGCGCTGACGGCCATTTTCATAGAACATGTACATCAGCACCAGCCCGCCAAGTCCCGCGCCCGCCATCGCGCCGATGAAGCGCATCGACACGCCCGACAGCAGCAGCAGGCCGCCCCAGCAGGCGAGGAAGATCACCGTCTGGCCGAAGTCGGGCTGCTTCATCAGGATCGCCGCGATCAGCAATGTCAGCACGCCGGTCAGCGGGATCACGGGCAGCGTCATGTCCTTGCCGCGCAGCGACAGCAGCCAGGCCATGGTGACGACATAGACGGGCTTCAGGAACTCCGACGGCTGGAAACGGAAGCCCGGCAGGTCGATCCAGCGCTTCGCCCCGTTCACCACGGACCCAAGCACCGGCACCAGCAGCAGCGCCACGGCAAAGACGATGCACAGGATGAAGGCCAGCCTGCGCGCCTGCGTCCGGGGGAGCATGGAGATCACCAGCATGATCGGCAGGCCGATGAACACCCACATCAACTGGCGGTAGAAATAGATGAGCGGCGTCACCGAAACCGTGCTGGTCGACCGATCGATCGCCGCCACGGGGGAAGCCGCCGCAACGGCGACCAGCCCGATCGCCATCAGCGCGACGATCAGCGACAACAGCACGCGGTCGATTTCCCAGAACCAGATGGCCAGCGCCGTGCGCTCGCGCGGGACGGTGCGGTTCCTGAACTCCTTTACAAGGTCGCCTGCCCTCGACATGCCTCCCAAGCTCCTCCGCTTCCCTCTATTCCAACGCGGCGACGGCAGCGGCGAAGGCATCGCCCCTCGCCTCGAAATCGCGGAACTGGTCGAAACTCGCGCAGGCGGGCGACAACAGCACCACGTCCCCCGGCTGGGCCACCCGCGCCGCGCGGCGGACGGCGGCGGACAGCATTTCGGAATCGTCCACCGCCATATGCGGGCGCAGCAGTTCCGCGAACATGGGGCCAGCCTCGCCAATGGTATAGGCCTGCGCGACATGGCCGAACCAGGGCGCGCACTCGTCCAGATTGTCCGTCTTGGCAAGGCCGCCGACGATCCAGTGCAGCCGCTTGCGCCCGTCGACCGGGGGATAGGCGGCGAGGGCGGGCGCGGTCGAGGCGGCGTTGGTCGCCTTGCTGTCGTTGACGTAGAGGACGCCGTTCAACTCCCGCACCCGCTGCATCCGGTGCGGGAGGGAGGCATAGCTTTGCAGGCCCTGTTCGATGGTCGCTTCGTCGATGCCCAGCGCGCGGGCGACGGCGATGGCGACGGCGGCGTTCTGGGCGTTGTGCGGGCCTTGCAATGCGGGCCAGCCGGCCTGAGCGGAGGGTTCGATGTCGCTCGACTGCACCTCCACAACCCCGTCATTCCCGCCTTCCCGGGAATGACGGACGGAATAGAATATCCCCCGGCTCGGTTCATCTTCCGTCGCGATTACCGCGACATGGCCGGCCGACTGCATCGCAAACAGCCGCGCCTTGGACGCCACATAGCCCTCAAAGCCATTATAGCGATCCAGATGGTCCGGCGTGATGTTGAGCAGCACCGCCACGTCGCAGTCGAGGCTCTGCGTCAGGTCGATCTGGTAGCTCGACAGTTCCAGCACATAGACGCCGCCCTCCGGCAACGGGGTCTGGCCGAGGATCGGAAGCCCGATATTGCCGCCCATGCGCGTCGGGATGCCCGCCGTCTCGATGATATGATGGACCAGCGCGGTCGTGGTTGACTTGCCGTTGGTTCCGGTGATCCCGACCACCCGATGCTTCGGCAGGCTGGGCCGGGCGAGCGCGAACAATTCTATGTCGCCAATGACCGGCACGCCCGCGAGCTTCGCATGCATGGCGATGGGATGCTTGTTGAGCGGCACGCCGGGCGACACCACCACGCCGTCAAAGCCCTTGAGGTCGATTTCGGTGGGATCGGCCAGTTCCGCCTTGTCCGCGACCGCCTCACGCGCTTCCTCGCGGCTGTCCCATGCCACGACCTGCGCTCCGCTCCCCGCCAGGCATTCCACCGTGGCGAGGCCGGACCGCGCCAGGCCCAGCACCGCATATTTCCTGCCCGCAAAGACGTCGGAGACGATCCCCATGGCGCTCACCGCAGCTTCAACGTGGCGAGTCCCGCCAGCGCCAGCACGAAGGAGATGATCCAGAAGCGGATCACGACCGTGGGTTCGGCCCAGCCCAATTGTTCGAAATGATGGTGGATCGGCGCCATCTTGAACACGCGCTTGCCGGTGCGCTTGTAGAAGAAGACCTGGATGATGACGGACATCGCCTCCACCACGAACAGCCCGCCGATCACGCCCAGCACGATCTCATGATGCGCGGTGACGGCGATCACGCCGATGGTGCCGCCCAGCGCCAGGCTGCCCGTATCGCCCATGAAGACGGCCGCGGGCGGCGCGTTGAACCAGAGGAAGGCCAGCCCCGCGCCGATGATCGCCCCGCACAATATGGTGAGGTTGCCCGCCCCCGGCACATGCGGAATGCCAAGATAGCCCGCAAAGTCGGCGCGCCCCACCAGATAGACGATGGCCATGAACGCCATGCAGGCGATGATGACCGGCATGGTGGCCAGCCCGTCCAGCCCGTCGGTCAGGTTCACCGCATTGCCGAACGCCACGATCACGAAGGCGGCGAACAAGAAATAGAAGGGCCCCAATTCGATGGCCGGACCATTGTAGAAGGGCACGTAAAGCGCGGTATTGCCATGCTGGCTGACGATCAGCCACGCCGCGAAACCGGCGATCAGGAACTCGAAGGCGAGGCGCATCTTGCCCGAAAGCCCCTTGTGGCTGGCCTTCGTCACCTTGTCATAATCGTCGAGGAAACCGATGGCGCCGAAACCAAGCGTCACGAACAGGCAGGCCCAGACATAGATGGAGGACAGGTCCATCCACAGCAGCACCGACGACACCATGGAAGTCAGGATCATGAGGCCGCCCATGGTCGGCGTGCCGCGCTTGGCGAGGTGCGTCTGCGGGCCGTCGTCGCGGATCGGCTGCCCCTTGCCCTGCCGCACCCGCAGCCATCCGATGAAGCGCGGGCCGATCAGCAACCCGATGACCAGCGCGGTGGCGATGGCCGCCCCGGCCCGGAAGCTCAAATAGCGGATGAGGTTGAAAACACCCGCGAAATCCATGGTCTGGGCAAGCCAGTAGAGCATCAGTTCTTCGCTTCCTGTAGCGCGGCGACGAGGCGGGACAAACCGATGCCGTTCGACCCCTTCACCAGGATCGCATCGCCGGCGCGCATTTCATTTCGAATGAGATCGATGGCCCTGGCGGCGTCAGGCACATGGTCGAAGGCCATGACGCCGCCCAGCGCCTGCGCCAGCGGGTCCATCTCCTCCCCCACCAGGACCGCATAATCCACCTGTCCCGCCGTCAGCGGCTCGACCAGCCCGGCGTGCAGTTCGCGGCTGCGGTCACCCAACTCGCGCATCCCGCCCAGCACGGCAATGCGGCGATCCGCCTGCTCGCGGCCCAACTGCTTGAGCGTGGCGGCCATGCTCAGCGGATTGGCGTTATAGCTTTCGTCGATCAGCAACGCCTCGCCGCCCTCGACCGGCAGAACGCTCCGCTGACCCCGGCCCGGCAGGCCGGGCATTTCCGCCAGCGCCAGCCCCGCCGCCGCCAGATCGCCGCCCAGCGCCTCGACCGTCGCCAGCACCGCCAGCGCGTTGGAAACCCAATGTTCGCCCGGCGCGCCCACGGTGAAGCACAGTTCCACGCCCGGCAGCGCCGCCGTGACCAGCGTGCCGCCGCCCGCCGCCGGCACGGTTTCGCGGGCGCGAACGTCGGCCTGCGGATCGAAGCCGAAGGTCAGGATGCGCGCCGCATGCTTCTCCGCCTTGGCATAGAGGGTCGCGACATGCGGGCTGTCATAGGGGATGACCGCCGTGCCGCCTGGCTCCAGCCCTTCGAAAATCTCGGCCTTGGCCTCTGCGATCTTCTCTTCCGTGCCGAAAAATTCGATATGGGCGGGCGCGATAGCGGTGACGATGGCGACATGGGGCCGCACCTGCCGGGTCAGCGCGGCCAGTTCGCCCGCATGGTTCATGCCCATTTCGAACACGCCAAAGGCCGATTCCCTCGGCATGCGCGACAGGCTCAGCGGCACGCCGACATGATTGTTGTAGCTCTTGACCGAGCGGTGCACCTCCCCCGGACAGACGCGGTCGAGCGCATGGAACAGCGCCTCCTTGGTGCCGGTCTTGCCCACCGATCCGGTGACGCCGACCACCTTGCCCTGCATCCGCGCGCGAGAGGTCCGGCCAAGCGCCTCCAGCGCCGCCGCGCTGTCAGGCACCAGCACATGGGGCTGGGCGATGGTCTGGCTGACGATCGCGCCCGCCGCGCCCTGGCCGAACGCCTTGTCGACGAAGCGATGGCCATCGGTCGCCTCGCCCTTCATCGCGACGAACAGGTCGCCGCCCGTCACTTCGCGGCTGTCGAACGCCACGCCAGAAACGGCGAAGGGCGCCGAAGCGACGCCCCCCGTGGCCTGCGCAATCTCTTCGGAGGTCCAGAGGTCAGTCATTCACCGCCCTCCATTCGGTTCGAGCGAAGTCGAGAACCGCTGCGCATAACCGCTTCGACCTTGGCAGACAGTCGAAAGGCTAGACGCGAAAGGCTGGCGGGAAAATGCATCATCCGGCGCATTCCCGCGCCACCGTCACGTCGTCGAAGGGCAGCACCCGGTCCCCGATGATCTGGCCCTGCTCATGCCCCTTGCCCGCGAGCAGGACGATGTCGTCCGCGCCCGCCTGCGCGATGGCGGCGGCGATGGCGGCACGGCGACCGCCGATCTCCTCCGCGCCCGGCGCGCCGGCCATCACGGCGGCGCGGATGGCGGATGGCTCCTCCGAACGGGGATTGTCGTCGGTGACGATCACATGGTCGGCGAGGTCCGCCGCCACCTTGCCCATTTGCGGCCGCTTGCCCGCGTCGCGATCCCCGCCAGCGCCGAACAGCGCGATCAGCCGGCCCCGCGTATGCGGTCGCAGCGCCTCTATGGCGGCGCGCAACCCATCGGGCGTATGGGCATAGTCGACATAGACCGGCGCCCCCGCCTTGGTGATGACGGCACGCTCCAGCCGCCCGCGCACGGGCTGCACCCGGCCCAGCAGTTCCAGAACCTTGCCCGCATCCTCGCCGCCCGCGATCGCCAGACCCGCGGCGGTCAACGCATTGGCCGCCTGATAAGCGCCGATCAGCGGCAGGTTGACCTTGTAGTTCTTGCCCTCGACCTCGATGTCCAGCGTCTGGCCCAACTGGGTCGGGGTGCGGTTGGCAAGACGCAATGCCTGCCCCTGCACCCCGACGCTCAGCACACGAAGCCCCCGCTTCGTAGCCCGCTGGATGACCTTGTCCGACCACTCGTCATCGGCCCAGACGACTGCGGCGCCCTGCGGAGCGACCACTTCGTCGAACAGGCGCATCTTGGCCTCGAAATAGCTGTCCATGTCGCCATGATAGTCGAGATGATCGCGCGACAGGTTGGTGAAGGCCGCCGCCGAAACCGGCAGCCCTTCGGTGCGATATTGGGCAAGGCCATGGCTCGACGCCTCGAATGCTGCATGGGTGATTCCCTCGCGCTTCAGGCCCGACATGTTGGCAAGGAAGGTGACGATGTCCGGCGTGGTGAGGCCCGTCGATACCTGGTCGACTGACGTGGTGACGCCCAAGGTTCCGATAGAGGCCGAATGATGCCCCAGCATCCGCCACAATTGGCGAGTCAGTTCCACCGTGGAGGTCTTGCCGTTGGTGCCGGTGACGGCAACGGTCACCTCCGGAAATGGGGCAAAATAGCGGGCGGCAAGCTGCGCGAACAGGCGGCGCGGATTGTCCGACGCGATATGGATCGCGCCCTCGACCCTGGCTTCCGGCCGGGCGACAACCGCCGTCGCCCCGGCCTGCACGGCGGCGGGGATGAAATCCTCGCCATTCACCCGCGCTCCCTGGAAGGCGCCGAACACCGTGCCCGGCGCGACCTTCCGGTTATCGATCGCAAAGCCCGACACCGGAACGTCCAGCGACGCCCCGGCATCGGGCTTTGCATCCAGCCCCTCGATCAGCGACCCGAGGCGCATTATTCTTTCTCCTTGTCGCCGTGCAGCAGCGGCATGAGGTCGGAAATGTCGACGTCGCGCCGCTCGTCGGGCAGCACGCCCAGCATCGGCCCGGTGCGCTCCACCACCCGCTTCACCACCGGCGCCGCTGTCCAAGCGGCCGTGCGCAGGCCATATTGGCCCGTCGCCTCGTCCATGGTGACGAGGACCACATAGCGCGGATTGTCCATCGGGAAGGCAGAAGCGAAAGTCGTCACCAGCGAAGTCTTGTTGTACCGGCCCTCTTGGGGCTTTTCGGCGGAACCCGTCTTGCCGCCCACCCGGTATCCCTTGGCGTCGGCGCTGCGACCTGTACCCGCCGCCACGATCATGCGCAACAGTTGGCGCATGCGCGCGCTGGTCGCGGCGGAAAAGACGCGGCGGCCCTCCGGCACCTCTTCCGCCTTCAATTTGCGCAGCGTAGCGGGCCGCCACAGCCCGCCGTTCACCAGCGCCGCATAAGCCGAAGCGAGATGCAAAGGCGTCACGGCGATGCCATGCCCGTAGGAAACCGTGAGCGTCGTGATGCGCCCCCAATTGGCCGGCCACAGCGTGCCCGCCCGTTCGTTGAGTTCGATCGGAGCGCGCTGGTCGAAGTGCAACTCCCGGAAAAGATGCTGCAACGGCTCCGCGCCCATCTGGTCGGCGATCCGCGCCGTGCCGATGTTGGAACTGTGCACCAGTATCTCCGGCACGTTGATCCAGCGGCCGAGCGGATGGTCGTCCTTGATCCGGAAACCTGCAATGCCCAGCGGCGCCGTCGCATCATAGGTCTTCGACATGGAGGTGACGACGCCGCGATCCATCGCCGCGGCAATCGACAGCGGCTTGAACGCCGATCCCAGTTCGTAGCGCGCCTGCACCATATGGTTGCAGAGCGGCGATTCGCTACACGACTTGCCCGCATAATTTTGCAGCTTGTTGGGATCGAAGACGGGAATCGACGCCATGGCGATCACTTCGCCGCTATTGGCGTCCAATATCACGCCGCTCGCGCCCTTGGCCCGCGTCTGCACCAGTTGCGCGTAAAGCTCGCTCTCCAGCGCGCCCTGCACCCGGCTGTCGATGGACATGGCGAAGGGTTGACCGCGCATCGCCGCGTCGGTCAGCCGGTCGTTGAACGCCGCTTCCACGCCCATGCCGCCCTTGCCGTCCGCATTGGGCGCAAAGCCCATGACATGGGCCGCCAGGGTGCGCTGCGGATAGAGCCGTTCCTTCTCTCGCGGGAATTCGATGCCGATCTCGCCCAGGGCGTTCACCGCCGCCACCTCTTCCGGCAGCGCGCGACGGCGCAGATAGGCCCAACCGCGCCCGGTCAGCTTCTTGTAGAAGGCTGCCGCCGGTTCGTCGGGGAAGATCTCGTGCAGCTTGCGCGCCAGCTCGGACGGGTCGCCGATCAGCTTGGACGGCCGCACCGCAATCGAATAGGCGTCCATGGTGCGCGCCAGCGGCACGCCGTTGCGGTCGACGATGTCCGCCCGCGCCGGAAGCCCGCCCATCGCGTCGCCGCCGCGCCCGTTGCCGGCGAAGACCCCTACCCAGGTCAGGCGCAGGATCAACACCGCCGTGATCGCCATGAACAGGATCAGCAGCAGCATCAGGCGATTATGCGCGATCGCCGTCAGGTCGACGCGCTGCTTGCCCGCCCTCGCGCCGCCCGGCTGGACGATGATCGTCGCCATCTAGCGGTCCCCCCTGGCGCGCTCGCGCTTCGCCTTGGCGCTGATGTCGCCCAGCGTGCTGTCGTCCAGCAGCTTCGCGTCCAGCATCGCCATCCGCTCCGCGCGGCGGGCGACGGGGTTGGGCTTCGTCGTGTCGGCGTCGTCCTTCGCCTTTTCCTTGGGCGTCTTGACCGGCGCGGCCTTGGCGATCTTGTCGACATTGTCCGCCGCATGCGCTTCCCTGATGACGGCGATGTCGCTGCGAATCTGCGTCGGCGCGGGGCTGGCGGGGGCGGCCTGCGGCGCGGACGGCAGGTCGGCGGGGGTCTGCACCATCGCCACCATCACCGGCGGCGCGACATAGTCCGGCCCGTTGGGCTGCACCCCGTCCAGATGCGCGAGCGCCCGCTCGCCCGCCAGATATTGCTGGGCGGTGGGCGTCGCATACAGGAAATCGTCCTGGTTCCAGCGCTCAAGCTGCCGCATGTTCGCCCTGGCGCCGAACTCCGTCTCCAGATAGCGGATGTCGGCCTTCGCCCGCGCGATCTGCGCCCGCACCTTCATCAATTCGTTGCGCTCGGTCGCGACCTTCAGCGACACCATATAGGCGCCGAGCGCGCCCAGCGCGACGAGCAGGATCCAGATCAGGCTCTGCAATCTCTTGACCGCGATCATGAGCGGAGATTCCTGGTTGAGATCGGGAGGGACGAAACAGGGGCGGACGTGCGAACGGCGCTGCGCAGCGTGGCGGATCGGGAGCGGGGGTTGCGCGCCAGTTCCACCATGCCGGGCCGCACCGCCTTGGCGGGCCTTTCGAAGGTCGGCGCGGGGCCGGACTGGCGCTGGGGCAGGTGACGCGAACCGCTCGCCTCGCTGCCGCTGCGGTTGCGCAGGAACTGCTTGACGATGCGGTCCTCCAGGCTGTGGAAGGTGACGACCGCCAACCGGCCGCCCTCCTCCAAAATCGCCTCGGCCGCCTCCAGCCCGCGCTCCAGTTCCTCCAGCTCGCGATTCACATGGATGCGGATCGCCTGGAAGGTGCGGGTGGCCGGATCCTTCTTGTCATGCGGCTTGTGGCCCAGCGCCTTGCGCACGACGTTCGCCAACTGTCCAGTACGTTCCAGCGGGCGCGCTTCGACAATCGCCTTCGCCACGCGGCGCGAGCGCGGTTCCTCGCCATAGCGATAGAGGATGTCGGCAATCTCCTGCTCAGGGGCATTGTTCAGGAAGTCGGCGGCGCTCATCCCGCTCCGGCTCATCGTCATGTCGAGCGGCCCGTCGCCCTGGAAGGAAAAGCCCCGCTCCGGCCGGTCGAGCTGCATGGACGACACGCCGATGTCCAGCGTGACGCCGGAAACCGATGTCACGCCCCGTTCCGCCAGCAATTCCTCCATCCGCGAAAATTCGCCAGCAATCAGCGTGACGCCCTTTTCCTCGGCCAGCGCCTGTCCTTCGCGAATCGCATCGGGATCGCGGTCGAAGGCGAAGACCCTCGCCCCCCTGTCCGCCATCGCGCCCGAATAGCCGCCCGCGCCGAACGTGCCGTCGACATGGACCTCGCCGGGGTTGATGGCGAGGGCGTCGAGCACTTCGTCGATGAGCACCGGAATGTGGCGCTCAGGGCTTTGGGCATGGTCGGGGGAAGCGCTCATTTGCCCTCTCCCGCCGCCCGCTGGTCCAGCCAGCGGCGGACCTTGTTGCGGATCAGTTCCGGCCGGTCCTTGCTGTCGACCAGCGTTTCGGGCTTCCAGATCTGGATGTAGCGACCCACGCCATAGAAGAAGACGGCGTCGGTGATGCCATACTCATCCTTGATGTCGGGGTGCATGGCGAAACGGCCGCCTTCGTCGAAATTCACTTCCTCGATGGTGCCGAGCCGCCGTTCCAGTTCCAGATCGGCGTCGTAATCGCGACCAGCGGCGCGCGCTTCGCGGGCCAGTTCCTCGACCTCGGTGAACAGGTGGCGGCGGTGCGATTCGCCAAAGGCCGTGGCGCAGGGGTTGCCGCCATGGACCGAAAGGAAAAGCCGCGTTTCATTGCCGCTGGACAGCTTGACCTGCCGGCGCATCTCCAGGGGCAGCACGAAACGGCCCTTGCCGTCCGCGACGCTGAACGCGTTGCCCGTGTAGAGAATGACGTCCGACACTTTTCGACTGCTGCCCCTCTGTTCCCAGGACGCAGGCCGTCGCCAGCCGGATTCGCGCAGAGGCGAACCGGCTCACAGGACTAGCAAAGCCTGACAAACCCCTATGGCTTTCAAATACCAAGCCGCGGGGTTCAAGAAAAGGGATATTTTGGGAAAAGCCGGGAAATCCTGTTTTGTTCTGGTAATTAACCTTCTTTAACAGGCTTTGGCCGGTCGGGCCGTGGCGGAGAAAGGCCGGAAGGAGCCGCCGCGCGCCGCGGGAAAAGCACCGTTCCCAAGGCTGCCCAGAAAATCCCGACGACCACCGCCCAGCGGAGGGCGTTGACCAGCGCCTCGCCCGACCGCACCCAGCGCCGTCCTGCCGGAAGCGGCGCGCCCAGCGCTTCCGCCACGAATTGCGGCGTATCGGCGGTCCATTGCGCCGACTCCAGCGGCGTAGCGGAATCCGCCAGCCAGAGCCGGTCATCGATCAGGTCGGCATCCGCGACGATGGTCACGCTGCCCTTCCCCACCATGCACCGCGCCACCAGCCCGCGCCCGAAGATGCGGCAATCCGGTCCCGCATTCTCGAAAGCGGCGGCGGAATAAATGGTCAGCACCCGCCCATCGCCCAGGAAATGGCGCTGTTCGCCGGGAGAAGGCGGCGTCATCCGCACGCCCCAATATTCGATCATCGCGGCGAGCAGGGTCACCGCCGGCGGCCTGCGCCGGTCCCCCAACGGCCAGTCCATCGGCCAACGCAATTGCGGGTCGGCGAGGATCAGCGCCTTGCCGCCCTTGCCGACCCAGGCGTCGAGAGCAACCTGCTCGTCCAGGGAAAAAGCCCGTGGCTGGGCAAGCAGCAACATTCCGGCGGCGGCCTTTTCGAGAGCCAGCGGACTGTCGACAGGTCGCACGTCGAAGCGCTGGCGCAGGACCGTGATGATCGGGGCGTCAGCTTTTACGCCATTTTCCCGCCAGAATAACGGCAGGCCGCTGATGACCTCCAGCTCTGCTCGCTTCCCCGGCGAGGGTTCAATGCGATGCTCTCGCGCAAACCAGCTAATCGCCAAGGCGAGAAGCGCGAACCCCAGTCCCGCCATCTGCCGTGTTCCTGCGAAGGCAGGAACCCAGTCCGACCATTTGAACTGGGTTCCTGCCTTCGCAGGAACACGGAACATCAATCCCGCAACCGTCGCCGCCAGAACCCCAGCGAGCAGCCAAGCCACCGACACCAATCCCGGCACTCGCCACGTTGCCAGAAATGCACAGGACAGCACTGTCCCGACCGTTCCTACCCCCACCCACCAGGCCGCCCCCTCACCCCGCCGCGCCCGCAGCAGAGCCGCCGCCGGCACCAGCAGCAACGCCGGAACCATCCACCCACGCGGATCGACCTGTCCCGTGCGCAACAGCGCGGGCAACCCGCCGAACAGCACCAGCAGGATCGGCGCCAACAGAAGGAAAAATGTCCGAAACGCAGCCCTCAAGGCCAAAGCCGCCGCCAATCAGCGCGAAGCCGGCGGAATCTCGCGATCCATGGGTTTCTTGAGATTAGGGTCCGGTTGCAGGTCCGGCACGATCGGCGCCTGTTCCGGCGCGGGCTGCACGCCCAGTTCCGCCAGCGGCTCCTTGGGCGACACGGCATTGACGTCCAGAGTCGGCACTGTCGGCGGCGGCACCGACGGATCGTCGATCCGCGCCTTGTCGATCACGATATTCGCCAGACCCACGAGCAGCACCACGCCCGCCAGCCCGGTGAGGCCGATCTGGACACGCTGCAACCCTTCCTGTTGGCGGGGTGTTTCAGCCATGAAGCGCTCTTTTTCTTTTACCGCCGAGACCCGTATCGGCAGTCAACGAGTGTGCGCGAGCCAGGGGAAGACAGTCAAGCCCTTCGATTCCAGCCATTCGCGATTGTAGAGCGTTGAAAGATAACGGAATCCGGTATCGCACAAGATCGTGGCGATCCGCTTGCCCGGCCCAAGCTGCTTCGCCAGCGCCACCGCGCCCGCGACATTGATGCCCGACGACAGGCCAAGGCACAGCCCTTCCTCCGCCAGCAGACGCCGTACCCAGAGCAGCCCCTCCTCATCGGAAATGCGGAACTGCGTATCGATGGGCGCGCCCTCCAGATTGGCGGTGACGCGCCCCTGCCCGATGCCCTCCGCCACCGAAGACCCTTCCGCCTTCAACTCGCCATGGGCGTAATAATTATAGAGCGCCGCGCCATGCGGATCGCTCAAGGCGATGGTGATATTCTCATCATGCGCCTTCAGCCCCAGGCCGACGCCCGCAATCGTCCCGCCGGTCCCCGCCGCGCAGGTGAAGCCGTCGATCTGCCCGTCCATCTGGGTCCAGATCTCCTCGGCCGTGCCAATGATATGCGCCTTGCGGTTGGCGATATTGTCGAACTGGTTGGCCCAGATCGCGCCCTCCGTCTCCTCCGCCAGGCGGCGGGAGGTGTGGACGAAATGGCCGGGATTGGAATAGGGCGCCGCCGGCACCGTCACCAGTTCCGCCCCCAGGGCGCGCAGCGTGTCCATCTTCTCCCGGCTCTGCGTCTCGGGCATGACGATGATCGTCCTGTACCCCTTGGCATTGGCCACTAGCGCCAGCCCGATGCCGGTATTGCCCGCCGTCCCCTCGACAATGGTGCCGCCGGGCTTCAACAGCCCCCTTTCCTCGGCATCATTGACGATGAACAGCGCCGCGCGATCCTTCACCGAAGCGCCGGGATTGGCGAATTCGCACTTGGCGTAAATGTCGCAACCCGATTCCGCCGAAGGGCCGGCAAGGCGCACCAACGGCGTGTTGCCAATCAGGGCGAGGCTATCTTTCTGAACCAGCATGGCCACCGCATAGCGGACCAGATACGCGCTTGCCAAGCAACGGATTGATGGGCGCGCGAAAGTCGGGATTGTCGTCAGGCTCGTTAAGCATTGCCTTGCCCGCCGTCTCAAGGCGGGACAGGCCGGATTCCGCAGGGGAACCGGCAAGGCTTTTCCCCTATGAGGAGCGGCAACATGGGGATTTTCGGCGCAAATGGGGCTTTTAAGGGCCAGCGGGCGGGAGCGAGGCACGGCGCCGTCGCGGCGTTGGCGCTGATCGCGCTCGCCGCGCCGCGCCTGATCACGGCGGCGCCGCTCGACATGCTGGCCGCCGCCCAGGCGCAGGATGACCCCGCCGAGAAGCCGGGCGAGAATTTCCCCGGATCGGCCTTTTTCTTCGCGCAGGGCGCCTTCGATCCAGCGCCCGGCGCCGCGACGCTGCAAAGCGAGCATGTGCTGGGACTCGACGCCGTGGAGGCCGCCCCCGCCATGGCCTTCCGCGGCCTGACCGCGCTGGACAGCTATCGGGCGCTCAACTGCCTGACGTCCGCCATCTATTATGAGGCGGGGAACGAGCCGGAGGACGGCCAGCGCGCCGTCGCGCAGGTGGTGCTGAACCGCGTCCGCAACCCCGCCTGGCCCAGGAGCGTCTGCGGCGTCATCTACCAGGGGTCTGAACGCACCGACTATCGCTGCCAGTTCACCTTCAGTTGCGACGGCGCCATGGCGCGCATGGCGAGCGCGGAAGGATGGGCGCGCGCCCGCCGCATCGCCGCCCAGGCGCTGTCCGGCTTGGTCTACCGGCCCGTGGGCCTCGCCACCTATTACCATACGCTGGCGGTGCGGCCGGAATGGGCCGGGGCGATGCGGCCGGTGGCGGTGATCGGTGCGCATATCTTCTACCGTCCAGCCGGGGCAGGCGGCACGGCCGCCGCTTTCCGCATGGCCTATTCGGGGCGGGAAACGCAGTCGGGGCCTGCCCGGTCGGCATGGCCCGCGAAGCCCCCCATGTTCGATCCGGTCGTGGCGACGTCCATTATCGCGCCGCCCTCCGCGGCTCTGCCCCTTGCCGGAACCGCCGGCGCTCCGCCCGCCGACGCGCCGGGTCTTCCCCAGTCGGCGGTCCGCCCCGAATATCGCAACAGCGGTCGCCCGCTGATCTGACGAGCCGTTTTTTTTCGGGAAAATGCCGAATTTTTTACGGTTTCCGCCTCATAAATCATTCAACTCACTGAAAATAAACGAAATATATTTCTGATCATTTTTTCGGGCATGGGGAACCTAATCCTTCCTTCGGCAGTTCTGCACTGCGGATAGCAAATCTTTTGCCCCCCGCTCTTGCTATCCAAAAAAACATGAGCCCGGAACGCATCTCCCCCCCCCGACGCGTTCCGGGCTCAGAATTTTTTGGGCTATCCCACGGAAATCCAGGATATTTTCGCTCTCGGAACGCTTTTCCGGGCGGCGGGTTGTTCCCTGGTCGCCGGCATGAGGTTCGGTTGAGGCATCCTGCCAAGGGATGCGGGACACAGGCTCTGAAAAAGGAGACGATGATGACCAGGAAGATATTAGCCGCCCTTCTGCTGACAGGTTCGCTGATGGTCGCGGCCTGCAACACGGTCGAGGGCGCGGGCAAGGACGTGCAGAGCGCCGGCCAGGCGGTCGAGAACGCCGCCGACTGATCCGAATGGAAAAGGCTCGCTTCCCTGCGAGCCTTTTTCTTCACCCCGCGGCGTCCGCCGCTTCGCTGGTGGCCAGATCCTTCGACTGCTTCCGGTCGGTAAACCAGATGGCGACGATGGTGATTTCATAAAGCGCGAGCAGCGGGATCGCGAGCATGAGCTGCGACACCACGTCCGGCGGCGTCAGCATCGCCGCCAGCACGAAGGCGGCCACGATCATGTAGCGGCGCAGGCCGATCAGCTGCGCCCGGCTCACGAAACCCGCGCGATTGAGCAGCATCAGCAGCACCGGCATCAGGAAACTGATGCCAAAGGCCAGGATGAACTGCATCACCAGCCCCAGATAGCTGTCCGCGCTCGGCAGCGCCTCCACCTGCAATCCGCTGCTGTTCCCCTGGAATTCCAGGAAGAAGTGGAAGGCCGTCGGCATCACCACGAAATAGGCGAGCGACGCGCCCATGGCGAAGAGGAAGGGCGTGGCGATCAGGAAGGGCAGCAGCGCCTTCTTTTCCTTCGCGTAAAGCCCCGGCGCGACAAAGGCCCATAGCTGGTTCGCGATGATCGGGAAGGACAGGCAGAAAGCACCGAAGACCGCGATCTTCACCTGAACGAAAAAGGCTTCATAGAGCTTGGTGTAGACCAGCCGCCCGCCGGCATCGCCAAAGGCTTCCTTGAGCGGATGGACCAGGATCGCGAACAACTGTTCGGAAAAATAGAAGCAGATCGCGCCCGTGATGAACAGCGCATAGACGCATTTGAGCAGCCGTCCGCGCAACTCGATCAGATGGTCGAGCAAAGGCGCCTTGCTGTCGTCGATGTCCTTCATGCCGCAGCGCCGCCCTTCCGCGCGGGTTCCTGCGCGACATAGGGCGGCCCTTCCGCGGCAGGCCGAGCGATAGAGGGCGGCCCCTCGCCTGCCGGCTCCGGTTCCGCGATGAAGGGCGCCTCCCCGGCTGCCTCCCCGGCTGCCGACGCGGCGGCGGGGGCAGGCAATGCGACGGCTTCGCCGACGCTTTCAGCCGCGACGGTTTCCGGGGGATGCTCCTCCATGATCCGCTTGTTCTGCGCGGCCCATTTCTTCTCCAGCTCCTCCAGCTCGACCTCGCGCACCATCGCGTCGATGCCGGTGCGGAAATGGCGCGCCATGCCCTGCGCCTTGCCCACGATCTGCCCGATCTTGTAGAGCGCGCGGGGCAAATCCTTCGGGCCGATGACGATCACCGCGATGATGACGATCACCAGAAGTTCAGACGAATCGATGCCAAACATGCGTGCCTACCGCCCCGGCCGAAGGAAAATCAGGCCTTGGTCTTTTCTTCCGTCGCGGTGGGCGCGTCCTGTTCGGGCACGCGATGGCCCTCTATGCGCGTGGCGGGCTTGGTGGGGACGTCGTCGTCCTCCATGCCCTTCTTGAAGCTCTTGATGCCCTTGGCTACGTCACCCATCAGCCCGGAAATGCGGCCGCCGCCGAACAGCAGCATGACCACCAGGAGAACGATGACCCAGTGCATCAGCGAAAAGGAACCCATTTTAACTTTCTCCTGAAACTCAGCCTTATCTAGGCGTCTTCCTCGTCATTTTCCACAACGGATTGGGCGCCCAGACCCTCAAGCGCCAAATCGACCGGATCGAGCAGGCCGGCAGCCCGCAGATCGTCGATACCCGGCAGGTCGCGGCGGCTGCCAAGGCCGAAATGGGACAGAAATTCCACCGTGGTGGCGTAGATCAACGGCCTTCCCGGCACCTCCCGGCGCCCGGCGGGCCTGATCCAGCCCGCCTCCATCAGCACGTCCAGCGTGCCTTTCGCCACCTGGACGCCGCGAATGGCCTCTATCTCCGCGCGGCTGACGGGTTCGTGATAGGCAATGATCGCCAGCGTCTCCATGGCGGCGCGGGACAGCTTGCGCGTCTCGTCCTTTTCCCGGCGAAGGATATGGGAAAGGTCGCCCGCCGTCTGGAAATGCCAGCGCCCGCCCCGCTCGACCAGATTGACGCCGCGCCCCGCATAATGGGCGCTCAATGCCGCAAGCGCGGCAGCCAGGTCACCCGCCTCCCCCACGTGGAGCTTCAATTCCCCCGGCGTCAGCGGCTGTTCCGACACGAACAGCACCGCCTCCACCGCGCGAAGGAAATCATCCTGTTCCTCGATCACAATAGGCGCCCCGCAGTCGTTTCGGGCACCGCGGCGCGCAGGAATATGGGTTCGAAAATCCCGTCCTGCTGGATTTCCAGCCGTCCCTGCCGCGCCAGTTCCAGCGCGGCGACGAAACTGCTGGCCAGCGCCGACCGTGCCATCGGCCCATCCTGCCCGCTCGGCAGGAAGGCTTCAAGCGCGGTCCAGTCGATCGCCGCCCCCACCAGCGCGCCGACGCGCTGGATCGCCTCGTCCAGGGTCATGACCGGCCGCACCGCGACCATGTGCACCACCGGCTGAGTCCGTGCGCGGACCTGGCCGTAGGACTGGATGAGGTCGAACAGGCCGGCCGCCCATTTCGCCTTGCGGACGAGCCGCAACCCCTCGGGCTTTTCGCGGACGAACACGTCGCGGCCGATGCGGTCGCGCGCCATCAGCCGGGCGCCCGCCTCCCGCATCGCCTGAAGCCGCTGGAGCCGCAATTGCAGCCGCAGCGCCAGTTCCTCCGGGCTGGGTTCGGGCTGCGCCTCCCTGGGCAGCAGCAGCGAGGATTTGAGATAGGCCAGCCACGCCGCCATCACCAGATAGTCGGCCGCCAGTTCCAGCTTCAGTTTCCGCGCGCCCTCGATATAGGCGAGATATTGTTCGACCAGCGCAAGGATGGAGATTTCGCGCAGGTCGACCTTCTGCGTCCGCGCCAGCGCCAGCAACAGGTCGAGCGGCCCCTCCCAGCTTTCGAAGCTGACGGTCAGCATGTCGGGCCGGGACGCAGCGGGAGGAGTGAAGAAATCCTCCATCGCTAAAGCGGCGCCTTCCGGCAATCGGCGCGCCCCCTCATGCCGGCGCCATCGCCAGCAGGGCGTCGCGGGTGGCGATCAGTTCCTCCAGCGGCGGGCCGTCCGGCAGGGTGCGCCTCGACGCCATCGCCCGGTCCAGCCGTGCCTTCGCCGCCGCCCCGATGTCCGGCAGAAGGCCGGCAATGCCGGCCATGTCGTCCATCCGTCCCCAGCAGTTGAGCGCCAGGTCGCAACCCGCCGCGACCGTCGCCGCCGCCAGTTCGGGGATGCTGCCCTTGAGCGCCTTCATGTCGAGGTCGTCGGACATCAGCAGCCCGTCGAAACCGATCCGACCGCGAATGATCGTCTCGATCACGGAAGGGGATAGGCTGGCCGGCAGGTCGGGATCCCAGGCGGTATAGACGACATGCGCGGTCATCCCCATGGGCACGTCCTTCAACGCCTGGAACGGCGCGAGGTCGATCGCCAGCGCATCCTCGTCGGCGGTGACGATGGGCAGTTCGTGATGGCTGTCGACCATCGCCCGGCCATGGCCCGGCATATGCTTGACGATGCCGACCACGCCGCCGTCGGCCAGCCCTTCGATCACGGCCCGCCCCAAGGCCGCGACCCGCATCGGCTCCGCGCCCAGCGTCCGGTCTCCCATGATGTCGCTCGCCCCTTCCTGCCGCACGTCCAGCAGCGGAAGCGCGTCCACGGTGATGCCGACTTCCGCCAATGTCGCGGCAATGGCCCGCGCATTGGCGCGGGCGGCCGCGATGGCGCTGGACGGGGCGATTTCATAGAGCCGGTCGAACGCCGCGCCGGGGGGAAAGCTGGGCCAGACAGGCGCCTGCATCCGCGCCACCCGGCCGCCTTCCTGGTCGATCATGATGAGCAGATCGCCGCGGCCATGCAAGGCGCGCAGATCGTCGGTCAGGGCGCGAAGCTGCGCCCGATCCACGATATTGCGCCGGAAGAGGATGTAACCCGCCGGATCGGCGTCCGCGAAGAAGGCGCGTTCGTCGGAAGTCAGGGTCTCGCCGGAAAGGCCGAAGATAACGGGTTTCATGCGGGGCGATGGTAGCGGCTGAAAGAGGCCCTGTCGAAGGGGTTATTCCGGCATTGACGGGATTTGCGGGATTTTGGCCAAGGGACGCAAAGGGGTAGAGAGCGGACGTTCCCCATTTCGTCACCCCGGGCTTGACCCGGGGTCCCGCTTTCCTTCTGGGTCCGCGCCCAGCCCAAGGCAGCGGGACCCCGGATCAAGTCCGGGGTGACGGGAAACTAATGACCGCAATCGGCCATCTCAGGCCAAATCCCTTCCCCTTAATTCACTACCATGCAGCTTTCGCCCGCGACCTTGAGCTTGCCGCATAGCGTGCTGGCCTGCCCGCCGGCCGCGGCGCGCAGGCGATAGACGGTGCTGCCGCCCACCTCGGCCTGCTCGATCGACATCGGCAACGGCTCCAGATAGGTGAAGCGCTTGGACAGCCGCTTCCACGCATCCTTGGCGAAAGCCTGGTTGCCATAGGCGCCGAGCTGGATCATGCCGCCGCCCGCAGGCCGCGCAGCCGCCGTCGCCGGCCTGGCGCTGGTCTCGTCCGCCACTCGCGCCGTGACGCTCTGCGACGGCTTGCCCTTTACGGCGGGGCGCGCATTGTCCGCCGTCCCGGTCGGCGTGATCGGCGCCTCCGGCACGCGGGTCGGATCGATTCGCCCGTCGCGCGCCACGCCCTCGCTCGCGGCATAGCTGGCGTCGCCCTCGCCATCGAACTTCCTGGCGTCGGCTTCCTGGGCCGGAATCTTATAGTCGCCGGCAGGCGCGGCGATCAGCTTGCCCTCGCCCCCGGCGCCGCCCGTCCGGTTCTGGATCAGCCAGACCCCGGCGACGACCGCCCCGATCAGCACCAGGCCAAAGAGGATGAAGCCCAGCAGCCGCAACGGCGACAACCCCGGCTCCTCCTCATCCTCGATGGCGGGTTCCAGCCAGGGCAGACGTTCCTCGTCGTCCAGGTCCAGCCTTCCCCGCGCATAATCGCCCATCTCGATCAAACTCCGCCGGTCATTGCATCTCTGTCAGGGCCGCAACGCCCATCAGCGCCAACCCGTTGCGGATGATCTGCCCGATTCCACGGCTCAAGAAAAGCCGCGCAGAGGTGGTGGCCGGATCGTCCGTCAGTATGACCCGCGCCCGCGGGTTGTCGTTGCCCAGATTCCACCAGCCATGGAAGGCCGAGGCCAAGTCGTTGAGATAAAAGGCAATACGATGCGGTTCGCGGGCCAGGGCAGCCCCCTCCACCACGCGGGGGAACTGCGCGGCCAGCTTCACCAGCCCCAATTCCTCCGTCCCAAGGCGGGACAGGTCGGGCGCGGGCAGGTCCATCCCCGCCTCCTCCGCCCGGCGTCCGAGCGAGCTAATCCGCGCATGGGCATATTGCACGTAGAAGACGGGATTGTCCTTCGACGCCTCCACCACCTTGGCGAAGTCGAAATCCATCTGCGCATCGGCCTTGCGCGTCAGCATGGTGAAGCGGACCACATCCTTGCCGACTTCGCGCACCACATCGGCCAAAGTCACGAAATTGCCGGCGCGCTTGGACATCTTCACCGGCTCGCCGTCGCGCAGCAGGCGGACCATCTGGATCAGCTTGACGTCGAAGCGCGCCTTGCCCTCCGTCAGCGCGGCGACGGCGGCCTGGATGCGCTTCACCGTGCCGCCATGGTCGGCGCCCCAGATGTCTATCAACTGGTCGGCCGTCTGCGCCTTCTGGTAATGATAGGCCATGTCGGCGCCGAAATAGGTCCAGCTTCCGTTGGACTTCCTGATCGGCCGGTCCTGATCGTCGCCGAACCTGGTCGAGCGGAACAGCGGCAGCTCGACCGGCTCCCAATCCTCCGGCGTCTCGCCCTTGGGCGCTTCCAGCACGCCGTCATAGACCAGGTCATGCTCGCGCAGCCATTTTTCGGCCGCTTCGGGCTTGCCTGCCGCCTGCAACTCGGCCTCGGAAGAGAATATGTCGTGATGGATGCCCAGCAGCGCCAGGTCGCTGCGGATCATCTCCATCATCGCGGCGACCGCCTTTGTGCGGAAGAGGACCAGCCATTCGCCCTCCGGCGCGCCCACATATCTGTCGCCATATTCGGCGGCCAGCGCCTGCCCCACCGGCACCAGATAATCGCCGGGATAGAGGCCTTCGGGAATCTCTCCCACCGTCTCGCCCAATGCCTCGCGATAGCGGACATGCGCAGACCGGGCGAGCACGTCCACCTGCCCGCCCGCGTCGTTGATATAATATTCGCGGATCACCTTGTGCCCGACATGCTCCAGCAGCGTGGCGAGCGCGTCGCCCACCACCGCGCCCCGGCAATGACCCATATGCATGGGTCCGGTCGGGTTGGCGGAGACATATTCGACGTTCACCGTCACGCCCGCGCCTGTCGAGGAGCGGCCATAATCCTCCGCCTCGACATGGATGGCGGCCAGTTCGGCGCGCCAGGTGGCGTCGGTCAGCCTGAGGTTGATGAAGCCGGGTCCGGCGATGGACGCGCCCTCCACCTCGTCCAGCCTCTCCAGGCCCGCGGCGATCTTCTCCGCCAGCGCGCGCGGATTGCTGCCGGCGGGCTTGGCCAGCACCATGGCGGCGTTGGTGGCCAGGTCGCCATGGCTGGCATCGCGCGGCGGCTCGACCGTCACCGGCTTGCGGTTGAGGCCGGCGGGCAGCGTGCCGTCGGCCTCCAGCGCGTCGAGCACGGCGTCGAGATGGGCGGTGAAGCGGTTGTAAAGAGACACTGGGGCGAACTTTCTAACAGGACCCGTTCAACCTGAGCCTGTCGAAGGGCCGCCCTTTTTCTTCAAGAAACAAGGGCTTCGACAAGCTCGGCCCGAACGGGGGAATGAACTGAGCTTAGCGGGTCGCGTTGTAACGGAACTGATCCTGGGTCAGGTTGAAACCCACGAGCAGCTCGAAGCTGGTTCGCTGCAAGGCCGCCTTGACGTCCGGCTGCGCGAAGGGGTCGATCGCCGCGTCGGCATCCCCCGCCTTGCGCTTCTCGGTGATCTTGCGCTGGATGTCGGCCGGCAGCGTCGCGGCGGCCCGGTTCACATAGGAGCCCGCCTTGGCGGTCGTGGTGGCGCGATATTGCCCGGCCGGGAAGTCGAGAACCACCTGGCCCACGCGCTTGGCGACGACCGCGTTGCCGCCCCGCACCACGGCGGAATAATAAGGCAGCGTCACCTGCCGCGCCGCGCCCGCGTCGCTGCGGCGGGCGTTCACGGTGAAGGTCGCCTCCGTGTAAAGCTGGTCCCCTTCCGAACAGGTCGAACGCAGATTGGTGATTTCCGCCACCACGTCGATCGCGCGGGCATCCGTGCTGCCCGCCGGGTTGAACAGGGTGATGTCGCCGGTCTGCGCCGGGATCGCCGCGACGGGACAGGCCGATCGCACGGCCACGATGCCGCCCGTGGGATCGATTTCGCCCCGCTGGGAACAGCCCGCAAGGGCCATGGCGATCATTCCGGTCAACGCAAATCGAGAAAAGGTCACAGGCAATCCCTTGGGAACAGGCGTTGGGCTTCTTATCCATAGCCCGTCCACCACGCAACTCAAACTGCACAGGGCCGCAAGGAAGCGGCTTTCCTCCAGGGCCACATTGGCCTAAGCGGCAGGGATGACCGCCCTTCCGCCCATGAAGCTGCTGATCGCCGCCCCGCGCGGCTTTTGCGCCGGTGTCGACCGCGCCATCGTAATCGTCGAAAGGGCGATCGAGAAATATGGCGCGCCGGTCTATGTCCGGCATGAGATCGTCCACAACAAATATGTGGTCGACGGGCTGAAGGCGAAGGGCGCGATCTTCGTGGAGGAACTGGACCAGGTTCCCGACGGCGTGCCCGTGGTCTTTTCCGCCCATGGCGTGCCCAAGACGGTGCCGGCCCAGGCGGAGCAGCGCGGGCTCGACTATCTGGACGCCACCTGCCCGCTGGTCAGCAAGGTTCACCGCCAGGCCGAACGGCAGGTGGAGGCGGGACGCCATATCCTCTTCATCGGGCACCGGGGCCATCCGGAGGTGATCGGCACCTTCGGCCAAGTCGAGCCGGGCTACATGACCCTTATCGAAACGGTGGAGGATGCGGAGGCCTTCACCCCTGCCGATCCCGACAATCTCGCCTTCCTGACGCAGACGACGCTGTCGGTCGACGACACCGCCGCCATCGTCGCCGCGCTCCAGCGCCGCTTCCCGGCCATCCAAGCGCCCAAAGGGGAGGACATCTGCTACGCCACCTCCAACCGGCAGGCGGCGGTGAAGGCCATCGCCGCCCGATGCGACGCCGTCTATGTGATCGGCGCGCCCAACAGCTCCAATTCGCTGCGGCTGGTCGAGGTGGCGGAGCGCGAAGGCACGCCGGCCCGCCTGATCCAGCGGGCTGACGAGATCGACTTCGCCTGGCTGGAGGGCGTCGGCACGCTGGGCCTCACAGCCGGGGCATCCGCCCCCGAAGTGCTGGTGCGCGAGGTGGTGGGCCGGATCGGCGAGCGATTCCGCGTGGCCGAGGAACAGGTCGAAACCGCCCGCGAAAGCATTGCCTTCAAGCTCCCCCGCGGACTGGAGGCGGCGTAGCTCCATGGCCGTCTATACCCAGGTTCCCGCCGAAGAGATCGACGCTTTCCTCACCCGCTACGACGCCGGACGCCTCGTTTCCGCCAAAGGCATCGCGGAGGGGGTGGAGAACAGCAACTACCTGCTCGAAACCACCGGCCATGACGGCGCCTTGGGTTCCGGGGGAGGCCACCGCTATATCCTGACCCTCTATGAAAAGCGGGTGGACGAGGCGGACCTGCCCTTCTTCATGGACCTGCTCGACCATCTGGGCGCGCGCGGCTGCCTGGTCCCGCGCTTCATCGCGGATCGGGAGGGGAAGCGGCTTCAGCAGCTCGCCGGCCGCCCCGCCTGCCTGATCGAATTCCTGACCGGCATCTCCGTGACCGAGCCGACCGTGGGCCAGGCCCGCGCAGCGGGCGCCGCGCTGGGCGAGATGCATCGCGCGGCGGAGGGCTTCACCGGCGAGCGGCGCAATGCCCTCGACCTGCCCGGCTGGCATGAACTGGCGGCGAAATGCGGCGAGGATTTCGACCGGATCGCCCCCGGCCTGGGTGCGCGGGTGGCGGACGAACTGGCCTTCCTCGACGCGCATTGGCCCGCCGACCTGCCCCGGTCGGTGATCCATGCCGATCTCTTCCCCGACAATGTGCTGATGCTGGGCGATGAAGTGACGGGCCTCATCGACTTCTATTTCAGTTGCACCGACATCCGCGCCTACGACCTGGCCGTCACGCACAGCGCCTGGTCGTTCAGCCATGACGGCGCGACCTGCCATGGGGATCGGGCGGCGGCGCTCTGCGCCGGCTATCGGGAAACGCATGGGCTGACCGAAGCGGAACGCGCCGCCTTTCCCGTCCTCTGCCGGGGCGCGGCGCTCCGCTTCCTGCTGACCCGCGCCTATGACTGGATCAACACGCCCGCCGACGCGCTGGTGACGCGCAAGGATCCGCTCGCCTATCTGCGCCGCCTGGAATTCTACGCCAGCGCCGATCCGGCCGTGCTGCTCGGCGCATGAGCGACCTTCCGCAGGTCGAAATCTTCACCGACGGCGCGTGCAAGGGCAATCCCGGCCCCGGCGGCTGGGGCGCGGTGCTGCGCTTCGGAGAGAAGGAGAAGGAAATCTCCGGCGGGGAAGCGCAGACGACCAACAACCGCATGGAGATGATGGCGGCCGTGCAGGCGCTGGAGACGTTGAAGCGCCCCTGCCGGGTGACGCTCCATACCGACAGCAAATATGTGATGGACGGCATCACGAAATGGGTCTTCGGCTGGCAGAAGAATGGCTGGAAGACCGCCGACAGGAAGCCGGTGAAGAATGCGGAACTCTGGCAGGAGCTGGTCAGGGCCGCGGCGCGCCACAAGGTGACGTGGCAGTGGGTGAAGGGCCATGCCGGCCACCCCGAAAATGAGCGGGCCGACCAACTCGCCTGCGCGGCGGCGGAGCAATTTCGGAAATAGGCCGCCGTCCCGTCAGGATTGGGCGCCATCCTCCCCATCCAGCGGATTGCGGCCGAAGACATTGCCCGCCGGATAATAGCGGCAGACGAGATAATCGTAGCTCTGTCCTTCCGCGAGGGCGCAGCCGACCTTGCGGGTGCCGCGCCAGATGATCTGGGTGTAATGGCCGACATCCTCCCATCGGCCGGTGACGCTGAGGTCGGGCAGCTTGCCGCTCCGCCGGAACAGCCGCTTCTCATCGAGGAAGGAGCCGACCATCACCTCATAATCGTACAGGCCACGCGATCCCATCCACAGATTCTCGCCGCTGGGAACGGCGCGGCTGGCGCGGGCGGAATGGCGGAAGATGTTGGTCTGCGCCATCTGCCGCGCATAGCGGGCCGCATCGGCGGCCAGGGCGCTGTCCCAGGCCAATGGCGAAAGCCCCAGCGATTCCCGCTCCTCATTGTGCATGCCCAGCACGACGTCGCGCATCAGCCCCTCGTCCCGGTCCGCTTCCTCAAGGCCGTAATAGGAAGCGGGCATGGCGGGCGGCAACGGCCTCGCCCCCGGCGACGGCTCCGCGCCGCCCTGCCCCGCCGCTGCCGCCAATATCCCCAGCAGCGCTAGCCGCGCAGGCCAAAGCCGTTTAAGAACGCCCCCACTCATGTCTCCCGACCCCTTTATCCCCGCTGCCGCGCCCGATGAACCCCTGGCCTTATATGTGCATTGGCCATTTTGCGTTTCCAAATGTCCTTATTGCGATTTTAACAGCCATGTCCGGGCGGAGATCGACAACGACGCCTGGCGCGCGGCGCTGCTGAGCGACCTTGCCCATGAAGCGGCGCTGAGCGGCGGCCGGCCGCTCTCCTCGATCTTCTTCGGCGGGGGCACGCCGTCGCTGATGCCGCCCGACATCGTGGAGGCGCTGATCGACGCGGCCACGCGCCGCTGGCGGCCGACAAACGACATCGAGATCACGCTGGAGGCCAATCCCAGTTCGGTGGAGGCCGCCCGCTTCGCGGACCTGGCGGCGGCCGGGGTGAACCGGGTATCGCTGGGCCTTCAGGCGCTGGAGGATGAGGCGCTGCATTTCCTCGGCCGCGCCCATGACGTGCGGGAGGGGTTGGCGGCGCTGGACGTGGCGCAATCAGCGTTCGGCCGGGTGAATTTCGACCTGATCTATGCCCGCCCCGACCAGAGCCTGACGGATTGGGAAAGCGAACTGGCGCGGGGGCTGTCCTTCGGCACCGGCCATCTCTCCCTCTACCAGCTCACCATCGAACCGGGCACCCGCTTCGCGACGCTGGCGGCGCAGGGCAGGCTGAAGCCGGCCGATCCGGACCATGCCGCCGATCTCTATGAAGCCACGCAGGCGATGACCGCGGCCGCCGGCCTGCCCGCCTATGAGATCAGCAACCACGCCCGGCCGGGGCAGGAAAGCCGGCATAACCTCACCTACTGGCGCTATGGCGACTATGTCGGCGTAGGCCCCGGCGCGCATGGCCGCCGCGATGGGCTGGCGACGCTGCGGCACAGGAAGCCGGAAAACTGGATGAACGCCGTGGCGCGCAATGGCCATGGCCTGCAAGGCGAGGAGCCGCTCGACGGGCGCGACCGGGCCAGGGAAGCGCTGTTGATGGGGCTGCGGCTTGCCGAGGGCGTGGAGTTGGAGAGGATCGCACGGCTGTCGAGCCTGCCGGTGGAGGATTTGGTCGATGCGGAGGCGGTAGCGCGGCTGGCCGGCCATGGCCTGGTGCGGCAGGAAGGTCGGGGGCTTTGCGTCGAGCCTGCCGGGATGCTGCTGCTCGACGCCATCCTGCCGGAGATCGTGGCGGTCTGAACCATGGGCGCGGCAGCCGCGCCAAAGCCGTCATGGGGCAGGTGGCGGCGCGCCTTGGGCCTGGCCCGTCAATCCTCTCCGTCCATATGCGCGATCTCCCGGTCCAGATCGCGCAACACCTCGGCCCGGACCTTGTCCGACATCCGGGCGGCCGCGGCGATCTGGGCGCGGGCCGCGATCAATCCGGCGCGGGCGGCGCGATGGGCCTGCGCCTCGATCTCCTCCTGGCAGATGCGGACGCGGATATGGCGGCGGCCATCGGCGTCCACCGTCTCCCGCTGGCTCACGCCCTTGCCGTTCTCGCAGCCATTGGCGACATCGACATGCGGCACCATGCGGCGGATTTCCGCTTCGTTCGGCACGGCGTGGGACAGGGCGCGGTCGCCCCGGTCGCGCAGGCCTGCGGGCGGCGCCGGGGGAACCGGCGGGACAGGCGGGACCATGTCGGCCACGGGCGCCGGAGGAGCAGGCGGCGCGGGAGGCGCCGGGGGCAGGGCGGCCATCTCCCCGGCGTCCTTCGGATCGGACGGGGAGGGCGACGGAACGGCGACTTCCGGCGCTTCGGGCAGCGCGATCTCGCTGGCGGAGGCGGGCTGCGCGACCAGATCGGCCAGCCTGCCGAAGTTCATCGAATCCACCTTGTCGGTGATCGCGGCGACCTGCTGCGCCGCCCGGCTGCCGGACGCGGTCAGCGCCAGGCCGGATGCCGTCACCAGGGCGACGGCCGCCATGCCCCAACTGATGCGGCGCAGCGACATTTCATGGGCAGACAGCATTTTCAGCCTCCCTTTGAGCGCGGTTATGCGATTGAGATGACAGGCGCCGGCAAACTGGCGGCCACCGGCGGCCTTCAGGATGGCCCGGCCATAGACATGCGCCTGATCCCGGCCGTGGAGCGACAAGACCCGCGCATCGCAGGCCTGCTCCTGATCCGCCCGATAGGCGCGATAGGCGATCCAGGCGACCGGATTGCACCAGTGCAGGCCCAGCAGCAGCAGCGCGACCATATTGGCGGCCAGGTCGCCGCCCTGATGATGGGCGCGCTCATGGGCGATCGCCATGGCCTGTTCCTGCGGGTCGAAGCGCAGCGCGAAGTCGACGGGCAGGACGATGACGGGGCGGAACACCCCGAAGGCGAGCGGTCCGCCCGCCTTCGGGCTGCTGACGATGCGTATCCGGCCCTCTTCGCCGATCGGCGTCGCGCCCTTCAGGATGAAGCGGCGGAAGCGGACATAGCCGATCGCCTGCACCGCCAGGAAAAGGACGACACCCAGAAGCCAGAGCGAGGCCGCGATCTCCAGCCAGGGAATGCTCCATTCCGACCGGACCGGGAGCCCCGCCGGCGCCGCATCCAGCAAGCGGGGCAGGCCCGCCTGGTCGACCGCCCGCTGCAGAGGCGAGGGGCTGGCGACATCCCGCGGCAGGGCGGGCAACGCCATGCGGGCGAGCGGCAGCAGCCACAGCCAATAGGCCGCCCCCGCCCCCAGCCAGCGCGCCACCGGACGCCGCAGCAGCATGACCAGCGCCATCAGCAGGGTCGTCGCGATCAGCGTTTCGGCGATCCACACGCTCATGATCTCAACCCCTTCAGGATTTCCTCAAGTTCGGCGATGTCCTCCGCCGTCAACTGGTCCTGGCTGGCGAGCTGGGCCACCAGAGGCGACACCCGCCCGCCGAACAGCCGGTTCACCAGGCGCCCCGACTCGCTGGCAACATACTCCTCCCGCGCGACGAGCGGGCGATATAAAAAGCGGCGGCCGTCCTGGTCGGCGGCGATGACATCCTTGGCCATCAGCCGGGACAGCAGCGTCTTGACGGTCTGGACGCTCCAGTCGCGCCCGGCGGCGACCCGGTCCGCCACATCGGCGGCGGTCTGCGGCGCGCGCTCCCACAGCGCCTCCATCACCACCAGTTCCGCCTCGCTGATCTTCTCGCCCACGACCATCATCCGCACCAGAATCGACTACACACGTAATCGCATTAATTACATCTGTAGTCAAGCTTGCGGTCACGGACCGTCGGCCGGGTTTACAGCCTGGCGATCGGCTCCGGCGGCGTTAACCTTTCCGCGACGCCGATAGGGCTGATTCCCGATGGCTGGCACGGGCTTTGCGTTGCCTTTGCCATACCCATCGTTTGACTGCCCGGGAGGATGCGGCGCCAGTCTCCGCCGCATCCTCCTACCCGGTCTTCCTTAAGTCGAGCGAGCGCCAAACCAGACCGGCGACGCAAAAGGGCGGCCTCAATGACAGGAGGACATGAAAAAGGCGGCCCGGATGACCCGGACCGCCTGCCACATTCGTTTCGTCCAGCCGTTCAGTTGGCTGCGGCGACGCCCTGGTCGGCCATCAACTGCTGCAATTCGCCGGCCTCGTACATCTCCATCATGATGTCGCTGCCGCCGACGAATTCGCCCTTCACATAAAGCTGGGGAATGGTCGGCCAGTCGGAAAAGGCCTTGATCCCCTGACGGATCGCCTGATCCTGCAAGACGTCCACGCTGTCATAGGCGACGCCCAGATGCTCCAGGATCGCGATGGCGCGGCTG
Organism: Sphingobium sp. TA15; assembly: GCF_037101235.1. Classification (NCBI taxonomy): domain Bacteria; kingdom Pseudomonadati; phylum Pseudomonadota; class Alphaproteobacteria; order Sphingomonadales; family Sphingobiaceae; genus Sphingobium; species Sphingobium sp. TA15. The sequence continues at coordinate 2,114,342 of NZ_AP025355.1, forward strand.
GAAAAGCCGCATTGCGGAAAGAGCGGCGTGCCCTTCATGAAAAGCACGACGTCATTGCCGTTCACGATGTCGGCGATCCGCTGCTGCACGGCGTCGGTCATTATCTGGTCCATTCCTGTCAGGCGCCAAAACGGCGCGGGCTTTGTCCAATGGCGGTTAATTGGGGACGGCGGTTGTCAGTTGCAAGGCGTGGAGCACCCCGCCCATGCGCCCGTCCAGCGCGGCATAGACCGCCCGCTGCTGCGCCACGCGGCTCATGCCCCGGAAGCTTTCCGCCACGACGCGCGCCGCATAATGGTCGCCGTCGCCGGCAAGGTCGGTGATCTCGACCTGCGCGTCGGGGATCGCGGCGCGGATCATGTCCGCTATTTCTTCGGCAGCCATCGGCATGGCGGAACGGTCCTGACGCTTATTGGGCTTCGATGAACATGCGGCGGGCGATGACCTGCTGCTCGTCCAGCGCGGCGCGGACGCCTGCTTCGTCGATGTCGATTCCGGCCTGGGTCATGTCGCCCATCAGCTTGCGGATGACATCCTCGTCGCCTGCTTCCTCGAAATCGGCCTGCACGACCGCCTTGGCATAGGCGTCCGTTTCTTCGGGCGTCAGGCCCATCTTCGCCGCCGCCCATTCGCCGAGCAGCCGGTTGCGCCGCGCCTGGATGCGGAACTGCATCTCCTGGTCGTGCGCGAACATGTTTTCAAAGGCCTTTTCGCGGTCGTCGAAAGTGGTCATGCCTGTGCCCCGTAAAAGGTGGAACGGATCGTCCGATCCGAAATAGGAAGATCGCGACGCTTACGCAACGGCGGGCGCCAGCCAGGGACGCGCGCCGGCGTCCTTCGCCTCGAACGCGCCGATCGCGTCCGCCTGCCCCAGCGTCAGTCCGATCTCGTCCAGACCGCCGAGCAGGCAATGCTTGCGGAAGGGATCGATCTCGAACTGGAAGCGGTCCTGGAACCGGGTCGTGACCGTCTGATGCTCCAGATCGACATGGATCGGGTCCGTCCGGGCGACCTCCATCAGCCGGTCGATGGCCTCCTGCGGCAGGACCACGGTCAATATGCCGTTCTTGAAGGCGTTGCCGGAGAATATGTCGGAAAAGCTGGGCGCGATCACCACCTTGATGCCCAGGTCGGCCAGCGCCCAGGCGGCATGCTCGCGGCTGGACCCGCAGCCGAAATTGTCGCCCGCGATCAGGATCGGGCTGCCCGCATATTCCGGATCGTCGAAGACATTGCCCGGCTCCTTGCGCAGCACTTCGAACGCGCCCCGGCCCAGGCCGGCGCGGCTGATGGTCTTGAGCCAATGCGCCGGGATGACGATGTCGGTGTCGACATTCTTCATCCCGAACGGATAGGCGCGGCCTTCGACGATATTCAGCTTGTCCATCAATGCGCCTGCTTGCTCTCCGGGCGCGGCGTGTCTTCCGCGCGCCCCAGGGTCGCCGCCATGGCGGCACTTGCCAGCGCGCCCAGCGCCAGCAGCCAGAATACCTTTTTCATGCGACCGCCTCTCCCCTTTTTTCACCCATCAATTCGCGCACGTCGGTCAGATGTCCGGTGATGGCGGCCGCCGCCGCCATGACGGGCGAGACGAGGTGCGTCCGCGACCCCGGCCCCTGCCGACCCATGAAATTGCGGTTGCTGGTGGAAGCGCAGCGCTCGCCCGCAGGCACCTTGTCCGGGTTCATGCCCAGGCAGGCGGAACAGCCCGGCTCGCGCCATTCGAAACCGGCCTCCACGAAGATGCGGTCCAGCCCTTCGGCTTCCGCCTGGCGCTTGACCAGCCCGGAACCGGGCACGACCATGGCATGCTTGATGCCGCTGGCGATATGGCGGCCCTTGAGCAGGGCGGCGGCGGCGCGCAGATCCTCTATCCGGCTGTTGGTGCAACTGCCGATGAAGACATGTTCGATGACCACATCCTCCATCCGCTGCCCGGCGGAAAGCCCCATATAGTCGAGCGACTTCTGCGCGGCCGCCCGCTTGGAGGCATCCGCGAAGCTCTCCGGATCGGGCACCGCACCCGTCACCGGCACGACATCCTCCGGGCTGGTGCCCCATGTGACGTTCGGCACGATGTCGGCGGCGTCGATGACCACGCTCTTGTCGAACACCGCGCCTTCGTCCGTCGCCAGCGTCTTCCAATAGGTGACGGCCGCCTCCCATTCCGCGCCCTTGGGGGCCATGGGGCGGCCTTCCAGATAGGCGAAGGTCTTTTCGTCGGGCGCGAACAGGCCGGATCGCGCGCCCGCCTCGATCGACATGTTGGCGACGGTCAGGCGACCCTCGATCGACATGTCGCGGAAGACGGAACCGCGATATTCCATGACATAGCCGGTGCCGCCCGCCGTGCCGATGCGGCCGCAGATCGCGAGCGCGACATCCTTGGCCGTGACGCCGAAACCCAGCTCGCCCTCGACCACGACTTCCATCGTCTTGGACTGCTTCAGAAGCAGCGTCTGGGTGGCGAGGACATGCTCGACCTCCGACGTGCCGATGCCGAAGGCCAGCGCGCCCAGCGCGCCGTGCGAACTGGTATGGCTGTCGCCGCAGACCAAAGTCGTGCCCGGCAGGGTGAAGCCCTGTTCCGGCCCCACGACATGGACGATGCCCTGTTCCGGGTCCGCGTCCCCGATCAGGCGGACGCCGAATTCCGGCGCGTTCCGTTCCAGCGCCGCAAGCTGCTGCGCGCTTTCCGGATCGGCGATGGGAATGCGGTTGCCCGCCGCGTCGCGGCGCGCCGTGGTCGGCAGGTTATGATCGGGCACCGCCAGCGTCAGATCGGGACGACGCACCTTGCGGCCCGCAAGGCGCAGTCCTTCGAACGCCTGGGGACTCGTCACCTCATGCACGAGATGGCGATCGATATAGATCAGGCAGGTGCCATCGGGACGGCGTTCGACGACATGCGCGTCCCAAATCTTCTCATAGAGCGTGCGAGGCTTGACCATAATGATTTCCCCCTAGACCCAGACAGGACAGGGGAAAAGGGGAAAAGCGGCCAAATTTCCGCTTTTCGCGGACGGCCCCTGCGCGGGGGCGCAAGGTCAGGCGGCGCGATGATCCTCCACGATGCGCCCGGCCGCGCCGACTTCCGCTTCATGGCTTTCCTCCCGCCATGTTTCGGCAAGGGCGGCGCTTTCCCATTCGCGCATCGCGGATCGCCAGCATATGATCGACCCAGGCCTGCGCCGCCGGCCCGACATTCAGTCCATAGGTGCGCACCCGGAAAGCGACCGGCGCGTAAAAGGCGTCGGCGGCGGTGAAGGCAGGACCAGCCAGAAACGGCCCGCCGAAGCGGGAAAGCCCCTCCCCCCACAGTTCCGCCAAGCGGGCGATGTTCCGGTTGAGCGCGGGAGAAGGCAGATGCGGCTCCACCCGCACGCCGACATTCATCGGGCAATCGTTGCGCAGGGCGGCGAAACCGCTGTGCATTTCCGCCACGGCCGATTGCGCCCACGCCCGCGCCGCCTCTTCCTTCGGCCAGACCTCCGCATGCCGATCCGCCAGATAAAGCGCGATGCCCAGCGAATCCCAGACCGTCCTCTCGCCGTCGATCAGCACGGGCACCTGGCCGGTGGGCGAAAAGGCGCGGAAGGCGGCGTAATTCTCGGCGGCGGCGAACGGCTCCATCCGGTCGGTGAAAGCTATGCCCAGCGCCTTCATCAGCACCCAGGGGCGCAGCGACCAGCTTGAATAGTTCCGGTTGGCGGTGATGAGGGTGTAGGACATCGGCTTTTCCCCTTTGCTGGACGGCGCAAAGGATAATCGCCTTCGCTTCTCGGCAAAAGCTGGAACGGGCGGAGCGTTCACAAGCTGCGCTTATGAAAAAAACGGCCCGGAGCGCGAAGCTCCGGGCCGTCAAGTCCTTCCACCCTGATTGCGGGGCTTGCACCCCCGCAATCCGGACTGTTTAGCGGCTTCAGGCCGCGAACTGATTCCCCCGCGGCCGTCAGGCCGCAAACTGATTCATCGTGTTGTGGATGCCGCCCGCCTTCAGCGCCGCTTCACCCGCGAAATATTCCTTGTGATCATCGCCAATGTCCGAACCGGACATGTTCTGGTGCTTGACGCAGGCGATGCCCTGGCGGATTTCCTTGCGCTGGACACCCGCGACATAGCCGAGCATGCCCGCCTCGCCGAAATATTCCTTGGCAAGGTTGTCGGTCGACAGGGCGGCCGTGTGGTAGGTCGGCAGGGTGATGAGGTGATGGAAGATGCCGGCCCGCGCCGCCGCATCCTTCTGGAAGGTGCGGATCTTCTCATCGGCCTCAAGGCCCAGTTCGGTCGCGTCGTAATCGGCGCTCATCAGCTTCGCCCGGTCATAGGCGCTGACATCCTTGCCCTCGGCGGTCCAGCGGTCGAACACCTGCTGGCGGAAGTTCAGCGTCCAGTTGAAGCTGGGCGAGTTGTTGTAGACCAGCTTCGCATTGGGGACGACTTCGCGGATGCGGTCGACCATGCCCGCGATCTGCTCGACATGCGGCTTTTCGGTTTCGATCCACAGCAGGTCCGCGCCGTTCTGGAGCGAGGTGATGCAGTCGAGGACGACGCGGTCTTCGCCGGTGCCGGCGCGGAACTGGAACAGGTTCGACGGCAGGCGCTTGGGACGGAACAGCTTGCCGTCGCGGGCCAGGACGACATCGCCGCGCAGGGTGGTGATGTCGGTGACCTCTTCGACGTCGAGGAAGCTGTTATACTGGTCGCCCAGGTCGCCATCTTCCTTGCTGTAGGCAATCTGCTTGGTGAGGCCAGCGCCCAGCGAGTCGGTGCGGGCGACGATGATGCCGTCGTCGACGCCGAGTTCCAAGAAGGCGTAGCGGACGGCGCGGATCTTCGCGAGGAAATCCTCATGCGGAACCGTGACCTTGCCGTCCTGGTGGCCGCACTGCTTTTCGTCCGAGACCTGGTTTTCGATCTGGATGCAGCAGGCGCCCGCTTCGATGAACTTCTTGGCAAGCAGGTAGGTCGCCTCGGCATTGCCGAAGCCCGCGTCGATGTCCGCGACGATGGGGACGACGTGGGTTTCGTAATTGTCGATGTCCTGCTGGATCTTCTGCGCCTTGACTTCGTCGCCGGCTTCGCGGGCGGCGTCGAGGTCGCGGAACATCATCCCCAGTTCGCGGGCGTCGGCCTGCTTCAGGAAGGTGTAGAGTTCCTCGATCAGCGCGGGGACGCTGGTCTTTTCATGCATCGACTGGTCAGGCAGCGGGCCGAATTCGCTGCGCAGGGCGGCGACCATCCAGCCGGAGAGGTAGAGATAACGGCCCTTGGTGGTGCCGAAATGCTTTTTGATGCTGATCATCTTCTGCTGGCCGATGAAGCCGTGCCAGCAGCCCAGCGACTGGGTGTAGTTGGCCGGGTCGGCATCATAGGCGGCCATGTCGCGGCGCATGATCCCCGCGGTGTAGCGGGCGATGTCGAGGCCGGTGTGAAAACGGTTCTGGAGGCGCATCCGGGCGACCGATTCGGCGGCGATGCCATCCCAATGGCCTTGCCCGCCGATGGTGGCGCCCGCTTTCGTGATTTCCTGGCTGTAGGTCATGATGGCTCGATTCCATGAACGAAGTGGAGAAGTGATGACGGTTTTCTAAAGGGGGTTTCGCTGGTGCGGCAGGGGCTGCGAAGTTCAGTTGTAGAAGTTTACAAGATTTGCGTGTAAAGTTGTAAAGCCTGCACAGGAGCGCTTTACGACATGGCCAAGGATCGTCCGGTTTACATGGGGCCGCGCCTGCGCAGGCTGCGGCGGGAACTGGGGCTGACCCAGGCGGACATGGCGTCGGACCTGGAGATTTCCGCCAGCTATGTGGCGCTGCTGGAGCGCAACCAGCGGCCGCTGACCGCCGACATGCTGTTGCGGCTGGCGCGCACCTACAAGATGGACATGAGCGAACTGGCGGGCGACGGCGGCGCGGAGCAGACGGCGCGGTTGCAGGCGGTGCTGAAAGACCCGATGTTCGCGGACATCGACCTGCCCGCGCTGGCGACCGGGGACGTGGCGGTCAATTATCCGGGAATCACCGAGGCCTTGCTGCGGTTGCACACGGCCTATCGCGAGGAGCAACTGGCGCTGGCGGACCGGGGGGTGGAGCGGGAGGATGCCGCCGAAGCGCCCGATCCGGTGGCCGAATCGCGGCGCTTCCTGGGGGCGCGGCGCAACAGCTTTCCGATGCTGGACGACGCCGGGGAGAAGCTGGCGCAGGAGATGGAGGCGGCGGGCGGCCTGGCCGGATGGCTGAAGGCGAAGCATAACCTGCGGGTACGGCGCCTGCCGTCCGACGTGATGGCGGGGTCGATGCGGCGGCTGGACCGGCATCGCGACGCGGTGCTGCTGGACGACGCGCTGGACGGGGCGAGCACCCAGTTCCAGCTAGCCTTGCAGATCGCCTATCTGGAGATGCGGCGCGATTTCGACGCGCTGCTGAAGGACGGCCAGTTCGCCAGCGAGAGCGGGCGGCGGCTGACGCGGCGGGCGCTGGCCAGCTATGGCGCGGCGGCGATAGTGATGCCCTATACCGTCTTCGCCAGGGCGGTGGAGGCGCGGCGTTACGATGTGGAGGCGCTGGCCCGGCAGTTCGGCGCGAGTTTCGAGCAGACCGCGCACCGGCTGACCACGCTGCAGAAGCCGGGGCAGGAGCGCATCCCCTTCTTCTTCCTGCGGGTCGACCATGCGGGCAATGTCAGCAAGCGGCTGGACGGCGCGGGCTTTCCCTTTGCGCGCCACGGCGGTTCCTGTCCGCTCTGGTCGGTGCATCATGCGTTCGAGCGGCCCCGCGAGGTGCTGACGCAATGGCTGGAACTGCCGGACGGGCAGCGATTCTTCTCCATCGCGCGGACGGTGACGGCGGGCGGCGGCGGATGGGGCGCGCCGAAGATCGAGCGGGCGATTGCGCTGTGCTGCGCGGCGGAGCATGCGCATCGGCTGATCTATGCGGCGGGGGAAGCGCCGCCGGAGCCTACGCCGATCGGGGTGACGTGCCGCCTGTGCCATCGCAGCCAGTGCATGGCGCGGTCCGCGCCGCCGATCGGGCGCGACATGCTGCCGGAGGATTTCCGGCGGACCCACGCGCCGTTCGGCTTCGCGGACGGTTGAGGCGGCCGGGCCAGGCAATGCGGACAAATTTGGAAATGTCGGGAATGGCCATGAGCGGTCATCAGTTTTTCGTCACCCCGGACTTGATCCGGGGTCCCGCTTTTGCCTCTACACCGCGCCCAGCCCAAGGCAGCGGGACCCCGGATCAAGTCCGGGGTGACGAATAGGGGGGGGAGGGGTGACGAATAGGGGAACGTCCGCTCTCCACCCAAATCGCCCGGTCCGGCGGATCCTGAATTTTCCACGCCGCCTATCCCTCGATCAGGTCGAGATAGGCGACGACATCATTGTCGGTGGCAAGGAACAGGCCGTCCTGCATGTCCTGCGGCTGCCGCTCCGCGATGCGCAGGGCTTCGCTCAGGGGACCGTAGAACAGCGTCGTCGCACCGCCGCCGCCATCGGCGTCGCTGAGGTGGTAGAGGCGGACGGTGGCTGAGCCATAGGTGGTGCGCATGGGACGATTATCGGCGCCGCGGCGCGGGCATGCAAGCGGGATGCGTCGGGCCGGCGCGGACATGCCTTCCCGATCGCCTGGAAATCGATCCAGGAACCGTCAGCGCCGGTCCGTCACCTTGATCCCGCTCGCCAGGCGGTTCGGGCCGATCTTCACCGCATCGTCGGTGAAATTGGCGACGAAGCTGCTGCTGCGCTGCAGTCCCGGCACGAAGGAGGCGCTGTTGTTCGCGATGGAAAGGTTCGTGCTGTCCTGTTCCCGCCCCTCCGGCGCCACGGTGATGAAGGCGCTGTAATTGTCCTTGTCGCGTCCCTGCACCATCTCGTTGCCGCTGATCGTGCCGCTCGCCCCGTTGGACAGGTCGATCATATAGTTGGTGAGCCGCCCGCCGCTGTCGTCGAAGCTGTTGTCGGTGATGGTGACGCGGGGCGTGCGGGTTTTCAGATAATGGCCGCCATCGCCCTGGTCGAAGCGCGAGCGCGTGACCGACAGGCTGCCATAGCGGCCCGCATAGATGCCGTGGGCGCAGGCGAGGTCGCGGTCGCAGCGCCCCAGATGGCGGAAGGTCGACCTGTCGATGCTGATCGCGTTGCCCGGCGCGTCGCCCGTCAAGATCCCTTCCTCGCTGTTGCGGAACAGGCTGTTGGTGACGGTCAGGTCGCCGCTTTCCAGCCGGATGCCCGCGCCATTGCCGTCGGGCACGCGCAGGTTCTGGAAGATGAGGCCGTCGATGCTGCTCGACCGTCCGCGCAGCACCAGCGCCGCCTTCTCCTCGCAGGCCACGCCGTCCAGGATCGCGGTGCCCGGCTTCTGCGCGCGGATGGTGACGTCGCCGCCCTGCTGCACCGCGCATTGCGCATAGCTGCCCGGCGCCACCAGAACCGTGCCGCGGCCGTCGCCGATCGCCCTGATCGCCTCCCCCAGCGTCGCATAGCTTCGCCCGCTTTCCGCCACGGTGAAGGGCGAGGTCACGCCCTGCGCCAGCGCGGTTGCCGTCACGGCGGCGGAGATCAGCAGGATGGTGGAAAAAAGGCGCATATCGAAGGATATAGAAGAAGGCGCTTTGCCGGCCAATGCGGAGTCATGGTTAACGAAATCTTGTTCCGCTATGGGACAGCGGGCAAAGGCCTCTTGCATTTGGCGAGCCGCCCGCGATTCCGCGACTTTGGCCGCGCCGCGCAAATGCGCATCATGACGGTTGGCGCAGGCGCGGTTGCGGGTTAAGCCTTGTCCGGACATGATTTCCGCCCCTTCCCGTCCCTTTCCAGCCTGGCTGACCCTTGGCGGAGCCGCCCTGATGGCGGCGATGTCGGGAAGTTGCTCGAATGAGGGGAGCGGCCCGGTCACGGTCAGCGTGATCGGCAGCCCCGCCGATTTCGCCAAGCCGCTCGAAAATCTGCCCGATCCCGGATCGAAGCTGTTTCTGGAAGCCACCGCGCAGGGGCTGGTGGCGTTCGACGCCGGGGGGGAGATATTGCCCGCCCTGGCCCAGCGCTGGATCGTCGAGGACGATGGCCGCAGCTACATCTTCCGCCTGCGCCGGGCGTTCTGGCCGGACGGCCGCAAGGTGCTGGCAAAGGATGTCGGGCGGCTGCTGATGGCGCGGATAGAGGCGCTGCGCCGGCTGGACCCCGCCGGGCCGCTGGACGCGGTGCAGGACGTGGTGGCGATGACGGGCGAGGTGATCGAGATCAGGCTGGCGGCGCCGCGCCCCTATGTGTTGCAGATGCTGGCCCAGCCGCAGATGGCGATCCTGTCGCGGGAAGGCGGGACCGGCCCCTATCGGCGGGAGAACCGGGGCGGCATTCCGGACAAGGCGCTGGTGCTGACGCCGGTGGAGCGGGCCACGAACGAATCCGGCGACGAACTGCCGGTGCCCGCCTGGCAGACCCGGATCGTCCGGGCGGAGCGGGCGGCGCTCGCCATCACCCGTTTCCAGCAGGGCAAGGCCGCGCTCGTGCTGGGCGGGCGCTTTGCCGACCTGCCGCTGCTGGTGCCCGCCGGGGTGGACCGCGACGATGTGCGGATCGATCCGGTGCAGGGGCTGCTGGGGCTGGCGGTGACGGGCCGGAGCGGGGCGAGCGGCAAGCTGCTGGAGGATGACGGCGTGCGGCGGGCCATCAACATGGCGATCGACCGCAGCCGCCTGCCGGTGATGTTCCCCGTCGGCGGCTGGGCCACGACCGAGCAGATCGTGCCGGGGCAGATCGACCTGCCCGGACCGCCCGCCGCGCCGGATTGGTCCGGCCTGCCGCAGGAGGAACGCTGGGCGCAGGGACAGGCGGTCATGAAGCGCTGGCGCAGCGAGCATGGCGACCCGCCGGTTTTGCGCGTGGCCCTGCCCAAGGGGCCGGGCTCCACCCTGCTGTTCGGGCTGGTGCGGCATGACCTGGGCATGATCGGCCTGGCGGTCGAGCGGGTCGACATGACGGCCGACGCCGATCTGCGGCTGGTCGACGAGGTCGCGGCCTATGACAGCGCGCTCTGGTATCTGGGGCGGATCGGCTGCGCGCGGAAGGTGCATTGCTCGGCGGAGGCGGAGGCGCAATTGCAGGCGGCGAGCCTTGCCGCCAGCCTGGACGAGCGCATGGCCCGCGTGGCGCAGGCGGAGGCGCTGATGCAGGCGCATAACGGCTTCATCGCCCTGGGCGCGCCCGTGCGCTGGTCTCTTGTGGCGCGGCGGCTGACCGGCTTCATGGCGTCGCCCAGGGCGCGGCACCCATTGAACCATCTGTTCAGGAGCACCAACTAGAGCATCGAAAGCCGATGCTTGGAGGACGGATGATGGCGATTTCGCAGGACCAGTTCGACCGGATCGTGCGCGACATGCCCGGATTCGGCCGCGATCCGGCTTCGGTGCGCAGGCGGATCGAGATGATGGAGGCGATGCTGGAGGGGCTGTTCGTCCTTCCCGGCACCAACCGGCGGGTCGGGCTGGACAGTCTGGTCGGGCTGATCCCCGTGGTAGGCGATTTCGCCACGGCCGCCATGGGGGCGTGGATCGTGTGGGAAGCGCGGAACCTGGGCATGTCGAAATGGCAGCTCACGCGCATGGCGGCCAATGTCGGCTTCGACACGCTGATCGGCGCCATTCCCTTTGCCGGGGACGTTTTCGATTTCTTCTACAAGTCCAACAGCAAGAATCTGCGCATCATCCGCAGGCATCTGGACCGGCATCATCCTTCGACGGTGATCGTCGAGGGTTAGGCTGTATCGACATCCAGCCCTGGCGGCCTGCAAATGCGCCTAGCGGCCGGCAAGCGCCGCGGCGCATGCGCGACTTCAGGCAAAGGCGAAATCGAGGCCGATGTCGGCGGCCGGGGCCGACTGGGTGAGGCGGCCGACGCTGATATAGGTGACGCCGGTTTCCGCCTTGGCGCGGATGCTGTCCAGCGTGACGCCGCCCGACGCTTCGGTGGGGACGCGCCCGCCGACCAGCGTCACCGCGCCGCGCAGGGTGGGCGCGTCCATATTGTCGAGCAGGAGGTGCGTGGCCCCGGCGGCAAGCGCGGGTTCGATCTGGTCGATGCGGTCGACCTCCACGATGATGCTGGCGATCCCGGCGGCGGCGGCGCGGCGGACGGCCTCCTCCACCGATCCGGCAACGGCGACATGATTGTCCTTGATCATCGCCGCGTCCCAAAGCCCCATGCGGTGATTGGTCGCGCCGCCCATGCGGGTCGCATATTTTTCCAGCACGCGAAGGCCCGGAATGGTCTTGCGCGTGTCGAGCAGCGTCGCTCCGGTGCCCAGGATCGCGTCGACATAGGCGCGGGTCATGGTGGCGATGCCGGTCAGGTGCTGGACGGTGTTGAGCGCGGACCGCTCGGCCGTCAGCATGGCGCGGGCCTTGCCCCGGATGCGCATGATGTCGGTGCCCGCCGCCACGCGGTCGCCATCCTGCCGGAGCAGTTCGATCTCCACATCCGGGTCGAGCGCGCGGAAGAAGGCGGCGGCGATGGGCAGGCCCGCCAGCGTCACGGCGTCGCGGCTGTCCATCACGCCGTCGAACATCGCGTCGGCGGGAATCACCGCCTCGCTGGTGACGTCGCGGCCGTCCGGGCCAAGATCCTCCGCCAGGGTGGAGGCGATGAAGGCGTCGAGATCGAAGCCGGGGAGAGGGAAGCTCATGCTGCCGCCAGCCTTTTCGCGATCATCTCCATCATCGCCGCCTGCTCGCTGCCCGCCGGGAAGGTCCAGAAGTCGTGCTTGCACCGCGGCCATGGCCAGTCGCGGCGCAGAATGCCGCGCAACCGCTTGTCCGATATGTGGTGGCGGCGCGCGATTTCCACGGCCGTGACCATGCGTTCCATCAGCGCGCGCCCAGATCACCCTGCCCGACCGTGCCGCTCGCCATTTCGAGCATGCGGTCGAGGCTTTTCTTCGCGGCGAGGCGCAGCCCCTCCTCCATCTCGATGCGCGGCTGGAGGTCGCGCAGCGCCAGATAGAGCTTCTCCATGGTGTTGAGCGCCATATAGGGGCAGATGTTGCAGTTGCAGTTGCCGTCCGCGCCGGGGGCGCCGATGAAGGTCTTTTCCGGCACCGCCTTCTGCATCTGGTGGATGATGTGCGGTTCAGTCGCGACGATCAGCGTGTCGCCGGCCATGGTCTTGGAAAATTCCAATATGCCGCTGGTGGAGCCGATATAGTCCGCATGGTCGACGATGTGCGGCGGGCATTCCGGATGCGCCGCCACGGGCGCGCCGGGATGCTGGGCCTTCAGCTTCAGCAGTTCGGTTTCGCTGAACGCCTCATGCACGATGCAGACGCCCGGCCAGAGCAGCATGTCGCGGCCGAGCTTGCGCTTCAGATAACCGCCCAGATGTTTGTCGGGGCCGAAGATGATCTTCTGCTCCTTCGGAATCTGCGCCAGGATCTTTTCCGCCGAGGAGGAGGTGACGATGATGTCGGAAAGCGCCTTCACCTCCGCCGAGCAGTTGATGTAGCTGAGCGCGATATGGTCGGGATGCGCCTCGCGAAAGGCCTTGAACTGGGCGGGCGGGCAACTGTCCTCCAGGCTGCATCCCGCGTCCATGTCGGGCAGCACCACGATCTTCTCCGGCGAGAGGATCTTCGCCGTTTCCGCCATGAAGCGCACGCCGCAGAAGGCGATGACGTCCGCGTCCGTCTCCGCCGCCTTGCGCGAGAGTTCCAGGGAATCGCCCACGAAATCGGACAAGTCCTGGATTTCCGGCTTCTGGTAATAATGGCCGAGGATGACGGCGTTGCGTTCCTTGCGCAGCCGGTCGATCTCCGCGCGCAGGTCGATCCCCTGCGGGATTCCGGTGATGGCGTTCATGTCCCTACCCTGCTCCTTGAAGGGCCTTCATCCAGCGCGCCCTAGCGGGCGTTGCGCCTGTTGGCCAGTACCTCGTTGACGGGGACCATCCCTATTGGGATCGACCCGGCGAAGCGCCTCAGCGCAGCCGCCATCGCCCGTCCCCCGTCGCGGCGGCGATGCCGCGCCCGTCGAGGTCGATGAGATGCGCCAGCACCGAACGCCCCGCCGCGCTGTGCAGGCGCGGGTCGACGCCCTTGTACATTTCCACGACCATGTCGGGGATTTCCGACGCGCCGTTGCGTTCCAGGAAGCGCAGTATCTGGCCCTCCCGCTGCTTGCGATGGCCCATCATGCCGCGCACCAGCCGCTGCGGATTGTCGACCGGGTCGCCATGCGCCGGATAATAGACGGTGTCGGTCCGGTCGAGCAGCCGCTGCATCGAGGCCATATAGGCCGCCATGTCGCCGTCGGGCGGGGAAACGATGCTGGTGGACCAGCCCATCACATGATCGCCGGTGAACAGGGCCTTTTCCTCCAGCAGCGCGAAGCAGAGATGGTTGGAGGTGTGGCCGGGCGTGGCCACGGCGGCGAGCGTCCAGCCCCGGCCGCCGATCCGTTCGCCGTCCGCCAGCACGCGGTCCGGGCGATAGGCCGCGTCGAAGGCGGCGTCGGCGCGGGGGCCGTCATCCTCCAGCGTCAGCGGCGCGCAGCCGATGACCGGCGCGCCGGTCCGCTCGCCCAGCGGCGCGGCGGCGGGGCTGTGGTCGCGATGGGTGTGGGTGCAGAGGATCGCCATCACCGGACGGCCGTCTATCGCCTCGATCAGCGCGGCCAGGTGCGCCGGATCGTCGGGACCGGGATCGATCACCGCCACATCCTCCGCGCCCACCAGATAGGTCTGCGTGCCCGTATAGGTGAAGGGCGACGGATTGGGCGCCAGCACGCGCCCCACCAGCGGGGAAAGCCGCATCAGCGCGCCGGTCGGAAGGTCGGCCAGATCGAAGGGAGTTGCCATGTCCCATCCCATGTGCCCATTTCCGGGCGGTTTTCAAGGGCGATCCCCTGCCCTATCATGGCGCCATGGCGGCAGCGGACGATCTTTGCGAACAGTGGCGGCGGCATCTGGCGCTCGACCGGCGGCGCTCGGTGCATACGGTGCGCGCCTATGTGGCGACCGCCGAGCGATTGCTGGCCTTTCTGGAGGAGCATCGCGGCGAAGCGGCGACGGCGGCGATGCTGGCGGGGATCGAACAGGCCGACCTGCGCGCCTTCCTGACGGTGCGGCGGATGGACGGGATCGGCAATGTGTCGGCGGCGCGGGAATTGTCGGCCGTGCGGGGTTTCCTGCGCTTCGTCGGCGGGGAGGATGCGCGGGTGCCGATGCTGAAGGGGCCTCGCGTGAAGCGCGGCCTGCCCCGCCCGGTCTCGCCCGACGAGGCGGTGGCGCTGGCCGGGGACATCGCCGAAACGGCGCGGGAGGAATGGATCGGCGCCAGGGACTGGGCGGTGCTGCTGCTGCTTTACGGGGCAGGACTGCGCATCGGGGAGGCGATGGCGCTGACCGGCGCGGTGCTGCCCCTGGGAGAGACTTTGCGAGTGACGGGCAAGCGGGGCAAGACGCGGATCGTGCCGCTGCTGCCCCAGGTGCGGAAAGCGATGGAGGCCTATGTGGCGCTCTGCCCCTTCGGGCAGGAGAAGGACGCGCCGCTGTTCCGGGGGGCGCGGGGCGGGCCGCTGTCGCCTGCGTTGATCCGCCGGGCCGTGCAGGGGGCGCGGGGGAGGCTGGGGCTGTCCGACCGGACGACGCCCCATGCCTTGCGGCACAGCTTCGCGACGCACCTGCTGGGGCGCGGGGCGGATTTGCGGTCGTTGCAGGAGTTGCTGGGCCATGCCAGCCTGTCCTCCACGCAAATCTATACGCAGGTGGATGCGGCGCATCTGCTTGATGTTTACCGGAACGCGCATCCACGGGCGTGAAGTCCATTCCCCCGTCTGAACTGGGTTCCTGCCTTCGCAGGAACACGGCATATCCCCGGATCAGCCCCTGGGTTTCCAGGTTGCCAGCCGCCAGAGGTAGAAGAGGACCGCACCGACCACGCAGGCCGTCGCCACCGGCCCCACATATTTGTCGATGTCGCGGAAATTCTGGCCGAGTATGTAGCCCGCATAGGCGAGAATGATGTTCCAGATCAGCGCCCCGCCGCTGGTCCACAGCAGGAAGCGGACATGCCCCATGCGGAACAGCCCGGCGGGCAGCGAGATCATCGTGCGGAAGGCGGGCATGAAGCGGAAGACGAACACCACGATCTGCCCATATTTGCCGAAGATATGGTCGAGCGCCTCGACATCCTTCCACTCCAGCGTCGCCCAGCGGCCATAGCGGTCGACGAGCGGCTTCAACCGGCCGAAGCCCAATATATGGCCGACCAGATACCAGAAATAATTGCCGACGGTGGTGCCGACGGTGCCCGCGAACAGCAGCCATCCCATCTCCATCCGGCCCTGGCCGACGCGGATGCCGCCGATGCCCATGATGAGTTCGGACGGGATCGGCGGAAATATGTTCTCGATCACCATCAGGGCGAAAATGCCCCAATAGCCGCCCGCGTCGATCAGGCGGAGAACCCAGTCGGTCATGATGCGACGTGGCTCAGGCGGCCGCCCGCGCCGCCAGCCGGGCGTCGATCGCGTCCCAGATCATGCCGCCCGTGTTGGTGCCGTTGAAGGCGTCGATGGAAACGATGCCGGTGGGCGATGTCACGTTGATTTCCGTCAGCCATTCGCCGCCGATCACGTCGATCCCGACGAAAAGAAGCCCGCGCCGCTTGAGTTCCGGGCCAAGCGCTTCGCAGATTTCCAGTTCGCGTTCGGTCAGCACGGTCTTGGCCGCCGATCCGCCGACGGCGAGGTTGGAGCGGATCTCGCCCGCGCCGGGAATGCGGTTGACCGCGCCCGCGACTTCGCCGTCGACCAGCACGATGCGCTTGTCGCCCTCCGCGACGCCGGGAATGAAGGCCTGGACCATGAAGGGTTCGACCCAGGATGCGTTGAACAGTTCCACCAGCGCGGACAGATTCGCGCCGGACCGCCCGACATGGAAGACGGCGTTGCCCGCATTGCCGTAGAGCGGCTTCACCACGATCTCGCCATGCTGGGCGAGAAAGGACTTCACCTGCTCCAGGTCGCGGGTGATCATGGTGGGCGGCATGAAGCGCGCATAATCCAGCACGAACAGCTTTTCCGGCGCGTTGCGGACAGAGGCGGGGTCGTTCACCACCAGCGTCTCCTCCTGCACCCGCTCCAGAAGATGGGTGGCGGTGATGTAGCTGAGGTCGAAGGGCGGATCCTGCCGCATCAGCACCACGTCGACGTCGCGGCCGAGGTCCAGCATCTCCGGCTCGCCGAAGACGAAATGGTCGCCCTCGACCTTCTGCACCTTCACCGGGCGCGCCTTGGCCAGCACGCGGCCGTCGCGATAGGTGAGGTCGGGGGCGAGATAATGATAGAGCCGGTGCCCCCGCGCCTGCCCCGCCAGCATGATGTGGAAGGTCGAATCGCCGCCGATCCTGATCCCCTCCATCGGGTCCATCTGCACGGCGACGGTGAGCGGGTTGAGCTGGGTCACTGCAATCTTTTCCTCTTCTTCCGTTCGCGCTGAGTAGGGCTGAGCTTGTCGAAGTCCCGTATCGAAGCACCGTCCCGCACCCGCCCTTCGATACGCCCCTTCGCCAAGCTCAGGGGCTACTCAGGGCGAACGGAGGTCGAGTCAGCCCCCATGCCAGACATTCGCCAGATGGCGCGGCGGGCGGCCCGGTGCAAGGAGCATCACGTCGATTCGCATGTCGTCGCCCGGTTTCGCGAGGTCGTGGAACAGGATTTCCGCCGCCGCGGCGACCCGCGAAAGGCGGCGTTCGTCGATGGCGAGGTCGAGATCGGCGCCGGTGGCGCGGGCCTTCACCTCGACAAAGGCGAGCATCCCGCCGCGCCGGGCGACCAGGTCGACCTCTCCGGCGGGCGTGCGCATGCGGCGACCGACGATCTGCCAGCCCTTCAGGCGCAGCCACCAGCCGGCGATCCGTTCCGCCTGCCGCCCGCGTTTTTCGGCGGCCTGACGCCTCACGCCTTGAGTTCCAGCGCCCGGTCGTAGAGGGCGCGGCGGTCGAGGCCGAGTTTCTTCGCCACCTCCCCCGCCGCCTTGGAGACGGGGAGGCGTTCCATGGCTTCGAGCAGCGCGGCGTCGGCATCCTCCGCGCTGGCGGGCGGGGCTTCGCCGGGCGGGCCGACGATGACGACGATCTCCCCCTTGGGCGGGGCGTCGGCATAGCGGGCGGACAGTTCGGAGAGGGTCCCGGTGGCGGTTTCCTCGAACGCCTTGCTGATCTCGCGGGAGACGGCGGCTTCGCGGTCGCCCAGATGCTCGGCCATGGCGGCCAGGCTCTCCGACAGGCGCGGGCCGCTTTCGTAGAAGACCAGCGTGGCGCGCAGGGCAGCGATCTCAGCCAACGCGTCACCCCGCGCCTTCTGCTTGGACGGCAGGAAGCCCATGAACAGGAAACGGTCGGTCGGCAGGCCCGACAAAGTGAGCGCGGCGATGGCGGCGCTCGGCCCCGGCAGCGTCGTGATCCGGCGGCCGGCGGCGCGGGCGTCGCGCACCAGCTTGTACCCCGGATCGGAGATCAGCGGGGTTCCCGCGTCGGACAGCAGCGCCACCGATTCGCTCGCCATCCGCTCGATCAGGCGGGCGCGCACCCCTTCGGCGCTATGGTCGTGATAGGGGACCATCGGCCGGTCCGACCCGGCATGGCGCAGCAGGCGTGCGCTGACCCGTGTATCTTCCACGGCGATCACGTCGGCAAGGCGCAGGACTTCGGCCGCGCGGGGGGTAAGGTCTCCAAGGTTGCCGATCGGCCCTGCAACGATGTAAAGCCCAGCCTCAAGCCCAGAACCATCAAGATCAACAATATCAGTTTCCATAAGGATGCCAGATGACAGAGACGGATGCCCCCCGGCAAGCGGACTTGTTCGCTTCCATGAAACGCGCCGGGCGGATTTTGTTCGCAGCGACCGCGCTGCTGGTCGCCGCCTGTCAATCCATCGTGCCCAAAGGCCCCGGCCCGGCCCAGACCGGCCCGACGCAGACCGGCCCCGAAGTGACCGAGGGCCTGCCCACCGACACGCTGCGCCACCGCGTCGCGCTGCTGGTGCCGATGAGCGGTCCCAATGCGGGCGTCGGCCAGTCCATCGCCAATGCGACCACGCTGGCACTGCTGGACACCAAGGCCGACAAGGTGCGCATCACCACCTATGACACCGGCGTGGGCGCGGCGGCGGCGGCGAACAAGGCGCTGGCGGACGGCAACAAGCTGATCCTGGGGCCGTTGCTGGCGGAGGATGCGCGGATCGTCGGACCCATCGCGGCACGGGCGAACGTGCCGGTGATCAGCTTCTCCAACGACACCAGCGTCGCCGGAAACGGCGTCTACATCATGGGCTACAACCCCAACCAGTCGATCGAGCGGGTGGTGGAATTCGCCAAGGGCAAGGGCCTGTCCAAATTCGCCGCGCTGGTGCCCAAGGGCGTCTATGGCGAGCGGTCGGGCACAGCCCTGCTGCGCGCAGTCGAGGGCGCGGGCGCAACCGTGGTGTCGATGCAGACATTCGACCGCAGCGCCGCCTCCATCACGGCGGCGGTCAGGAAATTGCAGGCGTCCTCCAGCTATGACGCGCTGCTGATCGCGGACAGCGGCCGCGTGGCGATGCAGGTCGCGCCGATCGTGCGGAAGAATGGCGGCGCTACGGCGCGGCTGCTGGGCACCGAATTGTGGAATACGGACAGCGGCCTGGCGTCCAGCCCCGTGCTGCGCGGCGCGTGGTTCGCCAGCGTTTCGGATGGGCTCTACAGCCAGCTCGCGACCAAATATCGGGCGCGTTACGGCAATGCGCCGTTCCGGCTGTCGGCTTTGGGTTATGATTCGGTGCTGCTGACGGTGCGGATTGCCCGCGACTGGAAGCCGGGCACGACCTTCCCGGCGGCGCGGCTGCGCGATGCGGGGGGCTTTGCCGGGATCGACGGGGCGTTCCGCTTCGGCCGCGACGGCATTGCGGAACGGGCGCTGGAAGTGTCGGAGATCGGCGCGGGAGCGTTCACGGTGGTGGCTCCGGCGCCCCGGTCTTTTGCGGAGTAAGGGCGCCTCCCCGCTTCTCGCTGGAACGACAGGGAGTTCAGCTTTTGACTCGCCCCACGGGCAGGATCAGCGGCCACTTTCCGTCTGCCTCGATGCGCGCTACAATGCCGTACACTTGGGCGAGATTCCGCTCCGTCAGCACCTCCAGCGGCGGGCCGTCCGCCACCGGCGAACCGCGATCCATCAGCACCAGCCGGTCGCAATAACGCGCCGCCATGCCGAGATCGTGCAGCACGGTGACGACCAGCGATCCCGCCCGCGCCTCCGCCTTCAGCAGGTCCATGACGTCGATCTGATGCCCCGGATCGAGCGCGGCCAGAGGCTCGTCCGCGATCAGCGCGGGGGCGCCGACCGCCAGCGCCCGGGCCAGCAGCACGCGGGCGCGCTCGCCGCCGGACAGTTCGGTCGCCACCCGCCCCTTCAGATGCAGCGCATCGGCTCGGGCCAGCGCGGCGTCGATCAGCGCTTCGTCCTCCAAGGAAAGGCGGGACAAAGGCCCCAGATGCGGCATCCGGCCCAGCGCCACCAGTCGCTCCACCGCCAGCGGCCAGTGCAGGCTCTGGCCCTGCGGCAGATAGGCGATGCGCCTGGCGATTTCCCGCCGGGTTAGACGCGCGCTGTCCACGCCGTCGATCAGCACCGAGCCGCTTTCCCGCTTGATCAGGCCCAGCATCGCCCGGATCAGCGTCGACTTGCCCGCGCCATTGGGGCCGATAATGCCGACAAGCTGTCCCGGCTCCAGATGAAGGTCGATGCCGTTCACCGCCGGATGACGGCCGAGACGGACGGAAAGCCCCTGCGCGCGGATCGTCACCATAGCCGCCGCTCCCGCATCAGGTAGATCAGGAAGACGGGCACGCCCAGCAAGGCCGTCAGCACCCCCAGCTTGAGTTCGCTGCTGGTGGGTATCAGCCGCACGCCGATGTCCGCCAGCGTCAGCAGCGCCGCCCCGCCCAGCATGGAGGGCAGCAGGATCGCGGAGGGCGAACGGTCGGTCAGCGGCCGCACCAGATGCGGCACGATCAGCCCGACGAAGCCGATCGCCCCGGACACCGCCACCGCGCCGCCCACGCCGATGGCGACGCCCAGCATCAGCCGCAGCCGCGCCCGGCGCAGGTCGATGCCCAGCGCCTGCGCGCCATCTTCGCCCAGCGTCAGCGCGTCCAGCGTCCGTCCGTCCGCGATCAGCAACGCAGCGCCGACCGCCACGCAGGGCAGCGCGATCCAGACATGGCCGTAGGCGCGGTTTTCAAGGCTGCCCATCAGCCAGCTCATGATCTCCATGGCGGCGAAGGGATTGGGCGACAGGTTCAGCGACAGGCTGATCCCCGCCCCTGCCAGCGTCGCGATGGCGATGCCGGCGAGGATCAGGGTGAGCGGGCTTTCGGCAGGGCCGGCCAGCAGGAACAGCGCGCCGATGCCGATCAGGCTGGTGAGGATGGCGAGCGCCGGAAGCGCCAGCGGATGCACCTGCGCCAGCCCGAAATAGAGCGCGCCGACCGCGCCCAGCGCGGCGCAGTTGGATGCCCCCAGGACCGAAGGTTCGGCCAGCGGATTGCGCAGATAGCCCTGAAGCGCCGCGCCCGCCAGCCCGAGCATCGCGCCGACGATCAGGCCAAGCAGCATGCGGGGCAGGCGCAGGTCGAGAAGGATGGCGCTGGCGATGTCATCGCCGCCGCCGCCGAGGACGGCGAAGATGCGCGCCGGGGAGAGCGGAACCGCGCCAAGAGTGAGGGAAGCAAGGGCGGCCAGCAGCGCCAGCGCCGTCAGCGCGGGGATCAGCAAGGGGTGACGGCGGACGCTCATGGCTTGCGCGGCCTTCGTTGCTTGCTACAGCGTGCCGTGCTCCTGCGAAGGCAGGAGCACGGTGGTTTGTTGAGGCACAATCCGGGAGCAGCAGCGTGCGGCGCAGAATAATCTTTACAGCGTTCTGCGCCCTGGCCCTGACCGGCGCGGCGCCCGCCCAACCCCGGCGCATCGTGTCGCTCAACACCTGCGCCGATCAATATGTGCTCGCTTTGGCCGACCCGGCGCAGATCGCGGCGCTCAGCCCCTATGGCCACGACCCGGAACTGTCGGCGGCGGTCGGCAAGGCCCGCGCCTTCCGCACGCTCAAGCGCCCGGCGGAGGAAGTGCTGGCGCTGCGGCCCGACCTGCTGATCGGCTTTCCTTCCGGCGGCAGCGTCGTCGGCGCGCCTCCGGGCCGATGGCGGACTTTGGGGCTGGCGAGCGCCGACAGCTATCCCATGATCCTCCAGCAGATCCGTCAGGTGGCGGCGGCGGTCGGCCATACCGAACGGGGCGAAGCGCTGATCCGGGCCATGAATCGCGACCTCGCCGCCCTGCCCCGTCCGAAGCGTCGGGGCGTAGCGGCCTATTATCAACGGCGCGGCTATATGACCGGCACCGGCACGCTGGTCGACGACCTGATGCGGCGCGTGGGGCTGGTCAATCTGGCGGGCAGGCTGGGCAAGCCGGCGCTGTCGCAACTGTCGCTGGAGGAGATGATCGCCGCCCGCCCGGACTGGCTGATCGTGGAGAGCGGCAGCGAAGAGGTGGTCGATCAGGGGACGGAGATGCTGCGCCATCCCATATTGCGCGCCATCCCGCGCATCCGCGTGCCCCAGGCGTGGACGGTGTGCGGCGGCCCCGCCTATGTCGATGCGGCGCGGAGCATCGCTGCGCAGCTTGACGGCGCTGCGCACAAGGGCATGGCGCAGCTTGACGGAGCCGTGCGCAAGGGCGCGGTGCGGGTGAACGCCGCGCCGCGCCATTAGGTTATTTTCAGAAGCGCACACGCACGCCGCCGAAGGCCGACCGGCCATAGGTGCCATAGCCATGGACCGTGGCATATTTCTCATCGGTCAGATTGTCGATGCGGCCGTAGATCTCCAGATTCTCCCGGATCGGGAAGGATGCCCGCACGTCTGTCACGGCATAGCCGTCCAGCCGGATCGCGTTGGTCGCATCGTTGAAGCTGTCGCCCACCATCGTCACCGTCGCGCCGGTCGACAGGCCGAAGGGCCAGACATAGTCCGCCGAAACGCTGACCGCATCGGCGGCGCGGCGCGGCAGCCGGGCGTCGGTATTGCGGTCGCGCGCATCGACATGGCTGTAGGCGGCGGTGACGGTCAACGCATCGACAGGCTTCAGAGCCAGCATCGCCTCCACCCCCTTGGCGCGGGTGCGGTCCAGATTATTGTACCCGCCGTAAAGGCCGATCGAATAGTCGTAATTGATCTGGTCCTTCGTATCGCGGCGGAAGGCTGTGACGGACAGGATCGCCCGGTCGCCGTCCAGCCTTTGGTCGAAGCCGATGTCGTAGCTTTTCGACCGCTCCGGACGCAGGCCCGCATTGCCGACGTCGGCGCCGTAAAGCTGGTAGAGCGAAGGGGCCTTGAACCCCTCGCCATAGCTCATGCGGATATTGGTCGCGCCGGCGTTGGGCGTGTAGTTGGCATTGGCGCCGAAGGTGGTAGCGCCGCCGAACTGGCTGTGATCGTCATGCCGCGCGCCGGCGGTCAGCGACAGGCCGGCGACCGGCTTCACGATGGCCAGCGCATAGACGCTGTCCATATCGGCCCGGTGGCTTTCGGTCGAGCCGAAGCCGGAGAAGTCGTAATCGGGCCGTTCATGTTCATAGCCGAAGACCAGCTTCGCCTGATCGACCGGCTGATAGACGCCCTCATATTCGAAGCGCAGATTGGTGCCCGAATAGCCATAGGGGCCGAATGCGGATGTATAGTCGCGGTCCATGCGGAACCAGGTCACGGCCGCCCGGTTGGTGAGCCTGCCGTCGAACAGCGCCAGGTTCAGCCCAGCATAGCCGACATATTGATCGGATTTGGAAGTGTCCGCCGTGCTGTCCAACACGCCGTTGTCGGTATCCAGATCGGCATGGATATAATAGCCGCGCAGGTCGAGGCTGAGCGTATCGGTGAAGGCCAGCTTCAGCTTGGCATTGGCGGCGATATTCTCATAGCCGTCCTTTTCCGCGCCGTTGGCGGCGGAGGAAATGCCGTCGGTGTTGAAATAGGCGATGCCGACGCCGCCCGATGCGATGCCGCTGCCGCCCGAAACGTCCGCCTTGGCGTTCAGCGTGTCGCTATAGCCGTAATCGACCGACGCGTTGCCCGCGAAACCGGCGGCAGGCGTGCCGGTCATGACGTTGACGACGCCGCCGACCGCCTGGCTGCCATAGGCGATGGAGTTGGACCCCCGCAAAATTTCGATCCGCCGGATATTGCCGGTCAGCAGATTGCCGAAATCGTACATGTCGCCGATGCCGCTGGTGTCGTTGACCTTGACCCCGTCGATCAGCACCAGCGTCTGCGTCGTTTCCGCGCCGCGCAGCGAAACGCCGGTCACTCCGCCCAGGCTGCCGCTGCGGTTGAAGCGCACGCCCGGCGTGGTGGCCAGCAGGTCGACGACGCTGACGCTCTGGCGGGTGCGGATGGTTTCGGCGTCGATGACGGTGACGGCCTGGCCGACCTCGTCGCGGGGCTGCTCGATGCCCAGCGCGGTGACGATGATCTCGTCATCATCGGCGGCGAGGGCGGGCGCGGCCGCGAGCAAAGCGGCAAGAGAGATGGTGGCTTTCAACATTATATCTGTTTCCCTGAGCGTCGCTGCGACTTCATGGCTCAGGGCATCCGCTCATCGCGGTCGGCGCAGGGGGAAGTCGACGCCAGTGCCCTCCCCCGCACCGATGCGGCCCTGCGCCGCTTCGTCGCTCAGACGGAAAACACCGTGCCATGGCCAACCCCTGGGCCAGGGCAAGAGCGACCATGCGCCGGCAGGTCTCCTGGCTCGCGGGTCAATGCAGCGATGCACGCCTTCCCGGACTTGCGTCCAGTGGCCGGTCCATGGACCGAAGTGCATCGCGCTCACCGCTTACAGTTGCAGGGACAGCCGCGGAATAGGACGGTTTCCCGTCCGCACCGCATTCCCGTTTTCAGCCCTTTGAGGGCACCGGCGCGATCTTCTTTGCGCGCGAGGGTTTGTCCCCGCCCGCGCCGCGCGCCATAAGGGAAAGCGAGGACAATGCCAAGCGGCATGAGGAGGGACGGAATGCGATTGCTGGGCGCGGTTCTGGCCGGGGGACGATCCAGCCGCTTCGGCAGCGACAAGGCCTTGGCGATGCTCGATGGGCGGACATTGCTGGATCATGCGGCGGCGGCGCTGGGCGCGCATGTCGAGACGGTCGTGATTTGCGGGCGGCACGTTCCGGGAATGACCGGGCTGGCGGACCGGCCGGCGGCGGACATGGGACCGTTAGGGGGGCTGAACGCCGCGCTGCATCATGCGGCGGCGCAGGGTTATGACGCGGTGCTGACGACGGGGTGCGACGTTCCGGTCTATCCGGACGGGTTGGCGCAGGCCTTGATCGGGGATGGCGCGGCGATCCTGAAGGGGCAGCAACTGGCCGGATTCTGGCCCGCTTCATTGGCGGGAGAGCTGGATGCGCATCTGGCCGAGGAGAATAGCCGGTCGATCCATGGCTGGCTGGAGCGGGTCGGGGCGCGGATCGTGGAGCGGCCGGAGTTCGTGCTGCCCAATATCAACCGGCCGGAGGATCTGGAGCGGTTCACTTTTCCCCGATTGGGCTGAGCCTGTCCAAGGGTTCGGCTTCTCTTGAGGAGAAGAAGAGGGCTTCGACAGGCTCAGCCCGAACGGAGGAGATGTACGTCAGACCGTGATAGAGGCGCTTGCGGCCATGTCGGCGGGGAGATTTGTCCCCGCCACCGCTTCTCCGATCAGCAGCAGGGTCGGGTCTTCGTCGCTGATCGTCGCCACCAGAAAGGCCAGCGCCGACAGCTTGCCCCGGATCAACCGCTCATTGGGGAGCGAGACATTGACCGCCACCATCACCGGCGTCTCCGGATCGCGCCCGGCGGCGATCAGGGAGCGGCTGATTTCTCCGGCAGCGGCGCGGCCCATATAGATGCCCAGCGTGCCGCCCGGCCGGGCCAGCGCTTCCCAGTCGAGCTTCAGCGGCTCGCCCGCCTTCAGATGCGCCGTCACCAGCGTCAGCCCCCGCGCCACGCCGCGCAGGGTGAGCGAGGCATGGCCGCTCGCCGCCGCCGCGCTGGCCGTGGTGATGCCGGGGCAGATGCGCACGGCAACGCCCGCCTCCGCCAGATGCTCCATCTCCTCCGCCGAGCGGCCGAAGACCGAGGGGTCGCCGCCCTTCAGGCGGACGACGCGCTTGCCCGCCTTCGCCGCCGCCAGCAGCAGGTCGTTGATGCTTTCCTGCGCCTTGCTGTGGCGGCCGGAGCGTTTGCCGACGCTGACCCGCTCGACGCCCTGCGGGATCAGGCCCAGCACCCCCGGCCCCACCAGCGCGTCGTGGAAGACGATCTCCGCCGCCGCGATCAGCTTTTCGGCCTTGCGGGTCAGCAGGTCCGGATCGCCGGGGCCTGCGCCCACCAGCCAGACCTCGCCCGGGGCGATAAGCTCATTCGGCTGCATGAAGCGTCTCCTGCGATGTCCGGGTGAGGATGTTGGCGAGCGCGGGGCGGCACGATCCGCAATTGGTCCCCGCCCCCAGCGCCTTGCCGATGGCGGCGACGTCGACCAGATCCTGCTCGCGGATGGCGGCGACGATCTGGTTCAACCCGATGTCGAAGCAGACGCAGACGGTCGCACCCTTTTCCGGCTGGCTGCCCGGCCCCCGCGCCGCGAGGACGGAGCCGCCGACCCCCTCTGCCTGCAACTGGCCGATCAGCCAGTCGCGCGACGGCAGCAGGCCGGTGCGCGTCACGAACAGCACGCCGTTCAGCCTGCCCTCGCCGATGGTCGCGACGCGCCGGGTGCCGCGGGAGGCGTCCATGGCCTCCACCCGGTCGCCCTTCGGAAGGAAGGCGTCGAGGCGGGCCGGATCGCCATTGCCGGCGATCTCGTATAGCGCGCCGCCCGGAACGGTGATCCGGGTGGACCAGAGGCAGGGCAGCTTCGCCGGCTCATCGCCGCGCAGGATGAGGAAACCGCTCCACTCGGTCGCGACCTTCTCGACGCTGGCCGGGGTGGATTTGAAGCCGGGCTGGCCTGAATGCGGATCGACCAGCGGACGGGGGAGCAGGCCGGTGCGGCCGCCGCTCGACATCCGGTCGGTCCAGTGGATCGGCGTGAAGATCTCGCCGGGGCGCTGGCCTTCGCTCAGGCTGACGCGGAAGATGCTGTTGCCCTGCGCCGTCTGGACGCGGGCGAGATCGCGGTCGACGATGCCCAGCGCCTCGGCGTCCTTGGGATGGATTTCGACCTGCGGCTCCTCGCGATGGCGCGCGAGTTTCGGAGACAGGCCGGTGCGGCTCATCGTGTGCCACTGGTCGCGGTAACGCCCGGTGTTGAGCGTCATCGGCCAGTCCCGCAGCGGCTCCTGAACCTCCATCTGCCTGGTCAGGACCAGTCGCGCCTTGCCATCCGGCGTCGGGAAGCGACCGTCGGCGAAGGGCGTGCCGCCCCAGCGGAACGGCTCCATGGCGTCATAGGCGTCATTGCCGATGGTCGCATGGGAGCGCAGGTTGAGCAGCCGCTCCCCGTCATTCCGATAGGCGGTCAGGCGCGCATGTTCGCGCCAGATGTCCGCAGGCCGGTCATAGGCGAAGGCGCTGCGCCATCCCATGCGGCGGGCGACTTCCTTGACGATCCACCAGTCCGGCTTCGCCTCTTCCGGCAGCGGCAGGAAGGGTCGCTGGCGGCTGATCGTGCGGTCCGAATTGGTGACGGTGCCGTCCTTTTCCCCCCATCCGGCGGCGGGCAGGCGGACATGGGCATGCGTGCTGCTGTCGGTGTCGGCCATGATGTCCGACACGACGAGGAAGGGGATCGCCTCCAGCGCTTCGCGCACGCGGCCCGCATCGGGCATGGAGACGGCGGGGTTGGTCGCCATGATCCAGAGCGCCTTGATCCGGCCTTCGTTGATGGCGCGGAACAGGTCGACGGCTTTCAGGCCCGGCTTGGTGGCCATGGCGGGGGCGGCCCAGAAGCGGCCCACCCGCTCCACATTTTCCGGCGCGAAATCCATATGGGCGGCAAGGCTGGAGGCAAGGCCGCCGACTTCGCGGCCGCCCATGGCGTTGGGCTGGCCGGTGATCGAGAAGGGCGCGGCGCCCGGCTTGCCGATGCGGCCGGTGGCGAGGTGGACGTTGATGATCGCGTTCACCTGGTCGGTGCCGCGGATCGACTGGTTGATGCCCTGGCTGAACAGCGTGACGGTGCGCGGCGTGGCGGCGAACAGCTTGTAGAATTGCTCCAGCAGCGCGGGCGCGATGTCGCAGGTCTTCGCCGTCGTCCAGAGGTCGTGCCCGTCGCGGACATGATCCCAGAAATCTTCGGGCGCGCTGACATGATCGGCGAGGAAGGCGGGGTCGGTGGCGCCCTCCGCCGCTACCCAAGCGAGCAGGCCGTTCATCAGGGCGACGTCGGTGCCGGGCTTCACCGGCAGATGCAGGTCCGCGCCTTCGCAGCTTTCGGTGCGGCGCGGATCGATGACGACGAGCTTCGTCCCGCGCGCGGCGCGGGCCGCCTGGATGCGCTGGTAGACGATGGGGTGGCACCATGCGGTGTTGGAGCCGACCAGCACGATCAGGTCCGCTTCGTCCAGATCGTCATAGCTGGCGGGCACCACATCCTCGCCAAAGGCGCGATTGTGCCCGGCGACCGCGCTCGACATGCAGAGGCGGCTGTTGGTGTCGATGTTCGCCGAGCCGATAAAGCCCTTCATCAGCTTGTTGGCGACATAATAATCCTCGGTCATCAATTGACCGGAGACGTAGAAGGCCACGCTGTCGGGACCGTGGCGGTCGATGGTTTCGCGGAATTTCCGCGCCACCAGGTCCAGCGCCTTGTCCCAGCTTGCGCGCCTGTTGCCGATCATCGGGTGCAGCAGGCGCCCCGTCAGGCCCACCGTTTCGCCCAGATGCGTGCCCTTGGAGCAGAGGCGGCCGGCATTGGCGGGATGCGCCTCATCGCCCTTGATGTCGGCCGAGCGCGGCCCGGTCGGCGTGGCCGAAATGCCGCAGCCGACGCCGCAATAGGCGCAGGTGGTGCGGACACTTGTCATAGCCCCTCCCTTTCAAGGGAGGGGTTGGGGTGGGTGGGAGCCTGCAGCACTACCGTCGCGGGCGCCGCGGGCGCGGCGCACCCACCCCCGGCTCCTCCCTTGAAAGGGAGGGGAGAAAGGAGACTGACCTTCATGCAGCCGCCTTGAGCGAGGCCGGGCGGGCGATCAGGATGCGGCCGCCCTCCTGCTTGACCGCGACGGTCGGGGTGCAGCCCTCGTCATTGCCCTGCGCCTCGCCCGTCTTGAGCGCGATGTTCCAGTTGTGCAGCGGGCAGGCGACGCTGTGGCCGTGGACGATGCCCTGGCTCAGCGGGCCTTTCTTGTGCGGGCATTCGTTGACCAGCGCGAAGACATGGTCGTCGCCGGTGCGGAAGACGGCGATTTCCTTCTGTCCGGCAATCCGCACCGTGCGGGCGCCGCGCTGG
This sequence comes from Sphingobium sp. TA15, assembly GCF_037101235.1. Lineage (NCBI taxonomy): Bacteria > Pseudomonadati > Pseudomonadota > Alphaproteobacteria > Sphingomonadales > Sphingobiaceae > Sphingobium > Sphingobium sp. TA15. Next base: position 2,142,844 of record NZ_AP025355.1, read on the forward strand.
GGAATGTCGGCCAGCGTTCCGATGTCGATCCAGTCGGTCATGTGGTTCACTCCGCGGCGATGGCGCCAAAGGGCATTGGGGGTTCGAGGTGCTGGTGCAGTTCGCTGTCCGCACCGGCCGCGCGCTGCGCCCAAGGGTCTTCCTGGGAGAAGCTCTGCGAATAGAGGAAGCGGCTGCGCAGCGCCTCGCGGCCCGCTTCGTCCTCGACGATCCGCCGCTTCACATAATCGACGCCGACGCGCTCGATCCAGGGCGCGGTGCGCTCCAGATAGCGGGCTTCCTCGCGGTAGAGCTGGATGAAGGCGGCGCAATAATCCAGCGCCTCCTGCTCGGTCGAGACCTTGCACAGCAGGTCGGTGGCGCGGACATGGATGCCGCCATTGCCGCCGACATGCAGTTCATAGCCCGAATCCACGCAGACCACGCCGAAGTCCTTGATCGTTGCTTCCGCGCAGTTGCGGGGGCAGCCCGACGCCGCGATCTTGAACTTGTGGGGCATCCACGATCCCCAGGTCATCCGCTCTATCTTGACGCCGAGGCCGGTCGAATCCTGCGTGCCGAAGCGGCACCATTCGGACCCGACGCAGGTCTTCACCGTGCGCAGCGACTTGCCATAGGCATGGCCCGAAACCATGCCCGCGGCGTTGAGGTCCGCCCAGACGGCGGGCAGGTCTTCCTTCCTGATGCCGAAGATGTCGAGGCGCTGGCCGCCCGTCACCTTCACCATCGGGGCGTCATATTTCTCGACCACATCGGCGATGGCGCGCAGTTCGCGCGGGTTGGTGAGGCCGCCCCACATGCGCGGCACCACCGAATAGGTGCCGTCCTTCTGGATGTTGGCGTGCATGCGCTCATTGACGAAGCGGCTCTGCTGGTCGTCCTGATATTCGCCGGGCAGCGCGCAGAGCAGATAATAGTTGAGCGCGGGGCGGCAGGAGGAGCAGCCGTCCGGCGTCGACCAGTGCAGCAACTGCATCACCTCCGGGATGGAGCGCATATTCTGCGCCACGATCTCCCGGCGGACATCGTCATGGGTGAAGCTGGTGCATTTGCATAGGGTCTTGGGGCCGGACTGAACCTCCTCGCCCAGCACGACGCTCAGCAGGTTTTCGACAAGGCCGGTGCAGCTTCCGCAGCTTGCCGACGCCTTGCAGGTGGCGCGCACCGCGTCCAGGCTGCATGCGCCCTTTTCGATGCAGGCGACGACCTGGCCCTTGGCTACGCCGTTGCAGCCGCAAATCTCGGCATCGTCCGAGAGCGCCGCAACGGCCGCCTTAGGGTCCAGCGCGCCCCCTCCGGAGGCGAAGGCCTGGCCGAAGATCAGCAGGTCGCGGATTTCGCTGACATCCTCCTCGCGCTTCAGCAGGTCGAAATACCAGCCGCCGTCCGCCGTGTCGCCATAGAGCACGGCGCCCACGATCCGGTCGTCCCTGACGACGACGCGCTTGTAGACGCCGCGAGACGCGTCGCGCAGGACGATGTCCTCGCACCCCTCGCCGCCGGAAAAGTCCCCGGCGGAGAAGACGTCCAGACCCGCGACCTTGAGCTTGGTGGAGGTGACCGACCCCCTGTAGCCGCTATGCCGGTCGGTCAGCCCGTCCGCCAGGCTGCGGCACATGTCCCACAGCGGCGCGACCAGGCCATAGACATTGCCGTCATGCTCGACGCATTCGCCGACCGCCAGCACGTCCGGGTCGCTGGTCACCATATGATCGTCGACCTTGATGCCGCGATTGACCTCCAGCCCGGCTTCGCGGGCGAGAGCGGTCGAGGGGCGGATGCCCACCGCCATGACGACAAGGCTGGCCGGGATTTCGCGGCCGTCCTTCAGGCGGACGCCCTCGACCTTGCCGTCGCCATAGATGGCTTCGGTGTTGGCGCCGGTCAGGATGGTCTGGCCGCGCCCTTCCAGCGCCGACTTCAACAGCCAGCCCGCCGCCTCGTCGAGCTGCCGCTCCATCAGCGTGTCCATGAGGTGGATGACCGTGACCTTCATGCCGCGCAGGGTGAGGCCATGCGCGGCCTCCAGCCCCAGCAGGCCGCCGCCGATCACGACTGCGTGGCCGCCCCCCAAAGCCTTGCCGGCTTCGGCGGCGGCCAGCATGGTGTCGACATCCTTCATGTCGCGGAAGCTGATCACGCCGGGCAGATCCTTCCCCGGAACCGGGATGATGAAGGGGTCCGAACCCGTCGCGATCAGCAGCTTGTCATAGCCGACGGTGCGACCCGATTGGCTCGTGACGGTCCTGGCGGCGCGGTCGATGGCCGTCACGGGGTCGCCCGCGATCAGTTCGATACCATTGTCTTTGTACCAGTCGCGGCCGTTGATGATGATGTCGTCGAAGCTCTTTTCCCCGGCCAGCACCGGGGAGAGCATGATGCGGTTATAGTTCACATAGGGTTCCGCGCCGAAGATGGTGACGCGATAGCGGTCCTTGTCCCGCGCCAGCAGTTCCTCGACGGCGCGGCAGCCGGCCATGCCGTTGCCCACGACCACCAGATGTTCCCGAACATCTTGGGACGGCGCGAAGCGTTGTTCTTCGCTGGCCGTTTCCGGTCCGTTGTTCTGAAAATCCATCCCTCGACTCCAGAAAAGAAAAAGGCCGCCATCCGGACCCTCGGTCTTTGAAACCGGAGGGTCTGGATGGCGGCCTTGCCATCATAAGCGCCTTGATCGTCCGTCCCTGGACCATCGCGGCTATGGAAGAAGGACAACCCTGTCCTTTGCATTGCAGCATAGGCTTTTGGCGATTCGCGTCAAGCGATTCCTCGCAGAACGATGTATTTTCGTTTCGCCGTCCATGCGCCCTATCGCAGGCGCGAAAAGGGCGGCGGCCTGCGCGGGCCGCCGCCTCCCTCTCCTTGACCGATCAGATGCGCGCCGCGCTGGTCCAGGTGGCGCGCCAGCGGGCGCGGACCAGCGAGATGCCGAGAAACGCGACCAGCGCCAGGCCCGCGAAGATCAGGAAGCCGGGCGCGAAGCTGCCGGTGAACTGCTTGGCGATGCCCAGCGACGAGGCGAGATAGAAGCCGCCAATGCCGCCCGCCATGCCGACCAGGCCGGTCATGACGCCGATTTCCGCCTGGAACCGCTGGGGCACGAGTTGGAAGACCGCGCCGTTGCCGACGCCCAGCGCCAGCATCGCCGCGACGAACAGGCCAAGGGCGGAAAACAGCGTCGGTGCATAGGCGACGCCCGCCAGGGCCAGGGCGGCGGCGACATAGACCATCATCAGCGCCTTGACGCCGCCGATCCGGTCCGCCAGCGCCCCGCCCATCGGGCGCACCAGCGACCCGGCGAAGACGCAGCCCGCCGTGCAATAGCCCGCGACCACCGGCGTCAGGCCGAACTGGTCGGTGAAATAGATGGGCAGCGAGGCGGCAAGCCCCACGAAGCCGCCGAAGGTCACCGAATAAAAGCCCATCAGCCACCAGGCGTCGGCGCTTTTCAGCGGGTGGAAATAATCGACCAGCTTCTTGGGCGCGGGCGCGTCCGGCGCGTTCTTCGCCATGATCATGTACAGGATGAAGACGATGGTCAGCGGAATGCAGGCCAGGCCAAGCACCGCGTTCCAGCCGAACAGCTTGGCCAGCATCGGCGCGAACAGCGACGCCAGCACCGTGCCCGAATTGCCCATGCCGGCGAGGCCCATGGCCTTGCCCTGATGTTCGGCGGGATACCAGCGGCTGGCGAGCGGCAGCGCGATGGCGAAGCTGGCCCCCGCAAAGCCCAGTATGACGCCCAGCGCCAGCGTGCCCGCGAAGCTGTCGACGCCCATGGACCAGGCGGTGAAGAGGCCAAGGATGACGATCGCCTGGCTGATCGCGCCCGCCTGCTTGCAGCCGATCCGGTCAACCAGCAGGCCGTTGACGACGCGCAGCACGGCGCCCGCCAGCGTGGGAACGGCAACCATCAGGCCCTTTTCCGCCGGAGTCAGGCCCAGCGTCTTGGAGATGGAGGGCGCCAGCGGCCCCAGCAGCACCCACACCATGAAAGCCAGGTCGAAATAAAGGAAGGCGGCGACAAGAGTGGGCGTGTGCCCGGCCTTCCAGAAGCTGGTCTGGCCGGTTTCCCCCTCAGCCTCCGGAGCCTGGCCCTCCGGGCGCTCCCAATAAGCAGTTGCCATGATGTCGTCCCTCAATCTTTATGAAATGGGCATGAAAAAAGCCGCTTCCGGACCTCGCTCCTTGCGAAATCCGGCCAGCGGCTTTGCTGTAGAATCGAAGGGAGAACGCGATCCCGACCTTGGGAAGGCCTCATCCCGGAAAACGCGCCTCGTCGCGCGACTCCGATATTATCTCGCGATTCGACCTATGTTGCAAGGCACAAAATTTCGGGAAGCAGAGGGGAGTTACGCCGCAGGTCGGAAAATGGCCAATAGCAGTCATCAGTTTTCCGTCACCCCGGGCTTGACCCGGGGTCCCGCTTTCCTTCTAAGTGCCGCGCCTCGTCCAAGGCAGCGGGACCCCGGGTCAAGCCCGGGGTGACGAATAGGGGAGCGTCCGCTTTCCACCCTTAAAAGCTCGCCAGGAAATCCTCTATCCGTTCCGGATCGAACATGCGGCCGTCGAAGAAACTGTCCGGTCCCAGCGTCAGTTCGCCCCGCTTCGATCCGACGGCCAGCGGGGACGCCACCGCCCCTTCCACCTTCATGCTGGCCCCCGGCATCGCCACGTCGCTGTCGGCCAGCGCCCGGCGGAAGATGTCGGGGCGGAAGACCGAGGCGGCCTTGGCGGCGTTTTCCGCGCTATGGTCCACCATCTTCCAGCGGACGAGCTGCGAATAGATCCACAGCGCCTGGCTGCGCCACGGAAAGGGCGTCGCCTCCCGCGAAAAGAGCATGAAATCGGGCATGGAGAGCGGCGCCATGTCCACCCGCGGGACGATCCTGCCCGACAGGGCGCGCAGGATCAGGTCGGCGGGCTGGTCGACATAATGCGGTTGCGACAGGAGATGCGCCAGCGCCTCATGATGGTCCGGATCGTCGCACCAGGCGCCCGCCCTTACCAACGCCCGCAGCAGCCGGTCGACGCTGTCGGGATTCTCCTCCAGCCAGGGGGTGCGGAAGGCCAGCACCTTTTCAACCCCGCGCCGCCAGATGCGCTCGCCAATGGCGACCCCCTCCGCCAGGCCCGCGTCCACCGCCGCGCTGCCCCAGGGTTCGCCCGCGATGAAGCCGTCGATCTCCCCGGCGCGGATCGCCTCCACCGTCAGCGAGGGCGGCAGCACGCGCAGGATGACGTCGCGATCCGGGTCCACCCCCGCGCTCGCCAGCCAGTAGCGCAGCATGACGGCATGGCTGGAATAGCGATGGACGACGCCGATCACCGGCTTGCGTTTCCACAGGCCAATGGCCGCCGCGAAGTCATGCGCGGTCCCCAGCGGATCGTCCAGCCGCGCCGCCACGTCCGGGTCCAGCGCCTGGGCGAATTCGCTGGCCATCACCAGCATGTTGCCGTTGACGTTGAGCTTGTAGGGGGCAGACAAGGAAGCGGCCTGCTGGCTCAATCCCAGCGTCACCGCGACGGCCAGCGGCGCCAGCATATGCGCCGCCTGCACCTGGCCGAACACCAGCCGGTCGCGCAGCGTCGCCCAACTGGTCGTGCGGACGAGGTCGAGATGCAGCCCCTCCTCCTCCGCGAAGCCCCTTTCCCGCGCCACCGCCAGCACGGCGGCGTCGGTCAGCGGCAGGAAGGCGATGCGCAGGTCGGTCGTCATCACCATCACATCCCTCCCAACAGGTCGCTGGCCGTGATGAGGGCCTGGGCGACGTCCACGATCTTCTTTCCCTGATTCATCGCGCTCGACCGCAGCAGCGCATAGGCCTCCGGCTCGCCAAGGCCGCGCTGGCTCATCAGGATGGATTTGGCGCGGTCGATGATCTTGCGGTCGGACAGCGCCGTGCGCGCCTCGTCCAACTCGCTCTGGAGCCGGGCGAAGGCGTTGAAGCGGCGCACCGCCAGTTCCAGCACCGGCTTCACCCGTTCCTTGCGCAGCCCGTCCACGACATAGGCGGAGACGCCCGCGTCGATGGCCGCGCCGATCATGCTTTCGTCCGACTGGTCCACGAACATGGCGATGGGCCGGGCCAGGGCGCGGCTGACCGTCAGCATCTCCTCCAGCGTGTCGCGGCTGGGGCTGCCCAGGTCCATCAGCACCACGTCGGGCGCCATGCGCTCCAGCCGCGCGACGAAGCCGCCGCGCGGGGGGACGATGTGAATATCGTCATAGCCCGCTTCGCGCAGCCCTTCCTCCAGGACCGTCGCGCGCAGGCCGCTGTCGTCGATGATGACGATTCGCATGAGACCCCAAGCCTTTTTTGCCACTCAGTGACCGCGATGTCGCGCCGCGTCAATCGGGCGCGGCAGAGGGGAGACGCCGACGGCGGCGCGCCGCCCTGTTCCCGCTCCCCTCCGGCGGAGGATGCCGCGATGGACAAGTCGCTGATCGCAAAGCCCAATCAAGCCGCTTCCGGGGACAGGGGGCCGTCCCTGCCCTCCGCCCTCCGTTCAGTGCGCCGAGGACGTATCGACCTTCGCCATGGGGCGCGGCGCCAGCCACACCAGGGCGGCCGCCGCGAACATGACCAGAGCGGCGATGAAGAAGACGTGGTTCATCGACACCACCATCGCCTGCGCGTCGACCAGGTTCGCCACCATCTGCCGCGCCTGTTCCTGCGTGAAGCCGCGGCTCGTCAGGTCGGCCAGGGTCGCGTCCGGATGGAGCGTGCCGACCATCTCGTTGCGCGACACGCGCTGCCCGTCGCCCCAGCCGGTCAGCACGATGGAGGTGGAAATGGCGATGGCGAGCGTGCGCAGGAAATTCTGCATGCCAGCGGCAGAGGCGGTTTCCTCCGGCCGGACAGATCCCAGGGTCAGCGTCGTCAGCGGGATCATGAACAGCGGCATGCCGAAACCCTGGACGAGTTGCGGCAGCGCGACCGTCCAGAAATCCGCGTCGGTCGTCCAGTGCGCCCGCCACAGCGTCACGGCGCCGATCCAGAGCACGCCGCTGGAAATCATCAGGCGCACGTCCAGCTTGCCGACGACGCGGCCGACGATCGGCGCGATGACCATGGCGGACATGCCGACGAAGGACGCCGCCAGGCCTGCCCAGGTGGCGGTATAGCCCATCGAGATCTGCAACCATTGGGGAATGATCACGATGCCCGCGAAATAGGCGCCGAAGCACAGCGCCAGGGTGAAAACGCCCGATGTGAAGCCGATATGGCGGAACACGCGCAGGTCGACGATCGGATGTTCCTCGGTCAGTTCCCAGATCAGGAAGATGCAGAAGCCGATCCCCGCCATCAGCGCCAGCGCGACGATCATCGGATCGCCGAACCAGTCATGGTCCCGCCCGATGTCCAGCATGATCTGGAGGGAGCCGATCCAGAAGACCAGCAGGGCGAGGCCGATATAGTCGATGGGCAGCTTCACCCGCTCGGTTTCCACCGGGCGCAGCAGCGTCAGCGCGGAAAAGATGCACAGGGCGGCGATAGGCAGGTTGATGAAGAAGATCCAGTGCCAGCTCCAATTGTCGCTGATATATCCCCCGACGATCGGGCCCAGGGCGGGGCCCAGCATGGTCGTCATCGCCCACAGCCCCATCACGCGCCCGCGCTGCTGCGGGGGGAAGATGCGCATCAGCAGGGTCTGCGACATCGGCATCAGCGGCCCGCCGCACAGGCCCTGGCCGATGCGGCAGGCGACGATCATGCCCAGCGTCATGGACAGGCCGCACAGCAGCGAGAAAAGGCCAAAGCCCAGCATGCTCATGGTGAACAGCCTGACCGCGCCGAAACGCTGCGCCAGCCATCCGGTCAGCGGCACGCAGATCGCCTCCGCCACGGCGTAGCTGGTGATGATCCAGGTGCCCTGATCGGGCGAAATGCCCAGATTGCCCGCGATGTGCGGCACCGAGACGTTCGCGATGGTCAGGTCGAGCACGACCATGAAATTGCTGAGCGCCAGCGTCATCCCCGCCAGCAGGCGATGACGGGGCGACAGGAGCGTGAACGTCTCGGTCGGGCGGCTCACCGGCGGGCTTCCTTATTCGCCGGAAAGGTCGATTTCGGCTTCCATGGAAAGCCCGATGCGCAACGGATGCTCGGCCAGTTCGCGCGGGTCGAGCGCGATGCGCACGGGCAGGCGCTGCACCACCTTGATCCAGTTGCCGGTGGCGTTCTGCGCGGGGATCAGCGCCATCGACGCGCCCGTGCCGCCGGAAAAGCCGACCACCTTGCCATGATAGACGACGCCGCCGCCGTAAAGGTCCGACGTGACCGTCGCCGGCATGCCGATCTTGACCCGGCGGAGCTGGCGTTCCTTGAAATTGGCGTCGACATAGACCCTGGCGAGCGGCACGATGGTCATGATCGGGCTGCCCTGCGCGACGCGCTGGCCGACCTGCACCGACCGCCGGGTCACGACGCCGTCGATCGGGGCGCGGATGACGGAGCGGTCGAGGTCGAGCCGGGCATTTTCCAGCTTCGCCTTGGCGGCCAGCACGGCGGGGTCGGTGTCGATGGTGGACCCGCGCACCAGCGCGTCATTGGCGGCAAGCTGCCCGCTGGCCGCGCCCCGCGTCGCTTCGGCCGTCGCCACCCCGGCCTTCGCCAGGTCGAGCGCCGCCTGCGCCGCGGCATAGGCCTTGCGCGCGCTGGTCAGTTCCTCGCCGGAGACGGCGCCATTGGGGGCCAGCGCCTCGCGCCGCCGCAGGTCGATGCGCGCCTTGTCGAAATCGGCCTGCGCCGTCGCGAGCTGGGCCCGCGCCTGGCTGATGTCGGCGCCCCGCGCCTCCACCTGCGCGGCCAGCGAACCGCTGGTCGCGACAGCCTGGCGGAAACGGCGGCGGGCCTCGGCCAGGTCGGCCTCCGCCTGCGCCACGGCGATGCGGGCGTTGGTGGGGTCCAGCTTCACCAATATGTCGCCGCGCTTGACCGCCTGGGTGTCCGTCACCAGCACCTCGACCGCCTGGGCGGAAATGAGCGGCGTCACCTGCGCCACTTCGGCATTCACATAGGCATTGTCGGTGCTGACATGGTTGCGGCCGACCAGCAGGTACCACAGGGCATAGGCCGCGCCGACGGCCAGCACGGCCAGCGCCAGCCGCAGCAGCCATTTCTTCCGGGCTTCCATGCGCTGCGCGGCGGCGTCGGCCTTGCTCGCGTCGGACGTGAATTCGGGCTTTGCGTCAGCCATGGGGCGTATCCTTGGACAACTGGAGCGGTGCCTGCGCGCCGTTTCCGGCAAAGCCGCCGCCCAGCGCGCGAATGAGGGCGATGTCGAGCGTGAAGGCGCTCGCCTCCAGCTCCGCAACGGCCTGGCGGGCGGCCAGAAGCTGGTCCTCCACGTTCAGCACGTCAAGATAGGTGTTGAGGCCGCCTTCATAGCGCTGGCGGGCGATGCCATAGGCTTCCTCCGACGCGGTCAGCGCGGCGCGGGCGTCGGCCAGCCGCCGGTCCAGCGCTTGGCGGCCGGTCACGGCGTCGGCCACCTGCTGATAGGCGCCGAGCACCGTCTTGTCATAATTGGCCACCGCCTGGTCATAGACGGCGCGGGCGCCGCGATACTGGCCGCTGAGCGCGCCGCCGTGGAAGATGGGCAGGCTGATCGCCGGGCCGGCATTGCCGAACAGCGAATCCTTCTTGAACAGCGTGTCGGTGAAGGGGCTGGGGCCGCCGGCAAAGCCGCCGTTCTGAAGCACTGTCTGGTAGCCCAGCGACTGGACGCCGATCAGGGCGTTCAGGCGGATGGCGGGGAAGAAATCGGCGCGGGCCACCTTGATCCGCTTGGCCGCCGCCTCCGTCCGGGCGAGCGCGGCGGCGATGTCCGGGCGGCGGGCGACCAGATCGGTGGTCACGTCCGCGGGCAGGCCGAGGGGACCGGGCCTGCCCAGGCGGGGACGGGCGATGGCAAGGCCGCGGTCAGGCCCCGCGCCGATCAGCGCCGCAATCTGATGCCGGCGCACCGCGATCGCCTGGTCGGCGGCGGCGAGTTGCGCCTTGGCGGAGGAGACGGTGGCGTCCGCCTGCCGCTCGCTGCCGCGCGTTTCCAGCCCGTTGGCGCGGCGGTCCGCCACCAGTTTCCGGCTGGCGGTGCGGATTTCGAGCGCCCGCGCCTGGATGTCGCGCTCGTCATGCAGGCGGGCAAGGTCGGCATAGGCGTCGGCCACGCCGGTCGCCAGCGCCAGCCGCGCCTGCCGGGCGTCGATCTCCGCCGCCCGCGCTTCGGACGTCGCCGCCGCCAACGCCGCCCGGTTCCTGCCCCAAAGGTCGAGGTCGAAGCCGAAATTCAGCGCCACCCGGCCCGTGCCCAGCCAGCCCTTGGGCACGAATTCCTTGGGCATGCCCATATTGTAGCTGGACTTGGTCACGCCGCTATTGGCGTCGAGGTCTATCGCGGGCAGCAGCGGCGCGCCCGCCTGCTGCGCGGCGGCATTGGCCTCAGCGAAGCGGGCGGCGGCGGCGGCGACGTCCGGCGATCCCTTCAGCCCCTCCTCTATCAGCGCGTCGAGTTGCGGATCGCCATAGGCCTTCCACCATCCTTCCGCCGGCCATTGGGTGGCATTGTCGGCCTGCAGGCTGCGTTCCGCCGCGATGCTGGCCGGCCCGCGCGCGACCGGCTGCGGACCCAGGTCCGGCACAGCCGCGCAGGCGGACAGCAACGCCGCGCCGGCGAGAAGCCCGGTCCGGGCGGAAAAGCGCGAAGGATTCGGATGGCGACTCGCGGGCATAAAAACCGTACCAGATAGTATGAAATCAGGCTTTGCGCCGGTTGCGAATCCTTGTCAACAGAAATAGCGTACTATATGGTACGATTTCATGACAAAGCCCCTTCCCCCGCTCAGCCGCAGAGAGGCACGGCGTAGAGATCGACGCAAGGCCATATTGGACGTGGCGTCGCGTTCCTTCATGGAAAATGGCTATGCCGCGACGACGATGTCGTCGATCGCCGCGACGCTGGGCGGATCGAAGGGCACGCTCTGGAGCTATTTCCCGTGCAAGGAGGCGTTGTTCGCCGCCGTTCTGGACGACGCGACCACCGCCTATCGGGCGCGCCTCGCCGAAATCCTGGATCCTGAGGGCGACCTTGCGGGAACGTTGCGGACGCTGGGGTTGAACCTGCTCACGAAAATCACCTCGCCCGAAAGCATCGCGCTCTATCGGCTGGTGGCGTCCGAATCGGGCCGCTTTCCCGAAATGGGCGCGATCTTCTACCAATATGCGCCCGGCAGCACGCGGCGGCTGATAGCCGAATTCCTGGAAAGGGCGATGGACCGCGGCCTTTTGCGCCGCGCCGATCCCGAACTGGCGGCGCGCACCTTCGCCGTCCTGATGCTGTCGGGCTGTCACCAGTCGCTGGTCTGGGGACAGATCGAACGGGCGACGGCGGAACAGATCGAGGCCGATGTCGAACATGGGCTGGACTGTTTCCTGCGCGCCTATGCGCCGCCGGCCCGTTAACCATTTCTTTGCCCGCCGATCCTATGCTGCGCGCCTGCAACAGGTGGGACGCCATGCAATTCTGGAAACGCGAAAGCATCAGCAGGCCGCAACGGGCGCAGGCCCAGGCAAATGGGCGGGCGCCCCGGCGATTGCGCCTTCTGCTGGTCGATGAAGACGCCACGTCCCGCGCCGTCGTGGCGCGGCGGCTGTCGCATCTGGGCTATGACGTCGCGCTGGCGGAACATGGCTTTTCCGCGCTCAACATGCTGGTCACGCGGCCGGTGGACATCATCCTGATCGACATGGGGCTGACGCTGCTGCCCGCCCTGACGACGATGCGGAAGATCCGGGCGGCGGGCTTGGCCGACAATGCCTGCTTCGTCATGATCGGCGGGCGGAACGACAGGGTCTCCGCAGTGGAGGCGCTGGACGCGGGCGCCGACGACCATGTGGTCAAGCCGTTCGATTTCGACCTGCTGGATGCCCGGCTGCGCCATCTGTGCGCCCGTGCCGAGCAGGTCGGCGCGCTGGCGCGGCACAATGCCGAACTGGACGCCCGGATCGCCCGGCGCGCCCTGGAACTGGGCGAAACGCGGGACGCGCTGGCGGAAATGCAGGCGGACCGGGCGCGGCTGGTGTCGTCGATCCAGGCGCTGCATGACGAGATCGCCCGGTTGAACGCGGCGCGGAATTAGGGAGCGATTTAGATAGGTCGGGCGGAAGAGGCTCGACCTGCGCAGTTCCCCTCCACCACCGCCTTTGGCGGTGGTCCCCCTCCCCATCTTCGATGGGGAGGATTTTTTATTTGAGCCACTGCGTTGCCGCGAACCAGCCGCTGATGCCGGCGGCCATGGCGACGCAGACGCCGACCACGCCCCAGAAGGCCCAGGGTTCGTGGGCATAGGGGATGCCGTCGACATTCATGCCCAGCAGGCCGGTCAGGAAGGTCAGCGGCAGGAACACCAGCGCCACCACCGATATGATCAGCGCCTGCCGGTTCATCTGTTCGGCGCGCAGGTCGGTCAATTCTTCATGGGCGAGCGCGGAGCGTTCGCGCACCGCCTCCAGTTCCTCGGCCATGCGGGCGCAGCGGTCGGCGGCTTCCTGCAGGTGCAACCGGTCGTCCGGTTCCAGCCAGAGGGCGTCGGCGGCGGACAGTCTTTCCAGCGCCTGCCGCTGCGGCGCGATGAAGCGGCGATAGCCGATGGCGGTGGCGCGGATTTCCGACACCCGCCGCCGCGCCTCCGCCGGGCCATGTTCGGTCAGCGCGCTTTCGATCTCATCCAGTCCGTCGCCCAGATCGGCGACTTCGGGGTCCAGCGCTTCGGTGATCTGCTGCGCGAAGGCGGCGATCAGGTCGCCCGGATCGCGTATCCTGCCCGCCAGCATCTGCGCCGCCACGGGTTCCATCGCGGCGAGCGGACGATAGCTGACGGAGATGACCCGCGCCTGTTCGGCCCAAAGGCGGATCGACACCAGCGGATCGCCCACCCCGTCCTCCGCCGCGCCCAGCCCGCGCAGGTTCACCAGCGCGCCATGCCCCATCAGCGTGCAGCGGGGGCGGGTTTCCTGCGCCAGCAGCGCGGACAGCGCGGCTTGCGGCATATGGTCGCAGCGGGATACGACCGTGCGGGCATCCTCCCGCCAGCCGTCGGCATGCACCCAACTGAAGGGCGCGTCCTCCGTCCGCTCGCAGAAGGCGTCCAGCGAGATTTCCCGCGCCTGCCCGCTCTCGAAAAGGAAGACCCGGCTCATGGCGCCATCTCCAGCCAGAGCGACAGGCCCGACTCCAGACGAGCGGGCGGCGCGCTCGCCGCGATGCGCGCCGCGTCGGCGCGGGCGCGGTCCAATATGGCGGCGGGCACGCCGGGCGCGTGATAGACGCGATCCGCTTCGCCCAGCAGGCGGGCGGCCCGCAGCGTCAGATCGTCGGGATCGGCGGACAGCAGGCGGATCGTCTCCAGTCGGTCGGCATCGGCATCGCCGCTTCTGGCCAGCCAGTCCGGCACGGCATCCGCCGCAAGGCCCGACAGGGGATCGATCGGGCCGCCAGCAGCCAGTCCGGCGTCGATGCCGCGCCGCCGCGCCGCCGCGTCGGGCCAGCGCTTGCGGATCGCGGCCCGCGCATCGCGCAGCGCCGTCGCCAGCGCGCCCAGCCGGGCGGGCAGCAGAGCCTCCAGCCGTTGCCGCAGCGCCTTGGCCAGCCCGGCCGAAGCGCCGCCGGTGCCGATGGCGATCAACACCGGATCGCGGTCGACGATGGCGGGCAAAGTGAAGTCGCACAGGTCCGGCCGGTCGGTGGCGTTCACCCATATGCCGCGCGCCTGGAGCCTCTGCACGGTCGCCTCGTCACCGTCCGCGACGATGGCGAGCGCGGCCTCCTCCCCCTCGCCCACGATGCGCGCCCCGGCCCGTTCCAGCAGGCGGCGCTTGGCGTCCGCCGCCTCGCCCTCGCCGGTCAGGATGACGGCCCGCCCTTGCAACCGCAGGAAGACGGGCAGGCTGTGCATCAGTCCTGCACGCCTTCCGACGCTATCCAGGCGGGAATGCTGTCGCCCTCGATCAGCGCCTCTATCGGCGGACGAGCGCGGACCACGGCCCATTTGTCGCCCGACACCAGCACTTCGGGGGTCAGGGCGCGGCTGTTATAGGTGCTCGCCATGGTCGCGCCATAGGCGCCCGCGGTCATGAAGGCGACCAGGTCGCCCGCGCCCACCACGTCCATGTCGCGATGCATGGCGAAGGTGTCGCCGGTCTCGCACACCGGCCCCACGACATTGGCGGCGGCCCGCTCGCCCTTCGGATGGACGGCGCGGATGTCGTGCCATGCGTCGTAGAGGCTGGGGCGCAGCAGGTCGTTCATGGCGGCGTCGACGATGACGAACGGGGCCTGCGCGCCCTGCTTCACCCGCACCACCTGCGACAGCAGCACGCCCGCATTGCCGACAATCAGGCGGCCCGGCTCGAACATCAGGCGGACGTTCCAGCCCTGCGTGATCCGCGTCACCATCGCGCCATAGTCGGCGGGGCTGGGCGGCAGCGGCTGCGACGGGTCATAGGGGACGCCGAGGCCCCCGCCGAGATCGGCGGTGCGGATGTCGTGACCCTCCGCCCGCAGCCTTTCGATCAGCGCGCCGACCTTGATGAAGGCGGCCTCCAGCGGCGTCAGGTCGGTCAACTGGCTGCCGATATGGACCGCCACGCCCTGCACGTCCAGGCCGGGCAGGTCGCGGGCGGCGGCATAGCTGGCGAGCGCCCGGTCATAGGGGATGCCGAACTTGTTTTCCGACTTGCCGGTGGAGATTTTCGCATGGGTGCCCGCGTCGACGTCCGGGTTGATGCGGTAGGCGACCGGCGCCTTCCTGCCCATCGACAGCGCCACTTCGGAAAGCATTTCCGCTTCGGGTTCGCTTTCCAGATTGAACTGGTAGATGCCCTGTTCCAACGCGATGCGCATTTCGTCCGCCGTCTTGCCGACGCCGGAAAAGACGATGCGCTCCGCCGGGATGCCCGCCGCAATGGCGCGCAGCAATTCGCCTGCCGACACGACGTCCGCGCCCAGGCCCAGCTTCGCCAGCGTCGCCAGCACGGCGGCGTTGGGATTGGCCTTCACCGCGAAGGCGATCAGCGGATCGTGGATTTGCGACAGCCCCTCGCGAAACACGGCGACATGGCGGGTCAGGGTCGCGGTGGAATAGATATAGACGGGCGTGCCGACCTGCGCGGCGATGTCCGCCATCGGCACCTGCTCCGCCAGCATCGCGCCATCGACATAGGTAAAATGGTCCAAGTCAGTCTATCCTAGAAATGCCGGCGCCAAAATCTAGCGCGGGTCGCTTTCGGGCGGCAGGTCGAATTCGTCGTCGCCGCGCACCCTGGACTGGGTCAGCAGTTCGACATTGCGTTCCGGCCGCGCCTGAATGGGGGGCGTGGTCAGCTCCGCCGCGGTCGGCGCGGCCGCAGCGCCCACCGGCACGGCGGGCAGGCGCTGCCCTTCCAAGGGCTTGAGCGGCTGGCGGCCGCCGCAGGACGCCAGGGTCAGCGCCAGCGCGGCGAGCGCGCATGCCTTGGCGATCCGTGCGGTCATCACTTGCCCTGCCCTTTCGCCTTCTTCCGGGCCTCGGCAATGCGCGCGCGCACCTGATCGGGCGCGGTGCCGCCATGGCTCCTGCGGCTGGCGACCGAGGCGTCGACCGTCAGCACCGCATAGATACGCTCATCGATCCGCGCATCAATGGCCTTGAGCGTTTCCAGCGGCAGATCGGCAAGCTGCACGCCCGCCGCCTCCGCCGCCGCGACGGCGCGGCCGGTGATGTGGTGCGCCTCGCGGAAGGGGACGTCGCCTTCGCGAACCAGCCAGTCGGCCAGGTCGGTGGCGGTGGCGAAGCCGCTTTCCGCAAGGCCGCGCATGCGGTCGGTGCG
The DNA here is from genome assembly GCF_037101235.1 of Sphingobium sp. TA15. Classification (NCBI taxonomy): domain Bacteria; kingdom Pseudomonadati; phylum Pseudomonadota; class Alphaproteobacteria; order Sphingomonadales; family Sphingobiaceae; genus Sphingobium; species Sphingobium sp. TA15. Next base: position 2,158,716 of record NZ_AP025355.1, read on the forward strand.
GAAGGTCACGGTCTCTATCATGCCGGTCATCGCCGCGATGGAAAGGCCGAGCAGGTCGTGCGCCTCGAACACCGGCGGCTTGTCGTCCTGCATGTCCTTCGAATAGGCGAGCGGCAGGCCCTTCATCGTGACGCAGAGCGCGTTCATGCAGCCCATGATCCGCCCGGCATGGCCGCGCACCAGTTCGGCGGCGTCGGGGTTGCGCTTCTGCGGCATGATCGAGCTGCCGGTCGAATAGGCGTCGGGCAGCTTCACGAAGCCGAAGGGCTGGCTGGCCCAGATGATGAATTCCTCGGCCAGGCGCGAGAGGTGCAGGCTGCACTGGGTCGCGGCCATCAGGTAATCGAGCGCGAAGTCGCGATCCGACACGCTGTCGAGGCTGTTGTCGGTCGGCTTGGCGAAGCCGAGCGCCGCCGCGGTGGCGTGACGGTCTATGGGAAAGCCGGTTCCGGCCAGCGCCGCCGCGCCCAGCGGGCATTCGTTGAGGCGCGCGCGGGCGTCGGCGAAGCGGCTGCGGTCGCGGCGGATCATTTCATGATAGGCCATGAGGTGATGGCCGAGCGTCACCGGCTGCGCGGACTGAAGGTGCGTGAAGCCGGGCATCACCGCGTCGGCATGTTCCTCGGCGCGGGTCAGCAGCATGTCGGACAGGCCCTGCAGGCCCGCCTCGACCTCATCGATGGCGTCGCGCACCCAGAGGCGGAAATCGGTCGCCACCTGGTCGTTGCGGGAGCGGGCCGTGTGCAGCCGCCCGGCCGCCGGGCCGATCAGTTCCGCGAGGCGCGACTCTGTGACCATGTGGATGTCCTCCAGGTCCAGGTTCACCGGCACGCCGTCCGCCTCATATTCGGCGGCGATGCGGGTCAGCCCCTCGGTGATCGCCTGCGCGTCCTCGCCATCGACGATGCCCTGCTTGGCCAGCATCGCGACATGGGCTTTCGATCCGGCGATGTCCTGTTTCCACAGGCGCTTGTCGAACGGGATGGACGCATTTATCTCCCGCATGACCGAAGCCGGACCGGCCGCGAAGCGTCCGCCCCACATGCTGTTGGAGCTTTTTCCCGTGCGATCATCCCCGTTCCGATCTTTGCCCTGCGTAATGACACTGCTCCTGCTGGCTGGCCTTGGCGCGTGCGATAAGCAATCCCCGCCCGCCGGGCAAGGGCCGAACGCCACCAGCGGCGAGGCGACGGGGCCGGCGCAGAGCGGGAAGGGCGCGTTCAGCTATACGCTCGACAAGTCGAAGGCTGGGACGCCTGCCCCCGGCTTCACCTTCCAGAACCCGGACGGGAGCGATGCGAAGCTGAGCGATTTCGCGGGCAGGCCGATGCTGGTCAACCTCTGGGCGACATGGTGCGCGCCCTGCGTGGCGGAGATGCCGACGCTGGACGCGGTCGCGGCGGAATATGGCAAACAGGGCCTGGCCGTCCTCACCATATCGCAGGACAGCCAGGGCGAGGCGGTGATCAAGCCCTTTTTCGAAAAGCATCCGCTGCCGCATCTGAAGGGCTGGATCGACCCGGAAAACCAGTTCGGCTTCCACTACAATACCGGCATGCTGCCCACCACGGTCATCTATGACGCGCAGGGCAGGGAAACGGCGCGGGTGGTCGGCGCGATGGATTGGAACAGCAGGGAAGGCCGCGCATTGATCGAGGCGGCGATGGCGAGTTGATCCCCATCCCCTCCCCGCTCGTCATGCCGACCATGGCTGGCATGACGGCTGAGGGCGGAATTTAATTTAAACGAACTTCGGTCAAAAATCCGCCATGCGCGCGGCTTGCAAAATGCGCAGCGCCACATGCACCCTAATCAATTGCCATTTCGCCACGCAGCATGGCAGCCTGTCCTGATTTTTAGCGGAAATGAAGAAGAAATATTTAATTTTTTCTATCATTTTGTGCGGTGCGGTAGAGGTTTCGTCCAGGAACTTCGTTGAGCCCCTTGTCATAAATAAATGCAGAACAGGGGGCATAGATGACAAGATTATCCGCACTTCGCCTTTCATTGGTGCTGGCCTCGTCCTGGTCGGCCTGCGCGATGGCCCAGGAGGCGCAGTCGCCGCAGGTCGATGACGGCGGCGCCATCATCGTCACCGGCACCCGCGCCGTCGGCATGCAGGCAGCCGAAAGCGCCGCGCCGATCCAGGTGCTGAACCAGGAGGCGATCAGCCATGTCGGCCAGCCGAACCTGAACCAGGTGCTGACCCAGATCGTGCCGAGCTTCACGGCCCAGACGCAGGGCACCGACCTTTCCAGCTTCTCGCTTTCCGCCCGCCTGCGCGGCCTCAGCCCGAACCACACGCTGGTGCTGGTCAATGGCAAGCGCCGCCACGGCAACGGCATCCTGCAGGTGATCTCCGGCGCGTTCCAGGGTTCGGCCGCGCCCAGCATCGACCTGATCCCGCCGGACGCCATCGCCCGTGTCGAAGTGTTCCAGGAAGGCGCGGCGGCCGTCTACGGCACGGACGCCATTGCGGGCGTCATCAACTTCATCCTCAAGGACAATAACGAGGGCGGCAGCTTCAAGGTCACCGGCGGCCAATATTATGACAGCGAAGGCGAGCTGTTCTCCGCCTCCGGCAATATGGGCTTCAAGCTGGGCGAAGACGGCTTCTTCAACCTCAGCCTGTTCCACCGCCGCCAGGATTACACCACCGTCGGCACCGGCCAGGTCCAGATCACCAGGCCCGACGGCACGCTTCAGCCCAACACCCCCGCCCAATGGTCCAACCTGGCGGGCGACGCCCTGTCGGGCATCAACGGCGGCCAGCCCAAAACCTACCTGACCGAAGCCTTCTACAATATGGGCTATGATTTCGGCGGGATCGAACTGTACAGCTTCGGCGACTATGCCCGCCGCATCGGCTACGCCAAGCAGGGCTATCGCCATCCCAAGCGCATCTGCTACGAAATCGGCAATCTGAGCGGCGGCATCACGGCCGCAGCCTATGATCCCAGCATCTGCTATGGCGATACGGGTACCTGGGGCATGGTTCCGCTCCAGCATGTGATCGAGGACGAATATAGCTTCACCGTCGGCGCCAAGGGCGAGGCTTCGGGCTGGAACTACGACCTCAGCACCACCTATGGCTATCAGAAGGACGACATCTGGACCGAAAGCTCGGCCCATCGCGAAGTCTGGCAGGAAAGCTACGCCGCGTCGCTGCAGGGCATCGGGGCTCCCAACACGGTGGACAAGGCCTATGACGGCGGCTTCCGCCTGAGCCAGACCACGGTTACCGCCGACATCCGCAAAGAATTCGAAGTCGGACTGGCCGGTCCCCTCACCTTCGCGTTCGGCGGCGAATATCGCCGGGACACCTATGAGATCGTCGCGGGCGATTATTATTCGACCTACAAGACCGGCGTTCAGTCCTTCCCCGGCTACAAGTCGACCGACGCGGGCAAGTTCCGCCGCAGTTCGCGCGCGGGCTATATCAACCTAATCGCGGAGCCGGTCGAAAACTGGTCCGTCGACCTTGCCGGCCGTTACGAAGATTATACCGACTTCGGCGACACGACCATCGGCAAGATCACGACCCGCTACGACTTCAGCGACGCCTTCGCGCTGCGCGGCACGGTCAGCACCGGCTTCCGCGCTCCCACGCTGGCGGAGCAGAAATATTCGACCATCAACGTCGGCCCGACCAGCGCCGTCGCGCAACTCCCTGCCGGCACGCCTGCTGCCGTGCTGTTGGGCTTCCAATCGCTCAAGCCCGAAAAATCGACCAATTTTTCGAGCGGCGTCGTGCTGCGTCCCATCCCCAAGCTCGCCATCACCTTGGACGGCTATTATATCAAGATCAAGGATCGCATCGCCGGCACCGCTCCCCGCTTTGCGGTGCAAGGCGGCGTGACGCAGCCGGGCGGCGCCGCCATCTTCAGCGCGTTGAACGCTGCGGGCATCGTCCTTGATCCGGCGCTTCCTAACGTGGGCGTGGCTAGCTTCACCAACGGCATTGATACGCGCACCTGGGGCATCGACTTCGCCGCCGCTTATCCGATCGCGCTGGACTTCGGCAAACTCGACCTGTCACTGACAGCGAACTACAACAAGACGAAGATCACGCAGAACAAAATCCCGACGGTCTTCAGCGCCGTATCCGAAAGCAATATTGAAAGGGCCTCGCCGGAATATAAGATCGTCGCAGGCTTCCTCTTCACCAGCGGTCGCTTCACGTTCAACGCGCGCGAAACATTCTATGGCAAGACCAGCGTGCTCGTCACGCCCCAGGTGTCCTGCTCCACGCTGACGGCAGCCAACCAACCCTGCACCTATGAAGGCGTGGTCAAGGCGACGGCGCTTACGGACGTGGAGGCCAGTTACGATTTCACCGATTTCGTGACCTTCTCGGTCGGCGCCAACAATCTGTTCGGCAAGCGTCCCGAAACGCCCAGCCTGTTGCAGGGCGTCACCATCCCGGCGGGCACGTCGCCGTTCATCAACGGCGCCGGATCCTACAACAGCTATTATGGCCACAGTCCCTACAGCACGTCAGGCGGCTATTATTACGCCCGCCTCGACTTCAAGTTCTAAAGCGTCACGAAGGGAGGGCCGGTCCGGAAAGGACCGGCCCTTTTTGTATCGGGGAAATAGGCATATGAAGAAATGGCTCGCCCTGTTCCTGGCCCTCGGCGCCACGCCGCTGGCCGCGCAGCAGCCCCCTTTCTCCCCCGCCGTGCGGGCGGGCGACATTCTCTATCTTTCGGGCCAGATCGGCCGGGTGCCGGACGGCATGGACCCCCATAAGGAGGGCTTCGACGCGGCGGTTCGCGGCGCGATGGATTCGATCGGCAGGATCCTCAAGGACAATGGCCTCGGCTTCGGCCATGTCGTCAAATGCACGGTGATGCTGGACGATATGGCGGACTGGCCCCGGTTCAACGGCACCTATGTCAGCTATTTCCAGGGCAAGCGGCTGCCCGCCCGAAGCGCATTCGGCGCGGACGGGTTGGCCATGGGCGCGCCGCTGGAGATCGAGTGCATCGCGAGCTTCAAATAGAAGCGCCGATGGCGACGACCGAAGGCCCTAAGGTTCGCCCTTCGACTCCCGCATCCGCCGTTCCGCGAACCATTGCTCCAGCATCTTGGCGGTGCAGCCGGTGAAGCCGTTGCTGCCGATGGCGGAGCAACCGCCCGGCAGGGCCTGCCGCTGCACCTGCTCCATGGTCGCGACCTGGCTGCCCCAGCCGGGGCCGCCGGCAGGCTCCGGCTTTTCGCGCAGTTTCCGGGGAATGCGATAGCGTTCGGATTCGGGCTTGCGCGCGCAGACGATGATCTCGTCGCCCTGCCCCTTGGGGCAAGGATCGTCGCCATAGACTATCAGGTTGAAGATTTTTTGGGGCGGTTGCGCATGGGCCGCGCCGGCGAAAGCCAGGGGCGCCAGCGCGACGGCGGCGAGGGGAAGGGCGGTGAGGAGGCGCATCGATCCATATTCCTTGTTCGTCCCCTGTCCCGCCGTCCGGATTGCCCGGTTTGCGGCAGCCTTCTTCCAGACGGCGCGCCGCGGCGCATGCCGTCACTGCTGCGGCGTCGTTCCCTGCGGCGTCGCTTCAGCCGCACCTTGCTGCTGTTGCTGGGCGGCCCGCGCCTTTTCCTCCGCGACGGCCTGCGCCTCGATCGCCTTGCTTTCCGCATCGATGGTGGAGAGGCGCCGGGCCCGCTCCGCCTCGACCAGATCCTTCCAGTTCGCATTGTCCGCGGCCTGCCGCTCCGCCTTGGCGAGCCGCGCCAATTGCGCGAAGCAGCCGGTGGCCCCCCCGCCGCCGACCGGCGAGCAGCTTTCGGTGCCGCTGCGGCCGACATATTCCATCGACCTCACCCGTTCTCCCCAGGCCTGGTGGCTGGGCTGGTTCGGATCGCCGCGCAACGGTTCGGGAATGCGATAGCGTTCCTCCTCGCCCTTGCGGGCGCACACGACGATGTCGCTGCCCTGACTCTGCGGACAGGGATCGTCGCCATAGACGATGACCAGGTTGACGCGTTCCGACCCCGCCTGCGCGGCGGGGGGCTGTTCCTGCGGCACGCTTGGCCCCTGCTGCGCCAGCACGGGGGAAGCCGTGCCCAGCAAAAGCATGGCGGCGATCAGGCTGGTCTTCATCATGCTTCTCCTCAGATGCGCTTCGCCTTAGATATACCTAGAAAGGGCGATGGCGGCACGACAGCCCAATCGGATGGCGCCCGACAATAAGGGATAGGCCGGAGCCTGCTCCGCGCCATGGGCGATGGCGGTTTCGCGATGCTCCACCTCCTCCGCCTGGAAATCCGCGATGACGGTGGAGAGTTCCGGATCGTCCTCTCCCAATTGCTCCAGCTGCTCGGCATAGTGCCGGTCGATCTCCGTCTCGATCGCGGCGGTGCAGGCCATGGCGGCGCGCGGCCCGATCGCCGCCGTCACCGCGCCCAGGGCAAAGCCCGCCAGGTTCCAGACCGGCTGCAAGGCGGTCGGCCGCACCCCCCGCCGCGCGATCATCGCGTCGAAATGCTTGCGATGCCGTTCCTCCTGCGCGGCCATGCCGGCGATCAGGCGGGAATCGGGATGCCGATCCCCCATGACGGCCAGTTGCCCGGCATAGATGCGGGTCGCGCCGAATTCCCCCGCCTGATCGACGCGCAGCATGGAGGCGCGCTCCGCGTCGGTCACGCGGCGGCCGGGGCGCGGGAAGTCCTTTACGCTCATGCCTTGCTCCCTTTTCCGATCAGCAGCGCCAAGATGAGGAGCGCGGCCGCGCCCGACAAGAGGCCGTTATAGCCCGCCATCGAAATGCCCAGCAGGCTCCAGGGCGCCACGTCGCAGCGGGTGATCGGCGTCGCCATGATCTGGTTGAGGATGTCCGCCGGATTGCCGCCGGCCGGGCTGGTCGAGCAGGCGGTGAGCCCTTCCCACCAGCCATATTCGACGCCCGCATGGAACAGGCCGATGCCGCCGCCGATGCCGATGGCAAGGCCCGCCAGGCCCGTGAACAGCGCGCTCACGCAGGCCTTGCCGCGCATCGCATAGGCGACCAGCGCCAGCGGGATCGCGGCCATATGGGCGTAACGCTGCCACCAGCACATTTCGCAGGGGTGCATCCCCCCAACATATTGGAAGGCATAGGCGCCCGCCAGCATGGCCAGGGGAAAGATCAGCGCCAATGCGCGGGCGAGGGGCAGGTTTGTCATAGCGTTCGCTTAAACCGTCCCGCGGCTTTCGTCATGCTGAACTTGCGGTGGTGAAAGGGAACGGGGAAGGTTCTATCCGCTTTATGTAACCTGCTCCTGCGAAGGCAGGAGCAGGTTGGTTTGTGGGGGTCGCCCTCGCTGTCAGTGCGTGGCGGGTTTGCGGGCGGGAGTGGCCTGCGCCACCGCCCCGCCCGGCCTGGCCGCCAGGCGGGCGATGGTCTTCAACGCATAGTCGAGCTGGAAATCCTCGATCCCCTTCTTCTTCAACTCCTCGGCCGTGGCGGCGAAGCGGGGGTCGTCCTTGCTGTCCTCTTCCAGCGCCGCATTGTCGGTCTTGATCTCGTTGATCAGGTGCCGGCGCAGGTCGCTTTCGCGGAATTTCGGGCGATTCTTGTAATCGGGGTCGCTCAGTTGCGGCACCCTGACGTCCGGTTCGATCCCGCCTTCCTGCACGGAGCGGCCCGACGGCGTGTAATAGCGCGCCGTGGTCAGCTTGAGCGCCGTGGTGTTGCTGAGCGGCAGCATGGTCTGAACGCTGCCCTTGCCGAAGCTGCGTTCCCCCATCACCAGCGCGCGATGCTGGTCCTGCAGCGCGCCCGCGACGATTTCCGATGCGGAGGCGGAGCCAGCGTCCACCAGCACGATCACCGGCAGGCCCTTCGCGTCGTCGCCGGGCTTGGCATAATAGCGCTCGACATCGCCCTTGTTGCGGCCGCGCTGCGACACGATCTCGCCGCGCTCCAGGAAGGTGTCGCTGACCGACACGGCTTCGTCCAGCAACCCGCCGGGGTTGGACCGCAGGTCGAGGATATAGCCGGTGGGCTTGCGGCCCAGCGATTTGTCGATGCTGCGGATCGCCTGGCGCACGTCGGCGCCGGTATTGGCGGAGAAGCTGACGATGTTGATGACGCCGATGCCGTTCTTCACTTCCCATTTCACCGGCTTCAACTGGATGATCTCACGCGTCAGGGTGAGGTCGATCGGCTTGTCGCGGCCGGGGCGGACGATGGTGAGCTTGATCTGCGTGCCCGGCGCGCCGCGCATCTTGTCGACCGCCTCGTCCAGCGTGCCGCCATAGATGAGCTGCCCGTCGAGATGGGTGATATAGTCGCCCGCCTTGATCCCGGCGCGCCAGGCCGGGGTGTCCTGCGTCGGCGCGATCACCTTCACCGCGCCGTCCTCCTGCGTGACGGAAAGGCCCAGGCCGCCATAGCTGCCCTCCGTCTGGGTGCGCAGGTTCTGGAAATCGCGGGCGTCGAGGAAGCTCGAATGCGGGTCCAGGCTGGCCAGCATGCCGTCGATCGCGCCCTTGATCAGCTTTTCGTCGTCGACCTTCTCGACATAGTCGCTGCGGACCTTCTGGAACACGTCCATGAACTCGTCGAGCGCCTTGTAGCTGCTTGCCTCCCCATCGGCGAGCGCCGCGGTGGTGGCAGGGATGAGCGCGAGCGCGCCAAGGGCGACGGCGCCCCGGAAGAAATTGGATTTCATGCGTGTCCTGAGTCCTGGCATCGAAACGGCAATATAGGGCATTTCCGTGCAGACGCAAAAATCTTGCTCGCGCCCCTTCCTAGGGTGTGTGGGGGATTCAGTTCAGGGCGCGGCGAAAATAGTGGATTTCGAGAACTGGCGCGCAGCGTACTTCAGTACGTGAGCACCGGAAGCGCAGAAAGCCGCTATTTGCAGCCCGCCATGGGCTGAATCCCCATACACCCTAAACAGGCCGATGCCCCCTGCGCCATTTGGCGAACAGATGCCGCGCCAGCATGGCGGGCGGCATCCGCAGCCAATGGGACCGCAGGTAGAAGGCGAAACGCAGCAGCCTGCGCCTTTCCCGTCCCCACCCGTCGCGCGCCAGCAGCCGGGCCATGACGATCCGGTCCCAGAGCGTGAGCCGCGCCCCTTCGCCATAGAGCGCGTTGGCCAGCCGCCGCGCCTGCCGCACATGGGGCAGCAGGCCATGCCGCGCCGCCCGCGCCTCCAGCGCCGCGCCGTCAACGCCGTCGAGCAGGCAATATATGTCCCAGAGGTTGCGAAGCCCCCCCGCCAGATCGCCGTCCGCCAGCAGATGCGCCGCCGCGTGGCAGACCCGGTCCTCGGGCGAGAGCATGGACAATTGGTTGGTGATGGGAACCGCCTGCGCGATCATCGCCGCCGCATCCGGCGTCTGCCGCGCCGTCAGCGGCAGGACGGTGTGGTGCACGTCGATCATCCGGTCCCGCGCCGCATGGATCATCGGCGGCAGTTCATGCATCCACTGCCGGTAATAGGCGTCGTCATAGGGGTCGTCCTTGACCCATTCCCATCCGGCGTCGATCAGCGCCCGCTCCACCCGCTCCATCGCATCGCGCGGCACCAATATGTCGAGATCGCCGATGAAGCGCCCCTGCCCGGCGCGCAGCCCCGCCGCCGCATAGGCCGTGCCCTTGAGCAGCACGACCGGCACGTCCTGGCCGGCAAGCGCCTCCGCCGCGCGATCCGCCTCCCACAATGCCTGCCGGGCCTCGCGTTCCGCATCCAGCCGGGCGTCGGACAATATCGGCCGCACCGCCGCGGGCACGGGCCGATCCCCGATTCGCAGGGCGAGCGTGCCGATCAGCCGTTCCGCCCTCGCCATCGCGACAAGGGCGTTCCACCCGCCCGCATCCAGCGCCGCCACCCCGTCGGGGTCGCGCAGGGCCTGCGCCAGCCGCCGGGCATTCATGCCAGTTCCTCCCAGAGCCGCTCTACCAGGGCGATGGCTTCGTCGCCCGACGGAAAGTCGATGGCGCGCGCGGGGACATTCCCGACAAAGCGGCTCAACGCCGCAAAGCCCGGCTCGCCCAGCGCGACATAGTTGGTCGATGCCTGGGTCAGCCGCATGAAGACCTCCCCCTGGCCGACCGGGCGCACGTCCGCTTCATGGCCGAAACGCGGGAACAGCAGCAGCGCGGGCGGCGCGCCTTCCGTCATCCGCGCCACCGCTTCCCCGCGGGGGACGAGGTGGCGAATATCGCCCTTGGCCGTCCCCGCGAGCATCGGCCCCATGCGCTGCGCCGGCGCCTCCGCCGCGATGACGTCGATGGCGCGGTTCTTGAGCGAGACGAGGCGGGGAAAGGGAAAGATCGCCCCGGTTTCCAGGTCGAGCAGCGCGAATTCGTCGCCCATCAGCCGCCAGCCCCGCTCGCCCAGTTGCGCGGCCAGCGTCGACTTGCCGGAACCCGATTCGCCGGTCATCACCAGCGCCCGCCCATCCTTTTCCACGCTGGAGGCATGGAGCAGCAGGTGCCGCCGCCAGCCGAGCGCCATTTGCAGGTTCATCCCCATTTCCGCCGCCAGCAGCCCGTGGGCAAGGCTCATCGGCGCGGCGTCGGCCAGCCCATGATCGCCGGTGATGAAGATGGATGGCCGAAACCAGCGCCGGAACGGCCCCGCAGGCTCCAGCCGCACGGTGAAGTCGGCTATCGCGTCGGCCGGCATGGGATAATCGGCATAGAGCCGCGCCAGCGCCTCCACCGGCTGCCGCCATGCCGATCCGATGCGGAAGGTCGCCGGACCGATCGTCAGGGTCAGGTCATGGTTCACGCGATGCGGACCAGTCCAAGCGCGGCCAGTTCCGCCAGATGCGCCTCCACCAGCGGCAGGGCCTCCCCCGGCTCGCCCGGATCGTAGCGCAGGGCCAACTGCCCCAATATCTCGTCCGCCGTCAGCGCCGCGCCATCGTCCAGCGTCGCCAGTATCTCCGGCACCGGGCTGATCGTCATATTGGTCTGCCCCGATGGGCGGTGGTAGAGCAGCACCATATCCTCCAGCGCGCAGCATAGGATGGCGTCGGGGCTGTCCTGGCAATAGCGGGCTGGCATGGTTGCGGAATTCGGCCTTCGGATGGGACTGTCGCGCCATCCTTAAGACAAAGGCGTAGCCAAGTGCCTAACGCGACAAGCTGTTTTGCGCGACGCCCCGCCACCGCATGCCGCCGGATCGCGCCAGCCGGACAAAGGCGCGCAAATAGGCGTCGAGCGCGCTTTCGACGCCATGCTCCTTCACCGCCTCCCCCAGCCGCGCCGCCGGCGCTGGATGGGCGAGCGCCCAGAGGATCGCATCGGCAAAGGCATCGGCATCGCCCACCGGCACCGGCGCATGCTGGCCCGCCGCGGCGAGCACCGGGCGGATATTCGGCGTCGAATCGGTTGCGACGACCCCCGTGCCGCAACCGAGCGCCTCGATGAGCGTCGCGACGAGTCCCTCCCAGCGCGAGGGTTGCAGCAGCAGGTCGGCCTGCGCCATTAACGCCGCCAGTTCCGCCGGATCGCCGACGAAGCCCGCAAAATCCACCCGTTCCGCTATCCCCAGCCGCTCGCAAAGCGCCTTCAGGTCGCGGCGCAACGGCCCCCGTCCGACGATCTTCAGGCGCCAGTCGAGATGCTTCAGCCGGGCAAGCGCCAGAAGCGCCGTCGCATGGTCCTTCTGCTCGACCAGCCGCCCGACCATCAGGAAATGCCATGGGCGCCCGTCGGTCCTGGCTCCGCGTTGCCGCCGCAGCCGTTCCAGCAGCGGCGTGACCGTCGGGCGCGGCAGCAGCGTCACCTGCCGGCCCGCGAGCGGCCCGGCCTGCGTCAGCGTCATCCGGTCCGCCTCGCCCATCACGATGGTCATGGCGCTGGCCCGGGCGATCGCGCGGAATCGGCTGCGCCTGATCCAGGCGGACAGGCCGCGCTGGCCGGGGCGGACGATCGGGTTGGAAATCCGGCCCACCGCCCGCGTCGCCGTGCCCAGCGCCGCCAGCGCGCACAGCATGTTGCTCTGATTGCCCGCGGAATAGAGAATATCCGGGCGCCGCCGCCGCACCATGGCGGCCAGCGCGGGGAACTGCGCGATCATCGACAGCCGCCGCGAAAAGGGCGGCGCCGGTACGCGACGGACCGGCACGGCGGGATCGATGAGGCCCGCCACCGGGCCGTCAGTCCGCGTCATCCACAATTCCACGTCCACGCCGCGCTTCAGCAGATGATTGGCGAGCAGGATCGCCACCCGATCCAGGCCGCCATCGCCGGGTTCATAGAGGTAGATCGCGACCGAACAATCTTGCTTCACCCAATGGGGTGCATGGAACATGGGGCCGCCCTTGCTGCGCCTGACCGGATCGTCGAAGCCTCGACGCCGTCAACGCCATCGATCCGTAAAAGTTCGGGTGGAAATGATGCGCCCCCCCTCAGCGGGGCATTTGCAGCGATGCGTAGCAGGTGAAGCCGCTCGTCCCCGACTGGAGGCGGCGGATATAGTTCAGATAGGCCTGATTCTGCTCATAGCCGGCGCCCGGCAGCCGGCCGCCGCGCATGGCCTGGCGGACCTGTTCCCCGCTGAAGCTCTTGCCGGCGGGGAAGGCGCCCTGCGTGCCCGCCGGCACCACCTGACCGTTGGCCGCGATATAATTGCCGGCCCTGCCCTGGTCGGGAACGGGTATCGTGCAGTTGAGCACCGACGCGGCCGTGTTCGCCAGCGCCGGACGGATCGATATGATCGCCGATGCCGCGACGGCGCCGCCCATCAGCAACTGGCGGCGCGACGGCGCGGCAGGGGCATCGTCCCGCGACTCGGCTTCCTTCTGTGGGGGGAACGGCTCGCTCATGTCATCCTGATCCGCTATCGCGCTTGCCAAATTGTAAAAATTGCCGGCTACTGCGGCCCTCTTTGCAGCAAATGCCTCAAATTTCCAGCATGGTAACCATGAATCGCCTGACCGCTTCCCAGATCACCGCCTCGCTGGCCGTTCTGCTGCTCGGCACCGGGGGCGCGTTGATGATGGGCGCAGGGCCGCTCGACATCCTCCTGCCGGTGCTGGCGGCGCTGCTGGTGCTCGCCATCTGCGCGGCCGGGCCGGATCGCGCCGAACCCGCCCTGTCGACCATGCTGGCGGAGGTGCCGGACATCGTCGCCCATCCCGACGCGCGCGACCTGATGGAGGCCATGGCCGACCCGCTGATGCTGATCGAGCGGGGCCGGATCGTCGCCGCCAACCGCGCCGCTCAGCGGCTGCTGGGCGCGCATATAGAGGGGGAGGATGCCCGCATCGCCATCCGCCATCCCGCCGCCGCCGAACGGCTCGCCAGCCAGGCACCGCTGGCCGAGCCGGTGACGATCGAACTGGTCGGCCTGGGCGCCCGCGACCAGCGCTGGCAGATGCGGATCGCGCCGGTGGGGGAGGACGGCCATGTCCGGCGGCTCGTCCATCTGGCCGACCATAGCGGCGCCCATGCGGCGGAAAAGATGCGCGTCGATTTCGTCGCCAACGCCAGCCACGAACTGCGCACCCCGCTCGCGGGCATATTGGGCTTCATAGAGACGCTGGCCGACCCGGAACTGGGCAAGGACGACGAAACCCGGCAGCGCTTCCTGAAGATCATGGACGGGGAGGCGCGGCGGATGCAGCGGCTGATCGACGACCTCATCTCCCTTTCCCGCATCGAGGCGGAGAAACACAGGCTGCCCGAAAGCGCGGTCGACCTGTCCGGCCTGGTGGCCGAAGTGGTGGGCGTGTTCCGCGCCAGCCACAGCGAACGCGGGCGCGACGTGGAGATGGAGATCGCGCCCGGCCTGCCCGAAGCGCAGGGCGACCGCGCCCAACTGTCCCAACTGCTCCATAATCTGATCGGCAATTCGGTCAAATATGGCCGGGCCGGCACGCCGATCCGCGTGTCCCTGTCCGATGGGCCGAACGGCCTGTTGCGGCTGACCGTCGCGGATGAGGGCGAAGGCATCGGCCCCGATCACCTGCCGCGCCTCACCGAACGCTTCTACCGCGTCGATTCGGGGCGCAGCCGGGCGGTGGGCGGCACGGGGCTGGGCCTCGCCATCGTCAAGCATATCGTGGAACGGCATCGCGGACGGCTGGACATCGCCAGCGTGCTGGGCAAGGGCACCACCATCTCCATCCTGCTTCCCCGCTTCGCCGCCGAGGAAAAGGCGGTCGCGGCAAAGGCCTGAACGAAAAAAGACGGCGACAGCGCGGCCTTCCGCCGTCAATGTCATAAAAATGCAATCCCATTGTCACAAAGGCGCGACGTACCGCGGCTACGGCGCGTGCCCAGAGGGGGGCGGCGAAAAGCGAATCGCGGCCTTTTGACGAAGGAGATTTTCCGGTGAAGCATTTTGCCCTGATGACCGCGACCGCCGCCGCACTCACTCTTGCCGGCTGCGGCCAGCAGTCCGGCGGCGGGGCCGGCGCCACCCGCGACCAGATCCGCGCCGTCGGCTCCTCCACCGTCTACCCCTTCGCCACCGCGATTGCCGAGATGTTCGTTCAGGGCAATCCCGGCATGAAGTCGCCCATCGTCGAATCGACCGGCACCGGCGGCGGCATGAAGCTGTTTTGCCAGGGCGTGGGGGCGCAGCACCCCGACATCGCCAACGCCTCGCGCCGCATGAAGAAGTCGGAATTCGAGGATTGCCGGAAGAACGGCGTCACGGACATCGTCGAAATCCAGATCGGCGTGGACGGCCTGGCCTTCGCGGAATCGAAGAACGGTCCCGGCCTCAAGCTGACCCCCAGGATCGTCTATGAGGCGCTGGCCGCCAATCCCTATGGCAAGGGTCCGAACAAGGCGCAAAGCTGGAAGGATGTCGACCCCAGCCTGCCCGCCACGCCGATTTCCGTCTTCGGCCCGCCGTCCACCAGCGGCACCCGCGATTCGCTGGCCGAACTGATCCTGACCAAGGGCTGCGAGAGCGACCCGGCGATGAAGGCGCTCAAGGAAAAGAGCGAGGACGAGTTCAAGGCCACCTGCACCCGCATCCGCGAGGACGGCAAATATGTGGACTCCGGCGAAAACGACAATCTGATCGTCCAGAAGCTGGGCGCCAATCCCAACGCGCTCGGCGTGTTCGGCTACAGCTTCCTGGAGGAGAACAAGGACAGGCTGAAGGACGTTTCCATCAACGGCGTCGAGGCGACCTATGAAACCGTGTCCACCAGCCAATATCCCGGCGCGCGCCCGCTCTACATCTACGTCAAGAAGGCGCATATGCAGGCCATTCCGGGGCTTCAGGCCTATCTCGACACTTTCGCGGCGAACTGGGATCCCAACGGCGCGCTGACCAGGCGCGGCATGGTCGCCGCGCCGGAGGACGTGCGCAAGGCGAGCGCGGCAACCGTCAAGTCGCTGGCGGTCCTCGACGGTTCGCAGCTCAAGTAAGACAGGCGAGATGACAGGTTCCGCCACCTTCCTGCTGCTGGCTGGCCTGGGCGCCATAGCCTGGGTCAGCGCCCGCGCCCGCGCGCTGCGGCTGCAAGGCGCGGCGCGGGCCTCCGGCCGCCGCGACGCCGTGCATAGCCTGCCGGGCTATCATGGCTGGTATGTCGCGCTCTGGACGCTGATGCCCGCCGGCATCTTCCTGGCGGTCTGGGCGAATGTCGCGCCGGGCCTGGTCACGCAGGACGTGCTGGGCAGCCCGGCGGCGCAGGCCCTGCCCGCCGACGATTTCTCGCGCTCCGCCATATTGGGCGAGGCGCGGGCCATCGCCACGGGGATGCAGGCGGGGGCGTTCAACCCGCTGTCGCAGGGCCTGGTCGAACCATATAGGGACGCCATCGGCAAATATGGGCTGGCGGGCACGGCGCTGGCGATCATGCTGGCCTTTGCCGGGGGGGCCTATGCCTTCACCCGCGTCCGCCCCGATTTCCGGGCGCGCACGCGGGTCGAGCGGCTGGTGATGGCGACCCTGCTGATCGCTTCCCTGCTGGCCATCGTCACGACGCTGGGCATCGTCGCATCCCTGCTGTGGGAGAGCTTCCGCTTCTTTTCCATGGTCAGCCCCCTCGATTTCCTGTTCGGCGCCAAGTGGAGCCCGCAATCGGCCGCGCTCGGCTATGGCAATGACGACGCCTTCGGCGCGGTGCCGCTGTTCTGGGGGACCATCTTCATCGGCGCGATCATCGCCATGGCCGTCGCCATCCCGCTCGGCCTGATGAGCGCCATCTACCTCACCCAATATGCCAGCCCGACCGTGCGCAGGTGGATGAAGCCGACGCTGGAGATGCTGGCGGGCGTCCCGACCGTGGTCTACGGCTATTTCGCGGCGCTCACCATCGCCCCGGCGCTGCGCGACTTCGCCGTGGCGATCGGCATCCACGGCGCGTCTTCGGAAAGCGCGCTGGCCGCGGGGCTGGTGATGGGCGTGATGATCATTCCCTTCGTCTCCTCCATGGCCGACGACAGCATCGCCGCCGTGCCCCAGTCGATGCGCGACGGCAGCCTCGCCATGGGCGCCACCACCAGCGAGACGATCCGCCGCGTGCTGATCCCCGCCGCGCTGCCCGGCGTGGTCGGCGGCGTGCTGCTGGCCGTCAGCCGCGCCATCGGCGAGACGATGATCGTGGTGATGGCGGCGGGCCTGGCCGCCAACCTGACGCTCAACCCCTTCGCCAGCGTGACGACGGTGACGACGCAGATCGTCCAGCTTCTGACCGGCGACCAGGAATTCGACAGCGCCAAGACGCTGGCGGCCTTCGCCCTGGGGCTGGTGCTGTTCATCGTCACGCTGCTGCTCAACATCGTGGCCCTGCGGGTCGTGAAGAAATATCGCGAGGCTTACGACTGATGACCGCTGAACGCCTCCCCACCGACTGGAAGTCGGACGCGATGCGCAGGCGGATCGCCCGGCGCTATGCCGCCGAGCGCCGCTTCAGGGCCGCAGGGCTGTTCGCCGTGCTGCTGTCCGCCGCTTTCCTCGCTTTCCTGCTGTTCACCATGGTCGGCAACGGCCTGCGCGGCTTCACCGGGACGGAGATCGCGGTGAAGGTGGACTTCCCCGCCTCCCCGCTGCTGCTCGACCCCAACGCCATCACCGACCAGGCGCTCGCCAACGCCAACCTGCCGATGGTGACGGGCGAGGTCGTGAAGAAGGCGCTGGGCGCCGATGCCGAACAATGGGTGGCACCCACCGCCTGGACCGCGCTGCGCGACGCGATCAAGGCCGATCCGAAGATCCTGGCGCAGACGGTGACGATCAGGCTGCCCGCCGCCACCGCCATAGACCTGGCCGCCAAGAGCGACGGGTCGCCCGAAGCGGAAGCGGCGGTGGCCCGGCTGGATAAGGCGGGCCTGCTGACGACCGGCATCAACTGGGGCTTCCTGACCGCGAGCGACGGCACCGATCCGACCCAGGTCGGCATCTGGGGCGCGTTCAAGGGGTCGCTGCTGACCATGCTGGTGACGCTGGCGCTCAGCTTTCCCATCGGGGTCGCGACCGCCGTCTATCTGGAGGAATATGCGCGCAAGAACTGGATGACCGACATCATCGAAGTGTCGATCAACAACCTTGCCGCCGTCCCCTCCATCATCTTCGGCCTGCTGGGCCTGTCGATCTTCCTCAACTTCCTGCACCTGCCGCGATCGGCCGCGCTGGTCGGCGGCATGACGCTGGCGCTGATGACCATGCCGGTCATCGTCATCGCGGGCCGCAACGCCATCAAGTCCGTGCCGCCCAGCATCCGCGACGCGGCGCTCGGCATCGGGGCCAGCCCGGTGCAGGTGGTGTTCCACCATGTCCTGCCGCTGGCCCTGCCCGGCATCCTCACCGGCACCATCATCGGCATGGCCCGCGCCTTGGGGGAAACCGCGCCGCTGCTGATGATCGGCATGCGCGCCTTCATCGCCACGCCGCCCGGCGGGATCACCGATCCGGCGACCGTGCTGCCGGTGCAGATCTTCCTCTGGTCCGACGAAGTCTCCAAGGGCTTCGTCGAAAAGACCTCCGCCGCCATCATCGTCCTGCTGGTCTTCCTGCTCGCGATGAACGGCCTCGCCATCTACCTGCGCAACAAGTTCGAAAGGCGGTGGTGACCGCGATGACAGCCATGATGCATGAACAACAGACGCTGGCCCCTGCCGCAGAGCCCAAGATGACGGCCCGCGACGTCAGGGTCTTCTATGGCGACAAGCAGGCCATCAAGGGCGTGTCGATCGATGTCGACATGGACAATGTCACCGCCTTCATCGGCCCGTCGGGCTGCGGCAAGTCGACCTTCCTGCGGACGCTCAATCGCATGAACGACACCGTGGCCAGCGCGCGTGTCGAAGGCGCGATCACGCTGGACGGGGAGGACATCTACGCCCCCAGCATGGACGTGGTGCAACTGCGCGCCCGCGTCGGCATGGTGTTCCAGAAGCCCAACCCCTTTCCCAAGTCGATCTACGAGAACATCGCCTATGGCCCGCGCATCCATGGCCTGGCCCATGCGAAGGCGGACCTGGACGTGATCGTCGAGAAATCGCTGCGCCGGGCGGGGCTTTGGGACGAGGTGAAGGACCGGCTGCACGACAGCGGCACCGCATTGTCGGGCGGTCAGCAGCAGCGCCTGTGCATCGGCCGCGCCATCGCCGTCGAACCGGAAGTGATCCTGATGGACGAGCCATGCTCCGCGCTGGACCCCATCGCGACGGCGAAGATCGAGGAACTGATCCACGAACTGCGCGGCCGCTACGCCATCGTGATCGTGACGCACAATATGCAGCAGGCGGCCCGCGTGTCGCAGCGGACGGCCTTCTTCCACCTGGGCGAACTGGTCGAATATGGCGTGACGTCGGACATATTCACCAATCCGAAGCAGGAACGGACGAAGGATTACATCACCGGACGCTACGGCTGATACCGGGGGAGAACGGACATGGCAGAACATACGATCAAGGCGTTCGATCAGGAGATGGACAAGCTGCGCGGCCTGATCGCCGAAATGGGCGGCCGCGCCGAATCGGCCATCGAAAAGGCGATGCTGGCGCTGCAACGCCATGACGAGGCGCTGGCGGCGGAGGTCGTCGCCGACGACAAGCGCATCGACGCCATAGAGGCGGAGGTGGAGAAGCTCGCCATCGAGATCATCGCGCTCCGCGCCCCGATGGCCAACGACCTGCGCGACGTGATCGCGGCATTGAAGATCGTCGGCGTGGTCGAGCGGATCGGCGACTATGCCAAGAACATCGCCAAGCGCGTGCCCCTGATCGCCGCCAACCAGCGGACGCAGGAACCCATCGCGCTTCTTCCCTCCATGGGGCAGGTCGCGGCGGAGATGGTGCAGGATGCCCTCAACGCCTTCGCGGCGCGGGATGCGGAACTGGCCGTCGCCGTGGTCGAGCGCGACACGGTGGTGGACGATTTCTACAACAGCGTCTTCCGCACGCTCGTCACCTTCATGGTCGAAAATCCCAAGACGATCAGCGAATGCGCCCATCTGCTGTTCATCGCCAAGAATATCGAGCGGATCGGCGACCATGCCACCAATGTGGCGGAGATGGTCTATTATGCCGCGACCGGCCAGACCCTGCCCGACCGCGAACGCGGCGGCGCGGCGGCGGAGGGCTGAACATGGCGCGGGCCAGGATGCTGCTGGTGGAGGATGACGCGGCGCTGGCCGAACTGCTCATCTGGCACTTCAAGCGCGAGGATTTCGAGGTCGTCCATACGGTGGACGGCGAGGAAGCGCTGCTTCTGGCGCAGGAAAACATGCCCGACATCGTGCTGCTCGACTGGATGGTGGAAAGCCTGTCGGGCATAGAGGTCTGCCGCCGCCTGCGCCGCATGAACGGCACGGCCAACGTGCCGATCATCATGCTGACCGCGAGGGGCGAGGAGGAGGATCGCGTGCGCGGGCTCGAAACGGGCGCGGACGATTATGTGACCAAGCCCTTCTCGCCCCGCGAACTGGTGGCGCGCGTCGGCGCGGTGCTGCGGCGCGTGCGCCCGGCGCTGGCGGGCGAGACGCTGACCTTCGCGGATGTGGAGATGGACACGGTGGGGCACAAGGTCCGTCGCGGCGGCCAGGTGATCCCGCTCGGCCCCACGGAATTCCGCCTGCTCAAGCATTTCCTGGAGCATCCCGGCTGGGTCTTCTCCCGCGAGCGGCTGCTGGACAGCGTATGGGGGCAGGACAGCGACATCGAACTGCGCACGGTGGACGTGCATATCCGCCGCCTGCGCAAGGCGATCAACGCGGACGGCCGCCATCGCGACATCATCCGCACGGTGCGCTCGGCCGGCTATGCGCTGGATACCGACGGAGCGGCGTGAACCGGCGCTTGGGATCGCTGGAGACGGAAATAGGCCGGTAGCGCCGCGTCACTCCGCCATGGCCCGCGCTTCCCGCACCACCAGCACGGGGACGCCATCCCGCACCGGAAAGGCAAGCCCCGCCGCATCGGACAGCAATTCGCTCCGCTCCGCATCCCAGCGCAGCGGCATGCGCGTCACCGGGCAGACCAGCTTCGCGAGCAGCGCCGGGTCGAGCGTGGCGCTCATTGCATGGTCGCGCCGCCGTCGCGTTCGATCCGCCCGACGATCTGCATCAACTGGATGATCCGGTCGGCCCTTTCGCCCAGCGTATCCGCCTCCAGCAGGGTCTGCTTGGCCGCCGGATCGAAGGGCACGATCTGGGCGATCCCGTTCACCAGCGCCATGTCGTCCAGCCGCGACACCGCCGTCCAGTCGACCACATAGCCCAGCGCATCGGCAAAGCGTCGCGATTCCTGCTCCAGCGCCGCCCGCTCCACGGCGGAGAGGATTTCATCCTCCTGCGCAACCGGCTCCACATCCGCCTCGATCTGGCGGAAGGCGGTCGGCACGGCCAGTTCCCGCACCACCCGAAAGCGCGCAATCCCCTTCAGCAGGATATTGTAGCGGCCGCCGTCCAGCGCCTCGATATGGGTGATGTGGCCCAGGCATCCCATGTCGAACAGCGCGGGCTTCACCCCTTCTTCCCTCGGCTGGATCATGCCGATGCGCCTGTCCCGCGCCATGGCGTCATGGATCATCGCCTGATAGCGCGGCTCGAAGATATGGAGCGGCAATTCCATGCCCGGCAGCAGCAGCGCGCCCGGCAGGGGAAAGATCGAGACGCGCGCCATGCCGCAGCGCCGGTCAGGAAAAGAGAATCTGCGAAAGCCTGCGCCGCTGGGCCGCGACCCAGGGGTCTTCCAGCCCCGTCGCCTCGAACAGCTTGAGGAGCTGCGCCCGCGCCGCGCCGTCGTTCCACGCCCGGTCGCGCCGCACGATCTCCAGCAATTGTTCGGCCGCGCCGTCGCGGTCGCCATTGGCCATCAGGCCGTTCGCCAGTTCGAAGCGGGCTTCATGATCGTCCGCGTCGGCAGCCACTTTCGCCTCGATGCCCGACAGGTCGGCCACCGGCTTCGCGTCGCGGGCGAGCGCGATGGCGGCGCGGGCGCGCTCCACCGCCTGGTCCTTCGCCACGTCGGCGGGCAGGGCCGCCAGCGCCGCCTCCGCCTCGTCCAGCCGCCCCAGCGCCACCAGCGCCCGCGCCTCGCCCGAAGCGACGTCGGCATTGTCCGGCACCATCTGCGCAATCTGCTGGAACACGGAAAGCGCCCGTTCCGGCTCTCCGCCCGCCAGCATCTCCTCGCCCATGGCGATCAGCGGCGCGATTTCCTCAAGCTGCGCCTTCTCCTCCGATTCGATCGGCAACTGGCTCAGCAACTGGTCGAGATATTGCTTGAACTGCCCCTCGGTCCGCGCCTGGCTGAGGTCGGCGACAGGCTGGCCCTGGAACACGGCATAGACGGTGGGGATCGACTGGACGCGGAACTGGGCGGCGATGAACTTGTCCTCATCGACGTTGATCTTGACCAGCTTGACGCCCTTGGCCGCATAGTCGGCGCACACCTTCTCGATCACGGGCGCAAGCTGCTTGCAGGGGCCGCACCATTCGGCCCAGAAATCGACGATCACCAACTGGTTGCGCGACGGCTCCACCACATCGCGGCGGAAAGCCTCCACCGATGCCTTGTCGGCCTCGCTCAGTCCAAGGGTCGCCACTTCACTCATCTCCTGCTGCAAACGCGGTTTTCAAGCCGCCCTCATACAGCGCCTTATGTGGGGCGTCACCCCATTGGAACAAGGGAGGGTGGGCGCTTGATCTTCCCCTCCCCTTAAGGGGAGGGGATTGAGGGGTGGGGGCGTGCCTTACAGGCCAAGTCGGATGGTTGGGCGCGCCCCCACCCCAACCCTTCAAACGAGTCACGTGCCTCGTTTGAACCTAAAGGGGAGGGGCTCTGATGGTCATTTCTCAGAGGAAATATTTGACCTTTATGTCCTGCCGCACCGCCGCGCCCGTCACGGCGAATTGCGCCGAGCGGAAGCTGGGCGCGCCGAAGCGGATCGCGGGGTTGCGGGAAAAGCCCACGCCCTCGCGCGGGATGCCTGCGAACGTGTCCAGTTTTCCGTTGCCGTTTTCGTCGTGGATGATCGCGATGGCATAGGTGCCCGGCTCCATCCGGCCGAGCGCGACGGCGCCGGAGGTTACGGGCAGGGTGAAATGCCGTCCCTCCGGATCTTTGCTGCAATCGGGGAAATGGGCCGCCTGCCGCGTGACGCAGATCAGGAAATTGCCTCTGGCCGAGCGCAGGCCCTGCACGTCCATGCTGAGCGGCTGGCCCATGTCCGGCGGGGCGGCGGCCACCGCCATCGCCGCCGCCGCGACCAACAAGACCGTTCCGATTCTCACGCCGCCTCCCTGAAGCTGCCCAATCCCGCGTCGGTGCCGCACAGCCGGTCCCAGAATCGGAAATAGAGGCCGTAATTGCACGCATATCGTTCATGGTGCCGCTGGTGATGGCTCGCGGTGATCAGCCAGCGGCCTGCAGGCCCCCGCACCATCCGGCGCGGAAACATCTCCCACCCCATATGGTTGCTGACGCCCATCACCGTCATGATCGTCAGCACCACGCCCAGCGCGCCGACATGGATGGGGATCAGGAAGACCAGCGCGGGGATCACCACAGCGCCGGTAACGGCCTCCCAGGGGTGGAAGCTCATCGCGGCCCAGGCCGTGGGCGGGCGGCTGGCATGATGCACGGCATGGGCGATGCGGAAGGGCCGGGGCCGGTGCATCCACCGATGCGTCCAGTAGAACCATGTGTCGTGCGCGGCGAGGTAGAGCAGCACCGACAAAGGCAGATACCAGAGCGGAAAGGCATGGACGTCGGCATAGACCAGCGTCCAGCCATGCGCCTGCCAGCCCCAGGCGACGATGCCCGCGGGCGCGCCATAGATCAGCGCGGACGCCAGCGACCAGGCGATTTCGCGTCGGATCTGGCGGTCCAGCCCGGTATAGAGGCCCGGCCTGCGATGGCGGGTGGCCAGCGCGAAGGCCCCGCTCGCCAGCAGGTAGCGCGCGCCCACGATCAGGCTCATGGCGAGGGCGGACAGAAGGATCGCGGCGAACATGGGGCCGACCATAGGCAGTCCCGCGCCCGCCGTCACGCGCCGTTCAGGTGCGGGGACGCGGATTTTAAGTGCGGGGGCGGGCCTGGCGATAGCTGCCGAGGATGCGCACCCATTTGGTGTGGAATTCCAGTTCCGCCAGCGCCCGGTCTATCGCGGGATCGCCCGGCATTCCCTCTATGTCGCAGAAGAATTCGGTCGCCGCGAAGCTGGCCCCGCGCTGGTAGCTTTCCAGCTTCGTCATGTTGACGCCGTTGGTGGCGAAGCCGCCCATCGCCTTGTAGAGGGCGGCCGGGATGTTCTTCACCTCGAACAGGAAGGTGGTCATCACCGGGCCGACGCCCGCGGCCGGCATCTTCGGCTCTCGCGAGAGCACCAGGAAGCGCGTCATATTGTCGTCGCTATCCTCGATATTCTCCGCCACCAGCCGCAGGCCATAGAGTTCCGCCGCCAGATAGGGGGCGATGGCCGCTTCGCCGGGAACCTTCGTTTCCGCGACCAGCGCCGCCGCGCCCGCCGTGTCGGCATAGCTGACCGGCTGGATGCCGCGCTCGCGCAGATAATGGCGGCACTGGCCCAGCGCCTGCGGGTGGCTGACCGCGCTCGTCACCGGCGCGGTGTCGGCAGCCATCAGGCAGTGCCGGATGCGCAGGAAATATTCGTCGACGATGTGCAGCCCGGATTCGGGCAGCAGGAAATGCATGTCGGCGACGCGGCCATGCAGGCTGTTCTCGATCGGGATGATCGCCCGCGCCGCGCGCCCTTCCCGCACGGCGTCTATCGCATCCTCGAACGCGAAGCAGGGCAGCGGCACGCAATCGGGCGCATAATCCAGCGCGGCCAGGTGCGAATTGGCGCCCGGCGCGCCCTGGAAGGCGACGGCGCGAGCGGGATCGACGGCGGCCTTCGCGGCGAGGTCCGCGACCAGGTCGCGGGCGGGGGCGGGATAGTTTTCCATGGGCGCCTGCGCGCTTATTCACTTCATCGCGCCCGCGCAAGCATCCTCTCCGGCCGCAAAGCCATGAAAAGCGTGCGCGATCCCGTTCAAGCCCGCTTGCGCGTTCGCGCTTGCGCCATTATGGCAGCGCGCTAGAGGGGACGCGACACTAGCGGCCAGAACAGAAATCCAGGGGAATTCGAGCGAATGGGCGATCGTTTCAACACCGCTGCCGGTTGGGCGTTGTTCGCGGGTATCATCGCGCTGGGCGGTGCCATCGTCAGTTCCAAATTCTTCCATGAGGAACGGCCCGAGAAAATGGGCTACGCCATCGAAGGCGTCGAAGCGGAAGGCGAAGGCGGAGCGGCCAGCGGCCCCGGCCTCAACACCCTGCTCGCCAGCGCGGACGTCGCGGCGGGCGAAAAGGTCTTCGCCAAGTGCGCGGCCTGCCACACCATCAACCAGGGCGGCGCCAACGGCATCGGCCCCAACCTCTACGGCACGGTTGGCGAGCCGATCGGCCAGGGCAAGGGCGGCTTCGCCTTCTCCGACGCGCTCAAGAGCAAGGGCGGCAACTGGACGTTCGAGAATCTCGATCACTGGCTGACCAGCCCGCGTGAATTCGCGCCCGGCACCAAGATGACCTTCGCGGGCCTGGGCAACCCGGCCGACCGCGCCAATCTGATCGCCTGGCTGAACACCCAGGGTTCGAACCTGCCGCTGCCCGCCGCCGATGCGGCCCCGGCAGCCGGCGGCGACAATGCCGCTGCCGAGGGCGGCAATGCCTCCGCCAACGCGGCAGAGGCGCCCGCCGCCAACGCCGCCGAATAAGGACTGACGGCGCGGTCCCTGCCGGCCGCGCCCTCCTCCATCCCGTCGCCTGGATCGGGTCCGGCGCGACGGGCATGCACTGCCCGGAAACAGCCCGTCAGCCGCCGCGAATCGCGACCGCCCGGCGCATCTCGTCCAGCGCGATCGTCAGTTCGGCCCGGCGCGGCATCTCCGTCAGGATATGCCGCGTCAGCCTCTCATAATGCTGGATGAAGCGCGCCACCCCGGCATCCGACATGCCGCCTCCCCTTTCCTTGCGCAGTTCATGCTCCTGCTGCGTCCGCCAGCGCCGGACGATCCCGAAGCCGGGCGCGGCCAGCAGCACCAGCCGGTCCAGCCGCCCGAACAGCGGCCGATAATCCTCCGCCAGCGCGCGATTCACGAAAGCGCGCCAGACGCCGTCCGCATCCTCCTCCCGCTCCAGCGCATTGACCGGCTCCGCCAGCGCCGCCGGCGCCTGCGGCAGCGCCCCGACGCACCAGCCCTCCAGCAGCAGCAGCCGCGTCCCCGCAGCCGCCCTTTCCCAGCGCGCCTCCGGCAAGCGGTCGTCGGACGCCTTGTCGAAGCGCGGCAGCAAGGCCGCCTCTCCCCGTTCCAGCGCGTCGATCACCCGCAGCCCCAGCGCCACGTCATGCGTCCCCGGCACGCCGCGGGTGCGCAGCAGCGGATGGATCGACCGCGCCATCGCCTCCCGCTCCGCCCGCGTCAGATACAGATCGTCGATGGAAAGGACCGCTACGGGAACCCCGCCGCTTTCCAGCCTTTGCCGCAATCCCGCCGCCAGCGTCGACTTGCCGCTGCCCTGCGCCCCGCACAGCCCGATCGCCAGCAGCCGATCGCCCGACCCCGCCAGCGCCCGCCGCGCCAATCCCTCCACCGCGTCCAGCGCAGCGCCGTCCATGCTATCGTTCCGCGATCAGCAGCTTGTCGATCTTGCGTCCGTCCATGTCCACGATCTCGAACCGCCAGCCCTGATCGTCGATGAAATCGCCCACCTCCGGCAAGCGCTTGAGCAGCCACAGCGCATGGCCGGCGACCGTCGCATAGTCGCGATCCTCCGGCAGGTCGATGCCGATCCGGTCCGCCAGCAGGTCGACCGGCATCTGCCCCGACACCAGCAGGCTGCCATCCTCCCGCTCGACCAGTTCAGGCTCGTCCGCGCTGTCCAGGTCGGACACGAAATGGCCGGCAATGGCCGACAGCAGGTCGGCGGGCGTCGCGATCCCTTCGAAATGGCCATATTCGTCATGCACCATGACCATCGGCACCTCGGCCCGGCGCAGCACCTCCAGCGCGTCCATGGCGTCGACCTGGTCGGGCACCACCTCCACCTTGCGCATCAGGGTTTCGAGGTTCAGCCCCTCGCCCCGGAACAGCGCCGTCATGATGTCGCGCGCCTGCACGACGCCTATGATGTCCTCCACCGTGCCCCGGCCCACCGGCAGGCGCGTGTGCGGCGTGTCGAGCAGCTTGGCGCGAATCGCATCCTCATCGGCGTGGATGTCGATCCAGTCCACGTCCATGCGCTGGGTCATCACCTCGCGCACCGGACGGTCGGCCAGGCGGACGACGCCGGAGATGATGGCCCGCTCGCTCTCCTCGATCACGCCGGACCTGCTGGCTTCGGCGACGATCAGGTGCAGTTCCTCCGCCGTCACATGCTGTTCCGATTCGCGGGTCATTCGCAGCAGGCGGAAGATAAGGGCGCTGGACCCGTCCAGCAGCCAGACGATGGGCGCGGTCAGCTTCGCCAGCCACAGCATCGGCCCGGCGACCAGCACCGCGATCGGTTCCGGAGCGCGCAGGGCGAACTGCTTGGGCACCAGTTCGCCGACGATCAGCGAGGCATAGGTGGTAAGGCCGATCACCAGCGCGAAACCGGCATTTTGCGCGGCGTTGGGCGACAGGCCCAGCATCTGCAATCGCTCGCCGGTCGGCCCGCCCAGGCTGGCCCCGGAATAGGCGCCCGCGACGATGCCGATCAGGGTGATGCCGATCTGCACGGTGGAAAGGAACTTGCCGGGATCGCTCGCCGCCGCCAGCGCGGAGCGCGCCCCGCGCCGCCCGGCCTTCTCCATCGCCTGGAGGCGCGGCCTGCGGGCGGAGACGATGGCCAGTTCCGACATGGCGAACAGGCCGTTCAGCGCGACCAGCGCCAGGATGATGACGAGGTCGACCCAGGGAAAGGGCGTCGGAGCGTGCGGGGGGATATTGGCCATGGCGGTCGGCGGCCACCTATAGCCTTGATTCTGTCAATTTCACAACCGTCGCATCATGTGCAGTTCAGTTCGCTTGTGGAACAAAGGCCCCGTCTCAACCATTGGGGGTGCATCCGATCCGTTCGGGCGCACGAGAAAGGGAAACATATCCATGCGGAATTTTCATCGCATCGTCGGCGCGACCGGCCTGGCCGCCATGCTGGCGACCACGGCCTGCACCACCGATCCCAACACCGGCAACCGCACCATTTCGAAGGCCGCGATCGGCGGCATCGGCGGCGCGCTGGGCGGCTATCTGCTGGGCGACCTGGTCGGCGGCCGGCATGACCGCACCGAAAAGATATTGGGCGCGGGCATCGGCGCGGTCGCGGGCGCGGGCATCGGCGCCTATATGGACGCGCAGGAACGCAAATTGCGGGAGGAAACCGCCGGCAGCGGCGTGGACGTGATCCGCGACGGCGACAATCTGGTGCTGCGCATGCCGTCGGGCATCACCTTCGCCACCGACAGTTCCGCCGTGCAGCCGCAATTCCAGCCGACGCTGAACGACGTCGCTTCGGTGCTGGCGCAATATCCCAAGACCTATATCGACGTGTACGGCCACACCGACAGCGACGGCACCGACACCTATAACCAGGCGCTGTCGGAACGGCGCGCCCAGGCGGTGGGCGATTATCTGACGACCCACGGCGTCCAGTCGGCGCGCATCGCCACCCGCGGCTTCGGCGAAACCCAGCCGATCGCATCCAACGCCACGGCGGAGGGCAAGGCGTCCAACCGCCGCGTCGAAATCAAGATCGCCCCCGTGACGGAGCAGGACGTCCGGAGCTGAGGCGCCAGCAGCCGATGCCCCGTTTCAGCCGGGGCATCGGCCTACCAGGCCAGCCGGTGCTTCACGCCCATGGCCTGGGCCAATTGCCGCTGCCGCCGCTCGACCGCTTCCCCGAAAAGGTCGGCATCCACGCTCCGCAACCGCAGTTCGAGCACATTGCCCTCCATCCCCAGCCGGGACGCCAGCAAAGGCCCCTCCACCCCGCCGGACAGCCTTTGCCCCAGCCTGATCGCCAGACCCCATAGGGTCGCGCGCCGCAGCGCTTCGGGCGGGGCGAGGCGTTCGATGCCGGGCGGGGTGGACAGGCCGCCGCCGAAATTGCTGTGCAGCGCCTGCGCCAGCATGGCGCGCTCTGCGGCGTTGATGCCCACCCAATTGCTGTGCAGCGCGATCTCCACGCCCCGTTCGGACCGGAAATCAGGGTTGGCGCGCCAGCCAACATCGGCCAGCAGGCAGGCGGCGCGGCGGATGCGGCGCCAGGCGTCGCCGTCATCCAGGAACAGCGGCGCGATCCAGCGTTCGATCATGTCGCCATGGCCGGTGAAGCGGGCCTGCGCCTCCCCCTCCGCCTCCGCCGCGACCAGCAGCGGGTCGTGCGCCCGGATGTCCGGCGGCAGGTCGCCGAACAGCAGGCCTTCGCGCAGGCCATAGGCCGAGACCACCAGCCTGCTCGACTTCAACTGGCGGACGATCACCGACAGCAGCGCCGCCGCGTCCGGCAGGGTGGGCACCCGCGATCCGGTGATCTGGGGAATATCCTTGAACCGCGCCTTGCCGACATGGGACACGATGCGCGTCAACTGTTCGGCGCGGGTGGCGGGCATTTCATATTGGTGGACGACCGGCAGCGGGAACCGGGTCAGTTCCATGTCGAACCGGGCCAATGCGCGCCACGACCCGCCGACCAGGTAGAAGGGCAGGTCCGCAGGCGCGTCCCAGCCCGCCTTCGCCAGCATCTTCCGGACCATCCGTTCCAGCACCGCCGGACCCTTGGCGCGGATCTGCGGCAGGCGCAGCACGCCCAGCGGCAGCGATATCGTCTCATGCACCGCGCCGTCGCGGATGCGGGCCAGTTCCAGGCTGCCGCCGCCCAGGTCGCCGACGATGCCGTCCGCGCCGGGAATGCCCGACAGCACGCCATGGGCCGCGGCCACCGCCTCCTGCCCGCCGGTCAGCAGTTCGACCTCCAGCCCCATCTCCCTGGCGCGGCGGATGAATTCGTCGCCATTTTCCGCGTCCCGGACGGCGGCGGTGGCGACGCAGCGCACCTCCTGCACCTCCATCTCGCGGCAGAGATGGGCGAATCGGCCGGCGGCGCGCAGGCCGCGCTCCATCGCCTCCGGCTCGATCCGGCCGGTCCTGCCCAGCGATGCGCCCAGCCCGGCCATCACCTTTTCGTTGAAGAGGATGAAGGGGATGCGGCGCGGCCCGTCATAGACGACCAGGCGCACGCTGTTGGAGCCGATGTCGATGATCGCCGTGCGCGCCTTCGCCTGTTGGGGCGAGGTCGCCATGCCCGGCGCGATCGCCCGGACCTGGCTCAGCATGGAATTCATGCGCGTCAGGCCCGCCCGCGCAGGCGCAGCGTCGGCACCGCCACGCTGTCCAGCGACGCGCCGCGGCCCGACAGCGACGGGTTGGTCATGAAATAGCGGTGCAGGTTGAACGGCCGGTCGGTCGCCTCCACCCGGCTGTAATGGCCCTCGCTGTCCAGCACCCAGCTTTGTTCGGTGTCGATCAGGTTCGCGACCATCACCTGGTCCAATATCTGGTCGTGCACGGTGGGGTTTTCGACCGGGGCCAGGAACTCGACGCGCCGGTCGAAGTTGCGCGGCATCCAGTCGGCCGAACTGATATAGACTTTCGCGCCGTTGTTGGGCAGCGCCTTGCCGTTGCCGAAGACGGTGATGCGGCTATGTTCCAGGAAGCGGCCGACGACCGACTTCACCCGGATATTGTCCGACATGCCCGGCACCCCCGGCCGCAGGCAGCATATGCCGCGCACGATGAGGTCGATCTGAACCCCCGCATTGCTGGCCGCATAGAGTTTTTCCATGATCGCCGGATCGACCAGCGAATTCATCTTCGCCCAGATGGTTCCGGGCCGCCCGGCGCGGACATGCTCGATCTCCGCATCGATCAGATTGCACAGCCGGTCGCGCAGGTCGCGGGGCGACATGACCAGCTTTTCCAGCCGCTGCGGCTCGACATAGCCGGTGATGTAGTTGAACAGCGCCGCAGCGTCGCGGCCATAGGCGGGGTCGGCGGTGAAGAAGCTGAGGTCGGTGTAGATGCGCGCCGTCACCGGATGATAGTTGCCGGTGCCGAAATGGCAGTAGGTGCGGAACTGCTCCCCCTCCCGCCGGACGACCATCGACACCTTCGCATGGGTCTTCCAGTCGATGAAGCCGTAGACCACCTGCACGCCCGCGCGTTCCAGCGCGTCGGCCCACATCAGGTTCTGCTCCTCGTCGAAGCGGGCCTTCAACTCCACTACGGCGGTCACGGACTTGCCCGCCTCCGCCGCGTCGATCAGGGCGCGGATGATCGCGGACTGCTTGCCGGCGCGGTAGAGCGTCTGCTTGATCGCGACGACATCGGGGTCGGAGGCCGCCTGTTTCAGGAAGGAGACCACCACGTCGAACGCCTCATAGGGATGGTGGACGACGATGTCCTTCGCCCGGATCGCGGCGAAGCAATCGCCGCCATATTCGCGGATGCGTTCGGGGAAGCGGGGGGCATAGGGTTCGAACTTCAGGTCCGGCCGGTCCTCCTCGACGATGCCGCTGAGGTCGCCGATGCCGACGAAGCCCTCCACCTCCGCGATGATCGCCTCATGGCCCTGGAGCATGTCCTGCAACATCTCCTCGACGGGTTCGGGGATGCGCTCCTCTATCTCCATGCGGATCACGCGGCCGCGGCGGCGGCGCTTGATGGCGCTGCGGAAATAGCGGACCAGATCCTCCGCCTCTTCCTCTATTTCGATGTCGCTGTCGCGGATGATGCGGAACACGCCGCTGTTGCGGACGCGGTAGCCGGGGAAGAGATCGGCGGAGAAGCGCCGGATCACCGCCTCCAGCGCCATGTAGCGCGCTATGTCCCCCGGCATGCGCACGAAGCGGGCGAGCGAGGAGGGGATCATCACCAGTTCGCGGATCGATTCCTTGTCCGACAGCCGTTCCAGGTCGAAGACGATGGACAGCCCCTGATTGGGGATGAAGGGGAAGGGATGCGCCGGGTCCAGCGCCTGGGGCGTCAGGATGGGGAAGATCTGGGTCAGGAAATGGTCGCGCAGCCAGTTTTCGCAGCTTGCGTCCAGCGGGGTCGAAGGGCCGATCACCTCTATCCCCACCCGCCCCAGTTCGCCGTGCAGCGCGCCCCACACCTTCTGCTGCGCGCCCATCAGCCGGGCCGTCTCCTCCGTGATGGCGGCAAGCTGCTGCGCGGGGGTCAGCCCGTCGGCGGAGCGCATGTCGACATCCTGCAACTGCTGCCCCTTCAGGCCCGCCACGCGGACGGAGAAGAATTCGTCCAGATTGGCGCCGGAGATGGACAGGAAGCGCAGCCGTTCCAGCAGCGGATGGGCGCGGTTCATCGCCTCCTCCAGCACGCGCTGGTTGAACGCCAGCCAGGACAGTTCCCGGTTGAAATAGCGGTCGCCGGGCAGCGTCAGGCTGGCGGAGGGGTCGGCTTCGGCCACATGTCTCTCATCATTTTCAGAACCGGGTCAGTCCGGGACTATAGGCAAAAATCCCGCGCCTTGCAGGACATGTTTCGCCATAGCGGTAGAAATCTTGCGTCCCGATGACAATGCGGCCTCATCCAGCAGGCGCGTCGCCGCCGTGATGGCGG
Organism: Sphingobium sp. TA15; assembly: GCF_037101235.1. Classification (NCBI taxonomy): domain Bacteria; kingdom Pseudomonadati; phylum Pseudomonadota; class Alphaproteobacteria; order Sphingomonadales; family Sphingobiaceae; genus Sphingobium; species Sphingobium sp. TA15. The sequence goes on from NZ_AP025355.1 coordinate 2,190,757, forward strand.
CATAGCTGCGCTCGATGCGGCGCAGCAGCCATTCGGGCAGGTCGGCGGCATAGCTGGCCCCGGCCGAGGACAGGGAACGTTCGATCAGGGCGCGCGCCAGCGCCTCGTCCGGTTCCTCCAGCGCGACATGCGGCGCGGCGGCGAGCCGGGAACGCAGGTCGGGCAAGGCCACCTGCCAGATCGCGGGCGGCGCGTCGGCCATCAGCAGCAAGGGGCGCTGCGCCGTCTGCGCGTCATTCCAGGCGTTGAACAGGGTCCGCTCGTCCTGCCGCTGCGCGTCGTCGATCACCGTGCCGCCGCTCTGCGCGGCGAAATGGCGGCCCAATGTCGAACGGCCGGACAAGGGCGGGCCGCTCAGCACGCTGACCGCCAGCGGCCAGTTCCGCCAGTTCTCCAGATGGCGAACGGCGATGCGGTTGGCGTCGCTGACCAGAAATTCGTCGGCGGTCGCATGATCCGGCCGGTCGAACGGCAGGCTGATCTGTCTCATTGCGCCGGAGCGGCTCCGGCGGCGGCGCGGCGGATGCGCAGCGTGTTGCCGGACACCGCCACGCCATAGCCCCTCGCCGTCAGCGCGGCGCGCAGCGCGTCGACCGTGCCGTCGAAGCTGACCTGCATGACCGACGTGCCGCCCAGCGCCAGGCTGCTGGTCGCGGCGGAGCGGACGCCGGGGATGGAGCGCAGCGCCGCCTCCCCCTGCGCCACCGATCCAACGTCGGGCGTGTCGAACTGGATCGCGAAGCTGCCGGTCGCGGCGGCGGGCGGCGGCGCGTCCAGCATCTCCACGGGCAGGTCGGCGGCGTTTTCGATGGCCAGCGCGTCGGGATCGACCGGCTCCTCGATGATGAGCGACGGATCGGGGCGCAGGCGGCCGTCGCTGAGCGCCTGGGTGTAGAGCTGGTCGATCCGCTGCGCCGCCTGGTCCATCATCTGCGGGATCGCGCTGTCGCTGGAGGCGCGCAGGGAAAAGCTGCCGATCAGGAAATTGTCGGGGCCATAGCGGGCGGTGAAGGTGCCGGTCACGGGGCCGCCGGGATATTGGCGGTCGAGCCGGGCGATGGGGATCACCACGTCCGCCGCGCCATATTGGTCGAGCAGCACCCGCCACCACAGCCGCCCGCGCCGTCCGGTCTGTCCGGCGTTCAGCAGGATCGGATCGGCGATCGACCCGGCCACGCGCACATAGTCGATGGCGCTGTCCCCGGTGCGGAAGCGCGCCCACGCCTTCTGCCACTCATTGATCCGTTCATAGGACACGGCCGAACCGCCGTCCCACAGGACCGGGATCACCAACAAGGGCGGCGAATGCACGACATTGCTGCCGGTGACGCCCAGCACCTGCCCGGTGCGCGCCCGGTCGAACATGACGCCCAGCGTCGCGACATAGCGGTTCGGCCCGGCCTGCTCATATTCGATCTCTATGCCGGAGATCATGCCTTCAAGCTGCGAATCGGTCAGGCCCGGCGCGCCGGTTCCGCCATGGGTGCGGGTCCAGAGCATCTGCCACGCCCGCCGCTGCGCCAGCCGCCAGCCCGCCTGCCGGGCGCTGAACGCATCCTTGGCGAAGACGTCGACCTTCACATGGCTGACCTGAAAATCGCCGCCGCTGGCGATGGGCGGAACGCCGCGCTCCCCCTCCATCTGCGCGAACAGGGCCGCCGCCGCGAGGCCGAGCGCAATGGCGCCCAGAATCTGGAAGGGCCGCGACATCACGCGAATCAGGTTCAGAGGCCGAAAGGACAGGCCGCGAAGGACAATGGGCAGGCTCACGCGCGTCCTTTTGGCGGGATTTGCCTGCCCTGCCAAGCGGCAACCCATTTCCCGTTCCGTTTTCCTGTACATTGCTCTAGTGGCGCTCAGCATGAGCGACACCGAATCCTACAGCTACGCCAAGGCTGGCGTCGACATCGCCGCAGGCAATGCGCTGGTCCGCGCCATCGCCCCGCTGGCCAAGGCCACCCGCCGCCCCGGCGCCGACGCGGAACTGGGCGGCTTTGGCGGTTTCTTCGACCTGAAGGCGGCGGGTTATGACGATCCGCTGCTGGTCGCGGCCAATGACGGCGTGGGCACCAAGCTGAAACTAGCCATCGATCATGACGCCCATGACGGCGTAGGCATCGACCTAGTCGCCATGTGCGCCAACGACCTGATCGTGCAGGGGGCCGAGCCGCTCTTCTTCCTGGACTATTACGCCACCGGCAAGCTGGAGAGCGGCGTCGCCGAGCGGGTGATCGCGGGCATCGCCGAAGGGTGCAGGCAGGCGGGTTGCGCGCTGATCGGCGGCGAGACCGCCGAGATGCCGGGCATGTACGGGCCGGGCGACTATGATCTGGCGGGCTTCTGCGTGGGCGCGGTGGAGCGGTCCCAGGCGCTGACCGGCAACCGGGTGAAGGTGGGGGACGTGCTGCTGGGCCTTGCTTCGTCGGGGGTGCACAGCAACGGCTTTTCGCTGGTGCGCCGCCTGGCCGCCGACAAGGGCTGGAAGCTCAACCGTCCGGCGATCTTCGACAATGAAGTGCTGCTGATCGACGCGCTGATGGCGCCGACGCGGATTTACGTGAAGTCGCTGCTGCCGCTGGTGCGGGCGGGGAAGATCCATGCGCTGGCCCATATCACCGGCGGCGGCCTGCTGGAGAATATTCCGCGCGTGCTGCCCGAAGGAACCCATGCGGTGGTCGATGCCGATGGCTGGGAACAGCCGCGGCTGATGGCCTTCCTGCAGGCGCAAGGGAATATCGAGCCGGAAGAGATGGCGCGCACCTTCAACTGCGGCGTCGGCATGGTGCTGGCGGTGGATGCGGATGGCGCGGACGCCGTGGCCGCCGAACTGGAAGCGGCGGGCGAGACGGTGGTTCGCATCGGCGCCGTGGAAGCGGGCGAGAAGGGCTGCACGGTCAGGGGATCGCAGGAAACATGGAGCGCCAAGGCGGACTGGACCGCGACGCATCTGGGGTGAGTCATACAAGCCCGTTCGTTTCGAGCGAAGTCGAGAAACGGCGTCACAGGGTTCTCGACTTCGCTCGAACCGAACGGAGACTGGGTAAGTGAAGGCAAAGGTCGGCGTTCTGATTTCCGGGCGCGGTTCGAACATGGCGGCCTTGCTTTATGCCGCCAGGCATCCGTCCTGCCCCTATGAGATCGTGCTGGTCGCGGCCAACGATCCCGAAGCGCCCGGCCTGGCGCTGGCCGCCGCCGAGGGCGTCGCCACCTTCGGGCAGAGCCACAAGGGGATGAAGCGCGCCGCGTTCGACGCCGTCATCGACGCGGAACTGCGCAGGGCGGGCGCGGAATATGTGGCGCTGGCGGGCTATATGCGCCTGCTCTCGCCGGAGTTCGTCGCGGGGTGGGAGGGGCGGATGCTCAACATCCATCCCAGCCTGCTGCCCAAATATAAGGGTCTGGACACCCACCAGAAGGCGCTGGACGCGGGCGATTCCCATGCGGGCTGCTCCGTCCATATCGTCACCGCCGAACTGGACGATGGGCCGGTGCTGGGCCAGACCGAAGTCGCGATCCTGCCCGGCGACACCGCCGACAGCCTGGCGGCGCGCATCCTGATCGCCGAGCATCAGCTTTATTCCCGCACGCTGGCCGATTTCGTGACTCGCGAGCGGCAGCCCGAATGGCTGCTGAACAAGGTCCGCGAGCGCGCCCTGGCCCTGCCGCAGGTGGATGAGGTGACGTCGCACGGCATGCCCTGCTTCGGGATCGAGAAGGGCAAGAAATTCGCTTATTTCACGCAGGACCGTCATGGCGGCGGGGTGATCGCCATCCTCGTCAAGACCACCGCGCCCGAAGAGCAGGCGATGCTGATCGAAAGCGATCCGGCGCGCTATTACCGGCCCGCCTATTTCGGGGACGGCTGGGTGGGCATCCGGATCGACCTGGGGGATACGGACTGGGACCAGATCGGCGAGCGGCTGCATCGTAGCTGGCGGGAGGTGGCGCCGAGGAAGCTCACCGCCCTGCTGAACGCCGCCGACGAATTTTAGAGGACGCCTTGGCTTTACAGCCTGCCGTGCTCCTGCGAAGGCAGGAGCCTAGTTCCGATGTTTGATCTAGGCTCCTGCCTTCGCAGGAGCACGCAGCTTTGATTTTCTGCTGTTTCGCACCAGATAGGCAGCCATGACCGACACTTTCCCCTCCCCCGCCCCGCAAGCCGCCATCGAGATCACCAATCTTTCCAAGGTCTATAAGGGCGGCAAGCGCGCGCTCGACAATATCAGCCTCTCGATCCCGCGAGGGCAGATTTACGGCCTGCTGGGGCCGAACGGCGCAGGCAAGTCTACCACGATCAACATCCTGGCCGGGCTGGTCAACAAGACCAGCGGCAGCGCCAGGATATGGGGCTTCGACATCGACCAGAATCCCCGCAACGCCAAGAACAGCATCGGCATCGTGCCGCAGGAGATCGTCTTCGATCCCTTCTTCACCCCGTTCGAGACGCTGGAGAATCAGGCGGGCTATTATGGCGTGCCGAAGGACCGCCGCCGGTCGATGGAATTGCTGCGCGCCGTGCATCTGGAGGACAAGGCGGACGCCTATGCCCGCACCCTGTCGGGGGGCATGAAGCGCCGGTTGCTGGTGGCGAAGGCGATGGTGCATTCGCCGCCGATCCTGGTGCTGGACGAGCCGACCGCCGGCGTCGACGTGCAACTTCGGCAACAGCTTTGGGCCTATGTGCGGGAATTGAACCGGCAGGGCGTGACCATCGTGCTGACGACCCACTATCTGGAGGAAGCCGAGGAGCTGTGCGACCGCATCGGCATCATCAACCATGGCAAGGTGATCACCGACAAGCCGACCCGCGAACTGATCGCCATGGCGCAGGAGAAGGTGGTGCAGGTGACGGTGGACCGCGACATCGCGACGCCGCCCGCCGACCCCTGTTTCGAGAAGGTCGAACTGTCCGACGAGCGCACGCTGACCATCACCTATATGAAGAACCGCGCCAATGCCGGGCAGGTGCTGAGCGCCGTGCAGGCGAGCGGGCTTTCCATCGTCGACGTGGTGACGCGCGACCCGGACCTGGAGGATGTGTTCCTGAACCTGACCGCGGCGGCGTGAGGGAGAGCCAAGATGTTCCCCCTCCCGCAAGCGGGAGGGGGTTAGGGGGTGGGCTTGCGCAACCTTTCAAACCACGCGCTACCGCTCGCGCAAAAGAACTGCGCAACGCCGCCCCGATAGCAGAACGGCTGTTATGGCAACAACTTCGCGGCCGAAAGCTGGGCTTCAAGTTCAGCCGCCAGATGCCGATCGGCCCCTATTTCGCGGACTTCCTGTGCCGTGAACTCAGGCTCATGATCGAGCTGGACGGCGAAAGCCACGATCACAGCGTGCAATATGATTCGAGGCGAGACGATTACTGCCGTTCCCGGGGCTATCGAATCTTGCGCTTTTCAAATGCCGATGTGATGGAAAATCTCGAAGGCGTCGTATCGCATGTTCAGGCGACGCTTGCGCAAGCCCACCCCCAGCCCCTCCCGCCAGCGGGAGGGGAGTAAGGTATAAGATGCCCACTACCACCTATGACGTCGTCATCATCGGTTCCGGCGCGGCGGGGCTGACGGCCGCCATCAACCTGGCGCAGGACCGCAAGGTCGTGGTGCTGGCCAAGGGGGCGCTGGACGGCGGATCCACCAACTGGGCGCAGGGCGGCATCGCCGCCGTGCTCGACGCCGGGGACAGTTTCGAGGCGCATATCGAGGACACGATGGTCGCGGGCGCGGGGTTGAACGACCGCAGCACCGTCGAATTCGTCGTTTCCGAAGCCCCCGCCGCCATCGAGCGGCTGGCGGAACTGGGCGTGCCCTTTAACGGGGGCGAGGAATTCGGGGAGCGCTGGCACCTGACCCGCGAGGGCGGCCACAGCCACCGCCGCATCGTCCATGTCGACGACGCCACCGGCCATGCCGTGCAGGTCGCGCTGCTGAAGGCGGCCCGCGCCAATCCCAACATCACCCTGCTGGAGGACCGGATCGCCGTCGACCTGATCACCAGCCGCCATGGAGAGCGCTATTCGGGCGACGGCCATGTCTGGGGCGTCTACGCCTTCAACAAGCAGAGCGGGCATGTGGACGCCATATTGGGCAGGGCGACGATCCTCTGCACCGGGGGCGCGGGGCGGACCTATCTTTTCTCCACGGCGCCCAGGGGCGCGACCGGGGACGGCATCGCCATGGCCTGGCGCGCGGGATGCCGCGTCTCCAACATGGAGATGAACCAGTTTCACCCGACCTGCCTCTACAATCTGGAGGTCAAGAATTTCCTGATCACCGAGGCCGTGCGCGGCGAGGGCGGGCATCTGAAGCTGCCCCCCGGCGTGCCCGGCGGCGGGGAGCGGTTCATGCCCCGCTTCGACAAGCGCGCCGAGTTGGCCCCCCGCGACGTGGTGGCCCGCGCCATCGACCATGAGATCAAGCGGCTGGGCCTGGACTATGTCCATCTGGATATCAGCCACAAGCCGCCGGAATTCGTGCGCACGCATTTTCCGACCATCTATGCGCGCCTGCTGGACCTGGACATCGACATCACGAAGGAACCGATCCCGGTCGTCCCGGCGCAGCATTATACCTGCGGCGGGGTGGTGATCGACCTGGACGGGCGCACCGACCTGCCGGGCCTCTACGCGGCAGGGGAAGTGACCGAGAGCGGGCTGCACGGAGCAAATCGCCTCGCGTCCAATTCGCTGCTGGAATGTTTCGTCTTCGGGGAGGCCGCCGCCCGGCATATCCGCGCCCATTGGGACGAACTGCCCGCGCCGCCGCCGGTCCGCCCGTGGGACGAAAGCCGCGTCACCAATTCCGACGAAGAGGTCATCGTCCAGCATAACTGGAAGGAAATCCGCCGCTTCATGTGGGACTATGTCGGCATCGTCCGCACCACCAAGCGGCTGGAGCGCGCCCAGCATCGCATCGACCTGCTGGCAAAGGAAGTGGACGAATATTACGGCCATTTCCGCGTGACGCCCGACCTGATCGAATTGCGCAACCTGCTGGAGGTGGCGCGGCTGGTCGTGCGTTCGGCGTTGCATCGCAAGGAGAGCCGGGGGCTTCACTATACGCTCGACTATCCCGACATGCTGCCGCAGGCGGTGGATACCGTGCTGGCGCCTTAGGACCAGTCGACATTCAGCCCATGGCGGCCTGCAAATGGCAGTTTTCCGTGCTTCCGGTGCTCACGTACTTTAAGTACGCTGCGCTCCGGGTCACGAAAAACTACCATTTTCGGCTCGCCCTGAACTGAATGTCGACTGGTCCTAGGCTGTATCAACCTAATGCACGAAAAAAGGTGGCGCAGCGGTCCATCGCGCTGCGCCATGAGGAAGAGGAGTGACGCTGCAAGCGCCGCGATCCTTATGGGCGGGCCATGCCGCCCCCGCTTTGATCGGCGTCAAACCGTCCTCAGAAAATCGCCCAGCACCGCGTTGAAGCGCGCAGGCTGGTCCGCCATGACGACATGGCCGCTGGGACCGATGGGCACCAGCCGCACGCCGCGCTTGGCGGCATAGGCCGTGCGGAAGGTGCGGCCGATCTCGCCCGCCTGCTTCGCGTCGCCGCCCACGGCATAGACCACCTCCATCGGCGCGGTCAGCCGCGCCAGTTGCGGGCCGAGGTCGACATTGGCGAGGTCGCGCAACGCATTGGCGATGACGTCCGGGTCGCTGCCCCTGGCCCCCGGCATTTCCGCCAGCATCTGCGCCAGATAGGCGCGTCCCGCCCTGGTCCCCGTGAAATATTGGCCTAGCTGGTCGGCCAGGAAGCCCAGCCCCTGCGCCGTGCCGCCGACCATCGCCGCCCCTTCGGGCAGCATGTCGACCACCATCAGCCGCCCGGCCAGCCCCTTCAATCCCAGCATCATCGCCAGCGTGCCGCCCATGCTGTGGCCGACGATGGCGGGCCGGTCCAGCCCCGCCGCCGCGATATAGCGGGCGATCTCGTCCGCCAGCGGCTGGACCAGCGGGCCGCTGGCGTTGGCGTCGGCGGGCAGGCCCGCGAAACCCCGCACATGAACCAGATGCCAGCGATAGCCGGGCAGCGCGCCGACCACCCCGTTCCACAGCCCCGGCCCGCTCGCCAGTCCGGCGATCAGCACGACGTCGCGCCCGGCCCCCCGCGCCGTCACCGCGATCCGGCGGGAGGTGAAGGGCGCCGCCCAGCCCTTCGCGGGCAGCATGCCGCCAGCGATCAGCGCCGCCGCGCCCTGCATCATGGTTCGCCGGTTCATCATGGGCGCTTTCTTGCAGGCCTTCGCCTGAACCTCAACTGAGTTAAGGCATGTCCCGTTCAGCCTCCTTACATCGCATTTGTGGAATCGTTCGTCGCATGATTCTTGTCACCCGTCGCGGGTCTGAACCCTAATGGACAAGGAGAGTGCGGGGATTTCGATGATCATTTCCAAGGAAGGGCGCGGCGGGCGTCCAAATGGCGGCGGCCCGAATGGCGGCAGGGGCGGCTGGGGCCGTCCCGTGCTGTTGATGGCGGCGCTTTCGGCCTGCGTCAGCGCGCCGCAGCAACCCTATGCGGCGGTCCAGCAGCGGCCGCAGCCCTCCACCGCGACCTTCCCGATCAAGCCGGTCGCCAATCCGCCCAAGCCCTTCGAGGCGCTGAAGGTCGACCAGCGGGAAACGCCGCCGCCCGGACTGGTCAGCGTGGTCCGCAATCTGGGGCAAAGCTTCAACGGCAAGGTCGGCATCGCCGTGCGCCGCATCGGCAGCGACTGGACGGTCGCGTGGAACGGTAATCTGCTCTTCCCGCAGCAGAGCGTGTCGAAATTGTGGGTGTCGATGACCTTCCTGGACGCGGTGGACCGGGGCAAGATCCGTCTGAGCGACAGCACCACCATAACGAAGAAGGACCTGACCCTGTTCCACCAGCCGACCGCCGCGCTGGTGGGCAATTCGGGCTGGACGACCACCTATTCCGACCTGATGCGCCGCGCCATGACGCAGAGCGACAATACCGCCAACGACGCGCTGCTGCGCGCCGTCGGCGGGCCGGACGCGGTGCGCGGCTATCTGGCGCGTCGCTACATCAAGGATATCCGCTTCGGCCCCGGCGAGCGGCTGCTGCAATCCACCACGGCGGGGCTGGAATGGCGGCAGGATTATTCCATCGGCCGCAATTTCTACGCAGCGCGGGCCAGGCTGCCCATGGCGGTGCGGCAGAAGGCGCTGGACAATTATCTCGCCAGCCCGCCGGACGGGGCCGCGCCCTCCTCCATCGTGCAGGCGCTGGCGAAGTTGAAGCAGAACGACATGCTCTCGCCCGCGTCGTCGCAACTGCTGATGTCGATCATGAGCGAGGCGAAGACCGGGCCGCAACGGATCAAGGGCGGCGTGCCGGCGGGCTGGCATTATCTGCACAAGACCGGCACGGGGCAGGAACTGGGCGCGCGGTCGACCGGGTTCAACGACATCGGCATCATGACCGCGCCGGACGGCACCAGCTATGCGGTGGCGGTGATGATCGGCAGCACCACCGAGCCGATCCCCACGCGCTGGCAGTTGATGCAGGCGGTGGCGAAGGCGGTCGCGGCGAACCACGAGGCGCGTTAGGCGCAAGCACCTAGCGTTCCTGCGAAGGCAGGAACCCCGTTCCGCCGTCCGTCTATCATCGAACCGTCTGAACTGGGCTCCTGCCTCCGCAGGAGCACGGTGTTCATAAGGCCAGGGTTCAGTCCAGATTGGGCCGCAGCCAGCGTTCCGCCGTTTCCATGTCGACCCCGCGCCGCCGGGCATAATCCTCCAACTGGTCGCGCCCGATCCGCGCCACGCCGAAATATTCGGCCTGCGGGTGCCCGAAATAGAAGCCGCTGACCGCCGCCGTCGGCAGCATCGCGAAGCTCTCCGTCAACGAAATCCCGGTCGCGTGATGCGCGTCCAGCATGTCGAACAGCAGCGGTTTCAGGCTATGTTCCGGACAGGCGGGATAGCCCGGCGCCGGGCGGATGCCGCGATATTGTTCCTTGATCAGCGCTTCGTTGGTGAGCTGCTCGCCCTCCGCATAGCCCCATAGCGCGGTGCGGACATAATGGTGCAGCCGCTCGGCGAAGGCTTCGGCCAGGCGGTCGGCCAGCGCCTTGAGCAATATGTCCGAATAATCGTCGATGGCGTTCTTGAAGCGGGCCAGATGCGGCTCGATGCCGTGGATCGACACGGCGAAACCGCCCATCCAGTCGCCGTCATGGCTGATGAAGTCGGCCAGGCACATATTCGCCCTGCCCTCCCGCTTGGCGATCTGCTGGCGCAGCATCGGCAGGGTGACATGCTTTTCATCCTCGACATGGACGATGATGTCGTCGCCCTCCCGGCGGCAGGGCCACAGGCCCGCCACGCCCCGCGCCGTCAGCCATTTTTCATCGACGATGCGGTCCAGCATCGCCTGCGCGTCGTTGAACAGGCTGGTCGCGCTTTCGCCGACCACCTCGTCGTCCAGGATCGCAGGATAATTGCCCGCCAGTTCCCAGGCGCGGAAGAAGGGCGTCCAGTCGATATAGTGGCGCAGATCCTTCAAGTCCCAGTCCGGGAAGCGATGGACGCCAGGCAGGCGGGGCTTGCCGGGTTTCAGGCTCTCATCGATCTCGAAGGCGTTGGCCCGCGCTTCCTCGATGTCGAGCAGCTTGCTCTGGCCCTTGCCCTCTCGCGCCTTGCGGACATGGTCGTAATCGTCCTTGGTCCGGGCGACGAAATCATCCTTCTGCGTCTCGGACACCAGCGCCGTCGCCACGCCCACCGCCCGGCTGGCGTCCAGCACATGGACCACCGGCCCCTTGAACGCGGGATCGATGCGCAGCGCGGTATGCACCCGCGATGTCGTCGCGCCGCCGATCAGCAGCGGCATGGTCATTTCCGCCCGCTGCATTTCCGCTGCGACCGTCACCATCTCGTCCAGCGAGGGGGTGATGAGGCCCGACAGGCCGATCATGTCGGCGTCATTCTCGTTCGCGGCCCTGATAATGTCCTGCCACGGCACCATGACGCCCAGGTCGATCACGTCGAAGCCGTTGCACTGGAGCACGACGCCGACGATATTCTTGCCGATGTCGTGGACGTCGCCCTTGACCGTGGCCATCACGATCTTGCCCTTGCCCTTGGCGCCCGGCTCCTTCGCCGCCTCGATGAAGGGGAGGAGGTGCGCGACCGCCTTCTTCATGACGCGGGCGGACTTGACGACCTGCGGCAGGAACATCTTGCCCGCGCCGAACAGGTCGCCGACGACGTTCATGCCGTCCATCAGCGGGCCTTCGATCACCTGGATGGGCTTTTCGGCGGCGAGGCGGGCTTCCTCCGTATCCTCGACCACATACATGTCGATGCCCTTGACCAGCGCATGTTCCAGCCGCTTGGCGACCGGCCAGCCGCGCCATTCCTGCGCCGCCTTTTCGGAAGCCGCATCCTTGCCCTTGTAGCTTTCCGCCAGCGCGACGAGGCGGTCGCCCGCTTCGGGATCGCTGTTCAGCAGCACATCCTCGCACGCCTTGCGCAGCGCCGGGTCGATGGCGTCATAGACGTCTAGCTGGCCGGCGTTGACGATGGCCATGTCGAGGCCGGCGGGAATGGCGTGGTAGAGGAAGACGCTGTGCATCGCCCGCCGCACCGGCTCATTGCCGCGGAAGGAGAAGCTGAAATTCGACAGGCCGCCCGAAATATGGACGTGCGGGCAGCGCTTCTTGATCTCCCGGCACGCCTCGATGAAGTCGACGCCGTAATTATTGTGTTCCTCGATCCCGGTCGCCACGGCGAAGATATTGGGGTCGAAGATGATGTCCTCCGGCGGGAAGCCGATGGACAGCAGCAGCTTGTAGGCGCGCTCGCAAATCTCGACCTTGCGGTCTTTCGTGTCGGCCTGGCCGGTTTCGTCGAAGGCCATGACGACCACCGCCGCGCCATAGGCCATGCAGAGGCGGGCGTGGTGCAGGAAGGCTTCCTCGCCCTCCTTCATGCTGATCGAGTTCACGACCGGCTTGCCGCTGACGCATTTCAGGCCCGCCTCGATCACCTCCCACTTGGAGCTGTCGATCATCACCGGAACCCGGCTGATGTCCGGTTCCGACGTCATGAGCTTCAGGAAGGTGGTCATCGCCTCGACCGCGTCGAGCAGGCCCTCGTCCATGTTGACGTCGACGATCTGCGCGCCGTTCTCCACCTGATCGCGGGCGATGTCGATGGCCGCGGCATAATCGCCCGCCATGATCAGCTTCTTGAACTTGGCCGATCCGGTGACGTTGGTGCGTTCGCCGATGTTGACGAAATTGGCGCGGGAAAGATCGGGGGAGGTCTCAGTCATTTTACTACCTGCTCCCCTCCCGCAAGCGGGAGAGGCTGGGGGTGGGCTTTTCCGGGGACAGCGCCTGGATCGGCCCACCCCCCTAACCCCCTCCCGCCTGCGGGAGGGGGAACATTATTTTACGCCGCGATATGCATGGGTTCCAGGCCCGCGAGCCGCGTCACCACCGGCAGTTCCGGCACCTGGCGCGGCTTCTGCCCCGCCAGCGCCTTCGCCACCGCGCCGATATGCGCGGGCGTGGTGCCGCAGCAGCCGCCGACCATGTTCACCAGCCCCTCATCCACCCATTGACGGATCAGCTTCGCCGTCGTTTCGGGCAGTTCGTCATATTGCCCCAGTTCATTGGGCAGGCCCGCATTGGGATAGGCCAGGATCAGCGTGTCGGCATTCTTCGCCAGTTCGCTGAGATAAGGCCGCAGCAGGTCCGCCCCGAAGGCGCAGTTCACGCCGATGGTCAGCGGCTTCAAATGCCGCAGCGAATACCAGAAGGCGTTGATCGTATGGCCGGACAGGTTGCGGCCCGACATGTCGGTGATGGTGAAGCTCAGCATCAGCGGCACGGGCCGTCCGGCCGCCGCCTCCGCCTCCCGCGCCGCCATGCCCGCCGCCTTGGCGTTCAGCGTGTCGAAGCAGGTTTCCACCAGCAGGAAATCCACCCCACCCTCGATCAGCGCGTCGCATTGTTCGCGATAGTCGGCCTTCAGCGTGTCATAGTCGACCTCCCGATAGGCGGGATCGTTGACGTCCGGCGAAATCGACAGCGTCTTGTTCGTCGGGCCGATGGAACCGGCCACGAAGCGCGGGCGGCCGTCCTTCGCGCTCGCGGCTTCGCATGCCTTGCGGGCGATCCGGGCGGCGGCGACGTTGATGTCCCGCACCAGATGCTCGCAGCCATAATCGGCCATGGCGATCTTGGTGGAGGAGAAGGTGTTGGTCTCGATCATGTCCGCGCCGGCATCCAGATAGGCGGCGTGAATGCCCTCCACGATGTCCGGGCGGGTCAGGCACAGGAGGTCGTTATTGCCCTTCTGGTCCTTCGCCAGGTCGAGCGACCCGCGATAATCCGCCTCGGTCAGGCCGTGCTTCTGGATCGACGTGCCGTAGCCGCCGTCGAAGATCATGATCTTTTCCGCCGCCACGGCGCGGAATTGTTGTTCGGGCGTCATTCCACCAAACTCGCTTCCTGAATAACCACTGTTCGTCCTGAGTAGGGGCTGAGCTTGTCGAAGACCCGTATCGAAGGGCGGTCCTTCGATACGCCATTTCGACGGGCTCAATGGCTACTCAGGACGAACGGAAAATTTCAAACCGCATTTGTCGCCACCGGCCGCAACCCCAGCAGATGGCAGATCGCATAGCTCAGTTCCGCCCGGTTGAGCGTGTAGAAATGAAAGTCGCGCACGCCGCCCGCATAGAGTTTGCGGCACAGTTCCGCCGCCAGCGTCGCGGACACGAGTTGCCGGGCGGCGGCGTGGTCGTCCAGCCCTTCGAACAGCTTGCCCATCCAACCCGGCACGTCGGTGTTGCACATGGCCGACATGCGCTGGACCGCCGCGAAATTGCTGACCGGCATGATGCCGGGGATGATGTCCGCGTCGATCCCCGCCGCCGCTGCCGTGTCGCGGAAGCGGAAGAAGGTGTCCGGCTCGAAGAAGAATTGGGTGATCGCCCGCGTCGCGCCCGCGTCCAGCTTGCGCTTCAAATTGTCGATGTCGCTCTGCGCGCTCTGCGCGTCGGGATGGGTTTCGGGATAGGCGGCCACGGAAATCTCGAACGGGTGACGCTTGCGCAATCCCTCGACCAGTTCCGCCGCGCCCTTATAGCCATCCGGATGGGGTTCGAACTTCGCGCCCATTTCCGGCGGATCGCCGCGCAGGGCGACGATGTGCCGCACGCCCGCCTCCCAATAGGCGTCCGCCACCTCGTCGATCTCGGCCCTGCTCGCCGCCACGCAGGTCAGATGCGCCGCCGCCGACAGGGGCGTTTCCTTCGCGATCCGGGCGACGGTATTGTGCGTCCGCTCCCGCGTCGATCCGCCCGCGCCATAGGTGACGGACACGAATTTCGGGGCCAGCGGCGTCAGCGTCTGGATGGCGGACCATAGCTGCTCCTCCATCTTCTCCGACTTGGGGGGGAAGAATTCGAAGCTCACATTCACGTCGCCCGCCAGATCGGCGTAGAGCGGCGCCTGCCAGGCCTGGGCCGCTTCGACGGAGGGGAAACCAAGGGTCATGCGGAAAGTCGTCCTTCGATTGGCAGGACGCGCGCGCCACGGCGCCGCCCCAGCCATAATTGCACCGTCAGTTCCTGGCCGGGCAGCACCTCCACCCGCTCCAGTTCCAGGCCCGCGTCCGCGAACCAGCTTTCGATCTGATCGTCGGAAAAGCCCAGGCGCGCATGCTGGTCGCGCAGCCGCAGTTCCTCCCGTTCATGCGCCGCGAAATCGGCGATCAGGACGCGGCCGCCCGCCGCCGTCACCCGCGCCGCTTCCTCGATCACCGCTTCGGGCGCCTGCGCATAGTGCAGCACCTGATGCAGCACCACCGTGTCGGCGCTGCCCGGCTCCAGCGGCAGGGCGCCGAAATCGCCCAGCACCAGCGCGTATTTGTCGCCCGCATCCTCCGGCAGCTTGGCGCGGGCCAGCCGCAACATGTCGGGGCTGCGGTCCAGCGCCGTCACCTGGTCCGCCGACGGGCCGAACAATTCGATCATGCGCCCGGTGCCGGTGCCGATGTCGAGCAGATGGCCGATGGGTTCCGCCCCCAGCAGAGCGGTCATCGCCGCCTCCACATCCCCCTCCGGCACATGGAGCGACCGGATCGCGTCCCATTCCTCGGCATGTTCGGCGAAATAGCTTTCCGCCGCCTGGGCGCGATCCGCCCGCACCGCGGCCAGCCGGGCGAGGTCCGCCTTCTGCCACAGCAATTCGCCCTCCGACGGGACAAGCTGGTCGAAAAGCGTCAGGAAAGGCGCGATTTCCGCCTTTTTGCTCAGGCGCAGGAAAACCCAATTGCCTTCCTTGCGCCGTTCGACCAGATCGGCTTCGGCCAGGATGCGGACATGGCGCGACACGCGGGGCTGGCTTTGCCCGACGACCTGCGCGATCTCGCCCACGGCCAGTTCCATGGCGCGCAACAGATGGATGATGCGCAGCCGCGTGGGATCGCCCAATGCCCGGAAAATGTCGAGTGCCGCGCTCATGACAGGATCATATAAAGAAATCTTTATATACGTCAATGGCCGTTCGGAACGGCGCCGTTCGACCCCTTGCAGCCCCAAATCACGGGCTTGGCGCATGATTGGGATTGCCATGAGTCGCCGGATTCATTACGAATCGCGGCGCAGACGCAATGGGGGGTGAACTTTTCTCCGAGAGTGGTCTGCGCCGTTATTATTCTCAGAGAGGGGTTAACCCATGACCAAGTCGATTGCTCTTTCGCTCGTTCTCGCCGCGTCGCTCGGCCTGGCCGCCTGCTCGGGCGGTGCGGAAAATGCCGCCAACGCGTCGGCCAATGCTGCCGAGAACGCGTCGAACGCTGCCGACAACGCCATGAACGCCGCGATGAACGCCGCCGACAACGCTTCGAACGCCGCTTCGAACGTTGCCAACACGGCCGGCAACGCTGCCGCGAACGCGATGTAATTCCCTATCCGGGAATTGTCTGGAACGGGCCGCGCCGGAAACGGGGCGGCCCTTTTCTTTGCCTTGCCCGAACGAAAAAAGGGCCGCCCCGGTGGAGCGGCCCTTTTTTCGTTCATCTTTAGGCGATGGATCAGCAATCCCGGTCGATCGCCCGCCCGGCCAACGCGCCCACGCCCGCGCCGATGATGGCGCCCGTGGTGCCGTCGCCGCGACGGCCATAGCGGCCGCTGCCCTTGCCCACTTCATTGCCCAGCAGCCCGCCGGCGATCGCGCCGATGATGGTGCCGCCCGTGCCGTTGTCCCGGCAGCGATAGCCGCCGCGATAGCCGCGATAGCCCCGATAATAGCGATCGCCGCGATAATAGCCGCCGCCCCGGTAATAGCCGTCGCGATAGCCGCGATAACCCCGGTCGCCGCGATAATAGTCGCCGCGTTCATAATGGCGGCCCCAACCGTCGCGGGCCATGGCCGGCGTTGCGGTGACGGCAAGAGAGGCAGCGCCCATCGCCAGCGCCGCCCCCAGATTGATCAGAAACTTCGTCTTCATGGCGTTGCTCCTCATTAGCCCTCGATCCCGGCAGGGTCTTCCCAAGCGGGGACTCGCCATCGATTGAAGCCCTTTCTGCCCGATTCGCATTGAGCCAAGCCTGAATGGCGATGTCAGCCGCCGTTCAGCATCGGAGCGACCGCCCGACAGCTTATCGCGCTTTTCGCGCGCCGAGGCCAGCGCCGCGAAAAACCCTGCACGGCGGCCGATTATCCCCTATGGCAGGGGCGATGCGCCGAATCCTGATCGTCCTGCTGCTCGCGATCCTGCTGCTTCCCGCGCCGCACAAGAACAAGCCCGAACCCTTCGGCCCCGGCCCGCTGCTGGTGAGGGCGCGCCCCCTGCCGCTGAACGCCGCCGATCCCGGCCAGCGCGACCTGGGGCCGCTTCATTATCTGGGCGGATGGCAATTGAGCAGCGCGCATCATGGGTTTGGCGGCATATCGTCCCTGCTGGCGGAACCGGACGGGCAGATTTTGGCGCTGAGCGATTCCGGCACGCTGATGGGGTTCCACGTAGGTTCCGGCAGGGGGGAGCGGCGGCCGTTCATCGCCCCCCTCCCCATCCGGCCGCAGGACCGCGACCGCCCCTGGTGGGCCTGGGATTCGGAAGCGATGGCCCGCGACCCCGCCACCGGGCGCTATTGGGTGGGTTTCGAATTGCAGCAGATGGTCTGCCGCTATTCGCCCGGCTTCGCCCGCGTGGAGGCCTGCCGCACCTGGCCGGAGATGGAGGCCTGGCCCGAAACCGGATCGATCGAATCGCTGGCGCGGCTGTCCGATGGGCGTTTCCTGGTGCTGGCGGAGATGGGCATGACCGCCGACGGCAGCCACGACGCGCTGCTGTTCGCGGGCGACCCGGCGGAGGCCGCGACCGCGCACCCCATGCACCTGCGCTATGTGCCGCCGCGGGGCTATCGCCCGACCGATGCGGTGGCGCTGGACGAGCGGCATGTGCTGGTGCTCAACCGGCGGCTGACCCTGCAATCCTTGTTCACCGCGACGCTGGCGATGATCGAACTGCCGGAACGGCCGCGCCCCGGCGACCGGCTGAAGGCGCGGGCGCTGGCCCGGCTGGCGCCGCCGCTGCTGGCGGACAATTTCGAAGGGCTGGCCGTGACGCGGGAGGGCGGGCGCAGGATCGTCTGGATCGCATCCGACGACAATCATGAATTCTTCCAGCGGACCCTGTTGCTGAAATTCGGGTTGGATTGGGAATAAGGCCTCTTGGGAGTTGACCTACCCTATTCCTCCCCATCGGTAGATGGGGAGGGGGACCAGCCGAAGGCTGGTGGAGGGGAAGGGGGCACGACCTCCGCAATTTCTCCTCCAACATCGGCCAACGCAAAAAAGCGGCCCGTCGCCGGGCCGCTTCTTCAAGCGAACGAATCGAACCGAATCAGGCCGCGACGGCAGCCTTCTTCTTCGCGATATCGCGCTTCAGGCGGCGGGCCTTCAGCGACAGCTTGTCGTCGCTGGTCTTCAGCAGCCAGTTGTCCAGGCCGCCATTATGCTCGACCGAACGCAGGCCATGGGTCGACACGCGCAGCTTCACGGTCGTTTCCAGCGCTTCGGAGATCAGCGACACGTTCTGCAGGTTGGGCAGGAACACGCGCTTGGTCTTGTTATTGGCGTGGGAAACATTGTGACCCACCTGGCGACCCTTGCCGGTCAGCTCGCAAATGCGCGACATAGTCAATCAACCTTGTAATTCGGGTTCGTTCGGAAAGCGGCGCGGATAACGGGATTCCCCGCGCGCGTCAACCCGCCCAGCGCCTTTCCGGGCCGCAACCCTTTCCGACTCATGAGCGTTGAAGGCCCATAAGCCAAAGGAGGCGGAAATGCGATTCATTGGTGGCCTGTTGCTGATCCTGCTGCTGGTCCTGGCCGGCGGCATCGCCACCGGCTTCATCGACCTGCAAAAGACGCAGGAAGGGCGCCTGCCGGAAATCGCGGTCAAGGGTGGCTCCCTGCCCAAATATGAGGCCAGCGTGGCCAAGGTCGAGGTCGGCAAGCGCAAGGAAACGGTCGAGGTGCCGACGGTGGATGTGCAGAAGCCGTGAAAAGACCCTCCATGTTCCTGCGAAGGCAGGAACAGGTTGCTTTCCGCGGAACCGCCCCCCCTCCCCTCGCGCGCGCTTATCCTCTATGGGCGAAGCCATGCCTTCCCCCTTCCCCCTGCCCGAACCGATGCGGCGCGCGCTGGAGCTGGCCCGCGCCGCCGGCGAAGCGGGCGAAGTGCCGATCGGCGCGGTCGTCACCCTGGACGGCCGGACCATCGGGGAGGGGGAAAATCGCAACCGGCGCGACAATGACCCCACGGCCCATGCCGAAATGGTCGCGATCCGCGCCGCGGCGGCCCATCTGGGCGACTTTCGCCTCGCCGGATGCGACCTGTGGGTGACGCTGGAACCGTGCGCCATGTGCGCCGGCGCGATCTCCCACGCCCGCATCGCCCGCCTCTATTACGCCGCGGCGGACCCCAAGGGCGGCGCGATCGAACAGGGACCGCGTTTCTTCACCCAGCCGCAATGCCTGCACCGGCCGGAAGTCTATGGCGGCCTGGCGCAGGCCGAGGCATCAACGCTGCTGCGGGATTTTTTTCTCGCCCGGCGCTGAATAATCGATGCGGTAGAGCGTGTAGGGCAGCGTCATCCCCGTCCTCAGCGGCACCGGCCTTAGCCAGCCGGGCACGTCGCCCCGCATCAGCCCGGCATAAAAGCCCCTGGGGCTGCGCGCCTGATAGATGGTGCCTTCGGGAAAGCCGGGGCACACCAGCAGATAGGCGGCATGGTGCTTCGCCGCGATCGGCCGGAACGCGTCGGCAGGGCCGTCATAGGCATGGTGCATGTCCAGGATCGTCGCGCCGTTGCGGTGATAGGGGCCAGCCACGGCGCTGTGATGCGTCGCGACGATCAGGCGCGGCCCCAGGTCGACCATGGTGAAGATGGTGGCGGGCGGCACCTGATTGAGCACCTCCAGCGCCGGCAGGGTGCGGCAACGGCCATTGGCGTTGGCGATGGCCTTCCGCCGCGCCTGCGCCTTGGGCTTTTGCGGCTTGGGCTGCTCGCCCGTCGCCATGACCCAGAGCCGGTTGATCTGCGGATAAAGCGGCGTCGCGAAGGCCGCGCCGGCCAGGGCCGCCGCGCCCAGCGCCGCGACCAGTCGAACGGCGGGCCTTCCCGTCGCGATCAGGCACAGCAGCCGATAGGCGGCCCAGGCGGCGGGCGGTATGGCCAGCAGTTGCGCCGCCGGACCGGCCCGAAGCTGCCAGAACAGCAGCGCGGTGGAAAAGAGCATCATCAGGCCCACCGTGGCCCAGGCCCAGAGCCGGTCGGCGTCCCTGCGCGCGTCCCACAGCGCCCAGAGCAGGCCGATCAGGCCCGCCGCCGGTATCGCCATCAACGGCACCACCAGGCTGCGCGCCTGCACCGTGATCGGCTTGGCCTCGCGGATGTTGGCCAGCCACAGCTTCTGCAATTCGGGCGAGATCTGATAGGCGCCCGACAGGCATTGCGGCCAGTTCGTCCAGGCGAAGGCCGCCACCGCCGCGCCGACCACCAGCCCCGCGCCAAGCCGCGCAGGCCAGTTTTTGAGCGGCAGCAGCGCCAGCAGCGCCATCCCCGCCGACGCCGCCGCGAAGATCGCGACCCAGATGGGCGAGATGGCGTCGCACAGCATTTCCCGGTTCGCGTAGCTGGCGAACAGCATGAACAGCACCGACGTCGCGCCGCCAAGGCTGATCGCATAGGGCAGCATCCGCCGCGCCGCGCCGTCCTTGAACACCCAGCGCAGCGCGATGAGCGCGCCGCCCGCCGCCAGATAGACGATCATCTCCATGCCGATGGCGATGGACAGCGCGCTGCTGACCCCCGCGACGATGCCGCCGCGCAGCCAGTTGCGGTCGACCACGCCCGCCAGCATCAGCACGGTGAAGGCCAGTTGCCAGCCATGATGGTCGATCCGCATCGGCAGGAACATGCTGATGCCCATCTGCGCGGCGAAGGGCGCCAGCGCCGCCAGGAACCAGCTGTTCCCCCCCGCCAGCCGCCGGGCGATGAAGCCCAGCCCCAGCATCAGCGGCAACAGCGGGATCATCGGCGCGATGCCGCAGGCCAGCCGGTCGGCCAGCCCCTGGTCCAGGAAGGCGCGGAAGAACAGCATCAGCCCCGCCAGCGGCAGGTCCACCAGCCGCGACCAGTGGATGTCGAACCCGGCGGGCGGATCCAGCCGATATTGCCGCAGGTCGTACCAACCCTGCCCGGCCAGCCAGTCCTTCACCTGCAGATAGCGGATATTGTCGTCGGTATCGTTCAGCGTCAGCCACTGTATCTGCGGCCAGCGGGTGGAAACCATATAGGCCATGGCGCCGATCCACAGCAGGACGGTCAGCCACTTCCAGTTCCGTTCCGCGTAGAGCGACAATTTCGCCGCCAGGGGAAGGATGCGCGCGCGCAGGACAGGCCAGCTTTGCAGTTTCATGGTGGCTCGATTAGAGGGTCCGCATCAAAGCGCAACGGGGCGGCATGAAAATCCTTCATATCTTCACACCGGAAAAGCAGGCGCTGTTCTGGCAGATCGTCCGTTACGGCCTGACCGGGCTGTTCGTGACCGCCTGTCAGGCGACGATCTACTGGACGCTGGCCGCGCCGGTCGGGCTGCATCCGCAGGTCGCCAACGGCATCGGCTATCTGGCGGCGGTGGCGGTCGGCTATGTCACGCACAGCAGCTTCACCTTTCGTGGGCATGGCGGGCGCGACAACCAGGCGGCGCGGGGGGTCCGCTTCGTCGCGGTGTCGCTGGTCAGCTATGCGCTGAACGCGCTATGGGTGTGGTTGTGCGTGACCCATATGCAATGGCCGGAATGGTCGCCCATCCCGGCCATGCTGTTCGTAACCCCGGCGGTGGTTTTCGGGCTTAATCGGCAATGGGTGTTTCGTTAGAATGAGTTGAACCATGTTCTAGCGCCGGCGGGAACCCGGTCGGACGTTGGAACTGGGCTCCTGCCTTCGCAGGAGCACGGATATTTTATTGGGCGACGTCTTCGAACAGATCGCGCCAGCCGGGGTTTGCTGTCTCGATCAGGCGCAGCTTCCAGTCGCGTTTCCATTTCTTCATGCGAAGTTTGCGGAGGCGGGCCTCCTGAAGATCGTCATAGGCCTCGTACCAGACCAGGAAATGGCAGCGATATTCGGCGCTGAATTCGCTGCCCAAGCCGTTGCGATGCTGCCAGGCGCGTTTGACGAGATCGCTGGTTACGCCCAGGTAAAGCGTGCCGTTGCGGCGGCTGGCCATGATGTAGACGTAACCGGGCTTGCTCACCGGCTTTCTCTACCGTGTTCCTGCGAAGGCAGGAACCCAGTTCTGCCTTCGACCTGCAACCGCACCGTCTGAACTAGGCTCCTGCCTTCGCAGGAGCACGTCACTCTTACACTCCGATCAATGCACGAACCGCGCCACCACGTCGCGATAGGAGCGGCTGACCTTCACCTGCGCGCCGGATTCCAGCACCAGGAAGCATTCGCCGTTGGTGTGCGGCTTCACCTGCCGCACCTGGCTTAGATTCACGATGGTCGAACGATGCACCCGCTGGAAATTGCGCGGGTCCAGCCGCTTTTCCAGATCCTTCATCGTCTCGCGCAGGATCAGCGAATTGTCGGCGGTATAGATGCACATATAGTCGCCCGCGGCGTCGATCCGCTCGATGGAATCGACGTCCACGCGGAAGATCTGCCCGCGATCCTTGATGTTGATGAGCTTTTCGAAGCGGTTGGCGGCGGGCGCGTCGCCATCGCCCGCAAAGTCGTTCATCGCGTCCGGCGCGACCTCCGCCAGCACTTCGCGCAGCTTTTCCACTTCCTGCACCTGGCGTTTTTCGGACAGGCGCTGGCGCACCCGGTCCAGCGCGTCGGCAAGCCTTCCCTCCTCCACCGGCTTCATCAGATAATCGACCGCCTGCGCCTCGAAAGCGCGGATCGCATGGTCGCTATAGGCGGTGCAGAAGATGAAGAGCGGCGGTTCCACCTCCATCAGCCCCTGCACGACGGAAAATCCGTCGAAGCCGGGCATCTGTATGTCGAGGAACACAAGGTCGGGCTTGTGCGTCTTTATGGCGCGGATCGCTTCGCGGCCGTTGGAGCAGGTTTCTACGATTTCGACATCCTCATGCGCTTCCAGACGCAGCTTGAGGCCTTGTATAGCCAGGCTTTCGTCGTCGACGAGGATTGTTCTGATGGTCATGCGGCCACTCTCGATGGTTCATCCAGGTTAAGCGGCATTTCGATCAGGACCGAAAAGCCGCCAGGCGTGGAACGCGTTTCGAAGCTCTGTCGTTCCCCGAAGGCCTGAATCAGCCTGTCGCGGATGTTCGCCAGCCCGACGCCCGTTCCTTCGCTGACGGGATTGTTCGGGCGGGTGAACCCCTCATTCAATCCCGGACCCGTATCGGATACGATGATCCGGACGTTTTCACCGGCAGGCTGCGCCGTGACGGAGATTTCCGCGCCTTCTTCCTTGGGCGTGACCGCGTATTTGATGGCGTTTTCGACCAGCGGCTGGAGCAGCAGGGAGGGCAGGCGCGATTGCGCCACCGCCGGATCGATGTTGAAGACCGGCCGCAGACGGTCCTCGAACCGCATCTTCTCGATCTCCAGATAGAGTTTCAGCGTCTCGATCTCCTGCTCTATCGTCACCTGCGCGGTCGGTTCGTTGATCAGGGTATAGCGCAGGAAGGAGGACAGGCGCGACAGCATGGCATTGGCCCGGTCCGTCTGCTTCAGCAGCACCAGCGTGGAGATGCTGTTCAACGTATTGAACAGGAAATGCGGATTGAGCTGATAGCGCAGCATGGCGAGTTGCGCGCTGGACGCCTGATTTTCCAGCCGCAGCAACTGGTCCGCCTGCTCCTCCACCGTCAGGTAGAAATTGATCGCATAATAAAGCGCCGACCATGCGCCCAGCAGCGTCATCGAAAGGTAGAAGGCGCCCAGGAACAGTTGCAGCCCTGCCGTGTCGCTGCCCCTATTCTGGGTCGAGAACACCCAGGCGTCGATGAACGCCACCAGCCCCGCCGCGACCACCACCGTGACGATGGACGCGCCCCAGGTGACGATGGGCCGCTGCCGCTGGAGGAAGCGGAACACCACCGCGATCAGCAGCGTCACCGAATAGCCCGACACGGTGGAGATCATCACCGGGATCAGGCTGGAAAGCGGCTGCCCGTTGGCGATGGTGGACGACCCGCGCAACAGGAACGCGCCGGCCCATCCCACGGACTGGAGGTTCCAGAAGGCGCGATTCTTGTCCGCGAAAAAGGGCTGGGGCTGGAAACGATGCACTGACATTGGCGTCAGCCTAAAGCATCATAGGCTGTCAGAACAACCGTCATGCTGAACTTGTTTCAGCATGACCGACCGATGCAGGGCGCGCGCCCATTGCGTCAGGCGACGGCGGCTTCCTGCCGGACCGGCGTTTCCTCATCGACGCAAAGCCAGATCAGGTCGCCCGGCTCCAGCACCCGGCCGTCATGGGCCTGGATGGTCATCTTGCGGATCGGCTGCCGGTCGCGGCCGTCGGCCAGCACCTGGCAGGATGCGGGGCCGCAGCCCCATTTTTCGCCCCATTGGCGCAACGCGATCATCGCGGGGGCCAGATCCTCCCCCTTCTGGGTCAGGCGATATTCGACCTTGCGCCGGTCGCACTGCATGGGCTGACGCACCATGATGCCGTTTTCCACCAGCCGGGCGAGCCGATTCGCCAGGATGTTGCGGGCAATGCCGAGAGTCGATTGAAACTCCTCGAAATGCCGGATTCCCGAAAGAGCGCCCCGCAATATGAGGAACGACCAGCGTTCTCCCATCGCTTCCAATGCGCCGGGCAGCGCGCATTGCTCCAGATCCTGCGCCAGAATATGTGTCATCGTCTCACTTGATAGCTCAAAGCCACCCGCGTTGCAAAAGCGCATCGCTATTCACCCAAGATGGGATTTTTTTGTTGCACAGCAAGGGGCATCGCGGACAATCGCAACAGGATGCTACGCCAGTACGAACTTGTTGAACGGGTAAAGCGCTACGATCCGGAAGCGGACGAAGCGATGATCAACCGCGCCTATGTGTTTTCGGTCCAGAAGCACGGCAGCCAGAAGCGCGCCAGCGGCGACCCCTATTTCAGCCATCCCATTGAAGTCGCAGGCATTTTGACCGACTTCAACCTGGACGACCAGACCATCGTGACCGCGCTGCTGCACGACACGATAGAAGATACGCTGGTCACCTATGAGGAGATAGAGCAGGCCTTCGGCAAGGACGTCGCCAGGATGGTCGACGGCGTCACCAAGCTCAGCAAGATCGAGGCCATGTCCGAAAATGAGCGGGCGGCGGAAAATCTGCGCAAATTCCTGCTCGCCATGTCGGACGACATCCGGGTGCTGCTGGTGAAGCTGGCCGACCGGCTGCACAATATGCGCACGCTGCACTTCATCAAGAATGAGCAGAAGCGCCGCCGCATCGCCCGCGAGACGATGGACATCTACGCCCCGCTGGCGGAGCGGATCGGCATGTACGACTTCATGCGCGAGATGCAGCTTCTGGCTTTCCGCGAACTGGAGCCGGAGGCCTATGACAGCATCACCAAGCGGCTGGAGCAACTGAAGGAAGGCGGCCATGACAAGGTCGACCGGATCGGCGCGGAACTGCAACTGCTGCTGGGCGGCAAGGGGCTGCCGGTCACGGTGTCGGGGCGGGAGAAGCATCCCTATTCCATCTGGAAGAAGATGCAGGAACGCCATATCAGCTTCGAGCAACTGACCGACGTCATGGCCTTCCGCGTGATCACCGAGACGGCGGAGGATTGCTACCGCGCCCTGGGCGTCATCCACCAGACCTTCAAGATGGTGCCGGGCCGGTTCAAGGATTATATCTCCACGCCCAAGCGCAACGGCTATCGCTCGCTGCACACCACGGTCATCCATCAGGACAATGCCCGGATAGAGGTGCAGATCCGCAGCCGCGACATGCATCATGACGCCGAACTCGGCCTGGCGGCGCACTGGGCCTACAAGCAGAAGGGCGACGCCAGCGACCATCAGGCGGCATGGCTGCGCGACCTGGTCGAAATATTGGAACAGAGCCAGGACGCGGACGAACTGCTCGAACATACGCGCATGGCGATGTATCAGGACCGGATCTTCGCCTTCTCCCCCAAGGGCGAGCTGCACCAGTTGCCCAAGGGGTCGACGCCGGTGGACTTCGCCTATGCGGTGCACACGTCGCTCGGCAACCAGACCGTGGGCGCGAAGGTCAACGGCCGGGTCGTGCCGCTGCGCACCATGCTGGAAAATGGCGACCAGGTCGAAATCCTGAAATCCGAGGGGCAGGAACCGCAGCCCGGCTGGCTGACCTTCGCCATCACCGGCAAGGCCCGCGCCGCCATCCGCCGCTATATCCGCCAGAAGCAGCGCGGCGAGGAAGTGGCGCTGGGCGAGAAGCTCTATGAGGAGATTATCGGCCGCTTCTCCCCCGAACTGGCGAGCGAACTGGGCGACAAGGCGCTGAAGGCGGCGCTCAAGCGCCTGAAGCTGGACGACCGCGCCTCGCTGATGGTCGCCATCGCCACGCACCGCCTGCTCGATTCGGAGGTGATGGAGGCGCTGATCCCCGGCTCCACCAGCGCGGAGGGGGTGGAGGAAGCCCATCCGCGCCAGCACGCCCCGGTGTCGATCCGCGGCCTGACGCCGGGCATCGCCTATAATCTGGGCGACTGCTGCCACCCCGTTCCCGGCGACCGCATCGTCGGCGTCCGCCGCACCGGCGAACCGATCGAGGTCCACACCATCGACTGCCGCTCGCTGGAGGTGGATCAGGACGACGATTGGGTGGATTTGAGCTGGGACAGCAAGTCCAAGGGCGGCACGGCGCGGCTCCAGGTGATCGTCAAGAACCAGCCGGGCGCGCTGGCCGCCGTCACCAACGTGTTCGGCGCGACCAAGGCGAACATTCTGAACCTGCAACTGGTGAACCGCGAAGGCCCGTTCCACACCGACATCATCGACCTGGAAGTGGCCGACGCGCAGCATTTGAACCGCATATTGTCGGCGCTGCGGGGTCTCGACACGGTGGTGCAGGCGGACCGGGTATAAGCATGGCCATGGCGTGAGATCGGCCGCCTCATGCTCGTCGCCCCGGGGCTTGGCGAGGACATCGCAACCTGCGTCAAACAGGAAAAACGTCTCAAGCGTTGGCGACGCGCATGGAAATTCGACCTGATCGAACGCAACAACCCCGACTGGCAGCACATGTTTAACCTGCCCGCCTGAAAGGCAGAAGGCAGCGAGACCCCGGCTCAAGGCCGGGGTGACGGGGTTGGGTGGTCAGCCGTCATTCCCCCTCCCGCAGGTGGGAGGGGAATGTCTTGGATGGTCGCTTCCAGACAGCCTCCTTCCCGTCATCCCGGCCTTGAGCCGGGATCCCGCTCCTTGGCCGCAAACTGCGCTGCTCTGCCGGCTGTCACCCACAGGCCACAGCTTGCGCAAAAACCATCCTATTTCCCGCAGCCCCTCCCCTTTCTTCTGTCCTACATCCCCCGGCCCGCCTATCCCGCCCCCGTCTTTGAAATGTCGATCCGCTTCCCACCACGCCTACGCGCGCTCACGCCCGCGCGCGCATACACTGTGAACTTCGACGGAAAACCGCGCTTTTCCGCGCTCCGATCCGACCCTTCGTCAGAATCCGCGTGACATGCCTCCTGTAAATCTGTAGGGGCGCACGCAGCAGGCCCCTGGCAGCAGTGCCGGTGGCCTTCCGTCCGAGACAGTCGGTGAAGGGAATCTGCCCTTCTTAATTTCCGGCCTAGACGGGGAAAAGTTCTTTGCCGGCCGGGCGCAAGCGCCTGTCCGGGTCTGCCTGTTCTCCTTGAGGGATACGGGCCAGTCGATCTCTCCCCTTCGGACCAATGCCCCGCGGGTTCGCCCGTGGGTTTTGCCGTTCATCGGGCCGTCCGGTGAACATGAAGTGGAGTAAAGGCATGGATCGTAATCAGAAAGCTGAGGTCGTTTCCGCGCTGAACGCACATCTGGCAGAGGTCGGCGTGGTCGTCGTGACCCGCAACCTCGGGCTGACGGTCGCCCAGTCGACCCAGCTCCGCCAGAAGATGCGCGAAGCCGGCGGCACCTACAAGGTTACGAAGAACCGCCTCGCCAAGATCGCCCTTGAAGGCACCGACTATACCGGCATCAGCGACCTGCTGACCGGCCCGGTCGGCCTCGCCTCCTCGGCCGATCCGGTCGCAGCCGCGAAGGTTGCGGTCGAATTCGCCAAGACCAACGACAAGCTAGAGATCGTTGGCGGCGCGATGGGCGAAGTGCTGCTGAACGCGGAGGGCGTCAAGGCGCTCGCCTCGATGCCGTCGCTGGATGAACTGCGCGCCAAGATCGTCGGGTTGCTCGTTGCGCCCGCGACCAAGCTCGCGACCGTCACCCAGGCGCCGGCTGCCCAGCTCGCGCGGGTCTTCAACGCCTATGCGGAAAAGAACGCGGCCTGATCGCCGCGGGATTTCCCGAAAAGACTGTTTTCAACTCTCGTTTAAGGGGCCTTCCAACGCCCCGCCCAGAAGGGAATAGGTAAAGTAACATGGCAGACATCAATGCTCTGGTCGACCAGCTCTCGGCCCTGACCGTCCTCGAAGCCGCCGAGCTTTCCAAGGCTCTGGAAGAAAAGTGGGGCGTTTCGGCCGCCGCTGCCGTCGCGGTTGCCGCTCCGGCCGGTGGTGGCGCCGGCGCTGCTCCCGCTGAAGAAGCCAAGGACGAATTCGACGTCGTCCTGACCGGCGACGGCGGCAAGAAGATCAACGTCATCAAGGAAGTCCGCGCCATCACCGGCCTGGGCCTCACCGAAGCCAAGGCGCTGGTCGAAGGCGCGCCGAAGGCCGTCAAGGAAGGCGTCGGCAAGGACGAAGCCGAAAAGATCAAGAAGCAGCTGGAAGAAGCCGGCGCGACCGTCGAACTCAAGTAAGTTCGGTCAAGCCCCGCGCAAGCGGAACTGCTTTCCGGCCGCGGCCGGAGGAAATGGGGGCGGCGCCTTGTGCGCCGCCCTTTTTCCGTAGGCGCCGTTTTTGGGCGACGATGCGCCGGAAGCGCGGAAATTGCAGCGAGACACGTGGCTCGCTTCACCCATTTTGCAGGCCGTCATGGGTTGAATGCCGATCGGCCCTGACGCCCTATTCTTCCCAATCACTCCGCCGCCATCGCATAGTCCGAACGCGGCAACTCATGCGCCAGGGCGTTCACGATGGCCGCCACCACCTTCTGCATGGCGGCAAGGCCAGGCCCCGGCTGGTCCATGGCCTCGTCCAGATAAAGGCTTCGGTCGCATTCCACCTGGATGGCATAAAGCCCATGCATCGGCCTGCCATGGCGCTCCACCATGTGATCGCCCGCATAAGGATGATTCTGCGCAACCGCGATGCCGTGGGCGGCCGCCACGTCCGCCGCCAGCGTCATCAGCCGGGCCGAAGCGCTGCGGCCGAATCGATCCCCCAGCACCAGCCCGGCGGCAGCCTGGCCGGCCGTCGGCGGGGGCAGCGGAGGCATGGAATGCAGGTCGATCAGGATCGCATGGCCATAGGCATCCCGCGCCGCCCGCATCAGCCGCGCCAGCGTCGCATGATAGGGCCTGTGGAACAGTTCGATCCGGCGCACCACCTCCGCCCAGCCAAGCGAGCGCTGCCAGAGTTCATGCGCGCCCGGCAAGCGGCGCGGGATCAGGCCCAGCCCGCCGCGCAACTTGGCGCTGCTTTGCAGGGGGACGTCGCGGGGAATGCCGCCGACCATGGCCGCATCGATCTCCCGCTCATGCCGGTTGAGGTCGATCGCCGCCCGCGGCACCCGCGCCACCAATACCGGCACGCCCTGATCCACCAGCGGATAGGCCAGCATGTCCGCCCAGCGATCCTCCAGCCTTTGCAGAACATCCCGCCGCACCCGCGCCTGCGCCAGCAACGCCGCGTCATAATCACGGCCCGCATGCGGCACGGAAACGACCACCGGCCCGGCGGGGACAGCGGGCTCGTAAAGATCGTAGGCGGGCGTGGTTTCGGTCGGAACCGGCGGCGCGCTATGTCCCAAACAAGATCCTTTCACAGGCGGCCGCCCAAAAATGGTTACTCGGCTGGATAATATTTACACCTTGTCGCATATATAGTCGCTTCACGCCATCCGCGAAGGGGGCGATCAGGGGGTCGGCCGTCACAGGCCAGGGACGAGACGTACGGGGCAATGATTCGAATTCTGCTGGCGGAAGATGATGAAAGCATGCGCGCCTATCTGGCCCGCGCCCTGGAGCGCTCGGGCTATGAGGTCGTGTCCGTCGCTACCGGCGCGCAGGCGGTGCCGCATATCGACAGCGACCGTTTCGACCTGCTGCTGACGGACATCGTCATGCCGGAAATGGACGGGATCGAACTGGCCCAGCATGCCGCCGCGGTCGCGCCCGACATGCGAATCATGTTCATCACCGGCTTTGCCGCGGTCACGCTGAAGGCGGGCAAGGCCGTGCCGCAGGCAAAAGTCCTGTCCAAGCCCTTCCACCTGCGCGAACTGGTGCTGGAGGTGGAGCGCATGTTCGGTACGGAAAGCCTGACCGGGCTGAACTAGGCGTCAGCCGGCGACGACCTCTTCCATATCGGGCGTCGGCGGCAGAGGCTGCCCGGCCATGGCGGCGGCGAACCGCTCCCGGTCCAGCCCCTTCTCCCATGCCGACACCACGACCGTCGCGACCGCGTTGCCGATGAAATTGGTGAGGCTGCGGCATTCGCTCATGAAGCGGTCGACGCCCAGGATCAGCGTCATGCCCGCCACCGGCACCGAAGGCACGATGGAAAGCGTCGCCGCAAGCGTGATGAACCCCGCCCCCGTCACGCCCGCCGCCCCCTTGCTGGAGAGCATGGCGACCAGCAGCAGCAACATCTGCTCCTCCAGGCTAAGGTGCACATTGGTC
The DNA here is from genome assembly GCF_037101235.1 of Sphingobium sp. TA15. Classification (NCBI taxonomy): domain Bacteria; kingdom Pseudomonadati; phylum Pseudomonadota; class Alphaproteobacteria; order Sphingomonadales; family Sphingobiaceae; genus Sphingobium; species Sphingobium sp. TA15. The sequence goes on from NZ_AP025355.1 coordinate 2,221,221, forward strand.
GCCTGCGCGATGAACAGCGCCGCCAGCGTCATATAGATATTGGTGCCGTCCAGGTTGAAGCTGTAGCCCGTCGGCACCACCAGCCCGACCACCGATTTGCGGCATCCGGCCCGCTCCATCTTCTCGATCAGGCTCGGCAGCGCCGCTTCGGAGGAGGATGTGCCGAGCACCAGCAACAGTTCCGCCCTCAGATAGCGGATCAGGTGCAGGATGTTGAACCCGGCCAGCCGCGCGACCAGCCCCAGCACCACCAGCACGAACAATATCGACGTCAGGTAGAATGTCGCCACCAGGCCGGCCAGATTGGCCAGCGCCCCCACCCCATATTTGCCGATGGTGAAGGCCATGGCGCCGAAAGCGCCCAGCGGCGCCGCCTTCATCAGGAAGGACACCAGCTTGAAGATCGCATGGCTGGCCGATTCGAGCACCGTCATCAGCGGATCGGCCCTTTCGCCGATCATGGTGAGGGCGATGCCGAACAGGATCGCGACGAACAGCACCTGCAGGATATTGTGCCCGTCCGCCACGGCCGAAACCAGCGTGCCGGGAATGATGTCCAGCAGGAATCCGGTCAGCGTCCGGTCATGCGCCTGCTGCTGATATTGGGCGACCTTGCCCACATCCAGCGTGGCGGGATCGATATTCAGTCCCGCGCCCGGATGGACGACATTAGCGACGATCAACCCGACGATCAGCGCCAGGGTGGAAAATGTCAGGAAATAGGCAAAGGCCTTGGCCGCGACCCGGCCGATCGCGCCCAGCTCCTTCATCCCCGCCACGCCGGTCACGATGGTGAGGAAGATGACCGGCGCGATGATCATCTTGACCAGCTTGATGAAGGCCTCTCCCAGAGGCTGGAGCGCGACGCCGGTTTCGGGAAAAAAATGCCCGATCGCCACGCCCGCGGCGATGGCGATCAGCACCTGGACATAGAGCTGGCGATAGAATGGCAGGCGCACGATGGGCTGGTCAGACGGCGTTGGCGATGGCAGCATGGTGTTTGGCGTCCCCTTTTCGCGCCGCAACATATGGCTTGGCGGGCTGCTGTCCAGAAGAATAGCGGCACGGCTCAATTTCCCGCTTGCGCTGCCTCCCCCCCCCCGCTATTGGCCCACTCCACCGTGGGCGTGTAGCTCAGTGGTAGAGCACTGTGTTGACATCGCAGGGGTCGCAAGTTCAATCCTTGCCACGCCCACCATCGAAAACCCCGTCAAATCAACGGTTTGGCGGGGTTTTTGTTTGCCTGCAGGCCGACGCAGGTCGAACCTGGCCGCCGCCATTTTCGGCAAATTTTGGGCAAATCTCCCCCTTCTTTTGGCAAATTCTGGGCGTGCGGATGCTGGGCCAGCGCAGCCAATTCCCGAGTCGCGGACACGGTTCAAACCCCGCCAGACGAAGGCGGTCGACAATCATTCGGCGGCGGCGAACAAAGCCAAAAGGAAAGCTTCGCTGAAGCCGGCAAAGCTGGGCCGACGGGGTACACCGGTCAGCGGCCAGCGCGCCGATGCCAAGCGAAAAGCCTCCCGTTCGCTGAGAGCTCGGGCACCGCCGCAAGGTCGCGGACCAATTGCTTGCTGTCTCGCGACACTCCGCCCTGGTTCGCCGTGAAGCTCACGCCGATCTGGGCGACGGAATGCGCCCGACCTTCATAAAACATGACGCGCCGCTTGTTCACGCTTGCAGAAAAATCTGCCCGGTACAGGCCGCGATCAAATAGAAAGGAAACCAAGATGCTCTCCATCCGTACCCGTGGGAAGCACGGCATCTATTACATCCGGGGCTCAGTCGGACTCGGTAAGAAAAAGATCATCGTCAAGGAATTCAGCACAGGAACGAGCGACCGCGATGCTGCGGCGCACCTGATGGCGGAACATGAAACGAAGCTGCGGCACCGGCTGATGTTCGGTCCGGCCGCTCTCGTCGCGCAGGGAACCATCGCCCAGGCCTTCGATAGCTATCTGACGAAGGCAAAGCCCCCATGTGCGTCCGACGTCCTGCGCATCGGCAAGCTCAATGGCCTCATCGGCGACTTCAGCCTGCGCGAACCCAAGCAAGCGTGGGAGCATTTTCGCCGCGCCTACCTGACCGGCCATGATCCGGCGGGCCAGGATCGCTATCGCTCCGTGTTCCAGGCTGCGATCAATGTCTATCATGAGTTGCACGACCTCCCGCCTCTGCGGATCAAGGCGATCCCCTTCAACAATGAACGGGTGCGCTTCCTCAGCAAGGAGGATCGCGACCGGTTGATCGCGGCCTACTCACCGCACATACAGCCGATCATCACCCTGCTCGCCTTCCATGGCCCACGCATCCAGACTGCATTGCAGTTGCCGTGGGGCGTGAACGGCGTCGATATGAAGGAGGGTTCGATCCGACTCAATCACACCAAGAATGCGATCATCCGATCCGTGCCGATGCATCCACGTGTCATGGACGTGCTGCGCCCGATCTGGGAAAAGCAAGGTCAGCCGACGACGGGGCATGTGTTCCTCAACCGGTTCGGCAAACCCTATCAGGACACGCGCAAGGCGAAGATCCCCGGCGGCAACCCCATCAAGAACCAGCACGCCACCGCGTGCAAGCGCGCAGGGGTAGAGGATTTCACCGTCCATGACTGGCGCCACCACTGGGCGTCCCACTGCGTCATGGCGGGCATCGACCTCATCACCATCATGAACATGGGCGGCTGGAAATCGCTGCGGATGGTCCAGCGCTATTCCAGCGTCAGCGTCGATCACATGCGCGAGTCCATCAACAGGCTAAGCTGAGGTGGGGTCGTCTGGACCAAGGCGAGATTGGGGCACGCCGCGCGGTCTGCTCCATTTTCGCGCGAAAATAATAACCCCAAACGATCAACGAAGCCACTGGAAATAGCACCATTTGATGCTATATTTCGTGCCTGAAAAGGAGCAGTTTTATGCGGACTACAGTCGCTCTCGATGATGAACTTGTCGCGAAGGCACAGGCTTTCACCGGCCTGACCGAAAAATCGTCACTCGTTCGCGAAGCGCTGAAAGCCCTCATAGAAAGGGAGAGCTCAGCGCGGCTTGTCCGCCTTGGTGGCACTGAGCCTCATGGTGAAGCCGCGCCACGCCGACGCCCCGATCCTGTATGATCTTGGTCGACACTTCGGTCTGGATTGATCATTTGCGTCATGATGATCCCGTCCTTTCCCAATCGCTCAGCAAACGGCAGGTTCTCTCCCATCCTTTCATCATCGGGGAGTTGGCACTGGGCAGTCTTCGGCAAAGAGACCTCATTCTCGAAGCGCTACGTGGATTGCCTTCAGTTATTGTCGCCCACGACGAGGAAGTTCATGCCTTTATAGACCTTCATAGGCTCTTCGGTATTGGCATCGGCTACATCGATGCACACCTGCTGGCAGCAACCCTTCTAACGCCTGACGTGCAATTCTGGACACGTGACAAGCGGTTGCGGGCCGCGGCCTTGCGTCTGGGCGTGGATGCGAATCTGGATCACTAGCCTCGGCGGCTTAATCTCCGGCACCGGCTTGGGCGGAATCCAGTTGAGCCGCGCGGTGCCTTTTAGGCGCTGGCTGAACACCATATTCTTCAAACAGTCTGAAAATCTGGTATCAGCTGCAAAGCCAAACTGGCGGGCGATGAAATCGGCAAGCAAAGCATCCGGCGTGTGCTCTGGTAGACCGTTCAGGGCGTAATAATCTTCAATCCGCCGCCTCGCCGACCGCCAGATGGAAGGGCAAGAAGCCAGTGTGTGTCTGGTGAGGCTATCCTGCGGAGATTGGCACTCTTTATCTCCGCGCAAAATGCGGAGAATATGGCGACATACATAACCGCTGGCCCCAGTTGTGCTGGAAATGGGATCAGCTCGCCGCGGTCAAGGCACTGTCCCGATAGGCCTGCTCGCTAACCCGCATCGCCGGCAAGCGTGGTACAGCGCTCGCCGGTAAGGGCCAATACTTGGCCTTGGACTGTAATTGCGGCCTCGGCCTCCGCCGCAAAAGCCGGTAGCCGGACGGTTTCGACGGCCTGTGCGAGGCTGCCCGTCAATTCGGCAATCGCCGCCTCCGCATCGCTTTGAGGCAGGCCGATCGTGCGCGCCAGCGTCATGAAATCTCGGCGCGTCAGCCGATCATCCTTGCCGTTGAGCTTGAGCGCCATGCGGTCGTCGGCAAGACCCGGGAATACCCGCGTCGTGACGGCATCATAAAGCGGAGCGAAACGAACCGAGGTAAATGCCTTGGCATCCGGTTCGGCGATTTTGAGCAGCGCGAGGTTTTTGAGGTGCATGTCGCCATCGGCAATCAGCCAGGCGAAGACCGCGCGGCGGAAGAGGATGTCGAGATCGGCCGCAGGGTCGGTCGACAGCGGCCGCAGTCCGCGCGCCATCCGCTCTATCGTCCCATCATATTTGGCCGAAGCGGGAAGATCCAGGATCGAACAGAAATCCTCAAGCGCGATCCGCCTTTGATCGCCCGGTCCCTGGCGGATGTCAAACCGCTCCACGACGAGCGCTGGGGCGATGCCCTCGGGCATCGCCGTCAGGGCGACGTCAGGCGCCGCGAAGCCGGCCGCTCGGCCAAGCGCAAGGCAGAGCCATTCCACGATCGGCAGCATCTCGAAGCCAGCGGTGCCTGCCGGCTTGAGGATATGGGTGAATGGCAGATCGATGGCCGGGAGCAGTGCACCATCGGGCGCCAGGTGCATGGGTGCCTTGATCTGGACACCCGACAGGCGCGGCGTTTCCGCGCGAGCGAATATGCGCGCGAGGTTCTGCTCGAAGCCCTCCTCGATCGCGCCGCGCGCCGGGCCATCATAGCGGCCGGTGAAGCGGCCTGCGTCGATAAAGCCTTTCAGCCTCGTCGTGAGAATGTCCGCCGGCAGTGCCTCCAGCTCGTCGCGGGCCTCGACCACGGTGATGTTCGACATATATCGCCTGCCACGCTTCAAAGCCTCGCGCTCGTCGCGTTCGTGAAGCACTTGGGCGAGCCAGCCTTCCGGTAAGAGAGATTCGACAAATGCCGGGAGTTTCCCGGGTGTTGTCTCCCGGACGAGCGCCGGTTCTGAACGCCGGGCCGGCTTCCAGCGCCATTCAAAGCCGTCATGAGTCAGGCGGCCGAGCGGCTCACCGTGCCAGACGATCACCAGATCCAACGCCGCCTTGTTGACGGGTGCTTCGGATATGCTCGGCTGCGCCAAGAGGAAGCGTTCAGCACCTTCGCCTTCGCGATACCAGCCATTTCCCCGCGCCAGCGCCCAGACTGCATCGGCGGCACTCTTGGGCGTACCATACTCTTCCACGAGGCGCGCGGCCATCTGCACGCGCATCTCGGCAGTAATGGCGCTGGCATGTTCGCTGCGCAGGCGAAAGGCTTCCAAAAAGCGCTGCCGGGGTGAGGATGCGTCGATGCGCAACTCGCCCAGATCGTCACCCACTACCGCTGACGCGGTCGAAGGATGCGGCGGCGCTTCGTTCTGGACGATCTCCAGGCTGCGCAGCCTCGTGCGCTGGTTGCGCCTGCCGCTGATAAAGAGCCGGCCGTCGGGTGTCGGCGCAAGCAGCACTGCGCTTGCCGACGACAGATAGGCATGGGGATAGAGATAATGAGCGATGCGGATCGCATGGTTCATTATGGCGGCGTCTGCATCGACATTTTGATCGACATATACGCCCCGCATGAGCTGGACGAAATCGCCGGCTTGCGCGCGCTGGTGCGCGCGCTTGGCATCGATCGTCTCCCCAACCAGATGGATCGTCATATGATTATCTCGCATGTCAGATGCGAGATAATCCCACCGATCGATACAATGGGCAAGAATTATATCGCGTCTAAAATGCGCGTTAATTCCGAAGGTCGGACTGAAACGCTCCGATGAGCACCTAGCATCAGCGGGCTTCAAGCGGGTTTGCCGTCAAACCCGTGCCGCCATGCTCAAAACTGCGTTCGCCAACCTTGGAGCCATCGGCATCCGTCAATCGAACCTGGCGCGCCTGCGATGCCCAGTCGACACCCACAAACCATCGTCTTTCCTGATCCATAGCTGTTACTCTCTTCCAGTCGGAGCCAGCCGCGATCTTCGCCTTTCCCTGTATTGGCGTTCACGGCGCTTACTCCCTACGGGACGTCATCGAGGCCACACACCGGGGCACAGGTCCCCCCAGGTGCTCGAGGCGCAGGGGGCGAATGGTAGCTCCCGGTAGGCTGGCCCATCCGCAGCTTACAGCTTGACGGGCCTCAACGAGATACAGGGGGGGACGCGGCGCGCCCGTCTTTGCTGCGCCATCGGACCTTGTATCTTGGAGAAACGGCGATCAGCCGACAAGGGAATGTTTTCCTCCATCGGTTCGGCCAACCCTCTCAGGACACCCGCTTGGCGAAGATTCCCGGCGGCAATCCGATCAAGAACGAGCGCGCCACCGCCTGCAAGTGCGCCGAAATAGAGGATTTCACCGTCCATGACTGGCGTCATCACTGGGCATCCCACTGCGTCATGGCAGGGATCGACCTCATCACTATCATGAACATGGGCGGCTGGAAATCGCTGCGCATGGTCCAGCGCTATTCCAGCGTCAGCGTGGAGCATATGCGGGAGTCGATCAACAAGCTGAATTGAAGCCGGTGGGCAGAACCAGAGGTTTTTGGGGGCGTTCCCGGAGAATGGCCGCATTGCCAAGGTTGGATCGAGGGTCGAATTGCTTCGCTCGCTCCAATTTCCAGCGAAATCAAGAAGCACGGCAATAAAATAGTGTTCCTGCGCGAAACCATTGTCCCATCGCTTCGACAAGCGGCGCCAGCGGTGTCGACGCTTCGGTCAGCCCAAGCAGACGATCCAGGGCGCGATGTCTTCCGCGAACTCTTCCTCGCTGATCGAACCATCGATCAGTCCTTCGACCATCCGACCCGCAAGCGTGTCATCGTTCATGGCGATTGTGAAGCCGTTGAGTTCGAGGAAAACGCCCATGCCAGCAAAGGCCGCGCGCTTGTTGCCGTCATTGAAGCCATGATTCTTCGCTATCGCGTAGCAAAGCCGCACGGCGAGTGTCAGCAGATCATCGACATCGTCATAATGAAAGAGATTGCGAGGATTACTCAGGGCGCTTTCGACTAGGTTCCGGTCCTTGACCCCCGGCACGCCGCGAAAGCGCTCTATTTGAATGCCATGAACTGTTAGAAGGCGCTCGTAGGAGAGCCACAAGGGCTCAACGGGCAAGGTATTCGAGAGTCTTCTTGTAGCGGTCGCTGAAATCACGAACAGCCTGCTCGAACTCGGCGTCGGTCACCTCGCGAGGTCGCGCCTTCAACGGAGCGCGACGGGTTTTTTGCACTGATTGCATATCGAGCTCCTTTCTCTCTGCTTTGGGGTTTCTACGGCAATTAATATGGGTATATTGACGCGACGGTCAACAAACCATTTAAAAAACTCGGCCGAAATGCGCAGCAAAATTCGCAAATCGCTAAAAAGCCGTGTGTTTGCTGCTGCGATTCGCCAAATAATGGGCCTACGCCTTTACCATCCTGCTCGCCTTCCAGGGTCCAACGCATTCAGACCGCGTTGCAGTTGCCGTGCGCGTGGACAGCTTGATATGCAGGAAGGATCGATCCGGCTCGATCACACCAAGAATGCGATCATCCGGTACGTGCCGATGCATCCACATGTCATGGAGGTTCTGCGCCCGATCTGGGACAAGCGGGGCCAGCCGACAAAGGAGCCTGTTTTCCTCAACCGGTTCGGTAAACCCTATCAGGACACGCGCAAAGCGAAGCTCCCCGGCGGCAATCCGATCAAGAACCAGTACGCCACCGCCTGCAAGCGCGCGGGGATAGAGGATTTCACTGTCCATGATTCGCGCCACCACTGGGCGTCCCACTGCGTGATGGCGGGCATCGACCTCATCACCATCATGCACATGGGCGGCTGGAAATCGCTACGCATGGTCCAGCGCTATTCCAGCGTCAGCGTGGATCATATGCGAGCGGCAACGTATGGCCCGCCCCGTCTGCAAGCAGGAAATTGAGGTGGCAACCGATCAGTCTGCTCTAACGTATCCGGTCTCATGGGTAGGCCCATGGCCAAGATGGATATCCGCGCACCGAGAGCCACAATAATCAACACGGTTTCGTGAACCATTGCCACTGCAGGGCTTTCTCAATGCCGATCGACTGTCAGGCCATCTTTCCTTCCTTCTCGCAAACATCAGAGGCTACGTATCAATGACGCATAGCCGATCCCCTTATAAAGCCGTTGCAAGATAGGCGGCATCAAACCGCCTGCCTTTACTCAGGAGAGCCCAAGCGACGCGGGCCATTTTGTTGGCCAGCGCCACCACAGCCACATTGCGGTGCACGCCTTTTGCGAGCATGCCCTGGAGCCATCGTCCCACGGCCGTATCGCTGCGGGAGAGCGAAGGCAGGGCAGCTCGGGCACCATGGATAAGCAACGTGCGCAGATACACATTGCCGCGCTTTGTTATACCCAGCAGCCTCGCTTGTCCGCCGGTCGTATGCTGTCGCGGTACAAGGCCCAGCCATGCACTCAAATCGCGACCTCGGCGGAAGCTACTGGCGTCACCGACCGCTGCGACCAGCGCTGTTGCGTTCAGCACACCGATGCCAGGGATGCCAGTAAGACGGCGCATGGCATCGTCATCGCGCGCTAGCCTGACAAATTCGCCGTTCAGCGCCTCGATCTTTCCGTCGAGAACCTTCCACTCAGCATGCAAATCATGGATCAGTTGGAAAATGCGGTCGGACATGCTGCCATCCGATTCTGCCAGCAGCGCCGCCACGGCCCGTTCCAGTCGCCACCGGCCTTGGGCGAATATGAGTCCCCGCTCCAGCAATATCGCCCGCAATTGGTTGATCAACGTCGTGCGTTCCGCAACCAGCCGCGAGCGAACTCGATGCAGGGTTTGAATATCAAGTTGCTCCTGCGTCTTCAGATCGACGAAACGCATCGTTGGCCGTGACGCTGCTTCCGCGATGCCCTCTGCATCCCGATCATCGTTTTTCTGCGCCTTGATATAGGGCCGAACATATTCCGGAGACATCAGACGCACCTCATGCCCCTGACCAACCAGCAGACGTCCAATATGATGGGCGCCACAGCATGCCTCCATCGCAACGATGCATGACGGAAACTGAGCTATGAAATCAATCAGCTTGGGACGCCGCATCGAGCGCCGCAAAATGACCTCACCCGCCATGTCCACGCCAACAACGCTGCAAAAATTCTTGCCCAGATCTACGCCTAGAATATGTACAGACATCGGTCCGTTCCTTTCCTCTTCAGCACCGACATCATATCCGATGTCAGGGAAAAGGGGCGGGCCATCCCATAATCAACAAGCTGGACTGAAGCAGCGGTCTGGCGTGCAATGTGGAGCAGGCAACGAAGACCGGCTCCACATATTTTTCTGAAACCGGCCAAAACATCGGCCAAAAGAACAACTCCCAAGCCTGGAGGCCAAGAGAAAGAGCCAATTTCTTTGATACCAAGAGCGGTCAGATGATTGCTGAACAGCCTGATGAAAGCCCCATCCTGCGGAGATTGGCATTCTTTATCTCCGCGCAAAATGCGGAGATAAAATCTTTCACGTGCGGAAAAAGCATGTCATATTATCCGCATTAGGTGCGGAGAATATGGCGACATACATTTATCAACGGCACGGCTGGCCCCAGTTCCACTGGATACAAGATGAGCTTGTCGATCAGCTCGCCGCTGTCAGCCGCCATCAGGGACGGCTGATTGGTCGGATGGAAGCGCTCGGGCTGCATCTGCGAGCTGAAGCGGTGTTAGAAACGCTCACCGAGGAAGTCACCAAGTCGAGCGACATCGAGGGCGAGACGCTCGACCGCGAGCAGGTTCGCTCGTCGCTCGCCCGGCGACTCGGTATAGATGCCGCCGGCCTCAAGGCACCCGACCGGCACGTCGAAGGCGTTGTCGAGATGATGCTCGACGCCACGCAGAACTACGCGGCGGCGCTGACAGCTGAACGCCTATTTGGCTGGCATGCTGCGCTGCTCCCTACTGGACGCAGCGGTATGAGCCGCATTGTTGTCGGCACCTGGCGCACCGAAGATTCAGGTCAGATGCAGGTCATCTCCGGTCCCTTCGGTAAGGAAAAGGTGCATTACGAGGCGCCGGCCTTCGACCGGCTCGACGGCGAGATGGCCGTCTTCCTCGAGTGGTTTGAGAATGGACCGGCGATCGATCCCGTGTTGAAGGCCGCGATCGCGCATTTGTGGTTCGTCACCATCCACCCGTTCGACGACGGCAACGGCCGCATTGCACGTGCCATTGCCGACATGGCGCTGGCGCGGTCGGAAAACAGTCCGCAACGCTTTTACAGCATGTCGGCCCAGATCAGGACTGAGCGCAAAGCCTATTACGATATCCTGGAAAAGACTCAGAAGGGCGACATGGACATCACCGGCTGGCTGCGCTGGTTCCTGGCTTGCCTCGACCATGCTTTCGACGGCGCGGAAGTCGTCTTGGAGAACGTCATCAGGAAGGCGCGCTTCTGGGAGGCGCTTGCCAGCGAAAAGCTGAACCACCGCCAGCAGGCGATGCTCAATCGCTTGCTCGATGGCTTCGAAGGAAAGCTCACCTCCTCCAAATGGGCGGTCATCATGAAGACTTCACAGGATACTGCCTCACGCGACATCAATGATCTGATTGCGCGCAACATCCTGCGGAAGGACAAAGCTGGCGGACGCAGTACCTGCTATTCGCTAGCCGAAATCGCAGCATGACCCGTTCGAGCGAAAATGAAGCAGAAGAGGCAGCGATACGGGGATTTCTATAAATCATGATTTGCGTGATTTGTGATTTATAGAAGTATGGCTATCAATCACGGATCTGGTCGCAGCCGCCTTGCGGTGATGCCGACAGCCCGTCATCCGACCGTTGAGAGATAGGCCAACGGCGCGCGTTGCGCAGCCTCGCTCTCCATCCGGCCTGCCCGATAGAGCGTCAAGTCTTTATTCTTAAACCGCAATCGGCTACGCAACTTCGATGGATAGGAAAGCGCCCGACGTCGACAGGCCCTTGCTCATCCTTGATCTGGATGAAACACTGATCCATGCACGGGAGGAAGAGCTGGATCGGGCGGCGGACTTCCAAATCTTCGGCTACCATGTCTATCGACGGCCATATCTCGCCGATTTCCTCAGAAGCGTTCGGGCGGATTTCGACCTCGCTGTCTGGTCGTCCGCCTCTGACGACTATGTCGCCGCCGTCGTCGGCCATATTTTCGGCGTCGACTGTCCTCTGCGTTTCGTATGGGGCAGGAGCCGTGCGACGTTGATGCGGCTCGTCCGCGATGAATATGGCTACGCCTATGATCCCTGGGACCACCGCCGTTATCTGAAACCACTCAAGAAGGTAAAGCGGATGGGATGGCGTCTGGAGCGGATGCTGATCATCGACGATACACCAGAGAAATGCGTCAGGAACTATGGGAATGCGATCTACCCGCTTCCCTTCGAGGGCGACCAGGCCGATGCTGAACTCTTGTCGTTAGCGGCCTATCTCTCGACGCTCAAGGACGAACCAGACATGCGCCGGATTGAAAAGCGGCGCTGGCGCGAGTTGATGGCCGCCTCTGAGGATTAAGAAGGCTGGGTTGGTGCCCTGTCCGTTAGAACTTGCGGATCGGACCCGGATATTGACCGACAAGGCTGTCGGCAGTGAGCAAGACGATCCCTTCGACCATCGACTGAGCGATCAGCAGCCGGTCAAAGGGATTCTTGTGAATGGGCGGCAGCCCGTCGATCGCGACGGCATGTTCGCTAGCCACAGGCAGTTCGCCATAGCCATTGTCCAGTAGCCCGCGCCGCAACAGCCGCGCGACGACGACGAAATACTCCCACCCCAATGCGCTCTTGATCGCGACCTCCCCCGGTCTGGCGCTGCCGGCGCTGGTCGCGGCGCACGACGATGCCAAGGCGGCAGCGCTTCCTTGAGTTCTTCACGGTGACGATCCGCGATCCGCATAGCCCGGAGCCGGATCAGCAGGTGGCGATTGCGCCCTTTCTGGGGGGGCGTTTCTGGTGGTTGCGGCCGGTCAGGTACTCAGAGGCATAACTTCGCAAGAGGGGATGCCGCAGATGCCGGGTCGCCGCGTCAACGATCATCAGATGAGGCTCTACATGGAGCTCCGACAGACCCTCGCCGTGCCGGTGGCGGCCGCCAAGGCCGGCATCAGCCCGGCGACGGTATATCGCATCGAGGGAGATCCTCGGCTTCCATCTCAAAGACAGGGGCAGCGAGAGCGACGGCGCCCTTCATCGACGAGGTCGTCAGCCGCAAGAACCGGCGCAATGGCCCGCGCATCGACGCCGAGCGTGCGGTATTGCAACCGCTACCCGGCGCCCGCACCAGCGATTATGGAGACGATCGTTACGGTCACCTCGAGCAGCAGCTTCACCCTTGGCAAGGTGTTCTTCACCGTGCCGTCACGGCTGATCGGACACAGGCTACGGGTCCGGCTTTACGATGACCGGCTCGATATCTTCAGTCGACCATCGCGCTGGATCATCTTCGCGCAGCAGGACGTAACGACTCCAATCCGGGAACAGCGCCGAATGCTCGAACTGGGCGCGTATCACTGAAAGATGCGCGAGTTCATCGACCTTTACAGGAAAAGCAATGATGAGGGCGGAGCCGAATAGGATCGCAAAATAGGTCGTGATTACGATCCACACGGGCAATGCGGGATTGAGGCGGTTAACCCCATTCTTCGGTACTGCGGAAAAAGAATAGAGAGCCAGCATCCTATCGCCCAATAAGTCATTTCATTACGACCGGTTACCGGCGTTCGGTTGATATTCCGTTGCCACCCTGGCCGATCCTTGCACCTCGTTGGTTACCGAACATTCTTTACGATTTGTAAATTTGGCGTTGTTATGGGAAATTCCGATAAGGGGCGGGAAACGGCATGGATCAGCAATATCGTGATAAAGTTCCGGCGATTTCCGTCGTCGTGCCCTGCTTCAACGAGGAAGAGAGCCTGACGGTGCTGGTCGACCGAGTTTCGACGGTCTGCCATGACATCGCATCCGGCGATTACGAAATCGTCTTGGTCAATGATGGCTCCCGTGACAGCACTTGGGCGGTCATTGCCGAGCTGACCGAAAAATTCCCTCAGGTTGTTGGTGTAAATCTCGCCCGCAATTACGGTCATCAAATTGCGCTCAGCGCCGGTCTCCACATTTGCCAGGGAGAAACCGTGATGGTCATGGACGCGGATCTGCAGGACCCTCCCGAGTTGCTGTCCGCCTTGCTTGCAAAGATGGACGAGGGTTACGACGTCGTCTACGGCCAGCGCGTGAAACGCGCTGGCGAAACGATGTTCAAAAGAGCCTCGGCGAAACTCTTCTATCGGCTGTTCGATCAAATGGTCGACGTATCTGTACCAAGCGACACAGGCGATTTTCGCATCATGAGCCGCCGCGTCGTTGACCATCTGAATGCCATGCCGGAACGGTATCGGTTTGTGCGCGGCATGGTCAGCTGGATTGGTTTCCGGCAGGTGGCGCTGCCCTATGAGCGGGACGCGCGCTTTGCCGGGGAAAGCCATTATCCTCTTAGGAAAATGATCTCCTTCGCGCTTGATGCGATAACGAGTTTCTCGACGCTGCCGCTGCGCATGGCAGCACATCTTGGACTGGTTGCCGGACTACTGGGCATGCTCATGCTAGGCTGGGTTTTGATATCCTATGCCATGGGCGACACGCTGACGGGCTGGGCGAGCATCGCCAGCATCATCCTGATCCTTGGCAGCATTCAGTTGCTGATGCTGGGCATATTCGGTGAATATCTGGGCCGCATGTATTTGGAGTCTAAACGCCGACCGCTATTCATCGTACAGGAAGTGCGGGCGAAACCAACCCTATCGACAGACAGAAATCATACACGTCAGACACCCGTGAAGATCAAGCGAGCCATGCATGGCTGAGGCGGAGTTTGATATAGTCGCGTCCGATTATGCCGCGCAGCATGCCCGTTCCATCCGCTTCAGCGGGGAGGATGTCGGCTATTTCGCGGAGTATAAGGTCGCCGATGCGCGACGCATGGCCGAGCGGGAGGGGCTCACCGTCAACCGGGTCCTTGATTTTGGCGCTGGCGTCGGCAATTCGCTCAAGCCCTTGCGGCAAGCCTTTCCAGATGCGCATATCAGCTGCCTCGATGTCTCGGAACGGTCGCTGGACTTATGCCGTGAACAATTGTCCGACCGGATCAGCTTCCATGCCTATGATGGCCTGCATATGCCCGCCGCCATGGGGTCGTTCGACTTCGTCTTCACCGCTTGCGTCTTCCACCATATCCCAGAAGAGTTGCATGTAGCCTTGCTGGAGCAGATCCGTCGGCATCTGTCTCCCGGCGGCGTGTTCATGCTGTTCGAGCATAATCCCTGGAATCCACTCACTCGCTACGCAGTCGCCAATTGCCCGTTCGATGAAAATGCGGTGCTGATTAGCGCGCCTGAGATGAGACGGCGGTTGGTTAGGGCCGGATTTAATCATGTAAACACGAATTACCGAATTTTCTTCCCAGGTCCGCTTGCGGCGCTCCGACCGCTGGAACGTTCGTTGGCATGGTTGCCGATCGGCGCACAATATTCGCTGACGGCGTCCTGAGCACGGCCAGCCAACAATGACGATCATCAAATTTGGCCTGGTAGGGCTGGTCAACACCGCTCTTGGCTTTTCGATTATTTTGTCGGCTCTGGCCCTCGGCTTCGGCGACTATGCAGCCAGTGCCTTGGGCTATGGGCTCGGCTTCATCCTTTCGTATGTAGCGAATCGCCGTTGGACCTTCGCCGTGCGCGAACCGATGTCGGCCGCCGAACTGGCGCGTTTCGGAGTCGTGACGGCGCTAGCCTATGCCACAAACCTCTTGGTCGTCAGCGCCTTCCGCTTAGCAGGATGGATCGACCAACCTTTCGTGCACCTGGCCGGCGTGACGCTCTACTCCGCGTCATTTTATCTCCTTTCACGCCTACTGGTATTTGGGGACGACGCCGTCGAACGCGGCAAGTGGGTCGTCGACGTCTCCATGCGCGGTCTGCCGGAGATCGCATTATGCGTGACGGTCGTCGTTACGCTGATCTTGCTGCACGACATTCCGATCACACACGATGTGGTCTGGCAATTCTGGATCGCGCGCCAGATGATGAATGGCGCAATGCTATACCGGGACATATGGGAGATCAATCCGCCGCTCTGGTTCTGGTCGGCCGTGCCTATCCATCTTGCCGCGCAATGGCTTCATGTGCAGCCGCTCAGGCTGCTGGTAACTGCGATTGTGGGCGCCGGCGGAATGTCAGCACTTCTCGTGGGGCATCTGACAAGTCCTCCAACGCCGATGACGCGTTTGGTGACGATGCTGCTCGCCTATTGGCTTATGGTGGTCACGCCGCTCTACGACTTCGGCCAGCGCGAACAACTCTCCCTGATCTGCGCCCTGCCCTACGCCGCCTTAATCGCCCGTCGATCGCTGGGAAGTGTGGTTCCCGCCGCCTTGGCTCTGCCGGTGGGAATGGCCGCAGCCTACGGCTTTGCGCTGAAGCACTATTATGTCGTTATTCCGGTCATGCTCGAGGTTTGGCTGCTCGTCCGCGTTCGCGGGGAATGGCGAGCGGTGCGACCGGAAACCATCGCATTAGCGACTGCCGCACTGGTTTACGGAATTGCGGTCCTCCTTTTCGCACCTAGGTTCTTCACGGATGCAGTGCCAATGGTCCGGACGGCTTACCATGGTTTTGAGAACTCTTGGCACATGATGTTGGCGAGACCTTGGGTCGTGATCTGGATCTCAATCATAGCGTTCTTTCTGACTTATGGCGGTGCTTTCGGCAAAAGAGCCAAACCGCTGGCCTCCACCTTGCTGATCGTAGCAGCCGGGTTTGCCATTGCCTATTTTGTTCAGCGAAAAGGATGGCTTTACCATAGTGTGCCGGTTACGGGCGCCGCCGCCCTTGCAATGGGCGTACGGTTGACGACGGCGGATATGCGACGCCTGATTCCAATCAGCATCGGACTGACAATGCTGGCGTTGCCCATCTTGTTGCCGTACAAAACCGGGCCATATCTCAACTTCTTTCGCGCCGAAATCGATCCGGTTCTCGCTGATACGCCGAAAGGCAGCTCGGTTTTCATCGCAGCAGCAGATCCGATGTGGGGATGGCCCACCGTTGAGGATCATGGTCTTGCCTGGCCGTCGCGCCTCTATGCCTATTGGATGATTCCGGCAATCGCCCATGCCGAGGTGATCGGTCCGAATCCGCTGCCATTGCAGAAAATGGCAGAGCAGGTGCGGACCGAAGCTGCCATGGAGGTTCGCTGCTCTTCACCGGCGTTGATCCTGTTCGAACGGCGCCGCAACTATATATATCAGCCCCCGTCATTCGATGTGCGTAGGTTCTTCCTGCGCAGTGCGGCCATCCGTTCCTATCTGGCACAGCATTATCGCGAAGTGCAGCCCACCCCCTCCCTTCATGTCTATCGTCGGATCACTCCTCCTGATCCGGCACCTCGCGGGTCAGAATGCCCGACGTTTGTCCAGGCGGCCTCATGATCTCCTCACTCAGCATTGATCCGGCCTCGCGCGACGGACGTTCCAAATCCTTCATTCAACTAATGGAGCGCCATGCCGGGTTGCTGGTAATGATCGCAACTGCCCTGCTGTGCCTGCCTTTCACGCGATCGATCTGGTTGCTCGCAGATGAAGGAATATGGCTCCACGCCGCCCAGCGCATGATTGGCGGACAAGCACTATATCGTGACTTTTTCGAATTCCACCCGCCGCTGGGTTTTCTCATCACGGCTGGCTGGTTGTCTCTTTTCGGGCAGACGCTGTTGGCAGCCCGGTTGCTCATGGTCCTGGTGATCGCGCTGATCGCCGGGTTTGGTTATAGCTGCTGCCGAATGGTGTCGAACCGGCCCGGTCTGTCCGCCACGTTGGTGCTGGCGTGGTCGGTGTCGGTTCCTGGGCCGTGGATGCAGGTCAACCATCATTGGTTCACCAGCCTGTTTTCCATGCTGACCCTTTGGGCGATCCTAAGAGCCGAGGGAAAACCGGTTCGTCTGACCGTAGCGGGGTTGGCCGCGTGTGCGGCCACGCTGGTAACCACACACCGGGGTGGAATGATCGCTTTGGCCGGGCTGCTGTCGATCCTGTCGACCCGATCGGTGAGATCGCTGGCGGTTTACATCTCGAGTGGTTTGACGCTCGCGGTGTTGGCGCTGGCCTATCTTTGGTCGCAGGGGACAATGCTGGCGGCCTTCGATCAGGTCATCCTTTATGCCCTGAACCACTATTCGAACATTCAGGCCCTGCCATACGGCGCCTTCATGGATGTGCAGATGATCTTCGGGGTGCTCGCTTTCCCGCTCGCCGCCGCATTGTTATTGCTTTTGATGTTGCGGAAGGGGGCAGCCTACTTACATCAGCAGCCTTGGCCCACTCTCCTGCTGTTCGCCATTACAGGGTTCGGAGGATGTTTCCCTCGTCCTGACGCTGTGCATATCACTTTCTGCGCAGTACTGGTCCTCCCGCTGCTGGCTGCCGTTCTGGGACAGTTGTTGCCGTATGGAAAAAGCATGCTGCTGTGGCGAACGATAGGTTTTATTGCGATCTTCATGCCTCTGCCATCACTGACCGTCGCGGCAGTACGCAGCGTCAGCGCGCCACGAGTGGAAACACGGGCGGGCCTGTATGGCGTGGTGACCGGCGACGGTATCCTCCCGCTGCTGAAACGGTTGCAGACACTCCCTCCCGGTGACACTGTGTTCTTCTATCCTGCCGATCCCCTATTGCCTTTCCTGACTGGGCATCATCACGCCGCACGTCTTGACATGCTGCTGCCGCAATATTCGACACCGGCACAATATCAGGAGACTTGCCGACAGTTGATGCAGGGCGCACAATGGGTCGTATCGCATGTGGATATCACTCGGCCGGATTTCTATCGTACTGTGTTCCCGGCAATGACGGACCCTTCTCCACACGAGAAAATAGCCTTCGAAGTCGCCCTCGACAAAGCTTTCTTGCGAAATGGCACTTATGGCGGCTTTCAGGTCATGCGAAGGGCGGCAGCTGATGTCGCGCTATGCAAGGACATCGCGGGCTAATTTCGCTGAGCGATCATCCAAGGCATTCTCGCGGGAAACCTCATCTTGTTTGTTCTCGCCCCGCTATTTGGGTGATAAAATGCGTCGCCGGAGTTCTTCCTCCACAAGGCGCGAAGGTAGCTGGCTACCAACATGCGTGCGGTCCGCCTGCAAGGGATTTGACGGCAATTGTGCGTTTCAGCCGGACTTGAACCCATTCCTGCGCTTGGCACCAAACAATCGATCGCTTTCAAGAAAGGCCTCCAGCATCGCCGGTATCAATTCCGTGATGGGCTCCTCCCTGCCGTAAGTCTGGCTATATAAAGCCGCATATTCGATAATTGCCTGATGGAGGTGTGGGAGAATCGAAATTGTGAACTTCACGGGCTTCCGATCAGGAATACGCGGCAGTTTGAGATCAGCCATACGCTGCTCCTATTCTTTCCATGGCGGCAGGACGAGATCACGATGGACCAGCAATCGTACCGGCGTTCCCGGACGAATGATGATCGTCGGCTGCACCTGCAGATTACGCGAAATGATCTGATCGCCCGCCCGGGACACATTCTGCTGGGCCGCCTCGCGAACAGCCCGCACCAGATCGCTCTCACCGGAAATGGAGAGATTGGCGCCAACACCCAGCAAGGTCGATATCGCCACGCCCTGCAGCAATTGCAGGCTATGATGATCGACCTTGTCCGCCAGCCCCGCATAGCCGGATGTGTCGGTCGCCGGCGCATTGTCCAGCCGGATTGCACTGCCGTCGGGCATGATGATACGCTGCCAGATGACCAGGGCGCGGTTCTGCCCATAGCTGATGGCGCTACCGTAGCGGCCGATCAGCCGCGCTCCCTGGGGAATGAGCAAGGTTTGACCGCTTGGACTGTCGTAAACACGTTCCGAGACCTGGGCAGTCACAAGGCCGGGCAGGTCGGATCGCAGGCCAGTGATCAGACTTGCGGCAATCACACTACCGGCTGACACTATGTTTGGCGACATGGGCGGCTCCAGACTGTGCAAATTGACGTCGCCCTCTGTCTGAGACGACATCATGAAACGCTGCTTCCTCGCCTGCCCGTTTGGATCGAGATCCTGATCGGGCGCCGACGCCTCTGGCACGTTTGCTGCCGGCGTAACCTGCGGCTGCGCCACGAGTTGGGCGCTGGCTGCTTCTCCAGCCTTTTGCGCGGTGATCACCAGCAAGGAAGATTGCCGGGCAGCTTCTAGATCGGCAGCGGCTTTTTCGCGGGCGGCAGCCGCAGCTCTTGCATCAGCGTCATCGGGCCGTACACCAGCCAAATCACCCTCTTCCCGTTGCCGCTTCAGGATCGGGCGTCCCAGATCGCCGGGCAATGGCGGTCCCAACTGTGGCACTGCATCATAGCTTTTGGGCAATCCTGCCAACTGATCCGATGGCAGGCGCGAGGCCTCGGCCTCATTCACCGACATGCCGATGGCCATAGGTCGGCGTGGCGCCAGCGCCCACCACATCGTGACCGCCATTCCAATGGAAAAAATGGCGGCACCGCCTACCAGAATATTGCGCCTGAATCTCAGCGCTTTTACCGGTTGTGCCCGCATTTGCAGCGCGGCAGGATTTTCCTTTGGCCGGACTTCTTCCGTCGGTGGGTGAGCAGCGCTCTCTCCCAACCGTTCGTCGCTCGGCGGGATCGCTGTCGGCGCCTCCGATCCGCTCATGACGCCCTCCGTCGGCGAGATGCGCCAGTCCGTGTGATCCTCACAACCTGCTGCTTTCTGGTGCCAAAGCGGAGTTCAGCCTGATCGAAGATCCGGTCGACGATGTAGAAGCGGTCCCTGAGCCGATAATTGACGAGCTGCGCCTCCCCCTTGCCGTCGACCAGAAAGAGTGGCGGCGCATCGCCAACAACGATCGACGCTGGAAATTCGATATAGGTCTGGCGACCGTCATCAAAAGCGCGGAGCGGACGCCACGTCGGCGTATCGCCCGAAATTGCATAATTGAAATGCAGCTGCTCGACCTGAATGCCTGCGGCGATGGGTTCAGCGGCACGGGCAGCGTCATTCGCGCGGCGCAGCGCCAGCAGGGCATCTTCAGGATAGCTCCACGAAATCCCGGTAAGCGCGGTGCGTCCGGTGCTGACCAGCGCGAGATGATAGGCACGGCGATCGGTCATAATCAGAAGATTGGTCGACAGGCCCGTCAGGCTGGGCTTGACCAATATATGAGTCCGCTTGGTCGCTCCGTTGCCGCTGGACGTATCGCCTATGACCCAGCGAACCGTATCCCCGCTCGCGACGGAGACGAGCATTTCCCCCTGCTCCAGCGCGATGTCCGTTATACGTTCGGGCGCGGTGATCAGCTTGTAGATCGTCCCCGCCGAATAAGGGTAAATCTGTACCGCATTCAGGAATGCATCTGTTTTGGGGCCCAAGGTGGCATGGCGATTGGCGAGTTCGACATTTGCCAGGCCGCGATTCTGCGCCTGCGCCGACCTGTTTCTCCCATCAGCGATGGCGGGCGATGCGATCATAGCCAGCATGGCGAACGAAATGGTTGATTTATGGATCATGGCTGCGCCTCCATCCTGTCGGCCGATGGGTTGGAAATGGCTGTTGCCGCCGCTGTCCGGGACGGGGCCGATGGTAGCTGGGTGGCGTCGCCCTCGATCTCCCGGCTCCAGTCAATCGCATCAACATAGATGCCGAGCGGATTACGGCGGAGATCATCGGCGGTTCGCGGAACCTTGGTGACGATGGTCAATATCGCCGTCCAGCGCGACGAGCCAGCCTGACTTCCCCGCTCATATTCGCTCTCGGTCCATTTCACCTGAAAGGACCTGTTCGACGCGCGCAGGACGCTCGTCACCTGCACCGAAGCCGTCTGTTCGCCGATCCGGGCGAAGGGTTGCCGCACCCGCGCATATTCCCCGAGGAAAATGGCGCCCCGTTCGCTGGCAAAATCATAAGCCTGCAACCAGTTCCGGCGCATCAGCACAGGATCGAGCGACACGCCGCGCACATTCTCTATGAAGCGCGCCAGCTGATAGGCGATTTGCGGATCGGTCGGCTGATAATCCGCCTCGGCCTGCGACACCGCCCTCGCCTCACCCAGTCGATCCACCTCTACGACATAGGGCACAACGCGGCTTTGCAGCGATTGCCAGATCAGGCCTGATGCCATCGCGCTTGACAAGGCCAACGTACCGAAAGCCATTAATCGCCAGTTCCGCGCCTGCACGCGCGCGCTTCCGATCCGCTCTTCCCAGAGCTGGCCCGCTCGCTGGTACGGCGTTTCGGGCGCGGGAGTCTGCCCATAACGCTGGACTGCTCGTCGAAAGATCATCTCAGTCGTCCTTTTCGTGAATGTCGGGGGTAACGGCCGCGCCGCCGCGATCGCCTTCCTTCAATGTCTGCGCGGCAAGGTGACGGTGATGGCGCCCATCCTGCCGGCGTTGCATCGCCTGCGCCCAGTCCGGTACATCGCCCTGCTTTGCTCCGGCTGATTTTGCACCGCCCGTGCCCAGCGCCGACCAGGCCACCTCCCGTCCACGCTCGGCGGCGTCGGCGATACCCAGGCTGCTTGCAGCCTTGTTGCGGACGGCATGTCCGGCTGCCGTGGCGACACCACTCAGTCCGGTGGCCATGCCCGACGAGCCGGAAGTCTCCTGGCCTAGCTTGTAGGCTGCCTGCGCCGCCGTCCCCATCATGGTGCCGACCCGGATCGCGGATAGTGCGCCACCGGCAAGCGCTCGGCCGCCACCGATCGCGGCGGCACCGCCTAGAACCGCGACCCCGGCGGCACCAGCCGCGCTGCCAACGGCGGCGCCCGCTCCCAATTGCGGCGCTCCGGCGGCAAGGCCCGACGCCATGGCAGGCGCAAAGATGCCAAGGCCGAACAGGGCCAGAGCCGCCAGCACCAGGCTCATGGCGGCGCCGATGTCGGGTTCCTGCCCCTTGAGGGCATCTACCATCTGCGAAAAGAAGCTGGAGCCGATCCCGACAATCACGCCCAGCACCATGACTTTGATTCCGGAACTCACGACATGACCCAGCACGCGTTCAGCGAGGAAGCTCGTGCGGTTCCAGAGCGCGAAGGGAATGAGAATGAAACCCGCCAGCGACACGAGCTTGAACTCGATCACGGTGACGAACATCTGCACGGCAAGGATGAAGAAGGCGAGAATGACGATCACCCAGGCGAACAGCAATATGGCGATCGTCAGGAAATTGTCGAAGAAGCTGGTGAACCCCATCAGATCGGACGCCTGGTCGAGCAGCGGCCACGCCGCCTCGAAACCGGCTCCGGCCAACCTTCCGGGCTTCAGCAGATCCTCCGCCGGGATGCTGCCCCCACCCGCCGTCAGCCCGGCCGCGGCAAAGGAACGGAAGATGATTTCGGAAAGAGAGGAGAAGCTGTTGATGATGAAGGCAAAGGCGCCAACGAAGAGGATTTTCTTCAGGAACCGCCCGATCACATCATGCTCGCCGCCCATCGCCCAGAAAAGCCCTGCGAGGGTCATGTCGATGCCAATCAGCGTGGCCGTCAAGAACCGCACATCGCCGCCCAGCAGGCCGAAGCCGCTGTCGATATAGGCGATGAAGGCCGCGAGAAATTGGTCGATGACATTGAGATCATTCATGAGACAGGGTCCTCATGGGTTTGCTGTCGCGGAGCCCCGCTGCGAGAGGGGCTGTTGATGAGCGAGGCTCCGCGACGAGGCAGCGTCCGGCCGTGGGGGAGCGGCGGGACCGGCGCTGCCTCATCTCAATTCCGGTTATAGGCGGTGCCGGACCCAAGAAATTGCCTGGTCGCCGCCCGCGCATCGGCTTCCGCCTGGATCCGGCGCGCCTCTTCGACCGCCTGCGCGCGGAAATGCGCGGCCATCATATTCTGGATCTGAAGCTGCTGCTTGGTGGCCAATGCCAGCAACTGGTTGGTCGCCTGGGCCGCCTGCAATGCGCCCTCGGCGCCCTGGCTTTTCCCGACCAGCGTTTCGATGGCATCGGCGTCCTGGGCAACATTGCCCACCACCTGCGACTGGATGCGCATGGACTGCTGATACGCATCCTTGGCAGCGTCGAAACGTTCCCGCTCGGATGCCAGGCGTTCGTCGCTGCGCATCGCAGCGTCGTAATTGTCGGGAAACAACCGCTTGAACTGGCTGTCGAGCGTGTCGATCCGAAAGTCGATGCCCTGGGCAGCCGCCATCAACTGGTCGACGGCGCGCAATTTATTCGTCAGCTCGGTGAGTTCGGGAAAGCTGATGCGGCTCAGATTCTTCGCCATGCTGGTCAGCATCGACGCTTCATTCTGCAGCGACTGGATCTGCTGGTTGATCTGCTGGAGCGCTCGGGCAGCGGTCAGCAGGTTCTGCGCATAATTGGCGCTGTCGAATACGGGGATGGCATAAGCGGGCCCGCTCTGGAGGAACAGACCACCGCCGATCGCACCGGCCCCGCCCAATGCGAGGGCAGAAGCCACCAGATATTTGCGGAGTGGAATGCGCGCTTTCATCTCATTTCTCCTTGGACTGGAGGGAAACAGGGGATGGAAAAAGCTCAAGATCGTCCGCTGCTGCCGGGAGGCCGCAGCCGCGCAGGAAGTGGCCCGCAAATCCGTCGAGACCATGTCCGGTGATGATCGCATCGATCCGGCTCTGGGTGTCGGGGTCAGACGCACCGCATAGAGCGAGGGCGACCGGTCCCAGATCCAGTTCGAACAGACGGTTGCCGCGTTGGGACTGGAGATAATAATGGCGCTTGGGCGTCGCGCGGCTGATGAGCTCGATCTGGCGCGCATTGAGGCCGAAACGCTCATAGGCTGCCCGCGATTGCGGTTCGACTGCCCGATCATTGGGAAGCAGGATGCGCTGGGGACAGCTTTCGATGATGGCAGGCGCAATGCTGCTCTCGCTGATATCGGCAAGGCTCTGTGTCGCGAACAGCACCGCCACATTCTTCTTCCGGAGGGTCTTCAGCCATTCCCGGATGCGCGCGGCGAAGAGCGGATCGTCAAACAGGCTCCAGGCCTCATCCAGGATCATCAGCGTCGGCCGGCCGTCAAAGCGCTGCTCGATCCGATGGAAAAGATAGGTGAGGACCGGAGCGGCCAGCCCCTTGCGCCCCATCAACGCCTCGGTTTCAAAACATTGGACATCGCGATGCGCGAGGCGCTCCTCCGCGGCGTCCAGATATCCGCTATGGCTGCCATCCAGCATATAGGGCGCGAGCGCCAGCCGAAGGGCATTGGACTGGAGAAGAAGCGACAGGCCGGTCAGCGTCCGCTGTTCGACCGGGGCCGTTGCGAGACTGGAGAGCGCCGACCAGAGCGCGTCCTTGATCTCGGGGGTCAGCAGCACCCGTTCCTGGGCGAAAATGCCACCCAGCCATTCGGCCGCCCAGCCGCGCTCGCTTTCCCTGTCGATATTACGCAACGGCTGGAAAGAAAGCAGATCGCCTTCCCCATCACCGGCGCCCAGCGCATGGTGGCTGCCCCCCATGGCAAGCACCGCCGCGCGCGCCGAGCGGCCCATGTCGAACATGATGACGCGGGCACCGGCATAACGGCGGAACTGGAAAGCGATGAAGGAAAGGAGAACCGACTTTCCCGCGCCGGTTGGCCCCACGACCATCATATGCCCGACATCACCGACATGGGTCGACAGGCGAAACGGCGTCGATCCGCTGGTCTTTGCCTGGAACAGCGACGGCCCGGCGAGGTGACGATTGCCATCAGGCCCGGCCCAGACAGCGGAAAGCGGCATCAGATGCGCGAGATTGAGGCTGTGCACCAGCGGCTGCCTTACATTGGCGTAGACCTGCCCGGGCAGGCCCGACAACCAGGCCTCGACCGCATTGACGGTTTCGCGGATGCAGGTGAAGCCAAGCCCGTTCACAACCCGCTCGACGGCCCGGACCTTTGCCTCGACAGCAGCGGGATCGCGATCCATCACCGTGATCGTGGTGGTCAGATAGCCGAAGGCGACATGATCGCCGCCCAGCGCCTGCAGGGCGAGGTCCGCGTCGATCACCTTGTTGTCTGCGTCGCTGTCGAGCAGCTGGGCCGGCTGATTGTACATCACCTCGCGCAGCAGCGCCGCGACCGATTTGCGCTTGTTGAACCATTGCCGCCGGAGCTTCGTAAGCGCGCGGGCAGCGTCGCTCTTATCGAGCGCGATGTACCGCGTGACCCAGCGATAGCCGAAATTCTGGTGATTGAGGGCGTCGAGCAGGCCCGGCCTGCTCATATTGGGGAAACCAAGCAAACTCAGCGTACGGACGTGCTGCCCGCCAAGGCGGGGTTCAAGACCGCCGACAAGCGGCGTGTCCGCCAGCAGGCCATCAAGAAAGAAGGGTGTCTCGGGGACATGCACGCCATGATCCCGGTCCGACACGGCCGCATGGAGAAAGGTCAGGGTTGCGGCATCATCCAGCGGCTGGATTTCAGGCATGAAAGTGCTGAACAGATCGATGATCCGCCCTGTCTCGGCCATGAAGCCGCCGAGCGCCTGACGCCAATCACGCTGCCTGTCCTTCCCTTCGCGCTCGACAAGATGCCGTCCAGCCGCATCGCTGCTGTCAGCAGGCGGCAGCCACAGGAGGGTTGCATGATATACGCTCTCGAAATGCTGCTCGTGAGACGCGAATTGCGCACGCCGTTCCTGATCCACGAGCCAGGAAGCCGGATCGACGAAAACGCCATCGGGATAACCCTGCGCTTCCCGTCGGTGGGCCTCGAAGAAAATCGCCCAGCCCGAACCGAGCCTTTTCAAAACATTATTCGCGCGCGCGCAGGTGGCAACCAGTTCCGCTTCCGTTGCGCTCTCAAGGTCTGGCCCACGGAAGCGGAATGTGCGCTGGAAACTGCCATCCTTGTTGAGGACCACGCCGGGCGCGATGAGCGCGGCCCAGGGCAGATGGTCGGCGATGCGGTCGGCGCGGGAGCGATATTCAGACAGGTTCAGCATGCCCAATATCCCTTCTGGCGGAGATGGCGAAGCAGGACGGGCGCAAAATCAGGATCGCGGCGGGTCGCTATGACCGCGATGCTGTGCCCGATCGCCCATGCCGCAATCCCGACCAGCCATATCTGAAGGCCAAGGCCGATCGCAGCGGCCAGGGTGCCATTGAGGATCGACAGGCCCCGGGGCGCCCCGCCCAGCAAGATGGGCGAGGCGAGGCTCGCATGGATGGGGACGTCGAAGCCTTCGATCGCGCTCATGCCACGAGCGCCCCGCCGCCGAAGCTGAAAAAGGAAAGGAAGAAGGACGATGCGGCAAAAGCGATGGAAAGGCCGAAGACGATCTGGATCAGGCGGCGAAATCCACCCGAGGTCTCACCAAAGGCAAGCGTGAGGCCGGTCGTGATGATGATGATCACGGCGACGATCTTCGCCACCGGTCCCTGCACCGATTCCAGCACCTGTTCGAGCGGCTGTTCCCAGGGCATGCCGGAGCCGGCGGCATGCGCGGCGGCCGAAGCCATGGCAAGGCCAGCGGCGAGCATGATGGCGACTGACCCGGCACCGTGAAGGACGGCTGGTTGGGGGAATGATTTTCTGGTCATAAAGCTAATCCTGTGGGGGTTGGAGGGACGAGGAGTTCGATGAGCCGGTAGCCACCCTGCGGGTCGAGACCATCGACCCGCGCGAGGCTGGTGACGCGCCGCGACGCGCCGCGCCCGGACAGAAAGACGATGAGGTCGATGGCCTCTGCGATAAGGGCGCGCGGAACCCTCGCCACCGCCTCCTGCACCAGGCTTTCGATACGGTTGAGCGCAGCGGCTGGCCCATTGGCATGGACAGTCGCAATCCCGCCGGGGTGACCTGTATTCCAGGCCTTGAGCATATCGAGGGCTTCGGGTCCCCTTACTTCTCCAACGATGATCCGGTCGGGCCGCAAGCGGAGCGTGGAACGCACCAGGTCAGTCATCGTGACGATGCCCGCCCGCGTGCGCAGCGCCACGGTATCGACCGAAGGGCTTTGCAATTCGCGCGTGTCTTCGATCAGGATCAGCCGTTCCTCGGTCGCCCCAATCTCGCCCAGCAGGGCATTGGCGAGGGTCGTCTTGCCCGAGCTGGTGCCGCCGGCGACAAGGATGTTCCGCCGCTCATGCACCGCGCAACGCAGAAGCGCCGCGGCGGTGTCGCTGATGATGCCATCGCTGACATAATCGCTAATGCTGTAGGGCCGGGACGCCGACTTGCGGATCGCGAAGCAGGGACCGGCCGAAACCGGCGGCAGGATCGCCTCGAAACGCTCGCCGGCCCTTCCTTCGGCCTGCGGCGGCAGTTCCGCTGATAATATGGGTGCGCTGGCATGGACCTCGGCACGGACATGCGAGGCGACCAGGCGGATGATCCGTTCGACTTCGCTGGGCCCAAGGACAATATCGGTATCGACACGTCCTTCACCCAACAGATCAAGCCGCAGGGCGCCATCGGGATTGACCATGATCTCGATGACGCGGGGATCATCGAGCGCGGCAGCGATGGCCGGGCCCATCGCGCTGTGCAGCATGGCCTTGCGCCGTCCGGCTGCCGTTTCAGCGCGCGCCGTCGCCGTGGATGTTTCGTGCCTGGTCACCCCTCGCCTCCTTTAGCCGATGGGGCAGCGATCGTCCGCTTGCCAGTCGCGATCTGGCGGCCAACCTGGCTGATGAACGCCTCGAAGCGCTGGCGTCCCTGGGCGCGTCCAACCTCGTCATTGTCCCCGAGCGGGGGCGTCACCATGAGTTGGTAGCGGATGAAGAGAGCCAGGCTCTCGACCATTATGTCGATGTCGCGGCGGGCAGCTGCCAGTTCCTTCGACAGTTCATTGAGGCGCATGCGCAGCGCCGCTTCCGCCTCACTCGCGCCGCGATGGCGCAGCCATGTCCGCAACGCATCATTGACCAATCGGCTTTTATTCCCTGCATGGCCGGTAGCCATGGCATCGAGCGCATCGCCGATCTCGCGGTCGATATAGAGATTCTGGCGGATCTTGGGCGCGCGCTTCATAGCCCCAACGCCTTTTCATGGGTTGACGCGACATCGATGGCATGGCCGCGGATGACCGGCGCCATGCGCTGCGCCTGCTCCATCGCGCGCTTGTCGGAAACGACATCCTCATCCTCGATGATGGAGCGATCCATCTCCAATTCGGAATTCTGCCTGCCGGTCCGAATCTCGGTTTCAAACGCCGGATGCCGATGCTGCTCGCGCCCGCCTTCGTCTGCCGCCTGCCCGGTGACAGCTGCGGCAGCCAATGTGCCTCCCCGCTCGGCAGGCGCACTCCAATCATCTTGCCGCGACGGGGGAATGTCGGAATAGGCCTTGTCGCTCAGCAGCGGCGGCGCTCCGACACGAGCGGCGAAATTGGGATCGCTATAATAGCGCAGCTTCTTCGCGCGGATCGGCGCCATGCCGGCGACGAGAACCAGTTCCTCGTCGGCCGAAAGCTGCATCACTTCCCCTGGTGTCAGAAGCTGGCGCGCGGTTTCCTGGCGGCTGACCATGACATGGGCGAGCCACGGCGAGAGCCGGTGCCCCGCATAGTTGCGCATGGCGCGTTGTTCGGTTGCCGTCCCCAGCGCGTCGGATATACGCTTCGCGGTCCGATCGTCATTGGTCGCAAAAGCGATACGGACGTGGCAATTGTCGAGAATGGCGTTGTGTTCGCCATAGGCCTTCTCGATCTGGTTGAGGCTTTGCGCGATCAGGAAGGCCCGGATGCCGTAGCCGGCCATGAAGGCAAGGCTCGTTTCGAAGAAATCCAGCCGGCCAAGCGCGGGGAACTCATCCAGCATCATGAGGAGCTGGTGTCGGCTTGTCGTCCCGGCCTGCTGGTCGAGCCGTTCGGTAAGGCGCCGCCCGATCTGGTTCAGGATCAGCCGGATCAGCGGCTTGGTACGGCTGATGTCGGAAGGCGGCACCACCAGATAGAGCGAACAGGGCTGCGTGCCCTCCATGAGATCGGCGATCCGCCAGTCGCAGCGCGACGTCACTTGCGCGACGGTGGGATCGCGATAGAGGCCAAGGAAGGACATGGCGGTCGAAAGCACGCCCGATCGTTCATTCTCGCTCTTGTTCAGCAATTCCCGGGCGGCGGAGGCGACGACGGGATGGACCTGCGGATGCTCCTTCGTCCCCAGATGGTTGGCGGTCATCATAAGATGGAGCGTTTCCGCAAAGCTCCGGCGGGGATCGGAAAGAAAGGTCGCCACATGGGCGAGCGTCTTTTCCT
The DNA here is from genome assembly GCF_037101235.1 of Sphingobium sp. TA15. Lineage (NCBI taxonomy): Bacteria > Pseudomonadati > Pseudomonadota > Alphaproteobacteria > Sphingomonadales > Sphingobiaceae > Sphingobium > Sphingobium sp. TA15. The sequence goes on from NZ_AP025355.1 coordinate 2,250,522, forward strand.
CCTCGGCATAAAGAATATGGAGAATGGCGCCGACCAGCAGGGAATGGCTGGTTTTTTCCCAATGATTCCGGGTTGTCAGCGCGCCCTCGGGATCGACAAGGATATCGGCGATATTCTGGACGTCCCGGACCTCGTCCGCGCCACGGCGGACCTCAAGCAGGGGATTGTAGCGGGCGGAGCGCGCATCCGTTGGATTGAACAGCAGGCAATGCGAGAAGCGGGCGCGCCAGCCTGCCGTCAGAGTCCAGTTCTCCCCCTTGATGTCGTGAATGACCGCGGATCCGGTCCAGGACAGCAGGGTCGGGACGACCAGGCCAACGCCCTTGCCCGAACGCGTGGGCGCAAAGGCCATGACATGCTCCGGTCCCTCATGACGCAGATAATGGTCGCCATGTCGGCCGAGCATGACGCCGGCCGACCGATACAGCCCCGCCCGCCGGACATCCCTGGGGCTCGCCCAGCGCGCCGAGCCATAGGTCGTCACCTGCCGGGACTGGCGGGCGCGCCATAGCGAACCGAAGATGGCGGCTGCGCAGCCGACGAACCCGCTGGCGGCAGCCAGCGCGCCTGCCTTGTCGAAGACGATCGGCGCATAGGCGTCGAAATGATACCACCAGAGAAAGAGCGACCAGGGGCGATAGACCGGGATGTCGCCGAGCATAAACCAGGCGGACCCGAGCTGGGGCTGATAGGCGAGCATGGCCGCCGCCCATTGAGTGGCTGCCCATAGGCCTGCAAGGACGATGGCCAGCACAATGAGGATCTGGCCGATCAGCAATTTGGTCGGGGTCACGGTTTTGCTCCCGCCCGCCGGACTGGTCCGGTTCGAGCGGGTTCAAGAATCCGTCACGGCGCTTCGGAAGGACATGGTGCAGATCGGCGCAGATCGGCTCAGTTCGGACGTCAGCTACGGATTTAGGCGATCATCGCCCGATCGATCAGGCCCCGGCATCCACCCGAAGCTGTTCGATTCTTTCGCATGCCGATGTTTCGACGGCATCCCGCAACATGCGAACGGACCGGGCAATCGCCTCAAGATCCTCGATGCTAATGGCATACGCAGCCGAGTAACGCGCCTCGACATAGGCGCGCTTCAACAGTTCGAACAGGCGACGCTCTGCCCTTGTGCCCCGTGGCCAAGCGGAGATGAGACGCGAATCAATGTCTTCGGCAAGGGATCGGAGAAACTTGATATTATGAGAGCGTGGGAAATACAGTGTTTGGACGAGTAGGAAGCAGATGTACAATCGTTCTGTTGCTTGATGGAAAGAGAATGCAGCATCTTTCCGCCAACCTAAATCTTCAGATCCTTTCACAGCCTGATCATCTGCTGTGACTAGCGCACGGTTTGCACTTTCCATCCAACGTTGATGGTAGGCTAGTGCCATCTCATAAGCGTCCCGAGCCGTCAGCGGCTGCGGCGCTACCAAACTTGATCCCGGCAATTCGTAGAGCACGATTCCTTCACGAGCGATATCGACCCAGAAATATTCACCCTTCCGCAGTCCCTGATTCACTTCATCGAGCGTATGGACGATGATGTTGACGGGGCGGCGCACAGCGTCATCGTGCAGGATCTTGTCCTCGGCGATATACCAATAATCAGCGATGTCAGTGAGGTCGGCATGGCTGACGATGATCAGCAGATCGAAATCGGACTGATAGCCATTTTCGGGTTCATCGACCCAATCCGTGCGCGAATAGCTCCCAAAGAGGATGATCTTCAGAATCCGTCCGTTACGCTTCCAGGACTGGCTTGCGCGGGACGTCGCCTCGGCAAATTCACCAAGGAGAATTTTCTGGACCCGCGCCAACTCGCCGCGCTGGACATCCGGCAGGTGATCAAGATCCGCTTTCATGCCGGGATTCTCGCGGGATTTCCTTCCCTTGGCAAGCACCTATGAACTTGTCCTGGAGAAGCGAAGCGTGCACAATCATGGGGCAGGGACAAGAGCAGCGCTTCCCGACCACGGCTGTTGCATTTGCTTGCCAAGCCAAGAGCCTTTTGAACAACTTTCATGACGATTGGGAGTGATGAAGATGGCAACAGGAATCGGGGTCTTGACGGCCCATGTGCCGGTGGGATGGCCGATAAGATCGATGCCCCGGTCGCTCGCATCGAACGTTCACGAAGGTGGATCATGAAGCAGGCTCTGGCGGCATGGATCAATCAGGAGGAAGAGCGGCACAAGATGACGCTTGAAGCCTTGGCAGATGTAGACGCTGGCCGGGTGATCGATCATCAGAATATTCAGGCCTGGGCTGACAGCCTTGCGACCGACAGCCAGCGGCCTACGCCCACCGCGTGAAGATTCAGTGGACCAGCAAGGCCTCGTCGGTTCCTTTGCGCCTGGGGCCGGTCGCACCTGATGCATCCTCGCGTGTCGTATCGCGAGCGGCAGTCTCCACGTAAATGAAGACGGTCTTCCCAAGGTCAACTGATCGTCGGCCCGCCTCGACCCCGCCCGAAGGACCAACTCACCCCATCTTCGCGCATCAGGCCCGACACGCTTTGGCCGACACGCCGCTCCAGCACCGACCGCCAGGGCACAAGCGCGAAATCCCGCGACCTTTCGAGCACCGCAAAGCGCCCGGAGATCAGGTCGACGCGCCGCCTGTATATGCCCTCCAGCTTCTCGCCCTCCACGGTCTCGGCGAAGGGCAAGGCCAGTTCGCGCGACAACTGGCCGGCCACGCGCAAAAGCTCGCGTCGCCGCAGGACTGCAAGGAGATCCCTGCGATAGCGGATTTCACCTTCGCCCTGCTCGGCCAACCCCTCCTCCACCAGCCATTGCCGCCGGCGCGCCAGCGCATCAGCCATGTCTCGGCCAAACCCCGCATTGCGCAACTGGGGAGGATCGCCGTCGAGCAACGTGCGATCGAGCCAGGTTGCGGCATGGGCGGTCGCCAGGTCCGCGACACCCACGGGCGAGAGCATCTCGATCATGACGGGCTGGATCCTGAGTTGCCGACGCTCGAACGCCGCCACGCGACCGAAATGGTCGGGGGCGATGACCCAACTCCCGTCGCCCGAACGCCCGGGAATATCCCCGGCACGCGCAAGCGCCTCGAGCCTGCGGACATGCGCCTCGACATAGTCCGAACGCGCGCCCGGGTCATGGAGGCGATGCGCTTCGCGATCATAGCGCCCGCCATTGCCAGCCGCGATGGCGGCGATCGTTCGATCGACCTCGCGGACGACCGCTTCCCTCGGCCTGATAGCGACGACCGCGCCGCCCGGCTGAGAACTGTCCCCCTCAGCCTGCGATGGCGGGAGCAAATCGCCGGTGTCGCCCTTGCCGACCGGCACATAATGAGAGCGTCCGTCGATGCCGTCGATCAGCAGAAAATGACGATCCTCCAGTTCGCCCGCAAGCCCGTGCATGAGTATGCGCCCAATAAGCGGCGGAGTACCTGCCTCGGCCGGATCATAGATCAGCCGGTCGGCGCTCGACCGCTCCAGCAGCAGCCGTGAAAATTCGCGCTGCATCGTGCGGATAATGTCTCCCCGTTCACCCATGGCGCGGAGGACGGTTTCGAGATCGGGGTCAAGCCGATAGCGGCCGGTGGGCAAAGGCTCGGCCAGTCCCATGCGCACAAGACGCCCAAGCCTGCTCGCCTGCAGGTCATGCTCGAGAGGATCGAGAGCCACAGGTTTGACGACATGGCCATCAGCGATGCGGAGCAGCGAACGGTCGATCGATGTAAACCTGTCCTGCGTGATTTCCGCGCGGCGCGAGACGAGAATTTCGCGATCGCTTCTGGGGCCAAGATCGAGTTCAACGAGTTCCGCCGCACGCTCACGCAATCCCCTGCCGATATAGTCGCGCGCAATGACGAGATTGTCGCCATCCTGATCGACACCCCGGAGCAGGATATGGCTGTGCGGATGGCCCGTATTATAATGATCGACCGCGACCCATTCGAGCCGCGTGCCGAGATCCTCTTCCATCTGCATCATGAGACGGCGGACAAGGGGCTTCAGATCCTCATATCGATCGCCATCCTCCGGCGCGACGATGAAGCGGAACTGATGCCTGTCTCCATTGCCCTTCTCCAGAAAGGCCTTGCCGTCGGCATGGTCCTCCCCCGGACCGTAAAGCGCGCTGCGCTCACCCGCCCTATTGGTTCCGTCCCGCTGCAGATAGCGCAGATGGTCAACCGCCTGGTTCCCGCCCTTGCCGCCCAGCCTCACAAGCCGCGCCTTGACGATGACACGCCGGCGCCGGAAGAACGCATTGCTTGTCCCAACGCTAAGCAGCCGGCCGATGCCAGCGCCGCGCCCATAGCGATGGCCGGAAAAACCGGCTCGTCCCTTTCGTCCTGGCCCCGCGCCGCGCGCCAGATTGGCGGCGGCGACCACGCTGCTGGCATAACGCCGCGCCTTGGGCCCACGCGACGCGCCCTGCCGTCCAAGCCGGGGCGCGAAATCCTCATCATCGGCCATCGCATGGTTCCTGCTCTGGCCCCTCTCGTAGCCAGAGTGCGGCATCTTCCGCGCCATGGGAAGCGGTGCCGCCAGAAAGCCCGGAAATCCGCGCCTTTCAGATGGACTTGGCACTGGACAAGCATCCATCCCGAAATATGGCACCAAGAAAAATGATGTGCAGACAAGAGGTTAGACGGCCTCTGGTGCCGGCACCTTTATCTTGCCTTCCGCGACTCCCTCCGCACTGGGCCCTCTTCGACCGCCTGCCCTTCATCCCATCGATCCTGTACATCGCCGCCATCACGCACCGGAAAAGACATCCATCCGGTCCTGCCGCGAACGAAAGGAAAGCCCGGGACAGCGCCCAATGGCACTGTTCCGGGCATGGCTGGCGTCATCAAGGGGCTGCCTCGTACACCTCTGCTAGACGGTCTCGTTCGTCCAGCGCAACCTGCAATTCAGCCGCGATCTGCCGCGCTTCCCGACGGTCCCGACAGTGGCTGAGTTCAGCGCGCAGTTCCTCGATTTGCTGTTCAATCGACATTCCAGCCTCCATCATCTTGCGAAAGATGAAGACGTCGCCCGCGGTGGAACGGGCCGGGTCAAGGACCGCGAAGCGGCCGCGCCAGCGGCGATGGGGGTCACGATTTTTCGTGGGGAAAGCGCAGCGTCCCCCACGAAAAATGGTGGGGCCCCGTCGTCCTTGAGGCGGCCCGTTCCGCCCCGGCATCATGGGAAAGCCTGAGCGGATTTTCCTCTTTCCTCGCCTGGCCATGCGTGTGCCCTGGGCGACAAGCCCGCGAATTTTGCCTGGCGCTAGCGCACCTTCAGTCCGAGTTCGCCCAGCAATTCTCCGGCCTGCGCACGCGATAGGGTTGCGCCGCGGAAGAGGCTTGCATCGACGAGCCGCAGGCCGCCAATATCCGCGCCGCGCAGGTCCGCGCCGTCGAAGCGCGATCCCGCCATGCTGGCATCGCGCAGGCTGCACTCCTCGAACACCACCTGCCGGAAATCGCACTTTCGAAGATCGGCCTGGGAAAAATCGACCTTCCGCAGCCTGTCATGGCGAAAGGAAAATCCAGGCAATCGCGCATTGATGAGGAGCGTTTCCTCGATCCCGATCTCCATGGCGGAAGCATCGTAAAGTCCGCGCCAGTCAGCTTGCATCCGCTGAACCGCGCTCCATAAAGCTTCGCCCGACGGAAGGCGGCATTGTTGAAATCGCTGGCCTGGAAGCTGGATTCTGCAAGGGCGGCGCCGGTAAAATTGGCAAAGGCACCCCGACAGCCGTGCCAAGCCGCACCCTCCAGGTTCGCACCGCTCAGATCGGCATCCCGCAGGTTGCAGCGCTCGAAGTGCCAGCCGCTGAGGTCGAGCCGGGACAGGTCGGCCTCTTCCAGGTCGCAATCGACAAGATGGCGGCAAGTCGAGGGGCTGAGCTGCTGAACATCGTCACGCGACAGCGATCGGCCGCACAGCATATGCTCGGAGGAAAGGTCGTCCATCGCTCCCTCCTAAATCCGAAATGGTCGCTATTCCACAACCGCCTTGTGGTGCGGCCTGCCCCTGAATGCTGAACAACAGGACAAGGCCGATGCTCAATAGGCCCGGCGTACGGCGAAAAGCGGATCGGATTTCGCTATGCCCTCAGTTGGCGTGCCGGCAGGCTCGGCTGCGGGTGGCCTGGCACGATAGATGAACAGGAACGGAGGCTTTGTCGCCGGCGGGTTTAGCTGGGGTGGGCGTAGCGGCGACAGCGTCCGAGCGGCCCCGAGCGATGCAGTGATATTGGCCATATAAGCGCGCGTTTCCGGCGGCAACGGCCGGCCTTCGATGAGAAATTGCCGATAGCGCTCGGGACCGGCATGATAGGCACCGAACAGCCCCGGATAGCCGAAGCGCTGGTTCATGGCGGCAAGATAGGCGGTGCCCGCAACGATATTGTCATGGGGATCGTGCGGGTTCTGTCCGAGCCCATGAAGCCTTCGCATGTCCGCCCAGGTGCCGGGCATCAGCTGCATCAGGCCCATGGCCCCGGCGGAGCTGGTGATGGGCCTGCCCTGCCAGACCGTGCGGCCGCCGCTCTCCGCGCGCATGACCGCCTCGACCCATAGCCGGTCGACCCCGAAACGGACCGACGCCTCGGCTATCTCCCCGGCCCAGTCGGCAACTGGGTCGGCGCGCAGCGGTGTTGCCCAAAGGATCAGCCCCGTTGCGATCGACCGCAGGCATCGCGTCAGCCCAGCCATAGCGGGCTCGCCTTGCCGATGATGTCGGCCTCTCCCACCGGCCCGAAATAGCGGCCGTCGAAAGATGCCGGAACCTTGTCCATGAGGAGGAAATAGCGGCCGGGACGCAGACCCTCGCAGCCCTCCCACCAGGGCAAGGTCCGGCCCATGCTGTCATGCAGGAGGCGTCTGGCGACCAGCTTTCCGTCCAGCGTCACCCTCTCGCCGCGCGCGCAGATGATGTCGCCCGGAACGCCGATAACGCGCTTTACCAGCGGCACGTTCATGGGGAGATAATGCCGCCGCGCAGCAAGCAGGCGGGCCGGATAGGGCGCGCGCGCCACCACCATGTCGCCGCGCGCGAGCCTTGCCCCGGGGGACACCAGATAGAAGCCGACCGGGGCGCTCGCTGTCGCATTCCAGAGTAGGCGCGGGGGCGGCGGGAAGGCGATGGTCGCCCCCAGCGCAAACGCGCCCAACCCGATCCAGAGGGCATGGCGCCGCAGGCGGCGGCGCCTGGCGCGTGCCGCGCGCAACGCCTCACCCCAGGCGAAAAGCGGGAGGTCGCGGGGCCGGCTCATGCGCCTTCTCCCGACCTGTGGGCCGCCGACCACGCATCAAGATCATCGACATGATAGCGCCAGCTTCCGCCATGCATGCGGCAAAGCGGCCCCCGCCCCTGATGGCGCAAGCGCTTCAGGGTGTTGGCGGCGATCCCCAGATGAAAGGCCGCCTGCTTGGCGGTCAGATAGGGGCAGGTATTCCGCGCGACCCGGGCGCGCTCGGCCAGGTCCCGCGGTTGGGCGCCGGGCCGTTCCTTCGCATGATCTTCCATGGCTGTTTTCCTTCGCGACCCGGCCCCGGAAGGGGCATGTGGGTCAGATCGGCCCATGCTGGGGCGATCCGGCCCATCGCGGCACGGTCGGAAAATGGGGGGCGCCCTTTTCGACCCCCGTCGCGATCATCCGGTCCCGGCCGCATGGAAAGCGGCCGGGACCGGCGACGGACCATCAGTCAGCCGGATTCCAGATGATGGCGAAGGCATCCTCATCATCCTGCCCGGCGGCCCGGCCCAGATTGGCGTAAAGCCGACGGGGTCCGAATTCCGGGGCGGCAAGGCTGAGCGATACATAGTCCTTGCCGGAGGTTTCGCTGATCCGGATCCAGCCCGCCCCGATCTCAACCCCCGACGCCAGGACGCGATAGTCGGGCTGGGTACTGCCATTCTTGTGGCTGTTGGGGATGATCTCGACATCGGTACGGATCGAGAGGGTGCGAAGCTGGCCCTTGAAGCCATTTCCGTTGCGGGTGACATAACCGATTGCAGCCATTTTCTGTCTCCTGTCGTGTGCCCGCGAACCATTTCCGGGCGACAGCAGGCCAGGAGGGCCGGGCCGCAAAGGCCTCACGCACCGCAGGCCGAAGCGTCAGCGAAGGACCGGCCGGCCAGCCTTATTTGGTCCGCGAGGAGCCCTGCCAGGGGCGGGGAAATAAGGCGCAGCCGAGCCGGTTGCGGGAGGGTGGGCCCGGCCCAGAAGCCTGCTTTTCAAGGCGCCGGGATGGATCGCGCGGCAGCACAATCGGGAAACGATGGCATGCATGGCCCGTCAGTCCGACAACCAGGAAAGAAGGCCGCGTTGCATCATGCCACGGTCCGTTTCGAATGGCCCCAGATGCGTGAATGGCATGTGCTCATATCTTTCGTGGAGAGGTCAGCCGGGTGCGACAGAGGCGGCTGGCCAGTCAGGAATTCCGGTCACAATGGCCATCGCGGCCCGCGCTCCGCTATCGAGGACTCTCGCTCGACCCTATGCCAATCTCGGCCGGGCGCCCGTCAACCAGCAGCGCCCGCGCTTCACCCGCACGACGACTGATCGTCAAAAAGCGACGGGTGCATCATCCCGTCACACAAGGCCTGCGCTGTGGCTATCAGAAAATCCAAGGGTTCCGACTCCAGCCGGTCCACATCTTTTGGGAGAGGAAATATGCCGACAAGGCCGACATCAATGCCGCTATTCCTATGGCCGCGAAAGGGGCAAGCGACATTGTGCGGCCCTTCGGCAAAGGGTATCGACAAGTTGGCATCGTCCTCGGCCCTGGACCCGCTGGAGCGGTCGATCTGGCTGAATCAGGTCGACCGCTCCATTTCCCTGATTGACCGCGATTACTCAACCGTCAGATGATGCCATCTGACTGGAAATCGCTCAAAGACCCAGAAGTGTGCCTATCTTGGCGCGCACCTCATCGATCACGGCCGTTGATACGGAGCCCTTTTTCTTCGCTCCCCGCGCCTTCCAATCGAGGCTCTTGATCTGATCGGACAGCACGATGCTGGGCGGTGCCTGGGACACGGTCACTTCGAAAGGATAGCCCTTGATCTGGCTCGTCATCGGGCAGCAAATCATCATGCCCCGCAGCTTGTTGTAGGCCGCAGGTGAGAGGACGAGCGCAGGACGATGCCCCGCTTGCTCATGTCCGGCCTGGGGATCGAATTGCAGCCACACAATATCGCCAGTGTCCGGAATATAGCGACTGGCCATCAAAGCACTTCATTGCCGACCGGGGGACCAAAATCGACAATCTCGTGGAACGTCTCCGGCTTCATGTCCGCAAGCAATGCGTCGAGCGTATAGACAGGCTTCAGGACGGGCTCGATGATGAGCCGACCGCCTTCCTGGCGGACTTCGACCTCCTGACCGACATTCAGCGCGGCCGCCGCCATGATGGCGGAGGGAATCCGGATTGCCGCGCTATTGCCCCACTTCTTTACCTGAATACCCATCGGACACTCCCTTGTATCGACATTGATGATACACTAGCAGAATGACGCAATGTGTCAACAAATGTATCTACATTCCAGGCAGAAGAAGCCGGGTATCCAGGTGGCGCGCGCGGCCTGATGCCGGTCAGTGACGCCGGATCACCATGCCGCTCTGATCACACAGCCTGCAAACGCCCTTGAAGCGCTCAAAACCATGGCTTCCGGCCAGTTCATGGCTTACATCGCTGGCAAGCGCCACATCGTCCAGCGAGAGTTTCTGCGCGATGCAAGGGTCGCATACAGGTTCGGGCGCAAGGCGTGGGACGAAACGCGCTACCTCGTCCAATATCTTCATGATCTGCCCTACGACACGCCGTTCCCATGCGGGACGGCGCGGGGAGAGGCAAGGAGAAATGGGCCGCGCGCCCAGGCCGGAACGGCGTGGGCGCGCGGCCCATTTTTTTCATACTGTATCTCGCTCAGGCCCAATGGACGGGATCGCCGCGCGATCCCGTCCACCCCATATGAGCCTCCGTCAGGCCGCGAGCCGGTCCTGCTCGGCGCGATGCCCCAGCGCATCCCTTTCCTCTCCATCGGGGTCGGGCAGGGCCGCGCCGCCCTGCGGCGGCACCGGATCATCCTCGCGGTCCTCCGCCGCACTCGCCGCCGCCCAGGCCGCTTCATGGGCGCTGACCGATCCGACGCCGCCGCGCGCGGTATAGGCGGACGGCGGAAAGGCCATCCAGCGCGGCACCCATCCGGCGCGCGCCTGCCGCCCATTTTCCCCGCGCAGATGGTCGCCCAATATCCGGCGCTGGGTCCGGGCCTTTTCCTTCACATTGGCCGCCGCGACAGCTTCCCCTGCCACCTCAGCGAGCAAGGCACCCAGCAATTCGCGATCCCGCAGCAGTGCAAGAAAGGCGTCGTCGCTCGCCCACCATTGTCCCATGTCGAGCCCGAGAACGAGGCCGACCGCCTCGACGGCGGCGCTGCCGCTGGCGAGGCTTTCGCCCATGACAACCGCCACAATGTCCATGAGCGCGGCTTCGGGAAGGTCGAGCATGCGGTGAAACAGCGTGACAAGATCGGGTGCGTCATGGCCGCCGAGAAGATGGGCCTCGTCGGGATCAGCGCACAGCAGCGCCAGCACCGCGCGCCGCCGCTCGTTGAACAGGGCCTCGCCCCGGCTCGCGGCGAGGCTCTGCGCGACATCCTCATGGCGCGCCGTCTGGGGTTCAGGCCGTATCGACCAGAGCGATGAGCCTGCGACCGCATGGGCCAGCATCAACCGCAGCGCGATGCCGGGCCGGTCGAGCAATGCCGCGCGTACGGCGGCATGGCGATGGAGATCGACATAGATATTGAGGGTGGAGGTGAGTTCGGGACGAACCACCCTTGGCCGGTCTGCATCGCCCTGCCCTGCTGCCTTCAGCCGGGCTTCCTTGCGGCTGAGATAGCCCTCATGGATGACGGCCTCGCCATTGGAGCGCAGATCGACATAGACGCGCCCGCCCTTGCGCTTGGGCGCCTTCTCATATTCCCAGACCGAAAAATGCTCGTTGACGGGTATGATCACCACATCGCTCCAGCCCGCATCGAGCCACGCCTCCCGGCGCGCGGCGATGGCGGCATGTTGCGCATCCCAGAAGAGAGCGGCATCGGCAAAATAGGCGTCATCGCCAAAAAGGTCGGAGACGATGGCAAGGCCGCTTGCCTGCGCGTCAAACAGGGCATGGCGGACCGGAATGGACTGTCCGCCAAAAAGCCATGCCTTCAACTGATGCCCAATGGGCGCAGAGCCATCCTCGTCATCGAGCAGGGCAAGCCATGCACGCTGCTGGCCTTTCGATGCCATGGTGAGGTGCCGCACCGTCGCGCGGTCAACGGCCTCCCGGTCGTAGAGCTGGCGGATGCGGGGCAGGAGATTGCCCAGAGCAAGGATGCGCCGCACGGCGATGTCGGGAAGACCGAAGGTCGCGGCGATATCATCCACGCCGCGCCCTTCCTTCACCAGCCGGGTGAAGGCCTCCCATTGCGCTACTTCGGAAGGATCGCGGCGCGCGGCATTCTCGATCAGCGAAGCCTCGATTGCATCGGCATCATCACCCGCCTCGAGAATGGCGCAGGGGAGCGCGGCACATTCGGAATCGGCCTCGCCCGCCGCGCGTTTTTCCTGCCAGACGGCGCACGCGGCATGAAAGCGGCGGCTTCCGGCAATGATCTCAAACGAGGGCGCGCCAGTGGCTGCCTCTTCGGCTGCACATGGGCAGGGCCGCACGATGACGGGCTGGATGACACCGCGCCTGCGCACCGTCGGCAATATGTCGCTTATGTCGGGGGCCTTCCTGCTCCATCGCATATTGGCCTTGCTGATGCAGAGCCGGTCGAGGGGAATAAAGTCTAGTTTCATGGGATACTCCATTGTCGCAAATGGCAGGCCCTGCCGCGAACGGACCGTCGCGGTCGGCAGATGACAGGACCTGTCCTTGAATGGGCGGCAAGCGGCCGCCCGCGCCTTGCCGCCGCTCAAGGCGGCGGAAGCTCGTCGGTCGGCCGGGCCGTGAGGCTGCGGGCGAGAAAGGACTGGGCTGCAAGGATCGATCCGGCACGGCGCGCCGTGTCGGCCCAGACCGAAAGCGGATGCAGCGAGGTAAAGGCAAGGTCGCGCTCGATCCGCAGGCCAAAGGGCAGGCGGATGGCCTCGATCTCTCGCAGCGAAAAATATCCCAGTTCCGGGCAGCCAAAGCCGAGATCGGCGAGGCCGAACAATGTGTCGCCGTCCCGCGCCAATTCGGTGGCCAGCCAAGTCGCGGCTCCCAAGGGATTGAAGAATTTGGCGATGGGGCAAGGGTCAGAGCCCAAGGTTTCGGCGCTCGCCCGCGCCTGCGCGCGCAAGCGGGCGCGCAGTTCATAGGAAAGGAGGATCATGCCGCCCTCCCATCCATGGACGTGGCGGCGATGGCTGGATCGGGTGCGCCCTCTCCACCCACGCCCTGCCGGGCAGCGCGATGCTTCTCCAGCAGCCAGTCGGCGGCAAGGCTGGCCGCGCGCGCCGCGCGGAAAATGGCCCTGCTGTCCTCGCGAAGCACGGCCAGCCACGCGCCGATATAGTCGGCATGCCGCACGGTCGGGACGATCCCCAGCGAGGCGCAGAGGAAGGCCGATCCCATCTCGGCGACATATCCTGACAGTCCAGCCCTAATGTGACTTCTACCGCAAATTTTCGGGGCGCTTATCATGCGGCGATCTCCTCAGGCTGGGGCTGCTGGGCGTGCATCCAATCGGCGGCCGCCTGCGCCTTGCTGGCGGCGGTGAAGATGGCGCGAGGGTCGTCTTTGAGTGCGCGCAACCACGATGCTACGTAGGCGGCATGATCGGCCCGCGGATGGTGAGCGATCCTGAGGTCGGCGAGTACGAACGATGCGGTCAGTTCAGCGCAAATTTCCTCGATCGCCAAGCTGTCGCGCTTGAAACGTTCGGCAAAGTTGCGGTCGAGCCGGTGCTTTGCCCCTGTGGCGTGGGCCGCCTCATGCAAAAGCGTGCCCATCTGTGCTGATGCATCCCGAAACGAGGCAAAGGTCGGCATGAAGATGTGATCGAGGTCGATCCGGTAGTGCGCATCGTAGGCGCCCTCGGTGATCGGGATCTTGAGGGCCGCGACGAAAGCTTCGGCGTGCCCGAACCGCTCGCCCTCGGGTAGAACTGCGACAGGTGGGGGTTCATAGCCCTCGACCTGGGCGAGGTTGAACACGGTGAAGGCCCGCGCGAACATGCGGCCGGGTCCGGCTTCGCCATCGTCATGATCATCATCGGCGCGCGATGCGGCCTGTTTCCAGAACACAACCGTCGTTCCGCGTTCACCTTTGCGGACCTGTGCGCCAAGCGATGCCCACTGGCGATAGGTCCCCCAAAGACCGCTGGAATAGGCAGCCGCTTCGGCTGCGATCCAGAGCGCGAGCACGTTGACGCCGCGATAGCGGCGGCGAGAGGTGACGTTCTGCGGCCTGGTGGTGGCAGCGCCATCATGGTGCCAGGGCATGCGCCAATCGCCGGCCCCGGCTTCGATGGCAGATACAATCTCGGTGGTGATGCGCGAATAAACGTCGGCTCGCGGCGTCGCAGGGTAGGATCGGGACATGGCAGGTCTCCACGACGGGCGGAGGGAAACTGTCTTCCGCTCCTTCAATCCGTCACCCGCAAACCCGCCTCCTCTTCCTCTCCCGCCATACCGTTATGCGGTGTGGCGGTACCCGGTGCGATCTGTTCAAGAACACGCTGGATTCTGGCCACCTCGGCCTGAAGCGTCACCCGCTGCGGCTCTGGAAGCCGCTTCTCGCGCAACAACAACCGTGCCTCATCAGCACCGCGCTGCCATGCCGGGCGATGCCGTTCGGCGATGCAGGCATTGGGGCAGCGGACCGGTTCGCACATGGAGATCATTGGCCCGCTTGCGCCTGGCTCCGAACTCCGGTTCAGGCACAGGGCGGTTGCCGGATCAAAGAAGCAATCGGCCAGCGGGCCGACATGCAATGTCCGCGCGAGACTGCCCAGCATGGTGCGCAGACGTGGACGGTCGGCAATCATGGCAGGTAGCGGCGCCAACTCGTGGGCGGCAGTATCAAGCACAACTCCGACCCTGTTCGCGGCAGGTCCGCCAAGGCGTGCGCCACTTTGCCGCTCGTCGAAGTAGACAAGGATATCGTCAATCTGGCCAAGCGCACGCTGGGCTTCGATCTCTCCCCGAAATCCGGACCGGCTGCTGCCAGCATAGCCTTCGAAAGCCGCAACGCTCGCATGCTTGTACTGGATCATGCCGGCAATTGTTCCGAAGGGCCGGTTGGCGATGTGCCAGGCGATTGTGCGGCGAAACTGACGCGTTGTCAGACGCCATGGTCGGCCGTCGGGTCCGGCAGGAATGACGGGTGCCTGCGCGGATCCGAAGTGGTCATTGAGGTGATCGCGGAACCGGTTGAGTTGCCGGACTATCTCTGCAGAGACGTGCGTCTTGGTATTGGCCCGAAGCGTGAGGACTGGCCACAGGGTCGTTGTTCCGCGCGCTTGTCCCGCCCGCGCGGAAAGGCGTTCGAGGACATCGATGGCTTCAGCGACCGGCGCGATGGTAACCCACTCGGTCTCCTCGCCGCCGCCGCGCTTGCCCTTGTAAGCAGTGGACTTGATACGATGCCGCAAGATCGTACCGTCTTCGGCTTTGGTAATAGACAGGCATCCCCGCCTCATGGCTTGGATCTCGCTGTCCCGCATGCCTGAGAGAAAGGCACATACGATATAGGCTGCGGACTGCAGCATGACTTCCTCGAGGGGCAAAACCTTGGCATCGAAGCGGGTGCGCCAAGGCATGCCCGTATCGGGATCGGCAGAATTGGGCGTATCCATGCCGCCAATCTCGGTGCCGAGTTCTGCGATGGCAGCGGCGATGAGGTCTGGTGCACCCGTGGCCAGGCCAAGGTGCATGGCAGGTTCGGCCTGCGCGTTGATACCGGCATGGAGGTGGATCAGGTGGTAGTTGATCGGCGGCGTGACGGCGCCGGTTTGCGGATCTGTTCGCGTTGCGCCGTTATGTGCCGTGGTCCAGATCGGAATGCCGCGCCCATGCTGCCGCAAGGATGCAACATAGTCGAGGAGGCGTTGGCGTTGCCGTAACCGACGAACAGCGGGATCCAGACCTTCCTCAGCGGCAATCAGACGGTTGCGCGTTGCTTCAAGGCAATCGAGTTCTGCCCGTGCGGCAAGGATATCGCCTGCGTAGCAGGTCACGTAGCGCAACGACCAGGAGAGCAGCGGCGTCATGATCGCTTCAGGAATGCGCGGCGTCCGGTTCTCCCCTGCAATATGCTTTGCGCCCGCCACGGAAAACGGACTTCGTCCCGGCCACGGTTCGAAGGACAGGCGCGCAGTCGGCAGATGATGCTGCAACTCGTGCAGGTCAAAGACGATCCGCAGCAGCGCTGCCGCTGCAACTGGGCGCAGCCCGGCTAGGCGCAAGGCTCCGGCGTAGCGATCGACCAGAGCCTGATCGACCCGGGCGAGATCGAAACGCCCCAGCTGAGCCTTGACGAAGTCGAAAAAGCGCAAGGTCCGGTTGGCCTCGCCGCGCACCCCGGCCGGCTCAAGCCGCGAACGGTGACCGGGGAGATCGACATTGAGCCGCGCATGGAGAATCTGGCGCAGGGCATCAGCAATGGATGGGTCTTTGATACCGCCGAAATGTACCGTGACATGGCAGCGCCGCGCGTTGTCGCGAAATACGCCGGGAGCCAGATCCCACACTGGATCGCCGTATCGTGAAATATGCGCGCGATCGCAGCCGGGGCGCAAAGGCGCGGACATAAGCACAGGGAGGGCATCGCGCTCATCGTCGCTCTCCGCCAGAAGCTGGACAACGGTCATGCCCGTGCCTCTGGCGGCAGATAGACCGTGGGAGGGTCGTTCGCGACTTGCGCACGGGCCCTTGTCACGACGTCTTCGGCGAAGGCAGGCAGAATCTGCTGAACGATGCGATCATGGGCATGACCAAACTTGGCGGTCCAATCAGCAGCACTCAGGCCGATCCGCTGAGCGTCGACGAAGGAGAGAAAGGTGAGAATGGCAGGCAGCTTGCGCGCGGTAATGACCGCGTTGCGGCAATCGAGGCAGGCCCAGAACGGTGTAGGGCATGGCGTGCCGGCGGATGCGAAGGGACTGGAATAGAAGTTGCCACAGCTTGCAAGCCAGACGTCTTGTTCGCCATTGAGCAGTGCGGTTGAAATGCCCCCATCATCGGGATCAGGGCTTGCCAACTCGCCGCGCAGCCGGTCCTCGTCTTGAGGAGGCAGGATCATTGGACCAGCGAGCACCTCTTCGAGGGCATCTGCCACGGTTTGCTCGTGCAGCGGTCTGAGGGAGGGAATATCGGCGTAGTGCCGTGCCGCGATATCGACGGTATGACCTACGGCGAAGCGGGCCATGTGGCCTTCGGTCTTGAGATACCACAAGGCCTTGTGCGTCTTGCGCAGATACGAAAGACACAGGTGGAGCGGTTTACCCTGATCATCGGTAATACAATGGCGCTGCGTCCAGGCACTGACCTTCAAGCGCAGTTGACGAATACCTGCGGTGATCTCGCCCGGCTGAAAATAGACCCAAAGGTTATCGCTGGAGTTATGGACCCTGGCCTTGGACGATAGGGCGATGATGCGTCGGATCAGACCGCCAGCGGTGGATGAGCCGCGATCACGCACCCGGATTGTCTTGTGCTCGGCACCGTGTGCCCGCAGCTTGGTGTAGGCGATATCGACGGTACCCCCTGCGGCATTGCGCAGACAATCGAGGGTGAGCGACTTGCAGCACTCCAGCTCAAGCCCTGTCTCGATTAAGAGCAGAACAAGAAGCGGGACGATATCGTCGGCAGTAAGATAGTGGGCTGCGTGGAGGCTCAGGTTAAGCCTGTCACTGGTGAGATCGCGCTTTTTGCGCAGCTTGTACAGGCTCTGAAACGTGGGATCACGGTAGCCCAGAACACCGTATGTCTCGATGGCAGCATGGGCTTTGCAATATGCGCCATCGATCTGCGGCACCTCATCGAACTGCGGCCCCGACCGCAAGCGCGCCTCGATCGCAGCGATATCCGCGCGTGCCGCATCGCGCAGCTGGCGGGCTACATACGGACTGTAGGCATCGCGTGGACGGGAACGAACGTGTGCGTGTGAGCTGACGTAGCGCAGTCGTTCCCGCAAGCCGCAATCGACAAGCTCGGGGCTGTCGTCCGCGATGCGACGAAGGACGGAAACGACCTTGGCGACATAGGTTGGTCCATGCACGCAAGACTTGCCCTGCGCGCTGAGCCATGTCTCAAATCCATCAATGTGATGGGCACGAAGGTCAGCAGGGCCGTTGATCCCGTCGCCTGTCCCGGCCAGGTAGGAAAAGAAGCTTGGCAGCTGGTTGGCGTATGTCTTGAGCGACGAACGTACCATGATGGGGCCGCGCGGAGCAGCCAGCATGAACAGGCTCCGGGCAAATGCGAGCGCCAGGCCGCGTGGCCGCAAGCCCGTGAAATCGACGAGCAGCTCGCCGCCATATAAGGGATGAATCATGAAGCGCAGCGTGCTGATCTGCGACCATGGATCGGCTTGGGGCGCAGCCGTATCTGCCGCGAAGCTGACCTTGCGTCCTTTGCGTGGAGCAGCGGTCATGATCGAAGATAGCCTGGTACGAGTGCCAGCAGTTCTTCGACTGCCGCATCAACGGTATCGGCACGCGTGGCGAGGTGATCGAGATAAATAGAGGTCGTCGCGAGGCTCGAATGGCCAAGCAATCGCTGGACCTGTTGAAGCGGATCGCCGACCAGCTGGCGATAACCTTCC
Source organism: Sphingobium sp. TA15 (assembly GCF_037101235.1). Taxonomy (NCBI): domain Bacteria; kingdom Pseudomonadati; phylum Pseudomonadota; class Alphaproteobacteria; order Sphingomonadales; family Sphingobiaceae; genus Sphingobium; species Sphingobium sp. TA15. The sequence goes on from NZ_AP025355.1 coordinate 2,268,303, forward strand.
ATGGCGCCCACTGGTGCCGCTGCGTCGGCGAGGCGGCGCTGGATCAGCATGGCAAGCATGTGGACTGCAAAGGAATGCCGGAGTTGATGGGGGCTAAGCCGGACCGGGATGCCGGCGTCCGTGCAGCGGCGGCTCGCCCGTGCGAAGATCGCTTCCCACGAGTTGGGCAACACAGGATGGCCCACCTCGGTCAGCCAGAGGACCGCGGCTTCGCGCGGCGTTCCATCGTCAGCGCAAATAACAAGCCTTGCGCGTTCATCCGGTGTGACGACCTCTATGTCCATCGTGCCACCGCCAACGAGATGCAATGCACGCTGCCCGAATGAGGGGCTGTGGATGAAGATCGGGCGGTCGATGGCTTCCCAGCCACGGCGCTGTGCGAACTTGGCGACGGCTGCGGCTCGCTCAACGGCGATGTAGGCGTCAAACACCGGCAACAAGCGGCGCGGCAGCAGCATGCTTCGCCCCCTGTCACCCTTGGTGAGTGCCGCCGGAAGCTCGACCCGCCGCTGACGTTCCGAGCGGGCGTCGCAAACCGGAATCTCAGCTGCGAGCAAGTGGGATGCCTCTTCCAGGCGCAGGCCGGTGGTGACCAGCAGATCGGCGAACAGCGCGTTGCGCGCGCCATTGCGGTCACGCGCTCCAGGACGCTCGGTCCCTTCAACGGTCAGGCCGCGCAAACCAACTTCCCGGAAGGCGCGGTAATCGGTGAGATCGATGAAACGGACGTCGGAACGACGGGCTGCGCGCTCATAGGCGTTATTGCGGCCCGTGACCGCCGCACGGCGCCCATCGTGCGATCGTCGCCAGACCTGACGATGCGTAAAAGGTGTACGCTCGATCAGCCCCTCCCGTTCGGCCCATCGATAAAGCTTGTCGAGCGAGGCAATCGCCCGGTTCCACGTCGATGCAGAAATCCGGAACTCAGCATCGCTGCGCCGCCGGGCACGATGATAGGCACCGACATCATCGGCATCGGCTTGCCAGACAGACTTGCCGCGGGCCGAAGCGAGAAAGCGAACCCAGACCAGAACATCATAACCATGGGCGCGCAACGAGTGTCGCGAACGCGAACCGTTCAGCGGCAAATCGAGGAAGTAGCGCTCAAGGTGGAGATCATAGATCGCACCATCACGCAGAATTACCGGGATGTAGGAGTCCAGGCCATCCGCCGTCCGGCGCTCCTGAATGACGATCGACGCACCTGAATTATCCACAGCTTGTCAGTCCCTCCCCCGGACCCCCTCCCGACTCCAGATCGCACACGTTGCGCGCCTGCGGGACGGTGGTCATCAGGCCGGATTACGCCAGCTTATGGATAGCGCTTCATCCGGCCTGATGCCCCCCTGCGTCGCGCCAAAGCATACCGTTCAATGGTGCGTCAGGCACGGTGCAGACTGTCCAGATAACGCGATCAGTTCCTCGCGGGCATAGCCCGCTGTCCCAAAGCCATGGGAAAGATCGCGGCCCAAGCGCGAGACATGCCCCGTCGCGTGGGTCAGCTCATGCAGGCAGGTCCGGTAAAAATTGATCTGCTCGAAAAAGGCCGGTTGCGGCGGCACCTGCACGATATCGAGCGAAGGCATATAATAGGCCTTGTCCCCGCCCATGCGAAAATCGACGCCGCTCGCCGTAATGATTTCCTCGGCTAGGGGCCTGATTTCGCGCTCAGGCAGCGGCGCGGGATCGGGCAGGATGCGATGCTCCAGCCCCTCGCACTGCGCGACATTGAAGACCGTGAAGCGCTTGAGAAAGGGAATGGCCCGCGCCTCCTCCCCGCTGTCCTGCGCCCGCGCCTTTTCGGTTTCGGGAATGAAGCGGTCGGCATAGACGACCATGCAGCCATGCTCGCCCTTGCGGACGGCGCCGCCTGCCTGCCTCGCCTGCCGGAAAGTCAGCCAGCTCTGGCTGGGATAGCCCTTGGCGATCACCTCGCCCCAAAGCAGCAGGATATTGATGCCGGAATAATTTCGGCCGGTCAGCGCATTGCGGGGCAGGGCTGGACCGCAGCCAGCGCCCTCGCCCGCCTTGCCCCAAGGCTGCACCCAAGGCAGCCGCCCGGCCTCCAGTTCGGCTATGATCCGGGCCGTCACCTGCTCATGGATAGTGGGCGGCGCATTGTCGCGCGCGCCTTGCGCCCAATCGCCTGCGTGGCTGCCTTTTGAACGTGCATGGTTCCGACGCCGGTCAAGCGCGAGGGATGAAGAATGGGACGTCATGCCTAGCCTCCAAGCACCACCCCAAAACCAAAATGGTCCCCCGCAGGGCGGGGGTGGGCGGCAAGGAGCACAGCAAGGCCCGCGGCCAAGCGCCGAGCGCACCCGACAGGGCCGAAGCGAAGCGGAGGAATGGCGGCCTGCCGCCATTTGCGGGAGGTGCGCGCGGACCTAGCAGGGCGAACAAGCCCATCCCCGCCTCAAGGGATGGACCACCATCGCTCACGCCGCGGCGCTCCGCGCCGCGTCCATCAGGGGGCCGGCATGACGGACCCAGGCGCCAGGTGAACCGTGAGACGTGCCTCGCTTCAACCACACCGCGGGGCCGAGACCCGAGGCAGGCAGCGCGAGGCAAACTCCTGTCGGCCAGGCACCGGCGATGGTCTCAAACAGCCCACCCAATCTTTCGCCCTGTCGCCATGGTCGACATCGACCATGCGCATGCCCTGCCGATCCTCTGCTCTCCTATTTCGATCGCATCAGCAGCCGATAGCCGCCCTGCGCCATGGCGCGGGCGGATTTCACCATGCGCCGCACGCGCTGGCGCACATGGTCGGTCCGGCCTTCCCAGCCCGCTTCCACCGCCTGCGCTCCGAACAAGGCTTCGCCGATTTCGCGGTGGCTGGCCCCCGACGCGCGCGCATCATGGACGCGCAGCAGCGCCAATCCCCGCCCGATCACGGGATCAGCGGGATAGAGCGGCGCGCGAAAACGGCCAGTCCTGACCAGATCAAGAAAGCGCTCGAGCGTTCTCAGGCGCCGGGCCGCCGTCTGCGAGCCCCATATCTCATAATGCAGCAACACAGCGCCCCGGGCATGGGTCAGGCTGCCTGCCATGATGTCGATTCTCAGATGCCGGAGTCCATCGCTCAGCACGGCATGTTCCCGGCCCATGGTATCGGTCGCGATCCGCAGCCACGGCAGCAGCTGCCCAAGCTCGATACTTTCCTCCACCGGCGCAGAATGGTTGGCAATGACGACAGGCAGGGTCGCAGGATCGATATCCGCACGCCAGATGATCCGAGCCTCCGGTGCCGGGAGGTCGGGATGTTCAGCGAAAGTGAAGCCCCCATGGCGACGGGTCCACGGCACCTCTGGTAATGCGGCTCGCCTGCGCATGCCAGGCGACATAGTCCGGATCGCGGCGCAGCCATTCCCACATCAGTCCCGCGCGATCGATTCCGTGCAGCCCGGCATAGCATGCCGGATCCTGCCAATTTTCGGCGGCAGGACCCGCGGCGCTCCGTCTCACCGCTCGCTTTCCGGGCGGACCGGCGGCGCTTTGGCTGCTTTGAATGATCGAAGTCGGCGATCTTTGCTGCACGGCAGCAAATATGTCCCCGGACAGGAAAAACCATGATATGTCAGTTTCATGACAAAACCTGCCGGTCGGCGGCATGAGGCCCCGCCTTTCGGCCACAACAATGAGGAAAGGCCGACTGCAGGACGCGCGGCAGCTTGAGATGCCGCCTGCGGCCGGGACGCGTGCGCATGAGCATGCATCAGGAAGCGATGCATTTCCTCCAATGCATCAACCAGGTTCGGACGCGCGACGACATGGGGTCCGTCATGCGCGTGATTGCAGAGCAGCTGGGCTTTCAATATTTTGCCCTGACCCAGCATGTCGATGTGGTCGCGGCGGGCAGCGGCGTGATCCACATCCACAATTATCCCGACCGTTGGGCGGATTTCTATGCCGCGAACGCGCTGGGCATCACCGATCCCGTCCACAGGGCCTGCCATATGACCAGCTGGGGGTTTCGCTGGACACAGATGCCGACGCTCATTCCCCTGACGAGCGGCGACCACAGGCATCTCGCACGCGGAAGGCAGGCGGGGATCGGCGACGGTTTTACCATTCCCTCCAATATCGGCGGGCAGCCCCCAGGATCCTGCACCTTCGCCAATGAGGGCGATCGCCCCCTGCGCGAGGACAGGCTTCTCCTGGCGCAGCTGCTTGGCAATTATGCGTTCGATGCCGCCCGGCGACTCTGGTCGATGCCCCGGCGGGCCATGACCGCGCCGCTCATCACCGACCGGCAGCGCGACTGCGTGCAGTGGGCGGCGCGAGGCAAGAGCGACTGGGAGACCAGCCAGATATTGGACATCAGCAGGGAAACCGTGACGAGCCATATCAAGGACGCCTGTGCACGCTACCAGGTCAACAAGCGGATATTGCTCGTCGGCCGGACGCTGGGTGACGGAACCCTGACGATCAGCGACATTGGCGGCTGGAGCCATCCCCATTTCTGGGAATAGCGGCGACTCAGCCTCCGAACCGACCCTTGATCGCCTACGACCAAGGGAGCTTATCCATGTTGCACATCGTGAAAGAACCGTTCCGGCCGCTGCCGGACACCGTGTTGCGCGCCATGTTCGCGGCCCGCAAATCCGTCTTCGTCGATCTCCTCAAATGGCAGATTCCGGTTCTCGACGGCCGGTTCGAGGTCGACCAGTTTGACGATGAACATGCGCGCTACATCATCCTGTCCGAACCCGACGGCACCCATCTCGCCTCGGCGAGGCTGCTGCCGACCCAGCGCCCCCATATTCTCGACAGCTTCTACGCCAGATTATGTGACGCGCCACCGCCGCGCGGCGGGGACATTTTCGAGATCACCCGCTTCTGCCTCGACCGGAACCTGCGGGCGGCCGAACGGCGGGTGGTCCGCAACCGCCTGGTGACCGCGATCGCGGAGCATGCGCTGGAGAACCGCATCAGCCGCTACGTCGCCATCGCCGAGATGAACTGGTTCCAGCAGATCCTGGCCTTTGGCTGGCAATGCCGGCCATTGGGCGCGCCGCAATGGCATGAGGGCTCGCTGCTCGTCGCGTTGGAGATAGAGATGGGCGCGGACACGCTCGACCGGCTCGCTGAGGCCGGGATCTATGATCAGGCACCGATGGCAGCGTGAGACGGGAGACGCGATCATGACCGAACCCCTTCCCACCAGTGCGTCGCGCCTGATCGAGCAATTGTTCGACCAGGGCTGGTCCGTCCTATCGCACGCCTTGCCCGAAAGCGTCATCGCCGCGCTGGACGCCGATCTGGCGCCGGCTTTTGCGGAGACTCCCTTCTGCCAGGGACCATTTTATGGCGAGACGACCAAGCGCTTCGGACGGCTGCTGACGCGGTCGCCCCATGCAGAAGCACTGGTGCGGCATCCGCTCATCACCCGGATCGCCCGGCAGATACTTAGCCCCTGGTGCGACTGCATCCAGCTCAATGTCGGGCAGGCCATCGCCATCCACCCCGGCGCGCCGGCGCAGGTGCCCCATCGCGACCAGGATATGTGGCAAGCGCCCAAGGGAGAGATCGAATATCTGGTCAATATCATCTGGCCATTGACGCCCTTCACCGCCGATAATGGCGCGACGCTGGTCTGGCCGCGCAGCCACGGCGCACAGGCGCTCATGCCCGGTCCAGTCACAGATCCGATCGCGGTCGGGATGGAGCCCGGCTCCGCCCTCATCCTGCTGGGATCAACCCTGCACGGTGCCGGCGCAAACCGGACCGCTGCTGTGCGGCGCGCGATCGTCACGGGCTATAGTCTGGGATGGCTCAAACCCTATGAAAATCCCTGGCTTGCCTATCCGCCCGCAGTCGCACGCCGATTTTCTCCTGAACTGGCCGCGCTCGCCGGCTATCGCCAGCACCGCCCCAATCTCGGCAATTTCGAGGGACAGTGTCCCTCGGTCCTGCTGACTGGCGCGCCTGATCGCCCGCTGGCCGCCATCGATGCGCTGCGGCCGGACCAGCAGGACATGGTGGCGGCCTTTGCGGCGCGGCAAAGCTGAATCAGGATGAACGCCGGTCCAACCTCCGAGCGGGTTCAGCAAAGCCTGAGACGCCTCATCATGGAACGGGGCTATCGTCCCGGATCCCGTCTCGATCCTGCGGAGCTTTCCGCAATGCTGGCATCGAGCACGACACCGATCCGGGAGGCGCTCAGCCACCTAGCGGGCGAGGGTCTCGTCGAAGCGCGAAGCGGCGGGGGCTTCCTTGTGCCGCTGATCGACGAGCCGGGCCTCAAGGATCTCTACGCCTGGTCGGGCGACATCGTCCAGCTCGCCCTGCGCAACGTCCGCTCTTCCCTGCTGCGATCGATCGAACTCGATCCGGATTCCTCATCGGGCGCGGACCGGGCCGCGCACCTCCTTCACCGCATCGCGAGCGCCTCCAGCAATCGCGAACATGGCGAAGCGATGGAACGCACCAACGCCCGCCTTCATGTCGCGCGTATCGGCGAAGAAGACATATTGGGCGGCACCGGGGATGAATTGCAGGCGCTGGCGCACAGCGCGCGCGCCGGTGACATCGGGCTGCTGCGCAGGAACTCATCGACCTATCATCTGCGCCGCCAGCGCGCCGCGGCAAAACTTCTCCGCGGCGTCTATCGAGACGAGTGACTGGCGAAACACGCCGCCTGCAACATATTGAAGAGCAATATCCATCCCTCCCGATCATTCCATATATTCGCGATATCGGATCCGTATAAATTTCGGATAGGGCCGTCCGCTTCCTACGCTCCATGGTGCTGCAAATAGTCGCAGCAAAACCAAGGAGTGACTATCATGGAACGTGACAATGACGTGATCGAACTCGGCGCGGTCAGCGTGGAAACCAAGGGTCCGGGCGGCATCACCGGCGATGTCGGGCTTGGTGAAAATAATTTCGGTCTTTCCGACGACTGAAGCGATGGCGCGCAGCTTCACAGCTGCGCGCCATCGTCCATTCGAGACATAGGATGACCGGCTTTACACTGCGCGATGGTCTGAGCTTCTGCCGGACCGAGGGACAGGTCATTTTCCTCGACCTCCATGCCGATCGCTATTTCGGCCTGCGGCCAGCGCTGGACCAAGCGTTCAGATTGCTCATCGACGCCAACCACATCGATGCCCGGCAGTGCGACGCCTTGCTGGAAGCGGGCATCATCATCCGGTCGTCGGCCGATATCAGGCCTGTTCCCTGCCCGTGGTCGCACGCGTCCGAGGCCAGGCTCCCCATTGCGAAACCGCGCCTGTCACCAGCCTATGTCGCAAGCGCCCTGACCCGCCGGTTCTGGTGGCGCGCGAGACTGAGACAATTGCCCTTCTCGCGGAACATCCGCTCGATCGAACAGCGCAAAAATGGCGTGGCGCCCCGGACGGCCCCGACCGACCGGCTTGCCCATATTGATCAGGCCTATCGCCGGGCCGCCATGATTGTCTCCGCCCGTGACCAGTGCCTCCCCACCGCGCTATCGCTCGCGTCATGGCTGATCGCGCTCGACATCCGACCGGATCTCGTCCTGGGCGTCAAGCTCAACCCCTTCCAGGCCCATAGCTGGGTCGAGGTCGACGGCATGATCGTCGCCGATGATCCCGATCAGGTCCGTCCCTTCTGCCCGATCAGGATCATCTGATGGAGAGATTTGTCGCCCTATTCGCGCCGAAACCGGAACGCAGTCCTATCGCGCCGCCGATCCGGAGCGCGATTTCTCGCGCCGAGGCGCTGTCGGTCATGATCGACCGGGACGATATGCTGGTCGCAAGCGGCGGCGGACAAGTCCGGCATCTGGGCGATGATATCGGCATGGTCATCGGCCCCATTTTCGCGACCGGCAAGAGCGATCCGGCGACCCCGCCCTCGGATGTCGCGTCCAGCGGCGATCCGTCAGATCTCCATCGCTTCAGCCAGGACTATTGGGGTAATTTCGTCGCGATCCTGCGCGATCGCGCGGCAGGCTTTCATGTTCTGCGCTCAGCCTTCGGGCGCCTGCCCTGCTTCCATGCGGTGCAGGGCGATCAACTCATTCTCGCTTCCGACATGGCGCTGCTGTCGCTTGCCGGATGGAAATCCCATGGGGTCGAATGGTCCGCCATATTGCGCCGCCTGGCGCTCAGGGATATCCCCTCGCCCTCCACCTGCCTCATAGGCGTGCAAGAACTGCGGGGCGGCTCCCGTCTCCATCTCACCCCAGAAGGGCTGAGCGTCACGCAGACATGGAACCCATGGGACCAAGCTGGCAGGCGCCACTGGATCGACGACCGGGACGAGGCCGCGTGCATGATCCGGCGCGCGGTATCGACCGCGACCCGCGCCAGCACCATGGGGACCAAGCGGGCCCTGCTCATGCTGTCGGGCGGGATAGACTCCTCCGTGCTGGCCGCCGCGCTCGGCACTCATGGCTGCCCCTTCACATGTTTCAATCTCGCCAGCCTCGGCGCCATGGGCGATGAACGCCATTATGCGCGGATGGTCGCATCCCGTCTGGGCGTGCCGATCGTCGAAGCGCAATGGGATGTCGCTATGGTCGACATCAGCCGTTCCGATGCCAAGGATCAGCCCAATCCGCTCGCGCGCAGCTTCATGCAGGGCACCTCCCGCCTGCTCCAAGAGGCGGTCGGGGCGAGCGGCGCCGATCTCTCCATCGATGGCGGCGGCGGGGACAATGTCTTCTTTTCCCTGCGGTCCATCGCGCCGGTGACCGACGCCTTCCTGCGCGGGCGGAGCGTAAGTGAAGGCTGGTCTACCGCCCAGTCGATCGCGGCCATGGCGGATGTGAGCACGATTACGGTGCTTGGTCGGGCAGCGTCACGGGCGTTCCGCCAGTCGCCGGCCTATCGCTGGCGGCCTATGACCCAATTTCTGTCCCCCCAGGTCATGGGCGACACAGCTCTTGTACCACGCCATCCCTGGCTGGAGCCGCCCCGCGGCAGTGAAACCGGGACGGCCGCCCATATCGCGCTCATCACCGCCGCCCAGGGCTGGGCGGAAGGCAATGATATCGGGAGCCCGGTGCGCCATGTGACGCCTTTGGCTTCGCAGCCGGTCGTGGAGGCATGTCTGCGGATACCGAGCTGGTGGTGGTTCAGACAAGGCCAGAACCGGGTCGTGGCACGGGATGCCTTTCGCGACCGCTTGCCAGCAGCCGTCGTCGACCGCAGGACGAAGGGCACGCCCGACAGCTATATCGCGGAAATCTTCACCGCGAACCGCTCCGTCATCCGCTCCATGCTGCTCGACGGAAATCTGCGCCGGGCCGGACTGCTTGACCTTCCCCTGCTCGAACATGCCCTGGACGGCGAGGGTTACGTCCAGGGCACGGCCTATCACCGCATCATGCATCTGGCCGATGTCGAGGCATGGGTGGCGGGGCAGACCCAGGATTAGGGAGGAAAGGGCTGTTTTAGGCGCAGCCTGTCCCAGATCGCATATTGCTCCGCCTTGCGCGGATCGGGATCCCTCTTGCCCCGAAGCCAGTAGAGGAACCAGTCGACATTGCGTTCGTAGATCGCCAGCCGGTGCAGCGGCTGCCATTTATTATGATATTCATCGGGAAAGACATACATGTCGACCGGCTTTCCCTGTTCGCGCAAGGCGGCGAAGACGTCGATCGCCGTCAGATATTCCCGATCCGCCAGCTGCATGAGCAATGGCGTATCGATCGACGCGGCATTGCGGATCATCGAACCGGGCTCCCAATAGTCCCGATCGTCGGATGTGGCGGGCGGGAAACCCTGCGACCGCATCTTCCGGGCAAAGGCCGGGCCGATGGTGGCGTTCACGGTCCAGGGTTCAAGACAGCAGGTACTGATCGCGGCGGCGGCAAAGCGGCGGCTGTTGATGAGGGCAAAGCCGACCGTGCTCGATCCATCGCTCAAACCGGTGATGCCGATGCGATCGGGATCGGCGATCCCCATGCCGATGACGCGCTGCACCCCGGTCATGACCGAGGACTGCATGCTGCGCCTCTCTCCCCAGTCCCGGTCATTCTCGACCAGCAGCTTTTGCCAGTCCTTGTTGAGCGGGTTGATCGCGCCGACATGGGGCGGTCGGTCCAGGCTGAGAACCGCAAAGCCTTTCGCTGCGAATAGATGGATCGGATATTCATTGCCGGTCGCGCCCCGCAGAAATCCGTTGCTGCGATAGGTCGTCACGATCATGGGCAGCCTCTCTCGTCCATCATAATCGGGCGGCAGGGCAAGATCGCCGGCGACTTCCAGGCCCCGGTCGTTCCGCCATTCGAGTCGCTCGACCCTGCCGAACCGGATGGATCGATATTCGGGATTGGGATCGTAGAGCAGATCGGTGCGCCCGGCTCCCGGATCGATCCGCACGATCCGCGGCGGCACGCTCGCGCTTTGGCGCAAGCAGACAAGGTCCCCACCTGCGAGCTCACAACCGCTGATGACATCGCTCGTAACAAATATTCTCCGTGGCGGGCCGGAGCCAGGCCGCCAGCGATAGAGCGCCGTCGACCGGTCATTCCAGCCCTCGCGGCGCAAGAAGAGCAAGGGGCCATCATGGGACATCCACCAAAGCCCGGCAAACTTGCCGCGACAGGCCTCACCCGGACAGGGGATTTTCACGCCAGCCGCGGAGGACATGGCCAGTGCCCATGGGCTGGCCGGATTGGCGGTGACATGCTCCGTCTGGACAAAGCGCCCATCATCGGCCCTCGCCGAAAGCGGAAGGATGGCATAGCCGATCGGATCGGGGCCCAGCAGCGCCCGGTCACCTTCTTCGCAGGGCCGGGCCTCTCCCCCGCCCGGACCGACGCGAAACAAGGACAGGGCTGTCGTGGCGAGCGGCATGGGCTTGTCGCCCATCATCGGCACATAGCGATCATCATAACGAAAGCCGGTCACGGCCTCGCGCGCCAATGCGGTCCGCTCCGCTATCTGTCCGGTCCGGCTCGCATAGATGAGCGACCTGCCATCAGGCCCCCAGGCAAATTGCTCCACATCGACGGGAGAATGGGTGACGGCCCGGGCGGGACCGGCATCGGCACGCACTGTCCAGAGTTGGGTGACACCCTTGTCCCGCCGCAGGAAGGCGATCCACCGGCCATCGGGCGACCAGGACGGCGCGAGCAGGATCGGAAATCCCGTCGGCAGGATGACCCCGCGATAATCGCCGGTCCCGCCAATAAACTCTCCGCCCTGATCGAGAAGCCGCGGCCTCGCGGATGGCTTCACATCCATCACCGCAAGGCCGATGCAATAGCTATTGGTCGATGCCTCCGCCCGGATCAGGATGAAGGCGAGCTGTCTGCCGTCCGGGGAAAGTCCGAGCGGGCTCTTGTTGCCAAGAAGGGCGCCATCGCCCCGCCCGATGTCGCGCACGCCGAGCAGGTCCTGCGCCGTGATGGCGCGTCGCTTCATCATGGGCGCAGGCACCGGCAGCAGGTCGCTGCAATCCGCCGTCGCCGTGGAAGGCAAGGCGAGAAGTCCAACGCCCGCGGCCAGCAGCGCGATCGATCTCCTGTCCATGACGCTCACCATTTCTTGACCAGTTCGAGCGCGATGAAGCGGCCGACCGCTGAATAGTTGGTCGAGTCATAGGGCGTGTCATAATAGAGGCTGGTCGCGACGACCGAAGGCAAGGCATTGAGAATATTCTGGACCGAAAGGCCAAGCTCGACGCCGCGCAGCAGCCCCCCTTCCTCGCCAAAGCGGTAACGGGCGCTGATATCGATCGTCGTCATGCCGTCAATGTGCAGAGCCGGGGTGGAGCGCACATCCTTGACGCCGCCGATCGTGCTGAGCGTGGCCGCGGTGCGGAAGCCGCCCTTGCTCCAGCCGATCATGCCCCTGCCGCGCCAGTGCGGCGGGTTGAACAATCGTCCCGCCAGTTGCTCGACCGGACCGTCCGCCAGAAGCTGCTGCTCGCTGTCGAGATAGGTGAGATTGGCCGACATCTCGATGTTCCCATCAGCAAGGCCGGTCCTGTAGGCAAGCTGGGCATCAATGCCCCGGATCGTCTGGCGACCGGCATTGATATTGGCGCGATTGATGATCGCGGCGACCTTTGCCGGATCATAGGGCACGCCCGCCCCGTTCAGAAACTGGCTCGCATGGGCGATCGCCGCCGCAAGCTGCTCGGGCGTCGGCGCGTAGGTGATCTGCCTGGCGTAGATGGGATTGACGAGCGCCAGCGCTGACGTCGGGATCGGGTTCACGATGCGGTCGACATAGCGGGTTTGGAAATAGCTGACTTCGAAGGAAGCGCCCGGAAGGGCGGGCGGACGCAGAGCCATGGTGGCCGACCAGCTGCGCGCCTTTTCCGGTTTGAGGTCGCTATTGCCCCCTGCGATCAGCAATGCGGTGGTCCCGGCGGGATAGCCCCTCCCCCCGAATGTCGTGATTGGATAAAGGATCGCCTGTTCGATCGAATAAAGCTGGATGAAGCTTGGCGCCCGGAAGGATCGGCCCCAGCTCGCCTTGATGTCGAGGAAATCGGCCGGTGCGTAGATCATGCCGAATTTGGGTGTCACGACATCGGCAAGGCCGCGATAGCGCTCATAGCGAAGCGCGGCGCTGAAACTGAGGCTATGCATCAACGGCACGGCCTGCGCAGGCCCCACAAGCGGGAAACTGGTCTCGCCAAAGGCATAGACGCTGTCCTGCGACGGCCTGGCGTTGTTGATATTGCCCACGCCCCGGAAGATTGCAAAGTCATTCGCCCGGATGCCGACCCCCAGGGCCAGCCTGGCGTCTCCGCCCGGCAAGGCGAACAAGGGGCCGTCGCCCGCGATCTCTCCGGTGATCGTCTGGTTATTGTAGCGTCCGAAAGCCCGGCTCGAAAACTGGTCGTTGATGAAGGTATCGCCCTGAAAATAGGTACGCCCCTTGCCGAAACTACCCGACAGGCCGAGCTCCCATGAACCCAGCAAGAGCCGCGCCGCTCCCGAAAAGGCCAGCGTATAGCTGTCAAAGCTCTGGGTGATCCGGCTGACCGACAGATTGGCGGCTCCGCTCGTGGGATAGGAAAATTCACCGGTCCGCTGGTTGTAGAGGCCGTCCAGTTCGATGGTCAGATTGTCACTGATGTCCTGATGGATGCTTCCCGCCACCGCATGGCGACGACTGGCCGGCAGCAGGGTCAGGTCCGGCCTGATCCGGCCATATTTACGCTGGTTCGTCATGAGCGCAGTGTTCCGGCCATATTCATAGGTCAGGAAACCGCCGCCGTCGTTCCAGCGGCTACCCGCCAGCACGCCATATTGCTGCTGGAAATTCCCGCCATCGGGCGATCCGCCGATGCGAGCCCGGGTTTCAACGCCATTATAGTCGCGCCTCAGGATCACGTTGACGACGCCGCCGACCGCGTCCGATCCGTAAATGGCCGAGGCGCCGTCCGCCACCACCTCGATCCGATCGACCGCTGCAAGCGGAATAGCGGAAATGTCGACGCCCTGCCGGGCCGAGTCATAGGGCACACGGCGACCGTTGAGCACGGTCAGCGTCGCGTCGCTTCCCAGGCCGCGCAGATTGACCGAGGACCCGCCTCCGACATTGCCGCCCGTGCTGGACGGCACGTTGAAGCCGACGCCCGGATTCTGCCCGCCGCCAAAGCTTTGTGGCAGGCTGCGCGCGACATCGCCAAGATCGGCAAGGCCGCTGTCCCTGACGACCCTGTTGTCGAGAACCATCACGGGCGAGGGGATCGGCGCGCCGCGGATGCGGCTGCCCGTGACCAGGAGGCTTGCGCCCTCGCCGCTTTCCCCGTCCTGCCCGGACCCGCGCCCTTTCCGGATAATGATAGTGCCCTCGATCCGCGTCCAGACAAGACCGGTTCCGGCAAGCAGTCGATCCAGGGCTGCCTCCACCGTGAACGCGCCCTGCAGGGCTGGGCCATTCACCCCCTCGACAACGTCCGCATCGACAAGGATTGTCTGCCCGGAGCGCAGGGCCAGTTCACGAATCGACGCACCAAGCGGCTGAGCGGGCAACGCCATTGCGATGCTGGAAGAATGCTGGGCAAGCGCCGCCGGGGCGCTGACCGCTAGCGCAGCGGTGACGATACTGCCGGACAGATATAGAGCGGATAATGAAAATCGAGACATTTGGCCTTCTCCCCCTTGCCGCCAATGGGCGGGACAGTGGGGAGACGCCGGCTTGCTAAAACACCCGACAGATTTTTTTACATATTCGATCCCGCCCGCTTGGGCGGCGCCACCAGCAGGATCGTGGCGCGGTCGGGCCGCTCCATCTTGAGATGGAAACTGGCCGCGACAGCGCGCGCGAACCCTTCCGGATCGCGAACCCTAAATGCACCCGTCACGCGCAGCGGCATGGCAAAGGGCTCGGCCAGCCGGATCTGTATCCTGTTGTAGCGGTTGATCGCTGCCACCGCCTCGGCAAGGGGCGTTGCATCGAGCGCCAGCATGCCCGATACCCATCGCGCCTCCACCGCCGATGCGGCCTGCCCGGTCCTATGCCCGTCAAGCGCGACGCTCTGTCCCGGTCCAAACGCCCTTGTCTCTGCACTGGCATCGGATCGGTGCAATTCCACTGACCCATTGAGAACGGTAACCAAGGGATGCGCACCGATCAGGCTGACGTCGAACATCGTGCCATGGGCGACAATTTCGCCACCCGCGACCCGCACACGGAAGACGCGCCTCTCATCCCCAGCGACCTCGAAACGCGCCCGCCCCCGGTCGAGGTCGAGCCGCCGTTCGCTGCCGGACAATTGCACGCGAAGCCGCGAGGCGGTGTCGAGGATGACGGTCGATCCGTCCGCAAGGCTGATCGTCCGGATCTCGCCCACTGCCGTTTCATAGACGGCCGCCTCAGCCGCCGTGGAAATGCCCAAGGGGCCGCCGAACCGCAGGAGGCTGACCGACGCCACCCCCAGCAGAACGGCGGCGCCAAGTCCGGCAGCCGCGATATGCGTCTTCTGCCGCATCCAGAATGGCGCGCGCGGGAGCGAGCGGTTCCGGCCGACATGCCGTTCCTGGAGCAGCGTGCCGAGCTGCCAATTGCGCTTAATCAGGTCATAGGCGACGCAATGCCGGGGATCCGCATCGATCCAGAGCGCAAAATCGCGCTCCAATGCCGGATCGGATTGTCCGGCACGCCGCGCCAGCCATTTTTCGGCGGCTTCATGGATGGATTGGGGAATCTCTGTCCCGCCGGGCTCAGTCATGCGCCCGCAGATGCCGTCCAAGCTGCCTGATCGCCCTGCTCATCTGCTTCTCGACCCCTCGCACGCTCAATCCGGTCCGTTCGGCAATCTCGGCATAGCTATAGCCATCAAGACGGCAAGCCAGAAATATCTCGCGGGTCAACGGCTTCAATCGCAGCATGGCCTCCTCGATCCGGAGGAGCCGGTCGCGCGCCTCCAGCGCGGCGACGGGATCGCCACCCGAAAGCGCCAGATCCTCGATCGGAACATGATGATGCGCACAACAGCGCTCTGCTACCCTGGCCTCGTCGCGCAGCACATTGCGCGCCGCTTGGCGGAGATAGGCTCCGGGTGCCCGGATCGCTCGACCATCATGGTCCGAACTTCCAGCCATGCGGCTGAAAACCTGCTGTATGACATCTTCCGCCTTGTCATGCCCCGTCCATCGCAAGAGGAAACGCAGCAGCGAGGGCCGCTCTTCCCGATACAGGCTTGCCAACGGGTCCGGCGAGAAAGCCGCACGATCATGCTGCGGCGGCAGGGGATCGCCTTCATCCAGCGGCAAGCGCGGCATTTCCGAAGCGGGCCGCCTCATGGCCTGCTCCTGCTATTTGTCCTGGCTTGCGATCCCATTCGCCGCTCCCTCGCACAAGACGAGGTTGCGCCGGATAAAACCGGGCGTTGAGCCGCGCTTGAGAACGCGTGTCGATGCCTTTGGCCATAAATGGCTTGGACATAACATCGACCACCCGGCCGCTTCCGCGACGAGTCTATCCTTCCCAAGCGAGGAGCTCAAACCTCGGCGCCTTCCAACGAAAACGCCACGACACATTATCGTAATGTCAAGTCGGTGCAACAGGTTAGAGAAAGATCGAAATCAGCTTTGTTCCACCCTGTCCGCATCGCCCTTGGTTGAGATAGGCAGCTCTGACGCGCCCTAAGTTCATGTGCGAGGCCAGACCGGTCGTCCACGTCGAGCATCGGCCGGGGCAGCGGTCCCACTATCGGCGCATATAAGTCCGATCGGGGCCGATCTGGGCCGATCTGGACCATTTCCTTGCAGGCCGCCGAAAAGCGATAGTCATTGATGGCAGCGGATCGCTTCTGCATCCCCGGCGTGGCGCTGGCCCGCGGCCATAGGACATCGTCATGAACAGGCCAACGCCCGATGAAGAACTACAAGACCCGGCATCAACTGTTCCTGCCCGAGGATATGAGCAGGCGGCTCGAGTATCTGGCGACAAGTTCGGGTCGGGGACGGTCGGAAATCCTGGTCGATGCCTGTTTCAACCTGCGACAGGCGCCAAGCTCTTGGCCCAGGGGCCGAGGAGCTTGCAAATGATGCCCGAACTTCCACCATTCAAGAACACGGAGCTTCCAAACCCCGGCATGATCGAGCTGATCGCCCTGTGCATATACTGCCGGACGCCGCGCCGCACACTCAAAGGCGCAGCGCGCCAGCAAGCCCTCGGTGGAACGATACGGGCGACGGCAGCTAAAGGGGCTTTTCCATGTCGACAAGACGTCGCCTAACCAAGTCACGCGGCCAAGCCGATGCGACAACGCTACATGGGGCACCGGCGGCTGGCGAAACGCCGACGGCAACTCTCCTAACCCCGCGTGACATCCTGTCGCGGCTGAACATGCACAGCACCGATCCCGCAAAATGGATGCGCCGGACCTTCGTGAAACATGGCGTGCCCTACATCCATGCGTGCGGAAAGACGCGCGCGACAGAGTCACAATATCAGCTGCTACTGGAGAAGATCACATGCTCTCCTTCCGTACCCGTGGGAAGAACCGGGTTTACCATATTCGAGGAACAATCGCCCTCGGCGACAAACGGATCATCGTCAAGGAGTTCAGTTCAGGAACGAGTGACCGCGATGCTGCGGCGCACCTGATGGCGGAACATGAAACGAAGCTGCGGCACCGGCTGATGTTCGGTCCGGCCGCGATCGTGGCGCAAGGCAAAATAGCCGACGCTTTTGAAAGCTACCTGACGAAGGCAAAGCCCCCCTGCCCGTCCGACATCCTGCGCATCGGCAAGCTCAATGGCCTCATCGGCGACTTCAGCCTGCGCGAGCCCAAGCAGGCCTGGGAGCATTTTCGCCGCGCTTATCTGACCGGGCACAACCCAGCGGGCCAGGACCGCTATCGCGCCGTGTTCCAGGCGGCCATCAATGTCCATCACGACCTGCACGACCTCCCGCCCCTGCGGATCAAGGCGATCCCCTTCAACAATGAACGGGTGCGCTTCCTCAGCAAGGAGGACCGCGATCGGTTGATCGAGGCCTACTCGCCACACATCCAGCCGATCATCACCCTGCTCGCCTTCCATGGCCCACGCATCCAGACGGCATTGCAGCTCCCGTGGGGTGTCGAGGGCGTCGATATGGAGCAAGGATCGATCCGGCTTAACCACAGCAAGAATGCCGTCATCCGGTCCGTTCCGATGCATCCCCGCGTGATGGACGTGCTACGCCCGATCTGGGAGAAGCGCGACCGACCGACCAAGGGGCATGTTTTCCTCAACCGGTTGGGCAAACCTTATCAGGACACGCGCAAGGCGAAGATTCCCGGCGGCAATCCGATCAAGAACCAGCACGCCACCGCGTGCAAGCGCGCAGGGGTAGAGGATTTCACCGTCCATGACTGGCGCCACCACTGGGCGTCCCACTGCGTCATGGCGGGGATCGACCTCATCACCATCATGAACATGGGAGGATGGAAATCGCTGCGCATGGTCCAGCGCTATTCCAGCGTCAGCATCGACCACATGCGCGAGTCCATCAACAAGCTGGACTGAGGCCGCCGTGATGCCGTGACGAAGTTAGCGAAACGATTGCCGAGTGCGTTGGCTTCGCGCGCTCAGCCACGGACGGCTTTACGAGGCAAAGACGGAACGTCAATCTGTTGCACGATTGGAGACATGGGCTGAGCAATAAGGGCGCTCATCTGTTCCAGAATCTCGATAGTAGCCTCACCCTCTATCAGCCAGCATTCGCCGGGCCGCCAGCTTTCACCATTGAGGATTCCCGTGCCGGCCAGGGGGATGAACCACGACATTTCGCCTTTGATCTGCTGAGATGTTTGGGCCTGCCCCTGAACGATATCAAGAGTGAAAGGAGCGGCAGAGCCAATCAGTCGTTCTTCAGCCGTCAAAGCAATGATGCGATCAGGCAAGCTGTAAGGCTCAGCCACGCTGACCGCCACCGCCTGATCGAGATGCAGTTCGCGCGGGCGCCCATAGTCATAAAGCCGATAGGTCACGTTGTTATTCTGTTGAATTTCTACCAGCGCCACGCCCCCACCAATCGCATGCACCGTTCCGGCGGGTATATAGTAGAAGCTGCCTGGCTTGACAGGTTTCCACTCCATCAATGTTTCAATGCTGCCGTCCAACGCCGCAGCGCGCAGTTGCTCGGACGTAACAGCCTGGCACATGCCGATACCCAGCCGCGCATCAGGCGCAGCATCCAACACATACCAACACTCCGACTTTCCGCCCGCCATCCCGTGCTGCTGGGCTTGTTCATCGTTTGGATGAACCTGAACAGAGAGATTATCGCTGGTAAAGATATATTTCACCAGAAGGGGTAAGTCGATCCTCTGTTCGGAAGAAAACCAGACTTCTCCAATGCGCCTGCCGTCATTGGCAGAAACGTGGGATGGAATATCGGTTCGGCCCCATGGTTTTTCGATAACTTGAGCAACAAGGCGATGAATTGGCATATGACCCTATATCCATTCCTACAAGAAGATCTTAACACTCATTTATTCTTAACCGCGTAGCCCTTTATTCATTTTTCACGGCCTCGGACAATAGTTTGGTTCGACGCCAGCCTATCAGTCGATATCATATTGTATCAGCGCCTCAGAACGCAGCGGCATATCGAGCACGCTGGTCAGATTGCCGCCGTGAGTGGCGAGCATGACCCTCCCTGGCTGCCCCTAGGTGCGGTAGCCTAACCGTCGCTCATTTGAAAATCGCCTTGGCAAACTGGCTCTTTCCGCGCATGAAGCGCATGATTGGGTCGGTTCACACCTCCGGATCGAACTCTCAACATCGTCTTTTCCTAAATGATGTGAATGATGACTAACAGACTTCCCAAAATCGTGCCGGTAATTTTGTCCGGTGGTTCGGGTACCCGACTTTGGCCCGTCTCAACACCGACGCGTCCAAAGCAACTGCTGCCGCTGACTGCGGACGAAACCATGCTGCAGCTGACAGTCAAGCGGGTTGAAGGCTTCAACGCTCTGCCGGTTGGGCGTCCGATCGTGGTAGCCAATGCCGCCCATGCGGGCATTATCGATGAGCAGATTACCCTCAGCGGGATTGAGGATTATCTCGTGCTGCTCGAACCCTTCGGCCGCAATACGGCTCCCGCCATCGCTCTGGCGGCGATCGAAGCGCAGGAAAACGATGCGATGCTCGTCATGCCGAGCGACCACACCATCGCCAACTTGCCCGCCTTTCACGCGGCCATCGCCCGCGCCCTGCCGCTGGTGGCGGAAGGCTGGCTGATCACCTTCGGCATCACGCCCGATGCCCCGGAAACGGGCTATGGCTATATCAAGATGGGTGAAACCTGTGGCGACATGATCCACGAGGTCGTCCGCTTCGTCGAAAAGCCCGATGCAAAGCGCGCCGCCGACATGCTGGCCGAGGGCAACCATGCCTGGAACGCGGGCATCTTCATGTTCCGTGCCGACGCCTATCTGGCGGCGCTGGAGCGTCATCAGCCCGCCATGCTGGCAGCGGTCAGGGCATCGCTCGACGGGGCCGAGCGAAAGGGCCATCACGTCGCCCCCAACCCGCAGGCCTTTGCCGCCTGCCCTTCGGATTCCGTCGACTATGCCATAATGGAACGGGAGGCCCAAGTGGCCTGCGTGCCGGTCAATATGGGCTGGTCGGATGTCGGCAGCTGGGATTCCCTGCACAGCGTCAGCGCGAAGGACGAGGACAATAACGCCGTCCGGGGCGAAACACTACTGCTGGGAGCGCAGAATTGCCTTGTCAACAGCGACGGTCCGCGCGTCACGCTGGTCGATGTCGACGACCTGATCGTCGTCGTTTCGCGGGGCGAAGTCATGATCCTTCGCCGGGGTGAATCCCAGAAAGTCCGCAAGGTGACCGAAGCCCTCAAGGCCGCGGCACCCACCACCGTCGCCTGAACGCTCCTTTCCACAGGTTCCTTGAAAATATGACTCAGCCTGTCTCGATCGCCGACCTGATGGCACAATCGGGCGTCGCCTTCGGCACCAGCGGCGCACGCGGCCTTGTCAGCGCGATGACTGACCGCATCTGCTTCGCCTATACTTGCGGATTTTTGCAGCATCTGGAGGACGTTGGGCAGTTCGCGCCGGGCAGCCATGTGGCGATCGCCGGCGATCTGCGCCCCTCTTCCCCGCGCATCATGGCCGCCTGCGCCGCAGCGATCCGCCATAAGGGCGGCCATGTCGACTTTTGCGGCTTCGCGCCCTCCCCTGCCGTGGCGGCCTATGGCTTTGAGCGCGGAATCGCGTCGCTGATGGTAACGGGGAGCCATATTCCTGACGACCGCAACGGGATCAAATTCAATCGCACCGATGGCGAGGTGTTGAAGTCCGATGAGCTGGGCATCCGCGCCCAGACCATCAGCTTGCCCGACCTGTTCGACCATCAGGACATGCTGCGGGAGTTTGTCGCTCCCGGCCCACTGATCGACGTCGCGACCGCTTATGTGGCCCGCTATGTCGACGCCTTCGGCGCGCAGGCGCTGAAGGGGCTGAAGCTCGGCGTCTATGAACATTCCGCCGTCGGCCGCGACATTCTGGCGGCGCTGGTCGAGAAATTGGGCGGCGAGCTCCACCGCCTTGGCCGGTCGGAACGCTTCATCCCGGTCGATACAGAGGCGGTCCGGCCCGAAGATCAGGCGTTCGCCCGCCAATGGTCCACCGAACTGGGGCTCGACGCCATCCTCTCAACCGACGGCGATTCCGATCGCCCGCTGTTGGCGGACGAGAGCGGGGCGTGGATACGGGGCGACATATTGGGCATTTTGTGCGCCCGCGCGCTGGGCATCAAGGCGGTGGCGACGCCGGTGAGCAGCAACAGCGCGGTCGAATTGTCGGGCCTGTTCGACGCGGTGCGCCGGACCCGCATCGGGTCGCCCTTCGTCATCGAGGCGATGAACGCCCTCGCCGCCGAGGGACAGGCCACGGTCTGCGGCTATGAAGCCAATGGCGGATTTCTGCTGGGCTCGGCGGTCGATGTCGGGCAAGCTCGCCTTGCGGCGCTGCCTACGCGGGACGCGGTGCTGCCGATCATCGCCACGCTGGTCGATGCGCGGCGGCAGGGTCTGCCCCTGTCGGCGCTTCAAGCCCAGTTGCCGACGCGCTATACATTCAGCGAGCGGCTGCAAAACTATCCCACCGCGCAGAGCCAGGCGCTGATCGCCCATCTTCTGGAGGGCGACCGGGGCGCGATCCTGACGCGCCTCACGCAGATGTTCGGCAATATTGCGGGGGCCGCCGACACGATCGACACCACCGACGGGCTGCGCATTCGCTTCGAGGGCGACGACATCATCCACCTGCGCCCCAGCGGCAACGCGCCTGAACTGCGCTGCTATACCGAAAGTGACACATCGGAGCGGGCGGCGTGGCTCAACGAACAGAGCCTGCGCCTGATCGCCGAGCATAAAGCCCCGGCCTGATCCCGCCGCTCGGCCTATGCGATGGCCGACAGCAGCCCTTGGGCAGAGGCCTTCCAGCTTGCGCTTGGCCGGGCCACCTTGATCCGGCCCGCCTGCGCCTGTTCGGCCCATTGCCGGATGCAGGCGCCCAGTTCATCAGCGTTCGCGCCCGCCGGGAAATAGTGGAGGCCAAGCGCCTCATGGACGCGGAAGATGGGCAGGTCGCGCGCTAGGACCGGCTTGTCATGCCCCAGCGCCTCAATCAGCGGCAGGCCGAAGCCCTCGGCATGGGAGGCGATGATGACACCATAGCACGCTTTGTAGATGCGCTCCAGCTCCAGATCGTCCACATCGTCGAACCAAAAGAGCTTGCCGCCATGTTCGGGATGCGTCCGGATCGCGTCGCGCAGATCCTCGACATTCCAACCCAATCGGCCCACCAGCACCAGGCGATCGTCCGCCCCCTGCCGCCAGAGCGCGCTGAAGGCGGCGAGAATGTCCGCATGGCCCTTGCGCGGCTCCAGCGTCCCCACCATCAGCGAGAAGGGCAGCGACATATCGAACCGCGCGCAATCCGCCGCATCTGTCGCGAGGCTCGGATTGTGCAGGGACTCACGAATATCGTGGCCCATCGCCACCACGGTCGTGCGATAGCCGGCCGTGAGGCCATAGCGCGCCGCCAGCACCCGCCGCAGGTCGCGCTCGGTCTGCTCGGAGATGCAGAGAAAGCCTTCGGCCAGACCGACGAGGGTGTCGAGCCATGCCTTGTAGCGAAGGACATTGTTGGGCGAGAACCAGTCCGACCTCTCGACCGGCAGAAGATCGAAGATGAGGAACCACAGGCGCCCGCCGTCGCGCCGGAATTGCGTCAACTGCCGCCGATAGCGGCGGATGGTATCGAGCGAAAAATCAAGCCCGATTAACAGGTCGCCAGGGCGCCCTTCCATTTCGGCGGGGTCGACGATCACGCCCGCATCGGGCCAAGCTATGCCATGGTAGGGCCGGCGTCGGTCCGCCGCCACGAAGCGGATATCCCACTCCCCTGCCCCTTCTTCCCGCAGTGCGAGCGCCAGCGCGCGCACCACGCGCTGGATTCCCGTCCCGGCATCATGCCGGCTGATGACCGCCAGATCGACATAAAGCCGCCGGGGCCGTGACGACTGCACCTCCGGCGGGACGATCTTGCGGCGCTGGAGCCTTGCGCGCAGTTTGCGGATCACGCCCGTAGTCGCGACCTGCTCGATATGGCGGGGCAAGAGATCCCAAAACGGCTTCACGACAACGCCTCTCCAACGTGCAGGCACAGCCCTTATCTCAACGTCGTCGCCGTCGTCGCCACCGGCAGAAAGGTCGAGTAGATCACGCTCACAAACTTCTGAATGTCCGCCAAAGGCGCGTTGGACACGTAGAGAACGTCCTTGTTCCGGATCGGAAAGCTTTGCGCGATAAAAAGGCTGGAAGGTTCCTTCATGTTGATGCGGTAGATGACCGGCACCTTGCCGTCCGGGGTGGTACGGGCGGCCGTCCGGATCGCCGGGTCGAGCGCGGCCGGATCCTCGAACCGGAAGATAAACACACCCTTCAAGTTGGCGCGGGCATCCTGCAAGCCGGCGATGCGGCCCAGCGCCTGCGCCAGCGTCAGTCCGGTCGCCTCGAAATTCACCTCGTCATTCTTGCCGATCGCGCCCAGAGCGGTGAAGCTGTAGGGCTGATACAGCAGGGTCATGACATCGTCGGGTTCAAGCCGGACATTCTGGCGGGGATCGCGGATCACCGTCTCCAGCGGGAGCGCGGACACCTTCATCCCGCGCGTGATCTGGACCGTCATCTTGCCGACCGGCTGACGCACCCCGCCCGCAGTCGCCAAAACATCTAGAATGCGCTCGCCCCGCGATGTCAGCGGCACGCGCGCGCTGTTGGCGACCTCTCCCACGACGGTGACGTTCGCGGCGGCGTTGCGCGACAGGCGCACAATCGCCTGGGGCTGGTGCGCCTTGCCGACAAGGCGGGACGTGATGGTCTGTGCGATCTGCTGCGGCGTGCGCCCCGCCGCCTGAACGCGGCCGACGAACGGAATGGTGATCTGGCCGTCGCTGTCGACCATCTGCTCCGGCAGCGGCGTGCCGCGCGAGAGCGAACCGGAGCTGACCGATCCTAGCCGCAAATCACTGCCGGAACTGCCGAACAGCGTTGCCGGCGGCGCTTCCCAAATCGCGATATCCAGTACATCGCCCTGGCCGATCACCGATCCGATCGGCCTGCCCTCCCCCAGATCTTCGACAAAGGAGGAATGAGGGGTGTTCGCGATAATGTCGCGGGCTACCGCATCCGTAACGTCTATGACCTTGATCTGGGCGTCATCGACCATGTGATCGCGCTCGGCCCTGACGGCGCGGGCGGACGGACCCGATGATGACATGATGGCGCAACCAGAAAGCGCCATAGC
Organism: Sphingobium sp. TA15; assembly: GCF_037101235.1. Taxonomy (NCBI): domain Bacteria; kingdom Pseudomonadati; phylum Pseudomonadota; class Alphaproteobacteria; order Sphingomonadales; family Sphingobiaceae; genus Sphingobium; species Sphingobium sp. TA15. The sequence continues at coordinate 2,292,543 of NZ_AP025355.1, forward strand.
AAGGCATGTCGCCCCCACCATTCGTACTGACATCATTGTTTTGTTCATCGAGGGCAAGCCAGATCCAACTATTACAGACACGCGGCGCAATCATGGGCGAAAGGCGCTGATCTATGGCTGAACCCAACCCCCGGATCAAGGATGCTCAACATAAATTCCCCGCGCCCGCTGTAAAACCGGCACAGGGACGGCCCGCCACCCGCCGGACCACCGACCAGCGGTCTCCGGCTGATGTCTCGACCGTGGAATAAAATAGAGACTTTTTCCTCAGCCTTCTGGACGATGATGAGTGAGGCGGCTAGGGCCGGATGCTGACTTGTCTGGGAATTGATTAGGCTTATGAATATCGCTCACGCCAAAATGGAACCGGGCGTTGGACATGCACAGGACAATCAGAAAAGCGTGCAAAATGATGCAGAGATGCCCGAAATGATCGCAGCCAGGTTTAAAAAAATCCCCCCGCTCTTCCTGATTGCGGTCATCATCCCCACCCTGCTGGCCACCCTGTATTTCGGCTTCCTCGCCTCGGACGTGTATATCTCCGAGTCACGCTTCACCGTCCGAAGCCCTGAAAAATCGACACCTACCGGCCTTGGCGCGCTATTCAAAAGCTCAGGCTTCGCCAACGCGGGAGATGAGGTTTACGCAGCCCAGGATTATGTGCAGTCCCGCGACGCGCTGGAGGCACTCAACCGGAAAAACGCCTTTATGCGCGCCTATTCCGCCCCATCCATCTCTGTCCTAGACCGTTTTGCCGGTATGGGCTGGGGGACCACCTTCGAGGATTTGTATAAATATTATAAGAAGAAGGTGGATGTAAAATACGAATCCTCGTCCTCCATCGTTACTCTGACCGTCCGCGCGTATACGCCGCAGGATGCGGGACGGTTTAACGAGCAACTGCTGGAAATGGCCGAAGCCACTGTCAACAAGCTCAATGAACGCGGGCGACAGGACTTGATTCGTTTCGCCCAGAGAGAAGTCGACGACGCCAAAGCCAAGTCGCAAAGCGCGGCGCTAGCCCTGTCCGCCTATCGCAACGCGGCGGGGGTCGTGGACCCGGAAAAGCAAGCGACGGTCCAGATCCAGATGATTTCGAAGTTGCAGGACGAATTGATTGCCACCCGCACGCAACTGACAGAAACACGCACCGTATCCCCCCAGAATCCGCAAATCGAAGTGCTGACAGCACGGGCAGAAAGCCTGAGCAATGAGATTGACAAGCAGCTTGGCCTGGTAGCCGGCAGCAGTAAGTCGCTTTCGTCACGCGCCGCCCAGTATCAGCGCGTGTTGCTGGAAAACCAGTTCGCTGACAAGCAACTGGCCAGTGCGCTGGCGTCCCTCGATGAAGCCCGGAATGAAGCCAACCGCAAACAGGCGTATGTCGAGCGTATTGTACAACCCAATGTTCCCGATGAACCGTTGGAACCGCGGCGCTGGCGCGGCATCGTATCGACGCTTGTCCTGGGCCTTGCCGCGTGGGGCATCCTCAGCATGTTGATCGCAGGTATGCTAGAACACAAGGACTAGAAACCGCGTGACGACCTTTTCGCAACTCACCGCGATCCGCCGCAGCGCCGAGATCCAGGGCCGGGTGATCTATGCGCTTTTGATGCGCGAGATTCTCACCCGCTATGGTCGGCACAATATCGGCTTCCTCTGGTTGTTCGTCGAACCCATGTTGTTCACGACAGGCGTTACCATCCTGTGGACGCTATCCAAATCAGTCCATGGCTCGTCGCTACCCATTGTTGCCTTCGCGCTTACCGGTTATTCTAGCGTTCTTTTGTGGCGTAACATGCCAGCGCGCTGCATCGGGGCGATCGAGCCGAATCTTGCTCTCATGTATCATCGCAATGTTAAGGCGATCGATATCTTCATTGCCCGCCTTTTGCTTGAGGCTGGCGGGGCCACGATCTCATTTATCACCCTAAGCTTGTTCTACATCTACATCGGATGGCTCGATCCCCCCGAAGACGTTCTCACGGTTGTGGGAGGGTGGCTGCTACTTGCATGGTTTGGAGCCAGCCTAGCTATGTTTCTGGGAGCCATCAGCGAGAAGAGCGAGCTTGTTGAGCGATTCTGGCATCCGGTTTCCTACATCATGTTCCCCCTTTCAGGCGCGGCATTCATGGTTGATGCTCTCCCAACGGGCGCTCAGAAGTTTATGCTCTATGTCCCGATGGTGAATGGTGTGGAAATCGTCCGCAAAGGATATTTCGGAAACAATGTCCATTCCCATTATGACGTGCCCTACATAATGGGGTGGTGCATCGGGCTGACCCTGCTCGCGCTCGCGCAGGTAGCCATGATCGGTCGGGGAATTACACCAGAGTGATCAAAGCCGAAAATATATTCAAGGTCTACCCTACGAGATCGGGAGACCGCGTCGTACTGAACGACATCTCCTTCATCCTCAATCGAGGAGAGAAGTTGGGTATTCTAGGACGGAATGGCGCGGGTAAATCGACGCTGATCCGACTTATCAGCGGTGCGGAACAACCAACATCCGGTAGCATCAGCAGAACCATGTCTGTGTCTTGGCCGCTTGCATTTGGTGGTGCTTTCCAAGGAGCACTCACCGGCTTGGACAATGTTCGGTTTATAAGTCGAATCTATAAGCAAGATTATAAGAAAAACTTAGATTTTGTAACAGATTTTACCGAACTAGGCCTTTACCTTCGAGAGCCTGTTAAAACCTATTCTCAAGGGATGCGTGCACGACTTGCCTTCGCCATTTCAATGATCATAGAATTTGACTGCTACCTCATTGATGAAATCAGTGCCGTTGGTGACGCGCGATTCCACGAACGATGTGAGATGGAACTTTTCCAAAAACGCAGTGATCGTGCGATGTTAATTATTTCTCATGATACTGAATATGTTAGGAGACACTGCTCACATTTTGCGGTTCTTCATGATGGACACATAAATTTTCATTCTGATTTTGACCAAGCTTATGCACATCACATGCATAATCTTCATTGCCAATGATAGCGCCGAAGCGCCGCCACCAGCGGACCTGGAATAGCTCAAAGTCCACCACCGCCGGCAGCCGTTCCAGCGGATCGCCCGCCACACTCAGCGCCTCGTACCGGTCCGAAAGATCAAAGAAACCAGGCTGTCCCGCCATCCAAGCCTCCACGTTCGCACCAAGGCATTGAATCTTCTCAGCGATCAAACCCCATTGGTTTCTCGAGCTGTCCAACTGCAATGGCTTGACCTTTTGGATGAGTTATGCAGTAGCGACGATCGGGCCTAGCCTGATTATACCTCATGTTGGCGCCTCGTCCGGAGATTGTATAGAGCATGGATGAAGGTATTTTTCTGCCGATAGAGGACGTCATTGGAGATGTCTCCCTCAGAGCTCTGGATATTGTTCAGTCTGCGCAGATCGGGTGCAATTTCAATATTGAAATTGAAATAACTAACAGCGGCCCAAATGCGTTGGCATGGGATCAGAAACATCCCATCAATATTTCATACCGTTGGATCGATATAAATACGGGCCTCCCCCTTGTTATGGACGGCAATCGGACTTTTTTTAGAGATTTTCTGTGTCCCCATACAACACAAATCTATCAACTGTTAGTAACGCCGCCGTTATTCTGTGGAATGGCCCTGCTACGCATCTCTTTCGTTTGCGAAGGCCGCTTTTGGTTTTATGAGCGATTTGCAACCGGCTGGGCCGACTTGGACATCATGATCGTTGATCCTTATCCTTGGCCCGCCGAACTGAAGGGAGGTGTCGCCTCGCGCGCTCTGCGTGGTAGCGTAGCGGCAAGCGCGCTTCGCGCGCGTTTGGCTGCGGCGCCGATCCATTGCTTGGCGCCATTATCGATTGAAGAATCTGCGCCGGAGCCAACAGCCTTCCCCGCGAATGAGAAGACGCAGGGCGGGTTCAAGTTCTTCCCTGCTCCTGTGGAGTCGTTGGCGGCTGGGCCGTTAGACGCTTGCCCTCCTGCGTCTTGGCAAAGTTCAGTCGGCGTCGCAACCGTGCCAGAGATCGGTAGATGGCGGTCATGGCTTCGCCATCCCTTCACCACTTTAGGGCTATATTTGAATAATGCGTTGGTCAGATCGTCGCTGGGTCAGCGGCTCGAAGCGTCACAACGTGTAACGGAGGAGTTGCTGGAGCGTCTTCGTCAGTCTGCGGAGAATGAATTACATACGCAATTCATGCTCCAGCAGATGACTAGCTATTCGGAACGGCGCGATGCATTTTATGCTGAGAAACAGCATGCGCATCTTGATCTTTTGCAACAGGAGCTGAGCAGTTTTTTTCGTGAACAGGTTCAAGCTCTAGGCAAGATTGTTGCGGATGGGTTTCAGGCCAATGAAGCGGCCCGATTGAAGGTCTTGGAACAACAGCAAGCCTTGCGCGGCATGCTTCAGTCGATCCTCGATGCTTCACGTCGTTTGCAACTCGGTCAGTTGAAGGGCGATGAAGATCTAAAACATATCCAGGATTGGCAGGCTGGAATGACAGCCAAGTTCGAGGCCGTCCGGCAGAACCAATTATCTGCGCTATCGGAACTGCGAGAGGCGGTTCTTTTGTCCGCCAGCGACACGTCCAAAGCGTTACAGGCGCGCTTCGACGATCATGATGCAACATTCAGCAACGTCATGGCCGATATGCAGGAGGCGCTTGGAAACCGTCTCGGTGATCATGAAACGGCCTTGGATCAGGCCATCGCCGTATGGCCTCCTTTCAAGGAGGCTGTCTTCGCGTTCATACAGGATACACATCTGGCACTGGAAGCGCAAATTCGCGCGGCCTTGGCGGATATTGAATCCGGACGGACTATCCATGCGGGAAATCTAGAGCATCTGACCGGTGACATCGCAGGCGTGCGCGACTTCCTCTATACGAACCTGCCCTACATGTTCGCAAAGGTTGATGCGCTTCTTCACCGGCAAGTGTTCCCTGCGACGGGTTCGGGAAAAATCATATGCCGCAATGCCAAGGGGCTGTTCGCCATTCCCGAAAGAGATCTGGCGGCGCTTGCCTATTATACAGTAGGCCAGTTGCCTGAATCCGGATCGCTGACCGTGGTGGAAAGGCTCCTCCAGCCGGGCGATACATTCGTGGACGTGGGAGCGAATGTCGGCTTGTTCTCCGTCGCCGCCGGCCGGCGGGTTGGAAACATGGGCAATGTTATCTCGTTCGAGCCTGTGCCGGAAACGATGTCCGCTTTGGCGGCTACGATTCAATTAAACGGTCTCGGCGACATTGTGTCACTACATCAGAGTGCAGCTGGTCGCACAGCCGGAACTGCGACATTGTATGTCGGCCAGACATGCGGTCACAGTTCGTTGTTGCCACTCGATGAAAGCAGGGGAACGATCGAAGTGCCGATGGTCGCATTGGACGAGGTCATCGGCGACCGGAAAGTGGATTTGATCAAAATTGACGTGGAGGGATGGGAACTGGAAGTGCTTCAGGGTTTGCGCAATACCCTCGTCAATAACCCACAAGCCTCTGTTCTGCTGGAATTCGGCCCTTCTCATCTCCAACGCGCAGGCACGGACATATCGACCTGGATCTCTACGCTTCAGGCGTTCGGAATGCCCCTGTTCGAGATTGATGAGGACAGTGCTTCCCTTACTCCGCTCCGATCAGAAGGATTTGAGGATATCGCTAGCATCAACCTCTTGCTTTCCAGAAAGCCGGAAACTCACCTGAACCAAGGTTAACAAACCCATGCAAAGTTCCAACAAGCAGCTGTTGGTTATCGGTGCCGGCGGACACGCCAAGGTAGTGATTGACGTCGTCCGCGCAGCAGGCTGGAATCCGGTAGCCGCTCTGGATCCGATCGGGCCAGGCTATCATTGCGCCGAAGTGCCAGTGCTGGGCGATGACGACATGGCAGAAAAGCTCTTCGGCGAAGGCCTGCGTTTCGCTGTCGTCGCGATCGGGTCCAACCGGCTGCGAGCACGCCTTGGCGGTTGTCTTCAGGCGCTTGGCTTTCAATGCCCGGCCATAGTGCATCCGAGCGCAATAATCTCGCCCTACGCCCGGATCGGTGACGGGTCGGTGGTCATGCCGGGTGCTATCATCAATTCACACGCGGAGATCGGCAGCTTCGCCATCATTAACACAGGCGCGATCGTTGAGCATGATTGCTGCATCGGAAATGGCGCGCATATCGCGCCCCGTTCCGTCATGGGGGGGAATGTCGATATTGGCGACCTAGTCTTGTTCGGCATCGGATCGGTGGCAAGGCCCGAAACGACGATCGAACAAGGAGCCACGGTGGGTGCAGGCTCGGTGGTTATCTCCCGGATCGAAGCAGGGCAGACGGTTGTCGGCGCGCCCGCACGGCCTAAGCTGGAATCCGGATTGTGAAGATCGGGATTGTAAGTTCCACCGTTCCCCACATCAATGGGGGCTACAGGATGTTCGTGGATCAACTTGCGCCCGAACTTGAGAAAGCCGGGCACAAAGTCGAGAAGATCTGGCTCCCTTTCAGCGGCGATCCCACCACCATGTTTGAGGAAATGATCGGGTTTCGCATGATGAATCTCGAAAATATCTGCGACATGGTCATCTGCTGTCGCCCTCCCGCTCACGTAATTAAGCATTCTCGCAAGGTTGTTTGGTTTATTCATCACGAACGAATTTTCTACGATCTTTGGGACAGCGAATATAATAATTTTCCACGAACTCCATATTGGAACAGTTTTCGTAAAAATCTGATGAATGCAGATGGCAACGCGCTAGATGAAGCGTATAAGGTATTTTCAAATTCAAAAGTTGTTTCTGATAGGTTGAAGAATTTTAATGGGATTGAATCAGAAGTCCTTTATCCTCCGTTGAGCAGGGAAAAGAATTTTGTTTCGCACAACTATGGATCGGAATTGCTGTTTGTCTGCCGGATCGAGCATCATAAGCGTCAGCACCTAGCGCTTGAGGCAATGGCGCAGACGCATACGCCTGTCCGACTGAGAATCGCCGGCGCAGCAAGCAACAGCGAATATCTGGCCTCCCTCCATGGCTTGGTCAGGTCATATGGATTGCAGGATCGGGTTACGATCGACGGCCGCTGGATCAGCGAAGGCGAGAAGAGGCATTTACTCTCCCACGCTCTTGGTGTGGTTTATGCGCCGCTGGACGAGGATAGCTACGGCTATCCAACCTTGGAAGGCGCGCAAGCATGTCGGCCGATCATATCGGTTATGGATTCCGGCGGCGTTCGCGAATTCGTAGAAGATGGAAAGAGCGGTTACCTCACCACGCCGGAGCCAGTTGCGATTGCGGCGGCGTTCGATCGCCTATGGAGTGACCGGACACTGGCGGAAACGCTGGGTCGCGGAGCGCGCGAGCGCATCGACGCACTACGGATTAACTGGGATCACGTGGTAGCGAGGCTGACGGCATGAAAGTTCTTGTTATCAATACGATGGCGCCTTTCGTCTGGGGCGGCGCTGAAGAATTGGCGGATCACCTGGTTCGCAATCTCAGGTTACGCAACATCGACGCTGAACTTCTGCGCCTACCTTTTCAATGGGAACCCTATGACGGCATACCCGCCGAAATCGCCCGGTTTAAGGCAATGCGCCTGCCGAATGTGGATAGGGTTATTTCGATGAAGTTTCCGGCATATTTCATTCCGGCCGAACATCATACGACCTGGCTGATTCACCAGTACCGGCAAGCATATGACCTCTGGGCCTCTCCCTACAACAATCTACCGCATGATTGGTCCGGCGAAGCTGTTCGCGACATCATCCGGGCGCAGGATGATGCATTCTTTCCCAACCAGCCACGCCTGTTCACTATCTCTACGGAAGTCAGTCGCCGCCTGAAGCAGTTTAACGGTGTCGATGCTCCGCCGCTACGCGCGCCCATAAACGATCCTCAACTTTTCCGTGGGGGAGAATCGCAAAACTACATTCTCGCTCCTGGCCGTATCAACGATTCGAAACGGCAGTGGCTTCTGGTCCAGGCCATGCAGTATATGCCGACAAGCGCCCGCCTTATCGTCGCCGGCCCTCCGGAAACGCAAGCCGATGCTGCGCGGTTGCACGATCTCGTGGAGAAATTGGAACTTACGGATCAAGTAACGCTCGATCTGCGTTTTCTTGATCGGGAGGAACTGGGGAATTACGTCAATCACGCTGCGGCCGTGGCCTATTTGCCGTTTCAGGAAGATTCCTACGGTTATGTGACCATGGAGGCTTTCGAGGCGGGTAAGCCGGTCGTGACCTCCACCGATGCCGGGGAACTGCTCGATATCGTTATCGATCAAGACACCGGCTTCGTGTCGGAGGCGATCCCCGAATCCTTAGCCGCCGCAATGGCGACACTTCTCTACGACCCACCGCTTGCTCGCGAAATGGGCCAACGAGGACGGAATCTGTGGCGCAGCAAGGATATTAACTGGGACTCGCATATTTCCCGACTTTTGGGCGATAATTGATGCAAATTCTCTGGGTTACCCCCTTTAACACACGCTCAGCCATCGGCACTTACAGCCGGGAGGTCTGTGAGGAGCTTGTCAGCAGAGGCCATGATGTTCGTATCATGCGCGTGGAAAGCGGGGCCGAAGCGCGTTGGCCCGCCATTTCTACCTCTATTCAGATTTTGGGACCGGACGACGCGATACCTGCAGATATAGACCTTGTCATAATCAATTACGGCAATCATGCTCCTTATCATGCGGGGACGCTCCGGATTGCAGCGGAGCGGCCCGCCATCGCGGTGTTCCACGACGCGGAGATGCGCCATTTTGAAGGGGGGATGCAGGATCGGCATCAGGCACTGATGCCAACCGTGATGGGTGAAGATGGGCTACAAAATGCGGCTCCGTCGGAACTCGATATTGTCGACCCGGGTGCGCGCCCCATACTGGCCGCGCTAGCTGCCATGGCATCAGGAGCAATCGTTCATGGCCCACATTACCAGCCAACGGTGGCGGCCGCCTGCCCAGGCCCCGTGGAAGTTTTGCCGCTCTGTTTTCCTGATATCGGAACGACGCAAACGAAGCATGAGTGTACATCGACCCGACGCGTGGTCATTTTCGGGATCATCAGCCCGTATAAGCAACCAGATCGCCTGTTGCGGGCTGTGAGCGATCTTCAAGCGGAATTCGGCGCTATTGAGGTCCATTTAGCCGGCTCCATCGAGGCGCACTACCGTTCAGAACTGACTAATATTGCTGCGGATCTTGGTGTGGCTGAGCCTATCTTTCACGGCTATCTTTCCGACCAGGATCTCAGCGCAGTACTTACGCGGGCAGATGCGATCTGTTGCCTTCGTCATCCAGTGACAGAAGGGGGATCGGCGTCGCTCATCACCGCTATGTACCAAGGCAGGCCACTAATCGTATCGAACGTAGCGAGCTATTCGATGGCCCCCGACGAGCTAATTCATAAGATCTCCTATGGGGAGGAAGTGAGTGATCTTGCAAGCGCTCTACGTAGGATTTTCCTTGACCCAGCGCACTCCGACAAAATGGCGCTACAGGCACGGGACTGGGCCAGGATCACATACTCATCTGCCACCTATGTCGACCGTCTTGAGATTTTAATCGCCCGTGTCATGGACATATTGCCGGTTGTCCAAGCCCTGCGTCAGCTGACAAGCCATGCCATTAGTCCTGACGGGCGTGCCATGCCGTCTGCATTATTCGCCATGGCGCAAGCAACAGAAGAGCTATTCAAGCCAAGGCAATATCAATATCACGATCTTGCGGATTACAGGGGCCAGCAAGGGAGCTAAAACGTTGGGAGATAAGAATATCGCATTGAAGGTAAAGCGGGAGGCGCCCAAAAATGACAACGAGCTGAATTTCATTCCTGTGTATATGCCCGACATATCCGGCAATGAAAAAGCGTATGTTGTCGATTGCCTCGATACCAATTGGATTTCTTCCATCGGTATCTACACCGAGAAATTTGAAAAGAGCTGCGCCGATTTCATCGGCACGCCTCACGCAATTGGCGTGTCCAACGGAACCGTGGCCTTGCACCTCGCTCTGCATTGCCTTGATATCGGACCCAACGATGAGGTCATCGTGCCGACCTTCACATATATTGCTTCTGTTAACGCAATCGCCCAAACCGGCGCAACGCCGGTTTTCGTCGACTGCCGACTAGAGGACTGGCTGCTGGACCCCAAGGATGTCGAGGCCAAAATCACGCCACGCACCAAGGCGATCATGCCTGTGCACCTTTATGGCATCATCTGCGACATGGAGGCTATCAAGGAAATTGCCGACAAGCATAATCTGGCGATCGTAGAAGATTGCGCGGAGGCGATGGGGTCTTCGCTAAACGGCCAACACGCAGGCACGTTCGGCGATATCGGCACATTCAGCTTCTTCGGCAACAAAACTATCACCACAGGCGAAGGCGGGCTGGTTATCGCCGCCGATGGCGTTCTGGCCGCGCGCATGCGAAAGGTGAAAGGACAGGGCCAGTCGCTCGACAAGCGTTATTGGCATGACGAACTCGGTTTCAACTATCGCCTGACAAACATATGCGCGGCAATTGGCGTTGCCCAGATCGAGCGTATCGATGCTATTCTTGATCGGAAACGGGCTATCGCTCGCCTCTACCGTGAATTGCTGCAAGACACCGATGTGGCCTTCCAGGCTCAGCGGGACGGCCTTGTCAGTTCCGACTGGCTGATCAGCCTACTGCTGCCCGCCCATGTGAACCGGGACGCAGTAATGCAGGGAATGCGGGACAAGGGCGTCGATAGTCGCCCGGTTTTCTATTGTGCGCACCAGATGCCGATGTACAAATTAGATACCAGCTTTCCGGTTTCGGAAGACATCGCGCGCCGCGGAATCAGCCTGCCAAGCTACCCCGCCCTGACGGACGGGGATGTGAAACGGGTCGTGTCGGTCCTTAAAGAGCAAATGTAATTTCGTTAAATGGGGAATTTATGAAGACGGCTATAGTCACGGGCATATCTGGGCAAGATGGAGCTTATCTTGCTGAACTGCTGCTGATTAAAGGATATAAGGTATATGGGACGTATCGCCGTACAAGTTCTGTAAATTTCTGGAGAATTGAAGAACTTGGTATCGCCAACGATCCTAATTTAACGCTTGTTGAATATGATCTGACTGATCTTTCATCCAGCATCCGTCTGTTACAAACGACGGGTGCGACAGAAGTATATAACCTAGCAGCTCAGAGTTTTGTGGGCGTTTCTTTCGATCAGCCCGTAACTACAGCGGAGATTACCGGCATCGGTCCACTCAACCTGCTGGAGGCGATCCGCATTGTTAACCCCAAGATCCGCTTTTACCAAGCCAGCACTTCGGAAATGTTTGGCAAGGTCCAAGCTGTCCCACAAGTAGAAGATACACCCTTCTATCCGCGTAGTCCCTATGGCGTTGCCAAGCTATATGCGCACTGGATCACTGTAAACTATCGTGAAAGCTACGATATTTTTGGATGCAGCGGCATTTTGTTCAACCATGAAAGCCCGCTGCGTGGCCGTGAGTTCGTGACCAGAAAAATCACGGACGGTGTCGCCAAAGTTAGGCTCGGTAAACTTGATTGCCTGGAACTGGGCAATCTGGACCCAAAACGCGATTGGGGCTTCGCCAAAGAATATGTTGAGGGGATGTGGCGAATGCTGCAGGCTGAAGAACCTGATACTTATGTTTTGGCGACCAATCGCACGGAGACCGTTCGCGATTTTGTGCGGATGGCGTTCAAAGCGGCGGATATTGAGGTTGAGTTTTCGGGCAGGGACGAAAAGGAGATCGCTGTTGACACTGCCACTGGCAAAACGGTTATGCGGGTTAACCCTCGCTTCTACCGTCCGGCCGAGGTCGATTTGCTAATCGGCAATCCAGAAAAAGCGACCTCCAAGCTGAACTGGAAGCCTAAGACCACCTTGGAAGAGTTGTGTAAGATGATGGTCGATGCCGACCTTATAAGGAACAGAGCGAATGCCTCTTTCTAAGCTAAGCCATGGAAAGATCATGTCGATGGCGTGATGGCTTGGCAGCATTTGCTGCCAAGCCATCACATCGGTGCAGATAGGGCGAGATGGCTATGAGCAAAATTTTGATTACGGGAGTGGACGGTTTCACCGGTCGGCATCTAGCGGCCGTACTGGCAAGCCAAGGGCATGAAGTTATTGGCATTTCCCATAGCCCTACAAACACCCCTGTCGAAGGATTGGCGGCATCCTACGTATGTGACCTCATTGATGCACAGCGACTGAAGGAAATCATCGCGGACCTTAGGCCCAACAAGGTTGCGCATCTCGCAGCTATCGCTTTCGTTTCTCACGGAGATGTTGAAAATATCTACCGGACAAATATCGTAGGTAGTCGCAATCTTCTGGAGGCCGTCAGCGCGATTGGAGGTGTCGATGCTATACTTCTAGCAAGCAGCGCAAATATTTACGGGAATCGCATTAGCGGTGCGATTAGTGAGAATGTAGCGCCCGATCCAGTTAATGACTATGCCGTCAGCAAACTTTCGATGGAATTTGTTGCTCATTTATATCGAGAACGACTCCCGATGATCATCGCCCGCCCATTTAATTATACCGGAGTTGGGCAGTCTATCGACTTCGTCATTCCTAAGATTATTGATCACGTACGGCGCAAGGCAAAGAAAATTGAGCTTGGTAATCTGGATGTCGCACGGGACTTCTCTGACGTTCGAGATGTGGTCATATCTTATTCAAATCTATTACTAGAGCCTAATGCAATAGGAGAAATATTTAACATATGCTCAGGTGATGCGCATTCACTTCGCGATGTTATTGATCTTATAAAAGATATTTCAGGACACGACTTTTGCGTGACGGTCAATCAGGCTTTTGTCCGCAAGAATGAAGTTAAAATGCTTTGGGGAGATCGTAGAAAGATTGAGATGCTCCTAGGTCAATTCCCTGTGCATCCATTGCGAGACACTCTTGCATGGATGCTTGGCAAGCATTGATGTTCGCTTTGCCTGACTGATCGGTTAAAACAATTGGCGGCTATCGTTGGCTTCCTGAAGCGCTCATTGCGCCGCGACCCACGTGGCAAGAGATCGGTACCCCTCATTTTATTCCAATCTCCTTACGCTTCTTCGCGCCGCATTAGGCCAGAACAGAGGTTTTCGAGGTATGCGGTTATCAAATAATACATTTATCATGTAGCGGGAACCTATATAAAACTGGCACTTACAGAAATTTGGATACAATGACGATCAAAAAATTCGAGCAGGGTAGGTTTGTCCTTAAGAGAGCAGATCTACCACTGGTATTTATTCATATAAATAAGACAGCTGGAACAAGCTTCGGCAACAGTTTGTTTAGCCTGTTCAAAGATGAAAATATCTCACGCCCGTACAGGGGGGATTTTTCGACAATGAATCTGCACGATCCAAATAATCGTCTTTTTCACGGTCACATGCTTTCATCTCGATGGCTCGCGAATGGCATTCCCGGGCATATGATCTGCATGTTACGCAATCCACTGGACCGCGTGATATCTCAATACAAATCATTTAGAGAAATTAAAAACGCAGCGGACGCAGCGTTATGGGTAGACAACAAAAATGGCAAAGAAGCGTTGAAAATCGCCAGGACCTCGTCTTTTGATGAGTTTTTATTGTCAGATAACCAGCAAATTATGGGACACATAGATAATTTGCAAGTACAGTTTCTAAGCAAAGACGGAGGACGAGGTTATTCATCAACAAAGTCCGCGATAGAAATTTTAGAGAATAATTTCTTCTTCTTTGGAATTACTGAATATTATCAAAATTCGCTTCGTTTGCTGTCTTGGCAACTGGGACGGAGGATCGAACACGGGAAGCACCTCAATGCGAGCCCAGTGGATATAATCGAAGCCAAATCTGATGCGGCAAAAGCAGCCCTTAACTCATATATTTTCTGGGATAATTTTTTGTATGAGGCAGCGTGCGAAATATTCAGGGATCGGATGAAAGAATTCGAGTTCCTTAATCCGGAACCACCTTATGATACATTTGGACTTGACCCGGTCCCGGATTTGTAGCCGACTATGGTCAGGATCTATTAAATTGGTTGTATGCTGGGTTGAGTGGTGATTCAAGGTAGCAGGGAGGTGCTGCCATGGATGATTTATTATTGCTGACGGAGGGGCAAATGCGGCGGATCGAACCGTATTTTCCGTTGTCACATGGCGTTGACGTGACCCCCTGGTTTCCACCAGCCGCGATTAGAGCCCGGCAGCTTTGTTGCGCATGAGCGCGGGTTGAGCAATGGCCTGCGCAGCGGAGCCCGTAGGGCGTAGCGAAGCAGGCCATTGCTTATGCAGTTCAGCGGCGAACGCCGCTGGGGTCTCGTATCCAAGGGCTGAGTGCGGGCGCTCCTGGTTGTAGTCGGATGCCTCGAAAAACCGGTAGCGTTTGACGGCTTGCGGTGATTCACTGCCGGTGCGCGACAGCGGAGGCAGGGATGGCAGAGCAGCCGGGTTTCTTTGATCTTTCGGACCGATATGAGGCGTTGAGCGCGGCGGGCGATCCGCTGGAACGGCTGTCGGGGGTGGTGGACTTTGAACTATTCCGGGGTCCGCTGGTGTCATCGGTCCTGCAATTCTCCGCAAAAGTGGGCTTTGAAAATTCCCTAGTTGGTGGCCCCTTCATCTCATTCTGCCGGGGCTAGCCCCGGCAGAATGAGATGAGCCGACATCGTCCTCATCTCCTTTGCAGACGCGGAGACGGGGCCGATGATCCGACTTGGAGAATTGATGATGATCCTCGAGCTACATCGGCAGGGCGTATCCATATCAGCCATCGCCCGACGCACTGGCCGCGATCCCAAGACCATCCGCAAATATATCGAACGGGGCGTCGAAGCTCCGGTCTATGGCCCACGCGCATTGGGACGGCCGAACAAGCTGGCGCCCTATCTGGAATTTCTGCGCGAGCGGGTGGCGGCCTTTCCCGATCTGACAGCGGCGCGCCTGACGCGGGAAATCCGTGAGCTGGGTTATATGGGCGCCTATACTGCCGTGAAGCGGTTCCTGGCCGCGATCCGGCCGGAAAACGGCCCCAAGCCCTTCGAGGTGCGGTTCGAGACGCCGCCAGGCGTGCAGGCGCAGATCGACTTCGCCCGGTTCGTCGTTGATTTTACCGATGAGCCTGGCGTCAGCCGGATCGTCTGGCTGTTCAGCCTGGTGCTGGGGCATTCGCGCTTCCTGTTTGCACGCTATGTCATGCACCAGGATCTCCAAACCCTGTTGCGCTGCCATATGCAGGCTTTTGAAACGATCGGCGGTGTTCCGATCGAGATCCTCTACGATCGCATGAAAACCGCCGTGACGGGGGAGGATGATCAGGGCCATATCATCTACAATCGATCATTGCTGGCCCTGGCGCGGCATTACCGCTTCGTACCCCGCGCCTGCCGCCCCTATCGGGCCAAGACCAAGGGAAAGGTCGAGCGGCCGTTCAGCTATATCCGCAAGGACTTCTTCCTGGGCCGAAGCTTCCGCAATCTGGAAGATCTCAATGTCCAGCTGATAGACTGGCTCGATACCGTCGCCAACGTCCGTGTCCATGGCACGACGCAGCGGATCATTCTCGAAGCCTTTGCCGCCGAGCAGCCTGAGCTGCAACTGCTCCCAGCAGAGCGCTTCGATGCCGTGCTGAAGCTGGAGCGCCGCGTCAGCCACGACGGCATGGTCTCCGTCGGCGGCAACTATTACAGCGTTCCCGATCGCACCCGCCGCGTCGTCGAAATCCAGCAGTTGCCCGACAAGATCCGGATCATCGACCTGGGCCAGGTCATTGCCGAGCATCCTGTCCTGGAGGGGCGCCGACAGTACAGGATCGATCCTGTGCATCGAACCGGAGGCAGCGGGGCCAAGCGTCGTCACCACGCAAAGGATGCAATCACCATTGGCCGTATCGGCGAGCATGTCGCTGTGCGCTCCCTGGCGATCTATCAGGCGATCGGCAGCCAACTGGCCCGAGGAGAACGGCCATGAGCCATGGGGGTGCTGCGTCTCGCGTTGATAATATCCGCCGCAGTCTGGTCCATCTTAAAATGCCGCGCGCCCTGGAAATGCTCGACGCCACCCTGCGCGGGATCGAGCAGGGCAAGATCGATGGCGTTGAGGCGATCGACATATTGCTGAACGAAGAACTGTCGCTGCGGGAGAACCGCAGGATCAAGGCGGCCCTGCGCATGGCCAGGCTGCCGATCATCAAGACGCTGGACGGATATGACTTCTCCTTCCAGCCATCGCTCGACCGCAACCGGATCCTGGCGCTGGCCGGCCTCGACTTCATCAACCGGGCCGAGGTCGTGCATCTGCTGGGGCCGCCGGGCACCGGGAAAAGCCACATCGCGACCGCCCTCGCAGTCGAAGCCGTGAAGGCAGGCAAAAGCGTCTACTTCATCCCGCTTGCCGATCTGATCGCTGCGCTGGCCAAGGCTGAACGCGAAGGAACGTTGCGCGAAAGGATCCGCTTCCTGTGCCGCTCCTCCCTGCTCGTCGTCGATGAGATCGGATATCTCCCTGTCACGCCGGGCGGCGGCAACCTGTTCTTCCAGCTCGTCAACGCCCGATACGAAAAGGGCGCCATGATCCTCACATCCAACCGCGGCTTTGCGGAATGGGGGGATGTCTTTGGCGATCCTGTGGTGGCGACGGCCTTGTTGGACCGCCTCCTTCACCATGCCGTTGTCATCCAGATCGAGGGCTCGAGCTATCGTATGCGACAGCACGCCGACCTGCTGCCTGAGCATGCGCGCGCAACTCCATCCATCAACCCACCGCCCTTGCCGAAACGGCGCGGCCGACCACCAGCAAAGGAAAAGCCAGATCTCCATCACGGCTGATCACCGGCACAGACCGTCCCGCCAAACTAGGGAATTTTAGATGCCCACTTTTGCGGAATCTTCGGTGCCCGTTGACAGCTGGTGGCGGCGCTGCGACGCGGCCCCCGGAACAAGGGCGGACGCCCGCCGTTCGATCCGGTGCTGATGTTCAAAATCCTCGTCCTGCAAGCCTTGTATTCGCTGTCCGACGAGGCGACGGAATTCCAGATCAAGGACCGGCTGTCGTTCCAGCGGTTCCTGGGTGTTGGGCTGGAAGGCACCGTGCCCGATGCCACCACGGTCTGGCTGTTCCGCGAGAGGCTTGTAAAAGCCAAGGCGATCGATCGGTTGTTCGCGCGGTTCGATGCCGCGCTCAAGGATCGGGGATATCTGGCCATGGGTGGGCAGATCATCGACGCCACCGTCGTGCCCGCGCCCAAGCAGCGCAATACCCAGGAGGAGAAGACGGCGATCAAGGAAGGCCGTATCCCCAAGGGCTGGAAGCCCGCCAAGGCCCGGCAGAAAGACCGCGATGCGCGCTGGTCGATCAAATATACCAAGGCCAAGGTCAGGGAAGGCGCCGATCCCAAGTCGGCAAAACCAGTCGATCTGGCTATCCCGATGTTCGGCTATAAGAATCATATTGGCATTGACCGGACCCATGGACTGATCCGCACCTGGGATGCGAGCGCCGCCAATGCCCATGACGGGGCGCGACTGCCCGAATTGATCAGCAAGGAGAACACCGCCTCGGGCGTTTGGGCCGATACCGCCTATCGATCGAAGAAGAACGAGGCGTTCCTCGCCAGGGGCATGTTCACCAGCAATATCCACCAGAAGCGCCTGCCCAGGCGGCCGCTGCCCAAACGGATAGCCAGGGCCAATGCAAAACGGTCAAAGGTCCGCGCTGCCGTCGAACACGTCTTTGCCGGGCAAAAGCACCGCATGGGCCTCGTCGTCCGCACCATCGGCATTGCTCGCGCCAGGATCAAGATCGGCATGGCCAACCTGGTCTATAATTTCCAGCGCCTCGCATGGCTCGAAGGCCGAACTGCGCCTGCATGACATGGAATTGGCGGCCAGAACGCAGCCGATACGATGATCACCTCGCCAATACCGCCGAAACGGCGCCCTTCATCACAGCCACCTGTCCCTTCCTACGCCAGCAAACCAAAATCATCCGGTTTTTCGAGGTGTCCAACTGCCCCCAAGGCAGCCAATCAGGCCACTCTGCGCCACCGTCCTCAGGTCGGCCCAAAAGCTCTACGTTTTTCGAGGTGTCCAGATTGGGTTTCAAAGTTAACATTGCTTATAATTATTTTATCAACCGATACCAATAATCCATCAGTTGATTCAAAAACTATTTCAAGATCTTTAATATTTTCGCTATTCTCTATGTTAATATTAATATGACCTTCAAATTCGTCCCCTCTGTGAAAAATAATCTTCTTCGCATTTAGTTCTACCAGGCCATGATTATGCACCACACTGATGTTCAACTCTCCAGCGGCCGTACCTATTTTTTGCATGTCAATCGCGATGCTGTAGGATCCTTTTGCCAAGGGCCAATAAGGACCGAACAAGAAGACGCCCTTGTCCCCGCGAGACCGCATTGCTTCCCCGCAGTGGATACCGCTCATTGTACGCATGTCATATCCTGGAAGGAGAATTAATGGCTTGCTCTCCACAGGACCCAGCGCATCAACCGCATCTTTCACGGCCTTTGCTGTGTCAAACCAAGTTCTCGATTTATAGCCTTTTACGATGGCATCCTCGAGCGCCTTAAGCTCATCTGGGTTTTCAATAAGGCGTAATATTTCATCCGCCCAAGCTTGGGCATTCCAAGGATCGACATAAACGACAAGATCGCCGCCAACTTCGGGTATCGATCCTTGCGCCGATGCAACTACAGCCTTGCCGCAAGCGAGCGCCTCACCGACGGGCAGACCCCATCCTTCATAAAGCGAAGGATAGGCCATAAAGGTAGCATTATGATACAAATAGCTCAGTTCAGCATCATCTACATGGTTCAACTGCACGATCAGGCCATCTGTCAGCGGATCGAGTTCAATATCCTTTAGCAGATCACCAACGCCCCAGCCTGGCATCCCAACGAACACCAATTTAGGCAGCTTATCGGCATGCCCAGCCTTTGCGAGCAGATGATAGGCTCGGTAAAGAACCTCATGGTTCTTTCTACGTTCGATAGTCGACACGAAGAGAATGTAAGGTTTGTCGGCTAACCGACGAATCTGTGTCGATATTTCTCCTTCTGCATCCGGCACCTTATCTCCTAATGGTATCACTACACTAGGTATCTCCGGGGCACCTATGCGGCGGACTAATTCACGATAATCTTTCCGACTCTGATTAGAAATGCAGAGCATGGTAGACGAAGACCATGAGAGCTTTCCAAAGTACTCTTTAAAACCAGCGGCAACATGACCGACGCAATATTGAGGATAAAGAACAGGTATTAAGTCATAACAACAGGCAACAATCCTAATTCCCATACGTTTTTTTAATTCATAGAACTTATCTATATATGAATGATCCCAATCTAAGCCGACCGAAATGAGAACATCGCCATATTCGATGCCGATTGATCCAATATCAGAAAGCCGAGGATATTGGTTAATCGAAGGCTCCCGAGTCTGCGCAACAGGATCATTTGGAGTAGTCGATGCACGATTCCCGCCAAATGCAGGATCTAGAGCATACGTTTTTGGAAAATCTCGTGACCCATCTGGCCATATGACACCTTGTGGTACACTTGAGGCTCCGAAACGCCCCTCAAAGGGCACGAATTCACCATTTTGGAAGACGCATTTGCGAAAACGCTTGCCATAGAGCAACTCTAACTCACGACAAATTTCCTGCTCCACGCGTACAATTCCAACCGCAGCGCGCGTCCAGTTTGCGCTGGTCGTGACATTCATCCAGATGTTAGGCACACGTCCACTACTCATGCCTGTCATGCCGCCTCCAATTCACCAATATTGCGCACTAGGTCGGCAAGCACTTCTTCCCAAAGGACACCCCGCCGCGCTTCCCGCTCATCTCTCGTCAGCGTTATTTTAGGGCGCAGGAAGCCATCCCGTATCGCAGCACAAAAAGATGCTGGATCATCGGCAACAGTTATTCCTTTTGCGTGAGAGAATTCTTCAAATCCTCGCATTGCCTTTGTCGTGGCAACAATATGGCACCCGGCCCAAATCGCTTCTGCCGACTTCAGGTTAGTGCCCCCTCCATGTGTGATTGGAAGTACAATCTGGTGCGCAGTTGCCAACAAGCCACGCAGAACCGATTCACTTACCTCACCGGCATTGACATAAATTTTGTGCATCCCCCCCACTTGGGAGTATTTAGGATCGTGCAGAATATGATGTCCTGCTCCGCCGGCGACGACCATACGACTATCCGGAGGGAAGCACCCTACCCCGTAACCAAACATTTCAAAAAAACCATCCATGTTCGGCGGATGTGCACTGGCACAATATAAAGCGAATTTACGCCCCTCTGTGAACCTGTTGGCCTGTTCGATATCCGTCATGCCCGCAACGCGATCAATCACTCCATTTGGCGCAAGGATGGGGTGACGATCAGTATAAGAAGCCGTCCAAGCCAGGTCGCCATCTGACACACAGAAGGTCTGGACTACCCCCTTTATTGCTTCTATCTCGCAATCGCGCACCTTCTCGCGACAATCGCGAGCGATCTTCTCACCGAAATGATAGGCCGCCATTCCATATTTGAGTTGATGCTCAATATTCTGGGAGCCATAAACAAGCCGCGCCTGCCCCTTACATACTCTGTTGTTGTATCGTTGCGCGAATGCAAACATCCAAGGCTGCTCACAGAAAAGCACATCAGGCTTGACCGGAATGATCTTGGCCAATGCATCAAAATATACATCATTCGTAGAAAAGAGCCGTCCGATAGCCCAGTCTTCCATCAAACTGAGGTGCGGGGCAACAGTAGACAGCGCCTGATTTCCTGGAAACTTCACAAAATAGCGCGATGCAGGATAGACTGGACTGCTTGAAACACCGGCAGAATAGACCTCATGACCCGCCCTCTCAAGCAGATCGACCACGTTCCGGAGACGATGCTGCCCACCATGACGTGGCTCATCAATAGGATATGTACTCAAACATACTATCTTCACGAAGATCTCCAGAATTCGCCCATCAATACCAAGTGCAGTTGGTAGACTTTATTTTCTTTGACTGCCCTGCGAGATTCGGTAAATATGATTTTCAAGAGCACGCATATCTTGCCGAAAAGATTTTATACGACAGCAAAAAGAAAATATTTCTATTATTGTTCCAAATACTGGAATATTTTTCAATATTCTTGAAATATTATATGCATTCATACCTTCAAGCATTACGCCAGTCTGACGAGACTCAGTAGAGCGAGCGATATCGCGCAAAACTTGATATCTACTCCCCCCTTTTCGAATGATCGATAGGTACTTCTGCAATCCCACCGGATCTGGCTCCCTAAGAAGCAATTTAAGATATACTTCCTCGACAAATTCCTGATCGTGAAATTCAAAAAAATATGATGAATGAATTTTTAATGTATGATGGTTTTCTTTATATCTAACTTGCTCCACAATTCTCGTCATACGTCCATTCCTGCGCTCGATCTGAATTTTACTGTTTAAACAGGATCGAGAACGATATTTGACCCATATCTTCGATGGAAACGGTGAAAAAATAAATCGTTCTGACCTCAAATGACAAAACGTGTCGCCACCTAATGCCTCTAAATGGGCTACCTCTGGCACAATCGGACCCCTTCATCAACTGGGCACCTCGAAGAACCGGCTGATCCGAAGCACGATGTCAATCGGCGTCGAAACGGGGCTCTGACTTGAAGTGGGCCCCTGGGGTCGGACAGGTGGGACCAGAGTGAATGAGGTGGTGCCGGAAATCTGGACAGGATGTTAAGCTCATCCCGACCTGAGGAATGGACGGGAATGAAGACTACGAGAAAGCGTTACAGCGCGGAGTTCAAAGCGAAGGTGGCGATGGCGCCTTCGGAGATGGTTACAGCTCGCGCAGATGGCCGGTGATCTCTCGCGTGCTCGTGCCGCGCGCGTACATCGAGATGATCTTGTCGTCGAAGCCGGGGAAGCGACGCTGGTATTTGGCGATCAACTGCGGATCGAAACTACTGGCCCGATCGCGTGGCACCTCGATCTCGATCCGACCGCTGTCGGTCGTCACCGTCTTGCGACCATAGCCATTGCGGTTGTTGCCAACCTGGTCGTCACGCCCGAGATGATGATCCATCTCCGCATTGAGCGCCCGTTCGGCAAAAGCCTTCTTCAGGGAATCGAGCAAGCCGCCTTGGCTGAGCGCCGCCGCCGCGTCAGTGCCGGCCAGCAGTCGGTCGAGGATGTCGTTCGGTATCGAGGGTTCTTTCCGTCGTGACATACTGGGTCTCCTTGTTGCCCATTATGCCTCGCCGCACACGGAAATCCTGACAGTCCCTTCGATCTCGATCCGTCCCCCGTCGGTCGTCACCGTCTTGCGGCCATAGCCGTTCCGGCTGTTAGCCCCCTGATCCTCCTGGCCAAGATGGTGATCCATCTCTGCGTTGAGGACCCGTTCGGCAAATGCCTTCTTCAGGGAATCGAGCAAGCCGCCCTGGCCGAGCGCCGCCGCCGCGTCAGTGCCGGCCAGCAACTGGTCGAGAATGTCGTTCAGTACCGAGGGTTCTTTCCGTCGTGACATACTGGGTCTCCTTGTTGCCCATTATGCCTCGCCGCACACGAAATTCCTGACAGTCCCCGACGGTGGCGCCGATAATCTGCCCATCCATGACCAGAGAGCCTCGATCCTTGACCGATCCGCCGTATACGTTGAGGCAGACCGATCAACAGCCATGTGAAACCTCTTGCAGTGGGGCGGGCCATACGTTGAACATCAGCACCGGATCGAACGGAGGTGGCCCGCCCTTATTACGAGGGCGGCGGCGTAGCGCGGCCACCAGCGGTCCCCGGAATAGCTCAAAGTCCACCACCGCCGACAGCTTCAACGGATCGCCCACCGCGCTCAGAGCCTCGTATCGGTCCGAAAGATCAAAGAAACTTGGCTACGCTGCCATCGCCGCCCCCTCCAGGACACAACGATAATGAATCAGGCCAACGCATCAAATGCCAGGTTTTTCGAGCTGTCCACCTTGTCGGTATCGCCAACTTTCTGGTCGAGGATCGTCGCTACCCGCTCGCGGGACAACGGCAAAGGCTGTCTCGAGCGTCTCGTTTCCGACGATGTCGCGGTCGATGTCGCGATCGAACCGGCCTAACTAGGTCCGCAGTTTCCGCCAACTTGACGCCGTGCTTCCTTACCAACCGATCGAGCCATTCAATGCCGGGCATCAACAGGTGGCTGTCGGCGGGATGGTCAATCGCCTTGGTCTGCACGGTCGTGTCCACCGTCACCCGTTCGCAGGCCTGAGCGTTTCGGTCAGCAGCCGCAGCTCCAGCTTGGCAGGGCCAATCCGCCTCCACCAGTGCGTCATCGATGATCGGTCGAGCGGCAGCTTGTCGCGGAAGTACTGCTCACCGCAGAAGAACTGCATGTACGCATTCTCCACCCAGCGGGCTCAGATAGCCTCGTCCGACAGGCCTCATCGAAGCGCGACCAGTCGATCAACCCCGCCAATTTCACCAGCGCGTGCGTCATGTCGATCATGTTGTCGAGCTGGCTGCGGAACAGCTCATCGCTGCGTGTGGCGGGCTTCTTGGGAGGCATCGGCGAACCTCATCCTGTCGTCCAGCCCAATGAATCACGACCCGATTTCCAAGGGAAGAGTCCACGCGCACGGGCGCGCAAAATTACGAGATTTTCGTCGGATTTCCCCAGAACCTTACGATTTCGATTACTTGGAGTTCATGAAAAACCACGTATCCCTGGGGCCTTCAGCGTTTTTCACGGACGACGAGCTGGTAACCGGCAGGAGGTGGGCACGCTCGCCGTGCTTCAGATTGCAACCAGAGTGGAAACAGTCGCCGACATCAACTATCTTGGCAACCGAGGCGGTCGTTCCCGGCAGGCCGGTCACGAAGAAAGTTGATCTGATGACGGATTTGGGCAAATCTTGGGCAAGCACTTCCTGCGACTGCCATACCGTATTGATTTCACAATCAGAAACCCCCTCCTCCCACCGCATTGACATCGCAGGGGTCGCACGTTCAACCTCCTGTTGTTGAAACTCTACGCCTGTCACCGGCCGATGGGTACAGTGGAAAGCGAATAAGGCCGGGTTCCCGCTCCCGCCCCCCATTTCCGGTTCGGCTTTGCCTGCATGGTGAAGCGTAACGTCCCGCCCTTGCGAATCTCCCCGTCCGCGATCCAGCTCCGCCGCAGCGGCCGTCCGTTTAGTTCGACCGCACCTACATAAACATTGGCGTCGGACAGATTTTCCGCCTCCACCGTGAAACGCTTGCCGTTGGGAAGCGTCAGTACCGCGCGTCGGACGAAGGGGCGACCGATGACATATTGGTTCGACCCCGGCGTGACGGGATAGAAGCCCAGCGCCGTGAACAGCAGCCAGGCCGACATCTGCCCCAGATCGTCATTGCCCGACAGCCCGTCGGGTGTCGGCTTGTACTGGCTCTCGACGATCTGCTTGAGCCGCGCCTGCGTCCGCCAGGGCGCGCCCGCATAAGCGTAGAGATAGGCGACATGATGGCTGGGTTCATTGCCGTGGATATATTGGCCGATCAGCCCGGCAATATCCTCGGCATGGCTGTAGTCGAGCTTCGACATGTCATATTCGAACATGGCGTCGAGCTTAGCGATCGCCCTGGCATCGCCGCCCAGCAGGCGGAACAGCCCCGCCTGATCCTGCGGTACGAACCAGCTATATTGCCACGCATTCCCCTCCGTATAATCCGAACCATAGTTGATCGCGGTCGGATCGAACGGGGTGCGAAAGCTGCCGTCGGCCTTGCGCGCCCGCAGCCAGCCGGTGCTGGCGTCGAAGCTGTTGCGCCAGTTGCCCGAACGGGCCAGGAAGCGCTGGGCCACGTCGCCGCGCCCCATGGCCTGCGCCATGCGGGCTATGGTCCAGTCGTCAAATGCATATTCGACGGTCTTCGATGCCGCCTCCGGCTCCCGGTCGATGGGCACATAGCCCAGCTTCATATAGTCGCCCAGCCCGCCATAGGGCGCATGGTCCGCGCTGGCGACCATGGCGGTCAGCGCCTTGTCCGCGTCGAAGCCCCTTATGCCCTTGAGATAGGCGTCCGCGATCACCGGCACAGCATGATAGCCGATCATCGTCCATGTCTCCCGCCCGGCGAACTGCCAGACCGGCAATATGCCGTGCGGGCTGTGGTCCCGGCTGGCGATCAGCGAGTTGACGACGTCGGAGGTCGTCCTTTCCGGCTGGACCAGCGTCAGCAAGGGATGTTCGGCCCGGAACGTATCCCATAGCGAGAAGGTGGAGCGGAAGGTAAAGTCCTTCGCCACATGAACCTGATCGTCCGGCCCGCGATAGCGCCCGTCGATGTCGCTCCAAATGCTGGGCGCCAGCAGCGTATGGTAGAGCGCGGTGTAGAGATTTCTGAGCATCGGCTCCGGCGCATCCATCTTCAGCCGCCCGAGCGCCTGCCGCCATGCGTCCTCGGTTCTCCTCCTGACGGTGTCGAAACCCGCGCCTTCGGCATCGAGATTGGCGATGGCCCCGCTTTCGTCCACCCCTGAAAGCGCGACCTGGACCTCCAACGGGCCATGGAGCCTGCCGAAGTCGAGCCTTGCCTCCAGCGCCTTGCCCAGCTTCTCGGCCAGCGCGTCGCTGCCCCGCCCCGGCGCCTGGAAGCCTTTATAGGGAACCGCCTGATCCCGGTCGATGAAGGCATGGTCCTTCAGCGGCGCGGAAAAGCGCATGGCGAAGAACAGCTTGCGGCCGGCCGCCCATCCCCGCGTCTCGCGAAATCCGGTCAGCGTGCCGTCGGGGTGCAGGTGCAGCCCGGACCAGAGGATCTTGCCCGGATAATCGTAAAGAGAGGAGCGCAGGTCGATCAGCAGATGCGCCTCCTGCCCCGCCGGAAAGGCATAGCGGTGAATGCCCACCCGCTCGCCCGCGGTCAGTTCGGCGCGGATGCCGCTGTCGGCCAGCGTCACGGCGTAATAGCCGGGCTTCGCCGTCTCGCTGTCGTGCGAGAAGCGCTGGCGATAGCCGGAGCCCGGCCGTTCGGGATCGCCCGGATCGAGCCGGACCGCTCCGGCCTGCGGCATCACCAATATGTCGCCCAGGTCGGAATGGCCCGCGCCGGAGAAATGGGTATGGCTGAACCCCTGGATCGTCGAATCATGATAGCTGTAGCCCGCCGCATGGGCATAGCATTCGCGGATCTGGCAGGTCGCATCGGTGTCGGGCGAAAGCTGGACCATCCCGAAGGGCGCGGAGGCTCCGGGAAAAGTGTGGCCTTCGGGGCCGGTGCCGATCAGGGGATCGACGAAGGCCAGCGGATCGGCAGGCATCTGTGCGGCGAGCGGCCAGGCGGAAGCCGCCAGCAGCAGCGCGCAGAGGAACGACGTCCCCCTCATCGGACGGCAACCATGGAAGGATTGAAGCATGGTTTTTGCCCGATCATGATCCATTATCTCCCTATCATCGGCTTGCGCCGTTTCGCGCCCTGCCCTGTTCTTCCCGCCCTGACAGCGGCCGGCAATGGAAAAGCCGCCATCCCCTTGCACAAATGTCGAATAAGGCCGCAAATGACGGTGGGCGCGGAACTTGCGGGGTGCGGCCTTGTGATGGGACGGCGATGACGGATGCTGAACCGATGCTGGCGGGAATCGAACTGGGCGGGACCAAGGTGCAGGTTCTCCGCGCACGCGGCACGACGGTTTGCGACCGGGAGACGATAGCGACCACGACGCCGCGGGAAACGCTTTCCAGGGTCGTGGCGGTGCTGGAACGCTGGCATGCGCAGGCTCCGATCGCGGCGATCGGGATCGGCAGCTTCGGCCCGATTCGGCTCGATCGCCGCGCGCCCGATTTCGGCGTCATGCTGCCGACGCCCAAGCCTGGCTGGGCGGGCGCGGACATATTCGGCACGCTGACCGCGCCCTTCGATTGTCCCGCGATGATCGACACCGACGTCAACGGGGCCGCCCTGGCGGAGCTGCGCTGGGGCGCGGGCGCGCGGGGGGAGGCGCCATCCGACAGCCTGTGCTATATCACCATCGGAACCGGCGTGGGCGGAGGGTTCGCGTTCAACGGCCATACCGTGCACGGCGCCATGCATCCGGAAATCGGCCATATCCGCGTCCCGCGCGCTCCGGGCGATGGCTTTGCGGGCTGTTGCCCCTTTCATGGCGACTGCATAGAGGGCCTGGTGTCCGGACCGGCGCTCGCCCGGCGCTTCGGCATGCCGGGCCATGAGATCGATCCCGCCGACCCGCGATGGGACGATGTCGCCAGCGACATCGCCCATCTGGTCGCCACCATCCTGCTCGGCACCTCGGCCCGGCAGGTGCTGATCGGCGGCGGCGTGGGCATGGGTCGGGCCGACCTGCTGGAGCAGGTCCGCCGGAAGGTCGTCGCGCTGCTGGGCGGCTATCTGCCCCATGTCGACCAGGCCGGCGTCGGCCGGATCGTTACCACGCCGCTGCTGGGCGATCAGGCCGGCCCTCTTGGCGCGCTCGCCCTGGCCATGGATGCGCTGGCGGGCGAGAGCGTCAGTTGACGCCCCTCCGCCGGAGCAGCAGCGGCAGCACCATCATCGGCGCGACCATGGCGATCACGCCGGCGACCAGCAGGTCGTCGACCCACCGATAGGCCGTGGCGAAGAACATCAGGAACGCCGCCGTCGCCAAAGCGGGCAGGATCAGGGCAGCCATCCGGCCCTCCAGCCGCGGCCACATCCGCCGGCGGAGCGTGCCGATCACGTCATTCATGGGGCACCGGCCGTTTCATGTTCCGATCCTCGTCGAACAGATTGGTTGCATATAGCAACTGAAGAACGAACTTCCAGACGGGAAGATCGATACGGACCGTTTCCGATTCCGGCGGGAAGGACGATGCCGTGGCGATGTCGCGCCCCCCTTTCGCCGACCGCCTGCCCGATATTCCTCTCCTTTCCGGATCGAGGCTCTTGCCTGCCGGCAACGACCGTTCATAAGGAACCGCATGACCACGACCCGCCTGCTTGCCCATAGCGTCGAAAAGCCCTGGGGCCGCGTCGACATTCCGTCGGCCGTCGCGCCGTCCGATGGCCGTCGCATCGGGGAAATCTGGTTCTCGCCGCCGGAAGGAGGCGCAGGCCGGCCCTTGCCGCTGCTGGTCAAATATATCTTCACCAGCGAAAAGTTGTCGGTGCAGGTCCATCCCGATGATGCGCAGGCGCGGGAGCGCGGACTGGCGGGCGGGAAGTCGGAATGCTGGTACATATTGGATGCGGAACCCGATGCGCGGCTGGGCATCGGCCTGACCCGCGACCTAACGGCGGACGCCCTGCGCGCCGCAGCCCTCGACGGCAGCATCGAAGCGCTGATGGACTGGAAGCCGGTGCGCGCGGGCAGCTTCTATTATATTCCCGCCGGCACGGTTCATGCCATAGGCGGCGGCGTGACGCTGGTGGAAGTGCAGCAGAACAATGACGTGACCTATCGCCTCTACGATTATGGCCGGCCCCGCGAACTGCATTTGGAGGAGGCGATGGCGGTCAGCATGGCGGCCCCCTACGCCCTGCCCGACAGGGCGGTCCCGATCACGGCTGAGGAAAGGCTGGTTGCGGGCGGCGACGCGCCCTTCATCCTGGACCTGGTGCAGGGCAAGGCGGAAAGCCGGCAATGGATAGAGGAGAAGATGGCCTGGTTCATCCCGCTGGCCGGCGCCGGCGCGATCGACGGCGAACCGTGGCGCCGGGGCGAATGCTGGCTGATCGAAGGGACGACCGCGCTGACCATCGATGACGGGATGAGCGCGCTGCTCGCCCGCCTGCCTTGACCTGACATCGGCCGATCTGGGGGATTTCATGCCACGGGGAGAAATGATCGCGGACAAGCGGGTTCTGTTCGTGATGGCGGTAGAGGCCGAATATGGCCCTCATCTCAGGGCCCGTTTCGATCCGCTGATGATCGGCGTGGGTCCGGTGGAAGCGGCGCTCAACACCGGCCTCGCGCTCCAGCGGCTGGATCAGGACGGCGCGCTGCCCGACCTGGTCGTTTCGCTGGGGTCGGCGGGATCGCGCACCTGCACCCTGGGGGAGGTCTATCAGGTCGCCAGCGTCTCCTGGCGGGACATGGACGCTTCCCGCCTGGGCTTTCCGAAGGGCGTGACCCCCTTTTCCGACCACCCGGCCGAAATAGCGCTGCATGTGCCGCTGGAACTTCGCGCCGCCCGGCTGTCGACCGGGGCGAACATCGTCGGCGGGGAGGATTATGCCGCGATCGACGCGGACATGGTCGACATGGAGAGCTTCGCGGTCGTCCGCGCCTGCCAACGCTTCGGCGTTCCCGTGATGGGCCTGCGCGGCATTTCGGACGGGCCGGGCGAACTGGCGGACATGCTGGGGTGGACCCAGTTGCTGGCGCTGCTGGACGAGCGTCTGGCGCAGGCGGTGGATATGCTGGAGGGAGCGCTCGGGCGCTGAGGAGATGCGGTCGTCCGGGGGTGCAATGGGTAGGAAGCAGACGTTCCCCCTCCCGCCTGCGGGAGGGGGGCTAGGGGGTGGGCCGGCGCGACATCCGCGTTGTTTTGCAACGGCTAAGCCGGAAGCTCCCCCGGATCAAGTCCGGGGTCGCGCCCACCCCTAACCCCTCCCGCCTGCGGGAGGGGAATGTCCTGGATTGGCCCCGTTGAGACCTCACTCCCCTTTATCTAAGGCGGCTGACCCGAACCTGGTCAATGCCCCTCAAAGGCGATGATCGCTGCCGATGCGACGCCGTCCGCTTCCAACGCGGCCATGCCGCCCAGATCGGGAAGATCGATGGCAAAGAGCGCCATCAGCACCGTCGCGCCCTGCTCCCGGATCAGTTGCGCCGCCGCCAGCGCGGTTCCGCCGGTCGCGATGAGGTCGTCGACCAGCACCACCCGCGCCCCATCGGGAATCTGCCCTTCATGCAGTTCCAGCCGGTCGGTGCCATATTCCAGCACATAGTCGATGCCCACCGTCTTGCCGGGCAGCTTCCCCTTCTTGCGCACCGGCACGAAGCCCACCCCCAGCGCATGGGCCAGCGCCGCCCCCAGGATGAAGCCCCGCGCCTCGATCCCGGCGATGAAGGCCGGGTCGAGCGGCCGCGCCGCCGCCGCCATCCGTTCGACCAGTTCGGCGAGTCCGGCGGCGTCGGCCAGCAATGTCGTGATGTCCCGGAACTGGATGCCGGGCTTGGGGAAATCGGGGATCGTGCGGACCAGGGCCGCCAGGCTGTCAGCGCTCATCTTCGCCCTCATAAGAAAAGGGGGCCCGGTTTCCCGCGCCCCCTTCGATGTTCCGTTTCAGGCCCCGATCAGGCGGCCTTTTTCTTGTCCGCCCAGATATTCTGGTAGGCCATGTAAGCCAGGCCCGTCGCGATCAGCAGGAAGAAGATCGTCGCCAGGCCCGCGCGGCGGCGGTTTTCCAGCTTGGGTTCGGCGGTCCAGGTCAGGAAGGCCGCGACGTCATGCGACATCTGGTCCACCGTCGCCTTGGTGCCGTCGCCATAGGTCACCTGCCCATCGGCCGTCAGCGGCGGCGCCATGGCGAGGTTCAGGTTGGGGAAATAGGGGTTGTAGTGCAGGCCCTCCGGCGTCTTGGCGTCCGGAAATTCCTTCAGCAGCTCGGCCGGCTGCGCCTGGAAGCCCGTCAGCAGCGAATAGACATAGGCGCTGCCATGATGGCGGGCCTTGGTCATCAGCGACAGATCCGGCGGGATGGCATTGTTGTTCGCCGCCGCGGCCGCGACATTGTTCGCGAAGGGCTTGGGGAAATAATCCGCCGGGATCGGATCACGGGTCGACATTTCGCCCGTCTTCGGATCGACGTCGGGGGTCTTGATCGCCCACTGCTTGGCGATCGCCTTGATCTCCGCCTCGTTATAACCAATGCCCTTGAGGTCGCGGAAGGCGACGAACTTCAGGCTGTGGCAGGCCGAGCAGACTTCCTTGAACACCTGGAAACCGCGCTGGAGCTGCGCCTGGTCGTACTTGCCGAAAGGCCCGTCGAACGAGAAGGACACATGCTTGGGGTTGAGGTGGAACTCATGCTCCACCGTCTTCGCCGGCGGCTCGGTGACGAAGGCCACCGCGCCCACCAGAAAGGAAACCAGCAGCCAGCCCGCGAAGAAGAGGCCGACAAGAAATGCGCCGATGCGTATCATTAGTCTTATCCCCCTTAACCGGCGTGCGACGGCTGCGGATCGCTGCCCATGCCCGGAAGCGCCTCCCGCTCCCCTTCGATGACGTCGCGGCCAAGCACCGCCTCCGTGATCGAATTGGGCAGCGGCAGCGGCTTTTCAAAGCGCGAGATCAGCGGCAGGATGATCAGGAAATGGGCGAAATAATAAGCCGCCGCGACCTGGGAGATCATCACATAGGGCTCCTCCGCCGGCGCGCCGCCGCAATAGCCCAGGATCAGCACGTCGATAATGAGGATCCAGAAGAACTTTCTGAAGGTCGGCCGGTAATTACCCGACCGCACCGGAGAGGTGTCGAGCCAGGGCAGGAAGAAAAGCAGCAGGATCGACGCGAACATCGCCAGCACGCCCAGCAGCTTCGCCGGGACGAAGAAGAAGTCCACGGTAAAGGCGCGCAGGATCGCGTAGAAGGGCCAGAAATACCATTCAGGCACGATATGCGCAGGCGTCGAGAGCGGGTTAGCCTCGATATAATTGTCCGGATGGCCCAGATAGTTGGGCGCGTAGAACAGCAGGATCGCGAACAGGATCAGGAACACGCCCGCCCCGAAACCGTCCTTCGCCGTATAATAGGGGTGGAAGGGCACGGTGTCCTGCGGACCCTTCACTTCCACGCCGGTCGGGTTCGAGGAACCCGGAATATGCAGCGCCCAGATGTGCAGGATCACGACGGCCGCGATCACGAAGGGCAGCAGGAAGTGCAGCGAGAAGAAGCGGTTGAGCGAGGCGTTGCCGGGGGCGAAACCGCCCAGCAGCCATGTCTGGATCGGCTCGCCCACGACGGGGATCGCGCCGAACAGGCCGGTGATCACCTTCGCGCCCCAATAGCTCATCTGCCCCCAGGGAAGCACATAGCCCATGAACGCGGTCGCCATCATCAGCAGGAAGATGACGAGGCCGAGCAGCCACACCATCTCGCGCGGCGCCTTGTAGGAACCAAAGAACAGGCCGCGGAAGATGTGCAGATAGACGACGATGAAGAAGAAGCTGGCGCCGTTGGCATGGGCATAGCGCATCAGCCAGCCCGCGTTCACGTCGCGCATCGTCTGTTCGACGGTGCCGAAGGCGACCAGCGTGTTGGCGCCGTAATGCATCGCCATGATCACGCCGGTGACGATCTGGATCACCAGCGCCAGCCCGGCCAGGACGCCGAAGTTCCAGAAATAGTTGAGGTTGCGCGGCACCGGATAACCGGCGCCCACGGCATTGTAGACGAGGCGTGGCAAAGGCAGCTTCTCGTCGATCCACTGCATCGCGGGATGCTTGGGAGTATAATGTTCAGCCCATGGAAAGCTCATGACAGTCCCCCTCAACCCACGAGAATGGCGGTGTCGGAAGTGAAGCTGAACTTCGGCACTTCCAGGTTCTTGGGCGCGGGGCCCTTACGGATGCGGGCGGCAGTGTCGTAGGAAGACCCGTGGCAGGGGCAGAAATAGCCGCCATATTCGCCCTTGTTCTCGCCCTCGCCCGCGCCCAGCGGCACGCAGCCCAGATGGGTGCAGACGCCCATGGTGACCAGCCACTGCTTCTTGCCGTCGACGGTGCGTTCCTCCAGCGTCTGCGGATCGCGCAGGCTGGCCGGATCGACCTTGTCGGCTTCGGCGATTTCCTTGTCGGTCAGGTGCCGGACGAACAGCGGCTGCGACCGGAAGGTGGTCTTGATCGCCTGGCCCGGCTGGATGGCGGACAGGTCGACCTCCGTCGAAGCCAGCGCCAGCACGTCGGCGCTGGGGTTCATCTGGTCGACCAGCGGTATGACCACCGCGACCGCCCCCACCCCGGCAAAGCTCACCGCGGCGATGTTGATGAAATCGCGACGACGCACGCCGTCGCCGCCGCCTCCACCGGAGACGGCCGCCCCCTCACTCTCCACATGTTCAACGATCGCCATGCACTTCAACCCTTGCAAGAACGTCCCTGACCCCGCCGCATTGCCCATTTATGGCTATGGTATCGGGAGAGCCGCGGCGCCCAAGCAGAAGGGCGCGCCTTTCCCCCGGGCGCGATTTGCAGGCCTGATAACCGTAGGATGCGCCATTTGCCAAGCCTTTTAGACAGGCTAGGAGAATTAACCGCGCTGTTCTATGGCGCGGGGCATGCGTATCGCCCTTTATCAACCCGAAATCGCCGGCAATGTGGGCGCGATCCTGCGCCTTGCCGCCTGCTTTTCCGTGCCCGTGGACATCATCATGCCGACGGGATTCGCCTTTTCCGACGCGAAGCTGAAACGGGCGGCGATGGATTATGGGGCATCGGCCGACGTGACCCGCCACGCCAATTTCGAGGCGTTCGACGTCCGCCGCAGGGCCGAAGGCCGGCGGCTGATGCTGATGAGCAGCCACGCCTCGCAGCGCCTGCCCGATGTCGAATTCCGCGCCGACGACATTCTGCTGATGGGGTCGGAAAGCGCGGGCGTGCCCAATGCCGTCCGCGATCTGGCGGACGTGCGCGTGCGCATTCCGATGGCGCCGGGATTTCGATCCTTGAACATCGCCGTTTCCACGGGCATCGCGGTAGCAGAGGCCCTTCGCCAGACTGGAAGTTTCCCGCAATGACCCTGACCCTGGACCCGCAACAGCAGGCCGCCCGCACCTGGTTCGAATCGCTGAGGAACCGCATCTGCGCCGAATTCGAGGCGATCGAGCGGGAGGCCGGCTCCGACGCCCGCTTCGACTATATCGCCTGGGATCGGGAGGCGCCGGGCCTGGCGCCCGGCGAAGGCGGCGGCGGCGTGCGCGGCGTGATGAAGGGCAAGGTGTTCGAGAAGGTGGGCGTCAACGTCTCGACCGTGGGCGGCGCCTTCTCGCCCGAATTCGCCAAGACCATCCATGGCGCGAGCGAAGACCCCAGCTTCTTCGCCACCGGCATCAGCCTGGTGGCGCATATGGCCAACCCCCATGTGCCCGCCGTGCACATGAACACGCGCTATCTGGTGACGTCGAAACGCTGGTTCGGCGGCGGCGCGGACCTGAACCCGCCCCTGCCCCGCGACGAGGACACGGCGCATTTCCATGCCGCGCTGAAAGCGGCCTGCGACGCCCATGACGCGGACTATTATCCCCGGTTCAAGGCATGGGCGGACGACTATTTCTTCATTCCCCATCGCGGCGTGCATCGCGGCGTCGGCGGGATTTTCTACGACCATCTGGAGGGCGATTTCGACGCCGGCTTCGCCTTCACGCGGGACGTGGGCGAGGCGTTCCTTCGGGCCTTCCCGCCCATCGTCCGGCGGCGCATGGGGGAAAGCTGGTCGGAGGACGACTATCGCCGCATGCTGGAATGGCGGGGCCGCTATGCCGAATTCAACCTGGTGCATGATCGCGGCACGCTGTTCGGGCTGAAGACCGGGGGCAATGTCGACGCGATCCTGATGAGCCTGCCGCCGATGGCGAGTTGGAGCTGAACATGGGCCTGACGCCGGTTCCGGACGACCGGATCGCGACCATCGTCACCCATCTGGAAATGCGGGAGCGGCCAAAACCCGCGCCCATCCCGCCCTCCCCGCTGCGGCTGGCGCCGTGGAAGGCGCCCGCGCCCGACGCCTATCGCGCCCTGTTCCGGCGCGTCGGGGAACCGTGGCTGTGGTTTTCCCGCCTGGCGATGGACGACGCCGCGCTGACGGCGATCATCCACGATCCCGCGGTAGAGGTCTATGCCGTGACCGACCCGCGCGGCGTGGAGGTGGGGCTGCTGGAACTGGATTTCCGGTCGCTGCCCGATTGCGAACTGGCCTTTTTCGGGCTGATCCCCGACCTCACCGGCAAGGGGCTGGGCCGATGGCTGATGGCGCAGGCGAAGGCGCTGGCCTGGCGCAAGGGGGTCACGCGCTTCTGGGTGCATAGCTGCACGCTGGACAGCCCCGCCGCCCTGGGATTTTATCGCAAGTCAGGCTTCGTGCCCTACCGGCGGGAGGTGGAAATCTTCGCCGATCCGCGGCTGGCGGGGCTTTTGCCGCCCGACGCCGCGCCGCATGTGCCGATGCTGGGTCAGTCGCCCTCCGCCTGACGGTAGAGCCGCGCCAGCATCACCAGCATATAGACCTGCACCACCGTCGACACGGCAGCGGCAGCCACCCCGCCGATCAGCCGGCCGCCGGCCTGCCCGCCGATCAACGTCCCGACCAGGCCGAACACCGCCTGCGCCGCGCCGCCGACGATCGCCGACAGCAGCGTCAGCGCCAGGATGAAGCCGAACAGCCGCCAGAAATGCCCCCTGGTCAGCGCCCAGCCGTGGCGCAGCGAAGCCATGACGCCTTCCGTCCCGTCGATCACCACGGGATTGAGCAACAGCAGCCGCACGCTTGCGAAAATCGTCGCGGCCACCACGCCCGCGCCCAGCAGCAGCGCCAGCGTCGCGCCCAGCGGCTTGGCGATGAGCGACAGGATCGTCACCGCCAGGGTGGCGGCGATCACCGCCCCCGCCAGGAGGCCGGCCACCACCAACGCAACGCCCAGCAACACCGGCAGCCGCGCGAAACTCAGCCGCAGGGCCTCTCCCACGCTGATGCCGGGCCGCAGGGCGAGCGCGAACAGGGTCAGAGATCCGAACCAGATGATGACCACCGCCAGCATCATCGCCAGCCAGAAGCTGCCCGGCACCTGCGGCATGGTGGTTTCCGACAGGTTCCATTTGGCAAGTTCGGGCGGCGTCATCTCCTGAAGGATCAGGCCCGGCAGCGCCACGAACAGCAGGGCGACGGGAAACAGCAGGCTGCCTTCACGCGCGACGAAGGCGACCGCCTCCTCCCACGCCTTGCCGATGGACATCGTCGCCATATCTTACGCCTTGTTCTCTTCCCGATGCTCTTAAAATAGCGGAGGAGACTTGATCGTTCGCTCTGCCCAAGTCAAGGAAGCGCCATGTCCCCGCAATCCCCAGCCGACCAAGCCCCCGCCGTCCGGACCGTGGAATGGCGCGTGGAAAGCGCGCCCGTCGATTACCCCCAGGCATTGGCGGAGATGGAGGCGCGGACGGCCGCGATCTTCGAGGGGCGGGCCGCCGAACGGGTCTGGCTGCTCGAACATCCGCCGCTCTACACGGCCGGCACCAGCGCCGATCCGGCCGAACTGCTCGACCCGCGCTTTCCGGTGCACGATGCAGGGCGGGGCGGCCGCTATACCTATCACGGGCCGGGCCAGCGCATCGGCTATCTCAACATCGACCTGCGCGAACGGGGCAAGGACGTGCGCAATTTCGTCCACCATCTGGAAGGATGGATGATCGACGCGCTGGGCGATTTCGGCATCGCGGCGCGGCGGGCGGAGGGGCGGATCGGCATCTGGGCCGACGATGCCCAGGGGCGGGAGGCGAAGATCGGCGCGCTGGGCATCCGGGTGCGGCGCTGGATCACGCTTCATGGCTTTTCGATCAATGTAGATCCCGACCTGTCCCATTTCGGAGGCATCGTGCCGTGCGGCCTGGCCGAATATCCGGTGACCAGCATGGCCGCGCTGGGCGTGGAAATTCCGATGGCGGAGCTGGACCTGGCGCTCGCCCGGCATTTTCCGGCCTTTCTCAATCGCCTGCGCCGCTGCCCCGCCGCCGATGGAGCAGGGGTTGAGCAATGCGGAACGGGCCGCTAGGGTCGCGGCTTTCGCCAGGTGGGGGGCTGCCGGGCATGCTGCAACGCTTTAGGAGACCCGGATGCGTCCTGACGTCAAGACGACAATGGCAATATTGGTTTCGGCCGGCTGCATGGCGCTGGCGGGATGCGGCAGCCAGAAGGAAAGCGGAACCACTGTCCCGATGAACAATCTGGAAGTGGTGGACGGCACGGCGACCGACGCCATGACCGACCTGGACGGCGTGCAGAGCGAGGGCGTGGCCATGGCCCTGCCCGCCAACCGCAGCGACAATGCGGCCGCTCCGGCGGCGAGGAATGAAAGCGAGGGCAAGCCCGCGACCGATACCGAAGTGCTGTCGGATCAATAGGCTGGCATCCGCGTTCAGGCATGATACAGACGGGCGAAGCATAGTTCGCAACGCCCGTTTCGAAGAGGGATCAGGATGACATCGCGTTTCATGGGCCGTTCCATCGGACGCCGCGCCTCATTGGGATTGGCCGCGATGGGGGCGGCGCTGACGGCGCAACCGGCCGCCGCGCAATTCTTCTGGTCGCCGCCCGATTTCTCGACCCCGCCCCTGACCGACGCCGAAGCCGCGACCGCGCTGGGCCTGCCGAGCGCCACCGCGGCGGAGGTGAAGGCCGGGCTGGTGTGGAACCTGCGCGCGGCGCTGAACGTCGCGGCGCTGCAATGCCAGTTCGAGCCTACCCTGCTGTCGATCAGCAACTACAACGCGATGATCGCCCATCATGACGCCGAACTGGATGCGGCGCAGGCGACGCTGCTCGGCTATTTCCAGCGCACGGTCGGCAAGGGCAAGCCCGGCCAGATGGCGTCGGACCAATATGGCACGCGCATCTATTCGGGCTATTCGACGGTGCAGGCGCAGCGCGGCTTCTGCCAGGCGGCGGCGCTGGTGGGGCGGCAGGCGATCTTCGCCCAGCGGGGCACGCTGAACGACGTGGCGCGGAGCGGGCTGGGATCGATCAAGAAGTCGCTGGTCCTGGCGGGCGAGCAATTCTACGGCGATCCGGGTCGCAGCTATTCGCTGACCCTACCCTCCTTCGATCCCAAATGCTGGAAGAAGGGCAAGATGGTGCCCGCCTGCCAGCTTGCGTGGAACCAGAAGATCGGGGTGCAGCCCTGAGGCCATTGATGGCGGGGTTGGCCGCTTCCCGTCATTAGTTTCCGTCACCCCGGACTTGATCCGGGGTCCCGCTGTCTTGGGACAGGCGCGCCCTTGGAAAGAAAGCGGGACCCCGGGTCAAGCCCGGGGCGACGAAGAGAGAGAGGGCGACAAGGGAAGAGTGGCGGGAAGCCACCTAAACCACCCCTCTACCGCAACCCCAGATATTTGTGCGACTGGAGGCTGAGCCGCCAGCGCGGCCGTTCCATCACCAGTTCCACCGCCGCCCGCGCATTGTCCGCGGCCTTGGGATCGTCCAGCGGCTGCACCAGCCAGTGGTCGAAGGCCCAGCCCTCCATATCCTCGACATCGGCCAGGCTGTGCCCCTGCCCCGGCTGCGGCCAGACCAGCTTCAGCTCATTGCCGCTGCGCTGGACCACCTCGCTTCCCGCCTTGGGGCTGATGCAGACCCAGTCCAGCCCCGGATGCGCGGGCAGGGTGCCGTTGCTCTCGATCGCGATGGCAAAGCCGCGCGCATGGAGCGCGTCGACCAACGCGTCGTCGACCTGGAGCATCGGTTCCCCGCCGGTCAGCACGATATAGCGCCCGTCCCGCCCCTCGCCCCAAAGGGCCAGCGCGGCGTCGGCCAGGCCGTCCGCATCCGCGAACCTGCCGCCGCCATCGCCGTCGGTGCCGACGAAATCGGTGTCGCAGAAGCGGCAGACGGCGCTCGCCCTGTCCTGTTCCCGCCCGGTCCACAGGTTGCAACCGGCAAAGCGCAGGAAGACCGCCCGGCGCCCGGCATGGACGCCCTCCCCCTGAAGGGTCAGGAACATCTCCTTGACGGCGTAGCTCATGGCGTCAGGGCTTCACCGCGTAGACGGTGGGGTCGGGCAGGCCCGCTTCCACGAAACCCTTGGACCGCAGTCGGCAACTGTCGCACAGGCCGCAATGCCTGCCGTCCGGCGTCGGATCGTAGCAGGACCAACTCAATCCCGTGTCCAGCCCCAGCCGATAGGCTTCGCGCACGATGTCCGCCTTGCTCATATGCTGGAGCGGCGCGTTGATGCGGATCGGATGGCCCTCCACCCCCGCCTTGGTGGCCAGCGCCGCCATCTTCTGGAAGGCGTCGATGAACTCCGGCCGGCAATCGGGATAGCCGGAATAATCCAGCGCGTTGACGCCGATGAACACGTCGTTCGCGCCCGCCACCTCGGCCAGGCCCAGGGTCAGCGACAGGAAGATCGTGTTGCGCGCCGGCACATAGGTTATCGGGATGCCCGCGCCGACGCCCCCCTTGGGAACGGCGATGTCGGCGGTCAGCGCGGAACCGCCAAAGGCCGTCAGGTCCAGCGGCAGCACGATATGCGAAATGGCGTTCAGCGCCGCTGCGACCCGCCCCGCCGCCTGCAATTCCAGCCGGTGGCGCTGGTTATAGTCGATCGACAGGGCGAACAGGCGATAGCCGGCCTCGCGCGCCAGCCCGCCCGCCACCATGGAGTCGAGCCCGCCGGACAGCAGGACGACGGCGAATTTTCCGTTATGGGCAACCATAGCGCCGCGCTACGCCTCCCGACGCGTCAGCGCAAGCCGCGCGCATTCAATGACAGGCGCCGATCCAACGCCCCTCCAGCGCAAAGGCGAAGGGCGCGCCGTCGGCGATCCCCTGCGACTGGATCTGCACCAGCCGGGACGTTTCGACGCGCAGGTCGGTCCGGCCATTGCCCGCCGCGCCGCATTCATAGGTGACGACCAGCCTGTTGGCGGCGTCGCTGACGGTAAAGTTCTTGCAGGCATGGCCGGCATGACGGCTTTGCAGAAGCTGGCTGAGGCTGGACACGCAGAGCCTGCGCGCGCCGCCGCCCTCGCCCCGGCCGCGCAATTCCCATTCGCCTGTCTCCAGTCCCTTGGCCAGGCGTGGCGCGGGCGCCGCCGCCTGCACGGCGGGAACCGCCGCCATCATCGCCATCGCCGCGCCAAGGGCGCGCAGCATTGCCGTCATTCCGATCCCCCTGTCGATCGTTGCTGATCCGCATCAGCCTTGCCCGTCAATTGCGGCAATTTGATAGCAATGGGGGAAATGCCCGCTCATTCCTCCGCGAAGCTGGCGAGCGCGACCGGGAAGAGGCGCGAACAGAAGGCGCAATCCACGCCGATGATGCCCTGATCATCCGCCATGTCCGCCCGCTCCGCCGCCGGGAAGCGGCCGATGACGCTGCGGATGTGATCCAGGTCGCAACGGCACCCCTTGCTGATCGCGGCGGGATCGGTGACGCGCACCTCCTCCTCTTCGTGGAACAGGCGCCAGACGATGTCGGACAGCGGCAAATCGCTGTCGGTCAGTTCCGCATCCTTCAGCGTATGGGCCAGCGCCTGGACATGTTCCCATTCCGGATGGTCGTGGCGGACATGCAGCCGTTCCCGCCCGACTTCGCCCTCGGGCAGGTGCTGGAGCAGCAGGCCGGCGGCCAGGCACCCTTCCCCCTGATCGTGGCGGGTCGCGATCTGGATGATGCTGGGGATCTGTTCGGACTGGAAGAAATAATGCTCCGCCGCGTCGGCCAGCGTTTCGCCGTCGAGCGGGACGATGCCCTGATAGCGCTCGCCGGAAACCGCCTGGTCGAAGGTGATCGCCAGATAACCCTTGCCGAACAGGCCGAACAGCGTCGGATCGGGGCCAAGCTCGACCAGCCGGTCGGCGTCGAACTTGGCATAGCCGCGCACCTCGCCGCCCTTGTAATCGGCGACCAGCAGGCTGACGACGCCATTTTCCGTCTGCGCCTGGAGCGTGAGCTGCCCGCCCACATCCTTGAGCGTCGAGCCGAGCAGCGCCGCCAGCACCAGCGCGGAGGCGAGCAGCCGTTCGATCTGCGGCGGATAGGCATGGGCGGCGAGGACGTCGTCGAGCACCGGCCCCAGCCGCACGATCCGCCCCCGCGCATGGCGGGAGGGGATGGTGAAGCCCAAGGCTTGGTCGAGGGTGGGGGAAGGGGTCAAATCAGGCTCCGTGCGGCCCGCTGGGCGGGCCGGTCATGCAAAGGCGGTTAGATAGGCGGCGATGGACGCGCTTGCAAATCGGGTGGATTGGAGAGCGGACCCACCCTATTCCTCCCCATCGGTAGATGGGGAGGGGGACCGCGCGAAGCGTGGTGGAGGGGAAGAGGCACGACCTCCGAATTTCCCCTCCACCATCGGCTACGCCGACGTCGAAGAGAGTCACGTGCCTCTCTTCGACCCTCCCCACGCTGCGCGCAGGGAGGATTTAGCGTCAGCCAAGCCGCCCCAATGCCCAAAGCAACACCGACTTCTGCGCATGGATGCGGTTTTCCGCTTCGTCCCAGATCACCGATTGCGGCCCGTCGATCACCGCTTCCACCACTTCCTCGCCGCGATGGGCGGGCAGGCAGTGGAGGAATTTCGCCGTCGGCTTGGCCAGCGCCATCAATTCGGGCGTCACCTGATAGGGCATCATCGCCGCCAGCTTCTCCTCGGCATGGGCCTGGCCCATGGAGATCCAGGTGTCGGTGACGACGATGTCCGCGCCCGCGACCGCCGCCAGCGGGTCGCGGGTGCGGGTGATGGTCGCGCCACGCGCCTGCGCTTCGGCCTCGAAGGACGGGTCGGGGTCATAACCCTCCGGCACGGCGATGCGCACGCCGAACTTCATCAGGCCCGCCGCCTCGACGATGGAATGGAGGACATTGTTGCCGTCGCCCAGCCAGGCCCATTGGCTGCCCGGCAACGCCACGCCATGTTCCACCACGGTCAGCAGGTCGGCGACGATCTGGCAGGGATGCGACAGGTCGGTCAGGCCGTTGATCACGGGAACGGTCGCGTGATGCGCCATTTCCTCGATCTTGGCATGATCGTCGGTGCGGATCATGATGGCGTCGGCCATGCGGCTCAGCACGCGGGCCGTGTCGGCGATGGTCTCGCCCCGGCCAAGCTGGCTGGTCGCGCCGTCCAGGATCAGCGACGTGCCGCCCAACTGGCGGATCGCCATGTCGAACGAAACGCGCGTCCGGGTCGAATTCTTCTCGAAGATCATCGCCAGCGTGTGCCCGGCCAGCGGCGCGTCGGCATCGGCCCTGCCCTTGGGCCAGCCCTTGCGCGCCGCCTTCCGGTCGATGGCGTCGGAAATCATGGCGGCGATCGCATCGCCGCCCGCATCACTCAGATTCAGGAAATGATTGGTCATTGGAAGGTTCGCCCCCAAATTACCGTTCGCCCTGAGTAGCCACTGAGCTTGTCGAAGTGGCGTATCGAAGGACTGATGCTTCGATACGGGTCCCTTCGACTGCCTGCCAAGGCAGGCGCTCAGGACAGGCTTCGACTTCGCTCAGCCCCTACTCAGCACGAACGGGGATATAATCAGGCCGCAGCCTCCGCAAAGCTCCGCGCACCGGCGGAAAGCCGCTCGACGCATTCGGCGACATGGCTTTCCTCGATCACTAGCGGCGGCAGGATGCGCACGACATTCTGCCCCGCCGACACGGTCAGCAGGCCGTGATTGTCGCGCAGATGGGCCACGAAGGCGCGGGCGTCATAATCGCTCTTCATCTTGACGCCCAGCATCAGGCCCAGGCCGCGCACATCCTCGAACATGTCGTGATTGGGGATGAGCTGCTCCAGCGCCGAGCGCAGGCGCGCCCCGATGCTCTTCACATGGTCCAGGAAACCCTCGCCCAGCACCTCGTCCAGCACGGTCAGCCCGACGGCCATGGCCAGCGGATTGCCGCCATAGGTCGACCCATGGGTGCCGAACACCATGCCCTTGGCCGCTTCCTCGGTCGCGAGGCAGGCGCCCAGCGGGAAGCCCGCGCCGATCCCCTTGGCCACCGCCATGATGTCGGGCGTCAGGCCATATTGCTCATGGGCGAAGAAGGTGCCGGTGCGGGCATAGCCGCACTGCACCTCGTCCAGGATCAGCAGCAGGCCGTGATCGTCGCACAGCTTCCGCAGGCCGGAAAGGAACTCCTGCGTCGCGGGAGTGACGCCGCCTTCGCCCTGCACCGTCTCCACCAGGAAACCGGCGGTGTTGTCATCGACGGCGGCCGTCGCGGCCTCCAGGTCGTTGAACGGCACCACGGTGAAGCCGGGCAGCAGCGGTTCGAAACCGTCGCGCATCTTGGGCTGGCTGGTGGCGGAGATCGTCCCCAGCGTCCGCCCGTGAAAGGCGTTGTCGAAGCTGATGATCTTGTGCCGGTGCGCCTGCCCATTGGCATAGTGATAGCGGCGCGCCGTCTTGATCGCGCATTCCACCGCCTCCGCGCCCGAATTGGTGAAGAAGACCGTGTCGGCGAAGGTCGTGTCGACCAGACGCTGCGCGAATTTCTCGCCCAGCGGCATGCCGTACAGGTTCGACGTGTGCATCAGCGTCGCGGCCTGATCGGCTATCGCCTTGACCAGCTTCGGATGGCCGTGGCCCAGCAGGTTGACCGCGATGCCGCTGGCGAAATCCAGATAGCGCTCGCCGCGCTCCCCGATCAGGTAGCAGCCCTCGCCTCGGACCGGGCGTACATCGCACCGGGGGTAAACGGGCATGAGCGGCGTGATCGACATGGTCCTTCCCTTTCTGGGCTGATGCAAACAAAGTCCGAAACGCAAAAAGGCGGC
This sequence comes from Sphingobium sp. TA15, assembly GCF_037101235.1. Taxonomy (NCBI): domain Bacteria; kingdom Pseudomonadati; phylum Pseudomonadota; class Alphaproteobacteria; order Sphingomonadales; family Sphingobiaceae; genus Sphingobium; species Sphingobium sp. TA15. The sequence continues at coordinate 2,335,992 of NZ_AP025355.1, forward strand.
CCCCGCCGGGCCGCCCTTTGCGAGCGGTGCCTATACAGGGGCGCCTTTGAAGGCGCAACCCCATGCGACATGCGTCATCCCGGCATGTTTTCAGCCGATCTGGTTCCACGCCTCCGCGATCTCGCCGATCATCAGGCGGGCCTGATCGACCGGGGCGGCGTCATGCTCCTTGGCGCTGGCCAGAAGCAGGCGGCGGGCTTCGCGATAGATTTGCGCCAGGCCGGTGGCGATGTCGCCGCCCTTGTCGAAGTCCAGGCTCGATTCGAGCGCGAACAGGATCGACATGGCGCGGGCCTGCTTGTCCGACACTTTCAGCCGGTCGCCATTGCGTTCGGCCAGCGCCGTCGCGTCCAGCGCCAGCAGCAGTTCGTCGAACAGCAGCTTGACCAGCGCATGGGGCGTCGCGCCCTCGATCCGGCTGCCCGAATGGACCGCCGCATAGCGCCGCGCCGCTGCCGTGCCGCCGAACCCGCCGTGATTGTAGAACATGATATTCCGACCCCTTAATTGTCGTTCTTGGTCCAGAGAGCGACCTGCTGCTGGAGATAGCTTTGCGTCGCCTTCAACGCCGACAGGCGCGTCTCCATGGCCGAATAGACCTTGGTGAGCTGCTCCTGATAATTGGTCATCTGCATGTCGAGCTTGTCGAGCTGATCGGCCAGTTCCTTGGCCAGTTTCTCATATTTGCCCTGCGTGGCGGCGAGCGGCCCGCCATCCTTCTTGATATTGTCGCGCACGCTGTCCATCAGCCCGGCAAGGCCGATATTGGTCGCGGTCCTGACCGACGGGTTCAGCAATTGCGTGATCGCCTTCGGATCCGCCGCGATCGCCTTGTCCAGCGCCTTGGTGTCGAGCGACAGCGTGCCGTCGCGATTGGTGCTGACGCCCAGGTCGTTCAGCGTCCTGTAGGCGCCCGTGCCGCCAAGCTCAGCCGACACCATCTGCGAAAGCTGCCGCTTCATGTCGCGGATCGACGATTCGCCGTTCAGCACGCCCGCGTTGGACTGGTCCGTGCCGGTCGAGGTAGCCGTGTTCAGCGCCTTCATCAGCGTGTTGTAGGCGTCGACGAACTCGACCAGCAGGTCGCGCATCGAGGTGGTCGGCTCCGTCGTGGCCAGCGTGACATTGGTCCCCGGCGCCGCCTTGTTGAGGTCGATCCGCAGATAGGGGATCGCGCCGTCGATGGTGTTGCCGGCATAATGCTGCTCCACGCCGTCGAGCAGGATGACCGCGTCCTTGGGCTCTGTGGCGGAGCTCATCCTGCTGCCCGCAGGCGGGGTCGTCGCGGAGAAGGCGAACTGGGAAAGGTCCGCGCCCGTCGTCCCGTCGGTCGTGGAGGAAACCGTGGTAAGCGAAAAGTCGTTCGCCGCGCCGGTCGGCCCCTTCAGCATCAGGCGCGTCCCCTGCGAATCGGTGACGACGGTCGCGGTCACGCCCGCCCCCGAACCGTTGATGGCGGCGGCCAGGCCCGTAAAGCTGTCATTGGCCGCGGTGATCGTGATGGAAACGGGGTTGCCGTTACCGACCTTCAGCGACAATTCCCCGATGCCGACGGTGGCCGCAGCCCCCTGCGCAGCGTCCTGATTGGCGTTGACGGCGGAAACCAGGGTGCGGCTGGCGGCAAGCTGGCGCACCTCGATCTGCGCGGGCAGGCCGGTCGGCGTGCCGCCGGGCAGCGCGCTCACCGAAGCGATGCTGGGGTCGTTGGACGCCGGCGTGCCGGAATAGCCGGTGCCCGCCAGCAGGCTGTTCAGCGCATCGGCAAAGGTGTCGAGCGAGCTGGAGGCCGATGCCAGCGCGGAAATCCGCGCGCTGTTGAGCGTCTGGCGGTTGGTGATGGCCGCCTGGCGCGGTTCCTTGGTGGCGCTGACCAGGCTGGAGACGAGCGACGCGGTGTCGATGCCCGATCCCGCGCCTAGCGCCGTCAAGATGCTGCTGCTCACCGAAGTCATTGACCGTCCTTTCAAGAGAGAGAACGGCCCTAGCGCGAAGACCTTTAGGAATGATTTTCATGGGGGGGAGGCGGGGAACCAGCGCTATCCTCACCCGCGACGCATTCGGAAATGCCGGGAATGGCCAATTGCGGCCATCAACCTCCGTCACCCCGGACTTGATCCGGGGTGACGAAAGGAGGAACCACCCAAACCGCCCAGTCCGACGAGCCCCGGTTTCGTCCACGCCACCCGAAATGGCGCTTGCGAACAGGAGCGGAAAGCTCCTCGACGAACCCTGCTCAAACGCCCGGAGAAAGAATCTGGTCGACCGCGCCGCGGCGGATATTGGCCTGCGCCGCATGGGCATAGGCGGCCTGCTCGGCGATGCGCTTGGCGATGCGGATCGTGCTTTCCACCGCTTCCTTGGAGGCCGGGGGCAGGGGAACCAGAACCTGCGGCGTCGGCAGCATCGACTGGATTTCGTCGGCCGCCCCATCGACGGTCGCCGCGCCGCCCAAGCTGCGCAATTCGCCCAATATGTCGGCTATGCGGGCCTGCACCTTCGCATATTCGGCGCTGGTGGCGATGCTTTCCTCCGCGCCTGCCTGATCCTGCGCCATCGAATGCCGGGGGGATTGGTCGCCCTGCTGCGCGGTGCCGGAAGAGGAAACCGGCTGAATCGCGGACACGGCGGACGGCGCGCGGGTCGCGCTGCGCTCCACCGACAGTTCAGTCCGCGAAATATAGTTGTTCATGACGCACATCCTAATGCGTCCCCGCGAAGATTATACGGATATTGAGTCCTAAACTTAAGTTAAGGACGAGGTATTTTCATGAAAGCGTTGATTATCAAGCCGTTTTTTGCCTTCCGCGTCGAAGCGCAGATCGTCCGGCACGGTGATGAACGGACGATCCATTTCGCTCGCCAGGCGATTTTCCACCCGGAAGACGAAGGCGAGCACGGTTGCGACCGCCATGTACAGCCCTTCATTGACGATCTGCCCTGCGCGCGAGGTGAAGTAGATGGCGCGGGCCAGTTCCGGATATTGCAGCACCGTCACGCCATTCTGGTCGGCCAGTTCGCGGATCGCCGCGGCGATGGCGTCGCAGCCCCGCGCCACCACGACCGGCGCGGCGTCCTGCCCCGGCTTGTAGCGCAGGGCGACGGCGAAATGGGTCGGGTTGGTGATGATCACGCTGGCCTCCGCCACCGCCTTGCGCGTCGAACCGCTCAGCACCTCATATTGCTTGCGGCGGATATGGCCCTTCAGTTCAGGGGAGCCTTCGCTCTCCTTATGCTCGTCCTTGATTTCCTGCTTGCTCATCGACAGGCGCTTGGATCGCTGCATGAGCTGCGCGGGCACGTCGATGCCCGCGATCAGGAACAGGCCGCCCGCCATCACCAGGCAGGTCATGATGAACATATTGCCCAGGTCCGCCATGGCGGGGGCCAGGCCCGATTTGCCCAGGCCGACAATCTCCGTCAGCCGGTCTGAGATCATCCAGACGCCGATGGCGCCCAGCAGCGACACTTTGGCGACGGATTTCACCAGTTCGATCAGGCCCTGCATGCCGAACATGCGCTTGAGGCCCGCTGCGGGATTGAGCTTCGACGCCTTGGGCGCGAAGGCGCCAGGACGAAAGCCCAGCGACCCCAGCATCGCCGGTCCGGCGATGGCGGCCAGCAGGGTCGCCAGCATGATCCCCGCCACCGGCAGGGCGATGCCGGACAGCAAGGCGAAACCCCGGTCGGCCGGCGCGAAATTGACGATATCCTCCCGCCGGAAGCGCAGCGCCTCTATCAGCATGTCGGACAGGGATTCGACCATCGAAGGCCCGGTGACGGCGATCCAGCCGATGCCCGCCATCACCACCAGCGCGGTGGCGAGGTCGCGGGACTGGAGGATGTCGCCCTTTTCCGCGGCGTCCTTCAGTTTCTTGGCTGTCGGCTTTTCGGTCTTTTCGCCGCCGCCATTGCTCTCCGCCATGGTTCAGCGCCCTTCCGCAATGGCCTGGGCCTGGTCCAGCCCGGCCTTGAGCGCGGCGGTGATCCCCTCCCCCATGATCGGCGCGGTGACGGCCAGCAGGATCAGCCCTGCCATCAGCGCCACCGGCATGCCGACGGAGAAGAGGTTGAGCGCAGGCGCGGTGCGCGCCAGCATGCCCATGACGATCTGCACCAGCACCAGCGCGAAGCCGACCGGCAGCGCGATGGTGACGCCCGCGCCGAGCAGCGCGCCGCCAAATTCAATGAGGTGCCAGACCGCGTCGTTGCTGAGCATCGCGCCGCCCGGCGGCAGCGCCTGATAGCTCTGCACCACGAAGCTCACCAGCATCAGATGCCCGTCCATGGCGAGCAGCAGGAAGGTGGAAAGGATGGAAAGAAACTGCCCCACCGCCTGCGTCGCCTGGCCGGAGGAGGGATCGACCATCGCCGCGAAATTGAGGCCCATGGTGTTGCCGATGGCTTCGCCCGCGACCAAAGCGGCGGCATAGCCGATCTGCACCGCAAAGCCGATGGCGAGGCCGGCCAGCACTTCGCCCGCCACCAGCATGACGCCCTGGAAACTGGCGACACCGTCGGCGGGAAGCACGATATGCACGCTGTTGAGCGCCGCCATGCCCAGCGCCAGCGACAGGATCAGCCGCAGTTGCAGCGGCACGGCGGGCGCGCCGAAGACAGGCGCGGCGATGAACGCCGCGCCGGGCCGGATCATGGCGATCAGCCAGATCCATAGCTGGACTTCGACATTTGCGAAGCCCGGCGCGATCATTGCAGCAGGTCCGGAATGCGCTCGAAAATCTCGCGCGTGAAATCGGCGATCAGCACCATGATGGACCCGCCGAACAGCACCAGCATGGCGCCGACGACGATGATCTTGGGGATGAAGGCCAGCGTCTGTTCGTTGATGGAGGTCGCCGCCTGAACCATGCCGATCACGACGCCCGCGACCAGCGCCGGAATCAGGATCGGCGCCGCCGCCAGCGCCGTGATCCACAGCGCCTGCTGCGCAAGGCCCATGAAGAAATCGGCGTTTTCCATGAATCAGATCACCTCCGACCCGTTCGCCCTGAGCCTGTCGAAGCCTTCTGCATGGCCTCGCTTCGCTCGGCCTGAGGCTTCGACGGGCTCAGCCCGAACGGTGGAGAGGGAGGCGGCACGATCACGTCGCGAACGACCCCGCCAGCGACCCCATGGTCAACGCCCAGCCATCCACCAGCACGAACAGCAACAGCTTGAACGGCATGGAAATGATCGTGGGGGACAGCATCATCATGCCCAGCGCCATCAGCGTCGACGCGACCACCAGGTCGATGATCAGGAACGGCAGGAAGATCATGAAGCCGATCTGGAACGCGGTCTTCAATTCCGACGTCACGAAGGCGGGCAGCAGGATCGAGAAGGGAATGTCCGCAGGCGTGCGGAAGGCGGGCGCCTCGGCCAGATTCTGGAACAGCTTGAGGTCGGTCTCGCGGGTCTGCTTGGTCATGAAGCCGTGCAGCACCTTGCCCGAACGGCCCACCGCTTCCTCGATGGAAATCTGGCCCTTGCCATAGGGGTCGAAGGCCTGGCCGTTGATCTGGTCGATGGCGGGCCGCATCACGAACAGCGAGAGGAACAGCGACAGGCCGACCAGCACCTGGTTGGGCGGCGTCTGCTGCAACCCCAGCGCCTGGCGCAGCAGCGACAGCACGATGATGATGCGGGTGAAGCTGGTCATCATGAGGATCAGCGACGGCAGCACCGTCAGCAGGCTCATGAGGATCAGGATTTGCAGCGACAATGACAGCGAACGGCCGTCGCCGCTGATCTGCCCCATGGCGCGGCTCAATGCGCCGCCATTGTCGACAGGCGCCGGAGCGGCAGGCAGGGCCTGAGCGAAGGCGGGCATGGCGACGAATAGCGCCACGAGCAGCAGCGCCGCCAACAGCAATTTCGTCATTCCCGCGAAGGCGGGAATCCATCTCCCGACCTCACGTCCGGACGCCACCGCGGGAAAAACGTCAGCGCCCGGCACGATAGCTGTCACCTTCCGCGATCTTCTCGATCCGTCCCCGCGTCACGGAAAGCAGGATCTTCTTCCCCTCGAACTCCACCACGGCGAGCTTGCCGAACGTTCCCATCGGCAGCGCTTCCAGCAGTTTGAGCGACCGATCATTCTGCCCGGCCATCATGCCGGGCTGATATTTGCGCCACAGCCACAGCGCGCCGAAGGCCATGCCGCCGACCAGCGGCAATAAAATCAGCAGCTTGACGAAATACCAGGTCATGAGCGCTTTCCGCGAAGATGGTTAATGCGTCATCCGTTCCGAAAGATTGGCGCGCAAGGCAAGCGGTAAATCGACCGCCAGCTTCAGCCGCGCCGCTCGACGCCCGCCAGCCGGCTTTCGGCGGCCGCGATTTCGACGATGCGGATGCCGTAGCGGCCGTTCACCGTCACCACCTCTCCCTTCGCGATCAGCGCGCCGTTGACCATGATATCGAGCAGGTCGTCGGCCTGGCGGTCCAGTTCCACGACGCTGCCTTCGCTGAGGTCCATGACCTCCGCCAGCCGGAGCGAGGTCGACCCGACCTCCACCGACATGCGGACCGGAATGTCCGCCAGCAACCGGAACTGGCGGTTGTTCACCATGCGGGAAATGCTGTCCTCGCCCACGCCGTCGATGCGTGGGGCTTCGCTCATGTCGCTCATTGTCCGGTTTCCTGTGCTAGCTTTTCGATCTGGAATGCGGCGCGGCCGTCCTGTTCGCCGATGGAGCCATGCGCGACGATGCGGTCGCCCACGATCAGCGGCAGGCTGCGGTTGATGGTGACGGGAATGATGTCGCCGGCCTTGAGCTGCATCAGCTCCGCCAGGGACAGGTCGGGACGCGCCAGCACGGTGCGGGCGGGCAGGCGGATTTCGCGCATGCGCTGGGCGATGCGGGCCTGCCACACCGGGTCGGCGCGTTCGTCGTCCACGGGGATGCGGTTGCCCATCAACGGCTCGACGGCGCGCAGCGAGGACAGCGGGAACAGCAGGTCGATGGGCCATTCGGCATCGCGGCTGATGCTGATCAGGAAGCGTTGCAGCACCATCTGCTCGCCCGGCTGGGCCGCGGCGGCAAAGCCGATGCCGGTTTCCCGGACGATCAGGCCCGCCTCCAGGGCCAGCATGTCGCTCCAGCATTCGACCAGCCGGGCAATGAAGGCCTCGGAAATCCGGGCGATCAGGCGATCTTCGGTAGGGGTGAACTCTCCGCGCGGCGGCAAGGCCCGGTTGCCGATCCCGCCATAGAAACAATCGACCAGCGTCGAGATCATCTCCGCGTCGAGCCGCAGCAGCACCTGCCCCTTGAGCGGCGCCAGGCGATAGACGCCGATGCTGGCGGATCCGGGCACCTCATGCGCCCAGGCGCCGAATTCCAGCGCGCGCGCATCCTGCGCGACGACATGCGGGCGCGCCCCGGCGATCGGCTCGATCAGGGCGCGCAGACGCCGGCCGAGCTTTTCGCCCAGCCGGTCCAGCCCCGACAGCATCAACGGCGCCTGAGATTCCCCCCGCCCGAAGGCGTAGGCTTGAACGTCGGTCATTTCAGTCCCCTGCCGGTCCAGGCGGGGGACTTCCCGCGCGTTCAGGCATCCCTATTGAATAACGAAATTGGTAAAATAAACGTTATCGACGCCGCCATAGCCCGTCTTTTGCTTCAGAATGTCGTTAATGACGGTCTTGATCTTGGCCTGGAGCGCCCTTTTGCCCTCCGGCATCGAAAGCGCCTCCACAGGCTGTTCGGCCAGCATCATCAGAACCTGGCTGCGAATCGCCATCTCATGGGCCTTGATCGCCTCAACCACGCGGATGTCGTAATAGGTCGACACCGCAATGGAAATCTGCGCGAAGGCGTCCGTGTCCGACATGTTGGAGGTGAAGGGCGTCTGGAGTTGGAAATAGGTCGCCTGATAGGCGGCCGGATTGGCCGGGCTGGGCAGGTCGATGCCCTTGGCCGGGACATGGGCGCCCTTCGGGGCATGACCGCCGCCGCCCTCATGACCGCCGCCCTCGCCGCCGGCATAGCCATGGGCCTTCGCCACTTCCTCGGCGCTTTCGCCCGCCAGCACGAGCACGGGCTTGTTCGGATCTTCCTTCGGCCCTTCTTCCTTCGGGCTGAAGAAACCGGCGGCATAGAGACCGCCGGCCGCGCCCGCCCCGCCAATGACCATGGCGATGACGATGAGCAGGATCATCTTCATGCCCCCGCCCTTCTTCTTCTTCTTCGGCTTGGCGTCGTCACTCATCGGTCAAAATCCCCCGCAATCCAAGTCGTCAGGCATAGCGCGCGCGCGCGGCGGGATTGCCGGCATGGCGCAGCTCGTCATGGTTAAGAACGGCCGGATCGCCGGAATTTTTAGCGGCGAACGCGCTATTTTCCTGCGGACGCCAGCGCCCCTGGCCCTGGGCCTGTCCCTGGGATTGCGCCATGTTATGGCCGTTGTTCGCCCATGCGTTCGCGCCCTGGGAGCCCTGCTGCTGGGAGGATTGCTGTTGATTGGCGCTGTCCGCCTTCGCGGCCTCGGCCACATGCGGCATGCGCTCGATCTTCACCTCGGCGATGCGCACCGCCGAAAGGCCCGCGTCGATGCGCAGCCGGTCGCTGTCCTGGCGCAGCGCCATTTCGGCGGCTTCGCTGGCGACGGTCAGGCTGACCGCCGCGCCCTCGCTGCCCTGGCGGATGTCCACCTGCACGGCGCCAAGCTGGTCGGCGTTGATCTGGAACCGGCCCTGCGCGCCGTTCGCGGACAGCCCGGCAATCTCCCGGGCCAGCCCGTCGATCCACTGGCCGGAAACGCCCATGTCGACAATCTGCGCGCCCAGGCTGGCGGACAGGTCGACTGGCTGCGGCGCCACGACCGGCGGGATAGAGGGGGCGGAAGCAGGCTGGGCGAGCGGCATCTGCGACACGGCATCGACCGGGTTATGCTGGGCGCTATGCGTCGGAGCAGCCTCGACCGGCGTGGCGGCGCTGCCCGTTTTGACGCGGGCCGCGAGCGGTTCCCCGGCGCGGACCGGCGTGCCCGGCTGGCGAGCGGCGACCTGATCGCGGACCAGCTGGAGCAGGGCAAGCGCCTCGGACTTCATCGGGATGCGGTCGGAAGCCGGATCGGCAACAGGGCCTTTCGCGTGATCGGCCGATGCCGCAGGCGCTGCAACGGCAGGCTGAACGGGGCCTTTTGCCACATGAGTTTTTTCAACCGGCGGCTGAGCGGCAACCGGCTGTCCGGCAATCTGGGGCGGCAATGGCGCCGCCGCTGCCGGCAGATTTTTGCCGCTTTCCGGCTGGACGGACACTATTTCGGGGGCTGCGGCCGCCGATGTCGGCGGCGGCACCGGAACGCCTTGCGGCGCCGGCGTCTGGACAGCGGCGACGACCATTGCCGGAGCCTGTGCCGCCTCGGCCTGCTCCTTCGACTTGTCCTTGCCGCTCGGTTCGGCTTCCGCCGGCTCGTCGGCATGCTCCACTGCAGCGGCTTCGGGCAAGGCCTCCGCCTTCTCCGGCTTGGCTTCCTTGCCGGGGCGCGCGGCCTTGGCCGGGGGATCGGGCGTCAGGATCGGCAGTTCCGGCGCCTCGACCTCGCCCTCTTCCATCGCGACCAACACCGGAACAGGCAGTTCCGCCGCGACCTCCTCGACAGAGTCGGTATCCGCCGCAGGCACCGTCCCTTCGAGCGCGGGCTCGGCCGGCGCGTCGATCTTCCTGGCAAGTCCGGGCGGCAGGGGCAGCGAATCCTTGCGATGGCCCTGCACCGCCCTCAATGCGTTGGCGAGGCCGAAGGGCAAGGGGGAAGGCGTCTCGCCCTGCGCATCGGCAACATCGGCCTTGCCGCCCTTGGCCGGCGCGACCTCCACGCCTTCGGCTTCATCAGCGACCATGGGCGCAATTTCCTGCGACAGGCCTGCGATCCCGGCGCTTTCCTGCGCGTCCGGCATGGCGTCCATCGTGCCGTTCAGCAGCTTGGCGAAATCCGCCGCCCCTTCCGCGGGCACGGCCGACGCAGCCGCGCCGTCGGCGGGCATGGGCGTCGCCGCCGAGGAAAAGAGCAGCGCCTTGAGGCTCGTCAGCATGTTCACGTCAGACATCTCCTGTCCTCTGCATCCGGCGATAGCGCGGCAGGGCCGCCAACTTGTTCTCCCGCCATTCCTCCAGGTCCGCGCGGGCGCGATCCTTGAGCTTCACGGCGATTTCGCGATCCCGATTGGCCGCCAGGGAAAGGCCTTCCTTGGCCTCCACCTTGCGGCGCGCATCGTAGAGCGCACCATCCAACTGACGGCCCGCCTGTTCCAGACGGCCCGCCAGTTCCTGCATCGCTGCAAAATTCGCGCCAGTTGCGACGCCCTGGCCGGTAAAAAGATCGTTGCGCACATTGCGCAGCCTTTGGGCGTTGCGGGCGATACCCTCCGCCTCGTCGCGGGCGCGGGCGGTTTCGGCGACGGCCATGGCATGCTGGACATGGCGGACGCGCAGCACGCGCTGGCGGCGGGCGACCTCCCCCTTCACGCGCCGAACTCGGCGATCAGGGCGGCGGCGCTGGTGTCGAGGTCGATGAAGCTCTTTTGATCCTGCCGGATGAAGTCGAGGATTTCCTGCCGCCGCTGCACGGCTTCGTCGATCACCGGATCGTTGCCGGGGCGATAGGCGCCCATCAGGATGAGGTCGCGATTCTCCTCATAGGCGGCCCAGAGGCGGCGATAGGCGGCGGCCGCCATGCGATGCTCGTCCGGCACCACATCGGCCATGACGCGAGACAGCGACTTGCCGACATCGATGGCCGGGAAGATCGCCTGTTCCGACAAATGGCGCGACAGCACGAAATGCCCGTCCACGATGGCGCGGGCGGCGTCGACGATCGGATCGTCCGTATCGTCGCCATCGGCCAGCACGGTATAAAGCGCTGTGATCGATCCGCCGCTGCGCGCATCGACGCCGGCGCGCTCGACCAGACGCGGGATCAGGGCGAGGGCGGAGGGCGGATAGCCCTTCATCGCGGGCGGTTCGCCCAGGGCAAGGCCGATCTCGCGCTGCGCATGGGCGCAGCGGGTCAGGCTGTCGATCAGCAGCAGCACCTTCTTGCCCCGCGCCCGGAAATATTCGGCGATGGCGGTGGCGCGCGCGGCGGCGCGCAGGCGCAGCACCGGCGGATGGTCGGCAGGCACGGCGACGACGATGCTCTTGTGCATCGCGCCTTTCAGCTTGGTTTCCAGGAAATCGCTGACCTCGCGGCCGCGCTCCCCGATCAGGCCGGCGACGACGATGTCGGCCTCGGCGCCCTGGATCATCTGGCCCATCAGCACCGACTTGCCCACGCCCGACCCCGCGATGATGGCGATGCGCTGGCCGCGCCCGGCGGTCAGCAGCGCGTTGACGGCGCGCACGCCAAGGTCGAAAGGCTCGGTCACGCGGCCCCGGTCGAGCACATTGCCCTTGACCCCGTTCAATGGCCAGCTACCGCCCGCGATAATCGGCCCCTTGCGGTCCAGCGGCTGGCCCATGGCGTCGATCACGCGGCCGATCAGGCCCTCGCCCACCTGCACCATGGTCGCCTGGCTGTCCGGCTCCACCCGCGCGCCATTTTCCAGCGGCGCGTCGGCGTCGAGCGGCACCAGCAGCGTCCTGTCGCCGCGAAAGCCCACCACCTCGGCGCGGCAGATGGTGCCGTCCGAAGCGATCAGCCGCGCTCCCGCGCCGATGGGGCGGCGGAAGCCGGTGACTTCCAGCATCCCCGCATCATGGCTGACCAGACGGCCGACATGGCGGGGCGCGCGGTTCTGCACCTGCATATGGTCGAACAGCGTTTCCGCCTGGGCCAGCGCGGCGCGGATCATCAGGCCTTGCCCTCCATATCGTCCAGCAGGGCGCGCAGGCGGGACAGGCGCACATCCGGCCCGTCCTCGACCCAGCCGTCCGCCGTTTCCAGACGCACGCAGCCGCGCTGCATCGCCCCGTCGGGCACCAGCTTCACGCCGATGCTTTCGCCCTCCAGCAGTTCGATGTCGTCGGGATGCAGGTGCAGCGCGCCCTTTTCGTCATTTTCCTCGATGAAGGCGGCCACGCTGTCGCACCGCTGGAGCAGCCGTTCGATGTCGATCTCCACCTCGCCCACGATCTGCTCGACCAGCCGCACCACCGTGGCGGACAGCATGGTGGAGAGCATGCCGCTGGGCGCGGGCGCCAGCAGTTCCAGCGCTTCGGCCAGGCGGCGGCGCGCTTCGGCGTCGGTCGCATTGGCCTCCGCCGTCACGCGACTGCCTTCATCGAAACCCATGGCGAAGGCCTCCATGCGGGCCTGTTCCAGCAGGTCTTCCTCGGTTTCCGGCACGCTGTCGTGCATCGCCTGTCCGGACGGGGCATGCATCGGCGTGAACCGGCTGCGGAAGCCCCCGCTCGTCACCTGACCCATGCCGCCCAGGGGCACGCTGGCGACGTCGGCATTGGTCCAGAGCTTAGACAAAATCATTCCCCTTGCCGCCCAGCATGATGGTGCCCGCATCCGCCATGCGGCGGGCGGTGGCGATGATCAGCTTCTGCGCGTCGATGACCTCGGCCAGGCGGATCGGCCCGCGTTCCTCGATCTCGTCGGCGATGGCCTGGGCGGCGCGCGCCGACATGGAACCGAATATCTTGGCCTTCAGCATGTCGTTCGCCCCCTTCAGCGCGACCACCAGGATCGAACTGTCGACGGTGCGCATCAGCGTGCCCAGATTCTTGTCGTCCATGTCGATCAGATTGTCGAAGACGAACATCTCCTCCTCGATGGTCTGCGCGACCATCTTGTCCCGCTTGGCCAGCGCCTTGATGATGCGCTGCTCATTGTCCTTGCGGACATTGTTCATGATCGCCGCCGCCTCGACCGTGCCGCCGCGCTGGGATGCGCCGCCCTGCTTCTTGGCCATGTTGCCGCGCAGCAGGAGCTGCTCCAGATCGTCCAGCGCCTCGTTCGACACGGGGCCGAGCGTGGCGATGCGATAGACGATCTCCTCCTGATATTCGGGCGGCAGCAATTGCAGCACGTCGGCGGCGATCGGCGCCTCCAGATGGGCGAGCACGATGGCCATGATCTGCGGATGCTCCGCCTCGATCAGGGAGGCGATCTCCTTGGCGTCCATCCATTTCAGCATCTCAAGCTGGGTCGAACGGGTCGGCGGGGTGATGCGGGCGAGCATGTTCTCCGCCCGCTCCTCGCCCAGCGCCTTGGTCATCGCGCCGCGGATATGGCGGGTCGCGCCGTAGCCGATGGTGGTGCGCTTCTTCGCCTTGGTGACGAAATGGTCCAGCGCCTCGTTGACTTCCTCGACCTGCACGTCGGCCACGTCATACATGGCATAGCCAAGCTGGCGGACCTCGTCGGGTTCCAGGCGGGACAGGATCTGCGCGGCCTCGTCCTCATCGAACAGCATCAGCAGGACGGCGGCGGCGGCGCTGCCCTTCAGCGCCGGGGCGGTGGCGGCGTCAGGCATTTTCCTTCTTCCCTTCCTTTAGAAGGTCGCGGACGACCAGGGCGGCGCGGTCGGGATCCTGCTTCACGAAATTGCGGATCAGGTCGGCGCGCTGGGCGTAATCATAAGTGGAGGAGATCATGTCGAGCGTGATCGGCGTCGACCCGTCGGGGTTCGCCGTCGCCTGACGGCCGATCTCGGTGGAGATTTCCCGGCCGATCTTCTGGCCCTGGACGGCGATCTGTTCGGCGGCGGCGGCCTGGGCGGCGGCGCGGCGCTTCAGCAGCGGGCGGCCGATGCCGAAGATCAGCAGCAGCGCGACCAGCAAGGCGGAGACGTTGCGCACCAGCGGCGACACCCATTGGGCCTCATACCAGGGGGCCTCGACCACTTCCTCCTTGGCGAAGCTGCGCGATGACAGGGCCACCACGTCGCCCCGCGCCTGGTCGAAACCGACCGCGCCCTTCACCAGAGCCTCCAGGGCGGCGATTTCCTGCGCCGAACGCGGCTTGCCGTCAGGCCCGTTGTCCAGCGCGACGGCAACCGACAGGCGCTTCACCGTGCCGACGGCGTCCTTGGTGACGGAAACCTCGCGGCCCAGTTCGAAGCTGCGGTTGAACGTCTCCTCGGTCTTCATGAGCGGATTGCCAGGCGTGCCGGGCTGGGCGGCGGTCTGCGCGCTTTCCGTGCCCTGGGCAACGGCCTGTCCGTTGGGATTGGTCTGGGTGACGGTCGGGTTGACCGGCGCCTGGTTGCTGAGCGCGCCCGGAATGCCGCTTGCCTCGCCACCGGCGCCTTGCCCACGCGGGTCGGATGCCCATGTGCCCTGCTCGCTGCGAAGACGGGCTTCATCCTGCGGATAGGTTTCGCGGGTCGCCTGGCGCTCGGCAAAGTTCAGTTCGGCATGCACCTCGGTCGAAAATTTGCCCGCGCCCAAAATCGGCGTCAGCAGCGCGATCACCGACTGGCGATAGCGATCCTCCATCCGGGTCTGCACGGCCAATTGACGGTCGTCGGCGGCATTGCCGTCATTATTGCTGAGCAGGCGGCCATTCTGGTCGACCAGCGAAATATCCTCCGGATTGAGTTCCGGGATGGAGGAAGCGACCAGATGCACGATGGCGCTGACCTGCTGGTCGGTCAGCGACCGGCCGGAGGCGAGGCGCAGCATCACCGATGCGGAGGGCTTCGACCGCTCGCGCAGGAAGACGCTGGGCGGCTCGACGGCGAGGTGCACCTTGGCGCTCTCGACGCTGTCTATGGCCTCGATGGTGCGGGCCAGATCCATTTCGCGGGCGGAACGCAGCTTTTCGCCCTCCACGGCGCGGCTGGCGCCCATGGGCAGGCTGTCGATCATGCTGTTGCCGTCGGGCGCGCTCTTGGGCAGGCCCTGCGCGGCGAGCATCATCTTCGCCTTGAAATACTCGTCCTCGCCGACGGTCATGCCGCCGGAGTTATCGAAGTCGTAGCGGATGCCGTTCTGGTCCAGCACCTGCGCCACGGCCGACTTGTCGGCATCGGGCAAGGCGCGGAACAGGTCGCGCTGCGGCGGTTCGCGCAGCGCCAGCCAGGCCGCGCCGGCCGTGGCGACGACGCCCAGCAGGCCCAGCAGCGGCAGGCTCTTCGCCACAGCGGGCTGCTTCATGAAGCCGGTGAAGCGCGCCTTCAGCGCGTCGACGCCCTTCGCGCCACCGAAAGAGGCGGGGCTGGTGGCGGGGAGAGCGGCGGCGGCGCCGGCGGAGGGGGTGAGTGCGTTCTCGCTCATATTACACCGGCATGCTCATGATGTCCTTGTAAGCGGACAGCAATTTGTTGCGGACCTGAAGGGTGGCTTCGAAGCTGACCGACGCCTGCTGCTTGGCCAGCATGACCCCGGCGATGTCGGTGGTTTCCCCCCGTTCGAACGAGGCGGCTGCTTCGCCCGCCTGATTTTGCAGGCCGTTCACCTGCTCCAGCGCCGATTTCAGCGCGTCGGTGAAGCCGCCCGGCGCGGTCGCGCCATTGGTGCCGACGGCGGAACCCGCGCCGACATTGCCGGTCTGGGCGACATCGCGCAGCGCGGCGTTCTTCTGGAGGATGGCGTTGCGGATCGCCATCACGCTGTCGGTCGGAGAAATTCCGGTCATTGCGCCCTACCCCCTTTAAGCCGCGATTTCGCGCATCTCGGCGAGCCGATAGCGCAACGTGCGTTCGGAAATGCCCAGCTTGCGGGCGGCGGCGGCGCGGTGGCCGTCCGTCTCGCGCAGCGCGGCGCGGACAGCCTCCAGCTTGCTGTTATGCGCCACGTCGCGCAGGCGGATCGGATCGGCGGGCGCCAGCACCTGCTCCACGATGCGAAGCTGCGGCGCGCCGGTGATGTGCAGGTCGGCAGGCTCGATCCGGTCGCCATCGCGCAGGACCACGGCGCGCTGCAGCACATTGCCCAGTTCGCGGGCATTGCCGGGCCAGACATGGGCGGTCAGCTTTTCCAGCGCCGCGGCGGTCGGCCAGACGAAGGCGTCCTTCGCCGCATCCGACGAGCGCAGCAGCATGGCGGCGGCGATGGCGGTCACGTCGCCCGGACGCTCGGCCAGCGGGCGCAGTTCCAGCGGCATGACGTTGAGCCGCCAGTAGAGATCCTCGCGGAAGCGCCCGGCGGCGACTTCGGCGGCAAGGTTGCGGTTGCAGGCGGCAATGATGCGGACATTGACGGGAACGGGGTGAGTCGCGCCCACCGGCAGCACTTCGCCTTCCTGGAGAGCGCGCAGCAGCTTCGCCTGGAGCGCCAGCGGCAGTTCGGCGATTTCGTCCAGGAACAGGGTGCCGCCGTCCGCTGCCAGGAACAGCCCTTCCGACGCCTGGGCCGCGCCGGTGAAGCTGCCCTTCTTGTGGCCGAAGAGCATGGCTTCCATCATGGTTTCGGGCAGGGCGGCGCAGTTGACGGCGATGAAGTCGCGGGTCACGCGGCCCGATTGGGCATGGAGGAAGCGCGCCATGCCTTCCTTGCCGGTGCCGGTGTCGCCCTGGATCAGCACGGTGGCGTCGCTGCGGGCGACGCGCCCGGCCAGCGTCATCAGGCGGGTGCTGGCATTGTCGCCCACCGCCGGAACCGCCGCCGGGCGGGCCAGTTCCGCGATCAGCGCGAAGGCGAAGCCCATATCCTCCAGGCCGAACGCCACGCGGGCGGGCAGGCCGTTCGCGGCGGGCACCAGGGATGGCGCGCCGTCGACCAGGTTGATCAATATGTCGCGATGGGTCGCGTGACCGATTTCGGTGGCCAGCAGGACGCGCCTGTCATCCCGCTCGCGCGGGCTTTGCGCGTCCACGATCCGGACGGTGAAGAACGCATTTTCCAGCCAGTGCCGCAGGCCCGGAACGAGCGCGCAGACTCCTCGGCTCACGTCCAGAGATGACATGAACTTGTCCCCATGTTTTGGCCGGCTTGTGCCCCCGCACGCCCCTGACCCCTTCGATGGTTAAGGACTGCCCCAATGTGGTTATCATATGGTTAATGCGGCAAAGTCATTGCCGCATAACGGCAATTTTTTTCCGGACTGCCGGAACTTTTCGCCGGCATATATATGCGGCGGTGCCCGCCAAAGGCCGCGAACGCCCGGTTTCCGGGCCTTTTCAATAAAATAGCAGAAAAAATCGCAATGGCCCTAAAAGCTTTTTTCCCGGCGCCGTTATCCCCTTTCGAGGCCGCAAGCAGCCTGATGGCAGCGACCTGATAGTGAACGGAAAGGGATTATCATGACTGTTATCGGAACCAACTCCTCGGCGCTGCGCGCCACCAATGCTTCGGCCATGGCCAACAAGGCCCTGGGCACCGCGATGGAACGCCTCTCGACCGGCAAGCGCATCAACAGCGCGAAGGACGACGCCGCCGGCCTCGCCATCGCGTCGACCATGACCTCGCAGATTCGCGGCATGACCCAGGGCATCCGCAACGCCAATGACGGCATCTCGCTCGCCCAGACGGCGGAAGGCGCGCTCGGCGAAGTCGGCAACATGCTGCAGCGCATGCGTGAACTGACCGTTCAGGGCCTGAACGGCACCAACGACGTGAAGTCGCAGGGCAACATCAAGAATGAAATCGACCAGCTCGCCAAGCAGATCGACTCGGTCCTGAGCAAGACCGAATTCAACGGCAAGATGCTGTTCTCCGCCGCAGCCCCGGCCACGATCGACATCCAGGCCGGCGCCGGCGGCACCGACACCGTCTCCATCGCCCTGGGTCAGCTCGACCTGTCCGCTGTCGCCACCGCGACCGGCGGCACGCTGAGCGGCACCGTGGCCGCTCCTGCATTCGCAGCGGCTGACCTCGCCGTCTATGACACGGCGCTGGAAACGGTGGCGACGAAGCGCGCAGACCTGGGCGCCGCGCAGAACCGCCTCGAATCGACGGTCAACAACCTGACGGCCAACGTCACCAACCTGACCGACGCCCGCAGCCGCATCGAGGACGCCGATTTCTCGGCCGAAACGACCGCGCTCGCCAAGCAGCAGATCCTGAGCCAGGCTTCGACCGCGATGCTGGCGCAGGCCAACCAGAGCCAGCAGGGCGTGCTGAAGCTGATCAGCTAAGGCTGACACCGGATTGACCGGCTGGGGTCTTGGTCACCCCGGCCGGTCATGTCGCCCCCGGCGCAATTTACAGTCCCCACCGCGCCGGGGGCAGAAACTTCGATGAAACGACCAGCTTAACGAAGCCTCCGTCCCCCCGGGCGGAGGCTTCATCGCATTTGCCGATCGGCCAGTTTCCCGTTAGGCTGTATCGACATTCAGATGATGGCGAGCCGAAAATGGTGATTTTTCGTGACCCGGCGCGCAGCGTACTAAAGTACGTGAGCACCGGAAGCGCGGGAAATCGCCATTTGCAGGCCGTCAGCGCTGAATGCCGATACAGCCTAGTGCGGGATCGAAACACTTGCATCGGCGGTTGTCACACCCATGATAAGCGCCATGACCAAGATAGATCGCCGCGCCATGATCGCCGCCTCCGGCGCGGCCCTGCTGCTTCCCCGTTCGGCACTGGCGCAGAGACGGGGCGAGGCCTTCTCCTGGATCATGGTGATCGGCCGGGCGCAGCGGCTGACCCGCGCGCCCTTTGCCGTGACGCCCTTTTTCCCCGGCGCGGACAAGATCGGCTATGACGCCTTCAACCAGGCGCGCTTCCGCGACGAGCGCACCATCTGGAACGACAAGGGCGACGACACCGGCATCCGCCTGTTCCCGCTGAGCAGCACGGTGCAGCAGCCGGTCGAGATCGCGCTGGTCGAAAATGGCCGGTCCACGCCGCTGCGCTACGATCCCGCCATGTTCGACGCCCCGCCCGGCAATGCGGTGCGCAATCTTGGCCCCGGTGCAGGCTTTGCCGGCTTTCGCATCATGAATCAGGCGCGGGACGGCGACTGGCTGTCCTTCCTGGGCGCGACCTATTTCCGCGCCCCCGCCGAAAAGCAGTTCGGCCTGTCCGCCCGCGCCGTCGCGATCAACACCAGCATCGCGGGCAAGGAGGAATTTCCCCGCTTCACCCATTTCTGGCTGGAGCGGACCGGGCGCAGCAGCGTCACCGTCTATGCGCTGATGGACAGCGCGT
Organism: Sphingobium sp. TA15; assembly: GCF_037101235.1. Classification (NCBI taxonomy): domain Bacteria; kingdom Pseudomonadati; phylum Pseudomonadota; class Alphaproteobacteria; order Sphingomonadales; family Sphingobiaceae; genus Sphingobium; species Sphingobium sp. TA15. The sequence continues at coordinate 2,354,978 of NZ_AP025355.1, forward strand.
CGCTGACCGGCGCCTTCCGCTTCGTCAACAGCCTGACGCCGCAAGGGGTGCGGCAGGATGTCGACGCCGTGCTGTTCGCCCGCAGGGCCATTACCGAACTGGGGCTGATGCCGATGACCAGCATGTTCTGGTACGATCAGGCCGACCGCGCCAAACGGACCGACTGGCGGCCGGAAATCCACGATTCCGACATGCTCTCCATCGCCAGCGCCGACGGCACCGCCCATTGCCGCCCGCTGGTGAACCCCTCCGCCCCCCGCGTGGACGTCTTTGCCGAGCGCAATCCCAGGGGCTTCGGCCTGCTCCAGCGCGACCGGAATTTCGACCATTATCAGGATGACGGCGTCTTCTACGAACGGCGGCCCTCGCTCTGGGCCACCAGCCGCAAGCCGATGGGCGCTGGGCAGGTGCGGCTCTACGCCTTTCCGACCGACAGCGAATATACCGATAATGTCGCGGCCTATTGGACGCCCGCCGCGCCGGTCCGCGCAGGCAGCCGGATAGAGGCGAGCTACCGGCTGGACTGGTCGGCGGCGCGCACCCCCGCCTCCACCGGCCTCGCCACGATCGAGAATATCTGGACCGGGCAATCGGGCGAGGCCGGGGTGGAACGGTTCCTGGCCGACTTCGCCGGGGTTCCGGCAGGCGCGAATCCCGACATATGGGTCGATCTGGCGGGCGGAACGCTGGTCAAGAAGGCGGGCTATCCGGTGCTGCACCAGAAGGACATGTTCCGGATGGTCCTGGATATCCGTCGGCAGCCGGGCAGGCCGACCGATATCCGCGCCCAACTTCGCGCTGGCAATCGCCCGTTCAGCGAATATGTGCATTACCCGCTGGGCGCCTGAGGTCGGGCAAAGGGAACCAGCCGGTTACAGGTCGGTTCTGGTAACGAAACCAAAAACGGGTCAAGCATGAAAGCGACAGGCGGCGTGCATAGCGACAAGGCGAACGGGTCGTCCCCAGGCCGGGCGTTCGAGCATCTGCCGCCGGAAAGGCCACTGGCCATGCCCGCGCAGGATTTCGCGGCCACCCCCCGCGACCTGCCCCATCGCCCCTTCAACATCGACCTCTGGGCGCGGCGCACGCTGGTCGTGCTGCTGGCCCTGCTGCCCGCCTCCATGGCCGCGCACGAAATGCGGCGCTCCATCGGCCTGGACGGCATTTCGGCATGGGAAGGGGTTTATCTGGCCCTGTTCATCCCGCTCTTCGCCTGGATCGCCTTCGGCTTCGCAACCAGCCTGATCGGCTTCCTGCTGCTGACCATGGGCAGGGGGCAAAGCGCGCGCCCCTATCGCGCCCGCTCCACGCCCCCGCTGCGCGGGCGCACCGCCGTGCTGCTGCCCGTCTGCAACGAGGATTTCCGGGGCGTGCTGGGCCGCCTGTCGATCATGGAGCGCTCGCTGGCGCAGGTGATGGGCGGCGAGCGGTTCGAATTCTTCATCCTGAGCGACTCGAACGCGGAAAATGGCGAGATCGAACGCACCGCCTATCTGAAGATGCGCCGGGGCTTTTCCCGCCCCGTCCATTATCGCCGCCGCGCCCTGAATGTCGGCCGCAAGCCCGGCAATATCGCCGAATGGGTCGAACGCTTCGGCGGCGCCTACGACTATATGATCGTGCTGGACGCCGACAGCGTCATGAGCGGCCAGACCATGGCCCGCCTGGCATCGGATATGGAGCGGCACCCCCATGTCGGCCTGATCCAGACCGTGCCGTCCATCGTCGGCGCCTCCACCTTCTTCGCCCGCTGGCAGCAATTCGCCAGCCGCCTCTTCGGGCCGATCTCCGCCGCCGGGATGATCTGGTGGGCGGGGTCGGAGGGCATGTTCTGGGGCCATAACGCCATCCTGCGCACCCGCGCCTTCGCGCAAAGCTGCGGCCTACCCGAACTGCCGGGCCGCGCGCCCTTCGGCGGCCATATCATGAGCCACGACATGGTCGAGGCCGCGCTGCTGCGCCGTCGCGGCTGGGACGTGCACATCGTCATGGCCGACGACAGTTTCGAAGAATTCCCCCCTTCCCTGCCCGATCTAGCCACTCGCGACCGGCGCTGGTGCCAGGGCAATATCCAGCATGTGCCCCTTCTCTCGAAGATCAGGGGCATGCACCCGGTCAGCAAATTCCAGCTCTTCGTCGGAGCGTCCGCCTATTGCACCTCGCCGCTGTGGCTGGCGCTGATGCTGGTGGTGCTGGGCGGCGCGGCGGCGGGCGTCTGGCCGCCCAGCGCGATCCTGCCCGCGGGCGGATTGCTGGCGCTGACCGCGGTGCTGCTGTTCGGGCCGAAGCTGCTGGCGCTGCTCTGGGCGCTGGCCGATCCGGCGCGGCGCATCGGTTTCGGCGGCGGCGTCCGGATGGTGCGCGGCGTGATCGCGGACATCGCGCTGTCGATCCTGATGGCGCCGATCAGCATGCTGACCCAGACCATCAACCTGTTCGGCATAATGATGGGCCGCAAGAGCAGTTGGAACGGCCAGACCCGCGACCGCGACGGCATGGCGATACTGCCCGCGATCTGGCTGTTCAAATGGCATATCTTGCTGGGCGCGGGGCTGACCCTGCTCGCGATCAGGTCCGGCACCTCGCTCGGCTGGATCGCGCCGGTGGCGGCGGGGCTGGTGCTGGCGCCCTTCTTCGCGGCCTTCACGGCGCGCAAGGATCTGGGAAGCCATGTCGCGAAAAGCGGCCTGTTCCAGGTGGCGGAACCATGGTGGCGGACGCAGAACTACCAGAAGACCCGCTATCGGCAGTTGCAGTTGGACAATGCGCCGATCAGGGACTTTTCCAACGCCGCGAACGATAGTTAGTATATCGCTCCGTGTTCCTGCGAAGGCAGGAACCCAGTTCCGCCTCCAGTTCATTACGCCGCCGTTCGGACTGGGCTCCTGCCTTCGCAGGAGCACGTCGCGCGCTAAATGAATTCAATCCCAATCCCGCAATTTCTCGCGCAGCTTGTCGAGCGCCGCCTTCTTGATCTGGCAGACCCGCGCCGCGCCGATGTCCAGCGTCGCGCCGATTTCCTCCAGATTGAGTTCCTCGACGAAATAAAGCTGAAGCACCAGCGCCTCGCGCTGCGGCAATTCCCCGATATATTGGGCAAGCGCACCCTTGAGCGACTCCCGCTCCATGATGTCGTCGGCCCGGTCCTCGACATCGGCGAACCACATGGACTGGTCTGAATAGACCTCGTCCATGCTGGTGTGCTGCACCATCTCGCAACCGTCGGCCACTTCGCGATAGGCGGCCGCGTCCAGCCCCATCTCCGCGGACATCTCCGCCTCCAGCGGCGCCCGGCCCAGCCTCTGTTCCAGCCGGTTGCGGATGGCCGCCAACTGCTTGCGCTGCGACATGGCGGAGCGGGTCATCGTCGCATGGCGGCGCAGATGGTCGATCATCGCCCCCCGCACGCGCATCTGCGCATAGGAGGCAAAGCCCAGCCCCCGATCCTCGAACCCGTTGGCGGCCTCGACCAGCGCGACCATGCCGATCTGGAGCAGATCCTCTATCTCGATGGCGCTCGATACCCGGCCATGGACATGCCAGGCGATCTTGCGCACCAGCGGCATATATTGGCGCGCCAGCCGTTCGGGCGAACTGGCATGGGCGGACCGGCCATAGGTGTTGGCATCGGAACCGGCGACGACCCTATTCATGAACATCGGTCAGGCTCCTCAAGCAACCCGTTCGCGCGCAGGCAGCGGATCGTGGCGCGGCGCGGGCCGCTGCTCGCCGCCGACCACGGCGACGACCTCCACGCCCTTGCCGTCGGGAATTTCCAGGAAGGACAGCACGGGCGTCTCCGGCAGATGCGGCTTGAACAGGCGGGCCATGGCGCGCCGCGCCACCGGCGACGTGACGATGGCGAAATTGCGCGCCTGCCCCAGCAACGGGCGGGCCGCCGTGATAACCGCCTCGATAATGCGGTTGGCAAGGGCGGGTTCGATCGGGTGCCGGGCATCGCCCGCGACCCGCATGGCCTGCGCCAGCAAGGCTTCCAGGTCGCCGTCCAGCGTGATCACCGGCAGCGGCATCTTGACCGGCACCAGCCCCTGGATGATCAGCGAACCGATCCGCTGGCGCACCGCCTCGACCAGTTGGTCCAGCGTCATGTCGGGCCGCGCCGCGTCGACCATCGCCTCGCAGATGCGGCGGAAATCCTTGAGCGGAATCCCCTCCGCCAGCAGGGCGCGGCACAGCGCCGAAATCTGAGTCAGGTTCAACAGGCCCGGCGTCAGCCCGTCGACCAGTTGCGGCGCGACGTCCTTGAGGTTGTCGAGCAGCTTGCGCGCTTCATCCAGGCCGAACATCTCGCTGGCGTTCATCGCGATCAACTGGTTGAGATGCGTCGCCACCACCGTCGGCGGATCGACCACCGTATAGCCCGCGACCACCGCTTCGCTGCGCTTGGCGGGCGAAATCCACACGGCGTCCAGGCCGAAGGTCGGGTCTTTCGCCTCGCGGCCGGACACTGTGCCCTCCAGGGCGCCGCTGTCCAGCGCCAGCAGGTCGTCGGGGAAGATTTCGTCCTCGCCCACGACCACGCCCGCGATGGTGATGCGATATTGGTTCGGCTCCAGCGCCAGATTGTCCTTCACCCGGACCATCGGCACGACGAAGCCCAGTTCCTTGGACAACTGACGACGGATGCCGGTGATGCGGGCCATCAGGGGCGCGCCCTTGCGCTCGTCCACCAGCGAAATCAGGCCATAGCCGATCTCCAGACCCAGCACCGCGCCGTCCGACACGTCGTTCCATTCGATCAGCGCCGGATTGGGCGGCGGGGCGGCGGGTTCAGGCTCGGCCGCCTTGCGCTGGCTCGACTTGCGCAGGTGCCAGGCGATGCCGCCAGCGACCGCAGCGGCGGGCAGGATGATCATGTGCGGCATGCCGGGCAAAATGCCCAGGAAAGTCAGGATCGCCGCGACCGGCATCCAGGCCTTGCCCGAACCGAACTGGCTGGTGATCTGGTTCGACAGATCGTCCTCGCTGCCGACGCGGGTGACGATGGCCGCCGCCGCGATGGAGAGCAAAAGCGCGGGAATCTGCGCCACCAGCGCGTCGCCAATGGCCAGGATGATATAGGTCTGCGCGGCCTCGCCGATGCTCAGCTTATGGCTGACCACGCCCAATATGATGCCGCCGACGATGTTGATCGCCAGGATCAGGATTCCCGCGACCGCATCGCCCTTCACGAATTTCGACGCGCCGTCCATGGAGCCGTAAAAGTCGGCTTCGGTCGCGACCTCGCGGCGGCGGACCTTGGCTTCTTCAGGGGTCAGCAGGCCGGCGTTCAGATCGGCGTCGATCGCCATCTGCTTGCCGGGCAGGGCGTCCAGGGTGAAGCGCGCCGACACTTCCGACACGCGGCCCGCGCCCTTGGTGATGACGACCAGGTTGATGATCATCAGGATCGCGAAGACGAAGATGCCGACGACATAGTCGCCGCCGATCAGGAAATGACCGAAGGCCTCGATGACATGGCCCGCCGAATCGGTGCCCTCATGCCCGTTCACCAGCACCACGCGGGTCGACGCGACGTTCAGCGCCAGCCGCAGCAGGGTCGCGAACAGAAGCACCGTGGGAAAGCTGGAGAAATCGAGCGGCTTGGCGGCGTTCAGCGCCACCATCAGCACGGCCAGCGAGATCATGATGTTGGTGATGAAGCCGACATCCAGCATGACCGCCGGGACCGGCACCATCATGAACAGCACGACCATCAGCGTCGCGATGGGCAGCACCGCTCCCTTGGCGGCGCTCATCCAGATCTTCGCTTTGACTTGGGCGGGAGTCATATCGGGCCGTTACCTTCCGAGGGTGGCGAGCATGAGATAGGCGAGGCGCGCCGTCTGCGGCTGCGGGCGGATGCTTGTCACATCGGCCGCGCTCGCAAGGCGCTCGGTTTCGATCCGCACATAGTCGGCGGGCTGCACGGCCTTCGCGCCCGCGGGCAGCGAGGCTTCGGCATATTGGATGGCGCCGCCGACCGAATCGAACCCCCTTTGGAGCTTGGCGGCGAAACGGTCGCGGATTTCCGCGAAGCTGCGGGCATTGCCCTGCCGGTCGTAGAAGATGGAGCGGTTGGCGCGCGCGGCGGCCGGGAACATGCCGGCCGCGGCGGCATTGGGCGCCCTGTCGTTCATCGACAGGAACCTGCCGGCCCCGCCGACGCCCAGGAAATGGGCCATGTAGAGGTCGACCGGCTCCGCCTCCCGGCCCAGCCGCTGTTCCAGCGCGACCTTGTTGTCGGCGGCATGTTGGGCGGCCATGACGGATGCGGTTTCGGGATGCTTGCGCAGGTCCAGTATCTGCTGGCGCAGGTCGGGGTCAGCCACATAATAGCGGCCGTTGCTGCCCCTGCTGATCGCGTCGGCGGCCCAGCCCAGCCCATATTCGCTGCCATGCTGGTCGATGACCGCCAGCCAGCTCTGATCGACGAACTGGTACAGGCCGGTCGCGGACGATGTCGTGGCGCGGGCAGTGGGATTGAGGCTGCTCTCGATCTTGGCCTGCCCCAGCAGATAGGCGAAGTCCACGCCCGTCCTGCGGCTGGCCATGGCGATCGCGTTGGTCACGCGGTTGCCCGTCGAAGCGCCTGTTGCTGCGATGTCTGCGAAAGCCGACACTGGTTCGATCAATCCCCGTTGGTACCGGGGGTCATTAGAGCAAGTGACGTGCCAAGATTTGGTTAACGCGCGCTCATAATTTGATTTTTGGGGATGGAGCCTGCTCCGGTCAAATCAAGGCGCGCCCCCGTGCCTGCGAACCCGTGGTCCTGCGAAGGCAGGAGCACCGGGCGTCCAGAAGGAACTAAGGAGTTGATGTGAAAAAAGGCGCCTCCTGGGCGCCTTCGCATATGCCGGAAATGGAATATTTCAGCGCCCGTAAACCAGCGGCGCCGTTTCCGCCCCCTGGGCCGCGAGTATCGCAAGCCGCTGATTCGCGTGGTCCGCCAGCAGGTTGGTGCGGATTCGCGCCGATTCCATCAGCGGCTGGAGCGCCTTCAGCCGGTCCTTCATCGCTTCGTCGGATCGCCACACGCCAATGGCGCGCACGGCGGAGGCGGCTTTGGCGATCCGTTGCGTCGCCGCTTCGATCTCCGCCGCGTCCACGCCGTCCAGCGCCCCGCGCAACTCCTCGAAAGCCGCGCTCAATTCATCCAGCGCTGCAAGGCCAAGCGGCATGGCGTCAGCCGGCCGCCGGCAGGTCGAGCGCGATCATGCGGTCGGCGATGGCCGCCGGATCGACCGGATAATTGCCTGACGCGATGGCGGCCTTGATCGCGGCGACGCGATCCATGTCGACCGGCGCGCCTTCCGCCGCCGTGCGGGCCGCGGGGCTGGCCGAACGAGCCGAGGAAGACGTGCCGCCGACCGAACCGGCCGACGAAGCGCGCACGGTCTTGCCGCCTTCCTTCAGGCGGCTCGCCTCTATGGCGGCGCTGATATTCTGGCCGACAGACTTAATCATGATTCCATTCCTTCACTCGTCCCGCACAGCCTATATACGGACGGGTTCAAAAATTATTAAATCCCGGAACGCGAACAATTCCCATTTCCACGACCTGCGCCAATATCGGCGCGCCTTTCTTGTCTTCGCGCACGCGGATCGTCTGGCCCACCGCGCCGTCTTCGTCCGCGACCATCATGCGCGAAACGCTGAAATTCTCATTGCCCGCCATCAGTTGGACCGGATCGCCCTTCTTCACCACGGCTTCCCTGGCGACGGGACGCGCGGCGGGCGCATAGCGGGCGACCGGCCCGGAAGCCGCCGCCGCGCCCCCCGCGCCCAGAGGCACGCGGATGCGCCAGCCCAGGGCGTCGCATTTGACGATGGCCGCGCCGAAGACCGGCCCATCGACGCTGGGCGTCGTGGGGCAGGCGGCCAGCCGCAACCGCCGGTCCACCGGCGCGACGGGGCCGCCCGGCTCGCCCAGATTGGCGCCGACGGTCAACGCGACCAGACTGTCGATACGGTCCAGATTCTCGAACTTCTGCTGCGCCAGCGCAGGGTCGGACGCTGAAACGGACAGCGCCAGAAGGAGGATCTTGGGCAAATGGTTCACAGCGTCTCTCCGAAAGCGGACAGGATTAACCATGGAGTACGCAATATTCGTGCCATGTGATGGACAAGGGCCGGTGGAGAGCAGTCACGCCGGACTTTCGGGCGGGCCTAACGCCCGGCGGCGATCAGGATCACCTGCCCTTTGCCGCCCTCGCCATCCAACTGGTCCAGCCCGCGCAGCGCCAGCCGGTCGCCCCCAATGCCGTCGGCCTTCAGCGCCCGCGCCACCGCGCCCAGACGCGCCGCCGACAGATCCCAGCCGTCGAAGCGCCGATGCGCGGCGTCCGTGCCCCGGCTGCTGACCTCCAGCCGCTCGCGGCCCAGGGCGAAGCGATCCGCCACGACCTTCAGCCGCTTCCGGCCCTGCTCGGTCAGCACCGCCTCTCCGGGCAGGAACAGTTCGGCAGCGCGGATTTCCATGGGCCGGCCGGCATGGCCGCCAAATTGCTGCCGCACCTGCGCCAGCACGGCGTCGCGCCGCTGGCCGCTGGCCTGAAGCATCACGAAGAAACCCAGCAGCAACAGCAGCAGGTCGGCGAAGCTGAGCGCCCAGCGCCCGCGCCGCGCACTGGCGAGGGTGGAAATATTCATGCCACCTCGCGGATGGAAGCGCGGCGCATCGGCACATTTTCCCGGCGCGCAATGGCGGCCATGCGGTCGGTGACTTCCTTCTGCCAGGCAAGTTCCCGCTCCGACAGGTCGGCAAGCCGCGTCGCCACCGGCGCGGCGATGACATTGGCGATGACCACGCCATAGAAGGTGGTGAGCAACGCCAGCGCCATGGAAGGCCCCAGCGCCGCCGGATCGTCCATCGCGGCGAACATGCCGACCAGCCCGATGATCGTCCCGGCCATGCCCAGCGCGGGCGCCGCGTCGGCGATGGACAGCCAGGCCTTGCAGGCGGCGCCGTGGCGCTGCGCCCGGTCGGCCAGCGATTGCACGGCCCACAGTTCGAACTGCTCGGTCTTCTCGCAATTGGCGAGCTTGCGCGCGGCTTCGGTCAGATAGGGGTTGGCGGTCTTCACCCGGTCGGTGCAGGCAAGGCCGCGCAGTTGCGCGACCTGGTCGATCTTCAGCATCGCCGCCCGCGCAGCATCCCGGTCCTTTGTCGGATCGGCGCGCAGCAGGGGGACAAGGGCGGCAAAGGCCCGCCCCAGCGCGCGCGCTCCATTCTGGAACAGCGCCACCAGCCCGACGCCCGCGACCATGGCCAGCAGGGTCAGCGGGTCGAACAAATGCGCCATGATCCCGATCATCTTCACGTCCCCGCTCACGCCCGACCGGCCGGCGGCAAAGCGCTGCCACCCGCCGGCAAAATTTTGCCGTCCTTGCCGCCGTCACCGCGCAATCGCCCGGATTTCCGCGATTTGCCGCCATGCCGGTGCGTCACCCACGCAAATTGGCACGGCTCTTGCGAATATCAGGCTGGATCACCCGCGGTTCACGCCATCAGGCCTCAGAACGGCGGGGGAGACGGAAGTTTTAGGCCCGGCAGGGCGAAAAAACGGAAAGATGTGCAATGTCGCTGGAAGACGGATTGTTCGGGATACATGGAAAGGCGCTGGCGCTTCGCTCGCAGCGCCTGTCCCTGCTCGCGTCCAACATCGCGAACGCCTCCACGCCCGGCTACAAGGCCCGCGACATCGATTTCGAGTCCGCGCTGAAGGAAGCCACCACCCGGCAGGGCAAGTCCCCCGCCGACGTGTCGCAGGCGGTGGACGACGCCATGGGCTATCGCGTGCCGCTTCAGTCGAGCCTGGACGGCAACACCGTCGAACTCAGCACCGAACAGACCCTGTTCGCGGAAAACGCCGTCAAATATCGCACGACCCTCTCCTTCCTGGAGGGCCGCATCAACACCATCACCCGCGCCCTGAAGGGAGAATGAGCATGAGCGGCCATGGCCCCATGAACGTCTTCGACATCGCCGGCCGCGCCATGAGCGCGCAGCTCGTGCGCCTCAATGCCACCGCCTCCAACATGGCCAATGCCGGAAACGTCACCGGCAGCGCGGCGGAGGCCTATCGCGCGATCAAGCCGGTGTTTCAGTCTGTCACCGACAGCCCCGGCGTCTCGACCGTCAAGGTCCAGAATGTCGTCACCACCAACGCGCAGCCCACCAAGCGCCACGACCCCAACCATCCGCTGGCCGACAAGAATGGCGATGTATGGGAAGCCGCCGTGGATAGCAGCGCGGAACTGGTCGACATGATCGAGACCGCCCGCATGTACCAGAACAACGTGCAGGTGCTGAACACCGCCAAGTCCCTGATGATGGAAACCATAAGGATCGGCAAATGACGACCACGACCGCCACCGACGGCGCGGGCCTGTCCGTCTATAACCCCAATGCCAAGGTCGGCACGGGCAAGTCGGAAATGGGCCAGGCCGATTTCCTGCGCCTGCTGACCGCGCAGATGCAGACGCAGGACCCGTTCGAGCCCGTCGACAACGCGCAGATGGTCGCGCAGATGGCGACCATCACCAACAGCAGCGGCATCGCGGAGATGAACCAGACGCTGAAGAATCTGGCGTCGGAACTGACCGGATCGCGCCTGGGCGACGCGGCAAGCTGGATCGGCAAGTCGATGCTGGTGCAGAGCAACATCGCCGCCCCCGACGCCGCCGGCCAATATATGGGCCAGGTCAGCTTCGCCGACGCCACCAGCGGCGCTTCGGTCGACCTGATCGACGGCAACGGCAATGTCGTCAAGACCATCGACCTTGGCGACCAGCCCAAGGGCGACGTCAATTTCTACTGGGACGGCAAGGACGACGCAGGAAACAGCATCGCCACCGACGCCCTCCGGATCAAGGTCAACGGCGCCAACCCCAGCCGCGTCGCGAGCTGGGCCACCATCGCGGCCGTCCAGTCACCCGCCGACGGCAGTTCGTCGAAACTCATCACCCCGCTCGGCACCTACAAGCCGACCGACGCCATTTCACTCGCTTAATCCCTTTCCTTTCACCCAAGGAGCAACGCCATGTCCTTCTACATCTCGCTTTCGGGCCTCAAGGCCGCCCAGACCGACCTGTCGACCACGGCGAACAATGTCGCCAACGTCAATTCGACTGCCTTCAAGAAGAGCAAGGCCGTGTTCGGCGACATCTTCGCCGCCGCGCCGATGCAGACCACCACGCAGGTCGCGGGCCAGGGCGTCCGCACCCAGGGCATCAGCCAGCAGTTCACCCAGGGCACCATCGAAACCACCGACAAGACGCTGGACCTCGCCATCACCGGCGAAGGCTTCTTCACGGTGAAGCGCAGCGCCGACGACCAGATCGGCTATACCCGCAACGGCGCCTTCTCGGTCGAGGAGGACCGCTATGTCGTCGACACCACCGGCGCCCGGCTCCAGGTCATTCCGCTCGATCCCACGACCGGCGCGCCCACGGTGACCGGCACGCTGACCCCCGCTTCGCTCACGGACCTCAAGATTCCGACCAACTGGCCCGACGGCGGCACCGGCAACCAGCTCACCAGCGTGGGCGTGTCGGAAGAAGGCAAGATCACCGGCGTCTACGCCGATGGGTCCACCGTCTATCTGGGCGCGACCGCCATCGCCGCCTTCAACAGCCAGGAAGGGCTGCGCCAGAGCGGCGACGCCCACTGGACCGCCACCAACGCCAGCGGCGCGCCGATGCTGGGCACCGGCAATAGCGGCCTGTTCGGATCGATCCGCTCCGGCGCGCTGGAACGCTCCAACGTCGACATCACCGAAGAACTGGTGAACCTCATCTCCGCCCAGCGCAACTTCCAGGCAAACTCGAAGGCGATCGAGGCGGCGAACACGCTGTCGACCACCATCGTCAACATGCGGACGTAATAGTTCGCCTCGGTAGGCAACGTGCTCCTGCGAAGGCAGGAGCCCAGTCCCGCCGTCTGAACTGGGTTCCTGCCTACGCAGGAACACACTGCATAAAAGACCTGCGAAGGAACCCCCATGGACCGGCTCGTCAACACGGCACTCACCGCGATGCGCGGCGCGATGGCGCGGCAGGCGGCGATCTCCAACAATCTGGCGAACGTCAACACCACCGGCTTTCGCGCCGAGATCGCCAATGCCGAGACGCGCTGGATCAAGGGCGACAACCTCAACACGCGGGCGCAGGCGTCCGAACAGGTGATCGCCGCCGACATGGCGCAAGGCGCGATCAACGAAACCGGCAATCCGCTGGACGTGGCCATGAACGGCGACGCGATGCTCGCCGTGCAGGCCCCGGACGGCGGCGAGGCCTATACGCGCCGCGGCGACCTGAAGGTCAGCGACAGCGGCCTGCTCACCACCGGCGACGGCCTGGTCGTGCTGGGCGAGGGCGGCCCCATCACCCTGCCGCAGATGGACAGCGTCTCCATCGCGAAGGACGGCAGCATCTGGGGCGTGCCGCAGGGCGGCGACCCCGCCAATCCGCAGCAGGTCGACAAGCTGAAGCTGGTCAACCCGGTCGGCTCCAGCATCGCCAAGGGCACGGACGGCCTGTTCCGCGAAGCGAATGGCGGCGTCCTGCCCGACGATCCCATCGCCACCGTGACCGGCGGATCGCTGGAGGGATCGAACGTCAACGCCACATCGGCGCTGGTCCAGATGATAGAGGCCAGCCGCGCCTGGGAAACCCAGATCAAGATGATCGACACCGCCAAGCAACTGGACGACGGCGGCGCGTCGCTGATGCGCCTCGATTAATGGTTAATCTGGCACGACCCTTGCTTTGATACCCGCATGAGCCTGCCTCACGGAGATAGACGATGACCAACGCCGCCCTTCATGTCGCCCGCACCGGCCTCGACGCGCAGAACACGAAGATGCGCGTGATCGCCAACAACCTGGCGAACGTCAACACCACCGGCTTCAAGCGCGACCGCGCCGATTTCGAGACGCTGGCCTATCAGCAGATCGTGGCGGCGGGCGCGAACAGCGACAGCGAAAACAAGTTCGCCACCGGCCTCAACCTCGGCTCCGGCGTCGCCCTGCAGGGCACCAGCAAGATCAACGCGCAGGGCACGCTGAACCAGACCGGCAACACGCTGGACATGGCGATAGAGGGATCGGGCTATTTCCAGGTGCAGCAGCCCGACGGCTCCATCGCCTATACCCGCGCCGGCAATTTCACGACCACGGCCGAAGGCGTCGTCGTCACCAGCGACGGCCTGCCCCTCATCCCGCAGATCACCGTGCCGGAGGGCGCGACCAGCGTCACCATCGGCAATGACGGCACCGTCTCCGCGACGCTCCAGGGCCAGACCGAACCGACCCAGCTCGGCCAGATCGAACTGGCCAGCTTCATGAATCCGGGCGGACTCACCTCGGTGGGCGGCAACCTGCTCAAGGAAAGCGCCGCCAGCGGCACGCCGCAGGTCGGCGTCGCGGGTCTGGACGGGCGCGGCGTCGTGCGTGCGGGCTATCTCGAAACCTCGAACGTCAACGTGGTCGAGGAACTGGTCGACATGATCGAAACCCAGCGCGCCTATGAGGTCAATTCGAAGATGATCAAGGCGACCGACGAAATGCTCCAATATGCCAACCAGCAGTTGTGAGCGTAACCATGTTCTCGCCACATAATCCGTTCGGGCTGAGCCTGTCGAAGCCCTCCACTGAGCCTGTCGAAGTGGCCTCCCCGTCGGCTCGACGCATCCTGCGACTTCACCCGGAACGAATGATATTCGGACTGGCGCTTGCCGCCCTCGCCGCCTCCCCGGCCATGGCCGGCAAGAAGCGCGATGCCGAGCGGCAATTTTATGCCCCCTCGGTCGTTGCCGCCCCTGCCGCCCCGGCGGCGAACGGTTCGATCTTCCAGGCGTCGATGGGCTATACCCCGCTCACCAGCGGGGCGCGCGCGACCAGCGTGGGCGACATCATCACCATCGTCCTGGTCGAACGGACCCAGGCGACCAAGAGCAACAGCGCCGACACCAGCCGCGACGGCAGCATAGCGCTGACCCCGCCCAGCACCGGCCCGCTGTCCAAGATCTTCTCCGCCAGCGACATCGGCTCCAGCGGCAGCAACGCCTTCACCGGCAAGGGCGCCGCCACCCAGTCCAATGCGCTGAACGGCGAAATCACCGTGACCATCGCGGCGACCTATCCCAACGGCACGATGCTGGTGAAGGGCGAAAAGGCGCTGACGCTCAATCGCGGCGACGAATATATCCAGATCAGCGGCCTCGTCCGCCAGGCCGACATCGGCCCGGACAACCGCATCGCCTCGACCCGCGTGGCCGACGCGAAGATCATCTACACCGGCAAGGGAGAAATCGCCCGCGCCAGCCGCCAGGGCTGGTTGCAGCGCTTCTTCTCCATGATCAGCCCCTTCTGATGGACATGCCCGCCATGACCCGCCTGCTCCGCTTCCTGCTGCCCCTGATGGCCCTCGCGCTCCCCGTTGTGCTTGGCGCCCCGGCCCATGCCGAGCGGATCAAGGATCTCGGCACATTCCAGGGCGTCCGTCCGAACCAGCTTACCGGCTACGGCATCGTGGTCGGCCTTGCGGGCACGGGCGACGACAGCCTGGACTATGCGACGCAGGGCATGAAGGGCGTGGTCTCGCGCTTCGGCCTCACCTTGCCGCAGGGCATCAACCCCGCGCTCAAGAACGCGGCGGCCGTGCTGGTCACCGCCGACCTCCCCGCCTTCGCCAAGCCCGGCCAGCGGCTCGACGTCACCGTCTCCGCCCTCGGCAAGGCCAAGTCGCTGCGCGGCGGCACGCTGATCATGACCCCCCTGCGCGGCGCGGACAATGAAATCTACGGCATGGCGCAGGGCAATCTGGCCGTCGGCGGCCTGGGCGTCTCCGGCGCGGACGGCAGCCAGGTGTCGGTCAACATCCCCTCCGCCGGCCGCATTCCGGGCGGCGCGACGGTGGAGCGCGCCGTCGCCACCGGCTTCGACACCGCCCCCACCCTCACCTTCAACCTCTCCGAAGCCGACCTCACCACGGCCCTGCGCGTGGCGGACGGCATCAACCGCACCTTCGGCGACCGACGCGCCAGGGCGACCGACGCGGTCTCCGTCTCCATCGACGCCGCGCCCGGCGCGACCGACCGCATCATGATGATGGGCATGATCGAGAATATCGAGGTCGCCCCTGCCGACGCGCCCGCCAAGGTGATCGTCAACGCCCGCACCGGCACGGTCGTCATCAACGGCGCGGTGAAGATCCACCCCGCCGCCATCGCGCACGGGAAAATCACCGTCAGCGTCAACGAATCGCCCCGCGTCGTCCAGCCCGCCCCCTTCTCGCGAGGGCAGACCGCGGTCGAACAATCCAGCTCGATTTCAATCGATCAGGAAAAGCGGCCGATGATAAATTTTAAAGGCGGCGCCTCCCTGGCCGATATAGTCAAGGCGGTGAACGCCATCGGCGCCTCCCCCGCGGACATGGTCGCGATCCTCGAAGCGCTCAAGCAGGCAGGTTCGCTCAAGGCTGAACTGGTGGTGTTGTGATGCAAATCGGTGCGACGACAGGAACGGCGGCCCAGCCGGGCAGCGCCCAGAACAAGGCAGGCCTCGAAAAGGCCGCGCAGCAGTTCGAGGCGATCTTCCTGCGCCAGATGATGGGCGCGATGCGCTCGGCCAGCCTGGCCGAGGGCATCAGCGATTCCAGCGCCACCGACCAGTTCCGCGACATGGCCGACGCCCGCACCGCCGACAGCATGGCCAGCCGCGGCACGCTGGGCATCGCGGAGATGCTGATGCGCCAGTTCGGGGCCAGGCCCGGCGCATCCGCGCCCGCCGGCCCGGCGGACAAGGCTGAATGAGCGACCTTTTCATCATCGGCGCCTCAGGCACGAAGGCCTATCGCACCGCCATGGCGGCGGTGTCGGAGAATATCGCCAACGCCAGTACGGAGGGCTATTCGCGCCGGTCGGTGACGACGGTCGAATCCGGTTCGTCCACCGCGACCATGGCCGTCTACATCTCCCGCGCCAATTTCGGCGGCACCGACGTCAAGAGCGTCAACCGCGCCACCGATCCCTATCTGGACGCAACGGTGCGCTACACCAACACGCAGCTTGGCAGCGCGGTGGCGCGGATGCGCTGGCTGACCGATTCGGAAACCGCGCTCAACGACACGGAAACCGGCATCGGCCAACTGATGACCGGCATGTTCCAGAATATGGACAAGCTGGCCGCCAGCCCCAACGACAAGTCCCTGCGCGTGACGACGCTGGACAGCATCGGCCGCGTCGCCCAGGCCTTCAACCAGACGGCGGCCGACCTGGCGCAGGTGTCGAGCGGCATCGCGACGGAGGCGCAGGCGTCGGTGACGACGATCAACCAGGCGCTCTCCGCCCTCGCGGACATCAACAACAGCCTGTTGCGGGCGCAGCCGGGCACGTCGGCCTATGCGCAACTGCTCGACAGCCGGGACGCGGCGCTGGGCACGCTGTCGTCCAACCTCAACATCGACGTCAGCTTCGGCACGCATGACCAGGCGCAGGTGACGCTGAACGGCCAGACGCTGGTGCAGGGCGACGCCGCCACGCCGCTGGCGCTCACCGTCAACGCCGACGGCACGCTGGCCCTGGGGACGAGCGCGGGCGCCGCCCTCGCCGCGCCGACCAGCGGCACGCTGGGCGGGCTGTTCTCGGCCGCGGGCACGGTCTCGCAGCGCCGCGCCAGCCTCGACACGCTGGCGCAGCAGTTCGTCGCCAACTTGAACGCCTGGCATGCGCAGGGCCTGACCGACGGCAGCCCCGGCGCGGCGGGCGCGCCGCTGCTGTCCGGCGCCAGCGCCGCGACGGTCACCGCATTGATCAGCGATCCCAACCAGCTTGCCGTCAAATCGAGCGACGGCACCGCGAACGGCAATCTGCTGACCGTATCCACGGTGCTGCGCGGCAATGGCAGCGTCGAACAGGGCTGGACCGCGCTGATCGCGACCCACGCCAACCTCCTTTCCTCCACCAAGGCGGAACAGACCACCGCGCAGAGCCGCAGCGACCAGGCCGTGGCCGCGCGCGAAGCGGTGAGCGGCGTCGACCTGGACATGGAGGCGGCCGACCTGCTGCGCATCCAGCAGGCCTATTCGGGCTGCGCGAAGATCCTTCAGGTCGCGAAGGAAACCGTCGACGCGATCCTGCAGATCATCTGAAGGCAAGGAACCGAACCATGGTAGGCATCACCAACAAGATCCTTCTGGCGGAAATCCGTCGTCAGCAGCAGCTTTCCCAGGGCATAGTCGACGGCCAGACCGCCATTTCGACCGGCAAGACGCTGACCAGGCCGTCGGAAAACGCGCTGGCCTGGGTGCAGGTGTCGGACATCGGCCGGGCGCAGGCGCAGCAGGCGGCCTGGCAGTCCAACGTCAGCACCGGCACGGCGCGGGCGGCCACGGCCGAAGCCAATCTGCAGGAGATGAACACGCTGCTGACCCGCGCGCAGGAATTGCTGACGGCGGCCCGCAACGGAGCGCTGAACGACGCCAGCAAGACCGCCATCGTCGAGGAAATGAAGACCATCCGCACGACCATCGATTCGCTGCTCAACCAGAAGGATTATAACGGCGTCCCGACCTTCGACGACGGGCAGAGCGTGCTGGTTCCGGTCAGCCGCGGCCTCAACCTGGCGGTGGTCGGCACCCGGCAGGAAGTGTCCGAAGGCATCGACGTCGGCGGCACGCCGATGACGCTGGACGCCATATTGGGCCAGAGCATCACCGCCCTGCAAGGCAGCGTGGACGCCGACGTCGTCGCCGCGCTGGACGCCGTCAAGGCGGCGCAGAATCATGTCGTCCTAGAACAGACCAAGCAGGGCGTGCGCAGCAACCGGCTGGACGTGATCGGCACGCGCCTCACCGATATCGACATCGACCTCAAGGAACGGCGGGCCGATCTGGAATCGACCGATCTGACCGAAGTCATCTCCTCGGTTTCGGCCAAGCTGCTCCAGTTGGAGGCGGCGCAATCCGCCTTCGCCCGGATCAACCAGCAGACGCTGTTCGACCTGATCAAATAAGCGAATTCCCAAGCGCTCCGTGTTCCTGCGAAGGCAGGAACCCAGTTCCGACGGCAGGGCTGGGTTCCTGCCTTCGCAGGAACAGGCTGCACTTTGGACGAACTGGCTGAAGGAAAGCGTTTTCCGTCGAGAACATCGCCGCCCTTTTTTCGGCCCGCACCCTAAATCACGGCATCGCCAAGCCGTATTAACCAATCGAGAGCGTCTCTCATGCGATGCTTCGATCAAGACGGCGCCTTCGGGCAGAATTTCGGGGATAATCATGTTCGCAATCATCGGCCTGGTCGTGCTGCTCGCCATGGTGTTCGGCGGCTTCATCTTTACAGGCGGCGACATCGGCCCGGTTCTGCACGCGCTTCCTCATGAAATGATCATCATCGGCGGCGCGGCCGTCGGCGCGCTGATCATCGGCAATTCGGGCAGCGACCTGAAGGCGCTGGGCGGCGGTCTGGGCAAGGTGTTCAAGGGCCCGAAATACAAGAAGCAGGATTTCCTCGACTGCATCTTCCTCGTCTCCAAGCTGATGAAGACGCTGCGCGTCGAAGGCCCGGTGGCGCTGGAGCCGCATATCGAGGATCCGGCAAGCTCCACCATCTTCTCCGAATATCCGCGCCTGATGGGCGACAAGACGCTGATCCACCTGATCAGCGACACGCTGCGGCTGGTTGTCGTCTCCTCCGGCACGCTCGACCCGCATGCGGTCGAGGAGGTGATGGACAATGCGCTCAAGACCCATCATCACGAAGCGCTGCGCCCCGCCGACAACCTCCAGGGGCTGGCGGACGCCTTGCCCGCGCTCGGCATCGTCGCGGCGGTTCTGGGCGTGGTGAAGACCATGGGGTCCATCGACCAGCCCCCGGCGATCCTGGGCGGCATGATCGGTTCGGCGCTGGTCGGCACCTTCCTGGGCGTTCTGCTCGCCTATGGCATGGTCAACCCCTTCGCCAATCGCTGCCGCGCGGTGATCGAGGCGGACGGGTCGATGTACCATGTCGTCAAGCAGATCATCGTCGCCTCCCTGCACGGCCATCCGCAGCCGCTGGTGATAGAGGCGGCGCGCTCCAGCCTGACCCATGCGAACCAGCCGGCCTTCGCCGAAGTGTTCGACGGCATGCGGGGCAAATAAGCCATGGCCGAGAAGAAGCGCGGCGCGAACGAGCCTGAACCCCGGCCGATCATCGTCAAGAAGATCGTGGTGGAGGGTCATGGCGGCCATCATGGCGGTGCGTGGAAGGTCGCCTATGCCGACTTCGTGACGGCGATGATGGCCTTCTTCCTGCTGATGTGGCTGCTGGGCGCGACCACGGAAAAGCAGCGCAAGGGCCTGGCCGACTATTTCACGCCGACCCTGGTGCAGCTCAAGGAAGGCTCGGCCGGGTCGAACGGCATGTTCGGCGGCGACAGCATGACGGCGAAGGAAAATTATCCGACCACCGGCGGCCAGGGCAATCTCGCCATCACCATCCCCCGCGACGCATCGGGCACCAAGGACCAGGGCGGCAAGGCCACCAAGGCCGCCGATCGGGCCAAGTTCGAATCGATCAGGAAGGAACTGGAGGCGCGCATGGCCCGCCGCCAGGGCATCCGCAAGCTGCTGAAGAATATCCGCTTCACCGAAACGCACGAAGGGCTGCGCATCGACCTGATCGACGAGGCGGACTTCGCGATGTTCGCCATGGGCACCGACCGGCTGCTGCCGCAGGCGCGGGAACTGGTGAACGAGGTCGCGGCGACGATCCGGACCATGCCCAATCCGCTGATCGTGCGCGGTCATACCGACGGCCTGCCCTATAGCGCCGGCCAGACGATGAACAACTGGATGCTCTCCTCCGCCCGCGCCGAAGCCACGCGCAAGGCGCTGGCCGCGAGCGGCATCGGCAACGACCGCTTCGCCCGGATCGAGGGCGTGGCCGACCGCGAACCCTTCGCGAAGGGCGACGTCTACGACCCGCGCAACCGGCGCATGTCGATCATCCTGGGGTGGAGCCACGGCGCGAATGGCGGCGATGCGGACGAACAAGCCGACGCCGAAACCAGGGCCGCGATCAGGGAACGCGACAATCCGATGACCATGGCGCGGACCGAAGCCCGCAAGCTCGACATGGGCGGCACCAGCCTCCCCGCAGGCGCGCAGTTGATCAACCCGACGGCGCCGGGCACGTCGAACAAGCCCGGCAAGCACTGAGCCGGACCGCTGTCTGGCTTCCCGTCATCCCCCCTCCCGCAGGCGGGAGGGGGCCAGGGGGTGGGCTGGCGCGACCTCCGCGTTACTTTGCAACGACCAGAGCATTTTCAAGTTGACCGTTCACGCTCAACGGCTCGGAAAATGCGACATCAAAGGACAAGAGCGTTTTCGCTCATTGTGAAAACGCTCTAAGTTAGAAGCTCGCTACGCTCGCGCCCACCCCTGGCCCCTCCCGCCTGCGGGAGGGGTATATCTGGATTGGCGAATTTCAGCCCCTCCTCCTCGACCTTGCCCAGAGGCCGCCGCAGAAAAGCCCATGTGGCCCAAGGGCAACAGGCTCCTGATAAAATGTCCTATTTTCCAACATCAGCCAATCCGGCCTGTCCTACCGCCCGCCGCCCGGCCTATCCCCCACCCCTCTTTGAAACGTCCGACACATTGCGCCCAACGCCTACGCGCGCCCAGGCACGCGCGCGCATACACTGTGAACTTCGGCGGAAAAGCGCCGTTTTCAGGCGGGCAGGACCAGGCTCGCCTCCAACCCGCCCTGCGCCCGATTGGCGAGTTTCAGCGCGCCGCCATGTTCGATCATGATGGCCCGCACCAGCGCCAGCCCCAGGCCCGCCCCGCCGGTATCCCGATTGCGAGAGCCCTCCAGCCGGGTGAAGGGCTCCATCATCTCCTCCATCCGCTCCTCGGATATGCCCGGCCCGTCATCCGCCACGATCAGCCGGATGGCGCCGTCCGCCCTTTCGACCGAGACATGCGCCCGCTCGCCATAGACGATGGCATTTTCGATCAGGTTGCGCAGCGCCCGCCTGATCTGCTGGGGCCGGACATCGGCCACCACGCGCTCGCTGTCGGCCAGGTCGACCGGGGAACCGAGTTCCAGAAAATCCTCGACCACGGCATCGGCCAGCGCCGACAGGTCGACCTTCTGCCGGGCTTCGCTGCTGCGCCCTGCGCGGGCCAGCGAGAGAATATCCTCCAGCATCCGGTTCATCTCGTCGATCGTCTCGGACATGCGGGCGCGCTCGCCCTCGTCCTCCACCGATTCGGCGCGCACCCGCAGCGAGGCCAGCGGCGTGCGCAAATCATGGCCGATGGCGCCCAGCATCCGGTCCTTCTCGTTCAGCATCGCGAAGATGCGGCTGCGCATCGCGTTGAAGGCCATGGTGAGCTGCCGCACGTCGCCGGGACCGCGCTCCTCCACCGCATCGGCCGATCCGGTGCGGGCAAACTGCTCCGCCGAGCGGGTCAACTGCTTCAACGGCCGCGCCAGCCTGCGCCCGACCCAAAGCAGCGGCAGCAGCACGATGGCGTAGAGGATCAGCGTCTGCCCCACCAGCCAGCCGCCGAAGCGCGGCGGCCGGCCCCCGATGCGCGTCTGCGTCAGCGCCCATTTGCCCGGCTGATATTCGACCGCCATCGCAAGGCGCGTCATGCGCATGGGGGCGTGCCTGTCCCCGTCCGCGCGCAGGCGGAAATTGTCCCAGCGCCGCATGGGCAGCGGCCGGTTCTGTTCGACCGCATGGATGGAGCGGACCGAAAGGCCGACATCGTCGAACATCGCCCGGGCGCGGCGCTCGACATCCGGCCGGGCTTGCCCCGGCAAGGACGGGGCGGCGTCCAGGAAGCGCACCCGGCCCCGCCGGTCCGCCTCATCGCCGCCGCGCCGGTCCGGCCGGTTGTCGAGCGCGTCGACGATACGGTAGACGCCCGGCGCCGTCTGCGCCGTCAGTTCGATCCGTTGCCGTTCGCGCAGCAGCAGGGCGAAATTGATCGCCTGCGCCACGAACAGCGCCAGCGCGACCAGGATGATGATCTGGCCGACGACGCCCTGCGGCCAAAGGCGCAGCCGCCTCACAGCTTGCGCACGTCCGCCGACAGGGTGTAGCCGCCGCCCCAGACCGTCTTGATCAGCGTCGGGTTCTTGGGGTCCGGCTCTATCTTCTTGCGCAGGCGGCTGATCTGGTTGTCGATCGCCCGGTCGAAGGCGTTGGCCTCCCGCCCCTGGGTGATGTCCAGCAACTGGTCGCGGCTCAGCACCTGATTGGGCCGGGTGGCGAAGGCCAGCATCAGATTATATTCCGCCGTGGAAAGCGGCAGCGCCACGCCTTCGCCGTCGACCAGCGTGCGCTCCTGCGTCTTGAGCAGCCAGCCCGCAAAGGCATAGGTGGCGCCGTCGGGAGCCGTGACGCGCTGGCCGCCGGTCGCGACGCGGCGGAAGATCACCTTGATCCGGGCGACCAGTTCGCGGGGGGAAAATGGCTTCAGCACATAATCGTCCGCGCCCATCTCCAGCCCGACGATGCGGTCGGTCTCTTCCGATTTCGCGGTGAGCAGGATCACCGGAATCTCGCTGGTTTCGCGGATATGGCGGCAGAGCGACAGCCCGTCCTCCCCCGGCATCATGATGTCGAGGATCACCAGATCGATGGCATTGGCGTTGAGGCGCACCCGCGCTTCCGCCGCATTTTCGACGGCCGTGACGCGAAAGCCGTTGCGGCCGAGATATTGCGCCAGCGGCTCGCGTATCGAGCGCTCGTCGTCGACGAGCAGCAGATGGGGTCGTTCGCTCATGGTCCGCTTCTTGTCATGGCTTGGGACGGGTTGGAAGGGCGAGGGCCTGCGAATCGACGCCTTCGCCCTTTACCCTCAGTTGGCGGGCGGCGTCGCCCTGCGGTCCTTCCACCCGTCGCGGAAGGCCTGGCGCGCCGCCTTCATCTCTTCAGCGGTCACCTTGCCGTCATGATTGGCGTCGGCCTTGTCGAACAGGGCGAGCGGACGGGCCAGGAACTCGGCCTTGGTGATGCCGTCCTTCTTCATCTCGTCGCCCGGACCGCCGCGCATGCCCTCTCCCATACCATGATGCCCCCATCCGCGATGACCCCAGCCCCGGCCGTCCGGCCCGCCGGGCTTGCCCATGCGGTCGCGCTGGCCGTCCCGGCCCTGATGCCCGGCAGCGAATTCCGCCTTGCTGATCTGGCCGTTCCTGTCGGCGTCCAGCGCGGCGAAGCGTTTATCGAGCCGCTGCTGGCGGAGGATTTCGCGATCCGCCTGGTCGAGCTTGCCGTCCTTGTTGGCGTCGAGCCTGACGAAGCGGGTTTCCAGCGCGGCGGTCAGTTCCGCCTTGGTGACGGCGCCGTCCTTGTTGGCGTCGGCCATCATCAGCATGCCGCCGCCGCGCGGTCCGGCGTCTTGAGCGAAAGCGAGATGGGATGCAGCGAGTCCGCCGACGAACAGCGAACCCAGCGCCACCGTGGTCATGAATTTGCGGATCATGGGATTTTCCTTCAAAGCGTCTGTCACGAACGGCGCCCTGCCGTCCTTGAAGACGCTTATCGGGAAGTTTTGTCCCGTAATTTTGTCACGTCACCCGATAAAATGTCGCAATTTGTATCGGGCGACGGAGATTTCTCAGCGATCGCGGCGGCCCAGCAGGCGCAGGCGGAGCGCGTTGAGCTTGATGAAGCCCGCCGCGTCGCGCTGGTCATAGGCGCCCGCATCGTCCTCGAAGGTCACGACCTTCTCGCTGTAGAGCGAATAGGGCGACTTGCGGCCGACGACATAGACGCCGCCCTTGTAGAGCTTCAGGCGGACGGTGCCCGTCACCTTCTCCTGGCTATGGTCGATGGCGGCCTGGAGCATCTCGCGCTCCGGCGAGAACCAGAAGCCGTTATAGATGAGTTCGGCATAGCGCGGCGCCAACTCGTCCTTCAGATGCGCCGCGCCCCGGTCGAGCGTCAGTTGCTCGATTCCGCGATGGGCGAGGTGATAGATGGTGCCGCCCGGCGTTTCGTACATGCCGCGCGACTTCATGCCGACGAAGCGGTTTTCGACCAGGTCGAGGCGACCGATGCCATGCTTGCGGCCATAGTCGTTGAGCGTCTCCAGCAGCGTCGCAGGCGACATGCCGACGCCGTTGATCGCCGCGCCGTCGCCGCGCTCGAAATCGATGGTGATATATTCCGGCGCGTCGGGCGCATCCTCCGGATTGACCGTGCGCGAATAGACATAGTCCGGGGTTTCCTCCCACGGATCTTCCAGCACCTTGCCCTCGGACGAGGTGTGCAGCATGTTCGCGTCGGTCGAGAAGGGGCTTTCGCCGCGCTTGTCGCGAGGGATCGGAATTTGATGCTTTTCGGCGAATTCGATCAGCCTGGTGCGGCTGGTCAAATCCCATTCGCGCCAGGGGGCGATCACCTTGATGTCGGGCGCGAGGCCGTAATAGCCCAGTTCGAAGCGGACCTGATCATTGCCCTTGCCGGTCGCGCCGTGGGACACCGCGTCGGCGCCGACCTGCTTCGCGATCTCGATCTGGCGCTTGGCGATCAGCGGGCGGGCGATGGACGTGCCGAGCAGGTAAAGCCCCTCATAGAGCGCGTTGGAACGCATCATCGGGAAGACATAGTCCTTGACGAATTCCTCGCGCAGGTCGTCGATGAAGATATGCTCTTCCTTGACGCCCATCAGCCGGGCCTTGGCGCGGGCCGGTTCCAGTTCCTCGCCCTGGCCCAGATCGGCGGTGAAGGTCACCACCTCGCACTGGTAGGTCTGTTGCAGCCATTTCAGGATCACGCTGGTATCCAGCCCACCTGAGAAGGCAAGAACGATGCGGTTGATCTTGTCGGACATGGGCAACTTTCCTTGAGGGCGGGCCTGGGCGGCCATGCGATTACCGGCGGGCCGGTATCAGGCCGGACGGCTCAAGGCAACCGGATGGGCCGCACTATCTCGCGACAAAGGGGATGCCGATCGGGACCGGCATCCCCTTTCCTCACGGAATCCGAAGGAACTCAGCTTGTCCGCGGCTTGAAGACGCCGTCGCGCCGCCGGTCGGAACCGAAACGATAAACCGTCTGGGTAGCCGCCGGCGCAGGCCGCGACGATTCGGCCGGTGCTGCCGCGGTTTCCTCGACCATCGGCGTTTCTGCCTGCCTCTGCCGCTGCGCGAGCAGGAATTTCGCCCGGGTCATGCGCTTGGCATGCGTGCGGAACGGGTTGTCGGCGCTGGGCGGCGCGGCGACCATCGCCTCCAATGTGCGTTCCTCCTCGCTCGACACAGCGGCGGGGGGCGGCGGGGTCATCGGCGGCATGTCGGGCGCGGTCGTCGCGGCAGATTCCATGGGCTGGATCACCTCGCCCTCCCAATGCTCCTGGCCTTCCCACTGCCCCTCGCGACGCCTGCGCCTGCGCAACAAAGCGGCTCCGCCCAGGCCAACCATCAGCAAGGAGCCGCCGCCCAGCGCCCAAAGCAATGCCGGATCGATCCCGGCTTCGGACGGCGGAACAGGAGCCTGCGTCGCGGGCGCGGCGGGCGCAAATGCCTCGGCAGGAGGCGTCGGGGACGGCGCCTCGCGCTGCACCGGGGGCTCGACGCGGGCGGGCGGCGCGGCCGGCTCGGCTCGTGCCGCCGCGCGCGCCGCGGGTTTGGGCGCGCTCCGTTCCGCCCCGGTCGCTGCGCCAGCGGTCTGCGTCTTCTCCTCTGCTTGCGCGGCCGCGATGGCGGCCTCCAGGCGTTCTTCGACCGATGGCGTCGCCTGGACCACGGGCTGAGCCGGCGCGAATGTCGGAGCGGAGGCCGCCGGGGGCGCCGGTTCGGGGGAAGCGTTGGCGATCGCCGGCTGACCGGGCGGCACGACGTCCTGCGCGAGCAGCGTTGGCGAACTGAAAGCCAGAACAGCGGCAATCGCGGCCCTGGCGGGGCGAAGTGAGCGAATATGTCCAGTCATAGCCAGGGTTGAACCCGCGAACTTCACGATTCAGCGCAAAACGCGCAGGATATTCCCGGTCAATCGAGGCAAATCACCGACGAAATGATCCTACCTTGGTCAATATTAACAGGCGTTCATTTCTATTGGGCGGTTTTTACTCTTGATGCCTCTGCCAGCAGCGCGAAGATTGCGATCCATTATTTGGGATCATCATCCCGATTGTCACGGCGCGCGCCGTCGATCTGCCGCCTGCTGCGTTCTTCTTCCGCCGATAGGGCCAGACGTTCCGCCTTGGTCCGGCCGAACTTGACGCGATTGCCCTGCGCCCGGCGCTCCTTGTCCGCCCGCGCCTTCGCCTTGCGCGCCTGCCGCAGGTTGACGATGTCGCCCATGACGTCGACGGGCCTCCATGAGGGGATGGAGCGGGTAGCGGGGATCGAACCCGCATCACAAGCTTGGAAGGCTAGTGCTCTACCATTGAGCTATACCCGCCCGTCAGGCTGAGCGCCCTGCCATCTTTGGGCGGCCTTCGTCAATATGGCAAAGCGATATTCACCCAATATCGGCCTTAACCCCGCGCCATATTTGCACTATCAGGGGTCATGGCCACGCCTTCCCTGCGCCAGTTGGATATATTCGCGCAGATGGTGGCATCGGGCAGCCTCTCGCGCTGCGCCGGCGACCTGGGGGTCACGCCCGATGACGTGGCACGCGACCTGGCCTCGCTGGAGCTGCGCCTGGGCTATCGCCTGTTCGACGATCTTGCCGGCGCTCCTCGCCTGACTGCCGCCGGCCGGAAAACGGCGGAGGCCATGACCCTGTTGTCGCAGGACCGGCCGGAAAACTGGCAGGTCGACCAGGCGGACGGCATTGTCCCCGCCGCCGCTCCGCCGGAATCCTCCTCATCGCGGCAAAGCATCGTCCTGGCCGCGCCCGCGCCGGTCTTCGGCCACTTCCAGGAAGCGTTGGCCGCGTTCGAGGCGGCGAATGACGACGTCGCCATCACGCTGGACCTGACGATCCACCTGGCCGACGAAGCCGCCTGGGCGCTGCGCCGGGGCAGGGCCGACATCGCCTATTTCTATGCCTTGGGCGAAACGGACGAGCCGCTATCCCGCTATGGCTGGTCGGAGCAGATCAACCTCTATGCCGGCGCCGACCATCCGCTCGCCCGTCGCGACAGCGTGGCGACGGACGAGCTTGCCGCCATGCCGACGCTGGCGATGGAGGCGCACAACGGCCTGCGGCGGATCATCGACGAGGCGCTGCTGCGCGGCGGCATCCGGCTGGGCGACCCGGTGCTGGAAACCGACAATCTGTTCGACATCATGACCATATTGCGCGAAGGGGCCGGCTGTTTCGCCGCCTTCGGCCCGCTCGCCCGCGACCTGGGACGGATGACCGGGATCAGGCGGATCGCGCTGGAACGTCCGTTGCCCGCCATAGAAGTGCGCCAAGCGCTCCGCCCGGAAAGCGCCCCCGCCGCCGCCGCGCTGGCCGAATTCCTCTTTCTCTGATCGTTCCTCGCGACTGGTTGGGGGGATTTCGCGGGGAAGCGATCCATTGCGCGCCGAAGTGGTATTGATATGCTATATCATTTCAGATAGGAGGGCGCGTCTCTTTCCCAATCAAGGATGACGAACCGAATGTATCGTTCCGCAGTGCTGCGTGCCGGTTGCGCCCTATCCGCATTGTCTGCCGCCCTTCCCGCCTTCGCCCAAGGCGCGCCCGCCGATGCGGCGCCGCAAGCCTATCATGATCAACGAGCGGACATCATCGTCACCGCCATCATTCCCCGCCGGCAGGGCGATATTCTTTCCGGGACGTCCGTGGTGTCCGGCGAGGAACTCACCCGGTCGCTGCGTCCCACCATCGGCGACACGCTGGCGCGCCAGCCGGGCGTCTCCGCGACCTCCTTCGGTCCCAACGCTTCCCGCCCCGTGCTGCGCGGTTTCCAGGGGGAACGCGTGCGCATCCTGACCGACGGCATCGGCAGCTTCGACGTGTCGAACACTTCGGTCGACCATGCCGTGGCGATCAACCCCCTTACCGCCGACCGGATAGAGGTGCTGCGCGGCCCCGCGGCATTGCTCTACGGTTCCTCGGCCATTGGCGGCGTGGTCAATGTGATCGACAGCCGCATCCCCCGCCGCGTGCCCGACGAGCCGATCCATGTCGAGGGCATCGCCACCTATGGCAGCGCCGCCAATGAGCGCACCGGATCGGGCGAGATCGAGGTGCCCGTCGGCGACAGGTTCGTGGTCCATTTCGACGGCAGCTATTCCAAGAGCGGCAACCTGGACACCGGCAGCTACATCCTGACGCCGGCGCTGCGCGCGCAGGCGGCGTTGAGCGGCGATCCGGAGATTGAGGATCTGGCCAATCTGCGCGGCAAGCTGCCCAACAGCGCGGCGCGCACCTGGGAAGTGGCGGGCGGCGCGGCGCTGATCACCGATGGCGGCAATCTGGGCTTTTCGGTCGCGCATACCGACAATTTCTATGGCGTGCCCGTCCGCTATTCGCTCGACCCCGACGGCGAAGCGGAAGAGGTGCGGCTGCACATGAAGCAGGATCGCGCCGACCTGCGCGCCGAACTGCCGGTCAATGGCGGCTTCCTGGAATCAATCCGCCTGCGCGCGGGCTTTGCCGATTACCAGCACCAGGAGATCGAGGAGACGGGCGAGGTCGGCACGACCTTCTACAACCAGTCCATCGAATCGCGGCTGGAACTGGTGCAGGCCAAGCGCGGCGGATGGGACGGCGCAATCGGCGCGCAATTCTTCGCCCGCAATTTCCACGTCGTGGGGGAGGAGAAGTTCCTGCCGCGCAACGAGACGGAGCAACTGGGTTTCTTCACGCTGCAATCCTTCGACCTTGGCACCACGCGGGTCGAACTGGGCGGACGCTATGAGCATACGCGGGTCGGGGCGGACGCGGACGAGACGCTGCTCAATCCCGCCTATCGCCGCAGCTTCGATGCGCTGTCCGGATCGCTGGGGGTCAGCCAGGAAATCGTGCCGGGCTGGCGCGTCGGCCTGAACCTGTCCCGCACGGAGCGCGCTCCTTCGGCCGAGGAACTGTTCGCGCGCGGCAACCATGCCGGAACGCAGGCCTTCGAACTGGGCAATCCCGATTTCGGGCTGGAAAAGAGCTGGGGCGTCGAGGGCACGCTACGCGGCCAGGGCAATGGCTATACCGTCTCGCTGTCCGCCTATCACAATTGGTTCGACGGCTATATCTACGATGCGCTGGCCGACGACAGCGTCTGCATGGCGGCAAATGGCGGAGAGCCGCTCGACTTCCCCTGCTACCAGAACCTCCAGGCCGACGCCCGCTATCTGGGCTTCGAGGCGGAGGGCACGGTGAAGCTGGGGCAGGTGGGCGGCTATGCCGTCAATCTGGACGGCGTGGCGGACTATGTCCGCGCCACCATCGTCGGGTCGGGTCCGGCGCCGCGCATACCCCCGCTTCGCCTGCTGGGCGGCGTGGAATTGCAGGGCGACCGGCTGAGCCTGCGCGGCGAAGTCGAGCGCAGCTTCGCCCAGAACCGCATCGCCGACACCGAAACGCCCACCGACGGCTTCACGCTGGTCAACGCCTCCCTGTCCTTCAAACCGATCAAGGGCAATGAGCGGACGACCATCACCCTGTCCGCCAACAACATCTTCGATGTCGAGGCGCGGCGGGCGGCGAGTTTCCTGAAGGATTACGCCCCCCTGACAGGACGGGACATCCGCATCACGGCGCGGCTGTCGATCTGACGAGCGGATCGATTGCGCAATGTGACGATTTTGTTACAAGGCGCCGGTGATTCAGGGGCCGCCATTCATCAGTCATGAACGCCGCGCGGCGCATAAGGGCGGCTGATGCGTCAGATCGCCGCCCTTCCCTATGCGACCGGCCCGGACGGGTCGATGCGCATATTGCTGATCACGTCGCGGGACACGCGGCGCTGGGTGATCCCCAAGGGCAATCGCATCAAAGGCATGGCCGGGCACCGCGCCGCCGAACTGGAAGCCTATGAGGAAGCGGGCATCCACGGCATCGCCTGCCCCGCGCCGCTCGGCCGCTATCGTTATGACAAGAAACGGCGGCGCGGCGACACGAAAGAGGCGACGGTCGAGGTTTTCCCGCTTGCAGTGACCGGCCAGTTGCCGCAATGGCCCGAACAAGGGCAGCGGGAACTGCGTTGGTTCCCCGTTGCCGAAGCTGCAAAGGCCGTCGACGAACCCGATCTGCAATCCATCATCGCCGCTTTCCGCGAACCGCCCCGGGATCCCGGCCTGTTCGTGCGGACGTTGCTGCGGGTCAAGGAATGGCAAAGCGAAAGGACTGGAATGCTGCGCTGGTTTCATGCGCTGATGCCCAAGCAAGGGCGCTTTTTCGAGCAGTTCGAGGATCATGCCGCGACTTTGGTCGCCGGCGCAGATGCGCTCGCCAAGCTGCTGAAGGGCGGGCCGGACATCGACGCCCACATCAAGGAGATTTCGGACCGCGAGCATGAAGCGGACGACATCATCCGCGAAGTGCTGCAGGACGTGCGCCGCATCTTCGTGACGCCCTTCGACCGCAGCGCCATCACCGGGCTGATCGGGGTGATGGACGACGCCATCGACCAGATGAACCAGACGGCGAAAGCCATCGCGCTGTTCGAGGTGAAGGAATTTCCGTCCCAGATGCAGGACATGAGCGCGCTGATCGTCGAATGCGCGCGAATCACGGGGGAGGCGATGCCGCTGCTGCGGTCGCTGAACCTGAATTCGGCCCGGCTGCATGACCTGACCGAAAGGCTGGTGAAGCTGGAGGGGCATGCCGACATCCTGCATGAAGCGGGGCTGAAGGCGCTCTACAACCAGGCGCGGCAGGGCAATCCGATGGATTTTGTCGTCGGCAACGAAATCTACAGCCATCTGGAGAAGGTGACGGATCGGTTCGAGGACGTCGCCAACGAGATTTCCGGCCTGGTCATCGACCACGCCTGATCCGGCCGGAACACTCATATGGACGCCCAAATCGCCTTTCCGCTGCTGGTCGCGCTGATCGGCGTCGCGCTGCTGTTCGATTTCCTGAACGGGCTGCACGACGCCGCCAATTCCATCGCGACCATCGTGTCCACGCGGGTCTTGAAGCCGCAATATGCGGTCGCCTGGGCGGCGTTCTTCAACTTCATCGCCTTCCTCTTCTTTGGCCTGCATGTGGCGGAGACGGTGGGCAAGGGCATTGTCGACGCCAGCATCATCGATCCGGCGGTGATCTTCGGCGCATTGATGGGGGCGATCGCGTGGAACCTCATCACCTGGGGGCTGGGCATCCCGTCATCCAGCAGCCACGCGCTGATCGGCGGGTTGCTGGGCGCGGGGACGGCCAAGGCGGGGCTTTCCGCCGTGGTGTGGAGCGGGGTGTTCAAGACCAGCGCGGCCATCGTGATGTCGCCCGCCATCGGGCTGGTTCTGGCATTGCTGCTGGTGCTGATCGTAAGCTGGATTTTCCGGCGCTTCACGCCGCAGGGGGCGGACCGGGTGTTCCGCAAGATGCAGCTCGTGTCGGCATCGCTCTATTCGCTGGGGCATGGCGGCAATGATGCGCAGAAGACGATGGGGATCATCGCGGTGCTGCTCTATTCGCAGGGCATGCTGACCGGCGGGTTCCATGTGCCCTTCTGGGTGGTGCTGAGCTGCCAGGCGGCGATGGGCCTTGGCACGCTGCTGGGCGGGTGGAAGATCGTCCACACCATGGGGTCGAAGATCACGCGGCTGACGCCCGGACAGGGGTTCTGCGCGGAAACGGGCGGGGCGCTGACGCTGTTCATGGCGACGCATCTGGGCGTGCCGGTGTCGACGACCCACACCATTACCGGCGCGATCGTGGGCGTCGGGGCTTCGCGGCGGCTGTCGGCGGTGCGGTGGAACGTGGCGTCGAGCATCATCGTCGCCTGGGTGGTGACGCTGCCGGCGGCGGCGGCGATCGGCGCGGCCTTTTACGGGCTGACGCGGCTGTTCTGACAGGAAAAGGGCGCGGTCGGTTTTTCCGCCGCGCCCTTCCCTCTCCTTAACCCTGAAACGCTCAGCTCACCCGGCCGAGGCGGTGGTAGAGATTGGCGTATTTGACAGATTCCGGCTTGTCCTGAACCTCGCGCAGATAGTGGGCGATGGCGGTTCGGATCAGGCCGAAATCCTCCTGGGAGAAAACCGCGCGGGAGCGGGCGGGCTGGGGTGCTTCGGTCGTTTCCATGGGTCTTCCTTTCCGTTGGGATGACGCATCAAACCATGAACGAGTCGGTCAATGAAGGCCGATTAGTGAGGCGGTGTCATGCGGTGACTTGTTCATAATGTCATTTTTTGACATAGTGACAGTATGGCGGACGATCGGAAACTCTATCTGGGGCCGAAGCTGCGGGTGTTGCGGCGGGAATTGGGCCTCAACCAGACGCGGATGGCGGAGGAATTGGGGGTGTCGCCCAGCTACCTCAACCATCTGGAGCGCAACCAGCGGCCGTTGACGGCGCAGATGCTGCTGCGGCTGGCCAATGTCTATGACATCGACATTCGCGATTTCGTCGCCAGCACGCAGGAAGGGGCCGCCAGCGCGCTCAGCGAGATATTGTCCGACGCGCTGGTGCGCGACATCGGCATCGCCCGCGACGAAGTGCTGGAGGTCGCGGAAAATTATCCGGGGGTGAGCGAGGCGATCGGGCGATTTTACCGAGCGCTCAGCGATTTGCGGCGCCTGCCGGAGCAGGTTGCGTCAGGATTGTCGGGGGCGCCGGGGAGCGTGGCGCCGCTGCATGCGCCGCTCGACTGGTTGCGCGAGACCATGGCGAAAGCGGGCAATCATTTCGCGGAACTGGATGCGGCGGCGGAGTCGCTGGCGGGGGAACTGGGCGATGATCCTTCCGCCTTGCAGGCGGGCATCCGGGCGCGGCTGAAGGAGCGGCATGGCATGACCGTGCAGATCGTGCGGGAGGATGTGCTGGCGGGAACGCTGCGCCATTATGACATGCATCGGCGGCGGCTGTTGCTGAGCGAGCGGCTGGCCTCTTCGGGGCGGCTGTTCGCGGTGGCCTATCAGCTTTGCGCGCAGGAACTGGCGGACGCCATCGCCGCGCAGGTGGCGCGGGCGGGGCCGCCGGACGAGGACAGCCGCCGCCTGGCGGGAATCGCGCTCACCAACTATGCGGCGGCGGCGCTGATCATGCCCTATGACCGTTTCGCCAAGGCGGCGGAGCAGAGCCGGCACGACCTGCCGCTGCTGCGGGCGCGCTTCGGCGTGTCGATGGAGCAACTGGCGCACCGGCTGACCAGCCTGGGGCGGACGGGGGCGCGGGGCGTGCCCTTCTTCATGGCGAAGGTGGACCGGGCGGGCATCGTGTCCAAGCGCTTCGACGGGGAGGCGTGGCCCTTTGCGCGGCTGGGAGGCACCTGCCCGCGCTGGGACGCGCATGAGGAGCAGGCGCCCGATGCGGTGGCCGCGCAACTGATCGAGACGATGGACGGGCGGCGCTTCGTCAGCCTGACCGTGGGATTGCCGAGGGAAGGCGGAGCGCGGGGGCGGTCGGTGATCGCGCTGGGCTGCGAGGCGAAGCATGGAGCGCGGATCGTGCATGCCGACGGGATCGATCTGGAGAAGGGCGCGGCGACCGGGGTGGGGCCGACATGTCATTTGTGCGAGCGGCGGGGCTGTCCGGATCGCGCCCTGCCGCCGGTGACGCGGGCGCTGGATCTGCATGGCTATGAGCGGACGGTGGCGCCGTTTCCGTTTCGGCGGGTTTAGAGTAAACCCTAGTCAAGCTGCGCTTCTGTTTCCGCGTCAATCGCTTCAGCCAAATCGCAGACAAACTCAGCCACCCGAGCAGCATCCTCCCTAGACACGGGGTTAGCGAAGTCGCGCCCCGGAGGAGTATCAGCAGAGTGAGCTATCAAATCCCGCCTATCGCCGATCAAAGTCAATTCATCACGTATATCTTGTTCTGTTTTTTCACCATGGTGGCCAGTAGCTCTCATCCTTGCGGTGATACGGCTCCACTTTTCCTTAGGTGGACAACTCCAAATATAACTAAGTGCTTCAGATACTTTCTCTGGCCTATAGAATGATTTAAATTGAATAGAGGCAAATATTCTCTCTCTGAAAAACAAGAGTCTCTCAGGCGGGCTCAATAAATGTATGTCAAGAACGTTCACCATAGGAACTTGAACTTGTTGCAAATTTACAGGCAAAGCATCAGGATTTTTATCTATTAAACGAAGACCCGCCTCTGAAACAAGCTCAGTCAAGAAAAGATCGAAAGAAGATATACCAACTATCCAAATGTACCGCAATGCAAAGTCATGCTTGGTATTATCAAAATTAGATAGGCACTCATCACTTTCCACTATGTGAGCCCTAAACTTTCTTATAGCCTCACTCATAGTTTACAATTATATCAATTTTTTCAACTATTGCTGAAAATATTTGATCAAATATCTCTACGTTTTTCTTGACACTCTTTTTAACATTTCCCCGAAGATCCAAATCATGAAAATCCTCATCATCTATCCGGAAAACAGGTTTCCCCAATTCTGATGCGATGTGGCTTGCCTGCGCGAAATCAGGAATGCGCGCCAGAGCATATAACCGTTTCTTATCGGGATCACGAGCATCTTCAGGAAGAACAACTTTAGCCGCTTCTTTATAAGCAGCTCGATTAAATAAACTGTTGGCCAACTCGAGACGAGGAACGAATTCGTTTTCAATTCGGTCGTCAATCTGGGTGATCCGCTCGTGATACCTGCCGGCCGCCTTACTCCGGTGCCGGTTAAATCTCGAGTGAATTGCCCCAATGAACTTAGCCCAACCGGCAGGAAGAGGATAAGTCGCATCAGCAAAGGCTGGCCCAAATTGCTCTTTCCAAGACACCCACCTTTCAATCTCCAGGCCAAGAGTCTTCAAAGACATGAGGGAGAAAGGATCAGGATTTGTTGGAACAATGAACGCATCACAGATCATGAAAAAGTTTTGGTTGAGCGCTCCTAGCCCGGGATTGATATCAATAATGCTATAATCAGCTTGGTGCCGTTCTTCGAGTAGAGAGATCAATCGGTGTAAGGCACCAGGAATATTTTTTGTAACTGAGAGGGTGCCTCTAGTTTCCTGTGCGAGACTTATTTGCCCTTCCAGTGCAGAAAGATCGGGATGGCCCGGAAGCAAAAAAAGATTTTCATTTCCGTCCGCCTCAGGGCACTCGAACGCTTCTATGGGCGAAGGTCTACCTTCAAAAACTGGCCGAACAGCATCATAAATATTATTGAAGCGGGTATTGCTACTTTCCGTATAATAATCATCAAACTTATCACCCAGAGTACGAGCGGTTAAATTTACCTGAGAATCGCCATCAACAAGAAGAACTCGATGACCATTCTCGGTCAGCTTCCAACCAAT
Organism: Sphingobium sp. TA15; assembly: GCF_037101235.1. Lineage (NCBI taxonomy): Bacteria > Pseudomonadati > Pseudomonadota > Alphaproteobacteria > Sphingomonadales > Sphingobiaceae > Sphingobium > Sphingobium sp. TA15. Next base: position 2,390,311 of record NZ_AP025355.1, read on the forward strand.
ATTATATGCTGACGTAGTCTTCCCTACACCACCTTTATGGTTAAACAGCAGTACGCGATGCGTCATTCAATACATTCCCTTCAAGACGATATGATTTTAACCGCCTCTTCTCAATTTATTTAGAAATAATCATCTAACCATAGCTTCACATTGCGGTGACTAGCAAGTAGATCAATTTTTAATTTAGTATTCTAAAAAAAAGGGGCCGCCGGGCAGGCGACCCCTTCTATCCTCTCCCTAAAGCGGGCAGGCTGTTCTTTAGTCGGCCTTCGTCTGAAGGTTGACGGCCGCATATTTGCCGCGGCGGTCGACTTCGAGTTCGAAGTCGAGACGATCACCTTCATTCAGAGCGCTCATGCCGGCGCGTTCGACGGCGCTGATGTGCACGAACGCGTCGGGCTGGCCGTCGTCGCGCTGGATGAAGCCAAAGCCCTTCATCGCGTTGAAGAACTTGACCGTGCCGCTGGCGCGTTCGCCGGTAAGCTGGCGCTGCGGGCCGCGGTCGCCGCCGCCCGGACGATCGCCGAAGCCGCCGGCGCGGGGCTCGCGAGGGGCGCGTTCGGTGACGGGGAGCGGTTCGCCCTCGATCTTGAGATCGGTCGCCGACACCTTGCCGCCGCGATCCACCAGGGTGAAGCCGAGCGGCTGGCCTTCGGCGAGGCCCGTCAGGCCCGCCTGCTCGACCGCGCTGATGTGGACGAACACGTCTTCGCCGCCATCGTCGCGGACGATGAAGCCGAAACCCTTTTGGCCGTTGAAGAACTTGACGACGCCGGTGCCTTCACCCACGACCTGGGCGGGCATGCCGCGGCCACCGCCGCCAAAACCGCCGCCGCTGCGACCGCCGCCGAAGCCGCCACCACCGCCGCCGCCGAAACCGCCACGGTCGCCGCCGAAGCCGCCGCCGCCGCCACCGAAGCGGTCGCCGCCGCCGAAGCCACCACGATCACCACCGAAACCGCCGCGGTCGAACCCACCGCCGAAGCCGCCACGGCCGCCTTCATAGAAACTATCGTCGCCGAAACTGTCGCGCTTGTCCTTGCCGCGCCCGCCGCGGCGACCTCTATCAAAACTCATGCCCTGTTGGTCACTTTCGCTTCGCCCCAGACTAAACCAGACAAGCATGTCGGGCGAATGACATGCAGAATCCACCGCTCACGCGCGGTTTGGGAATCACTATATCAACTTTTGCGGGACAGGCGAATGATTTTTAAGGCGGGTAAAGGGCGTGAAAATGGCGACTTTGGGACGGAATGGTCGCCTTTCGTTCCCGGTCGCCAAGGGGCGATTGCGAACCGGCGGCTTTGGCCATAGAGGGGAATCATGACCGTCCATTTCCATGAAGAGGATCTGCCCCTGGGCGTCCTTGCCCCCGGCCCGATCGCCGTCGACACCGAAACCATGGGGCTGATCACGCCCCGCGACCGCCTGTGCGTCGTGCAGATCAGCGACGGCCAGGGGGACGAGCATCTGGTGCGCTTCAATCCGGGGAGCGACTATGCCGCGCCCAACCTGCGCGCCGCGCTGGCCGATCCGGCGCGGTTGAAGCTCTATCATTTCGGGCGGTTCGACATCGCGGCGATCCGCCATTATCTGGGCGTCGTGGCCGCCCCGGTCTATTGCACGAAGATCGCTTCGCGGCTGGTGCGGACCTATACCGACCGGCATGGCCTGAAAGAACTGGTGCGCGAATTGCTGGGGCAGGAATTGTCCAAGGTGCAGCAGTCGAGCGACTGGGGCGGGCCGGTGCTGTCGGACGCGCAGAAGGAATATGCGGCGTCGGACGTGCGATACCTGCATGCGTTGAAGGCGGAACTGGACAAGCGGCTGGCGCGCGAGGGGCGGATGGAACTGGCGCAGGCCTGTTTCGATTTCCTGCCGCACCGGGCGGAGCTGGACCTGGCGGGATGGCCGGAGATCGACATCTTCGCGCATATGTGAAGGGCTGAACCCATGTCGATACAGGCCGATCAGCAACGCGACGTGCGCCGTCACTGGGCGCGGCCGGGGGGAAGCCATGACCGGCTGGTCGGGCTGCTGAAGAACTGGTTGCCGGTGTCGGTGGGCGTGCTGGCGGCCTTGCTGGCGACGGCGCCCTTCACCGGGGGCGACAAGGTGAGCTTCGTGCTGGACAAGAACAAGGTCGAGGTGGCGAAGGAACGGATGCGCGTGACCGAGGCGCTCTATCGCGGGGAGGACAGCAAGGGGCAGCCCTTTTCCCTGCGGGCGGGATCGGCGGTGCAGAAGAGTTCGCGGGAGCCGATCGTCGACCTCAACGACATGTCGGCGCGGATCCTGCTGTCCGACGGGCAGGCGCTGCTGCGGGCGCAGAAGGGGCGGTACGACATGGATACCGAGCGGGTCGCCATCGACGGGCCGGTGCAGTTCCAGTCGGAGGGCGGATACCGGCTGACCACGCGGGACGTGGGCGTGGACCTCAAGACGCGGCGGATGCAGAGCGCCGGGCGGGTCGACGGGCGGATACCCATCGGGACGTTCAGCGGCGACCATCTGGAGGCCGACCTGAGCGCCCGGACCGTGACGCTGAACGGGCGGGCGAGCTTGCGTATCGAACAAAATGGTCTCAAAGGGCAAAGGTGATGAGAAAGCCCCTTCTTTTGCTGTCGCTGGGTGCGGCGGGCCTCCTTTTCGCGGGGGCGGACGCGCAGGTGCTGAAGAACCATGACAGCAATGCGCCGGTCAACTTCACCGCCGACAGGATCGAGGTGCAGGACCGCGCCGACCGCGTCGTGGTGTCCGGCAATGTCGAGGTGACGCAGGCGGGCATGACGCTGAACGCGGCGCGGATGACGGTGGCCTACCGCAACCAGCCGGGGGGCGGGACCGGGCCGGGCGGCGTGGAGATCGACCGGATCGACGCGTCCGGCAATGTCGTGGTGCGCAAGGCGGACCAGACGGCCAAGGGCAATGTCGCGATTTATGACCTCAACAGCCGGTTGATCACCATGTTGGGGAATGTTTCGCTGACGCAGGGGGCGAACCGGCTGACCGGGGGGCGGCTGGTGATCGACCTGACCAGCGGGCGCTCGACCGTGGACGGGCGCGCTGCTGGCGGGGGTGGTCCGGGGGTTTCGAGCGGGGCCGGCGGGCGCGTGTCGGGGACGTTCACGGTGCCGCAGCGGAAGGATTGAGCTGGGGTTCGGGGGGTTTAATCCTCCGTCACCCCGGACTTGATCCGGGGTCCCGCTGTCTTGAGCTGGGCGCTGGTTTACAAGAAAAGCGGGACCCCGGATCAAGTCCGGGGTGACGAATAGGGGAAAGGTCCGCTCTCTACCCTTTAGCTGCCGCTTCGGGGCGTTCGGCGTGGTTAGGGCCGTTCGTCCCAGCGGATGAGATGGACGCCGGCCCCTTCCTCGATCGCCAGTTCGCCGAAGGCGCCGGTGCTGAGCTTGAGGTTGGCGAGCGGCAGGCCCAGCGCCAGGAGCGCGAAGCGGGCCGCGCCGTTGCTGGTGACCAGGAGATCGGCGCCCTCCCCTTTCCGAGCGAACCAGTCTTTCCAGGCGGCGATGCGGGATGGGGCGTCGACCTTCCAGTCCTGGGGCGGGATGCCCCGTTCATCCCAGGCGGAGAGGGCTTCAGGGCCGAGGCGGGCCAGGACTTGCGCTTCGGGTTGACCCTCGTCGGGGCCGTGGTCGATCTCGTCGAGCCAGGGGAGCGGGCCGTCGAGCGGGTGGCCGGTGGCGGCGGCGATGGCGGCGGCGGTCTGGCGGGCGCGGAGCAGCGGGCCGCTGTGCAGGCGGCGGATGGGCAGGTTCTGCGCGGCGAACCAGGCGCCGAGGCGCTCGGCCTGGGCGTGGCCGCTTTCCACCAGCGGGAGGTCCGTGCGGGCGCCGATGCGGCGGGCGTCGGCGCTGCTTTCGAAGGTGTTGCCGTGGCGGATGATGAAGATGCGGCGCATGGGCTGTTTCTCGACTTCGCTCGAAACGGGCGGAGGATCAGGGCGTGGGGTCGCCGTGGGCGGCGATGAGGGCTTCGACGCGGGCTATGTCGGCCTCAGTGTCGATGCCGGAACTGTCGAAGACGGGCGGCGGGACCGGGACGGTGGTGATGGGGATGCCGAGTTCGAGCAGGCGGAGCTGTTCCAGGCCTTCGAGGGTTTCGAGGGCCGTGGGGGGCGTTGCTTCGAAGCGCGTCAGGGCGTCGAGCGTGTAGCCGTAGAGGCCGACATGGCGCCAGACCGGGGAGAGCGGCTGGCTCTGGCGCAGGGCGTCCTCGTCGCGGATGGCGGGGATGATGGTCTTCGAGAACCAGAGGGCGCGGCCGTCGGGGGCGCGGGCGCAGGTGGTGCCGCTGAAGGGCGAGCGCGTCTTGTGGTCGCGCAGGGCGTCGAGCGTGGGCCAGTCGAGCGCGATGACGGGAGTGGCGACCTGCGCCCCCGCCTCCAGCGCGGCGATGACGGCGCGCAGGGCGCCCTGGGGCTGGAAGGGGCTGTCGCCCTGGAGGTTGACGATGAAGCGGGGTTCGGTCCCCCACTGGCGCGCGGCGGCGAGGGCGCGGCCGGAGCCGGTGGCGATGGCGCTTTCCGTCATGGCCGCATCGCAGCCCGCGGCGCGGGCGTGGGCGGCGATTTCCTCGTCATCGGTGGCGACGAGCAGTTGGATGTCGGAGAGGCCGGCCGTGGCGGCGCGGGCCATGGCGATGGTCCGGTGCAGCAGCGTGCGGCCGGCGATCAGGCGCAGCGGCTTGCGCGGCAGGCGGGAGGAGCCGGCGCGGGCGGGGATGACGATGAGGGTGGATGGGTTCATTTCAGGAGGAATGCCGTTGAGGGGCCGCATGCAGGGGCATGTGTGGAAAGGCCGTCAGGGGGCGGGACCGGACCGGGTGATTTGAGTGGAGAGCGGACGGTCCCCATTTCGTCGCCCCGGACCCTTCGACAAGCTCAGGATAGGCTTGATCCGGGGTTCCGCTTTCTTTCTGAGTGCGCGCCTCGACCAAGGCAGCGGGACCCCGGGTCAAGCCCGGGGCGACGAATAGGAGGAAGGTCCGCTCTCCACCCAAATCGATCAGGCCGGCTAACCCCGCATTTGCCCGCTTTGCCCAGGCTCCTGCCTTCGCAGGAGCGCGGTCGTCCCTGGCGCGAATGGCGCTCAGGCGACGCCCGCATGGAGCAGGTCGTGCATGTGGATGGCGCCGACCAGCCTGTCCTTTTCGCAGACGAAGAGGAGCGTGATATTATGGTCGTGCATCAGGCGGAGCGCTTCGGAAGCCAGTTCCTCGGGGCTGACCGACACGGGCTGGACGGTCATGTAGCGGCCGACCGGCTCGTTCATGTGGCGGGTGCCGGTGACGGTGCGGCGCAGGTCGCCGTCGGTGAAGGCGCCGATCAGTTCGCCCTTGCCGTTCACCACCGCCGTGCCGCCGAGCCGGGCGCGGGTCATTTCGATGGTGGCGTCGAGCAGGGAGGCGTCCTCCTCCACCCGCGGCACGTCGCCGCCCGAGGCCATGAGTTCGCGCACCTTGACGAGTTGCGCGCCGAGCCGGCCATTGGGGTGGAATTTATGGAAGTCGTCCGCCGAAAAGCCGCGCATTTCCATGAGCGCGATGGCGAGCGCGTCCCCGAACGCCATCTGGATCGTGGTGGAGGTGGTGGGCGCCAGCGAATTGGGGCACGCCTCCTTCACGTCGGGCATCAGGATGCAGATGTCGGACGATGCGGCGACCGTGCTGTGCGGGCGCGCCGTCATGCCCAGCAGGGGGATGGCGAAGCGCTTGCAATATTGGATGATCGGGCCGAGTTCGTTGGACTCGCCCGAATGGGACAGCATCAGCACGACGTCGTCCGGCGTGATCATGCCCAGGTCGCCATGGCCCGCGTCGGCGGGATGCAGGAAGATGGCGGGCGTGCCGGTGGAGGTGAGCGTCGCCGTCATCTTGCGCGCGATGATGCCGCTCTTGCCCATGCCGGTGACGATCAGGCGGCCGCGCACATTCATGATGACGCCGACCAGCCGCAGGAAATTGGCGGAAAATTCACGGTCGCTGAACTGGTTTTCAAGGGCGTTCAGCCCCTCGGCCGCGATGGATAATGTCCGGCGCGCGGTTTCCGCGATGCGCCCGCCTGAGCCGAATGGCACGATCTTCGTTACTGTCGACACGCGTAAGCCCTTTTTTCCACCATCGCCGCCGGCTTTTTCCGACTGACGACAGCGGCGACGATCCACCGCCCCAGGTGTTCCGCCCTTACTTCGTTCCGCGACCCGACCGATCGAAGCGACCGGCACCCGGCTGTCGGGGATAAGCGTCTTCCCCTAATATTGGCAATCGATTTCGCAAGCGCGAATGATGATTTCCGCGCCATTAACGCCACAATGGATGAAAATGCGATGAAGCGCATAATTTTATCGGCGGATGGCGGAACCTTTTGCGGGAGGAGTGGTTGTGGCGTGCTTTTGCTGCATCGCGCCATGAGCAAGGCGGGGGGGTAATTCGGGAATGGCGGGAGATGGCCAATTGCGGACATCATTTACCGTCACCCCGGACTTGATCCGGGGTCCCGCTTTCTTTCTGAGTCCGCGCCCAGCCCAAGGCAGCGGGACCCCGGATCAAGTCCGGGGTGACGAATAGGGGAGAGGGGTGACGAATAGGGGAAGGTCCGCTCTCCACCCAAAACCGCTCGGTTCGGCGACGCTTGAATTCGTCCCTGCCTAATCGTGATAGGCGCGATACCAGTCGACGAAGCGGGGGACGCCCACTTCGATGCCCGTGGTCGGGGCGAAGCCGATGTCCTGCGCGATGGCGCTGATGTCGGCGAAGGTGGCCGGCACGTCGCCCGGCTGCATCGGCTGGAAGTCGATCTCCGCCTTGCGGCCGCAGGCTTCCTCCAGAACGGAGATGAGGTGCATCAATTCCTCCGGCCGGTTGTTGCCGATATTGTAGAGCCGGTGGGGCGAGCGGCTGCCGCCCGCCTTGGCCGCGCCGTCATCCTCCGGCGCGTGGTCGAGGCAGCCGATCACGCCGCTGACGATGTCGTCGATATAGGTGAAGTCGCGCTGCATCCGGCCGTGGTTGAAGACGGGGATGGGCTGGCCCGACAGGATTTTCGAGGTGAAGATCCACATCGCCATGTCCGGACGGCCCCAGGGGCCATAGACGGTGAAGAAGCGCAGGCCGGTCATCGGGATGCGGAAGAGATGGGCGTAGGTTTCGCTCATCAGTTCGTCGGCGCGTTTCGTTGCGGCGTAGAGCGAGACGGGGTGGTCGGCGCGGTCCTCGACCCGGAAGGGCAGCGTGTCGTTGCCGCCATAGACCGAGGAGGATGAGGCGTAGACCAGGTGCCGCACCCGCCTTTCCCGCGCCACTTCCAGCATGTTGACATGGCCGGCGAGGTTGGAGCGGACATAGGCGTGCGGGTTGATCAGCGAATAGCGCACGCCCGCCTGCGCGCCCAGATGGATGATGGCGTCGACCGGATGGTCGTGCAGCGCGGCCTGGAGCGCGTCCATGTCGGCGAAGTCCAGTTCGGCGAAGGTGAACAGGCCGCCATGGCGCTGATGCAGGGCGGCGATCCGGTCGCGTTTCAGCGAGACGGGATAATAGTCGTTCATATTGTCGATGCCGAAGACGGCCCGGCCTTCGGACAGAAGACGGTCCGCGACGGCCATGCCGATGAAGCCGGCCGCGCCGGTCACGAGGATTGTCATGGGCTGCGGTTTCCTGTCCTTGCCTTGGCGCCGGAGTCTTTCACAGACAATCCGGGGGGCGATGTAAAGGGCTTTCCCCGGAAGCTCCGTAATAGTGCCTAAAAATTGCCGGCTTGGGGTGGATGGCGGTGGGCATTCGGCTTTGCCGTGCTCCTGCGAAGGCGGGAGTCCGGTCCCGCCCTTCGTTCATCATCGCTCCCTGGGAACTGGGCTCCTGCCTTCGCAGGAGCACGCCGCGTTTACCTTCGCGGGTTAGCCTTTCCCTAATCATTGCCGGATATGGCCTGGAGCATGGACATGGCTTCCCATCCTGCAATGGCGAACGCGCGCGCCCATGCGCCGGCGCGCTGGGCCGCGCTGGCGGACGCGGCGGCCGAGGCCAATGCCTTCTACATGCCCGAAATGCTGTGCGCGGCGCTGGATCATCTGGCGGATGGCGCGACGGTCCGCGTGCTGGAGGCGCAGCGGGACGGGGAACTGATCGGGCTGATGCCCGTGGTCGTCGCGGCGCGGCATGGGCGGTTGCCGCTGCGCTGCGTCGCCAACTGGATGCACGATCATTGCTTCTTCGGCGCGCCGCTGATCCGGCGGGGCGAGGAAGTGGCGGCGTGGCGGGAATTGCTGGGGCAGTTGGACGGGGCGGACTGGGCGCCGGGCTTCCTGCATCTGCGCGGGCTGGACGCGGCGGGGGCGAATGCGGCGGCGCTGGAGGCGCTGTGCGTTGAGCAGCGGCGCGGGCGGCGGGAGGTGCATCGCTACGACCGGGCGATGCTGCGGTCGGAACTGGATGCGGACGCCTATTGGGAAACCCATGTGCGGGCCAAGAAGCGCAAGGAATTGCGGCGCCTGCAGAAGCGGCTGGCCGAACTGGGCACGGTCGAGAGCAGGCTGCTGGTCGACGGGGCGGAGCTGGCCGCGTGGTGCGGGGAATTTCTGGCGCTGGAGGCCGCGGGCTGGAAGGGGGCCGAAGGATCGGCGCTGGCCTGCAGGGATGAGGATGCGGCTTTCTTCCGGGCGGCCTGCGCGGCGGCTTTCGAGAACAGGCGGCTGCATTTCCTGCGCATGGACCTGGATGGGCGGGCGATCGCGATGCTGGTCAATTTCCGGCATGGCGAAGGGGCCTTTTCCTTCAAGATCGCCTTTGACGAGGCGCTGGGGCGCTTTTCGCCGGGGGTGCTGATCGAGATCGCCAATTTGCAGGCGGTGCTGGGCGATCCCGCCATCGGCTGGATGGATAGCTGCGCGGCGGCGGACCATCCGATGATCGACAGCCTGTGGGGCGAGCGGCGGACGATCACGCAATATCGCATCGCCCTGCGGGGCGCCGGGCGAAGCGTCGCCTTTGCGCTGGCCAATGGCGTCGAGGCGCTGGGGCAGAGGTTGAAGGGGCAGATATGAACGCGGTGAGCGCCATCGAGGCGGCGGTGTTTCCGGAAGAGGCGCGGGCAGCCTTCGCGGCGGCTTATCCGGACAGGGCAGCGAAGTTGAGCCATGGGCTGGCGGGGCATGATCTGCTGACGCTGGAGGCTCTGGCCGGGCTGGCGGAGCGGATGCCGGCCGAGTCCGTGGAGTATAATCTGGGGAAGCTGCCCTTAGGCGTGCGGGCGGAGGATACGCCGTCCAACGGGCTGACGCTGGGCGAGACGATCCGGACCATAGAGACCAACGGCAGTTGGGCGGTGCTGAAGAATGTCGAGCGGGATGCGGCCTATGGCGCGCTGCTGGATCGGGCGCTGGCCGAACTGGCGCCGCTGGTGGAGCGGGAGACCGGGCCGATGCTGCATCGGGAGGCGTTCATCTTCCTGTCCTCGCCCAGCAGCGTGACGCCGTTCCACATGGACCCGGAGCATAATATCCTGCTCCAGATCCGGGGCGAGAAGACGATGACGGTCTTTCCGGCGGGCGACGAGGAACTGGTGCCTGCGGTGCAGAGCGAGGCCTTCCATGCGGGCGGGCATCGCAATCTGGACTGGCGGGACGGGTTTCGCGAGCGGGGCATGGCGGTGACGCTGTTGCCGGGCGATGCGATCCATGTGCCGGTCAAGGCGCCGCATTTCGTGGAGAATGGCCCTGTCGTTTCGGTCAGCCTGTCCGTCACCTGGCGGTCGGAGCGGAGCGTGGCGGAGGGCGAGTTGCACAGCCTGAACGCGCTGCTGCGGCGGCGCGGGCTGCCGGTCGGGCGGATCGGTGCGAGACCGGAGGCGCAGGGGATGCGGCGGATCGCCTACCGCATCATGCGGAAGCTGGGCGTCTGAACAGCTTGCGCAAGGCGGCTTCGGCTTCGAGGCGGGGGCTGAAGCGGTCGACCTGCCACCATTCCAGGGCTTCCTCGCGGGTGGCGAGGCTCTGCTTGTAGCGGTCCTTGCCCGCGAGCAGCGAGTAGAGCGCGAGGCCGCGTTCCGCATAATGGGCGACGGCGGCGGCGTGGCAGAGCAGGCCGGGCTTGTCCTTCGGCGCGCGGGGGGCGGCGAAGGCGGACTGGTAGTTCATCGCCGTGCCGTCGTGGAGGAAGTTGAGGAGCAGGCCGACGGTTCCGCCGCTGTCGGTCAGGCGCAGCAGTTCGACCTTTTCGTCGCGGCTTGCGAGGGCGGCGGCGAAGCGGCGGAAGGCGGGGTCGTCCCAGGCATTGTCGGCATGGCGGCCGGTGTTGAGGGCCTGCATTTCGGCGAGCCAGGGTTCGATGTCGGCTGGGGCAGCCTTGGCGATGGCCGGGAGCGTGCCATCATGGTCCTTGAGGGCGCGGCGGATCTGGCCGCGACTGTTGGAACTGAGCAGCGACAGATAGTCGGCGGCGCGGACGGCGGCGAGGTCGACCTGATAGACCGGGGAGCGGTCGAGGCGGGTCTTGCGGCGGGCGGGGATTGTCAGGAGCGGCGAGTCGGGGGCGATGCCATCGAGGCGCAGGGTGCGCCAGTCGTTGCGGTCTTGCAGGGCCTGGAGAGCGGCCTGCGTGGCCTCCTCTTCCCAGCCCTTCGCGGCCAGCAGGCCGTTATATTCGATGAAGGGCCGGTCGGCGCCGGGGTCGCCGGACTGGTTGAGCGACAGGGTGGCGCTGCGGCCCAGCAGGCGGGGCTGCATGCTGTGACCGAAGAGGGCGAGCGCGACGTCCCGGCCCTGCGCGTCGGTGACGGCGAGCAGTTCGGGCTGGACGGCGTAGCTTTCCAGCCAGGCGCCGGTCCAGGCCCAGCCGAGGAAGAAGCTGGCGGCGGCGCGGGACTCCAGCGCCTGCCAGCGGGGGGCGAGGCTCGCCAGGTCGGGCAGGCGGGCGAAGTGGGCTGTGAGGGCCATTGCGGGCCCCCTTTTGGCAGAGCGGCGGTGGGGGTCAAGCGTGGTGGGAGGAGTATGGCGTTCCTGCGAAGGCGGGAGCAGGGTGCTACAGTTCGCGGCGCAGGGCGGGGTCTATGCTGCCGTCGGGGCGGACGCCGGCGCGTTTCAGGTCGCGGCCCATTCTTCCGGTCAGGAAGCGGAACCACATCACGAAATCGGCCCGCAGCGACCAGAAGGGATAGCGGAAGGTCGCCGGGCGGTTATGTTCGATCAGGCTGTGGCCGATCCAGGCGAAGCCATAGCCTGCCAGCGGCATGGCCGGGATCATCCACCATTTCCCCGCGACCGGCAGCGCGGCGATCAGCAGCACGACCAGGCTGGTGCCGGCATAGTGCATCGCCCGCGTGCCCGCATGGGCATGTTCCTGGAGATAATAGGGCCAAAAGTCGCGGAACGCCGCCGTCTTGTCGTCCATCGCATCCCCTCCTGCCCCAGTCCCTCCTGCCTGTGTCCGCGAGCCTATCGGGAAACGGGATGGAAGTTAAGGTGGATGCGTCAGGCCGTGTGCCGATCGGGGGCGAACAGGAAATAATCATAAGCGGCCCGCGCCGCTTCGGCCATGATGCGGTCGCGCAGTTCATGGCCCATATGGTCCTTCATCACGAAGACCGAGATGACGAACATGCGGCCATCGGGCAGCGTGACGATGCCCGCGTCGTTGCCGAGGCCGTTCAGCGTCCCGGTCTTGTGCGCGATGCGCGTGCCCGGCGGCAGCATGGCGCGCAGCCGGGCCTTGCCCGTCTTGCAGCGTTCCATGATCGATAGCATCAGCGCCGTCGTCTGGGGCCGCAGCACCCTGCCCAGGCGGATCGCGGCGAGCAGGTCGTCCATCGCGCGCGGCGTGGCGGTGTCGCGCGGGTCGGCGGCGAAGCCCAGATTGGGCATGTCGCGGGCGTCGCGCTGCGCGGCGGAGAGGCCGGATTCCAGCGCCGCTTCATCGCCATAGCCCGTGCCGACCACCTTGGCGCGGGCGAGCAGGTCGCGGGTGTTGCTGTCGACGCGCAGCCCCTTGATCCCGGCGGCGCGGACCCAGTCGTTCACCGCCTGCGGCCCGCCGGCGCGGGCGACGAGGGCGTCGGTCGCCTCATTGTCGCTGAGCGTCAGGCTCATGTCGATCAGGGTGCGCACCGGCAGCGGGCGGCCGAGGCGCATGAGCGGTTCGTCGAGGCTGAGGCTGCCCGCGTCCAGCAGCGAGAGGATCTTGGCCGCCACCGCCAGCTTGTAGGTGCTGGCCATGGGGAACAGCGTGTCGCCATTATAGGCCAGCGTCTCCCCGGTGCCGAGGTCGCGCACGGCGATGCCGACGGTGCCGTCGGTCAGCGTCGCGAAACGGGCGAATTCGGCCATCAGGCGGGATTCGGCGCTGTGCTGGACCGGATTGGGCGTCGGGCCGAAGGCGTCGGCAGTGGGCAGCGGGGCCAGGAACAGGCCCAGAAAGGCGATCAGCTTGGTGCGAAGGCGCGGCATCCCGCCTATTTTCCCGATTCGCCGGAGAAGGGCAAGGGGCCGGCCAAGCATTGTTGACAGCGGATCGCCCGGCGGTTCATCACGCCGGGCCATGAGCGACACCATCAGGCTGGACGAGAGCTGGCGCGCCCCGCTGCTCGGCGAATTCGAAAGCCCCTATATGCAGGGGCTGAAGCGCTTTCTTGAGGAGGAGAAGCGTCAGGGCAAGCGCATCTTCCCCAAGGGCAGCGAATATTTCCGGGCGCTGGATCTGACGCCGCTGGACAAGGTGAAGGTGGTGGTGCTGGGGCAGGACCCCTATCATGGCGAGGGGCAGGCGCATGGGCTGTGCTTCAGCGTGAAGCCGGGCGTGCGGACGCCGCCATCGCTGGTCAATATCTACAAGGAATTGCAGAGCGACCTCGGCCTGCGGCCGCCGCGCCACGGTTTCCTGGAACATTGGGCGCGGCAGGGCGTGCTGCTGCTGAACAGCGTGCTGACGGTGGAGATGGGCAAGGCCGCGTCGCACCAGAAGCGCGGCTGGGAGCAGTTCACCGACGCCATCATCCGGCTGGTCAACCAGAAGAACGAGCCCGTCGTGTTCCTGCTGTGGGGCAGCTATGCGCAGCGCAAGGCGGAATTTGTGGACCGCACGCGGCATCTGGTGCTGAAGGCGGCGCACCCCTCCCCCCTTTCGGCGCATAACGGCTTTCTGGGGTGCAGGCATTTTTCGCAGGCCAACGCCTTTCTGGAGGAGAAGGGGCGCGGGGCGATCGACTGGGGCTTGCCGGAAACGGTGGCGGCATGAATTTCGACGATCAGTTGCACCGCTATTTCGGGGTGCGGGATGTGGACGCGCTGACGCCTGATGCCCTGGAAGCGGGGCTGGAGCGCATGCGGGTGGATTTCGGGCTGGAGACGGACGGGCGGCGGCGGTTCGCGCTGTGGTCGCTGATGTTCCTGCTGGGGGCGGCGCCCGATCTGGACGAGGCGTTCGAGGACCCGGCGGACCGGGACGCGGCGCGGGACTTCATGGAGATGATGGAACGGGCCGGGGGAGACGAGTAGCTTTCGCCGCTTCGTGTTCCTGCGACGGCAGGAACCCAGCCCCACCGCTTCAACTGGGTTCCTGCCTTCGCAGGAACACGGTATCCTGTCGGGCATGCGAATCTTCACCATCGGTTATGAGGGCGCGACGCAGGACGAGGTGATCGCCGCCCTGCGCGCGGCGGGCGTCACGATGCTGGCCGACGTGCGGGCGGTGCCGCTGTCGCGGCGGCCGGGCTTTTCCAAGAATATCCTCGCCGCCGGGCTGCGGGAGGCCGGGATCGGCTATGTCGGGTTGAAGGCGCTGGGGACGCCCGCCGCCGGGCGGGAGGCGGCGCGCAAGGGGCAGCACCGGCGGCTGGCGGAGATTTACGCGGGGCAGTTGGAACTGCCCGAAGCGATGGTGCAGGCGGCGCAACTGGTGGAGATGGCCGGGGAGCAGGCCGTGGCGCTGTTGTGCTTCGAGCGGGATGCGGGGGCCTGCCACAGGTCGCTGCTGGTCGATGCGATCATGCCGGATGCGGAGCGGGTGGATTTGGCGCCTTGAGAGTTGGGTTTGGCGGGGATGGCGAAAGACGTTCCCCGTCACCCGGCCTTACCCCGTGGTTCCGCTTCTTGAGGGCTGGACGCTGGCGGCGAAGAAAGCGGAAGCCCGGGGTGACGAAAGGGAGGCAGAGGGTGACGAAAGGCAGAAACGCCAGATTCTTTGATCCTGAAACGATTACATATTGCATTGCAGCAGGGGGTGGCGTTTCATCGCTTTCATGCTGAAGGCCGCGCTCCACCACCTGACATCCTATCGCTACAGCCAGCCGATCCGCCTTGGGCCGCAGGTGATCCGGTTGCGGCCCGCGCCGCATAGCCGCACGAAAATCCCCAACTATGCGTTGAAGATCGAACCGTCCGGGCATTTCCTGAACTGGCAGCAGGACCCGCACGGCAATTGGCTGGCGCGGGTCGTCTTTCCCGATCCGGTCGACCGTTTCTCGGTCGAGGTCGACCTGCTGGCCGATCTCGACATCATCAATCCCTTCGACTTCTTCGTGGAGCCTTATGCGGAGGACTATCCCTTCGCCTATGACGAGCAGTTGAAGACCGACCTTGCCGCCTATTTCGACCTGGAGGATCAGGGGCCGCTGTTCAAGGCCCTGGTGGAAAGCCACAGGGGGTATGAGGGGCGGACGATCGATTTCCTGGTCGAGGTGAACCGGCAGCTTCAGAACCAGGTCGGCTATGTGATCCGGATGGAGGCCGGGGTGCAGGCGCCGGAGGAGACGCTGGAGATCGGCACCGGGTCGTGCCGGGATTCGGCCTGGCTGCTGGTGCAGTTGCTGCGGCGGCTGGGCTTTGCGGCGCGGTTCGTGTCGGGTTATTCGATCCAGTTGGTGGCCGATGTCGAGCCTTTGGAAGGGCCGAAGGGGGTCAGCCAGGACGTGGTCGACCTGCATGCCTGGGCGGAGGCCTATGTGCCGGGCGCGGGTTGGGTGGCGCTGGACGCGACGTCGGGGATGTTCGCCGGAGAGGGGCATATTCCGCTCTGCGCGACGCCGCATTATCGGTCCGCCGCGCCGATCAGCGGCATGGCCGAACCGGCGGAGGTGGATTTTCACTTCTCCATGGGGGTGAGCCGCATTGCCGAGGCGGTGCGCATCACCAAGCCCTTCACCGATGCGCGCTGGGATGCGGTGATGGCGCTGGGCGCGCAGGTGGATGCCGATTTGCAGGCGCAGGACGTGCGGCTGACGACCGGGGGCGAGCCGACCTTCGTGGCGGAGAATGGCGGCGATGCGGGCGAGTGGAACGGCGATGCCGTGGGGCCGACCAAGGCGGGTTATGCCGACCGGCTGATCCGGGGGCTGCGGGAAGCCTTCGCGCCGGGCGGGATGCTGCATCATGGGCAGGGCAAATGGTATCCGGGCGAGAGCCTGCCGCGCTGGGCCTATGCGGTCTATTGGCGGCAGGACGGGGTGCCGATCTGGCGGGATGCCGGGCTGATCGCGGATGAGGTCGCGCCGGAGGGCGCGCGGGCGGTGACGGCGGAGGATGCGCAGGCCTTCATCGCGCATATGGCGGGGGCGATGGGCTTTTCCACCGATCATATCCAGCCGGTTTATGAAGACCCGGCGGTGTGGGCGGTCAAGGAGGCGGACCTGCCGGTCAACACCTCTCCCGACGATCCCAAGATCAGCGATCCGGAGGCGCGAGCGCGGATGGTGCGGGCGTTCGAGCGGGGGCTGGACCAGCCGGTGGGCTATGTGCTGCCGGTGCAGCGGTGGCAGGCTCAGGCCGCGACGCCGCGCTGGCAGAGCGAGATTTGGCAATTGCGGCGCGGGCGGCTGTTCGCGGTGCCGGGGGATTCGGCCCTGGGCTATCGCCTGCCCCTGGGGTCTTTGCCGCATGTGCCGGAGGCGGCCTTTCCCTATATCCATCCCCGCGACCCCAGCGAGCCGCGAGGGCCCTTGCCGGATTTCCGGGCGACGGTGGACGAGGTGCGGGCGCAGCCGGTGCAGCGGGTTCCCGGCGCGCCGGGCGGGGCCGTGGCGCAGGATCGGGTCGAGCAAGTCCCTATCGAGGGGGCGGTGCGCACCGCCGTGACGGTGGAGCCGAGGGGGCATTTCCTGTCCGTCTTCCTGCCGCCGGTGGAGGCGCTGGAGGATTATCTGGAACTGGTCGCCGAGGTCGAGGGCGCGGCGGAGGCGATGCGGATTCCGGTGCGGATAGAGGGCTATGCGCCGCCGCCCGATCCGCGCCTGCAGGTGTTGAAGGCCACGCCCGATCCCGGCGTGATCGAGGTGAATATCCAGCCTTCGTCAAGCTGGGCCGAGACGGTGGAGATCACCGAGCGGCTCTATGCGCTGGCGCGGACCTGCGACCTTACCGCCGACAAGTTCATGGTCGACGGGCGGTCGGTGGGGACCGGGGGCGGCAATCATATCGTGCTGGGCGGGCCGAGCCTGAACGATTCGCCCTTCATCCGGCGGCCCGACCTGCTGAAGAGTTTTGTGCTCTATTGGCAGCGGCATCCTTCGCTGTCCTATCTGTTTTCGGGGCTGTGCATCGGGCCGACCAGCCAGGCGCCGCGCATCGACGAGGCGCGGCATGACGGGCTGTATGAGCTGGAGATCGCGCTGGCGCAGGTTCCCGCGCCGGGCGAAGGGGATGCGCCGCCGCCCTGGCTGGTGGACCGGCTGTTCCGCAACCTGCTGGTCGACGTGACGGGCAACACCCATCGCACCGAGATATGCATCGACAAGATGTTCTCCCCCGACGGGCCGACCGGGCGGCTGGGTCTGCTGGAGTTTCGGGGATTCGAAATGCCGCCGGAACCCAGGATGAGCCTTGTCCAGCAATTGCTGCTGCGGGCGCTGACGGCCTGGTTCTGGCGGCAACCGCAGCAGGGCGGTCTGGTGCGCTGGGGGACGGCCTTGCACGACCGCTTCATGCTGCCGCATTTCGTCTGGGCGGATTTCCTGGAGGTGCTGGGCGACCTGCGCGGGGCGGGTTACGCGTTCGATCCCAACTGGTTCGAGGCGCAGCGGCAGTTCCGTTTTCCGGTGCATGGCGCAGTGGATGCGGGCGGCGTGGGGCTGGAGATCAGCCACGCGCTGGAGCCGTGGAACGTGCTGGGCGAGACCGGGGCCATTGGCGGGACCGTGCGCTATGTCGACAGTTCGACCGAGCGTTTGCAGGTGCGGGCGACGGGCCTGGTCGCCGGGCGGCATGTGATCGCCTGCAACGGGCGGCGCGTGCCGATGACGCCGACCGCCGTGCCGGGCGAGGCGGTGGGCGGCGTGCGGTACAAGGCATGGGCGCCCGCCGCCTGCCTGCACCCTGCCCTGCCGGTCAACGCGCCGCTGACCTTCGACGTGCTGGATAGCTGGAGCGGGCGGTCGCTGGGCGGCTGCGTCTATCATGTCGCGCATCCGGGCGGGCGCAATTACGACACGCTGCCGATCAACGCCTATGAGGCGGAGGCGCGGCGCAAGGCGCGGTTCCAGGACCATGGCCATACGCCGGGGCCGGTCGACATGCCGCCCGCCGAGGCTACGAGCGAATTTCCGATGACGCTGGACCTGCGTTTCCGGCATCCATGACCGTGGCGAGCGCCCCTGTCATGGATGCCGCCGGTTGGGCCGACGCCTATCTGGCGTGGGCGCCGGAGGGCGACCTGTTCGCCGGGGCGAGCGCGGAGATGGCCGGGCACTGGCGGGCGATGCTGGACCGGCTGTCGGCGCAGGCGCAGGGCGATCCGGCGGCGCTGGCCGGCAATGTCGAGCGGCAGGCGGTCGATCTGGGCCTCGCCTTCCGGCTGACCGGGGACCAGCAGGAAAGGCCCTGGCCGCTCAGCCCCGTTCCGCTGCTGATCGGGGCGCGGGAATGGACGCATATCGAGCAGGGCCTCGTCCAGCGGGCGCAGTTGCTGGAGCGGGTCATCAGCGACATCTACAGCACGCAATCGCTGGTGCGCGACGGGAAGCTGCCCGCCAGCGTGATCACCGGCAGTCCGCATCATTGGCGCGTGATGACCGGCGCGCCGCCGCCGCACGGGCATTTCGTCCATTTCTACGCCGCCGACCTGGCGCGGGGACCGGACGGGGAATGGCGCGTGCTGGCCGACCGGGTGAGGACGCCGGTGGGGGTCGGCTATGCGCTGGAGAACCGGCTGGCACTGTCGCGGGCGACCGGGGATTTGCTGGGGGCGCTCAACGCGCGGCGGCTGGCGCCGTTCCTGAGCGACCTGCGGCGCGGGCTGGCGGCGGATTGCGAGCGGAGCGATCCGCGCATCGGGCTGCTGTCGCCGGGCCGCTTCAACCAGAGCTATGCCGAGCAGGCGCATCTGGCGCGCTATCTGGGGCTGTTGCTGGTCGAGGGTGACGACCTGATCGTGTCGGACGGGCAATTGTTCGTGCGGACGATCCAGGGGCTGAAGCGGGTCGACGGGCTGTGGCGCTGGATGGACAGCCGTTTCCTCGATCCGCTGGCGTTCGACGCGGAATCGCGCATCGGCGTGCCCGACCTGTTCGACGCCTGCGTGAAGGGCGGGCTGATGCTGGCCAACTGGCCGGGCGTGGGCGTGATCGAATCGCGGGCGATGGCGGCCTTCCTGCCGGGGCTGGCGCGGGAGGTGCTGGGCGCGGACCTCATCCTGCCCAATATCGCGACATGGTGGTGCGGGCAGGCGGCCGAGCGGGCGCATGTGGCCGACGCGATGGACGAGTTGGTGGTGGGGTCCGCCTTCGACCGGGACGTGGCGGGATTGACGGGGACGCGATTCCTGCCCGGATCGGGGCTGGACGCGAAGCAGCGGGCGGCGTTGCTGGAGGCGATGGCGCGGCGGCCGATGGACTATGTCGGGCAGGAAGTGGTGCGGCTGTCGACCACGCCCGCCATCGTGAACGGCAAGCTGACCCCCCTGCCCTTCACCCTGCGGGTCTTCGTGGCGCGGGACGATCTGGGCCAGTGGCGGATCATGCCGGGCGCCTTTGCGCGGCTGGCGGCGCATGGCGACATTCGCGCCGCGCTGATGGGCGAAGGCGACCTGTCGGCGGACATGTGCGTGCTGGACGCCAGGCCGGTGCCGCGGGACGGGCTGATGGCGGCGGCCCCGGCGATCCGCCGGGTGGGCGGCATGCTGCCCGCCAAGGCGGCGGACAATCTCTACTGGCTGGGCCGCTATATCGAGCGCATGGAGATGACGGCGCGGGTGATCCGGGCGATTGTCGGCGGGTCCATCGAGGCCGATCTGGGTCCGGCGGTCGGGTCGCCCACCATGGACCGGCTGATGGGGCAGTTGGCGCTGTGGGGCGCGATTCCGGGGACTGCCGGTGCCGTCGGGCCGCTCTGCGCGCAGGCGCTGGGCGACGGCGCGCAGCCGGGCAGCGTGCGCGCCCTGCTGGCGGCGGTGGCGGGCATCGGCGAAGGGCTGCGAGACCGGCTGGCGGTGGATTATTGGCGGCTGGTGCGGTTGCCCCTGCCCGATTTCGACGGCGGGGTGACGGAAACGCTGCTGGAAGCGTCCTCCCGCATGATCGAGCGGATTTCGGCGCTTTCGGGACTGGCGGCGGAGAATATGGGGCGGACCGAGGGGTGGCGCTTCCACGACATGGGGCGGCGGATGGAGCGGGCGATCAACGGTTGCCGCCTCGCCATGCTGTTCGCGGGCGACGGGGCTTCGGCCGACGACCTGACCGTGCTGCTGGACCTCAACGACAGCCAGATCAGCTATCGCAACCGCTATCTGGCCGGGCCGGCGCTGGCGCCGGTGCGCGACCTGGTGGCGCTGGAGCCGCATAATCCGCGTTCCATCCTCTACCAGGCGCAAAGGCTGGCGGAGCATGTCGCCGCGCTGCCGACACTGCATGGCGACGGCATGCCGGAGGAGCCGCAAAGGCTGGCGGCGATGCTGGCGGCGCGGCTGGCGCCGATGACCGGAGACATGCTGGGCATGGCCGATCTGGCGGATGCGGAAAGCCGCTTGCTCGGCCTGTCGGACGCCATCGGGCAGCGTTATTTCCTGCAACGGCGCAAGGAGAGGAGCGAGGGCGGCAGCCTGCTGTCATGATCTACCGCATCCGGCACCAGACCATCGTGCATTATGATGCGCCGGTGCAGTTGGCGCGCCTGAACCTGCGGCTGCGGCCCGCGCCGTGGCCGGGGCAGTGGACGTCGGACTATCATCTGGCGGTCGATCCCGCGCCCGCCTCCATCGAATCGCGGCCGGGGGCGTGGCCGGTCAATGTGGCGCGGCTGGAGATCGACAGCCCGCTTTGCCGGATCAGCATCGACAGCAGCTTTCGCGCCGGGGTGCAGGGCGGGCCGGCGGCGGAAGCGCGCGAAGACGATCCCACCGTGGGCGCGGTGGCGGCGGCGGCGCTGGCGGCGCGGGACATGGGACCGGCGGGACCGGCGCATTATCTCCATGCCTCGCCGCGCGTGCCGCTGGTGGCGGAGATCGGCGCCTGGGCGGCGGACCTGATGGCGTCCGGGCGGCCGGTGGTCGAGGCGGCGCTGGAACTGGCGCGGCGGATCAAGGGGGAATTCGCCTATGTGAGCGGGGCGACCGATGCGGCGACGCCGGTGGCGGAGGCCTTTGCGGCGCGCCATGGGGTGTGCCAGGACTTCGCCCATGTGATGGTGGCGGCCTTGCGCTGGTTCGGGCTGCCCGCCGCCTATGTCAGCGGCTATCTGCGCACCGATCCGCCGCCGGGCATGGCGCGGCTGGTGGGTGCGGACGCCATGCATGCCTGGGCGATGCTGTGGTGCGGCCCGGCGCGGGGCTGGATCGGCTTCGATCCGACCAATGGGGTGATCGCCGGCGAGGGGCATCTGTTCGTCGCCATGGGGCGCGATTATGCCGATGTCGCGCCGATGGACGGGCTGTTCGTCGGCGGCGCGGGGCAGAGCGTGCAGGTGATGGTGGATGTCATGCCGGAGGATGAGGCGGCGTGACGCGGGCCTTGCGGCCGCCCCATCCTCCGCCCTGCATCGTCAGCGGCCGGAGCCGTGGACGCGCACCTGTCCGCCGCGATAGCCCTTTTCCCGCATTTCCTTCGCATAGTCGCGGCGGGCGTCCGCCAGTTCCGTGCGATATTCGTCCCAGGCGTCGCGCTCATCCTCCGCATCGGTGGCGTGGCGCAGGTCGTGGGCCAGTTCCTTGCGGGCTTCGGCCACATCGGTGCGATAGTTGAACCAATATTTGTTCTGCACGCCCGCGATCGGCGCGGGCAGGGTCATGTCGTCCTCCATGGCGGCGAGCCTTTCCTCATAGCTCATCGCGCCATGGGGCATGGCCGTTGCGGAAAGCGGCGCCATTGCGATCATGGCAAGGGCGCCGGCGATGGTCGAGCGTTTCATGTCTCTTCTCCTCTTCCTCGTCCCGATGCCGGGTTCAACGTGCGAGGAGCGGGATTTTGCGCATGAACGGTTGTGCAGAATGGACGAAACGCATCCCCCCGGCGACCGGCGGAAAGGACGGATCGAACAGAAATCCATTGAAATCAGTATGTTACGGAAAAATCCCGCCCATGGCCCGTGCAGGGGCCATGGGCCGGGGAATTCACATCTTCATGGCGTTGCGGAACATGACGAAGGCGATGATCACCAGATAGACGCCAAAGATCTTCTTGAGCGGGGCGGCGGGCATGGCGTGCGCGACGGCGACGCCCAGCGGCGCGGTGAGCACGGACATGGAGGCGATGGCCAGCGTCGCGGGAATGTTGACATAGCCCAGCGAACCCCAGGGCAGGCCGCCTTCCTTGAGGCCGATCAGCGCGAAGCCGATGGCGCTGGGAATGGCGATGAGCGTGCCGATGCCCGACGCGGTGGCGATGGCGCGGTGGATCGAACGGCCGCACAGCGTCATCACCATGATGGCGATGGTGCCGCCGCCGATGCCCAGCAGCGCAGAAAAGGTGCCCAGGCCGCCGGCGATGCCGACGCGGGCGATGCCGGACGGCATGGTGTCGCTGATCACCTTGCCGCCGACCTTGGGCAGCAGGAAGTTGAGCGACATCAGGAACACGCCGACCGCGAAGATCATGGTCAATATGTGCCCGTCGACCCGGCCGGCCAGCAGCACGCCGACGCCGTCGCCCAGGATGATCCACGGCGCCCAGGTCTTGAGTATCTCGAATTCCACCGCGCCGCGCTTGGCATGGGCGAGCAGCGAGCGGATCGACGTGACGATGATCGTCGCCGCCGACGTGCCGATGGCGACATGGGCGATGGCCTCATGCGTGCCGCCCAGCAGCGGCAGAACCACGAACAGCGCGGGCACCACCACGAAGCCGCCGCCGATCCCGAAAATCCCCGCCGCGAAACCGGCGAACAGGCCCGCCCCCAGCATCGCGACCAGCGGCACCAGCCAGGTCGTCAGGTCACCATGCATCAGCGCTGCTCCCCTGTCGGTGCCGTGCGGGCGGCGTTATGGAGGAATATGCCCCGATGGATCAAGGCGGCGGAAGCTGTGCAATCGACCATTTTGGAAACCCATGCCTCTCTGCGGCGGAATATAACGGGCGGGGACGATCAACTGCCCCGCTTCTTCCCAAGACGAACGAAGTCGGGGAACCCGCAAAGGGGGGTGCAATATTGTGGGAGGCGATGGGGGTGAAGCGGACGTTCCCCAATTCGTCACCCCGGGCCTGACCCGGGGTCCCGCTTTCTTTCCGAGTGCACGCCCAGCCCAAGGCAGCGGGACCCCGGATCAAGTCCGGGGTGACGGTAAATGATGTCCGCAACTGGCAATAAGACGCCGGCCCGGCCGTTATCCGATCGCCTGTTCCGCAGGGATATGGGGCAGGTTCAGCGCCTCCGCCACGGCGCGATAGGCGATCTGCCCGTTCCACACGTTCAGCCCGTCCAGCAGATGCGGGTCCGCCCGCATCGCTTCCTTCCACCCCAGGTCGGCGATCCGCAGCGCGTGGGGCAGGGTCACGTTGTTGAGCGCATAGGTGCTGGTCCGCGCCACGGCGCCGGGCATGTTGGCGACGCAATAATGGACGATGCCCTCCACGATATAGGTCGGGTCGTCATGGGTGGTGGGGTGGCTGGTTTCGAAGCAGCCGCCCTGGTCGATCGCCACGTCGACCAGCACCGCGCCCTTCTTCATGGTCTTGAGCATATCCGCCGACACCAGCTTGGGCGCGGCGGCGCCGGGGATCAGCACCGCGCCGATCACCAGGTCCGCCTCCGCCACGCATTCGGCCAGGTTGGCGCGGTTGGAAAAGCGCGTCTTCGCCCGCGCCTCGAAATGGATGCCCAGCCGCTCCAGCACTTCCGGGCTGCGGTCCAGGATGGTGACGTCCGCGCCCAGGCCCGCCGCCATCTGCGCCGCGTTGAAGCCGACCACGCCGCCGCCGATCACCGCCACCTTCGCCGGCAGGACGCCGGGCACCCCGCCCAGCAGCACGCCGCGCCCGCCATTGGCCTTTTCCAGAGCGGTGGCGCCCGCCTGGATCGCCATGCGCCCGGCGACCTGGCTCATCGGCTTGAGCAGCGGCAGGCCGCCATGGGCGTCCGTCACCGTCTCATAGGCGATGCAGACCGCGCCCGACGCCATCAGATCCCGCGTCTGGTCAGGATCGGGGGCGAGGTGCAGATAGGTGTAGAGGATCTGGCCGGGGCGCAGCAGGGCGCGTTCCTCCGGCTGGGGTTCCTTGACCTTCACGATCATCTCCGCCGCGGCGAAGACGGCGGCGGGGTCTTCGACGATCTCCGCCCCGGCGCGGGCGTAGAGGCCGTCATGCGCGCCGATCCCCTCCCCCGCGCCGCTTTCCACCAGCACGCGATGGCCGTGGGCGGTCAGCTCATGCACGCTCTCCGGCGTCAGGCCGACGCGATATTCGTGATTCTTGATCTCCCTGACGGTGCCTACGATCATGACCATCTTCTCCATCATTGCCGGCGGGGGTGTAATGTCCGTTAGATAGGCATCGTTCCGGCATTTTGCCCGTGTCGGCGAAACGGCGCGCTCAGGGCGCCTGCCGGACCGGCACCGGCGCGTTGCAGAGGTCGACGCCGCCGGCGGGCCGTTCGTAGAAATCGTCTTTCCGGTTGGCCCGCAGGCGAAGATAATCGGCGAAGCTACGCGATCCCACGTCCATCGCCTGGTAACGCGGCCGCTGCGCCTCCGGCAGGTCGCTGGCGAGGCGGACGGAAAGGATGGGCAGGCGCCTTTCCCCCGCCGCATAGAAGCCGAGGTCGCCCGATCCGCGCGGCAGGCTGGCAAGCAGGCCGATGCCCTCTATCACCCGGCCGACCAGCGCGATGTTGCGGTCGAGCTGGCGCGGGGCCTGGCCGATCACGGCGTAGAGTTCCGCTCCGGTCCCCGCGTCCGGGGACAGGTTCCGCGCCACGCCGACCATGGCGTAGCAATGGGGCAGCCAGGCCGACGTCTCGTCCATCGCCACCGGCCAGCCGTCGATGAAGCCGGTGCGCGGGGCATAGGCGTCCGGATAGGGCAAGGGCACGGCGGCGCCCTTGAGCGTGGCGAGCGGGCGGACATAGTCGGGCACGATGTTCGCGGCGATGCCGGGGGGCAGGGCCTTCTTCTCCGTCGCGTCGCCCCATTGGGCGACATAATTGTCCTGCACGCGGTAGACGCTTTCCCCGTCCCACCAGCCCGCCCGGGCGAGCGCGCGGATATTGGCGACATGGGCAGGCGCGAAATCGGGCGCGAGCTGGATGACGACCCGCTTGCCGCCCTCGACCGTCATGACCAGCAGCGCGTCGGGCGCGATCGGCCGCCAAGCGCCTGCGGGGGCCTGCGCCACTATGGCGGAGGGGGTGGCGGGCGCATCGGCGGCAAGCGCCGGGGAAGACAGGAAAAGCGCGGCCGTGAAAGCGAGGGAGCGGATTGGCATGGCGCGATCAAGCATGGGATGGAAAGGAAAGTAAAGCATCCCCTTGCCTAGCGCGCCGACGCACGATAGGGAGCCGCCTCCAGTGCAATGCGGAGCGGTGGCCGAGTGGTCGAAGGCGCTCGCCTGGAAAGTGAGTATACGTCAAAAGCGTATCGAGGGTTCGAATCCCTCCCGCTCCGCCATTTACCCATTCGCCAGCGTTCATAGACAGCCGCCGGAAGGTACGGTTTTCTGCGGAAAATTTGGTTTTCATAGACCGCCGATGTTCGTTGAAGTTCGCCTGCAACCACGATAAAACGTGGTGGAAAGTGTGGTGGATTTCGGGGGGTGTGGTGGAATGCGCCCCGGCGAGGTGAAGCATGGGGAAATTGACGGCCAATGAGGTGAAGGCTTTTCTGAACAAGCCCGGCACCTATCAGGATGGTGACGGCCTATTCCTGAAAGTGGATAAGCGTGGCGGTGCGTCTTGGCTCGTTCGCATCCAGCATCAAGGAAAACGGCGCGATTACACCATTGGCACCGCCAAACTGGTGACTTTGGCCAACGCCCGTATCGAGGCCGTGAAGCTGCGCGAGGCCGTCCGAATCAAAGGCCTCGATCCGGTGGCTGACAAGCGCAAGGCCAAGGCCGCGACCGTCACCTTCAAAGAGGCCGCCGATGCCTATCTGGAAGCGCATAAGTATCAATGGGCTAACGAGAAGCATGGGGACCAGTGGCTTAGCACACTGAAAACCTATGCTTTCCCTGCCCTTGGTTCCAAGCCGGTAGGCAGCATCACCGCTGGCGAGATCATTGCGGCCATCTCCGAAGTGTGGACGAAAACCCCGGAAACCGGGCGGCGAGTGAAGCAGCGGATTTGCACCGTGTTGGATTATGCCCATGCTCGTGGCTGGCGAGCCACCGAAGCCCCGCATAAAGCTCTGGCAGCAGGCAAGGGCCTGCCCAAGCAATCTGGCGGCAAGCATCATCCCTCCATGCCCTATGCCGATGTCCCTGCCTTCCTCACTCGCCTTCGTGTCACTGGCGGAGTGTGGGGACGCCTTGCACTGGAGTTCGCCGTGCTGACCGCCGCACGCTCGCAGGAAGTGCGGCTGGCGACATGGGATGAATTCGATCTTGATAACGCTTTATGGACGGTGCCCGCCGATCACATGAAGATGCGGCGTGAGCATGTCGTGCCGCTGTCGCCCGAAGCCGCGTCTGTGCTGCGAAGCGCCATGGTTGTCCGGCGCGAAGGAACTGATGTTGTATTCCCCGGCATGAACGGTGGCGTCATGTCCGACATGACCCTGTTAAAGGTGTTGCGGCGGATGGAAGAACCAGTGACCGTTCACGGCTTCCGGTCATCATTCCGCACATGGGTCGCCGAACAGACCAACTTTCCCGGCGAAGTGGCGGAAGCGGCACTGGCGCATCAGAACCCCAACGAGGTTGAGCGGGCTTATCAGCGGGGCGGTATGCTCGACAAGCGCCGGAAGCTGATGGAAGCATGGGGTGCGCATTGTGCCACGGATCGTAAACCAGCAGTGGTTTTACAGTTGATGAGGCAAGCTTGAAGGCAGGCATTGTGCTACATCAACGCCAATGAACCTTGGCCCGTCGCGAACTTCGTGCTGACCTTCGTAGGCGTATGGAATGTCATCCCCCGCTCCAAAACGTCGGTCGCGCTCAGCAGTTGAAGCCGCTTGTATGGGATTCCCATATATTCATATTCGCCCGCATCTTCGGCTTCTTGTCGCATGGCCTTCGTAGGTTCGTTGAGACAAAGGAAACCAGCAATCGGACACTTTTCGCGTTCCATGACACCCCGTAGGTCGCGAACGTCGGTGGGCTTCAACTTGCCACCCTTCACCGAAAGAATAATCTGTTCCAATTTCATATTTGTTTGGAAGTATAGGCGACCGTCAATGCCGCGATCCGCGACCTTCTTCTGCATTGGAAATCCACCAACACGCTCAACAAACCATTGTTGAAATTGATAAGGGTTTCTATCAAAGAGATGCCGAGCCTGTTCGACACTAATTGGAACACCATCTACTTCGAAATGAATTCCTTGGACCAAGCGATGGCGCTCAGCGAGTTGCGTTGTGACCATTTGTATTGGTAAAATAGCAATGTCGCATCCAATCCATCTTCTTTCGTTCTTTACGGCAGAATAGATCGTCGTTCCGCAACCGCAGAATGGATCGAACACTACGTCGCCGGGGTTGCTGGATGCCTGAATGATCCGGTCAAGCAACGGCACGGGCTTTTGCGTGGGGTAGCCGAGGCGTTCATTTGCTTGCGATGAAACTGGTCCGATGTCCGTCACAATGTCTTGAACAGGCACCCCAGGATTCTCATCGGCATATCTCTTTTGTTGTGGAACACTTCCTCGCGGGGGCCAATACACAAGGCCAGCCTTATCAAGCAAATCCAGCTTTTCCTGAGTTGATAGCCCGGCGAAATCATGGTCTGGATATGCACGTTGAAGCGACTTAATTGGAACCGCCCAATGTCTGCCAGAAGCGGTGGGATCAACATTGCGCCATGGCTTTCCAGAATCTCCCGTACGAACGCCCGCCCCTGTCAAAGTGACTAGTCTATAACGACCCTTACCATCACTAAAGCGGTAGAAATCGTCAAGGTATGACTTTTCATATTCTTGAAAAACCCGGTTCCAAGTGTATTTTGATGATTTAGTGTAAAATAATATGACATCGTGGACCGGACCCCACCGCTTTGATCCCCCATGTGATCCAGTACGCTTCCAAATGATTTCATTCCGAAAATTGTCATGCCCGAAAATCGCGTCCATCATAACTTTGATATAATGGCTCGCTGTCGGGTCGCAGTGAAGATAAATCGAACCGGTCCGTTTCAAAATGCTTTTCATGAAGAGCATTCGCTGCACCATATAAATTAGATAGGCGAGTAGTTCGCGATTGGTTTTCCTAAGTGCATCAACCCAAAGCGTCCAAAACTGCACAGCATCAGGGTCAATGCCCTGTTGGATCATGAGCGTAGGTATCTCGCGTGCAATTCTTTCCTTTTCGGCGTCGAATTCCCACGTATCGGCGAACGCATGAACCTGTTCTGGCACTGGTTTACCGGTCAGATTGCGATACATTAAGTTATAATTGGTGTCGGACTTGAACGGTGGATCAAGGTAAATCAGATCAACGCTTTCAAGACCAAGTTTGTTCTGCATTATGTCGAGATTGTCGCCGTAGTAGAGCCGGTTTAGCGAGTTGCTTGCGCCGCCGCCCGCGCCGTCCAACAATCCAGCCATATGTCCCCCGATTTTAGTCGCATCTTCGCATAAGGCATGGGCCATACCGACAAGAGACGTCGGACCCGTGGCGCATTCCTTGCGCCCGCTCATAACTTGACCGCCCCACATTCGGCAATGGGCAGGTGTAGCTAGTTTATTGAATCTGATCGAACAGGCGATTCGGACCTCCGCCGACCAAACCCTGTCCGCCAACGAGCCGCCCTCAGGCATCGTATTATGAGCGCGGCTGATTGACAAATGTCACATTCTTGTCTGCGAGCAGAATATAGCCAGATTACTGTTTGCCTCTAACATGATGAACATTATCGCCGCGATCACAGGATGGACAACGTGTCAGTGGCTCAACAAATAACCGCTGCTTTAACCTTGATCGTGCGGCCCTCAATCGGCGGCGAACTAAGGTTCCCTCGACTAAGGTCGGGTGGCCGCCGAAATGCGATATTTCGAAAACAATTCCGCAGGCTGTACGTCCAATGCACGAGCCAAGGCCAGCATTGTCTTGATGGTAATGTTACGTTCGCCGCGCTCGATCCCGCCTATATGATTGCGGTGAAGTTCGGTCAGCCCGGACAAATCTTCTTGGGTCAGGCCACGCACTTTCCTTAACTGCCTAACAGCGTCACCTAACGGGACAAGATCGGGATCGACTTCCACGCAAACGTGGTTGCCGACCTCTCTTCAGCATCACCACATCGTATAAGTGTGAATCCCGCTTTTACGATGCATTTTACCATAATCACACCTATGAGTGTTTTCCTTGCGTCTGCTCCGCAGGCGCCGCCATGAAAGGGGGAGATATGCGATCATTCAACCTGTTCTCGAACGATGACGGCGATTACAAGGCCGTCAAGCAAGGCTGGTGCTGGCCAGCATTCTTCTTCGGATCGATATGGGCGTTGTTCAGCGGACTATGGCTTGCGGCCTTTCTGCTGCTGCCCATAGACCTCGTTTTCAGCATCACCGGGAACAATACCAACGGGTATGTCGATCCCTATGACCGTTACGACGAGCCGACCCGGCTTGTGGTGCTGGCTGTGTCCTCCGTCCTACTCACAATCCGGATACTGTTTGGACTGTTCGGTAATGCGCTACGAGCGCGGAAGCTGCGCAGGCTCGGCTTTTCCCATGTCGGCCGCGTGAAGGCGGACGGGAAGGCGCACGCCATTTCTTTGTGCAAGGCCGCGCCTTCTGATTCGGGCGGCCAACAGGCAGCGCCAATGGCCGCAAGAGCACCATCTGTATCGTCGCCTGCGATCACACCACATGCCGAGCCGGAAAGGCCTATCGGCCTTGGGGAACCAAGAAGAGAGAAGATAACCCCGCAGGGATTCCCGCCCCACTGGCTGGGCTGGTCGATTGCGGCTCTCAGCATTCTGGCCGTGGCTGATATGCCCTACGGCTATTACCAACTGCTCCGCCTGCTGGTGACAGGATATATGGGCTATCTCGCTGCCCTGTATTTCATCCGCAAGCCGAGTTCGTGGGCGTGGGCGTTCTCCTTCATCGCCCTGTTATATAATCCCGTTTTCGTCATCACCATGAGTAAAGAGTTTCATGCGTTGGTGAACCTGATCGCTGCTGCTGCCATAGCATGGGAGATCAAGAAGCTGCGCGGGGCGTTCCTCATCTCCCGCCCCATCAAAGCCCCGCATTGAACCGCCTTCGGCGTGTTCCAGCCGTCCGCACAACCCACGCGCCGCAGGCGCGGTGGGGCAGGAGTGGAAGAGGCTGGGCACGCCGTGCGCCAGAATGGGAACCAAGAGGTGGAAATCTCTCAACCACCCACCCCGACATATTATTGAGGGGATAAACGAGATGGCGGTTCATTTCGTCGGCTGGTCGCCCGCTCTCCGCTCCCGGCTTTGCCCTATCGGCCCCTCCGCTTCGCTACGGGCCGATGAGCAGCCTTCGCTCCCGAGCGCCCCCCCAGCCGAAGGGGGGAGGAGAAGGGAAAAGCTTCCTGCATCGAAGGTGAGGAGGCAGCGGCATCGGCAGCAAACGACCAGAAGTTGCCATAAACTGAACGTTGAGCTTTTCTGGCAACCGGACACACTATGGTAGATCAATAGACTTGTTCAGCCATGCTGCCGTCAGAGGCATTATTCCAGCTACTCCCGCACCGTAGAGGGGGCAGGCATATTTTGCCATTTCAATAGTTGAACCTAGTCCATCGCTGAACACGACCAAAAATATGATCCATCCGACGGCCGCGCCAATCAGTGCGAATAACACTGCATACGACTTCGGATTGGCAGCGACTTGGAGAGTAAGAATACAATGTAGAGGGGTGCCCAAAATTAACGCTGCGGGGATTGAAAAAAGCAATGCCATTGTGCCGACTAGCGCTCCCCACATCTGCACTGCAATAATGCCCTTCAAACTAAACATTCCATCCGCCGTCGCAAGAATGCCACAGCAAAAGATGATCGTTGATAAAAAGCATCCGGCAAACGCCGACAAAAATGCGACTTTTAAAGATTGTGCGATGCTGAGGTCTGGTTCCATGATGAGAGTAACGCAAACTCTTTTTAAATATCCGTAAAAGTCCGCTTTTTTGTCGAAGTGGCTGCAAACCTGAGTGTCGCGAAACCACCCCGCATCGTCGTTCCCGGCCCGCGAATCACTCCGCGCCGACGATAACCCGTTGGTCCGGTTCGGGATTGGCAAGCTGCCCAGCGGCAGGGGACCACTGCCTGCCGCTTAGGCAACCGATATCGGTGCGCAAGATTGGACGTTGCCGGAACGTGCGGACACTTGATCAAGATGGCCTAGGAAAGCCGAACGATTCCGTAAGCTAATAGGACGGCCGATACCCCGAACCAGATAGCCCAGATCACCTGCATCTTTGCTCGCCCGCTACGCTCAAGATAAGCAACGTAGGTTCCATATGTGTCAGGTCCAAACGCCCTCGCACATAACAAAGATAGCGGTAGAGAAATAAATGCGCCTGCCCAAGCGAACGCGAGCAGACTGCCTGTGCCCAGTTTCAAACCCCATAACTCGCTTAAATAGAGACTGAATATCGGACTGCACGCAAGCGAAGCAACGAATATCGCGAACGCAATAGCGACGCGCCAGTTGTCAGGCGAGTGCCGGGTAGACCTGCCACCTGACAGTAGCAAGATAATCGCCAGAAGGGCGAGCCAAATTAGGGCGTTGCTCCAATTCATGGCCAGCCTTTTAGTCGGCTTTCAGCGAAATTGAACAGGGAAGCGGCCTGTCCCCTTCCCACCCTTTTCAGTCATTCGCAGCGCAGCCGCGCCTTATGCAAATTTTTCATCGCAACGGCTGGCGGCAGGGGTGTCACCATGAGGCACCCCCAATATACAGATACCCCCCCGGTGTCCGGGAACACAGAAATACGGGTGTGCCCCCCATTATACGGGCCTCCGGCCTGTCTGGATAAATTTGTCCGGCTCAATGGAGGGCTTACCTCATGGCTACCACTCGCATGACTTTCGGTGCCGTTCTTGGCACCATCACCGACACCGCTGGCATGGTCAGCAAGACCGTCACCACCGTTAGCGGGGGCATCGACATGGCAAGCCGCTTCGTGGAATCTGCGGCCACCGACCAGCGTGACCGTCATGCGATCCATCGCAAGACCTTCCGCGACACGCTGCTGCGCGAAGCCCGCATCGACTTGGCCCGTTCAAACCGTGAGGTTTTGGACTTCTGCGCCGACTCCGAGGCCAATGCCACGCTCTACGCTCAGGCTATCGAATATCTTCCCGATAGTATTTTCGGGGAGTGAAGTGCCGGACCCAGCCCTTGGGGCGGGTCCGGTATGAACGTCCGATAGGCAGAATGGCTACCAGTCAGTTCGCGGCAGCTTCCGGCTCTTGCTGGAATTTGTCAGCAGCCGAAGCATGCGGTCAGCCGCCCTTACTAACTTCAACTCAGCTTCTGTCTGCGCCGAGCGATCACCATGTTTCCATGCGTTGCGATTGCCCATCGGCGCACCGCAGCTACTCCCACCATGCATCCTGCATCGCTGTTTTCCTCTGACAGCCGGGGAACGGCATTCGGCTCCCGTCCGTGTTCGGGCACCGCAACGAGGAGCACTGGCCAAATTGGCCGGTTGCATGGGGTTGTCCGTGAGAATGTTCAACTTCTTGGCTCCCGCTCCGCTTCGGGTTGTCTGGAGAGTGGCCAAGTCAACTTCTCGGCCACTCTCTGGGATTTGCCGCCACTGACGACACATGGGCAACTTGGCCGAAAACCAATGGCTTTCACGCCTCCCTCGCCCGTGACTCAGCCGCTTTTGCCGCCACACGCCGCAGGCATGTTATACTCCAACACAGTGCCATCCCCGGTAACATCAGGGTTGGCATGATAGGTGTCGGACGTTGCGCTTGTTGTGCGTGCTGGTGACACAGGCAGGTAGCGCTTCCATGCATCATGAAATGCTTCGCGCTTATAGCCCTTGGGCGTCTGACCATTGGGCATACGGATCGTGGACGACCGGATGCCATATTCACGCAGCATCTCGGCCAGTTTGCGGGCGTCGATCTTCCTGCCACGCAGATCGCCCCAAGGCGCTTCGTCGTCGTCCAGCAACCTGTCCAGCAGATCGACGGTGGTGATCCGATCAGCATTGCCGAAGCAGGCATGAATATCCGCCAACAGTTGAGCGCCCAAAGAAGGACGCTCGCTGGCTTTCGCTGACAGCACGGCATCCGTAGCAGCCATCCTCACCGCTTCGGGCCATGTACCACCTGCCAGATCGGCCACCGCGAACAGCGGTCCCCACACATCGGCATTCCGGTCGGCAATACAGTCCGGCATGGCCGGTTGTGCCATTTCCGCCAGACCGGCGATGCTGGCCGCCCATTCGGCCAGTTCGATCCGCAGGGCTTCTGCTTGAAGCTCATGAATACGGGGCTGGAAAGGTTCGGCCTTTTCGCCAGCCGCCCGCTTCCGCATTCGGATAATGATCGACCGGCTCATGATAGTGTCGGGCAGGTTGCCAAGGCCACCCATTGCGACCGCCGCATATGTAGCCAGTTCAACGGGCTGCACCTTGCCGCGCTCCGTATTGCAGCGGCCCACCACGGCACCACGGCGATAGCCTGCATTGACCATCCCCCGTAGGTCTTCGTTGCCCCTAGCGGCAGGGCCAAAGATCGTGTCGATTTCATCATACAGGATCGTTGGCCGGTTCGCTTGATCGGAGACCTTCCACAGAATGTACGCCGCAGACGAGTTTACCGACAGCAGCGGGTTTGGAACCAGCATGGCTGTAATCTCTAACACCCGCGACTTTCCGCTTCCTGGCTCCGGCGACAGCACCGCAAGGCGGGGCGTCGAAAACCACGCCTCCATCAGATGCGTGTGGGCGATCCACAGGACATGTGAGGTGCTGGCATGGTCCGAGGGGTAGCAGATGAAACGGCGTGTAAACGCGTGAATGCGGTTCAGCAGTCCCGCAGCATCGACGCTCGCCGCATCTGCCTGCATCTCATCTGGCGTCATCGGCTGGTCCGGGTTAGACAGTGATGCCGGGCTGACCGCTTTGGCATCTTCCGGGCCGGTTGCTGTTGACGCAGCACCGGCCCTTTCGTTGTGGCTGGCATCGCTCATGCGGCACCGCCAGTCAGGCGCTCGATCAGCGCCCGAATGCTGGCCACCTTGACCAGCCGCCTCGTGCCGATTTGCATGGACAGGATTTCGCCCTTGGCGATCATGTCATACAGTTTGGTTCGTCCGACCCCCAACATCTTTGCGGCATCGGAGACGGAACACAGATAGGGTTCATTCATAGACTTGGTTCCCAGCCCATCAGCTAACGCTTTCATGCGTCCGCTTTCCGTGGGCAGGGGCGGTTGACTACGAATCCGGGAAGGTGTCGGCTGGTAAGGGCCGGAAACTGGTTTTCAGCCCTTTCATTATCGCGCTGGCCCGTTTGCGGATTTCACTGTCGGCAGGCGCATCGCCACCGGCCTGAATGAACCAGTCATGGATGATTTCCTCAATCCGCGCCTGCGCCCCTCGCTCTGAAGGCAGCCCGTCTGGTGTATTGGCTATGGCCGTGACATGGATCAGCGCACCTTCCCAATCCCATGTTGGCGGGCGACCGCCCTTATTCTTTGACTCGACAAAGCTGGAGCGATGATTGTCGAGATGCCGGATCAGCCTCCGGCGAACAGCATCAAACCGT
Organism: Sphingobium sp. TA15; assembly: GCF_037101235.1. Lineage (NCBI taxonomy): Bacteria > Pseudomonadati > Pseudomonadota > Alphaproteobacteria > Sphingomonadales > Sphingobiaceae > Sphingobium > Sphingobium sp. TA15. The sequence continues at coordinate 2,424,589 of NZ_AP025355.1, forward strand.
TCGCCAGCCACTTTGAGCATGGCAGGGTGCAGTGGAACGCCACGCCCCTGCTCCACCACGCCTTGCAGGTCGGAAAGGTAAGCGTTCATCGCCATATCAATCATCGTGAAACTGGCCGGTGCCGTCGATATGCCTGAGACTCGAGACACAGCATCGGCAAGCAACTGGCTGGCGCTGCTCTCGGCAGCCCGCACCATGTCATTGACCATAAACTCTGGGACGAACTCACCATAATCCCCACCCGCATGTATGTGGAGCATCTGCCGTTTGAAGGCGCTCAACGCCTTTGCCGTGAGTGCGTCTAGGTGGAGCTTGATCTTGTCAGCCGCAGTTGTGTCCATGCGGCGCAGTTGGCTATCGTATCGGAATATGTCGAATCCTTTTGATGTGGCAGTGTCTCACACATTCCGGTCGTGTCCAGTATCGAGGGCATCAGACACCGCCCGCAAGACTGCCCGCCCGCTACAGCGCTATTTGGGAAGCGCGCGAGCGGGCAGCCTCGCTACCGTCACGAATCTCCGCAGCCGGTAAAATGAAGGGACACTTTGAGAATGTGTGGGGGAAAATGTGGGGGATGAATTTTTAGATCGTAAAATATGCCTATATATCAACTACATATGAAATGAGTTAGACTCCCTCCCGCGCCATTTACCCATTCACCAGCGTTCATAGTCAACCGCCGGAAGATGCGGTTTTCTGCGGGAAATTTGGCTTCCTCAGGCCGCCGATGTTCGTTGAAGTTCGCCATAATGTCCGCGATGTCGGCGCTCTCAGCCGAGCGAATTTCGGGATTTGCCACATGCGCTTCACTCCTCAAGTCGGGTGGTACCATCCCTCTTCGCGCCCTGCTCAGTCCTCGTCCTGCCACCTGCGCAGATCGGTCTGATCATGATAAGCCATGCGGTCCGGCGTGGTGATGAACTCCATGGTCGTGCCCCACGGCATGCGGCAATAGCAAACCTTGTTTCCGGGACCTTTTTCGGTGGCATAGGGGATAGCGCGCGGCGCGGTGAGGGGTGTGCCTCCAGCCTTCTCGAAGCGCTCGACCGATGCGTCGATGTCGTCGGTGTAGAGCGCGAAGTGCGTGATGCCGAAATCGCTCGCCCGGATCGGCTGGGCTTGCTGGGGACCGTGCATTTCGAAGAGCTCGATATCGGGTCCGGTTCCAATCTTGACCATCGCCTGCGCGCGCACAACCGTTCCCGGGAAAGCGCCGACGGCCCGCTCGAACTCGGGCCCCTGGCGCGGCGGATCCTGCGGTCCGAAGGACTGATAGATCAGTTGGCCGCCGAATGCATCCGCCAGGAACGCTTTTGCGGCTTCGATGTCGGGCACCGTGATGCCGATATGATTGACGCCGCGAATGACGGGTGCGGTCATGACAGTCTCCTTTGCTATTTGTTCGATCTATCGCGAGGCGTCACGAAGGCGCAGTGGCTGAGTTTCACTTGGCCTTGACGAACGCGATCAGCGCGGCTGCGACTTCATCCGGTCGCTCGTCCGCGACATAGTGGCTGCACCGCGCGATCGAGCCGCCCGTCACGTTGGTCGCGAATTCCTTGAGCATCGGCACCATCTGCGCGCCGAAGCGCTGGTCGCCGCCCAGGCCAAGCACCGGCATCTCAAGCGGCTGCTTCTTGTACGCGAGCGCGGCCGCATGGTCGGCGGCGAGCGCGCGATACCATTCCATGCCGCCGCGGGTGCGGCCGGGAAGCGCCATCGCCCTGGCGTAGACCTCGATGTTGGCCGGATCGAAGCTGCTGTGATCGTAGAACCGCTCTGCCATAAAGGTCGAAACATAGTCATATTCACGGCCATGGATCAGGCGCTCAGGCAGATCCCGATTATTATGGAAGCCGAAGTGCCAGAGCCGTGCGGTCGTCGCCTCCCATCCGGTCCAGCCGGGAAGGGGTACGTCAAGGACCGCCAGGTGAGTAACAGCCTCCCGATAGAGGACGGCCTGCGGCACGGCGACCATTCCGCCGATGTCATGGCCGCACAGGGCGTAGCGTTCATGCCCAAGGGCAACCATGACTTCATGCGCGTCGCGCGCCATCGTCGCCTTGTCATAGCCGCCCTGCGGGCAGTCGGAAAAGCCCGCGCCGCGCAGATCGATGGCCACTACGCTGAAATGCCCGGCGAGCAGCGGCATCACATGGCGCCATTCCCACCATGTTTCCGGCCAGCCGTGGAGCAGAAGGATCGGCGGGCCTGAGCCGCCCGTGACGGCGTTGATCCTGATGCCGTTCACCGGCACCAGTTGCTGGGCAAAGCCCTTCAAGGCTGCGATCATGATGGCTTTCCAGTCGGATGCTGACGTTCAAACAGAGCGCGTGGCCAGCGCTAATCGTAATCGGTGGCGATCGTGATGGCGCGCCAGGCGTCGATGTCGCTGCCGAAGGCCGCCAGCTTTCGCTCCGCGATGGCGTGCGCGGCCGGGCCGAGCGGCAGGTGCAGCGGGGCATCATGGGCGTCGACTGCCTGCAGGATCACCGCGACCGCCTTGTCGGGATCGCCCGCCTGATTGCCGTCGTTCGTTTCGCGATAGCGCTTGCGCGAGCTCGCCGCATATTCCGGCATCTGGTTGGCCGCCATGGCGATCGAACGTCCCAGGAAATCGGTGCGAAACGGCCCCGGCTCGACGATCAGCACGCGGATGCCAAACGGCCGTAGTTCGCCTGCGAGCGCTTCTGAAATCCCTTCCACGGCAAACTTGGCGGCGTGATAATAGCCTCCGCCGCCACGCCCCTCGATGCCTGCGCCGGACGACATGTTGACGATCGTTCCGCCCGAACGCCGCAGGACGGGCAATGCAGCCTTGGTGGTTTCGATCAGACCGAACAGGTTGACCTCGAACATCGGGCGATATTCCTCCGACGTGCCTTCCTCGATCGCCCCGAACAGCGCGTAGCCGGCATTGTTCACGAGCACGTCAAACCCGCCGAAGGTCTCGACCGCCATTGCGACCGCCGCCTTCGCGGCCGCCGCATCTGTCACGTCGAGCGGCAACGTGATCATGCGACCGCCGAAAGGCTCCGCCATCGCCTCGATCGTCTTGACACCGCGGGCCGTCGCGATGACCCGATCGCCGCGCTGCGCCGCCGCAAGCGCGAGCCGCTGGCCAAAGCCGCTTGAGCAGCCTGTGATGAACCAGGTTTTCATTCCTGAGCACCTCCAAATGATGAAGGGAATCTAGATGTTTATATTTGTTCTTTAACTGCCATAAATGCATTCTCGCTGTTCAGTTTTGTATGGGTGTTGTGATGGAGTGGAGCGACGTCAGGATATTTCTTGCCATCGTGCGATCCGGCACCTTCGGCGGCGCCGCGCGGTCTCTCCAGATAAGCCATCCAACCGTCGGCAGGCGCCTTCGCGCGCTGGAGCAGGCGATCGGTCACACGCTCTTCCAGCGCACGGCGGACGGTCTTGTCCTGACCGACGAGGGCCATGGGATCATCCCGCTGGCCGAGCAGATGGAGGAAGGCGCGCTGGCCATGGAGCGTCGGCTCGCGGGGCAGGAGCAGACTCTCAAAGGCAGTCTGCGAATTTCATCAGCTGACTGGTTCGGGGCTTATGTCCTACCCCCCATATTGGCGGATTTCTCGAAAGCCTATCCCAATGTCGATGTCGAGATCCTGACCGGCACGCGCCTGTTCAACCTTGCCCAGCGCGAGGCCGACGTCGCATTCCGTATCGTGCCGTTCGACACTGCCGATGTCGTTCAGCGGCGGCTCTTCAGGCTCGAATATGGCGTCTACATCGCCGAGGAGGCAGCTGATCCCGAATATGGCGACGGCACCGGCTTCCGGTTGATCACCCATGACACTTCCACCGGCCATTTCCCTGACATCGCGTGGCTCATCGAGAGTTTCCCCAATGCGAGGCCGGTCCTGCGATCGAACAACCGCAACGTCCAGGGGCGCATGTGCAGGGAAGGCGTCGGCATCGCTGTCCTGCCCCGCGTGGTCGGCAATCAGATCCCGGGCATCCGCAGAGTGGACCTGCCGACGACGCCGCCAGCGCGAGACATCTGGATGGGATATCACCGGGATCTAAGGCGTCTTGGGCGTCTTCGCGCGTTCATCTCGACCGTATCGGGCCATCTCGTGAATGCGGTCGCCTGATGGGCGACCCGGCTCGCGTGTCAGGCGGCGGCCGCCTTCGAGCGACGACGCGCGCCGCTGATGGTCAGCGAGACCGCCGAGACGAGGAAGTAGAAGGCGCCGAAGGCGGCGTAGGGCGCGATGTCGGCGATGCTGACCGGCGCCGCGCCGACGGCCTTGCTGATCATGTGCGCCCCGGCGAGCCCCGACTGGGCGCCGCTCAGGATCATGGCCCATTGCGCGCCATAGGACTTCCAGCGCTGCGCGCCGGTGAGTAGCTGGAACAGGCCGGAGAGCACCGCCCATATGCCGAAGATCTGGAGGACCGCATGCATGCCGTGCGGCAGGGTCGCGGCGACGGCCATGGCGGTCGCGACGCTGACGACGAAGTTGAGCATCTGGCTCTTGTTCCTCATCAGGCCGCCACTTCGGCTGGCGTCGAGATAGTTCGCCAGCGCGTCCCATGCGGGATAGGCGACGAGCATCATCGCGGCCAGCGGCGGCATGGCCTTCGCGACCGTGAAGGCGAGCGCGACCCAGATCGCGGAGACCGCGAAGCGCAGATAGTAATAGGTCTTGAGCCAGTCCCGATCCGGGGACTTCGCGTCGGTGATGGTCTTCATGGCATGGTTCCTTCATGTGAAGCGGGCGCACGTCTCCTGTCCCGGAATCCGGGTGGATCGGTGGTTGGTGCTCGGGCATTGCGCGGCTCGTTATGCGCCGCGCCGGTTCCGATTAGAGGCGGAAGCGTCGCGGCAGGCGCCATCGTGCTGCGGCCGCCACGGCGGCGCACCCGACGCTATACCAGACCACGACGTAGAGCGGGTCGTTGAAGGGGCAGCAGAAGGCGAAGACAAAGGCTCCGCAGGCGCCGGCGGCGATGCCGGAGGCGAGCGCGCTGAGCCTCGGTTGGGTGGGCGCGGCCCTCCGCATGAGGGCGCCGAGCAGCGCCACGATCGGCAGCGAAAGCAGGAAGATCGATGCGGCGCACAGCATGCCGCTGGCCGGATCGATGCGATCGAGCAGCGCGCGGTCGCTCGCGCCTGGGGGCATCACGAACGCACCGCCGACCATGGCCGCGACCGCGAGGGCGCAGGCAAGCATCAGCCCCCGCCGTGGTCGCGCCGTCGGCGAGAAGGACCGGATCGCCAGAACGCAGGCGACCGCAGCGAGCAGGCCGAGACTTCCCACCCGCCAGATGAGAAAGGGCGAGCCGGTGATGTGGTGCATGTCGGGCCGCATCACTCCCATCGAGACGAACAGCGCGAGCTCCACAACGCCGAGTGCAAGGACTAGCCCGCCTTCGCGCAGCATGCTGCGGCGCTGCACTGGCGCGAGATCGGACGACAGAGCGACGATCAGGGTTTCACTCGACATCGGGAGTCTTCTCAATGATGGCCGTCAGGCGCGCAAGCCCACGGTGGATGTTCATCTTCACGGCCGAGGGCGAGAGGCCGATCTGGCCCGACGCTTCATCGACACTGTAGCCCTGCACCTTGACCAGCAGGATCGCCTGCGCCTGCGCGGGGCGAAGCTCGTCGAGCAGGCTGGCCAAGACGGAGCTGCTGACCACCGAAGCCTCGTGGTCGTCGACGGCTATCTCGTCAGGCAGCTCGTCCATGGGCCGGCGCGCCAGGCTGCGCAACTGGTCGACCCACTTATTCTTGGCGATCGCCGCCAGCCAGGGTCCTAGTGGATATTGCGGATCATAGGTGTGGCGCCGCCGGTGGACGGCGAGCAGCGTCTCCTGGACGGCGTCATCCACGTCGCCCGGCGGCAGTCGGCGCTGGAAATAGTGCTTGAGCCACCAGGACATCTCGCCGAGCAGCCGCCGATAGGCTCCGCCATGGCCGTCCTGCGCCGCCGCCATCAGGCTGCTCCAGCCGTCCGGCGCGGTTCTGGACGGACGCTCGCGGCTGGCCGGCGCCGTGCTCGGCGCGGGCTTTGAGATCAATCTCGAGAGGAAGTCCGAGCGCATGATCTCTTATTCGCGCGCAAGGCGATCTCGGTCACGCGCCATGTCGAACTTTTTTTCAGCGCGGTTTCGATCGTGCCCCGCTGCGTCGACGACGAGGCCCTGCCATCAGAGAATGCCGTCATGTGGTTGGCCTCACACGGTTCTGATCGTGCCGCCATCGATGACGAATTCGGCGCCGTGGATCGCGCCGGCGCGATCCGAGGCCAGATAGGCGATGAGGTCCGCGACCTCGGAAGGTTCGGCCCCGCGCCCGATCGGAATGCCGCCAAGGGCATCGAGGACCGACTGCCTCGCATCCTCGATCGTGCCGCCATTCACCTGCTGGAGGCGTTCCAGGAAGTGGACCGTCGAGTCGGTCATGATCCAGCCGGGGGACACGACATTGACCCGCACACCCCTCGGCCCCAGTTCCTTGGACAGCGATTTGCTGTAGGTCCTGAGCGCGGCCTTGGCAGCGGCATAGGCTGTGGTCGACTCCGGCAATGGCAGGACGGACTGGATGGAGGTGACATGCACCACGACGCCAGCGCGCTGTTCGATCATCTTCGGGACCAGCAGGCGATCGAGCCGAACGGTCGCCAGAAGGTTGAGGTTCAACTCCGAAAGCCAGTGTTCGTCGGTCAGGGCGACGAAGCCGCCCCCGGGCGCGGACGAACCGCCGATGACGTGGGCGAGAATGTCGATGCCGCCGAGCCGTTCGAGCGCGGCGTCCGCCAGCGCTTTGCCGCCTTCCGCAGTCGTGAGGTCGGCCTGGACGAACTCGACCCCATCGATCGGCTCCGGCGTTCCGCGCGCGGCGGTGACGACCCGCGCGCCTCCGGCCAGGAACCGATCCACCGTAGCGCGGCCCGCACCCTTGGTGCCACCGCTCACAAGCACGCGCTTTCCCGCGAACTCGGTCGGATCGGCCCTGATCGTCATGCCGTGACCTCCAATGCCTTGATGGCATCGGTTTCGAGCGTGAAACGATAGGTGAAGCGAATGGGGCTGCCGGGGAAGTCGCCATGGGCGGGCCCTTCGACCACGACCTGACCGTCCTCGCGGCGGATCGCCTCCGGCATGAAGACGGCCTTCACGGCGATGACTTCCTCCTCGAACAGTTTGCGGATCTCGTCGTGGCCTTCGAAGCGCTTTCCGTTGTCCAGGAAAACCGCGTCGGCGGCGAACGGCTTGAGCATGGCATCGGCATCGAGCCGTGCATTGGCCGCGACATAGTCGGCGATGGGCTTGGGCAGTTCGATCGACATTGCTCGGCTCCTTGCGGTGACAAGGGGAATTTAGCGTCGAGCAATGCTTGTGATAATCGGACCAAACCGGCATGTGACGTTGCGAAAGGCGGGACAATGTCAAAGCATGGCCTGGTTGAATTTGATGCGGTCCTCGCCATAGCGCGGCGGGGGTCGTTTCGCGCTGCGGCTCTGGAACTGGGGCTTTCAACCACCGCGCTGAGCAATGCCATCGCCAAGCTGGAAGGGCGGCTTGGCGTCCGATTGTTCAATCGCACGACCCGCAGCGTGTCCCTCACCGATGCCGGCCGAAATTTCGTCGAACAGGTGGGGCCTGCCGTGAGCACTCTTCACGAAGCGATGGGAGCCGCCCGGTCGCAGCAGGAAACGCCCTCCGGCACTCTGCGGATCAATGCTTTCGCCACGGGCGCGCGAGAGATCCTCAGTCCGCTATTGTTGAAGTTCCTGCGACACTATCCCAAGGTTCACATCGACCTTGTCACCGAAGGCCGGATCGTGGACATCGTCGCCGAGGGGTTTGATCTTGGCTTGCGAACCGCGAACCTTGTGCCGACCGACATGATCGCCATTCCCGTCGGGCCTCCGCGCAGCTTTGCCGTGGTTGCATCGCCTTCCTACTTCAAGGTCAACGACAAGCCCCGCACCCCTCCGGACCTGCTTCGTCACTCATGCATTCGCGTCCGCTTGCCGAACGGGGCGCTGCATCGCTGGCATTTTGAGAAGAACGGTCAGCCCGTTCAGATCGATGTTGCCGGTCCCATCACGCTGGACGAGGCGAGCCTGGCGCGCATCGCCGTCCTCAACGATGTCGGCATCGGCTATTTCATGGAGGCCGACGTCCGGGAAGACGTCCAGGCCGGGCGCATGGTCCGAGTCCTGGAAGACTGGACGCCGCCAATCGCGCCATTATGTCTCTATTATCCGACCAGACGGAATCCCTCGGCCGCTTTCAAGGCTTTGATCGACATGGCGCGGCGATCATCCGAATGATCATTTTGCGGCGACCGTTTTTGCCAGCAGCTGCGGTTTCCGGCCTGAGTGGGGATGGCGGTATCTGGTCGACAGCCGCCAGAAGGGGACGGTCTGCATTGGGCAATCAAAATCCTGCGGCTTTGATCGCCACTGCGGAAAGCGGCATGATGCTATCTCCCGATCAGGGAGTGGCGGACACCATCAACTCTACCATCGGTTTGTTGGTATGCGGTGAAACACCGCATACTCCATGCGAGCGGAGCATATCATAGAAAAACAGCCATTTACGAGATGAAATGGCACCTTCCGAGAGAGGAAGGTGGTGACCCCTACGGGCATTGCATGGTCCGGTTAAGTGTTTGATATCAATTTATAAAGTTATGAATTTTGTCATCGGTGCCATTGTATGGCCCATCAGGCATTTGCATTTGCAGTCCGGGCTGAGCCTTAGGTGATGGGTGCGAATTTTGCCGATGTCATCTGATTACCCAGCGACACGACCAGGAATGGTAAAATTTCGACGCCCGTGGGGTGCGAGCACGCACATCATTGCCCAGATCACCTACGCACAGCGTGGCTGGAGTTTGTTGGCAACGAAGCAGATATCGTCTGGTTAATGGAATGCTATGAATAAAGCGTCCATAATGAACTGAAATAACAACATTATTTTCTTCAATCTGTCGCAAAGGCCGTTGCCTAATCCGTTCGGCTATGAAACCCATTGATGTGGTGCTGGGGTTTGCACCGAATCGGGGTGACGATGGACAGGGGTTTGGGAGGCGTCCTATCAGGCGCCGATAGTGGCGTGCGCGCCCTTGCGACGCTGCTGGCCGTGCACAAAATTGCCGTCGATCCTCATCAATTGCGCCATGAGCTTGGCCATCATGATCCCCTGTCGCCCGATGATATATTGCGTCTGGCCAAACGCCAGGATGGGGTCCGAGCCCGCTTAGCTCACATAAGTTTTGACCGATTGTCGCGGCAGCCATTGCCGGTGTTGGCCAATGGCTCTGAAGGCTGGTTCCTGATCGGCCGGGTAACCGAAACAGAAGCGCTGATCCAGCGCGCTGATGCCAATGTCGAGAAACTTTCGAGGGACGACCTAGAGGCAATCTGGTCCGGTGAGATCATCCTGCTTACCACGCGCGAGAGCGTAGGCGGGGCAGCGGGCCGGTTCGATATCCGCTGGTTCGTTCCGCAGGTCGTACGCTACCGTAAGCTGATCGGTGAGGTGCTGCTGATTACGCTGGCGCTTAATCTGCTGGGTCTGGCAGCGCCGCTCTTCTTTCAAAATGTGATCGACAAGGTACTGGTCCACAACACGCTGGCCACCCTCCAGGTGCTGTCCGTCGGCTTTGTCGCTGTATCGCTCTGGGAAGTGGCCTTCGGCTGGTTGCGGACCCGGCTCTATTCGGAAACGAGCCAGAAGCTGGATGTGGAACTGGGCTCGAAGCTCTTCCGCCATATGTTGGGCCTGCCGCTATCCTATTTCGAGGGCCGCCGCGTGGGCGACACGGTGACGCGCGTTCGCCAGCTAGAATCGATCCGCGAATTCCTCACCAATGCGTCGCTTTCAGTGCTGATCGATCCTGTCTTCACCATCGTCTTTCTAATGGCGATGTGGATCTATTCTCCAACCCTTTTCTGGATCGTCGCCGCCACCATTCCCGCCTATGTCGCGGTGTCGCTGCTCGTCACCGGCCCGCTTCGTCACCGTCTCGACGAAAAGTTCGAACGCGGCTCGGCGAACAACGCCCTGCTGGTGGAAAGCGTCTCAGGAATGCAAACCATCAAGGCATCGGCGGTCGAACCGCAATGGCAGGAACGATGGGAGCGGCAACTGGCAGGCTATAGCGCTGCCAACCAGCGGGTCATCAATCTGGGTAATACGGGCAGTCAGGCGGTCCAGCTCATCTCCAAGCTCAGCCTAGCGGCGATCCTCTTCTTCGGCGCCCGCGAGGTAATTGCGGGTGCCATGACGGTTGGCGCGTTGGTCGCTTTCAACATGTTCGCGCAGCGTGTCTCCGGGCCGGTGATCCGAATGGCTCAGCTCTGGCAGGACTTTCAGCAGGTCAGGCTCTCGATCGATCGGCTTGGGGATGTCCTCAATCAGTCGGTTGAGCCCGGCGCTGGCTCCCGGGTGGCGCTGCCCGAGATCAAGGGCATGATCCGCTTCGAGGGCGTTAAGTTCCGCTATGGCCTGGACGGCCCCTGGACGCTGGAGGATATCGACATCCACCTCCCCGCCGGCGGGACGCTGGGCATCGCCGGGTCATCGGGATCGGGCAAGTCCACCCTCACCAAGCTGCTTCAGCGTCTCTACACCCCCGCAGCAGGACGAATCCTCATCGATGGCGTCGATATTGCCCAGATTGATCCAAGCTGGCTGCGCCGCCAGATCGGCGTGGTGCTGCAGGAGAACCTGCTGTTCAACCGCTCGATCCGTGAGAACATCGCACTTGCCCATCCCGCCATGCCACTGGAACAGGTAATGGCTGCCGCCCAACTTGCAGGCGCGCATGAGTTCATTGTTGGTCTGCCTCAGGGCTATGATACGATCATCGAAGAGCGGGGCGTCAATCTGTCGGGCGGGCAGCGCCAGCGCATCGCCATTGCTCGCGCCCTGGTCACGCAGCCGCGTATCCTCATCCTTGATGAGGCCACCTCGGCGCTGGACGCGGAAAGCGAGGAGATCATCCAGCGCAACCTGCGCGCCATGGCGCGGGGCCGAACCGTCCTTATCATTGCACACCGCCTTTCTGCGATCCGTCAGTGCGACCGTATCATGACCCTCGAAAAGGGACGCATTGTCGAAGTCGGCACTCATGATGAACTGCTGCGGCAAGGCGGGCGCTATGCCAGCCTGCATCGCCGCCAGATGGGCGTCAGCGAGGGCGTGGCATGAGCAGCATCGCGCAACATTGGGATGTTGTCCGCGCCGCCCTCGCTGATGAAAGGCGCCGGGCGAGAAACCTGAACAGGGTCGATGACGTCACCTTTCTCCCGGCGGCACTGGAAATCATTGAACAGCCCGTCTCGCCGACCGCGCGGGCAACCACAAGGGTTCTGCTCATAGGACTTGTCCTGACACTCCTCTGGCTGACCTTCGGCAAGGTCGATGTGGTGGCCTCGGCGCCGGGGCGCCTGATCCCGGCAGACAATGTGAAGCTGGTCCAGCCTGCGGAGGCGGGGATCGTGCGGGCCATCCATGTCAGAAACGGCCAGTTCGTGCGCAAGGGCCAAGTGCTGGTCGAACTGGATCCGACCGTATCGGCAGCCGAGACCATTCAGGCCGAGGCGGCGTTGCAAACCGCTCTGTTTGATATCGGCCGCGCCAGGGGGGTCCTTTCAGCCTTGGACGGCAAAGGCCTCAACTTCATCCCGCCTCAAGGGACGGCACCCCAGTTGGTCGCGACGCAGCGCGCCCTGGCGGCAGCGGAACTGGCTACGATCGAAGCCTCCGTTTCCGGGCGTTCGGCTGACCTCCAGGCCGCCAAGGCCGCCCGCTCGGAGGCGTTGGCGCAGGCCGCCAAGCTCACAGAGACGATCCCGCTCCTCGATCAACAACTCGATGCCTATGAAGGATTGCTGACGAAGGGCTATGCAGCCAAGCTGAAGGTCATAGAGATGCGGCGGCAACGCTTCGCAACCATTCGGGATCGCGAGGCGGCGCTGGCAACCGCACGTAAAGCCGAGGCACAATCCTCCAGTGCATCCAGCACCATGGCGCAGAGCAAGGCTGAGGCGCGTTCCAGGATTCTCACTGACCTTGCTAAGGCGGAGGCTGACGCGCGCCTTCGCCAGGAAGAACTGACCAAGAGCCGACAGCGCAGCAGCCTCCAACGTCTCGTTGCGCCTGTCGATGGAACGATCACTCAGCTCTCCATTCACACCATTGGCGGCGTCGTCGAACCCGCCAAGCCGATCATGGTGGTGGTGCCCAAAGGTGGCTCGCTGATCGCGGAGGTCAAGATTCTCAACAAGGATATGGGCTTCGTAAAGGATGGCCAACCGGTCGCGATCAAGCTCGAAGCTTTCCCATTCACCCGATACGGCACAATCCCGGGATATGTGGAGAGCATCGGATCGGACGCGGTTGAGGATGAAAAGCTCGGTCTCGTCTATCCCGCCCGCATTCGTCTCGATCCCATTGACCGTGGCAGAACAACAGAGATGCGGCTCAGCGCCGGCTTAGCCACCACAGCGGACATCAGGACAGGTCGCCGCAGCATCCTGAGCTATCTGGTTAGTCCTATCGATGAAGCAACCCAGGAAGCTGCACGGGAAAGGTAAACGATCATGATCTGGCAGTGCGTCTTTCGGAATAAAGGAAATATTCGATGACAGCCGATCAAAACGAGGCACGGGTGCCAAAACCTGTGACCGTCAGCCATATTTTTGGCGAGATCGTATGGTTGCTGAGCCAGTCGCCCCGCCATGCAGACGTTACGGCGGTCGAGATGAACTGGTTGTTGATGCCCCCTATTCTCCGTCGCCAATTTCACATCTTCCAGGAAGGTGAACGTCCCATCGGGGCAGCAATCTGGGCCATGTTGGACGAGGCTGGCGAACAGAAGGTGATGAAGGGTTTGCGCGAGACCGGTGCAAAACTGGAAGATGCAGAATGGACGGCAGGAGATCGCTTGTGGCTGGTCGAACTGATTGCTCCTTTTGCGACGGTCGAAAACCGACACGCTGAGCTTATGATGGCGGATCTAATAACAGGCCCATTCAGCAAACGGGCCTTCAAGATGCTCAGTACAAATCCAAATAGTGGAGAATCACAGGTCGTCTCAATCCCGTCCGATATGGGGGAACGACTTGTCCAGAGCACATTGGAAAAAATGGGAGCATCCGGCTCATGTCAATGACTCTGCGATCGGCAGTCGCTGCCGCTGCGATCATCCTCAGTTCAAATTCCCTTGCTCAAAACGGCTCGGATTGGACCAATGCCAGTCTCGCTGAAGTTCAGAGCGCAGCAAAAGGCGGGCTTAAAACCGCGCAATATGAACTTGGCCGCCGCTATGAAGAGGGGATTGGCCTTGAACGCGACACAAGTAAGGCGCGCAAGTGGTACAAAAAAGCCGCCGGAGACACAGTTGATCAAAATTTCGTCTATTCGGGTCCGGTAGGTAGCGAACAGCATGGACGGGCGATCAAAGTGGGCCGGCCCCATGTACAGCCAGGACTCCCGGCGGCGGCTACCCGGCTAAAGGATATGGAGCGTGCTGATGAGCGATGAATGCGACCTTTGGCGCAATGTGGAGGCTAAATCGGAAACTTCTTTCCGTCGCAGTCTTTCGCCAATTCTGCGCATCATTGTTTCATCGTTCTTGCTCATCGGCCAAAGCGGCTGCGGACGAGGTGGTTATGATGTAGACGTATATGGCAAAGCCGCAAAATACACGACCTACTCGATCACAGAGAATCCAGGACCTCGAGAATGTGGAATTCTGATTGTTCCAAAGTCTTTCACATGCTCGACAATAAAATCACTATTTCCGAAAGAAGTCGCTTCATCTCGCTTCGATGAAATAGAGATAATGCCCAATGGCATCCCAGATATTGCAGGAAATATGAACTGCGCGCCCACGGTATGTAAAATTGATGGTAGTCAGTTGTTTGTATCTCAACACGTACTTGGAAATATCTGCCGACTGGAGTGTGGGATATTTATAATTGATTCACCAAATGTGAAAATAGCATTTCTTTACAGTGTTAAGCAGGGTGATCGTCGAACAATTGAAAAAATTGTATCTAGTCATGTCATTTCTAGAAGCGATTACGCTTCTTTGATTAAACATGTATCGGAGTGATATATGAGCAATTCTAATATTATCGACGGAACGGCATATCAGTCCGGTATCGGCCCAACGCTTAGCTTGGAAATTAGAAATTCGATATCGGCTGTAATCAGTAGATATAACAATTTGAAAAGGGCGCCATCCGAATATCAGGCAAGATACATTGGGTTGGTCAACAGAAATGCTCAAGCGACTGCGAGAATAGTTGCAGAACGGCAGAGTCAGATCGGTCAAGATTGGAACTTGGCCAATTCCGAAGTGAAAATTGATGGCTTCGGAGTGCCATATCGAGTCGATGGATCAGTTATGGTCGTTCTTGCTGAAAAGTACGAATGGCGACCGATTGGTATTGGCGGAAAGGCTGGCCAACCTCAGGAAAACAAAATTGGGTCCTTTGCCGAGTACGATGGTTTTTATAATCGAATTGTTATAGCCCCTTGGTTTGCTCAGGCGCTTTGGGAAGGCGACGTCAGATATCTTGGTGCTGACGGAGGATGGCATGAATATACGTTAGCAGACGTGATACATCACGAATACGGTCATGCGGCCGATAGCGTTTTCGGAGGAGGTTCGGAGGCGGATGGTCTAGTAAATCAATCCGCAGAAAAGATGGAGGAGATATGGGGACTTGCTGGCGGGAAAGCGCCAAGACTAGATCATGCAACCCTTCAATTTAGGGATTTGAACGGAAACTGGATTTCTTCTGAAGGGTTCTATTCTCAGACAAGTCCTGATTTTGAAGCAGCACAGGAAATTGTCAGTTACTACAATGAGATGTTAAACCTTCCAGATGAACCTTTTCTTCTGAATTCTACAACAGATAATTTTAATCCAAGTAAAGGCCAATACCTTTATCTCAATAATGGATCTTCGGTGTCCTTGTCCGGGCATGGAAACATAGTCAGTGGTGCTAACCTCAATATCACGTTAGATTACGACTCTTCGGTGTTCATAGAGGCAGGAAGCGCTGAACTTTCCATTGGTGGAATAATATTCCAAGTAGGCGCTATTAGTAGTTCGACAAATTCTTCAGGGATGTATGACTCGTTGATGATCCCTAGAGGCGTGGTTGTCACGGTGTCTCCCCAAGGTGACATTGAAGCGCAGTCTTATGATTTTAAGACGATAAGCTATGACCCAAGAAGTAAAAATGCGGTCTATCAGGTAACCAGTCAAGATGAGTTCGGTAGATCTGTCAAGCAGATTTATACTGCGAATCTGTCTAATAACACGTTTGATTTCACCGGTGATAGGACTGTTGTCGACGGTGCATTGACCATCGAGCAACATCCAAACTCGGGTACGGCGATCCGGCTAACCGACTCTCCAATTAATATCGACTTTGTCGATGCGGCTCAAATTATATCCGGGACACTCGGGCGTTTCGTTGCGGGTGGGGACATCCTTACCGAGGTCGTTTCGTCAGCTATCCTAAATACAATTTCTTCCAACTTTGGCGACGTACTCAATACAATTGCGTTCGATAGCGGCGTAGCTACATCTCACAATCTGGAACACGCATTCGATGGAATAGACACAGAACTTCTTCAAAACCTCAAGGCGGCCGGAATTGGAGCGGTTAGCTCGTACCTGACAGCTCAACTCATTGATGTCTTAGGCATTGATGGTCTTCCAGCAGAAATCCTAAACACTGCCGCAGGGCAAGCTCTCAATACTATAATATCGAACCTAGCAGGCGTTAACGCTAATCCTTTTAATGGGGTTGGAGGAGGCCTCGCCAATGTTGGAGCGAGCTTCGTTGGTAATAAACTCGCTTCTGAGATCGGGAATTGGGACGAGGTCGGTGAACAGATTGGCTCTCAGATTGGGAGTGCGATCGGCGCAGCTATTGGCGCAAGTACAATTATCGGTACTGCAATTGGCGCGTTCTTTGGCAATTTGATCGGCGGTTTGATTGGAGGCGTCTTCACCGGTGCACCTAAGTCAGGTGCCATCCTTGGCTATGATGAGGCAACAGGCCAGTTCCGCGTTGAAACGGTATGGAAGGAAGATGGCGGTAAACGCGCTGTGGCGCGTCAACTGGGAAATACTGCGGCAACGACCCTCAACGGCATCTTGGCCTCGATCGGCGGGGAATTGTTGAACGGCGATGACGTCGAAGCGGGTTCCTACGGGATGCGCAAAAAGGCTTTCGTTTATTGGAACGATGGCACTTCCAGCGACAATCGTATCAAGTTCTCGACGGCCTCCGATCTCGTGGAATATGGGGTCATGAAGGCAGCGCAGCAGATGGAGATTATCGGCGGCGATATCTATTCTAAGCGCGCTTTCTATCTCACCATGGCGCGAGGGGCGGTGACCAGTTCGAATGGCGACGGTGCAACCGCGGACGACGGAAAATCCTCGAACAATGTGGATTTCGGCCTGGATCTTTTGCTCGGCAATTTTGCCGTTGCGGACCGGCTGAAAGTCTATCTGGCGAATTCCGCGTCCATCAACGCGCTGATTGCAGCGGAGCCGGATTCGGTGTTCACTACTGACTGGCTGATCGCGCTTGCGAGTGCCAGTGAACTGGGCCTCCTAAAGCGTAACGAGCATGATTGGGACGGCGGTTTCTCCTATTTATTGGATCGAGGGAATGTGGACGCCCGCAACGTCGGCTTCCGCTTCGAAACATCTTCCCGTGAAGGGAACGGTGAGCGTGTCATGTATCTCGACGGGGCGGCGCTCGAGGATACGATCGACACGGGATCGAAGACGATCGTCCAGGGAGGCGCGAGCGATGATGTGCTCACGGCCTATGCAGGAGGAGCGCGAGACGGCGCTGCGGCCGGTACAGCTTATCATATCGCCAATGTGTTCCATGGTGGCGATGGCGATGATCGGATTGTTGCGGACGACACTGGTGATGATCTTTTTGGCGATGGCGGCAATGATCTTCTCGTCGGCGGAAAGCTCGACGATTGGTTGTTCGGTGGTGCAGGTGACGACGTTCTCGATGCTGGCGGCGGCAGCGGGAACGTACTGATTGCGGGCGAGGGTAATGATCGCCTCGTAGGCTCAAACGGCGTTTCGGCCGATCCCATGGACAGTGGATCCGATTGGCTTTTGGGTGGCCTTGGCAATGACCGCCTGTACGGTCTCGGCGGTGATGATTATTTCGAAGGCGGCCAAGGATCGGATTTCATCGAGGGTGGGAAAGGAAGCGATACCATCATCTTCCGCGCTGGTGACGGCACGGATCGGATATCTGATATTGGTACGGACGAAGGCGACATTGACGTCATTCAGTTCGGCGATGGGATAGCTCCCACTGACGTTGGAGTGGTCGCGAGTTCTTCCAGCATCGACATGTCAATGCTTCTGGGTGCAGGCGGTGACCGCATCGATCTCCGGGGCGCAGCGTTAACATCGCGCGCAGGCATCGAATTTTTCGACTTCGGTTCGACGATCTGGTCGCGCGGGCAAATAACTGCCCAAGCGATCTTTGCCAAGAATGCTGGTAGCATCATTTCCGGCTCGGGCACCGCGGAGAGTGTCGATGGTACTCGCTATGACGACGCCCTATCGGGCGGCGCTGGTGATACACTCAGGGGCGGCTATGGTTCGGACAGCTATCGGTTCGCGCTAGGTGACGGAGTGGTCACGATCGACGAAAGGAGTTTCGCGTCCGATCTCGACATCGTTACTTTTGCAAGCAGCATCGCGCTCGCTGATATTACCGTTACGGTGGATCCCGATGCATCCCAGGATTTGATCGTGCATGTCGGAAGCGCTGGCGACCGGTTAATCCTCAAAAACCAAGACATTGATTCAGGCGTGAATTCCATTGAGGAGCTTCGATTCGCGGACGGTACCAGTCTGACCCTCGGCGACCTGTACCAAATGGTGCTGGGTGGCGCCTTTACAGCAGGGGCAGATGTAAAAACCGGTCTCGATCAGTCCGATCGCTTTGCCAGCGGCAATGGCGACGACACGCTGATCGGTGGAAAAGGTAACGACAATCTGATCGGTGGCTTCGGCTTGGACACTTATGTTTGGAATCTGGGCGATGGCCATGACCGTATCGAAGACAGCAATTTCACGGAGTATTTCTACCCTGCCTGGGCGGGCACGAACACGCTACGCTTTGGAGCGGGCATATCCGCGAGCGACGTGATCCTGTCGCGCGACCCTGCGGACCGGAACAATCTGCGCGTCACATTCACGAACGACACGGGTTCTATCCTGATCGACGATCAGTTCATTGCCACGCGTTATGGCGACTATGGCTGGGGCATCGAAACTTTCGTCTTCGATGACGGCACGGTCTGGGATCGCGCGACGATCATGAATCAGTTGCAGCCCGGCAGTCTGACCAGCCTTTCGGACACTTTCTATGGCAACCATTTCGGGGAAACGGTCGCAGCCGGAGCGGGCGACGACCATATCGCTACTGGCAACGGTGACGACACCTTGGCCGGTGGGTTGGGTAACGACAATCTGATCGGCGGCTTCGGCTCGGACACTTATGTTTGGAATCTGGGCGATGGCCATGACCGTATCGAAGACAGCAATTTCACGGAGTATTTCTACCCTGCCTGGGCGGGCACGAACACGCTACGCTTTGGAGCGGGCATATCCGCGAGCGACGTGATCCTGTCGCGCGACCCTGCGGACCGGAACAATCTGCGCGTCACATTCACGAACGACACGGGTTCTATCCTGATCGACGATCAGTTCATTGCCACGCGTTATGGCGACTATGGCTGGGGCATCGAAACTTTCGTCTTCGATGACGGCACGGTCTGGGATCGCGCGACGATCATGAATCAGTTGCAGCCCGGCAGTCTGACCAGCCTTTCGGACACTTTCTATGGCAACCATTTCGGGGAAACGGTCGCAGCCGGAGCGGGCGACGACCATATCGCTACTGGCAACGGTGACGACACCTTGGCCGGTGGGTTGGGTAACGACAATCTGATCGGCGGCTTCGGCTCGGACACTTATGTTTGGAATCTGGGCGATGGCCATGACCGTATCGAAGACAGCAATTTCACGGAGTATTTCTACCCTGCCTGGGCGGGCACGAACACGCTACGCTTTGGAGCGGGCATATCCGCGAGCGACGTGATCCTGTCGCGCGACCCTGCGGACCGGAACAATCTGCGCGTCACATTCACGAACGACACGGGTTCTATCCTGATCGACGATCAGTTCATTGCCACGCGTTATGGCGACTATGGCTGGGGCATCGAAACTTTCGTCTTCGATGACGGCACGGTCTGGGATCGCGCGACGATCATGAATCAGTTGCAGCCCGGCAGTCTGACCAGCCTCTCTGATCGGTTCGACGGCATCCAGTTTGATGAAGTGGTCGAGAGCGGAGCCGGGAATGACTATATTACGACCAATAACGGCAACGATACCCTGATGGGCGGGACGGGCGACGATAATCTGATCGGTGGCTTCGGCTCGGACACCTATGTGTGGAATCTAGGCGATGGTCACGACCGGATCGAGGACAGCAATTATTCGGAGACCTTCTACCCTGCCTGGGTCGGTACGAACACGCTGCGTTTTGGAGCGGGCATATCCGCCAGCGACGTGATCCTGTCTCGCGACCCTGCGGATCGCAACAATCTGCGCGTCACCTTCACCAATGACACGGGCTCGATCCTGATCGACGATCAGTTTATCGGCACACGCTATGGCGATTATGGCTGGGGCATCGAAATCTTCGTGTTCGACGATGGCACCGTCTGGGATCGCGCAACGATCAACAGTCAGGTCGTGGTGGTCACCTTAAACAACATCCAGGGAACCGCATCTAACAACACGCTTTTGGGCATGGGCGGTGACGACGAGATTAGCGGGTTGGATGGAAATGACACGCTCGACGGTGGTGCTGGGAACGACCGGCTGGATGGCGGCAATGGCGATGACATATTGTCCGGCGGCCTGGGCGATGACTGGCTGAGCGGCGGCGCCGGCAACGACACCTATCTCTTCAATCTGGGCGACGGTTGGGATGTCCTCCAGGACAGCAGCGGCACCGACACAGTAAGATTCGCTGCCGGTATTTCCGCTGGCGATATTCGCCTGAGCCAGGTCAGGCAGGATGGCGACGTGGATGGCATCATGTTGTCCATAGCAGGGACGACCAACCGTCTGCATCTTGTTGGCCAGAACGGCGCTAACCGGATCGAGCGATTTGAATTTGCCGATGGCACGGTATGGACCGATGCGGATCTGAGGCAACATCTCTATAGTCAGGTACTGACCGCGGGTGATGACATCGTTCGCGGCACGGCCTTTAACGACACGCTGTCCGGCATGGGTGGTGATGATGAAATCGCCGGTGTGGATGGCAACGACACACTCGATGGCGGTGCTGGCAACGACCGGCTCGATGGCGGCAATGGTGATGATCAGTTGTCCGGCGGCTCGGGCGATGACTGGCTGAGCGGCGGCGCCGGCAACGACACCTATCTCTTCAATCTGGGCGACGGTTGGGATGTCCTCCAGGACAGCAGCGGCACCGACACAGTAAGATTCGCTGCCGGTATTTCCGCTGGCGATATTCGCCTGAGCCAGGTCAGGCAGGATGGCGACGTGGATGGCATCATGTTGTCCATAGCAGGGACGACCAACCGTCTGCATCTTGTTGGCCAGAACGGCGCTAACCGGATCGAGCGATTTGAATTTGCCGATGGCACGGTATGGACCGATGCGGATCTGAGGCAACATCTCTATAGTCAGGTACTGACCGCGGGTGATGACATCGTTCGCGGCACGGCCTTTAACGACACGCTGTCCGGCATGGGTGGTGATGATGAAATCGCCGGTGTGGATGGCAACGACACACTCGATGGCGGTGCTGGCAACGACCGGCTCGATGGCGGCAATGGTGATGATCAGTTGTCCGGCGGCTCGGGCGATGACTGGCTGAGCGGCGGCGCCGGCAACGACACCTATCTCTTCAATCTGGGCGACGGTTGGGATGTCCTCCAGGACAGCAGCGGCACCGACACAGTAAGATTCGCTGCCGGTATTTCCGCTGGCGATATTCGCCTGAGCCAGGTCAGGCAGGATGGCGACGTGGATGGCATCATGTTGTCCATAGCAGGGACGACCAACCGTCTGCATCTTGTTGGCCAGAACGGCGCTAACCGGATCGAGCGATTTGAATTTGCCGATGGCACGGTATGGACCGATGCGGATCTGAGGCAACATCTCTATAGTCAGGTACTGACCGCGGGTGATGACATCGTTCGCGGCACGGCCTTTAACGACACGCTGTCCGGCATGGGTGGTGATGATGAAATCGCCGGATTGGACGGCAACGATACGCTTGATGGGGGGAAGGGCTCCGACCGACTTGAAGGCGGCAACGGGAATGACATTTACATCTTCAATCGCGGGGACGGTCGGGACGCTATCTGGGACTCGGGAGGCAGCGACACTGTGCGTTTCGGCGCCGGCATTGCGCCCGGCGACCTCGAATTCACGCAAGCACAGCAAGATGGAGACAGCAACGGCCTCACCCTTGCTATAAAGGGCACAGCTGATCAGTTATACATCATTGGTCAAGCAGGTGGTTCGCTGATAGAGCGTTTCGAATTCTTCGATGGCTCCGTCTGGACTCCCCAGATGCTGACCGACCTCAGAACATCTAACAACATCGGTGGCCAACAGGTCGCGGTTACGATGGGCGATGATACCATCGTTGGAACATCTGGAACCGATACGATCCGCGGCATGGGCGGCGATGATGCGCTGCGAGGTGGTATGGGAGCCGACACATATCGGTTCGCCAGGGGGGATGGCTTCGATACGATCTACGATCCGGATGAAGCGGCTGCAACCGACGTTCTGATCCTTGATGGGATCAACAGCGGCGATGTCGCTGTCATGTTCTCCCCGACGGATACGGATGACATCATTCTCTACATCGATGATCAGAGCATCGTCTATCTCGATCAAAATCGCGTCGGCGGCAAAACCGGCATTGATGAGATACGTTTTGCAGATGGAGCGATCTGGGACCGCGCAACGCTCCTGGCGAAGGCGAGCGGTGGTCAGGGAACGGTCGGCAACGATCTACTGATCGGCTCGAATTTCGCCGATACCTTGACTGGTGGAACCGGAGATGACCGGCTCGTCGGCGGAGCGGGCAATGATATCTACGTCTACAACGCTGGTGACGGAAATGACGTCATTGTTGACTCGGCGGACAGTGCCGATTCGGCAGCAGCGACGGGTAACGTCTTGAGCTTTGGGCCGGGCATTACGCTGGCAGATATACGGCTCACCCGCAATGCAGTGGATGGACCGCTGATCATCAGCTTTGCCGGACAAGTGGGGTCAGTCACTCTGGAAGGCTCAGATGTCGATGGCCTTGCCGGGGTGCAGTTCCTCAAATTTGCTGACGGCAGCGTCCATAGCATGGCTGACGTTCGACAGGCGGCCCTGACCGGCCAGGCCACAAGTGGCAATGACCTGATCGAAGGCTTTGCGACGGCTGATACCCTGACTGGTGGCGCCGGCAATGATACGCTGATCGGACGCGGCGGTGCCGACACCTATCATTTCGCGCTCGGCTACGGGGAAGACACGATCATCGAGAGCGACGGTGCCGCTAACAAGCTCGTATTCGGAGCTGGTATCGCCACAGCATCGCTGCGCCTGTACCGGACGATCGATGCGCCAGATGATCTGATTATAGCCTTGCCCAATGGCACTGACCGAGTTGTGCTCAAGGACCAATTGTCTTCTTCTGGACGATCCGGCGTTGCTAAGATCAGTTTTGCGAACGGGACTGTTTGGGATCGGGATAAGATTATCGAGCAACTGCTCTCCCAACCCGCGACGCCCTATGCCGACTATCTCGTTGGCAGCGATTCTGCTGACAGCATCGATGGCCTTGCAGGGAATGATTTCATCGAAGGCGGGAAGGGCAATGACATTCTTGCCGGTTCCGATGGCAATGACATTCTCTTTGGCGGTATCGGCAACGATGTCCTCTACGGGGGCGAGGGCGACGACATTCTCTCCGGTGACCAAGGCGTCGATACGCTCGATGGAGGCAATGGCTTTGATACGGCCGACTACAGTTTCTCCCTCGATAGCTGGAACATTGATCTGGCTGCCGGGACGGCATCGATCATTCAGTCGACGGGTACTGCCCCCACTGAGACGCTCATATCCATAGAGTCTGTCGTTGGCGGCCTTGGAAGTGACCGGATAAAGGGTAGTGACGTTGCCAATCGAATCCGAGGTGGCGCCGGCAACGATATTCTCGAAGGCCGAGGTGGAGACGATGTCTTCATTGTCGAAGGCGACGAAGAGGGCATCGATACGATCGATGGCGGCGAAGGCTATGACCGTATCGAAGCTGCGGCCGACGACACCATCATTGGCTTGTCCAGTCTGGCGAATGTCGAACTGATCGCCGCAAATGGACATGCCAACGTGCGGATTGAAGGGACGGACGAGAATGATGTTCTCGATCTCTCTGCCGCAGAATTGAGCGGCATTGTCTCGATCGACCTTGGCGCAGGAAATGATATTCTGACAGGCACGCTGGGCGCCGACACCATCAATGCGGGCGCTGGCGATGACATCATCCGTTATGTCGGGCAGGGAGCCGGTGCCGACGTGGTGGATGGGGGCGAAGGCGTCGATCGGATCGAAGCCGCTGCAGACAATGCTATTATTCGACTGGCATCCTATCAGAATATCGAAGCCATTTCTGGCGGGCAGTTCACAGGTGTTGTCCTTGTGCGTACGGATGCTGCCGAAACGACCAATCTTAGTGGGCTGTCGGTTAGCGGGCTATCCCGGATCGATCTGGAAGGCGGCGATGATATTTTCATCGGGACGAACCAGGCCGAAACGGTGCGAGGCGGTCAAGGTAATGACACGCTTTCGGGTAACGGCGGCGACGACATTTTCGATTATGTCGGGACAGCTAATGGGATTGATTCGATATCGGGCGGTGACGGTTTCGACACGGTTCGTGCATCTGCAGACAATACCAGGATCGTCCTGTCTTCGCTCACCTCGGTAGAACGTCTGACAGGTAATGGTTATGCGAATGTCGTTGTTGAATGGGGGGCTAGCAACGATATCCTCAATTTCTCGGCAGTTGTTTTGGACGGACTGACGCTTGAGACGGGGGGAGGCAATGACTCTGTGACTCTCACCGGCGGCGGAATCGTTCTGGTAGGGGGAACGGGTAATGATACGTTCACCGTGTCGGGCAATGGCGGCCATACCTTCAAATTTGGAGCAGGTGATGGCAACGACACGCTGACTAATCCTGGTTCGGGCTATGCACGAAATGACATCCTACAATTGGTCGGTCTTAACGCCGATGAAGTCAGTCTGACTCGTAGCGGCGATCAGTTGAAGGTCGCCATCACGGCGACTGGAGAAGTTTTCAACGTTGCTTATCAGTTTTGGGGTGAGGCGCAGGGTGCGCAATATGGACTGGGCAGCATCGCGTTCGCCGATGGTACAGTCTGGGATCGAGCACGTATTCAGCGCGAGGCGCGGATACGCGGTACAGCTGCGGGCGAAAGAATTGACGGAACATCCGCCCCAAATACCATCCAGGGTAATGGGGGGGATGATTTTCTCCTCGGCGCTGGGGGAGATGACATCTACCTCTATGCCTCTGGCGACGGCAATGACCACATTGTTGACTACAACAACGGTGTTGCCGACAGTGATACGCTCAAGCTGATAGATCTCAACCCCGGTGACGTAGAGTTGCGCCGCTCGGGGGACCAGCTCTATGTTAAGAATTTGACGACAGGTCAGGAAATTTGGGTCGAAATCCAGTTCCACTCATCCACGCGATACGCGATTGAAAATATCCAATTCGCTGACGGTACGATCTGGGATCTCGCACGGATCCAACAAGAAGCGTGGTACAGGGGGACCGTAGGTGCCGAGACGATCGACGGGTCTGGTGCTGCCGATACGATCGTAGGCAAACAGGAGAATGATTTCCTTCGGGGCGGACAAGGCAATGATACCTATGTCTATGCCTCAGGTGACGGCAATGACCATATCGTGGATTACAATGGTGGCGTTGCCGACAGCGACACGCTGAAACTGGTCAACCTCAACCCCGGTGACGTGGAATTGCGCCGTTGGGGGGATCAGCTTTACATTAAGGATCTGACAACCGGCCAGGAAATCTGGGTCGAAATCCAATTCCACTCATCCGGGTCATATGCGGTTGAGAATATCCAGTTTGCTGACGGTACGGTCTGGAACCTTGCACGTATTCAGCAGGAGGCTTGGATTAGGGGCACAGCCGGTGCTGAGACGATCGATGGGTCTGGTGCTGCCGATACTATCGTAGGCAAGCAGGGGGACGACTTCCTTCGAGGCGGACAAGGCAACGACACCTATGTCTATGCCTCGGGCGATGGCAACGATCACATTGTGGATTATAATGGCGGAGTTACCGACAGCGACACGCTGAAACTGGTGAACCTCAATCCTGGTGACGTGGAGTTGCGCCGTTCAGGGGATCAGCTTTACGTCAAGGATTTGACGACGGGGCAGCAAATCTGGGTCGAAATCCAATTCCACTCATCCGGCTCATATGCAGTTGAGAATATCCAGTTCGCGGACGGCACGGTCTGGAATCTCGCCCGGATTAAGCAGGAGGCTTGGTATCGTGGCACGTCAGCGGGCGAACGTATCGACGGCAACTCTGAAGGGAATACCCTTCTGGGAAAAGAAGGAAATGATCATCTCGTCGGAGGCGCGGGCAGTGACACATATGTGTACCAGTCTGGGGATGGGAGCGACCGGATCGAGGACAGTCCCTCGACTACAACAGATGTAGACCGCCTTGTCCTCTTGGATCTTAATCCTGACGATGTGACTTTTAGCCGCGTAACGTCAACGGGCTATATGAAGGTAAATGCCACCGGTGAGGTTTTGACAATCGACTATCAGTTTTGGAATGAGTTGGTGGAATCGCGGGGTCTTGAAGAGATCCAGTTCGCTGATGGTACAATCTGGAACCGCAGCCAGATTTTAGCGGCGGGATGGTTCCGCGGTGGTGATGGAAATGATTCTCTTTCCGGCTATGCTACTGCGAACACCTTCGAAGGTGGAAAGGGTGATGATTATCTCGTGGGCGCAGCCGGCGACGACACCTATGTCTATCGTTCTGGGGACGGCAGCGATCACATATGGGACTATAATGCCGGAGCCAGCGATACCGACACATTGAAGCTGGTTGATCTTAATCCAAGCGATGTAGAATTGCGCCGTTCCGGAGACCATCTCTATGTCAAGGATTTGACCACCGGGCAGGAGATTTGGATCGAATACCATTTTTATTCAGATAGCAGGGACGTAGTCGAACGAATCCAGTTCGCAGATGGAACAGTTTGGGATCGGAGCAATATCGCTGCTTTTGTCGCCACAGCTGGGAACGACACTATTACCGGGAACAGCGGTGCAAACATCCTGCGGGGTTTTGCTGGCGACGACGGGATTGTCGGTCTGGCCGGGGATGACACGGTTTATGGTGATGATGGAAACGACCTGCTTTACGGGGACGGGCTTGGCTCGACCGGACCCAATCTAATCGTCAATGGAAGTTTCGAGGAGCAGGGTACCAATCCAAGCTACCAGTCGTGGGGTGTCTGGTTGGATGCGATACCTGGTTGGATCAAGAGTAATCCAGGTCGATATAACCAAACAAGCTCAGGCTTTTCCGGCATCCCATCGACGGAAGGACAATATTATCTGGATCTTGATGACGCCGGTCAGGTCGGCGGTAACATGGATATCCGCCAGATGATCGGTGGTCTCACCGCTGGAGAGACAATGCTGCTCTCTTTTGATCACGCCAATTCGCGGCAGTCGGCTAGTGGATTTTTTAACGTTTATTGGAATGGGCAGAAAGTAGCTTCGATCACAGATACCAGTTTGCAGATGCAGACGGAGAACATTCTTGTCACGGCGATCGCGGGCGATAACGAGCTTCGGTTCCAAGGTACCGGTGCGGAAGATGGCTTGGGGGCCGCACTGGACAACATCCGGATGTCTACAGCTGCACAGACCATAAGCAATGACATGCTCTATGGCGGTGCCGGAACCGATTATCTCGATGGCGGAGCTGGCGATGATCAACTCGACGGCGGGGACGATAACGATATGTTGTTCGGTGACGGCCTGCTGCCAATCGGTACAAACCTCATTGTTAATGGCAGCTTTGAAAGTCTTGGCCCCAATCCAAGCTATCAGGGTTGGGGCGTCTGGTCGGATGCGATGCCCGGATGGACGAAGACGAACGTGGGACGCTTCAACCAGGTTTATTCTGGCAATGACGGCTCTTACGCAACCGATGGGCAGTTCCTGCTCGATCTCGACGATGCAGGCCAAGCGGGCAGCAATATGGATGTTCGCCAGACCATCGGCGGCTTAACCGCCGGCCAGGCACTGGCTCTGACGTTCGACCATGGTAACCCCAGAAACTCGGATAGTGGCTTTTTCGAAGTTTATTGGAACGATCAGTTGCTTGCGACGATCACCGATCTCGGAGGGCAGATGCGGTCGACCGAGCTTCATGTGATCGCGGCTGATGGTGACAACGTCCTGCGCTTCCAAGGAATTGGTGCGGGAGATGCCGTAGGTGGACAGATCGACAACGTTCAATTGTTCGCAACGCAATCAGCAGGGACAGGAAGCGATATTCTCACCGGCGGAGCCGGTAACGACTGGCTTGACGGTGGAGCAGGCGCTGACATGGCTGTGTTTTCTGGCGCTATGGCCGATTACACGGTCGTTACGACGAACGGCACCGTCACTATCGTCGACAGCCAACCTTTACTTGACGGCAATGACGGCACCGATACTTTGGTGGGGATCGAGACAGTCTCATTCAGGGATGGTTCGCTCAACCTCGCAGCCCCGATCGTTCTTGACCTCAATGGCAATGGTGTTTCCCTGGTCGATAATAGGAACACCAAGGTTAGCTTCGATTGGGACGGCGATGGTCAGAGGGATCAGACCGGTTGGATTGGCAAGGATGACGGTTTACTGTTTATTGATCGCGACGGCAATGGAACCGTCACCAATGGCGGCGAACTGAGCTTCACCAGCGACAAGGAGGGCGCCAAATCCGATCTTGATGGCTTGCGGGCTTTCGACAGCGATGGCGATGGCATCTTGTCGTCCGCCGACGATCAGTTCGACCGATTCAAGGTCTGGCGTGACAAGAACGGCAATGGCCAGGTCGACAAGAAGGAAATCCTCTCCCTTCAAAAGGCTGGGGTCGCCTCGATTGACCTGACTGGCGAAGCGGTCAACCAGAACTGGGAATGGGGCGAAAACATTACCGTCAATACCGGCTCCTTTACCCGCACGAACGGCACCGTGGGTTCGTTCAGCGACGTTGCCCTGAGCTATGATACCAGCACTCCGCAGAACGCAGCCATCAACAAGGCCGCATCGCAGTTGAGCGAGGCGATGGCTGGCTTCTGGGACGGTCGGGGCACCGCTGCATTCGGTAAATTTGAAGCTCTAGCTGAACGAAGGGATAATTTCCTGGCCGCAGCCCGTGGCGGGTGGCGGTAGTTTATCGGAGATTAGACTGGCCGCCATGGCCGACGACAATAGTGCATCCTATAGGCCGCTCGGATTTCCGAGCGGCCCTTTTGCAATCGCCCAAGGCTTTCCGATTGTCGTGTGACAGCGCCACGGCATCGCCGACCGCCCGCCAGGACGTTAGATTGCCTGCTTCCATAATTCGCATGCCAGCTTCCCATAAGGTGGGTTTGTCTACCATCTGCGCCGCCATCCATTCCGGGGCATGCCATTTCTCCGGCAGGGACCGGATGATCGCGCCGGGCAGGATCGACCAGAGCAGCATGCCCAGGAGGAATGCGCTGATCCCCACCCACAACAGAAGCTCGAACTGTTTGTCGGATGCCCGGCCGCGCCCGATCATGCTGTCGAGATGGCCGAGCGATCGGGACAGGACGTTCCGCGCTTCATCCAATGCCTTGCGATCCTCCGCCCGCACAGCTTGCGCAGCCTTGTTGATCTCCTGCGCCATGGCCGCTGGCGGCAGGCGGACCGCCGGGCTTTCCTCAATCTGCCTCAGGCGTGCTCCAATCACCTTAAGCGCCTGATCCATGCCGCCCAGCGTCTCGCTGTAGTCGGGCATATTGTCGCGGGCGGCGGTGAGACCCTGGACCGCGCGGTGGAGAAGGCTGAGTTCGCGGCGCACACCCTCGAAAGCTTCGGCAGGATCGGTTTCTTGGGGTTCTGAATGTGGCATGTGTCCTGCCTAACGTCCCAGACCGCGACTGCGCGAGAGGCTGAGATAATCCTGGAGATCGTGCGACAGCGATGCGCCGCCATGAGACGGGAGACCGAGCTCCTTCACGCGATCGCGCAGAAGCGACTCGAGCTGCGGATCGCGATGGAGGCTTTTTGCCATGCTCTCCATTCCTTGCCGGATGCGCCAGCTTGCATCATGGTCGCCACTCTTCTCCAGTGCCTTGAGCTGCCGCGCCTGCGCCTGCCATTGTGCAACGAAGCGATCGGCGCGCTGGTTTTCAGCGATGCGAACTTCACCCTCCGCCACCATCTGCCGGACGGCATTGGCCGTGCGGCCACTGGCTGCCTCGCTAATCAGCGCCGGATCATGGGTGAAGGCTGCACGCAGATCGCGGGCTGCGTCCGGGCGCAGGGTGTTCAGGGCTGCGCGAGCTTCAACCAGGGCCTTGCGCTGATGTGCCAAGGGCTCCAGGCCCTTGTCCTGCATGCGTAGCGTGTCCTGAACCCGCCTTGCATAGCGCTCCACCGCCCGGTCGAGCGGATGGATTTCCGGCTCCGGTAAAGCCGGAATGGATTTCAGCTTCAGGCCGGCAAAGATATCGCGTTTGAGGGCTGGCGCATGGTTGACCTGTTCCAACCTGACATAATCCGACGCCATGTCCTTACCGCGCTCGCGGCTGAGGGCACGCACCAGCCCTTCGACCGGGCTCAGGGGAGCATTGCCGCGATTGGCAAAATCATCCTGGCCATAATGCAAATCGACCGACCCGCGATGGCGTGAGAGCGCGACATAGGCGGCATGCCGATCCAGTCCCGGCGTGGCGAGCACATGCACATTGTCGACGGTCATACCCTGCGCCTTGTGGATGGTGGCGGCATAGCCATGATCGATGGCGGCATAATCCTTCACATCGAATGCCACGGCGCGGCCATCGTCCAGCATCACCGTCATGCGCAACTGGTTGACGCTCTGCACGGTGGCAAGAGTGCCGTTCTTGACGCCCAGGCTGCGCTCGTTGCGCAGGAACATGATTCGATCGCCAACAGCAAAGCTGCGTTCTCCGCGCTCGACTGTCAGGCTGACCTCCTCACCCAGAGCGCCGGATGCGCGTAACCGGTCGCGCGCCGCCTCATTGAGCGAATGCACCTCGTCATTGGTATGGGTGAGGATGATGCGGCTCGCTTGCGAGTCGAGTCCCCGATTCCTGTTCCAGCGCTCGATCAACGCGCGCCGTGCGTCATCGCGCGTTGCGGCGGCATGGACATGGCCGGCGTCTTCATAGGCAGCGATCGCTTCGCCGGTCCGACCCGTGGCGAGTGACCGGGTGGCCTCGCGCTGCCATTCCTCACTCTGGCGGCGGATGGAGGTGATCTCCACGCTGCCATGCCGTTCGGTAACCGAGCGGAATGCGGCCCCTGCCTCAATTGCCTGAAGCTGTTCGGGATCGCCGACCAGCACGACCTTGGCGCCGCGTTTCTCCGCTTGCGCGATCACCCGCTCCATCTGCCGGGTGCCAATCATCCCGGCCTCGTCGATCACAAGGATGGAACGGTCGGTGAGCAACTCACGACCCTGACCCCATTGATGCTCGAGACTAGCAATGGTGCGCGACGTGATGCCCGACCCGCCTTCCAGATTTTCCGCCGCGATGCCCGACAGCGCCGCGCCCCGCACAGCATAGCCTGCCTGCTCCCACGCCTCACGCGCCACGCCCAGCATCGCGCTCTTGCCGCTCCCGGCATAGCCGATGACGCTGCTGAGGCCATTGGCGCTGGTCACATGTTCGAGCGCGCCGCGCTGCTCGGTAGAGAGGTTCATGCCCCGCTGCGCTGCCTGCGCCAGCGCGCGCTCGACATGGCGCGCGGAGACGCCATGATGGCGGCGCGCATCGAGCGTGGCGGTCGCCCGCTCGAGCCGCTGTTCGGTCTCCAGCATGGATCGCGAGGTGAAGCGCTTATCGCCGCGCCCGTCCCTGCCCAGCGCGACAAGATCGGGCGATGCCTTCACCACCGCCATCACCGCATCGAACTGCTCTTTCCCTTCGCTGTGGCGATGCACGAACATCGCAAGGTCACGGGTGGTGAAGGTGGCTTGGCCGTGAGTGATCGCATCCAATGCGATGCCGGGGTTGGCGAGGATCTTCTCGCCATTGGCCCGGGCGATGGCGTAATGCTCTTCCAGCCGCTCACTGTCATGCCCCTCAAGCGCCATGCGCGAAGCGGCCGGGCCGATCTTGTGCTGGGGCTCAAGCTCGATGCCCTGCACCTCCAGGCTGCGATGATCGATGCGCGCATCGATATCGAGTTCGGCCAGGCGCTGGTTGGCATGTTCTGCCCATGCTTCCCGCCAATGGGTGAGAAGCTCCGTCCGGTTCCAGTCGCGCACCTTGGCGCCGAAGCCCTCTTCGCTCACTGTGCGCAAACCCAGCATCACATGGGCATGCGGCTTGGGACTGCCGTCGGGCGCAACATCCCAATGGACATTGAGGTCGGCAATCATGCCACGGCTGACAAATTCCCGTTGGACGAAATCGCGCGCCAAGCGGATGCCTTCTGCCTTATCCAACTCGCGCGGGATGGCAAACTCGATCTCGCGAGCGAGCTGCGCGTCCTTGCGCAGCTCTGCCGCTTCGACAGCGTTCCAAAGCTTTTCCCGATCACGCCATTCTTCTGGCGCACCATCGGGCAGCAACACTTCGCTGTGGACGACGCCCGCCTTGTTGGAGAAATCATGATGGCGGCCAAGCCGCTCGTCATGGAGCCGGGAGGCCGAGCGATAGGCGGCAGCGGCCAGCGCCGACGAACCGGCGGCGCGGGAAATGATCTTGGCGGAGAAGTGGTAGATCGCCATGGCGACATACCAATTACCGCTAAAGCAGCACGTCGGCACGACGTATAAGCGCGCCCTCGAAAGATTTCATCAATCTCGGGAAGCGGAAATCTCATGAAATATCAGAGCATTGTTGCTGATCGAGAGGAGCGATAACTGGAATGTCCTTTCGTTTACAAGAAGGACATTTTCCATGCGCAAGCCACGTGATCCCTCGACGCCGCTCGGGAGAGCCTATGATGCAGAGCTCAAAGCGCTGACCGACAAGGCGAGACAACTCAGGCTTCGCAAGCAAAGCCAGTTGGGCGAACTGGTGATGGCGACCGGCGCCGATGCGCTCACCGCCGAGGAACTGGCGGGCGCACTGCTCGCCATCGCCACGACCAGCGACAGCGCCACAAAGGAGGCGTGGCGCAAGCGCGGCGCTGCCTTCTTTTCAGGCCAGGCAAGCAACACTGGCAGCAGCGCTGGCGGCAAGCCGGGCGGCGCTGCGGCGGGTGACGATCGCACGCCACCGGCTGCAGGCACGAGCGGCACTCAATGACAGGCGGAACTGGCAGGTGAAGCGGCGCGAGCGCACCCGGCATCTGATCGAACTGGGCGGGCTGGTCATGAAGGCGGGACTGGTCGAGCTTGTCGACGACGATCGCGCCGTCATCCTCGGGCTGCTTGGCGAAGCGGCGGCAAGGCTGCGGGCTGGGGATCGTGGGCAACAGTTGCTGCTCTGGCGGCGGCGCGGCCAACGCATGTTTGCGGCCGAATCCTTGCCGGTTCAGGACTGACCCGTCATAGGGCAGCCATGGACGACGAAATGAAAGCCATCATCCTGGGCGTGATCGAACGCGCGCCGCAATGGATCCGGCATGATCTGGCTGCAAAGGACGCGGCCACGCGCGCCCGCGCGGAAGAAACGCTGGCGGCGATGATCGCCGATGTGCTGGGAAACGGGAACGCGGGATCGCCGGGCAACAGTTGAAGACGATCAGTCGCCCGCCAGACGCCGCTCGCAGACGGTTTTGACCAGTTCCTGCAACACCGCCACGCGCTCGCCCAGCCAGTTCAGTTCCTCGTCCGTCACCTTATAGTGCGGGGAGTAGCGGGCGTTCACATAAGCCTGCCGCAGCAGATCGAAACAGCGGCGGCTGAACTTGTCATCGCGGGGCCAGGCCGCGACCAATTCCGGGGCGATCTCCTCGGCATGGCTGCGCAGGAAATTGAGCCGGTGGGATTTGGGCGAGTAGAGGCTCAGTGTGAGCAGTGTGCAGTGATAGAGCCGTTCTGTTGCCTGATGGAGATTGAAAGCTGCCTCATTCCGGTCGCCTCGTTCCATCAGGAATTTCGCTGATGCCAGAAAAGCATCTGCGCTTGCGAACCATTTGTCGAAATGCCCCTGCGCCTCGGCTCGCGCTTCCTCAGGCGGCAAGTCACGCGGCTGGGCGAAGCAGAAGCCCTCGGCCTCATAGAGCAGGATGCCGTCGCGGATGATGTCGATGAAGAAAGGCCGTCCCTTTTCAAGCTGCCGGTTCACGTCGGTCAGCGAATGAACGATGAAATTGACCGGCGCCGACAGCGTCTTCGTGATGGTCATGTCCCGCATCAGACGGTCGTCCGCCGCCGACCAATAGTCCAGGTCGACCAGATTATCGTCATTGACGACGATGAGGATGTCATAGTCGGACTTGTAGCCGCCGACCGGATCGTCGACCCAGCCGCCACGGGCATAGGAGCCGTAGAGCACTAGCTTCAGGATTCGCGCCTGCTTGTTCCATTTGCTGCTGCGGCGCGCCTGCGCCGCCTCGAACTCCTCGAACAGCACGCGCACCACATGCTCCAGTTCGCGCCGCTTGCTGGCAGGAAGATGATCGAGACCGGTTTTCATGGGGTTGATCCTAGCGGGGTGAGAGCGATGCGCCAACCTCGCCCGGCACGCACCGGGCGAGGCGGACTTTTCAGCGAAGCCAGCGCCGCCACCGCTGGCGCAACGGATCGCGCAGATTGCGGCTGAAATTGCCAAGGGCCTTGGCGAAGAGCCGCTCGACCTGCCGTTTCGTAAGGCCGGTCCGCTCCGCAATCTCCCCATAGCTCAGGGCATCGAGCCGGACGGCAAGGAAGATGTCGCGCTGGATACGGGGCAAGCGGAGCAGTGCATCCTCCAGCCGCTCCAGCAGCGCAGGATCATGGCTGTCGTTCATCGGAAATCTCCCGACAGGGAACCGGCGGCATTGCTGCCGCCGGTATCGGTTCAAGCCGCCTGGGCCAGCGGGGATGTTTGCGGCGCGAGGGTAGCGACAAGCTCGGCCAGCAGCGCACTGCGTTCGACGGTTGGGACGCCGCCGCGCTCCGTATAGGCTGTGGGTGGAAACGCCATCCAGCGGGGCACCCAGCCCTCGACCTTTGCCCGGCCATTCTCGCCGGTCAGGCAATCGCGGACGATCTGCCGCTTGACCTTGCCGGTTGCTCGGCCATTGGCGGTGGCCACTTCCTCGCCCGCAACCTCGGTCAGGATGCCGTCCAGCACTTCCCGGTCGCGCAACTGGTCGAGCAGGGCATCGTCGCAACTCCATGCCTCGCGCATATCGATGTTCAGATGCAGGCCCAGAAGATCGGCAAGGGCGCTGCCTGCTTCCAGCGTTTCGGCCATGACGATAGCCAGAACCTCCTGCACCGCCTCGTCGGAGAGGGATGCCAGGCGGACGAACAGGCCCGCCACGCCATGATCGCCTTCATAGCCGCCAGTGATGGTCGACGCTTCGGGATCGAAGCCAAGCAGCGCCAGCACCGCCCGCCGCCGCGCATCGAATGCCGTTTCCGACACGCTGGTCTCGATGCTTTCGGCAACCGCTTCGTTTACCGCCCGCTGCGGTTCCACTGAGACCCGCCACAACGATGATCCCACAATGGCATGGGCGACCATCAGGCGCAGCGCGAGCGAGGGAGAGCCAACCACTGCCGCCCGCACAGCAGCATGACGATGGAGGTCCACATAGTTGCGGATGGCAGGACCGATTTCAGGGCGGACCGGCTTTTCGGTCACTGTCTCACCCGCTGCTTGTTTTCGCGCTTCCCGGGTCGTCAGATAGCCTTCATGGAAGGTGACATCGCCACGTGGTCCCACAGCAATGAAGATTTTGCCGCCCTTGCGCTTGGGGGTGCGCTCATGATCCCAGCTATGGAAGGGTTCGCCAACGGGAAGGATGACGACATCCTGCCATCCGGCTTCGCGATAGGCGTCGGCGCGTTCGGCAATGGCAACTTCCTGAGCGGTCCAGAATATTTGGGCATCGGCGAAGTATCGCTCCTCGCCAAACAGGTCGGAAACTATGCTGCCGGGAAAGCTGTCAAGATCGAACAGAGCCACGCTCACCGGGATGGATGCACCACCGCAGGCCCACGCTTTCAATCGGGCACCGGTCGGGCAATAGGCTGCCGGATCGTCGAGCAGGGCCAGCCAGTCGCGCTGCCGGACCTTGGACAGCAGGGTCAGATGCCGGACGGTCGCGGCATCGATCTCGCCATTACGGTAGAGATTGCGGATGCGGGGCAGCAGATTGCCCAGCGCCAGCGTTCGTTTGACCTGCAATTCGGTAAGGCCGAAGGTGAGGGCGATGTCCTCCACATTCCGCCCTTCACGCACCAGCCGGGTGAAGCTCTCCCACCGGGTCACCTCGTCGGGGTCCAGCCGGGCCACATTCTCGATCAGCGAGGCTTCCAGCGCCGCCG
The DNA here is from genome assembly GCF_037101235.1 of Sphingobium sp. TA15. NCBI lineage: Bacteria > Pseudomonadati > Pseudomonadota > Alphaproteobacteria > Sphingomonadales > Sphingobiaceae > Sphingobium > Sphingobium sp. TA15. The sequence continues at coordinate 2,460,507 of NZ_AP025355.1, forward strand.
CGTCATCGCCTGCTTCCATGATCGCGCATGGCAGGGCCTCGGCTTCTCCGCTTTCCTGCGCAATCGTCAGTGCCGCATGGTAACGCCTTTTGCCCGCGACAATCTCGTAGCTCTCAGGACTCCCATTCTGCCGCACGATCAGCGGCACCAATACGCCCCGCGCCCGCACGGAGGGCAGGATATTGGTCAGGTCCGGTGTCTTGCCCTTGGCCCGCATATTGGCAGGCGAGACGGACAGATGGGCGATGTCGATATGCTTGAGTTCCATTTCCTTCACTCCTTCAAACACCGCAACCGGCGCCGGAATGGCGGGGGAGCGGCAGGAGCGAACCCAAAGGCCCGTCGAGGGAGCCGGGCTGCACCCGCAGGGGCGCAATGGAATGGAGCACTCAGGCGCAGCCTGAGTTGTTGCCCGGCGCGACGGGCCTAAGGGAAAGCGACGCTCCCCCGCCAGATCGACGCCGGAGGCCAACGCCAGCGCGCGCAGCGCGATGACCGCATGCGGGACCGGAGGGACCGATCCACAACAAAGCGAATCGGGAAACTTGCACGCTGATCTTCAGCGCGCTCCGCAGCTCTTTCCCATCTCAAAAAGGCTCAGCAGCCGCATCGCCGATGGCCGGAAAGTCTATCGGCGAAAAATTTTCTGCATACGATCTGGTCCGCGGTGGACCGACATGGTCCGCCATGGCCCGATTAGCCACAATGCCTTGATTCTCATGGGCTTGACGCCGCTAACGCTGCCCACAATCCTGCTGCTCAGGGGCGCACAACATGCATCGCAGCATATAGGAACTTGCCATGATCGCTCAGTCCCCCGACCGCATCCTTCGCCTGAACGCCGTGCTCGACCGCACCGGGCTCAGCCGCGCCACTCTTTACCGAAAGGTGGCAGCCGGGACATTCCCCAGGCAGATCCGCATCGCCAGCCGCTGCATGGGATGGCGGGAGTCCGCCATCAATGACTGGCTCAGAAATCCCATGTTCTACAGCGTCGGGGATGGCTGACACCGCATCCCATCCATATTGGTGCCAGTTGGCGTTGCGCCGGCACTGGCTTGGCCTACATTGCTCCCGCCGCTCTTTCCCCTTGAGCGCGGCAACGACCCTGAACCTCAACCCCGCCGTCGAGCTTGCTCCGGCGGGGCAACTTTCCTTCGGGTTCGCACGCATGGTCGCATGCCGACTTGCGACCGACCGCGCTTGGATAGGAGCGGTCCGGCAGGTTTTTGACTGGGTCTGGGACGATCCGGAAAGGCCGGTTACAGCCGCACAAATGGAATAGCCGACATTCGGATGAGTCGGTGTCGGCTTCCGGGTCCGACCCTTTGTGGACCTTAACCTTGACCAGCCGGAACATCACTGCGACCGCTAGTTGGTGATCGGAGTCGCATCGACTGTCGCCAACACTCGTTTCTCCTCACCTACTCCCAGTACGATCTGCCATTTAAGGAAGCAGGCTGACTGGTACGCCGCGCAGGTACGCAATCCATCAAGGATCGTGATAGAGCTAGCCGACGAGTGAAAACGCCTCTCAAACTGCACCCGCAAGGATAGCTTGTCCTCGGAGCGTTCCATTGTGCCTCACGGAATAAAATGCCCCTGCGCCTCACTCAGGCTGGCCTCGTCCAATTCGATACGGACGCCGGGAATATGAAGGCCATTCCAACTATTCTGGCCGTCACATTCGAACGCAAAAAACCGGCCGAGCTGATGGAGTTCGTCAAGACAAACCACCACGGGCTTGCCCTCGCTCATCACGATCAGGCAGCGGTGTTCATAGTCCCCGCGAGGCAGGACAAGAGTCATCTCCTGCGCGGCTGATATCGGGGCGGCAAAACACTCGGACGGATCGATCATGCCTGTGCCTCCTAGCGGCTCTGAAGTGGTTGGATGAGCATTCCCCAATACAACTCAGCGGCTCCTTCCTGAGAAAGCTTTTCACCGGCTCCGCCCCTAAAACTCATCCCCATGGATTTCAGGTGGAGCATCTGGTCATCAGCTTCGACGCTAAGATTTTCATTGAACGAATTGCTCTCGCTGGTTTCATTGGCCGTATAGGCAATGCCGTTCATGAAGCCGCCGCCCATGAAAACCGTGCAGCGCGTCAGGGCCTTCCCGCCGCGATAGATCACCGCATTGAAGCGGTTTGCATCAACGCGCCGGAAAGTGCCCTCGATGCCGGGATTACGGGCCTGAAGCTCCTCAAGTGAGCCCTCGAAGTAGCGGGCAATGAAGTCGAAAGTCTCGACCTTGAAATGGTCCTTGTCGCGCTCCGTGAAAGTCTGCGCGAGGCGCAAATTGCTAGACCGCGAAGCCGGTGCGGCCAATGACTGCGATCGCGACTGCATGGGTGAGAAAGTATGCGCTGGTAATTCCCGCTGCTGTGGCCCAAGCTTCGCTGCAGCGGCCCGGATAGCCTTCGTTACTTCGAGGAACGCCTGATCGCGATCAGCCCACTGGGTGACAGGTTTTCCGTCCGTAGGCGTAGCCAGCAACTTGCCGAATGGCGTTCCATGCCAGTCGCAGGGACGGAGGATCACCGGAATAGCGATTGCCTCGCCAGCCTCGTGACGTTCCATGGCACGCTGCATTTCGCGGTCATAGCAGTAGTCCGAGGCCAGAAATGCGGGGCTGACCAGCAAGAGAATTATATTCGCCATTTCGAGATTGCTACTGATGGCGTGGTCGATCACCTCACCCGCCGTAATGCGACGGTCATGCCAAGTGGCGATGACATTCTGGCGTTTGAGAATGGCGAGTTGCTGCTCCAACTGGTTGCGCAACTGCTCGTCCTCGTGGGAATAGGAGAAGAAGACAGATATCATTGGAACCCCAAAAATTTGGAAATCATGGTGGAGAACAAAACGAGATTGCGCAAGGGCGTTGCAAGTTATATCTACGCTGCCATCTCACGCGCGCCCTGAAGGCGACATTGCTGTTGGACACCGTATTTCCGATCGTCTGAACTGACGGAGGTCGCAGGCTTTAAGTCCAATGCTTTGCACACCGAAAGGTCGTGCCAGACCATTCCAAGACGAGGTAATTTGATGCGTCGCACCCATATCGCTGACGGTTCAGGAAACCTGCCAGCACTCGAGACAAGATGTGCCGCTTGCGACGGCGAAGGTCGCATCCCCAATCGGAGGGACGGCAACCGAATAGAGTACGGCGGCCACTGTAATGCATGTAACGGCGGCGGCGCTGTCCCGACTGAGGACGGCAAAAGGCTTCTCGAATTCCTCCGCTGGAACCGGCATTGAAAGGTACGATGCGAGGATTTCGATCCGAAGACACTACATTTGTATCGTCCATTTTTCGGACAACAGACGCCGAGAAGTCGTTCGATGACTGTTCTTGATCGTTCGCCTGTACAGGCCGAAATACTGGCTAAGTCTTGGGTTGAGCCTCAAACGAACGAATTACCTTCACATCTCCGCTCTCCCGGACAGCGATGCTCCAACGGGTAAATCCACACGCTTCATCCGCACTGCCTTCGGTGAAACCCTTCATCAAGGGCACCCGATATGGGTCGCCGTGAAATTGATCCCCGAGCCTCCGGCAACAGATGAAGAGTTGTCCACTCCTGAGGACAAGCGCGCCAGCAGGGTCAAATTCCTCCTCGGAATTGTAACGGGACGTCGCATCCACCCGATACTCAACCTGACTAACTATTACGCCACGGATGGGATTGCCGGTACCAACTGCAGCCTCTTTAAAAGCATATGATCCATCCAAGTGGATCATATGCTTCTGGTCATCCCAATCCACAACCAGGCCCATCGGGAGATTGGCGCGGTACGGCAGAAATAATCCGCACGATTTCTCGTCGGCGTTCTTGCCGAGCCGAACCGGCGCGACTGCGGACATTGGCAGATCCAGTGCTTCTATATTCGTCTGTTTGCTCATTCGACGCCCTCTTCGTTTGTCAATCGTCATCGACAGGTATGTAGGCTATGTAGGCGCGACAGCTTGCAACTCTCATGGCCCTGGCAATATTACGCCAGTCTCGCGTTCAATTTTTTAGCGACGCCTGATCGGCAACAACGCGTAACAGTCTTTGCGGCCGTCGTCTCTTATGTACGCTTCGTTCCATCGATCTTCTAGCACCTCGACGTACTCTGCAGTTTTAACGTCACCCCATTTATAAGTCGATTGGTAAATTTAGCTGAGCTTTGCCTCGTCCCATAACTCGTCATTACTAAAATATAACAAGATAAGATCTATATCAAATTATACGTATATCTAACGGTAATTAAAGAATCGGTGGTTATGAATGCAATTAGTTGCAAGATTTGTGCATTCATATTTCTAAATGCGCCCAAAATTCTGGGAAATTTATTGCTGGAATTCAGCCTCATCCTTCGCTATGATAGAGCATAGAAAGGAGCACTCCATGCAGACGGACAACCAGATTGCGACGAGCGTCGACGCCCCTCTGAACAGCGTAGCACTCGCAAGGGTGATCGCCGAAGTTCGCGACGGGGATGTGCGGGCGGCGACGGGCGCGTATAACCGGACCTATAACCGGCACAATCGGTGAGCAGTTTGGAGGACGGCGCGCGCCAGCTCGACACGGTCCTGCTCAAGGTTGCGAGCCGCTGCAATCTCGATTGCAGCTATTGCTATGTCTATCACATGGGTGACAACGCGTGGCGTGATCAGCCCAAGCAGATGTCGGACGCGGTGCTTGACGCCGTTGCACGCCGTCTGGCCGATCAATATGCGCTGCAAGCTGTTCCATTCAGCGTCGTTCTGCATGGCGGGGAGCCACTGCTTCTCGGTGTGGCGAAACTCGAGCGGTTCTGCGCAAAGCTAAGAGATGCCCTGCCACACCCCTGCGGCATCCATATCCAGACCAACGGCGCGCTGCTGAACGAACCGATCATCGACGTGCTGGTGCGCTACGATGTCGGCATCTCCGTGAGCATCGACGGTCCGCAGGATGTCCATGACCGGTTTCGCGTCGATCATCGCGGCAAGGGCTCCTATACGCAGGTCCGCGCCGGGATCGAGAATGTGACCGCACGGGCGGACGCGCGCCCATTGCTTGCGGGCGTGCTTGCTGTGATCGACCCGGAAAGTGATCCGGCTGAGATCTATGCGGCGCTCAAGACGCTGGGCGCTCCCGGCCTCGACATCCTGCCGCGCGACGGCAATTGGGAAACGCTGCCGTTCGGGAAGGCGGCACCGGATTCGATCGAATATGGGCGGTGGCTCGAAGGTTTTCTGGACAGCTATTTGTCCGATCCCGATCCGCCAAGAGTCCGGCTGCTCGACGATATGTTGCGACTCGTTCTTGGCGGCTGCTCGGTTAAGGAAGGTGTCGGTACCACCGATTACGGGATCGTAGTGATCGAGCCGGACGGCACGGTCGACAAGAACGATACGCTAAAAGTCGCCGGGGCCGGCAAGGATCGCTTCGGCGAACGCTGGTCGGTGCTGACGGACAGCTTCGACCATATCCTTCGCAGCCCGGCCTTCGCCGATTACTATCGCCAGCAGCGGCCGAGCTCTCCCGCATGCCAGTCTTGTCCCGATCTCGCCATTTGCGGCGGCGGCATGGTCGCGCATCGCTGGAGCGAAACCCGCAGCTATGACAATCCGACCATCTTCTGTGCGGACCAGCGCCATCTGATTGCAAAAATGCGTCGTCTGGCCGAAGCCGCCTTGCCCCATGCCGCCTGAGGATTGAACCATGCATAACGAGTCGATTCCAACACCCCGCGACGCCGTGATACCCGCCCGCGATCTTCCACTTACCGACAGCGTGGCGCTGCAGCGGCTCATCGCCGAGGTGCGCCAGCGCGATGCCAGTGGCATCGCCGACACCACCCTCTACAACCGCACCTATCATCGGCATAATCGCTAACGCGCTATGCCGGTCTTGGATCGCATCGACCCTTACGCGCGGCTCGAACCGGTGGAATCGGTAACGGTGCCGTTTCGCTACTTCGTGGCGAATCATTGCCTGGATGCTTCGATCGAGCCAGTGCTGCTGGACTGGCTGGAGGCGGATGCACCCTGGGCGCTGGTCGAGACCGATTTCTACGAGCAGTTCGAATTCGATCTACGCGACGCCGATCTGCCGCCAGCGCTTGCGTGTCTTGTCGATCCTGACAAGCTCGCTCGCTTGCGGCGAAAGATGGAGCAAGCGCTCGGCGATGCGCTCGCCCCGCACATTCAAATGGTCGCGCACCGCCTTGATCCCGGCCAGCGCATAGCCATCCACAATGACATGCGTGAGGGCGGCGAGACGCACCGACTGACCATCCAGCTCAATCGCGGGCTCGACGATGCCGATGGCGGCTTCTTCATGATCTTCAACAGCGATGACGCCGAGGACATTCACCGGATCCTGCGCCCCGTCTCGGGCAGCGCGATCGGTTTTGCAATCAGTCCGGCATCGCATCACGCCGTTTCGCGGCTGCATGGCGGCACGCGGTTCACACTGGTCTATTCCTTTTTCGCCAAGCGCGATGAGTGATATCGCGAACGAGCTTAACGCGCGCATCGTCGCAGACGAGCCCTGTTGGTTTCCCGGTCTTTCCGACCGTCTAGCCGATGCGTTCTGGTCGAACCCGCAGCCCATAGACCACGCCCGTTATACGACCGCAGCATGGCTCGGAGAGTCGCGGCTGACCAGCGCAAGCGTGATTTCGCCCTACGGCCTGTCGATCGAGCCCTTGCCTCACGCGTTTGAGGTCCGCTTCCGGAGCGCTTTCCCCGAAACAGGTGATGCTGGGGGCGTGGTCGCGGCTGTCGACTCGGCGCTCGACCGGTTATGTCCGGGTGGCGCAGATCATATAGTCACCGGCCTGGTCCGCGCGATCCATGTGATCGAAGCGCTGGCACCGGGTTATGATGTCAGCCATTCTGAACCCTCGATCCCGTTCACGATCTTTGTGTCGGTGCCGATCGGTGAGCGCCACGGCACGCTGCGCCTTGCGGAATCGCTGCTGCACGAAGCCCTACATCTTCAGTTGACCCTGCTCGAACGCCATGCGCCGTTGGTGCTGGAGACCGACGCGACCGGCTTTTCGCCATGGCAACAATGCGAACGCCCGGTCGCCGGCTTGTTGCACGGTCTCTATGTGTTCGCCGGGATTGATCAATGGCTGGCGCTGCTCGACGCATCGCCTTTGACCTCCTCGGAGGAGCGCATCTATCTGACCCGCCGCCGGGCCGAGATCTCGCAGGAAATCGCCGTGGTCGCAACACTTGCCGACGCTCGAGGACTTACGCCGACTGGCCGCCACTTCGCGCGTTGGCTGCTGCGGTCGCATGAGCGCGCTTGGGGTCGCTTCCATCAGTTCGCTGGCTAGAGGGCGGACAGTTACGCCGCCGAGACAGGGAGGAAATTCTCGCCGGCATCGAGCGCAGCCAGATGATCGGCTGCCGCGGCGCTGAACCTAGCATCGGGTAGGATTGCGGCAGCAAGCTCAGCGCGCGCGCGCTGGAGAAACGCGATGGCCTCGGGACGCGGATCGCCGTCGAACAAGGACACACTTTCATGCACCAGCGTAAGCATTCGCAGGTGCTGGAGCCGGTCACGCGCTAGGGCTGTCCTTCCAAGCGCGAGAATATCAATTGTCGCGTTGCCTGCCGCGGTCAATCCGGTCACCGCTTCCCCACGAAACGCGATATGCGCGCGCGGGTCGCGCGGACCATAGGCATCTAGCAGCAGCGGCTGCTCCAGCGTGATATCAGCATGATGATCGCGGGCGCGGTTGGCTTCGTTCTCTAGGGGAAAGCAGTTGCGCTTGCGATAGGAATTGCAATCCGGACAGGCGTAACAGAGGTTCTCCCAGTTGTAGCCTAGCCAATAATAACCCGGATAAATTCGTCTGTCGTCAGTATCGACCGCACCCTTCGGGCGGTAATGTTCAACATCTCCAGCGACATTGGCGTCGAAAATCGACTCACAGAATGCACATTTGTCGTACTGGTCGGCCTTCAATTGGCGTTTGACGACATCGGTGCCATAAATCCCTTTGCGAATGTCGAAGCTTCGCTCGCCGTTTCGATAGCCCGCTGCGGCGGCATCATAGGCGGTGCAGTTGTCCTCATTGGCTTGGACCCCGCGCCCTAGCGACGACGGCACATTGGTAGACTTCGTATGGCGGATCACGGCGCGCGCTTCACCAGTAGCGCGGCGGCCTCGCGGATGAGCTTGGCGGCCTTATCGTCCTCGGGCGCGAGATCGCTCGGGATGGCGGCCACCAGAGCATTGGCGGCCTCGAGCCGTTCTCGATCTTCCCGATTAAGCGTCTGCTTGCCGAGCAGAGTCCGGCGTGTCTCGAAGGCATCGACAATCTCGGGGGCATAGGGGTCTGCATCGTGCAGCAACCCAACGCTCACTTGGTCGAGCCGCCAACTGCGCACGGTCTGCGGGTCGTTGTCGATGATTGCGTGATCGCCTTCCCGGGTGACCACCGCGATATTCGTGTCGAGATAAGTTTGCGCCAGCACCGGGCTGTGCGTCGTGACGATGAACTGCACTTTGGGAAAGACGCTGGACAGGTCACGACGGACGCGGCGTTGCCATTTGGGGTGGAGATGAAGATCAAGTTCGTCGATCAGAACAATCGCAGGTTCGCGGAGCGGATCGACGCTGTCCTTGTGATATTCGGCCATGCGCCACGCGAGGTCAACGGTCCAAGCGAACATCGTCTGATAGCCAATACTCAGCGAGTGGAGCGGGACTTCGCCTGAATAAGTTTCGATCCAGACGCCGGTCTTTTCCTCGGCAAAGCCGGGAAGTGCCGGACCATAGACGTGGATGCGCTCGGGAAGCTCGACTTCGGGTAGGATGCAGGCGAGCGCCTGCCGGATCTCGCGGTAAAGGATGGCCGCGCGGCTTTCTGCGGTGCTATCGGTTTTGTCACTACGATTACGATCCTCGCGCAGCGCGATATGATCGAGATCTTCGAGAATCTGGACCGCATCGGCGAGTTCGATCTCAGCGTTGAACAGCGAGGCGGTCGAGTCCTCTTGATCGGAAACGACATCGCTGCGCCGGTATGGCGGGTGGCGGGCCGCACTGTAGCCAACGACTAGGGGTGGCAGGAATGGCTTGCGTTTGGTCTTGCTGAAATCGAATTCGGTGAGATCCTGCTTATCGACGCGATATGCTGCTTTGGTCGCGACGTGTTTCCCGCGCCCTTTGGGCCGTTCCGCCGGCCGAAGTTCCCGTCCGATCGAGAATTCCGCTTCGATGCCGACCTGCAATCCTTCGCCGACCCGCGCAATCTCGACCAGCAGCGCGTCTTCATAGGCGGGAATCGCCGGTTCGACGCGATCGGGGTCGCGTGCATCGGTGCGTGCGCTTTGCTCCACGTTGAGGATCGGCCGCATTAGTGCCAAACATTGCAGGAGTGTCGTCTTGCCGAGGCCATTTTCGCCCAGCACGAGGGTCCAGGGCGCAGGTCCGCCATCCAGCCGAAGATCGAGCACGACACCGGGCAGGAACGCTTTCACGTTGGAAAGGCGCAGCTCGCTGTAATAGACTGGCGCTGCCTTGCTGGCGTTCATCGGCTTACCTTCCCATGGCCTATGTGGCTGCGTGCGCTGGCTGACGGGAGCCCGGCGCCGTCACCCGAATCCAGCCATGGCGTACCCGCCGTTCGACTACCGATATAGCGAAGCGAGACCAGTATGCACGGAGTTATCCATCGACTGTTGCGACCGGGTGGGCTGGAGGTGGCCCGCAAGTTTCGCCGCGCGCGTGGCTTCTGGGAGGCGTTTCACAAGGCTCATCGCAACGCCGAAATTGCTGTCCTTGCCGAGGGACTGACCCACGCTCAGCACCGCTACGAAGCGCTGATGGGGTTCGATCGGCAGTTCGCCAAGGAGACCATGGCGATCACATGTCTCGGTTCGCTGTACGACGATCGCCGGGGCTGGCTGCGCGGGCGCGCAGACTATGCCGGACGCCTGATCGAAGCGTTCCGGTGCTCGTCGACCGCGATGGAAGTGAAAGCCGGTGCAAGACTCGCCGCCGAGCTCTATGGGATCGATCGTCCGTGATGCGCCTTGGCCGATGGATCGAAGGCGCATGGCAGTGGCTTGCGAGAATATGGATGGGCCGATCGATGCCACACCTGCCGTCCCCGTTTACTGCCCAGTCGCTGGCAGCGCTCTACACGGATATCTCTGCGCAGGCGGGCGTGACGGTTGCCGCGCTGAGGCGCCATCTCGATGAATTCAGCAGCTTGCCAATCGCCCAAGCGGATCTCCAGGCCTATCGTGAGGGCCGGGGCGCCTGGAAGAAACTACACGACGAAGTCGTTGCGGTCGGGCACTTCCTCGACGGGCGCTATCCGGAGGACTCGCGGGTGCGCTTTCCTCTCGATGACCAGCCGCCCGATGCTTGGCTGATGGTCGATGGTAAACCACCCGTCGGAATTGAAGTGACTGCCGCGCTAGCGCGTGCTGGCCATGAAGTGGCGAAGAGCATGGCAGGCGGCGGCGCTGTTCCCGGTTTCATCGGGCTGCAGGACAATGCGACATCGCAGCAATTCACCGCGGCCCGCGTGCGCGGGCGAGTCCTTCACTCGAAAAAGGACATCGATGCCGTCATCGATAACGCGATCACGGCGCGCCTTTCCGCAAAGGATCAGCAGAAGTTCGCGGAGCAGATCCTGGTAATCACGGTGCCGCTCGGCTCGTCGCCAGACCGTAGCGCGCAGGAGTTGCAGGCTAGGCATGGTGCCAAGGCGGCAGCACTGCCCTTCAGTGAGGTCCACCTCCTTGATCCTGCGCGGCGCGGGCGGCATGTTCAACTCAAATAAATCGGACCAGCGAAGGATCAAAGATGAGTGGGACGGACAGCGGATTACCTGAACTCGAAGAGCCGTGCGACGCCTGCAACGGCACTGGAGACGCGCCGCCGGCCACTCCTTACGAACCGCGGGCCAGCTTGAACTGCCCTAAGTGTAAGGGCCATAAACTCGCGCCGACCGAAGCGGGTCAGAAACTGATCGAATTCATTAAGCGCCGGTTCAACCTGCCAGAGCGCGAGGCGCATCGATCGCTATTCGGTTAGGGTGCGGCGCCTGAATTCCGGACATGTGGCTTGACGGGAAAGGCTCGCTGCAGATGAGCAAGCTCGGTCGGGACGTCTATCGCAGGAAGCTGGCGCGCTATCTGTCGCACAGCCTCGACGAGCAGGTGATTTCGATGATCTCGGCCCTGGTCGCCGTGCAGACTGGCCATGCCGCTGCGCTGAAGGCGTTGCCCGACCTGCCTGCCGATGCGCTCGGGGCCGAGCTTGGCTCTCCCTATCATATCCCTCTCTGGTCGCTGGAGACACTGGTCAACGAACTGCTCGCCACCCCCAAGCCGAGGAACTTCGGGATCGGCCGAACCCGGGTGCTCGATACGTCACGCTTCCAAACCTTGCGCGTACTGCACGGTATTCTCGTGAAGGTGGAAAATGCCGAGGACGGAATTTTTCTCGAGAACCACGATGTGTTCTATGAGATGGCCCGCATCGCGCAGCGCCAGTTTCCCTGGCAACGCGGCGTTGCCAACGCACCGCATTTGTACCGGTCGATCCTGCTGTATGGCACAGGAAGCGCCCGCAGCTTCTTCGAAGCAGATGCCGGTATGTCGCTGCCCGATTTCGTAAAGGTCGGCGCGTGCTTTTCGGGCGCGCTGACCGGGCGGGACTATGGCGACCGCAACCGCGATCTGTCGATGATTGGCATTGGAGCGCAGGTCCGCGAAGCGGCACTGGCCAAGCTGTCGATCGGGCATGGTGCGGCGCGTGCGCGCACGGCTAAGATACGCGAAGGCCAGCGTCACACCGGCTACAGCCCCAGCATCCTGCGTGACTTTCCGATCATCGCGTTCGGTGACAACGGCGAGCGCCTACGCGCGCCAATCCCCGAGCTGATCATGTATCGCTATACGTCGGGCCTGTATCTCGATGTTGTGCGCGGTGGCGCTTCGGTCTGGGCCGATATCGGCAAGCGCTTCGAAGCCTACGTTCACGACTACCTGCAAGCAATGATGGCGCCGTTCGACGTCACTGGCGAGACGACTTATGGACCGAAGAAGGCGCAATATCGCACACCGGACATTCTCGTGCACCAGGACAGCTGCGTAGTTGCTGTCATTGAGTGCAAGGCCAAGCGCATGAGCTTCGCGGCGCGCTATGCCGATGACCCGCTTGCCGACGCCGCGCTCGGCTTCGATGAGCTGGCGAAGGGCATGTTCCAGCTTTGGCGTTTCTTCGCCCATGCCAGGAAGGGCGTGACCGGGTCATTGGCAATGTCGACGCACTGCCAGGCAATCATCGTCACTGCCGACAGTTGGCTTACGATGGCGCGGAACCAGGCCGAGAAGGTGGTCTCGGCAGCCCATCAACTGGCGGATGCCGACGGCGGCATTGAGCCAGTCGATCGGCGCGATGTCGCATTCTGCCAGATCGACGACGTCGAGTTCGCGCTCCAGAACGGCAATGCGGAAAGTTTCCTCGCCGCGGCGCGGGAGATCGCATCAGGCCAGAAGAAGCATTTCATGCTGTCGGTGGCCCATGGAGCTGATCTAGGCCAGCAGCGCGATTATCCCTTCATGGACAAGATTGCCGACCTGCTCCCATGGATGGACGATTTCGAACGGACGTCGACCGACTGAATCAGGGATCGCGCTCGCCTTCCAGGCATCAAGCCCTGGAAGAATCGGCAAAAGGTTCAGGGAGGACGGATGCAACAGACAACTCTGAGCCACCACGCCGACTGGACGATTCCGCAAGGTTGGGATCGATACACTCAGAGCGAGCTATGTGGTACCAGTTGTTCGCGCGTCAGTCGGACACATGAACGATCGGCTGCAATCAGGGATTCGATCTGGGCCGTTCATCGGCAGCTCTGTTGGCGGTCCCGTCCGGCAGCGCGGGACCAGCGCCGACGGTGCTACGAACCGTCGCACCTGGTGGAACACCCCCGCGGGTGCCATCAACTGAGCATGTCCTTGATGACGGCGTCGACGGTCGCCTCGGTGAAACGGTCGTCGATCGTCTCTTTAGAAAACCAGCGGCGATAAAAGAGTGGGCCAACTACCAACGCGATCACATCGGTAGCTGGCTTAGACAGCCGCACTTCACCTCTCTCTCTGGCGCGTTCGATGACAGCATGAAACGGCGCCATAAAAGCCTTATGGAGTCCGGCCTGCAACGCGGCGATTTCCGGATCGCGCTCTGCCGCATCTACGATCGATGGGTACACCGTCGCCCATGCGGCAGACTGGAGCTGCTCCGCGAGCGTCGTCACCAGCGCGTGGAGATCGGCACGCAAAGTGCCCGTGTCCGGTGGCGGAGGCGCACTCCCGAGCTTGGAACAGGCATCGATCAGCAACGCCGATCGCGAGGGCCAGTGCCGGTAGATCGTCGTTTTTGAAACGCCGGACGTGCGCGACACTTCGTCGATGCTGAACCCGCCGATCCCGCTTTGTGTCAACTGTCGATAGGTTTCGGTCAAGACTGCCGCCTTGGAGCGTTCCACCCGCTTGTCTGCAATCTGAATCACCTGAGCCCTTCCCGCATTGACATTACGATACGCTACGGTATCGTATCATAGTTACGATGCCGTTCAGTATTGGTATCTACGGAAAAACCGCAAAGCCGGAAAGGTCTCGCTCATGAAATTCGCCTACACGCGCCTCATCACCGGGGATGTTCCCAGCCTCGCGACCTTCTATGAAAAGATTCTGGGCGTCATGCGCAGGGGTGATGACAGCTACGTCGAGCTTCATCCAAGTGGTGCCATCCTCGCGATCGCCAGCCGGCAAGCCGCGAAATCTATGCATGGCGGGGAGTGGTCCGCCAGCGCAGGCAGATCGGTGATCCTTGAGTTCGAAGTCGACGATGTTGATGCCGAGCGCGCGCGGATTGATCCGTTCGTGACGGACTGGCTGCAACAACCCAAGGATATGCCCTGGGGCAACCGCTCGATGCTGTTCCGGGACCCGGACGGCAACCCGATCAACTTCTTCAAACCGATCGCGAAGGTCTGACCGGGCGCTGATCCCCTTGGGTGGAGAAGTGCGGAAGCTCCACTTCTGCCGGAATCAGTCCTTAACGGAAGCCAAGGGGAATGACGGGGAAGTCCGCCTAGGGCGTCGTGTTCGTGCTCAATCTTGCCGATCGAATGTCAGCTATTGGAGCCAAACAAATCCGATCTGAAGGACAAGAAGTGGTCGTTCCTGATGGTCCACCATGGGTGGCGTTTGCCTTAGTCGTCGGTATCCATAATAGGCTGGCGGTTGATCAAGCGGCGCACAATGTGCCCGCCGATCCATAGAAACATGATGATTGCATAAGTGCCGCCTAGCATGACGCCCGTAGCCATCATCATTGTGGACCAATACCGGGTTAACTCCACGCCGAAAACGCGGATGAGAAACGCGGCGGCAATTAGGTAGAGGAGAGCGAGAATCACACCGCTTCCGAGGAAGTAGCCCCGCAAGCGACGGCGAGCGCGCCTGAGGCGTGCAGCGGTCAGGCGACAGTTGGGAATGCTATTGCCGTTTCTCATTGCGTCTGGTTCTGGGCAGACAGCTTTTACCAGTCAACGGCAGATTGGGGTCGACTGCGGCACCCAACGAAAGAGAACGTAGACGCAAACGATAGCGCAAGATCGGGTTGCATCAAACGAGCGCACAGCCAATGATCCCGTCGTGCAAACGAACGATGGCCCAACAGACCCCGAGCTCATCCGCTTCCTGCGCGAGGAACTGGGCGGAGAAGTCTCACCTGACGAAACAGCTTGGGAGCATGTCGGCCCTATCTGGTTGTGGCGCGGGGAAGGCAAGAATGGCCAGCCCTCATCGATGTCGTGGCATTTTCTGACAATCGACGGCGAGGTCGCCGAAGCCATCCGTGTAGCATCGTCTGGCCAATCAGCGGCCTGGGGATCGGTCTACGTAGAGGCTGTCATCGGCAAAACGTGTTGGCGCACATCGGTCTTTCCGAGCAAGGCACGCCAAGGCTACATGCTGCCCATCAAGGCGAGCGTGAGAAAAGCAGAAAAGCTAGCCGAAGGCGACGTGATCACGGTACGCATTACCCTATCCAAGGGGCCATCACGCTAGAAATGAGCGCTCGGCCTGAGGGAAGTTGGTCCGCGCAGTTCTGATCAGCGTGGTGACAACTTCTCTAGATGGCTCCATCTTCGCGCTTCGCTACTCGACAGTCGTCATGCGAGAAAATGGCTGGTTTCGGCGTGATCCGACATTGCCAGCATTGCTCCAGAACGGCGCAAGTTGGTCGGAGCTGCCGAAATAGCGGACGGACGGCAACTAGGGATCGATAATCGGCGGCTGAACGGCAAGAACGGGTCGAGATTGATGATCGGCTTACCGGCGGTGCGCGTCGATTTCGTTAGGAGCAACGGAGCAGCCCGCTTCGGACGATCAGCCGGCCTCTCCATCTTTTCTGAAATCCCCCTTTATCACCTTCGCGCCGTCACGCAGGAAGTCCAGGTGATCGGACCAATGCTGCATCATGCGGACCCGCTCATCCCAATACTCCCCTCGCGTATAGGCGCGGCGCACGGCATTGTTGTCGCAATGAGCGAGTTGCCGTTCGATGGCGTCGGGATGCCATAGCCCCATCTCGTTGAGCAGCGTCGCTGCCATGGCCCGGAAGCCATGGCCAGTCATTTCATCCTGGGCATAGCCCATGCGCCGCAATGCGGCGTTAATGGTGTTCTCCGACATCGGCCGATCGACCGACCGGAGGGAGGGGAAGAGGAAGCGGCTGTAATCCGCATCATGCTCGATCGAGCCGATGATCGCGATGGCCTGTTTGGAGAGCGGGATGCTATGGGCACGCCGCATCTTGGTCTTGTGTGGCGGGATGGTCCAGATCGCCTTCTCCAGGTCGAAATCCGCCCATTCAGCAAAGCGCAGTTCACCGGGCCGCACAAAGACATGCGGCAGCAGCCGCAGGGCTGCTCTGGTGTTGGAATGGCCCTCGAATGATTCGATGGCCCGCAGAAGTGCTCCTGCGCCTGGGGCCGACGTGATGGCGGCGCGATGTACTGGCTTGGGGGCGATCAGCGCGCCGCGCAGGTCTGCTGCGACATCTCGCTCGGCGCGGGCCGTGGCAATGGCATAGCGGAAGATTTGCGAACAGGTGCTGCGCAGCCGCTTGGCGGTCTCGTATCGGCCCTTGCCCTCCATCTTGCGGAGCATGACCAGTAGCTCCTGCGCCGAGATCGAAGCGATAGGACGCTTACCGATGGAGGCGTTGATGAAGGCGAGGAGCCAGCGCAGCTTCTTCATCGTAGCTGCCGAGCGATCCTCCCGCTCGACCTTGATCAGCCATTCGTCGGCGACTGCCTTGAAGCTGTTGGAGGCAGCCACTGTCGCCGCGATCCGGTCCAGCTTGATTCGCTCGGCCGGGTCTTCACCCCGCGCCAGCAGCTTGCGGGCGGCATCGCGCTGTTCGCGAGCATCGGCCAGACCGGTGTCGGGCCACACGCCGAAGGCGAGGGTCTTCTGCTTGCCGAGATAACGATAGTTCATCCGCCAGTAGCGTCCACCCTTGGGCGTCACATAGAGGAACAGTCCGTCGCCGTCGGTAAGCTTGTAGGGCTTCGCGCGCCCCTTGGCGGCTTTAATTGCCACCGCCGAAAGTGCCATGATGGTATCTCCCGATCAGGGAGTGGTGGACACCATCATATCTACCATCGGATTGTTGGTATGCGGTGATATCCAGCTACTCCGTATGAGCGGAGTATATCACAGAAAACCTACGGAAAACAGCCATTTACGAGATGAAATGGCACCTTCCGAGAGAGGAAGGTGGTGACCCCTACGGGAATCGAACCCGTGTTTCAGCCGTGAAAGGGCCGCGTCCTAGACCGCTAGACGAAGGGGCCACAAGCAGGTTCGCCTGGGCGTCGCTGCGAAGCGAGGCGGGCATTAGGCGGTGGCTCCGGAACGGTCAACCCCCTTTTCGTCCTGAAAATGACGCGGGGCATAAAATAGCCGATCCTCCCCTCAATCGGCCCAGGCGGCGTCCTCCAGATGCAGTTCGGCGGCCGGGCGCGGACCCCAATCGTCGATCTTCGCCCGGCCCACGATCCACAGCCGCCGGTCGCGGGGCGCGCCCAATATCGCCTGGCCCAGATCGGACTCCGCCTGGCGGAAGGCGATGGTCTTGATCGACCGGCCGTCGTCGCCCGCCATGATGGCGCGCAGATGGCCGTTGCCCACGACATCGGCCTTGATGACCCGCATCGGCCCGGAAGCGATCAGCGGCGCGGGCCAGCCCGCGCCATAGGGGCCGCCGGCGTCGATGGCGGCGACGAAATCCGGATTGACCCCAGCAGGCGCCAGCACCGCGTCGATCAGCAGGGCGCGGTCGTCCCGCGCCTTGGCGACCGCGCCGGAAAGCCGTTCGTCCAGGAAGTCGGCCAGCGCATCGACCTTGTCCGCCGCGACCGTCAGGCCCGCCGCCATGGCATGGCCGCCGCCCGCGACCAGCAGGCCGCTGTCCTTCGCCGCCAGCACCGCCGCGCCCAGATCGACGCCGGAAATGGAGCGGCCCGACCCCTTGCCGGTGCCGTCCCCATCGATGGCGACGACGATGGCGGGGCGGCCCGCCTTCTCCTTGATGCGCCCCGCGACGATGCCGATCACGCCCGGATGCCAGCCCGCGCCGGACACCAGCGCCACCGCCCGGTTGCCCTGCGCGGCCAGCAGTTCCTCCGCCTCCGCCTGGACGGCCGCTTCGATGGCGCGGCGTTCCTCGTTCAGCAGGTCGAGTTCCTGCGCGATCTGCGCGGCCTCCGCCGGGTCTTCGGTGGTGAGCAGCCGCACGCCCAGATCCGCCTTCCCCACGCGCCCGCCCGCATTGATGCGCGGGCCTAGCGCGAAGCCCAGATCGTGGCAGAGCGGCGCCCGCGTCAGGCGGCTGGCGTCGATCAGGGCGGAAAGGCCGATATTGCGGCGCTTTGCCATGACCTTCAGCCCCTGCGCCACGAAGGCGCGGTTGAGGCCCTTCAACTGCGCCACGTCCGCCACGGTGCCCAGCGCGACGATGTCGAGCAGGTCCATCAGCGGCGGCTCCGTCCGTTGCGCGAACCAGTTGCGTTTGCGCAGCGCCCGGATCAGCGCCGCGCCCAGCAGGAAGGCGACGCCCACCGCCGCCAGATGGCCGTGGGCGGCCGCTTCCTCCGCCTCATCCAGGCGATTGGGATTCACCAGCGCCAGCGCTTCGGGCAAAGCGGCGGCGCATTTATGATGGTCGACCACCACCACATCGACGCCCGCCGCCTTGGCCTGCGCCAGCGCGTCGAACGCCTGCGCGCCGCAATCGACCGTGACGATCAGGGTCGCGCCCTCGCCCGCCAGCCGCACCAGCGCTTCGCCCGACGGGCCATAGCCCTCCATCAGCCGGTCGGGGATATAGGGCCGGGCCGCCAGCCCCAGGTCGCGCAGCAGGCGGATCAGCAACGCCGCGCTGGTCGCGCCGTCCACGTCATAATCGCCGAAGATGCGCACATCCTCCCCCCGCGCCACCGCGTCGGCCAGCCGTTCGGCGGCGGCGTCCATATCGCGGAACAGGCTGGGATCGGGCATGAAATGGCGGATCGTGGGGTTGCGGTGCGCCTCCACCGCGTCGCGGGGACAGCCCCGCGCCAGCAGCAGTTGCGTCACCAGATCGTCAGGCCGATAGCCCGGATCGCGCCCGTCCGCGCTGCCCCCGCGCCACCGCCAGGGCTGGCCGAGGATCGAACGGGTGACGTTGAGCGCGATGGTCATGCCGCCGGTCTAGACTGGATGGGATTTGGAGGGAAGCGCCCCCTTCATGACGCGGGCGGAACCTTGGCAACCCGCTGCGCGTATTGGCTGTTCCCGCCCTCCATGGGCGAAGGGCAAGAGGGGCAAAGCGGTTTCCATGGGTTCAAGGCAGAAGCGGGTCCGGCGAGCCTTGGGTCTGACGATGATGGCGACCTTTCCCCTCCCCCTGACGGCGCAGACGCCTCCGCCGCCGCAACAGCAGGAAGAACCGATCCTGCCCGACAGCAAGTTCGAGGCGCGCCTGCCCAAGGCGGGAGAAGCCGCAGCGGACCCCGGCGCGCCGCTGCCCTCGATCGACGAGTGGATCGACCGGCAGATGCCGCCCGCCGAAGCCGCCCGGCAACTGCCCCCTGCGGTCGAGCCGCAGGAGGAGCGCGAACTGGCCCAGCCGCTGCCCCCGCTCGACAGCGTGCAGGTGCCGGCGCAGGTCGCGACCGACGGCAACCCCGATGCGAAGACCCAGGCGGTCCGCTATTCGGTGGCGGTGGAGGGGTTCGGCAGGACCGGGCTGGAACCGGCGTTCCGCGAGTCCTCCGCCCTGATCGACGGCGGCGGCAAGGCCGACACGGCGGCGATGGTGCAGGCCCGCGCCCATGAGGATGAGGCGCTGGCCGTGCGGCTGCTCTATTCGGAGGGCTATTATGACGCGACCGCGCTCGCCTCGCTGGATCAGGCGGGCGACGGGGCGTTGAAGGCCGTCCTCTCGGTCACGCCGGGCAAGCGCTACAGGATCGGGGACATCGTCATCAACGCCGGGCCGACCGTGCCGTCCGGCCTGATCCGCGACAGCCTGCCGCTCAAGACGGGCGACCATATCGTCGCGGCGGCGGTCGAGGGGGCGGAGGCCAATGTCGGCGTCAGGCTGCCGGAAAACGGCTATCCCTTCGCCAGGGTCGGGCAGCGGGACATATTGCTCGATCCCGCGACGGCGACGGGGGACTATACGCTGCCAGTGGAGACCGGGCCGCGCGGGTCGTTCCGGGGGATCACCACTACGGGCGAAAAGCAGGCCTTCGGCGCCGACCATATGAAGGTCATCAGCCGCTTCAAGCCGGGCGAGCTTTACGACACCCGCAAGGTGGACGACCTGCGCCGGGCGCTGGTGGCGACGGGGCTGTTCTCCAGCATTTCGGTCGATCCGGTGCGCACCAATGAGCCCGGCCCGGACGGCACAGAATATGTCGACCTGAACGTCGCGCAGGAGGCGGGCAAGCCGCGCACACTGGCGGGCGAACTGGGCTATGGCACGGGGCAGGGCTTCCGCGCCGAGGGGACATGGACGCACCGCAACCTCTTCCCGCCCGAAGGCGCGGTGATCGCCAGCGTCATAGCGGGAACGCAGGAACAGGGCGCGTCGGGCACGTTCCGCCGGTCGAACGCGGGCAAGCGGGACAAGACCTTCCAGACGGGCATTGCGGTCAACCACCAGAATTACGACGCCTATGAGGCCTATACGCTGGGGCTGAACATCGGCTGGTCGCGCCAGTCGACGCCGATCTTCCAGAAGCGCTGGACCTACAGCTATGGGGCGGAGGTGCTGCTGACCAACGAGCAG
Organism: Sphingobium sp. TA15; assembly: GCF_037101235.1. NCBI lineage: Bacteria > Pseudomonadati > Pseudomonadota > Alphaproteobacteria > Sphingomonadales > Sphingobiaceae > Sphingobium > Sphingobium sp. TA15. Next base: position 2,480,878 of record NZ_AP025355.1, read on the forward strand.
GTGGTGGTCGATCCGGCGAGCGCGGACAAGACGCGGCGGACCTATTTCATCGGCGGCCTGCCGGTGCAGGTCGGCTATGATCGGTCCAACGACCTGCTGAACCCGACAAAGGGCTTCCGCGCCAATCTGCGCGCCGAGCCGGAGGGATCTTTGCAGGGCAGCTTCTCGCCATATTTGCGGGCGACCTTCGACCTCACCGGCTATTATCCGGTATCGGACGATCTGGTGATCGCCGGGCGGGCGCGGGTCGGCACGATCAGCGGGGTGAAGCGGGACGATGTCGCCCCATCCCGCCGCATCTATGCGGGCGGCGGCGGGTCGGTGCGCGGCTATGGCTATCAGGAACTGGGGCCGAAGGACGCGAACAACGATCCCATCGGCGGCCGGTCCGTCAATGAATTCGCGGTCGAGGGCCGCTATCGCTTCGGCGATTATGGCGTGGTCGCCTTCGTCGATGCGGGGCAGGTCTATGAAAGCTCCATGCCGCAATTTTCGAACATCCGCTACGGCGTGGGCGTGGGCGGACGCTTCTACACCAATTTCGGTCCTTTCCGCGCCGACATCGCCATGCCGATCAACCGGCAGCCGGGCGAATCCAAATTCGCGCTCTATATCGGCATCGGACAGGCCTTCTGATGGCTGAGGAAACCGTCATCCTTCGCGAAAAGCGCCCGCTCTGGCAGAAGGTCGCGCTGGGCGTCGTCGGCCTTGTCGTCGCGCTGGCGGTGCTGGCGGCGGGCCTGCTGCTGTTCCTCGACACCCAGCCGGGCAAGAAATTCCTCATCCGCCAGATCGCCGCGCTGAAGCTGGAATCCGGCATGGCCATAGAGGTCGGGCGGATCGACGGGTCGATCTACAGCGACATGACGATCCGCAATCTGGTGCTGCGCGACCCCAAGGGCATTTTCGCGGTCAGCCCGGAAGTGCATGTGGTGTGGAGTCCCTTCCGCTACATCGACAACCATATTTCGGTGCGGCTGCTGGAAAGCCCGCTGGTTGTGCTGGCGCGCAGCCCGCGGTTCAACATCACCAAGACCGATCCCAACGCCCCGATCCTGCCGGACCTGGACATCGACGTTGACCGGCTGAAGATCGCCCGGTTCCTCGTCGCGAAGCCGGTCATAGGTCAAAAACGCGAGATCGCCATCGACGGCGTGACGCATATCGCGGACGGCCGCGCCATATTGTCCGCCGATGCGGTGGTCGACAGCGGCGACCGCCTGCAGGCCAATCTCGACGCCGTGCCCGCGCAGAACCGCCTGGCCATGAAGGGCAGGCTGACCGCGCCCAAAGGCGGGGTGATCGCGGCGATGAGCGGCCTGACCGACGGCTTCACCGCGACGCTGGACGGCCGGGGGACATGGCAGGCGTGGAACGGGCGGCTGATCGCCATGTCCGGCAAGGGCGAGCTGGCGAACATCGCGCTCGCCGCCCGCGACGGCAATTTCACGGCGAAGGGGCCGCTGCGGCCGGGGCTGGTCTTCGCCGGGACGGTCGACCGGCTGACGACGCCCGCGCTCGACGTCGACCTGTTCGCGGGGATGAACGAGCGGCGGGTGAACCTCAAAGGCTCGCTGAAGTCCCCCGCCGTCGCCGCCACCGCGCAGGGGCTGGTCGACCTTGGCCAAAGCCGGTTCGGCGCGCTCCGGATCGACGCCGCCCTGCTTGCCTCCGGCGCGATCATGGAGAAGGTGAAGGGCCGCGACGTGCGCGCCTCCGTCATTCTCGACGGGCCGATGGCGACGCCCTTCATCGACTATGACATCACCGCCAGGCAGATCGCCTTCGACGCCACCGGCATCGAGAATCTGAAGGCCAGCGGGCGCGCCGTGATCGACGCCGACCGCATCCGCATTCCGGTCAGCGCCACCGCCAGCCGCGTCACCGGCCTCAACGCGGCGGCGGGCGGGCTGCTCAACAATCTGCGGGTGAAGGGCGACTTCGCCTATGCCGCGGGCAAGCTGATCAGCGACAATCTGAAGATCGACAGCGACCGGGTGGACGCCACCGCCATCGTGCTGGCGGACATGGACAACGCCATCTATCGCGGCGCGCTGAAGGGCCGGGTCAACGACTACCGGATCGACGGCGTCGGCATCGTCAACCTGCAGACCGATGTGAAGCTGGTGCCGGGGCCGAGGGGCGGATTCGGCCTGTCCGGCCGCTTCGGCGTGCGCACGGCGCGGTGGGAGAACGCCTCCGTCCGCGACTTCCTGGGCGGCAATGCCGTCGCGTCCGGCAGCATCGGCATGACGCCGGAGGGCAAGTTCACCCTCAGCGGCCTGAAGGGCGCGGCCCCCGAATTCCGCATCCACAGCGGTTCGGGCAGCTATGATACGGACGGCCGGATCGCCTTCGACGCCAGGGCGACGTCCAACCGATACGGCCCGCTGGCGCTGACCGTGCGCGGCACGATGGAGCGGCCCAATGCGGTGCTGCGCGCCGCCCGGCCCAATGTCGGGGTGCAGCTTCACGACGTCGTGGCGAAGCTGAACGGCGAGGCGGCGGGCTATCGGCTGGAAGCCGCCGGCGGGTCCGCCTATGGCCCCTTCTTCGCCAATGTGCTGATCCGCACGGCCAGGGGGCCGCTCACCATCGACATAGCGAAGGCGCGTTTCGCCGGCATCGACATGAACGGCCGCGTGCAGCAGAGCGCCGCCGGTCCCTTCACGGGGCAGCTTGCCATGAACGGTTCCGGCGTCACCGGCGCGGTCCGCCTGACCGCGGTGGGCAAGGCGCAGGGCGCGCGGTTGGACGCCACCGCCAGCAATGCGAAGCTGCCGGGCGAGGCGGATGTGGTGATCGGCCGGGCGCTGGTCACCGCGAACATGGTGCTGGCCGACCAGCAGCAGATCAGCGCCGACGTGCAGATGGCGAACGCCGCCTATGGCGACTATGTGGTGCGCAAGGCGCGCGGGCGGATCGACTATCGCGGCGGGCGCGGGCGGGCGCAACTGGTCGCTGACGGTTCGACCGGCGCGCCCTTCTCCATCGCCATGAACGCGGCGCTGCGCCCGACGCTCTATGCCGTCGCGCTGGAGGGGCGGGCGAGCAACATTCCCTTCCGCTTCGCCCGGCCCGCCATCGTCCGCATCGAGCAGGCGGGCTATCGGCTGGAACCCGCGACGCTGGTGCTGCCGCAGGGGCGGGTGGATCTGGCGGGCCGCTTCGGCCGGCAGACGGCGATGCAGGCGCGGTTCAAGGATTTCGACCTCGCCATCGTCAACATGGCCTCGCCGGGGCTGGGCATTGGCGGGAAAGCGACCGGCACGCTGGATTTCGCGCAGGATGGTTCGGCTTTCCCGACCGCGACCACGCGGCTGGCGATTGCGGATTTCCGCCGCTCCAGCCTGACCAGGGTATCCGACCCGGTGTCCATGGCGGTCGAGGGCAAGCTGTCGCGCGCGGGCGGCGACATGCGCGGGCTCATCCGGCGCGGCAATGCGACGCTCGGCAGCTTCGTCGCGACGCTGGCGCCGCCGGGACCGGGCGCGGGCTGGGCGCAGCAATTGCAATCCGCGCCCTTGGGGGGTGGCATCCGCTATGCCGGGCCGGCCGACGTGTTGTTCTCCTTCGCCGGGCTGGCGGATCAACAATTAACCGGGCCGATCGCCGTCGCGGCCGATTTCGGCGGGCGGCTGAGCGCGCCGCGGCTCAACGGCCTCGTCCGCGCCAATGCGCTGACCTATGAGAATGAGACCTTCGGCACGCGGGTCACGCAGATGCGGCTGGACGGGCGCTTCACCAACGACCGGCTCGACCTGCGCGACTTTTCCGGGCGCGCGGGCGAAGGCACGGTGCAGGCGAGCGGCACGGTGGGGCTGGCGGCGGAAAGCGGCTATCCGATGAACATCGCCGTGAGGCTGAACCGCGCCCGCCTCGCCCGCAGCGAAGCGATCACCAGCGTGGTCAGCGGCACGCTGGCCATCACCAACAGCCCGGCCGATGGCGGCCTGATCAGGGGCGACCTGTCGCTTCCCGAAACCCGCTACCGCGTCGCCTGGCAGGGGGGCAGCGACATCCGCCAGTTGACCGGCGTGCGCCGCAAGGGCGAAGGGACCGACCTGCTGGACCAGCGCGTGGCAGCGCGGCAGGCGGCCGCCCGGCCCGCGCCATGGAAGCTGGACGTGCGCATCCGCGCCGATAACGAGATCTACGTGACCGGCATGGGCCTCGATTCCGAATGGAAGACGAACATGCGCGTGACCGGCACGGCGAGCGATCCGCGCGTGGTCGGCAAGATCGAGGTTATCCGGGGCCGCTATAGCTTCTCCGGCCATCAGTTCGATCTGGAGCAGGGCGTCATCAGCTTCAACGGGCCGATGATGAACCCGACGCTGGCGATCCGCGCCCAAACCCGGATCGACGACGTGACGGCGGGCATAGCGGTCGGCGGCACGGCGCAGCGGCCCGACATCGCCTTCGTTTCCACCCCCACGCTGCCGCAGGACGAGATTTTGGCGCGCATCCTGTTCGGCGACAATGTGGCGAACCTGTCGGCGACGCAGGCGATCCAGTTGGCGGCGGCGCTGAACGGCCTGCGCGGGGGCGGCGGCGGGCTGAACCCCATGGGCAAGCTGCAAAATGCGTCGGGCGTCGACCGGATCGGCATCGTCGGCGGCGACGAGGCGACCGGGCGCGGCACGTCGCTGGCGGTGGGGCAGCATATCTCCAACAACATCTATGTGGAGGTGATCACCGACCCCAAGGGCTTCACCGCGACGCAGCTCGAAATTTCCCTGTCGAGGACGCTCAGCCTGCTGTCGAAGACGGGGACCAATGCGGGATCGTCCGCCAATCTGCGCTATTCGAAGGATTATTGACGCCTTTGAGCATAGCTCCAGGGCGGCCGGGAAATCTTACCTGTCCTGGTCCTGATAGGCCATCTGCAAAATCCCCCAATGCCGGCCGCGCACGTGGATGGAGGCGATGACCTGCTTCAGCAGGATGACCTCGCCCACCGCGTTCAGCCGCCGATAGGCCTTGATGCAGAAGGGCTGGGTGATGCGGCACTGTTCCCGCGTGTCGGGATAATCGAAGATCAGCCCCTGGCGCGAATATTCGAAATTCCAGTCGTCGTCGCCCGGCCGCTGCGGATGCGACCGTTCCGGCATGGCGACCGCGCCGAAGCTGTTGCGGTCGGTGAAGGTCATGCCGAACAGCCCCGGAAAGGCGCGCGCCCGTTCCTGCTGCGCCCGCGCCGCCGGGATCAGCACCGGCTGCACCGGGTGGCTATATTGCGCCGGCTGCGTGCCGGGAATCGGCATATAGGTTTCGCTGAACAATTCGCCTTCCGTCAGCCGGCCTTCCGCCAGGGCCAGTTCCAGCGCGTCGCTCACCGTGCGGGCCGCGTCCAGGCAGAAGTCGATATAGGGCGTGTCGGCGATCTCGACGCCGCTTTCCGCCACCAGTTGCAGCAGCCGGTTGGTGTCGTCGCTGGCGGTGGAGATGCGGCCGGACAGCCTTTGCAGGCCCCCGGCATTGTCGGTCGATGTGCTCGCCAGCGCCGCCAGCCCGCCGCGAATCTCGCCCGCCGATCCGACGATGGAGGCGATGCGTTCGGCGACGGTTTCGCTGTTGCTGGAGAGGTCCGCCATCAGCGCGCCCAGCCGTTCGACCAGCAGTTCGATGTTCTTGGTGTCGTTGAGCGCGGTGCGCGCAGTTTCCGCGCCGTGGACGATGCCCTCCAGCATCTTGCCCGCCTCGCCGGTCAGGGCGCCGATCGACTGGTCGATGGTCTGGGTGGCGGTCGCGGTTTCCTGCGCCAGTTTCTTGACCTCCGCCGCCACGACGGCGAAGCCGCGCCCGGCGTCGCCGGCCCGCGCCGCCTCTATGGTGGCGTTCAGCGCCAGCAAATTGGTCTGGCTGGCGATGCCGCTGATGACGCTGGTCACATGGGCGACGGTCTTCAGCGCCTCGCGAAAGCCGTCGAGCTGGGCGTGGACGCTGCTCACCCGTTCGATCAGGTCGACGAAATTGCCGTTGGCGTCCGACAATTGGCGCCCGGAATCCTGGATGATGCCGCGGGCCGCCACGGCCTTTTCGCGCGCGTCCTGCCCCACCAGCGCCACGCTTTCGCCGTCGCGGGAAAGCTGCGCCGCCGCGCCGCTGATCGCCTCTATGGTGCGGGCCTGGTTGGTGACGCGATCCGCCAGTTCGCTGATGTCCGCCTGCAGGTCGAGCGTGCGGATGCCCAGGTCGCCCGACAACTCGGCCACCTTCTTCACCGCCTGTTCGACGTTCCGGTTTCTTGCCTGGCTTTCCACGCAATCCGGCTATCGGACGTTGGTAAAATATCCGTTAGCGATGCGGCGGGCCGTTGGCCGAACTCACTCCGTTCGTCCTGAGCAGCATTGAGCGCAGTGGAAATGGCGCATCGAAGGGCTGGTTAAAGCGCCCCCATCAAGGCCAGCACCACCCCGCCCACCACCAGCATCAGCCCCATGACCTCGCTGCGCGCCATCCGCTCGCCCAGGTAGAAATGGCCGAAGCCCAGGGTGAAGGCGACCTCCACCTGCCCCACGATCCGCACCAGCGCGACCGGCGCGGTGGCGAAGCCGGTGAACCAGCAGGCCGAACCCAGCGCGGACAGCAGCCCCACCTGCCCCGAAATCCTCCAGCCGCGCAGCACCCGGCGCATCTGCTCCGGCTCCCGCAGCAGCAGATAGCCGCCCTGCATCGCCGCCTGCATCGCGACCGTCGCCGCCAGCACGACCAGCGCCGCCAGCACGGGGTCGTCGCCGCCCGCCATCTGCGTCGCCCGCCGGACGGCGACGGCGGTCAGCGCGAAGAAGAAACCCGAAGCGATCCCGCACAGCGCCGCCGGCTGCCCCAGCGACCGGACGAACCCCGCCTGCCTGCCGCCCGCCGACAGCAGCATGACGCCCATCACCCCGCAACCGATCCCCGCCCATGTCAGCGGATGCAGCCGCTCCCCCATCAGCAGGAAGGACAATATGGCCCCCTGCACCGCCTCCGTCTTGGAATAGGCGGTGCCGACGACGAAATTGCGATGGGCGAAGGCCATGATCAGCAAATTGGTCGCAATGATCTGCGCCAACCCGCCCCCCAGGCAAAAGAGCAGGAAAGACGCATCGGGAACGGGCCAGGGCCCGCCAAAAACCAGCCGATACCCACCCAACAGCATCAGCGCGAAAGGCAGCCCATAAAGATAACGCACCACCCCCGCCGCATTGACGGACAGATCATGACTGACCCGCCGCTGCACCGCCGTCCGCCAGGCCTGCGCCACCCCCGCCAACAAAGCCGCCGGAAGCCAGATCACTTATTCCTCCCCATCGAAAGATGGGGAGGGGGACCAGCCGCAGGCTGGTGGAGGGGAAATGCGCGACATTGGTGCAGGACATGCACCGTCACGGCTTCAAACTCCCGAAGCACGTCGACAGCCCTGATCCGCAGAACACGGATGTTCTGAGCGTTGAGCCAAGCATCCCGTCGTTCATCCCGAACCACTCGTTCGGCGCTATCATGCCCGGAGCCATCGACCTCCACCCCCAGCCGCGCCGACGCACAATAAAAGTCCAGCACGAAAGGCCCGACCGGATGCTGCCGCCGGAATTTCATCCCCTCAGGCCGCTCCCGCATCCATTGCCAGAGCCTGATCTCCGGCGGCGTCAGGGCGCGGCGCAATCCCCGCGCCTGCGCCACCGTCTTCCTTTTGGGAGGCATCGCGCCCTTTCCCCTCCACCATTTGCTACGCAAACGGTCCCCCTCCCCATGCAAGCATGGGGAGGATCAAGAAAGCCTCACGCCTTTTCGAGCAGGCCTTCCTTCCGGATCTTCTCCTGCCACACCAGCGGGGCGAGCCGGTGGACATTCTGGCCTTCGCTGTCGACGGCGACGGTCACGGGCATGTCCTGCACCTCGAACTCGTAGATCGCCTCCATGCCCAGATCCTCGAAGCCGACCACCTTGGCTGCCTTGATCGCCCGCGCCACCAGATAGGCCGCGCCGCCGACCGCCATCAGATAGGCGCTCTTATGCCTGGCGATGCTATCCGTCGCCGCAGGCCCGCGCTCCGCCTTGCCGACGCACGCCGCCAAGCCCTGCTCCAGCATCATGTCCATGAACTTGTCCATGCGCGTCGCGGTCGTCGGCCCGGCCGGCCCCACCACTTCGTCGCGCACCGGATCGACCGGGCCGACATAATAGATGACGCGGCCCTTGAAATCGACCGGCAGTTCCTCGCCCTTGGCCAGCATGTCCTGAATCCGCTTGTGCGCCGCGTCGCGCCCGGTCAGCATCTTGCCGTTCAGCAGCAGCCGGTCGCCATGCTTCCAGCTTTGCACCACTTCGGGCGTCAGCTTGTCCAGGTCGACCCGGATCGCCTCCTTGCTCGGCTTCCAGTCCACCTGCGGCCATTCCGAAATCTTCGGCGCCTCCAGATAGGCCGGACCCGACCCGTCCAGCGTGAAATGCGCATGGCGGGTCGCCGCGCAGTTCGGGATCATCGCCACCGGCTTGCCCGCCGCATGGCAGGGATAGTCGTAGATCTTGACGTCCAGGATGGTCGAAAGCCCGCCCAGCCCCTGCGCGCCGATGCCCAGCGCGTTGACCTTGTCGAAAATCTCGATCCGCAGCCGTTCGATGTCGTTCTGCGGCCCGCGCGCCTTCAATTCGCCCATGTCGATGGGCTCCATCAGCGATTCCTTGGCCAGCGCCACCGCCTTTTCCGCCGTGCCGCCGATGCCGATGCCCAGCATGCCGGGCGGGCACCAGCCCGCGCCCATCTGCGGGATCATCTCCAGCACCCAGTCGACGATGGAATCGCTGGGGTTCATCATCTTGAACTTGGTCTTGTTCTCCGACCCGCCGCCCTTGGCCGCGACGTCGACGATCACCTTGTCGCCCGGCACCATCTCGACATTCAGCACGCAGGGCGTGTTGTCCTTGGTATTGACGCGGCTGAACGCCGGGTCTTTCAGGATCGAGGCGCGCAGCCGGTTTTCGGGGTTGAGGTAAGCGCGGCGCACGCCCTCGTCGATCACCTCCTGCATGGAACGGCTGTTGTCGTCCAGGCGGCAGTCCATGCCCCATTTGACGAAGACGTTGACGATGCCGGTGTCCTGGCAGATCGGGCGGTGCCCCTCGGCGCACATGCGGCTGTTGGTCAGGATCTGGGCGATGGCGTCCTTCGCCGCCGGATTGGCCTCCGCCTCATAGGCTTTGCCCAATGCGCGGATATAATCCATCGGATGATAGTAGCTGATGAACTGGAGCGCGTCGGCCACGCTCTCGATCAGATCGGCGGTTTTGATGACGGTCATCTACCCTGGTCCCTAATCTAAAGGCCCGCCCGGCGCGGCAGGTCCATGCAGGGGAGCGGCTAGTAGGGAATCGCGCGCGAGTCCAGTGGCGGGAGGGAGCCGGGCGTCCGCCCCAGGCGTTTCCCGGCCATGCCCCGCGCGCTCAAGACCTATCGCACCGCCATCGGATTCCACGACGCCTATGTCGCCGCGCCCAGCCAGAAGGCGGCGCTGGAGGCCTGGGGCGCCGACGCCAATCTGTTCGCCCGCGGCGTGGCGGAGGTCGTGACCGATCCCGCGCTGACCGCCGAGCCGCTCGCCCATCCGGGCAAGGTCATCAAGCGGCCCCGCGGTTCCATGGCGGAGCATCTCGCGGCTTTGCCGGCGGAAAGGCCCGCAGGCTCCGGGAAAGCGACGGCGCGCAAGGCGGCGAAGCCCGAACCCCGCCCCGATCGCGCGCCGCTGGACGAGGCGGAGGAAGCGCTGGCGGCGCTCGACCGGCGGCAGGAAGCGGAAAGCCGGCGGCTGGCCCGCCGCGAAGCCGCCCTCCGGCGCGAGCGGCAGGAACTGGAACAACGACATGGGGCCGAAAGGCGCCGACTGGAAAAAGCCCGCGATACGGCCGCCGGGCGCTATGAACGCGCGCTCAAGGCGTGGAAGGGCTGAGGCCCGACCCGCGGGCCGCCATGGGCTGAATCCCCACACGCCCTAATCCGCGAAGGGAAACATGGGCCACCACGGCTCCTTTTCCCGCAGCACCCGCGCGAAGCTCTCCCGCGCCTCCAGCCGTTCAAGATAGGCGCGCAGTGCCGGAAACCCGCCCCGCATCGGCTCGATCTTGTCGGCATAGAACAGGGCCGGCGCCGCCGCGCAATCGGCCAGGGTGAAATCGTCCCCCGCCGCCCAGCGCCGTCCCGCCATCCGCGCCTCCAGCAGCGCATAGGCCTTGCCCAGCATCCGCCGCGCTTCCCCCACGCCATGGGAATCGCGGGCGACGCCCTGGGGCCGGATCTTGTCGGCGACGATCGCCTGCATCGGCGTCATCACATAGATGTCGAACAGCCGGTCCATCAGCCGAACCTCCAGCGCCGCGTCGGCATCTTCGGGAATCGGCCGGAAGGGCCCCGGACGATGCCGTCCCAGATATTCTATGATGATGCTGGTTTCCGCGACCGTCCTGTCCCGCGTCTCGTCCCGCAGCACCGGGAACTTCCCCAGCGGCCACAGCGCCAGCCACGCCTCCGCCACGGCCGGGTCGTCCAGCATGCGCGGCTCGAACGGGGTGCCGTTCTCGTAAAGGGCGATCAGCACCTTCCAACTGCAGGAGGAGAGGGGGTGGTAATAGAGAATCATGTCGGCTCCTCTCGTCTCGCGTCGGCCATTGCTCGTGCCGCTCCGTTCCCCCCTATCTGTCATGCATTCGTCGCGAAACGCCATGGGTGGAATCGCCCGGCCCAGCAATTGCGTGGCAAGCCAAATTTATTTTCCGGGCCAAATTGTTCCCCTTGCCTTTTGCAAAGCCAAGGAAAGTCCGCGCGTCGCTGCGCTGCGCCGTGCCGCAACGTCGACGAAACGAGTCTCAGCGTCGATGAGTTGAGTCTCCGAACCGTCATTTACCCCCTTGAAAGGAAATGAAGCTGTGGCACTATCCCTTGTATCGGGTTAACGGGGGTTACCCAACAGATTGTGATCGAACCAACCGGGCCGCTTCCCGGAGGGAGGCTGTTTTTGCCCTTGCGATCGCGCCTGCTGGCCCCATCTCCGTGCCTGACCGGGTCGATAATGCTATATTCGTTCGGCCCGGCCGGCAGCGGCTTGACCGAATCGAACGAAACAGGAACATTCGGGAGCTGGTCATGGATTTTCGAGACAGCGAACAGGTGAGTGCAAGCGACGTGGCAACCGTGATTGACGAAGTGGTCGAAACCGTGGCGGACAAGAAGAAGGCTCCCGTTCCCGCCGAGGGGGCGCTGGTCGATGGGGCGCCTGCGCCCAAGGCCGACCCGACGCCGGATTCCTCCACCGTGCTGGAGCGCCGCTTCCATGTCGTGACCGACGCCAGCCGCGACGCGCTGCTGACCGATTTCGGCAAGGACACGTTGCAGGACCGCTATCTGCTGCCCGGCGAATCCTATCAGGATCTGTTCGCCCGCGTCGCCGCCGCCTATGCCGACGACGCCGACCATGCCCAGCGCGTCTACGACTATATCTCGCGCCTCTGGTTCATGCCCGCCACGCCCGTCCTGTCGAACGGCGGCACCGGGCGCGGCCTGCCGATCAGTTGCTATCTCAACAGCGTGGACGACAGCCTGGAAGGCATCGTCAACACCTGGAACGAGAATGTCTGGCTGGCCAGCCGGGGCGGCGGCATCGGCACCTATTGGGGCAATGTGCGCGGCATCGGGGAGCCGGTGGGCCTGAACGGCAAGACCAGCGGCATCATCCCCTTCGTGCGCGTGATGGACAGCCTTACCCTCGCGATCAGCCAGGGCAGCCTGCGTCGCGGCTCGGCCGCCTGCTATCTCGACATCTCCCATCCGGAGATCGAGGAGTTCCTCGAAATCCGCAAGACCAGCGGCGACTTCAACCGCAAGGCGCTGAACCTGCACCATGGCGTCCTGCTGACCGACGAATTCATGGAGGCGGTGCGCGACGGCAAGGAATTCGCCCTACGCAGCCCGAAGGACCAGTCGGTGCGCGGCAGCGTCAACGCCCGCGCCCTGTTCCAGAAGCTGGTGGAGGTCCGCCTCGCCACCGGCGAACCCTATATCGTCTTCAACGACACCGTGAACCGCACGATGCCCAAGCATCACCGCGATCTAGGGCTCAAGGTGTCGACCTCCAACCTCTGTTCCGAAATCACTTTGCCGACGGGTCGCGACCATATCGGCAATGACCGCACGGCCGTCTGCTGTCTTTCCTCTCTCAACCTGGAAACCTGGGACGAGTGGAAGGACGACAGGCAGTTTGTCGAGGATGTCATGCGCTTCCTCGACAATGTGCTGCAGGACTATATCGACCGCGCGCCGCCGGAAATGGCGCGGGCGAAATATAGTGCGAGCCGTGAACGGTCGGTGGGCCTGGGGGTCATGGGGTTCCACTCCTTCCTCCAGGCCCGCGGACTTCCCTTCGAAGGGGCGATGGCCAAATCGTGGAACCTGCGCATCTTCAAGCATGTCAACGAGAAGGTGAACGAAGCCTCGATGCAGCTCGCGGTCGAGCGCGGCCCGTGCCCGGACGCCGCCGACATGGGCGTGATGGAGCGTTTCTCCTGCAAGATGGCGATCGCGCCGACCGCGTCGATCAGCATCATCTGCGGCGGCGCGTCGGCCTGCATCGAACCGATCCCGGCGAACATCTACACGCACAAGACGCTGTCCGGCAGCTTCGCGGTGAAGAATCCATACCTCGAAAAGCTGCTGGTGGCGAAGGCCAAGGACAGCACGGCGGTCTGGAACTCGATCCTGGAAAAGGGCGGCAGCGTCCAGCATCTCGACTTCCTGAGCCAGGAGGAAAAGGACGTCTTCAAGACCAGTTTCGAGATCGACCAGCGCTGGCTGCTCGAACTGGCCGCCGACCGCACGCCCTATATCGACCAGGCGCAGTCGCTCAACCTCTTCATCCCCGCCGACGTGGAGAAATGGGATCTGCTGATGCTCCACTACCGGGCATGGGAACTGGGCATCAAGTCGCTCTATTATCTGCGCTCCAAGTCCGTCCAGCGCGCCGGCTTCGCGGGCGGCGTGGAAGCCGACAACACCATCGACGCCCCCAAATTCGAAATCGGCGAGACCACCGACTATGACGAGTGCCTCGCCTGCCAGTGATCCAAGAATCTCCTCTCCCCTTGTGGGAGAGGAAGGGGCCCGCGCGGCAAAGCCGCGTGGGAAGGCGAGGGGTAAGGCCCCAAACCCGACGATCGCCCGCGCGAGAGAACTGCGCCGCAATGCAACCGACGCCGAGAAACGCCTCTGGACTCTCCTCCGCGAAAAGTTGCCGAGCGCCAGGTTCCGCCGCCAGGTTCCCATCGGCCCCTATTTCGCGGACTTCGCCTCTCACGCCGCCCGCCTGATCATCGAACTGGACGGCGGCCAGCATGACGAGGCGGCAGACGCGCCCCGCACGGCCTTTCTCCAACAGGAAGGCTATCGCGTGATCCGCTTCTGGAACCATGATGTGATGCAAAATCCCGAAGGCGCGCTGGCACGGATAGCGATCTTCACCCCTCACCCTCCCATCGCTGACGCGATGGGCCCCTCCCTCTCCCACAAGGGGAGAGGGTCTGGTATAAAATCCTCGGAGTAACCACCATGCCCCTTCTTCAAGCCAGCAAGGTCTACAAGCCCTTCGAATATCCCTGGGCCTATGAGTTCTGGAAGCGCCAGCAGCAGCTTCACTGGCTGCCGGAGGAAGTGCCGCTGGGCGAGGATTGCCGCGACTGGGCGCAGAAGCTCAGCGACCATGAGCGCAACCTGCTGACGCAGATCTTCCGCTTCTTCACCCAGGCGGACGTGGAGGTGCAGGACTGCTACCACGAAAAATACGGCCGCGTGTTCAAGCCGACCGAAATCAAGATGATGCTGACCGCCTTCAGCAACATGGAGACGGTCCACATCGCCGCCTATTCGCACCTGCTCGACACCATCGGCATGCCGGAAAGCGAATATAGCGCCTTCATGCAATATAAGGAGATGAAGGACAAACACGACTATCTCCAGCAGTTCGGCGTCGACACGGACGAGGACATCGCCAAGACGCTGGCCATGTTCGGCGGCTTCACCGAAGGGTTGCAGCTTTTCGCCAGCTTCGCGATGCTGATGAACTTCCCGCGCTTCAACAAGATGAAGGGCATGGGCCAGATCGTAAGCTGGTCGGTCCGCGACGAGACGCTGCACTGCGAGGGCATCGTCCGCCTCTTCCACGCCTTCGTGAAGGAACGCGACTGCCTGACCGCCTCGGTCAAGGACGACATCATGGACATGTGCCAGAAGACGGTGCGGATCGAGGACGCCTTCGTCGACCTGGTCTTCGAAATGGGCCCGGTGCCCGGCATGACGCCCAAGGACATCAAGAAATATGTCCGCTACATCGCCGACTGGCGCCTGGGGCAACTGGGCCTGAAACCCATCTACATGATCGACGAACACCCCCTCCCCTGGCTGACCCCGCTGCTGAACGGCGTGGAGCACGCCAACTTCTTCGAAACCCGCGCCACCGAATATTCGAAGGCGGCGACCCGCGGCCAGTGGAACGACGTCTGGGACGCCTTCGACCGCCGCGCCAAGCTGAAAGGCGGCGAAGCAGCCAACGCGGATGAAGCGGGCGATCCGGACATGTTCAAGGCGGCGGGCATCGCGGCGGAGTGAGCAGCATGGGCTATCTCGGTACAATTGGATCGTTTGGTGACGTTGCAGCCGAGGATGATGATGCCGTTTTATCCTATTTTCTTAAGACTGAAGCGGTCGACAGAATTGAGTCTGGTGATTGCTATGCAGTCATCGGACGAAAAGGGTCGGGAAAAACAGCCCTAACTAAGTACTTTTCTCAGCCGCGCAAAGAGTATGTTACTACAGCGCCAAGCTTAAGAGATTACCCGTGGAATCTCCATGCTCGTCGCAAGAATATTGGAGCGTCTGAAATTGAAAGTTACGTTAGCGCATGGCGATATTTGATTGCGGTAAAAGCAATATCAGTAATTCTTGAACAAAGAAGTATGTCAACTATGACAGACTCTCAGCGGGCTGCAAGAGAGTTTCTCAATGAAAACTATGGCGGCATCGTCCCCAGCCTAAGTGATATATTATCCCCTCCCCGATGGCGAGTGGGTAAAACAATATTTTCTCCTCAAGCTTTTGGGGTTGCTGTAGGCAGCATAGAATTTGAGAGTGAGAATGGCTCAATTTCTCCAGAAATAGATACCTTGACTAATATATTACTTCGCACTGCCGTTACTATTGCTAATCAGGCTGGATTGAAAAAAGTTTGCATTCATTTCGATGAGCTTGATCAAGGGCTCAGTCAATTGGATGAATCTAGGAAACAGATGATCATCGGCCTCATTCTGGCAATTCGATCAATTCGAGGCAGAAAAGAGGGAGATATCATCTACCCCGTTTGCTACGTGAGAACCGATATCTGGGATGAACTAAGATTTTCGGATAAAAACAAAGTTTCACAGTCTTCTGCAGTATATCTTGAATGGGATCAAAATTCCTTACTTGAGATGGTTGATGAAAGAATTAGAGTAAAGCTCGGAAAGGGTTTCTCTTGGAATGACATAGAAGATGAAGCTTTGATGCGCGGCTCTCAAAGCAAATGGAGTCATATTGTATCAAGAACTTTCATGAGACCAAGAGATGTTATTCAGTTTCTTAACTTTGCGACGCAAAAAGCCCTGAAAGAATTACCGGACGCTGACGGCTTTGATAACAACGATATCCAAGCTGCCCGTGAGCCATATTCGCGCTATCTAAAGCAAGAACTCGATGATGAAATAGGGCCGCATTGGGCAAAATGGGGTGATGCACTACAAGCATGTTCCGAGTTGGCTACTATCACATTTACACGGGAGGCTTTTAGCAGCGCGGTGACGAAGTCGGTTTTCAGCCGGGTCTGTCAGCGCCTTCAGGGGTAAAAACGATGAGGAGCATGGCCCTTTCTCCGTCGAACTCGGCGACGAGGGCGATGACGAGCGCAACATCGGTCTGAACTACGAACAAGAATGCCTTGGATGCGCCCCTGGCGCCCCTCGGAGTGCCGCAACCGAACAGGGCGCGCATGAGAATGCCAAGATTGAACCCGGCGACGTGGATCAAATAACGCTTGTGAACATTCTCGCGCCCGCGCAGCCACGCGCGGCGCATGCCGCCGCGATCCAGGACGTGGGCAAAGCTACGCTCGACCATCTCACCACGCTTGCGCATCGCCTTGCGTCCGACGGCGGATTTCAGGCGAGACCGATTGGCGTAGACGGCCTTCTGGGCAGCCTCGTCGCCGTGCCAGCGCAGATATCCATTCGGCGGTGCCGGCTCGGCGATGCGCGTCTTCCAGATGTCGCCGTCGAGACCCTTGAGGAGCTCGCGCGAATGATAGCCTTTATCGGTCACAAGATCGCAGGGATCCCCGGACGTCGGCGCCAGGCCAATGTCGGCGAGGTTGCGTGCTGCCGTCTCCAGCGTGGCGTCGAGCGTTGTCGTGTCGCCCTTGTCGGCCGGGTGGATCGGCGCTGCCACGATAACACCCGTGTCGAGATCGACCGCGTGTTCGGGCTTGTAGGCCAGACGCGTCGAGCCGTTCTTCATCCGCGCGACCTTCGCGTCGGGATCGGTCTTGCTCGCCCAGTCCGCATTCGACAGCTTCTTGCCCTTGCGTTTGCGATCGAGCCGGACAAGGTCGTCGATCGTCGGCGTGTCGATGCCGCTCTCTTGCGCCATGCGCACCAGCATCTCGCGGTAGGTCTCGCCATTGTCACGCCGCACGATGGTACGCAGCGCGGCGTTCGCCTCCATGGTCGAGCCATCGACGCCGATCCGCTCGCCTTTCACCAGATCGTGCCCGGCGACGAGGGCCAGTACCCAGCCGAAGATCTGGTCATGTACCTCGTGCGGCAGGCGGCTCCGCGTCTTCGACAACCAGCTATGATCAGGGACCTTGTCGCGGCTCGACAGTCGCAGGAACTCCCGCAGCGACAGCGAATCCGAACAGCGCCAGACAATCCCGCGTTCGCTGTCGATGCCCTCGAAATAGCCGATCAGCAGCATGCGGAAATAGCGGCCCGGCGGCAGCGACGGGGCTCCCATCCGCGGCGCATAATAGGGCTTGCACGTCTTCTCGACAAAGCCATCGAAGCCCGCCTCGGCCAGCAGCTTCTGGAGCTTGTCGTAGAAAACATGCCCCGGTGAACGCGGTATCTCCGCCCACGTCACGATCAAATCGGACTGGACCTCGCTATCACGCCCCATCGCCATCGCCGCTAACCCGCCAGACAATCCCACTGCCGCACTGAATCAGCCACCGCCGACTTCGTCAACGGCCTGTTAGGGAAGCATACCAGCGGCGTAAGTCCTCTCAAAACCCATATGATGCGGATGAAGCGTTAGAAGTTCTGTACGGTTTCTCAGTTATTGGTTATCGTCGTGGTATTGGCAGGGGAGGCAGCGGGTGGGTATTCCAGTATAGCGATCCAGATGCCGGCTGGGATAATGGCGCTACCCGTCTCAAAGTCCATCTAGGCCTGAAAGAATTTCTGAAATTGCGAGAAGAGCGTTCAAATTGAACCTCATACTCTCATGGCCCAAAATTAATCATGCTCGGTGCCACCTTCTCCTCCTCTTTCACCGCTGGAAGGGGCTTATGTGGGTCATTGGCAATTCAATTCGTTTTACCTCCGACGAGCGCCCCGTCCAGAACACGACAGGGCAAGGGGCTGACCCACCTCAATACCATCCTCTAAAACCCATCCGCTCCTGACCTCTAAATGAACGCCTCGTTTTGTTCCGTTCATGCAACATTTATCCGCTTTAGGTTGTTCTCCCTCATCATAACCAAGGGAGCCTGAGATGAAGTTCACCCTGAAAACCGCCCTTGCCGCCCTGTCCCTCGGCGCCGTGACGTTGAGCGCGGCCCCCGCCGCCGCTGATCCGCCGCCCTGGGCCGGGCACGGCAAGAAGCATAATCCCGGCCACGGCCGCAACGACTGGAAGCATGGCGGCAAGCATGACCGTTACCAGCGCCCAGGCCGCGTGATCTACAGCTATGACTGGAACCGTCCGGACCCGCGCTATGGCCGCTATTACCGGCCCGACCGCTATTATCGCGGCGGCTATGAGCCGATCCGCGTGACCCGCTCGACGCGCATCTATCGCGGCTATGACGACCGCTATTATTGCCGCCGCTCGGACGGCACGACCGGCCTGATCGTCGGCGCGGCGCTGGGCGGCCTGCTCGGCGGCCAGCTCGACCGGGGTTATTCCAACACGGCGGGCATCCTCATCGGCGCGGGCGCGGGCGCTCTGCTCGGCCGCGAAATCGACCGCGGCAATCTGAGCTGCCGCTAAAAAACGGAAAGGCTGAGGGAGCCGCCCTCCCTCAGCCCTCCTTCAACGCCAGGCCGATCAGCACGGGCCGATCAATGCCGGGCAATCAACACCACGGATGCCGCGCCCCGTCCCATTCCCGCGCCAACCCTTCGGCCACCAGCATCTCGCCGATCGACTGCCCGCCCCGCGTCACCACCCGCAGCGCCCGCCCATAGCGGTCCGTCTCCCGATCGCCGCTTTCCAGCGAGAAGGGACCGGCGTTCATCAACTGCTGCAATCGCTGCGTCGCCCGCGCCCCCAGCGCCGCTTCCTGGGCGCAGCGCGGCCCGTGCGTTTCGGGCGCGTCTATGTCCATCACCCTTATCTTTTCGCCGCGGAACCAGAAGGTGTCCCCGTCGACCACGCAATCGGCGCCGCCGCCGACATGGCAGAAGCCGAACCGCGCCGACAGCTTGTCCCCCGCGACGGGCGACGCCACCTCCCGCCAACTGCTCTGGAAGCGCTGCGCCAGATCCGGCCCGAACCAGCCCAGGCCCGCGCCCATCAGAACCCCGCCGATCACCAGCATGGCGACGGAAGGCCCCTTGGGCTTCCTGGGTCGCAGGCGTCCGCGCCCGGCCCGGCGCGCCTGCGCCAGCCAGATCACCTCATTGCGCGTCTTCCTGGTTCCTCGGCTCATGACGCGGCCATAACGAAAGGCGTCCCTGCCGTCTCGCGTCAAAAGCGCGCGATTTGATCCATATCATTGACCCGCGGGCACAGGCCGCCACGCTGGCCCGACCAGCAGGAGGCCCCATGACCACCCCCTATGCCCGCATCGGCGGCGAGGCGACCGTCGCCGCCATCGCCAACCGCTTCTACGACCTGATCGACCGGGACCGCGCCTATGCCGATCTGCGCGCCATCCATGCGGCGGACCTGCGCGCCGTGCGCCATGGCCTCACCCGTTTCCTGGCGGGATGGTCGGGCGGTCCGCGCGACTGGTTCGAACGCGGCCAGTGCATCATGTCGCTGCACCGCGCCTTCCCGATCACCGCGGGGCTGGCGGATCAATGGTCCGCCGCCATGACCCGCGCCATAAAGGCGCAACCGGGCATCGACCCGCAACTCGCCGCCGCCATGGCCGATGCGCTCGGCCATATGGCGCGGGGGATGATCAACCTGTCGCTGGACCAGAACGCGGCTTAGCCGGATAGCAGGCCGGCGGCCGGACCTTATTCCTCGTCCTCGGTCGGCCCCAATATATCCTCCTCATCGTCCATCTGCGGTTCGCCGGCGAAGGCGTCATTGTCGATCCGGCCGGATCGGTTCATTTCCTCCATCCGCTCGACCAGATCGGGCGTGTCGTCGGGAATGATCTGCGCGGGATTGGGCCGCCCGCCGCGCTCGCTGTCCTCGGCCAGGTCCGTCGACCGCGCCCGCGCCTCTTCGGCCACGTCCTGCGCCTGCGAACCTGCTTCGGCCTGTTCGTCATTTTCCTCCCCCGCGTCGGGGAAGGGGCTGTCGTCGGGTCGGTTCATGCTCTGTCTCCTTCCTCGCTCCAACGGCCGGCGGCCCGCGCCGTTCCCGCCGGGCAAAAGGCGCTGGACAGCATCCTGCGAACGGGGCAAGAGCCGCAGCGATCCTTTTCGCTCCGTTCTGCACAGGGAACTTCCATGCCCCGCCAGCTCATTTCCTCCGGCTCGCCTTTCGAGGCGCAGGTCGGCTATTCGCGCGCCGTCGTCCAGGGCGACTGGTGCTTCGTCGCCGGCACCACCGGCACCGATCCCGAAACAAAGGCCATGCCCGAATCTGTCGTCGACCAGGGCAAGAATGCGCTGAAGGTCATCGGCCGGGCGCTGGAGGAGGCGGGCTTCTCCTTCGCGGACGTGGTGCGCGTCACCTATTACATCACGGACCCCGCCTATTGGGACGTGCTGGGGGAGGCGACCGCGCCGGTCTTCGGCGACATCCGCCCCGCCGCAAGCTGCATCGTCACCGGCCTCATCAAGCCGGAGATGAAGATCGAGATCGAAGTCACCGCGTTCAAGGGATAACGGCCATGCTGACCATGTACGGCATCAAGAATTGCGACACGATCAAGAAGGCGCGCAATTTCCTGGACAATAGCGGCAAGCCCTACAGCTTCCACGACTACAAGGTGTCGGGCGTCGACAAGGCGAAGCTGGAGGAATGGGTGATGGAGCATGGGTGGGAAACCATCCTCAACCGTTCCGGCACCACCTTTAAGGCGCTGGACGCGGGCGACAAGGCGCATATCGATTCGGAAAAGGCGATTCTGCTGATGATGAGCAATCCCTCGATGATCAAGCGCCCGATCCTGGACCTGGGCGACCGCACCATCGTCGGTTTCAAGGCGACGACCTATGAGGACGCTCTGGAGGGCGTGAAGGCATGATTTTGAGGGGGATGCTCCGAACATTCCTCCTCCTCACCCTTTTGACGGCGGCGCCAGCGATGACGGAGACCGGGGCGGAACCCTTCATCATCGCCCATCGCGGAGCCAGCGGCGAACGGCCCGAACATACGCTCGCCGCCTATGAACGCGCCATCGACCAGGGCGCCGACTATATCGAGCCGGACCTGGTGCTGACCAGCGACGGCGTCCTCGTCGCCCGGCATGAAAATGAGATAAGCGGCACCACCGACGTCGCCGATCACCCCGAATTCGTCGCGCGCAGGACCAGCAAGACCATCGACGGCCAGCCCGTCACCGGCTGGTTCACGGAGGATTTCACGCTGGCGGAACTGCGCACGCTGCGCGCCCGCGAACGGCTGCCGCAGCTTCGGCCCGCCAACAGCCGCTTCGACGGCCTCTACCCGATCCCCACCTTCGAGGAGATCGTGAAGCTGGTCCGCGCCAAGGAGGCGGAAACCGGCCGCCGCATCGGCCTCTATCCCGAAACCAAGCATCCCGCCTATTTCGCGGGCATCGGCCTGCCGCATCAGGCGCCCTTGCTCGATCTGCTCAGCCGCTACGGCTATCAGACGGAGGCCGATCCGGTCTTCATCCAGTCCTTCGAGGTCGGCAATCTCAAGGCCCTGCGCGCCGCGTCGCGCCTGCGCCTGATCCAGCTCGTCGCGGGCGAGGGCGGTCCCGCCGATGAGCCGGGGACGAGCTATGCCGACATGATGACGGCGCAGGGGCTGCGGCAGGTCGCGGACTATGCCGACGGCATCGGCCCGGCGGCGGCCATGGTGCTGGCGCCCGAAGGCCCGACGGGACTGGTCGAACGCGCCCATCAGGCCGGATTGCAAGTCCATGTCTGGACGCTGCGCATGGAAAACAGCTTCCTGCCCGCCGCCTTCCAGCGCCCCGACGATCCGCAGGGCCGGGGCGATTTCGCCGGCTATGTCCGGGCGGTCGCCGGAACGGGCGTCGACGCGATGTTCAGCGATTTTCCGAAACAGGCGCGCCAGGCGCTGAATCCCGCGCCCTGATGACTTGTCAAATCTGCGGCGGCAGCGAATAACAGCCCCATGCTTTCGCAGAAGACCCGTTACGCCATCCGCGCCCTCCAGCATCTCGCAGACCGCTATCGGCAAGGCCCGGTGCCGCTGAACGAAATCGCCACGCGCCAGAACATCCCGTCCAAATTCCTGACGGTGATCCTGTCGGAACTGGCGCGGGAGGGACTGGTCGCGACGCAGCGCGGACGCGACGGCGGCTATTGGCTGGCGCTGGCCCCGGTGGACATCAGCTATGGCGACATCGTCCGGCTGACCCGCGGCTCGCTCGCGCTCACGCCCTGCGCCAGCCGCTTTGCGCATGAGACATGCACCAACTGCCTGCCCGAATCGGAATGCCGCCTGCACCGCGTGATGCTCCGCGTGCGCGACGAAACCGCCAAGGTGCTCGACAGCATCAGCCTGGCGGAACCCTTCGCGACGGGGGACATGGGGTAAGAGGGCCTTTGGCCGATCCAAGATATTCCCCTCCCGCAGGCGGGAGGGGCCAGGGGTGGGCGCGAGCGGAGCGAGCTTCTGACTTAGCCCCGTTGCAAAACAATGCAGATGTCGCGCCAGCCCACCCCCTAACCCCCTCCCGCCTGCGGGAGGGGGGATGAAGCTAATCCACACCAGCCCGCCTCGGACCGGAGCTGCAAAACCCCTCCCCTTCCCCCAAAGCCTTGCGCCCGGCGCGTAGCTTCGCCACATCAACGCCATGACGACTCCGCCCCTCAAAGCCGCCCTGATCCCCGTCACGCCGCTCCAGCAGAATTGCACGCTCTTCTGGTGCACGGCGACCAATCGCGGCGCCTTCGTCGATCCAGGCGGCGATCTGCCGCTGCTCAGGAAGGCGGCCGAGCAGCATGGCGTCACCATAGAGAAGATCCTCGTCACCCACGGCCATATCGACCATTGCGGCCAGGCGGGCATCCTGGCCCGCGACCTCGGCGTGCCGATCGAAGGCCCGCACGAAGCCGACCGCTTCTGGATCGACCGGCTGGGCGAGGACGGCGCGAGATATGGCATCAACGGCGAAAGCTTCGAACCCGACCGCTGGCTGAAGGACGGCGACCAGGTGACGGTCGGCAACCTCACGCTGGACGTCTATCATTGCCCCGGCCACACGCCGGGCCATGTCGTCTTCCACCACGCCCCCAGCAAGCTCGCCATCGTCGGCGACGTGCTGTTCCAGGGTTCCATCGGCCGCACCGACTTCCCGATGGGCAATCATCAGGATCTGATCGACGCGATCACCGGCAAGCTATGGCCCCTGGGCGGCGACACGGCCTTCGTCCCAGGCCACGGACCGATGAGCAATTTCGCCCATGAACGCCGCACCAATCCCTTCGTGGGGGATGCCGTCCTCGCCTGATCCGTAGGCTGTATGGACATTCAGATGATGGCGAGCCGAAAATGGTGGTTTTTCGCGACCCGGAGCGCAGCGTACTAAAGGTACGTGAGCACCGGAAGCGCGAAAAGCCGCCATTTGCAGGCCGTCAGCGCTGAATGTCGATACAGCCTACCGAATCATCGCCATGGCGGGCGGAGCGGGCACTTCCCGCGTCGCGCCATAGGCGATGGCGAGCGCCGTCACCGCCATGCCGACCATCACCGCCCAGGTCAGCAGCGCCCCGCCCGCGCGCCAGACGGTCGGCTTGTCCGCATCCATCCCGAATCCATGGCCGATTCGCGCCAGCACCAGCACCAGCGCCGCGCCCCACAGCCAGATCGACGCGCCGACCGCCAGTTCCACCAGTCCGAACAAAATCAGCGTCACCGGCACATATTCGATGAAATTGGCATGGGCGCGCATCCGCCTGGCCAGCATCGCGCTGCCGCCGTCGCCATGCATCACCTGGCTCGCGATCCGGATTCGCGTGCAACGGAACCCCAGCCACATGTTGATCAGCGCGCAGGCCGCGGCCAGGGTCAGCGTGATCGGCAGCAACATCGGATTTCCCCCCTTTTATCGTGACGCCCCCAGAATAGGGCGGCGCCATGCCGGGGCAAGGAAGGACTTGCGCATGGGCCAAAAAACGCTATAGGCGCAGGGCTTCGCGATCATCCGGGCCGCATGGGTCTGCGGCGCCGTTGGCGTCGGCATCCATCGGATACGGCCAGTCGCACTAACAGATCAATTTATGGAATAAGGTGCCGACATGGCTGTCCCCAAGAGGAAAACGTCCCCGTCCCGCCGCGGCATGCGCCGCAGCCATGACTCGCTGCGCGTCGAGGCCTATCAGGAATGCTCCAACTGCGGCGAACTGAAGCGTCCGCACAATCTCTGCGACGCCTGCGGCCATTATAACGGTCGCGAAATCGTCGCCGTCGGGGCCTGACGTTCCGGAATTTCTCCTGAAAAGGGTGCGTTAACTTGTCCAGCCAACCGCGAATCGCAATCGACGCGATGGGCGGGGATGAAGGCGTGCGCGTGATGATGGCGGGCGTGGCGCTCGCCCGTCGCCGTCACGAAGGACTGCGCTTCACCCTTTTCGGAGACGAGGCGCGGATCAAGGCCGCGCTCGACAACCACCCCAATCTGCGCGCCGCGTCGGAAATCGTCCACGCGCCCGACGTCGTGGATGCGGGCGACAAGCCCAGCGTCGCCATCCGCAAGAAGACCAGCTCCATGAGCATGGCCATCGCGGCGGTGAAGGCGGGCGAGTGCGGCGCTGCCGTCTCCTCCGGCAATACCGGCGCGCTGATGGCGATGGCGAAGCTGGCGCTGCGCACCATGAAGGGCGTCGACCGGCCCGCGCTGGCCGCCATGCTGCCGACGCTCGGCGACAATGACGTGGTCATGCTGGACCTGGGCGCCAACACCGAATGCGACGCCCGCAACCTCGTCCAGTTCGCGGTGATGGGCGCGGCCTATGCCCGCATCGCCCTTGACCTGGAACGCCCCCGCGTCCGGCTGATGAACATCGGCACGGAAGAGATGAAGGGGACGGAGGAAATCCGCGACGCCGCCGCCATCCTGCGCGCCGCGACCAGCCTGCCGCTGTCCTTCGACGGTTTCACCGAAGGCGACAAGATCGGCCGGGGCGATGTCGACGTCATCGTGTCGGACGGCTTTTCCGGCAATGTCGCGCTCAAGACGGCGGAAGGCACGGCCCGCTTCGTCACCGACCTGCTGCGCACCGCCTTCACCAGTTCGATCCGCTCGAAGCTCGGCTTCCTGATCTCCAAGCCCGCCATGCACCTGCTGCGCCATCATCTCGACCCAAACAACCATAATGGCGCCGTTTTCCTGGGCCTGAATGGCGTGGTCGTGAAAAGCCACGGCAGCGCCAACGACAAGGGCGTCGCCAATGCCGTCCATGTCGCCGCCCGGCTGCTGGAGGAAGACATCACCCGGCGCATCGCCGCCGACATGCATGGGATCGAGGGGCTGACCGCCCCCGCATCCAGGATGGAGCTGCCCGCAAAGTGATCCGCCGATCCATTCTCCTGGGCACGGGCTCCGCCCTGCCGGCCCGCGCCGTCAGCAATGCCGAACTGGCGGAAACCGTGGACACGAGCGACGAATGGATCGTCGAGCGCACCGGCATCCGCACCCGCTACATAGCGGGCGAGGGCGAAACCACCGCGACCCTCGCCACCGACGCCGCCAGGGCGGCGCTGGAAGCCGCCGGGATCGCTGCGAGCGACATCGACCTGATCATCCTGGCGACCGCCACGCCCGACCAGACCTTCCCCGCCAGCGCGACCATTGTCCAGGCTGCGCTCGGCATCGACGATTGCGTCGCCTTCGACGTGGCGGCGGTCTGCTCCGGCTTCCTCTACGCCGTCACCGTGGCCGACAGCATGATCCGCTCCGGCGCGGCGCGGAACGCCATCGTGATCGGTTCCGAAACCTTCAGCCGCATCCTCGACTGGGAAGACCGCACCACCTGCGTCCTCTTCGGCGACGGCGCGGGCGCGGTCGTGCTGGGCGCGGAGGAAAGCGCCGACGGCAGGCGCGGCATCCTCGCCTCGAAACTCCATGCCGACGGCCGCCACAACCAGCTTCTCTATGTCGACGGCGGCCCTTCGACCACGCAGACGGTCGGCAAGCTGCGCATGAAGGGCCAGGAAGTCTTCCGCCACGCCGTCACCAACCTCGCCTCCGTGCTGACCGAGGTGATGGCCGCCGCCGACATGACCCCGGCGGACATCGACTGGCTGGTCCCGCACCAGGCCAATGCCCGCATCCTCGACGCGACCGCGCGCAAGCTGAAACTCTCGCCGGAAAAGGTGGTGATGACGGTGGATCGCCACGCGAACACCTCCGCCGCGTCGGTCCCCCTGGCGCTGGACCTCGCCATGCGCGACGGACGCATAAAGTCCGGCGACCTGCTGGTGCTGGAGGCGATGGGCGGCGGCTTCACCTGGGGCGCCTGCGTCCTGCGCGTGTAGGGCGGGCTTTGGCCATCCCAAGACATTCCCCTCCCGTAAACGGGAGGGGCTAGGGGTGGGCGCGACCCCGGACTTGATCCGGGGGAGCTTCTGACTTGGCCGTTGCAAAACAACGCGCATGTCGCGCCAGCCCACCCCCTAACCCCCTCCCGCTTGCGGGAGAGGGAACGTCTGCGTCCCACCCTTTGCCGACATCAGGCGAAACCTGCTCCGGTCCGGCGATGCCCTTGATCCCACTCGATCCCGCCCAAAACGGACGACATCCCTGCCCATGGCCCTCGCAAATCCCATTCCGGGACCGCTATACCGTCCAATTTTCACGGTTTTTTAAGGATTTCGGCAACCGCTGATCTTGCCGAATCATGCAAAATCGCGCACATTGTCGAATGATCACCCGCATTTAGGCTTGACGGGTGTCAAGGTGGGGAAATGCTATGAGCGGTAACGGAACTCTGACGCGCGCGGATCTCGCGGAGAGCGTGAACCGTCATATTGGCCTTTCGCGGGCAGAGGCGGCAACCTTGATCGAATCCATTTTGGAGCATATGTCCGCCGCGCTCGAACGCGGGGAAAATGTGAAGATCTCCAGCTTCGGCACTTTCGTGCTGCGGGACAAGACGCAGCGCATGGGCCGCAACCCCAAGACGGGCGTCGAAGTGCCGATCGAGCCGCGCCGGGTGCTGACCTTCCGCGCCAGCCAGACGATGCGGGACCGTGTCGCTTCGGCCTGAGAGGGCCGCCGTCAAAACAGCCATTTTCCCGAAGGTTGACCTTTGCGCCGCTACAGGTGCAACATCAGGACCATGGAAAAGGCAGAGGGCGCATTTCTGACGATCAGCGAGCTGGCGAGCGAGCTTGATCTTCCGCAGCACATATTGCGCTATTGGGAGACGCGCTTCACCCAGTTGCGTCCGCTCCAACGCTCCGGCAACCGCCGCTATTACCGGCCCGCCGACGTGGCGCTGGTGCGGCGGATCAACTATCTGCTGAATGTCGAGGGCTTCACGGTGCGCGGCGCGCAAAAGGCGCTGGCCGACGGCGGCGGCGATTCGTCCCCGGCCATGCCCGCGCCCGTGGCGAGGAACGGCGAAACACCATCCAGCCCCGATCTCCTCCCCCGCCTGGAAGCTATTCGCGCCGAGCTGGCCAAAGCCATCGGAGAATAGCCGCCGCCCGTTCATGCTCCCGCGAAGGCCGGAGTCTAGGCTGATTATTTGGATAGAGAGCGCACCTATCCCATTCCTCCCCATCGGTAGATGGGGAGGGGGACCATGCGAAGCATGGTGGAGGGGAAATAAGCAGGTCGTGCCACCTTCCCCTACACCAGCCTTCGCCCGGTCCTCCACCCCACGCTGCGCGCAGGAGATTTCAGCGTCCGCTCATGTCTTGAAGAGCAGAACAGCCCTCGACAGACAGCACCCCCAAAATCACCCAACCGCCGCCGCGAAAATCAAATCCCGAAACGGCGCGTCCCCCACCATGAAGACCGTCTCGCCGATCTCGACGAAACCATGCCGCGCATAGAATCTCTGCGCGCCCACATTGGCCTCGTAAACCGCGAGCAACAACCGCTTCGCCCCACGCCGCCGCGCTTCCTCCATCGCCAACTTCAGCAAGGCCGCGCCATTGCCGCCCCCCTGCCAGCCGGAAAGCAGATAGATGCGCTTCAATTCCAGATCGCCGTCCCGCCGCTCGACCGGCAGCGCGGGCGGCGTCAGCAGCGCATAGCCCACCGGCGCACCCAGAGCCGTTTCCCCGATCAGCAGCGCCTGTTCCGGGTCCGCCAACGCCGCGGCGTAAAATGCCTCCCCATGGGCCTTGCGGACATGGGCGATCAGCGCGTCGCCCGGATGATCATGGGCAAAGCTGGCCAGAAAAGTCGCCCCGCCCAGCAGCGAGAGCGCCGCCGCGTCGCGAGCCTCCGCCCGCCGCCAGAGGATCGGCGTCACCGCCCGCTCAGCGCGAACCCGGCCCCAGCGCCGGGTCCAGGTCGCGCGGGCGCGTAAAGCTGGCCAGTGTGGCGATATTGGCCTTCGCCTCGCTCCAATGATCGATGGGCAGGTCCAGCACGGCGATGGAGGCGGTCGGGAACTTCACCTCCACATCCTCGCGCAGCGGACTCGCGCCGTCGTCGGGAACCAGGTCCAGGACCAGTTCCTCCAGCCCCGGATTATGCCCCGACATCAGCACGCTGTCCGCGCTGTCGGGCAGGTCGCGGATCACGTCGAACAGGGTCGGCGTGGAGGCCAGATAGATGCGCCGGTCCCAATGCGGATCGACCACCTCGCCATAGCCGGTGAAGAAGACGTTGAGCGTTTCCACCACTCGCACCGCCGGGGAAGCGACCACCATGTCGAAGCGGATGCCCTTTGCCCTGGCGAACTCGCCCATGACCAGCGCGGCCTTTTCCCCGCGACCGTTCAGCGGCCGGTCGAAGTCCCGCGCAACCGGATCGTCCCAATCGGACTTGGCGTGACGGAACAGGATCAACCGCTTCATTTTTGCTCCAGGTCGCAGAGTGATTTCGAAGCGGGTGGAACAGCCGCTGACTCGGAAATCACGAAAACAAAGTCTCTAGGTGCCGGATTCGAATTGCTGATGCCCTAACGCGGCATGGCTCCCATGGCCAGCGCGGGATTGCCCGCTGACCGATATGATCGCCTCGTCCAGCGTCAGGCGGCGGATCGGCGTGCCGGGCGGAAAGGCGCTCAGCAACCGGCTGGGCATGGCGGCGGACAGGATGACGAAGCTGCCCCGGTCCTCCGCCCGCCGTATCAGCCGGCCGAAGGCCTGCGCCATCCGCGCCCGGATCAGCCGGTCGTCATAGGCCGACCCGCCGCCCGCCAGCTTGCGCGCCGCATGCAGCACCGTGGGCTTGGACCAGGGCACCCCCTCCATCACCACCAGCCGCAGCGAATGGCCGGGCACGTCCACCCCGTCGCGCAGCGCATCGGTGCCCAGCAGCGAAGCGCGGGGATCGTCGCGGAAAATGTCGATCAGCGTGCCGGTGTCCATCGGGTCCACATGCTGCGCGTAGAGCGGCAACCCCGCCCGCGCCAGCCGGTCCGCGATCCGCGCATGCACCGCCCGCAGCCGCCGGATCGCGGTGAACAGCCCCAGAGTCCCGCCGCCCGCCGCCTCGATCAGCCGCGCATAGGCCCCGGACAATGCCGCGATGTCCCCGCGCTTGATGTCGGTCACGATCAGCACTTCCGACCGTTCCGGATAGTCGAAGGGGCTGTTCGCCTCGAACTGCTCCGCCCCGCGCGGCAGGTGGTTCGCGCCGCTGCGGCTCGCCGCATTGTCCCAGTCGCCGCCGCCCTTCAATGTGGCCGAGGTGATCAGCACCCCCTGCGCCGGTTTCAGCACCGCCTGCGCCAAAGGCCGCGTCGGGTCCAGCCAATGGCGGTGGATGCCGATGTCGAATTCCCGCCCCTCGATCCGCTCGACCGCCAGCCAGTCCACGAAATCCGGGTCCGCCGGTCCGCCGATCCGCGCCAGCAGCGCCAGCCAGGCCGTCACCAGATCGCGCCGCCAGCCCAGCGAGGCGATCGCCCCCTCGACCCGCGCCCGCGCCGCGCCGTCCAGCCAGTCGGGCGCTTCCTCGATCACCGCCTCCATCCGCTTGCCCAGATGGGTCAGCGGCCGCAGCAGATTATCGAGCGCCCGCGCCGCCTCCTGCGCCGCCTCGACCAGCGCGCCGTCCGGCTCGGCCAGTTCGGTCTCCAGCCCATAGCCCGCATCGGCCTCGCCCGTGTCGGCGGCCCGCGCATAGACCGTCCCCCGCACCGCAGCGAGCAACTGCTCGACCGGCCCGAAAGGCTCGTCCGCCACGATCCGCTTCAACCATTCGTCGGCGGGCAGCGCCCGCGCTGCCTCCGCCGCCGCCCTGATCGCCTCGCCGCCCTGCTCGTCATAGCTGGCGAGGTCCGACAGCCGCGCCGCCAGCCCGCGCCGCCGTCCCCGCGCATTGCCCTCCGGCCCCATCACCCAGCGGCGCAGCTCGATGGCTTCCTGCCCCGAAAGCGCGACGGAGAAGGTCGAATCCGCCGCATCGAACAGATGATGGCCCTCGTCGAACACGATGCGCTGCGGCGCCTGCCCCGTCTCCCGCCCCCGCGCCGCATTGATCATCACCAGCGCATGATTGGCGATCACGATGTCCGCGTCCGCCGAAGCCCGCGCCGACCGTTCGATGAAGCATTTTCGATAATGGGGACAGCCCGCATAGATGCACTCGCCGCGCCGGTCGGTCAGCGCGGTCGACCCGTTGCGCCGGAACAGGGTCGGCAGCCATCCGGGCAGGTCGCCGCCGATCATGTCGCCATCCTTGGTGAAGGCCGCCCAGCGCGCCACCAGTTGCGCCAATATCGCCGCCCGCCCCGCAAAGCCCCCCTGCAGCGCATCCTCCAGGTTCAGCAGGCAGAGATAATTTTCCCGCCCCTTGCGCACCACCACCCGCTTCGCCGCCACGGCGGGATCGGGGAAGAGGCGCAGACTCTCCCGGTCCAACTGCCGCTGCAACGCCTTGGTATAGGTGGAAATCCACACCGTCCCCTGCGCCTCCCCGGCCCAGAGCGACGCGGGCGCCAGATAGCCCAGGGTCTTGCCGATCCCTGTCCCCGCCTCCGCCAGCAGCATATTGGGCTGGTCGCGATGCGCCCTGGGCCGGAAAATCTCCGCCGCCGCAGCCGCATAGGCGCGCTGCCCCGGCCGCGCCTCCGCCTCCGCGCCCGTCAACTGCTCCAGCCGCGCCACCACCGCATCGGGTTGCAGCGTCACGGTGCGCGGGGCAGGGCGCGGCGGGTTCTCCTCCCATTCGGGCAGCTTGGAAAAGAGCCAGCGCTCCGCCTCCTTCGGCGTGGCGATGCGGCCCGCCAGCAGCGGCGCCCAGGGCCATCGCAGCCGGTGCAGCGCCTGCGCCGCCGTCCAGCCGCCCTCGCGCTCCGTCCAGGCAGAGGATTCCAGCGTCGCCAGCAGGGCGGCGGTCGCCGCCTGCAACAGTTCGGGAATATCGGATTCGCTCGCCGGACGCGGCAGGTCCAGCGCTTCGGCCAGCCCCTTGGGCGTCGGCACCAGGAAGCGCGCCGGATGGATGAAGGCCCATAATTCCAGCAGGTCGAGGCCATTGAGGTCGGGATAGCCCAGCCGCTGTCCGGTCAGCGGCGCGTTCAGCAGCAATGTCGGCGTTTCGGCCGTCCGCGCTATGGCCGTGCCCTTGGCGACGGCGGCGGTGCGATCCGCTTCCCGAAGCCAGATGCCGCCATGGCTGGCGTGAAGGGCGGGCAGGGCGGCGGGGTCGATCACCCGTCCCGCTTAGGCGAACGGGAACAAAAGGGAAACCTGAAAAGCGCCGGATTCAGCCGAAACGACGCCCGAATCCGCCAGCGGGACGAGCGCCCAAAGTCCGGGGCTGAAGGGCCGTGGGGGTCAGCCGCGCCGCCCGCGCAATCTCCAGCCGGTCGAACAGCGGCCCGTCGGCCAGTTCATAGGGGAAGCGGATGCCCATACGGTCCTCTTCCGACCATTGCACCGTGCCGAACACGACATGGCCCTCATAGTCGATCTGGCACTGGCTGCGCACCGGCAGGCCGCAGCCCGCTACCTGCGCGCCGCCTTCGCTCAAATCGACGATCGTTCCTTCCATGCTGTCGAGCACCGTCGTCACCACGACTGGTATATCGACCGTTATTCTATGACGGCTGCGCGGCTGCATAGTCCCTCCTGAGCTCCCTAAGCTCCCGATAAATATGCCTCATCAAGGTTAATCAAAGTTAAATGGGGGTGGGGAAAGGCCGCCATTCGTCTCCATTTCGGCACCTGGAATCGCCGCTTAGGGTCCAAAATGAAGGCTGATCTATATTAACGGAGCCTTAGCCTTTCGGCCCGCCGCCATGATGTTTTCCGAGTCGTCAGATGTTTCCAACCGCCGCGAAAATGCTTAGGGGGGCATGCATCATGACCGTGTCCGAAATCATCCGCACCGCCGCGCAGGCGTCCAAGGCCTGGCCCTATGAGGAAGCGCGCAAGCTCCTGAAGCGCTATCAGAACGGCGCGCCCGAAAAGGGCCATGTGCTGTTCGAAACCGGCTACGGTCCGTCGGGCCTGCCGCATATCGGCACGTTCAACGAAGTGCTGCGCACCACCATGGTCCGCAACGCCTATCATGCGCTGTCGGACATCCCCACCCGCCTGATCGCGTTCAGCGACGACATGGACGGGCTGCGCAAGGTGCCCGACAATGTCCCCAACCAGGCGATGCTGGCGCAGCATCTGGGCAAGCCGTTGACGCAGGTGCCCGACCCGTTCGAGAAGTTCGAGAGCTTCGCGCACCACAACAACGCCATGCTGCGGGAATTTCTCGACCGCTTCGGCTTCGATTACGAGTTCGTCTCCGCCACGGAACGCTACAGGTCCGGCGCGTTCGACGACGCGCTGAAAAACGTCCTGCGCCACTATCGGGACATCATGGACATCATGCTGCCGACCCTGCGCAAGGAACGGCAGGCGACCTATTCCCCGGTCCTGCCGATCAGCCCGAAGACGGGCATCGTGCTGCAAGTGCCGGTGGAGGTGATCGACGCCGACCGCGGCATCGTCCGCTTCGAGGATGAAGGCGACGTCATCGAACAGTCGATCCTGTCGGGCGGCGCGAAGCTGCAATGGAAGGTCGACTGGGCGATGCGCTGGGTCGCGCTGGGCGTCGATTATGAGATGGCGGGCAAGGATCTGATCGATTCCGTCACCCAGTCGTCGAAAATCTGCCGCGCGCTCGGCGCCCGCCCGCCCGAAGGCTTCAATTACGAGATGTTCCTCGACGAAAAGGGCGAGAAGATCTCCAAGTCCAAGGGCAACGGCCTCAGCCTGGAGCAATGGCTGACCTATGGCCCGCAGGAGAGCCTCGCCTTCTACGCCTATCGCGAGCCGAAGAAGGCCAAGCAACTCCACATGGGCGTCATCCCCCGCGCCGTGGACGAATATTGGCAGTTCCGCGGCAATTATCCGAACCAGCCGGTCGAACAGCAACTCGGCAATCCGGTCCACCACATCCATGACGGCAAGCTGCCGGAGGGCCGCCTGCCGGTGACGTTCGGCCTGCTGCTGAACCTGGTCGGCGTGATGGGCGACGCCAGCCGCGAACAGGTCTGGGGCTATCTGCAGAACTATGTCGCGAACGCCAATGCGCAAAGCTATCCGGAACTGGACGCGCTGATCGGCCACGCGCTCGCCTATCACCGCGATTTCGTCGCCCCGACGCTCAGGCGCCGCGCCCCCACCGACAGCGAGGCCGCCGCCCTGCGCAGGCTGGACGCGGAACTCGCCGCCCTGCCGGAAGGCGCCACGGCGGAGGACATCCAGAACATCGTCTACGCCATCGGCAAGGACGAGGCCTATGGCTTTGCCGAACTGCGCGACTGGTTCAAGGCGCTCTACCAGACGCTGCTGGGCGCGGACCAAGGGCCGCGCATGGGCAGCTTCATCGCGCTCTACGGCGTGGAGAACAGCCGCCGCCTGATCGCGGAGGCGCTGGCCGCCTGAGCGGCGCGCAGCGGAACATAAAGGGGCGCCGGGCGTTTCGCCATATGGTCCACCCCCTTTCGGACTGATGGTGCGTTTC
Organism: Sphingobium sp. TA15; assembly: GCF_037101235.1. Lineage (NCBI taxonomy): Bacteria > Pseudomonadati > Pseudomonadota > Alphaproteobacteria > Sphingomonadales > Sphingobiaceae > Sphingobium > Sphingobium sp. TA15. The sequence continues at coordinate 2,514,648 of NZ_AP025355.1, forward strand.
ACGCGCCATCGGCCGCGCCCGCCCGGAAACGAGCGGCGCGGCCAAGGGGGATGAACAGGACCGAAAGCGCCATAGCGCAAAAGGAAACGGCCCCTCGACCTTCGTCGGGGGCCGTTTCGTCATTCGGGCGGCCGTTACCAGAAGAAGCCGCGATGCACTTCCATAACCCGGCCGGTCCGCACATTGACCAGCAGCACGTCGTTATAATGCCTCACCCACCGCAGGTTCGCGCCGGCGCGGGGCAGGCGATAGCGATAGGGGTCGGCGATATAGTAGCGCGAGCTGTAATAAGCGGGCCGGAGCCGCGCGCCGACTTCCCAGCGATTGTAGCGGAAGGGCGCGCGCCAGTTGCCGCCGCGATAGACGTCGCGGTGCGACCGGCGGTAATCGCGCCAATCCTCCCGCAATTCCTGCCGCGCCTCGCGCACGTCGCGGCGTTCCTCGCGCACGTCGCGCCGGTTGCCGTAGCGCTGGGCGTCGCGCAGGTCGCGCTGTTCCTGGCGCAGGTCGCGGGCGCTGTCGCGCACCTCGGCGCGGGACTGGGCCATGGCGGCCCCTGGGATGACGGTGGCGGCCATCAGGCCCAAGATGATCAATTTACGCATAGGTCTTCTCCCATTGCCTGGCGGCTGAAGTCCGGTGGGGAGGGGGGAAACTTTCCCCCGGCCCGCCGGTTCCGCCGACCACGAAGACGGTTATGCGTCCGGCCACCTGAACATGCCGGGAATGAAACGGTCAGGAATCAGTCATTTATGTCGCACTTTGTATCAGGGGCCGCCGGGCCCGGCGGTGCGGGGATCAGGGCGTCCAGGGCCGCTCCCGAAACCATTTGGTGACGACATATTTGGCGCCCCGCTCCACCGGGCGCGCGGCGTGCAGGCTGAACGGATTGGGCGATCCGTCCCGCTCCATATTGTTCCACATCAGCAGCATGCCCTCCACCGGCGGGACCATGAACCCGCAATGGGGGAAATGCGTCTCCCCGCCCGCCTCCACCGCGGACAGGTAGATCATCGCCGTCCAGCTCCGCTGCCCGCCGGTCTTCAGCATGGCCGGCCAATAGCTGGCCGTCACCGGGAAATAGTCGCAATGCGCCTTATATTCCTGCCCGGCCTGGTAGCGCTGCCCCTGCAGGGTTTCGCCATGCTCCCCGGCCAGGCCCATCAGCGCGCAGATCCGGTCGCTTACCGCCATCACCAGCGGACTCCAGGGGCTCAGATGGCAGCTCGCGCTGGTGCGGTAATCGGCATTGGCGCTGCCGGAAAACAGCGTGGAGGGCTGCGCCCCCGCATCGATCAGTTCCCGCAGGCCCGCGCATTCCTCCGCGCTCAGAAATTCCTGCCGGCCATAGATCTCAAGGTGCGGCGCATCGATCCGGCTGACCATCGGATTGCGCTCCAGCCGCGCCCGCACCGTCTCCCCGATCCGCGCCCGCGCCGCGGAGGCGACGCCGCCATCGTCAACAATCTCGCTCATGCCGCTTTCCTGCCACCGCGCGGGCGCCCGGCGCAAATGAAAAGGGCCCGGAACCTCACGGCTCCGGGCCCAGTATGTCCTGAAGGCCAGTTCAGGAGCGCCTGTCTTCCGGCATCACCAGAAGAAATCGTGGATCACGTCGACCACATAGCCGTCGCGTATGTCGACCAGCAGCGCGTCGTCATAATAGCGAATCCAGCGCAGCGTGCCGTAGGCGGGCGGCAGGCGGTAGGAATAGGGATCGTCGATCCAGTAGCTGTTCGAATAGAGCAGGCTGTTCAGGAAGATCCCGATGGAAAAGCGCGAATAGCCATAGCTCCAGCCGCGCGGCGCATAATAGCGGCCGATCCGGTAACGGTCGCCATAGCGGGCGCGATAGCTGTACCAGTCATAGCGCCGGTCGTTGCGCCAGCCATTGTCCCAGCGCCTCTGCCCCTGCCACCGTGTGCGGTCGTCGAAGCGCCGCCCAGCGTTCCAGGCGGACCCGCCGTTCCAGCCCGAACCGCCGCCGTTCCAGCGGCGGTCGTCGCGCCTGTCCCGATCGTTCCGGTTCCAGTCGCTCCGATCCCGGTCGTTCCGGTTCCGATCGTCGCGATTCCAGTCCCGGCGGTCATTGTCGCGCCGGTTGTCCTGCCAGTTCGGCCGATCCCCGTTCCGCCCGTTCCAGTCGCGCCGGTTCCTGTCGTCGCCGCGCGGCGTGGTCTCGAAACGCTGCTGGTCGCGGTTCCAGCGGGTGACCGTCGCGGGGCCGCGCTGCTCCGGCCGCGCTTCATTGCCGCGCCATTGCGGCTGGGCGGCCTGCGCCGAGCGTTCCGGCCGCTGCTGCCGCATCTCGCCGCCCCGCCACTGGCGTTGCGCCTGTCCGTCGCCCTGGCCGCCACGGCCGCCGTCCGGACGGGCCGACCGTTCGCCGCCGCGTCCGCGCCAGCCGCCATCCTCGCCCCGCTGGGCATGGGCCGGGGCGATTCCGCCCAATATCGTCGCGGTCATCAAGCCCGCCAGCATCATTTTCCTCAACATGCCGTTCGCTTTCGTATCACGGGGCCATTCGCCCCTCATATTCCGCTTCTAGGACTCGGGCCATGTCGTGATGCTGAACCCGTCTGTCAGCGATTTGAAAGAATCCCCCGGCGCAGGATGGGCATCGGTTGCGCCGAAATCACCGGAAATATGGCCAGGAACGGCAAAAGCTGATCCAGATCAGAGCATCGCCCCGCAAACCCCCTTAGGAATGCGGGGTGACGATGACGCCCACTGCCGGCAGCGCCCGCCAGGCCCTGCGCCAAGCGACGATGGAAAGCCATCAGCGGGTCGACGACCTGTTTTCCCATTTTTCGCTGGAGGACAGCGCCAGCTATGCCGCTTTCCTGAAGGCCCACGCCAGGGCGCTCGCCCCGCTGGAGGAGATGGCCCGGCCCGATGCGCCGCGCCTGCCGCTGCTGGCGCGCGATCTGGCGGACCTGGGCGAAACGCTGCCCGCGCCGCTCGCCGCGCCGCCCTCCCCGTCCGACGCCTGCCGCTGGGGCGTCCGCTACACGCTGGAAGGATCGCGGCTGGGCGGCGCCATGCTCGCCCGGCGCGTCGGCCCCGGCCTGCCCCGCGCCTATCTGTCCGCCGTGCATGAAAAGGGCGGCTGGGCCGCGTTCCAGCGTCGGCTGGACGATGCCGCGGCCGAAGGCGGCGAGCCATGGATCGACGATGCCATCCGCGGCGCGCAGGCCGCCTTCGGCCTGTTCGCGGCCGCCGCCGGCGGCACGGCGCCGGCCCATGGCTGACGGCAATATCCCGGCGGGGGGTTTCGCCGTCGACCTCGCCAATTGCGACCGGGAGCCGATCCATGTCCCCGGCACGGTCCAGCCCTTCGGCTTCCTGGTCGCGCTGACCGCCGACTGGCTGGTGTCGCGCGTGTCGGCCAACAGCGCCGACCATATCGGCCTTTCGCCCGAACAGATGCTGGGCCGGCCGATCGGCGGCATCTTCAGCGCGGAGGCGGTCCATTCCCTGCGCAACCGCATCACCCTGCTGCGCGGCCCCGACGCGGTGGAGCGCATCTTCTCGCTCGCCCTGATGGAGGGCGTCGCGCCGTTCGACGTCGCCGTCCATTTCTCCGGATCGCTGGTCGTGATCGAGGCCGAACCGGCATCCCATGACGAGATGGAGGCCAGCAGCACGGTCCGCTCCATGGTCTCGCGGCTCGGCCAGACGGAGGGCATGGCCGCCTTCCTGCGGGACGGGGCGCGGCAGGTGCGGGCGCTGACCGGCTTCGACCGGGTGATGGTCTATCGTTTCGCGGAGGGCGGCGACGGCGAAGTCGTGGCCGAAGCGCTGCGTCCCGGCATCGACAGCTTCTTCGGCCTGCATTATCCCGCGTCCGACATTCCCGCGCAGGCGCGCGCGCTCTACCTGCGCAACATCTTCCGCGTGATCGCGGACGTCGGGGCGCGGCCGGTTGCCGTCGTGCCTCAACTCGATCCCTCCGGCGCGGCGCTCGACATGTCGCTCTGCCTGACGCGGGCGGTGTCGCCGATCCATATCGAATATCTGGGCAATATGGGGGTGGGGGCCTCGCTCTCCATCTCGATCATCGTCGAAGGGCGGCTCTGGGGCCTGTTCGCCTGCCACCATTATGGTCCCCGTCTGCCCAGCTTTGCGCAGCGCAGCGCGGCCGAACTGTTCGGCCAGATCTTCTCGATGATGCTCGAAAATCGCGAGCGCAGCGAAACCGCCGCCTATGAGGGCAAGGCCCGGCAGGTGGCCGACCGGCTGATGTCGGCGGTGGCGCAGGACCATGACCTGCTGTCCAACGCCCGCTGGCTGGGCGACGTGATCTTCGACACCATCCCGGCGGACGGCGTGGGCGTCTATATCGACGGGCAGATGATCTTTTCGGGCCTCAGCCCGGACGAGCGCAGCTTCGCCGCCATCGTCGCCATGCTGAACCGGACGGCCGCCGGCCAGGTCTTCGCCACCGACCATCTGGCGCGCCTGCTGCCCGAAGCGGCGGCCCATGCCGACCGGGCGGCCGGCCTGCTCGCCATCCCGCTGTCGCGCCGTCCCCGCGACTATGTAGTGCTGTTCCGGGCGGAACAGCTCCGCTCGGTGCGCTGGGCGGGCAGTCCGGAAAAGCATGTCGAATATGGTCCCAACGGTCCCCGCCTCTCCCCCCGCAAGAGCTTCGAGGAGTGGTCGGAACTGGTGCGCGGCACCGCCGTGCCCTTCACAGCCGCCGAACTGCGCGTGGCCGGGGCGCTGCGCACCGCCCTGCTGGAGGTCATATTGCGCCTGTCCGATTCCGCGCATGAGGAACGGCAGAAGGCGCATGAAAAGCAGGAATTGCTGATCGCCGAACTCAATCATCGCGTCCGCAACATCCTCTCGCTGATCCGGGGGCTGCTGTCCCAGACCCGCGACAATGCCCAGTCGGTCGACCAGTTCATCGACACGCTGGAAAGCCGCGTCCATGCCCTGGCCCGCGCCCATGACCAGATCACCGCCGACCGCTGGGCGCCTGCCCGGCTCTACGACCTCATAGAGGTGGAATCGGCCGCCTATCTGGGCGAGCGGCGCGACCGGGTGAAGCTGACCGGCCCCAATGTCCTGCTGACCCCCGCCGCCTTCACCGTGCTGGCGCTGGTGATCCATGAGATGCTGACCAACGCCGCCAAATATGGCGCGCTGTCCGACAATGGCAGCGTGGCCATCGACTGGCGCGTCGATGCCGACGGCAGCCTGCTGCTCGACTGGCGGGAAAGCGGCGGGCCCGCCGTGGTCGCGCCCACGCGCCGGGGTTTCGGATCGACCGTGATCGAACGGTCCATCCCCTATGATCTCGATGGCCGGGCGGAGGTGCATTACCGCCTTTCCGGGCTGGAGGCGCGATTCTGCATCCCCTCCGCCCATGTCGCCTCCGTCCTGCCCGACGTCGTCGGCGCCGAACGCGCGACCCCCGCCCCTGCGCCCGCGCCCACGCTGCTCAAGGGCCGCAACGTCCTGCTGGTCGAAGACAATATGATCATCGCCATGGACGGCGAGGACGCGCTGCGCGACCTGGGCGCCGAAGTGATCACCGCCGCCAGCGTCAGCCGCGCGCGGGAGGCGATTGCGAACCATGAGGTCGATCTGGCGGTGCTGGACTTCAACCTGGGCAATGAAACCAGCCTTCCGGTGGCGGAACTGCTGGCGGAAAGGGGCGTCTCCTTCCTCTTCGCCACCGGCTATGGCGACGGGCTGGACCTGCCCGACCGCTTCGGCGGCGTGACCCTGCTCAAAAAGCCCTATTCCGGCGCCACCCTGGCCCAGGCCATCGCCCCGGTCCTGGAAGAGAACGAGGCTTAAGGGGCGTCGGCCCCCCGCCCTTTCCGCCCAGCTGAAACAATCCGTTTCCGGCCCTCCCGCTTGCGCCGCGCCCAGATCCATCCGATCTCCCGGGCATGAGACAACCGACCCTTTTCATCCCCCATGGCGGCGGCCCCTGCTTCTTCATGGACGCCAGCGACCCCGATCACCCGCATTGCGACCCGATGTGGCAGCCGATGCAAGACTATCTGGCGGGCATCGTCGCGACCCTGCCCGAACGCCCCGGCGCGATCCTGCTGGTCTCCGGCCATTGGGAGGAAAGCCGGTTCACCGTCCATGACGGGGAAAGGCCCGGCCTGCTGTTCGACTATCATGGCTTTCCGCCGCACACCTACGCGCTCCGTTGGGACGCGCCCGGCGCGCCTGCGCTTGCCCGCCGCGCCGCCGGCCTGCTGGAACAGGCGGGCTTTCCCGCCGGAACGGAGGAGGAGCGCGGCTGGGACCATGGCGTCTTCATCCCGATGAAGGTCGCGCTGCCGCAGGCCGACATCCCCCTTGCCCAGCTCTCGCTCCGCGGCGATCTGGACCCGGCGGCGCACATCGCCGCCGGACGCGCCCTCGCCCCGTTGCGCGACGAAGGCGTGCTGATCGTCGGTTCGGGCATGAGCTTCCACAATTTGCGCGTCCGCGGTTCCCAGGCCACCGCGCCGTCGAAGCTGTGGGACGACGCCCTGACCGCCGCCGTCACCGATCCCGACCCGGCCAGCCGCGCCCGCCGCGTCGCGGCCTGGGCCGACCTGCCCCATGCCCGTTTCGCCCACCCGCGGGAGGAGCATCTGCTGCCCCTGATGGTCGCCCTCGGCGCGGCAGGCGAGGACAAGGCGGTGCGCAATCATGGCAGCACCGTGCTGGGCTGGACCGTGTCCGGCTATCGCTTCGGCTGAAGCTAGGGCCGCCGCAGCGCCGGAACCGCCTTCGCCGCCTCCTCCGGAGCGATGCCGGATGGAGGGACGGCGTCCACCACCTCCTCGCCCCGCATCACTCGCCCGGCGCGCTGGATCGCGCCTCGCAGCCGGGGATAGATGCCGCAGCGGCAGATATTGGTGATCGCCGCGTCGATCTCCTCATCGCTCGGATCGCTGGTCCGCCGCAGCAGCGCCGACGCCGCCATGATGACGCCGGGGATGCAGTAGCCGCATTGGGAAACATTGTCCGCCGCGAACACCTGTTGCAGCGGATGGCCGCGATCGGGCGACAGCCCCTCTATGGTGGTGACGAACTTCCCCTCCGCGGCGGCGATGGTCACCTGGCAGGAACGCACGGCCTCCCCGTCTATGTCGACCGTGCAGGCGCCGCAATCGCCCGTGCCGCAGCCATATTTCGTTCCGGTCAGGTTCGACGCGTCGCGCAGCGCCCACAGCAGCGGCGTCGCCGGGTCCATGCGATATTGGACGGGCCGGTCGTTGACCGTGAACTTCGTCATCCCGCGCTCTCTTCCTCGACCTTGTGATAGAGCACTTCGTTGCGGATGTGGATGGTGCGCGAGGCGAGCCGGATTTCCTGGATGAAGGTGGCGAAGGCCGCCGCCTGCAACACCATGGCCAGGCTGAACAGGATCGCGATGGGCGTGCCGAGGTGCGAACCCAGCAGGTTGGCGGCGAACAACAGGATGACGACCAGGCAGATCGCGCAGGCCGACGCCACCGACAGGAAGATCGCGCCGTTGACCACGCTCATCCGCCGGTCCAGCACGCGGATCTCGCTGACCATCCGGTCATGCTCCTTGCCGCGGGAGGCGAGGATCTTGTCCTCCACCTTGCGCGCCCGGTCGATGATGCGCGCCAGCCGCCCGACGCAGACGTTCAGGAACGCCCCGATGCCCGCGAGCAGGAAGACGGGGGCCAAGGCGAGCTGGATGGTCTGCGCGACCTGCGAAACCTGGGGAAGTGCGATCATCGTGTCAAAGCAGCGCAGAGCGAGGAAAATGGCAAGGGTTGAAATGGCTGTACAGGTTGCATGCCATCATGCCCTTGGGGAAGCGTGCTCCTGCGAAGGCAGGAGCCCAGTTCCAACGGTAGAATGACATTCCGACGGCAGAACTGGGCTCTCACGAGCCACTTGTCTCATTCGAGTGCCTGCGCAGGAGCACGTCCCTTATTCCCCAGGCCTATTCCCTCAGGCAGCGCCCTTGGCGGGCGTGTTGACGCCCATGGACTTGAGATATTGCCGGATGTTGCGCGCCGCCTGCCGCAGCCGCTGCTCATTTTCCACCATGGCGATGCGGACATAGCCCTCGCCATCCTCGCCATAGCCGACCCCCGGCGCGACCGCGACCTTGGCATGGGTAAGGAGCTGCTTGGAAAATTCCAGGCTCCCCATGTCCTTGAGCGCGGGGGGCAGCGGCGCCCAGGCGAACATCGACGCCCTGGGCGCGGGAATGTCCCAGCCAGCCCGGCCAAAGGCCTCCACCATCACGTCGCGGCGCTTGTGATAAAGCTCGCGGTTCTTCTGCACGATGTCCTGCGGCCCGTTGAGCGCCGCGCAGGCCGCCGCCTGGATCGGCGTGAACGCGCCATAGTCCAGATAGGACTTCACCCGCTTCAACGCCGCGATCAGTTGCCGGTTGCCCACGGCAAAGCCGATGCGCCAGCCCGCCATGGAATAGGTCTTGCTGAGCGAGGTGAATTCCACCGCCACATCCTTGGCGCCCGGCACCTGCAGGATGGAGGGCGTCGGATTGCCGTCATAATAAAGCTCGGAATAGGCAAGGTCGCTCAGCACCCAGACCTTGTTCTCCTTCGCCCAGGCGACCAGCCGCTCGTAGAAGGCGAGGTCGACGGTCTCGGCCGTCGGGTTGCTCGGATAGCCCACGACCAGGATCGACGGACGCGGCACGGTGAACGCCATGGCCCGCTCCAGCGACTGCCAATAATGCTCGTCCGGCGTGGTCGGCACCGACCGGATGGTCGCCCCCGCGATGATGAAGCCGAACATGTGGATCGGATAGCTGGGATTGGGCGCCAGCACGACGTCCCCCGGCGCGGTGATCGCGGTGGCGAGGCTGGCAAGGCCCTCCTTCGACCCCATGGTCACGACCACCTCGGTCTCCGGGTCCAGATCGACGCCGAAGCGGCGGCCATAATAATTGGCCTGCGCGCGGCGCAGCCCCGGAATGCCCATCGACTGCGAATATCCGTGCGCGCTCGGCTTCTGCGCGACCTCGCACAGCTTGGCGATGACATGGTCGGGCGGCGGCAGGTCGGGATTGCCCATCCCCAGGTCGATAATGTCCTCCCCCGCGGCGCGCGCGGCGGCCCGCATCGCGTTCACTTCGGCGATGACATAGGGCGGCAGACGCTTCATGCGGTAGAATTCTTCGGACATTGGGGCTTTCCTGAAAGCTCGCTGTAAGGAATAGTGCGTGACGCGCATTCGGCTTGTCACGATCCGGCTATAACCCGCCAGCCCGCGACGCGCCAGAGAAAGCGGCGGACCGGACAATGCCAGGCGAAGGAAGGTGGCCATGAAAGCACAGGACGTCATGGAACCCCACCTCCCCACGCTGGAGGACATGCAGCAATGGACGCAGGTGCTGGGCCGGGCGCAGCAATTGATGCTGGAACAGGCGGCGGGCGCGACCGGCCGGACATTGCCCTTCGACCCCGAAGCCGTGGCGCGCATCCAGACCGGCTTTGCCGATGAAGGCTTGGCGCTGTGGCAGCGTTTCCTGGATTCCGGCGGCCTGCTGCGCGACCATCCCGAACCCCCGCCATCGGATAGCCCCGCGGCCGCGCGCGACCGCCGCTTCGCCGACCCGGCCTGGACCGAGCATCCCTTTTACGACCTGATCCGGCAGAGCTATCTGCTGCTCTCGGATTATCTGACGAAGCTGGCCGACGCGGTGGACGGCGTCGATCCGAAGCAGAAGGCCAAGCTGCGCTTCGCCACCACCGGCCTGCTGGACGCCATCGCCCCCAGCAACTTCCCGCTGACCAACCCGCTGGTCGTGCAGAAGACGATTCAGAGCGGCGGCGAGAATCTGGTCAAGGGCCTGCAGCACATGCTGGCCGATCTGGAGAAGGGCCAGCTCACCCACACCGACGGCACGGCGTTCGAGCTTGGCCGCAACATCGCCTCGACCCCCGGCAAGGTGATCAAGGAAACGCCGCTCTATCAGTTGATCCACTATGCCCCGACGACAGACAAGGTGCTGGAAACGCCGCTGATCATCTTCCCGCCCTGGATCAACCGTTTCTACATCCTCGACCTGTCGCCGGAAAAAAGCTTCGTCAAATGGGCCGTCGACCAGGGGATCAGCGTCTTCCTGGTGTCGTGGAAATCGGCCGACGCCTCGATGAAGGACGTTGTCTGGGACGATTATATCCTGGACGGCCAGATCGATGCGATCGACACGGTGCGCGACCTGCTGGGCGTGCCCGGCGTCCACGCCATCGGCTATTGCGTGGCGGGGACGACATTGGCCGCCACGCTGGCGCTGCTGGCGGCGCGGGGCGAGGCGGACAAGGTCGCCAGCGCCACCTTCTTCACCGCCCAGGTCGATTTCAGCAAGGCGGGCGACCTCACCCTGTTCGTCGACGACGAGCAGATGAAGATGGTGGAGCAGCTTTCCTCCGGCGGCTTCCTGGACGGGCGCTACATGGCCGCGACCTTCAACCTGCTGCGCGGGCGCGACCTCATCTGGAACTATGTGGTCAACAACTACCTGCTGGGGCAGGATTACCCGCCCTTCGACCTGCTCTACTGGAACGGCGACACCACCAACCTGCCGGCGCGCTGGCACAAGGATTATCTGACGCAGCTCTATCGCGACAACCTGCTGGTCCAGCCGGGCGCGATCAGCGTCGCGGGCACGCCCATCGACCTGCGCCGGGTCAGGACGCCCGCCTATGTGCAGGCAGGGCGGGAAGATCATATCGCTCCGCTGGAAAGCGTGTGGAAGCTGACTGAGCATTTCTCCGGCCCGATCCGCTTCCTGCTGGCGGGGTCGGGGCATATAGCGGGCGTGGTGAACCCGCCCTCCGCGCAAAAATATCAATATTGGACCTGCGCCGAATCGCAGCCGACCCTGGAGGCCTTTCTCGCCCATGCGAAGGAGACAAAGGGTAGCTGGTGGCCCGACTGGATCGAGTGGATTCGCGGGCAGGCCCCCGCCACCGTCCCGGTGAAGGGCGCCCGTCGCCCCGGCAAGGGCCGACTCAAGGCGCTGGAGGATGCCCCCGGCCGCTATGTGAAAACCCGTTAGCGATTTCCAAGCGGTCGGTCCGATCGCTGGTCAAGAAATCGCGGAAAACGAAGAATCAAGAGCGGCGATCTGATTCGCTCAGATCGAAACCCGCTCCAGTTCCTTCGCGGGCTGCCTGTTTGCGGCAGCCCGCCTTGCCGAAGCGACGGGTCGTACGGGCAATTTTGCTGCACTGCACAAAAGCGCTTGCAACGGCGGCGCGATTTCTATATTGTGCACTGCAACAAATGGAGGTTGGTCCATGGCCGTTACCCCAAAGCCAGTGCGTAAGAAGCCTGTCGCCAAGAAAGCGTCGTCGACCCTCTCCGCCAGCGAGGCGCTGAAGGCCGCCGAAGCGGCGATCAAGGCGCCGGCTCCCGCCCGGGCGAAGCCCGCCGCGAAAAAGCCTGCCCCGCCCAAGACCGTCGCTCCGGCGGCGAAGGCTGCGCCGGCGGCGAAGGCCGATCCGGTAGCGGTGATCGCGGCGACCACGGCGGTCGACGCGGCGCCCGAACCGGAACTGGTGAAGGATGTGACCCCGCAACCCGCCCCCGTCGCCGCGGCGCCGAAGGTGGAGACGCCCAGGTCCAAGCCGGTTGCGAAGCCGACAGCGGCGCAACCGGACCTATCGAAGACCCTGTTATCCGGGGCCGGGCCGCTAGAGCCCATGTTGCTGCCCGCCACAGAAGGAACGAAAATGATGAACGATGTGATCGAGACCGGAAAGAAATTCGCGGAAGAAACCAAGGCCAAGCTCGAAACGGTCTATGCCGACCTGAACGAGAAGGCGAAGGTGAGCGTCGAGAAGTCGACCAAGGCGATCGAAGAATTCAGCGACATCGCCAAGGGCAATGTCGAAGCGCTGGTCGAATCCGGCAAGATCGCGGCCAAGGGCTTTGAGACCCTGGGCCAGGAAGCCGTGGACTACAGCCGCAAGAGCTTCGAAAAGGCGACCGCTTCTTTCAAGAGCTTCTCGACCGTGAAGACGCCGACCGAATTCTTCCAGCTTCAGAGCCAGTTGCTCTCCAGCAGCTTCGACGAATTCACCAAGGAAGCGGCCAAGAGCAGCGAAGCGCTGATCAAGCTGGCCGGCGACGTCGCCTCTCCGCTGACCGCCCGCGTGACCGTGGTGACCGACAAGGTAAAGGCGCTCGCCGCCTGACCCCCGGCCTTCGGGCTTGTAAGAAAGAAACGGCCCCGTCGCAGGGGCCGTTTCCTTTTTCCGAAGGACGCCCCATGGCCAATGGCGGACGTTAGCCCCTCCGTCACCCCGGACTTGATCCGGGGTCCCGCTTTCTTTCTGAGTGCCCGCCTGGAAAGGGCAGCGGGACCCCGGGTCAAGCCCGGGGTGACGAGATGGGGAATGGCGGGAATCCACCCATTTCACTCTCCCCCATGCCATTCCCGCCAGGAAGGATGGTTTACGCCCGGCAGGACCCCTTGCCATGCGGGAGCAAATCGCCATATCCTCGCCCATCATGAGCAGCTCCACGACGATGGCATATTCCGTGACGATGGCGGGCAGGGATCAGGACGACCAGGGCGACGGCTCGGGCGGTCCCAATGTCGGCATTGCCACGCGCACCCGCGCCCGGACGAAAAAGCCCTCTCTCTACAAGGTGCTGATGCTGAACGACGACTACACGCCGATGGAATTCGTCGTGCACGTCCTCCAGCAATTCTTCCGCATGGACATGGAGGAGGCGACCCGCGTGATGCTCCACGTCCACCAGCGCGGCGTCGGCGTGTGCGGCATTTTCAGCTATGAGGTGGCGGAAACGAAGGTGAACCAGGTCATGGACTTCGCCCGCCAGAACCAGCACCCGCTCCAGTGCACCCTGGAAAAGGCATAGGGATTCCCCCGGCCCGCCTGAGCGGCGGGAGGCCGATCACTTTCGACCGCCTTCGCTGATCCGGCTCCTTCACCTTCGCGTGAGGGTCATATCTCGCCGAGATCGGCCTTTAAATGGCGCGCCGCTGACAAAAACAGAATCGCGGCGCACAGCACCGGCACGGTGGTGATGGTCAGGGCCGCCCGCAGCGCGGACCCCGCATCATATCCCATCCATGCCATCAGGTCGCTCGCCAGACCGACCAGCAGCGGACCAAGGCCATTGCCGAAGAGTACGACGGCCAGCAGCGAAATCGCCGAGGCGGTCGCGCGCATCTGCGGCGGGGCGAGCGATTGCGAACAGGACAGGAGCGGCGGGCCGGAGAAGCTGACAAGCCCCTGAACGATGGCGAAGAATAGAAGCGCCGCCGATATGCCGGGGGAGTAGAGCGCGACGATCACGGTCGGCACCGCCAGCAACAGGGGAGCGCCACCGATTCGACCGAAATAACGCACGTCCCTGGCAACCAGCCGGTCCGTCACCACGCCGCTGGCAAGCGCGCTGATCATGCCGGTGAGGCCGATCGCAACGCCCAGCGCTGGCCCGATGATCGCCGTAGGGCCCAGCTTCACGCCGAAAGCGGCATGGATCTGGGCCGACAGCCCGGCAAGTTCCTGCGCATGGACGCGGAAGAAGAAGGAGGCGATGAACGATTGCAGCCCATAGCCGCCCAGGGCCAGCAGGCCGCTGCCCATCACCAGCAGCAGGTAGGATCTTTTGCCCAGCAGCACCCGCGCATCGCTGAGGAAGGTCGAGGGCTTGCCGCTTTTCTGCGCGCCTGCGCGAAACCGGGGGTCGCGGACGGTGAACAATATGATCATCGCGATGATGACGCCGGGAAGTCCGGCGAGCATGAACGCGGTCCGCCAACCCCAGAAATCGGCGACGATGCCGCCGATCACCATTGCCACCATGCTGCCGACGGGGACGCCGGTGCCGAATATGGCGAGGGCAAGCGTGCGGCGATGCTTGGGGACGGTTTCGGTGATCAGCGAATGGGACGATGGGGCGTAGCCGGATTCGCCGATGCCCACCGCCACCCGTGCCGCCGCGAGCTGCGCGAAGCTGCGGGCCATGCCGCTGAACAGCGTCGAAGCGCTCCATAGCGTCATCGCAACGGCGATCAGGCGCGGCCTGTTCACCCGTTCGGCCAGGCGGGCGACGGGAAGCGCCATGGCGCCGTACACCAATGCGAAGGACAGTCCCGACATCACCCCCAGTTGCCAGTCCTGCAAATGGAGATCGCGCTTGATGGATTCGGCCAGGATATTGACGATCTGGCGATCGGCGAAGTTCAGTATATATCCGAAATTCAGGAGAAGAACGACATAGATCCAGCGGCGCCCCATTGGCCGTTCGACCGGCATCGCCGCCGCTCCGCCTGCAACCGCTGTGTCGATGGTGGCCATGGATTTTCCTCGAAAAAAGGACGATCGGTCCGTTACAGGCGGACCAGTATCTTGCCCGCGATGCTGCCGGTGAAGATCGAAATAAAGGCTTCCGGCGTCCGTTCGAGCCCCTCGAAAACGCTTTCGCATATGCTGATCCGTCCGCTGGCGATCCACTCCGCCATCTGGTGCTGGAAGGCCAGCATGTCCGCGCCATATTCACGCGGCGCGATATAGCCCTGCAAACGGATATTCTGCCCCACGACGCGCGAGAAGTTTCGCAGGGTCGCCGCCTCGCCATTATCATAATTGCCCACCGTGCCGCTGATCGCGAAGCGCGCATGGGTGTTGGCCAGCCCCAGCGCCGCGTCCAGATGGTCGCCGCCGACATTGTCCAGATAGACGTCGATGCCCTCAGGCGCCACCTGCCGCAGCTTTTCTTCCATTCCGCCCGGCGCCTTGTAATCGATCACCGCGTCGGCGCCGATCGAGCGGACGAAGGCGCATTTTTCGGCGCCTCCGGCCGATCCGATGACCCGCAGCCCCAATATCTTCGCGATTTGCACCGCCGCCGATCCGACGCCCCCGCCAGCAGCCGAAATGAAGGCCACATCGCCCGCCCGCGCCTCCGCCACCTTCACCAGGCCCGACCATGCCGTGAGGCCCACGACGCCCATATAGTGCATGAAATATTGTTCGGGCATGTCGATATCCGGCAGCTTGCCGAACAGTTCCGCCGCGCCGACGGCTTCGTCGCGCCAGCCAAGCTGATGCTTGACGCGGTCGCCGGGGCTGAACAGCGGCGATCGGGATTCGACCACCACGCCCGTCGCGACGCCGCCGATCGGTTCGCCCAGCGCGAAGGGCGGCTGCGCCCCCTGATAATCCCCGCGCATCCGCAGGCGCGTGATCGGGTCCACCGACAGCCAATGATTTCGCACATGAATCTGCCCTTCCGCGAGCGGCGGCAACGGGACGTCGCGCAGCTCCACATTCTCCATCGTCAGGGTGCCTTCGGGGCGGGAGACCAGATGCCAGGCTTGAACCATTGTCGTTTCCTCAAAGGTGATGGCGCGCAATTCAGAATTGGGTGACGAGGCTGAGCGCCACGAGGCGCCCGACCGGGCTTGCGACCGATGCGTCGAAGCCGCCTTCGGTGAAAGTGGTCGGCCCGACATTGACGAACGGCGGCGATTTGTCGAACAGGTTTGTCACGTCCAGGGCCAGGCGGAGGCGCTTCGCCTTGACCGGGATGATTTCCGCCAGGTCGTAATCGGCGTGAAAATCGATCGTGGCTTGCGAAGAGACCTTCTGCACGGGCGTCACCAGATTATTGTCGTAGCTGCCGGTGATGTTGACCGTGGCGAGCATGTTGAACGCCTGGCCGCGCCAGCCGACATAGGGGCGTGCCTGGAATTTCACCGGATTCATGATCGTGCCGACCATGTCGATCACCGGCGCGCCTTCGGCGGCCGCGGTTGCAAAGCGCAGATAATAGGTTCCCGAAACGCCGAAATTGACGCTGCCGGAGCCTCCGGCATCGAGTCGATAGTCGAGCAGGAAGTCGATCCCCTCCGCCTTCAGCGACGTCAGGTTGCGCGTGCGTCCATCGATCAGCACCGGAACATTGGGCGGCACCGTGCCGGTGACGAGCGGGTATCGCGCGAGGGTTGCCGCCACTTCGGCGGCAGAGGGATTGCGCTTCACGATGCCGAGCGCGGAATAATAGCTCTGGTTCAAAATCTGCGCATTGCTGCCGAGCGCCGTGATGATGTTGCGGTAATCGACGTTGAAATAGCCGATCTGGCCGCTCAGACCCGGAATGAAGCCGGGCCGGAAATCGGCGCCAAGCGACCAGGTCTTTGCCGACTCCGGCTTCGTGTCGCTGTTGCCCCCGGTCACGACGAGCGCGGTGGTGAGCGCCCCGCCGAGCGTCGGATCGGAAAGCTGCGCGATGCTGCTCGCCGCCCGGCCCTGCGACTGATAGACCGGCGGAGCGCGGAAGGAGGTGCCATAGCTGCCGTGCAGCACGAGTCCCCCGACCGGCTCCCAATTCACGCCGACCTTCGGGTTGGTGGTCGACCCTACATCGGAATAATGATCGTAGCGCCCGGCGACGTCGATCTGCAGACTCTGGATGCCGGGCACGGCGTTGTCCGGGCCGAACAGCGGGATCAGAAGCTCGCCGTAGATCGAGTCGACCTTGCGGGTGAAATCCACCGACCGCGTGACGATGGGCGTCACCGTGCTGCCGGTCATGTTGTAGGCGCGCTGGCGCGCCTGTTGATGCTGGTATCCGACGGCCAGCCGGACATCGCCGCCGGGAAGCCTGAACAGGCTGCCGCTGACTCCGGCGTCGCCGATATATTGGTCGGCCCTGCCGGAGGGCGAGAATTGACCATTGCCGATCGCCGCGAGCACCGTGGGATTGTTGGGTCCGCCATAGGGGTTGAAGGCGGTCGCGGGATTGCTGGACGCCAGCGCCGCCGCCAGCGCCGCATTGTTGACGGAATTGCTGGTGTAGAAATGCTCGCTCGACCCCGAATAGGTGAAAGCCGCATTCGCTTCCCAACCGGCGGGCAGTTCCAGCTTCGCCGCGATGTTCCCATGGTAGAAATCCGAACGGCCATGCCCGGTCGGGCTCAGCGGAAGATCGCTGAAGGCGTAGCGAATGGTCTCCGCGCCTGGCCCCGCCGTGGGCGGACGCGTGTAGAATGCGTTGGTCGCGGGGACCGACAGCGTCGTCGCCGGATAGCCGTAGCGGGCCTTCGCAAGCCGACGGGCGAAGACGCCGGTCATCGCAACGCTGAGCTTGTCGGTGATTTCCTGTTCCAGCGTGGCCACGACATTGTGGCGCTTGATATCGGGCAGCAGCCAACTGTCGAGGAACAGGTCGCATCGATTGGTCGTGCCGGGTTGCAGCGCCGCGGCATTGGCGGGCGTGACGCCGCCTGCCGGAATGGCGTAGTTGACGCCGCCGATCACGATGGTGCCCGGATTGCATTGCGTCGCCCGGAAATCGGACCCGCCGAAGGGCCTGAGGTCGGCCCGCGCATAGGATCGGTCGCCCGCGACCAGTTCCGAATGGCCGCCATAGCCATAAGCGAGCGTGGCGTGGCCGCCCGCCCAGTTCAGCCCGCCGATGATGCCGAGCTGATACTGGTCATAATTATCGGCGACCCCATAATTGGCGGATGTCTCTATGCCCTCCACTTGGCGGCGAAGGATCAGGTTGGCGACGCCCGCGATCGCGTCGGAACCGTAGATTGCGGAGGCCCCGTCGGGGACGATCTCGATGCGTTGCAATGCGATGGTGGGAATGATGCTGGTATCGACTGCCAGGCCATAGACCCCCTGCGGCGCGATGCGCTGGCCATCCAGCATGACGAGCGTGGCATAGGGGCCGATCGCATGGATATTGACCCCCTGCGAGAAGTTGAAGTTCGCCGATCCGCCATTGCCCGTCCGCACGCTTTCGGACACCCCCAGATTATTGACCTGCGGCATGTTCTGAAAAAGCTGCGCCATGGTGGTCGCATTGGATGTCTCGATAGTGTCGCGGCCGATCACCATGAGCGAGGAACCGACCGGCGCTTCGCCCTTCACGCGGCTGCCGGTGACGACGATATCGGGGCTTGCCGGCGCCTCGGCGGTTTCCGCCGCGCCGTCGCCCACCACTTCAGCGGAAGCGGGATATTGGGCGGCGACGGTGAATATTGCGGTCGATAGCAGCAGCCTGGTCGTCAAATTCATAGGAACCCCCTTCATGTCGGAGGGCGCGCCAGGTAGAATTTTCTGCAGTCAAAGCCCGGCCCGTACCGTCGGCTTGCCGCCATCCCGAACGCCCTGTTTCGATAAACAATATCCCGCGTCATCTTCGCGGCCTGTTCTTCAGGTGAGAGGCTAGCGCGAGCAATTCCGCCGACAAGACGCGCCTGGGCGACATGGGGTATAAGCTCCGCCGCATGATGACCGGCAGGTCGGCCGGAAGGGGATCAATAAGAGTCGGCAGCCTCGATTTCAGACGCGTCGGACAATATGAAATAGCCCTGCCGGTCGGAAGGCTTGAGGGTGAAGCGGCCTTCGAACAATTGCTTCAGCAGGGACGGGGCGCGGTGGTAGAGGAATACCGAAGAGTCGCACTTTATGATGCTGGGCAGGTCGATCAAGAGGGGTAGTTCGTCGAGCAGATAGCGCGCGGCAAGAAAGCAGGCCGCCCGCCTGTCATCCTCGTCGGTTATTTCAGGGTCAAGGAGCGTGTCCGCCATGGTCAGGCAAGCCTGGCGAAAACAGGCGTCGGTGCAGAAGGCGCGGTCGACGTCGACCCGTAGCTGCAAATAATCGTCATTCCTGACAAGGTCATCCCAGGTGAGCAGCCGGTGGGCATCGCTGTCGATGCCCTCTTCGGCATGGATTCTGGCGATCTTGTTATGCAATTTCCGCCCTTCCTTCCGCGCTCGCCGGACGGAGCCGGGGGAATGGCCCTTCCGGGCGGAGAGCGTGTAGGCGTGCGGAAGATCGAAGACAGGGATATGCGAACGTTCGAATGTGTGTTTGGCCCAGCGCACAAGCGTCGTTATGCGGTCCGTGGAATAATAGCTATTGAACAAGCTCACTGCGATCAGCGCGTGGCCATAGTCGCCGATATTCATCCTGTCTCCGGGCCGGATCGAGGTGACCGTGAGTGCCCTATGGCTCAAAACTGTGACGTCCATCAAATCTCCATGGCAGCGAAGCTTAAGTCCAAAGAATCCGGACTGCTCCGCCAACCCCTCGCCCTGTGCCTGAAGAGGGTGGTTGCAGATTTAAACTTCTATCGTTGCGCCCGATGCGGGACAATCCAGTTTGCGAAGCTTATCCGACTGCTTGCGCGGATAGGATGTCGGCACCCGCCGCGAGCGCCGATCGAAGGCGGCGGATGAATTCCCGTTCGATCTGGGTCAGCGCGCGATCTCCCGAATAGATCGCATAGAGGCGCCGGTGGATTTTCGGACCCTCTATCGGATGGGCGGTCCACCCGCCCGCCGCGATCTCCGAACTGATTGCGGATATCGGGAGCACGGTCGCCATCCGGTCGCGGGCGATGAGGGCCGAGAGCATGGCCAGCGAATCGATTTCGTGAAGCGGCTTCAAATCGAAGCCTGCCGCCCTGGCTTCATTGTCGAGGATCTGCCGCAGCCCGAACAAATTGGTGGGCAGCGCCAGGGGCAAGCCTGCAAGATCGGCGAAGGCGACAGGCCCCGGCGGGAGAAGTTCGTGTCGGGGGTGCGCGATAAGCGCGAGCGGCTCGCTGGAATCGAGGGTCAGACGCGGCATCTGGGGCGGCGCGACATCGACGATCGCGATGCCCAGGCGGCCTTGCTTCACCCAGCGCTGGAGGCTGGCGTTCGGCCCTTCGCGCACGAGCAGGCTCAGCAGCGGCGTTTGGGTCCGCAGCGCCAGGACCGTATCGGTGATCGTCGCGATCAGGCGGCCATAGGGGCTTGTCGAGGGCAGCACGCCCAGGCTCAGGCGGCCGCCGTCCGCCAGCGTCGCGGTCGCGCCGCTGACCTCCACGTCGCGCAGATGGCGGTCGAGAAGTTCGGTCGCCAACGCCAGTTCATCGGCCGCCGCCGTTCGCACCAGTCCGAAACTCTTGCGATCGAACAGCAATACGCCGAGGGACTCCTCCAGCTTTTGAAGCTGCTGGCTCATCGCGGGCTGCGCAACGCCCGCCGCCTTCGAAGCGGCGGAAACCCGTCCCGTCCGGTAAGCGAGATTGAAATAGCGCATGCGCCGCTCGGTCATTTTGGGCATGAACGCGCGCGACGGCAATCCGTCCTCCAGGGCCGTCCGGACGTGCGCCAGAAAAGCCGCCGCGGCGTCGCTGCCGTCGGGCCGGGCGACAAGGGTCGAATGCAGCGCCGGAACCAGCGGGCGCGTCACGATGCGGGAAAGGCCCAGGCGCGTGCCGATGGCGCTCGACGGCAGCGCGATCTGGCCGCTGGGATAATCCTCCAGAAGTTGAGGCCAACTGTCCGGCGGCGTGTCGAGCATGCGAAGCTCGCGCCCTTCCGCCGCGGCGCGTTCGCTGATCTGCGCCGCGAGCGGTTCGGGCAGCGCGGGCACGAGCCATGGGGTCTTGATCTGATCGCGGCGCCCGGCTCCTTCAAGCTCGCCAGCCCCATATCTGCGTTCGACAAGCATCCACGGATCGACGCCCAGCAGCGTGTCGCCGCCGGTCAATTCGCTTTTTCCGTCCATCGGCTCGATCGTGACACGATGCTCATGCCCGAAATGCAGGTCGACCAGGCTGGTCGCGGACGGATTGTCGCCTTCCAGCACCCATTGCGGGTTGATCAGGATCGGCGCCTCTTCCGCCGCCGCCGCGCTCGCGCGCGCCAGCGCCCGACGCACATGGCCGAAGGCGAAGCGCAGGCGGATGTCGATGGTCAGCCGCGCACTCGCCTCGTCGGGAGCGCGGGCGCGGCGCTGCATGAACTCCTCCAGCAGAAGGACGGGAACCGCCCTGCGGTACAGCCAGTGGGCGAGCCGCCGGGGCGCAAGCCCGTTTTCGTGCCGACGAAACAGGGAAGCGCCGAAGCCGCTTTCCAGCGACTTCAGGCTGGCGCTCAGCGTCGAGGGCGCAATCTCCAGGTCCGCCGCCGCCGCGCCCAGGCTTTCATGTTCGCAGGCTGCCACGAAATAGCTCAGGGCGCGAAAATCGATCATGGGACACATCTTCCGGGCAACAATTTGCAGAGCGGCGCGCTCGGCAGGCGAGCCTATGCTGCGCCGCAACATAATGCAACATGACGCCCTTATGGACCGATGCGGAAAATAGCGCCTAGTTCAGCCGCTCCGCCGATGCGCAGATCATTTCCGTTCAAAACCGGATATCAGCATCAAGGAAAGCGGAGATGGATCAAGTCTTTGTCGGCACAATCGTCCTGCCTGACCGCATCATCGACCGGGGGTTCGTTCTCGCCTCCGAAGGGGTCGTGCGCGCGGTCGGTGCGGGCGACGCGCCATCGGGGGAAGTTCATGGCGGCCCCGGCGCGCTGATCCTTCCCGGCGCGATCGACGCCCAGGTCCACAGCCGCAGCCAGCGCGATCAGGAGGACTTCATCTGGTCCACGAGCAGCGCGGCGGCGGGCGGCGTCACGACCATCGTCGACATGCCCTATGACGACGGAGACCTGATCTGCACGCCTGAGCGTTTCGAGCGCAAACGCGACGAGGCGGCAGCGCAAGCCCGCACCGACTTCGCGCTTTACGCGACGGTCGATCCGGAGGACGGGCCGACGCATATCGACGCGCTGGTGCAAAGCGGCGCCGCGGCCTTCAAATTCTCGACCTTCGGCACCGATCCAAAACGCTTCCCGCGCCTTGCGCCGCAGCAACTCTTCGCCTGTTTCCAGGCGATTGCCCGGCACGGGCTGATCGCGGGCGTCCACAATGAGGATGAGGAGGTGGTGCGGGCGGCGACCGCGGAGGTGCGCTCTACCGGCGCGACCGATTATCTGGCGCATGGCCGCGCGCGCCCGCCGATCAGCGAAATGCTGGCGACGGCGCAGGTCTATGCCACCGCTGCGGCGACCGGCTGTCCGGGGCATATCGTCCATTGCTCGCTCGGCGCTGGCTATGACCTCGCCGCCGCCTATCGGGCAATGGGCCATGATGCGACGATAGAGGCTTGCATCCACTATCTGATCCTGGACGAGGAAGAGGATGTGCGCCGTCTGAAGGGACGGGCGAAGGTGAATCCGCCGATACGCCCGCGCGCCGAACGCGAAGCCCTGTGGCGGCATCTGGCGGCGGGCCATGTCACCGTCGTGTCGACCGATCATGTCAGTTGGTCGCTCGACCGCAAGGATAAGGACGACATGCTCGCCAACGCCTCCGGGCTTCCGGGGCTGGAGATATTGCTGCCGCTGCTGCTGAAGGGCCTGGACGAGCGGGGGCTGCCCCTGACCCATGCGGCGCGGCTGCTCGCGCACAATCCGGCGCGGCTCTTCCGGCTCGACCATGCCAAAGGGGCGCTGGCGGTGGGATGCGATGCGGACGTCGCCATATTGGCGCGCGCGCCCCATGCCTATGATCCTGCCGAAAGCGGCGCGAATATTTCCGATTGGAGTCCCTATGCTGGCATGACGCTGCCGTTTCGCGTCGAGGCGGCCTATCTTCGCGGACGGCTCATCGCCGCCGACGGGAAAGTGCTGGCCGAACCGGGGAGGGGGCGATTCCAGCGCCCGCAGCGGAGCGTCGCGCCATGACGCGGCCCGGCATCGACGCGGATCGCCTGTGGGGCGACATGATGGCGCTTGGCGGGATCACCGAACCCGACCGCCCCTATACGCGGCGGGCCTTTTCGCCGATGTTCGCCGCCGGGCGCGCCTTTCTGGCCGAGCGGATGCGCGATGCGGGCCTGTCGGTCCGCATCGACGCCGCAGGCAATCTGATCGGCCGGATCGAAGGCGCGATTCCCGGCCTTCCAGCGATTGCGATGGGATCGCACAGCGATACGGTGCCGAGCGGGGGCCGTTTCGACGGCATCGCGGGCGTGATCGCGGCGCTGGAAGTTGCGCGGGCGATTGCCGAAGCGGGCGCGCCGCTGCGTCATCCCCTCGAAGTGATCGATTTCCTGGCCGAGGAGCCCAGCGACTTCGGCATCTCCTGCATCGGCAGCCGGGGAATGACCGGGCGCCTGAGCGCCGAAATGCTGGCGGCGACAGCGCCGTCGGGCCATTCGCTGGCCGACGGGATAAGCGATGTCGGCGGCGATCCGGATCGCCTTGACGAAGCGGTCCGCACCGACATCGGCGCTTTCCTCGAACTCCATATCGAACAGGGGCCTGTGCTCGAGGCGGAGGGGATCGACATCGGCATCGTCACCGCTATCGCCGGTATCCGCCGCATAGAGATTGAATTTGCCGGTCAGGCCGCGCATGCCGGGACGGTGCCGATGCACCTGCGGCGCGACGCGGGCTATGCCGGCGCGCTCGCGATGATCGCCGTTCGCGAACGGGCGGAGGCGATGGCCGCCGCCGGTCTGGGCTATGTCGTCGCGACTGTAGGAATTGTCGACGTCCGGCCCGGCGGGTCCAATGTCGTGCCCGGCCGCTGCCGCCTGGTCGTCGATGCGCGCAGCGACGTCCTGGCCCTGATCGATGCCTTTATGGAGGGTTTGCGCGCCGACTGCGTCGCCGTCGCCGCCAAGGCGAAGGTGGAGCTTGCCGGATTCAGGACGCTTTCCGACGGCGTCCCTGCAATCTGCGCTCCCGCGCTGCGCCAGGCCATAGGCGCGGCGGCGGACGGGCTGGGCCTGTCGGCGGTCGATATCGCGAGCGGCGCGGGGCATGACTGCGCCTTCCTGGCGGCGATCTGTCCGGCGGCGATGATCTTCATCCCCTGCCTGCGGGGCATGAGCCACACGCCCGAAGAATATGCGACGGAGGCCCAGCTCGCGGCGGGGACGGCCACGCTGCTAGAAACCGTGCTCGCGCTCGACGGCGATGGATGAGCCGATCAATATGGCCGGGGCTGCGATCAGAACCGCCAGCGCGACATAAAAGGCCGGAGCAAGCACGCCCAACCCCAGCGTGGAAAGCCACAGGATGAGCGCGGGGCCGAAACCTGCGAGGGGCGTGATCGCCGCATTATAGGCGATGGAGGTGGCCGTCGACCGCACGGGCGCGGGATAGAGTTCGGCAAGCGCAGCCGGGACGGCCCCGGCATAAAGCCCCGTGACGATGCATAGCGCGGGCTGGACGACGAACAGGAGCAGCGGGGCGGCATGGGCCCCGACCAGCGCCAGAAGCGGCAATGGCGTCAGCAACAGCGCCATCGCCGCCAGGGCGAGCGTGCGCCAGCGGCCGAATTGATCGCTGGCCCACCCGCCCAGCAGCGATCCGCCCAGCAGCGCCAGATTGCCCAGGATCGACGTCAGGAACAGGATGTCGCCGTCGATGGCGAGCGTCTGGCGCAGGAAGACCGGCATGAAGATGACCAGCGCATAGATGCCGACGCCCCACAGCGCCGAAAGCCCGAAGCCGGTGGCGATGGCGCGGCCCTGCCCCTTCAGTTTCCGCAGGGGAGAACGCGCTCTGCCCGCGATGAAGGAGGGCGTCTCCTCGACATGGACGCGCAGCCACAGGCCGATGGGCACGATGGCCAGGCCCAGCAGGAAGGGCAGGCGCCAGCCCCCGCCTGCAATCGCATCCTCGCTCAGCATCGCGCCGGTCCCCAGCACGACGATGGCGCCCAGGATGTTGGACAGCGCCATGCTGGCTTGCAGGACAGAGGCCGCGATCCCGCGCCGGTCCGATGGGCTGTGCTCTATGAGGAAAGCGGCGGCGCCGCCGATCTCGCCGCCCGCCGAAAAGCCCTGCAGCAGTCGCCCGGCCAGCACGATCATCGGCGCGGCAGCCCCGGCGGACGCATGGGTCGGCGCGCATGCGATCAGCAACGTGCCCAGCGCCATCAGCGTGAAGGTCAGGGTCAGCGCGGCCCGCCGCCCCGCGACATCCCCATAATAGCCGATGACAAGCGCGCCGAGCGGGCGGGCGACGAAACCGACGCCGAAGACGAGCAGCGCCTTGACGGTTTCCACCATCGTTCCCCCGCCCGGAAAGATCGCGGCGGCGATATAGGGCGCAAACAGCAGGTAGACCGAGAAATCATACCATTCCAGAATATTGCCGACCGCCGCCGCAGCGACCGGAAGCCGGGAGCCTGCGATCCCGGACGGGCCGCTCAAGACTGTTCGAGCGCGATATGGCGGATCGCGCGCATGCGGACTTCGTCCTGCGCGTCCGCATAGCCCGCATCGGCATAGCGCATCACGCCAAGCGCCGTGTCGTTGGTGAGCGCGAGCGCGATGCGTTCGTCGGCCGCCGCGCTGCCGTCCGCGATCACGGTGACCCCGGCGCTGGTGCTGAAGCCCGCATAGCCGCCGCCGCCGGAATGGATGGCGACCAGATCGGCCTGGGATGAACACATGGCCAGGGCGTCGAGCAGCGGCCAGTCGGCAATCGCATCCGACCCGTCGAGCATATTTTCGGTCAGGATCGTCGGGTGGGTCATCGCCGCCGCGTCGAGATGATCGCGGGTGAAGCCGACCGGACCCGCGAGTTCGCCGGTGCGGACCATCGCGTTCACCTCCAGCGCGAGCCGGGTGCGTTCGCCATGTCCCAGCCATGCGATCCGCGCCGGCAATCCTTCGACCGGCACATGCTCCCGCGCCAGCCGAATCCATCGGGTGACGACCGCATTGTCCGGAAAGCTGTCGAGCACCAACTGGTCGATGCGCACAATGTCGCTCCGCGCGCCGGAGAGTGCGATCCAGCGAAAGGGGCCGATGGCGCGGCTGAACAGCGGCCGCAAAAAGGCCTCGGTAAAGATCGGTATGTCGAATGCGTCCGCGACGCCGCCCTCCAGCGCCTGGCTGCGGATCAGATTGCCATTGTCGAAGACGATCGACCCGGCGCGCTGGAAAGCGAGCATGGCGCGCACATGCTCCGCGATGGAGGCCCGCCCTTCGCGGATCAGCAGCGCGGAGTCGGAACGCAATCCGGGCATCTCGGCGGCGGTGCGCCCCAGCGGGACATAGCCATAGACGAGATCGTGCGCCGAAGTCTGGTCCGTCACCACATCGGGAACCAGGCCTCGCGCCGCGATGGCGGGGAATATTTCGGCGGCATTGCCGGTCAGGCCGATGGACAGCGCCCGGCGCTGCGACTTCGCCTCCTGAGCCAGGTCCAGCGCCTCGTCCAGCGATGCGGCGACGACATCCAGCAGGCCTATTTCCAGCCGCTTGGCGATGCGGACCGGATCGACCTCCACGCACAGGATCGCCGCGCCCGCCAGCTTGCCCGCGAGCGGTTGTGCGCCGCCCATGCCACCCAATCCCGCGGTCAGCACGATCCGGCCGGAAAGGTCGCCGCCGAAATGCTTTTCGGCGATCCGCATGAATATCTCGTAGGTGCCCTGGATGACGCCCTGCGACCCGATATATTGCCAGTCGCCTGCGGTCAGCCCGCCCCAGCAGATCAGCCCCTTTTCCTCCAGCGCATAGAAATTTTCAGGCGTGGCCCAGCGCCCGACGATGTTGCAGTTCGCCATGATCACGATCGGCGCCCGGCTGTGCGTCTGGAGGATGCCGATCGGCTTGCCGGACTGGATCACCAGCGTCTCGTCGTCCCGCAAATCCTTCAGCGCCGTGACGATGGCGTCGTGCGACGGCCAATCGCGCGCGGCGCGCCCCAGCGCGGCATAGACGACGAGCCGGGCCGGGTCTTCCCCCACGGCGAGCACATTTTCCAGCAAGCGGAGCAGCCCCTCCTGCCGCCAGCCCCTGCACCGCAGTCCCGCATCGACCATCGCGTCCGTCATTCACTATCTCACAGATCAGGGTTGTAGAGGGCGATGCCCAGGGCCTTTTCGACCGCCGGATAGACGCTGGGATCGCGGACCGACGCGTTGAGCGGGATCAGGTCGGCCGGGATGCGCAGGACGAGCAGATCCATGCCCACCGCGACCTGCCCGACGCTGACGGGGGCGCCCGCCGGATCGAGCGTCGTGATCACATCGGGATAGGTGGCGACCCGTCCCTCCCGCGGATCATCGACCGCCATATATTCGTTCATCACATGAAGGGTGAGCGCGCGTCCCTCGCCCTCGATGGCGATCGTGCCGATATCGAAGGCTTCCGGCGTATAACGCACGCGCTTTTCGGTGACGCGTCCGGCAGCCAGGATCGATCCGCCGGTTTCCTGCAGGATCGCGCCGACGACATCGCCGCCTCCGTCCCTGGCGGCGAGTATCGCGGCGCCCAGATCGATGGCGCGGGAGATGCCGCCCAGAGCCGCATTCTCCCGCACATAGGAAGCGCGCAGCGGGTTGCGGCAGCTGGCGATGAACCCGCCCGACATGTCCGATGCGGTGCGCAGGACCGGCGAGATTTTCGCGGTCGCGCCGCGGCATATGAGTTCGATGTAGGAATGGGATGCGCGATGGCCGCCCGCCGCGGTCTGGATCATCTCCTCCGTGCTGCCGGCCATGCCGATCGAGCCCATGTCGCCCGTGGGATGGGCGCGAATATCCCCCACGGCGTCAATGACCTTGTAACCGCGCAGCGCAGCGGGCAGCCAGGCGTTGAGCGTGCTCGACATGCCGTTCTGGCCGATCATCAGCCCATAGAGGGGCTCGCCGAGCGCCTCCTCCAGCAACTGCGCCGCCCGGACATAATCCTCGCCCCGCATTTCCCAGGCGGTCGTGCTCGCAGGCGCGCCGATGGCGGCGGCGGTTGCGATCCAGGCGTCGTCGGGAACCTCATCCATGGAAACAAGTTCAGGGGAACCGGCGGCCATCGCCATCTCGCCCAGCATGCGGCCATGATCGGCCCAGCCGCCGCCGCCCGCCGCGAAGATCGATCCCCCGCACACGGCCGCTTCGACATCATCCGCGGTGAGAAGACGCCGCATCCCATTCCTCCGTTCGACAGGCGAGCCGCATCGGACGGCGCCGCCGGGCAGCCGCCTTCGCGTCTGGCTGGTATTTGCTTGAGCCTGCGTTACCTTCGCCCCGCTTGCGACCAGTGCCGCATCGGGTGCCCAGGCCGACCATAGCCGCTCCCGCGGCGACGACAATTCGCTAAAGCCGCGCCGGTCATCGGCTTGGGCTTCATTAGGTCATCGCTTGTTTCGCAGGGTAGGCGGGCCTCGCCGGCAGGGTGGATTTTTACAGCGGAACACCGCTCAAGGGTGTCGCTACTCTGCTGGGGGCGGCGGACCCAAAACTCAGCAAGCTGCCTGATCCGAAGCCGTTGAAGTTGACGATCACTCCCGGTCTTCAGTCAGAATCCTATTGACCGCTTTTATAAAAGTGTAGATACACTTTATGGAGACGCCAATGGCGGAACTGGAGCGATTTCCAAGCGATCGGAACCGATCGCTGATCAAGAGATCGCGGAAAACAAGGAATCCAGAGCGGGGATCTGATCCAATCAGGTCGAAACTGCTCTAGTCGATGGGAGAGCGTAAAACCGTGACAATCCCAGCTTCGCTCAGGCGCGGTCTCAGATTGCCGGTCATCGGTTCGCCGCTGTTCATCATCTCCGGCCCTGAACTGGTCATCGCGCAGTGCAAGGCTGGCATCATCGGCAGCTTCCCAGCGCTCAACGCGCGGCCGGCGCCGGTTCTCGAGGAGTGGCTTGATCGCATAACGTCCGAACTTGCGGACTATGACGCGGCAAACCCCGATCGTCCCTCCGCTCCCTTTGCCGTCAACCAGATCGTGCACAAGTCCAATGACCGCCTTGAGGCGGACATGGCGCTGTGCGTAAAATATGAAGTGCCGCTGATCATCACGTCGCTCGGCGCGCGCGAGGATATCAACGACGCGGCCCATTCCTATGGCGGCATCGTGATGCAGGACGTCATAGATCAGAATTTTGCGCGCAAGGCGATCGCCAAGGGCGCCGATGGCCTTATCGTTGTAGCAACGGGCGCTGGTGGTCATGCGGGCGTGCAATCGCCCTTTGCTCTCATGCAGGAAACGCGGGAGTGGTTCGACGGGCCCATCGCGCTTTCAGGGTCGATCGCAAATGGTGGCGCGATCCTTGCCGCACAAACGCTGGGCGCGGATTTCGCCTATGTCGGAACGGCCTTCATCGCAACCGAGGAGGCACACGCCGTCGATGCGTACAAGAATTGCATCGTCGACGGAAGCGCGGCAGACATCATATTCAGCAGCCTCGTGACGGGCGTCAGGGGCAATTATCTTCGTCAATCTTTCATCCTGGCGGGCCTCGATCCCGACAATCTGCCGGAATCCGACCCCTCGAAAATGAACTTCGGATCGCTCCAGGCGAAAGCGTGGCGGGACATCTGGGGCGCTGGGCAGGGGATTGGCGCGACAAAGCAGGTGCTGCCGACAGCGTCGCTGGTCCGGAAATTCGAGAGCGAATATCTACAGGCGCTCGATCGTCAAAGCCGCTTCAGCCTGCTGCCCGATCTGGCAACCGCCTGATTATCGAAGGAAATCGACAAGCAGGAACGCAATAATGGTCGAAGAGAAATCAGTCGCCGTAATTGGGGTGGGCGACTATGTCGATGGCGAGATCGTGAAGCGCCGCGCCCGCGAAGGCTACATCGTTCATGCTGGCCGACGAGGTGCGGAAAAGCTCGCGCCTCTGTTTGCGGAGGTCGAGGCCGTGGACGGCGCGATCGTTGCGCGCGGCCCTTGATGCTCGCGTTCCCGATGACGCTTCCGTTTTTCTGGCTGAAGCTGAGGCGAGCGCGCCGGGGGAGGCCGGCGTCCTCGACATCGGGGGCATGGGCGCCGGGCAATTGTTCGAAGTGAACTGAAGATTGAAGCCGGACGCCGCCTGACAAGAGGGAGGGCGGCGCCGGTTGCATAAAGAGGGAGGATGTCATGCGAGGTAATTTCGCCAGCCTATTGTCGCGTCTGCTGTGCACCGCCGCCGCCGGTGTCGCAGCGCCGGTTTTCGCTCAAGAGACAGCGGTCGCAAATGCTCCGGCGGCGGGTGCGCCGGCTGAGGAAAAGGCCGCGGTGGGCATTGCCGACATCGTCGTGACGGCGCGCAAGCGCGCCGAAAATCTCCAGGATGTTCCGATCGCGGTCACCGCGCTCGGCTCCGTCGCCATGGAGCGCGCGCATATCACCTCGGTTCTGGATGTCGCGGCGCTGACGCCCGGCGTCACCATGACCCAGTTCAATATCGGCGAACCCCAGACCTATATTCGCGGCGTCGGATCGCAGACGGATTCGGCCGCCTCCGAATCGTCGGTCACGATCTCCATGGACGAAGTGGCGATCGGCCGCGGCGGCGCCACGTCGATTGCGTTTCTGGACGCCAGCCGGGTCGAGGTTCTGCGCGGCCCTCAGGGAACTCTCTACGGTCGAAATGCGTCCGCCGGCACGATCAGCTTCTATTCGAACCGTCCGACCGAAGCGTTCGAGGGCAGTGTCGAGGCGTCTGCCGGCAGCTTCCGCACCTTCGGCGGCAAGGGCATCGTCAACCTGCCGGTCGGCGACGGCATGGCGTTCCGCACGGCCGGTCAATATTCCGACAGCCGCGGCTATGCCTATAATCTGCTGACCGGCAAGCATCTCCAGGGCGGAGAGCGCTATGGCGGCCGACTGCAGTTCCTGGCCGAAAAGGACGCATGGACCATCCTCCTGTCGGGAGATTATTCCAAGGATGATCTCGACGGCGATTCCCGGTCGATCGTGTCGACCTATTTGGCGAGCCCCACCTTCGCGGCGCTGGCGGCCGCCTCCAACGCCGACCGCAAGAATGTCTGGGAGAGCGAGACGATCCCGGGGACGTTCCAGCGCCGCCGCAATTACGGACTCGTCGGGCGGGTCGAATATGCGGGCGATTGGGCCACGCTGACGTCGCTCACCGCCTATCGCAACAATCGCTATTCGTTGCGCGCCGACTATGTGGGGGAATCGAATTTTCCTTTCCAGACCGACGACCGTGTCAATGAGGCGTCGCACCAGTTCAGCCAGGAACTGCGGCTGACCTCGCCCTCAAGCTCGAAGGTTCAGTGGGTCGCCGGCCTCTTCTATTATTCCGACAGCATCGACCGCGAGGAGCGCTTCGTCGTCACCTCGGTCGCGCCGCTGCCGCGAGGATTGGGCGGCGACAACACCGCCCTCCAGAATGCCAGCACGAAAAGCTATGCCGCTTTCGGCCAGGTCACCATACCGTTCGCAAGCATCTTCGAACTGACGCTTGGCGCCCGCATTTCGCGCGACAAGAAGGACGTCTTCCAGCAGGCGGTGCATAATGCGCCGGCGGGCCAAGGGCTTGGCTTCCCCTTCTTCCCCGGCTCGCTTTACGCGGTGCCGGCGTCCGCAAGCTTCACCAAGCCCACCTGGCGCGCGACGCTGGCGATGGAACCCAGCCCGGACAAGCATTTCTACCTGAGCTATGATCGCGGCTACAAGTCGGGCACCTTCACCAGCCAGGCTCAGAACGCCGTCCAGGCCACCTTCCTAGTGAAGCCCGAACAGTTGGACAGCTTCAACCTGGGCGCGAAAACCCAATGGCTGGACAATACGCTGCGGGTGAACGCCGACCTCTTCTATCTCGACTATAAGAAGCTTCAGGTGTTCGAGTTCGGCGCAAATCTGAACTTCATCCTTGCCAATGCCAATGCGCGGATCAAGGGCGCCGAACTCCAGGTTGCGATCGCGCCGTCACGCCATCTCAACGTCGGCATCAATGCGAGCCTCCTCGACGGCAAGTTCACGTCCAATCCGCAATTCGCGGGGGCGACGCTTGCCTATAAGGGCAACCGCCTGTCGCGCGCGCCGCGCTACAAGATCAGCAACTATATCGAACTCAACGAGGACCTGTTCGGCGGCACGGCCACGGTGCGTCTGAGCCAGGCTTTCCAAAGTTCCTATTTCTACAACCCGTCCAACGATGTTGCGGGCCTCCAAAAGGCTTACAGCGTGCTCAACGGCTTTGCGTCCTGGGAGAGCGCGTCGGGCCTGAAGCTCTCGCTGAGCGCCGACAATCTGACGAACGAGCAATATTCGGTGCACCATATCAGCTTCCAGAATCTGGGCGTGCGCATTTTCGCTCCGCCCCGGTCCTACACGGTCACCCTGGCCAAGCGCTTCTGATGACTGCCCTCTGAAAAGGGGCGCTCCCGTCGCCACCTTCCTCCTTTGCAAAGCGGCTAAAGTCCGGTGCTTGCCGCCCGGTTGCGCCGCGCCTGCAAGCTCTCTAGGGTGTGTGGGGGATTAAGTTCAGGGCGCGGCGAAAATAGTGGAATTCGAGAACTGGCGCGCAGCGTACTTCAGTACGTGAGCACCGGAAGCGCAGAAAGCCGCTATTTGCAGCCCGCCATGGGCTGAATCCCCACACACCCTAGCCTTGGGTCTTGTCCCTCTTTCCTGAGCGTGCCTTCCCGCCGATGCGTCCTGCCGTCCTGCATTATCTCGTCCTGCTGACAACCTTCCTCTCCGGTCCCGCCCTCGCCCTGCCCGCCAACCGGCCGACGCCGGGCCATACCCGCGTGGCCATCGAGACCTCCGTCGGCGCCATCGTCGTGGCGACCGACGATAAGCGGGCGCCGGTCACCTCCGCCAATTTCCTGACCTATGTCGATGACGGGCGCTTCGACGGCGTCACCTTCTATCGGGCGGCGCGGCGCAAGAGCGCTCCGCAACTGGGGCTGATCCAGGGCGGCATAGACACGGATGCGCGCCGGTCGCTGCCGCCGATCAGGCATGAGCCGACGACGCGGACCGGGATCAGGCATCTGGACGCTACGCTGTCCATGGCGCGGCCCGACCGCGCCAATTCGGCCATGGGCAATTTCTTCATCACCGTGGGGCCGACGCCCAACATGGATGCGCGGGGCGACTATATCGGCTATGCCGCCTTCGGCCATGTGGTCGCGGGCATGGACGTGGTGAAACGGATCCTCGCCGCGCCGACCTGCTGCGGGTCGGGGCCGATGCGCGGGCAGATGATCGTCAAGCCGATCCGGATCATCCGCGCCAGACGGCTCGACGGCACGCCGCATCCGACGCGCGGGGTGAAGCCGTGGCTGTTGGGCCTCAGGCGCAAATCTTGAGCGTCCGCCAGGCGGCGCCGATATTGCCGCGATCGGCCCATGGCATTTCCATGCGCGCCGTTCGGCAGGCCGTCCCCATCCGATGCAAGGACAGGGCGCGGCCTGCCGACGGTTCGGCCGTCCATCATGGCATGCAGGCGCCGCGTCGGACGGAAGGTATCGGACCGGCCCTCAGGCCTTGGTGCATTCCCCGGCGCGCTTGCCCGTGACGTCATGGGTGGTGCGCAGCACGGGCTGGCCGCCCTCTGTCCTGGTCATGGTGCTGCCCAGGGTCAGCGTGTCGGCGGTGAAATTGCCCTCCAGCGCTATTTCGGACGTGCCCTTGCCGGACGTGCAGCTCAGCGTCGCGATCAGGCGGCCCTTGCGGATCAGCTTGTCCTTGTAGGTGCAGTCACTGCCCTCATCCCCGGCCAGCGCATCGGCGTCCGGCACGCCGGCCGCGTCGACGGCGATGCAGACCCTGTCCTCGCTCACCTGCTTCAGCGCGGCCTGATATTCGGCCGGGGTGACAGTGGGGGTGTTGTAGCCGGTGGTCTTGCGGGTGAGCGTCCATTCGCCCGCTTTCATGACGATCGGCGCTTCGGTCGTTTCGGGCGCGGGTTCCGGCTTGCTGCCGCAGGCGGCCAAGCCGAGAGCAAGCCCAAGCGGCAGGGCCGCCAGCGCAAATTTCTGCATATCCTCTCCCCTGTTCTCTGTTGGAACGGGGGCAGGCTCGCGCCAAGCCGCGCAAAGCGCAAGCGGAATCTGCCATCGCCTGTTGCGGCCAGAAGCGCCCGCTCGCCTCGCCCTTATTTCTCCGCGCAGGCCGCGCCGATCCATTTGCCGCTGGTCTTCGCCTTCATGCTCATGTTCATGCCGTTGGGGGCGCCGGTCATCTTCATGTCCATGTGCATCTCATAGCTTTCGGGCGCGTAGCTGCCGGACATGACGGCGTTCATCGTGCCGCCCTGCGACTTGCAGCTTATCTCCCCCTTCACCGATCCGCCGCTGGCGTCGAAGCCCTTGTAGGCGCAGTCCTTGTTCTCCTGGCCGGAGAACATCTTGCCGCTGGGGTTGGCGGCTTCCTCCGGCGAGACGCAATATTTGATGGAGGCGCGGCTCATCATCTTCTTCATCTGCTCTTTCATCTGATCGCCGCCGCCCGGCATGTTGGGCATGTCGATGTCGACCAGTTCATAGGCGCCCTCCCACTGGCCGGGCTTGAGCTGGACCTTCTGCACCTCCTGGCGGACTTCTTCACGGGTCTGGGGCTGGCCCGACGGCTTTTCGCCGCAGGCCGCCAGCAGAGATGTCAAGCCGATCAGGACGGGAAGTGTCGCACGCATAGGCATTCTCCCTGTTTCCACTCCATTTTGCTGGCCACCATAACAACGGGCGGCGGCGATGCAATGCGGAACGGTTCCGACGTTTGTTCTTGATTTGTTCCAATTATTTTGCTATGAGCCGTTACAAGCGGGGGAGCGTCTATGAAACCAGAAGAAACGGGTGATGAGTATAGTTTGAGAGCCTTCGGCCACTATCTGCGAACAGGACAAAAGCTGCTTCCTGATCGATTGGAAGTGAAATTCAACCCTTGGCATGATGAGAAGAATGGTCGGTTCACTTTTGTTGGGCAAGGGCGGTATTTTGGTGGAGAAGGTGGTGCAAACAACGACCTTCGATACAGCCAAAGGGGAGATGCCGGAGGAAAGGCGACTTCGGAATGGAACCGTGCGGACAGGCGAGCAGATGGCGATGGTGTCCCGGATCGAAGCCATCTCCATCCCAACCATCCGAGCAATTATTCCTTATATACTGTTCAACCCGGCGATTCTCTCGCGCGCATAGCCGCTTTGCGGAAAGGATTGAAGGCAAGCGACCTTGCCTGGTTGAACGAAATGTCACTCGATCAGACGTTGAAGGTCGGGCAACGAATCAAGCTGCCCCATCAAGAATTTTTGGATGCTGGACGCGAGGCCAAGAACAAGTTCCTTGCCCTTGCCCATTATATGGACTCGCATGGTGGAAAGTTACCGCCCAATCCAGCGAATCCACCGTCGCTGGAAAGCCAGATCCTCGATTCCAACTGGAAAAGGGAGAGCAAGAATGGCTATGATTTCTACATGGACATGCTTGCCCGGGTCAGGAAAGTCCATGGCCAATTGTTTCTCGGTCCGACAACCGCACGGTCACGATTCAATCAAATTCAAGCGGGCAAACCGGATCGTCGCTCTGGTGACGATGGTGGACATTTCATCGCTGCTCGCTTCAACGGGCCGAACGACAGCTTCAATCATTTCGCCCAAGATGCCAATTTCAATCGGAGCGCCTATAAAGCACTGGAAAATAGCTGGGCCAACGATTTACGAGCGGGCAAAAAAGTCTTTGTCGATATCATACTTCAATATGCGGGAACATCGAGGCGGCCCTACAGGCTCACCGTTACTTGGTACGTCAATGGCGAAAGAAATCTCCGAAATTTCCCGAACGAACCGAGGGAAGCAAGCAATGGCAGACGATAAACTCGACAATCTAGGGCCGCTGATGAATGAGATCGGACAGGAACTGGCGGAGATTGTCGGCGGCGATCCAAATGGCGTCTTCCTCTATGCGGAGATTGGTGAAGGATGGAATGGACCGAGCGTCTTCAAGGACGAAGGCGACGTCGTCCGCTATTATAATTCAGCAAGTGAGATTCTTTCAGACCTTCTTTTCGAGTCCTGGTATGCGGCATCGGAAGATCCCATCAAGCGTTGGTCAGTGATGGAATATGATGTGAAGAACGGCGAATTCAGCGTTAGTTTCAAATATCCTGACGAGGTGAATGTCGAGATCGTCGATGCACGGCGGCGTGAGGCAGCCCTGCGCGCTCGCTATGGTGACAAGCCGGTGATTTATCCTCCCCCGCCCAAGGGTGCGTTTGAATTGAAGCCGTAAAAGGAACGGCGGCGCACGGCTTTTCCGCCTTCCTGCCCCAGGAGAGTGTGAACCCGATTGCGTCTCCAACCAAAGGCACCATATTCGGACCATGTCTATCCAGATCCGCACCACGCTGGACGAGCCGGAGACCGGCGAAGGCTTCGTCCCCCACCGCCCCGCGCGCCCGGAAAAGAGCGAGGGCGGCAGGCCGTTCAAGCTGGTGTCGGACTATGAACCGTCTGGCGACCAGCCGACCGCCATCGCCGAACTGGTCGAGACCGCGCTCCAGGGCGAGAAGGACCAGGTGCTGCTGGGCGTCACCGGATCGGGCAAGACCTTCACCATGGCGAAGGTGATCGAGGCGTTGCAGCGGCCCGCGCTGGTGCTGGCGCCGAACAAGATCCTGGCCGCGCAGCTTTACGGGGAGTTCAAGAGCTTCTTCCCCGAAAATGCCGTCGAATATTTCGTCAGCTATTACGACTATTATCAGCCCGAAGCCTATGTGCCGCGGTCGGACACCTATATCGAGAAGGAGTCCAGCGTGAACGAGGCGATCGACCGGATGCGCCATTCGGCCACCCGCGCCCTGCTGGAGCGGGACGATGTGCTGATCGTGGCGTCGGTTTCCTGCCTGTACGGCATCGGGTCGGTCGAGACCTATTCGGCCATGACCTTCGCGATGAAGAAGGGCCAGGTGGAGGACCAGCGGGAAATCATCCGCAAGCTGGTGGCGTTGCAGTACAAGCGCAACGACGCGGCCTTTGCGCGGGGGAATTTCCGGGTGAAGGGGGATAATCTGGAGATTTTCCCGTCCCACTATGAGGATACGGCGTGGCGGGTCAGCTTCTTCGGCAATGAGATAGAGGACATCGTCGAGTTCGACCCGCTGACCGGCAAGAAGGTGGCGAGCCTCGACTATGTGAAGGTCTTTCCCAATTCGCACCACGTCACGCCGGGGCCGACGCTCAAGCAGGCGATGGAGGCGATCCGGTTCGAACTGGCGGAGCGGCTGAAGGAACTGACCGCCGAGGGCAAGCTGCTGGAGGCGCAGCGGCTGGAGCAGCGGACCAATTTCGACCTGGAGATGATCGCGGCGACCGGCTCCTGCGCGGGGATCGAAAATTATTCGCGCTTCCTGACCGGCCGACTGCCCGGCGAGCCGCCGCCGACCCTGTTCGAATATCTGCCGGAAAACGCGCTGCTGTTCGTCGACGAAAGCCACCAGACCGTGCCGCAGATCGGGGCGATGGCGCGGGGCGACCACCGGCGCAAGATCACGCTGGCCGAATATGGATTCCGCCTGCCGAGCTGCATCGACAACCGGCCGCTCCGCTTCAACGAATGGGACGCGATGCGGCCGCAGACGGTCAGCGTCTCCGCGACGCCCGGCCCGTGGGAAATGGAGCAGACCGGCGGCGCCTTCTCCGAACAGGTGATCCGCCCGACCGGGCTTATCGACCCGCCGGTCGAGATCAAGCCGGTGGAGGATCAGGTGGACGACCTGATCCATGAGGCGAAGGAGACGGCGAAGAAGGGCTATCGCACGCTGGTGACGACGCTCACCAAGCGGATGGCGGAGGATCTGACCGAATTCATGCATGAGGCCGGGATCAAGGTCCGCTACATGCACAGCGATGTCGAGACGCTGGAGCGGATCGAGCTGATCCGCGACCTGCGGCTGGGCGTCTACGACGTGCTGGTGGGCATCAACCTGCTGCGCGAGGGGCTGGACATTCCCGAATGCGGGCTGGTCGCGATCCTGGATGCGGACAAGGAGGGCTTTTTGCGTTCCGAAACCTCGCTGATCCAGACGATCGGGCGCGCGGCGCGTAATGTCGACGGGCGGGTGATCCTCTATGCCGACCGTATTACCGGGTCGATGGAGCGGGCGCTCAACGAAACGTCGCGGCGGCGCGAGAAGCAGATGGCCTATAATCTGGAGCATGGCATCACGCCGACCACCATCAAGCGCAACATCGGCGACATCATCGCCCATGTCGCATCGAAGGATCAGGTGACGGTGGACACGGGGCTGGAGGACCGGCCGCACCTCGTCGGCCACAATCTGCGCGCCTATATCGAGGATCTGGAAAAGAAGATGCGCGCCGCCGCGGCCGATCTGGAGTTCGAGGAAGCCGGGCGGATACGCGACGAGATCCGCAAGCTGGAGGCGGAGGAACTGGGCTTGCCCGCCGAACAGCAGGTGGCGGCGCCCAGGGGCCGGGCCATGGAAGGCAAGCCGGGAACCCGCAAATTGCGCTACGGGAAGGTGCAGAAGAAGTTTGGACGATAGGCGGCGAGGAGCCTTGGCTGGACCCCGTCATGCCTGCCCGGGCGCTCGAAGGAAAAGGGGGGCGCCCCGAGAGGACGATGCGTTTCCTGCCCGCAAATCGCTCTTTCCGCCGATGAACCGATGGCCCGGTCCGCGATTGGCAAGCCATTCGACGGCCGTGGCCAAAGCTGGAGCATCGTGCAATGACTCGGCACCGTTCATGCTGAGCAGGGACTGAGTCCTTCGACGGGTTCAAGACAGGCAAGTCGAAGGCCCATATCGAAGCATCTGCGCCGATTGGTCCTTCGATGCGTCACTTCGTGGCTACTCAGGACGAACGCCGTGGATTTGATTGAACGCAGGGCTTTAGA
Organism: Sphingobium sp. TA15; assembly: GCF_037101235.1. Lineage (NCBI taxonomy): Bacteria > Pseudomonadati > Pseudomonadota > Alphaproteobacteria > Sphingomonadales > Sphingobiaceae > Sphingobium > Sphingobium sp. TA15. The sequence continues at coordinate 2,553,085 of NZ_AP025355.1, forward strand.
CGCTGCGCCCGGCGAAAGGCCTGTGCGGCAAAGGCCGATCCGGTAAAAGGCCCGCCGCGCCAGTCGCGCAGCGGGCCTTTTCAGTGCGTGAAGCGGCAGGCGGGCAGAGCCGCGCTGGAGCCTTCCGGTTGATCCGGCCGGAAGGCCCGTCAGCGCCTATTCGCCATCATCCTCCGCTTCGGGTCCGGCCATCATCCCTTCGGCGACCTCCTCGGTCTTGCCGCGGATCGCCTTTTCCAGCCGTTCCGCCATTTCGGGATGTTCTTTCAGATAGGTTTTCGCATTCTCCCGACCCTGGCCGATGCGGACCGAGTCATAGGAGAACCAGGCGCCCGACTTCTCGACTAGCCCGGCCTTCACGCCGATGTCGAGCAGTTCGCCGATCTTGGACACGCCCTCGCCATACATGATGTCGAATTCGACCTGCTTGAAGGGCGGCGCGACCTTGTTCTTGACCACCTTCACCCGGGTCGCGTTGCCGACAATGTCCTCGCGGTCCTTGATCTGGCCCGTGCGGCGAATGTCCAAACGCACCGAGGCGTAGAATTTGAGCGCATTGCCGCCGGTCGTCGTTTCCGGGTTGCCGTACATGACGCCGATCTTCATGCGGACCTGGTTGATGAAGATCACCAGGCAGCGCGAGCGGGAAATGGAGCCGGTCAGCTTGCGCAGCGCCTGGCTCATCAGGCGCGCCTGCAGGCCGACATGGCTGTCGCCCATCTCGCCCTCGATTTCCGCGCGGGGGACCAGCGCGGCGACCGAGTCGACCACCAGCACGTCGATGGCGTTCGACCGCACCAGCGTGTCCACGATCTCCAGCGCCTGTTCGCCCGTGTCCGGCTGCGACACGATCAGTTCGTCGATGTCGACGCCCAGCTTCTTCGCATAGCCGGGATCGAGCGCATGTTCCGCGTCGACGAAGGCCGCGATGCCGCCAGCCTTCTGCGCTTCGGCAATGGCGTGCAGCGCCAGCGTGGTCTTGCCCGAGCTTTCCGGCCCGTAAATCTCCACAATGCGTCCGCGCGGCAGGCCGCCGATGCCGAGCGCGATGTCCAACCCCAGCGATCCCGTCGAAATCGCCTCGATCTCGATCTTCTCGCGGCTGCCCAGCTTCATCGCCGAACCCTTGCCGAAGGCGCGGTCGATCTGGGAAAGGGCCGCTTCCAATGCTTTCTGTCTGTCCATTGTCCCCGTCTTCTTGGAATCGATGAGTGAGAGCATTGCGGTCATCGGCCTATCCCCTGTCAAGCGGAACGCGCCGGTCCGGATGGCGCGTGGCCACCATGTATCCTGTTTGTTCTAATGGAACAAGAGGGGAACGAAATTTTCTTATGCGGCGCCCAGCGCCTTGTTGAGAGCGCGTTCGACCGCGCCGATGGTGAAGGGCTTGGCCAGCGTCGGCCGGTCGGCATGGCCCGTCGGCAGATCGTCCGCCATGCCGCCCGTCGCAAAGACGAAGGGTATGCCGCTCTGCGCCAATATGTCCGCCACGGGCCAGCTTTTCTCGCCATGCAGATTGCAGTCGAGCAGCGCCGCGTCGAATCCGCCCTCCCGCGCCTTGGCGCAGGCTTCGTCCACCGATTCGGCAATGGCGTGCAGCCGGTATCCCAGCGTGTCGAGATAATCCTCCAGCATCATGCCGATCATTGCCTCATCCTCCACGACCAGGATGGTCTTGCCGTCAGACATGCTTGCGGTCCCCAATCTTACCCATCGCAACCCCAAAGGCGTTTTCCCACCGACATAATCGACAAACCGCGCGGAAGTTCATCATGCCGTTCATTCCGCCGGCCGCATCGCCAGCGCATCCCGCGCCGCTTCCGCCAACTGGCTGACGGAAAAGGGTTTTGGGAGGAAAGCCACATTGGCGATGTCGATCGATTTGCGCAACTGTTCCTCGGCATAGCCCGACATGAACAGCACCGGCAGGTCGGGATGTGTCGCCCGCGCCCGCGCCACCATCGACGGGCCGTCCATGTTGGGCATCACCACGTCGGAAATCAGCAGGTCGATCTTCTCGTCCCCGGCCAGCACCTCCAGCCCCTGTTCGCCGTCATTGGCGGTCAGCACCTTGTAGCCCTGACGCGACAATGCCCGTTCCGCGACGGCGCGCACCATATCCTCATCCTCCACCAGCAGCACGGTGCCGGTGCCCCAGGTTTCGCTGCGGCGGACCGGCGCCTTGGGCTGCGCGGCCTGATCGGCGTCGGCGCCCTGGTAGACCGGCAGGTAGATGACGAAGCTCGCCCCCCGCCCCAGTTCGGATTCCGCGAAGATGAACCCGCCCGACTGCTTGACGATGCCATAGACGGTGGAAAGGCCAAGGCCGGTGCCCTTGCCCAGTTCCTTGGTGGTGAAGAAGGGTTCGAAGATCTTGGACAATATGTCGGGCGGGATGCCCAGGCCCGTGTCCGACACCCGCACCGCCGTATAGTCGGCGGGCGGCAATATGTCCGACCGCATCTCCCGCACCTTGGCGGCGGGCACGGCATAGGTCTGGATGTTGAGCGTGCCGCCGTCCGGCATGGCATCGCGGGCATTGACGGCCAGGTTGACGATCACCTGCTCCAACTGGCCGGGGTCCGCCCGCACCGCGCCCAGATTGCGGCCATGGGTGACTTCCAATTTGACGCTCTCGCCCAGCAGGCGCTTCAGCAGGTTGGAAACGTCCGCGACGATGTCGGGCAACTGCAATATCTGCGGCCGCAGCGTCTGCTGGCGCGAGAAGGCCAGCAACTGCCGCGTCAGCCCCGCAGCGCGGTTGCTGTTCGACTTGATCTGCTGGATGTCGTCATAGTCGCTGTCGCCCGGCGTATGGCGCATCAGCATCAGGTCGCAATGGCCGATGATCGCGGTCAGGATATTGTTGAAGTCGTGCGCCACGCCCCCGGCAAGCTGGCCGATCGCCTGCATCTTGGTCGCCTGCGCCACCTGCCGCTTGAGCTTGCTCTCCTCGCTATTGTCCTTGAGCGAGAGCAGCACCGCCGCCTCGCCCAGCCCGCGCACGCCCGCCAGGCTGAGCGCGATCGGCTCGTCGGGCTGGTTGCGCATGCGCACGGCGACGTCGCCCGACATTTGCGGTCCGACCGCGAAGCGCCGCACCGCGTCGGCCACCGCCGCCTGATCTTCCCGCACCACCAGGTCGCCGGGATAGCTCGGCTTCTCCTCCGGCTTGACGCCCGCGGCCCGCGAAAAGGCCTTGTTCATGAACAGCACGCGCCCGTCGCGATCCGCCATGGCAAGGCCAAAGGGCAGCAGCGACAACAGCGTCTCGATATAGGAAAGCGCCGACGTCCCGCCCGCATTGCCCGCCGGCTCGTCGATCAGCAGCAGCAGCATCGGCCCGTCCTGCGCGCCCGATTGCGCCCCCGCCGGCTGGGCGGCGCGCTTCAACGGCACCTGCAACAGCCGCAGCGGAACGCCGCCCGATTCCTCCCGCGCCAGGAACAGCCGCCCCTTGTCGTCCACCCGCATGTGGGCGGCGAAGTCGCGCCCGGTGATATTGGCGTCGATCCGCCCGGCGGCGCGCAGCAGGAAGGCGCCGTTGGCCGCCCGGATGCGCCCTTCCCCGCCGATCATCACCGCCATGATGCCCGCTTCGCCCAACTGCCGCCCGGCCTCCCCGGTCAGCAGGCGATGCACATCGTCCAGCGCGCTGGGCTGGCGCACGGGGGAAAAGCGCCACAGCAGATAATCCTCCGAACGGCCGGTGCGGCACAGGAAGGCGTCCAGCCGCAGCGCGCCCTGCACGATCCCCTCCACCCGCGCCTCGCCGTCGCGCCAGGCGGCGCGGGCGGCGTGGCCCAGGCTGTCGGACAGGGGCGCATCGCCGGTGACATGCGGCGGCGTGGGAAAGCCGGGAAACCACTCCCCGAACAGGTCGCTGGCGCAGACCAGCCGCCCGGCCCGGTCGGTGACGGCGATCGCCATGTTGGATGCGTCCGCCGCCGCCCGCGCCACCGTCCAGTCGGGCACGGCCTCCCCCACCGCCACTTCCGGCGGATGGAGCCTGCGATACCAGCTCAGCAGCGCCGCCCCGGCCAGCACCGCCGCGCCGAAGCCCGCGCCCAGCGCCCAGTTCCCGGCGGCATAGATCACCAGCCCGGCGGAAATCAGCGCCAGCAGGACCAGCAGCGGCAGGGCAAGCGGCGATGGCCGGTCAGCCGCCCAAGCGTCTCCATCCCTGATCACACGCGCCCCCTGCATCCACAATGGACTTGCCGCCCCAACCCCCTCAGGCCGAAGCGATTTCCTCCAATGCGCCGCTTTCGCGCGCCTTGCCAATCCTCAATTTGCGCGCATGCCATTTCCGCCCCATGCGATGGCGCCAGATCCAGTCGGCCAGGAAATAGCCGACCACCGCGAAAGCCAGCGAAATCAGCGCCAGTCCCAGCAGCATGGCAGGCGCGGCCTCCGAAAAGAGCCAGGCGCACCATTCGCGGATCGAGGCGTGCCGGTCGATCAGCGCCATGAAGCCCGAAGCATCCGCCGTCCGCCCCAACATCCAGTTGCCCATCCACACCGAAGCCATCAGGAACAGCGGCGTGGTGGCGGGATTGGACAGGAACGTCATCGCCGCCGCCAGCGGAATATTCGCCCGGAACGGCAACGCCAGCAGCGCCGCGCCCGCAATCTGCACGCCGGGGATCAGCAGGAAGATGCCGACCAGCAGCCCCAGCGCCACGCCGCGCGGCACCGACCGCCGGGTGAAGCGCCACAGCGAGGGTTCCAGCACGCGATGCGCCACCGGGGCCAGAAAGCGGTTGTTTTCCAGCGACTCGCGGGTGGGCGCATTGGCGTGCCACCAGCGGGAAAGTCGATTGTCCATCAGCGATGCGCCTTCATGATGCGCTGCTGGTCGCGTTTCCAGTCGCGTTCCTTGATCGTGTCGCGCTTGTCATGGGTCTTCTTGCCCTTGGCCAGCGCCAGTTCGACCTTCGCCTTGCCCCGGCTGTTGAAATAGATGGACAGCGGCACCAGCGTCATGCCCTTGCGCTCGACGGCGCCGTGCATCCGGGCGATCTCCCGCTGGTGCAGCAACAGCTTGCGGGGGCGTTTCGGCTCATGGTTGAAGCGGTTGCCATGGCTGAATTCGGGGATGTTGCTGTTGACCAGCCACACCTGCTCGCCCTTCACCTCGGCATAGCTTTCCGCGATATTGCCCTCGCCGAAGCGCAGAGACTTGACCTCCGTGCCTTGCAGGGCGATGCCGGCCTCGAACACATCCTCCAGGAAATATTCGAAACGGGCGCGCCGGTTCTCGGCGACGATCTTCTTCTTGTCGAAGGCTTCGGGACGGGGACGGGCCATTATCGTTCAATCAGACTTCTCTAAACTATCCGTTCGCGCAGAGCAGGGGCTGGGCCTGTCGAAGCTCCGTATCGAAGCATTTGGCACATCCCCGTCCTTCGATACGGCCTTTCGACAAGCTCAAGGCCTGCTCTGCGCGAACGGAAGATGGGGATAATCCCCTTCTCAAACCAGTCCCGCGATCTCCAGCGCCCGGTCCACCGCGGCGCGGCTCGATTCCGACGGCCAGGTGATCGGCAGGCGGACGTCGCCGGGCATGTCGGGGCGGACCCGCGTGAGGGCATATTTGACCGGGCCGGGTGAAGCGTCGCTGAACAGGGCATCATGCAGGGGGTAGAGACGATCCTGGAGCGCCAGGGCACCATCCCAATCGCCGTTCTCCGTCGCCTGCTGGAATTCGGCGCACAGGCGCGGCGCGACATTGGCCGTGACCGAAATGCAGCCCTTCCCTCCCATCGCGTTGAATCCCAGCGCCGTTTCGTCATTGCCGGAAAGCTGGCAGAAATCGGCCCGGCAGGCGAGCCGCTGCGCGGCGACCCGCCCCAGATTCCCGGTGGCGTCCTTGATGCCGACAATGGTCTGGAACTCCTCCGACAGGCGGTGGATCACCGGGACGCCGATGTCGGTGATGGTGCGGCTGGGCACATTGTAGAGGATGATGGGCAGGGAACAGCGCTCCGCCAGATGCGCGAAATGCCGGTAGACCCCCTCCTGGTTGGGCTTGTTGTAATAGGGCGCGACGACCAGCGCCGCATCCGCCCCGGCCGCCTGCGCCGCGAACATATGCTCGAGCGCGATTCGCGTGTCGTTGGACCCGCAGCCCGCGATCACCGGCACCCGGCCCGCCGCCTGGTCGACGCAGATGGCGATGACGCGATTATGCTCCTCGACCGTCATGGTCGCGCTTTCGCCCGTCGTGCCGCAGGGAACGAGGGCGCTGCTGCCTTCCCCGATCTGCCAGTCGACGAAGGCGCGGAAAGCCGCCTCGTCCACCGCCCCGTCGCGGAAGGGCGTGATCAGCGCCGGAATCGACCCGGAAAACATGCAACAAACTCCTTCAACTCACCGGGATTCCGGGGCATGATAGCGTGAAACACGCGAACGGCGCGCTATAGCGCGTCATTCAGGGCCTGATAAGGATGCAATTGCGATAATGTCCAGTAGGGTATCGCTCTCCTGTCTCGAAACTGCCCCGGAAACCCTTACGGTTCGTATGCCTTTGATCGCCCTTCTGCTTTTCACGGCCGGCGCCAGCGCCCAGACCGAAATTGCCGTCCCCGCGCCCGCCTCGGCCTATCCGCCGGGCGCCGTGGTGCAGCCGATTCCCCGCTCCACGGAGCCCAGCCCCTGGCAGCAGGCGCAAAGCCGAATCGGCGTGGCGAGCGATCCTTCGATCTCCGGCACGATCAGCCAGTGGCGCGCGCTCCAGCAGAGCGATGGGCTGGGGTCTTCGACCTATATGAGCTTCATCATGGCCAATCCCGGCTGGCCGGGGGAAGACCGGATGCGGCGGCTGGCGGAAACCGGCATCAATCCCAACAGCTACGATCCGGGGCAGGTCGTCGCCTTCTTCGCCCGCTTCCCGCCGCGCACGGCGACCGGCAACGCCCGTTACGCGCTGGCGCTGATGCAGCAGGGCCGCATGGGCGAAGCGCGGATCGCGGCGCGCAACGCCTGGATCGGCGGCACCCTCTCCCCCGATGACGAGGCGCGATTGCTCTCGCTGTTCGGTTCCGGCTGGACATCGGCGGAGCATGACCTGCGCGCCGACGCGCTGCTGTGGAAGGGCGACATGTTCGGCGCGCAACGGATGCTGGCCTATGTCTCGCCCGCCCGCCGCCCCGTCTATGAGGCGCGCATCGCCTTCCGCCAGAAGGCGCCCGACGCCGCGATGAAGATGCAACTGGCCGAGGCCGTCGGCGCGACCGACGCGGGCTTCGTCGCGGACAAGGCGGCATGGCTGCTCAACACCGGCAACTGGATCGCCGGGCGTCAATATCTGGCCAACCGCTCGGCGCTGACCTTCCGCCCCAGCGACGCGGAAAAATGGTATGAGGTGCTGCTGACCCAGGCGCGCGCCGCCGCGAACGACAGCCAGTGGAGCTTCGCCTACGGCATCGCCAGCAAGCTGGACGACGCCTATCTGCCAGGCACCGACGTCAGCACCCGGCCCATCGGCGAGCGCGACGATTATACCAGCCTCGCCTGGCTGGCGGGGTCGACGGCCTTCTACAATCTCGGCAAGCCGCTGGACGCGATGGAGATGTTCCGCCGCTACGCCACCGCTGCCAAGTCGCCGCAGACCCAGTCCAAGGGCTTCTACTGGGCGGGCCGCGCCGCGCTCCAGGCCGGGGACGCCGCCAGCGCGAACAGCTATTTCACCCGTGCCGGGGCCTTTCCCGACCAGTTTTACGGCCAGCTCGCGCTCGAACGGCTGGGCCGTCCGATCCCCGCCCCCGCCGCCGTCGAGCGCCCGGTCGAGATCTCCGCCAGCGAACGCGCCGCCTTCGCCAACCGATCGGTCGTCCGGGCGGTGAAGGCGCTGGGCCAGATGGGCTATTGGGAGGATCAGAGCAAATTCGCCCGCGCCATCGCCAATAATGCCGACAGCGATGCCGACCATTATCTGGCGGTGGAACTGGCGCAGAGCATCGGCCGTCCCGACATGGGCGTGATGGTCGGCCGCCGCGCCGTGTCCAGCGGCCTCACCGGCTATGGGACAAGCGCCTTCCCCCGCGTGCCCGTGCCGTCCGAAGCGCAATATAACTGGACCATGGTCCACGCCATCGCCCGGCAGGAAAGCCAGTTCGACCGGCAGATCGTCAGCCACGCCGGGGCGCGGGGATTGATGCAGTTGATGCCCGGCACCGCCCGCGAACAGGCGGGCAAGCTGGGGATGAGCTACGACCCCAGTTCGCTCAACGACCCCAGCTACAACATCATGCTGGGTTCCTCCTATTTCCAGCGGATGCTGGACTATTATGGCGGCAGCTATCCGCTGGCGGTGGCGGCCTATAATGCCGGGCCGGGCAATGTGAACCGCTGGATCAGCGCCAATGGCGACCCCCGGCTGCCCGGCGCCGACATTCTGCGCTGGATCGAGCAGATCCCGCTGTTCGAAACGCGCAACTATGTCCAGCGCGTGCTGGAAAACGCCGTGGTGTACGAGGCGATGAACCCTGGGCGTGCGCGCTTCAGGGGCACGACGACGCCCTTGTCCAAATATCTCGGCAAACAGACGCCGGGTTGATCGGTCCCCTTCGTTCGTTTCGAGCGAAGTCGGGAAACGCCGGGCATGACGTGTCTCGACTTCGCTCGACGCGAACGGGTAGGGAGGGTTCATCATGAGCAACCCTCACCCCAATTACATCACTCCGGAAGGCTTCGCGAAGCTGCGCGCCGAATATGACCAGCTTCTCGGCGTCGAGCGCCCGAAGATCGTGGAAGTGGTAAGCTGGGCGGCGGGCAATGGCGACCGCTCCGAGAATGGCGACTATCTCTACGGCCGCAAGCGGATGCGCGAGATCGACGGGCAGTTGAAGCGCCTCTCCCGCAAGATGAAGGACGCGAAGGTCGTCGACCCGCGCCAGCAGCCCGACAAGAGCAAGGTCTATTTCGGCGCCACCGTCACCATCGCGGACGAGGACGACAAGCGCCGCACCGTCACCCTGGTCGGCAATGACGAGACGGAGGCGAGCGCCGGCCGCATCGGCTGGAGCACCCCGATAGCCCGCGCCCTGCGCGGCGCGGCGGTAGGCGACCTGCGCCGTGTGATGCTCCCGGCCGGGGAGAAGGAATATGAGGTGATGGAAATCCGCTACCCGGAGTGACTGCCCTCAATTCCTCCCTGCGCGAAGCGTGGTGGAGGGGGAATTCGGAGGTCGTGCCCCTTTCCCCTCCACCAGCCTTCGGCTGGTCCCCCTCCCCATCTATCGATGGGGAGGAATGGGATAGGTCCATCCTCCAACCGAAACCCCGCTAATCATCCCGCCGCAATATGACGTTGAGTCGCTCCATCACCTCGGCGATCGGCTCTATCACGGTGACGCTGCGCCCTTCGCCGAAGCGGATGCGGGTGCCGTCGGTCACGGAGGATATGAAGGTGACCTGCGCGGCATTGACGGCGGTTTCGGTCCGGTCGGCGCCCACGAACATGACGAGCATGCATCCTCTCCTTCTTTATGGAGGGAGAGCCTAACCCGAATTCCGCCCGAAGCCAGCCCTTTTCGGGCTACGGCATTTTCCTGTAGCCATATGCCTCAGCCGCCAGCTTCACCACCTCCGGATCGGCTTCCGGAAAATCCATCGGCACCAGCTTCTCCAGCCGCCTCGCCACATGCTCCAGCGCGGCGATCCGCCCGGCGCGGCGGTGATTATTGTCGATCGCCTGCCAGGGCGCCGCCTTCGTGTCGGTCTTGCGGAACATGTCGTGCATGGCGTCCAGATAATCCGCCCGCCTCGCCCGGTTTCGATAATCGTCCGCGCCGGTCTTCCACCGCTTCCAGGGGGTGTCCAGCCGCTCGGCAAGCTGCTCGTCCTGCACCTTCTGCGTGATGTGGACGAACAGCTTGACGATGTTGGTCCCCGCATCGACCTGCTGCTTTTCAAAGGCGTTGATCTCCTCATAGGCGCGCTTCCACTCGCCCCTGGAGCAGAAGCCCTCCACCCGCTCGACCAGCACCCGACCGTACCAGCTTCGGTCGAAGATCGCGATGTTGCGCCCGGCGGGCAGGCGCGTCCAGAAGCGCCAGAGGAAATGCCGGTCGCGCTCCTCCTCGGTCGGGGCGGAGATGGGATGGACCTTGTAATAGCGCGGATCCCACTGCGCGGTCATGCGCTTGATGATGCCGCCCTTGCCCGCTGCGTCCCATCCCTCCAGCAGGATGACGCTGCGCCGGTCGTGGATGATGTGCGCGACCTGTATCTTGGCGAGCCGCTCCTGCAATTCCGCGAGCCTGGCTTCATAGTCGCCCTTGAACTTCGCGCCCTTCTCATAGTCGGCGAGGTCGATGGTCATCCCTCAACTCCCGAACAGCAAGGCCCCGCTCCCTTAGAGAACAGGAGCGGGGCTTTGACAAGCACGGGACCGAAAGGATTTCAGGCCTTGGCCTGCGGCTCCACGACCCGGATATGCAGTTCGCGCAACTGCTTGAACTCCGCCGGGCTGGGCGCGCCCATCAGCAGGTCTTCGGCCCGCTGGTTCATCGGGAACAGCGTGATCTCGCGCAGATTCTGCGCCCCGCAGAGCAGCATCACGATGCGGTCCACGCCCGCCGCCATGCCGCCATGGGGCGGCGCGCCATATTGGAAGGCGCGGTAGAGGCCGCCGAAGCGCTCCTCCACGTCCGCCTGGCTGAGGCCCACCTTCTCGAACGCCTTGACCATCAGTTCCGGCGACTGGTTGCGGATCGAGCCCGAAGCGATCTCATAGCCGTTGCAGACCATGTCATACTGATAGGCCTTCAGGCTCAGCGGATCCTGATTCTCCAGCGCGTCCAGCCCCCCCTGCGGCATGGAGAAGGGGTTGTGCGCGAAGTCGATGGACTTGGTGTCCTCGTCATATTCGTAGAAGGGGAAGTCGACGATCCAGCACAGTTCGAAGCGATCCCTGTCGATCAGGTCGAGCTGCTCGCCCACGCGAATCCGCGCCAGGCCCGCCAGCTTCGCCGCCTGGCCTTCCTTGCCCGCCGCGAAGAACACGCCGTCGTTCGGCCCCAGGCCCAGCGCCTCGATCAGCTTGGCCGTCCGTTCCTCGCCATGATTTTTGGCGATGGGGCCGCCGGGCACGCCGTCCTTGATGTTGATATAGCCCAGGCCCGAATAGCCTTCGCTGCGCGCCCAATTGTTCATGTCGTCGAAGAATTTGCGGCTGCCCGCACCAGCGCCCGGCGCCGGGATGGCGCGGATCACGCTGCCGCTCTCCACCAGCGACGCGAAGATGCCGAAGCCGCTGCCATGGAAATGTTCGGTGACGTCGGTGATAAGGATCGGGTTGCGCAGGTCGGGCTTGTCCGACCCATATTTCAGCATCGCCTCGGCATGGGGGATGCGCGGGAAGCTGCCCGCCGGGGTCACGGGCTTGCCGTCGGCAAAGGCCTCGAACACCTCAGCGATCACCGGCTCCATCGTGTTCCAGACATCTTCCTGGCGCACGAAGCTCATTTCCAGGTCAAGCTGGTAGAATTCGCCCGGCAGCCGGTCGGCGCGGGGGTCTTCGTCGCGGAAGCAGGGCGCGATCTGGAAATAGCGGTCGAAGCCCGCGACCATCAGCAACTGCTTGTACTGCTGCGGCGCCTGCGGCAGGGCGTAGAATTTCCCCGGATGGATGCGGCTGGGCACCAGAAAGTCGCGCGCGCCTTCCGGGCTGCTGGCGGTCAGGATCGGCGTCGAATATTCGGTGAAGCCCGCCCCTTCCATGCGGCGGCGCATGTCGGAGATGATCTTGGTCCGCTTGACGATGTTCGCGTGCAACGTCTCGCGCCGCAGGTCGAGGAAGCGATAGCGCAGGCGGATGTCCTCCGGATATTCCTGCTCGCCCGCGACCGGCAGCGGCAGGTCGGCGGCGGCGGACAGCACCACCGCGTCCAGAGCGCGAATCTCGATCTCGCCGGTGGGCAGGTTCGGGTTCACCGCTTCCTTCGCCCGCGCGACGACCTTGCCCGTCACCGTCACGACGCTTTCCGCCCGCAGCGATTCGATCACCTGGAACACCGGCCCGTCGACTTCGGTGACGATCTGCACCATGCCATAATGATCGCGCAGGTCGATGAAGACCAGGTCGCCATGGTCCCGCTTGCGGTGCACCCAACCGGACACCCGCACCTCATTGCCGACCTCCGCCGTCGTAAGGGCGCCGCAGGTGTGGGTGCGATAGGCATGCATGGCGTTTTTGGTCTTTCAGCTTCGTTTTACGGAAATGACAAATTGTTGCAGCGCCGCTATGGGCAGTCCTGTCAAGCATTGACGAGCCCGTGCGCGACGGGCCAGCCCATAATAAGATCGAAGACCATATGCAAATCCATCCGCTGATTACCGACAGCAAGACTCTCGCCCAATTCTGCGCCCGGATCGCCAAGTCGCCCTATATCGCGGTCGATACCGAATTCATGCGCGAAAACAGCTATTGGCCCGACCTCTGCCTGGTGCAGGTCGCGGACGAGCATGAGGCGGCCGCCATCGATCCCAAGGCGCCCGGCCTCGACCTGTCGCCCCTGCTCGACCTGATGGTCGACAATGAGGACGTGCTGAAGGTCTTTCACGCGGGCGGGCAGGATCTGGAGATCATCTACAACCTCACCGGCAAGACGCCCCATCCGCTGTTCGACACGCAGATCGCGGCGATGGCGCTGGGACTGGGCGAGCAGATCGGCTACGGCAATCTGGTCGACGCCTGGCTGGGCGTGCAACTCGACAAGGGCGCGCGCTTCACCGACTGGGCGCGCCGGCCGCTCGACAAGCGGCAGATCGATTATGCGATCGGCGACGTCACCTACCTGATCCAGATATTCCCCAAGATGCTGGAGGAACTGCGCCGCACCGGCCGGGGCGACTGGCTGGATCAGGAGATGGAGCGGATCAGCGACCCGTCCAATTACGAGAACAAGCCGGAAGAGGCCTGGCAGCGCGTCCGCATCGCCAGCCGCAAGGCCGATGTGCTGGGCCGCCTGAAGGCGCTGGCGGCATGGCGCGAGATGGAGGCGCAGGACAAGAACCTGCCCCGCGGCCGCATCGTCAAGGACGAGACGCTGGCCGACATCGCCAGCCACCCGCCGCGCACGCAGGAAGACCTGGGCAAGGTGCGCGGCCTGTCCGCCACCTGGAAGACCAACGACATCGGCAACCGCCTGATGCTGGCGCTGGCAAGCCACGCGCCGCTCGCCAAGGAGGAAATGCCGGAGCGCGACCCCAAGCGGCCGGGCCTGGGCAAGGACGGCGCGCTGGTGGCGGACCTGTTGAAGCTGCTGCTGAAAATCCGTTCCCGCGACATCAACGTCGCCGCGCGCCTCATCGCCCGCAGCGACGACATCGACGCGCTGGCGGCCGGCGTGCGGGAAGACCTCGCCATCCTGGAAGGCTGGCGCTATGAACAGTTCGGCCGCGACGCGGTCGACCTGGTGGAGGGTCGCCTGGCCTTCGCTGTCAAGAACGGCCGCCTCAAGATGACCCGCACGCAATAGGAGTCAGGAACGATGCGGACGGCAGCGTTGATTTTCCTTCCCCTTCTGGCCGCCTGCGCGGGCGCGAACGGCAAAGGCCCCGCCGCGCAGCCGCCCGCCGCCGAGGGACCGTGCCGCGACGAGGGGCTGGACCGCTTCCTCGGCCAGACCGCCAGCGCGGCGACCGGAGCGGAATTGCTGAAGGCGTCGGGCGCGCGCACGCTGCGCTGGGGCGCGCCGGGCATGGCGATGACCATGGATTTCCGCGCCGACCGGCTGACCGTCAGCTATGACGGCAAGATGGCGATCACCTCCGCCCGCTGCGGCTAAGTCCGGGACGGAATAAACCACGTGCTCCTGCGAAGGCAGGACCAGATCAGGTGTTGGAACTGGGCTCCTGCCTTCGCAGGAACACGCTGTTTTCCACGGCAATCAACATTCCAGCCCGATCAACGTCCCGCTGCCGATCCGCCCGACATAGCGCTTGCCGTCGATCTCCAGCCAGTCGGGCGTCACTTCCAGCCGGCGCCCCCTGATCGTCGTGCGCAGATGCTCCACCGCGATCCGGTTGCGCGCCACGATGCGCAGCACCGCCAGCCCCTCGCCCCGCGCCGCCATCATGCTGTAGCGGTCGCCGCGCAGCAGGAAATGCCAGCTACCGTCCGTCGGCATCCATTCATTGCCGTTCACCACCTGCACCGGCTCGCCATCGGGGCCGCCCATGCGCACGCTGATCCGCGTCGCCCCATTGCTGCGGCGCGGCGGGGCGAAGATCAGGATCGGCTCGCCCTCCAGCGTCAGCGGGATCGGCGTGTCCCTCAGCAATTGGGAGCCGCCCATGATCAGCGTCGGCAGTTCCGGCGAAAAGGGCAGGCGGTCGCGCGCGAAATGGCGCTGCCGCACGACCGGATTGGCATGGAATCCCTGCACCTGCATCGGCGTCAGCCGCCCTTCCTCGACCAGCCCATGACAGGTCGGGCAGAGCAGCGTCACCCCATGACTCTCCGGCAGCCGCAGATAACGATAGATGGTCACGCCACATCGAACGCAGGCGAAACCGCAAGCCTGGCGGACATCGTCCTGCTGCTGCGCGGTCAGTTCCGGCAACGACGGCATCACACGCAAGCCCATGCACGACGACCCCTTGCAATCACCCGCCCGCGCCACTGCGGACCGGCGTTCCTCCGGCGTCCTTCCTGCTGGCCGTGGGCGCTCCAACGCGCCCCTTCTCGCTATTGCACTATCGTTGAAATAAATGCGGTCAAGTCAAGAGGCTGTTGGCTATTCCTACCGCTGGGGCAGCAGGTCGAGATTGCGGGAAGCCGCGATCGCCCGGATGCGGTCGGGCCGCGGCATGGATTTGATCGCGATTTCCGCCATGTCGCCCGCGCTGAACAGCTCCACATTGCCGACGTTGAAGATGCGCTGGCCCAGCGTCTGGGTGATGCGCACGCTGCGAATGCTGGAAAGCGCGATCTCCGTCCGCTGCTTGGCGAGCAGGCCGCGCTCCAGCAGCACTTCCCGGTCGGAAAGCGCCAGCCGCTCGCCCTTGCGCAACACCCACCACACGCCGATGGCCAGAATGCCGACCACGGAAATCAGCAGCAGCAGGAACAGGAAGGGATGGGCGCGGAACATCGCGGGATGCTCATCATACAGCCATGTCTCGCTCATGCCGGTCCCCTGACGCTGATACCCCTGCATTGACCATGGACGCCCCGCCGCCGTCAAGGCCGCCGGGCTTGCGCCGCGACCGGATCATGGTTATAACATCTGTATGAACGCACCGCTCAAGATCACGAAGATCGGCAATTCCGCCGGAGTCATCCTGCCCAAGGAGGTGCTGGCGCGGCTACGCGTCGGCCTGGGCGACAGTCTTTATGTCAGCGAAGCGCCCGACGGTATCCGGCTGACCGCGAATAATCCCGACTTCGAGGCGAAGATGGCTCTTGCCGAACAGATCATGCGCGAGGATCGCGATATTCTGCGCGTGCTGGCGCAGTAAGCCTGCTTCATGGCCGCCGACGACAGGGTAGAGCCGGTCTGGCTCGACACCGACATAGCCAATGCCGTTCATGACCGCCAGCTCGCCGAGCATGGCGGCGGCATGGGCGTGCGCGATGCCGGAATGCTCGACTCCGCCCTTGCAAGGCCAATCAACCGTTGGACCTATGGCGAGGATGATCCTAGCGCCTTGGCGGCGGCATACGCCTTCGGGATTGCGCGCAATCATCCTTTCGTCGACGGCAACAAGCGCACCGCCTGGGTGCTTGCGCGTCTGTTCCTGGCTCTGAACGGCGTCGCTCTGCGTTTCGCGCCGGAAGACGCCATAGGCATGATGCTCGCTCTCGCCGCCGGAGAACTGAGCGAGGAGGAAACCGCCGCCTGGTTCCGGCACCATCTGACGGCGGAATGATCCGACATCCGAGCGCTGCGAACTGCCCCATCAAACCCGTCATGGGGAAGGCCGACCCTATTCCGGTCTGCCTCAGCCCTCATCCCCCATGCGCAGCGCCGCGATGAAGGCTTCCTGCGGGATCTGGACGGACCCATATTCGCGCATCCGCTTCTTGCCCTCTTTCTGCTTCTCCAGCAGCTTCTTCTTGCGGGTGATGTCGCCGCCATAGCATTTCGCGGTCACATCCTTGCGCATCGCGGCGATCGTTTCGCGGGCGATCACCTTGCCGCCGATCGCCGCCTGGATCGGAATCTTGAACAGGTGGCGGGGGATCAGGTCCTTCAGCCGCTCGCACATGCCGCGCCCGCGCGATTCGGCGCTGCCCCGGTGGACGATCATGCTGAGCGCATCGACCGGCTCGTTGTTGACGAGGATGCTCATCTTGACGAGGTCGCCTTCCCGCGCCCCGATCTGATGATAGTCGAAACTGGCATAGCCCCGCGAAATCGACTTCAGCCGGTCGTAGAAATCGAACACCACCTCGTTGAGCGGCAGTTCATAGGTCACCTGCGCGCGCCCGCCGACATAGGTCAGGTTCTTCTGGATGCCCCGCCGGTCCTGGCAGAGCTTCAGGATCGAACCCAGATATTCGTCGGGGCAATAGATCACCGCCTCGATCCACGGCTCCTCGATATAGTCGATATGGTTGGCGTCGGGCATGTCCGCCGGATTGTGCAGATGCCGCACCGTCCCGTCATTCATGTGAATCTCGTACACCACCGACGGCGCCGTGGTGATGAGGTCGAGGTCATATTCCCGGCTCAGCCGCTCCTGGATGATCTCCAGATGCAGCAGCCCCAGGAAGCCGCAGCGGAAGCCGAAGCCCAAAGCCGCCGACGTCTCCATCTCGAAGGAGAAGCTGGCGTCGTTCAGCCGCAGCTTGGAGATCGATTCGCGCAGCTTCTCGAAATCATTGGCGTCGACCGGGAACAGGCCGCAGAACACCACCGGCTGCACTTCCTTGAAGCCGGGCAGCGGCGCCTTCGCCGGATTCTTGACCGTGGTGATGGTGTCGCCGACGCGGGTCTGGCTGATGTCCTTGATCTGCGCGGTGATGAAGCCGATCTCGCCCGGCCCCAGTTCGCCCAGTTGCTCGATCTTGGGCCGGAAACAGCCGACGCGGTCGATCAGATGCTCGGTGCCGCCGATCATGAACTTGATGCTCTGGCCCTTCTTGATGACGCCGTTGACGACGCGCACCAGGATGACGACGCCCAGATAAGGGTCGTACCAGCTATCGACCAGCATCGCCTCCAGCGGCGCGTCCCGGTCGCCCGTGGGCGCGGGGATCTTGGCGACCACCGCCTCCAATATGTCGTCGATGCCGATCCCGGCCTTGGCGCTCGCCAGCACGGCTTCCGACGCGTCGAGGCCGATCACCTCCTCGATCTCCGCCTTCACCTTCTCCGGCTCGGCGGCGGGCAGGTCGATCTTGTTGATGACGGGCACGATCTCATGGTCATGCTCGATCGACTGGTAGACGTTGGCCAGCGTCTGCGCTTCCACGCCCTGCGCCGCGTCCACCACCAGCAGCGCGCCCTCGCACGCCGCCAGCGACCGGCTCACCTCATAGGCGAAGTCGACATGGCCCGGCGTGTCCATCAGGTTCAGCTCATAGGTCTCGCCATTCTTCGCGACATAGTCCAGGCGCACGGTCTGCGCCTTGATGGTGATGCCGCGCTCCTTCTCGATATCCATATTGTCGAGCACCTGGGCCGACATCTCCCGGTCGGTCAGGCCCCCGGTGCGCTGGATCAGGCGGTCGGCCAGGGTCGACTTGCCATGGTCGATATGGGCGATGATCGAGAAATTGCGGATGTGCGAGAGATCGGTCATGGCCGCGCCGATAGCAGCCATTTGCGGGCCTGTCAGCAGGATCGCGCATGGAGGGCAATAGCGGCGATACCCATTCGCATTGCTTGCGCGGCGACACGGTTGTGCTAGAGCTTGGATCGAATATCGGGGCGCCACAAAATCAAAACGACTTCAGCAACTTTCAGGGGTGCATGACAATGCGTGTGTTCGCGAAGTTCGTCGCTGCCGCAGCCGGCCTGGCTGTCGCGGCTTCTCCGGCGATGGCCGCCGACAAGGGCTCGTCCGCCCGGCAGCAGCAGGCCAAGAAAACCGCCGAAATTCCTCATTGCACCCGGCGCCTCGGCACGGTTGCCATCGTCGACCCGGACAACCAGTGGTGGCGGGAATTGAACCTGGGCAGCCCGGAGGCGATCCTCAAGGTGTTCATCCAGCAGTCGGGCTGCTTCGGCATCGTCAATCGCGGCCGCGCCATGGCCAGCCGCAATATGGAGCGCGCCATGGCCGACTCCGGCGAACTCCAGGCCGGGTCGAACCTGGGCAAGGGCCAGGTGAAGGCGGCTGACTATTATCTTCAG
This sequence comes from Sphingobium sp. TA15, assembly GCF_037101235.1. Taxonomy (NCBI): domain Bacteria; kingdom Pseudomonadati; phylum Pseudomonadota; class Alphaproteobacteria; order Sphingomonadales; family Sphingobiaceae; genus Sphingobium; species Sphingobium sp. TA15. Next base: position 2,571,399 of record NZ_AP025355.1, read on the forward strand.
CCCGACATCGTCTCCTCCAACAAGAATTCGGGCGGCAACGCGTTGGGCGGCATGCTCGGCGGCTTCCTGGGCGGCCGCACGATCGGCGCGCTGGCCGGCGGCATCTCGATCAAGAAAAGCGAGGCCAATGTGACGCTCTCCATCGTCAACGCCCGCACGACCGAGGAAGAGGCGCTGACGGAAGGCTATGCCCGCAAGTCGGACCTCAGCTTCGGCGCGGGCGGCGGCGCGGGCTGGATGGGCGGCCTGGCCGCGGCCGGCGGCGGCGGCTACCAGAATACGGAGATCGGCCAGGTGATCGTGCTCGCCTATCTCGACGCCTATACCAAGCTGGTGACGCAACTCGGCGGCCTGCCCGCCAATGCGGCGGCGGCGGCGCCCCGCGCCCAGTAAGCCGGCGCGCCACGGACAACGACCATTGCGAAGAGGGCGCTGCCGGAGATTCAGCAGCGCCCTCTTCCGACTGGGCCGCGTGCAATAGCTCGGAACCGTTCGTGCTGAGCCCTTCGACAAGCCCTCGGCACGAACGCGGCGGATCGATTCAACGCAGCGTGCTTCAGCTCAGCCGATACCAGGCCGCCACCCGATCCAGCGCCAGCGTCAGCACCAGCTTGCCCGCGCGCGTCGGCCATCCCAGCGCCCTTTCCGCCGCACTCAATCCCTCGCCCGCGCAGACGACCCGCCACAGCACATCGGCGAGGCCCGGCCCCGCCGATCGGATCGCGCCGTCGAACCGCTCCCGCGCGGACAGTTGCGCCAGGCCCGGTTCGGGCGCCGCCGCGCCTCCGCCGCGCTGCCGCCCCGGCGCGGCGTCCCAGCGCATCGTGACCCGCGGACCCAGCCCCGCCTTCTCCCAATCGGCGCGCAGCCTGTCGCCGGCCAGATAATGCCGCTCGCTCAAATGCCCCCGCGCATGCAGCCAGGCGAGGGGCGATTCGTGCAGGTTGACCGCCACCTTCTGCGCCCGTCCAAAGGGATCCTCCATGATCCGTTCGACATATTGCGTGGCCATGGCGCTTCTCCTTGCAGGAATCGGATGCGAGGGGACTTGCCATGGCGGCTCGTTTGTAGGAAAGAACTAAAACCAAATAGGTAAAACAGGATATGGCATGATCACCCGCATCCGGGAGGTACGCAAGGCCAAGGGGCTGACGCTGGAACAGGTCGGCGCCCTGTGCGTCCCGCCCACCACGGCCCAGACCATCGGTCGACTGGAAACCGGCACCCGAACCGTATCGGTCAACTGGCTGAACCGCATCGCCCGCGCGTTGGGCGTCGCCTCCTCCGAACTGGTCGCGCTGCCGGGCCAGAATGTGGTGCCCGTGGCCGCGCTGCTGGGGCCGGAGGGCGCAAGGGCGCCCACCCGTCCCCTTTCGCTCGCCCCCCCGGCCCCCGCCGACGCGATGGTGGGCGTGCAGGTGTCGGGCAGCATCGGGGATTACCGCAGCGGTGACGAAATCTGGTGCCGCCGCATCATGCCGGACGAATTTTCCAGCGTGCTGAACCGCGACCTGCTGTTGCCGCGCCACGCCGGGCGCTTCCTGTTCGGGCGGCTGATCGGGCGGGAGGACGACCGGCTGCACGTCCTTCCCCTGGGCAGCGGCACCCGCCAGCAGGTGATCAGTGACCCACCTTGGGGCGCCGTGGCGGTCCAATTGGTCAGACGGCTGTAGACAAAGGCGGTTTCATCCTTAACGCTGCGTCGACCAGGGCCGCCTGATGAGCGCCCGCTAGGAAGATGCGATGACGCTGAACGTCCTAATGCTGTCCACCCTGTTCCCGGACATGAGCCGTCCCAATTTCGGCGTCTTCGTGGAACGGCAGGCCCGCGAACTGGCCAGCCGGGACGGCGTCAGGGTCACGGTGGTCGCGCCGCTGGGCATTCCGCCCTGGCCGCTGTCGAAGGCGAAGCGCTATGCCGCCCTGCGCGCCCTGCCCGCCAAGGAACGGTGGAAGGATCTGACCGTCCACCGCCCGGTCTTTCCGATCATCCCCAAATTCGGCGGCCGCTTCAACGTCCACGGCATGACCCGCGCCATCCTGCCGCTGGTCCGGCGCCTCCATGCGCAGCAGCCCTTCGACGTCATCGACGCCAGCTTCTTCTTCCCCGACGGCCCGGTGGCGCAGCGCCTGTCCCGCGCCCTCGGCATTCCCTATTCGGTGAAGGCGCGCGGCGCGGACATCCATTATTGGGGCACGCGCCGGGGCACGCGCAAGATGGTGAAGCGCGCCGCCGACGATGCCGCCGGGCTGCTCGCGGTGTCGAACGCGATGCGCCGGTCGATGGCGCGCATGGGCATCGATGCGGAGAAGATCCGGGTGCACTATACCGGGGTCGACCTCGACCGATTCGAGATAAGCGACCGCGCCGCCGCGAAGGAAAGCCTGGGCTTCGAAGGGCCGGTGGTGCTGTGCGTCGGCGCGCTCATTCCGCGCAAGGGGCAGGAATTGCTGGTCCGGGCGCTGCCGCACCTGCCGGGCGTCACGCTGCTGTTCGCCGGCCAGGGGCAATATCGCCGGGCGCTGGAAAGGCAGGCGGAGGAACTGGGCGTCGACCGGCGAATCGGCTTTCTGGGGTCGGTGCCGCACGACCGCCTGCCGCGCATCTACGCCGCCGCCGACGTCATGGCGCTCCCCTCCTCGTCCGAGGGGCTGGCCAATGCCTGGGTGGAGGCGCTGGCCTGCGGCACCCCCGTCGTGATCAGCGATGTCGGCGGCGCCCGCGAACTGCTCGACCGGCCGGAGGCGGGACTGATCGTCGCCCGCGAACCCGAAGCGCTCGCCGACGCCATCAGCGCCATATTGACCAACCCGCCCGACCGGGAAGCGGTGCGCGAAGCGGCCCTGCGCTTCACCTGGACCGCCAATGGCGACGCGCTGCTGGAGCATCTCCGCGCAATCGCGGCTCAGCGGTCCTAGGCAGCGCGGACAAATTCAAGACTCGCCGGACTGAGTGATTTGAGTGGGAAGCCGTCATTCCCCTATTCGTCACCGCTCCCCCTATTCGTCACCCCGGACTTGATCCGGGGTCCCGCTGCCTTGGGCTGGGCGCGGACTCAGAAAGAAAGCGGGACCCCGGGTCAAGCCCGGGGTGACGGGAAACTAATGACCGCAACTGGCCATTTCCCGACATTCCGAATTTGTCCACACACCCTGGGTTGGGGACTCCTGGAGCGCGTTTCGATCTGATTGAATCAGATCGCCACTCTGGTTTCTTTGTTTCCCCCGATTTCTTAACCGGCGATCGGTTCCGATCACTTGGAAATCGCTCTAAGGCTTGTTGAGATTCAGGATTCCCCTTTAGGCTTTGATCTGATTCAAGCTCCTTGAAGGAGTTTGTGATGGAAGCTGAACGACTTGTCCTTCGGGACGATCAGTGGGCAAAGATGGCGCCATATTGTCTTGGCAAGGCAAGCGATCCGGGTCGGAGCGGCCACGACAATCGGCTATTTCTGGAGGCGGTGTTGTGGATTGCGCGCACGGGCAGTCCATGGCGTGATCTTCCGGCTGCATTCGGGAAGTGGAACACGATCTTCAAGCGCTATCGGGATTGGGTGAAAGCCGATGTTTTCCAACGGCTTTTCGACGCCGCGTCGGATGATCCAGACATGGAGTTTGCAATGGTCGATGGCACGATCGTCAAGGTCCACCGCCACGGCCAGGGCGCAAAAGGGGGACTCAAAGCCAGGCCATAGGGCGGTCGAAGGGCGGCATGACCACCAAGATCGTCGCACTCACGGATGCCTTGGGCAATCTCGTTCGCTTCGTGCTGCTACCGGGTCAGCGCTGCGACATCATAGGTGTCCCGCCCCTCATCGAGAACCTCGCCTTCGCTGGCTTCATGGCCGACAAGGCGTTCGACACCAACGCCATCATTGCTGAACTCGACGCGCGGGGCGCAAGGGTCGTGATCTCACAGCATCCCGGACGGGCCAGCAAGCGCCGGATCGACGCAGAACTCTACAAATGGCGTCACCTCATCGAGAACTTCTTCTGCAAACTCAAGGAGTTCAAACGAATCGCCATGCGTTCCGACAAGACCGATCAGAGCTTCTCAGCCATGATCTATCTCGCCAGTGCCGTCATCAACTCTCGATGAATCTCAACAAGCCTTAGGGTGTGTGGGGATTCAGTTCAGGGCGCGGCGAAAATAGTGGAATTCGAGAACCGGCGCGCAGCGTACTTAAGTACGTGAGCACCGGAAGCGCAGAAAGCCGCTATTTGCAGCCCGCCATGGGCTGAATCCCCACACACCTTAAAGGGCGATCAGCCGCGCCTTCCCGTCCGGCGTCGGGAAACGCCCTTCGTCGAACGGCACCTCCCCCCAGCGCCACGGCGTCAGCTCGTCATAGGCCGGGTTGGAAATCGGCGCATGCCGCTTGAGGTTCAGCAGCCGCCCCCCCTCATTGCGATAGGCGGTCAGCCGCACATGCTCGCGATAGATTTCCGCGGGGCGCTCATAATGGAAGGCCTCGCGCCAGCCCATGGCCTGCGCGATCCGGGTGAATATCCACCAGTCGGGCTTCGCCTCTCCGGGCAGGGGAAACAGCCGGCGCTGTCGGCTGATCAGCCGGTCGGCGCCGGTCAGCGTCCCGTCCTTCTCGACCCACAGCGGCGACGGCAGCGCGACCATGCGCAGCGACTCGATTTCCGGCTCGCTCCATGGCGTCGTCGCTATGACCAGCGGCACCTGCCCCATCAGGCCGCGGATCGGATGGGACGCCGAAGGCAGGCCGCCCATCATCAGCAGCGCCTTGACATGCCCCGCCTCCACCGCCCGCGCCAGCGCCGCGCCGGACATCCCCGGCCGGTCCGCCAGCCGCGCCGCGCCCCAGAAGCGGCCGACCTCCGCCAGGGCCTGGGCCGAAAAATCCCGGTGCGCGGCCAGTTCTCCGGCGCGGCATCCGACTTCCCGCGCGCCCATGCCGTTGCCCGCGTCCGTCACGGCGAAGGGCGCCGCGCCCGCCTTGCCGATCCGCCCGGTCGCCAGATGGAAATTGAGGATGGCGGCCGACAGGCGACGCGCCTCCTCACCCTGTCCCTGCGGGCTGAACAGCGTCACCAGCCGGGGCGCCGCCGCGACCTGATCGTAAAAGGCGCGCACCTCGCCCGGCGCCAGTCCGCAGGCGCGGGCCACCGACCAGAGGTCATGTCCCCGGCGCAGCCCCGCCCAGAAATCCGCCGGCACGGACAGGCTGCGTTCCATGAATTTCCGGTCCAGCGCACCATGGTCATGGCAATGCAGCAGCAGCCCGTTCAACAGCATCGCTTCGCTGCCCGGCGCGACGTTCAACCGCTCATCGGCCTCGACCTCCTGCCCGTCGTCCGCATGCGCGACCAGGATCAGGCGCGCGCCCTGCTCCGCCCGCGCCTCGGCCATCCTTTCGTGCAGCACCGGATGGCGGCGGGCGGTCGGCACGCCCAGCAGCAACAGCATGTCCGCCTGCGCCAGATCCTCATAGGCGGCGGGCGTCACATCCTCGCCGAAGGCGGCGCGCTGCGCCGCCGCCATGCCGCCCGCATCGCTGCACGGCGCTTCGACATGCGCGGAACCGACGAAGCCCTTGATCAGCTTGTTGGCGACATAATAGTCTTCGGTCAGCAGGCCGCCCGGCACGTGCATCGCCACGCTGCCCGGACCGTGGCGGGCGATGACGGCGGACAGGCGGCGCGCCGCCTGGTCGATGGCCCGGTCCCAACCGGCGACGCGGCCGTCCACCATCGGCCGCAACAGCCGCCCGTCCAGCGGGAACATGTCCTTCAACGCTTCGCTGCGGGTGCAGAGCAGGCCGCCATTGGCAGGATGCACGGGATCGCCCTCTATCAGCGCCTCGCGCCCCTCGCCGGTCACGGCGCGGATGCCGCAGCCCACGCCGCATTGGCCGCAAAGCGAGCGAATGACCGCCACGGCGCGATCAGGCCGGAACCGGCGGGGTCGGAAACATCGTCATGCGCTCCGGCTTAACCGATGGCGGGGCAAGACAAAAGGGCGCGCTGCTGGCAGGACAAGGGTCATGCCGAAACCGATTCTCCGCGCCCTCGCGTCCATCGCCATGGTCGTCCATATGCTGCCGGTCCCGGCCATGGCGCAGCAGCGCGGCCCGCTGGTGCTGGCAGCCGCCAGCCTTCAGGAGGCGATGACCGCCGCCGCCGACGCCTGGGCGGCGCGGCGCCATGCCCGGCCGGTCCTGTCCTTCGCCGCCTCCTCCGCCCTCGCCCGGCAGATCAGGGGCGGCGCCCCGGCCGACCTGTTCGCGTCGGCCGACGAAGGCTGGATGGACGATGTGGAGAAGGCCGGATTCGTCCGGCGCGGCAGCAGGGCCGACATGGCGGGCAACCGGCTGGTGCTTGTCGCCCCCGCGCGCGCGCCGCTGCGGCTTCGGATCGCCCGCGGCATGCCGATCGCCAGGGCGCTGGGCGACTCCCGGCTGGCCATGGCCAATCCGGACAGCGTGCCCGCGGGCAAATATGGCAAGGCGGCGCTCAGCGCGCTGGGCGTGTGGCCCAGCGTGGCGAACCGGCTGGCGCTGGGCGGCAATGTGAGATCCGCCCTGACCCTGGTGGAACGGGGCGAGGCGCGGCTGGGCGTCGTCTACGCGACCGACGCCCGCGCATCGAAGGGGGTCGTGGTGGTCGGCGTCTTCCCGGCGGGCAGCCATGCGCCGATCCGCTATCCCATCGCCCGCCTGACCGCGAGCCGGAACCCGGAGGCGGAGGGCTTCCGCCGCTTCCTGCTATCGCGAGCCGGGCAGAGCATCTTGGTGCGCCATGGTTTCAGCCGACCTTGATACTCCGGCAGATCATGAGAAATTCGTGCTCCTGCGAAGGCAACAGCCCAGTTCCAACGGCACGACTGCGTTCCTGCCTTCGCAGGAACATGATGCATGTCCAATCTTACGCCATCACCTCTGACAGGCGACGATCGCGTCGATCACCGCCAGCGTCTCCTGCGGATCGCGCACCCGCACCGTGTCCAGCCCCAGTTGCTTCGCCGGATAGTCGTTGCCGCCGGGGAAGATCGCATCGCCGATGAACATCATCGCCTCCAGCGCGATCCCGCTCGCGTCGCGCAGCTTCTTCAGGCCATAGGCCTTGTCCACCCCCTCCCGCGTAATGTCGATGGAGGTCGCCCCGCCCATGTTGATCGACAGCCCCGGCAGGCGCTGGCGCAGGTCGGCCTGGATCACCTTGCGCTTGGCGAAGTCGGGATCCCACACCTCCTTGGCATGGATCGGCGCCTGCTGGCCCAGCGCGGAAAAGGTGATCTGGCTGCCGCGATCCTCTATCCGCTCGCCCCACACCTGTTCCGGCACGAAGCCCGTCGCCTCCAGCGAGGCGTCGAACGCCGCCAGGATCGCCTGCTTCTGCGCCTCCTCGAACAGTTCGGCATAGACCGGCGTCCACTGCCCGTCGCGATGGATGTAGAGCTTGGTCCCCGTCGTCGGCATCAGCCACAGGCGCGAACGGTCGGCCCGTTCCGGCAGGCGGCTCGCCACCTGCTTGTCGAATTGCGGCCAGTCCCCGCCGGAGATCACCGCGACATGCGCCACCTGCAACAGCCGGGCCAGGGCGTCGCCCATCGCCTCGCCCAGCGGCTGCTTGCTCTCCGCCAGCGTTCCGTCGAGGTCGAAGGCGATCAGGTCTTTCATGCGCATGCTCCGGCTTGAAGGGCTGTCCGGCTTTGCCCTCTGGCCTCGACCGATGCAATGCCGATGAGCGGGATATGACGGGGGGCTGGTGTTTTCCCCTATCCTGACCGAAAGAGGGCGGCATGATCCTCTCTGCCGATGAATGGGGCATCGTCGCGCTGTCGCTCCGGGTCAGCCTGGTGGCGGTCGGGCTGATGCTGCCGGTCGCCTTCGCCTTCGCCTGGCTGCTCGCCCGCTGGCGCTTCCCCGGCAAGCTGCTCGTCGACGCGCTCGTCCACCTGCCGCTGGTGGTGCCGCCGGTCGTCACCGGATGGCTGCTTCTGCTCCTCTTCGGCGCGAACGGCCCGCTCGGCAGGCTGTTCGAACAGATGCTGGGCATCGGCTTCATGTTCCGCTGGACCGGCGCGGCGCTTGCCTCCGCGATCATGGCGATGCCGCTGATGGTGCGCGCGATGCGGCTGTCGATAGAGGGCATCGACCGGCGGCTGGAACAGGCCGCGCAGACGCTGGGCGCGGGTCGGTGGCGCGTCTTCCTCACCATTTCGCTGCCGCTGTCGCTGCCGGGCATAGTGGCGGGACTGGTGCTCGGCTTCGCCCGCTCCATCGGCGAGTTCGGCGCGACCATCACCTTCGTTTCCGATGTTCCGGGCGAAACCCGCACCCTGCCCATCGCCATCTATTCCGCGCTGCAGATGCCGGGCGCCGAATCGGCGGTCACCCGGCTCGCCATCATCTCGATCCTGCTGTCCTTGGGGGCGCTGGTCGCATCGGAGGCATTGGCCCGCCGGGCGAGCGGCGGAAGGACCAACCATGTCCTTTGAAATCGCCGTCGACCATCGCATCGCGGACCGCCAAATCCGCCTGCGGGCAGAGGCGGGCGCGGGCCTCGTCGCCCTTTTCGGTCCCTCCGGCGCGGGCAAGACCAGCATCCTCAACATGGTCGCGGGCATATCGACGCCCGACAGCGGCCGTATCTCCGTGGCGGGCGAGACGCTGTTCGACAGCGGCGCGGGCATCGACATTCCCGCCGCCCGGCGGCGCGCCGGCTATGTCTTCCAGGACGGACGCCTGTTCCCGCACATGCGCGTGCGCGCCAATCTGCTCTATGGCCGCCATGGCGAGGCGCCGCTGCCGTTCGACGCGGTCATGGACTTTCTGGGCATCGGCCATCTGCTCGACCGCTGGCCCGCCACCCTCTCCGGCGGCGAGGCGCAGCGCGTCGCCATCGGGCGGGCGCTGCTCTCCGGCCCCCGGTTCCTGCTGTTGGACGAGCCACTGTCCTCGCTCGACCCGGCCCGGCGCGAGGAAATCCTGACCGTGATAGAACGGATGAAGCGCGATCTCGCCATGCCGATGCTCTATGTCAGCCACGACCGGGCGGAGGTCGAACGGCTGGCCGATCACATCGTCGCGCTGTAGGGGGGCAGGCCCGCCTCCGCCAGCGCCCGGTTCAAATAGGCCAGGAAAGCGGCCTGCCTGACCGGCGCCCGCGCCCGCAGCCAGGCCAGCGCCACGACCGCCCGCCATTCCGCGCCATGCTCCAGCGCCGGGGCGAGCCGCCTGTAGCTGGCCGCATAATGGCGCGCCGCCCAGTCCCGCGCCATGTTGGTCAACCGATCCTGCGGCCCCTCGCCGAAGCGCAGCAGCATCTCCGTCCGCAGCAGGTCCGGCACGAAGTCGCCGCGCGCCGCCTTCGACCAGTCGATCGCCACCATGCCCGAAGGCGACAGCAGGATATTGCCGATGTGAAAATCGCCGTGCAGCAGCCGGTCGCCCTCCGGCAGTCCGTCCAGCAGCGCCACCGCCGCCTCCTGCAAGCCGCGATCCGCCGGGCCATAGAGGATGTCCGTGCGCAACACCTGCCGCAGGGAACGCAGGCCCGGCGCGGCCTGCCCGTGAATCCGCCGGTGCAGCGCCGCCATCTCGCGCAGGCATGACCCCGATTGCAAAGGCCGCAGCCGCATGCGCCGCATCAGCGTCGGCCCGGTCACTTCGGGATAGAGGATCGCCCGTCCTTCCGCCATGTCCAGCCGTCGCAGCGGCCTGGCGACCGGCAGGCCCGCCTCCGCCGCCAGCGTCGCCGCCTCCACCTCGCGGGCGATCATCTCCTCCGACACGGCGGCGTGGAATATCTTGGCCACGCGCCCCTCGCCCACGCGCCAGACGCGCGAACTCGCGCCGGAGGCCAAAGGCGCCGGCGGGCCGGGCGGATCGTCCTGCTGCGGCACGCGCCCCTAGCGCTGGGCTGCCCGGGCGGGCCGACGATCATGGACCAGCCGCGGCTCGGCCCGCGAAGGGGCGGGACGGGTCAGCCGCTCCACGGCATTGTCCACCAGCATCCGCAGCCCTTCCTCGCTCAGCAGGCCGCCCCGGATCAGGCAACGGTCGATCAGCACCCGGCGGAACGCGGAATAGAGCGCCATGTCGGGCGCGCCCGGCGCGGACCAGAATTCGTCGAGCGAACGCCGATGCACCACGCCCGGCACCTTGTAGACCGCGTGGCCCAGCACGACCACCGGCTTTCCGGCGTTGAGCGCCAGCGTGCCCACCGTGCTGTTGACCGTCACCACGCCCAGCGACCTGTCGACCACTTCGGCAATGTCCCAGTCGGCCAGGTAGAAGACCCGGTCCGCGACGCCATATTGCGCCGCCAGCCGCCGCGTCAGCCGGCCCCAGGCGACCAGTCCGGGATCGAGCGGATGGCGCTTCACCACCAGGGCGGTGTTGGCGGGCGCATGGGCGGCGAAGCTCTTGATTACGAAGCGCAAGGCGGCGCGCATCGTGCCGAAGGGCGAATGGACGCGGATCTGATAGTCGGAATCGAGCTGGAGCGGCAGAGCGAAATAGGGCCGGTCGCACACCGCCGACCACTGCTCCCGCGACTTGCCGCGTTCCGCCTGGCGCAGGTTCAGCTTCTTGAACCAGCCGACCGTCTCCCACAGGAAGCTGTTGGGCCGGTGCGTGCGATAGAAGGGAAAGGCAGGCCGCATCAGCGCCGACGCCATGCCGTTGCGCCCGGTGTTGAAGGCCCGCTGCCGGAAGGTGGAGGGGATTTGCGGTTCCCGCCCATTATCCTCCGGCGGCAGCGCCCTGGCCTGCTCCAGATACCATTCGGGGTCGAGCGGCAGGGTCGAGTTGCCGTTCACCCCATCCTCCTGGAGCGTCAGGAAATCGGGGCGGATATAGCCTTCCTCCACCACATGGACGCGCAGGTTGCGCAGCCGCGCCATCTTGTGGGCGGAGGCATGATAGGGGCGGCAGTCGCCATAGAGGATCAGGTCCGTCACGCCATGATGGACGATATGGTCGTCGAAGAAGATCGGCCAGTTGCGGAACGTCCCACGATAGTCGGTCGCGCCCTCGCCCGGCCAGTCCACCTTGTCGCCGCCATTGATGTTGATGCGCAGCGCCCGGTGCCCCCGCGCCCTCAGCGCCTCCGCCAGCATGGCGAAAAAGGGGCCATGCGGTCCCTGGAGGAAGAGAAAGGTTCTGGCCTGGGCGTCAACCATGGAAATACTCGGCGGACAAAGTCATAAATCTCTGCAACTTCCCCTGTAAAGTCCGCAGTCGAATCAACCATGACACCGGGGCCGGCGCCCCGCTTGCCAAACGTTCGACCATGATTTCAGGTCCGCAGGGCAAGCGCGTGACCGGGTCCAGATAGCGTGGATAGAGAATCAAGGCCCCGGCGACAAGCTGATCCAGGGAGAGCCGACGCCCGCGCCGTCCATTGGCCGCCGCCAGGTCGCGGGTCAGCCCCCAGCCGGCGTAGAAGGGCATGCCGTGGACCGTCACCGGCCGCCCGCGCATCAGCGCCTCGAACCCGGTGAGGGAGGAGAGGACATGGACCTCGTCCACCGCCTGCACCAGTTCCATCAGCGGCGACCCGGTGTCGATGGCGTCGGCCTGCTCCAGCACCGCGGCATCGCTCAGATGCCCCTTGCGCAGGCCCGCCTGCACGTCGGGATGCGGGCGATAGACGATATGGGCGTCCGGCTCGGCCCCGCGCACGCGCTTCAGCAGGTCGAGATTGCCCGTCACCCCCGCGCCGCCATATTCCACCGACAGATCGTCCTCGACCTGCCCGACCGCCAGCACCGTCCGGCGGCCCTGGGGCAGGCCGATCATCCGCCCCCCCTCCCTGCCATATTTGGTGACGCCCGAAGCGCATATCCTCGCCCGCAGGCGCGCCGCCCGCCGTTCCAGCGCGGGGGTGAAGACGCAGCTCGCCAGCAGCGCCTCCATGTCGCTGGGCGAGCGCGCGTCATAATAGATGCCCGTCCGGTCGATCACCACCGATCCGGGCGGATGCAGCGCCGCGCCCAGCCCCTTCGACCGCAGGAAGCCGTCCTCCACCCGGGCGACGGTCACGCCCTGCCGACGCGCCTCCTCCATGGTGCCGGGCGTCACGCGCGACGGCCAGACCGCAAGCGCGCCTCCCTGCCGGGCGGCCCGCCGCAGGCCCCTGTGCTCCGGCAGGAATGGCGGCGACCGCACGCCGTCCCACAGGAACCGCCGGATCGCCTCCCGCTTCCACCAGGCCATGCCGCTGGCCGCCGCGATGCCGTGATTGCCGTCCAGATGCCGCCGCCAATCGGCCAGTTGGGCCACGGCCTGCGCGGCATCGGCGTCCTCGCCGCTGAAACAGTCGCGATAGGTCGCCGCCGCCAGCGCGGCACGGGCGCCGTCGCGCAGGACCGCCGGCTCGATGGCGACCCCGTCCGCGCCGAAGACCGGCACGTGCAGCAGCCCGGCGATGATCGCCAGCTCGTCGCCCGCCTCCGCATGCACGGAGGCCGCGCCCGCGACCAGCGTCCAGAGGTCGGTCGGTTCCGGCAAGGCATGACCGGGGTCGGGGAAGGAGCCGGGGCCGGAGTCCGCGCCGCGCAGCGCCTTTCCCACCATGCCGATTTCCCGCCGCGCCAGCCCGTCCAACATGGCCTGCGGGACGGCCACGCCCGCTCGCGCGACCAGCCTGATGCCGGCGGGCCGATGACCCCAGAATATGCCACCGACCCGCGCCTCGGCGAGGGCGTCCAGCACGGCGTCGGAAATGGTGGGGGGCGCTTCGCCGTCGCGCCGCATGCGGCTGATCGCCGCCGTCGCGGGGGCGATGCCCGGAAAGGGGGGCGAGCGCAGAAATGGAGTCGCGTTCACGTTGAAAAGCCGTCCCCTGTCACGACTATATTAGCGCGAATGGAGCGACGCTTCAGCCATTCGAAAACGCAATCCATACAACAGCTTCTGTGATCGCCCGGCACAGGGACGTCAAGCGGAAGCGCGAACCGTCATTTCGTCCAGCATGTCGGCGACGATGTCGAAATAATCCCCCCATGTCGGCGCCCGCCACGCCGCGATCCGGGCAAGCTGCGCCGCGCGTTCGGGCGAATCCGTCCTGCTGTACGCCTCTATGGCCCTCAGCCAGCCCAGGCCGTCCAGCGGATCGAGATAATCCGGCGCGTCGCCGCCCACCTCCCGATGCGCGACGATGTCGCTGCAGATCACCGGCACGCCCGCCGACAGCGTCTCGATCACCGGCATGCCATAGCCTTCCTCGAAGGAGGGCATCAGCATCGCCCGCGCCCCGGCGACCAGCGCGTTCATCTCATTGTCCGGCACGCTGCCCGCCTCGATCACATGGCCGCGCAGGATTTCCGCCCGCTCCAGCATGTCGACGACATTCTCATTTTCCCAGCCGCGCCGCCCGATCAGCACCAGCACCGGCGCCTGGTCGCCCCATCTCTCCACCAGCCGCCGCCAGATGTTGAGCAGCAGCAGATGGTTCTTCCGCGGCTCGATGGTCGAGATATAGACGAAATAGGGCCGATCGGGCACGTCATGGCCGCCCGCCACCACCATGTCGGGCGCGTCGGCGCCGAAATGCGCCACTCGGATCGTCCGCCCCTGCAGCCCGCGCTTGAGATGCGGCGCCAGCGCGTCGATGGTCGCCTGGCTGTTGCCGATGATGCCGTCGGCATAGCGGTCTATGGTCCGCACCCGCTTCAGATGCTCCTGCGCGCCCTGCGGCCGGGCGAATTCGGGATGGGTCAGCGGAATGACGTCATGCACCAGCGTCACGAAGCGCGCCCCCTCCGCCCGCAGGATCGCGCCGACCTGATCGGCGTCGTCCAGATGATGGGGCGACACCTGCAGATAGATGCGCGGCCCCCGCGCCGCGGGCACCGGGCGCGGGCGCAGCGCGATCAGGTGGCGGATCACGGCCGCCTTGCTCTCCCGCTCGTCCACCTGCTCCACATTGCGCCAACGCGCCGCGGTGAAGGCCAGGAACTGGCGCACCGCCGCATCCTTCAGCCGCCCGTAATAGCCGCCCGCCGGATGCACGGCGGCGAAGGCCAGCCGGTCCGGCATCCGCTCCAGCAGTTCGCGGGCATAGGTGAACTCGACCCGGTCGATCCCGGTCGGTGCGGCGTGGAAACTGCGGGAGAGCAGCCGCGAGATGTCGAGAACGATCTCCGCCGACCGGCTGCCGCCGACGAAGCGCCGGCTTTCCCGCTTGGCGCGCAGCGCCAGCCGCGCGCCGGGGGCCTTGAAGGGCTTTAGCGCCATGTCAGGGCGCTTTCACGACGGTCTGGCGCATCAGAACTGGGCGCAAATCTCTTCGGCCAGCTTCCGCAATTCCTCCGGATCGGCAAAATCGCCCTGCGCATGGGCGACGAAGCCGCGCGGCTGCCCCTCCCAGCGGGGCACGATATGGAAATGCAGGTGGAACACGGTCTGCCCGGCCGGCGCGCCGTTGAACTGCGCGACATGGATGCCGTCGGGGTCCAGCGCCCTGCGGGTGGCGTTGGCGACCTTCTTCACCGTCGCCATCACCTGCGCCAGCGCCTCGTCCTCGACTTCCAATATGTTGCGCGCCTTCGACCATTTGGAAATGACCAGGCTGTGCCCCCTGGACTGCGGCTGGATGTCGAGGAAGGCATATGTATGCTCGTCCTCATAAAGCTTGGTCGACGGGATTTTCCCTGCCAGGATCAGGGCAAAGACATTGCCCTCGTCATAAGTGCCCTCAAGGCTCATCATGCTTCCCCGAAGCGATTTCCATGCGACCGGACCGATGCCGGCCGGGAAATCGCGGTGAACAAGGACCTGGAGCGGCGATCCGATTCGCTCGGATCTCCGCTCTAAGCCAGATAATGCGCGCTTGTCTTAGCGGCGACTTCCTCCGCCGTCACGCCTGGAGCAAGCTCGACGAGACGGAACGGGCTGTCATGGTCGGGCCGCTGGAAGACGCAAAGGTCGGTGACGATCATGTCGACCGCATTCCTGCCGGTCAGCGGCAGGGTGCAGGCCGGAATGAACTTGGGGCTGCCGTCCTTGGACGTGTGCTCCATGACGACGATGATCTTCTTGACGCCCGCGACCAGGTCCATCGCGCCGCCCATGCCCTTGATCATCTTGCCGGGGATCATCCAGTTGGCGATGTCGCCATTCTCCGAAACCTCCATCGCGCCCAGCACGGTGAGGTCGATATGCCCGCCCCGGATCATGGCGAAGCTGTCCGCGCTGGAGAAATAGCAGCTTTGCGGCAATTCGCTGATCGTCTGCTTGCCCGCATTGATGAGGTCGGCGTCCTCCTCCCCCTCATAGGGAAAGGGGCCGATGCCCAGCATGCCGTTCTCCGACTGCAGCGTGACTTCCACGCCTGCCGGAATATGGTTCGCCACCAGCGTCGGAATGCCGATGCCCAGGTTCACGTAGAAGCCGTCCTTCAGTTCCTTCGCGGCGCGGGCGGCCATCTCGTCACGGGTCCAGGGCATTATGCGGCCTCCCTCTGGCGGACGGTGCGGAACTCGATCTTCTTGTCATAGGGCGCGCCCACGATCATGCGCTTGACGTAGATGCCGGGCAGATGGATCGCATCGGGATCGAGGCTGCCGGTCGGCACCACCTCCTCCACTTCCGCCACGCAGACCTTCGCCGCCGTCGCCATGGGCTGGTTGAAATTGCGCGCCGTCTTGCGGAAGATGAGGTTGCCGCTCTCGTCGGCCTTCCAGCCCTTGACGATCGCCACATCGGCGAAGATGCCGCGCTCCAATATATAATCCTGCCCGTCGAAGCTCCTGACCTCCTTGCCCTCGGCCACGGCGGTGCCGACGCCGGTCCTGGTGTAGAAGCCCGGAATGCCCGCGCCGCCCGCCCGGCAACGCTCCGCCAGCGTGCCCTGGGGGCAGAACTCGACCTCCAGCTCCCCGGCCAGATATTGCCGCTCGAACTCCTTGTTCTCGCCCACATAGCTGGAGATCATCTTCTTCACCTGCCGCGTGCGCAGCAGCTTGCCCAGCCCCTCGCCGTCGATCCCGGCGTTGTTGGAGGCGATGGTCAGATCCTTCACCCCCGAATCGCGGATCGCGTCGATCAGCCTTTCAGGAATGCCGCACAGGCCAAAACCGCCCGCGCACAGATGCATTCCATCGAACAGCAGTCCGTCCAGCGCCGACGCGGCGTCAGGGTAAAGCTTCTCGACCATCTGCGTCCTTCCTTTCCCAATCATCGCCGTCTTAGGCACGTCAAATCATCAATACCAATGATTTGTTTTTTGCGTTATGCACAAGCGATGTCTATCAATCGGATTGCTTTCTACCATCTTGAAACGTTGCTCTGGATCGCGCGGCTGGGCACCTTTGCCGCTGCGGCGGAACGATTGAACACGACGCAACCTGCCATTTCCGCGCGCGTGCGGGAACTGGAAAATCATCTGGGAACCGCGCTTTTCCGGCGGGAGGGGCGGACAATGACCCTGACCCCGGCGGGGCGCGAACTGGTCCGCGAAAGCGAACCGCTCTGGGCGCGATTCCAGGGCGTATTGATGGGATGCAGCGACATTGCAGGCGCGACCGGCGTGGTGCGCATCGGCGCGGGCGAGATAGCGGCGGCCAGTTGCCTGCCCGGCTTCGTTGCCGTGCTGAACCGGGACTTGCCCCGCGTCTCGCTGGACGTGGAGATCGCCCTTACCGCCGACCTGATCCAGCAGCTTATCGCCGGGCGAACCGACATCGCCTTCGCCGCCGGGCAGATCGCCCATCCCATGCTGCGCACGGCGCCCATCGGCGATGTCGGCCTGCTGTGGCTGGCCAGCCCCGCCACCGTGGCCGCGATGCGGAAGACACCCGCCGACGCCCCCGACACAGCGAAAATGCCCATCTGGTCCCTGTCCAGCCTGTCGCCGCTCTATAATATCATGAAGGAGGCGATTGCCGCGTCCGACCTTGGCTGGCGCTCAGTGAACCTGTGCAACAATATGCGCACGATGATCGACATCGCGCTGGAAGGCGGCGGCATCGGCATTTTCCCGCATCCCATGGTCCGCCAGCATATGGCCGACGGCACGCTGGTGCCGATACCGGGCGCCCCGGTCATGCCATCGGTCGAATTCCGGGTCGCGGTGCGCGCGGCCGAGTCCGATCCGCTCGTCCTCACCATTTTCGACCGGGCGACAGAACTCGATCTGGGCTCGCCCCCGAAGCTTTAGATCAACCCTGCGAGCGGACTGGACGGGTCGGCATACATGCGCTTGCCCATCCGCCCGGCGCGATAGGCCATCCGCCCGGCCTCGACCCCCGCCTTCATCGCGGCGGCCATCAGCACCGGGTTCTTCGCCTCGGCAATCGCGGTGTTCATGAGGACGCCGGTGCAGCCCAGTTCCATCGCCTCCGCCGCTTCCGATGCCGTGCCCACGCCCGCATCGACCAGCACCGGCAGCCTGGTCCCCTCCACGATCAGCCTTATCGTCACGCGGTTCTGGATGCCCAGCCCCGACCCGATCGGCGCGCCCAGCGGCATGATCGCCACCGCGCCCGCATCCTCCAGCCGCTTGGCCGCGATCGGGTCGTCCACGCAGTAGACCATGGGCTTGAAGCCCTCCTTGGCGAGAATCTCCGTCGCCCGCAGCGTTTCGACCATGTCGGGATAGAGCGTCCGCGCCTCGCCCAGCACTTCCAGCTTCACCAGATCCCAGCCGCCCGCCTCCCGCGCCAGCCGCAGCGTGCGGATCGCTTCCTCGCCGGTATAGCAGCCCGCCGTATTGGGCAGATAGGTGATCTTCTTTGGGTCAATGAAGTCGGTGAGCATCGGCGCCTTGGGGTCCGACACATTGACGCGCCGCACCGCCACGGTGACGATTTCCGCCCCCGAAGCCGCGACCGCCGCCGCATTCTGCTCGAAATCCTTGTATTTCCCCGTGCCGACGATCAGCCGCGAGCGAAAAGTCTTGCCCGCCACCGTCCAGCTATCCGCATCCGTCACCAGGACGTCGCCGTCCCCCGCGACCGGATGGTCGCCGCCGCCCACGAAATGCACGATCTCCAGCTCGTCGCCATCCTCGACGCGCACCTGCGCCAGGGTGGAGCGCGGCACCACCGCCAGATTGCGTTCCACCGCCACCTTCTCCGGCGCGAAGCCCAGTTCGCTCGCCAGTTCCGCCAGCGTCATGCCGGCCCGGACGCGGCGATGCTCACCGTTGATTTGGATCGATACGGTTCCGTCGACGTGCAATGCTCTGTCCTGTCAAATAACGTGTCTCGACTTGGCGCGACACGAAGGGCTAAAGATCACGGCGCATATAGGGGCGGACACGCCCCGGTCGCAACCTAAAGGGGGACTGCCATGGCCGAGGCGCGCAAAATCTATGTGTTGAACGGTCCCAACATCAACATGCTGGGCACGCGCGAGCCGGAAATCTACGGCTATGACACGCTGGACGACATTGCCGAGCGCATGGAGGACGCCGCCAACCGCGCCCATGTGGAAATCGATTTCCGCCAGTCCAACCATGAAGGCCATCTGGTCGACTGGCTGCAGGAGGCGCATGCGGAGGGCGCGCACGCCGTCATCCTCAACGCCGCCGGCCTCACCCACAGCTCCATCGCGCTGCACGACGCGATCAAGGCCATCGCGGTCCCGGTGATAGAGGTCCACCTCTCCAACCCCCACCGGCGCGAGGAATTCCGCCATAAAAGCTATGTCGGCATGGCGGCGAAGGGGACCATCGCGGGCTTCGGCGCCCTGTCCTACATGCTGGCGCTGGAGGCGGCGCTGGAACTGTAGCTCGACGCACATAAGTTGCGCTCTGGCGCAAATGCGCATAGGCGCGGGCATCGGAACACGAAATTCACCGTCCAGGGAATGAAAATGAACGACAAGGCTGAAAAGGGCGCAATGCAGGTGGACGTACAATTGGTGCGCGATCTCGCCGCGCTGCTCGACGACACCAACCTGACGGAAATCGAGGTGGAGGACGGCGACCGGAAGATCCGCGTCGCGCGCAAGGCGGGCGGCGGCGCCGTCGCCTATGCTCCTCCGCCCGTTGCCGCCGCTCCGGTCGCCGCCGCCGCGCCGGCCGCCGCGCCGGCTCCGGCCGAAGCCGCCGCCGCGCCGGTGGCCGCCAACGCCATCCGCTCGCCCATCGTCGGCACCGCCTATCTCGCCGCCGAACCGGGCGCGGCGCCCTATGCCGCCGTCGGTTCGACCGTGAAGGCGGGCGACACCGTGCTGATCGTCGAAGCCATGAAGGTCATGAACGCCATCACCGCGCCCCATGCCGGCACGGTCAAGGCCGTGCTGGTCGATAACGGCCAGCCGGTCGAATATGACCAGCCGCTGATCGTCATCGAATAAGGCCGCGCAACCCATGGCCATCGAAAAGCTGCTGATCGCGAACCGGGGCGAGATCGCGCTCCGCATCCACCGCGCCTGCCATGAAATGGGCATCAAGACGGTGGCGGTCCATTCCACCGCCGACGCCGACGCCATGCATGTGCGCCTGGCCGACGAGGCGATCTGCATCGGCCCGCCCGCGGCCAAGGACAGCTATCTCAACATCGCCGCGATCATCTCCGCCGCCGAAATCTCCGGCGCGGACGCGATCCATCCGGGCTATGGCTTCCTGTCGGAAAACGCCCAGTTCGCGGAGATCGTGGAGGCGCACAACATCGCCTTCGTGGGGCCGAAGCCCGAACATATCCGCATCATGGGCGACAAGGTGGAGGCGAAGCGCACCGCCGGCGCGCTCGGCCTGCCGCTGGTTCCCGGCTCCGACGGCGCGATTTCCGACATCGCGGAAGCGAAGGAAATCGCCGCCAGGATCGGCTATCCCGTCCTCATCAAGGCGGCGTCGGGCGGCGGCGGGCGCGGCATGAAGGTCGTGCCGTCCGAAGACCTGCTCGAAACCTCGATGAAGCAGGCGGGCAGCGAGGCGAAGGCCGCCTTCGGCGACGACACCGTCTATATGGAAAAATATCTGGGCAATCCCCGGCATATCGAATTCCAGGTCTTCGGCGACGGCAACGGCAACGCCATCCACCTGGGCGAGCGGGACTGCTCGCTCCAGCGCCGCCACCAGAAGGTGCTGGAGGAAGCCCCCTCCCCCGTCCTCTCCGCCGCCGAGCGCGACCGGATGGGCGAAGTGGTGCGCAAGGCGATGGCCGACATGGGCTATCGCGGCGCGGGCACGATCGAGTTCCTGTGGGAAGACGGCGAATTCTACTTCATCGAGATGAACACCCGCCTGCAGGTGGAGCATCCGGTGACGGAGATGATCACCGGCGTCGACCTGGTGCGCGAACAGATCCGCGTGGCGGAGGGCAAGCCGCTCTCGGTCGAGCAGCAAGACCTGCGCTTCACCGGCCACGCCATCGAATGCCGCATCAATGCGGAGGATCCCCGGACCTTCGCGCCATCGCCGGGCACCGTCACCAGCTATCATGTGCCGGGCGGCATGCACGTCCGCGTCGATAGCGGGCTGTACCAGGGCTATAAGGTGCCGCCCTATTATGACAGCATGATCGGCAAGCTGATCGTCTATGGCCGCACCCGCGAGGGCGCGATCATGCGCCTGCGCCGCGCGCTGGAGGAATATGTGATCGAGGGCATGAAGACCACGATCCCGCTGCACCAGAAGCTGCTGACCGACCCGGACTTCCTCAACGGCGACTATACGATCAAGTGGCTGGAGGATTGGTTGGCGAAGGACGAGCAGGCGTGAAGGCCACCATCTGGCACAACCCCCGCTGCTCGAAATCGAGGGCCGCGCTGGCGATCCTTGAAGCCGCGCCGGGGGTTGAGGTGGATGTCGTCGAATATTTGAAGACCCCGCCCAGCCGCGCCGAGATCGAGGCGGTGCTGAAAAAGGCGGGGGTTCGCCCGTCGGAGGCTGTCCGCAGGGGCGAGGGCGTGGTGAAGGAAATCGGCCTCGACCTATCGGACGACAAGGCGGTCCTCGACGCGATGGCGCAGCACCCCATCCTGATCGAACGCGCCATCGTCATCACGAACAAAGGCGCCGTCATCGCCCGCCCCCCGGAACGGGCCAGCGAAGTTCTCTAGCCCCACTCCGTTCGTCACCCCGGGCTTGACCCGGGGTTCCGCTTCTTCAATGCACAACCCCATGGAACGGAAGCAAAAAGGCGGCTGGGTCTACATCATGTCCGACCGCTATCGCGGCACGATATATGTAGGCGTAACCTCAGACCTGCCCGCTCGCATCCACCAACACCGCTCCGGCAACGGTTCCGACTTCTGCGCAAGATATGGCCTGAACCGCCTCGTCTGGGCTGAGCGCAGCGACGACATCACACGCTGCATAGAACATGAAAAACGCGTCAAGCGCTGGCGCCGGGAATGGAAGTTCGACCTGATCGAACGCGCCAATCCCGACTGGCAGGACCTGTTCCACCTGCTCGCCTGAAAGACAGCGGGACCCCGGGTCAAGCCCGGGGTGACGATGGCGGCGGGCGGCGAGAAGGGTGGGGAGCGGACATCCCTCTATTCGTCACCCCGGGCTTGACCCGGGGTCCCGCTGTTTTGATGAATCACATCCGACTGAAAAAGAGGCCCCAAGGTCAGCCCCCCGCCCGCCCAATCGCAACTTGCTCCCCAATCCTGAACGACAAGCCGACAATCATGCGTCACCCAAAAACCACGGGTCACGCAAAAAACATCCTATTTCACGAAAAGCGCGGGATTTTATCCTGTCCTACACCACCCCAACCAGCCTATCCCGCCCGCCTCTTTGAAATGTCCGATGCATTCCGCTTCACGCCTACGCACGCCCGGGCACGCGCGCGCATATGCTGTGAACTTCGGGCCGAAAATGGCCGGTTTCCGCCCTTTTTGCCGCCTCATCCCAGCCGCGAGCCGGCAACCCGCCCCCTACACCGACAAGCCCACTGGAGGCCCGCGCCCTAACCCGCTATCCCCTGCCTCCATGGCCCAGAATCATCTCTATCTCGTCGACGGCAGCGGCTATATCTTCCGCGCCTATCACCAGCTTCCGCCGCTCACCAACAGGCATGGGCAGCCGGTCGGCGCGGTCTATGGCTATACCACCATGCTCTGGAAGCTGGCCGACGAACTGGGCAAGGCGGAAGGCCCGACCCATCTGGCGGTGGTGCTGGACAAGGGCAGCCACACCTTCCGCAACGACATGTACGACGCCTACAAGGCGAACCGCCCGCCGCCGCCGGAGGATCTGGTCCCGCAGTTCCCGATGATCCGCGACGCCACCCGCGCCTTCTCCCTCCCCTGCATCGAGGAAGCGGGGTTCGAAGCGGACGACATCATCGCCAGCTATACCAAGGCCGCCGTCGCGCAGGGCTGGCACGTCACCATCGTCAGTTCCGACAAGGATCTGATGCAGCTCATCCAGCCCGGCGTCGACATGTACGACACGATGAAGAATGAGCGGCGCGGCGCCGACTATGTGATGACCAAGTTCGGCGTCCGGCCCGAACAATTGGGCGACGTGCTGGCGCTGATGGGCGACAGCGTCGACAATGTCCCCGGCGTCCCCGGCATCGGTCCCAAGACCGCCGCCAAGCTGATCACCGAATATGGCGGGCTGGAAGCGGCGCTGGAAGCCGCGCCGCGCATGAAGAAGTCGAAGATGCAGGAAAACCTGATCGAGCATGCCGACATGGCCCGCCTGTCGCGCAGGCTGGTGGCGCTGCATGACGGCATGGACCTGCCCGAACCGCTGGACGACCTGACCCTGAAGGGCATTCCGCTGGAGCCGTTGCAGGCCTTCCTTGAGCATCATGGGTTCAAGTCGCTGCTCGCCCGCGCCGGCGCGCCCGCCGCCGCCGTGGCGGTCGCGACCGCGGCGGCCGCCGTCACCGAAGCCACCGCTCCCGCCGCCCCGGTGCTGGAGGAAGAACCGCCGATCGACCGCAGCCTCTACGAAACCGTGGTGACGGAGGAGGCGCTGGACCGCTGGATCGCCGCCGTCCATGCCGAAGGGCTGGTCGCCGTCGATACGGAGACGGACATGCTGGACTGCGTGTCCTGCGCGCTGGTCGGGGTGAGCCTGGCCGTCGGGCCGAACGCCGCCTGCTACATACCCGTCGGCCATGGCGGGAAGGACATGTTCGCGGAAAAGCCCGACCAGCTCCCCCTCCCGCTGGTCCTCGCGAAACTCAAGCCGCTGCTGGAGGACGACAGCGTCCTCAAGATCGGCCAGAATTTGAAATATGACATCACGGTCCTGCGCCGCCATGGGATCGAGATCGCCCCCTATGACGACACCATCGTCATGAGCTTCGACCTCGACGCCGGGCAGAGCCTGGCGGGCCACGGCATGGACGAGGCGGCCAGAGTCCACCTCAACCATGTCTGCATCAGCTTCAAGGATGTCTGCGGCACCGGCAGGAGCCAGATCAGCTTCGCCGAAGTCCCGCTCGACAAGGCGACCGAATATGCCGCCGAGGATGCGGACGTCACGCTGCGCCTGTGGAGGCTGTTCAAGAGCCGCATCGCCAATGAGGGCGCGACCCGCGTCTACGAACTGGTCGACCGGCCGCTCGTCGGCGTGATCGCGAAGATGGAGCATGAGGGCATCAAGGTCGACCGCGAGGCGCTCTCCCGCCTCTCCGCCGAGTTCACCGCCGGAATCGCGGCGCTGGAGGGGGAAATCCACGCGCTGGCGGGCCAGCCCTTCGCCATCGGATCGACGCAGCAACTGGGCGCGATCCTGTTCGACAAAATGGGTTACAAGGGCGGCAGGAAGGGCAAGTCCGGCGCCTATTCGACCGACGTCACCATATTGGAGCAATTGAAGGCCCAGGGCGCGGAGATCGCGGGCAAGGTGCTGGACTGGCGGCAGCTTTCCAAGCTCAAGTCGACCTATACCGACGCGCTTCAGGCCCAGATCAACAAGGATAGCGGCCGGGTCCACACCAGCTACAGCCTGTCCGGCGCGCAGACCGGCCGCCTGTCGTCGACCGACCCCAATCTCCAGAACATCCCGATCCGCACAGAGGTCGGCCGCCAGATCCGCCACGCCTTCGTCGCGGAGCCGGGCAATGTCATCCTGGCGGCGGACTATAGCCAGATCGAACTGCGCCTGGCCGCGCACATGGCGGACGTGCCCGCGTTGAAGGAGGCGTTCGCCAATGGCGAGGACATCCATGCCGCCACCGCCCAGCAATTGTTCGGGGAGGTCAACCGCGACACGAGAGGCCGGGCCAAGACGATCAACTTCGCGATCCTCTACGGCATCAGCCGCTGGGGCCTGGCCGGGCGGCTGGAGATCAGCGCCGACGAAGCGCAGGACATGATCAGCCGCTATTATGAGCGTTTCCCGGGCATCAGCCTCTACATCACCGACACCATCGAAAAGGCGCGTTCAAGGGGCTATACGGAGACGCTGTTCGGGCGGAAGACCTGGTTCCCGCGCATCAAGGCGCCGGTCCAGCACGAACGCCAGGGCGCGGAGCGCGCCGCGATCAACGCCCCGATCCAAGGCACCAGCGCCGACATCATCAAGCGCGCCATGGCCCGCATGGGACCGGCGCTGGCGGCGGAAGGGCTGCACCGGGTCAAGATGCTGCTGCAGGTGCATGACGAACTGGTCTTCGAACTGCCGGAGGGCGATGTGGAGCATGCTGGCGCGGTGATCCGGCGCGTGATGGAGGGCGCGGCGGAGCCGATCGTGAAACTGAGCGTGCCGCTGGGTGTGGAGATCGGCCATGGTTCGAGTTGGGGGGCGGCGCATTAGGCAGCGCGGACAAATTCAAGAGATCCGCCGGACCGAACGATTTTGGGTGGAGAGCGGACCTATCCTATTCCTCCCCATCGAGAGATGGGGAGGGGGACCATGCGAAGCATGGTGGAGGGGAAGATACGCAGGTCACGCCATTTCCCCTCCACCATTCGCTTCGCGAACGGTCCCCCTCCCCACGCTGCGCGTAGGGAGGAATTTAATGGTAGCTTCTGACCATCCCGACGTTCTTAATTTGTCCGCACTGCCTAGGGCCGATGGACATTCAGTTATAAAATCTCTCTCCCCTCAACCCCGCGCGTAGCGATCCTCGTACCGCACGATATCGTCCTCGCCCAGATATGTGCCCGTCTGCACTTCGATGAACACCACCGGGATCTTCCCCGGATTCTCCACCCGATGCTTTGCCCCGGCAGGCACGTAAAGCGACTGGTTCTCCGTCAGCAACGTCACTTCGTCTCCCACCGTGACCTTGGCCGTGCCCTCGACGACGATCCAATGCTCCGACCGATGGAAATGGCTTTGCAGGCTCAAGGATTGCCCCGGCTGCACCACGATCCGCTTCACCTGGAACCGCTCACCGGCAAGCAAGCCTTCCACCCAGCCCCAGGGCCGGTGATCCTTGGGGAAACTCTCCGCCTGCACCGCGCCCTTTTTCTTGAGCGCCTCGACCGCCAGCTTCACGTCCTGCGCCCGCGACTTGTCCGCGATCAGCACCGCATCGTTCATCGCCACCGCGATGATGTTGCTGAGGCCGATGCCGACCAGTTCCATCCCGTCGCTGTCGGAGCGCAGCAGCGTATCGCTGCAATCGATGGCCGTCGCCCCGCCGCCCACCGTCACGCCCGCCGCGTCCGGCCCGGCATGGCTCCACACCGCGTCCCAGCCGCCGAGGTCCGACCAGCCGGAATCATAGGGGACGACCGACAGATTGCCCGCCCGTTCCATGATCGCATAGTCGATGGAGATGTCGGGCGCGGCGTCCCACGCCTCCGCCGACAGCCGCAGGAAGCCCAGATCGCCCTCCGCCGCGTCCACGGCAGGCCGAACCGCCGCCAGCACGTCGGGCGCAAGCGCCTCGAAGGCGGCGATCAGATCCTTCGCCGCGAACAGGAAAATCCCCGCATTCCAGAGGTGATCGCCGCTCGCCAGCATCTCCTGCGCCCGCGCCGCATTCGGCTTCTCCACGAAACGGGCCAGCTTGATCGGCTGTCCCGACCCATCCGGCCGGGCGACGACCTGCAGATAGCCATAACCCGTCTCCGGCCGCGTCGGCTGGATGCCGAAGGTCACCAGATCGCCCGAGCGCGCCGCCGCCAGACCCTGACTCACCGCCGCGCGAAAGGCCTCCGCATCGGGCACCACATGATCGGAGGGCGCGACCAGCATCACCGCTTCCGGATCGCCCGCCGCCAGATGCAGCGCCGCCGCCAATATGGCGGGCGCGGTGTTGCGCACCGAAGGCTCGATGATGATCGCTCGCGGGTCGGTGTCTTCCTGCGCCAATTGTTCAGCAACGATGAAGCGGAAGGTCGCGTTGGTCAGCACGACCGGCCGGGCGAAGGCGAAACCCTTTCCCTCGCCCGACAAGCGCGCCACGACGGAGCGGAACAGCGTCTGCTCGCCCAGCAGCGGCACGAACTGCTTGGGGTAGGATTTGCGCGACAGCGGCCACAACCGCGTCCCCGATCCTCCGGCCAATATCACCGGGGTAACAACCGCAAGATTCTTGTCCGACATGCAACTCTCTCAGAAATCCGAGATTCTTATAGCCGTTCCGGAAATCTAAGCCAGAATTGGTCGACAAAAAAAGGCGGCCCGCAATCGGGCCGCTTTCCGTCAGTCGAACAGTTCTTCCAGAAAGCTCTTTTTTCGCTTCTTCTGATAATATCGCCCGTCGTCGCGATCCGGGCGATAGCTTGGCTGGGGCGGAGGAACCCCGCCCGCCGAACGCTCGATGATCTTGTCCAGCTCGCCCCGGTCCAGCCAGACGCCCCGGCATTGCGGGCAATAGTCGATCTCCACCCCCTGCCGGTCGGTCATGGAGAGGCCCACATGACAGACCGGGCAGAGCATGGCCGACACCGCGGCCTGATCCCGCATCCGATTACTCCCGCTCGCCGGTCAGGCTGAGCAGCATCTGGAATAGGTTGACGAAGTTCAGGTACAGCGACAGCGCGCCCATCACCTGCATCTTCTGCGCGACTTCATGGCCGGCATAGGCGAAATATTCCGACTTGATGCGCTGCACGTCCCAGGCGGTAAGGCCGGTGAAGACCACCACGCCGATGATCGAGATCACCATCTGCATGGCGGACGAGCCGATGAAGATGTTGATCAGGCTGGCGACCAATATGCCGATCAGGCCCATGATCAGGAACGACCCGAATTTCGACAGGTCGCGCCCGGTGGTATAGCCCCACAGCGCCATCGCCAGGAACATCACGGCGGCGGAGAAGAAGGCCTGGGCGATCGACCCGCCGGTGAAGACGAGGAAGATGCTGGCCAGCGACACGCCCATCACCGCCGAAAAGGCGTAGAAGGCCATGCGCGCGCCCGCGGTGGTCATCTTCTCGATGCGGAAGCTGAAGAAGAAGACGAAGGCCAGCGGCGCGAAGATCGCCACCCACTTCAGCGGCGTGCCGAAAATCGCGGCCGCCAGAACCGGCGTATTGCCGATGAAGGCGGCGACCAGCCCGGTGATGACCAGGCCGATGCCCATATTGCGGAAAACGCCCAGCATGTGCGCGCGCAGCCCGGCATCGGTCTGCGCCGTCTGGCTCGCACCATAGCCCGGCATACGAACGGGATTGTTCACGGCGTTATAACTCCATCCAAAACAAGCAAGTTACGGATCGAGTGGCCCGGCGCGGTCTTCGTGAGGTCAAAGGGGGACGAACGCTCACGAACCTGCACCGAGCACACTCGATGCGGTCCGACATCGCGGCTGGAGCATGTCGCATGCATTCAACCGCCAGAGGGGCCCGGCCCGCACAGGCAATATCGGTGGACCAACGCGCCAATGCAAGGGATGGGGCCATTAGCAACAATTTGTTACAAATATCGAGGGCTGTTGACGCCCCGGCCGAACCGCCGCATGGCTGCGCCCATGAGCGACCAGTTCACCCCCGCGCAGCAGCATGCCGACGCGCCCCTGCGGCTGTTCAACAGCCTGACGCGCGCGGTCGAACCCTTCGCGCCGATCCAGCCGAACCATGCCCGCGTCTACAGCTGCGGCCCGACCGTCTATAATTACGCCCATCTCGGCAATCTGCGCGCTTATGTCTTCACCGACACGCTGCGCCGCACCTTGCTGTGGAAGGGGCTGGACGTCACCCACATCATCAACATCACCGATGTCGGCCACCTGACCAGCGACGCCGACGCCGGGGACGACAAGATGGAGGCCGCCGCCCGCGCCCAGGCGAAGAGCATCTGGGACATAGCGGCCCATTATACCGACGCCTTCAAGCGCAACATCGCGGACCTCAATATCATTCCGCCCAGCGAATGGACGGTCGCCACCGACTATGTGCCGCAGATGATCGCCTTTGCGGAGAAGATCGCGCCCGCCCATTGCTACGAACTGGAAAGCGGCCTTTATTTCGACAGCAGCAGCGTGCCTGATTATGGCGCGCTTGCCGGCGGGCGCGACGACGCGGCCCATGCCCGCATCGATCCTGTCGCAGGCAAGCGCAACCCCAGCGACTTCGCCATATGGCGCAAGTCCCCGCCGGGCGAGCAGCGGCAGATGGAATGGGACTCCCCCTGGGGCAAGGGCGCGCCGGGCTGGCACCTCGAATGCTCGGTGATGAGCGAGGCGCGGCTGGGCCATCCGTTCGACATCCACACCGGCGGCATCGACCATCGCGAAATCCACCATCCCAACGAGATCGCGCAGAACCAGGCATTTCATGGCTGCTGCGGCGAAGCGGACGCGGCGGCGGCGGGTTTTACCGGCGCCCGCTGGTGGATGCACAATAATTTCCTGGTCGACCGGCAGGGGAAGATGAGCAAGTCGAAGGGCGGCTTCACCACCCTCTTCTCGCTGATCGACGCGGGCGTGCATCCGCTCGCCTATCGCCTGCTGTGCCTGGGCGCCCATTATCGCAGCGAACTGGAATTCAGCGCGGAGAGCGTGAGCGCCGCGCTCACCCGGCTGAAACGCCTGGTCATGGGCGTGGAAAATCTGAAGGCGCGGGCCGAGGGCGTGACATGGCAGTCGCTGCGCCTCGACTGGCTGCGCGCCAATCTGCATCCCAAACTCGCTCCCTTGCTCGAACAGTTCGACGCGGCGATCAGCGATGACCTGATGACGCCCCGCGCGCTTCCCCTGCTGGAAGAAACCATCGCCATGAAGAAGGTGCCGGTGGACGAAAAGCTCTGCCTGCTTGCGGCTTTCGATCAGGCGCTGGGCCTCAACCTGCTGACCATCGGCCGCGCCGATCTGCGCATCCAGCCCAGGGACGCGCAGATCGCGCCGGAAGAGATCGAAGCAGAACTCGACCACCGCCAGGCCGCCCGCGCCGAAAAGGACTTCGCTCTGTCGGACGAGATACGCGACGCCCTGATCGCGCGCGGGGTGGAAGTGATGGACGGCGATCCGCTGCGCTGGGACTGGCGGTTGGCGCTGGCTTGATTTTTACCTGTGTGCGGGTGATTGGCCGACTTTCCTAATCCTCCCCATCGGGAGATGGGGAGGATTTAATACATTTGCGGATTTGTCACCGCCGCCTGGGCGATTTCTGGCAGCGGCCTTATCCTTTCGTTCGCTGGCAAAGCGGCGCCATCTGAGGCAGGATGTGCGCGGGGCAGGTTCGTCCGTTTGGACAGATCGCTCCAAAACGGGCAGATTCCGCACATGCTAAGATACGCAACGGCAGCCTTCATCGCGGTCAGTGGAATGGCGGCAATCCCCATTGCTGCACCTGCTCAAAATTATATGTTCGAAACGGGCACGACCCTGCTTGCAAAGTGCCGAAACAAGGCGCCCGAATATGGGCTTGCCTGCACCGCTTACATCGTCGGCGCGGTGGACGGCATCAAGAAGGACGTCTTCATCGGCCGCGCCAAGCCCAATTGCTGGCCCGCGCAACTGAATGCGGAGGATGTGAAGCGCATCGTCCTCGCCTATCTCACCCGCTACCCCGATCAGCGGCAGGCGCCCGCATCCGTCCTGGTCAGCGTGGCGCTGAACGAACAATATCCCTGCGAAAAATGACGCGGGCCGTCCTGGCCGCGCAACCATCGAAACCCGCGAGCGCCCCTTCCGCTATAAACTTGCGTTAGCCACTGGTTGCGCGTAGGTGCGGCCCCTATTTTATGATCTTTGGGAGACTCAAAGTGGCGGCGAAGTGGACGCCGGAAAGCTGGCGGGAGCATAAGGGCATTCAGATGCCCGTCTATCGTGATGCCCAGGCGCTCGGCGCCGTGGAGGCGCAGCTCAGCCAGTTTCCCCCGCTCGTCTTTGCCGGCGAGGCGCGCAGCCTGAAGGGCGAACTGGCCAAAGTCGTGGCCGGGGAGTCCTTCCTGCTGCAGGGCGGCGACTGCGCCGAAAGCTTTGCCGAGTTCCACCCGAACAATATCCGCGACACGTTCCGCGTGCTGCTGCAGATGGCGGTGGTGCTGACCTTCGCGTCGAAGCTGCCCATCGTGAAGGTCGGCCGCATGGCGGGCCAGTTCGCCAAGCCCCGTTCCGCCGACACGGAAACCATTGGCGGCGTGGAACTGCCCAGCTATCGCGGCGACAATGTCAACGACATCGCCTTCACGGCGGAGGCCCGCGAACCCGACGCAAGCCGCATGATCCGCGCCTACAATCAGTCGGCGGCGACGCTGAACCTGGTGCGCGCCTTTTCGACCGGCGGCTATGCCAGCCTGGACCGGGTGCATGGCTGGATGCTGGATTTCATGGGCCGCAGCCCCTGGGCCGCGAAGTTCGAGGCGATGGCGGACCAGATCGGCCAGGCGCTCGACTTCATGCGCGCCTGCGGCCTGTCGCCGGAAACCGTGCCGCAGCTTGGCGGCACCAGCTTCTACACCAGCCATGAGGCGCTGCTGCTGCCCTATGAGCAGGCGCTGACCCGGCAGGATTCGCTGACCGGCGACTGGTACGACACGTCCGCGCACATGCTGTGGATCGGCGACCGCACCCGGTTCGAAGGGTCGGCCCATGTGGAATATCTGCGCGGCATCGGCAATCCGATCGGCATGAAATGCGGCCCCTCGCTGGAGCCGGACGCGCTGATCCGCCTGCTGGACGTGCTGAACCCCTCGCGGGAGGCCGGGCGCATCACCCTCATCACCCGCTACGGCCATGACAAGATCGAGGCGGGCCTGCCCAGGCTGGTCCGCGCCGTCCTGCGCGAAGGCCATCCGGTGGTCTGGTCCTGCGACCCGATGCACGGCAACGTCATCAAGGCGGCGAACGGCTACAAGACCCGCCCCTTCGACCGCATCCTGGCCGAGGTGCGCGGCTTCTTCGCCGTCCACCGGGCGGAGGGCAGCTTCGGCGGGGGCATCCATGCCGAAATGACCGGGCAGAATGTGACGGAATGCACCGGCGGCGCGGTGGCGATCACCGACGAAGGGCTGGCCGACCGCTACCACACCCATTGCGACCCGCGCCTCAACGCCGCGCAGAGCCTGGAACTGGCTTTCCTGCTCGCGGAAATGCTGAACGAGGAGTTGAAGGAACGCCGGGCGGCCGCCTGACGCCGTTCGAACGGATTGGAAGCCCGTCTCCAGCCAGGCTGGGGGCGGGCTTTTTCGCATACGCGGCGCGATCCGCACCCCCTGTCACAGGAGCGTAACAATGCTGTGATTCAGCTCTTGCTTTGGCGGTGCAGCAATATAGCCTCCGCCTATGGCAAAGGAACCGGCATTGGCGACCATCGCCGTCTACAGCCTTAAAGGCGGGGTTGGCAAAACCACCTTCGCGATCAACCTCGCCTGGGCGTCCGCCAGCATCTCGAAACGCCGGACGCTGCTGTGGGATCTCGATCCGCAGGCGGCGGCAAGCTGGCTGATCTCCACCGACAGCGAGAGCAGGGACGCCGCGCAGGCGATCTTCAGCAAGGATGTGGAGGTCCGCAAGCTGATCCAGCCCTCCACCGTGCCGGGCCTGGACCTGATCGCTGCCGACACCTCGCTGCGCAGCCTGGACCATCTCTTCCGCGAGATGGACAAGAAGAAGCGCCTCGCCAGGCTGATCGAGAGCCTGGGCAAGGATTATGACCGGATCATCCTGGATTGTCCGCCCGGCCTGACCGAAACCAGCGAACAGGTGCTGCGCGCCGCCGACATGATCGTGATTCCCGTCATCCCCTCCCCCCTCGCCCAGCGCGCCATGGGGGAAGTCGCCCGCTATCTGGTGCAGCGCGGCGGCAGCCATCCGCCGATCATGCCGGTCTATTCCATGGTCGACCGCCGCCGCGCCCTGCACCGCGCCGCGCTGGACGCGCAGCCCGGCTGGCCGGCCATCCCCATGGCCAGCACGGTCGAGCAAATGGCTGTCCGCCGCAAGCCGCTGGGCGCGTTCGCGGCCTCTTCTCCATCGGCGCAGGCTTTTACCGGGCTTTGGACGACGATCGAACGACAGGTTCAGAAGCGGTAGGTGGCCGCGAGTCTGGCTGGAATCTACCGATTGCCGCCATCGGCGCAGCTTGCTCCTGCGCAGGCGTTCGAATGATCCCGATTCAGGCGGTGCGATGATAGGTCGAGCGCGGGACTGGGCTCCTGTCTGCGCAGGAGCACGGCGCGCTTCACCAAGGGTCGAAAGTCGGCCTGGCTATTCGCGTATCTAAGCCCGTGCCCGCGCCTGATGCGCCGGAAAGAGCGCCGCCGCGTCGGACGCCGGCATGGGCCGTCCGAAATAGAAGCCCTGGACCTTGCGGCAGCCCAGACCGCGGACCATCGCCAGTTCCGCCTCCGTTTCGACGCCTTCCGCCGTGGTCGCCATGCCCAGGCTGTCGGCCAGCGTGACCACCGCGCGGATGATCGCCAGGCTCTCCGCCTTGTTGTTCGACGCGCCCACGACGAAGCTGCGGTCGATCTTGATCGTGTCGAAACGCGTTCGGCTGAGATAGCCGAGCGAGGAATAGCCCGTGCCGAAATCGTCGAGCGACAGCCGAACGCCCAGGCCGCGCAACTGGTCGAGTATCTTGAGCGCCCCGGTATCGGCGTTGACGAACACGCTTTCGGTGACTTCCAGTTCCAGCCGCCGCGCCTCCAGCCCGCTTTGCGCGAGAGCGGATACGACCGCGCCGACGAAGCTCGGATGAGCAAGCTGCTCGGCCGAGACATTGACCGCGATCCGCACGTCCTCCGGCCAGCATGCCGCTTCCTTGCAGGCGGTCCGCAGCACCCATTCCCCGATCGGCCCGATCAGCCGGGCCTCTTCCGCGACCGGAATGAATTTGGCCGGCGAGATCGGCCCCATGTCCGGGTGGGTCCAGCGCACCAGCGCTTCGAACCCGACGACGGTGCCGGCCTGCGCCTCCACCACCGGCTGGAACAGCACGTGCAACTGCTTCTTCTCCAGCGCGTCGCGCAGCGCCAGTTCCAGTTGGCGCCGCTCCTCCGCCTGGGCATGCAGTTGCGGTTCATAGGCGCAATGCACGCCGCCGCCGTCGCCTTTCGCGCGATAGAGGGCAAGGTCGGCGCTCCTTATCAGCGCCTCCGATTCGCGGCCGTCCTGCGGCGACACCGCCGATCCCACCGATGCGCCGACATAGAGCGTATGTTCTTCCACCTGGTAGGGGGCGGAAAGGCCGTTGATGATCCTGGCCGCCAGCTTGTCGACGCCGTGGGTCTCGCCCAATTGCGGGATGACGACGGCAAATTCGTCTCCGCCGATGCGCCCGCAAAATTCGGCGCCGGAACAGATGTGCCGCAACCGCCGCGCCACCTGGGTCAGCAGCTTGTCGCCGATCTGATGCCCCAGCGTGTCGTTCACCGCCTTGAACCGATCGAGGTCGATCATCAGGAAGGCGCAGCCGCCCGCCCGCGCCGCGCCCGCCATCCCGCCGCCCATCGCCTGATCCAGCACGTCGCGCAGATGGGTGCGGTTGGGCAGGCCGGTCAACGGGTCGAACCGCGCAAGCTGGGCGATCCGCTCCGCCGATTCCCGCTGCTCGGTAATATCGGAACCCACGCCGCGAAAGCCGAGAAAGGCGCCGCCCTCATCATAGCGGGGCGATGCCGACAGTTCCCACCAGCGCACTTTTCCATCCAGTTCGACGGGCAGGACGATGTTGCTGAAACTCTCCCGCCGCTTCAGATGATCCGCCAGTTCATGCAGTTCGGTCGGAAACAGTCCGCTTTCCCAGGCGTTTCCAGCCAGCAGTTCGACCAGCAGCACGCCTTCCGCCTCGGCCGGCGCGCGGCCCAGCATTTCCGCCAGGCGCGGCGACACGCCGCTCAACCGCCGCGCAGGATCGGTCTGCCACAGCCAGTCCGACGCGCCATGCTCATATTCGCGCAGCAGCAGGCTGACGACCTCGCTTTTCTCCTCCAGTTGCACGCTGGCGCTGTGCTGCCGGGCGAAGGTCCGCGCATAGAGGAAGCAGCCGACCAGCAGCGACAGCGCATAGCTGGTGGCCAGGGCGAGCAGCGGCGCCTGGTCGCGCGGATCGAACAGGGCGCCAAGCCCGACGATGCAGGGCAGCAGGAAGCCGGTCGCCGCCAGCGGAGTGGGGGCATAGCTGATCGCGCCGCAGACCATGATGCAACTGATCAGCGTCCAATGCGCCACCGACTGCGCCGCGCCATGCCCCGCGGAAAGCGACATCATGCACGCTGCCCAGATGAGGCCGTGGAGCAGGCCGGTAAAGCCATGGACGCGAAGATCGGCGGCGCTGACCGCCGCGCCGTTCCGCCTGCGGCGCAAGATGCCGCCGACGGCCATGGAGAGAAGCAGCGCGGCGCTCCACAGCATCAGTCCCGGCGCAGAGCCGTGGTGACCGAAGACCTGCCAGAGGAACAGCAGGCCAAAGAGGTTCATCGCCTGCCGCAGCAGCGCGACATGATCGGCCGAGCGCAATTGGGCGGCCAGCACCCGTTCGGCCGCGTCGCCCGGCACGACGGCAAGGCCCATCATCGCCGGAAGCGATATTCGCTCCCGAGAAGCCGGTTCAGAAGATGGCCCGTGCCCGCGTTTCACCCGCCCGGATTAACAGGAAGCGGTTATCAATCCGTAACGGCGGAATGAAAGCAGGTAAAAAAGCGCGGCGCCGGGGAGGGCAATGCGCGACGACGGGGTTCAGGCGGCGATGTCGTAGGGCCGGATTTCGCCGGTCAGATAGAGGTTGCGCGCCTTCGACCGGCTCAATTTGCCCGAACTGGTGCGCGGCAGGGTGCGCGGCGGCACCAGTTCGACGACGCAGTTCATGCCGGTGATCGCCCGCACCCTCTCCCGGATCTGGTCGCGCAGCCGCGTGCGCTCGTCATTGTCGGAGGTGCGGCAATGCACCAGCACGGCGGGCGCTTCCTCGCCGCCCGGCGTGGTGATGGCGAAGGCGGCGATGTCGCCCTGCTTGAAGCCGGGCAACTGCTCCACCGCCCATTCGATGTCCTGCGGCCAGTGATTCTTGCCGTTGATGATGATCATGTCCTTGGCGCGGCCGACGATGTAGAGATAGCCGTCGCTGAGATAACCCATGTCGCCCGTGTCCAGCCAGCCGTCGACCATGCAGGCGTCGGTCGCCTCCTGATCGCGGAAATAGCCGACCATCAGCGACGGTCCAGTGGTCCACACCTTGCCGATCTGGCGCTCGTTCAGCTTCGCGCCGTCCTCGTCGCGGATTTCCACGATCATGTCGCGGGCGGGCTTGCCGCAATTGACGATGGAGCGGAAACGCTGCGGCCGCCCCTCGGTCGCGTCGCCGCCCGACAGGTCGGTTTCCTCGACCAGTTCGACGATGATGCCCTCGCCCGGCGGCATGATGGTGACGGCCAGCGTCGCTTCGGCCAGGCCATAGCTGGGCAGGAACGCCCTGGGGCTGAACCCGGCGTCGCCGAAGGCGTCGACGAAACTCTGCATCACGTCCGGGCGGATCATGTCCGCGCCGTTGCCCGCCAGCCGCCAGCGGGACAGGTCGAAACGGTCGGCCGCCTTGGTCTGGCTGGACATGCGGCGGGCGCAGATATCGTAGCCGAAGGTCGGCGAATAACTGATCGACGTGCCTTCGTTCCGGCTGATCAGGTCCAGCCACGCCAGCGGACGGCGGGCGAAATCCTCGGTCTTCATGTAATCGGTCGACACCTGGTTGGCGACGACCGACAGGAAGCAGCCGACCAGGCCCATGTCATGATACCAGGGCAGCCAGCTTATGCAGCGGTCGCTGTCCTGCACCTTCATGCCATGGCTGTGCGCGGCCAGGTTGCTGAGCAGCGCATGATGCGTCACCGCGACGCCATGGGGGAAGCGGGTCGAACCGCTAGAATATTGCAGATAGGCGATTTCGTGCGGCTGCGCCTGCGGCAGGTCGCAGGGCACGGCTTCCCGGGCGATGAAATCCTCGAAGGCGATGCTCTCGACCGCTTTCTGGCGGCCGGATTCCCCCGCCATCTCCTCCAATTCCCTGGGGAAGAGGAACAGCATCGGGTCGCAGCTCGACAACTGGACGTTCAACTGGTCGATATAGCTTTCCTTGCCGCCGAAGCTGGTTGGCAGCGGCAGTGGCACCGGCCAGCCGCCCGCATAGACGATGCCGAAGAACAATTGCGCGAAATCGGCCCCCGTTTCCGCCACCAGCGCCACGCGGTCTTGGGGCTTCACCCCATGGGCGATCAGCCGGTGCGCGCAGGCGATGGCGTCAGCGCGCAATTCCGAAAAGGGATAGGCGCGCGCCAGATTTCCCCGCGCATCGTGGAAGTTGAGGCCGCGCCGTCCGGTCGCGGCATAGTCCAGCGCTTCGCCCAGCGTCTCGAAATCCGAGAAACGGCGGGGCAGATCGTCGGTGGTCGGCGTCGGTGCCATCATGCTTTGCGAACCCATATTGGCGTTACCAATGTCATATTTGTCCTATTCCGGCGCGCCGCTAACAGCTTTCAAGCTGCATTGCACCGGATAGTTGCATTCCAGCCTGAGCTTTTAACCCGGAAGGGGCGGTAAAATTCCGGCCCGACTGTGGCATAATCAAGGCGCTTGCCGCATGAAGCATTGCCATGGCCGATAAACGCCTTCCTCCCCCGCTCGACGAAGAGGCGCTGCGCGAACTGGCGCTGCGCTATGTCGGCCGTTTCGCCACCAGCCGCGCCAAATTGCTCGCTTATCTGAACCGCAAGGTGAAGGAACGCGGCTGGGGCGGCGAAGGCCCAGCCGATCCGCAGGCGCTGGTCGATCGCCTGAGCGAACTGCGCTATGTCGACGATGCCGGCTATGCGGTGATGAAAAGCGGCGCGCTCAGCCGCCGCGGCTATGGCGCCCGCCGGGTCGCGGAAACCCTGCGCGCCGACGGCATAGCGGAGGCCGACCGGGAGGAAGCCCAAGCCCAGACGGAAAGGGAAAGCTGGTCCTCCGCCGACCGCTTCGCCCGCCGCAAGCGCATCGGCCCCTATGCGCTGGAACGGCCAGACCCGAAGCAGCGCGAGAAATGGATCGCCGCCTTCCTGCGCGCCGGCCATGATTACGCCACCGCCCGCCGCTGGACCGACGCCGCGCCGGGCGAGGTGCCGGAAGCGGAGGGATGAAGTGCAGGAGCACGCTGTTTTACGCGCTGTTTTTAATCGTGAAGCTGCGATAGGCCATAATCATGAAACCCCTCCCCCTCATCCTAGCAACCCTTCTCGCGGCCTGCTCCCCTTCCGCTCCCAAAGCCGAAAACACCGCCGCCACCGCTCAACAAGCCACCCTCCCCCTCACCATCCGCACCGCCAAAGCCACCCACCGCTTCACCGTGGAGGTCGCCCTGACCGAAAAGCAGCAGGAGCAGGGCCTGATGTTCCGCAAATCGCTCGCCCCCGACGGCGGCATGCTGTTCCCGATGGACCCGCCGCGCACCGCCAGCTTCTGGATGAAGAACACGCTGATCCCGCTCGACATGCTGTTCATCCACACCGACGGCAGCATCGCTTTCCTCAAGGCCAATGCCGCACCCTATTCCCGCGAGCCCGTCTCCGCCGGCATTCCGGTGGCCGCCGTCCTCGAACTGCGCGGCGGCCGGGCGGCGGAACTGGGCATCGGGGAGGGCGACCATGTGCAATGGGGCGACTGCACCGCCTCTGCGCCCGCAAACCCCCTCAATTTCTGCCCCGGCTGACCAGAACCGCCTTGCCAAGCGCCGGGCGCAACGGCTAAGCGCTTCGCCCATGGGAATCCTTGGCAAGATATTCACTTGGTGGGATGGCGCGACCATCGGCACCTCGCTCCATACCTCCCGCAAGGGCACGAAGGTGGGCGAGGATCATCAGGGCAATGTCTATTATGAGGGCGGCACCGACCCCAATGGCCTGACCCGCCGCTGGGTCATCTACAATGGCGCCAACGACGCCAGCCGCGTGCCCGCCGAATGGCATGGCTGGCTGCACCATTCGATAGAGGGCGCGCCGGAGAGCTTCCTGCCGCCGCCGCGCATCTGGGAAAAGGATTTCACCCCCAACGCCACCGGCACGGCCCAGGCCTATCGCCCCACGGGCGCGCTGGAAAAGGGTGGCCTGCGCCAGAAGGCGACCGGCGATTATGAGGCGTGGAGCCCCGACGCATCATGACGCGGC
The DNA here is from genome assembly GCF_037101235.1 of Sphingobium sp. TA15. Taxonomy (NCBI): domain Bacteria; kingdom Pseudomonadati; phylum Pseudomonadota; class Alphaproteobacteria; order Sphingomonadales; family Sphingobiaceae; genus Sphingobium; species Sphingobium sp. TA15. The sequence goes on from NZ_AP025355.1 coordinate 2,609,775, forward strand.
GCCCGGCGGGACGTTTCCTGCCGATCCTCGGCTGCGCGCTGGTCCTGGCCGGTTGCGGCGGCGACGACCTGCCGACGCAGAACCAGGGCGGCCCCGTCCGCATAGAGGGGCAGAAGATCCGCAATGGCGATGAATCCCCCCTTACCGGCACGCCGATGAACGAGCGCGTGGCGGTGATCGGCCTGCTCAACAAGCGCAACGGCATCACCACCGACCTGACGATGAAACCCGGCGAAGCGCTGCGCGTCGGCGACGCCATCGTTCGGCTGCAGGCCTGCGAAACCACGGCGTCCTGGGAAAATGTGCAGGAAACCGGCGCCTTCGTGCAACTGGACGTGCGCAGCACCGCCGACAATAAATGGCGGCGCAATTTTTCCGGCTGGCTGTTCCGCGAACGGCCGGACCGCAATGTGGTGCAGCACCCGGTCTATGACGTCTGGGTCAGAAGCTGCACGATGTCCTGGCCCGAAACCGGCCCGGACACGGTGAAGCTGGGCGACAAGGGCGAAGCGTCGGACGGGGCGCGGGCCAATGCGTCCCCGGCGAGCGGAGAGAACGCCAGTTCCGCCCAGACCCCGGAACCGGCCGCCAGCACGCCCCGGCCGGCCCCCAGCGCCACGCCGTCCAACGCGCCCGCCAATGATTGAAGATAGTCGCGCTGGCTGATCTCGATCGCGCCCAATGACCGCAGATGATCGGTCATGAACTGGCAATCGAGCAGGGTGAAGCCGCCGAAACGCATCCGGGCGGTCAGCCAGGCCAGCGCCACCTTCGACGCATCGGTGCGCCGGGACACCATGCTTTCCCCGAAAAAGGCCCGGCCCAGCGCCACGCCGTAGAGGCCGCCGACCAGCTCCTCCCCCTCCCATATTTCGACGGAGTGGGCGAAACCTATTTCATGCAGGTGGCGATAGGCCCGCTCGATCGGATGGTTGATCCAGGTGGAAGGCCGGTCCGGCGCGGCCTCCGCGCACAGGCGGACGATGCCGGCGAAATCGCGATTGGCGGTCACCCGAAACCGCTCCCGCCTTATCGTCTTGGCCAGCGAATGAGAGATGTGGAAGCCATGGAGCGGCATGATCGCCCGCCGCTTCGGCTCGATCCAGTACACCTCGTCCGCCTCGCGGTCGTCGGACATGGGAAACACGCCGATCGCATAAGCCTGCAACAGCACCAACGGGTCAATCGTCATCAAGGAAAGACTTAACGCCAGACCGGGCGGCGCGCCAGTGCGACTTTCATGCCTGATACCGCCCTGCATGGCGGGAAGCCTGCCCGCCGACGCGAATCCTTCTAGGCTGTATCGACATTCAGCCTAGGGATTCGGCAACAGCAGGCTGGAGTCGCCATAGCTGTAGAAGCGATAGCCGCCATCAATGGCGTGCCGGTAGACCGACTGCATTTTTTCCGTGCCCATCAGGGCGCTTACCAGCATGAACAAGGTCGATTTGGGCAGGTGGAAATTGGTCATCAGCCCGTCGACCGCGCGGAAACGGTAGCCGGGCGTGATGAAGATCCGCGTCTCGTCCTCGAAGGGGCGGATGATGCCGTCTTCCCCCGTCGCGCTTTCCAGCAGGCGCAGGCTGGTGGTGCCGACCGCGATCAGCCGGCCTCCCGCCGCCCGCGCCGCATTGAGGCGGCCTGCCGTCGCCTGGTCGATCCGCCCCCATTCGGCATGCATATGGTGATCGTCCGTATCCTCCGCCTTGACCGGCAGGAAGGTGCCGGCGCCGACGTGCAGGGTCAGCGTTTCCGTTCCGATGCCGGCTTTTTCTATCGCGGTCATCAATTCGGGCGTGAAGTGCAGCGCCGCCGTGGGCGCGGCGACGGCGCCGTCCTCCCGCGCGAACATGGTCTGGTAGTCGCTGCGGTCGCGCTCGTCGGTCGGGCGCTTGCTGGCGATATAGGGGGGCAGCGGCATCCGGCCCGCCCGTTCCAGCAACAGTTCGACCGGCTCCTCGCCCTCGAAGCGGAGCATGACGCCGCCCTCCTCGTCGCGCGGGCCGGCCACGGCGGTGACGCCATTGCCGAAATCGATCCGGTCACCGTCCCGCACCCGCTTGGCGTTGCGGAGGAAGGCCTGCCACTGGCGCAGGCCGAGCCGCTTGTGCAGCGTCGCGCCGATCTTCGCCTGGCCGCGCATGCCTTCCAATTGGGCCGGGATGACTTTGGTGTCGTTGAACACCAGAACGTCGCCGGGGCGCAGCAGGCCGGGCAGGTCGCGCACGATCCGGTCCTGGAACGGCGCGTCGCCCGCCGCCAGCAGAAGCCGGGCCGAATGGCGCGGGGAAGCGGGGCGAAGCGCGATGCTTTCGGGTGGAAGGTCGAAATCGAACAGGTCTACGCGCATGGTCGAATGCTCTAGGGTGTGTAGGGATTCAGTTCAGGGCGCGGCGAAAATAGTGGACTTCGAGAACCTCGAAACGAGGCAGGTGACTCGTTTCGACGCAGTGTACCTCAGTACGCGAGCACCGGAAGCGGAGAAAGCCGCTATTTGCAGCCCGCCATGGGCTGAATCCACACACACCCTAGAACAGCATATCAAGTTCTCCTGGGAAGACAGAAACCCAGTTCAGACGGCGGGACTGGACTCCTGCCTTCGCAGGAGCACGCATTCACCCGGCCTTACTATTTCTTCTTCAGCGTGGCCGGCTTCCTTGCGGGCACAGGCTGCTTCGCGGGCGGCGGCGCGGCGATCGACGGGGTCGGCTGAGCGGGCGGCGTCGGCAGCGCCGTCACCGGCGGCTTGCCGTCGCTTTCGATCGATGCCTGGAGGATGATCGTCGGATCGGCCGGCGGCTCGCCCTCATGGATCGCGTCGACATATTGCATGCCCTCGATCACGCGGCCGAACACCGTATATTTCTTGTCGAGCTGCATGCGCGGCAGGAAGACGATGAAGAACTGGCTGTTCGCGCTGTCCTCGCTCTGGGCGCGGGCCATGGAGACGGTGCCGCGCAGATGCGGCATCGGATTGAACTCGGCCTTCAAGTCCGGCAGCGTCGAACCGCCGGTTCCGTCGCCCTTGGGATCGCCGCCCTGCGCCATGAAGCCGGGGATGACGCGGTGGAACTTGAGGCCGTTGTAGAAGCCCTGGCGCGTCAGCTCCTTGATCCGCTCGACATGGCCGGGCGCGATGTCGGGGCGCAACTGGATGCGCACGCGGCCGCCGCTCGACAGGTCGAGATCCCAGACATTCTGGGGATCGACCGGCACCGTGGCCGCCGGCAGCCTGGATGCGGGGTCGAGGCCGAGCTGCTTGGCGGTCTGCTCCGCGCGCACGGCCGCCTCCTCCTTCTTCATCTCCTCGGCATTGCGGCCGCCGCCGCCCTGGGCCAGGGCAGCGCCGCTCGATGCATAGAGGGCGAAACCGATCGCCACGGTCTTGAGCGCCGACGTGAACCGCATGAATGCTGCTTTCCTCAAATTTTGCCCAGGTGCGAAGTTGCCCCTGATAGCGCCCTCTTCGCGATTGGCAACTGAACGAAGGCTGAGTGGAGCCTTCAGCCCTGCCCTTTCAGGCCGATGGCGGCCACCCGCGCCTCCACTTCCTCGCGCACGGCGGGGCTGACGAATTTGTGGATCGGCCCGCCATAGAGCGCGATTTCCTTGACCAGGCGGGATGCGATGGGCTGCAGCGACACGTCCGCCATCAGGAAGACGGTTTCGACCCGGCCGTTGATCTGCTGGTTCATCCCCGCCATCTGATATTCATATTCGAAGTCCGCGACGGCGCGCAGGCCCCGGATGATGACGCTGGCCCCCTGCGATTCGGCGAAGTCCATCAGCAGCGAGTTGAAGCCGGTGACGACGATTTCCGTGTCGATGCCCGCGCATTCGCGGCGGACCATGTCCAGCCGTTCTTCGTCGGAGAACATCGGGGATTTGGAGATGTTGGTGGTGACGCCGATCACCAGCTTGTCGACCAGCTTCGCGCCGCGCCGGATGATGTCCATATGACCCAAGGTGATCGGATCGAATGTGCCGGGATAGACCCCCACCCTCTGCTTGCTCATGCCCCTAGCGATCCCTTTCCACAATATAGTCGGCGATGGCGCGCAGCAGGTCCGCCTCCGGCCCGTGCCCGTGCAGATGCGCCTTGGCCTGTTCCACCAGCAGGCGAGCCTGCTCCCGCGCCCGCTCCACCCCCAGCAGCGAGACGAAGGTTTCCTTCCCCGCCGCCGCGTCCTTGCCCAGCGCCTTGCCGGCGAGAACGGCGTCCCCCTCCACGTCCAGCAGGTCGTCGGCGATCTGGAAGGCAAGGCCGATGTCGCGGGCATAGCCGTGCAGGCGCATCCGCCCCTCCGGCGGGATGAGGGCCATAATCGCCGCCGCATCGACGCAGACGGCGATCAGCGCGCCGGTCTTCAACTGCTGGAGCCGGGTGACTGTGGGCAGGTCGAAGCTGGCCTTCTCCGCCTCCAGGTCCATCATCTGACCGCCCGCCATGCCGCTGGTGCCGCTGGCGACGGCCAGCGCCTTCACCAGTTCGATCCGGACGAAGGGGTCGGGATGCGTTTCCTCGTCCGCCAATATCTCGAAAGCCAGGTCGTGCAGGCAGTCGCCCGCCAGGATCGCCGTCGCTTCGTCGAACGCCCTGTGCACGGTCGGCTTGCCCCGGCGCATGTCGTCATCGTCCATCGCCGGAAGATCGTCATGCACCAGCGAATAGACATGGATGCATTCGACCGCGACGCCGACCCGCAGCGCAGACTCCCGCGAGATGTTGAACAGGTCGCTGGCCGCCTGCACCAGCAGCGGGCGCAGCCGCTTGCCGCCGTCCATGGCGGCATGGCGCATCGCCTCGTACAAGCGGCGGCGCGGATCGTCGGGGACCGCCAGCAGCCGGTCGAACAGGCGGTCGACATCGGCCGCCACGGCCGCCGCGCGGCCGGCCACCAGGCCCGTCGCGGGGGGCGAGGCGGAACCCCCGCTCATGACCGCCTCTCCCGCATGCGGCACGCTCAGTCCGAACCGAAGGGCTGCGCGCCGGTCACGGCGCCGCCTGCGTCGATCGTCAGCTTGGCGATGCGCGCTTCGGCCGCCTGGAGCCGTTCCATGCAGCGTTTCCGCAGCTCCTCGCCCTGCGAATAGAGCGAGATGGATTCGTCGAGCGGCACGTCCCCGCTCTCCAGCCGCCGGACGATCGATTCGAGCGCGCGCAACGCATCTTCGAACGACATTTGCGACGGATCGCCCTGTTGTGTCATGCTGTCTTGCGCCATGTCCCTGCATTGGCGGCCCCCGCCCGCCCGGTCAAGCCCGCATGGGCCATGGCCGCCGATTCCGGCCGCCGTTCACGAAAACGTCATGACGTCGCACCACTGGCTGGCGGACTTGCGGCAGTTTTGCGTTGACGCTTGGCATGGCTAGTGCACATAGAAGGACCGCTATGAAATATCATCTCCCCCTGATCTCCGTAGCGGCGCTTGCGCTGCTTTCCGCCTGCAACAAGAATGACGAACCCGAAGTCGTGGGCGGCCCCGCCGATCCCATGGCCGAAAAGCTCGCCAATGCCGCGCCCATCGAACTGCCGCCGATGGTGAAGGAAAGCCATCAATATCGCTGCAAGGACAACAGCCTGATCTTCGTCGACTTCATGAGCGACGACAAGACGGCGAACCTGCGCACCGAAAAGGACGGCGCGCCGACCAAGCTGACCGCCGCCGAAGCGGGCAAGCCCTTCGAAGGCGCCGGCTACAAGATCGAGGGTTCGGGCAAGCAGATCACCGCCACCCTTCCGGGCAAGGACGCGGTTAGCTGCAAGGGCTGATCTTCTTTCATTTTCCTGCACATCCGGGCCGGTCTTCCCATGCGGAAGGCCGGTCTTTTTATTTTTGGGTTGGCGGAAGGTGGCCGGTAGGGGATGTTCTTAATCCTCCCTGCGCGAAGCGTGGGGAGGGGGACCATGCGAAGCATGGTGGAGGGGAATAGGCGCGACCTGCGTATTTCCCCTCCACCACCGCCTTCGGCGGCGTCGAAGAGAGTCACGTGCCTCTCTTCGACCCTCCCCATCTTGTGATGGGGAGGAATAGGATGGGTGCGCCTTTCGCGACATTGCGCCGGATGCGGGTGGGCCATCATCTTATTGTCTATCGAACGCTCCATCGCTAAAGGCGCGCTCATGTCCAGCACCGCATCCCAGATCACGCCCCAGGTCGTCGCCGAACATGGGCTTTCCCCGGAAGAATATGATCGCGTCCTGAACGCGCTTGGACGGGAACCGAATCTCACCGAACTCGGCATATTCTCGGTCATGTGGTCGGAGCATTGCTCCTACAAATCCTCGCGAATCCATCTGAAGAAGCTGCCGACCGAAGGGCCGCAGGTGATTTGCGGCCCCGGCGAGAATGCGGGCGTCGTCGACATCGGCGATGGGCAGGCGGCGATCTTCAAGATGGAGAGCCACAACCACCCCAGCTATATCGAACCCTATCAGGGCGCGGCGACGGGCGTGGGCGGCATTTTGCGCGACGTGTTCACCATGGGCGCGCGGCCGGTGGCGAACATGAACGCGCTGCGCTTCGGGCGGCCCGATCACCCCAAGATGAAGCATCTCATCAGCGGCGTGGTGCGCGGCATCGGCGGCTACGGCAATTGCGTGGGCGTGCCGACCGTGGGCGGCGAGGTGAATTTCCACCCCGCCTATGACGGCAACATCCTGGTCAACGCCATGACCGTGGGCGTCGCGGAGACGGACAAGATCTTCTACAGCGCCGCGTCGGGCGTGGGCAATCCCATCGTCTATGTGGGGTCGAAGACCGGGCGTGACGGCATCCATGGCGCGACCATGGCGTCGGCGGATTTCGGCGAGGATTCGGAGGAGAAGCGGCCGACCGTGCAGGTGGGCGATCCCTTCACCGAAAAGCTGCTGATCGAGGCCTGTCTGGAACTGATGGCGTCGGACACCATCGTCGCGATCCAGGACATGGGCGCGGCGGGGCTCACCTCCTCCTCCGTGGAGATGGCGTCCAAGGGCGGCGTCGGCATCCAGCTCGACATGGACAAGGTGCCGCAGCGCGAAACCGGCATGACCGCCTATGAGATGATGCTGTCGGAGTCGCAGGAGCGGATGCTGATGGTCCTCCAGCCGGGCAAGGAGGATTTTGCCGAGGCCATTTTCCGCAAGTGGGAACTGGACTTCGCGGTGATCGGCCATGTGACCGATACGGGCCGCATGGTGCTGGTCCATCATGGCGAGACGGTGTGCGACATTCCGCTGGCTCCTCTGGCCGACGACGCGCCGCTCTATGACCGTCCGGCGATGGCGAAGGAGGAATATAAGGCCTGGTCGGGCGTGCAGCCGCTGGGCGAGATCGCGGAGAGCGCCGACATCGGCGCCGACCTGATCAGGCTGATGGGTTCGCCAGACATCGCCTCGCGCCGGTGGATCTGGGAGCAATATGACCATATGGTCGGCGCCGACACGGTGCAGCGCCCCGGCGGCGACGCGGCGGTGGTGCGCGTCCATGGATCGCAAAAGGGCATCGCGATCAGCACCGACTGCACGCCGCGCTATTGCTATGCCGATCCCTATGAGGGGGGCAAGCAGGCCATCGCGGAATGTTATCGCAACATCAGCGCGGTCGGCGCGACGCCGCTGGCCGTCACCAACTGCCTGAACTTCGCCAATCCGCAGCGGCCGGAGATCATGGCGCAGTTCACCGGCTGCCTGGAGGGCATGGGCGACGCCTGCCGGGCGCTGGATTTCCCCATCGTGTCGGGCAATGTGTCGCTCTACAATGAATCCAAGGCGACCGGCGGCGGCTCCGCAATCCTGCCGACGCCCGCCATCGGCGGCATCGGCCTGCTCAAGGATGTCGACGGGATGGCGACCGTGGCCTTCAAGAATGAGGGCGACGCGATCTGGCTGATCGGCGGCGAAGGCACGCATCTGGGCCAGTCGATCTGGCTGCGGGAGATTGCCGGGCGGGAAGCGGGCGATGCGCCGAGGGTCGATCTGGCCGCCGAGCGCGCCAATGCCGAAACCGTCCGCGCCCTGATCGCGGCGGGCAAGGTCAATGCGGTGCATGATATTTCCGACGGCGGCCTGCTGGTCGCGGTGGCGGAAATGGCGCTGGCCGGGAAGATCGGGGCGGAACTGGACATCGCGCTGACGACCGCTGGCGCCTTTGGCGAGGATCAGGGGCGGTATATCGTCGCCGCTGCGCAGGGCGTCGAGATTGCGGGCGCCGTGAAGATCGGGACGACCGGCGGCGACAAGGTGGCGGGCGTGGCGCTGGCCGACCTGCGCGACGCGCATGAGGGCTTCTTCCCGGCGCTGATGGACGCGGAACTTTAAAGTGGGAAAATGGCATGCTCCTGCGCAGGCAGGAGCATGCTGGAATAACGGCGGCAACTGGCCGCAACTTGCTAATCGCGCATGGCGCCCCAACATGCGTCGGACCCCGAAGCAAGGAGCCTTCCATGACCATCACCCGCCGCGTCACAGTGCATGAAGGCCCTGGCGGCCGGTTCGAGAGCATGGCCGTGTTCGACGATGCGGCGGGCGCGCCGCGTCCCGGCGTGCTTCTCTTCCCCAATGTCCTGGGCGCCAAGGAGGCCGATTTCGCCTATGCCGAAAGGGTCGCGGCGCTGGGGCTGGCGGTGCTCGTCGCGGACATGTTCGGCCAGGGCAAGCGGACCACCCGCGCCGATCCCGACATGGGCCGCTACATGGCGGAGCTCAATGACGACCGCTTCCTGCTGCGCGACCGGGCGAACGCCGCGCATGCGCTGCTGAAATCGCTCGACGAAACGGACGAAAGCCGCACCGCCGCGATCGGTTTCTGCTTCGGCGGCAAATGCGTGCTGGACCTTGCCCGTTCCGGAGCGGATATTGCAGGCGGCGTCAGCTTCCACGGCGTCTACGACGCGCCGCCCTTCCCCCATGCGAAGATCACCGCGCGGCTGTTGATCTGCCATGGCTGGAACGACCCGATCGCTCCGCCGGAGGCCACCGTCGCGCTCGCGAAGGAATTGACCGAAGCCGGATGCGACTGGCAGGTCCATGCCTATGGCCATGCCGGCCACGCCTTCACGGACCATGACGCGAAGATGCCGGAAAGGGGCCTGGCCTACCATCCCGACGCCGACCGCCGCAGCTTCCGCTCCATGGCCGATTTCCTGGGCGACGTTTTCGGCTGAACCGGCGGCCGGCGGGGATCAGATTTCGTCGACCATCTCCGCCAGCACGCCGAGGCAATCCTTGGCGAGCTGGATCGAGCGCGCCGGGGACCAGCCGAAATCGGCGTCGGGCAGGTCGTCATTATCCTTGAACGGCATTTCCAGCGTCATGGCCACCGCGCCGAAGCGTTCGGCCAACTGGTTGGTCGACATGGACAGGTTCGCCCTGCCGGCAGGCGCGGTCGGATAGCCCTTCCTCGTCTGGAAATCGGGCGTCCGGGCGGCCAGCGTGTCGCGATAGCGGCGATACACGGCCGACTGCCGTTCCGTGATGGAGGGAATGCCCTCGAACCCCGCCAGGAACACGGCCGGAATCGCCTCGTCGCCATGCACGTCCATGGCGAAATCGACCCCGACCTCGTCCATCGCTCCGCGCACCAGGAACACCTCCGGACTCTTTTCCATCGACGGCTCATGCCATTCGCGGTTGAGGTTGATGCCGACCGCATTGGTCCGCAAATGGCCGCGACGGCTGCCGTCCGGATTCATGTTCGGCACGATGTAGAAGGTCGCCTCCCTGCGCAGCAGCCGCGCCACGGCGTCCTCCTCGTCGCAGAGCCGCTCCAGCGCGCCCTCCATCCACCATTCGGCCATGCTCTCGCCCGGATGCTGGCGGGCGTAGAGCCAGACCTTCTTCGGCCCTTCCCCCAGCACCAGCAGGTCGAGCGGCTGCCGGTCCAGCGTCAGCCCCAGTTCGCGATGCTCCACCCCCGGCTGCGACGCCGCCCAGGCGACCAGGTCATGGTGCCGTTCCATCGAATAGGGCGCGAAATAGGCAAGCCACACCGCATTGCTGTCGGGCGACAGGCGGATCGTCAGCGTGCCGTCGGCATAGCCGGTGTCCGCCAGCAGCCAATTGTCCCGATCCTCGCTATAGCGCGCCTTGTAGCCCGGCCAGCCGTCGGGATAGGCCGACGCGCCGCAATTGACGATCGCCAACTCGACCTCCCGCCCCGCCACGCCCGCCACGCGGAAGTGGAACCATTGGTAGAAGTCGCTCTGCCGGTCCTTGACGATCTCCAGTTCGGCGCGGACGCCGGCGGGGGTGTCGGAGACGGAAAGGACGCGAATATTGCCGCTGTCAAAGGCACTTGTGATCGAGATGCTCATTTGACGGTTATAGTCCGCCCCGATTCGCCCGGATAGCCCCCCAGCAACGCCGCCGCCAGCTTCTGCGCCGCCAGGCCGGGCTGCGATGCGGGCGTGCCCTCCCGCGCGGCAGTCTGCGCCCGGCCTTCCCAGATGGTGGTCGAATCGGCGCGTCGGCGTATCTGCACCTGCAATTCGGTGAAGACCTGCCCCTTGGGCTTGCCCGACAGGTTGATGCCGATGCCCAGCCCCAGGCCGGAATAGCCGCCGCTGCCCACCGCGCCGCCCACGCCGACGCTCACCGGCTTGCCATTGGCGCCATAGCTGCCGGGTTCGCGGAAGGTGCGGCGGAAGCTCACCAGCGCGACATAGTCGCTCCTTGCGCCCTGTCCTGCCGTTCCCTGTCCGGCGGCGGTGAAGCCCACGCGCTGCAATTCCTGCTCGACCGCGGCGGCATAAGTGCGGAATTCCAGGCCGACATCGGGGTTGCCGGCCATCTCCTCGACGGCGATGGTCCCGCTGCGCGCCGGATTGTCGATATGGAACCGCGTCACCTCCACGGGTGGAACAGCCGTGGCGCAGGCGCCGAGGCCCAAAGCCAGCAGGGAGGGAAGGACGATCTTCTTCAACATGGACGGATTGGACATGGATGCGCACTCCAGGGGATCAACAGCCTCTACACGACACCGCGCCGCTAATCCCTTAAAAGCGTCAAGCCACGGATTTGCTGCATGCAGGATGAACGGCGCGGGGATGGGGCGAAAAGCGGGCGGCCGCCCTTGACTTTCGGCCGTCCCGCCCATAGGGGCTGCGCTTCGATTTTCGATCAAGCAAGATTCATTCAAAGGCTGGTTCCATGAAGATCCGCAATTCGCTCAAGTCGCTCAAGGGCCGTCACCGGGACAACCGCGTGATCCGCCGCCGCGGCCGCACCTATGTCATCAACAAGACCAACCGCCGCTTCAAGGCCCGCCAGGGCTGATTCATGGCGGATATTGCCGCCGTCGTCTTCGATGTCGGCAATGTCTTGTATCACTGGACCCCAAGGGTTCTGTACGAGCGCCTGATCGACGATGATCGGGCGCTCGATGCGTTTCTCCGCGATGTCGTGACGCCGGACTGGCATTTCCAGCATGACCGGGGCCGCCCCTTCGCGGAAACCAGCGCCGAACTGATCGCGCGCCATCCGGAACATGCGGCGCTGATTCGCCTCTGGGGCGAAAAGTTCATCGACAGCGTCGGCCCTGCGGTCGAGGGCATGCCGGAGGTCGTGCGCGAACTGCACGAAGGCGGCGTTCCCCTCTTCGCCATCACCAATTTCAGCGACGAATTCTGGCCGCCCTTCCATGCGCGGGAGGCGGCGCTGTTCGCACCCTTCCGCGACATCCTGGTTTCCGGCGCGGAAAAGCTGGTGAAGCCCGATCCCGCGATTTACCGGCTGGCGCTCGACCGATTCGGGCTGCGGGCGGAAGAGGCGCTGTTCGTGGACGACCGGGAGGACAATATACTGGCGGCCGAGGCGGAAGGGATGCGCGGCCATTTGTTCCGCGATGCGATCGCATTGCGCGAGGAATTGGTTGAACTAGGCTGTATCGACATTCAGAAGATGGCGAGCCGAAAATGGTGATTTTCCGTGACCCGGCGCGCAGCCTACTAAAAGTAGGTGAGCACCGGAAGCACGGAAAAGCGCGATTTGCAGGCCGCCAGGGCTGAATGTCGATACAGCCTAGGCCTGCTTCGAACCCCAACTGTCTAACGCAGCGGTGTTCCTGCGAAGGCAGGAACACAACCCCTTTTGCAGTCGACCTTTACCCCTCGTCCCGGCCCCTCAACTCGTCGCCCCGTATCGCGGCCACATGCAGCACATTGGTCGACCCCGGCGTCCCGAAGGGCACGCCGGCCAGCACGACGATCTTGCCGCCCTTCTCGACCATGTCATGGCGCAGCGCCATGCGGCGCGCCTTGCCGACCATCTCCTCGAACGTGCCGATGTCCTTGGTCCGCACGGCATGCACGCCCCAGGTCAGCCCCAGCTTGCGCGCCGTGTCCTGCCGGGGCGTCAGCGCCAGGATCGGCGTCATCGGCCGCTCTCGCGCCACGCGGCGCACGGTGCTGCCCGATGAGGTGAAGCAGGTGATCGCGCTCGCCCCCACCACGGACACGATGCTGCCCGCCCCCTCCGCCAGCGCGTCCGCGGTGGTGGGGTCAGGCTTCGTCTCGGTATAGTGAAGCCGCCCGAAATAGCCCGGATCGCGCTCCACGCTATGGGCGATGCTGTCCATCATCGTCACCGCTTCGACCGGCCAGTCGCCGGCCGCCGTCTCCGCCGACAGCATGATCGCGTCCGCCCCGTCATAGACCGCCGTCGCCACGTCGGACACTTCGGCGCGGGTGGGCGTGGGCGCCTTGATCATCGATTCCAGCATCTGCGTCGCCACCACGACGGGCCGCCCCATGCGCCGGGCCGTCGCCACGATCTGCTTCTGAAGGGGCGGCACCGCCTGGGGCGGCAATTCGACGCCCAGGTCGCCGCGCGCCACCATCACCCCGTCGGCCAGTTCGATGATCTCCTCCAGCCGCTGGACAGCCGCCGGTTTCTCGATCTTCGCCATCAGCGCGCCATAGCCGCCCATCAGCTTGCGCGCCTCGGCCAGATCCTCTGGCCGCTGCACGAAGCTGAGCGCGATCCAGTCGCAGCCATGCTCCACCGCGAAGCTGAGGTCGCGCCGGTCCTTTTCGGTCAGCGCCGGCACCGGCACGACCACGTCGGGCACGTTCACGCCCTTGCGGTTGGAAAGGGCGCCGCCAACCTCGACCACCGTGTCGATGCGGTCCTCCGCCACCTTCTTGACCCGCAGCACCATCTTGCCGTCGTCCAGCAGCAGCCGGGTTTCGGGCACCAGCGCGGCGTAGATCTCCGGATGGGGCAGGTTGACCCGCGTCGCATTGCCCGGCGCCGGATCGCTGTCCAGCACGAAGGCCGCCCCCGTTTCCAGCACCGCCAGCCCACGTTCGAACGTGCCGACGCGCAGCTTTGGCCCCTGAAGGTCGCCCAGGATGGTCGTAGGACGGCCGAATTCCTTTTCCAGCGCCCGGATGGTCGCGATGCGCGCGGCATGATCCTCATGCGCGCCATGGCTCATGTTGATGCGGAAGGCGTCGGCCCCGGCGACGAACAGCGCCCGGATCATCTCCGGGCTGTCGCTCGCGGGGCCAAGGGTCGCCAATATGCGGACCTTGCGCGAACGGGGCGGTAATCTCGTCATTCGTCTTTTCTCCTGACCGTCATGGTCGCCTCTGGTTTGCCAGGGCGCGGTTTTCGATTATCCGTGCTGCACGACAGGATGATGATGATCAGCGAAAGGCTCGCCGTGAACGACACCATACTCAGCGACGCGGTCGCCGCAACCGCCTTCCGACGGCTGGTGGCGCATTTGCAGCATCGCACCGACGTCCAGAATATCGACCTGATGGGAATGGCGGGCTTCTGCCGCAACTGCCTGGCCGACTGGATCGCGGAGGCGGACGGCGCAATGAGCAAGGATGAAGCGCGGGAGATCATCCACGGCATGCCCTTCGCCGAATGGAAAGCCCGCCATCAGGGCGAGGCGACGCCGGAACAGATCGCCCGCATGCAGGAGAGTGTGGCGAAGAACGCCGACAGCCATTAGAGGCAAGCGCCGACCGATTCACACTGACTGGAGATTCTCATGAGCGATGGCAATGTCGCCGCCGAACAGCTACGCCTCTTCATCGAGCGCATCGAGCGCCTGGAAGAGGAAAAGAAGGGCATCGCGGACGATATAAAGGACGTCTATCTGGAGGCGAAGGCCAATGGCTATGACGTGAAGACGATGCGGTCCATCGTCCGCCTCCGCAAGATGGAGCGCAACGCCCGCATGGAAGCCGAAGCGCTGCTGGAAACATACAAGACGGCGCTGGGGATCGAATAACCGCAGCAGGAGTAACGCCCATGACCGAGATCATCGTCAGCACCACGCCCTCTCTGGAGGGCCGCCCCGCAAGGGAATATCTCGGCATCGTCACCGGCGAGGTGATCGTGGGCGCCAACCTGTTCCGCGACCTGTTCGCCAGCGTGCGCGACATCGTGGGCGGGCGGTCCGGCGCCTATGAGGACGTGCTCCAGCGCGCCCGCGAGCAGGCGATAGCGGAAATGCGGATGCGCGCCGCGACCCTGGGCGCCAATGCCGTGGTCGGCGTCGACCTGGATTATGAGACCGTCGGGTCCCGCGGCTCGATGCTGATGGTGACGGCATCTGGCACCGCGATCCTCGTCTAGGATATACGGATTTGGCGGCGATTGGCCAGTTGCTGACATCAGTTTCCCGTCACCCCGGACTTGATCCGGGGTCCCGCTTTCCTTTCTGAGTGGCCGCCCCGTCCAAGGCAGCGGGACCCCGGATCAAGTCCGGGGTGACGAATAGGGGAATGACAGCTTCCCACCCAATTTGCATCCCCAGGCCAAATCTCCATGCACCCTGAAGTTGCGCGAACCGGGCGCTCTCGCTAGAGAGCGCGCATCGAACAAACAGACAAGTCAGGAGCAGGCCGTGGCCGGCCACAGCAAATTCAAGAACATCATGCATCGCAAGGGCGCGCAGGACAAGAAGCGCTCCTCGATGTTCTCCAAGCTCAGCCGCGAAATCACCGTCGCGGCGAAGATGGGCATGCCCGATCCGGACATGAACCCGCGCCTCCGCCTCGCGGTCAACGCCGCCAAGGCGCAGTCCATGCCCAAGGACAATATCCAGCGCGCGATCGACAAGGCGATCGGCGGCGACATGGAGAATTACGAGGAAATCCGCTACGAGGGCTATGGCCCTGGCGGCGTCGCCATCATCGTCGAGGCGCTGACCGACAACCGCAACCGCACCGCGACCAACGTCCGCACGGCCTTCTCCAAGAATGGCGGCAATCTGGGCGCTTCGGGCGCCGTCAGCCATGGTTTCGACCGCATGGGCCTCATCACCTATCCGGCGAGCGCGGGCGATGCCGACGCGATCTTCGAAGCGGCGCTGGAGGCGGGCGCGGACGACGTGTCCTCGAACGAGGACGAGCATGAGATCTGGACCGCCATGGACGCGCTGCACGAAGTCGCCAGGGGGCTGGAGGCCAAGCTCGGCCCGGCGGAAGGCGCCAAGCTCGCCTGGAAGCCCCAGACCACCGTCGAAGTGGACGAAAGCAATGCGGCGACGCTGATGAAGCTGGTCGACACGCTGGAGGACGATGACGACGTCCAGACCGTCTGGGGCAATTACGAAGTCTCCGACGAGGTCATGGAGAAGCTGGGTTGATCCTTCCCCTTCCCTCTTCCCGGCGGGGAGAGGGACGCGAAGTTCCGGGCGCCTTGCCGCTTCGGCGAAGCTGGACAAGCCTCCCCATCCTCTCCCGCGACCGGGCGAGCGAAATATCATGATCATCCTGGGCCTGGACCCCGGCCTGGGCACGACCGGCTGGGGCCTGATCGCCGCCGACGGCAACCGGCTGACCCATATCGCCAACGGCCAGATCAAGACCGATTCGGACATGGCGCTGGCGAGCCGGCTGCTGGTGCTCGATCTGGCGCTGACCGACCTCATCCTCGAACATCAGCCCAATGGCGCCGCGGTCGAGGAGGTGTTCCTGAACGTAAATCCGCAATCGACGCTGAAACTCGGCCAGGCGCGCGGCGTGGTGCTGCTGGCCGCGTCGCGCTCCGGCATGGAGGTGGGCGAATATGCCGCCCGGCTGGTCAAGAAATCCGTGGTCGGCGTCGGCAATGCGTCGAAGGAGCAGGTCCACGCCATGGTCTCCCGCCTTCTCCCCGGCGCGAAGGTCGCCGGACCCGACGCATCGGATGCGCTGGCCGTGGCGATCACGCACGCCCACCACCTGGCCAGCGCGAGGCGGATTCCGCGGAAGTAGGTGGAGCGATTGGGCGGGAACTGGCCAATAGCTGACATCAGTTTCCGTAGTTTCCGTCACCCCGGACTTGATCCGGGGTCCCGCTTTTGCCTCTACACCGCGCCCAGCCCAAGGCAGCGGGACCCCGGATCAAGTCCGGGGTGACGAATAGGGGAAGGTCCGCAATCCACCCCTATCCGCTATTCCTCAGCGCCGTCGCGATCGCGTTGATCGACAATTCTATGCCTTCCTTGATGCGCGGGTCGTCCTCGCCGCTGCGGTGGCGCTTCATCAGTTCGACCTGGAGCAGGTTCAGCGGCTCGATATAGGGCAGGCGCAGGCGGATCGACGTGTCGAGCTTCGGATTCCTCTCCAGCAGGCGCGATTGGCCGGTGGCGGCGAGCAGGCCGTCATGGGTCATGTCCCAGCCGCCTCTTATGCGGTCGAAAATCTCCGCGCCCCTCGCCTGATCCTCCACCAGCGGCAGATAATGGGCGGCGATGCCGAGGTCCGACTTGGCCAGCACCATCTCCAGATTGGCGAGCGCGGATTGCAGGAAGGACCAGTGCTGCGCCATGTCCGCCAACAATGCCTTGTCCTCGAAGGCGGAAAGCGCGTGACCCACGCCGTACCAGCCCGGCAGCATCACCCGCGCCTGCGCCCAACTGAACACCCAGGGGATGGCGCGCAGATCCTCGATCCGGGTGCTCTTGGTGCGGCTGGCCGGACGGGAGCCGATCTTGAGGCCGGAAATTTCCTGGATCGGGGTCAATTGCCGGAAGAATTCCTTGAACCCGTCGGTGCCGTAGACCAGGTCGCGATAGGCGGCGAAGGCGGTCTTCGACAATTGGTCCATGGCGGCGGCGAAGCGGGCGGCGTCGCGGTCGGACAGGACTTCGGGTTCCAGGCTGGCGAGCAGGGTCGCGCTGGTCGTCGCCTCCAAATTGGTCATGGCGACGTCGCGGGTGCCGAATTTGGCCGCGATCACCTCGCCCTGTTCGGTGATGCGGATGCGGCCCTGCACCGTGCCCTTGGGCTGCGCCTGGATCGCCGCGAAGGAGGAGCCGCCGCCGCGCCCGACCGCGCCGCCGCGGCCGTGGAAAAGCTGCATCGCCGTGCCCGCTTCGGCAAAGACCGGGGCCAGCGCCTTGCTCGCCTGGAACAGCCCCCAGGTGGAGGTGATGTAGCCGCCGTCCTTGTTGCTGTCGGAATAGCCGATCATCACTTCCTGATGGCCGCGTTCCCGCACCACGCCCCCTACCTCCGGCAGGCCGAAATAGGCGGCCATGATCTTGGGCGCGGCCTCCAGGTCGGCGATGGTTTCGAACAACGGCACGGCCATGATCGCGGCCTGCGGCGGCGCGCCGTCCGCGCCCGCGCGCCACAGGCCCGCTTCCTTGAGGATGATGTTGACCTCCAGCAGGTCGGAAACGCTTTCCGCCTTGGAGATGATATAATGGGTGATGCATTGCGGGCCGTAGATGCGGTGCGCCTCCGCCGCGGCATGGACGATGGCGAGTTCGGAGGCGGTCCTTTCCGAATATTCGAAAAAGGGCGTGCCGAGCGGCCGGTTGTTCGCCAATTCCCGCCGCAGCAGGGCGATGCGGGCATATTCGTCGAGGCCGGCATAGTCCGCCTCGACGCCGGCGACTTTCAGCAGTTCGGCCACCACGTCCTGGTGGACGTCGCTGTTCTGCCGCATGTCGAGCGTGGCGAGATGGAAGCCGAAGGTCTCGACCGCGCGGATCAGACGGCCAAGCGCGCCGCCCGTCGCCAGGGCGCCATTGCCCTCGCTCGCCAGACCCTGCGCCACCGTCACCAGATCGCGCCGCAGGTCGGCCGGGCTGGCATAGGGTTCCCCCTTGAGCGCCGAGGGGCGGGGCGCGGCCTTGCCCACCAGCGACCTGTGGGTTGCGGCCAGACGGGCGTATATGCCGGAAATCGCCCGGCGATAGGGTTCGTCCTGGCGGCTGGGGGAGACGTCGCCGCTGGCGTCGGCCAGGTCCAGCACCGCCTGCGGCACATGGGCCAGTTCGGTCGAGAGCGACAGTTCCGCGCCCAGGGCGTGGAGCGCATCCATATAAAAGCCCAACGCCGCCTCGCAGCCTTTGGCGAGCGCCAATCGAAGCTGCGGCGCCTGGACGAAGGGATTGCCGTCGCGGTCCCCGCCGATCCAGTTGCCTACGCGCAGGAAGCTCTGCGGGCGCGCGCCCAGCACCCGTTCCCAGCGGGCATAAAGCGCGGGCAGAACGGGCAGGAAGACGTCGCGGAAATAGGCGAGGACATTTTCGATCTCGTCCGCGACGAACAGCTTTTCCCGGCGCAGCGGTCGCGTCTGCCACAGCAGCGCGATCTGGCGGAATATCGCCTCGTCCAGATTCTCCCCCTCATCGGTTTCCGTCCGGCCGCCATCCTTGAGCAGCATCAGGTCGGCGATGCGGTTCTTGTGGTCGATCATGCTCTTGCGCCGCACCTCGGTCGGGTGGGCGGTCAGCACCGGGACGATCAGGGCGTGGGACAGCAGGTCGAGCACGGCCTGGCGTCCTATTCCATGGGATTGCAGCTTTTCGACGGCGGAGGCGACGTCCGCGCCCGGCTCGGCGGCGACGCCCTGGCGATCCTCGGCCAGGTTGGCGAGCATCGAGAACAGCATGAAGCCGCGCACGAAGCTGAGCGTGTCGTCGAGGTTCAGCGCATCCAGGCCGGTGTCGACCACGTCCGCGCCATGCAGGCCCCGCGCCCGGTCGACGGAGGCGGAGCGGATATATTCGGTCTGCTTGTAGATCTTCTCCCCGCCATAGGCGCGGATGACGTCGCCCAGCAGCCGGCCGAGATAGCGGATGTCGGGATTCTGGGTGATCGCCGGCACGGAGGAGGATGCAAGAGTCGCCATGATGGATCGATGCTGCACCGCAACAATGGGATGGTCAAGGGAATCCGGTCCGGTGCCGCCCCGCCTGATAGGTTGGCGTGTTCCTGCGAAGGCAGGAACCCAGGCCCGTCCTCCCCGCATTATCGCAGCGTTTCAACTCATTCTGCGGACTTGCGCGAAGCCCCTGCCCTGGGCCAAAGAACCCCTGTGACCGCCAGCATCAGCATAGGAAGCGACAGCAACGGCAATGCCGTTCTGGTCGATGTCGAGGAATTGCTTGCCACCCGGCTGCTCGTCCAGGGCAATTCGGGGTCGGGCAAGTCGCACCTGCTGCGCCGATTGCTGGAGGAAAGCGCCGCGCTGGTCCAGCAGGTGGTGATCGATCCGGAGGGCGACTTCGTCACGCTGGCCGATGAATATGGCCATGTGGTGATCGATGCCGGCGATTATAACGAGCGCGAGATCGTCAAGATGGCGATGCGCATCCGCGAACACCGCGCCTCCGTCGTGCTGAGCCTGGAATCGCTGGAGCTGGAGGCGCAGATGAAATGCGCCGCGACCTTCCTGTCGACGCTGTTCGATGCGCCCCGCGATCATTGGTATCCGGCGCTGGTTGTGGTGGACGAGGCGCAGATGTTCGCTCCGGTGGCGGCGGGCGACGTGTCGGACGAGGCGCGGCGGCTTTCGCTGGCGGCGATGACGAACCTGATGTGCCGGGGGCGCAAGCGGGGGCTGGCGGGCGTGATCGCGACGCAGCGGCTGGCGAAGCTGGCCAAGAATGTCGCGGCGGAAGCGTCCAATTTCCTGATGGGGCGCACCTTCCTGGACATCGACATGGCGCGGGCCGCCGACCTGCTGGGCATGGAGCGGCGACAGGCGGAGCAGATCCGCGACCTGGAGCGCGGACGATTCCTGGCCTTAGGACCGGCCATCTGCCGGCGGCCGGTGGCGGTGAAGATCGGATCGGTCAAGACCAGCACGCGGGGCGGCACGCACAAGCTGATGCCGCCGCCGGTCGCGGCGACGGGGAATCTGCAGGAATTGCTGTTCGCCGGCGCCGGCGAGGAGGAGGCGCTGCCCCCTCCGCCGCCGCGCGCCGAGCCGCCGCCCCTGCCCGCCGAGGAACTGATGCGGGCGCTGGCCGCCGCGCCTTCGGCCAAGCCTGCCGCGCCGGAACTGGATTTCGGGCAAAATGAGCCGGTGGTGATCGCCGTGCTGGAGGAGATCGTCGCCGATCTGGGCGATGCGCAGCCCGGCGTATCGACGCTCTACCAGGATTTCGGGGTCCGCTGCCGGATGAAGGGATTGCGCCAGCCGCCGCTCGACCTGCCCGCCTTCCGCAAGCGTTTCGCCATGGCGCAGGCCGGCATGTTCGACGCCGGCGATCCGCGCTGGGCCGATGCGATGAAGGCTGCGGAGGCCCTGCCGGAGGACATGCTCGCGCCCTTCCTGCTGATTGCGCGGGCGGCGATGCAGGGGCTGCCCTGCCCGGACGATGCGGCGCTGGCCCGCGCCTATGGCACCAGTTCGCCGGGGCGCGTGCGGCGGCTGATCGACTATATGGAAAAGCTGGGCGTGATCGTGGCGCGCACCGATTTCGGCGGGCGGCGGTCGATCGGCGTGCCGCAACTGGGCCTCAGCACGGCGGCGGCCGAGGGATGAGCGCTTCGGTCCTGTTCGTGTGCCTGGGGAATATCTGCCGCTCGCCGCTGGCGGAAGCGGCGCTGCGCGCGGAGGCGGAGCGGGCGGGCCTTTCGGTGACGGTGGATTCGGCCGGGACCGGCGATTGGCATGTCGGATCGCCGCCGGACCGGCGGGCGCAGGCGGTGGCGTTGCGGCACGGGATCGACATTTCCTGCTATCGCGGGCGGCAGGTGACGGCGGGGGATTTCCGGCGGTTCGACCATGTCTTCGCGCTGGATTCGGAGAATTTGAGGAACTTGCGGCGGATCCGGCCGTCGGACGGGACGGCGGAGTTGCGGTTGCTGATGGACCTGGTGCCGGGACGCGAGGGAAGCGGCGTGACCGATCCTTATTTCGGCGACGATGCCGGCTTCGACGTGACCTGGGACGACGTCACGCGGGCGGCGCAGGCGATTGTGGAGCGGCTGCTGGAGCAGGAGTAGCGATTTCCATTCCGGTCGCGGCCGGAATGTGATTCGGACGATCCCGGCCTAAGGCCTGTGGGGATTTAGGCCGCGTGGACAAATTCGGAATGTCGGGAAATGGCCAATAGCTGACATTACGACCGTCACCCCGGACTTGATCCGGGGTCCCGCTTTCTTTCTGAGTGCGCGCCCAGCCCAAGGCAGCGGGACCCCGGATCAAGTCCGGGGTGACGAATAGGGGGGAGGGGTGACGAATAGGGGGAAGGTCCGATCCCCACTCAAATCTCTCAGTCTGGCGAGTCTTGAATTTGTCCACGCTGCCTAGGGCTGCCGGGGCGAATCGAAGATCGCGTTCAGGCAGGCGGCGATGCGCGCGCCGGCCCGCCGCAGCCGGTCGTCCAGTTCGGCGCGATGCCGATAGGCATAGTCCCAGGAAAGGTTCGGGTCCGCCGGATAGATCGTCTTGCGCAGGGCGATGCTCTCACGGGTCCAGATGTCCGGATCGCACAGGCTCCAGCCGATCGTCTGTTCCGGCGTGATGGAGCGCGACAGCCAGTCCGCATATTCCGAATAGGACAAGGCGCGCTGCTCGATCAGGCCCGAATCCCAGACCGAGTGCAGGTTGCTCTGCGCGCCGAAGAACGTGACCTTCACATCATTGCCGCCCCGGTCGTCCCCACCGCCGACATGCAGCGGCTGGTGCAGGTCGCCGATGATATGGACGATGAAACGCAGCGCCGCGCGGCGGTCGTCCAGCGATGCCCCGGGGTCGCGAAGCGTCGCCGTGAACCGGGTCAGCGCAGTCACCGCGTCGCCCTCCTTCGGCACGTCCGAGGCGGCGTAGCGGTCGCCCTCCCTGACGGTGACATAATGCCAGGGGCTGGCCGTCCTGCGCCAATATTCGGCGGGGTCGGACCGCATGTCGTCGGGCCAGGTCGAAGCCTCCGCCAGATCCTCTGTCCCCAGCAGCAGGCGGACCCGCGCGCGGGCGACGCCGCTCAGATTGCGGTCGGCTATGGCGCCGGTGACGCGATGGCCGACAGGCCCCCAGGCCTGGGCGGGCGCGGCGGCGAGGAGCGGCAGGACGAGGAGCAGGGCAAGGCGCATGACGACCTCATACAGCTTTGCCCCGGCGGGACCAGCGGGCTTTTTCAGAGGGTTGCCTCAGCCTGCGAAACGGAAGCCGATCCACAGCGTCCGGGGCGTGCCCAGGTCGATGGACCCTCCGGCATTGCGGGTGATCACTTCCTCATCAAAGAGATTCTCGCCGCGCGCGACCAAGGTCACGCCATGACCCAGAGGCAGGCGCGCCACCGCGTCGACCGTCAGCGCATGGGGCAACACGTCCTTCTCGAGATCGTCCTCATATTGCTTGTCGACATAGCGCAGGGTGGCGGAGAGCGCCGGTCCCTGCTTCGGTTCCCAGGCCAGCGTGGCGCTCGCGGCATGGCGCGGGCTTTGCGCCGGCGTCAGGCCGTCAAAGCCCTCTCCCGGCGCATGCACCGTGCTGTGGCTATAGGCATAGGATGCCGAAAGCAGGAAATCGCTCACCCGGCCGATGGCGGTCAGTTCAATGCCCTTGGCGGTGATATGGTCGACATTCTGCCGCTCACGGGGTTGGTGCGATTGACGAGCGTGACATTGGCGATGGCGTCGTCCAGCCGGTTTATGAAGCCGGTGGCGGAAAGGGTCAGGCCCGTGACCGGGCTGACGTCGATGCCCGCCTCCACGCCCTTCAGCTTTTCGGGCATCAGCGCGGCATTGGCCAATGTCGTGATCGGGAAGACTACGAACGGCCGGTAAAGTTCGTTCAGCGTCGGCAGGCGAAAGCCGCTATAGGCCGCGCCGCGCAGGGCGAGGGCATCGCTGATCCGGTAGAGCGCGCCGACCCTTCCGGAAAACTGCCAGTCGGAGCGGTCGGCAAAGCTGTTGTTGGCCGCGCCGGCGCCGCTGGCGCGATAGAAGCCGTTGCTGATCGTCCAGCGATCCGCCCGCGCGCCGCCGGTCAGGACCAGCCGGCCCAGCGTCCAGTCATCCTCGGCGAAGACGCCGGTGGTCATTTGCTCGCCGCCCGCGTGACGGCGGGAGGTCACGGGGTTGGCCGCGATATTGGCGTTATAGGCATCCTCGAACATGTCGCCGCTGGCGAAGCGGGTGTCCGCGCCGATGCGCAGCACATGGTCGGGACCGACCGGCGGCCGCAGCTCGATCTTGCCGCCGATGCCGATCGAGGGCGTATTGCGCTGGTCGAGCGACTTGCGGAAGGTGGAGGCCGAAATCACGATGTTGGAGAAGTTGCGCGCCTGGATATAGGCGAGCGCATCGACCTGCCACGCACCGCGGGAGATGAAGCGGATGCTGGCGTCCTGCCCCTCGCTCATGCTGTCCGCGCCCTGGAAGCGCAGGGTCCGTTCGTCGTGGAAGATGGTGCCGCGAAACTGGATTTCCGACGTGGCGGACAGCGGCGCGACGGCGCGCAAATTGGTGGACCATCCGTCATAGGCGGCGGGCGCGGTGGCGGCGACGCGCTGGTCCCTGGGCGTGGTCAGGAAGCCGTCGCCCCGGTCCCAGCGACCCGACAGCGAGACATAGCCGCCGCCCAGGTCGGGCGTCAGGCTGGCGGTCAGTTCGGTCGCGTCCTTGCTGCCGTAGAAGGCGCTGGCCGCGAAGGTCGGAAGCTGGTCACGCGTGGCGCTGGCGAGTTCGATGGTCCCCGCCACGGCGCCCGCGCCGAAGGCCCCTATGCCGCCGCCGCGCGTGACCCGAACCACCGACAGGCGGTCGGGCACCAGCGCGCTGAACGGGATATAGCCGAAAAAGGGATCGGCCATCGGCACGCCGTCGAGCAGCACCAGCGTCCGGCTGGATGCGTTGCCGCCCAGGGCGCGCAGCGTCGCCCCCTGCGCCGAGGGATTGGCAGAGCGGCTGTCGGAACGGCGGAACTGCTGGAATCCCGCCACGTCGCCCAGCACGCTTTCGATCCGGCCGGAGGCGCTGTTGGTCAGCCGGTCCCGGTCGATGATCACCGATCCATAGGCCGGGGTGCCCGGCGGCAGGGAAAGCCCCTCCCCCGTCACGACGATGCGGTCCGGATCGGGCGCCTCCGTCGCCGCGGCCGCAACCGTTGGAATTGCGGCCAGAACCAGTGACAGCGGAAGATATTTCATCGGCGCCCTTTCCTCTCTTTGGGACAGGGACTAAGGGCGCGGCGTCGGAAGTTCAAGCGACCCTTTTTCCGGTTGACGACCCCAGAATCTTGTCGATCGTCAGCGGATAGTCGCGCAGCCGCACGCCCGTGGCGTTGTAGATGGCGTTGGCGACCGCCGCCCCTGCCCCGCAAATGCCCAGTTCGCCGACGCCCTTGGCCTTCATGGGGGAACTCTTGTCGTCCAGTTCGTCGATGAACAGCACGTCCTGATGCGGGATGTCCGCATGGACCGGCACCAGATATTCGGCCATGTCGTGGTTGACGAAGAAGCCGAAGCGCGTGTCGACGCTCAGTTCCTCCATCAGCGCCGCGCCGACGCCCATGGTCATCGCGCCGATCACCTGGCTGCGCGCCGATTTGGGGTTGAGGATGCGCCCGGCGGCAAAGGCGCCGCCCATGCGGCGGATGCGCACCTCCGCCGTGTCGATGTCCACGCCCACCTCGCAGAAATGCGCGCCGAAGGTCGCCTGCGCATAGCGTTTGTCGAGGTCGCCATAATCCATGCTGTCCTCCGCCCACAGGCCTTCCCGCCCCGCCAGCGTCCCCAGCGGCTGCGACTGGTTGCCCAGGCGCACCAGGCCATCTTCGAACAGCGCCTTGTCCGCTGGGAAGCCGGCCTTTTCCGCCAGCTTGGCGCGCAGGGCCATGGCGGCGGCATAGACGCCCGCCGTGGAGCTGTTGGCGCCCCATTGGCCGCCCGATCCCGCCGATACCGGGAAACGGCTGTCGCCCAGGCGCACCGACACGGCCTCCAGCGGCACGCCCAGCATTTCCGCCGCCGTCTGGGCGATGATGGTGTAGCTGCCGGTGCCGATGTCGGTCATGTCGGTTTCGACCGTCACATGCCCCATGGCGTCGACGCCGATCCGCGCGCCCGACTTGGCGACCAGATTGTTGCGGAAGGCGGTGGCGACGCCCATGCCGACCAGCCAGCGCCCGTCGCGCACCTGCCCTGGCTTGGGATTGCGGCGGTTCCAGCCGAAGCGCGCCGCCCCCTCGCGCAGGCATTCGACCAGCTTCCGGCTGGAAAAAGGACGCTGCGGTCCGGCTTCGGGATCATATTGCACGTCGTTGCGGATGCGCAGTTCGACCGGATCGACGCCGCATGCCTCCGCCAGTTCGTCCATCGCGACTTCCAGCGCGAGCAGGCCCACCGCCTCGCCGGGAGCGCGCATGGCGTTGCCCTCCGGCAGGTCGAGCGTCGACAGGCGGTGCGTCGTCAGCCGGTTGGGGCCGCGATAGAGCAGGCGCGTCTGCTGCGCCGCCGTTTCCGCGCCGCCGCCCGGCAGGTCGCCCGACCAGACCTCATGGGCGATGGCGTCGATCACGCCCCGCTTGTCGGCGCCAATGCGGATGCGCTGGATGGTGGCGGGCCGATGGACGGTGTTGTTGGGGATTTGCGGCCGGGCGATGGCGACCTTGACCGGGCGGCCGACCAGGCGCGATCCCAGCGCCGCCAGCAGCGCGTCAGCGCGCACCCACAGCTTCGCGCCGAAGCCGCCGCCGATATAGGGCGAGACGAGGCGGATATTTTCCGGCGGAATCTTCAGCGTCTTCGCCATTTCGCCCACGCCCCAGGCGATCATCTGGTTCGATGTCCAGAGCGTGAGCTTGTCGCCGTTCCAGGCGGCGATGGTCGCATGCGGCTCCATCATCGCATGGCTCTGGTCCGGCGTGGTGTAGCTCTGGTCGATCTTCACCGCCGCCTTGGCGAAACCGGCCTCGAAATCGCCCGCCCTGGTGTCGGCGGGGCCGCCGAAGCCGGGCGGGGGCGGAACGCCCTTGTCGCGCTCCGCCGCCAGGTCGAAGCGGCCCTGTTCCGGCGCATAGTCGATGCGGACGAGCCGGGCGGCGTCGCGGGCGTTTTCCAGCGTGTCGGCGATCACCAGCGCCACCGCCTGCTCATAATGTTCGATCTGCGGCCCGCCGAGCAGATGGGCGGTGTTGAAATTGCCCTTGCCGAGCGGCCCCGCATTCTGGTGCGTGACGATGCCCAGCACGCCGGGCGCGGCTTCGGCGGCGCGCAGGTCCATGGCGCCGATCCGCCCCTTGGCGATGGCCGATCCCACGATCCAGCCATAGGCGGCGTTGGGCGCGGCGTCGTGCCGTTCATAGGCATAGGGGGCGGTGCCGGTGACCTTCGCGGGGCCGTCGATCCGGTCATGGGCAACGCCGACGACGCGGCCCCGGTCGATGGGATTGGTGGTGGCTGGCGTGTCGAACTTCATGGCTCAGGCCCCCTTCTGACGGTAGAGCGAGGCAAGGGTGCGGGCGGTCAGTTGCTGCTTGAAGGCATTGTGCGCGGTGGGTCGCGCGCCGCTGAGCGCAGCCTCCGCCACGGCGGCCGCACCCGACGGGGCGGCGGCATCGGCGGCGTCGGTGCGCCATGGCTTGGCCCCTATGCCGCCGAAAGCGAAGCGCGCCCGGCCATCCTTCTGAAACACCGCCGCGACGGACACCAGCGCGAAGGCATAGGAGGCCCGGTCGCGCACCTTGCGATAGACATGGGTGCCGCCCAACGGCTTGGGCAGGGTGACGGAGGTGATGAGTTCGCCGGGCTTCAGCGCATTTTCGATATGCGGCGTCTCGCCCGGCAGCAGGTGGAAGTCGGCGATCGGGATGGACCGGCGACCGCCATCGGCGCCCACCGTGTCGACCTGCGCGTCGAGCAGGCGAAGCGCCACCGCCATGTCGGACGGGTGCTGCGCGATGCAGGCGTCGCTGGTGCCCAGTATCGCCAGGCTGCGGCTCATCCCCTTGAGCGCGCCGCAGCCGCTGCCGGGCTGGCGCTTGTTGCAGGGCATGCGCGTGTCGTAGAAATAGGGGCAGCGGGTGCGCTGGAGCAGGTTGCCGCCGGTCGTCGCCTTGTTGCGAAGCTGTCCCGAAGCGCCCGCCAGCAAGGCGCGGCTCAGCACCGCATAATCGCGGCGGACGGTCCTGTCGGCGGCGAGATCGGTATTGCGGACCATCGCCCCGATTTTCAGGCCGCCTTCCGCCGTCGGCTCGATGCGGTCGAGGCCGAGATGATTGACGTCGATCAGATGGGTCGGCGTCTCGATCTGCAGCTTCATCAGGTCGAGCAGGTTGGTGCCGCCCGCGATGAAGCGCGCGCCCTGGGTGGCGGCGGCGGTTTTCGCCGCCTCCTCGACGCTGGCGGCGCGGCTGTAGGTGAAGGGCCTCATGCCTTTTCCTCCCCCGCTACCTCGCGGATCGCCGCGACGATGTTGGGATAGGCGGCGCAGCGGCAGATATTGCCGCTCATCCGCTCGCGCACTTCATTGTCGGAAAAGGCGACGCGGTCGAGGTCTTCGGTGGCGTGGCTTGGGATGCCCGCCTCGATCTCCTCCAGCACCGCCACCGCAGAGCAGATCTGGCCGGGCGTGCAATAGCCGCATTGATAGCCGTCATGGGTGATGAAGGCGCGCTGCATCGGGTGGAGCTTCTCCGGCGTGCCCAGCCCCTCGATGGTGGTCACATGGTCGCCCTCATGCATCACCGCCAGGGTCAGGCAGCTATTGATCCGCTGCCCCTCCACGATCACCGTGCAGGCGCCGCACTGGCCATGGTCGCAGCCCTTCTTGGTGCCGTTGAGGTGCAGATGCTCGCGCAGGGCGTCGAGCAGGGTGGTGCGGGGGTCGAGTTGCAGATGCACCTCGCGGCCGTTCACGGTCAGTCCTACGGCGTTCATGCGGGCCTGCTCCTTCTGGCGTTGCGGGCGGCCAGGGGCGGCGGCCTGCGCCTCGCCCAGCACGGG
The DNA here is from genome assembly GCF_037101235.1 of Sphingobium sp. TA15. NCBI lineage: Bacteria > Pseudomonadati > Pseudomonadota > Alphaproteobacteria > Sphingomonadales > Sphingobiaceae > Sphingobium > Sphingobium sp. TA15. The sequence goes on from NZ_AP025355.1 coordinate 2,637,896, forward strand.
AATGGCGGCAGCGGCGACGGCGCTGCCCTGCAAAAGGCCGCGACGAGACAAGGGTTCCGGCATGCGATGCTGCTCCTTTGCGCCTCCGGCCGAAGCGGAGGGCGATCATATTCATCGTTGCATTGATCTGATTTGCGGAAGAGTAGCAGATGGATACGCCACGCCAAGATGCAAGCTCATGGCGGCGCTCCGGTGCAAAAAGGGTTGGGGCGGAAAAAAATGATTTTGTGCAGATTCTCCCTTGCCGAGGTGGGAAGCCGCTGCTAGTTGCCCCCCACCCGCCGAGAGGGACATTCCTCCGGCCGCCAGAGCGGGCGTAGCTCAGGGGTAGAGCACAACCTTGCCAAGGTTGGGGTCGAGGGTTCGAATCCCTTCGCCCGCTCCAGATTTCCCGAAAATGGACACGAAGTTTCCCTGTGGCGACGGACGCATGTTCGCCCGCAGGCGGGCAGCCGCCTGTTACCAGATCTGGATCGTCGGTTCGAAACTGCCGGCCTTGCTGCTGTGCCAGGCGCGCAGGGTGATCGCCGCCGGAACAAGGCTGCGCCCCTTGTAGGCCGGCGTCACTTCCATCTTGTCCACGCTGCCCTCGCTTATCAGCCGGACGAGAGTCCCGATCACCAGCTCCCGCGCTGCGGCCGCTTCGGGCGTGATATAGATCATATTCTCCCGGACTGCCCGCCCGCCGACCTCGGCGGGAAAGAGCAGCACCCGGACAAGCCGCCCTTGCGCCGCTAGCGCCTTCGCCGCGCCGGCGGTCTCGATGGAGGAAAAGTCCGGCTTCACCGTCTCCTCGCTGACCCCCTTTCGGGGCGCAGCGTCAACCGGAGCGCTGGCCAGGAGCAGGAGCGCCCCGGCCAGGGTCGCAGTCAATCCATGCCCGGTCAAAGGCGGCCGCACTCAATCATGCTCCCGCCCACCGGCGCCCATGTAGAGCTCGCTGCCGGTCTGCCGGAAGATTTCGCTCATCTCGGCCATGCCCTTTTCGGCATCCTCCGCCGCGATGAAGCTGTCCGCAGGCTGGTTCTGCTTCGCGGCGAAATCGCGCACTTCCTGGGTGATCTTCATCGAACAGAATTTGGGGCCGCACATGGAGCAGAAATGCGCGCTCTTCGCGCCCTCCGCAGGCAGCGTCTGGTCGTGATATTTCTCCGCCGTGTCGGGGTCGAGCGACAGGTTGAACTGGTCGCGCCAGCGGAATTCGAAGCGGGCGCGGCTGAGCGCATCGTCGCGGACCTTCGCGGCGGGATGGCCCTTGGCCAGGTCGGCGGCGTGGGCGGCCAGCTTATACGTCACCACGCCCACTTTCACGTCATCGCGGTCGGGCAGGCCCAGATGCTCCTTGGGCGTGACGTAGCAGAGCATCGCCGTGCCGTACCAGCCGATCATCGCCGCGCCGATGCCGCTGGTGATATGGTCGTAACCCGGCGCGATGTCGGTGGTGAGCGGCCCGAGCGTGTAGAAGGGCGCCTCTCCGCAGGCTTCCAGCTGCTTGTCCATATTCTGCTTGATCTTGTGCATCGGCACATGGCCGGGGCCTTCGATCATCACCTGCACATCCTGTTCCCAGGCGCGCTTGGTGAGTTCGCCCAGCGTGTAGAGTTCGGCGAACTGCGCCTCGTCATTGGCGTCGGCGATGGAGCCGGGACGCAGGCCGTCGCCCAGCGAATAGGCGATGTCATACGCCTTCATGATCTCGGTGATCTCGTCGAAATATTCGTAGAGGAACGATTCCCTGTGATGGGCGAGGCACCATTTCGCCATGATCGACCCGCCGCGCGAGACGATGCCGGTGACGCGCTTCGCCGTCATCGGGATATAGGGCAGGCGCACGCCCGCATGGATGGTGAAATAGTCGACGCCCTGTTCGGCCTGTTCGATCAGCGTGTCGCGGAAGATGTCCCAGGTCAGTTCCTCGGCGATGCCGCCGACCTTCTCCAGCGCCTGGTAGATGGGCACGGTGCCGATGGGCACGGGCGAGTTGCGCATGATCCATTCGCGGGTGTCATGGATGTTGCGGCCGGTCGACAGGTCCATCACCGTGTCGGCGCCCCAGCGGATCGACCAGACCAGCTTGTCGACTTCGCTCGCCACGTCGGAGGCGACGGCGCTGTTGCCGATATTGGCGTTGATCTTCACCAGGAAGTTGCGGCCGATGGCCATCGGCTCCGATTCCGGGTGGTTGATGTTGCTGGGGATGATGGCGCGGCCGCGGGCGACCTCTTCGCGGACGAATTCGGGCGTCACATAGTCGGGGATGGACGCGCCCCAGTCATGGCCGTCGCGGACATATTCGGCCAGGCGGGCGCGGCCCAGATTCTCGCGCTCCGCCACATATTCCATCTCCGGCGTGATGATGCCGCGGCGGGCATAGTGCATCTGGCTGACATTCGCTCCGGCCTTGGCGCGCAGGGGCCGCTTGACCGTGTTGGGGAAGGCCTGGACGCCGCCGCTACGGTCGGGGCCTTTCAAGCCGTTATCTTCAGGCTGGATGGCGCGGGCGTCATATTCCTCGACATCGCCACGACCGATGATCCAGTCCCGGCGCAGTGCGGGAAGACCGGCCATGATGTCGATGCGGGCGTTGGGATCGGTATAGGGACCGGACGTGTCGTAAACGCGGACCGGTGCTTCACCGCTGCCGGGTTCCAGGTCGATTTCCCGCATGGCGACCTTGAGCGGGCCGACATGGATCTTGCGCGAACCACGGATGGGGCCGGTGGTGACGCGCATCTCTGTTCGTGCTGGTATGTCTGCCATTTGGGTTCCTTTCAGGCGATGACGGTGACGCGGCCCGTGAGACCGGCGAGGAAGAGGAGGACGCCGAGGACGATGCTGACCATCGCCCAGGCGCGGGTGAAGTTGAGCGACCAGCGGCCGATCTTGATAAGGGGGCCGGGAACGGCGAGCAGCAGCGCGCCTTCGACCAGCGCGGCATAGCCGATGGCAGAGACGATGATCGACAGCGGATCGCGCCAGATGCTGTGGATCAGCACCAGCGCCGCGCCGACCGCGAAGACCGGAAAGCCCAGCGCCATCACCAGCCCCGGCGAGCGTTCCAGATCGTCCATCATCTGCCGCCAGCGCCGGGGCGCGGTGAGGCCGCCCATGCCGACGACGATCATGTAGAGGCCGATGGCTTCGGCCAGGCGCAGGGTCAGAACGGAAACCGTGTCCATGTCGTGCCGTCCTCCTTTCGCGCTCTGGGGCGGAGGACGGGCGCGGGCTGCCGGATGCGGACGGCCCTTCCCTCCCTACGCCGGTCTTATCCGGATCAGGTTCAGCGGGTCGCGGCCACGTCAGCCGCCTCTCAACCGTCTGTGGACGGTCCCCCGGGGATGTCCCGCATGTAGCCGATGCCGGGCGCGAGCGAAAGCCCCGTTGTGGCGCTGGACAGCAGACGGGCTTTTCCGCTTTAGTAATTGCGATGAAGCATCCCGATCTGTCGACGAAGGAAGGGCGCAAGGCGCACCGGCATGAGATGCGCATGGTGGCGGTCAGGCCGCGCCGATGGGGATTATGGCTGCTGACGGCGGGGTTCCTGATGGTGCTGGCGCCCTCCGCCTTGAACCTGCACAGCCTGTTCGGGCTTTGGCCGCCGATGCTGGGGGCGATCTGCATCATCATGGGCGTTCCGTTGCTGGCGGCGAGCGTGGTGCTCAAGCGGCGCTATCTGCGGCAGAGGATGGCCGGGCAGGCGATGGTGGGGCGGATCAAGGGGTGAGATTTCGGCCGTTTTCCGCCGAAGTTCACACCATATGCGCGCGCGTGCCCGCGCGCGCGTGAGCATGGGCGCCATGCGTCCGGACGTTTCAAAGAGAGATGCTGCCTATGCCGGCCGGAGCGGAATAGGACAGGCCAAATCCGCCTGCGTTGGAAAAATAGGACATTTTTTCAGGGAACTGTCGCCTTTGGGTTACGCATGATCCGGGTCGGCGATGCGGGGAGGAGAAGGCGCGGTTCCGGTCGGGGCGGGAAGAAAGTCGGCCTTCCGCCCATCGCCCCGTTCAGATCATCCGCCGCAGCACGCCATCCTTCAGGATGAAATGATGCCGCATCGCCGCCAGCCCGTGCAGGACCAGCAGCGCCGCCCAGGCGAAACCCAATATCTCATGCGCTTCGCCTGAAATTCCGACGATCGCATCGCCCTTCGCCACGGCGAATTTCGGCACGTCGAACAGGAAGAACCAGTTCAAGGGCCGGTCTCCGGCGGAGATCATGATCCATCCGGTCAGCGGCAGGACGAGCATGAAGGCGTAGAAGGCGAAATGCGTGGCATGGGCCGCGCCCCTTTCCCAGGCCGGCATTCCGGCCGGCAGCGCCGGCGCCCTGCGGGTGAAGCGCCACAATATGCGCGCGACCGCCAATGCCAGGACGGTCAGCCCGATCGATTTATGGACGGGCATCACCTTCCAGTCCCGCGGCAAGGCATCGTGCGCGAAGCCCAGGAACAGGTTGAAGAGGATGAGGATCGCCATGATCCAGTGCAGCGCGCGAGCGACGTTACCGTAGCGATCCATCCCTTACTCCTGTCTGATCGTTACCCCTGACGATTGGCGACCAGATTATCCACCACCGACGGGTCGGCAAGTGTACTAATGTCCCCCAGCGCCTGTGCCGACACCTCGCCCTCCGCGATCTTGCGCAGGATGCGGCGCATGATCTTGCCCGAACGGGTCTTGGGCAGGCCCGGCGCGAACTGGATGACGTCGGGCGTCGCGATCGGCCCGATTTCGCCGCGCACCCATTTGACCAGCGCCTGGCGCAGTTCGTCGCTTGCTTCCTCGCCGCTGTTCAGCGTCACATAGGCGTAGATGCCCTGCCCCTTGATGTCGTGCGGAAAGCCGACCACCGCCGCCTCGGCCACCGCCTCATGCAGCACCAGCGCGCTTTCGACCTCCGCCGTGCCCATGCGGTGGCCCGACACGTTGATGACGTCGTCGACGCGGCCGGTGATCCAATAATAGCCGTCCTCGTCCCGCCGCGCCCCGTCGCCGGTGGTGTATTTGCCGGGGAAGGTGGTGAAATAGGTCTGGAAGAAGCGCTCATGATCGCCCCAGACCGTGCGCATCTGCCCCGGCCAGCTTTGCGCGATGACCAGATTGCCCTCCGCCGCGCCATCCAGCACCTTGCCCTCCGCATCCACGATCTGCGGCACGACGCCGGGCATGGGCAGGGTGGCGGAGCCGGGCTTGAGGTCGGTCGCCCCCGGCATCGGCGCGATCATGGCCGCGCCCGTCTCCGTCTGCCACCAGGTGTCGATGATCGGGCAGCGATCCTCGCCCACGACATGATGATACCAGCGCCAGGCTTCGGGATTGATCGGTTCGCCCACCGTGCCCAGCAGGCGCAGCGAGGCGCGGCTGGTCCGGGTCACGAAATCGTCCCCCTCCTTCATCAGCGCGCGCAGCGCCGTGGGCGCGGTGAAGATGGTCTGCACCTGGTGCCGGTCCACCACTTCCCAGATGCGGCTGGGCGTCGGATGGTTGGGCACGCCCTCATATATCAGCGTCGTCGCGCCGTTCGCCAGCGGGCCGTAGACGATATAGCTGTGCCCCGTGACCCAGCCTATGTCCGCCGCGCACCAGTAGATGTCGCCCGGCCGATAGTCGAAGCACAGTTCATGCGTCAGGCTGGCCCAGAGCAGATAGCCGCCGGTCGTGTGCAGCACGCCCTTGGGCTTGCCCGTCGAGCCAGACGTGTAGAGGATGAACAAAGGGTCTTCCGCGTTCATCGGCTCGGCCGGGCAGTCGGCGGATACCCTGGCCGCTTCTTCATGCAGCCACAGGTCGCGGCCTTCCTCCATGGCGATGGCGCCGCCGGTCGCCTGGACGACGACGACCTTGCGGACGCTGGTGCACAGCTTGAGCGCCGCGTCGACATTGGCCTTGAGCGGCACCTTCCTGCCGGCGCGGCAGCCCTCGTCGGCGGTGATGACCAGCGTCGAATCGCAATCGGCGATGCGCCCGGCCAGCGCCTCGGGCGAGAAACCGCCGAACACGACGCTGTGGATCGCGCCGATGCGGGCGCAGGCGAGCAGGGCGAAGGCGGCCTCCGGAATCATCGGCATATAGACGGTAATGCGGTCGCCCTTCTTCGCGCCCGCGGCCTTCAGCACATTGGCGAAGCGGCAGACCTGCTCATGCACCTCCGCATAGGTGAAGCGGCGCGGCTGCGCGTCCGGCGAATCCGGTTCCCAGATGATCGCGGTCTGGTCGCCCCTGGTGGCCAAATGCCGATCGATGCAGTTGGCGCTGACGTTCAGCACGCCGTCGGCAAACCATTTCACGCCGAAATCGGCCTCGTCGAAGCTGCTCTCATTGGTCTTCGCGGGAAAGTTCACCCAGTCGAGCCGCCCCGCCTGCTCCAGCCAATAGGCGTGGGCATCCTCGACCGACCGCGCATAATCCGCCGCGCGCCGATCCCGATCGAACAGCGCGGAGGCCGCCCATTCGGCAGGAACCGGGAAAAAATCGTCAGACATGGCGCGCATCCTTTCCTTTGCGAAACCCTCGCTTGCGCAACTCCCTAGAACATCGCGCGGAAAAGTGGGAATTGGTTTTCCGCTTGAAACGACGCGACGCCAAAAAGGCGGAGCGCCACTTCCTGCCCCTTCGACATGCTCAGGACAGGCTTGATCCGGGGTTCCGCTGCCTTTTAGGCGCTGGGTTACAAGAAAAGCGGGACCCCGGGTCAAGCCCGGGGTGACGAATAGGGGCCGGGTTTGCGAATAGGGGCCGGGTTGCGAATAGGGAAACGTCCGCCGATGCCCAGATCACTCGGTCCGCCCCGTCTGGAATTTGTCCACGCACCCCAGCCAAGGGGGCAGCCGCAGGAAGATGGGATCTCGCTTCCCGCGCCGCGGTTTCGACCGTGGCCGGCCGGGATTTGAGCGGCATCCGCCATTTGCCGCTTTTCGCAAGGGCCTGCCCGGCCTAACAGGAGGGGAATATGTGGCAACTTTTCCAATTTCCGCTCTGCCCCTTTTCCCGCAAGGTCCGCCTGCTGCTCGGCGAGAAGGGCGTGGGTTACGACCTTGTGCGCGAATCGCCCTGGGAGGGACGCGACGAGTTCCTCGACCTCAATCCGGCCGGCACGACGCCGGTGATGGTCGATCAGGAAAAGGGCGTCACCCTGATCGACAGCCAGGCGATCTGCGAATATTTCGAGGAGACGGTGGAGAAATTCCCGCTGATCTCCGGCACGGCGGCCGGCCGGGCGGAGGTGCGGCGGCTGACCGCCTTTTTCGACCAGAATTTCTACGGCGACGTCGTCGGCCCGCTGCTGCACGAGCGGATGAAGAAGCGCCTGATCGAGCGCGCGCCGCCCGATGCCCGCGTGCTGCGGGAGGCGATGAAGCGGGCCAACGTCCATATGGACTATATGGACTATCTGCTCGACCATCGCGCCTGGATGGCGGGGGGAACGCTGAGCCTGGCCGACATCGCGGCGGCGGCCCATCTTTCCGTGGCCGATTATCTGGGCGGCATCGACTGGGCCGGGCATGAGACGGTGAAGCGCTGGTATGCGGGCTTCAAGTCGCGTCCGTCCTTCCGGCCCCTGCTGTCGGAGCGGATGGAGGTGATCACCCCGCCGCCCCATTATGAAAAGCCGGATTTTTGAGGCAGGCATTCCCCTCCCGCCTGCGGGAGGGGGAGAGGGCGGTCAATCCAGTTCGGCGGCCAGGTAGACCCGGTTGCGGCCATGTTCCTTGGCCAGGTAGAGCGCCCGGTCCGCCGCTTTGAGCGCGGCGCGGGGGTCTTCATAGGCCAGCACATTGGCGACTCCGGCGGAAAAGCTGACCCTTTCCATCCGCTCGCCATTGGAACGGTTGACGAGGCTGCGGGTGGACAGATCCTGCCGCACGCCGTCCACCGCCTCGCAGGCTTCGGCCGCCGTCTTGCCGCGGAACAGCATGACGAATTCCTCGCCGCCATGGCGCGCGACATGGCATTGGTCGTTGCTTGCCTTTGAGAGCAGTCCCGCCACGAATTTCAGCACCCGGTCGCCGGTGTCGTGGCCATGGGTGTCGTTGATCAGCTTGAAATGGTCGATGTCGCAAAAGGCGACGGCCAGCGGCTGCCCCTCCTTCTGCGCCTGGGCCAGTTCCTCGCGCAGCGTGCCTTCGAAGGCGCGGCGATTGGGCAGGCCGGTCAGATGGTCGTGCTCGGCGGCGCGGCGCGCGCTTTCCAGATTGGATTTCAGGAGTTGCGTCTGCTTCTGATTGTCGCGAAGCTGTGTTTCGACCTGCCGGGTCTTTTCCACCATGGACCGGGTCAGCGCCACCAGGCGCGCCAGCACCGGCTGGCTGTCCGATCCGGCGGCCAGGCCCTTCACCTCTTCCTGCAACGCCGCGCCATAATCCTTGGCGGAATTGCGCGATTCGGTCATCAGGCCGGTGAATTGCGACAGATTTTCCTCGACCTTGTCGAGCATGGAGGCAAGCGCTTCGGGCGTGACTTCGTCGTTGCGCTGTTCGGCGGCGACATTTTCGACCCAGCCGTTGGTGATCTTGCCGCGTTCGGTCAGCACCGCCTTCACGGCCTTTTCCACGCCGATATGCGATCCGGTCAGATAATCATGGGCCACGCCGAAATTGAGCGGCGTCAGGTCCAGGTCATGGGCGAAAAGGAAGTCGCCTATATCCTCGTACAGCTTGCGGCGCCGGATGATTTCCCGGCTGGAAGCGCTGCCGTGCCGGGCGCGCTGCGGCTGCTCCGGCAGGTCCATGGCTTCGTCGTCGGCCTTGCCGGACAGGCCGCGGGCCCAGCGGGCCAGGCGGTCGGTCAGACCATGTTGCGCGTTTGCGGAAGATGATGCCCCAGTCATGCCCGCTAGAACGACCGGGAATAAACAAGGTTAAGGACGCCCCAAGCGAAAAGCGCCAAGACCTTGATCGACCATGATTATATGTCCGCGCCGATCAGCCAGTCGCGGAAAATCCGCACCGCCCGAGTTTGCAGCGCGCGCGGGCGGCAGACGAAGAAATAGCGATAGGGGCTTTCGACCCGATGTTCGGGAAACAGCCGGACCAGCCGCGAATCCTGCGCTTCATTATAATGGCTGGCGTGCATGACGGCGATGCCCAGGCCCTGGGCCGCCGCCTCCAGCATCAACTGGCCGGAATCATAATTGTCGATCGCCAGCGGTTGCAGGTCGGGCAGGTGCACCGTGTCCTTCCACGCATCGAAGGCGAGCGCCATGTCGCGATGCAGCAGCACCGTGTGGTTGGCCAGCTCCTGCGGGGCGGTCAGCGCGTTCGGCGCCTCCAGCAATGCCTTGCGCCCGATCAGATAGACCTCGTCATGGTCCAGTTCATGGGCGTAGAGCGCGGGATCGATGTCCTTCGCCAGCACGATCGCCGCATCCAGCCCCTCGCCCAGGCGGGCCACGGCATAGGGGGTGGTCTCTATGTCGATGTGAAGCTGCGGATGCCGCTGGCGCAGCGCGCCCAGGTGCGGAAACAGCCGCTGCGTCGCGAACAGCGGCATGACCGCCAGCCTGAGGCGCAACTGGTTGCCGCCGCTCTGGATATTCTCCAGCGCCTGGCTCAGCGAATCGAGCGCCGGGGCGATGTCGTCCAGCAGCCGCTGCCCGTCCGCGTTGATCTCCAGCGCCTGATGCTTGCGGTCGAACAGCGGGCGGCCGATGAACCGCTCCAGCGCCTGCACCCGCCGGCTGAGCGCGGGTGTCGAGAGCGCGAGTTCCTCCGCCGCCGCCTTGACCGATCCAAGGCGGGCGACCTGAACGAAGGCCTCCAGGGCCGTAAGGGGCGGCAATCTACGCATAAACCGTCATGTTCATCCGGCCGGTCCGCTGCGACGCGTCATCGCTTCTTTTCGAACGGCGCGCAAACCGGCTCCAAGCATCCTTCTTCCACTGAGCAGCAAAACAGGGTGGTTGGCAAGATGCAAAAATTGCAACTCCTCTATTCTTTTCGCACTTGCGAAAATACATCCCGCAGTGCACATAGAAAAGGCCTTTCAGGCATCCTCTCCTAGAAACTTTCAGGGCTGGCCTTCGGACCAGCCCTTTTTTTATTCGTCCCGAGGCTGTCCATGGCCCCTTTCCGTCCGCCGCGACGTTCCCTATCTCGTTACGCAGCGAACGGAACGGGGAAGGCGAAGTGGCCGAAGAAGACACCGCAGGACGCAGGATACAGGTGGCCAACGCCCGGCCGGAGGATGCGGGGCGCGGCCTTGCCCGGCTGCCGCTGGCGGTGATGGCGGAACTCCACCTTGCCGAAGGGGATGTGGTGGAGATCGCGGGCAAGCGGTCCACCCCCGCGCGCGTGGTCCGGCCCTACAAGGAGGATGAGGGGCTGGACGTCCTTCGCCTCGACGGGCTTCAGCGGGCCAATGCGGGCGTCGGATCGGGCGACTTCGTGGTCATCCGGAAGGTCGATCCCCGCCCCGCCCAGCGCGTCGTCTTCGCGCCTGCACAAAACAATCTGCGGTTGCAGGGCAATCCCGAAGCGTTGAAGCGGGTTTTCTTCCAGCGGCCGCTGGCGTCCGGCGATGTCGTCGCGACCGCGGGACAGCAGCAGGTGCCCCCCGGCGACATGCCGCCCCAGTTGCGCCAGATGCTGGCCGCGCCCGCCTATGCCCTGCAGGAGATTCGCCTGGTCGTGGTGTCGACGGTGCCGAAGGGCGTCGTCCATATCGACGCGGAGACCGAGGTCGAACTGCGCGCCGAATATGAGGAGCCCCGCGAATCCCGACGGGCCGACGTCACCTATGACGATGTCGGCGGCATGGCCGAGGCCATCGACCAGTTGCGCGAGATGGTGGAACTGCCGCTGCGCTATCCCGAACTGTTCGAGCGGCTGGGCGTCGATCCGCCCAAGGGGGTGCTGCTCCACGGCCCGCCCGGCACCGGCAAGACCCGGCTGGCCCGCGCCGTCGCCAATGAATCGGAGGCCGAATTCTTCCTGATCAACGGTCCGGAGATCATGGGGTCGGCCTATGGCGAATCGGAAAAGCAGCTTCGCGAGATTTTCGAGGCGGCGGCCAAGGCGGCCCCGTCGATCCTGTTCATCGACGAGATCGATTCCATCGCGCCCAAGCGCGGCAATGTGACTGGCGAGACGGAAAAGCGGTTGGTCGCGCAATTGCTGACGCTGATGGACGGGCTGGAGCCGCGCACCAACCTGGTCGTCATCGCCGCCACCAACCGGCCGGAGGCGATTGACGAGGCGCTGCGCCGTCCCGGCCGTTTCGACCGGGAGATCATCGTCGGCGTGCCCGACGAGCGCGGGCGGCGGGAGATATTGGGCATCCACACCCGCGGCATGCCGCTGGCCGACGGCGTCGACCTGGGCGAACTGGCGCGCATGACCTACGGCTTTGTCGGTGCGGATCTGGCGGCGCTGACCCGCGAGGCCGCGATCGAAACCGTGCGCCGCTTCATGCCCCGGCTCAACCTGGAGGAGGGAACGATCCCGCCCGACGTGCTGGAGGAACTGTCCGTAGCGCGCGACGATTTCATGGCCGCGATCAAGCGCGTCCAGCCCTCCGCCATGCGCGAGGTGATGGTCCAGGCGCCGAACATCGGCTGGGCCGACATAGGCGGGCTGGACGAAGCGCAGATGCGGTTGAAGGAAGGGGTGGAACTGCCGCTGAAAGACCCTGACGCCTTCCGCCGCATCGGCATCCGCCCGGCCAAGGGCTTCCTGCTATACGGCCCGCCCGGCACCGGCAAGACGCTGCTGGCGAAGGCCGTGGCGCGGGAAGCGCAGGCCAATTTCATCGCCACCAAATCGTCCGACCTGCTCAGCAAATGGTATGGGGAGAGCGAACAGCAGATCGCCCGCCTCTTCGCCCGCGCCAGGCAGGTCGCTCCGACCGTCATCTTCATCGACGAACTGGACAGCCTGGTCCCGGCGCGGGGCGGGGGCCTGGGCGAACCGCAGGTGACGGAGCGGGTGGTGAACACCATATTGGCCGAGATGGACGGGCTGGAGGAATTGCAGTCCGTGGTCGTCATCGGCGCGACCAACCGGCCGACCCTGATCGATCCGGCGCTGTTGCGGCCGGGCCGGTTCGACGAGCTGATCTATGTCCCCGTGCCGGATCAGGCGGGGCGCAGGCGGATATTGTCCATCCATACCGGCAAGATGCCGCTGGCTGACGATGTCGATCTGGACCTGCTGGCCGAGCGGACCGAGCGCTTCACCGGCGCCGACCTGGAGGATATGGTCCGCCGCGCAGGTCTGGTCGCGCTGCGCCAGTCGCTGTCGGTCGACAAGGTCAGCCAGGCGCATTTCGACGCGGCGCTGGAGGACACCCGCGCCTCCGTCACGCCGGAGATGGAGCGCGAATATGAGCAGATACAGGCGACGCTGAAGCAGAGCGTGATGCAGATCGATCCGATCGGCTTCGTGTCGCCCGGCATGCTGCGGGGGCGCGCCAGGGATTGATCACATAGATACAATGTTTTCCTGTGAAGGCAGGAACACGGAGGGTCTCAACGCTCCACCTATTTACCCCCTCCCCGCGAAGGCGCTTGCATGCCCGTGCGATTTTTGCGAGTCGACGGGCAAGGCAGACAGGCGAGAATGAATGGCCTCCATTCCTTTGAAGAAGAAAAATCGGGTTCTTCCCGGCAAGCGATCCTCCACCTTCCTGGGTCAATGGAGCATGTTCTTCCGGCAGTTCATCAAGCATCCGGGCATGATCGGGTCGGTCATCCCGTCATCGCGGCAGCTGGTCGACAGCATGCTGGAGGGCGTGGATTGGCAGCGGACCCGGCTGTTCGTGGAATATGGGCCGGGCGTCGGCACCTTCACGCGGCCCATATTGGACAGGCTGCATCCTGACGCGACGCTGCTCGCCATCGACCTCAATCTCGATTTCGTCGCCTATCTGGAGGCGGAGATCGCCGATCCCCGGCTGCGCATCGTCCACGGCTCCGCCGCCGACGTCCGCCGCTTCATCAAGGAAGCGGGCTATGCCCAGGCGGACTATGTCCTGTCCGGCATTCCCTTCTCCACCCTGCCCGACGGCGTGGGGCAGGCGATCTGCGCGGAAACCCGGTCGGTCCTGAAGGATGGCGGGGCTTTCCTGGTCTATCAATATTCCGGCTATATGCGCCGCCTGCTCTCCCCCCTGTTCGAGGAGATTCGGGAGCGGGTGGAATGGCGCAACATCCCGCCCTGCCGGATGTTCGTCGCGATGAAGCGGGAAATCCTGGCCCAGGCAGCCTGATGCTTTCGGCCTGATGCTTTTGCTTCCCCACTGAATTAACTATATTTTTGCGAATTTTTCGCGGCTGCGGCGCGCCTATACCCTGTTTGGGGTATGCGCTGGCCCGGACGCCTCGCTAGGCGAGCGGAATAGGCAGTTCCTTCTGCCTGCTGGCAGCCGGGCCATATTGCGACCCATGGCCCGGTTGTCGGCTTCAGGCTTCATCGACTTGCCGCGGCCGCAACGACGGTTTCGCTTTCACCCGCTTCATGATAAGCCCCGGCGCGAAACACGGCGAGATAGTTGATGAACGACCTGACCCAGACCCCTGAAATGCTGATCGCGACCCTGGGCGCGCGCGCGCGCGCCGCTGCGGCGCAGCTTTCCACCGCCAGCGACGCGCAGAAGATCGACGCGCTGCGCCGCGCCGCGCAGGCACTGCGGGACCAGGCGCCGCAGATCATCGCCGCCAATGCCCGCGACATGGAAAATGCCGCCGCCAACGGCCTGTCGCCCGCGATGCTCGACCGGCTGAAGCTGGACGAGGACCGCGTCCTCGCGACGGCGGCGGGCGTGGATCAGGTGGCCGCGCTGGACAATCCGCTGGGCAGCGTGATCGACCGGCTGGTTCGCCCCAACGGCATGGAGCTTTCCCGCGTCCGCGTGCCGCTGGGCGTGATCGGCATCATCTATGAAAGCCGCCCCAATGTGACCGCCGACGCGGCCGCGCTCTGCCTGCGCGCCGGAAACGCCGTGATCCTGCGCGGCGGCAGCGAGGCGAAGGAAAGCAACCGCGCCATCCACGCCGCGATGGTGGAGGGCATCGTCGCCGCGGGCCTGCCCGCCGACGCGGTGCAACTGGTCCCCACCACGGACCGCGCCGCCGTGGGCGCGCTGCTGAAGGCCGCCGAGTTCATCGACCTGATCGTCCCCCGCGGCGGCAAGAGCCTGGTCGCCCGCGTGCAGGAAGAGGCGCGGGTGCCCGTGCTCGCCCATCTGGACGGCATCAACCACAGCTATGTCGACGGCGCGGCCGATCCCGACATGGCGCTCAAGCTGGTGGTGAACGCCAAGATGCGCCGCACCGGCATTTGCGGCGCGACCGAGACGGTGCTGATCGACAAGGGCTTCGCGCAAGCGCCCTCCATCGTGAACGCGCTGCTCGACGCCAAGTGCGAAGTGCGCGGCGACGAGGCCGTGCAGGCGCTGGACAGCCGCGTGGTCGCCGCGTCGGACGAGGATTGGGATACGGAATATCTCGACGCCATCGTGTCGGTGCGGATGGTGGACGGGCTGGACGAAGCGCTCGCCCATATCGCCGCCCATGCCAGCCATCATACCGACGCCATCATCACCGAGGATGCGGAAAAGGCCGAGCGCTTCCTGAACGCGGTCGACAGCGCCATCGTCATGTGGAACGCCTCCACCCAGTTCGCGGACGGCGGCGAGTTCGGGCTGGGCGCGGAGATCGGCATCTCCACCGGACGCCTGCATGCGCGGGGACCGGTGGCGCTTGAGGGCCTCACCACCTACAAATGGCTGGTGCGCGGAACGGGCCAAGCGCGGCCTTAGCCTTGACCGCCTAGAGCGTGATCATCTTAGATTGAAGCGTATCCGGAGTTTCTGAGGTAGTTGGCGCATTCTGTTGGCGGGAAGTCATCCAGTAGAGAACCGATGCGCCTCCATGTTGCCTCGACCGAGCGCATTTCAGCTTTTCGGAGCAGGGTTTTGAGTTTGGCGAAGACCTGTTCGATAGGATTGAGGTCCGGGCTGTAAGGCGGCAGGAACAGCAGCTTGGCGCCGACGGCTCTGATGGCTTGCCGGACGGCCTGGCCTTTGTGGCTGCCCAGATTGTCCATGATGACGATGTCCCCTGCCGAGAGGGTCGGAACGAGGAACTGCTCGACATAGGCGGTAAAGAGCTGGCCGTTGATCGGGCCATCGAGCACGCAAGGCGCGTCGATCCGGTCATGACGAAGCGCGGCCAGGAAGGTGAGCGTGCGCCACTTTCCGAACGGCGCTTTGGCGTAGAGCCGTTCCCCACGGCGCGACCGGCCATGGGTGCGGGTCATGTTGGTTTTGGCCCAGGTCTCATCGATGAAGACAAGGCGACGAGGATCAAGCCGACCCTGATACTTCTTCCACTGCATTCGCCGCCGCGCGATCTGCGGTCGGTCCTGCTCGCTGGCGAACAGGCTTTTTTTTGAACGACAATCCCTCGCGTTCGAGGAACAGCCACAAGGCGCCGTAGCTCGCCTTCACCCCGCGCTCGACCAACTCGGCAAGCAAGCCGCGCAAGGTCAAGTCCGGCTCGGCCGCAACGCGCGCCAGCAGCCAGTCCCGCTCGGGCAGCAACACCGGTTTGCGATGTCCGCCCAGCTTGCCCGGAGCCACCCCGCCAGTCCGCCGATGACGCTGCGACCAGCGCACCGCACTGGCTACGCTCACCCCAAACTGCGCCGCTGCACCGCGCGCCGACAGGCCAGACGCCATCGCCGCCACAACGCGCTCTCTCAGATCAATCGAATAGGCTCGGCTCATCCTTGCTGTCCTCCAAACCAGCCAGCAGGTTGAATCAGAAAATCTCGCGCCCTTGAAGCCCAATTCGATTCATTCAAACAAGATCACGATCTAACCTCACCTCCGTTCGCCCTGAGCCTGTCGAAGGGCAAGGCTGAGCGAAGTCGAAGCCTTCGCTGCGCTCAGCCCGAACGGGGAGGGGGTGGCTCGCTTATCCCTTCACCACCTCATCGATCGCCTTCAGCTTTTCCAGCAGCGGCCCGACCCATTCGACCGGCAGCATCACCGGTCCGTCCGAGGGCGCGTTGTCCGGGTCGTCATGCGCCTCGGCAAAAATCGCCGCTACTCCTGCTGCCACCGCGCTCCGCGCCAGCACCGGCGCGAAGTCCCGCTGCCCGCCTGAAGCCGATCCCAGCCCGCCCGGCTGCTGCACCGAATGGGTGGCGTCGAACACCACCGGATAGCCGGTCTGCGCCATCACCGGCAGCGCGCGCATGTCGCTGACCAGCGTGTTGTAGCCGAAACTCGCCCCGCGCTCCGTCAGCAAAATCCGCTCATTGCCGGTCGATGCGACCTTCTGCGCCACCGCCGCCATGTCCCAGGGGGCCAGGAACTGCCCCTTCTTCACATTGACCACCGCCCCGGTCCGCCCCGCCGCCAGCAGCAGATCGGTCTGGCGACACAGAAAGGCCGGGATTTGCAGGATGTCCACGGCCTCTGCCGCCGCCCCGACCTGCCCGGCCTCATGCACGTCGGTCAGCACCGGCCAGCCGAAGGCCGCCTTCACCTCCGCCAATATCGCCAGCCCCGCATCGATCCCCACGCCCCGTCGCCCCGACACGGAGGTCCGGTTCGCCTTGTCGAAGGAGGATTTGAAGATGAACGGCACCCCGGCTCGTTCCGCCGCGCCGGACAGCCGCTCCGCCATCATCATCGCATGGTCGCGGCTCTCGATCTGGCAGGGGCCGGAGATCAGGATGAAGGGCAGGTCGTTGCCGACCGTCAGCGACCCGATGGAAACATGTCTGGTCATGCCGCTCACTTCGGCGCTTTCACGAAGCGGCGCAAGAGCTGCCCCCGCCACAGCCCCTTGCCGGGGTGATAATTCCAGCAGAACCAGCCGAACACAAGGCAGGCCAGCAGCGAAGGCAGGGCCATGGGATCGCCATTGTCGCGCATGTGCCGGTAAAAGGTCAGGTCCGCCCGCCACCGATCCCGCTCGCTGCCGCCGCCATTGATGCCATAGGCATTGTCATGGCGCCGACAGCCGATGTTTCGGTTGTATTTGCGGTGGTCTATGAAATAGCAATAGTCGCGTTCGGGTGTCGTCATGGCCCGATGTGGAACAGGGGCCATGGAAAAGTTCAAGCGCAAACTCTTCTATCTCGGCGGATTCGACCCGCGCGGGGTGCGTTTCTACCATCAGATGTATCGCGAGCAGGCGGAAAGCTACGCGCGCCTGTCGGGCGAAGCGGTGGAGGTGAGTGCCCGCCGCTCCGGCCCGGCCTCTTCCGCCCGCTGGACCGTCGCCAACCACAGCGCGGGGGTGGAGACCGACTATGAGTTCCTCCGCTGGGAGGATCTGGTCGGCAAGGTGTGGATTCGCAATCCGCTGCTGCTGGCATGGCGCTCCATCGCCACCTATGGCGCCCATGCCCGCCACATGCAGTTCCTGCGGATGCGGAAACTGCGTCCGGGGCCGGTCATCACCATTCTCTATCCGCCGTTGTTGGGGGTGCTGATCCCGCTGGCGCTGGCGTTGATCCCGGCGCTGTTGCTGTCGTTGCTGATGCCCTTCTGGGCCGCCGCTTTGATCGGCATCGGCATCAGCGCGCTTTTCTCCGGCCGCCTGCTCGACAAGTTGATCGTGCCCTGGCTGCTGCGCTTCATGGCATATAACCACAGCGTCGCCGCCGACGGCCCCGGCGCGGAGATGGACGCTCGCCTAGACCAGTTCGCCGCCCGCATCGCGGAGGAAATGGACGGCCCCTGGGACGAGGTCGTCTTCGCATCCCACAGCAACGGCACCATCTATGCGATGAGCGTGCTGCGCCGCCTGTTCGAACTGCGCGGCGACAGGCCGCTGCCCGCCAACTTCACCGTCCTGACGCTGGGCCAGGTGGTGCCCGTCATCGCGCTGCGCAAGGATGCCCGCTGGTATCATGCCGACCTGAAGGCACTGGACGACAAGCCCTTCCGCCTGGTCGATTTTTCCGCCCCGCCCGACGGCGCGGCCTATCATGGCGTCCATCCGATCCGGCTCGTCTCGGACCGATGCGCGGCCCGCGTGGACCTGCTTTCGCCGCGCTTCCACCTCTTCTACGATCCGGAAAATTACCATGGCGGCTGGTCGAACAAATATGAGGCGCATTTCGACTATCTGCGGGTGGGCGACCGCCTCTCGCCCGTGGACTATGTCAGCCTGACCGCGGGCCGCCGCACCATAGACGAAGCCATAGCGCAGTTCAGGACGATCCCGTGACGGACCTCTTCACCCCTCCCTATCCCGAACCGCCCCGCACCAAGCGCGGCCTGATGAAGCGCTTCCTGCGCGGCTGGCATAGCTGGATCCATGTCCTGTTCGAGAAGAGCTACACGATGAAGCTGGGCGAAATCCGCATGCCCGGCCAGACCATGTATATCGCCAACGAACTGCCGCTGGTGGACCGGATCCTGCGCGGCGGCACGGCCTATCCCAAGCATCGCGAACTGGTGCGCAACCTGTCTCCCCTGATCGGCAATTCGGTCTTTTCCGCCAATGGGGAGGATTGGGAAAGCCAGCGCGCCATGGTGAACCCGGCCTTCGCCCACACCGCGCTCAACCGATCCATGCCGCTGATGGTGGCGGCGGCCGACGACCTGCTGGCCCGGCTCGACGCGGCGGACCGTTCGAAGCCGGTCGACATCGACCCGATGATGACCCATGTGGCGGCCGACATCATCTTCCGCACGCTGTTTTCGGAGGCGCTGGACGAGCGCCGCTCCAACATCATCCACACCGCCTTCGGGAAATTCCAGCGGCTCGCCCACAGCGCCTCCATGCTGCGCCTCTACGGCTTTCCGGCGCGCTGGTTCGAGAAGCGGTCGCTTGGACCGGCCAAGGCGATCCACGACGTCTTCCGCCCCATTGTCGAGGCCCGCCACGAAGGCTTCCACCAGCGCGGGGAGGCTCCGCACGAGGACATACTCCAGTCGCTGATCGAGGCGAAGCATCCGGAAACCGGCGAACCCTTCACCCTGCAACAGGTGATGGACCAGGTCTCGACCATCTTCCTCGCCGGGCATGAGACGTCGGCCAGCACCATGACCTGGGCGCTCTACATGCTGGCGGAATGCAGCCATATCCAGAATGCCGCCCGCGCCGAAGTGTCGGAAATCGCCGAGGATGCGCCGTTCGCCGCGACGATGCTCAAGGATATGGGCGCGATCCGCAACATCTTCCGCGAAACGCTGCGTCTCTACCCGCCGGTCGCCTTCTTCCCCCGCGAAGTGACCTGCCCGATGCCGATGCGCGACAAGCAGTTGGAGGAGGGTGCGATGCTGGTGGTCGCCCCGTGGCTCACCCAGCGCAACGAGGATAATTGGGCCTGCCCGCACAGCTTCGACCCTGCCCGCTTCGACGACCCCGCCAATGCGGAAATGGTGCGCCAGGCCTGGTTTCCCTTCGGCCGTGGCCCCAGGGTCTGCATCGGCGCCGGTTTCGCCCAGCAGGAGGTGATGACCGTGATCGCCGCTGTGCTGCGCCGCTATCGCCTGTCGGTGCCCGAAGGGTTCAAGCCCGAACCGATCAGCCGCCTGACCATTCGGCCGAGGACGGGAATGAAGCTGATGTTCGACGCCGTCCCGCCCTCCGTGGATCGTCGCACCGCTTGAACCGCGCTCCCGCACGGGGCGCCTGACGTCCTCGAGCGGACCTAGACCATCTCGCCCGTCAGCAGGCGCGGCAGGGCGCCGGATTGACCGCGGGCTTCGGCCATGAATCGATTCTTGAGCAGGGAGGTGCGCTGCACCGCCGCCAGCCCGGCGCGGCGGACGAGCGAGGGGATGCGGCCCGGCACGTCGAACAGCCGCACCAGCCCGTCCATAGCCACGCTGGTCATCATCGCGTCCAGCCCGCGCCAGCGCTGATAGCGCGCCAGCAATTGCGCGTCGCCCGGATCGAGGCCGAGCCGCATGCCCTCCACCAGCACCTCCACCAGCGCGGCGACATCGCGGAAGCCCAGATTGAGGCCCTGCCCGGCGATCGGGTGGATCGCATGGGCGCTGTCCCCCACCAGCGCGAGCCGCGTGCCGGTGATCCGCGCCGCATGGTGGAAGCCCAGCGGATAGCTGGAGCGCGGCCCCGCCAGCGCGATTTCGCCCAGGAAGCCGCCCATGCGCTTCTGCGCCTCCGCCAGCCAGGCGCGCTCGGACAGTTTCAGCATCGCCGGAGCCTGATCCGTTGGCACGGTCCAGACGATGGCCGACCGCGTGCCCGGCAGCATCGGCAGCAGCGCGAAGGGGCCGCCGGGGTAGAATATCTCATAGGCCGTGTTGGCGTGCGGCACTTCATGGTCGATGGCCGTCACCATCGCGACATGCCTGTAGTTCCAGCGCGTGGTGCGAATGCCCTCCGCCTCGCGGGTCGGGCTGTTGCGGCCCTCCGCCGCGACCAGCAGCGCGCCGTGGATCGTCTCTCCGCCGGCCAGGGTCAGCGTCACGCCATCGGCATTGCGGTCGACATGCAGCGCCCGGTCGGGCTGGAAGCGGGTGAGGTGCTCCGCCTTTTCCGCCGTCTGCGCCAGGGCGACGCGCAGGTCGCGATTGGGGAACATGATCCCCATCACCCCGTCATCCGCGTCCGGCGCGAAGTCGAGCGCGCCCGGTTCCAGCCCGTCGCTGACCCAGATGCGGTCGATGGGGCAACCCTTGCCTTCGAGGCGATCGGCCACGCCTATCGCCGCCAGCATGGCGTAGCTGGTCGAACTGATGGCCGACACCCGCCCGTCGAAACCGGCGGCGGTGGTCTCCACCGGGTTGGCCGGATCGATCACGGCGCAGCGCACGCCATGTCCGGAAAGCGCGATGCCCAGGGTCAGGCCGACAAGGCCACCGCCCAATATGACGACGTCGAAGCGTTGCATGGCGGCGGTTCTAGGCGGTTGCGAGGGGATTGGGAAGGGTATCCCATCCCCGTTCGCCCTGAGCTTGTCGAAGGGTTTTACTTTCTCCCCAGCACAATGCTTGAAAAGAAAAATAAAGGGCTTCGACAGGCTCAGCCCGAACGGGGAGACGTGGTTTCGTCGTTTACAGCTTCCGCACCCAGTTCGCCGGATCGGCCACCGTGCCGCGCTGGATGCCGGTGAGGTCGGCGCGCAACGCTTCGGTCACGATGCCGCCGTCGCCATTGCCGATGGTGAAGTCGCCATTGACGCTCTTGACCGTGCCGATGGCGGTGACGACCGCCGCCGTGCCGCAGGCGAAGGCCTCGCGCAGCTTGCCGCTGGCGGCGTCGGCGCGCCACTGGGCGAAGCTGTAGGGTTCCTCCCGCACCTCATGCCCCTTGGCGCGGGCAAGCGAAATGATGCTGTTGCGGGTGATGCCCGGCAGGATCGTGCCGGAGAGCGGCGGGGTGACGATCGACCCGTCATCCATCACGAAAAAGACGTTCATGCCGCCCAGTTCCTCGACCCACTTGTTCTCCGCCGCGTCGAGGAAGACGACCTGGTCGCAGCCATGGCTGATCGCCTCCTTCTGCGCCACCAGCGAGGCGGCATAATTGCCGCCGCATTTGGCCGCGCCCGTGCCGCCGCGCGCGGCGCGGGTGAAATGTTCCGACACCCAAAGCGTGACCGCCTTCTTGCCGCCCTTGAAATAGGCTCCGGCGGGCGAGGCGATGACGCAGAAAATATATTCGTTCGCCGGACGCACGCCCAGGAAGGTCTCGCTCGCGAACATGAAGGGGCGCAGGTAGAGGCTGCCCTCCCCGCCCGGAATCCAGTCGGCGTCGGTCTTCACCAGCAATTCGACCGCTTCCAGGAAGAGCTCTTCGGGCAGGACCGGCATGGCCATGCGTTCCGCCGATTCGGCGAAGCGGCGGGCATTTTCCTCCGGCCGGAACATGGCGATGCTGCCGTCCTCCAGCCGATAGGCCTTCATCCCTTCGAAGATTTCCTGCGCATAGTGCAGCACCGCGCAGGCGGGATCGAGCTGGAAGGGTTCGCGAGGACCGATGGCGTGGCTGTGCCAACCCTGCCCCTCCGTATAGCGAATCGTCACCATATGGTCGGTGAAGAGCTTTCCGAAACCGGGGTCCGCCAGCAGCACGGCGCGCTGGTCAGCCGGTACGGCCTTGCCGCTGCGGGTGACGGTGAAGCGCGATGTCTGCTGGACGTCCATGACGAAAAACTCCTTTGGGTTGGACGGGGCCGCCTATGTCACAGTTGGCGGCGCGAAACAATCGGTCAATATTACTGACCCATATGCATGGCCATGGCCGATCCCGTCAGGGTGGCATCTTGGCGCTGGACCGCGGCGCGGCTATCCCAGCCCCATGCACTTTTTTTCCGACAATGCGACGCCGGTCTGCCCGGAGGCGATGGCCGCCATCGCGGCGGCCGACCGGGCCGACCACGGCTATGACGGCGATGGCTGGAGCGCCCGGCTGAACGGCGCCTTTTCCGACCTGTTCGGGACGGAGGCTGTGGCGCTGTGGATCGCTACGGGCACGGCAGCGAACAGCATCGCGCTGGCCTGCCTCTGCCCGCCCTATGGCGGCGTGATCTGCCATGAGGAGGCGCATATCGTCGTCGACGAATGCGGCGCGCCCGGCTTCTACACCCATGGCGCGAGCCTGATGGCGCTGCCCGGCGCGGGCGCGAAACTGTCGCCCGACGCCGTGACCGAGCGGCTGAAGGCGATCCGCCCCGACGTGCATCAGGTGCCCGCAAAGGCGATCAGCATCACCCAGGCGACCGAATATGGGCTGGCCTATAGGCCCGACGAGGTCGCGGCGCTAGGCGACTTGGCGCGGGAGCATGGGCTGGGTTTCCATATGGACGGGGCGCGCTTCGCCAATGCCGTGGCGCATCTGGGCTGCCATCCGGGCGACGTGACTTGGCGGGCGGGCGTCGACATCCTCTCCTTCGGCTGCGTCAAGAATGGCGGGATGATCGGGGAGGCCCTGGTTTTTTTCGGGGACCGGGCAGAGGCGCGGGCGGCGGAGGCGGCGCGCTGGCGCAAGCGGGCCGGGCATCTGTTCTCCAAGGGCCGCTATCTGGCGGCGCAGTTGCTGGCGATGGTGGAGGGCGACCTCTGGCTGCGCAATGCGCGGGCGGCCAACGCGGCGGCGCAGGCGCTGGCGGAGGGGGCCGCGGGACGGTTGCTGCATACGGTCGAGGCCAATGAGCTGTTCCTGTGCCTCAGCGAAGCGGAAAGGGCGCGGTTGCGGGCGCAGGGCTTCGATTTCTACGACTGGGGCGCGGATGCGGCGCGGATCGTCACCAACTGGTCGCAGGACGCCGCCAGCGTGCGGCCGCTGGCCGACGCGCTGAGGGCGTTGCAGGGATGAGCGGGGGCAAGGGCGTCGTCCTGCCCTTCATCCTCGTCACGCTGATCTGGAGTTCGACCTGGATCGTCATCCGCGACCAGTTGGGCAGCGTGCCGGCAAGCTGGTCGGTCTGCTACCGATTCCTGCTGGCCGGGGTGGCGATGGCGATCTTCGCCCGGCTGCGCGGCGTGCCGCTGAATATCGGCGGCAGGGGGATGGTCTTTGCCGGGCTGCTGGGGGTTGCGCAGTTCGTGATGAACTTCAACTTCGTCTATCGCGCCGAACATTATCTGACGTCCGGCGTGGTGGCGGTGGTCTATGCGATGCTGCTGATCCCCAACAGCATCCTCGCCTATCTCTTCTTCCGCCAGCCGGTGAGCCGGGCCTTCGTCGCGGGATCGGTGGTGGCGGTCGCTGGAATCGCGCTGATGCTGGCGCATGAGGCGGCGAGCGTGCGGTCGGACAGGGTGCTGCTGGGCGCGGCCTTCGCGGTCGCCGGGCTGATGAGCGCTTCGGTCGCCAATGTGATGCAGGGGATGGAGATCGCCCGGCGGCTGCCGATGGTGGCGGTGCTGGCCTGGGCGATGCTGATCGGCGCGGCGGTGGACGCGCTGTTCGCCTGGATCATGGCCGGGCCGCCGGTAGTGGAGGCGCGGTGGAGCTATCTGGCGGGGATCGCTTGGCTGGGGCTGGCGGGTTCCGTCGTGACCTTCCCGCTTTATTTTCGGCTGATCCAGAGGATGGGCGCGGGGCGGGCAGCCTATACCAGCGTGCTGATCCCCGTGATCGCGATGCTGATCTCCACGCTGGCGGAGGGTTATCGCTGGACGGCGCTGGCGGGTATGGGCGCGCTGCTGGCGGTGGCGGGAATGGTCGTGGCTTTGCGGAGCAAGCGGGTTTAGCGGCGGACGCCCTGCTGATAGAGGCGCTTGGCCGCGTTCACCCGGTCGATCAGGCTGGCGAGCGCGACCGGCGCGGATGCGGGGCGTTCGGGCGGGGTCAGGCCGTTGATGCGCTGGCCGAGGGCGGTGAAGGCATGATCGAAGCGGTCCATCTCTTTAAGTCCTCGAAAGCTGACGGGACAGCCATCGGGCAGGGATGGTTAAGAAGGCGTTAGCGATATTCGGGCTTTGCGGCAGGCCGAGTCAGAGGCAGGCGCGCAGTCCTTCGCGATAGGTCGGATAGCGGGGGGACCAGCCGAGCAGGCGCTTGGCCCGCCCGTTCGCGACGCGCCGGTTTTCGGCATAGAAGGACTGCGCCATGGGCGACAGCGCCGCTTCCTCCAGCGCCAAGAGCGGCGGGAGGGGCATGCCGAGCATGGCGCAGGCGGCTTCGACCAGCCGGTTCTGCGCGCAGGGCAGGTCGTCCGAGAGATTGTAGATGCCCGGCGGTCCGTTGTGCAGAGAGGCGGCGATGCCCGCGACGATGTCGTCGACATGGGCGCGGCTGAAAACCTGATCGGGCAGGTCGATGCGATGCGCCCGCCCCTGCCGGACGCGGTCCAGCACCGAGCGTCCGGGGCCGTAGATGCCGGGCAGGCGGAAGCGCCGCATGTCGGGGCGCAGTTCGCCCCAATCGGCATCGGCCTGCGCCCTGACGGCGCGGCGGCCCTGGCGGAGAGGGGTGGCTTCGTCCACCCATGCGCCCGCCGCATCGCCATAGACTCCGGTGGAGGAGAGATAGCCGGCCCAGATCGCGGGCGCGGCGGCTATGGCGCTGCCGTAGCGGGCGAGGACGGGGTCGGCATCGCCTTCGGGCGGGACGGAGGAGAGGATGTGGCTGGCCTGCGCGATGGCGGCGCGGACGGCGCTTTCGTCATCGAAGGCGAGCGTTTCGGCATCGGCGGCGCGGCGGATGCCGGTGACGTGCCAGCCCTCCGCGCGCAGGCGGGCGGCCAGGCGGGAAGCGGTGTAGCCCTGCCCCAGAATGAGCATATGGGGCATGAAACGCTATTCCCTCAGACCGTGAAGCTCTCGCCGCAGCCGCAACTGCCCTTGGCATTGGGGTTGTTGAAGACGAAGCCGGCGGCGAAGTCGTCCTCCACCCAGTCCATGGTCGATCCGACCAGATAGAGGACCGACGCGCCGTCGATATAGAAGGTGCCGCCGGGAGTTTCGATCTTCTCGTCGAACTTGGCTTCTTCGCTCACATAGTCGACCGAATAGGCAAGGCCCGAGCAGCCGCGGCGGGGCGTCGACAGCTTGACCCCGATGGTGCCTTCGGGCGCCTGCGCCATCAGGTCGGCAATGCGCTGCTCGGCGGCCGGCGTCAGGATGACGGCGGCGGGGCGGGAGCGGATTTTGGTCTCAACAGTCATCAGAGCATTCCCAGTTCGAGCTTCGCTTCGTCCGACATCTTCTGCGGGTCCCATGGCGGGTCCCAGACAAGGTTCACCTGCGCGTCGCCGACACCCGGCACCGCGCCGACGCGCAGTTCGACTTCGCCCGGCATGGACTCGGCGACCGGGCAGTGCGGCGTGGTCAGCGTCATGGTGACAACGGCATGGCCGTCCTCCGTCACGTCGACGCCGTAGACGAGGCCCAGATCATAGATGTTGACCGGAATTTCCGGGTCGTAGATCTCCTTGAGCGCATCGATGATCGCGTCGTAGAGGCTGCCGCCCGGTTCGCCGACCGGCGTTTCCGCGGGTTTTTGCGCAAGGAAGCCGTCGAGATAGTCGCGCTGACGAGGCTCTTCCTCGACACGCACCTTCGGGGGCGTTTCTACCACCTCGACCTCTTCTACTAATATCTTCCGCTCTTCGCGATTACCTTCAGTCATTGGCGAAGATCTTCCTCACTCTTTCAATACCTTTGACCAGCGCATCCACATCGCTTTCGTCGCTGTAGATGCCGAAGCTGGCCCGCGCGGTCGCCTCGACGCCCAGATGGCGCATCAGCGGCTGCGCGCAATGATGCCCTGCCCTTATGGCAACGCCCGTTTCGTCCAATATGGTGCCGACATCGTGCGGATGAACCCCCTCCACCTCGAAAGAGAGGATGCCCGCCGAATCCTCAGGCCCGAAGACGCGGACGCTGTTGAGGCTTTCCAGCGCTGCCCGCGCTTTGCCGACCAGCGCGCATTCATGGGCGTGGATCGCGTCCAGCCCGATGGCCTGCACATAGTCGATCGCCGCCGACAGGCCGACGACGCCGGTGATGTGCGGCGTTCCCGCCTCGAACCGGGTCGGCGGGGGGGCGTAGGTGGTTTTTTCGAACGTCACCTTGTCGATCATCGATCCGCCGCCCTGATAGGGGGGCATGGCGTCCAGCAATTCCTTCCGCCCCCAGAGCGCGCCGATGCCGGTCGGGCCGTAGAGCTTGTGCGCGGAAAAGACGTAGAAATCGCAATCCAGCGCCTGCACGTCGACGGCGAGGCGCGGCACTGCCTGGCAGCCATCGATCAGGATTTTCGCGCCGACGCTGTGGGCGATGTCGGCGGCGCGGCGAACGTCGAGCACGCTGCCCAGAACGTTCGACACATGGGCCAGCGCCACCATCTTGTGCGCGGGGGTGATCATCGCCTGCATGGCGTCGAGATCGATCCTGCCGTCCGGGGTGAGCGGCACGACGTCGATGGCGGCGCCGACCTTCTCCGCCGCGATCTGCCAGGGGACGATGTTGCTGTGATGCTCCAGCATGGAGAGCAGGATGCGGTCGCCGGTCTTGATCTGCGTGCCCGCCCAGCATTGCGCGACGAGGTTGATGCCCTCCGTCGCGCCGCGGACATAGACGATCTCGCTGTCGGAAGCCGCGCCGATGAACTGCGCGACCTTGCGGCGGGCGGCTTCATAGGCGAGCGTCATGTTGGCGGAGCGCTCATAGACGCCACGATGGACCGTCGCATAGTCCGGGCCATAGGCGCGGGCGATGGCCTCGATCACGGCGTTGGGCTTCTGCGCGGTGGCGGCGCTGTCGAGATAGTGCCAGTCGCCGACGCCGGGGAAATCGTGGCGGAGGTCCAGAAATCCGTTCGGGCTGAGCGAAGGCGCTTCGCTGCGCTCAGCGGAGGGCTTCGACAGGCTCAGCCCGAACGGGGGGGGAGCGGGTTCCGTCATACAAGCGTCTCCAGCTTGGCGAGCGCGGCGGCTTCGAGGCTGTCCTTTACCGCTTCATCGGCCACATCGTCGAACACGCCCGCGACGAAGGCCTTCAGCAGCAGCGTCTTGGCCGTGGCCGGGTCCATGCCGCGGCTGGCCATGTAGAAGAGGGCCTGCTGGTCCAATTCCCCGACCGTCGCGCCATGGGCGCATTTCACGTCGTCGGCGTAGATTTCCAGTTCCGGCTTGGCATTGGCCGTGGCGGTGCGGTCCAGCAGCATCGCCTTCACCGACTGGAAGGCGTCGGTGCGCTGCGCGTCGCGGGCGACGTTGATGCTGCCGAGATAGCTGCCGGTGGCATGCTGGCCCAGGATGGAGCGGATCGTCTGGCCGCTGGTCGCGTCCGGCTGCGCATGGGTGACGGCGGTGACGATTTCCAGCACCTGGTCGCCGCCGCCGATGATCGCGCCGTTCAGTTCGAAATGCGACCCCTTGCCCAGCGTGACGGCGAAGGTCACGCGGCCCAGCTTGCCGCCGATATTGAGGATATGGAAGTCGCAGCGCGCCCCGTCCGCAACGGTTATCGCATAATCATGCACCGCCGCCGCGCCGTCCGCCGCGTCCTGCAACAGATGGTGGCGCGCATTTTCCCCGGCGGCGACATCGATGCGCGTCGGCGCGGGCGTTGGCCAGATGGCGGCCAGCGCGTCGAGGTCGCTGTAGCGCCATTCTTCGGCCCTGCGCGTGGGAAGGGTGAGAGCGTTCATTTCCCGCCTCCGTTCGCTTCGAGCGAAGTCGAGAAGCGGCCAAGGAACGGCTGTTGTTGCCAGACCATCACGCGGCCACCACCTCCGCATAGCCTTCGCGTTCCAGTTCCAGTGCCAGTTCGGGGCCGCCCGACTTCACGATCCGGCCGCCGGCGAGCACATGGACATAGTCCGGCTTCACATAGTCGAGCAGGCGCTGATAATGGGTGATCAGCAGCACCGCCTTGTCGGGCCTGCGCATGATGGCATTGATGCCCGCGCCGACGATCTTGAGCGCGTCGATGTCCAGGCCGGAGTCGGTTTCGTCCAGGATCGCCAGCTTCGGGTCGAGGATGCCCATCTGCACCATTTCGGCGCGCTTCTTCTCGCCGCCGGAAAAGCCGACATTCACCGGGCGCTTCAGCATCTCCATGTCGAGGCCGAGCAGGGCCGCCTTCTCCTTGGCGAGCTTGATGAATTCGCCGCCCGACAGCGGTTCCTCTCCCCGCGCCTTGCGCTGGCTGTTCAGGCTCTCGCGCAGGAATTGCAGGTTGGAGACGCCGGGGATTTCGACCGGATATTGGAAACCCAGGAACAGGCCCGCGGCGGCGCGCTCGTGCGGGTCCAAGCTGAACAAGTTCACACCGTTGAAAGAGGCAGTGCCGCCGGTAACCTGATACCCTGGACGGCCGCCAAGCGTATAGGCGAGCGTGGACTTGCCCGCGCCGTTCGGGCCCATGATCGCGTGGATCTCGCCCGCCTTGATGGAGAGCGACAGGCCCTTCAGGATCGCCTTGCCGTCGATTTCGTTGGTGAGATTGTCGATGGTCAGCATTGCTTATCCCTTATGCGCGCGCTGGAGCGTCCGCGCTGTCCAGAAGGCCATGTCCCGCACGTCGCCGGGCGCGGGGAACAGCGTGTCGATATGGCGCTTGATCGGCATATAGGGCCACCAGTCGGCGCCGGGTTCGGGCGCGCCCTTTTCCAATATGCCGGTCACGAATTCGGTCACCGGACCCATGCGGGCGAGATTGGGGGCCTTCGCCTTGTGGAAGGCCTTGTCTGTCTTGAGGCGCTCCGTGAAGGCGGCGTCGCCCTTGTCCAGCGCTTCGCGGCATTCGGCCTGATAGGCGTCCAGGTCGCCGAAATCCTTGACCGCGCGGGCCTGGAGTTCGCCCTCCTCCAGCTCATAATCCTCCGTCAGGATGCGGATCGCGGCGGTCCATGACTGGCCGTTGCCGACATCCTCCGCGAAATCGGCGAGGGCGTCTTGGATATCGTCTTCGTCGCTCAAGAGTCTTGGTCCTCATTAAGCCCCTCCCCTTGAGGGGAGGGGTTGGGGTGGGGGCTCGCCCAACGATCCGGCGCTTGTTGGAGCGCGCCGAGGATCGCTTCGCAGACCCCATCGATGTTGCGCATCACATCATGGTTGGCGATGCGGATGATGCGGTAACCCATCTCTGTCAGCGCCGCGTCTCGCCTATGGTCGGAGTTGGCGATGTGGGTGTCGCCGTCGACCTCGACGATCAGCGCCTTTTGCGGGCAGAGGAAGTCCGCGATGAACGGCCCGATTACGGACTGGCGGCGGAACTTGTAGCCGCCGAGTTGCGAGCGGGAGAGTTTCGCCCAGAGGCGCTTTTCCGGTTCCGTCGGTTCATGGCGCATTTCGTGGGCGAAGCCTGTCAATCGAGTCAGGCGCCCAGCGGAGAGCCCCCACCCCCGGCCCCTCCCCTGAAGGGGAGGGGAGTTTAGGCGGGTGGCTTGGTCGAGAGGGTTCAGACTTCTCAACCGACCGACCCTTCCAGCGAAATGCCCAGCAGCTTCTGCGCCTCTACCGCAAATTCCATCGGGAGTTGTTGCAGCACTTCGCGGGCGAAGCCGTTGACGATCAGGCTGACGGCGGCTTCCTGGTCCAGGCCGCGCTGCATCGCGTAGAAAAGCTGGTCGTCGCTGATCTTGCTGGTGGTCGCCTCATGCTCGATCTGGGCTGAAGGATTGCGCACCTCGATATAGGGCACCGTATGCGCGCCGCACTGGTCGCCCAGCAGCAGGCTGTCGCACTGGGTGAAGTTGCGCACGCCCTCCGCGCCCGGCGCGACGCGGACGAGGCCGCGATAGGTGTTGTTGCTGCGGCCCGCCGAAATGCCCTTCGACACGATGGTCGAGCGGCTGCCCTTGCCGTTGTGGATCATCTTCGTGCCGGTGTCGGCCTGTTGCAGATTGTTGGTGAGCGCGACGGAATAGAATTCGCCGACGCTGTTCTCGCCGTTCAGCACGCAGCTGGGATATTTCCAGGTGATGGCGGAGCCGGTTTCGACCTGCGTCCAGCTTACCTTGCTGTTGCGCCCCTGGCAGAGCGCCCGCTTGGTCACGAAATTATAGATGCCGCCCTTGCCGTTTTCGTCGCCGGGATACCAGTTCTGGACGGT
Organism: Sphingobium sp. TA15; assembly: GCF_037101235.1. NCBI lineage: Bacteria > Pseudomonadati > Pseudomonadota > Alphaproteobacteria > Sphingomonadales > Sphingobiaceae > Sphingobium > Sphingobium sp. TA15. The sequence continues at coordinate 2,668,342 of NZ_AP025355.1, forward strand.
CGAATATTTGATCTCCGCATCGTCCAGCGCGACCAGTTCGACGACGGCGGCATGGAGCTGATTCTCGTCGCGCATCGGGGCGGTGCAGCCTTCGAGATAGGAGACATAGCTGCCCTCGTCCGCGACGATCAGCGTGCGTTCGAACTGGCCCGTATTTTCCGCGTTGATGCGGAAATAGGTGGAAAGTTCCATCGGGCAGCGCACGCCCTTCGGGATGTAGACGAAGGTGCCGTCGGAGAAGACCGCGCAGTTCAACGTGGCGAAATAATTGTCGTGCATCGGCACGACCTTCCCCAGCCACTTCTTCACCAGGTCGGGATATTCGCGCACCGCTTCGCTGATGGAGCGGAAGATGACGCCCGCTTCCTCCAGTTCCTTGCGGAAGGTGGTGGCGACCGAGACGCTGTCGAACACCGCGTCGACCGCGACCTTGCGGCTGTTCTTCACCCCGGCCAGGACTTCCTGTTCGGCGATGGGGATGCCCAGCTTCTCATAGGTGGCGCGGATTTCCGGATCGAGTTCGTCCAGCGACTCCAGTTCCGCCTTCTTCTTCGGCTCGGCATAATAATAGGCGTCCTGATAGTCGATGGGCGGGATGTTGAGCTTGGCCCAGTCGGGCGACTCCATCTGCTGCCACATCGCAAACGCCTTCAGCCGCCATTCCAGCAGCCATTCCGGCTCCTTCTTCTTGGCGGAGATGAAGCGGACCGTATCCTCGTTCAGCCCCTTGGGCGCGAAATCCTGCTCGATAGCGGAGGACCAGCCATGTTCATAGGCAGAGGCGCGCTCGGCCGCCTCATGCGCTTCCAGGTTGCGGACGGTGGTGGCTTCTTCGGTCATAGCGTCTGCTCTGCAACTCGTTTCTCGACCTCGCCCGAAACGAACGGAGGCGGGGTGACTTCTCTGGCAAGGCTGGCGATGGTGACGCCCGCGAGCGCCGACCGGATCGCATTGTTCGCCACATTCATATGCGGGCGGATGCGGCATTCCTGCTCCAGCGAGCAGTCATGCGCGCCCATTTCGCTGCAGGCGGTCATGGCGATGGGGCCTTCCACCGCCTCCACCACGTCGGCCAGCGTGATCGCGGCGGGCGGGCGGCTGAGGCGGACGCCGCCGCCGGTTCCCCGGCTCGATTCGAGCAGGCCCGCGGCCGAGAGGCGGCTCACCAGCTTCTGCGCGGTGGGCAGCGGGATTCCGGTTTCGGCGGAAAGCGTGGTCGCGTTCATCTTCGCCACACCACAATGGCGGGCGGCGGCGGACATCAGCACCACGGCATAATCTGCGAAACTCGAAAGCCTCATGACCCTATGTCTTGCGAACCATTCTCAAATCGGATCGAATCCATCCGATTGCGCATGTGGTCCCGCCCGCACGCGGAATCAAGGCATTTTTGCTTGGGGCTGCGGCTTAGCTGAAACGGTTGATCACGGCCACGTCCCCGCCCAGCGAGCGGCGCAGCAGGGTAAGCTGGGCCACGGCGCTGGGTTCGGTTTGCAACTGGTGCGGGGTCAGGCCAATGAAATGCTTGATCTCCCGAATGAAATGCGACTGGTCGTAGAAGCGCCCGTCGTCGCACAGCGCCTGCCAGCTTTCATGGTCCAGCGCGATCCGCGCGCTGCACCGCAGCGCCCGATATTTGCGCGCCAGCAGCTTGGGCGGGCAACCATAATATTTGTTGGTGAGCCGGGCGAGCTGGCGGGGCGAGAGGCCGGTGATGTCGGCCAGCGTCTCGATCCGGGGGGAGCCTTCGTCCATCAGCCAGCCGTCCACCGCCTCCAGCAGCCGCCATGTCGATTCGGGCAACGGCACCAGCCTTTCCAGCAGGAAGGGCCAGCAGAGCGCCGCCATCTCCTCCGCATCGTCGGTGGCGCGGAGCTGTTCGAGAAGATCCCGATAGCCGGGAAGGTCGACCATTTCCTGCACGCGGTCGGTGAGCGTGCTGGCATCGCCGCCATGCAGCGCGATCCATCCGGCGGGCAGCAGCGAAATGCCGACCACCCGGCCCGCCCCCCTCAGGTCGAAGCGCGTCGCGCCCATGGTCGGCCCCAGCAGGCACACCTCCGGCGTCGGCAAAATCGTTCCGTCATGGAAATGATAATCGCCGCTATTGTCGAGCATGAAGCGAAGTTGGGGCACGTCCGCGCGGGTCACGTCGGAATATTGATCGGCCGTTTCAGTGAAGATGTAGAGCGAGCCGAAATAGGCGTTGAGTTGTTCGGGCGGCGCGAAATAGCGCAACCGAACGGACCCCTGCGCCGCGTCCACGGTATAGGACAGCGGAGCATGACCATCTCTTACCGTGATATTCGAAGCCCCCCCGGGCGCCTCGCCTTTATGCGACCCCATATTTCACCCCGGAATGCAATACTCGCCAACGGGGTGGGGGTGCAAGGGGCTATGCTGGACGGAACGCCATTTTCCGTCTCGTTCCAAGGCGATGAACCGGCGGTTCCCGGAAAAAAATGACCCGGCGGTTTTCACCGCCGGGTCAGGAAAAGGTCTCGTCAGCCAAATGGCCTAGAGCCTTCGGGTCGCGAGACTCTCTTACGTCCGAATCGGGGAAATTTTATTGGATGGATCGGACATCGGTCGGATCAAAACGGGACGAATCTCGGGGAATCTTGTTAAGAAATGTGGTTCCTTCCTTACTGTTGCCGCGCTGCAACAGCGACTCGACGGGACGGCCCTGTGCTGGCATAGCGCCGCCATGTCCTATCGCCTGATCCGCCCCCTTTTCTTCGCGCTGGATGCCGAGCGCGCCCATAACCTGTCCATCGCATTGCTGCGCCTGATGCCGACGCCGCCCATGCCGGAAGCCGATTCGATGCTGGCGCAGACGGTGGCCGGCATCGCCTTTCCCAATCCGGTGGGCCTGGCGGCGGGTTACGACAAGGAGGGGCTGGTCGCGCACAAGATGCACGGCCTGGGTTTCGGTTTCGCCGAACTGGGGACGCTGACCCCCCTGCCGCAGCCCGGCAATCCCCTGCCCCGTCTGTTCCGCCTGGCCGAGGACCGGGCGGTGATCAACCGCATGGGGTTCAACAATGGCGGCCAGGCCGCGGCGGCAGAGCGGATCGCGACGCGCCGGCGGGCGGGCAGCAACGGACAAACCCCCGTCATCGGCATCAATATCGGCGCCAACAAGGACGCGGCCGACCGGATCGCGGACTATGCGACCGGCGTCGCCTGCATGGCGCCGCTGGCCGATTATCTGACGGTCAACATCTCCTCCCCCAACACGCCGGGCCTGCGCGCGCTGCAGGACCGGGCGGCGCTGGACCAGTTGCTGGCCGCGGTCATGGCGGCGCGGGGGACGGATCGCACGCCGATCTTCCTGAAGGTCGCCCCGGACCTGGAGCCGGCCGATGTCGAGGATATTGCCGCCGCCTGCATCGACCACAGGATCGATGCGCTGATCGTGTCCAACACCACCATTTCCCGGCCTTCGCTGCGGTCTCCGCTGGCGAAGGAAGCAGGCGGCCTGTCGGGCGCGCCGCTGCACGATCCGGCGCTGCAAAGGCTGCGCGATTTCCGCAAGGCGCTGGGCACGCGGCTGCCGCTGATCGGCGTGGGGGGGATCGCCGATGCGGAGCAGGCCTATGCCCGCCTCCGCGCCGGGGCCAGCCTGATCCAGCTTTACAGCGCGCTGGTCTATGAAGGGCCGTATCTGGCCAAACGGATCAATGCCGGCCTGAAGGCGCTGATGGCGCGGGATGGGGTGAAGAATATCAGCGAGATAGTGGGTATCGACGCTTGATCCGTCCTGTGGGTTGCAGACCGCAACGCAGCGATTAGGGTGCCGGACATGATTTCTCGCCTTTCCGGCCTGTTGGCTCCCCTCGCCCTTTTCGCCCTCCTTCCCGCCCCGCTCGCGGCGCGGCAGCCGGTCGCGGCCAACGCCACCGTGTCCGCCGCCGATCCCCGCGCCGCCGAGGCCGGGCAGGAGATATTGCGCAAGGGCGGAAGCGCCACGGACGCCGCCATCGCCATGATGCTGACGCTGAACGTCGTGGAGCCGCATAACAGCGGCATCGGCGGCGGCGGATTCATCATGCATCATGACGGGCGGACCGGCGTGCTGGAGTCGATCGACGGGCGGGAGGCGGCCCCGGCGGCGGCGCGGCCCGACCGCTTCATGGGGGCGGACGGCCAGCCTTTGCCCTTCCGCCAGGCCTGGCCGGGCGGCTATTCGGTCGGCGTGCCGGGCAATGTGCGGCTGGCCTGGGACGCGCACCGCAAATGGGGCAAGCTGCCCTGGGCCGATCTGTTCCAGCCGGCCATCCGCTATGCCGAACAGGGGTTCGAGGTGCGGCAGAGGCTCGACACGGCGATGAAGGCGGTGGCGCCGGTCTGGGCCGATTTTCCGGAAATCCAGGAATATTTCTGGATCGACGGCAAGCCCGCGCCGATGGGGACGGTCCTCAAGAACCCGCCGCTGGCCGCCCTGTTCAAGCGGATCGCGGCGGAGGGGCCGGACGCCTTCTATCTGGGCGAGAATGCCCGGATGATCGCGGAAACGGTCAGCAATGCGCCGAAAAATCCGGTGCCGGTGACGGAGGCCGATCTGGCGGGCTATCGGGCCAAGCCGCGCAAGCCGGTCTGCGGCCCTTATCGCGCCTATACGGTCTGCGGCATGGGACCGGCTTCGGCGGGCGGGATCACCGTGCTGCAGGTGCTGGGCATGGTGGAGCGATTCCCGCTGGCGCGATGGGGCAAGGACGATCCCCGGTCCTGGCATGTCATCGGGGAGGCGATGCGGCTCGCCTATGCCGACCGGGAGACATGGCTGGGCGATCCGGAATTCGTGTCCGTGCCGATCAGCGGGTTGATCGACCGGGATTATCTGAAGCAGCGGTCTGCGCTGATTTCCATGGGCAGGGCGCTGAACGACTATCGTCCCGGCACGCCGCCGGGGGCGGAGAAGCGCACCGCCGCCCTGCCCCAGCCCGAATCGGGCACCAGCCATTTCGTCGCGGTGGACAGGAATGGCGACATCGCCGCCTGGACATCCACCATAGAGAGCTTCTTCGGCAGCCAGTTGATCGCCAATGGCGTGATCCTGAACAATGAACTGACCGATTTCAGCTTCACGCCGGAAAAGGACGGCGCGCCGGTCGCCAACCGGGTGGAGCCGGGCAAGCGGCCGTTATCTTCCATGTCGCCGACCATCGTCTATGACGCGGCGGGGACGCCGGTCTTCACCGTCGGCGCGGCCGGGGGGAAGACCATCATCATGCAGGTGGCGAAGGCGCTGATCGCGCATTTCGACTGGGGGCTGTCGGCGCAGGATTCGATCGCGCTGGGGTTCCAGTTCTTCGATAAGGAGGGGCTGGTGCTGGAGCAGGGCACGTCGCTGGAGGCGATGAAGGCGCCGCTGGAGAAGATGGGGCACAAGGTGTCGATCAGCCGCTTCGGATTGAAGGCCAATGCGGCGGAGCGGATGGCGGACGGGCATTGGGTCGGCGGCGCCGATCCGCGCAGTCCGGGGGTTTCGCTGCAGGAGTGAAGCCTTTTCAGCGCGCCGTGTTCCCGCGAAGGCAGGAACCCAGTCCAGACGGCGGAACTGGGTTCCTGCCTTCGCAGGAACACGGCGTGGCTGGGGCGAACTATCCCTTCAAATCCAGCCCGGCGACGTTGAATTCGAAGGGAAATGTCTTGTCCTTCGGTCCCACGACCAGATTCACCTTGAGCGTCTTGCCGTCCTTGATCGCGTCATAGGGTTTGGCGGCGGGCAGGATTTCGATGCCATCCTTGTTCTCCGTCATCCGGCCTTTCCATTCATGGGTCTTGCCGTCATCCGTGATCGCCATGACCTTGCAGTCCGAGAGGTCGCAGGTGAAGGGCGCGCCGACCAGCTTGACCGTCACGTCCGCCCCGCCCTCCTGCATGGGCTGGACAAGCAGCACGCCGAAAGTGTCGGCCGCCGTCATGGTCTGCACGCTGTTGGCGCTGCCGATATAGGCGACCTTGGGCTTTCCGCCCTCGCCGCCCTCATATTTCCAGACCTGCCCGATCCGGTCGCGCTGCGTCGGCGCCTTGTCCTCCGGCGAGGAGCAGGCCGCGACCAGTCCCATGGCGGCCAGTGCCCAAAGGGTGCGCATCTCTTCTCTCCTTGCCCGTCGTTACGGGAGGAGAACGCGTCGGCGCGGCGGGGTTTCCCTCCGCTCAGCGATAGCGGGCGGCGGTTTCCCGGATCAGCGCGATCATGTTGGGGATGCCCTGCGTCCGGTTGGAACTGAGCTGGTTGCGCAGGTCGAAGGGCGCGAGCGCGGATTCGATGTCGGTTCGGGCGATGGCGGCGGGCGGCTGGTCCTGCACGGTCAGCAGCACCAGGGCGATGATCCCCTTGGTGATGGCGGCGTTGCTGTCGGCCAGGAAATGGAGGCGCCCGTCCTCCAGCACGGTCGGATAGACCCACACCGCCGCCGAACAGCCGCGCACCAGCGTCGCGTCGGTCTTGAGCGCATCGGGCATGGGTTCCAGCGCCTTGCCCAGGTCGATCAGCAGGCGATAGCGGTCGTCGGCGTCGAGAAATTCATATTCTTCGACCAGGTCGGCAAGGACGGGCGGTTGGCTCATGGCCGCCATATAGGGGGAAAATCGGGTGGGGGAAGCATTATCCCGCCGGGTGGGTGCTGTCCGGATGGGGCGGATGGCTCGCTGCGCTCGCGCCCACCCCTGGCCCCCTCCCGCTTGCGGGAGGGGGAATATTTGGGATTATAGATCGACGCCGGCGGCGATGGCTTCCAGCTTGCGGATGCGTTCCTTGAGGTCGGCCACCTCGATCCGGGTCGCGGTGGAGGGCGGCGCGGCTTCGTCCGTCCGCTGCGCCAGTTCGGCGCGCTTCAGGTCCAGCCAGCCGTTCCAGCCGCGCAGGGCGGTGACGGCGACGATGGCGAGCCCGGTCAGGGCCGCGACCGCCAATGTCAAGGTGATGAGGGGGTCCTGCATATCGTCCTCCCTGTGATGATGGGCCGCGTCAGTCGCGGTCCCGAAGCCTGTCGAATTCGCGCTCCAGCGCGGTGCTGCTGTCCGTCGCCAGCCGTTCCAGCACGGCGACCCGGTCCTTGAGCGCCTTCACCTCCGCCCGGAGCCGTTCGGCTTCCGGATCGGGGCCGCGCTGGACCAGTTCCTCGCCCTTGTGGCGGCGGACGATGCCATATTTGGCGCGAACGACGCTGGCGATTGCCGCTATGGCGACGATGGCGACGACCATTTCAAACGGATTCATGACTTTTTTCCCTTGCTGAGCGGGGGGCCCTTCAGTTGGCGGGGCCGCGCAGACGCTCGATTTCCCTGTTCAATGCGTGACTTTCATCGGTCCCGATGCGCTCGACCACGGCCAGCCTGTCCTTCATCGATCCGAGTTCGGCGCGGAGCCGGGCGTTTCGTTCCGGCATGGCAGACCTCCCTCCTTCCGCTCCCCCAATGGGCGCGGCCTATCAGATGTTCGATTTCTCAGACAAATCGGCCGATTTTTCGACGGGCTCCCCAGCCTGTTCGATAAACGGCGTGGGGCGCGCAATTCCGTCAGCGCAGGCTGTCGATCTCTTCCGCCAGCCGGGTGTTGCGGCTGGTGTAGTAGGTTTCGATGTCGGCCAGGCGGCGGTCGATGTCGCGGAACTTGGACCGCACGTCGCGGGTGGAGCGCGCCGGATTGGCGCGCACGCCCTGCCAGAATTTCTCGTCGTCCCGGTCGGCATAGAGGCCCGACGGCCTGTTGTCCGCGATCACGCCGATGGCGAAATAGGCGAGCAGCGTCCAGCCGATGATGAAGAAGGACAGGAACATCGCGACCCTGACCCAGACCACGTCGATCCCGGTATAGTCGGCGATTCCGGCGCAAACGCCCATGAACTTGCCGTTCTGCTTGTCGAGGTAGAATTTGGTGCGGCGGGCGCTCATGTCAGTTCCTCCGGTCGAAGCTGTAATCGTCCGTCTCCTGCGGACGCGAAGGGCGGAAATCGGGATTGTCGGCGGCGACGATCCGTTCGACCGTCATCAGCCGCTCCTCCAGCCGCCGGGCGAGCAGGTGAAGCTCGTCCAGCAGCCGCTCATCCTCATCGGTGATCTTGGGCGCCTGCTTCCATTTGGTGACATAGTGGAAGATCAGCCAGGGCATGCCGATGAACAGCATGCCGCAGATCATGATGGGCAGGAACACGTCCTCCATGCGTCATTCTCCCTTCTGCATGCTGGCCTTCAGGGCGGCGAGTTCGGCGTCGACCTTGTCGGACGCCTGCAACTCGGCGATCTCCTCCTCCAGCGTCTTGGGCTGCTGGCCCAGGGTCGCGGCATCGGCGCGCCCTTCGGCCATGTCGACCCTGCGTTCCAGCATGTCGAAGCGGGCGAAGGCGTCGTTCACCTTCTCTCCGGCATAGGCTTCGCGGACGCGCAGGCGATTCTGGGCGCTTTCCATGCGGGTCACAAGGCTGTTCTGGCGGGCGCGGGCCTCGCGCAGCTTGGCCTGGAGCTTGGCGATATCCTCTTCCGAGGCATGCAGGGCTTCGTCCAGCACCGCGATTTCGTGCGAAAGCTGTTCGGCCATGTCGGCCGCCTTCTGCTTTTCGACCAGCGCGGCCTTGGCGAGGTCTTCGCGGTCCTTGCTCAGCGCAAGCTGGGCCTTTTCCGTCCAGCTATGCTGCAGCCCCTCCAGCTTGGCGATGTGGCGGCGCATCTCCTTCTGGTCGGCGATAGTGCGGGCGGCGGAGGCGCGCACCTCCACCAGCGTCTCTTCCATTTCGAGGATGATCATGCGGATCATCTTCGCCGGATCTTCCGCCCGGTCGAGCAGGTCGGTGACATTGGCGGCGATGATGTCGCGGGTGCGGGAGAAAATACCCATTTGAACTTCACTCCTGGTACGAACTTGTGTGGCGGGCCTTACGCCAGATAGTGCAAGGCCGCGGGGCATTCGGGGTTCACGAGCAGCGGCGTTTCGCTGGCGCGGGCCGGGCCGACCGCCGAAAGGATCAGGGTCGATCCGAACAGGACGGAGGCGATGGCGACGGACAGGAACTGGCCGATTTCGCGGACGCTGTTGCTTTGCTTTTCCATGTTGAAACTCCTGAACCTTGGCCTTCATATCGTGCCGCTTGATCGGTCAGCGGCTTCGGCATTCGATATTGCAGAAGCCGTGCCAATTTCTGGAAATGGCGGAAATTCGCGGTCTTTTACGGGCGTTCAAGAATAAGGCTTGCCGAAAGGTGGGAAATTTCACCATAAGTTGGGCATGGAGAAAAATACCCAGTTCGTCGGCCAGTCGCTGGCCTTTCTGGATGCGGTCGAGCAGGCCGGGCGCGCCGCCGAACTCAACCGGCCGGTGCTGGTGATCGGGGAGCGCGGGACGGGCAAGGAACTGATCGCCGAGCGCCTTCATCGCCTGTCGCCGCGCTGGGGCGAACCGCTGATCGTCATGAACTGCGCCGCCTTGCCCGAAACGCTGATCGAGGCGGAACTGTTCGGCCATGAGCAGGGCGCCTTCACCGGCGCGGCGCGGGCGCGGGCGGGACGGTTCGAGGAGGCGGACGGCGGCACATTGTTCCTGGACGAACTGGGCACGCTGTCCATGGCGGCGCAGGAGCGGTTGCTGCGCGTGATCGAATATGGGGAGGTGACGCGGATCGGCGCGTCCAAACCCATGACCGTCGACGTGCGCATCGTCGCGGCGACCAACGAAGACCTGCCCGCCGCCGCCGATGCCGGGCGGTTCCGGCCCGACCTGCTGGACCGGCTGAGTTTCGAGGTCATCACCCTGCCGCCGCTGCGGGCGCGGGAGGGGGATGTGGCGGTGCTGGCGGATCATTTCGGGCGGCGCATGGCGGCCGAGATCGGCTGGCCGCAATGGCCGGGCTTTTCCGCCGCCTGCATGGCCGAGCTGGAGGCGCATGAGTGGCCCGGCAATGTGCGCGAACTGCGCAATGTGGTGGAGCGGGCGGTCTATCGCTGGAACGAGCCGGGGCGGCCGGTCGCGGCGATCATGTTCGATCCCTTCGCCTCGCCGTGGAAGCCCAGGCCCATGACGGTTGCGAAGGTCGAGGCGGTTCCTGCGCCGTCATCGGTGGCGGCGGCGAACGGGCATGAGGCGGTCACGGACCTGAAATCGGCGGTCGACGCGCATGAGGCGGCGATCGTGCGGGCGGCGCTGGAGCGGTTTCGCTACAACCAGCGGGCGACGGCGAAGGGCTTGGGGCTGAGCTATGACCAGCTTCGCCATTGCATGAAGAAGCATGGGTTGAGCGCGGGGTAGCGCTACGTGGCCCTTCATCACCGCGTCGGCACGGGTTCTGCGCCGGAATAGTCGTAGAAGCCCTTGCCGGTCTTGCGGCCGAGCCAGCCTGCCTCGACATATTTCACCAGCAGCGGCGCGGGGCGGTATTTGGGGTCGCCGGTCGTGCCCTGAAGCACCTTGCAGATCTCCAGGCAGGTATCCAGGCCGACGAAATCCGCCAGCGTCAGCGGGCCCATGGGATGGTTGAGGCCCAGCATCACGCCCTTGTCGATGTCGACGACGCTGCCCACGCCCTCGCCCAGCGCGAAGATCGCTTCGTTCAGCATCGGCAGCAGGATACGGTTCACCACGAAGCCCGGCGCGTCGAAGGCGTGGACCACCTGCTTGCCCAGGCTGGCGGCGAAGCCCTCCACCGCCGTCACCGTTTCAGGGCTGGTGGCGAGGCCGCGAATGACCTCCACCAGCGCCATCACCGGCACCGGGTTGAAGAAATGGACGCCGACGAAGCGGCTGGCGTCGGGCGCGGCCTGCGCCAGCCGGGTGATCGGGATGGAGGAGGTGTTGGACGCCAGGATCGCGTCCTGCGCCAGCAGCGCGCCGACATTGGCGAAGATGGTGCGCTTGATCTCTTCCCGTTCGGTCGCGGCCTCTATCACCAACTGGCAGGCGGCCAGCGGGGCGATGTCGCCCGCCGGCGCGATCCGGGCGATGGCGGCGTCGGCGTCGGCCTGCGCCAGCTTGCCCTTCTCCACCGCCTTGGCGAGCAGGCGGATGATGCCGTCGCGGCCCTTTTGCGCGCGCGGCAGGTCGACGTCCGACAGGATCACCTCATATCCCGCCTGCGCCGCCACCTGCGCGATGCCCGCGCCCATCTGGCCCGCGCCGATCACGCCCACGGTCCGAATATCCTTCATCGCCGAAAACCCTCCTGCCGAATCCTCTTCGCCAGCCCCTAGCGCCATGGCGGGCAGGCCGCCAGAGCTTCCGCGCGGCGGGAAAGCGGACGGAAAGCCCCGGACGGTCGGCGGAGTGCCGATTTCTGCGATTTCCCGCTTTGCGCCCTGCCTGCTTGATGGTTAAAAGCCCCGGCATGTCCGTTTCAGACCCGCTGCCCGCGCCGGCAACCGGAAGGTTCATCGCCGCCGAGCATCACTTCCCGCTGCGCGTCTATTTCGAGGACACCGATCTTTCGGGGCTGGTCTATCACGCCAATTATCTGCGCTATATGGAGCGGGCGCGGTCGGACATGCTGCGCATCGCCGGGATCGACCAGCGCGGCAATCTGGAGGGGGGCGAGGGCGTCTATGCCGTCACCGACCTGCAATTGCAGTATCGCCGCCCCGCCCGGCTGGACGACGACCTGATGGTGGTGAGCCGCGTCACGAAGGTGGGCGCCGCTTCATGTTCCATTCATCAGAGGGTCATGCGCGGTGAGGAATTACTGACGGAGGGCGATGTTTCCGTCGCCTTCCTGACGCCCCAGGGCCGCCCGCGCCGGCAACCCAAGCCCTGGATCGACATTTTCAGCCGTTTGATGAGAGGGGAAGACATCCGCCCATGAGCCTTTCGATGCCCGACGTTGGCCTTGCTGTCGGCAGTGCCGCGCAAGCCGCCACCATTTCGCCGCTGGCCCTGTTCCTTCAGGCCGACATCGTCGTGAAGGTGGTGATGCTGGGCCTGCTGCTGGCCAGCATCTGGACCTGGGCGATGATCATCGGCTTCAGCTTCACGCTGCGCAAGGCGAGCAGACAAAGCCGCGCCTTCGAACAGGATTTCTGGAAGGCGGAGGATATCGACCGCTTCTACGAGGCGCGGGGCAAGTCCGAATTCCCCGCCGCCAGGGTGATGGCCGCGGGCGTCACCGAATGGCGCCGCTCCACCGCGCAGAAGGTGATCGACCGGGAGGGCACCCGCGACCGGCTGTCGACCGCCATGTCCAGCACCATCGCGGCGGAGGTCGACCGGCTGTCGGACCGGCTGAACATATTGGCCACCATCGGGTCGGTCGCGCCCTTCGTCGGGCTGTTCGGCACGGTGTGGGGCATCATGCGCGCCTTCACCAGCATCGCGGCGGAGCAGAACAGCAGCCTGGCGGTCGTCGCGCCGGGCATTGCGGAGGCGCTGTTCGCCACCGCCATCGGCCTGTTCGCGGCGATTCCGGCGGTGATCGCCTACAACCGCTTCAGCCATGGCATCAACCGGATGGAATCGGGGCTGACGCGCTTTGCCGACGGCTTCTATTCGACGCTGAGCCGGGAACTGGAGGCGCAGCGGTGACGCTGTTCGCAAACATCGTCATCCCGGCGAAGGCTGGGATCTCGTGCCTCAAGCGCCGCCCTATCCGGCCTGAGATGCCAGCTTTCGCTGGCATGACGGGAAAAGGGGGACGCCTGTAATGGCCATGTCCGGACCTCCTTCCGCGCGTCGCGGGCGCGGGCGCGCGCCGATGGCGGACATCAACGTCACGCCGCTGGTCGACGTGATGCTGGTGCTGCTGATCATCTTCATGGTGACGGCGCCTTTGCTGGTGACGGGCGTGCCGGTGAACCTGCCCGAAACCCGCGCCAAGGGGCTGGACCAGGACCAGAAGCCGACCGTGGTGTCCATCGACCGGGACGGGGGCGTCTTCATCGACGACGCGCAGATCAGCGACGCGGAGCTGCCCGGCCGCCTGGCGGAGATCATGTCCGCCAATGCGGGCAAGGCCGATCCGCCGCAGATATTCCTGCGCGCCGACAAGGGGCTGGACTATGGCCGGGTGATGCTGGTCATGGGCGAGTTGAACCGGGCGGGCCTGAACAAGGTCGCGCTGGTCAGCACCGGCTCCGAAGCTGCAAGCAGCGGTTCAGAATAGGGGCCATAGGCTTTGGCAATGGATCGCGCGGAGAAAATCGGCCTGGGGGTGGCGACGGCGGGACATGTGCTGCTGTTCGGCCTGCTGTCGTCCGGTTTTCTGGCTACTCCCAATCCGCTGAAATTGAACTCGCCGCCGATGGACGTCAGCCTGGTGGACGAGGTAGCGCTGAAATCGACCGCGCCGCAGGTGTCGACCCAGCCGCCCCCGCCCAGCGTCGCGCCGGAGCAAGGCCCGACCGAGGACGCCGCGCCCGCGCCGGAGCCCGAACCCGCGCCCCAGCCGACGCCCGCCCCGCCCGCACCCAGGCCCGCGCCGCCCAGGCCGGTGGCGAAGCCTGCGCCCGCCAAGCCCGCGCCGCCGAAAAAGACGGCGCCCGCCGCCAAGCCGAAGCCCGCGCCGGAAAAACCCAAGCCCGCCGCCGCCGCGCCGGCCAAGGCGTCGCAAAAGCCCGCGGCCAGGCCGAAGCCCAATGCCCCTGCCCGCGCTTCGGGTCAGGGCAAGGCGGAAAAGCCCAAGGGATCGTTGCTGGGCAAGGATTTCCTGAAAGGCATCGATACCGAGGCCGACGCGCCGCGCAAGCCCGCGCCGCCGCCCGCCGCCGCCATGGGACCGGCGCAGAAGGCCGCGCTGGACCGTTTGATCGGCGATCAGATATATCGATATTTGAACCTTCCGTCGGGCGCGGACGTGGAATTGCTGGTGGCGTTTCTGGACGTCAAGCTGGACCGCAATGGCCGCGTGATCGGAACGCCTGAGGTCATCGACGTCCAGGGCATCAATGCCAGCAATCGGCCCCAGGTCTCGATCTACAAGGAACGCGCGGTTCAGGCGGTGTTGCGGGCGTCCCCGTTCAAGGGGCTGCCGACTGAATATTATGAACAATGGAAGTGGCTCAGCCCACTGCGAGTCTATGCGAGGAAGGCACGATGAACAGCTTGAAGCTCTGGCTTAAGGGGAATCGTGCTCCTGCGAAGGCAGGAGCCCAGTTCGGAGTTCGGGACTGGGCTCCTGCCTTCGCAGGAGCACGGGGGAGGATGATCCGGTCGCGCCGCTTGCGGGGCCTCGCCTCGCTCGCGGCTGGGCTTCTTCTGGGAGCGACCCCCGCTCTGGCCCAATTGTCGGTCGACGTGACCGGGGACATCGACAGCAGCCTCAAGATCGTGGTTCCCGCGCTGCCCGCGCAGGCGGAAGTCTCCACCCCCGCCGGTTCCTCGACCGAACTGGGGCGCAAGATCGCGGAAGTGATCGCGTCGGACCTCAAAGGGTCGGGCCTGTTCGATCCTTCCGGGCCGAACGGCATCCCGACCATCGCCTTCCCCGAAGTCACCAGCCCCGCCTATGACAAATGGGGCGCCTATCAGGCGCTGGTGCAGGGGTTCGTGCGCACCACGGGGGGCGAGGCGGACATCACCGTCGGTTGCTATCTCTACGACGTGGCGTTGAAGCAGGAATTGACGCGGCAGGGCTATGTCGTCAGCCCGCGCGACTGGCGGCGGGCCGCGCATAAATGCGCCGACGCCATCTATGCGCGGCTGTCGGGCGAAAGCCCCTTCTTCGACAGCCGCATCGCCTATATCGCGGAGAGCGGACCCAAGGGGAACCGCACCAAGCGCCTGGCCATCATGGATTCGGACGGCGCCAACCACCGCTTCATCACCAATGGCCAGTCGATCGCGCTGACGCCGCGCTTCTCGCCCGATTACAAGTCGATCGTCTATGTGAGCTACCTGAACAACCGGGTGCGCATCTATGTCTACGACATCGGCACGGGCAAGCAGCGGCTGGTGACGGAGAGCAGCAATGCGACCTTCGCGCCGCGCTGGTCGCCTGATGGGCGCAGCATCCTCTTTTCCATGGCCATCGCGGGCAATACCGACATTTATCGCGTATCCGCCACCGGCGGCGCGCCGCAACGCCTGACCACCGCGCCGGGCATCGACGTCGGCGGCAGCTATTCCCCCGACGGCCGCCAGATCGTCTTCGAAAGCGACCGTTCGGGCAGCCAGCAAATCTATGTGATGAACGCCGACGGTTCGGGCCAGCGCCGGATCAGCCATGGCGGCGGCCGCTATGCGACGCCGGAATGGAGCCCGCGCGGCGACCTGATCGCCTTCACCAAGATTTCCGGCGACTTCAAGATCGCGGTGATGACCCCCAGCGGCGACAATGAGCGCATCCTGACCAATGGCTGGCAGGACGAACAGCCGAGCTGGTCGCCCAATGGCCGCGTGCTGCAATTCTTCCGCACCACGCCGGGCCGGGAGGGGAGCAGCCAGGTGTGGCAGGTCGACCTGACCGGGGTGAACGAACGGCGCATCCCGACGCCGCTCAGCGGTTCCGACCCGGCTTGGGGTCCGCTGCTGCCTTAATCTGCATCAGATCGGAACCGAAACGTCCTGACTGCGTAACGACTTTAGACCCTGTGTTGAGGAGCAACCCGATGAAACTTTCCCGTCCCTTGCTGATGGCGACCGCCATCGTGGCTCTTGCCGCCTGCTCGAAGAAGCCGCCGCAGGAACTGCCGCCCGCGCCCGGCGGCGATGCTTCCGCGCAGACCGGCGGGCCGGCCACGCCCTCCGGCCCGGTCAAGGGCAGCCAGGAGGATTTCGTCGCCTCCGTATCGTCGGACCGCATCCTGTTCGACACCGACCAATATGATGTCGACGCGCAGGACCAGCAGATATTGCAGAGCCAGGCCGCCTGGTTGCAGCAGAACCCCAATGTCCGCGTGACCATCGAAGGGCATGCCGACGAGCGCGGCACCCGCGACTACAACATCGCGCTGGGCGAGCGCCGGGCCAATGCCGCGAAGAACTATCTCGCTTCGCTGGGCATCGACGCGGGGCGCATCACCACCGTCAGCTACGGCAAGGAACGCCCCGCCGCGCTGGGTTCGGACGAGGCCGCCTGGGCGCAGAACCGGCGCGCGGTGACGGTCACCGTCCAATATTGATCCTGTGAAGCATTGGGGTCGCGCCAGCTTCATGACCCGCCGGTCCCTTCGGATCGGCGGGTTTTCTTTTTTGGGGGAAGCGCGACATGCTCCTGCGCAGGCGGGAGTCCAGTTTCAACGTCGAACTGGGTTCCTGCCTGCGCAGGAACACGGCTCGACTCAGGACCAGCCGCCGCCCAGGGCCAGGAAGATCGCGATCTGGTCCTGCACCAGTTGCACCCGCGCCGCCGCCGCCGACGCCTCCGCATTGGCGAGCGAGCGCTGCGCGTCCAGCAGGGACAGGAAATCGCCCCGTCCGAAGCGGAACAGCTTGCCCGCCTGCGCCGCCGAGATGCCCGCGCTGTCCCGCGCCCGGTCCAGCGCCGCCGTCTGGTCGGCATGGCGGCGGTAGCTTTCCAGCGCGGTCTCGGTCTGGCGCAACGCATCCAGCACTATGCCGTCGAAGCGGGCGAGATCGGCCTGCACCTGCGCGTCGGCCTGCGCGATCCGCGCCCTGACGACGGGGCGGTTGGGGAAGCTCCAGCTCAGCAGCGGCCCCAGGCTCATGCCGAAGCTGGTGCCCGAACCCGCGCTCCTGAGCGGTCCGGAAAGGCCCAGCGATCCGCCGATGCCGATCTGCGGATAGAGGTCGGCCGTCGCCACGCCGACGCGGGCGGTGTCGGCGGCGATGCCGCGTTCCGCCTGCCGGATGTCGGGCCGCCGCCGGATCAGCGCCGCGCCGTCGCCCACGGGCAGGGCCGCGTGCAGCATCGGCAGGGTCGCGCAATCCTCCACGTCCTTCGGATAATCCGCCGGGGCGCGGCCCAGCAGGGTCGCCAGCAGATATAGCCCGCCCTGCCGCTGCGCCGCGAAGGCGGGCAGACCGGCCTCGCTGGCGTCGACCGCCGCCTGCGCGCGGCTGACATCGAAGGCGGTGCCGCGACCACCCTTGAACAGCCGCTGGGTGGCGTTGAGAGTTTCCCTTTGCAGGGCCACGACGCGGCGGTTGACGGCCAGCGAATAGTTGGCGGCGCAGACCTGCGCATAGGCCCTGGCCGTCGCCGCCGCCACGCCGACCCGCACATAGTCGCGCGCGGCCGCCACGGCTTCGACATCGGCGGCGCTCGCCTCTATGGCGCGCCTGATCCGGCCGTTGAGGTCGAGCGGATAGGAGGCGGAAAGGCCCAGATCATAGCCGACCACGCCCGGCAGGCTCTCCGCCGTGCCGGAGGGCCGGGCCAGGGTGGCTCCGCCGCTGACGGTGGTGCCGACGGTCCGTCCGGCCTCCGCCTCGCGCAGCACGGCCTGCGCCGCGCTGAGGTTCGCGTCGGCCACGCGCAGGTCGGTGTTGGCGGCGAGCGCCTGTTCGACCAGCGCGTCCAGCCGGGGATCGTCATAGAGCCGCCACCAATGGTCGGGCAGTTCGGCATTGCTGAAGCGGGCGTCCTGCGCCGACAGGAAGGCGCCCTGCACGGCGGGGGCGGTTGCGGCGGACTTTTCCGGCGGGCGGTAGTCCGGGCCTGCGGTGGCGCAGGCGGTCAGGGCGAGGGCCATCAGGGGCGCGCATATCTTTGTCCTGGGCCCGCTCTCTTCTGGTGAAGGCTGGCGGCTTCTCAAGAAGGAAAAGGGCTTCGACAGGCTCAGCCCGAACGGAGGAAGGGAAGCGCCAGAAGGCAGGGCGTTACGCATGGCGGCACTGTCCCGGCTTTGCGTTCTTCCGCGCCGGTTCGATGGTCACGGTGGCGGTGCGACCGGCGATCAGCTTCACCTCCGCCGGTATGTGGGTCAGCTTCACCCGCACCGGAATGCGTTGGGCCAGGCGCACCCAGGAGAAGGTCGGCTCGACCGTGGGGAGCAGATTGCCCGAATCCGAACGGCTGCTGTCGTTGATGCCATAGGCGATGCTGTCGACCCGCCCGTGCAGATCCTGCGCCTCGCCCATCAGCCGGACCGTCACCGGCGCGCCGATGCAGACCAGCGGCAGCTTGGTTTCCTCGAAATAGCCCTCGACGCGCAGGCTGTCGCGGTCGACCAGGGCCATCGCCTGCTGGCCCGCGGCGACGAAATCGCCCGGATGCAGGTCCAGGTTCGTGACGACGCCGTTGACCGAAGCCACCACCTGCGTCCGTTTCAGGTTCAGCGCGGCGGCGTCCCGCGCGCTCATCGCCTCGGCCAGCGCGGCCTGCGCCGTGGCGACGCGGGCGACATTCTGCTCATGCGCCTCCTTGGCCACCAGATCGCCCAGGGCCACGTCGCGGGTCGCCTCCCGCCGGGCCTGGCCCAATGTCGCCTTCGCGCTGGCGATCCGCGCCTCCGCCTGCTCCACCGCCAGCGCATAGCGGGGCCGGTCGATCACGAACAGCAGGTCGCCCGCCTTCACCGCCTGATTGTCGTGCACGGCGACGGACGTCACCAGCCCGCCAATGTCGGGCGTCACCCGCACCACATCGGCGCGCACCCGCCCGTCGCGGGTCCAGGGGCTGCGCTCATAATGATTCCACATCCATATGGCCGCCAGCAGGGCGGCGATGACGACGACGATGGTGGCGGCGCTGCGGCCCAGCGTGGCGGCCAATGTTGAAAAGGGGCGGTTCATAGGCGGATTCCAAGGGTGGGGACGAGGATGGCGAGCGCGCCCAGCATCAGCACGAAGATGCTGAGGTCGACCGCCGCCCGATAGGCGAGGAAACGGTAGAGGCCGAAGGCGCCGATCAGCCGGGTCACGCCCCAGCTCAGGACCAGCGCGACCAGCGCCAACAATAAAAGCGTCGGGACATAGACGCCGCCCAGGGCGATTTCTCCGGTCATGCAACGGCCCTCCGATAGCCTTCGCTCTCCGGGAACAGGTTGCGGCGCAGGCTGACCAGCGCGAGGATCGCCTGCCGCCGGATCGCGGCGCTGGGATTGCGGGACAGGTCGCCGATCGCGTGGTCGATGTCGGCGAGCAGGGCCGGGCGAGCGG
Organism: Sphingobium sp. TA15; assembly: GCF_037101235.1. Classification (NCBI taxonomy): domain Bacteria; kingdom Pseudomonadati; phylum Pseudomonadota; class Alphaproteobacteria; order Sphingomonadales; family Sphingobiaceae; genus Sphingobium; species Sphingobium sp. TA15. The sequence goes on from NZ_AP025355.1 coordinate 2,687,324, forward strand.
GCGCGGGCGCGTCCGGGTCCAGCCCGCGATAATGCGCGCCCACCCCGGTCAGCACATCGGCCAGCGGCGCGGCTTCATCGGCGGGCAGGTCCAGCCGCAATTGCCGCAACTCGCCGATGGCGACCCCGGTCCGAAGGTCGCGCAACGCATCGTAGAGCGGTCGCCCGCTGTCCGACCGGGTCGCCGCCAGACGGGGGGCGAGCAGCGCGATGCGGTCCAGCATCCGGTTGATCCAGCCGCGCACGTCGGGCGGCGTCATCAGCGTGGCGCGATTGGCTATGTCGTTCCAGCCCGCCCGCACCGTGCGCCGGATCGCCCGCTCGACGCCTGCCGACTGCAACAGCCCGGCCATGACGATGGCGAACCAGAGGCCGACCAACTGCGCCACCGTGCCGTTGGCATAGGCGGCGAATGCGTCCCGGTAACGGTCCGACAGCAGCACCGGGCTGCCCAGCCCCAGCAATGTCGGCAGGGCGATGCCCATCCAGCGGGGCGACGCCATCATCGTGCCCAGCAGCAGCAGCACCGGCGCATAGGCCGCCGCCAGCATGGCGAACCCGTCCAGGCGCGGCATGATGACATAGCCATAGACCGCGCCGATCAGCGAAGCGGCGATGGTGCCGATCATGAAGCCCTTGAGCGGGGCCAGCGGATTGTCCGACCCGGCGAACAGGGAAAGGAACACGCCCGCCAGCATCACCGCCGTGCCGCCGTCCCTCCACCCGCTGCCGATCCACAGGGCGCAACCCAATGCGATGGTGACGAAGGCGCCAAAGGCGCCGCGGGCCGCCCCGACATGATCCCTGTGCAGTTCGCGGTTGCGCCGCCCCTCCAGCAATTCGCCGACGCGGGGACTCACCGCCTCGCGCCTGTGGGTCACCATCTGGTCGTAAAGGTCGCGGCAGTCGCGATGCGCCGCGATCAGCGTGGCCAGCCGGGCGAACAGGCTGAGGCGCATCATCTCCGCCCAGCCCATCTCCTCCCGCGCCGCGGGCTCCAGTGCGGCGCAGCGGGCGATCAGCGCGTCCGCCGCCGCCGTGCGGGCGGCAATATCCTCGCCGGGGTCGACGATCCAGGCGCGGATGTCGGCGATCAGCTTCCGGACCGGCGGCGGCACCTTTCCGCCGCTGGCCGCCTTCAGCATCGCCAGACGGTCCTCCACCGCCGCGCCCAGCGGCAGCAGCAGGGAAAGCTGGTCCTGCATCGCCCGCACCGTGCGCACGCGGGGGGCCAGGCGGCTGATGTCGAAGGGCAGGTGCACCGACATCTGGTGCAGTTCGGTGATGTCCTGCGCCAGGCGGCGGCGTTCCTGCGCCAGCCCCTCCACTGGCTCCAGCGCGATGGCGTCATGGGACCAGCGTTCGGCGTCGCGCAGCATCGCCTGCACCCGCGCCAGCAGCAGGTCGGTGATGGAGCCGGGGAAGACGACGCCGTGGACCAGGCTGCCGCACAGGATGCCCAGGATGATTTCCTGCACGCGCAGCGTGGCCACGGTGAAGATGGCCTGGGGCGTGTCGACGTCGGGAAAGACGATCAGGCAGGCGCTGTAGCCCGCCAGCACGAACATGTAGGATCGCGGCGTCCGGTCGAGCAGGGAGATATAGACGCAGGCCGCAACCCATGAGGCCATGGCCAGCGACAGCAGTTCGGGGGAATTGACCAGCGGCGGCACGATAGCGACCGAAAAGACCGCGCCGGTCAGCGTGCCGATGGTGCGGAACACCGCCTTGGAAATCACCGCGCCCGCCAGCGGCTGGGCGACGATATAGCTGGTGAGGAAGGCCCAATAGGGCCGTTCCAGCCCGATGCTGAGCGCCGCATAGAGCGCCAGCATCGCCGCCGCGAAACATTTGAGGGAGAAGAGCGCGGCCGGCCAGCCGATGCGCTCGCCAAAGGCCTTCATGTCAGCACTGCCCCCGCCGCTCGGCCATGCGCCGTTCCAGCAGGCCCAGCAGGTTGACGAGGATTTCGACGGCGGTGTCGGGCACGCCCTCCAGCAGTTCGCGCCGCAAATTGGCCAGCCGGGCCTCGATCTGGCCCACCAGTTCCTTTCCCTCCGCCGTGAAGGCGACGCGGTTCGAGCGGCGATCGTCGGGATTGGGCACGCGCTCGACAAGGCCCGCCGCCTGCAACTGGTCCAGCGTCCGCACCAGCGAGGGCTGGGCGATGCCCAATTCCTCCGCCAGGTCGGCCTGCCGCGCATCCGGGCCGAGCCGGTCGAGATAGATGAGGCACCAGCCCGCGCTGTTGGATACGCCGAACTCCGCCAGCGCCAGATCGGCCAGTTGCCGCCATTGGCGCGATACCTGGGGCAGCTTGTGCGCGAGGATGCGCTTCAGTTCGGATCGGGACATTTTTCTTAGATAGCTAACTAATGGATTTCGTCAAGTCATTTTTCAATCCTCCCTATTCGGGAGATGGGGAGGAATAGGAAGGGGGCGGGGAATTCTGTTCCCCGCCCCCTTCCTGTCGCTATCGAACCGTCAGGCCCGGCGCGTGCCGGAGAAGCCCGCCGCGCCGAAGGCGCCAAGCTGCATCGTGCCGGTGATGCTGTCGCCGCTCACCTCCGCCTCGCATTCCAGCGTCATCGGCATGGGGATGGTCATGTTCATCTTCCAGACCAGCTTGTTGCCGTCGACCTTGCCGTCCGCCACGTCGAGCGAACCCATCATGCCCGCGAAGGTGCCGTGGAAACTGTCCCCGGAACTGATGACGGTCAGCACGCCGTTCTGGTCGCCCATCGGGGTCTTCGCCACGCAATCATAGGCGCCGTCCACTGCTGCCATAGCACTTCTCCTTTACGTAATCGTCAATCGGCCAATGTGCCCATTTCCACCGGCAGGCCGACCGCGTCAAGCTGCGGCTTCACCAGTTTCGCGTCGCCCACCACGACCCAGATCAGCCGGGCGGGATCGATCGCCTCCCGCGCCGCCTTGTCCAGGTCCGCCGCCGTCATCGCCCGGTAGACGCCCGGAAGCGTCTCATAATAATCGTCCGGCCGCCCCAGCATCCGGTTGCGCATCATCGCGCCCAGCAGGTCGGACGAGGTTTCGAAGCTGCCCGGCAGCGACAATATCTGGCTGTTGATCGTCTGGTTGCGTTCCGCCTCGGTCGTGCCCCTGGCGGTCAGGAAGTCGCCGATATCCTTGCGCGCCGCGATAATGGACTCGCCGGTCTTGTCGGTCTGCACCGGGGCATAGACCAGCAGCGGGATCGTTTCCTTGACGCCCGGCAGCGCGCTGCCCGCATAATAGGCCCAGCCCTTCGTCTCCCGCAGGTCCATGATCAGGCGGGAGGTGGAACTGCCGCCCAGCACTTCGTTGGCCGTCAGCAGCGTCACCGGATTGTCGGTGCCCGCCTTGTTGGTGAGCAGGCCGGCGAGGATCATCGACTGCGGACTCTGCGGCTTGTCGACCAGGATGATGCGCGACGGGCGCATCATGCGGTCCATGCGGAACAGCTTGGTCCCCTTCGCCGCCTTGGGCGCCTTCCAGTCGCCGAACCGCTTTTCCAGCAGCGGCATCACGTCGGCCAGCGTCGTGTCGCCGGTGACGAAGATGGTCGCATTGTCGGGCCGCAGCCATTTGTCGTGGAAGGCGACCAGATCGGCCCGCGTCACTGCCTTGACGCCGCTTTCCGTGCCGGAGCCGGTGAAGGGAATGCCGTAGGGATGCGCCTGCCCATAGAGAAGCGGCGGCAGCAGGCGCTGCGCGATGGGCATGGGTTCGGTCTTTTCCGCCGCGATGCGGGTCAGCACCTGGCCGCGCAGGCGTTCGACCTCCGCCGGGGCGAAGGCGGGGTTGCGGATCACGTCGGCCAGCAGGCCCAGCGAGGCGTCCAGATTGGGCTTCAGCGCATAGAGGCCGACATTTGTGGCGTCCATGCCGTTGCCCGCGCTGATCGAGGCGCCCAGCCGTTCCTGCTCCTCCGCGATCTGGATGGAGCTGCGCGTGGTCGTGCCCTCGTCCAGCAGCGCGGCGGTCAGCCCGGCCGTGCCCAGCTTCGCCTTGTCGTCGGCGGCGTTGCCCGCGTCGAAGGATACGGACACCCGCACCACCGGCACCGTGGCGCGGCGGGCGAAGACGATGGGGATGCCGTTTTTGAGCTTCGCATGCTCGACCGTGGGGAATTCCAGATCCTTGACCGGCTCTATGCCCGGTTCGGCGACCTTGGTCGGCGGCGGCGGTGTCGCCGCGATCGGCGCGGGCTTTTTGGGATCGCGGAAATAGGCGGGACGATGGGTGGCGTTGCCCGCCAGCGCATTATCCTCCGCCGAACGCTCGCCGGGCGCGACGGTCAGGCGGAACACCGGCCGCGACAGCCATTTGCGGGCCGCCTCGCTCACCGATTGCGGCGTCGCGGCGGCATAGGCGGCCAGATCCTTCTTATATTTGGCCGGATCGTTGGAATAGACCGCTCCCTCGGCCAGCGTCACCGCCTTGCCGCTGAAACCGCCCACCTTCTCCAGCCCGCCGATGGTGCCGGAAAGCTGCGCCGTCGCGGCGCGCTGCACCTCGTCCGCCGTCGGCCCCTTGGCGAGATAGTCCGCCAGAAGCTGATCCAGCCGCCTGCCTACCGCCGCCGCGTCCTGCCCCGGCTTCACGTCCACCGTGATCTCCGCGATGGAGAGTTTCTCGAAGGGCTGGATGCTGGCCTTGGCGGCCACGGCGACCTTCTCCCCCCGCACCAATATATTGTCGAGCCGCGACGACCCCAGCCCGCCGAACACCGACATGGCGAGATCGAGCTGGGTCAGATCGTCCGAATTCACCCCCGGCACGATCCAGTTGCGGTAGAGCCGGGTGGCGGCGACATTGTCGTGCATCACCTTCTCGACATCCTTGTCGAGCGTGGGCACGGTCGCATCGACATCCTGGGGCGCGGGACCGGCGGGGATATTGCCGAACCATTTTTCGACCTTCGCCTTCGCGGTCGGCACGTCTATGTCGCCCGCCAGCACCAGCACGGCGTTGTTGGGGCCGTAATGGGTTTTGAACCATGTCTGCACGTCGGCCAGGCTGGCGGCGTTCAGGTCCGCCATCGACCCGATGGTGGAGTGGCGATAGGGATGCCCCTCCGGCAGCATCGCGGCCAGTTGCGCATATTCGACGAGACCATAGGGCTCATTCTCGCCCATGCGCTTTTCATTCTGGACGACGCCGCGCTGGGTATCGAGCTTGGTTTGCGTGACGGCGCCCAGCAGATGGCCCATGCGGTCGGATTCCAGGAACAGCGCCCGGTCCAGCGCGCCGGTCGGCACCGTTTCGAAATAATTGGTGCGGTCGAACCAGGTCGTGCCGTTCCAGTCGGTGGCGCCAATGTCCTCCAGCCGCCCGAAGAAAGGACCGTCGGCATTTTCGGAGCCGTAGAACATCAGATGTTCGAACAGATGGGCAAAGCCGGTCTTGCCCGCCGGTTCGAAGCGGGAGCCGACATGATACCAGATCGACACGCCGACCACGGGCGCCTTGCGGTCGGTGTGGACGATGACGCGCAGGCCGTTCTTCAGCGTGAATTGCTCATAGGGAATGTCCACCGCCGACACGAGGCTGGAGAGCGGCGCGGGCGCGGCCGCGCTGGCCGCCCTGGGCGCCGCGACGGCCTGCATCGTGGGCGCCAGCGCGAGCGAGGACAGGCCGAGCATCAGGGCCAAGCGGCGGGAATGGGGGGAGAAGGTCATGAGCGCCTCATGATGGTCATGGATCGGCAGGCAGCATAGCGGGGCGTTTTAGCCGTGCAATACGCTTTCCGCTGGACAGGCCGGGCGGGCGCGATAGGCTTGACCTTCAACCATAAGAGGTTTCGCACCCGATGCGCCTTCGTTCCTTCGCCTTCGCTTCCACCTTCGCCCTTGTCCTCGCCGCCCCCGGCCTCGCCTTGGCCGAACCCTCACCTGCCATCACCGGGGAAGCGATCCGCGCCGATATCGGCTTCCTGGCCGACGACCTGCTGGAGGGACGCGACGCGGGCACGCGGGGCTATGACATCGCCGCCCGCTATGTCGCCGCGCGGTTCGAGACCTTGGGCCTGCGGCAGGCCGTGCAGGATAGCTGGTATCAGCCCGTGACGCTGGCCGTCGCCCAACTCGACAAGGCCTCCGCCCCCGCGATGGCCATCGGCGGCAGGCGCTTCGCCAATGGCGATGACGTCGCGATCGCCGCCTTCGGCCGCGAGCCGAAGCAGAGCATCGAGGCGCAGGCGGTGTTCGTCGGCTATGGCCTGAAATCGGACCGGGAGAAGATAAACGACTATGCCGGGCTGGACCTGAAGGGCAAGTTCGCGGTCGCGCTGTCCGGCTCGCCGGTCGGCATGCCGAGCGAGATCGGCGCGCATCTGGCCGCCGAAAAGTCGCTGGCGGCGCAGCAGGCCGGAGCCATCGGCCTGATCACCATTCCCACCACCAGCTATCTCAATCGCACCCCATGGGAGAAGGTGCGCGACCGGGCGCAGCATCCGGCGGTGAGCTGGCTGGACAAGGAGGGGCAGCCCTATGTCCGCACGCCCGCGATCCGGGGCACCGGCACGGTGAACGGGGCGGCCGCCGACGCGCTGTTCGCCGGATCGGGCAAGACCGTCGCCGCGATCCGCGCCCAGGCCGAGAAGAAGGGCGCCCGGCCCAAGGGATTCGCGCTGAAGCCCGCCGTCCGCATCGACCGCGCCAGCAGCGTGGAGACCGCGCCCAGCCGCAACGTGCTGGCGGTGCTGCCCGGTTCCGACCCGGCGCTTTCGCATGAATATGTGCTGCTGATGGCGCATCTCGACCATCTGGGCGTCAGGGAAAGCGCCAAGGGACCGGACAAGGTCTATAATGGCGCGATGGACAATGCGTCGGGCGTGGCGACCATGCTGGCGGTGGCCAAGGCTTTTGCGGAAAGCGGGGAGCGGCCGAAACGATCCATCCTGTTCGCGGCGGTGACGGCGGAAGAAGACGGGCTGTTGGGGTCGCAATATCTGGCGAGGAACCCGGTCCTGCCGGCCGGCGGCAAGCTGGTGGGCGTGGTCAATCTCGACATGCCGATCCTGACCTATGATTTTCAGGACGTGATCGCTTTCGGGGCCGATCATTCGACCCTGGGGCCTATCGTCGAGAAGGCGGCGAAGGCCGAGGGCGTTTCGCTTTCGCCCGATCCTCTGCCCGCCGAGGGGCTGTTCACCCGGTCCGACCATTACCGCTTCGTGCAGGAAGGGGTGCCTGCGGTGTTCCTGATGACGGGGTTCGCCGGGCCGGGGAAAGAGGCGTTCGAACATTTCCTGAAAACCGACTATCACCAGCCGTCGGACCAGATGAGCCTGCCCTTTCACTGGGAGGCGGCGGCCAAGTTCGCCAAGGTGAACTATGCCATCGCCCGCGAGATCGCGGACGAGCCGCAGGCGCCGCTCTGGTACAAGGGCGATTTCTTCGGGGACGCCTTCGCGCCGGATGCGCACAAGGCGGTGAAGCAGTAGGGAACATGTGTTCTTCGGCTGAGGTTTAATACACCGTGCTCCTGCGAAGGCAGGGGCCGGTTGAAACGTCTGAACTGGGTTCCTGCCTTCGCAGGAACACGGCGCGCCGAGAGCTAAGGATATTTGCGTAGGGCCTCTTGTGTTGCTTTTATGCAACATTACATCGTGACCAGCTTCACGAAGGGCCAAATTGCAAGAGAGGACTCTGATGAACCTCGAAAAATTCACTGACCGCGCCAAGGGTTTCCTCCAGTCGGCGCAGACCGTCGCGATCCGGATGAGCCACCAGCGCATCGGGCCGGAGCATCTGTTGAAGGCGCTGCTGGAGGACCAGCAGGGCATGGCGTCCGGGCTGATCAAGGCGGCGGGCGGCGATGCGGGCGTGGCGCTGCGCGAAACCGATGCGGCGCTGGCCAGGGTGCCCGTAGTGTCGGGCAGCGGGGCGCAGCAGACGCCGGGGCTGGACAATGACGCGGTGCGGGTGCTGGATTCGGCCGAGCAGATCGCGGCCAAGGCGGGGGACAGCTTCGTCACGGTCGAGCGGCTGTTGCTGGCGCTGACGCTTGCCACCACCACGGCGGCGGGCAAGGCTTTGGCGGCGGCCGGGGTGAAGGCGGAGGGGCTGAACGCCGCGATCAACGCTCTGCGCGGCGGGCGCACCGCCGATACGGCGGGGGCGGAGGATCGGTACGACGCGCTCAAGAAATTCGCCCGGGACCTGACCGAAGCGGCGCGGGCGGGCAAGCTGGACCCCGTCATCGGCCGCGATGAGGAAATCCGGCGGACGATCCAGATATTGGCGCGGCGGACCAAGAATAATCCCGTGCTGATCGGCGACCCCGGCGTCGGCAAGACCGCCATCGCCGAGGGGCTGGCGCTGCGCATCGCCAATGGCGACGTGCCCGATACGTTGAAGGACCGCACGCTGATGGCGCTCGACATGGGGTCGCTGATCGCGGGGGCGAAATATCGCGGCGAGTTCGAGGAACGGCTGAAGGGCGTTCTGGACGAGGTGAAGGGCGCGGAGGGGCAGATCGTCCTCTTCATCGACGAGATGCACACGCTGATCGGCGCGGGCAAGTCCGAAGGGGCGATGGACGCGGGCAATCTGTTGAAGCCTGCCTTGGCGCGCGGCGAACTGCATTGCATCGGCGCGACGACGCTCGATGAATATCGCAAATATGTGGAGAAAGACCCGGCCTTGCAGCGGCGGTTCCAGCCCGTCTTCGTGGGCGAGCCGACGGTGGAGGACACCATCTCCATCCTGCGGGGCCTGAAGGAGAAATATGAACTGCACCATGGGGTGCGGATCACCGACGGCGCGATCGTGTCGGCGGCGACCCTCTCCAACCGCTACATCACCGACCGTTTCCTGCCGGACAAGGCCATCGACCTGATGGACGAGGCGGCGTCGAGGCTGCGCATGGAGGTGGAGAGCAAGCCGGAGGAGATCGAGACGCTCGACCGGCGGATCATCCAGCTCAAGATCGAGCGGGAGGCGCTGAAGAAGGAGACGGACAAGGCTTCGCAGGATCGCCTGGCGGCGCTGGAGGAAGACCTGGCCAATCTGGAGCAGCAGTCAGCCGAACTCACGCAGCGCTGGCAGGCGGAGAAGGACAAGATCGCCGGCGAGAGCAAGCTGAAGGAACAGTTGGACGCCGCGAGGGTCGAACTGGATCAGGCGCAGCGGGCCGGTGATCTGGCGAAGGCGGGGGAACTGGCTTACGGGCGGATTCCCGAACTGGAGCGCAAGCTGGAAGAGGCGCAGAACGTCACCCAGGGCGCGATGCTGCGCGAGGAAGTGACGCCGGAGGACATTGCTTCGGTGGTCAGCCGCTGGACCGGCATTCCCGTCGACAAGATGATGGAGGGGGAGCGGGAGAAGCTGCTCGCCATGGAAGCGGAACTGGGCAAGCGCGTCATCGGGCAGGCGGAGGCGGTGAAGGCCGTGTCGACCGCCGTGCGTCGGTCGCGGGCAGGCTTGCAGGATCCGAACCGGCCGCTGGGGTCGTTCCTGTTCCTGGGGCCGACGGGCGTCGGCAAGACGGAGTTGACCAAGGCGCTGGCCGGATTCCTGTTCGACGACGACAGCGCGATGGTGCGCATCGACATGAGCGAGTTCATGGAGAAGCATTCGGTCGCCCGGCTGATCGGCGCGCCTCCGGGCTATGTCGGCTATGAGGAAGGCGGCGTGCTGACCGAGGCCGTGCGGCGGCGGCCCTATCAGGTCGTGCTGTTCGACGAGGTGGAGAAGGCGCATGGCGACGTGTTCAACGTGCTGTTGCAGGTGCTGGACGATGGCCGCCTGACCGATGGGCAGGGACGCACTGTGGACTTCACCAACACGATCATCGTGCTGACGTCGAACCTGGGCAGCCAGTTCATCGCCTCGCTGGCCGATGACGAGCCGGTGGAGAAGGTCGAGGATCAGGTGATGGACATCGTCCGGGCGCATTTCCGGCCGGAATTCCTGAACCGGCTGGACGAGGTGATCCTGTTCCACCGCCTGGGCGCGAGCCATATGGCGCCGATCGTCGACATCCAGGTGGCGCGGATCGGGAAGCTGCTGAAGGACCGCAAGGTGACGCTGGACCTGACCGACGGGGCGCGGGCGTGGCTGGGGCGGGTCGGTTACGATCCGGTCTATGGCGCGAGGCCGCTGAAGCGCGCGGTGCAGCGCTATCTGCAGGATCCGCTGGCGGATTTGATCCTGCGCGGGGAAGTGCCGGATGGCGCGACGGTGAGGGTGGATGAGGGGGATGGAGGGTTGAGGCTGGCCATAGCGTCAGCGTAGCCCGTAAATCCGCATGAAATCGCCAAGCAGGTCTCGATAGGGCTGCGACACGCCGATCCCATCCCTGTTGATCGGCCGTCGCACCTGCTGGACGCTGGAAGTGACCACTGGACGATCCGTTTTATGAGGTTCGAACGGCCCCTTTTCCAGCGGGAGACCGCAATGGGTCAGGATGCGTTCGATATGCCGTTCGGGTTGCGCGACCAACTCTTCATAGTCGACGACCAGCAGACGGTCTCCCAGTTCGGATTGCCAATGCGCGAACAGCCGATCCTCCAACTGGAAATGGAATGCGATATCCTCCAGATTCCAACTCCAGTTCAGACCCTTGGCGAAATAGGTGCGGAATATCGACCAGGCGCAGTCGAGCGGATCGCGCCGCATCCATATGAGCGGCGCCTGAGGGAGCAGAGCCGCGACAAGGCCCATGTGGCGGCTTCCCTCCAGCGTCTTGTCGACCACTCGCCCTTCGGGTCCGAACCGTTCCGCGATGAGGTGGAGATAAAGCCCCGCAAGATCGTTGGGCGCGCCCCCGGATTGCATGAAGCGGTCCAGCCATTCTGCGCCCAATCCGCCAATGTCCTGCACGATTAGGCGGAAGCGGCCCAACTCCTCCCCGCCCGCGACCGCGCTATGGCTTGCGAGGATCTGTTCCACCAGCGTGGTGCCCGATCGCGGGAGGCCGGTCACGAAGATCGGGCGCGCCGTGTCGACGGTCACCTGCTGGGATAATCGGTCGATATAGGCTCGGCTGAAATGCCGATGCGCCAGATCGGCCTCTTTCCCATCGGCCTGGCGATCGTAGACATGGTGCTGCGCCGCTATGCCCGCGCCGGTCGTGTAGGACGCAGCGGCACTTTCATAGTCGCCAAGATCATGGGCGACCTTCCCCAGGGCATAATGGTAACTCGACCGTTCCAGTGCGCCTTGCCTATTGATCGCCGGCCCTGCCTTTCTCAGCGCTGCATGGCTTTCATCGGTGAGCAATGCTCCGGACATGGCCAGGGCGAGCCACGCCTGGCCTGAGGCGGGTTCCTGCCTGACAGCCTCCTCAAGCCAGAATATGGCTTCTTCTGTCCGCCCCAAATTCAATAGCAGCGTACCTCGCATATAGGCATTGGCGAGGGGAGTTGGGATTGAGCGGGACACATGCTCCAGCTTGTTCAACGCCTCTTGCGGATTCCCCATCTGCGCAATCATCGCAGCCTGCTCGAACAGCGCGGCTTCGGATGGGTTCTGCTTCACATAAAGGTCCAAGGCGTGGCGCGCATCGGTCAACTCGCCATTCTGGATCAGCAACATGGCAATGGATTTCCACTGGGTTCCCAGCGGGCCAGCGATAGCGATCAACTCCCGCGCCACTTTGTTCATGCCGCCACGGTCGCGAAGCATGAGCGACTGCTTCAGTTGCTTCATCATTTCGACCACCGGCATGTCACTCATTCTGCCCATCCTTTTTCCGGCATGAAAAAGGGGGACGCTCCAAGCGCCCCCCTTCCTTTTCCTCGGTATTGCCGATGATCGGCTTACATGCCGCCGCCGAACCGAAGCGCCCAGGTGAAGCGGACGGCCCGCGGAGCCTGATAGCCGGTGACGAACCTGAAATCGTCGCGCAAGGAACCGTCGTCATTCTCACCGAACTCAACATAGTCGAGCTTCGACTTCCAGTTGAAGATGTTGAAGACGTCGACACGGAAGCTGGAGCGACCCAGTTCCTTGGGGAGCTGGAACTGGATGCCAAGATCGACATTCTTGAACCAGTTGCCCTTGAACGACGAACCGCGCGGGACGAGCGTCGAGTCGGTCGATCCGCCGTTACCGGCCGGATTGGCGCAATAGAAGGACGCCGCCTGATAGCCCTGAGCGAACTCGTCGGTCGGGTGAACGCCGATGCACGAGAAGCTGCGGGGCGACTGGACAGTCACATTGGTACCCAGCGTCACCCATTCGGCAGGCTTATACTGCCCGAACAGCTTGAAGGTGTGCTTGCGGGCATTGGCGAGCGTGCCAAAGGCGCCATCGGTCAGACCCGGCTGGTCGAAGTCCTGCGTCAGGCCGGCGTCATCCTGGTTGTTGTCCGACTTGACCGATCCTTCGTAATTTCCGCGAAGTTTCTGCCAGGTGTAGGAGAAGTCGAAGCCGAACGTGCCGTTGAAGGCCTTGCTCAAAGTGAATTCGACCGCATCATATTTACGGACAGGCTTCGGATAGCGGAGCTGCTGGCTGGTCAGGGTCACGACGTCGCACTGACCCGCGATGGTGCAGTCGCCATCCAGGCGAACCGTGATGTCCTTGCCGGGATTGGCCAGAACATATTGGTGGAAGCCGCTCCAGACATCGCCGCAACCGCTGATGCCGTTAGTGTCGCAATAATCGAGCACCGCAGCGTCGATCGCGACGTCTTCCAGCGTCTCCTTCAGCCTGCGGTTGATGTAGCGCAGGCCAACGGTCCAGTCGTTGAACCGATGGGTCGCGCCGATGATGAACTCCTCCTGGAACATCGGCTTCAGATTCTGCGATACCAGCGTGTCCGTCGGACCCGCAATGCCGTCCGAAAGGACAGTGGAGCAAAGCTGGCCCGCACCCGGACCGATGTCCGGACAATCGAGCGCGTTTGCGCCGGTCAGGGCACCCAGCAGAGGCGTTCCGTTAGCCGTGGTCTGCGGGTTGGCCGGTGCACCGCCAGCGGCGGGGGAACCGGGATTGACGCCGATCGGATAGGCATAGCGTTGTTCGTAGAAGGTCTCGGCACCCGCCAGACGGATGTTGGTGTTCGTAGCGACCGGCAGGTAATAACGACCCCAGAAGGCGTTGATCTTGGTCAGCTTGTCGCCGAACACGTCGAACGACGCGCCCAGACGCTGAGCCCACTGGTTCTTGATATCCAGATATTCTTCGCCAGTGATGCCGTAATTCTGGAAACGGTCATTGCGCACGCCAATCTGAAGGTTCAGCCGGTCGTTAAGCAGATCCCAACTGTCCTGCGCATAGAAGGCCGTCTGCTTCGTCTTGAACTGGCCGCTGTTCAGATAATAGCGGGTACGGATATAGTTCGGCGTGTACCGATAGACGACGCCTTGCGTGTAGAAGGTATCTTCCTTCGCAGACAGATCTTCCCGGTCGAAGCCGACGCGCAGATGGTGCGATCCCATCAGGTTGAAATAGAAGTCCGCATCGGCGCGGAAAACTTCGCGGCGGTCCTGCGAATCGGTGGGCGACAGCGGAATACCCGAAACGGTTTGCAGCGACCCGTTCAAGGTCGATTGAACGGTCGGACCGGCGTCTCCGATCAGGACATCGCGACGCTTGTAGTTGTTCTGACCCCAGGCGCCCGACAGGGTGAACCAGTTGGTGAACTGACCGGTATACTGGACGATGAAATTGTCGCCGCCCACTTCCTTGTCTTCACGGCCGACGCTGCGCCCCACCACATCCCCGGTGACCGGGTCAAGGGGGAGATAATCGGTATATTCATGCCGCTGGTCACGGAAATAGGTCGCCTCGAGACGATGGCCATCGGTGATGATAGCGTCCAGCTTACCGCCGAAGAAAGGCGATTTGCTGGTCGTCTTCTGGCGGTAGCCGCTGCTGACGACGCTGTCGTCGTCACGCACATAGCGCGGCGTGTAGAGCGCATAGAAGAACAGACGGTCCTTGATGATCGGACCGCTGGCATAGATGTTGGTTTCGATCGTCTCGTTATAGTCGTTGTCGTTGCGCTGCTTGAGCGCTCCGGCGGCATTCAAATAGGTGTTGGGCGCACGCTTGGTCAGACCCGCGGGCTGGAAAGCGACGACCGCGCCGGCCTCAAAATCGTTCGAGCCGGACTTGACGACAGCGGATGTAACGCCACCGAGCGCACGGCCATATTCGGCGGTCCAGCCGCCGGTCTTGACGTCGAGCGTGCGGTAGAATTCGAACGGAACGGTGTTGTTGCCGACGAAGGTACGGAAGTTCGTGGTGTTGAGGCCGTTCACGTAATAGCTGTTTTCGGCGATCGATGCGCCGCCGAACGATACGCAGTCCGTACAGTCGGCAAAGTTCGTATCACCCGCGCTGGTGCCGGGGGCCAGGAGCGCCAGAGAGGAGAGCGTACGCGCAACGGGCACGGATTCGGAAAGCGACTGCACGTTCAGCGTCAGACCTGTGGTCGTGGCAGCGAAATCGTTTGTTTTGACGCGGGCGCCAGTAACCACGATGGTCTCGCCGCTGTCCGCTTGCTGCTGCGACGAGCCGCCGGCAATGTAGCGATAGGTGTTGGACTGACCGGCGACGACCGGCACCGCGTTATCCTCAACCACTACGGTCCCGCCGCTGGTCACAGTCACCGAATAGGAGCCGGTGGGCAGCGCGGTGATGCGGAACACGCCAGCCGAGTCCGTGGTGGCGGTTCTGGTGAATCCCTGCTCATTAGACTTGATGGAAACTTCTGCGCCAGCGACCGGAGCATTGGCCTGATCGACCACTGTCCCGACCAGATTACCGCGTGTGTAATCCTGGGCCATAGCTGCGGTGGACGCACCCACGATGGCGAATAGCCCGGCACTGCCGAACGCAACCACCTGCAATGCCGCGCTTCCGCGCAGCAGCGCATTCTTTGAAATTTTCTTCACTACCCAGTCCCTTGCTCTGGCGTGACAGCAGGCTCAAAGCCCACCCCTGTTTCATTATGTCGACGCGCAAAGAGGGCAAAGGAGCCCGACAGCAAACCCTCTTCACTCGTGCTGCGCGATACTCTGCGCAGTCGTTTTATGAGTGTAAAGCAGAGTGGAAGGTCGAAAATCGCATTTGACCGGCACTGTAGCAATTATGCCACAGACCGAGAAAAGGAGATTGAACGCCCGTTTAACAACATTGTTACAGGCCTGAGTTTTGGGAGAAAATTTTGCGTTTCGGCGCAGCGAAACGAACGAATAAAATTATAGTTCCGTGAAATATTGCTTCAACTTTGCGGCATCTGCCCCGCCAGCAGGAGGGGGTCGATCCGCGCATCATTCCATTTCATGCCCCAGTGAAGATGGGGCCCGGTGGCACGCCCGGTGGCGCCGATCGCGCCGATGCGCTGTCCTTGGACCACATGTTGGCCGGGAATCACGTCGATCCGCGAGAGATGGAGGAAAGCGCTGTTCAATCCATGTCCATGGTCGATCATCAGCAGATTGCCCTCCAGCGTGAAGGGGCGGTCGGCGGCCAGGATCACTACCCCATCGGCTGGCGCAACGACGGGCTCGCCCGGCGCGCCGGCTATGTCGACGCCGCCATGATAGGCGCCCGGCTGGCCCTGATAGACGCGCTGCGATCCGAACAGGCCGGAGATGCGGCCGATACGCGGCCAGATGAAGCGCTGGCGCCAGCCCTGCGCGTCCGTCACGACATTGCGCGCGGCGGCGATCCGTTCCAGTTCGGGCTTGCGCAGCGCGAGGAAGGCTTCGGTGCTTTTCGTCGGGCGCAGCGGGGCGTTCACCTGCTCGATCCGCCAGTCGCGGGGCGCGACGGTGAGCGTGCGGTCGAGCGGGGTGCCGTCGGCCAGGCGTCCGGTCAGCCGGGCCTGCGGCTGCGCGTCGCGGTCGAAGGCGATCAGGAAACGGCCATCGGCATCGACCGGCACTGGCTGTCCGTCGAAGCGCAGTTCGACTATCCCCTTGGGCGCGGTGCCCAGCAGGACGCCGCCCTGGACGGGCACGCCGGTCAGGGTCAGTTGCGCGGGAGGGGGCGCCTCAGCCGCCATGCCGGTTGTCGCCAGCGCTGCGGCGACGATCCAGCCCTTCATGGACGACCCGGCATCTTACAGGCCACGCGCCTTCAGTTCGGCCTGGGCGGAGATTTCGGCGCTGGCATAGGGTTCCTGCCGGGCGATGCTCCAGTAGCGCAGATCCTCCAGCGGGATTTTCCGCCCGCTGACGGCGCAGAGCACATGGTCGCCCGCCTGGAGCACGCGGAAGCTGTAGGCCATATAGTGCAGCCGGGCCGGGCGGTCGCGGTTGGACATCAGCATGGGATCACTCGGCCTTTCTTGCGCAGCGGCGTCATCGGGAAAACAGGTCCGGTTGGCCCGCTTCCTCGCCCTCGCGGGGTTTGCGCGGGGGGCGTGACGGGTTCGATATAGCTTGCGCGGGCGGCTTCTCAAGGGGCGTGCCGCCTTCGATGGTCGCGCCCACCGCGCCGTCGCGGAAGTGCAGGCTGACCGCGCCCGCCGCCTTCGCATCCGCCACGGATTTCACCAGCCGGTCGCCCGCCATCACCCGCGCGAAGCCGCGTTGCAGCGGCAGGTCGGGATTCACCGAAGTGAACAGCCGCGACACCCGGTCGAAGGCGGTCGCCCGGTCCCGATAGACGCGCTCCAGATAATCGGGGCGCAGTTGCAGCCGGGCCACGCGCTCGGCGGCGCGGTTGACATATTGGCGCAGCAGCGCGGGGCGCAGCGCGCCGCCCGCCTGGCCCAGATGCGTGCGGGCATCGGCGATGCGGTGCCGCAGGGCGCTGGCAAGGCCATCGGACAATTGGTCGAGCCGTTGGCGCTGGGGCGCAAGCAGCGTGTCGGGGGTCGGCATCAGCCGCGCCTGCATGTCCAGCCGTTCGCGGGCCTGCGCCGCGCCGCGCCGCACGGCCCGGTCCATGCGCAGCCCCTGTTCGGTCAGCATCGCCAGCAGCTCCGCCCGCACCGGCACGGCCATTTCCGCCGCCGCGGTGGGCGTGGGGGCGCGCATGTCGGCGGCATAGTCGCACAGCGTCGTGTCCGTCTCGTGCCCCACGGCGGAGATGATCGGGATGGAGCTTTCGGCCACGGCGCGGACGACGATTTCCTCGTTGAAGCTCCACAGATCCTCAATCGATCCGCCGCCCCGCGCCACGATCACCAGGTCGGGCCGGGGGATGGGACCGCCGGGCTGCATCGCGCTGAAGCCGCGCACCGCCCGCGCCACCTGTTCCGCCGCACCCTGCCCCTGCACGAGCACCGGCCAGAGCAGCACCTGCGTCGGGCAGCGATCCTCCAGACGGTGGAGAATGTCGCGGATCACCGCGCCGGTCGGCGACGTTACGACGCCGATGACGCGGGGCATGAAGGGCAGGCGGCGCTTGGCGGATCGGTCGAACAGCCCTTCGGCGGCGAGCTTCTGCTTGAGCTTTTCCAGCAGCGCCATCAGCGCGCCTTCGCCCGCCAGTTCCATCCGATCGATCACGATCTGATATTTGGAACGGCCCGGATAGGTGGTGAGCTTGCCGGTGGCGATCACCTCCACCCCGTCCTGCGGCGCGAAGGGCAGGCGCGCCGCCCCGCCCTTCCACATCACGCCGTCGATCACGGCATTGTCGTCCTTGAGGCAGAGATAGATGTGGCCGGACCCCGCCCGCTTGAACCCGGAAATCTCGCCGCGCAGGCGGACATGGCCGAAACGGTCCTCCACCGTGCGCTTCAGCAGGGCCGACAATTCGCTCACGCTGAGCGGCGGCGCGTTGTCCCCTGAGCGTTCCTCGGCTAACAGGCGCCCCGACACATCATATCCAGCTTCATATTCCGGGGACATGGGCGAAATGAACATCCTTCTGTTGGGCGGCGGCGGCCGCGAACATGCGCTGGCGTGGAAGCTGGCGCAATCGCCCGCCCTTGCCACCCTTTATGCCGCGCCCGGCAACCCCGGCATAGCCCAGCATGCGACATTGGTCGACCTGGATGCCACGGATCATCGCGCCGTCGTGGATTTCTGCCTGCGCCACAGCATCGGGCTGGTGGTGATCGGGCCGGAAGCGCCGCTGGTCGACGGGCTGGCGGACAATTTGCGGGTCAAGGGCTATCCTGTGTTCGGTCCCGGCAAGAAGGCGGCGCAACTGGAAGGCTCCAAGGGCTTTACCAAGGATCTGTGCAAGCGCGCCAATATCCCCACCGCCGCCTATGAGCGCGTCGCCAGCAAGGACGGCGCCATCGCCGCGCTGGACGATTTCGCGCTGCCGGTGGTGATCAAGGCCGACGGGCTGGCGGCGGGCAAGGGGGTCATCATCGCGGAAACGCGTGAACAGGCGGTCGAGGCGATCGAGGACATGTTCTCCGGCGCTTTCGGTTCGGCGGGCGCGGAAGTGGTGTTGGAAGAGTTCATGATCGGGGAGGAGGCCAGCTTCTTCGCCCTGACCGACGGCAGCGCGATCCTTCCCTTCGGATCGGCGCAGGACCATAAGCGCGTGGGCGACGGCGACACCGGCCCCAATACCGGCGGCATGGGTGCCTATAGCCCGGCCCGCGTGCTGACCCCGGAACTGGAGGCGGAAGTGATCGAGAAGATCGTCCGTCCCACGGTCGACACGCTGGCGGCCGAGGGGACGCCCTATAGCGGCGTTCTCTATGCCGGGTTGATGCTGACCGACGAGGGACCGAAGCTGATCGAATATAATGCCCGCTTCGGCGATCCCGAATGCCAGGTGCTGATGATGCGTTTCGACGGCGATCTGGTCGAATTGCTGCTGGCGGTGGCGGAGGGGCGGCTGGCCGGTCAGGGGCCGGTGCGACTGGCTGAGCGCGCCGCGCTGACCGTCGTCATGGCGGCGAACGGCTATCCCGGCGTCCCCGACAAAGGCGGCGCGATCACGGGCATCGACGCGGCGGAAGCCGCAGGGGCGCGGGTTTTCCATGCGGGGACGGCGGACAAGGACGGCGCGATTGTCGCCAATGGCGGCCGCGTGCTGAACGTCACTGCGACCGGCGACACGGTAAAGGCGGCGCAGCAGGCAGCCTACAAGGCGGTCGACGCCATCGGCTTCCCGACCGGCTTCTGCCGCCGCGACATCGGATGGAGGGAAGTCGCGCGGGAGGAGGAAGCGCGCTGATCCCCTTGCGGCGCGCGTTCAACCATCTTTAAATAAGGCGAATTCGGACAGGGAGGGACGAGCGATGCAGGAATTTTTCATGGACTATGGCCTGTGGCTGCTGATCGCACTGCTGGTCATCATAGGCATCATATTCCTGCTGTCCGGGCGCAACCGGGCGGGCGAGCCGGCCGCGCCCGTGGAGACGAAGAAGCCCGTCGCTCCCGTTGCCGCTCCGCCTGTTGCCGACCCAGCAGAACCGGCCGCTCCCGGACCTGTCGCCGCTGCCCCTATTTCGGCGCAACCTGCGGCCCCCGCGTCGCCGGCCGCCGCCGCGCCGCCCGGCGATGCCGACGACCTGCTGAAGCTGAAGGGCGTGGGGCCGAAGCTCAACGCGTTGCTGCTCGATCTGGGCGTCACCCGCTATGCGCAGATCGCCGGCTGGAGCGATGCCGACATAGCCGCCATTGATGCCAGGCTAGGCAATTTCAAGGGCCGCCCGGTGCGCGACCAGTGGATCGACCAGGCCAAATATCTCGCCGCCGGAGACCTGGCCGGTTTCGAAGCGAAATATGGCAAGATCTGAACGGTCAGGCCGGTAGGGGCGCCGTCGCCGGAGGTGTCCCCACCCTGCCCCCTTGCGGCGCGCTGCCGAACAGCAGCGGCAACAGCGCCCCCCGCGCCGTCAGGCGGCAAGCCGCCGCCAGCAGCAGGATCGACAGCGCCAGCGTCGCCGCCGCCCCCGCGCCCGTCATGACGATCACGCCCATGACCAGCGGGTGCCAGAGGTAGAAGAACAGACTGTCCCGCCCGATCGCATTGACCGGCGCGAAATGCAGCCGCAGGGCCGACAGCGTCGGCAGCAGCGCGATCAGGCCAAGGCACATCAGAAGCCGCGCAGGCACGAAGGCCAGGGGATCATGGCCATGATAGAGGCCGGACCACCAGAGAAGGCCCAGCAACGCGACTGCCCCGGCGATCGGCAGATAGCGTCGTGAAACCCGCCGTTCCGCCATCAGCATGCCGAAGAAGAAATAGACCGGATAACGCAGGAATCGGCTGTCGGGCGACAACAGTCCGTCGCCCAGGGGCCCGTGATCCAGGCCGAAGCCGTACATGATCGAAAGGCTGACCGGCGTGCCGGCCGCCAGCAGCACCAGCGGCGAGAAAGGCATCAGCCGCGTCAGCATGATCAGGAAGAACAGCGTCGGCACATACCAGAGGTGAAAGGGCGGCCGGAACAGAAGGTCAAAAGGCAGGGTCCAGCGCAGCGCCGCTCCGCTGGCGATCATGTACACCATGCCGGCGAAAAGCCACGGCAGCAGCATGCGCCGGCCATAGCGGGACACCAGGCGCTGGATGCTGTCGCTGCGGGTGCGGGTAACGTTAAGCAGATAGCCGGAGATTCCGATCATCAACGGCATGCGGAAGCCCGATCCGACCCACAGCGCCAGATCATAGCCGCCGGTGATCTCCATCACATGCCCGGCCATGACGAGCAGCATCAGCACGCCTTTCAGGAGGTCGATCGATGGATTCTTGTTCACGGAAATGCCCTAACGCCCTGAATCAGAACGATAGTGCCAGATCCTTGCCGGATCGTTAAGGCCTCGTAAGGATTTGCGGCTTTGCAGCGCGTCAAAAAGCGCTACTTATATCTTTCCGATGAAGACGCCGCTGCTGCAACGCCTCGACGCCTCGCCTCTTGCCAAATGCGGGCTGGCAATCCTCATCTTCTGCCTGATCGTCGGCGGCTGGCTGGCTGTGAGACGGTACCAGGCGGCGCATGTGACACTGCCGGATGACGGCGCGCGGCAAGGCGCCTGCTCGCTCTGGTTCGTGGGCAGTTCGTCCATGCACCGCTGGACCAGCCTCAGCCGGGACATGGCGCCCTGGGATGCGCGCAACCGGGGCATGGACGATGCGACCTTTGCCGAAATCCTGCCGCGCTTCGCCAATGCAGCCAAGGATAACAAGCCGGCGGCGATCATCCTCTACGCCGGGGAGAACGACATCGCCAGCGGCGTCGAGGTTCGCGCTGTGGTCCACGACCTTGGGCGATTTCTGGACCTGCGCAACCGGATGATGGGCGATGTGCCGGTATTGATATTGTCGATGAAGCCCAGTCCGACGCGCCGCTCGATCCTCGGGAGCCAGATGCTGTTCAACGCGGCTGCGCGAAGACTGATCGAGCGCGTGCCGCTGACCTATTATGGCGACATCACGACGCCGCTGCTGGAGGGCGGAAAGCTGGGCGACAATTATCGGGCGGACGGGGTGCATATGAACCCCGCGGGATATCGCATCTGGGCCAAGGTGGTGCGCCAGCGACTGGACGACATCCTGCCGCCCGAGACGGTACGCCGCTGCGCCCGCTGATGGCGAAAGGAAGGCGCGTTCCCTCCCCCGAAGGCATCTGACGGATCAGAAGATGCCCAGGAATTTCTTTTCCTGGCTCCTGTTTTCGCGGGCGGTGCCCCTGCCGGCCTCGTCCTTGGCCGTGGTGCCGCGGCCGACATCGTCGCGGGGCTTGCCGCCCCTGGTGCGCTGGGCGGCGGCGGTCGCGCCGGCGAGGACCGGGCCGCAGGCGGCGCTCTTGGCGTCGCCGACATCGACGAAGGCAAGCACCGAGGCGAGCGGCGTGGCCGCGATGCCGAGCGCCGCCGCCGCGCCGCCGCGCGCGACCAGTTCGGGGCTGATCACGTCGATGCCCGGCCTGGCGAAAGTGCCGCCGATGCCGACCGGCGACTGGCCGGAAAACAGGCTGAACTTCTTGCCGTCGGCGCGGAAGGCGAGGTCCAGGCTCTCGTTGCGGAAGGAAAAGCCGCCCCGGCCCAGCATCACATTCTTGCGCGTATCGATGATGATCGGATCGGCGGCCGCCACGCCGTCGCGCACGGTGAAGGCGATCAGGCCGCAATTGATCTCCACCGGATCCTTCAGCTTCTTCTGGAACATCTTGGTGATGAAGGTGCCGATGTCGAGTTCCGACAGTTGCACATTGCGCGCCCACATGGAGCCGGCCGGCAGGATCACCGCGATGCGGCCGTTGGACGCGCCGAGCGAATCGTGCAGCGTGTTGCCGAGGCCGGTCATCTGGACCCGCGCCTTGATCGTGCCGGTGGTGCCGGATTCCTCGACGCCCCAGCGGGCGAGCAGCTTTCCCATCGGCGTGGGCGACAGGCGGATGTCGTAGACGGTGCGGACCGGCTGCACGCGGGCATCGATGCTGATGTCGGAACTGACATGGCCGCCCGACATGTCGAAGGTCAGCGGCGACAAGGTGAGCAGGCTGCGGTCCAGCGAAAGCGTCAGGCCGATGTTGGACACAGGCAGATTGTCGGCGCGGATGCGGCGGACGTCGTAGCGGACCCGCGCATCGAAATTGCGCAGCGCCTCCACCCGCAGCGGCGCGTCGGGCAGGATGCGCGGCGCGCCGCCGACCGTCCGGATCGCGCCCGCCTTGCCCTGCCGCGCCAGCCGTTCGGGATCGTAGCCGATGAAGGGACCGACATCGATTATGTCGAGGCTTTGGGTGGCGAGGTCGGCCTTCAGCAACAGCCGATCGTCGGGCAGCGACACGGTCAGGCGGCCAGCCAGGTCGCTGTCGCCGAAGCGGCCCTTGAGATGGGTGAACCGCCATTCGCCGCCCGCCTTGGTCAGGGCGGAGGTGAAGCGATAGGCGCGGGTTTCGGGAATGGCGACGCCCAGGAAATCGAACAGCCGGGCTAGATTGGGGCCGTGGGCCAGCAGGCGCAGGTCCGCGCCCTCGATCTCGGTCGCGCCGGGCAGCGTGCCGCTGACCTCCAGCACGGTCGCGCCCGCCTCTGCTTGGAGGGCAAGCTGGTTCCTGCCGCCCGTCCCCGTTTCATCGGGGGAAAGCAGGCCGCCGCGCAGCGTGAAGCGACGGGCCCGCATCGTCCCGGTGCCGGAAAAGCGCACGTCGCCGGCGAAGCGGGTGTCCCGCGCCTTCACCGTCTCGAAGCCCAGGTCGGCGGCGAGTTGCATGCGGGGATCGCGATAGCGCAGCGTCGTGCCGGCCAGGAGAGCGCGGCGGATCAGCGGCAGGTTGAGCGGTTCGCCCTTCCTGTCGGGATCGCCGAAGGTCCACGTGTTGCTCCTGCCGTCCCGCGACCATTCGAGGTCAACGGCGGCGTTGCGCAGTTCCAGCCAGCCCAGCTTGTATTTGTCGCCGAACATCAGGCTGAGCGGCGCGATGCGGCTGTCGATCAGGTCGGCGCGGAAAAAGTCGGGGCGGCTGGCCCAGGGCGTGTTGGCGATGGCCATATGTTCTGCGCGGAACTTGATGGCGATGGGATCGAAATAAAGCTGGAAATCGCCGCCGACGCGCACGGTGCGTTCCAGGCGGCTGCCGAGCATCCGTTCGAAGGGATGCTTGAGGAAGCGGCCCTTGGTGATGAAGAGGATCAGCCAGAGCGCGAAGAGGATGCCGACGATCCAGAGCAGGATGCGCACCGGCAGGGGCAGCCTTCGCCAGCCCTGGCGCATGCGTTGGACATGGTGGCCCGCGCCGCGAGGATGCGGCGGCTCGCTCGCCGGCCTATCCGGCCGGAGGGGATCTGCGTCGGCCATGGCGGTTGAACGCCGGTCCGCCTTTTTGGGTCCGAATCGCTTGCGTTCCGGGATGCTTGCGACTATGGGCCGCCCTTCGCGATATTCAAGAAGGACCGCCCGGCTATCTAGGGCTGCCGTGGCTGTCCGTAATCGTCGCGCTGTAAAAGGAGACGAAAATGCCCAAGCTCAAGACCAAGAGCGGTGTGAAAAAGCGCTTCAAGTTCACCGCTTCCGGCAAGGTCAAGCACGGCGTCGCTGGCAAGCGTCACCGCCTGATCAGCCACAATGCGAAATATATCCGCCAGAATCGCGGCACCTCGGTCATGTCCGACGCCGACGTGGCCCATGTGCGCCTCTGGGCGCCCTATGGCCTGAAGTAAGGGAGGGCTGACCAATGGCACGTGTCAAGCGTGGTACGACCACCAAGGCGAAGCATAAGAGGATTTTGGATCAGGCGAAGGGCTATTATGGCCGTCGCAAGAACACGATCCGCATCGCCCGCCAGGCCGTCGAAAAGGCCGGACAGTACGCCTATCGCGACCGCAAGGTCAAGAAGCGGACCTTCCGCGGCCTGTGGATCCAGCGGATCAACGCCGGCGTCCGCGCCGAGGGCCTGACCTATTCGCAGTTCATGCACGGCCTGAAGCTGGCCGGCGTGGAACTGGACCGCAAGGTTCTGGCCGACATCGCGATGCACGAGGGCGAGGCGTTCAGCGCCATCATCGCCCAGGCGAAGGCTGCGCTGCCCGCGGCCTGAACTTAGAACGATCGCAAGATCGTCCAAAGGGGCGCCGGGGCAGATGCCTTCGGCGCCCTTTTTGTTTTTGCCTGGAATTGGCGCCAATCGCCCTTCATCCGTTCGCTTCGAGCGCAGCCGGGAAGCAGGGGCGTCCGTGTCTCGACCACGCTCGACACGAACGGGTTGTGCGCTGGCCTGCAAAGGAGAAAACCCATGTCGCTGCATGTCTGGTGGCTCTATGTCACGGCGGTTTTCCTGATCTCGGCCACGCCGGGACCGAACATGCTGCATGTGATGACGCAGAGCATCCATCATGGCCCGCGCCGCGCGATCGCCACCATGGCGGGGCTGATGAGCGCGATCCTGCTGTGCCTGATCGCCTCCGCGCTGGGGCTGGGGGCGTTGCTGAAAGCCTCTCCGCGCCTGTTCGACGGGCTGCGCTACGCCGGCGTCGCCTATCTGATCTGGCTGGGCGTCAAGGCCTGGCGCGCGCCGGTGGGCGAAGCAGGCGAGGTGGGCGCCACGCGGGCACGGTCGCTGCGAGCGCTCTATGGCACCGGATTGCTCACCGGGCTCAGCAATCCCAAGCTCATCATCTTCGCGGCCGCGCTGTTTCCGCAGTTCATCGATACCGGCCGGCCCTTTGCGATGCAGTTGGCGATCCTTGTGATCAGCTTCGTCGCCATCGAATTCGGCTGGCAGTGCGTCTATGCGCTGGGGGGCGCGAAGCTCGCCCGCTGGCTGGCGCCCGCGAACCGGCAGCGGTTGTTCAATCGGGGAACGGGGCTGATGTTCATCGGCTTCGGCGGGGCGTTGCTGGGGGCGCGGGCGTAAGTCCCCGCTTTCCACCTCGTCATTCCCGCGAAAGCGGGAAGCCATCTCCCGAGGAATGCATGAAACGCGAAATCAGCCCAACGGTCTATATATTGGCGAGCCGCCGAAATGGGACGCTGTACACCGGCGTTACCTCCGACCTCGTAAAGCGTCTATACGAACATCGAAACGGCTTGATTGAAGGCTTCACGAGCGACTACGGCGTCAAGCGCCTCGTCTGGTTCGAAATGCATGACGCGATCGATGGCGCGATATTGCGGGAAAAGCGGATCAAGAAATGGAACAGGCAATGGAAGATCGAGCTGATCGGACGGGAGAATCCCGATTGGCGGGATTTGGCGCTCGATTTCGGGTTCGAGCCATTGAAGAGTCGGCGCATCGTCAAGGCGTCAGGTGATTAGAACAGGGTGGGAAATGGATTCCCGCCTCCGCGGGAATGACGAAGATTATGACTGAGATTGCCAATCTGAAAGCCGGCCTGATCGCGGATATTGCCGCCGCCGACACGCTCGACGCGCTGGAGGCGCTGCGGGTCGGCGCTTTGGGCAAGAACGGCGTGGTGACGGGGCTGCTCAAGACGCTGGGCCCGATGAGCCCGGAGGAGCGGCTGGAGAAAGGCCCGCCGATCCAGGATTTGCGGGAGAGCGTGACGGCGGCGCTGGCGGAAAGGAAGGCGGCGCTGGAGCAGGCGGCGCTCGACGCGAAGCTCGCGGCCGAGAAGATCGACATGACCCTGCCCGCCGACATCGGTCCGCAGGGGTCCGTGCATCCGGTCAGCCAGGTGATGGACGAGCTGGCGGAGATTTTCGCTGACCTCGGCTTCTCCGTGGCGACGGGACCGGAGATCGAGGACGACTGGCATAATTTCACCGCGCTCAACATTCCCGAGACGCATCCGGCGCGGGCGATGCACGACACTTTCTACTTCCCCGACACAAGCGATGAGGATGGGGACGGGAAGAAGATGCTGCTGCGCACCCACACCTCCCCCGTGCAGATCCGCACGATGAAGAACCAGGAACCGCCGATCCGCATCATCGCGCCGGGCCGGGTCTATCGGTCGGACAGCGACGCGACGCATACGCCGATGTTCCATCAGATCGAGGGGCTGGTGATCGACAAGGGCATCACGCTCGGCCATCTCAAATGGACGCTGGAGACCTTCCTGAAGGCCTTTTTCGAGCGCGACGACATCGTCCTGCGCCTGCGGCCCAGCTATTTCCCCTTCACGGAGCCTTCGGTGGAGGTCGACGTCGGCTATACGCTGGCGGGCGGCCAGCGGGTGATCGGGGGCGACGGCGACGCGCCGGGCGGCGGCTGGCTGGAGGTGCTGGGCAGCGGCATGGTCAACCGCCGGGTGATCGAGGCGTGCGGGCTCGATCCGGATGAATGGCAGGGCTTTGCCTTCGGGACGGGCGTCGACCGGCTCGCCATGCTGAAATATGGGATGAACGACTTGCGCGCTTTCTTCGACGGCGATCTGCGCTGGCTCAAACATTACGGCTTTTCGGCGCTGGACGTGCCGACGCTGAGCGGAGGAGTGGGCGCATGAAGTTCACGCTGAGCTGGCTCAAGACGCATCTCAATACCGATGCGGACCTGCCGACGATCCTCAAGGGGCTGACGAACATCGGGCTTGAGGTCGAGGGCGTGGAGAATCCGGCGGAAAAGCTGGGCGCGTTCCGCATCGCCAGGGTGCTGACGGCGGAGCGCCATCCGCAGGCCGACAAGTTGCAGGTGCTGACCGTGGATGCGGGCGAGGGCGCCATCCAGGTCGTCTGCGGCGCGCCCAATGCGCGGGCGGGCCTGGTCGGCGTGTTCGGGACAGAGGGCGCGGTGGTGCCGGTCAACGGCATGGTGCTGAAGAAGACCGCCATCCGCGGCGTCGAATCCAACGGCATGATGTGTTCCTTCCGCGAACTGGAACTGGGCGAGGATCATGACGGGATCATCGAACTCAGCGCCGACGCGCCGGTGGGGCAGTCCTATGCCGCGTGGGCCGGGCTGGACGACCCGGTCATCGACGTGTCGATCACGCCCAACCGGCAGGACTGCATGGGCGTGCGCGGCATCGCGCGCGACCTGGCGGCGGCGGGGCTGGGCACGCTGAACGCGCTGATCGTGCCGGTGATCGAGGCGGCCGGGCCGGGACCGGACGTGCGGATAGAGGATGCCGAGGGCTGTCCCGCCTTCTTCGCGCGGACAGTGCGCGGCGTGAGGAACGGCAGTTCGCCCGAATGGATGGCCAAGCAGTTGAAGGCCATCGGGCAGAAGCCGATCAGCACGCTGGTCGACATCACCAATTACATCATGATCGATCTGGGCCGGCCGCTGCACGTCTATGACATGGCGACGCTGAAGGGCGGGCTGGTGGCGCGGCGCGGCAGGTCGGGCGAGCAGGTGCTGGCGCTGAACGGCAAGAGCTACGCCGTCGACGAGAGCATGACCGTGATCGCCGACGACGAGGCGGTGCACGACATTGGCGGCATCATGGGCGGCGAGCATTCGGGCGCCACCGAAGCCACGACCGACGTGCTGATCGAATGCGCCTATTTCACGCCGGAGCGGATCGCGGTGACGGGGCAGAAGCTGGGGCTGACCAGCGACGCCCGCGCACGGTTCGAACGTGGGGTGGACCCCGCCTTCCTGGACGACGGCCTGTCGATCGCGACCTATCTGGTGACGCATCTGTGCGGCGGCAGCGCAAGCGAGGCGACCCGCGCCGGCAGTCCGCCGGCGGCCGCGAAGACCGTGACCTACGACCCGGCGCAATGCCTGGCGCTGGCCGGCGTGGACGTGGGGGATTCCGAGCAGAAGCGCATCCTGGAAAGCCTGGGCTTCGCGGTGGAGGGCCATGACGCCACCTTCGAATATCAGGACGGCGTGCCGGTCACGACCCCGGCCAACTGGACCGTGACGGTGCCGAGCTGGCGGCGTGACGTCGACGGTTGGCCCGACATCGTGGAGGAGGTGGTGCGCATCGTCGGGCTGGATCAGGTGCCCTCCACCCCCCTGCCCCGCGCCCCCGGCGTCGCCAAGCCGACCGCCACGCCGGAACAGGCCGTCGAGCGGCGCGTGCGCCGGACGGCGGCGGCGCGCGGGCTGGCCGAAGCGATCAACTGGTCCTTCATTTCGGAGAAGGAGGCCGCCGCGGTCGGCGGCGGGGCATGGACCCTCGCCAACCCGATTTCGGAAGATCTGAAGGTCATGCGTCCTTCCCTGCTGCCCGGCCTGCTTTCGGCCACGCGGCGGAACGCGGATCGGGGCGCGGCGTCGGTGCGGCTGTTCGAGCTGGGCCGCCGCTATCTGGCGGACAGGGAGCGGGCGACCGTCGGCTTCGTGCTGGCGGGCGAGAAGGTGGCGCGGGGCTGGCAGACGGGGAAGGCGCAGCCCTTCTCCGCCTTCGACGCCAAAAGCGAGGTGATCGCGCTGCTGGCGGCGGCGGGCGCGCCCGTCGCCAATCTGCAGAGCTTCGGCGAGGCGTCCGGCGCCTATCATCCGGGCCAGTCGGGCACGATGCGGTTGGGGCCGAAGACGGTGCTGGCGGAATTCGGCGTGCTGCATCCGAGCCTCGCCAAGCAGTTCGGGCTGACCGGCACGGTCGTCGCGGGAGAGGTCTTCCTGGACGCGATCCCCGCAAAGCGGGCCAGCGGCTTCATGCGCGCGCCCTATGCGCCGCCGGCCTTGCAGGCGGTGAAGCGCGACTTCGCCTTCGTCATCGATGAGGCCGTCGAAGCCGAAACGCTGGTCCGGGCCGTCAGGAACGCAGACAAGAAGGCGATCGTCGAGGCGCGGCTGTTCGACATGTTCGTCGGCCCCGGCGTCGAGGAGGGCAAGAAGAGCCTGGCCATCGAGATCACGCTGCAACCCGGCGAAAAAAGCTTTTCCCAGGAAGAACTGGACACGATCAGCGCCGCGGTGGTGAAGGCGGCGGAAAAGCTGGGCGGCACGCTGCGCGGATGAGGCTGTTCGCCGGGATCCAGGGGAAGGCGCGGCTCGCCGGCCTCTTCCTTCTCGGCGGAATGGCGCTGCGCGGCGTGGGCGAGGCCATGATCCGCGCCGCTCTGGTCGTGCCCGGTTCCGGGCGGGAGACGGCGCGGAACATAAGGGACTTCCCCTGGGCCTATCGCGCCGCGGAGGCGAGCGATCTGGCGATGATCTGCGCCATGCTGGGGGCGACCGTGCTGCTTTACGCGCTGTTCGCGCCGGTCGGGAGGCATGTTGCGCGGATGGCGGCACTGCTTTCCGTCATCGGCATCGCGACGCTGGCGGCCAGCGGCCTTCCGGCCATGGCGCCGCTGGTCCTGCTGGACGGCGCGCCCCATCCGGGCATCGGCATGGCGCAGACCTATTCCCTCGTGGAACTGGCGCTGCTGCTGCGGGATCAGGTTCAGGGCATAGCGCGCATCTTCCTGGCGCTGTACCTGCTGCTGACCGGGCTGCTGGTTTTCCGTTCGCGGCGGTTTCCCCGTGCCCTGGGCGCGGCGCTGATCTTCGGCGGCTCGCTGCAGGCGGCCGTGCGTCTGGTGGCCCTTACGGCGCCGGACCTGGCCGATGCGACGGTGATTCAGGCGGACATCGTGGCGGTGACGGCGGAGGCGGCCTTTGCCCTATGGCTTATTTTTTCGCCTCGTCCGACTTCTCCTGCGCGGTCGGAGGCGGACTCGTGATCTTGCAGCCCCTGGCGTCGGCCAGGCCGCGCAGATAGCCGCGCCGGGCTATGCCGGCGGTGACGGCGGCTTCCAGACGGCGCTCGGCGGGCGCCGCGCCGCTGATCTCCCGCACCAGGCCGCGAAAGGGGATGATCGAATTGACGATGGTCTTGCCGACCGCTTCGGCGATCTTGCCGGTGCGGTTCTCATTGGCCTTCTGCCCCACGGTGAAATCGGGGCCGAGCACCGCGTCAAGCTCCTCGAGCGAGGTCTTGAGCGCCTTGCAGCTCCGCACCGGCGGGCGCCGATAGGGGTCTTCGACCGCCTTCTGGAGCACGTCGGGAATCTTGTCCTTGTCGATGCCGACGTCCCGCGCCGGCTGGGTGGCGATGGTGCCCGCCTTCTTCAGCGTGTCGTCCTTCTTCTCCTGTTCCTGCGCCAGGGCGCCCGTCGAACAGAGCAGCAGCGCAGCCACGCCAATCCATTTCATCCGATTTTCTCCCTGCTGCTCCTTCAACCCGTTGAGACAGGGCGTGGTTCCGCGCCTGGTTCGCCGCCCCTGATTCTTTGCTTTCCGCGATTTCCTGACCAGCGATCGGTTCCGATCGCCTGGAAATCGCTCTATGCCGGACGGCAAGGAGATTGCAGCGCATGGCGGACGAATTCATCACCATCGGTTCGGGCGACCTCAGCGCCGGCATCAACCCGCTGGGGGCGGAGCTATGGTCGCTGAAAGACGGGCAAGGGCGCGAACTCATGACCGATGCCGATCCGCGCTGGTGGACGGGACATGCGCCTCTTCTCTTCCCCTTCGTCGGGCGGTCGCGGGGGGACGCCTATCGCTTCGAGGGGCGGGACTATCCCATGCCGCAGCATGGCTTTGCGCGGCGCAGGCTCTTTGACGTGGTCGAACGCAGTGACGAGGCCGCGACCTTCCGGCTGGAGGCGGATGCGGAGACGCGGGCCGTATATCCCTTCGACTTCCGGCTGGACATGCGCTTCGCGGTCGAGCGAGCGGCGCTGCGGATGACCGCGACGGTGGCCAATCGGGGGACGGGCGACCTGCCCTTTTCCTTCGGCTATCATCCTGCCTTCGCCTGGCCGCTGCCCTATGGCGGTGCGGCGGAGGATCACCGCGTGCTGTTCGAAAAGGCGGAGCCCGCGCCGATCCGCAAGGTGGGGGACGAGCCGGGACTGATCGCGCTGGAGAGCGCGCCCTCGCCGGTCGAGGGCCATGTGCTGGCCCCGACACCTGCGACGTTCCGGGGCGACGCGCTGATCTGGGACCGGCTGGAGAGCCGCAGCCTGTTCTGGGGCGTGCCGGGCGGCAGGGGGCTGAGGATCGACTTTCCCGATACGCCCTGGCTGGGGCTGTGGCAGAAGCCGGGCGCGCATTATCTCTGCGTCGAACCCTGGGCGGGAATGGCCGACCTGGTGGGTTTTGCCGGAGACGTTTGGGAGAAGCAGGGGATCATGCGGCTGGCGCCGGGGGAGGAACGGGCCTTCCGGATGGACGTGGCGGTGGTGGACGGCTGGATTTGAGGTGCCGCGCCAAAAACGGCCTTACTGGCGCGGCGGCGAAGAATCGCTATATGGGCCGCCCATGACCATTCCTTCCCGCCGCACCTTCGCCATCATCTCGCACCCCGACGCGGGCAAGACCACGCTGACCGAGAAGCTGCTGCTGGAAGGCGGGGCGATCCATCTGGCGGGCGAGGTCAAGGCGCGCGGCGCGAACCGGCGGGCGCGGTCCGACTGGATGAAGATCGAGCAGCAGCGCGGCATTTCCGTGACAAGCTCGGTCATGACCTTCGAGCGGGACGGGATCACCTTCAACCTGCTCGACACGCCGGGGCACGAGGATTTTTCCGAGGACACCTATCGCACGCTGACGGCGGTGGACTCCGCGGTGATGGTGATCGACGCCGCCAAGGGCATCGAGCCGCAGACGCGCAAGCTGTTCGAGGTATGTCGGCTGCGCAACGTGCCGATCATCACCTTCGTCAACAAGGTGGACCGGGAGGGCCGCGACGCCTTCGCGCTTCTCGATGAAGTGGCGGACGCGCTGGCGCTGGACGTGTGCCCGATGAGCTGGCCGGTCGGCATGGGCGGCGAGTTCGAGGGGATCTACGATTTCGCCCGGAACCGCCTGCGCCAGCCTTCGGGCGCGAGCAAGGAATTTGAGGGGAAGGAAGCCTTCTTCTCCGGCATCGACGACGACGCGCTGGCCGGGCATCTGTCCGCACAGGGGCTGGCGCGGTTGCGCGAGGAGGCGGAACTGGCGGTGGGCGGCTATGCCGATTTCGACCTGGCCGCCTATCGCCATGGCGACCTGACGCCAGTCTATTTCGGGTCCGCGCTCAAGCTGTTCGGCGTCACCGAGTTGATCGACGCGCTGGCCGCCCACGCGCCGCCGCCCCGCGCCCAGCCCGCCGAACCCGCGCCGGTAGAGCCGGAGAACAGCGAGGTCACCGGCTTCATCTTCAAGGTCCAGGCCAATATGGACCCGCAGCATCGCGACCGGATCGCCTTCATGCGGCTCTGTTCGGGCAAGTTCAGGCGGGGCATGAAACTGACGCCGAGCGGCAGCGGCAAGCCGATCGCGGTGCATTCCCCTATCCTCTTCTTCGCGCAGGATCGCGAGATCGCGGACGAGGCCTTTCCGGGCGACATCATCGGCATTCCCAACCATGGCACGTTGCGGGTCGGGGACACGCTGAGCGAGAAGGCCGGGGTGCGCTTCACCGGCCTGCCTAATTTCGCGCCGGAAATCCTGCGGCGCGTGGCGCTGAAAGACCCCACCAAGACGAAGCAGCTTCGCAAGGCGCTGGACGACCTGTCCGAAGAGGGCGTGATCCAGGTCTTCTATCCGGAGATCGGGTCCAACTGGATCGTCGGCGTCGTCGGGCAGTTGCAGCTCGACGTCCTGATCTCCCGGCTGGAGGCGGAATATAAGGTGGCGGCCGGGCTGGAGGCTTCCCCCTTCGACACGGCGCGCTGGATTTCCGGCGATGACGCGGCGATCAGGGATCTGGTGTCGTTCAACGGCGCGAACATGGCCAAGGATCGCGACGGCAACCTGGTCTTCATGGCGAAAAGCGCCTGGGACATCGGCTATCAGCAGGAACGCCACCCCAAGGTCAAGTTCAGCGCGACCAAGGAGCGGTGAGGAAAAGGGGCGGCGGCAGATGGCCTGGGACTTGCGCCGCGCCTTGCTGAAAAAGGGCGAGTTCGAATCCGCCCGGCTGATCGACTTCGAATTTCGGGAGCGGGCGCGGACGATGAAGCTGCTTGCGCCGCGGGTGTCGGCGGCGCTGGAGCCGCAAGCCCTGGCCGGGGAAATCGCGCTGGGGGACGATGAATCCATCCTGCGCCGGTTGCTCGATCGCTTCCCCGACCTGGAAGAGGCGGCGCTGCGGCAGGACTATGCCGAATGCAGGGCGCAGGCGCGCAAGGAACTGATCGCGGAACTGGGCGACCCCACGCCCTATCGCCTGGGCTGACCTTCAGCGATTGGCCCGGTTGCGAGAGGATGGAAAGGTGGCGGAGACGGAGGGATTCGAACCCTCGGTAGCCCCTTAAGGCTACGACGGTTTAGCAAACCGCTGGTTTCAGCCACTCACCCACGTCTCCGCACGAATTTGCCCACCGGATAAGGTGAGCAGTGGCTAGATGTCGGCCTATAGCGGCGGGTTTGATGCATGGCAACGGTTCGCGGCGGAGAAAAATCGCCCCAATTTCGAAAAGCGGATTCGGACTGGCGCGGAATCGACTCGGGTCGCCGTTCGTTCATTGTCGTTTCAGCTTGTTCCCCGATAATCTGAAATATGGTTCAAGAGCGGGTTCTTTGGGGAGTAGCGGACATGATCGGGATTTTGCGGCGGTTTTCGGGCCGCGCCGCATGGGCGGGCGCTTTGGCGGTCGCCCTGGGCGGCATGACGCTGGCGCCCGTCGCCGCGCAGGCGCAGGTGCGCACCGTCGATCCCAATACCGCCATCGATGCCGACCTGGCGCCGGTGCCGCAGCAGGGGGGCACGCCTACCGATCCCGGCGTGGACCCCAGCGTCCCGTCCGGGAACGGCGCGCCCTATGATCCGCCGCCGGCCGGTTCGGGGTCTACGGCGACCGGATCGACCGCGACCGGCGCGCCGGTGACGGCCAATTCTCCCCCGGCGGCGATTTCCCCCAGCGATTCCTATCAGGAAGACGATCTGATCGGCGCGGCCGAAGGGGTGTTCGGCAAGGGCGCGGAAGGGCTGGCCGGCATCATCGAGAAGATATTGAAGGATCAGGGCCGCCCCAACGCCTATATCGCCGGGCGGGAGGCGTCGGGCGCTTTCGTCGTCGGCCTGCGCTACGGGTCCGGCACGCTCAATCACAAGGTGGAGGGAAAGCGGGAAGTCTATTGGACGGGGCCGTCCATCGGCTTCGACGTGGGCGGCAATGCGGCCAATACTTTCGTGCTGGTCTACAACCTCTATGACACGCAGGATCTTTATCACCGCTTCCCGGCGGCGGAAGGCACGGCCTATCTGGTGGGCGGCTTCACCGCCAGCTATCTGCGCTGGGGCAGCGTTGTGCTGATCCCGATCCGGCTGGGCGTCGGCTACCGGCTGGGCGTCAATGCCGGTTACATGAAGTTCACCGAGAAGCGGAACTGGCTGCCCTTCTGAGGGACTTGGAGCGCGGGCCTGAAAATCCTCCCTGCGCGAAGCGTGGGGAGGGGGACCATTTGCGAAGCGAATGGTGGAGGGGAAATTCGGAGGTCGTGCCCCATTCCCCTCCACCAGCCTTCGGCTGGTCCCCCTTCCCATCTTGCGATGGGGAGGATTTTTAAGGCGTGCCTACAGGGATAGGTTGAGTTGCCCGCTCGCCTGCTCCGGTTCCTCATGGTCCAGATTATGGACGCCCAGCCCCAATAGCCGCGCCCCCATGCGCAGCGGCAGTTGGGCCCGGAGCAGCGCCCGGCCGGTCTCCGCCAGCAGATCGGGCGAGCGCAGCGGAGCGGCGAAGCTCCTGGAGCGGGTGATGATCCGGAAATCCGCGAACTTGACCTTGAGCACCACCGTCCGGCCATAGGCGCCGCTCTTTTCGATCCGGCCCCAGAGATTCTCCGCGATCCGGTCCAGTTCCGCGATCAGCGCATCCTCCGCCGTCAGATCGTCGAAGAAAGTATCCTCGACGCTTACCGATTTGCGTTCCTGCCGCTCATGAACGGGGCGGTCGTCCTCGCCCCGCGAGGCGCGATAGTAGAACAGCGCGGCGCTGCCGAAATGTTGCTGGAGGAAGGGCAGGTCGCGGGCGCGCAGATCCGCGCCCGTCTCTATGCCCAGCGCCGCATCCGCTTCGCCGTCACCGGCCCCACGCCATGGATGCGCCGCACCGGCATCTTCGCGATGAAGGCCGCGCCTTCCTCCGGCCGGACGACGCAGATGCCGTCGGGCTTGTTCTGGTCCGACGCCAGCTTGGCGATCAGCTTGTTGTAGGAGACGCCCGCCGATGCGGTGAGGCCGGTTTCCTCCCGGATCAGGCGGCGGATTTCCTCGGCTATGCGCGTGGCGGAGGGGATGCCGGGCTTGTTCCGCGTGACGTCCAGATAAGCTTCGTCCAGCGACAGCGGCTGGATGATGTCGGTGAAGCGGGAGAATATCTCCCGCACCTGGGCGGACACGGCGCGATAGACCTCGAACCGGGGGCGGACGAACAGCAGGTCAGGGCAGAGCCGCCGCGCCCTGGCGCCCGGCATGGCGGAGCGGACGCCATATTTTCGCGCCTCATAGCTGGCGGTGGCGACCACGCCGCGGGGACCGCCGCCGCCCACCGCCAGCGCCTTGCCCCGCAGGCTGGGATCGTCGCGCTGTTCGACTGACGCGTAAAAGGCATCCATGTCGATATGGATGATCTTGCGCGGCGGGCTTTCCATGGGCGCGCTTATGCCACAGGGCGAGCCGGAAGGCAGCCCTCAGCGTGGCAGCAGGCGCAGGCTATCGGGCAGCCCGCGTCAGCCTCATTTCTTGTCCTTCAGCGACAGCAGCGCGGCGAAGGGGCTGGTCTGCTCCTCGCTCAGCACGCCCGCTTCGCGCAGGACGCTGTCGGCTTCCGGAGCGCGCGGATAGGGCGTCATGGCCAGCGCCACCGTTTCGGCCACCGCCTCGCCCATGTCGAGGACCAGGCCGTCATAGCCGATGGTGTCGCAATCCTCGGCGTCCAGCTCCAGCTCGTCGCCTTCGGGCGCATCCTCCCCTTCCCTGACGAAGCGGAGGAGGAAGTCGGTATCGACCCTTTCAGGAACCGCAACGCCGGTCGCGACGCAGGGCTGGGCAAGGTCCGCCCGCACCCGCCCCTTGGCGTAGATCGCGCCATTTTCCTCGCTCAGCGCATAATCCGCCTCCAGCCGGTCGAGCGCGAGCAGGTGGAAGCGCCTGGCCAACGCCTCGCGCTCGGCGGCATCGGCAGTGATGGTCACTGGCTGGGCATGGCGGGCAAGCTGGTCAACACGGACCGGCCGGGAAAATTCGGGGGTCGTGCTCATCCAAGGTCTCCTGCCATCAGCGCGTCGCGGCTGACGCAGCCAAGCCGGACCCAGCGCGAACGCAGATGCGATTCGACATGCGCCAGCGCGTCGGCGGACGGCGCCGCGCCGCGATAGAGGTTGCGGGCGATCGCTTCATCCAGTTCCGCTTCGCCCGACAATGCGGCGCGATAGGCCGCCAGACGCCCGCCCAGCGCGCTCACCATGCGGCCGATATGCTTGCCGACGACGACGTCGCCAATCCCTTCCTGCCGCAACTGACCGTCCATGTCGTCCACGAACAATTCGGTCAGCCAGACGCTTTCCTGCGCAGCGCCCAGCGCCTCCAGCCGCATCAGCGCCTGGGTGAGGATGGCGACGATCATGTCGAAACGCCCGTCCATCGTGTCGGGAACCCGCCCTTCCACATACCAATGGGGCCGGCGGCCCTCCGCGACGATGGCGTTGTAGAGGGGGCGCATCGTGTCCCTGGGGTCGCTGGGCGCGAACAGGCGCTGGAAGATGCTGGGCATGACGAATGAGTTTCCTGGCTGGACCGAAAGGCGGCCCCTTGCCGAGGCCCACGCATTTCCATATTGATCGGCCAGCCGCCCGATGCAATGGCGGCTTTGTTTTTCGGCAAGGTCCGGGGCGTGCCCCCGCAGGAGAAGTTCATGCGCCAGTTCAGCCGCCAATCCCGCAGCGGGCGGATTTTGCTTGGCGCAGGCCTTTGCGCGCTGTTGCTGGGCGCGTCGGGCTGCTCGCGCATCCGCACCCACCAGGGTTATCAGGTCGACAAGCTGCTGGTGGATTCGATCCAGCCGGGCATCGATAACCGCGCCTCCGTGGAAGGCACGCTGGGCCGGCCGAGCTTCGTCGCGCAGTTCGGCGACCAGGACTGGTATTATGTGTCGCGCGACATGCGATCGCTGGCCTTTTCCAGCCCCAAGCCCGTGTCGCAGACCGTGCTGCACGTCCGCTTCGACGCGGCGGGCAATGTCGTGGCGGTGGACCGCATGGGGCTGGAGCAGGTGGCGAAGATCTCCCCCTCTGGCGACAAGACGCCGACTTTGGGCCGCCATCGCAGCCTGTTCGACGAGATTTTCGGCAATATCGGCGCGGTCGGCGCCGGCGGCATGGGCGGCGCGGGCGGCGGCAGCAACACCGGCGGCCCGAACGGGAGCTAGAGCGGGTTTCGGGTCTGGATAGAAAGCGGACCTATCTTATTCCTCCCCATCGATAGATGGGGAGGGGGACCATGCGAAGCATGGTGGAGGGGAAGGAGGCGCGACCTGCGTGTATTTCCCCTCCACCATCGGCTGCGCCGATGGTCCCCTCCCCACGCTGCGCGTAGGGAGGATTTTAGCCGCCACGCCGCTCCCACAGCTTCAAGCCGTCAGCCAGGCGCGTCGGCCGATAGCCCAATGCCTGCAGTCGATCGATATTGAGGGCGGGAAAGCCCCAATCCTCTTCCCCCTCACCTTCATGCACGACGGCCGCGCCCGTTCGCTCCGCCAGCAGGGTCGCCAGTTCCGCAATCGTCGTGCGCACGCCGCTGCCGACATTGAAAGCCCCCGCATTCTCGCTGCCGAGCAACAGCATCATGGCCCGCGCCACATCGTCCACATGGATCAGGTCGGCCCCGAACCCGCCGCCGCCACGCACCCGGATCGGCCCACCGCTCGCGGCTGCCTGCGCCATCGCGGCCAGCGCGCCGCTCCGCTGACCCGGCCCATAGACCGAAGCCAGCCGCAGCGTCTGGAGCAGCACATCCTCCCCCCGGCAACGTTCCGCCGCGTAGATTTCCTGACAGACCTTCGAACCGAGATAATAGCCCCTGCTGCCGGGAAAGAGGGGCGCTTGCTCGTCCGGAGGCTGGCCAGTCGGCGCATAGGCGTTGGCGCTGCTCGCCTGCATGATCCGCCGCACGTCTGCCCGGATCGCCGCGTCGACCAGCCTCAGCGTGCCGAGCGCGTTGATCCGCCAGCAGCGCTCCGCTTCGGCCGGGTCGCCATGGTCGGTGGGGATATGGGCAGCGAGATGCACCAGCGCCGCGCAGCCGGAAAGGTCCGCATCCTCCACTGCCGCCAGGTCGAGGAACGCCCAATCGTCCGCCGGATCGGCATCGGGCGGCGGGCGGCGGCCGAGATGGCGGATGCGCCACCCCGCCCGCCGCGCCGCAGGCCGAAAGGCGCGGCCGACAAAGCCCGAACCGCCGGTCAGGGCCAGCAGGGGGCCGACGCCGCTCATCGCACCGCGTCGATGCGCTCCTGCGGCACGAACATCTCGTCCCAATAGCGCAAGATGACCCCCGGCCGGACCGGCGGCTGCACGATGGGGGTGGCGTGGAGCAGTTTCCGCACGCACATCTCCACCTCGTTGAAGCCCGCCATGGCGCGCAGCGGCGTCGTGCCGGAAAATCGGGCGTTGATCTCGAACACGCGGGGGGTGCCGTCGGCATCGGTGCGGAACTGGAAGTTGGCGGGGCCATGGGGTTGCAGCGCCCGGCCCAGCGTCCGCACCTGATCGTTCAGTTCCGGATAGTCGGCGACATAAGCGCGATAGGTGTTTCCGTCGCGCAGGTCGCGGCGCATCACGATGGACGCCTGCACCTCGCCATCGAAGACGAGGGTGGAGGCGGTATATTCGCAATCGGCGCTGCCCACGCATTGCTGCACGACAAGCCCGCCGCGCCCCTCCAGCGCCGACGCCAGTCCGGCGCGGTCATGCACCACCGATACGCCGACCGAACGCGCGCCGATCCGGGGCTTCACCACCAGCGGAAAGCCGACCTGGGCGATCAGCGCCTCCACCCCCTCCTTATCCTCGCCAGCGGCGGAGGCGGGATGGGGCAGGCCGACGCTTTCGAAGAAGCGCGCCGTCTCCAGCTTGTCGTCGGCAATGGCGACGACGCGGGGATCGCTGACCAGCACATGCGTCCCGAACAGCGCCTCCAGCCGGTGGCGCTCAGCGGCGAACCAGGACAGTTCGACATCGGTTCCGACCAGCACGGCGTCGGGCCGTTCCCGGTCCAGCAGTTGGTGAATGCGGTCGCCAAAGGCCGGGTCATCGGCGAAGGGCAGGCGATAGGCCCCGTCCGCCCAGTAAAGGCCGGAGGAAAGCGGATTGGGATCGGCGGCGATCACCCGGCAATCCAGGGTCGATTGCCGCAGCGCCTTGATAATGCCCTGCCCCAGCACGGCGCCCGCTCCGGTGACGAGAATCTTCATGCGAAGAACCGGCAGAGCCGCTCCTGCGTGGAGGCGGACAGGGTAGTGGCGCGGATGGCGTGCATCTGATCCTCCGGATCGAAATCGATGTCGCGGCTTTCGATGGTCACAGAATCTCCCCTGATGTCGATCATCGCCCATTTCGGCGTCCGGTCGCCGTCGTCTCGCGGCTGGCCGAGCGAGGCGAGGGTGAAGATGGTGGCGGCGTCGCAATCATAGCGGCGATGCCGGTGGACGTGGCCGAACAGGCCGTAGAGAAAGCCCCGCGCCGCGACCGCGGCGGCGGCTTCCTCCGCCTCCTGCGCCGAGCGGATGTAGCGCCAGTCGCCATAGTCGAAGGGATTGGCATGGGCGGCGAACAGCGGCCCGAGCGACCAGCTTTCGCGCCAGTCGAACGCCGTCATGCTGTCGGACGGGATATGGGCGGCGGTCCAGTCGACGCTTTCGCGCAGCCAGTCGGGCAGGGCGGCGCGATAGGCCTCCGCCGCCGCCGACCCCCGGTAGAGCATGTCGTGATTGCCGCTGATCAGGATCGCCCCGTCGCGAACCGCCGCGCCCTGCACCAGTTCCAGCGTCTCCAGCGGCTGCACGCCATAGGTCAGCAGGTCGCCCAGGATGAGCATTCGGTCGAACCCCTCCCGCCGGGCGGCGGTAAGCGCGAGTTGCAGCGGGTCGCTGGCAGCGTGGATGTCGGTCAGCGCGGCTATTCGCATGGCGACACCGGGCGGGCCAGAGGGGACGGAGCGAAGCGGGGGCGGCGGGACTGGGTCAGTTCCCGATACAGGTCGAGATGCGCCGCCGCGCAGCTTTCGAGGGAAAAGCGCCGGGCGGCATGCAGCGCGCCCCGCGACAGGGCGGCATATTGGGAGTCGTCGCTCAGCGTCTCCACGACCGCCCGCGCCAGCGCGGCGGGGTCGGAAGGGGGGACGAGCCGGCCGTTGACGCCGGGCAGGACCATTTCCCGATTGCCCGCCACCGCGGTCGCGACGATGGGCAGGCCGCTCATCGCCGCCTCGATCATGGCGATGGGAAAACCCTCCCACAGCGAGCAGTTCACGAACAGGTCCGCCTGCCGCATCAGCGCGTCGACGCCGCTGCATGCGCCCAGCAATTCGACGGGTTCGCCAGCGGCCTGCACCTGAAGCCGGCCGAATTCCGGTCCCCCGCCCGCTATGCGGATGCGGGCGGAGCGGCCCTGCGCCGCCAGCGCCTCCACCAGCGGGCGGGCGGCGCGGAGCAGGGTGGGATAATCCTTCTGCGCCGACACCGTGCCCACGGCGAGGATCGTCGGATCGCGCCTGGCGGCGTCGCGCGGCTGCCCGGCCTGGAAGCGGGCGCTGGCGGCGTTCAGGATCATGCGGATCGGCTTGCGGGCATGGTCGCGCAGCATCGCCTCGCACTGGTCGCTGATCGCGACATAGCTGTCGACGATGCAGTCGAAGAGGGCGAAGGCCGACGGCGGAAAGGAGAGGCGGCTGTTATGGTGGGTCAGCACCACCGGCACGCCGGGCATGGCCAGCGCAAGGGGGAAGAGGGCGCGGGCCGTGTGGGCGTGGATCACGTCCGGCCGGATCGCGCGCAGGGCGCGGCGCAGCGCCAGCGCCCCGCCGGGCAGATTGTTGCGGTTGGCAAGGCCCAGGGAAAGGGCGGTAGCGCCGTCCGCCCGCACCCGCGCCATCATCGCCGCTTCGGTATCGGGCGCATTGCCCACCTGCGCCGCGTCGCTGAGCGAGAGGACTGTCGCCTGATGCCCCGCCTGCGCAAAAGCCTCCGCCAGATTGCAGACCAGCATTTCCGCCCCGCCCGACGTGAAGCTGGTGATGATCGAACAGATGCGCATCTCAGCGGGCCAGGTCGACGCCGGTGGCGGCCAGCAGCGCCAGGGCGCGGGGCGACAGGTCGGACCGGCAGCGTTCCAGCACCAGATCGGCCTGATCGGGCCTCAGCCACTCGCCGAAGGCGCCCGCCTTGCCGCTGCGCATGCGCAGGCTCTGGTCGTCGTTGCGGTCATAATCATGGCCGGGAATGCCGCCGTCGCGTTCCTTGTCGCGCATCCGGTCGAATTGCGCGGCGGCGACGGCGCGGGCGAGCATTTCGGGCTGAGGCTCGACGCCCAGAAAGGCGAGGATGCCCGCCACGGCAGGCATCGGTTCGGCCAGCATATGTTCATAGCTGATCAGGTGATGCGGCCGCCCCGCCAGCCCTGCCGCCCAGCCGTTCAGATAGGCGGTTAGCGCCGCCATCCCATATTTGGGTTCGTCCAGGAAAGCCGCCATGTCGCCGGAAAAACTCTTCTTGTGCCGGGTCGCGTGGAAATAGGCGGACACGATCACGTCGCGGGGATCCCGAACCAGGAAAAGGACCGGCCGGTCGAGGAACAGCCGCTCGCGATAGGGCAGGTGACTGACCAGAATCAGCGGCAGCCCCGCCTCGCCCGTCCGCCCGATGAAGGCGTCGATGCCGCGCACGGGATCGCGGTCGAAATTGGGCAGGATGCGGAAGGTGCTGGTGAGGTCGGGCTCGAAGCCCAGCTTCGCGCTTTCCGCGAAATAGCAGGAGAGCAGGTAACGCAGCCATGTCCGCCCGCTCTTGGGGTAGGAAACGAGGAAAGCGTCGGCCCGCGCCGCCGCCAGCCGCAATGGCGGTTCGTCCCGCAGCCGCCGCCGCATCGCCCGCGCAACGCCCTTCAGCGACATCATGTTCATGATCCTGCCCTCACGCGATGATGGTCGAGAATGCTGGTGATGACCGACTGCCAGCGGGCGAGCACCTGGTCATGGCCGAAATCCGCCATCCGATCCCGCGCCGCCTGCCCCAGGGCCGCGCGCCGCGCCGGATCGTTGCAGAGCGCGACGATCGCCTCCCCCAGCGCCGCGCCGTCGCCATTGGGCACCAGCAGGCCGCTGCGGTCATGCTCGATCATTTCGGCCGGACCCCATTGGCAGTCGAAGGAAACGACCGGCAGGCCCGCGCCCATGGCCTCCCCCACGACGATGCCCCAGCCTTCGAAGCGGGAGGAGAGGACGAAGATGTCGGTTTGGGGAATCCAGTCGCCCGGCCTTTCCGTCACGCCGGGCAGGCTGACCCGATCCGTCAGGCCCAGCCGGTCGCGCTGCCGCTCCAGCGCGACGCGCTCCGGCCCCTCGCCCCAGATCGCCAGCTTCCAGTCGGGTATGCGCTGCGCCACATGGGCGAAGGCGTCCAGCAGCAGGTCGAATCCCTTTTGCGGCACCAGCCGCCCCACCGCGCCGATGGTGCGGCCGTCCGACCGCCGGTCCGGCGCGGCGCCGGCGGGCGGCACCGGATTGGGGATCACCCATCCCTTCACGTCCATGGCGCCCTGGAACCAGTCCATCGCCCCCTGGGTCATGGTGATGAGGCCCAGGGCGCGCGGATAGGTCATCCGCCGCAGCCGGCTCCACACCGGCCCCACCGGCTGGAGCGCGGGATTGTTGCGTTCCGACACGATCACCGGGATGCAGAGCGGCCATGCGGCAAGCACGGACAGGATGTTGGTGCGGGTGAGGAAGCTGACCACCAGTTCGGGCTGCGCCGCCTTCAACGCCCGCCGCAGCAACCTGTGCCGCCGCAGCATCGCCAGCGCGCCGGTCGCGGCGGCGCGGCGGCGCGACTTCATGCCCAGCCTGACGATCCGCACATCGGGACGATAGGGGTAATAGGATGGAGCGGACGGCTCCTCGAACGCGATCAGGCTGATCGCCCAGCCCTGCGCCGCGAAATGGTTGCAGAGCAGGCTGACGATATGTTCCGATCCGCCCGCGCCCAGCCCCGGAAGGACGAACGCGAGTCTGGGTGGCCTGGATGCTCTTACCAGCATGGCGGCGGGGTTCCTGTATGATCACGCTGTTATGCGGGCCAGTGTCCTTGGCAGGCGATCCCAAGTCCATTGCGCGAAGGGGTTAGGGGGCGGCCCTTTGGATCAGTCCTGTCCCGCCCCGGCACGGCTGCGCGTCAATAATGGATGCGCAGTTCGATGCCCCCCCTGACGCGGTCGAATTCGTCCAGCGCGACGCTGCTGTCGCGTTTGGAAAAGCGCGCTATCCCCGCGACGGCGACCCGGCGGTTGACGGCATATTCCAGCTCGCCGGTGACGCCGTAGAGATGGTCGGTGTCGTCGACCCCGAAATATTTGCTGCGGCGGTAGAGAATGCCCAACCGGCCCGTCAGATTATGCCGGATTTCCTGGTTTATTCCCAGGCGGAAGCGCATGTCCTCACGGGACTGCACGCCGGTCCGGTAGGTGGCGACATTGCCGACGAAGCCGTCCAGCGTGATCGTCGTGCGCGGGCGAGGCGCATATGTCAGGCCGATCTGCACCGACATGCGGGTCTGCGATTCGATCAGCTTGTCCCTGGCGTCCAGGCGATAGACGCCCACCGCGGCATCGCCGCGCAGCGTGCCGCCCGGATCGATGGCGATGCCCACCCGTGCGCCATAGGTCGACGCATCGCGGTTGAACTGGCCTGGCGCGGGGGCCAGCCGGAAATCGCGATGCGCCGCGACGCCCTCCACGAAGACGCTCGTCAGCGGCGACACGCGCAGCATCACCCGCGCCAGGCCGCCCACCGCATCCAGGTCGCGCTCCTCGTCGATGGCGCGGGTGTAGCGCATCCGCGCGCCGGTCGCCTTGAACAGAAATCCGATGCGCGAACCCTGATGCAGATAGGACAGGTCGCCATCCACCAGATTGAGTTCGCGCGGGCCGATATTGGGCAATGTGTTGCCCTCCGGCTCGCCCCGATCCTCTATCAGGTGCTGCCAGCTTGCGCCGACGTTCAGCCGGTCGGCGGCCGACGGGTTCCAGTTCAGCCCGGCGGCGACGCGCCCGCCGGCCGCATCTTCCTTCTCATATTGGAAA
This sequence comes from Sphingobium sp. TA15, assembly GCF_037101235.1. Taxonomy (NCBI): domain Bacteria; kingdom Pseudomonadati; phylum Pseudomonadota; class Alphaproteobacteria; order Sphingomonadales; family Sphingobiaceae; genus Sphingobium; species Sphingobium sp. TA15. Next base: position 2,731,780 of record NZ_AP025355.1, read on the forward strand.
TATTTGCGGAAATCCCCCTCCGCCCGGGCGGTCAGTTCCAGCGCGCCGCCCTTGCGCAGCAGGTCGACATAGGGGCGGAACTGGAGCCGGAGATCGTCCTTTTCGCCAAAGGCCTGGGCATAGATGTTGCTGTCATATTCCAGGCGCGCGCTGCCGCCGATCCTGACGGTCGCGCTGCCCAGCGACAGCGGCGTCGGTTCGAACAGCGCGGCGGGTTCCCCCTGCAAGGGTTCGGAGGCGTCCATATCCTGCGCATGGGCGTCGGGCAGCGCCGTCATCAGCAACAGGGCGGCCGCTCCTCCGGAGGCCCGACCCAGGACCGGGCCGAAGACCGGGCGGGCCATCAAAACCACTTCTCATAGATGCGCAGCGTGTCGCCCGGCTGAATCATGTCGCGCTCGCCCGCCCGGCCGACCACCTGCCGCCCGTCGACCATGCGGGTGATGGCGACGCTGCCCTGTTCGGCGCGAAAGGTATATCCGCCCGCCACCGACACCGCCGCCAGCACCGACATGCCCGCGCGATATTGATATTCGCCGGGACTCTTCACCTCGCCCAGCACATAGAAGGGACGCAATCTCACTGGCTGGACGCTGACGGTCGGGGCATTGAGCAACTGGCGCTGGGTCAGTTGGCTGGCGATGCTGGCCTGCAATTCCGGGACCGTCTTGCCGCCCGCGTCGACATCGCCCAGCACCGGCAGCGAAATCTGGCCGCGATCGTTGATCGTGTAGCTGCCCTCGCCGGAATCGGCCCCGCTGAGGCCCGGAATCGCCACCCGCACCTCGTCCCCCGCGCCCAGGCGATAGGCGACGGTCGGGGCAGGCGGCAGGCTTGCGAGTCCCGACAGCCCGCTCGAACAGGCGGTGCTCAGGGCGAAAAGGCCAAGGAAAATGCCATGGTGAAGCCGGTTGCGCATCTGCGTCCCCTCTCGATGGATAGGGCGGAAGTTTAAGCCCTTAGGCTGATTCAGGGGCGGGCAATAACGGATCGCGGGCGGGCAAAAAGGGGCGAGGGGCGGGGCGCTTTGGGAGTGATTCGAAGGAGGCGTTGCTGGCATATCGTGCTCCTGCGAGGAGCCCAGTCCCGCCGACCGAACTGGGCTCCTGCCTTCGCAGGAGCACATATCGTCAAGCCGCCAGCCGCCTATCCTGCCGCCAATGGCTGAGATCGCGCCCGATCAACTCCTCCAGCTCGGCAATGTCCCGCGCATAATAGTCGACCATGCGCCGGCGCAGCGCCGGGGCGAGCGGCGGATAGGCGATCTGCCGCGCGAATGCGCCGCGCACCCGTTCGAACACCGCATTGCCGCGCAGGGGCCGCACCGCCTCCTTCAGCGGCGCCAGCGCGGTGCGCACCGGCAGGGGCAGGAATCTTTCGCTGCTGTCGTTGCGGGGATCGGCGCCCACCTGCGTCGAATAATGGCAGGGCGCGCCGATATGGTCGCTGACGATGGCGACGGTCGCTTCCGGCGCGGCCTTCACATCCTCGAACAGCAGCACCTTGATCTGCTCCGCATCGAAATGGGCGAGCCAGCGGCGCAGATGCTTCGCGTAAAGCCCATCCTCCAGGAAGCGCGGCTGGTCGCTGGGGCGGCCGTCCAGATAATGGTCTGGCCCCTTCGACACCGTGCCGCGCCGGAACAGCATCTTGTAATCGGAATAGGCCCGGTCGACCGGGTTGCGAAGCTGCACCACCAGCCGCGCCCTGGGCAGGACGGCGGCAAGGCGGGCGGGCGCGTCCGCATGGGCGAGATAGTCGGCCGACTTTTCCCCCAGCATCTGGTCGGGCCGCGCCCCGTCGAAGAAACGGCGATAATGGTCGAGGCCGCGATCGAAATCCTGGCTGAAGAAATGCGGTTCCGGCGCGGGCAGGTAGATGGCCGGATTGTCCTGAAGCTGGTTGTGGATCCAGGTCGTCGCGCCCTTCACGGCGCCTATGATGACGAAATGCGGCAGGCGGTCGTTGGTCATTGTCTCTTCCCTTTCGTCAGCGATCCTGTTCCGCCAGAGCGATCGCAAGGCAGTTGGCGAGCCGCTGCATGTCCGCATCGTCCAGCAGATGGTCGACCGGAAAGGCGATGCTGCGGCGGCCCATATCCTGCGCGACGGGCAGCACGCCGTCCCGGCGCACATCCATGGCGGCAAAGGCAGCCTCCCGCGTCATGTCGGCGCAGGAGCCGCTGCCGACCGGCATGCCCATGCGCGCCATCCGGTCGATGATCGGGGCGGTTCCGCCTTCGCCCAGCCGGTCGGCGGCGATGGCGACGTAAAGCCGGTAGAAGGCGTGGCCCACATGGCCCGGAATCTCCGGCACCTCCAGCCCCGGAACGGCGCGCAACAAAGGCATCAGCGCCTGCGCGTTGCGGCGGCGGCGGGCGAGCCAGCCGGGCAGCTTGGCAAGCTGCGCCCGGCCGATGGCGGCCTGCATTTCGGTCATCCGCCAGTTGCTGCCGAAACTGTCGTGCAGGTAGCGGAAGCCGCTGGCCGGGGCGGGCGCGAAGAATTTGTCGGGATTCTTGCCATGATCCTTATAGGCCCAGGCCCGCTTCCAATGCGCCTCGTCGCGCAGCAGCAGCATGCCCCCTTCCCCGCCGGTCGACATGATCTTGTCGGTGCAGAAGGAGAAGGCGGCGGCATCCCCGAAGCCGCCCACGGGCCGGCCGTGCAGCGTCGCGCCGTGCGCCTGCGCGCAATCCTCGACCAGCCACAGCCCCTTTTCATCGGCCAGCGCCCGAAGCGCATCCATGTCGCAGGGCCAGCCCGCCAGATGCACGCATATTATCGCCCGGCTGCGCGGCGACAGCATGCGGCGGACCGACGCCGGATCGATATTGTTGTTCACCGGATCGATGTCGGCGAAGACCGGCGTGGCGCCCACCGCGACGATGCAGGCCGCGCTGGCGAAGAAGCTGCGCGAAGGCAGGATCACCTCGTCGCCCGCGCCGATGCCCAGCGCCCGCAGCGCCAGTTCCAGCGCCACCGTGCCGTTGCTGACCGCAATGCCGTGGGGCATGCCGCAAAAGGCCGCGAACTCGGCTTCGAAGGCGCGACCTTGCTCGCCATGGACCATGGAATTCACCCGCCCGGTCTCCAGAACATGCGTCGCCGCCGCGATCTCGTCGGCCTCATGCTGCGGCCAGCGCAGCGCCGGATGGTCGAGCGGGCTGAGGCGGGTCGGGCTGGCGCGGGGCGCGATCCGGGCTGGGGCTGGCGCGGCTTGCATCAAGGTTCCTCCGGAAGGTCAGGCGACATCGCGCGGCAGCGGCGAGGACAGGGCGGCCGGAATGTCCGCCGGGCGCGGCGGCATCATCAGCAGCGTGTCGGAACTTTCCGCCGCCAGCCGCCGCAATATCTCCGCCCAGCGCGAACTGGCCGAGGCAGCGACCATCTCGTGCGTCAGCCGCACCAGCTCGTCCGCGTCGCCCGCCGCGATCAGCCGGGCGAGCTGGGCGAAGCCCTCCACCAGCATCTCCAGCGGGATGGGCGAGGGCATCGCCTCGAAAATGCCGGGAATGGCGCTTTCGATCTTGTCCTCGCTGCTGTCGAACAATTCCTCGAACAGCTTTTCGCCGGGACGCAGGCCGATGAACCTGATCGGCACGTCGATCTCCGGCCGCAGCCCAGCCATGCGGATGACGCGGCGGGCGATCTCCACGATCTTCACCGGCTCCCCCATGTCGAGGACGAAGATGGTGCCGCGTTCCGAATCCGTCTCCAATGCGCGGGCGCTGCTTTGCAGGATCAGCAGCACCGCCTCCTGCACGGTCATGAAGAAGCGTTCGATGTCGGGATGGGTGACGGTCAGCGGCTTGCCGTTCGCCAGTTGCTGCTGGAACAGCGGGATCAGCGATCCGCTGGACCCCAGCACATTGCCGAAGCGCACCGTCAGGAAGCGCGGACTGTCAGGATCGCAACTGCCGATCAGGTCGAGCGCCTGGCAGTATAATTCGCCCAGCCGCTTGGTGGCGCCCATCAGGCCGACGGGGTTCACCGCCTTGTCGGTCGACACCTGGATCATCGCTCGCGCCTCGAACTCGCAGACCGCGTCCGCGACGTTGCGGGTGCCCAGCACATTGGTGTGCACCCCGGCGCAGGGATTGGCCTCCACCATCGGCACATGCTTCAGCGCGGCGGCGTGGAAGACGATCTGCGGCCGCCGCCGCTCGAAAACCTGCCAGAGGGCGGGGCGCTGGCGGATGGAGCAGAGTTCGGCGTGGAAGCGGATATGGGGGAATTTCTCCCGCGCCTCCATCTCTATGGCGTAGAGATTATATTCGCTGTGATCGAGCAGCACGATCTCCGCCGGGGAATAATAGGCAAGCTGGCGCACCAGTTCGCCGCCGATCGTGCCGCCCGCGCCCGTCACCATGATCCGCGCCCCGGTGACGACCCGTTCCAGATAGCTGTGCTGCACGGTGATTTCCGGACGCCCCAGCAGTTCGGCGAGCGGCATCTTCTCTATCGCCATGCGGTCGCCGTCCATGGATTGGGCGCTGGTCCAGGGATTGCGGAAGCGCGAGACGACCAGATTTTCCTGCTCGGCCAGGCTGGCGATGCGCAATATCTGCTGCCGGTCGAGCCGCTCGCTGCTTTCCTGCACCACCAGGCTGACCGGACGCTTGCCCGCGCGGTCGAGGTCCGCGACGATCCGGGGCAGCATCTCCGGCGATCCCAATATCGGAAGGCCGCCGACATGCAGCCGCCGGTCATGCCCGTCGAAGGAGATGACGCCGACGATCTCCAGCCCCGAATGCGCCTCCGTGGGGACAAGATCCGCCATCACCCGCGCCCAATCCAGTTCGCCCAGCAACAGGATGCGGCGGCGCGCCTGCACCGTCCGGCGCAGCCGCGCCGCCCGGACATGCTTGAAGAACTGCCGCCGCAGCACGCGCACCGCCAGCAGCGCCGCGACGGTCAGCGGCACGTCGACGGTCAGGAAGACGGTCATCGGCCCGCGCATCATCTTCTGCGGCGCCAGCAACCCGGCGGTGATCATCCAGATGAGCCAACTGCTGGCGAGCAGGCTGGCCGCCAGCGACAGCGCGTCCCCGATCGACAGGAAGCGCCAGCTTTGTCGATAGGTGCCGACGACGAACAGCACGCTGAGGTTCACGCCGACGAACAGCGCCATGAACCAGGGGTCCAGCAGCGTCCGGGGCATGGGCAGGTCGGACAGGATCAGGCGGGAAAGAACGAAGCTGCCCAGCATGATGAGCGCGTCCAGCGCCAGGATGACGGCCAGCCTGATCGCCCAGAAGCGCGTGGCGCCCCGCGCCGCGAAAGCGCGGACGGCGGCATCCAGCCGCAGGAGGGGCGTTTCCGCGGCGGCTTCCGCCCCATTCTGCCCGGCTGGCGCGATATTCGGCATTCGCTTGTCTCCGATTTCGGGCGCTTGTCTACGAACCCTTGGTCCGCCGGTTGCGATGGAAGAGGGTTGCCTGGAGGCGTTGCCCTGCATGCCCGCCGCAACCGACGGTAGGCATCAGGCTATCGAAACAGGGGCTTCCCGGTAATCGATCGACCGGACATCATCCTTTATCCCTTGCGCGGCGCGGCCGGTGCGGGCGATCTCCCCTTATGGCTATGTCGCCAGTGCCGTCGTGCCACGGCGGGGGCCGCGCCGTGCGCGGAGGGGATGCCGCCTGCCTCAAAGGGGTATCTACCGATGCACCGCAAAATGGGGCGACAGGGCGTGCTATCCCACCCAATGACGTGTTCCTGCGCAGGCAGGAACGCGAAAAGTCAGGCCAGCCAGAGAGGCATATGCGCCATGAAAGTCGTGATCCTCTCCAGCCTGTCCTGGTCGCTGGTCAACTTCCGCGGGGCGCTGATCGCCCGGATGATCGAGGAGGGGCATGAGGTCGTCGCCTGCGCCCCGGACGAGGAACCGGAGGTGCTGGCCAGGCTGGCGGGCATGGGCGTGCGCTTTCGCCGGACGCCCATGGCGCGGGCGGGCACCAATCCGCTGCATGACCTGCGCACCCTGCTCCATTACCGGCGGCTGATGCGGGCGGAGCGGCCCGATGTCGTCATCGCCTATACGCAAAAGCCGATCATCTATGGCGGGCTGGCCGCCCGCCTGTGGAGCCGGGCGCGCTATTTCGCGATCATGAGCGGCCTTGGCTATGTCTTCAGCGAGGAAGCAGACGGCCGCCGCTGGCTGCGGGCCGTCGTGTCACGGCTTTACCGGATCGGCGTCTCCCGGGCGCGCTGCATCTTCGTGTTCAACGGCGACGATCATCGCCTGATGCGCGAAAGCGGGATCGTCTCGCCGGCGCAAAGGGTCATGCAGGTCCCCGGTTCCGGCATCGACATCCGGCACTTCGCCGAACGGCCCCTGCCCGAAGGCCCCTTCACCTTCCTGATGATGGGCCGGCTGATGCGCGACAAGGGCGTGGGCGAATATGTCGAGGCCGCCCGGATCGTCCGCGCAAGCCGCCCGGAGGTCCGCTTCCTGCTGCTGACCCGGCCGGAGGCGGAAAATCCGACCGGCTATACCGCCGCCGATCTGGAGCAATGGCGGCAAGCCGGGCTGATCGAATTCCTGCCCGAAACCCGCGACGTGCGGCCCTTCATCGCGGCCGCCCACGCCTTCGTTCTGCCGTCCTTCTACCGGGAGGGCCTGCCTCGCACGATATTGGAGGCGCTGGCGACCGGACGGCCGGTCATCACCACCGACATGCCCGGCTGCCGCGAGCCGATCCGCCACGGCGTCAACGGCCTGCTCGTGCCGCCCCGCGACGGGCCCGCGCTGGCCGCCGCCATGGAAAGGATGATCGCCCAACCGGAGCGCGCCGCCGCCATGGCCGCAGCGGCGCGGCGGACGGCGGTCGACATCTACGATGTGGACAAGGTGAACGCCATGCTGCTGGACGTCATGCAATTGCGCGGCGCGGCCAGCGCGACGCCCGTGCCCGCGCCTCCACCCGCGCTGCTGGTGCCGGAAGGCGCATGACCGCCCGCCTGCGCCCGGCGGGATTGCTGGCGATCGCCCTTCTCGCGCTGTTGTCCCCGCTGCTGCTGCTGCTGTCCCTGCTGGTGCTGATCGGCCTGGGGCGGCCGGTGCTGTTTCGCCAGGCCCGAAGCGGCCTGGGCGGGCGGCCCTTCGCCATGATCAAGTTCCGCAGCATGCGCGACCTGCGCGACGGCCAGGGCGCCCTGCTGCCGGATGCGCAGCGGATCACCGCGGTGGGGCGGTTCCTGCGGCGCTCCCGGCTGGACGAGTTGCCCGAACTGATCAACATCGCGCGCGGCGAGATGGATTTCGTCGGCCCCCGGCCCCTGCTGCCCCACAGCATCGCCGCCATGGGGCGCGACGGCGTGGAGCGGGGCAAGGTGCGGCCGGGCCTGACCGGCCTGGCGCAGGTCAGCGGCAACACGCTGCTGAGCGTCGAGGAAAAGCTGCGCTTCGACCTCTGCTATGTGCGCCGCCGCAGCGCCCGCCTGGACGCGCAGATCATCGCCCGCACGCTGCTGGTCGTGATCGGCGGCGAAAAAAGGATAGACTGGCATGCCGACGAAGCGCGCCCTCCTCATCGGGGCGGTTGAAACCACGCGGATCGCCTTCGAAGCGATCGCCCGCCATCCGGCATGGGACATGGCCGCCATCGTCACGCTCGATCCCGCGCTGGCCGGGCGCCATTCCGATTATGTCGACCTGGAGCCGGCGGCGCGCGAGCGGGGCTGCCCGGTCATCCATGTCGACAATATCAACCGGGAGGAAGCGCTGGCCGCGATCCGCGACGCGGGCGCCGACATCGCCTTCGTCATGGGCTGGTCCCAGATTTGCGGGCCCGCCTTCCGCGCGCTCTTTCCCGACCGGGCGATCGGCTATCATCCCGCCGCCCTGCCCCGGCTGCGCGGCCGCGCCGCCATTCCCTGGACGATATTGCAGCAGGAACCGATCACCGCCGGAACCCTGTTCTGGATCGATGCGGGCACGGACACGGGCGACATAGCCGATCAGCAATTCTTCCATGTCGCGCCGGACGAAACGGCGGCCACGCTCTACGCCAAGCATATGCGGGCGCTGGCCGTCATGCTCGACCGCATGCTGGAGCGGATCGCGGCGGGGGAGATGCCGCGCACGGCGCAGGACGAAGGCTGCGCCACCTGGGCGGCGCGCCGGACCCCTGCGGACGGGCTGATCGACTGGCGACGGCCGGCCGACGACGTGCTGCGCCTGATCCGCGCCGCCGGCCATCCCTATCCCGGCGCCTTCACCCGGCTGGACGGCGCGGACCTCAGGATCTGGGCGGCGGCGCCGTCCGACATGGGCTGGCGTCATGCGGCCCTGCCGGGACAGGTCGTGGCGCGGACGGCGGAGGGTTTCACCATCCTCTGCGGCCAGGCCACCGCCCTTGCCGTCACGCAATGGAGCGGTCCTGACAAGCCGCCGAAACTCCACGCCATTTTGGGGGAATAGCCGATGTCGCTGCCTTTCAACGCCCGACGGGTCGCGGTGGTCGCGCCCCATCCCGACGATGAGATATTGGGTTGCGGCGGCACCATGGCGCGGGCGGCGGCAGCTGGGGCCGAGGTGCATGTCGTCGTCGTCACCCGCGGCCAGCCGCCGCTGTTCGACGAGGAACTGGTGCGGCGGATACGCTCCGAAACGCTGCAGGCGCACGGGACGATCGGCGTGGCCGACACCTGCTTCCTGGATTTCCCGGCCGCCGGGCTGGACCAGGTCAGGCGCAGCGAGCTGAATGCGGCGCTGTCGGACGCGCTGTCGCGGATCGCGCCCGACCTGCTGCTGATCCCCTTCATCGGCGACATCCATCTGGACCATCAGATCGTCTTCAACGCCGCGCTGGTCCACGCCCGGCCGCGAGGGCCGGGCGGGCCAAGCTGCGTCCTGGCCTATGAGACTCTTTCGGAAACCAACTGGCTAGCCCCCGGCGTCACGCCCGCCTTCATCCCCAACATGTTCGTCGACATCAGCGAGACGATAGAGCGCAAGATCGCCGCCTTCCAGGCGTTCCGGAGCCAGGTGAAACCCAGCCCCGACGAGCGGTCGATAGAGGCCATTCGCGCCCTCGCGACGCTGCGCGGCGCGACGGTCTATCGCCAGGCGGCCGAAGCATTTGTTCTGGTGCGACAAATAGATTAACCTGGATTACTTTCCGCGCGAATCGCTCCGGATGCGAAACGGCGCGGGCGATTCCCGGCTAGACCATTCGCGATAACACCAAAGTAGTAAGCTGGGCTGCCGCAGGTGCGGCATATTTCCGCAATGGCGTGAAAAATTCAGCAGATTAACAATATGTTAATGGCTTATTGCGCGCACCCGAAATTTCCATTGAACATATCGGGACTCTCGCGGCAAAAATATGCTACTGATAAGTTGTTGAAACAAAAAGAAAGGGTCGCACTACAGGCATTTGATTACTGGTCTTCTACATTCCGTTTGGGGCCTGCTTACGGGGGTAGAGGAGATCATGAGGGGACCACCCAATGTCTTACCCAGTTAATGTGCGTCTGTTGTGCGGTAATGCAATCGTTCGGGAGGGGCTCAGCCGCATCCTGATTGAACGGGATTTCCGCGTAACCCAATATCCCAATATCGCCGCGGCGCTTCAACAGGTTGAGGTGCCGGAGGAGGATACGGGCCCGTCCCTGTTGCTGATCGACGACGGGACCGAAGCGATGGACATAGAAACGCTTTCGGTTCTGCAGAAACGTTTTCCCTGTTCCTATCTCGTCCTGCTGTCCGACAGGTTCGATTTCCAGATCATGCTCAAGGCTTTCCGGCTCGGGGCGCTGGCCTATATCGTCAAGGAAATCTCCTGCGACCGGCTGGTGGCGACGCTGCGGCTGGTGGCCATGGGCGAGCGCGTCCTTCCTCCGCAACTGGCGGACGAGCTGCAATCCCGGCCCAGCCTGACCGACGCGCTGGAGGTCGAACGCCCGGTGGACGCGGCCTGCCTGTCCGACCGGGAACTGGAAATCCTGCGCTGGCTGATCATGGGATGCCCGAACAAGGTCATTTCCAAGCGGATGGACATCAGCGAGGCGACCGTGAAGGTCCATGTGAAGGCCGTGCTGCGCAAGCTGCGCGTCAAGAACCGGACCCAGGCGGCGATCTGGGCGGCCAATCACGGCATGCGCGGACGCGTGGCGGAGGTCGAACCCGAACTGCCCGTCGCCATCCCCCATCCGACGCAATTGCCTGTCCTGGAACTGGCGGGGCTGGCCAGCCGCGCCTGATCTTCACGACCCCATGGGGGGATCGTCATGGCATATGATGTGAAGGGCGCGCTCGCCGCACGCGCCTTGCCGATGCTGCGCGGCCGGTTCGCGGGTTTCCTGGTCAAGGGAAGCCGGGGCCGGCTGATCGCGGTGGGGCATTTGCTGTCGGGCAATTTCCTGAACGCGCTGATCATGCTGGTCAGCGTGGCGATGGCGGCCCGATCGCTGGGACCGGCGACCTATGGCGTCATGGTTCTGGTCCTGTCCTATAATCGCGTGGTCGAACGAATCCTGCGCTTCGAATCCTGGCAGCCGCTGATCCGCTTCGCGGTGGAGGAAGAAGCCAGGGGTTCGCCGCGACGGATGCAGCGGCTGTACTGCTATGGCCTGATGCTGGACATGGGCGCCGCTGCGGTGGCGGCGTTCAGCGCCGTCGGGCTGGCATGGCTGTTCGGGCCGCTCTTTGGCCTTCAACCCCTGCATGTCGAGCTGGTGGCGATCTATTCGGTCGCGACCCTGTTCAACATCGCGGGCGTGCCGACCGCCGCGTTGCGCCTGTCGGGCCAGTTCAAGATGCTGGCCTATGCGCAGGTGGCGGGCAATGTGCTGCGCATCCTGCTCGCCTTCGTCTGCATGGTGACGCATGCCGGCCTGGTCGGCTTCATGGTGGCGTGGACGGCGTCGCAGGCGCTGGGTTCGGTCCTGGTCTTCTGGGTCGGATTCCGCGCCTTGAGAAAGATGGGGATACCCAATCCGCTGCATGCCCGGCTGAAGGGCCTGGCAAGGGATTTTCCGGGTTTCTTCGGTTTTGCCTGTTCGACCAACCTTTCGCTGACCCTGCGCGTCATCACCACGGAAGCGGACTCGCTGTTCGTCGGCGCGGTGGCGGGCAGTTCGGCCGCGGCGGTCTATTATCTCGCCAAGCGCATCGCGAAGGTCGCGACGCAGGTGGGCGCGCAGGTGCAGGCGGTCGTCTATCCCGATGTCGCGCGCATGTGGGCGAACGGCAATGTCCGGACCTTCCGGGCGGCGACGCTGCAGGTGCAGATGGCGCTGGCGGCGGTCGGCCTCGCCATCCTGGCGGGCGCCTGGCTGCTGGGGCCGCTGCTCATCCGGGTCGGGCCGGGCGCGGCCTATTCGGAAACCTATATCCTGCTGCTGACGCAGTTGGTCGCCGTGATGCTGATGCTGCATGCCGCGCCCTCCCGCTCGGCGATGCTGGCGATGAACCGGAGTTGGGCGGTCCTTGCGATCTCCGGCTTCGGCACGGCGCTGTTCGTGGCGGTCGCGGCCTATGCCGTTCCCCGTTATGGACCCATTGGCGGGAACATGGCCCATGTGATGCTGGGCGTGGTGACGGCGGTGCTGCTGGACGTCGCCTGGTTGCGGCGGGCAAGGGTGCGGCCGGTCGCGGCGAGCATGGGCTGAGCCGGATCGGGCGTCGACCGGCCCGGCACATTTCCATCCCCACAAATCCTAGGACCGATCGACATTCAGTTCAGGGCGAGCCGAAAATGGTAGTTTTCTGTGACCCGGAGCGCAGCGTACTTAAAGTACGTGAGCACCGGAAGCACGGGATTGAAGCGAGGCACGTGACTCGCTTCAACCATTTGCAGGCCGTTATGGGCTGAATGTCGATCGGTCCTAGAAGAAACTGGTCGAATCCGCCCCGGCCAGGCTGTTGACGCCCACCAGCTGAACGCTTTGGTCGAAAGCGCCGTCGCCATTGGCGTCGTAGAAGATCCAGCCGTCGGTCGTGCCGGCGACGAACGCCACATGATTGACGCCCGCGGTGGTGTTGGCCGCCGCCAGCGCGTCGGCGAAATTGTTGGTGGCGATCGTCCGTTCGGCATAGTCGGCAGCGGGCAGGGAGCCGTTCAGGAAGTCGAGGTCGATGCGGTCGCCCTCGATCGCCTTGAAATCGGTGATGCGGTCATAGCTTGCCGTGTTGAGCGTCGTGTCGCCGCGGTTGAAGATGAAGACGTCCGCCTCCGCGCCGCCGGTCAGCGTATCCTTGCCCGCGCCGCCGATCAGCATGTCGCTGCCCGCCCCGCCCTTCAGCGTGTCGCCCGCCGCGCCGCCGTCCAGCAGGTCATTGCCAGCGCCGCCGTCCAGGCTGTCCTGCCCGTCCTCGCCATAGAGCCGGTCGTCGCCGCCATTGCCCAGCAGGGTGTCGTTGCCCAGCCCGCCCCACAGGCCGTTATTGCCGCTGTTGCCGGTCATCGTGTTGGCGATGTCGTTGCCGATGCCGTCGATCGAGTCCGTGCCGGTCAGAACCAGCTTCTCGATCTCGGCCGCCATTTTGTAGCTGACGGAGGCGCTCACCTGATCGGTCCCCTCGCCCGCCAGCTCGACGATCAGGTCGTCATTGGCGCTGTTGCCGTCATCGGACCAACTGTCGACGATATAGCTGTCATTGCCCAGGCCCCCGGTCATGCTGTCGGCGCCCGCGCCGCCGTCCAGATAATCGTCGCCCAGCCCACCGACCAGCATGTCGTCGCCGTCGCCGCCGAAGAGGGTGTCGTTATCGTCGCCGCCGTCCAGCGCGTCGGCGCCGCCCATGCCGTAGAGGATGTCGGCGCCCAGGCCGCCCGACAGCATATTGGCCGCATCATTGCCGGTGATGGTGTTGGTCAGTTCATTGCCCATGCCGTTGATCGCCGCCGCGCCGGTCAGCGTCAGCTTCTCGACATTGGCGGCGAGGCGGTAGCTGACGGAAGCATAGACAAGGTCGCTGCCGCCGCCCGCCAGTTCGATCACCTGGTCGTCATTGCCGGCAAAGCCGTCGTCCGACCATGTGTCGACATAGAAGCTGTCGTTGCCCGCGCCGCCGTCCATATAGTCCGCGCCCGCTCCGCCATCGATGACGTCATTGCCGGCAAGGGCGTAGATGGTGTCGTTGAGCGCCGTGGTCTGATAGGCGAGCACGGCGGTCGTGGGGCTGATCGTGTTGTTGCCCGAAGATCCCGTGATCGTCTTCCCGTTTTCCGCGACGTCGGTGACGGTGATCGACAGAAGCTGGTCATCGGCGTTGCTGCCGTCGGTCGCGCGCACCGTCACCTGGTAGACGCCGTCGCCATCGGCATCGAGCCGGTTCTCGAAATCCGGGGCGTTGATGAAGGAAAGGGCGCCCGTCACCGGATCTATGGTGAACAGCGCGGCGTCGGCTCCCCCGGAAATGGCGAAGCCGGGCGCGGTCCCGTCCGCGTCGCTGGCGGTGACGACGGTCACGGCGCCCGCATTCTCCGCCATGCTGATCGACGCCGAAGCGCCGCCGCCGTTGGAGGTGATGATCGGCGCGTTGTCGTTCACATTGGCGACGCTGATGGCCAGGGTCTGCGAGACGCTGGTGCTGCCGTCGCTGGCGCTGACGATGACATGGTAGAGGCGGTCGCCATTGCTGTCGTCGGGCGCTTCGAAATCGGGCGCCGTCTTGAAGCTCAGCGCACCCGTCGCCGGATCTATGGTGAACAGCGCCGCGTCGGCGCCCCCGCCGATGCTGTAGCTGAGCGCCGCGCCGTCGGCATCGCTGGCCTGGACCGTCGCGGCGAGCAGGCTGTTTTCGGCGACGGAAAGGGCGACGGAAGCCGCCCCGGCATAGGAAGTCAGCACCGGCGCGTTATCGTTGAGATTGGCGACGGTCACCGCCAGCATCTGCTGGTCCGCATTGGCGCCGTCGCTGGCCTGCACGATCACGTCATAGACATTGTCATGATCGGCGTCGGCGGGGGCTTCGTGGTCCGGCGCGGCCTTGAAGCGGAGCGCGCCCGTCACCGCATCGATCTCAAAGAGCGCCGCATCCGCTCCGCCGATGATGGCGAAGCCGATCGACGGGCTGTCGGCATCGGTGGCGGTGACGCTGGTCACAGCCGTCCCATTCTCGTCAATGGCGATCGCCGCGCTGGCGCCGCCGCCATTGGAGGTGATGACCGGCGCGGAGCCGTCCGGCACGTCGTTCACGGTCACGGAAAGCGCCTGCGTGTCCACGCCGCCATTGCCGTCATTGGCGGCGACGATCAGTTGGTAGACATTGTCGCGGTCGGCATCGGCCGGGCTTTCGAAATTGGGCGCGGCGAGGAAGCGCAGTTCGCCCGTCAGCGCGTCAATCGCGAACAGCGCGGCGTCTGCGCCGCCGACGATGGAAAAGGCGACCGCCTGCCCCATGTCGGGATCGGTCGCGGTGACGATGGTGACGGCGGTGACGTTCTCATCGACGGTCAGGGACGCGCTGGAGCCGCCGCCGTTGGACGTGATGACCGGCGGCGCATTCAGCGCGGTGGAAGGGGTCGTCATGTCCGCGAACTGGAAATATTCGACGTTGCGGATGGTCTTGCTACCCTCCGGAGAGCCGGCGCGCTGGTCGACCGCGACATAGCTGCCATCGGCCTGGAGCGTGAAGACATAGTCCATCCGGTTGCCCGAAAAGACCAGCGTGTCGACGTCCGCGCTGCCGTCTATCACGTCGTTGCCCGCGCCCGCGAGGATCGTGTCGTTGCCCGCGCCGCCATGCATGTAATCGTTGCCGCTGCCGCCATCCAACAGGTCGTCGCCGGTGCCGCCATAGAGTTCGTCGCTGCCCGCGCCGCCATAAAGCTGGTCATTGCCCGCGTCGCCGTTCAGCGTGTCGTTGCTGTTGGTGTCGGCATCGTCGCCATGGAGGATGTCATTGCCCGACCCGCCCGACATGTTGTCGCCGCCGGCCTGGCCGTAGAGGATGTCGTCATCGTCGCCGCCGGTCATCCTGTCGCTGCCGCGGCCGCCATAGAGGATGTCGTTGCCCGTGCCGCCGTCGATGGTATCGTCGCCAGAGATGTTGTTGAAGCCCAGATCGTCGCCGTAGAGCAGGTCGTCCCCCGCGCCGCCGGCTATCGTGTCGCTGCCGCGCCAGCCGAAGATGATGTCGTTGCCGCCGTCGCCCTGAAGATTGTCCTTGCCCGCGCCGCCGATGACGATGTCGTTGCCAAGGCCCGCCTGGACCAGCACGTCCTTGGCATAGTCTATCCCGCCCGCGCCATGCGCCGTCAGGTCGATGATGTCGTCCCCGTCGCCCAGCCAGAACTGCTCGATATTGTCGAAGCTGCCGAAGCCGCCGGAAATCACGCCATTATTGTAGAAGATCGCGTCGGACAGGTTGGACCCATAGATGACGTCCGTGCCGGTGCCGCCCATCAGCAGGTCCATGGAAATCTGGATGTTGCTGGCGGCCAGTTGATAGGCCGCGCCGCTGCCGGTCAGGATCGCGGAGTTCCAGACCAGTTGCGCCAGCACCGCGTCGGGGCGCACCGTGTCGAGATTGGCAAGCCGGGTGAAGGCGAAGAACTGGTCCTTCTCACTACCTGCCGTGATGGTCTGGCTTCCCACCACGTTAAAGAAATTCGCCATGCCCGCCCCCTATCCAGCGTCCTTGTTAAAGGTCCGGAATCCTTAGCGGCAAATCGCATCGCGGCGGTGGGGTCTTAGGGATAGCGCCTACACCTTCGGGAGTGCGCCAATGGGTGTAGGCGCGCGCCTATTGCTCCCGGAAGGAACGCCACATGCTGTCTGTCAGCGGGTCGACCATATATTGCAGCGCCGTCCGCCGCCGCAGCGGCACGACGACCTCCACCGGCATGCCCGGCTTCATCGCGAAATCGCCTTCCCGATACCGCCGGATCAGCGCGATCTGATCGGGCGCGATGGTCACCTCTCCCGCGAAATAGGCGATGCCCGTCTTCTCCTCGACAAAGCTGTCCGCCGATATGCGGGTCACCTTGCCCTCGATGATCGGCAGGCTGCGCCCCGGAAAGCCGGCGAAGCGTATCTCCGCCTTCTGCCCCACGGCCAGGTCGTCGACGTCGGTGGGGGAGAATCGCGCCTCGATCACCACGGCGGAATGGCCCGGCACGATGTCCATCAGCGTCTGACCGGCCGCGATCACCCCGCCCACCGTATGCACGCCAAGGCCGACGACCGTCCCGCTCACCGGCGCGCGCACCTGCGTCCGGGCGAGTTCGTCCCGCGCCGCGCCCCATTTGGGCAGCACGTCGCCCAGCAGCGCCTGGGTATCGCGCAGTTCCGACGCGATCTTCTCCTCGAGGTTCTGCTTCGCCTCCAGCGCCTTCAGCCGCGCCTCCCCCACCATGTTGGCGGCGCTGTCGCGGGCAGCGCGCAGGCGCCCGCGCTGGCCGATCAGGTCCGCCTTGGCCCGCTCCAGCGCGCGGATGCGCGTCTTGCTGACAAAGCCCTTCTCCGCCACGGTCCGCAGGCTCTCCAGCTCGTCGGTGATCAGCCGTTCCTGCTCGATCACCGAGGCGACCTGCTCGCGATAGCCCGCCGCCTGAGACCCTGCCTGGCTCCCCTCATGCATCGCCACGCCCTGCTGCGTGCCGAGCAGCGCCGACCGCGCTGCCATCTGCGCCCGCTGCGCCCGCATCGCCGCTTGCGCATCGGCGCGGTCGTCCCCGGTCAGGTTGCGGAACTCGACCGGCGTCTCCATGCCCACGCCCACCTGTTCGGCGCGCAGGCGGGCGCGTTGCGCGATCAGCCAGATCGCCTGCGACGCCAGCACCCTCTCCTGCGCGGCCACGGCTGGCACGGCGAGCCGGACCAGCACTTCGCCCTGCCGGACCGTCTGGCCTTCCTTCACCAGGATCGCCGCGACGATGCCGCCGTCGCGATGCTGCACGCTCTGCCTCTGCCCCGCCACGGTGGTGCGCCCCGGCGCCAGCGCCGCCGCGTCCAGCCGGGCAAAGGCCGCCCAGCCCAGGAACAGCAGGAAAAAGGCGGCCGCCACCAGCAATCCGCCGCGCACCTCCGGCCTGGGGTCGACCGCAACGGCCGGCGGCCGGCCGGGCGGCGGCAACAGCAGGGGCCGGCTTGTGCGCATCAGCATCAGGCCGCTCCCGCCACGGGCGCGGGACGGGGACGGGCCAGCGCGCCCAGCACCTGATCGCGCGGTCCGCTCATCCGCATGCGGCCATTGTCGAGGACCAATATCCGGTCCGCCGGTCCCAGCAGGCCGGTGCGGTGCGCCGTCACCATGATCGCCGCGCCCCGCGCCTTGGCGCTGGCCAGCGCCGCGATCAGTTGCGCCTCGCCATCGGAATCGAGATGCGCATTGGGTTCGTCCAGGATCAGCACCGCCGGGTCGCGGAACAGGGCGCGGGCCAGCGCGATCCGCTGCGTCTGGCCCATGGACAGCCCCATGCCGCCCCAGCCCAGCATCGTGTCATAGCCCTGCGGCAGGCGCAGGATCATCCCGTGCGCGCCGCATAGCTGCGCCGCGGCGATCACGTCGGCGTCGATCCGCTCGTCGGCGTCGGGATCGGCAAAGCGGGCGATATTGTCGCGGATCGACCCGGCGAAGAGGGACAGTTGCTGCGGCATGTAGCCGATATGGGCGGCCAGCGCGTCGCCGTCCCATTGCGACCGTTCCGCCCCGTCGATGCGGATTTCACCCTGGTCGCAGGCTATGGCGCCCGCCACCAGCCGCGCCAGCGTCGACTTGCCCGCGCCGCTGGCGCCGATCACCGCCACCATCTCGCCCGGGCCGATGGCGAAGGACAGGTTGTTGAGGATCAGCCGCTGCGAATGCGAATCCTCGACGGTCACGCGCTCCACATCGACCCGGCCCTTCGGACGGGGCAGGCTGGTCTGCGGCGCGTCATCCGTCGCGCCGTCCAGCCAGGCCATGATCTCCCCATGCGAAGCCCGCGCCGCGACGAAACTGCGCCAGCTTCCCACAAGCTGGTCGACCGGCGCCACCGCCCGCCCCAGCAGGAAGGAGGAGGCGAAGATCGCGCCCCCCGAAATCTGCCCGTCTATCGCCAGCAGCGCCCCCAGCCCCAGCGCGCCGGATTGCAGCATGTTGCGCAGGAAGCGGCTGATCGCCATGCGGCTGCCGGCGGCGAAGCTGGCTTCGGCCTGCCAGCCGAGCATGTCCTCCCGCTCCGCCAGGTGCCGCCGGACCATCGCGCCCCGCATGCCCAGCGCGCGCACCGCCTCTGCCCCCTGCATCGTCTGTTCCTGGCTGCCATAGGACAGGTTCGCCGCGGCGCTGGCCTGCAACAGGGGTTGGCGCGTCGCCCGGTCGCTTGCCCAGGCGACGGCGACCAGAACCAGGCTGCCCGCCAGCGCCATCAGCCCGATCAGCGGGTGGATGAGCGCGCAGACCAGGATGTAGATCGGCGTCCACGGCGCGTCGAACAGCGCGAACATGGCCGGGCCGGTCAGCGTCTGGCGAAGCTGGTCGCATTCGCGGATGGGCTGGCGGCTCGTGCGCCCGATCCCCTCCCCCGCCTGCTGGCGCAGGGTGGCGGCGATCAGCGTCCGCGCCAGCCGCCGGTCCAGGCCGATGCTCGCCCGCACCAATATGCGCGAGCGGACATGTTCCAGCAGCGAGAGGGTGGCGAAGGCCAGCAGCAGCGCCAGCGTCAGGAAGGCGAGCGTTGTCCCGCCCCGCGTCGGCACCACCCGGTCGTAGATTTGCAGCATGTAGAGCGTCGGCGCCAGGAACAGCAGATTGGCGAGCGCGCTGAACAGCGCCGCCCACAGGAAATGCCGCTTCACCGCCCCGATCATGACCGCAGCGCTTCGTAAACGGCGCAGACCCTGGCGCAATGGGCCGCCTCGCCGAAGCGGGCGCGGGCATCGGCCTGGGCGCGCAGGGCCATGGCGCGGGCGTCGCCCGGATCGATGCAGGCCCGGGCCAGCGCCCCGGCGTCGTCCGGCTCCACCAGCAGGCCGATGCCGCCCTCCAGCGCCTCGATATTGCCGCCGGAGCGCGCGGCGACGATGGGCGTGCCGACCAGCATCGCCTCCACCAATGTCCGCCCGAACGGCTCGCCCACGGCGGGCACGACCAGCCGGTCGCAGGCCGCGATCCAGAAGGGGCCGGGCGTGCGGTAGCCCATCGGCTTCACCCTGTCCTCCACGCCCTTTTCCGCGATCCGCCTGCGCAGGGCCATGTCCATGGCGGGCACCCGCGCCTCCCCGAACATCAGGCCCATGACCGGGCGCGGGCTCATCTCCGCCAGCCGGGCGACCATGTCGACGAACAGCAGGGGCCGCTTCCTAGGCACGAAGGCGCCGAAATAGCCCAGCAACACCGTATCGGGCGGCACGCCCAATTCGCGGATCAGCGCCTCCCTCGCCCTGGCCCGGTCCACCTCCAGGCTGGTGTCGAAGGGGCTGTGGATCACCGACGCCCGACCGCGCGCCGACCAGATGCCGGCGGGCGGCAGGGCAAAGGAGGACACCGCAAGCACCCGATGCGCGAGCGCTGGCGCGAGCAGGCGCAGGCCCAGCGCCCCCGGATCGCCGCGATGATGCCAGATCAGCTTCGCCCCGGCCAGCCGCGCCGGCAAGGCCCAGTTGGCGCTGCTCCGCCCGTCATTGACATGAACGATGTCGATCCGGTTGCGCCGCAGGAAACGGGCGCGGGGCAGAACGCCGCCCAGCGTCCGTCCGAATTTCCGCAGGGTGAAGGCCTCGCCCGGCACGAACGGCCCCTGGGCGGCGGGGTCGTCCATCCGCTCATGCCCGGCGAAGAAACTGGCGATCATGCCGCCGGGCGCCTCCGTCACCACCATGGGACGGTAGAGCGCCGGGTCGAGATGCTCGATCAGCCCGCGCACCGAAATATGGCTGCCGCCGATGCTGTCCCCGGAAAAGGGGAAGCAGATGCGCAGGCGATCGTCCCGCGCCGCATCCGCGGGCTTCAGCCGGGGCAGGGGCGCGTTCATGGCGCAATCCCGTCCATCAGGTCGCGCGCCCGCTGGTCCAGGAACTGGTCGAGATTGGCCAGGCCGTCCCCGTCGGCATCGGCCCAGGGATCGGCCTTGCGCGGATCGGCGCCATGCTCCGCCTCCCACAGGTCGTCCATGCCGTCGCCGTCCGCATCGGCATAGGGCGCTCCCGGTTCCGGATCGTCGATCAGGCCGGGCTGCTTCACGATATGCCCCTTGCGTTCGCGCACCTGTTTGACGATTCGCCGGTCGAAAGGGTCGCGGGGAAAGGCGCCCGCATCGCTCAGCACCGCTCTATAGGCCGCTTCCGCCGGTTCGGCGGCGACGGTCGGCGGGCAGGGCGGCCGGTCCACCTCCGCCTCCTTCAACAGGGGGGAGAGATGGACGAAATCCCCGTCGAAGCGGTTGTCGGCCAGATAAACCCTCGCCACCCCCTTCGACCCCATGACGTTGCGCGCCACCCCGACCGTGTCCGGCCGGGTGTTCCGCCCCGCGATGAAGCTGTTTCCGATCAGCGAGACGGGAACGCCGCCGAAGCTCTCCCAGATCTCCGCGAATTCCGACTGGCCGTTATAGAGGATGTTGTTGATCACCTCCGCGCAGGAGCCGGGGGGGAAGTTGAGGTCCGGATTGCGGTCGCCATTATGGGCGCAGATATTGCCGATGAAGCTCAAATGCTGCGGCCCCTTCGGGTCGCTCGCCAGCAGCGCGCATTTGTCGTGGCGCGGAATGCCCTCCGCAAAGATCGAGTTACTGATCGTGATCCAGTCATTGTCGCCATAGCCGTTGATCAGCTCGTCCCGCGCCCAGCTTGCGCTGACATGGTCGATGATCACCTGGCGGCTATTCTCTATGGTGAAGCTGTCCTCCGACCCGCGATGGGTGCCGGTGCGGTCGTTGCGCACGCGGACATGGCGGATGACGATGTCGTGCGTGTTCTTGATGAGGATGGGCGTGCGCCCTTCCGCGCCGCCCGCATGGGCGATGACGATGCCGCCGCCCGGCGCCGTTTGCCCCGCTATGGTGAGATAGGGATTGGCGATCACCGGCGGGCGCGTGGTGAAGCGGATCGTGCCGCTCACCCGGAATATGCAGACGCGGGGTCCGGTGGCGTCGATGCAGGCGCGAAGCGACCCCGGCCCGCCGTCGGCCAGCGTGTCGACGGCCAGGATACGCCCGCCGCGCCCGCCCTTGGCCGCCGCGCCATAGCCGACCGCGCCGGGAAAGGCGGGGTCGCCCTTCACCGGCTGCGCCCGCGATTCGCTGCCCGCGCCGGAACAGCCCGCGATCACGACGGGCAACAGCATGCCGGCCAGCAGACGCCTCATGCCGCGCCTCCGCCGCGCAAGGCATAGCCGTATCGCCGCAGCAAGGGCGCGCACAACAGGGTGAACAGCCGCCGCTTCCACCCCGGCATCTCCCGCTTCCACCGATCATCGCCCTTGATGCTGAGCGATTTCTGCATGCGATGGCGGCTGCCCGCGACCTGGTGCTGCGGCGCGAAGGGGGCAAGGTCGGCGGCGGGCAGATGCGGCGCCTCCCCCACCAGCGCGACGATCCGCCCGATGGTGCCGCGCGGGTCGTCGACGAAATCCTCGTAGCGCACGCGAATGCTGCGCCCCGGCCCGACCCGGCGGCACAGCAGTTCCGCCGCGACATTCACCATCGCCCAGCGCAGGGCGGTGTAGAGCAGCGGCTTGGGCCGCAATTCGCGCTGCACGCCCTTTTCGACGCTGCGGCTGTGCCCCTTCATCAGCGACCAGGCGACGCCGCGCCCGTCGCGCACCACATGCACGACATGCAGGTCAACGCCCGGCATCGCCGCCAGCGCGAAGGCCCGTCCCGGCAGTTTCGAGGAATCGACCAGTATCGGGCGCCCCGACACCATCGCCATGCCGCGCAGCAATTTGACGGTTCGGCGAACATGGTCGCGCCATCCCGGCAGGCGCAGCAGCCGCGCCGGGGCCAGCAGCGCCTCCGTCCGTTCCTGCGCGCGGCGATAGCGGGCCAGGAACCCGTCCGGTTCGCCCTGCGTCCAGCGCGTGACGATGGCATTCCATTGCGGGCAGTCCCGCACCCGCGCCCCGCAGGCGCAATATTCGCCGCGGTCCCAGACATGCCGCGCCAGCGTCGTCACCTCGCCCGCGCCCATGATCGCCGGATGCTCGCCCAGCGCGATGTCGAGCAGGGTCGTCCCGCTCCGCCCATAGCCGGCCACATAGATCAGCCTGACCGATCCCTGCCGCGCGGCGGACGGCGAAAGGTCGACGGCCTGCTCCACCGTCGCCGGCGGTTCGCTGTTGCGCAGGGGCAGGATCGCATCGGTCACCGGGTCATCCTCGTCGCGCTAGACGCCCTGCCGGTCCGGCGGCGCTCGGCTGCCGTTATCCCGTCAGTCGCAAGGGCATTTCAACGGATCACAAGGCTGATCCTCCGGCAAATTCGGATAGGCGGGCTGGCTGGAATCGCCCCATGCCCTGCCCCGAAGGGCGTTTGCGCGGGAACGGCGCGAGGCGCAGCTTCCAAGGCCGTGACGATTCTCGCCAGCCCTGCCCCCCACGGTCCAGCATCGGCCGCCGCGCCGCATGTTCCGGCCGCGCATGAGGAAATCTGGGACAGGATCGCGCGCGGCTGCCTGCTGATCGCGATCTTCCTCAGCGGTTGGGGCCTGCTGCGCGTCGGCCAGATCAATCTCACCTTTTCCGACCTCTTCTTCCTCATCAGCTTCTCCATTTCCGCGTTGCGCGGCCGGCTGAGCGTCACGCCCTTCCGCTCGCTCACGCCCTTCTGGCTCGCGGGGCTGGTGATGATGCTGGGCGGGCTGTTCATCGGGTCGATCATCAACGGCGATCCGCTGCGCTGGGTGAACATCGCCCTGCAATATACCGTCGCCTTCCTCTGCATCCCGATCCTGCTGATGCAGCAGGAGGAAGGCACGATCCGCAAGGCGCCGCTGGTCTTCATGCTGGGCATCGCCTGTTCCGAAGCGGTGGGCATCGCCGCCAGTTCCTTCCTCACCTATAGCGACACGCTGCACTGGCTGGGCGACGGCTTCATCACCGGCAATGGGCGGCTGGGGTCCATGGCGGGCCAGCCCAATCCCAATGGGGCGGTCGTCGCCTTCTCGCTGCCGATGCTGCTCTATTCGATGCGCCACCGGCTGATCGGGGGCGTGGCCGGGCTCGCCTGCCTGGTCCTGCTGCTCTGGGGCCTGATGCTGAGCGCGTCCTTCACCGGATTTTCAGCCTCGCTGCTGGCGATCTTCGCGACGTTGCTGCTGATGGGCGTGCGCTACATCTTCCGCCTGGGGCTGGCGGTGGCGGTGGCGGCCGGGCTGTTCCTCGCCAGCGGCGCCCCGCTGCCCAAGGCGTTCCAGGAGCGCGTCGGCAATGCCGTGGAGAGCGGCGACATCAACCAGGCGGGGACGTTCCTCAACCGATCGCAGCTCATGGAGGAAGCCTGGGGATTTGCCGAGGACTATACCGTCATCGGCATGGGCGTGGACCGCTATCGCGAACTCAGCGCCTATGACAATCCGGTGCACAACCTGTTCCTGCTGATCTGGAACGAGGGCGGCGCGATCGCCTTTTGCGGGCTGATCGTCCTGCTGGGGCTGATCGTCCTGCTGGCGGCGAACGGGCTGCGCGTCAGCCGCGACAAGGGCGCGATGGCGGTGGCGGTGGTGCTGGTGTTCCTGATCTACACCCTGTCCTATCCGCACATGTATTCGCGCATGTGGGTGATGCCGGTGATGGTGGCGCTGGCGACCATCTATGTCCCCCGCAGGGCCATGCCGGAAGCGGCGCGGCTGATCTATGCGCGGCCGGTAGGGCCGCAGCCCTTGCCGGCATTATAGGCGGGGCGGCGATACCGTCGGTTTGCCCATCGAAACGCGACATGCTCCTGCGCAGGCAGGAGCATGATTCAATCTGGGGCGGACATTAACGTCCGCCCTCCACCCTCTTTCCCCTTCCTCAAGCCGACCCGATCAGCAGCGTCACATTGTCCGTGCGTGGATCGCCGCCGGTCTGGCCCGACTTTTCCACATGCAGCACGCGGTGCAGCACGTGCCGCACGCCATAGGCCTGCGTCGCCATGCTGCCGGGAATGACCGCGAGCGTCCCGCGATCGATCGGCAGGTCGATCCATCGCCCGCCGGCGAAGACCTGCGTCAGCATCTGCGCCCGTTCGCCGCACAGGGCGGAAAAATAGCGATGGTCGAAATGCGCGCTCTCTATCAGCTTCTGGCCCGGCGCGATGTCCCTGCTGCGGTCGCGGCGCAGCAACAGCCGGTTGACGCCCCGCAGCAGCCGTCCCAGGACCGGCGCATCGGCCAGCAGCCCATATAGGTCGGACAGGCCGCGCGGGCTGAGCGCGCCCGCCGCCTGCCACCGCCTTTCGTCCAGCGCGCAGCCCGCCCGGCCCCATCGCCCCAGCGAATTGCGGGCCAGCGCGCCCAATCGGTCGAAATCGCCCGCGTTTTCCTGATATTTCAGCCTTTGCACCACGACCTGGAAATCGCGGGGCGGCGTCCCCTCCGGCGCGAGCGCCGCCATCAGCCGGCAGCCAACCGCCCAGCATTGGTCCAGCAGCGCCTGCCGGGGCGCATAATGCTGCGCGCCCTGCACGAAATAGGGGGGATACATGGTGGCATGATCCTCCCCCTCATCATGGGAAAGGGCCATTTTCCGGGCGATATAGCCGTGGCGCCCGGGCTGGAAGTAGAAGAGGTCGCCCAGGCTGGCGGTGATGTCGCCGCTGCCGTGATAGTTGCGCGCCATGTCGACCAGCGGCGCTTCCCAGGGCATCTGCTCCGCCCTGTCCTCCAGCAATCCCCGCCACAGCCCGGCGGCGACGTCCGGGCAGCGCACCAGCACCGCGGCGCAGCCCGCGCCGAACAGCCGGGCGAGCGAGCCCGGTTCCAGTTCCTGATATGCCAACTCCGCGATCATGTGGCCAACCCCTGATGCGGAGCGTTCTTATCCTCGCTCAACTTTCGCACAATGGTGCGGAATGGGACGATCCGGAATAGTCAGACACGCATCAGAAATGTTTAGGCCGTAAATGCATGCATGGCGCGTTCGGGGCGTCATGGATCGGTATCCGGTCCGGGCGGGGCATGGGGCCGCGCCTCGATCCGAAGGGTTAGCACCTATGCGCATCGCCGGTCCCCGATGCGCTTTTGCTCTCTTGCGCCGCAACCCGCACTATCGCCTCGTTGGGACAGCCCTGACGGCGGGGCGCGTCCGCGCGCCGATGCGAGCGGGAGATTATCATGGCGTCTGCACAGCTCACCCTGATCGATGGCGCCGCTGCGGGCGGCGGCGCGGAAAAGCCGCGCGACCTGTCCTTCGAGTTGCAGCAGATGTCGGCGCGGCAGATCTGGTTCCTGCTCCGCCGCCACATGAAGCTGGTCGCCAGCATCGTCATCGCCTGCGTCCTGGTGGTGCTGATCGTCCAGTTGCAACTGCCCAACCGCTACGAAGCGACGGCGACCGTGCAGGTGGAACTGAACGATTCCACCGGCTCCAACCAGGCCGACGCCACCCGCAACCAGCAGCGCGTCGCCAATGAGGCGCGCATATACCGCTCGCAGGCGCTGGCGGAGCAGGTGGTGCGCGACCTCAACCTCAACCGCAACCAGGCCTTCACGCACGGCGTCCAGATGACGGTGCAGCAGGCCGCCGCGCAGCTTACCAAGACCACCCGCGTGGTCAGCT
The DNA here is from genome assembly GCF_037101235.1 of Sphingobium sp. TA15. Lineage (NCBI taxonomy): Bacteria > Pseudomonadati > Pseudomonadota > Alphaproteobacteria > Sphingomonadales > Sphingobiaceae > Sphingobium > Sphingobium sp. TA15. Next base: position 2,757,418 of record NZ_AP025355.1, read on the forward strand.
CCACCGATTCCGACTTCATCGACATCACCGTCCAGTCGCGCAAGGCGGAACTGGCGGCGCGGATCGCCAACCGTTTCGTCGACAGCCTTCAGAAGATGCGATCGCAGCGCCGCCAGACCTGGCGCAACGGCCTCAGCACGGCGCTCGACAAGGAGACCAAGCGCCTGGCCCATGAAGTGGAACTGGCCGAGAGGGCCGTTGCCGATTTCCGCCGCCAGCACCTGATGCCGATGGGCGCGGGCAGCGCGGAGGACTATCAGCAGATGAACCGCATCGCCGTGGAGGCCGCCTCCACCGCCGCGATGAGCAGCGCGATGCAGGCCCAGGCGGCCGGCGTCAGCCGCGCCGCCAGCATGCGGACAGTGGCGGGCGCGTCCTCCCCCGCGCTCGACAATCTGCAGAAGCAGTATGACGACCTGGTCCGCCAGCGCTCCGAAATTTCCGTCCAGATGGGCGCGAACCATCCGCAGATGCAGGCGCTGTCGGCCCAGATCGCGCAGGTCAGCAGGGCGCTGGTGCAGGAGCGCGCGTCCGTCGTCGCGACCCAGCAGACGAAGAACGACACCGATGCCGGGCGCGAACGGGCCATGGCGCTGGCGGAGGCGAACGCCGCCTCCGCCCGGGCGGGCCAGTTGCAGGCGAAGCTCAACGCCATGACCGGCGCCGCCTTCCGCAACAATGCCAATCTGGTCGACCTTTCCATTCTCGACCGCCGGGCGGAGGTGGCGCGGCAGGCCTATCTCACCACGGCGCAGCGCGCCCAGACGGTGCAGTCGGAACTCCAGACCACCGGCGTCAACTCGACCATGGTGTCGGCCGCCGCCGTGCCGCTCCAGCCCGTCGCGCCCGCGCCCAAGAAAATGGCGCTGGCCACGTTCGTCGGCTCCTCCGTCCTCGCCTTCCTGATCGTGCTGGGGATGGAGATGTTCGACAACCGGCTGCGCAGCGGCGACCAGCTTCGCCGTCTCTTCGGCCTGCGGACCCTGGCGATGCTGCCGAAGCTGGAGGAACCGATCCCCGCGACGATCGAGGACAATCCGGTGACGACGGAGCCGCAATCGCTGTTCACGGAGGTCGCCCGCAACCTTGCCAGCGAGATCGAGGAACTGCCCCACCAGGGGACGAGCCAGCGGGTGCTGGTGACGTCGCCCCTGCCGGGCGACGGCAAGTCCAGCGTGGCGCTGACGCTGGCGGCGGCCGCCGCGTCGATGGGCCGCCGCGCCATCGTGGTCGACCTCGACCTGCGCCGCCCCGGCCCCAGCATCCTGCGTTCGATCCAGGACGGTTCCGACACGCCGGACCTGATCGAGGTGCTGACCCATGCGGGCGAAAGCCGCCGTCTGATCCCGCAGGCCGAGCGCCATGTGGACCATGACGCCGCCGAGGGCGCGGCGCCCGTCGCGCTGATGCCGGTGGTGCTCAGCACCCGCGAGCAGATCCGCAATCCGGCCGCCGTGGTGCAGGGCTGGCAGGTCGGCCGCCTGCTGGACGACCTGCGCGATCGGTTCGACCTGGTGGTCATCAACGCGCCCGCCATATTGGCCGTGCGCGATGCGCGTACCCTGTCCTCCCTGGCGGATTCGACGCTGATGGTCGTGCGATGGGGGCATACGACGGTCGAACAGTTGCGCGCTTCGCTCCAGATGGTGAACAACCAGGTGGTCGGCGCCGTGTTCAACCAGGTCGATTATGAGGAACATGCCCGCCGCGGCTATGGCGACGCCGTCCAGTTCTACATGGGGTCGGCCGCCTATTATTCCGACAGCTTCCCCATCCGGCGGAGCTGGGCGGACCGCGTCCGCCACGCCTTTACGCGCAAGGCGGCATGAGCCGCCTCCCGCCCTTGAAGCAGGCGGCTTCGCCTCCCATTCGTTTCGAAAGCGTAATAGTGGAAGAGGATGCCCGTCTCACCTTGCTGATCCTGGACGGGAGCCCGCTTCGCCGGGCCTGCATCGCCGTCGCGCTGGAGGCGGCGGGCGTCCGCATAATGCAGCAGTCCAGCCTGGACCAGTCCAAGGCCGGGGAGCCGCCCGACATCATCCTGTTCCAGACGGGGGATTCCGAACTGGAAAGCGCCGCCCTGCCGCTGCAGATCGCGCAGGCGAAGCAGCTATGGCCGGCCGCCGCCATGCTGGTGATCGCCGACCATGGCAATGAAGCGCTGATGCAGGCGGCCGTCGCCGCGGGGGCGCAGGCCCTGCTGCGGTCCAGCACCGGCATCGTCACCATGCAGCGGGTGCTGTTCCTGTTGAAGGAGGGGCTTGCGGTCTATCCGGCACCGCTCGCCGCCGCGCTGCACATGCGCCCGCCCGACAAGGCCGGCGGCCTCAACGAGCGGATCGCGCTGGCGGTGGACAAGTCCAAGCTGCTGACCAAGCGGCAGCGCGACGTGCTGCGCCTGCTCGCGCAGGGCGCCTCCAACAAGGACATCGCCCAGCGGCTGAACATCAGCGAAAGCACGGTGAAGGTCCATGTGCGGGCGATCATGGCGGTGAACGGCGCGTCCAACCGCACGCAGATCGTCGCGCATCTGTTGAAGGGCGGCGGCCAGGATTAAGGGCTGGACGTTCAGCTCAGATGCGCGAACTCGCCATAGTCGCCCTGGAAGAAAAGCAGCGGCTTGCCGGGCGTTTCCACCTCCAGCGCGATGACCCGGCCCAGCACGATATAATGGTCGCCCGCTTCATGCACGGCTTCGAGCCGGCAGTCGATCCAGGCCACCACCCCGTCCAGTATCGGGGAGCCATTGGCCGACACCCGATGCGTCACGCCCGCGAACTTGTCGTTCGCGCCCTTGGTCGAAAATTGCTGGCAGAGCGGCTTCTGGTCGCTGGCGAGGATGTTGACGCAGAATTTCCCCGCCTTTTCGATGCGGGGCCAACTATGCGAATTCTTGGCCGGGAAGAATGCGACCAGCGGCGGATCGAGCGAGACGGAGGTGAAGGAGCCGACCACCATGCCGGTCGGCGCATCGTCGCCTCCCACCGCCGTCACCACGCAGACGCCGGTCGGATAATGGCCCAGCACCCGGCGGAAAGTGCCGCTGTCGAAGGCGACGGCCTCGCTCATGCCGGCGCGTCCCGCAGGAAGGAAATATCGTCACTGATCTTCATCGTCCCCTCTCTTCTAGACTCGGCGGGGCATAGCAAGCAAATCCGGCTGATAAGCTGATGAGTTTCCCTTTTCCTAGGTTTCGTGGACAAAGCTTGACTGAGGACATGGTCGCTGATTCAAGGCTGGCTTTTGGAGGCAGCATTGGGCGAACGGATCGGCGTTTCAGACGAAGAATGGGGAGTGATCGGACCGTTGTTGCCCCCTGAGCAAGTCGTGGATGCCGCCCGGCGCAGGATAACCGCCCCTATTTTGAAGGCATGATGTGGATCGCGCGGACCGGTGCGCAGTGGCGTCACCTGCCGGACGAGTATGGCAATTGGAACAGCGTGTTCCGACGCTACCGACGATGGGTCACGACCGGCGTGTTCGATGCCATGCTCGAGACGCTGGCCGAACTGGCGGGGCGCGACAGGGCAGCCGACATGATCGACAGCACAGTGGTCCGGGCACATCATTGTGCCGTCGGCATAAAAAGGGGACTCAGAAAACCGAGGCGCTTGGCCGATCGCGAGGCGGCTTCACCACCAAGCTCCACGCAAGGTGCGACGCCAGAGGCCTCCCACTGGGCTTCGTGCTGACACCAGGGCAGGCACACGACGTGCAGGGTTTCGCGCCGCTGTTCCGCATGATGACCGACCGGATCGAGGCCTTCCTGGCCGATCGTGGCTACGATGCCGATACGATACGGGAGGAGATCGAGGCAGCCGGTATCGAGGCGGTGATCCCCGCCAAGGTCAACCGGCGCAATCCTGCCCCGCACGACCGTGCCAAATACAAATGCCGCAACCTCATCGAGCGCATGTTCAACAAACTCAAGAACTGGCGGCGCATCGCGACCCGCTACGACAAAACCGGAGAATCCTATCTCGGCTTCGTCGCACTCGCCTCAGTCAAACTATGGATACCCTTTGTCCACCAAACCTAATCTCGCAGCGCGACCTTAAGCGACCATTGCGCGTACGGCACGGCACGATCACGCATCATCCGCCATGCGATATTGCCGGAATCCGGGCCGGCCAATATTGGCGGCGGCGCTGCGCGGCAGGGCATGGCGGCTGCCGCGACGCGGGCGGCGGTTTTCAACGGCCAAGCCGGAAGCGCGCCGCCGCCTCCAGCCAAGATCACATCCGCCAGAGGCGGTCAGACCGCCACGCCGGCCGAAGCCAGCACCGCCAGCGTCAGCAATTCCGATGCGTTGGACGCCATGGTGGCGATCTGCACCGACTTGTCCATGCCGACCAGCATCGGCCCGATCATGGTCGCGCCGCCCAGTTCGCGCAGCAGCTTGGCAGAGATATTGGCCGACTGAAGCCCCGGCATCACCAATATATTGGCCGGGCCGGACAGGCGGCTGAAGGGATAATTCTTCATCACCGTCGGGTTGAGCGCCGCATCGGCGGTCATCTCCCCTTCGAATTCGAAGTCGACCTCGCGGTCTTCCAGCACCTTCACCGCGTCGCGGACATTTTCCAGGAAGCCGCCCGGCGGGTTGCCGAAATTGGAATAGGACAGGAATGCGACGCGCGGATCATGGCCCATGCGCCGGGCGACCGCCACCGTACCTTCCGCGATGTCGGCCAGTTCCTGGGCCGTGGGACGCTCGTTCACCGTGGTGTCGGCCAGGAACACGGTCTTGTCCTTCGTCACCAGCACATGGATGCCGAAGGGGGTGCGGCCCGCCGCCGGGTCCAGCACCCGCTTCACTTCGCGCAGCGTCTGTCCGAAGGGACGGGTCATGCCGGTCAGCATCGCGTCGGCATGGCCCATCTTCACCAGCAGCGAGCCGAAGATGTTACGGTCGCGATTGACCATCCGCTCGCAATCGCGGCGCAGATAGCCCCGGCGCTGGAGCCGCTTGTAGAGCGTGTCCACCATTTCCGGCACCAGCGGCGAGTTGACGCTGTTGTGCAGTTCGTAGCTTTCCGGATCCTCCACGCCCAGTTCCTTGAGCTTGTCATAGACATGGGCGCGCCCGACCAGCACGGGGATGCCATAGCCAAGGGTGCGGAACTGGATGGCGGCGCGCAGCACTACTTCCTCTTCCGCCTCGGCGAAGACGACGCGCTTGGGATTGGCCTTCGCCACCTCATAGGCGGTGGTGAGGACGGAGGTGGTCGGGTTGAGCCGCCCCTTCAAGGATTGGCGATAGGCCGCCATGTCCGCGATGGGCCGCTGCGCGACGCCGGTCTCCATCGCCGCCTGCGCGACGGCGGAGGGCACGACCTCCATCAGGCGCGGGTCGAAGGGCGCGGGGATGATATAGTCCGGGCCGAAGCTGTGCGAGCGGCCATAGGCCTTGGCGACTTCCTCCGGCACCTGTTCCCGCGCCAGTTCGGCGATGGCCTTGGCGGCGGCCAGCTTCATCGCCTCGTTGATCCCGGTGGCCCGCACGTCCAGCGCGCCGCGGAAGATGAAGGGGAAGCCCAGCACATTGTTGACCTGGTTGGGATAGTCCGACCGGCCCGTGGCGACGATGGCGTCGGGCCGCACCGCCTTGGCGTCGGGCGGCGCGATTTCCGGGTCGGGGTTCGCCATGGCGAAGATGATCGGCTTGTCCGCCATGGACTTCACCATGTCCTGCGTCATCGCACCGGCGACGGAGAGGCCCAGGAACACGTCCGCGCCCTTCACCGCTTCGGCCAGCGAACGGGCGTCGGTCTTCACCGCATGGGCCGACTTCCACTGGTTCATGCCCTCGGTGCGGCCCTGGTAGATCACGCCCTTGCTGTCGCACATGATCACATTGTCATGCTGCACGCCCAGCGCCTTGATCAGTTCGGTGCAGGAGATGGACGCCGCGCCCGCGCCGTTCACCACCACCTTCATGTCCTTCATCTCGCGGCCGGTCAGCATCGCCGCGTTGATGACGCCCGCCGCCGCGATGATCGCGGTGCCGTGCTGGTCGTCATGGAAGACCGGAATGTTCATCCGCTCCTTCAGCGTCTGTTCGATGATGAAGCATTCCGGGGCCTTGATGTCCTCCAGGTTGATGCCGCCGAAGGTCGGCTCCATCAGCTCGACCGCGTCGATGAACTTGTCGACATCCTCGGTCTTGAGTTCGATGTCGATGCTGTCGACGTCGGCGAAGCGCTTGAAGAGGACCGACTTGCCCTCCATCACCGGCTTGGACGCCAGCGCGCCCAGATTGCCCAGCCCCAGGATCGCCGTGCCGTTGGAGATCACCGCGACCAGATTGCCCTTGGCGGTATAGTCATAGGCGGTCGCCGGGTCTTTCGCGATGGCGCGCACCGGCACCGCGACGCCCGGCGAGTAGGCGAGGCTGAGGTCGCGCTGGGTCGCCATCGGCTTCGAGGCGATGATCTCGATCTTGCCGGGGCGTCCCGTCGAGTGGAAGAACAGCGCCTCGCGCTCGGAAAATTCCACATTCGACTTGTCGGTCATGGCTGCGCCCACCCCTTGTTTGGAAAGATGAGGTGGCCCTAGCGGCAAGAATATCCTGTGGGCAAGTGCGAGAAGCGCAATTTTCCTGTTGCTCTTGCGGTACTGGCATGAGGCCGGGCTTCACGCTATCCGCTTTGCCATGGCGCGAACGATCGATACATCCACGCAGCAGGCGACGCCCATGATGGCGCAATATCTCGCGCTGAAGGCGGAGGCGCAGGACTGCCTGCTCTTCTACCGCATGGGCGATTTCTTCGAACTGTTCTTCGAGGATGCGAAGGCGGCGGCGGCGACGCTGGACATCGCGCTCACCAGCCGGGGCGAGCATGGCGGCGCGCCGATCCCGATGTGCGGCGTGCCGGTGCACAGCGCGGAATCCTATCTGGCGCGGCTGATCAAGGCGGGCCATCGCGTCGCCATCGCCGAGCAGACCGAAACCCCGGCCGAGGCCAAGGCGCGCGGGTCCAAGTCCCTCGTCGCCCGCGCCATCGTCCGTTACGTGACGGCGGGCACGCTGACCGAGGAAACGCTGCTCGACAGCCGGCGCGACAATATGCTGGCGGCGCTGGCGCAGGTCGGCGGCGAAGAGGCGGACGAATATGGGCTGGCCGCCGCAGACATTTCGACCGGCCGTTTCGAAACGCTGACGCTGCGGGCGGCCGATCTGCCCGCCGAACTGGCGCGCCTGCGGCCAAGCGAGATCGTGCTGCCGGACGGGCTGGACCTGGAACTACCCGATTCCCACCCGTTCGACCGCGCCGCCTTTTCCAGCAGCCGGGCCGAAGCGGCGCTGAAACGCATCTTCGGCGTGGCCACGCTGGACGGATTCGGCCAGTTCAGCCGCGCCGAACTGGCGGCCATGGGGGGACTGCTCGGCTATCTCGACCATGCGGGCAAGGGCACCCTGCCCTTCCTGGCCCCGCCTGTTCGCAAGACCAGCGGCGCGCATGTCGCCATCGACGCCGCGACCCGCGAGAGCCTGGAAATCACCGCCACCATGAGCGGGACGCGGGCGGGCAGCCTGCTGGGCGCGGTGGACCGGACCGTCACCGGCGCGGGCGCCCGATTGCTGGCGCAGGATCTGTCGGCGCCATTGATGGATCAGCCCGCGATCGAGGCGCGGCTGGGACTGGTGCAACTCTTCCATGACGACGCCATGTTGCGCGACCAGTTGCGCGTGACGCTGCGGGCCTTGCCGGACATAGGGCGCGCCCTGGGGCGTCTGGCGATGGGCCGGGGCAGTCCCCGCGATCTGGGTCAACTCCGCGACGGGCTGGGCGAAGCGCGGCTGTTGCGGGAGCGGCTGGGCCGCCTGCCCGACCAGCCCCTGCTGCTGGCGCAGCTTCTCCCCTCGCTCGACGGCCATGGCGCGCTGGTCGACAGCCTGTCCCGCGCCCTCGTCCCCAGCCCGCCCACCGAAACGGCCAATGGCGGCTATATCGCCGACGGCTATGACGCGGCGCTGGACGAATTGCGTCGCCTCGCCGGGGACGGCCGCCGCGCCATCGCCGCGCTGGAGGCGAAATATCGCGAGCAGACCGGCATCGCCTCGCTCAAGATCCGGCATAATGGCGTGCTCGGCTATCATGTCGAGGTGCCCGCCCGCGCCGCCGACCAGTTGATGCAGCCCGACAGCGGCTTCACCCATCGCCAGACGCTGGCGGGCGTGGTGCGCTTCAATTCGGTGGACCTGCACGAACAGGCGAGCCGCGTCGCGCAGGCGGGCGCCCACGCATTGGTCGCCGAAGCCGCGCATCTGGAAGAGCTCATAGAATCCACCCTCGCCCGCAAGGCGGAGATCGCCCGCGCCGCCGACGCCCTCGCCCGGCTCGACGTGGCGGCGGCGCTGGCCGAACGGGCGGCGGAGGGCGGTTGGCAGCGGCCCCATTTCCTGCCCGAAGACGGCGAAGGGCCATGTCTGGAAATCACCGGCGGCCGCCATCCGGTGGTGGAGGACGCGCTGCGCCGCGACGGCCAGCCCTTCGTCGCCAACGACTGCCGGCTTGGGGCAAGCGACCGGCTCTGGCTGGTCACAGGCCCGAACATGGGCGGCAAGTCCACCTTCCTGCGGCAGAATGCGATCATCGTCATCCTCGCGCAGGCGGGCGCCTATGTGCCCGCCCAGTCCGCCACCCTGACTCTGGTCGACCGCCTCTTCAGCCGCGTCGGCGCGTCGGACAATCTGGCCAAGGGCCGCTCCACCTTCATGGTCGAGATGGTCGAGACCGCCGCCATATTGGCGCAAGCGACCGAGCGCAGCTTCGTCATCCTGGATGAAGTCGGGCGCGGCACGTCGACCTATGACGGGCTGGCGTTGGCATGGGCGGTGGTGGAGGCGGTGCATGAGGTCAACCGCTGCCGCTGCCTGTTCGCGACCCATTATCATGAGCTGACCCGGCTGGCGGAGACGCTATCCTCCCTTTCCCTCCACCATGTCCGGGCGCGGGAATGGAAGGGCGATCTGGTCCTGCTGCACGAAGTCGCGGAAGGGCCTGCGGACCGCAGCTACGGCCTCGCCGTGGCGCGGCTGGCCGGGCTGCCCCCCGCCGTGCTCAAGCGCGCCAAGGATGTCCTCTCCCGCCTGGAAGCGGGCAAGGCGAAGACCGGCGGCATCGCGGCGGGGCTGGACGACCTGCCCCTCTTCGCCGCCGCCGTCGCGCAGGTGGAGGAAAAGGCCGATCCGCTCCGAGCCGCGCTGGACGGCATAGACGCAGACGCGCTTTCCCCCCGCGAGGCGCTCGATCAACTCTATCGGCTCAAGCAACTGGCAGCAGCCGGTCGGGATGGCTAGATAAGCCCTATGGTCATGCAGTTTCCGAAATTGGGGTCCAGACGCGCCATCATCGACCGGCGCGCCATTTCCGACCGCATCGCCGCCCTGGCGCAGGAGCATCGGGGCGACCAGATCAAGCTGCGCGGCCTGATCGTGAAGGAATTGAAGGACGCGCTGGACGCCGGGCGGGACGATGTCGCCCGCCGCCTCAGCCAGAAGCCGACCCGCGGGCGGGAGGCGGTGACCGCCTTCGCCTTCCTGATCGACCAGATTTTGCGCCTGCTCTACGACGCGACGACGCACCATCTCTATCCGGCAGGCAACCGCAGCACTGGCGAGCGGATCGTGCTGATTGCGGTGGGCGGCTACGGCCGAGGCGAGATGGCGCCGCACAGCGACGTCGACATCGGCTTCATCACCCCGTGGAAGCCCACCGGCTGGACCGAGCAGGTGATCGAATCCATGCTCTATTCGCTGTGGGACCTGGGGCTGAAGGTCGGCCATAGCAGCCGTTCCATCGATGAGACGATGCGCATGGCGAAGGCCGACCTGACCGTGCGCACCGCCCTGCTGGAGGCGCGCTACATCTGGGGCGACAGGGCGCTGTACGAGGAAACCGCAGCCCGTTTCGACAGCGAGATCATGCAGGGCACCGCCCGCGCCTTCGTCACCGAAAAGCTGGAGGAGCGGGAGGAGCGGCACAAGCGGATGGGCGACAGCCGCTATGTGGTCGAACCCAATGTGAAGGAGGGGAAGGGCGGGCTGCGCGACCTGCACACGCTGTTCTGGATCGGCAAATATGTGAACCGGGTAAAGTCGGTCGCCGAACTGGTCGATGTCGGCCTGCTCACCGAAAGCGAACTGCGCCAGTTCCAGAAGGCGGAGGATTTCCTCTGGGCGGTGCGCTGCCACCTGCACATGATCACCGGGCGGGCGGAGGACCGGCTGACCTTCGACCTGCAACTGGAAACCGCGACCCGCATGCATTTCATCGGGCGCGCCGGGCGTTCGGGCGTCGAGCGGTTCATGCGCTATTATTTCCTGAACGCGAAGACGGTGGGCGACCTGACCGCCGTGTTCCTCGCCCATCTGGACGACCAGATGGCGGAACGCGGGCGGCGCTATATCCCCAGCTTCTTCCGCCGTCCGAAGAAGCTGGACGGCTTCGTGCTGGATCGCGGGCGGCTGGCGCTGCCCAATGACCAGTTCTTCCAGGACGATCCGGTCCGGCTGCTGGAAATCTTCGCGCTGGCGGACAAGCACGGCCTGGCCATCCACCCCAGCGCGATGCGCGCCGCCAGCCGCGACGCCAGCCTGATCACCGCGAAGATACGCCGCGATCCCCGCGCCAACGCCGCCTTCATGGAGGTGCTGACCAGCCCCCGCGACCCGGAAACGGTGCTGCGCTGGATGAACGAATCGACCGTCTTCGGCCGCTTCGTCCCCGATTTCCGCCGCGTCGTGGCGCAGATGCAGTTCGACATGTATCATCATTATACGGTGGACGAGCACACCATCCGCGCCGTCGGCCTGCTGGCGCGGATCGAGAAGGGCGAGCTGAACCAGGATCATCCGCTGGCGGCGGACCTGATGGGCAAGCTGCTGTCGCGCCGGGTGCTCTATGTCGCGGTGCTGCTGCACGATATCGCCAAGGGGCGCGGCGGCGACCACAGCATATTGGGCGCGGAAGTGGCGGACCATCTCTGCCCGCGCCTGGGCCTGACCCCGGCGGAGACGGAGACCGTGTCCTGGCTGGTGCGGCACCATCTGCTGATGTCGGCCACCGCCTTCAAGCGCGATCTGGCCGATTACAAGACGATCCTCGATTTCGTCGACGTGGTGCAGAGTCCGGAGCGGCTTCGCCTGCTGCTCTGCCTGACGGTGGTGGACATCCGCGCCGTGGGGCCGGGCGTCTGGAATAGCTGGAAACGGCAGTTGCTGGGCGATCTCTACGAGGCCGCCGAAGAGCTGCTGCGCCTCGGCCACAAGCAGAAGGGGCGCAGCGAGCGGGTCACGAACAAACAACAGGCATTGCGGCAGGCGATGGGCATGTCGGACGCGGAATTCGCGAAGCTCAGCAAGCGCCTGCCCCAAAGCTACTGGATCGCGGAGCCGGAGGACATCCTCATCCACAATGCGCAGCATATATTGGAGGCGGGCGATTCCCCCCTTTCCATCGCCGCGCAATATTATCCGCAGCGCGGCGCGACATTGGTGACGGTCTATGCCGCCGACCATCCGGGGCTGTTCTACCGGATCGCGGGCGCGATCCACCTGGCGGGCGGCAACATCATCGACGCGCGCATCCACACGACCCGCGACGGCGTCGCCATCGACAATTTCCTGGTGCAGGACCCGCTGGGCGGCGCCTTCCACAGCCCCGACCAGTTGACGCGCATCCGCAAGGCGATCGAGGATTCGCTGGCCAACCGGCACCGCATGATCACCAAGCTGGAGGCGCGCCCCCTGCCCCGCACCCGCGCAGAGGCCTTCCGCATCGAACCCAATGTGCTGATCGACAACAAGGCGTCCAACCGCTTCACCGTGATCGAGGTGAATGCGCGGGACCGCCCGGCGCTGCTGTTCAGCCTGGCCAACGCGCTGTTCCAGTCGAAGGTGACGGTCCACAGCGCCCATGTCGCCACCTATGGCGAGCGGGCGGTGGATACTTTCTACGTCACCGACCTGCTGGCCGGAAAGATCGAAAGCAAGGCGCGCCTGCAAACGCTGGAGCGGCGGCTGTTGGAAGCGGCTGGCGGTGAAGTGGCGGAACTGGAGCGGGTTTAACAGACTGCCGTCATTCCCGCGGAGGCGGGAATCCATCTCCCATAAGAAGGTGCTTGGTGGATGGTCAGGAGATGGATTCCCGCCTCCGCGGGAATGACGAACCTTTTAGATCGTGATCTTGTTTGAATGAATCGAATTGGGCTTCAAGGGCGCGAGATTTTCTGATTCAACCTGCTGGCTGGTTTGGAGGACAGCAAGGATGAGCCGAGCCTATTCGATTGATCTGAGAGAGCGCGTTGTGGCGGCGATGGCGTCTGGCCTGTCGGCGCGCGGTGCAGCGGCGCAGTTTGGGGTGAGCGTAGCCAGTGCGGTGCGCTGGTCGCAGCGTCATCGGCGGACTGGCGGGGTGGCTCCGGGCAAGCTGGGCGGACATCGCAAACCGGTGTTGCTGCCCGAGCGGGACTGGCTGCTGGCGCGCGTTGCGGCCGAGCCGGACTTGACCTTGCGCGGCTTGCTTGCCGAGTTGGTCGAGCGCGGGGTGAAGGCGAGCTACGGCGCCTTGTGGCTGTTCCTCGAACGCGAGGGATTGTCGTTCAAAAAAAAGCCTGTTCGCCAGCGAGCAGGACCGACCGCAGATCGCGCGGCGGCGAATGCAGTGGAAGAAGTATCAGGGTCGGCTTGATCCTCGTCGCCTTGTCTTCATCGATGAGACCTGGGCCAAAACCAACATGACCCGCACCCATGGCCGGTCGCGCCGTGGGGAACGGCTCTACGCCAAAGCGCCGTTCGGAAAGTGGCGCACGCTCACCTTCCTGGCCGCGCTTCGTCATGACCGGATCGACGCGCCTTGCGTGCTCGATGGCCCGATCAACGGCCAGCTCTTTACCGCCTATGTCGAGCAGTTCCTCGTTCCGACCCTCTCGGCAGGGGACATCGTCATCATGGACAATCTGGGCAGCCACAAAGGCCAGGCCGTCCGGCAAGCCATCAGAGCCGTCGGCGCCAAGCTGCTGTTCCTGCCGCCTTACAGCCCGGACCTCAATCCTATCGAACAGGTCTTCGCCAAACTCAAAACCCTGCTCCGAAAAGCTGAAATGCGCTCGGTCGAGGCAACATGGAGGCGCATCGGTTCTCTACTGGATGACTTCCCGCCAACAGAATGCGCCAACTACCTCAGAAACTCCGGATACGCTTCAATCTAAGATGATCACGCTCTAGACAATCTCCACATCGCCGGGCGCCAGCAACGGCAATAACCGCAGCATATCCGCCCGCTCCACGGCCACGCACCCCGCCGTTGGTCGACCTTCGGACAAATGAAAGAAAATCGCGCTCCCCCGCCCCGGTACCGGCGGCGCGTCATTATGCCCCAGCACCACGATCACATCATAGGCATCATCGTCCCGCAGCAGCTTTTCCGCCGAAAAGGCCCGCGGCAGATGCACCGGCCGGTTATAGGCCGGATCGGCGACATCGTCGGACCAGCCATCCCCCTCCCGCACCCAGCGCCACGGCAGGCGGATGCCCGCCGCCTCCACCTTGCCCTGCCGCAGCAGCACGCCCCGGATCGGCCAGACGCCCAGCGGCGTGCACCCGTCCCCTTCCCGCTTGTCCGCCGCCGCGCAGGAACCGCCCCGCCCGATGGTGCAGGGCATGTCCAATTCACCGAAGGATAGACGCCCCGCGCCCGCATCGACGCGGACGACACTCATAGCTGGTGCCCGGTCCGGTCCCGCTTGGTGGCGAGATAGCGTTCATTATGCGGATTGGCGGGCAGGATGATCGGCAGCCGCTCCGCCACCTTGATTCCCGCCGCTTCCAGCCCCGTCACCTTGTTGGGATTGTTGGTGAGCAGCCGCACCTCCCCCACCCCCAGCAGGTCCAGCATCCGCGCCGCCACGGAAAAATCCCGCGCATCGATGGCGAAACCCAGCCGCACATTGGCGTCGACCGTGTCGAATCCCTGATCCTGCAGGGCATAGGCGCGCAGCTTGTTGACGAGGCCGATGCCCCGCCCTTCCTGCCGCAGATAGAGCAATATGCCCCAGGTGGAATCCGCGATCTGATGCAGCGCTTCGTGCAATTGCGGCCCGCAATCGCATTTCAGCGACCCTAGCACATCCCCGGTCAGGCATTCGCTGTGCAGCCGGATCACCGGCGGCGATGAATCGCGCTGACCGACGATCAGCGCCACATGCTCGCGCGGTTCGTCGGGGCTGCGGAAGGCGACGATCTCGGCGGTTTCGCTGGCCGATACCGGCAGCCTGGCCCGCGTCGCGATATCCAGATGCACGGCGTCGTCATAGGCGTCGACATCGTCGGCGCCGACCTCCGCCTCAACCTCTCCATCCACCGTCGCGAAATAGGCAGGCAATATGCCCGCCAGCCGCGCCAGCCGCAGCGCCGCCTTGGCCGCCAGCGGCGCGGCCAGCGGCTTCGCCATGAACGGCCCCTTCAGCGGCGAGGCAAGGTCCAGGACCGGGTCGGAAATCGCCGTCGCCACATCGGCGTCGATCCACGGCGCCCGCGCCACCAGCACCGGCATGTCGGGATCGGCCGCCGCGATCTGGTTGGCGAGCTTCAACGTCTGCGCCCGCGCCGCGGAGATCAGTATGTCGGCCCGGGCGCCCGGATCGAAGGCGGCAAGCGTCACCGAGTCCGCCCCTTCCACCGCCATCAGCCGCAACGCGCCGTCGGCGGCCTGCACCCGCACGGGCCAACCCCGGCGCAGCGCATCGATGGCGCGTGCGGCGTCACGAGCGCCCATCAGAAGGCGAATTCCGTGATGATCGGCACATGGTCGGACGGCCGCGACCAGCCGCGAATCGGCTCGACGACGCGGTGGCTGACCGCCTTTTCCGCGACGTCCCGCGTCATCCACATATGGTCGAGCCGCCGTCCGCGATCCGATTCCGCCCAGTCGCGGGCGCGATAGCTCCACCAGGTGTAGAGCCGCTGCGGCGCGGGGTAGAATTTGCGGCCGATGTCGACCCAATCGTTCGATTCCTGCAAGCGCGCCAGAATCTCGCATTCGATGGGCGTATGGCTGACGACGTTCAAAAGCTGCTTGTGGCTCCACACGTCGCATTCCATCGGCGCGATGTTGAAATCGCCGGTCAGGATGGTCGGCTTGTCCTCCAGCGTGGAGGACCATTGGATCATGCGCTCCAGGAAGTCGAGCTTCTGCCCGAATTTCGGATTGACCTCCCGATCCGGCACGTCGCCGCCGGCGGGCACGTAGACATTCTCGATCCTGACCCCATTGTCCAGCCGCACGCCGACATGGCGCGCCTCCCCATTGGCCTGCCAGTCGAGCCGGTCGTCCTCCCGGATCGGAATCTTCGACAGGATCGCCACGCCATGGTGCATCGGCTGTCCGTTCAGCACCTGATGATTATAGCCCCGCTGCCGGAACAGCCCCGCCGGGAAGGTGTCGTTCACCACCTTCGTTTCCTGCAGACACAATATGTCGGGCGATTCTTCCGTCAGAAAGCGCTCGACAATGTCGAGCCGGGCACGAACGCTGTTGATATTCCACGAAGCGATGCTGAGCGTCTGAGACATGCTGATCCACTAGGAGTCTCCGCCGCCCGGCGCAAGGGCGCAAGGATGTGACCGTTTGGGCCGGGATTTGGCCCAGGGCGGAGCGAAAATAGTGGATTTCCAGAACCGGCGCGCAGCGACCTTGAAGGTCGTGAGCACCGGAAGCGCAGAAAGCCGCTATTTGCAGCCCGGCCTGGGCCAAATCCCGGCCCAAACGAAAAGGCCCCCGCTCCGGGGGCATGGAACGGGGGCCTCGATCGCGCCCTTGAAGCGCTTTGCGGCGGGAGCGGGGTTCCGGGTAACAGGGGGGAAATCCCGGTTTCGTCTCTCGCCGTGGAGTTCCTTTTAGGGTCCGGGATATGAGCCTCAGATGAACGATTCCGAAAAGTTTTCGGCCCGTCGCGCCTGTGGCCCGTTTAGCCGCCGGCCGAGCGTCCCTTGGGTCGCGGATCGGTCCAGCGGAAGGCGGAATCGGCCACCGGCACGCCATAGCGCTGGTTGCTGAGCTTCACCGCCGTCCGGTTGTTCTGCGAATCCAGCGCTACCCAGCCGTAAAGCTGAAGGCCCGCCGGGCTGCCCGCATCGCGTTTGAAGATCATGGTGATGGTGCCATATTCGGGCCGCCTGGGGTCGCGCGCCTGGACGGACAGAACGGTCGGATCGCCAGTCTGGATCACCTTGCCGAATTTCGACAGATCCTTGTTGGGATCGATCAGCGCGCCCAGCGGCGAATTGCCGATCGGCCAGCGCTGCACCTGGCGCACCTCATAATCGATCATGGTCAGCGCCTTGCCGTCGCCCACGATCAGCAAAGGCACGCCCTTCTGATATTGGAAACGGATCTTGCCCGGCTGCTTGATCGTAAGCCGGCCGGTCAGCGTCTGGCCGTTGCGGTCGGTCTGGGCGAAATCGGCGGTCATGGTGGTGACGGCGCGGATATAGGCGTTGACCCTGGACAGGTCCGACTGGCCCGCCTGCGCGGCGGCCGGCATCATCGGCGCCGCAAAGGGCGCGACGGCAAGGGTCAGGGCAGCCAGCGTCAGGCCGTGGGGCGCAAACATGCGCTTCATGCGATCATCTCCGGTTGTTCAGGATGAGGAGTGTAGGTGGCAGGGCTTGAACCCGCTGTGAACCCGATCGTTCCTGCCATGCAACGAATTGGCCGTCTGTTTTGATCATGCGCCCCAAGGATCGGCGGCAGGGCTGTGGTTCCACGCCTTCAGGCAAGGATCAGTCGGGCCTCTTCGCCGGTCTGTTGCAGGAATCCGACCGGCCCGCCGACCTCGACGCCCTTGGGCAGATCATCGGCAGTCATTCCGCACAGCGCAAGTCCGCTCTGGCAGGCGAGCAGGGTGACGCCCAATCCCAGCGCCTCTTCGATCGCCATCGCCAGCGAAGGCAGCCCCGCAGCCCGATGCGCTTCGTCGCGGGGCGCTTCCACGGGCATGCGCAGCAATCCCACCGCATCCAGTTGCAGGAACACCGCCGCGCCGCCGCCCAGCGCCGCCTGAGCCGCAGCGATCACCAATGCGCCGCGCAGCCGCTCGGCATCCGCCGTCGCGACGACGATCCTCAGCTCGCGCATAGTTCCACGGCGCAACCCCGGCAGGCGGGATCCTTCGGCACGGCCACGGTGCGAAACCGCATCGACAACAGGTCGGCGAGCAGCAGGCGCCCCACCATATCCTCGCCAAAGGGAACCAGGGCGCGGATCACCTCCAGCGCCGCCAGGCTGCCCATCACGCCCGTCAGCGCGCCGATCACGCCGGTTTCGGAACAGTTCCGCTCCGGCGCATCCTCCGGCGAGCCGACGAGGCAGCGATAGCAGGGCTTGCCCGCTTCCCAGCCGCGATAGGTCGCCAACTGCCCCTCGAACGGCCCGACAGCCGCCGAGACGAGCGGAATCCGGAGCTTCTGCGTGCAATCGGCCACCGCCAGCCGGGTGGCGAAACTGTCGCAGCCGTCCAGCACGACATCGGCATCCCGCAGCATCAGCACGGCATTGCCTGCATCGATGCGGGCGTTGATCGGGATCAGCTTCACGTCGGGATTGAGCCGCGCAACCGCCGCCATCGCGCTTTCGGCCTTCGCCGCGCCGATTTCGGCGGTGCCGAACAGAACCTGCCGCTGGAGATTGGAGAGGGCGACCGCATCGTCGTCTATCACCCGGATCGTGCCGACGCCCGCCGCCGCAAGATAGAGGATGGCCGGGCTGCCGATCCCGCCCGCGCCGATGATCGCCACATCGGCCGACAGCAGCCGCGCCTGCCCCGCGCCGCCGATCTCCTTGAGCACGATATGCCGGGCATAGCGCTCAAGCTGATCGTCCGTGAGGGGCTGGGGCGTCATCGGGCGCGCACCCCCGTCGACCCGAAGCCGCCAGCGCCCCTGACCGTCTCGTCCAGTTCCTCGACTTCGGCGAAGCGCGCCGCCTGCACCGGCGCGGCGACCAGTTGCGCGATCCGGTCGCCCCGCGCGATCACGAAGGGTTCCTCGCCCAGATTGATCAATATGACCTTCAACTCGCCCCGATAGTCCGCGTCGATCGTGCCGGGCGTGTTGGGCAGGCTGATCCCATGTTTCAGCGCCAGGCCGGAGCGCGGCCGCACCTGCACCTCATAGCCTTCCGGGATGGCCATGGCGAAACCCGTCGCCACCGCATGCCGGCCGCCCGGCGCCAGGATGACGTCCTCCGCCGATACGACGTCCATCCCCGCCGCATGCGCCGTGGCATAGGCCGGCGCCGGCAGGCCCCGGCCATGGGGCAAGCGCTTCAGGCGGATTTCAATGGGCGGAAGCGGAGAGGACATGGGCGACCTTTTCTATCAGGCGGGTGGCGACGGCATCCTTGGGCAGATGGTCCCAGCTTTCGACGCCGTCCTTCGAAACGATGTGCACGCTGTTGGAATCGCCGCCCATCACGCTTGAGCCGGGTGGGCCGGACACGTCATTGGCGACGATCCAGTCGGCCCCCTTGCGCGCCAGCTTCGCCCGCGCATGTTCGGCGATCTTCTGCGTTTCCGCGGCAAAGCCGACCAGCAGGCCGGGACGCTTCGCATGCCTGCCCAGAGTGGCGAGAATATCGGGATTTTCCACCAGGGCGAGGGGCGCCGGCTTCCCCGATCCATCCTTTTTCAGCTTCTGATCAGCCGCATCGGCCGCGCGCCAGTCGGCCACCGCCGCCACCATGATCGCGGCATCGGCGGGCAAGGCCTGCTCCACGGCGGCCAGCATCTCCCGCGCCGTCTCCACATCCACGCGGGTAACGCCAGGCGGCGTGGGCAGATGCACAGGCCCCGCCACCAAGGTCACCCGCGCCCCGGCCCGCGCCGCCGCCGCCGCGATGGCGAAGCCCTGCTTGCCGGAGGATCGGTTGGCGATGTAGCGGACCGGGTCGATCGGCTCATGCGTCGGCCCGGCCGTCACCAGCACATGCCGTCCCGCGAGCGGCGCATCGGCCGCCTCGAAATCCGGCTGCCCGGCAAGCGGATCGGCGGCGGGCGGCCGGGCGAGCAGCCGCGCCACTTCCGCCGCGATCGCCTCCGGATCGGGCAGGCGGCCCTTGCCGAATTCGCCGCAGGCCATCTCCCCGTTGTCCGGCTCCATCACATGCACGCCGTCGGCCTTGAGCTGCGCGACGTTCCGCCGGGTCGCGGCATGATGCCACATGCGCACGTTCATGGCGGGAACGGCGAGCACCGGCTTGTCGGTCGCCAGCAGCAGCGTCGTCGCCAGATCGTCGGCAATGCCGCCCGCCATCCTGGCCAGGATATTCGCCGTCGCGGGCGCGACCACCACCAGGTCGGCCTGCCGCGAAAGCTGGATATGGCCGATCTCGCGTTCTTCCTTGAGGTCGAACATGTCGCCATAGACATGATCCTCCGTCAGCACGCCCAGCGACAGCGGCGTCACGAATTTCTGCGCGCTTTCCGTCAGCACCGCCCGCACCGCGATGCCGCGCTTGCGCAGCAGCCGCACCAGTTCCAGCGACTTGTAGGCGGCGATGCCGCCCGAAACGATGAGAAGGATGCGCTTGGTCATGACAGGCCCATCATTTGGGCAAGCGGCGGCGCCTTGTCCAGCCATTCCCATCGTCCCGACAAGCAATATGGCCAGAGGCCGGGCCGGAACCGATCCGCCCCTTCATGCGATTATTCCATGAGAGCGGCGCAACCGTATCGAAGGGGCATGCATGGCAAGAAGCCGGACAGCACCGGGCCAGATCGACCTCGTCACCCGCTATCGCGAGGTCCGGGGATTGAGCGAAGCGCTCGCCGCGCCGCTGTCGGACGCGGATGCGACGGTCCAGTCCATGCCCGACGCGTCCCCCGCCAAATGGCACCTGGCGCATGTGAGCTGGTTCTTCGAATGCTTCGTCCTGCGCGACCATGTGCCGGGCTACGCGCCCTTCGATCCGCATTACGCCTATCTGTTCAACAGCTATTATGAGGCCGAAGGCCCACGCCACGCCCGGCCGATGCGGGGCATGCTCACCCGCCCGACGCTGGAGGAAATCCGCGCCTATCGCGCCCATGTCGACAGGGCGCTGGCCGCCGCCCTGCCGATGCTGATGCCCGATGCGCAAGCGCTGGTGCTGCTGGGCCTCCACCATGAGCAGCAGCATCAGGAACTGATGCTCACCGACGTGCAGCATCTGCTGTCGCTGAACCCGCTGGAACCCGCGCTCTACGACGCGCCCAACGCACTGCCCGCGCCGCTGCCGGGCCCCCTCCACTGGATCGAGGGTCGGCAGGGATTGGTCGAGATCGGCGATGACGGCAAAAGCGACTTCGCCTTCGATTGCGAGACGCCCCGCCACAAGACGGTGCTGCACCCCCATGCCCTGGCGCACCGGCCGATAACCAATGGCGAGTGGATCGCCTTCATCGAGGATGGCGGCTATGCCGACGCCGCCCTTTGGCTGTCGGACGGCTGGGCCTGGGTGCAGGCCGAACGGATAGAGGCGCCGCTTTACTGGCGGCGGGGCGATCAGGGCTGGACGCGCTTCGGCCTGGACGGGCGCAAGCCGGTCAATCCCGCCGCGCCGGTCAGCCATGTCAGCCTCTATGAGGCGGACGCCTATGCCCGATGGGCGGGCGCGCGCCTGCCGACCGAGGCGGAATGGGAAAGCGCCGCCCTGAACGTCGCGCCGACCAGCGGCAACCAGTTGGACGGCTCTGCCTGCCCCCGCCCCCGCGCCGCGGACGGAGGCTCCGCGCTGACGCAGATGTACGGCGACGTGTGGGAATGGACGGGCAGCGCCTATCGCCCCCATCCCGGTTTCCGCGCCGCCGAAGGCGCGGTGGGCGAATATAACGGCAAGTTCATGTCCGGGCAGTTCGTGCTAAAGGGCGGCAGTTGCGCCACGCCGCGCGGCCATATGCGGCCCAGCTACCGCAATTTCTTCTACCCCCATCAACGCTGGCAGTTCACCGGGCTGCGGCTGGCGAAGGATCTGTGACGCGATGCTGCTGACCGAGGATGTCCCGCCGGCCCTGCGCGCCCCCGATCCGGCCTTCCGCCGCGACATCGTCGAAGGCTTGTCCCGCGAGCCCAAGGCGACGCCGCCCATCTGGTTCTACGACCGGCGGGGATCGGAACTGTTCGAGGCAATCACCGACCTGCCGGAATATTATCCGACGCGCACGGAAACCGCCCTGCTGGAGCGGCATGGCGCGGATTTCGCCGCCGCCGTCGGCGCCGGTCGGGCCGTGGTGGAATTCGGCGCGGGCAGTTCGCGCAAGACACCGCATCTGCTGCGCGCCATCGATCCGGCCGCCTATGTGCCGATCGACATCAGCGGCGACTTCCTCCACGCGTCGAGCGCGGAACTGGCGTCGGCCTTTCCGGGCCTGCCCATCCTGCCGGTGGTGGGCGACTTCAACGGCGAACTGGCCTTGCCGGCGGCGATCGACGGGCTGCCGCGCCTGGGCTTCTTCCCCGGATCGACCATCGGCAATATGGAGCCGGATGCGGCGGTCGACCTGCTGCGGGCGATGCGGCGGCTGCTGGGCGGGGACGCGATGCTGCTGATCGGCATGGACCGGATCAAGGACCGCGACCGGCTGGTCGCCGCCTATGACGATGCGGCCGGGGTGACGGCCGCGTTCAACCTCAACCTGATCGCGCGCATCAATCGGGAGCTGGCGGGCGACCTGCCGCTGGACGGCTTCGTCCATCGCGCCATCTGGAACGACGACAAGGCGCGCATCGAAATGCATCTGGAGGCGGTGCGGCCGCTCCATTTCCACGTCGCCGGCCAATGCTTCCGCATGGAGCAGGGGGAGACCATCCATACCGAGAGCAGCCATAAATATGGCGCCCGCGACGAAAGGCTGCTGCTGCGCGCCGGCGGGTGGGAGCCGCTGCGTGAATGGAGCGACGCGGAAGGGCTGTTCTCGCTGATCCTCGCGGGCGCTTAGAGCATCCAGCAATAACTAGGAACCGTTCACTGAACCCTTCGGCAGGCGCAGGACAGGCTTGTCGAAGCGGCGCATGAATGACCGATCCTGGCGCAGGTGCTTCGATACGGGCCTTCGACTTCGCTCAGCCCCTGCTCAGCACGAACGGCGTGCATTTGATTGAACGCAGGATGCTTTGGGCGAACTGCAAGCGATCGAAACCCGCTCTCATGTCGAGAGAACAAAGCTGTTCCTGCGAAGGCAGGAACCCAGTTCCGCCGTCCGATCTGGGTTCCTGCCTTCGCAGGAACACGGGGTGCGCGTTGGGCGGGAAAGCCTCCGGCGGCTCAGTCGGTCACCCTCGCGGACCAGGTGGTGATCCAGTGCCATGCGCCGCGGCATTCCCCCATCGCGCTCGCCTCGACCAGGCGGAAGCGCGCGCCGTCCCAGACATAGGCCTCGCTGCCGCCGCAATCGCCGATGCCGCGTCCCTTGGCATAGCTTTGCAGGGTGGCCGTTTCCGGCGCCCAGTCCGCATTGACCAGCATCGGATGGCCTGCCTCCTCGCTCCAGCCCGGCTGATAGTCGAAGCCCGCGAAGCGGAAGACGCGTCGGCCAGGAATGCCGGTCGCGATCACGGGGACGGAGGTGTAGTTATAGGCCCCCGCACCGCAGGGCACCAGGACCAGCGTCTCCGTCTTCGACAATCGGTGCAGTTCGGGAGGAGAGGACGCGGACCTCATCTCATCCGCGCAACCCGTGAAGGTGCCTAGCGCCGTCAGTTCCTCTCGCCAGAGCGCGGGCGGCTGAGCGCCCGCGGGCACGGCGGCCCGCCGGATCGTGGGGAGTGGGGGCGCAGGACGCACGGCGCCGCGCGCAAGCAGGCCCGTCGCGACAAGGGCCGCCACCGTGCCCGCCCTGCCCTGCTTCGCGTCCATATAGCGCAGCGCGGCAGCCGAGCCGGCCAGGGACGGCCGGTCGATGCGCCTGCCGCCGGCGCGGATCTCCATGCCGCCGCCCTTCGCCATGGCGATCGCCAGCGCGGACGCCTGCGGGCCTTGGACGCTTGCCTCGCCATTCACGCTCGTCACGCTGGCGATCTTGCGGCCGTCCACCAGGAAATCCAGCGTTTCCCGGCCCTTGGCTGCGCGGCTGACCCAGATTTCGGGATCGGCGTCCGCCCCCGCTTCCCGCACGATGCCCAGCATCACCGGCGCATCGGGCCAGTTGCCGCCTTCGGGCAGCAGCGACACGGCCTCGCATCGATTGCGATTGTCGCAGCCGATGGTCCAGTCCTTGTAGCTTTCCAGCTTGCCCGGCTTCGGCGCCTGCGCCGCGGCCGGCGCCGCCCACAGGACCAAGACCGCCAGCCCGAATATGCGTATCGCCCCCATGCGTTAACCATAACCGATCTTGCAGGCTGCGGGTAGAACTTTCGTTATAGTGTCGGAACGATCAGCGCAGGCTGAGCATCAGGCCCGCCAGCGCCGCGCTCATGAGGTTGGCAAGGCTGCCCGCGACCAGCGCCTTCAGGCCCAACCGGGCGATCACGGGCCGCTGGTTGGGCGCAAGATTGCCGGTGACCGCCATCTGGATCGCGATGGAGCTGAAATTGGCGAAGCCGCACAGCGCGAAGGTGACGATGGCGACGGTCGCCGGCGACAGCGCGCCCTGCACCTGGCCGAGATTGATATAGGCGACGAATTCGTTGAGCACGACCTTGGTCCCGAACAGGCCGCCCGCCACCTGCGCCTCCGTCCAGGGAATGTTGAGCAGAACCATGAGCGGGGAAAAGGCATGGCCGAGCAGTTGCTGGAAGCTGAGGTCGGGATAGCCGAACCAGCCGCCGATGCCGCCGAGTATGCCGTTGGCCAGCGCCACCAGCGCGACGAAGGCCAGCACCATGGCGCCGACCGCGACGGCCAGCTTCACGCCGGTCTGCGCGCCCTGCGCGGCCGCCATGATGAGGTTGGCGGGCTTTTCCTCGTCATGGGTGGCGGGGGGCATCGGCTCGCCGGGGGTTCCGCCCGGCAGCAGAGCGGCAGGCCCGGTGTCGCCGATCCGGCTTTCGGGCAGGGCGATGTCGGGATGATCGCCCAGGGGAAGTTCGGGTTCGCGCTCCGGCTCGTCGGGCATCATGATCTTCGCCATCAGCAGGCCGCCGGGCGCGGACATGAAGCTCGCCGCCAGCAGATAGTCGATCTTGATCCCCATGGAGGCATAGGCGGCCAGGATCGTGCCCGCGACGCCCGCCATGCCGCTGGTCATCACGGCGAAAAGCTGCGGCGGGGTCAGGCCCGCCAGATAGGGGCGGATGACGAGCGGACTCTCGCTCTGCCCCACGAAGATGTTGGCGGCGGCGCACAGGCTTTCGACCTTGGACACCCCCGTCACCTTCTCGATCGCGCCGCCGACCCAGCGCACCACTTGCTGCATGATGCCCAGATGGTAGAGGATAGACACCAGGCTGGCGAAGAAGATGATCACCGGCAGCGCCGCGATGGCGAAGCTGGCGCCGCCGATCTCCGGCCTGGCGAGCGGACCGAAGATGAAGTCCGTCCCTGCCTGCGCATAGCCGAGCAGGTTCGACACGCCATGCGACATGCCCGCGATCACGGCGCGTCCGGCCGGCACGTAGAGCACCAGCAGCGCGATGCCCGCCTGCAACAGGAACGCCGCGCCGACGACGCGAAGGCGGATGGCGCGGCGGTCGGAGGAAAGGATGAAGGCAATGGAAAGGATCAGCGCGATACCGGCTAGGCCAATGAGAAGATGCATGAACAGCTTTCGCGGGAAGAACGAACGGCGCGACCATAAAGAGCGCGCATGATGGAGGCCAGCAGCTTTACGCCAATAGCTTTACGCCGGTAAATTTACGATTTTGCAAATGGATTCGGGTCGAGATGCCTGGGCGTTTGCTGCTCTTATCTCGTCGTCATGCTGGACTTGTTTCAGCATCCATTCTCCCCAGGAACCAAGGCTCGATCTGGAGAAATGCACCCTGAAACAGGCTCAGGGTGACGATCATGCAAGGGTAGCTAGCGTGTGTGTGTGGATTCAGTTCAGGGCGCGGCGAAAATAGTGGATTCGAGAACTGGCGCGCAGCGTACTTCAGTGAGCACCGGAAGCGCAGAAAGCCGCTATTTGCAGCCCGCCATGGGCTGAATCCACACACACGCTAAAGCGGATTGCCGTTTTCGTCCCGCAGCACTTCGCGGCGGCCGACATGGTTGGGCGGTCCCACCAGCCCCTGCTCCTCCATCTGCTCGATCAGGCGGGCGGCGCTGTTATAGCCGACGCGCAATTGCCGCTGGAGCCAACTGGTCGACGCCTTCTGATTTTCGAACACCAACTGGCAGGCCTTGCGGAAAAGCTGCGCGTCCGGGCTGTCGTCGCCCAGATCCACCCCGTCGAGCGCGAAGCTGCCTTCCTCCGGCTCCTCCGTGACGGCGGCGATATAGTCGGGCTGGCCCTGCGCGCGCCAATGATCCGCCACCACGCGCACCTCGTCGTCCGACACGAAGGGACCGTGGACGCGCATCAGCCCCTTGCCGCCATGCATGTAGAGCATGTCGCCCTTGCCCAGCAGTTGTTCGGCGCCCTGCTCCCCCAATATGGTGCGACTGTCGATCTTCGACGTCACGAAGAAGCTGATGCGGGTCGGCAGGTTCGCCTTGATCACGCCGGTGATGACGTCGACCGATGGCCGCTGCGTCGCCAGGATCAGGTGGATGCCCGCCGCGCGCGCCTTCTGCGCCAGCCGCTGGATCAGGAATTCGACTTCCTTGCCCGCCGTCATCATCAGGTCGGCGAGTTCGTCCACCACCACCACGATCTGGGGCAGCGGCTGGAAATCCAACTGCTCCTCCTCATAGATCGGCTTGCCGGTCTCGGGATCGTACCCGGTCTGCACCCGGCGGCCGAGCGGCTTGCCCTTGGCCTTCGCGGCGCGGACCTTCTCATTGTAATTGGCGAGGTTGCGGACGGAAATCGACGCCATCATGCGATAGCGATCCTCCATCTGCTCCACCGCCCATTTGAGCGCCCGGATCGCCTTGGCAGGCTCCGTCACCACCGGCGACAGCAGATGCGGAATATCGTCATAGGTCGACAGTTCCAGCATCTTGGGATCGATCATGATCAGCCGCAACTGGTCCGGCGTCATGCGGTAGAGCAGCGACAGGATCATCGCGTTCAGCCCGACCGACTTGCCCGAACCCGTCGTGCCCGCGATCAGCAGATGCGGCATCGGCGCCAGGTCGGCGATGATCGGCTCGCCGGAGATATTCTTGCCCAGGATGATCGGCAGCGTCGCCTCCGCCCCGAACTGCTCGCTGGTGATGAGTTCGCGGAAGGACACGCCCTCCCGGTTCGCGTTGGGCAGTTCGATGCCGATCACCGTGCGCCCCGGAATCGTCGCCACGCGGGCCGAAAGCGCCGACATGTTGCGGGCGATGTCGTCGGCCAGCGCGATCACCCGGCTCGCCTTGATGCCGGGCGCAGGCTCCAGTTCATACATGGTGACGACCGGGCCGGGCCGGACCTCGACGATATTGCCCTTCACATGGAAGTCGTCGAGCACGGATTCCAGCAGGCGCGCATTGCGCTCCAGCGCGGCCTTGTCGATCTTCTGCCCCTGGCTCGCGGGGATCGGGTTCAGCAGGTCGGGCGAGGGCAGGGAGCTGTGGCCGAACAGATCGTCCTGCGACACCGGCGCCATGGGGCGCTGCGCCGGCGCGGGCTTGGGCGTCTGGATGTTGATCGGCGGCTTGGGTTCGTTGGAAACGGTCTTGCGCGGCGTCGCTACGCGCTCGAAAACATCGTCCTCTTCATCGGCGTCGACAGCCGGCGCGGGACCGGCCAGAGCGAATGTCGGCTTCGGCAAGCTGAGGCGCGGCAGGGAAGGCCTGCGCAAGGCGATGATCGGCTTTTCCAGCGCCAGGCTGCGATACCACAGGACAGCGCCCGCGATCAGCGTCAGCACGATCAGGACGCCGGTGATCCATCCCTGCGCGGCGGGCATCTGCGCGGTCAGGCTGGCCACGCCCCGCGCCGTCACCAGCGCGATGATGCCGCCCCACCCGGCGGGAAGGCCGACCAGCGGATTGGTCTGGAACAGAGCCAGCGCGATGCCGATCAGCGCGATGCCCGCGAAGCATTTGCCGAACTGCCCCTTCCACCCGCTCATGTCCTGGTCGCCCCAGAGGCGCCGGGCGGTGATCGCCATCAGCGGCAGCACCAGCGCCACCGGCACGCCCAGCAGCCAGAGCAGGAAATCCGCCACCCATGCGCCGGGCGCCTGCATGATATTCTGCACATGGTCGCCCGCGACCGTGTTCATCGACGGGTCGCTCGGCTGATAGCTGAGCAGCGCCAGCGCCAGGAACAGGGTCGCCAGCAACAGCGCGATCGATCCGATCAGCGCGCCGCTGCGGATCAGGCTGCGTTTCAGCATTTCGCGCCATTCCGGCGTGCGCTTGGCTCCGCGGCTGACAGCCATGGCCTCCATGTCCCCCAAATGTTCCGTCCGGGGACAATGCGCCGAGCGGGGAGTCCCCGTCAAGAGTCCGACCCCTCGGCTCGTCTCGCTGACTCCGTAACAATCCGTATGTCGGCGGGCGGCGGGTCAGCGCAAAAGTCCGGCGAAAGGAGACTTCGCCATGATCGCCGCCCTCTACCCCGCCCTTGTCGTCGTCGCGCTGGGGGCCTTCACCGCCGTCCTGCTGGGCGTCAGCGTGCAGGATGCGCTGAGGCGAGGGCGCTGAGCGCTTCGCCGTCGACGCGCTGCACCGTCCATTCGTCCATCGGCCGCGCGCCGAGCGAACGGTAGAAGGCGATGGACGGTTCGTTCCAGTCCAGCACCCACCATTCCAGCCTCGCGCAATCCCGCTCCAGCGCCAGTTGCGCGAGGCGGGAAAGCAGCGCCTTGCCCGCGCCCAGGCCCCGCGCTTCGGGAATGACGAACAGATCCTCCAGATAAAGTCCCGGCCGCCCTTCGAAGGTGGAGAAATTGTGGAAGAAAAGGGCGAAGCCGACGGCCTCCCCATCATTTTCCGCGATCAACACCTCTGCCATGGGACGCGGGCCGAAGAGATATTTGTCCAGGCTGGCGCGGTCGGCCTTCACCTCATGCGACAGCTTCTCATAGTCGGCCAGGGCGAGGATAAAGCCGTGAATCGCACCGATGTCTGCGGCAACGGCCTCGCGGATGGTGACGGACATGCTTTTCCTTTCAGGCGACGGACGGTTCGACATGCGATGCCTGGGCCGGCCCTGCACGGGACGCGATCAGGCATCCCACCACGATCAGCAGCGCGCCGGCCAGGGTGGTCAGGGTCAGCCGTTCGCCAAAGGCAAGCCAGCCGATGATCGCGGCCCAGAGGAAGGCGCTATACTCGACCGGGATCAACAGTTGCGCCTCCGCCCGCGCATAGGCCCAGGCAAGCGCGGCGAGCGAGGTGAAGGCCAGCGTCGCGGCCAGCGCCACCAGCGCCCATGAGGGCGGCGCCGGCACGACCGGCCTGACCTGGACGAGCGCCGCGAAAAGGACGAACAGCCCCAGCATCACGACATGCTGGAAGAAGGCGACCTCTATCGGGGAAGCAAGCTGCGCCTGCCGCCGCTGGAGGATGAGGTTCCAGGCGAACAGCACCGCCGAAACGAGGACCGCGCCCGCGCCCAACAGCGCGTCCGTATCATAATTGCCCCGCACGCGACCCGACAGGATGACCGCGACGCCGACCAGCCCCAGCAAAGACGCGCCGATGGCCCGCCGCCCGATCCTCTCCTTGAGCAGCAGGGCGGCGAGATAGAGCGCGACCAGCGGCGCGATGAAGGACAGGGCGATGGCCTCGGCCAGTGGCATCCGCATGATCGCCCAGAAGAACAGGCTGGCCATCACCGCCACCACCGCCCCGCGCAGCATGTGCAGCCGCAACACCGCCCGATCGGGCCAGCGCTGCCGCGTCAGCAGCATCAGAGCCAGCCCCAACAGGCTGCCCGCCACGGCGCGCCAGAACAGCGCGTCGAACAGGCCGATGGAGAGGCTCAATCCCTTCATCACCGCATCCATCACGGAAAACAGCGCGACCCCCAGGCAGCAGACGGCAAAGGGAAGGGCGAGGGAGCGGGGCGCAGTCATGGGGACGGGGAACGGCTTATTCCGCCGCTTCCGCCTTTCCGGCATCGGTGGTTTCGGCCTCCAGCTTGGCCGCCTCGATCTCCGCCGCCTTGGCCTCCACCAGGCCGACGATATGGTCGATCATGCCTTCGTCCTGCACCGTATGATCGGTCAGGCCCGACAGATAGACCATATGCTTGCCCGCGCCGCCGCCGGTCAGGCCGATGTCGGTCTCCCGCGCCTCGCCGGGGCCGTTCACCACGCAGCCCAGCACCGACAGCGACAGCGGCGTGTGGATATGCTGGAGCCGTTCCTCCAGCGCCTGCACCGTGCGGATCACGTCGAATCCCTGGCGCGCGCAACTGGGGCAGGAGATGACCTTCACGCCCCGCGTGCGGATGCCGAGCGACTTCAATATCTCGTAACCGACCCGCACTTCTTCCTCCGGCTCGGCGGAAAGCGAAACGCGGATCGTGTCGCCGATCCCGGCCCAGAGCAGGTTGCCGATGCCGATGGCGCTTTTCACCGTGCCGCCGATCAGCCCGCCCGCCTCGGTAATGCCCAGGTGCAGCGGGCAATCCACCGCTTCGGCCAGTTGCATATAGGCGGCGACGGCCAGGAAGACGTCGCTCGCCTTCACCGCCACCTTATAGTCGTGAAAATCCTGGTCCTGGAGCAGCTTGATATGGTCGAGCGCGCTTTCGACCAGCGCTTCCGGGCAAGGCTCGCCATATTTTTCGAGCAGATCCTTTTCCAGGCTGCCTGCATTGACGCCGATGCGGATCGAGCAACCGTTGGATTTGGCCGCGTCGACCACTTCCTTCACCCGCGCCTCGCTGCCGATATTGCCCGGATTGATGCGCAGACAGGCCGCGCCCGCATCGGCGGCTTCCAGAGCCCGCTTATAGTGGAAATGAATGTCCGCGACGATCGGCACGCGGGCGGCGCGGACGATCTGCTTGAGCGCCGCGGTCGACGCCTCGTCGGGACAGGAGACGCGGATGATGTCCACGCCCGCTTCCTCGCAACGGCGGATCTGGTCGACGGTCGCCCTGACGTCATCGGTGGGCGTATTGGTCATGGTCTGCACCGTGACCGGCGCGCCGCCGCCTACCGGAACATTGCCGACCATGATCTGGCGGCATTGCCTGCGGGCGATGTCGCGCCAGGGACGCAGGCCGGGATTATGGTCGGACATGAAAAAGGGGCTCCGTGGTGATGGAGCCCCTATAGGGATTTACCGCGAACTTTAGAAGCGCGAGCTGTTTTGCGTTTCAGCAGAGCTGAAACGTGCGGCACCGGCCCTTACCCCTACCCGACCGCCCATAGGCTACCATGTCTGGGCGGTCGGGGGGCGAAGGCCGGTGCCGCTCCCATCAAAAACGCGCCGTCAAAGAAGCGCCGATCTGGTCCGCATTGCCGCTGGTCTGCGACAGGGTGGTCGCCGTCACCGTTGCGGGCGCGGGATAATAGCTGTCCGGACGGATGATGTTCGCCTTCTCCACGAAATTATGGGCATAGCTGAGGTTCAGCGCAAAGGCGGGCGAGATATTATAGGTCGCGCCGGCCGACAGCCAGGTCCGATCGCCGTCGGGCACGCGGGTCGTCAGATGCTGCGGATTGGTGGGCGAGCGGTCGAACATCGTGCCCGCCCGCAGGGTCAAGGCCGGGCTGACGTCATATTCTCCGCCCAGGCTGACGCTGTAGCTGTCCTTGTAATCCAGTTCCTTGTTGCTGGTCCCGGCGGCGGAGGTGATGGCGATGCCCTTGAACTTCGACCAATTGTACCAGCGGGCGCTGATCATGGCGCGCAGCTTCGGCGTCAGGCGATGCATGAAGCCGACCGTGACGATGTCGGGCAGGTCGAGCGGCGCGGAAGCGTCCAAAACGCCATTGGCCGAGGCGATCGGACCCAGAAGGCCGGAAATGCTCTGCGTGCCGGTCACCTTGTGATTGACGCCGGAACGGTAGGAGACGCCCACATTGGTGTCGCCATTGGTGTAGAACAGGCCCGCATTCCAGCCGACCGTCCAGTCGTCGCCCTTCAACCGGGCGAAACCGTCGGTGGGGATCAACGGCGAAAGCTGGGGCAGCGCGTTGGTGAGGGTCGCCTTCACATATTGCACGTCGACGCCGCCGCCGATCGAGAAATTGTCGTTGAGCCCATAGGCTGCGCTGGACTGGATATTATAGGTCTTGAGGTCGGTGTAGATCGAATCGTAACGGCCGAAAAAGCCGTCGTCATAATCCAGCTTCAACCCGAAGGGCGCATTGACCCCCAGGCCAAGCCACAGCCGGTCGGTCGCCTGCGCCGTGACGTAGAAGCTGGGGATGGGAATGACCTTTTCGAACGGCTGGCCGCCGTCATTGCCGGTCACCGGCACCCGCGCGCCCGGCACGGTGGGAACGGTGCGGTAGGTGCCGCGATTGGCCTGGTGGGCGGAGGCCATGAGCGCGATACCGCCGACCGAGGTCTGGATGCCCGGCAATTGCGTCATGGCCGCGGGATTGAAATAGATGGCGGACGGATCGTCCGCCGCAGCGCCGGCGCCGGCCATTGCCCGGCCGGTTTCCTTTGGCGCCTGTTCCTGAAGGTAGAAACCACCCGCCAGAGCCGGGACGGGTGCTGCGAATGCGCCCGACAGCAGGAGACTGGCGAGGATGGGGCGGCGCAATGGCATGATGAAACCTCTCTTCAAACGTGTTTGCGGCAAATGGCTTTCACCGGAAAAATGATGCCTTTAAAGCCGCGCCCTATTAGCAATATGGTTAAATTATCGTTCGAAAAGCCCTAATTTACGGGGATTTCACGCGCTGGATCGCCGAAAATGCGAAACGACGCTACGGCAGGAAGCGAAAAAAGGGAGGGCAAAAAGGCAAAAAAAAAGCCGCCCCGGAGGACGGCTTGAAAGTTTTAGGAGAGGATGCCTGAAAGGCCTTTTCCTTTTGCGGTGCAGCGGCGCATTTCGCAAATGCGAAAAGCTGACCCCTGGTTGCGTTTTCTGCAACTGCCCCCTTATATCCTTGTTTCCCTGGCGTAAAAATATGTTTCTCCTGGCGATCTGCCTGTCGCCGGGATCAGGAATCGGCTCGCGAAATCCGAATCACGCCCGAATCGGACAGATGGGCGTCGATCTGCGCGACCAGGCGCGCCAACCCTTCCTCATCCTTCGCCTCGGCGCGGGCAACGAGCGCGTCCTGGGTGTTGGAGGCCCTGAGCAGCCACCAGCCATCGGGCGCGACGACCCGCAGGCCGTCGGTTTCGTCGACGTTCGCGCCCAGGGCCTGCAAGCGGGCGCGGACCTCCTCCACCACCGCGAACTTGCGGCTATCCGCCACTGGAAAGCGAAGTTCGGGCGTATTCGCCATGTTCGGCATTTCGTCGCGCAGGGCGGTGACGCTGCGGCCCAGTCGGGTCAGACCCCGGATCAGGCGCACCGCCGCATAAAGCCCGTCGTCGAAACCGTAATAATCGTCCGCGAAGAAGATATGGCCGGTCATCTCGCCGCCCAGCGGAGCGGCAATCTCCTTCATTTTGGACTTGATCAGGCTGTGGCCCGTCTTCCACATCAGCGGCCGCCCGCCCAGCGCGGCTATGCGGTCGAACAGGGCCTGGCTGGCCTTCACATCCGCGACGATGGTGGCGTTCGGGCGGTCCTTCAGCACCAGTTCGGCGAAGATGCCCAGCAACTGGTCGCCCCAGATTACCCGCCCCTTGCCGTCCACCACGCCGATCCGGTCCCCGTCTCCGTCGAAAGCCACTCCGAAATCGAGCTTCTTGGCGCGGACAAGCGCTTTCAGGTCCGCCAGATTCGCCTCGACAGTGGGATCGGGGTGATGATGGGGAAAATGTCCGTCTATCTGGGTGAAAAGCACATGATGCTCACCTGGCAGGAGCTTGACCAGCTTGTCCACGACCGGCCCGGCGGCGCCGTTGCCCGCGTCCCAGCCAATGCGCCAGGCGGCGCCGTCGAACCCCTGCACCAGCCGGGCGACGTAGCGGTCCATGACGGCGACAGTCTCGACCTGCCCTCTGTTTCCGCTCCCGCCGTCGCTCCAGTCGCCCGCCGCCGCCATGCTCCCCAGATCCGCGATGTCCGCCCCAAAAAAGGCCTGGTGCTGAAATACCAGCTTGAAGCCGTTATGATCGGCGGGATTGTGGCTGCCGGT
Organism: Sphingobium sp. TA15; assembly: GCF_037101235.1. Lineage (NCBI taxonomy): Bacteria > Pseudomonadati > Pseudomonadota > Alphaproteobacteria > Sphingomonadales > Sphingobiaceae > Sphingobium > Sphingobium sp. TA15. The sequence continues at coordinate 2,790,668 of NZ_AP025355.1, forward strand.
TATCTGCACGCCGCCGTCGACATCGAGCGCCGCTTCGGCATAATAGAGCATGGGCGTCGGGCCGAGGCCTATGCGCACGACATCGGTTCCGGAATCCTGCAGGCCCTGCACGACCGCCTGTTCCAGCGCCGGGGAACTCAGCCGCCCGTCATAGCCGACCGCGACCCTTGATCCGCCTGCCCGCCTGACGCCCATCCTCCTGACAATCGTGCCGAAGCTGCGGCCCACGGCATAGCCATCCGCCTCGCCCAGCGTGCGGCCCACCACGCCCCGAATGTCATATTCGCGCAGGAGCGTGGGATGAAAGCGATGGGCCATGGCATCCTCTCCCTTGGCTTCAACGGCGTTGCGCGGCTTCCTCGATCAGCAGGTCGCGCGCGGCGTTGATCTGGGCCGCCAGCGCTTCGGTGCCGCCCTTGTCCGGATGGACCGAGGCGATCAGGCGGCGATGCGCGGCGCGGATGGCGCGGGCGTCGGCGTCCGGTCCCACGCCCAACAGCTTGCGCGCGTCGTTCACCGCCTGGGACGAAACGGCTTGCGGCGCGGGCGTGCCCGGCCCGGCTTTCGCCTTGCCCCGCCGGCTTCTGGCCAGGAAGAACAAGGTGGCCCCGATGAGCAGCGGCGCGCCGACCAGCGGCTTGCCCTTGGCGGCCGCGACCGCGCCGACCAGAGCGGCGCCCAGCGCCATGCCATCCTTCGCGCTCATGCGTTGCAACCGTCCCGTCCAGATCAGCCAAGCCGCCAGCCCGATCAGAAGCAGCGCCAGCAGACCCATCAGGCCGCGCCGAGCATGTCCAGCGGCGCGGCCTCGACCCGCGAAGGCAGGGCAAGGCCCGACACCATCTCGCGCAGTTCCTGCCGGGCGGCGATATGGCTGACGCCCAGTTCGCCCAGATGCCCCTTGTCCAGCAGGGTCAGCCCCGACGGAAAGAGTTCGCGGAAGATCACCCGCTCCGAAAGGCCCGGAATCACGCGGAATCCGACGCGACGGGAAAGCTCCATCAGCGCGTCGCCCACCCGCTTCTTGTTGCGGGCGTCATGATGCTGGACGCGGTTGCGCAGCACCACCCAGTCGATGGTGACGCCGTCCGCCTTGGCGCGGGTCTTGCGCGCCTCGAAGATCAGTTCGGAATAGAAGGACAGGCGCTTCACCTTGAATGTTTCCGCGTCCACCTGCCCAATCAGGTCGAAATCGACGAAACTGTCGTTCATCGGCGTCACCAGCGTGTTGGCGCGGGCGGCCATGTGGCGGGCATAATCATCGTCGCGGCCGGGCGTGTCGATGACCAGGAAATCCTTGCCTTCAGCCATGGCCGCCGCCTGTTCCTCCAGCGCCTCGACGCTGTCGCCCTTGAACACCGCGAAGTCCGGAGTCGGCAGGTCGATGCCGCGGCGGCGCGCGGTCTCCGCCCGATTCTCCATATAGCGGGTGATGGTGCGCTGCCGCGGGTCGAGGTCGATCATGCCGACGCGATGACCCAATACCGTCAGCGCGATGGCCGTATGCACGGCGGTCGTCGACTTGCCGGTCCCGCCCTTCTCATTGGCGAAGACGATATGGTGCGTTTGGGCGTTCGCCATCGGACCTTCATTACCCCGTTGATTGTCGCATTGTCTGTTGACCGTTTCAGCCGGTCATGCCTTAGCAGGATATACCCCTATCGCTGCCCTTATCGGAGCCGTTCCTGTCGTGCAAATCCTCCGTGACCTGCCTTCGCTGCGCGCCGCCGTCGATGCGCTGAAAAGCGACGGAAAACCGCTCGCTTTGGTGCCCACCATGGGCGCGCTGCATGACGGGCATATGGCGCTGGTCGAGGAAGCGCGGCGACATGCGGGCCATGTGGCGGTGTCGATCTTCGTCAATCCCCGCCAGTTCGGGGTGAACGAGGATCTGGACGCCTATCCCCGGCGGGAGGCGAAGGACGCGCAGATGCTGCAGGCCGCCGGAGTCGACATCCTCTGGGCGCCGACGGTCGACGTCATGTACCCTGTGGGCTATGCCACCAACATCTCCGTCTCCGGCGTGACCGAGGGGCTGGACGGCGCGGCCCGGCCCGGCCATTTCGACGGCGTGGCGACGGTCGTGACCAAGCTGTTCAACCAGGTCCGCCCGGACGTCGCCCTGTTCGGGGAAAAGGATTATCAGCAGCTCGCCGTGATCCGGCGGATGGTCCGCGATCTGGACGTGCCGATCGAGATTGTCGGCGTGCCCACCCAAAGGGCCGAGGATGGCCTGGCCCTGTCGTCGCGCAACGCCTATCTCAGCGAGGAGGAGCGCAAGGACGCGCTCGCCCTGCCCCGCGCCCTGGGCGAAGCGGCGCGGCAGATGGAAAAAGGCGCGACCGTGGAAGCAGCCATCGCCAAGGCCATCGCCCTGCTGGCGGCGCATGGCTTCGATCCCATCGACTATGTGACGCTGTGCGACGCGGTTACTCTGGAACCGATGACGGCGCTGGACCGTCCCGCAAGGCTGCTGGGCGCGGCGAAACTCGGCAAGACGCGCCTGATCGACAATATCCCGGTCGATCCGGCCTGAATCACATCGCGCTCCTGCGAAGGCAGGAGCCCAGTTGAAACGGCGGAACTGGGCTCCTGCCTTCGCAGGAGCACGTCGCATCCGGTCAGTTGGTCAAAACGGCTTCACGATCACCGCGATCACGATCACCGCAGCCGCGATTCCCGGAATCTCGTTCAGCAACCGCAATTGCTTCTCGCTGAGCGGCCGCTCCCCCCTGGCCAGCTTCTTCGCATAACCCGAGATCCAGCCATGATAGCCTGACAGGCCCAGCACGAAGAGCAATTTCAGGTGGAACCAGCCGAAATGCCAGGCGCCGATCTCCACCATCAGCATCAGGCCGAAGACCCAGACCAGAAGCAGCGACGGGTTCAGGATGATCTTGAGCAGCCGCCTTTCCCGGTCGATCCACTTCCTGTCCTCATCCGATCCCACCGGGCATTGCTGGTGATAGACGAAGAAGCGCGGCATCATGAACAGGCCCGCCATCAGGAAGATGACGAAGATGACATGCGCGGCCTTGACCCACAAATAGGCTGCTCCCAGATAAGGCATATTCAGTCTCCCGCTGCCCGCACATAGCTAAGCAGCGCTTCGACATGATCAATGGGGGTGTCGGGCAATATCCCATGCCCCAAGTTGAAGATATGGGGCCGCCCGGCAAAGGCGGCGCGGATATTGTCGACGGCCTCTTCCACGGCCCTGCCCCCGGCGATCAGCGCCAGCGGATCGAGATTCCCCTGCACCGGCAGCCCCTGCGGCAGCACGCGGTTGGCCCAGTGCGGATCGACCGTCTCGTCCACGCCGACCGCGTCGACCCCGGTCCCGACCGCATAGTCCGCCAGTTTCGCGCCCGCGCCCTTGGGAAAGCCGATCACCGGAATATCCGGATGGATCGCCTTCAGCTTCTCCACGATCCGCCGGTTGGGCCGGATCACCCAGCGCTCGAACTCCAGCGGGGCCAGGCTGCCCGCCCAACTGTCGAAAAGCTGCACGGCCTCGACCCCCGCCTCGATCTGGCCGCACAGATAGACCACCGTCGCATCGATGATCGCATCGATGATCGCGCCGAATTTATCGGGCTGCCGATAGGCCATGCGGCGGGCCGCGCCCTGGTCCTTGCTGCCCTGACCCGCGACCATATAGGTGGCGATGGTCCAGGGACTGCCCGCAAAGCCCAGGAAGGTGACTTGCGGGTCCAATGCGGCCTTCACCTGCCGGACCGTCTCATAGACCGCCTCATAGCGGCTGAAATCGGGTTTCAGGGTCGACAGGTCCGTCTCCGCCAGGATCGGCGCCAGACGCGGCCCTTCCCCGGCCTCGAACCAGAGATCCTGCCCCATCGCATAGGGCACGATCAAAATGTCGGAAAACAGGATCGCGCCGTCGAAACCGAAACGGCGCAACGGCTGCAGCGTCACTTCCGCCGCCGCCGCGCTGTCATAGACCAGTTCGAGGAATCCGCCCTTTTCCGCCCGCAAGGCCCGATATTCCGGCAGATAGCGCCCTGCCTGGCGCATCAGCCACATGGGCGGCACGGCAGGCAGCGCGCCTTTCAGGACCGAAAGCAACGGCTTGGGCATCGGGCCGTTCGAAAGGCCGGCATCTGGTCCCGTCATAAACTCTCTTATATTTAGATTCAGAAGGATGATGGAGATAGTAGGGCGGTTGGCAGCGGGGTTTATGCGCTGTGCCCGGATTTGCCAACAACTTGACTCCCCGGAGTCGCCGATTCCGGTCCGAGTCAGTTCGCTTATCCCCCTTATCCACAGGCTGTGGATTTTAATTTCCATCTGTTGGCGGGCTGTGGACAAGATTCCCGGAATCGGGGAGGGCGACAAACGCCTGATTTTCCCCGCAACCTATCCCTTGCTTTATCCACAACCTCCCCACAGAGATATTGTTCATGTCGCGCATCCATCTCCACCTGCTTTCGGACTCCACCGGCGAGACGCTGGAGAATATCGCCAAGGCGGCCATCGGCGCGTTCGAGAATGTGGAGGCGGTGCGCCATTTCTGGCCGATGGTCCGCTCCGACGTCCATCTCGACCGCATCATGGAGGAAATCGCCGCCAATCCGGGCCTCGTGCTCTTCACTTTGTCCAACCACCAGCTCAGGCGGCGGCTGGAGACGCGCTGCCGGGCGCTCGGCCTGCCGCATGTCGCCGCGCTGGACAGCGTGACCGACGCCCTTTCCAACATATTGGGGCAGGAAACCCGCAACCGCCCCGGCCGCAAGCATATCCTGGACGAAGCCTATTTCGCCCGGATCGAGGCTATCCAGTTCACCATCGCCCATGACGACGGCGTCGGCCATGAAAATTGGGAGGAGGCCGATATCGTGCTGGCGGGCGTCTCCCGCGCCTCCAAGACGCCGACCTCCATCTATCTCGCCAATCGCGGGTACAAGACCGCCAATATCCCGCTGGTGATCCAGTCGCCGCCGCCGCCCGCCCTCTATTCGTTGAAGCATCCGATGGTGGTGGGGCTGACGGTCAGCCCGGAACGGCTGGTGCAGATCCGCCGAAATCGCCTGCTCTCGCTCAACCAGGCGCCCGAAACCAGCTATGTCAATCTGGACAAGGTGCAGGAGGAACTGGCCTTCGCCCGCCGCATGTTCGCGGACAATGGCTGGCCGGTGATCGACATGACCCGCCGCTCCATCGAGGAAGCGGCGGCCGCCATCATCAACCTGTTCAACGACCGCGTTCTGGCGGAAGGAGCATGAGACCATGATCGTGCTGGCGTCGCAAAGCGCGAGCCGCCGGGCGCTGCTGGAAGCGGCGCAAGTGCCGTTCGAGGCGCTCTCGCCCGGCGTCGACGAGGAAGCGGCCAAGGAAGCCCTGCGCGCCGACGGGCTGGACGCCCGGCAACTGGCCGATGCGCTGGCGGAACTCAAGGCGCTGCGCGTGTCGCGCCGGGTGCCGGGCGCGCTGGTGCTGGGCTGCGACCAGACGCTCAGCCTGGACGACGGCGCCATGATCGACAAGGCGGTCGACCGCAGCGATGCCGAGCGGATATTGAAGCTGCTTTCCGGGCGGGTCCATCATCTCCACAGCGCGGCGGTGATCGCGCTTAACGGTGAACCGATCTGGCGGCATATAGAGCGAGTGCGGATGACGGTGCGCCCCTTGTCCGACGCTTTCATCGCGCACTATCTCGACGGCGACTGGGAGCAATGCCGCTGGTGCGTCGGCTGCTACCGGATAGAGGGACCGGGCGCGCAGCTTTTCAGCCGGGTCGAAGGCAGCCAGTTCGCGATTCAGGGCCTGCCGCTGCTGCCCCTGCTTGACTTTCTGCGCATCCGGGGCGTTCTGGAGTCATGACCGACAAGCTCCCCTATGCCGAGGTGATCGGCGATCCGATCGCGCACAGCAAGTCGCCGCTGATCCACAATTTCTGGCTGGATGCCCTGGGAATAGAGGCGGAGTATCGGAAAACCCATGTCACCGGCGAGGGTCTGGCCGCCTATTTCCTCGCCCGGCGGGCCGATCCGGACTGGCTGGGCTGCAACGTCACCATCCCGCACAAGATCGCGGTGATGGACTATACCGACGATCCGGGCGGGGTGCGCGAGCGGATCGGCGCGATGAACACCATCGCCAGCGAGACGGGCGGGCCGCTGATCGGCACCAACACCGATGCGGGCGGGTTCCTCCAGCCGCTGCTGCGCGACAAGTGGAAGGGGCAGAGCGCCGTGCTTGTGGGCGCGGGCGGCGCGGCGCGGGCGATCCTGTTCGCGCTGACCAGCCTGGGCGTGCCGGACATCACGGTCATGGCGCGGGATGCGGCGAAGGGGCAGGCGCTGCTCGACCGCGCGGGGGTAAAGGGCCGGGTGATCGGCATGACCGACGCGCTGCCCGGCGCGGACCTGATCGTCAACGCCAGCTCGCTCGGCATGGCGGGCCAGCCGGTGCTGGACCTTGACCTTTCGCCCCTGAACCCGGACGCGACCGTCTACGACATCGTCTATGCTCCGCTGGAGACGCAGTTGCTCAAGGCGGCGCGCATGAACGGATTGAAGACCCTCGACGGGCTGGAGATGCTGATCGGGCAGGCGGCGCTGGCCTTCGACATCTTCTTCGATGCGCAGGCGCCGCGCGAACGGGACGAGGAATTGCGCGCCCTGCTGCTTGCCGCCTGAGATTCATGAAGATGATGGGATGAAGATCTACGGTCTCACCGGCTCCATCGGCATGGGGAAGTCCGCCGTCGCGGCCATGTTGCGGCGGGAAGGCGTCCCGCTGTTCGATGCCGATGCGGAGGTGCATCGCCTGCAGGGGCCGGGCGGCGCGCTGCTGCCGGCGATAGAGGCGCGCTTTCCCGGCACGACGGGTCCAAGGGGCGTCGACCGGGCGAAGCTGGGCGCGGCGGTCTTTGGCCATCCGCAGGAATTGAAGGCGCTGGAGGCCATCGTCCATCCCGCCGTGCAGCAGGGCCGCAGGGCGTTCCTGCAAAGGAACCGATCGCGCAGGTTCGTGGTGCTGGACATTCCGCTGCTGTTCGAGAGGCATGGCGATCGCAAGCTGGCGGGCGTCATCGTCGTCACGGCCCCGGCGTGGAAGCAGCGCAAGCGAGTCCTGGCCCGGCCCGGCATGACCGCTGCGAAATTCCGCCGGATTGTCCATCTGCAAACGCCCGATGCTGAAAAGCGGCGGCGGGCGGATTATATCATCCACACGGGGACGACCTTCGCGGAGACCCGCTTCCAGGTCCGCCGCCTGGTCGCTTGCCTTGGTGCGAAGACAGGCCGATAAGAGGGGTCCGGCAAGAGTCGTGTAGAGGGCAATGCGCGAGATCATTTTCGACACCGAAACGACGGGATTCGACCCAGCTTCCGGAGATCGCCTGGTCGAAATCGGATGCATCGAACTTCTCAACCGGGTTCCCACGGGCCGCACATTCCACGCTTATTACAATCCGCAACGGTCCATGCCGGCCGCGGCGGAGGCGGTGCACGGCCTGTCCGACAGCTTCCTGAGGGACAAGCCGCTGTTTTCCCATGGGGTGGAGGAACTGCTCGCCTTTCTGGAGGACAGCCATCTGGTCGCGCACAATGCGCGCTTCGACTTCGGCTTCCTCAACCACGAATTGAGGCTGTGCGGATTGCCCGAAGTGTCGATGGCGCGGATGATCGACACCGTTGCCATAGCGCGGCAGCTTCACCCCGGCGCCAAGCACAGCCTGGACGCGCTCTGCACCCGATACGGCATCGACCGCAGCCACCGCATCAAGCATGGCGCGCTGCTCGACGCCGAATTGCTGGCCCAGCTTTACATCGAGTTGACCGGCGGCCGTCAGATCGGCCTCGGTCTTGCACAGGAGGAAGAGAAACGCGTTGCAAATATGGAACTTGCGGCGGAAGTCGCGGTTCGCCCTGTTCGTCCCGCGCGCGTCTTTGCGGCAAGCGCGGAGGAGCTGGAGAGGCATGCAGCGTTCGTCGCGACGCTGGAAAAGCCGCTCTGGCTTGAGGAGGCCTGATTACAGGCATCCCGTCCGGGATGCACTGCCTTCACGCCTCCACGCCGACCGGGTCGCCAATCCCGGGCGGTCCGGCAAGAATAAGGAGAAGGCATATGGATATTCGTGTTTCCGGGCATCAGGTCGATACGGGCGACGCGCTCAAGCAGCATGTCTGGACCCGTCTGGAGGCCATGGCCGAGAAATATTTTTCCCGCGCGCTTTCCGCCCAGGTCACGTTCCGGCCGGCCCCGCACGGCGCCTTCCATTGCGACATCGTCTGCCATGTCATGACCGGCCTGATCCTCAAGGGCGCCGGAGAGGCGCAGGAGGCGCATCCCGCCTTCGATCAGGCGGCCGAGCGGATCGAGAAGCAGTTGCGCCGCTACCTCCGCCGCCTGAAGGACCGCAGCGCCCAGGCCGCCGCGGCCGAGGCGAACCGGGCCAATGGTTTCAGCGTTGAGGAGCTTGACGGCGCAGGCTACACGATTTTCGCATCCCCGGCCGATGAGGAGGAACCGGCCGAAGCGCCGCTGATCGTGGCGGAAACCAAGGTCGACATTCCCGAAGCCAGCGTGTCGGATGCGGTGATGATGCTCGACCTGCGCAACACCAACGCGCTGTTGTTCGTCAATGCCGGGACCGCGGCGTACAACATGGTCTATCGCCGGCAGGACGGGACCATCGGCTGGGTCGAGCCCCGCCTGGCCTGATCGCCATCCCCCGGCCGCCGGTTGACCTGCGTCGGCTGGCGGCCTATGGGGCCGGACTTTAAAGATCCGGGCATTGCGTCAATTTTTCCGAAGCTGGGCGCGGCTCGGCTGGGATTCGGCATGGTTCATTTCAACGATATCGTCGCACCGGATGCATTGGGCACCGCCCTTTCGGTGAACGGCAAGAAGCAGTTGTTTCAGAAGGTTGCGACGCTGGCTGCCCAGGCCTACGGCCTGGAAGCGGATATGGTGGCGGAAGCGCTGCTGGAGCGCGAGAAGCTGGGGTCTACCGGCTTTGGCGGCGGAGTCGCGATTCCCCATGCGAAGATTCCGGGCCTTCAGAAAATGTGCGGCGTGGTCGTCCTGCTCGACCCGGTGGTTCCCTTCGACGCGGTAGACGAAGCGCCGGTGGACATCGTCTTCGCGCTCCTCTCCCCGATCGATTCGGGCGCCGAGCATCTCAAGACGCTGGCCCGCGTCTCGCGCTACCTGCGCGACGAGGGGCAGGTCGCCCGGTTGCGCGGCGCCAAGTCGACGGCGGCGCTTCATGCCCTGCTCGCCGGTGGCGAGGCGCGTGACGCAGCCTGATCGGGAATCGGCCGCCAGCGCCCTGCCCAGCGGGGAGGAGGCGCATTTCCGGGCGCTGGAGTCTCTCTACCGCTCCGCACCGATCAACCGGCTGTTCCGGTCCCAACTGACGATCCCGGAAGAAGGCCGGTCGATCATCCATTTCGACGTGGACGAGACCCAGTTCCACGCGGCGGGGGCGGTGCACGGCACGGTCTATTTCAAGATGCTGGACGATGCGGCCTTCTACGCCGCCAACAGCCTGGTCAGCGACCGTTTCCTGCTGACGACCAGCTTCAACCTGCTGTTCACCCGCCCGATCGGGCCGGGCCGCATCAGGGCGGAAGGGCGCTGGATCAGCGGCAGGCGGCGCGTCTATGTCGCGGAAGCCAGCCTGATCGATGCCGATGGCGAGGAGGTCGGGCGCGGCACCGGCACCTTCATGCGGTCGCAATTCCCCTTGTCGTCCCTGCCCGGCTATGCCGACTGACCCACCCGATGCGCGGCTGACCAGCGCGATGCTGGTCGGCGCGCTGACGCGCCGCTGCGCCGCGGCGGGCGGCTTCGCCACGGTGCTGGTGAAGGGGGACGAGATCAGCGGCTCCATTCTGCTCCAGACGTTGGAAAAGGGGCGGGAACAGGGCCTGTTCGAGCGCGTTCCTGATTATGCGGGCGGCTACAGGCTGGTCCGCTGCGGCCCCGATACGGAAAAGGGGCAGGAGGCCATGGCCCAATATCTTGCGCGTCGGCGTGGATCGGACCCCGATCTGTGGGTCATTGAACTCGACATCGCGGATGCGGAACGGTTCGCCGCTGAAACGATCTGTTAATCGTTGACTCATTTTCCTCGCGCGGGCACAGGCCTCCGACGCTTTCAACGCGCAGGTTGCCGGTTTTCGTCCATGGGGGGCGGATGCGGTAAACACGCAGACGGGGGGCGGCCGGACGTCGGTGTTCTAGGGGTTTTTTGACGTTTCCGGCCAAGAACCGCACGATTTTGAGTTGTAATGAGTTTTCGTCTGAAGGCTGCGATCATCGCGGCATTTTCCCTTTCCGCTACCGCGGCGGTCACTGCGGCCGACATGTCGAGCGCTTCCGAAGCGGCTCCGTCGGTCCTTTCCCTTCCGGGAAGCAATGAGCTGAATGCAGCTCCGGCCGGCGCCAAGCCCGCCGTCACTTTCGCCGCGCCGCGCGAAGTCGTGCAGCCGCTGGCTCCCCTTTCCGACAGCGCCGATGTGAAGGCGGACAATCTCGCCGCCCTGGTGGACGCGCAGGGCGCGCCCGAGGATGTTTCCGGCGACATGAAGTGCCTGGCCGGCGCCGTCTATTTCGAATCCAAGGGCGAAAGCCTGGAAGGCCAGTTGGCCGTCGCTCGCGTCATCATCAACCGCGCCCGCTCCGGCCGCTTCGCCGACAGCCTGTGCGGCGTCATCTATCAGCCCGGCCAGTTCAGCTTCGTGCGCGGCAACGGCATGCCGTCGATCCGCCTGGGCAGCGAAAGCTGGCGCGAGGCCGTCGCCATCGCCCAGATCGCGATGGAGGATAGCTGGAACAGCAAGGCGGAAGGCGCGCTCTATTTCCATGCGCGCCGCGTTTCGCCGGGCTGGGGCAAGCGCCAGCTCGCCGCGATCGACAACCACGTCTTCTATCGCTGACCGTTTCGCGCCGAGCGCGCAGGGGGTGAAGAAGGGCCGGTTCGGGGGCTTCCCGAATCGGCCCTTTCCTTTTGTTCCCTTCATGTTCTAATAAGCGGATATGGAGTCCGATCTTTCCGACAGTTGTTCGCCCCTGACCGACGGCACGGCGCTGGCCGTGGCGCGGGGTACGCTGCGCCTGTTCTTCCGCCACGACATGAGCGGGATATTGGAAGTGCCGCTGCCCAACGGCCGGCGCGCCGACATCATGGCGCTGGACGGGGCCGGGCGGATCACCATCGTGGAGATCAAGTGCAGTCGCGCCGACCTGCTGGGCGACATGAAATGGCCGGATTATTTCGACTATTGCGACCGTTATTTCTGGGCCGTGCCCTCCGGCTTCGACCTGTCGCTGTTCGAAAGCGAGGCGCTATGGCCGGGGCGGACGGGACTGATCGTCGCGGACCGATATGACGCCGAACTGGTGCGTCCGGCGCCAATGGAGCCGCTGGCGGCGGCGCGGCGCAAGGCGGAAACGCTGCGCTTCGCCCGACGGGCCGCGCGACGGCTGACGGCGCTGGCCGACCCGGACCATGCCGCGGAACTGGGCTGGTAGGGCGGAAATCACCTCCACCCATTGCACCGCCGCGACTACTCAACCGACAGGCCGTCGATCGCGCCCCAGCCGGAGGCGCCCATGCCCGCCAGCATATGCCGATGCGCCGCGCGCACTCCGCCCAGGGCGATCACCGGCATGGGGGCCAGCCGCGCCAGGGCCGCGAATCCCGCCCGCCCCAACACAAGCGAACCGGGATGCGAGCGCGTCGGGAAAAGCGGCGAGAGGAAGACGAAATCCGCGCCAGCGCGGGCGGCTTCCGCCATCTGCCGCTTGTCATGCACGGGCCTGCTGTGGAGCAGCGTCTTTCCGTCCCTCCGCCGGTCGCGGCCATGCCAGCCATCGGCGCGCCAGGCCCGCGCCTGCGCCGCCGTGCCGCCCAGCATCAGCACCAGCCGCCGCCTTCGGGCCATCCTGGCGACCCGATCGAACAAGGCGCGGCGTTCCGCCGCCGCCGTGCGATAGTGCCGGAATATGACCCCCGCCCTGCCCTTCGGCAGGCGATCGATAGCCGCCAGCAAGGCGGACTCCCCGACGCGTTCGTCGGTCATCAACCAGATCGTCGGCAGTTTTTTGCGGTGGCGGCGTTGCATGGCCATCGCCTATAGCAGCCCCCATGACGACCGACAGCATCGAAGCCGCAGACCGGCTGGCCGCGAACAGATTGGCCGGGATACGCGCCGCCATGGGCCGCACCGCCAGCCTGACCGGCCGCACCGCCGACGACATCACCCTGATCGCCGTGTCGAAGACGCAGGCGGCGGACGCCATCCGTCCGCTGATCGCGGCGGGCCAGCGGGTCTTCGGCGAGAACCGCGTGCAGGAAGCGGAAAGCAAATGGCCTGCCCTGCGGGATGAGCATGATGGCCTTCAACTGCATCTGGTCGGTCAGCTCCAGTCGAACAAGGCGGCCGATGCGGTCGCGCTGTTCGACGTCATTCATTCGCTCGACCGCCCGTCGCTGCTGACGGCGCTTGCCAGGGCGATGGATGCGGCGGACAGGCGCGTGCCCTGCTTCGTTCAGGTCAATATCGGCGCGGAACCGCAAAAGGGCGGCTGTCCGATCGCGGATGTGCCCGCGCTGATCCGCTCGGCGCGTGAGGCGGGCATTCCGCTGCTGGGCCTGATGTGCGTGCCGCCGGCCGACATCGAACCCGCGCCCTTCTTCGCGCTGCTCGCCAAGATGGCGCGCGAAGAGGGGTTGGAGGGACTCTCCATGGGCATGTCGGGGGACTATGAAACCGCGATCATGTTGGGCGCTACGCACATCCGCGTCGGCACGGCCCTGTTCGGGGAGCGCCCTGCCGCCCGCCCGACGCCGGGGAGCGGCAGGGGCATGATCAGAAACTCCCGCGCAAAGTGATGCCGTAGGTGCGGGGTTCGGCAAGATAGGCGGAGATGAGCTGGTTCGCCATCGGTGCGCCCAGGGCGAACTGGCCGGTTGTCGAGGTGGACGGGCTGCTCGACTGCAGCGGGGTGCTGAAGGCGACCTGGCTATAGTCCTGGTTGAAGATATTTTGGCCCCAGAATTCAACCGCCCAACGTTGCTGCGGTCCGCGGATGCCGACACGGGCGTTGAACACCGCATAGCCGTCCTGCCGCTTTTCGGGGAACAGGTCGGACCCGGTGTTGAAGTCGCTGCTCATGCGCCCATCGACATAGAAGAGCGCCGACAGGCCGTTGGAACCAAGCGAAGGCGTCCAGGCCGCGCTGACTGTCGTCACGACTTCCGGCGCCTGGGAGTTGATCGATCCCGGCAGCAGGAACAGCGCCGGATCGAGCGGCACCGTTCCGTTGCTGCTGCCGACCAGGCGGTTGGCGAACTTGGCGCGGGCATAGGTGAAGCCCCCGGCCACCCGCACGTTCCGCGCCGGCGTTGCCGACAGTTCCAGTTCCACGCCCTGGCTGATCAAGCCCGGTCCCACATCACCGCCAGCGCAGGTCCGCGCCGCCGTCAGCGCCCCGTCGCAGCCATTGATGTTTTGCACGACGAAGCTGGTGCCGTTGAAGGTGTTTAACTGGAAATTCTTGAACTCCTGCCGGAAGGCGGCGATGTTCGCGCTCCATTTGGGCTGGGTATATTTCAGGCCCACTTCGAACGCGTCCACCTTTTCCGCGGCGAAGCGCAGGCTGGTCACGTCGGCGTTGGTGCGCGGCGCGAACACGGCCGGCACCGCGTTCAGGCCCGTCGATCCGAGCTGGAAGCGGTCGAGATTGTAGCCGCCTGCCTTATAGCCCTTCGAATAGCTGCCATAGACCAGCAATTCCTGGATCGGCTTCCACGACAGGACGGCGGTGCCGGAAAATTCCCCGTCGCTGATCTTGTCGTTGAGGTCGAGCGCGTTCAGCCCCGTCGACCCGTTGCCGAGACAACCCAGGGTCAGGATTCCGCCCGCCAAGGCCGCCGCGCTGCCGAGCTGCGCATTGGTTGCGATGGCGGGAAGGCTGGACGCTTGCAAGGCCGCGCAGGTGGCGTTGTTATTGTTGAAATCGGCCGAGAAACGCTTGCTTTCATGGGTGTAGCGCAGGCCCAGCGTCAGATCGAGCTGGCTGGTGATGTGGACGATATTATGGGTGAACAGCGCCCAATTCTCGCTTTTCTGATGGTAGAGCGAGGCAACGTCGCCGGTGCCCGACGGGATCGCGGCCAGCGCGCGGAGACCGTTGCCCAGGCCGGTGGAAATCGCCCCGGCCTGCAAGGCTGGAACGCCGGCAAGGATGAGGCCGGCGTTAAGCTGCGCCTGCGTGCCGGTGATCAGCGCCTGCGTCGCAAGCCCGCTGCCACAAGCGGCAAGCTGCGCCGCCGTCAAATTGCTGTTGACGCTCGCTCCCGCCATCAGGCGACAGGCGGCAAAGCGGCCATAGTCCGCGCCGAAGACGATATTATCCTCCAGCGTGAGCTTTTCATGCGCATAATAGCCGCCGACCAGCCAGTCGAGCACATCGTTGAAGGCCGATCCCTGCGCCCTGAGTTCCTGGGTGAAGGTCTTGAACTGACGATGGGTGTTGGGATCGCGGTAGAGCAGGTCGGCCCCGCCATAGTCGTAATCGCCATAATCCTGGCTCTTGTAATGGCGATAGGCGGTTATGCTGGTCAGCTTGGTGCCGCCTAGGTCATAGTTGATCTCCCCCGAAACGCCCCAATCCTTGAGCTTGCTCACATAATTCCGGCCGGCCGTGATGGTGAGGTCGCGATCATAGGGATCGGCGCCAAAGACGCTGCCTTGCCCCGCCAGGATGGCGGCGATCCGGTTGAAGGGCGCCGTGCTGTAGCCGCCGCCCGCGACCGGGCGGCGTTCCCGCGTCTCGATATAGGGGGCGCCGCAGCAGCTTTCGTCGCGATGGGTATAATCCCCGATGAGACGGATGGAGAGCGCGTCATTCGGCTGGAACAATGCCTGCCCGCGCAGGAAATAACGGTCGCGGTCATTGGTTTCCCCAACCTTGGCGCCGCTGGCGTTCACCAGGTCGTAGAAGCCGTCCCGCTTCGACCAGACGCCGTCCAGGCTGAGCGCCAGCTTGTCGGTGACCGGCCCGGTGACGCGGCCCGCCAGACGCCAATAATCATAATTGCCGTAGGTGACTTCGGCTTTTCCGCCCAGCGTGAATTCCGGCGCCTTGCTGATGATGTTGATGAGGCCGGCGGACGCGTTGCGCCCGAACAGCGTGCCCTGGGGGCCGCGCAGCACCTCCACCCGCTCGATCTCGCCCAGTTCGTTGAGGCCGGCGCCGGTGCGGGAGCGATAAACGCCATCGATGAACACCGCGACCGAGCTTTCCAGCCCCGGATTGTCGCCCACCGTGCCGATGCCGCGGATGCGCGCCGAGGCGTTGGCCTCTGTCCCCGTGGAGGAGAGCAGCAGCGAGGGAGCCAATTGGTTGAGCGCGCGAATGTCTGTCGCGCCGCTATTCTGCATCGCCTGCGACGTCACGGCGGACACGGCGATCGGCACGTCGGACAGCGGGCTGGCGCGTCGGGTCGCGGTTACGATGATGTTGACGTTTTCGGAATCGACGGCTGATCCGCTGTCCTGCGCCCATGCGACCGGAACGCTGCTGCCCAATGCAATGGCACCGACAGAAATCAGCCAAAGGCTTTTCTTCATAATGATGCTCCCTCTACCTAAACCGCGCGACTTTGCATCGCGTCGAAATTATTGTCGAACTATGATGCCACAGCAGCATGAAGGCAAGATATGGCTGCTTTTCAGGGGCTTTTATCCTAAATGGCGGCCGGATTTTCATGCACTGTTACCTAAAGGAGACAGCTTTAATTCCGGTTTCCGCTACGTCCGCTTACGCTAAGGGAAAACGCAGCAGCCGACCGGCGACCGGCAACAAGGCGCTCGCCCCCGACCCCATTACCCGGCGGATTTCCCCATGACCGGCATCGAGACCGCCCGTTAGCGCTCCCAGAGCGGGCAGGATCAACTTGGTCCGCGATTCGACGAAGCAGCGCCGCGACACGTGGCGGCCGCGCACCGACAGGCGGAATTTGGGATGGAAGTGCCCCGAAATCTCCGGACGGGGATCGGCGGGATCCGCTTCGTGCCGCAGCCATATGCCGTCGACCTGCATGTCCGCGCACCGGGCGCCGCCGGGCGCCTGCGCCATGCCGGCATCGTGGTTGCCGGTGATCCAGACCCAGTCCAGCCTGTCCGTCAGCGCCGCCAGCCTTGCCCGCGCCGTCGGGTCGAGCCGCGCCGCGCCATCGGCATCGTGAAAACTGTCGCCCAACGACCAGACGGCCCGCGCGCCGGTCCGCTGGACCAGCATCTCCACCATGTCGAGCGTCGCCTGGCTGTCGTGCGGGGGCAGGAATTGTCCGGATCGGGCGAACCAGCTCGCCTTTTCGAAATGCAGGTCGGCCACCAGCAAGGCGGAGCGCGCCGGCCAGAACAGCGCGGCCTCCGGCAATGCCAGGAAATCGTGACCCGCGAACGAAAGGGGAACCATGCCCTGCCTATGCCCCCTTGCCCCGCCGCTTTCAAGAGGGCGGCGAAGCGGCTATGGGCGCTGCGATGAAATCCGCTTTCACCATTGCCGCGCTCTACCGTTTCGCCGCCTTCGACGATCCCGAGGCGATTGCCCGCGATTTGCGCTTGCTGTGCGCCGATCTTGGCGCCTGCGGCACGCTGATCGTCGCGGCGGAGGGGATCAACGGCACGGTCGCTGGAAACGACAGGGCGATCGCGGCGCTGGTGGCGCACATCAGGACATTGCCGGGCTGCGCCGACCTCGACGTCAAATATGCCCATGGCGACGACCCGCCCTTCGCCAGGATGAAGGTGAAGGTGAAGGCGGAGATCGTCACCCTGGGCGCGGGCGATCTCGATCCGGCGCATCAGGCGGGCACGCATCTCGATCCGGCGGAGTGGAACGCCCTGATCGCCGATCCCGACACAGTCCTCATCGACACGCGCAACGCCTATGAAGTGGCGGTCGGCAGCTTCGAGGGGGCGATCGATCCGGGCACGCGCTCTTTCCGCGATTTCCCGGCCTGGTTCGACGATTTTGCCGGAAAGCTGCGCGAGGAGGGCCGCAAGCCGCGCATCGCCATGTTCTGCACAGGCGGTATCAGATGCGAAAAATCGACGGCGCTGGTCCGGGCGCGGGGATTTGAAGAGGTCTATCATCTGCGCGGGGGCATCCTGCGCTATCTGGAGGAAATGCCGGAGGAAGATAGCCGGTGGCGGGGCGACTGCTATGTCTTCGATGAGCGGGTGGCGGTGGGCCACGGGCTGAAGGCGGGCGATTACGTGACCTGCCGCGCCTGCGGGCTTCCGCATCTTCGGGACGCGGCGCATGATTGCGCGGCGGACGGATCGGGCGTCTGGCCCCATAGGAAGCAAGGCTAGCAGGAATGGAATGCGCCTTCGCCTGCCGAAATTTCATTTGGCCTGATGCGAAAAAGCCACTGCCCATTTCGCTGTGAAACGGATTTTTGCGCCGGTTCCGGGGCCGCCGCCGGACACCGGAAGCCCGGCGCGCCTGGAAAAATCCCTGATTTTCAAGGATGATTGCGTTTCGTGCAATCGCAGATCGCTTCTTCGCATTTGCGGGACTGCGCGATCTGGGCGAAGAAGGCCCTGCCTTTCAGGCATCCTCTCCTAAAAACTTTCAGGCTGGTCTTCGGATCGGCCTTTTTTTTTGTCGTCGCGCCGGTATAAGCAGAGGCCGCTCACCGCAGCGCCTTAAAAATATATTGGGAGAGGGGCCGCCGGAAAGACCGGCACCGGCGAAGCGGGGAGCAGAGGGGGATTGAGCGACGATGTCGCTCTCCCCCTTCCCGTATCCTTCCTGACATGATGGGGAGGCCGGGAATGGCCGCTTCCACCGTCCTTTCAATCCGGGCGCATGGCCTCCGCCACCAGGGCTTCAGCCTCTATCAGCAGGGCGTCCTCCACCGCATGCTGGGCGACCTGCTCGCGTCCGATGAGGATGAGCACCGGGACGGCGAGCGGACTTACCCGGTCGAGATCGACATGCAGCATGGTGGCCGATGCGCGGTCGATCAGGTCGCCCAGCCGTCCCACATCGGTCATCCGGGCGCGGGCGTCGGCCCAGGCGGCCTTCAGCAGCAGATGGTCGGGCTGATATTTGCGCAGCACGTCGTAGATGAGGTCGGTCGAGAAAGTGACCTGCCGCCCCGTCTTGCGCTTGCCGGGATGCTGGCGCTCGATCAGGCCGGAGATCACCGCCACGTCGCGAAAGGCGCGCTTGAGCAGGCTCGATTGCTCGACCCATTGGATGAATTCATGATCCAATATGTCGGCCGAAAACAGGCTTTGCGGGTCCGTGACCGGCTTCAGGCCATAGACGGCGAGCGCATAGTCGTTGGAGACGAAGCCCATCGGCATCAGTCCCTGCGCGTCCATGCGGCGGGTCAGCAGCATGCCGAGCGACTGGTGCGCGTTCCAGCCTTCGAAACTGTAGCAGACGAGATAGTGGCGGCCCTCATGGGGAAAGGTCTCGATCAGCAATTGCCCAGGTTCGGGCAGGGCGGATCGATATTTCTGCACCTCCAGCCAGTCGCGGACATCGTCCGGGAAGCGGCCCCACTGGTCGGGTTCGGCCAGGAAATGACGGACCCGGTCGGCGAGGCGCGTCGACATCGCCATGCGGGTGCCGCCCCAGGTGGGGATGCGCGCCTGTTTGGACGTGGCGCGGACGACAAGGTCGGTCGTGTCCATCCGCACCGCCTCCAGCGCGATGCCGGAAAAGAAGAAGCTGTCGCCGGGGCGGAGCGTGGCGGCGAACCCCTCCTCCACCGTGCCCAGTTTCCGGCCGTTGGCGAAGCGGACGTCCAGCACCGGCTGGTCGACGATGATGCCCGCATTCAGGCGGTGCTGCTGGACGAAGCGGGGATGGGAGACGCGCCACAGGCCGTCGGCGCCAAGCGTCAGCCGCTTGAATCGGTCATAGGCGCGCAGGGCATAGCCGCCGCCTTCGATGAAATGGAGGACATTGGCGAAGGCTTCCTCCGTCAGCGCGCCATAGGGAGTGGCGGAGCGGATTTCGGCCAGCAGTTCCTCCTCGCGGAAGGGCGCGGCGCAGGCGAGGCCCATGACATGCTGGGCGAGGACGTCGAGGCTGCCGGGGCGGAAATCGTCGGTGTCGCGCTCGCCCGCCTCGACCGCGTCCAGCGCGGCGCGGGCCTCCAGATATTCGAAGCGGTTGCCGGGGATGAGGATCGCCTCGCTGGGCGTGTCGAGGCGGTGATTGGCGCGGCCGATGCGCTGGAGCAGGCGGGAACTGCCCTTGGGCGCGCCCATCTGGATCACGCAGTCGACATTGCCCCAGTCGACGCCCAGGTCGAGCGAGGCGGTGGCGACCAGGGCGCGGAGTTTTCCCGCCGCCATCGCCGATTCGACCTTCCGCCGCGCCTCGATCGACAGGCTGCCATGGTGGATGGCGATGGGCAGGTTCGCCTCGTTCACCGACCAGAGGGACTGGAAGATGAGTTCGGCCAGCCCCCGCGTGTTGCAGAAGACCAGCGTGGTGGCGCGGCGCTCAATTTCCTCCATCACCTGTTTGGCGGCATATTTGCCGGAATGGCCGGACCAGGGAATGCGTCCGTCGGGGATCAGGATGGCGACATGGGGATCGGCGCCCGCCTCGCCCATGACGGGGGTGACGGCGCCGATGTCGCCGTCCGGGGCCAGCCAGGCGCGATAGGCGTCGACATCCGCGACCGTGGCGGACAGGGCGACGCGGCGAAGGCCGGGGTTGATGCTCTGGAGCCGGGACAGCGAAAGGTTGAGGATGTCGCCGCGCTTCTGGGTGGCGAAGGCGTGGACCTCGTCGATGATGACGGTCTTCAGCCCCGCAAACATCAGGAAACTGTCGGCATAGCTCAGCAGCAGCGAGAGGGATTCGGGCGTCGTGAGCAGAATCTGGGGCGGGCGCGCGCGTTGGCGGGCCTTGCGGTCGGAGGGGGTGTCGCCGGTGCGGGTCTCCACGCGGATCGGCAGGTCCATTTCCTCGATAGGGGTGAGGAGGTTGCGGCGGACGTCGACGGCAAGGGCCTTGAGCGGCGAGACATAGAGGGTGTGGAGGCCTTCGCCCGGATTTTCGATCAGGTCGGTGAGGGTGGGCAGGAAACCGGCCAGCGTCTTGCCCGCGCCGGTAGGAGCGACGAGCAGCGCGTGATCGCCGGATCGGGCGGCGGCCAGCATGTCGGTCTGGTGGCGACGGGGCGTCCAGCCGCGGGATGTGAACCATTGCTCCAGCGGTTCGGGTAGGCGTTGGTTCATGGGAGATGTGTAGGACGGCAGCGCGCAAAGGTCATGCCCATTCAACGCTGCCTTGCTTCAATCGCTCCGTGACCTTGCGCAGGGAGGAGCCCAGTTCGGGCGGCGGGACTGGGCTCCCGCCTTCGCAGGAGCACGGCGTGTCGTGTAATTTAAGTTTGATTGCATGAAATAATCTTATCGAACGCCTCTGGCCCCTTTCCCCCGAAAAGCGTTACACTCCCTGCCATCGGAGCGGCGCAGCAGACGCCGCGAACATGCAGGAGATCATTGATGACCGGCGAAACCGAAGCCGACCTCACGGGCGCGGAGCCCACGCGCAACCGCCGCCGTCCCAAGCAACCGATCATGGAGATTGAAGGCCGCAAGTTGAAGCCCGCGACGCTGATGATGGGCCACGGCTATGACCCCACTTTGTCCGAAGGATCGCTGAAGCCGCCCATCTTCCTGACGTCCACCTTCGCCTTCGAAAGCGCGGCGGCGGGCAAGCGGCATTTCGAAGGGGTGACGGGCATTCGCCCCGGCGGTGCGGAGGGCCTCGTCTATTCCCGCTTCAACGGCCCCAATCAGGAGATTGCGGAGGACCGGCTGTCGGTCTGGGAAGAGGCGGAGGACGCCCTGCTCTTTTCCAGCGGCATGTCGGCCATCGCGACCACCCTGCTCGCCCTGGTGCAGCCGGGCGACGTGATCGTGCATTCCGCGCCGCTCTATGCCGCGACCGAATCGCTGATCGGGCGCATATTGGGCAAGTTCGGCGTGCAATGGCTGGATTTCCCCGCGGGCGCGACCGAGGAAGAGATTGGCGCGGTGATCGAGAAGGCCAAGGGCCTGGGCCGCGTCGCGCTGATCTATCTGGAAAGTCCGGCCAATCCGACCAATGTGCTGGTCGACCTGGAAGCGGTAGTTGCGCGGCGCGACTTTTCCTTCGCAGGCGAAGAACATCGCCCGCCCGTCGCCATCGACAACACCTTCCTCGGCCCGCTCTGGCTGCATCCGCTGAGCCATGGGGCCGATCTGGTCATCTACAGCCTGACCAAATATGCGGGCGGACATAGCGACCTGGTCGCTGGCGGCGTGCTGGGGTCCAATGCGCTGATCAACACGATCCGGCTGATGCGGAACACCATCGGCACGATCCTGGACCCGCATTCGGCCTGGATGCTGCTGCGGTCGCTGGAGACGCTGGAACTGCGCATGAGCCGGGCGGGCGAGAATGCCGCCAGGGTCTGCTCCTGGCTGAAGGACCAGCCGCAGGTGGAGAAGGTCGTCTATCTCGGCTTTCCGGAGACTGAGCGGCAGGCCGACATATACCGTCGCCATTGCACGGGCGCGGGATCGACCTTCTCGCTCTACCTCAAGGGCGGCGAGGCGGAGGCCTTCGCCTTTCTGGACGCGCTCAAGATCGCGAAGCTCGCCGTCAGCCTGGGGGGCACGGAAACGCTGGCGAGCCATCCCGCGGCGATGACGCATCTGTCCGTCCCTGCCGAACGGAAGAAGGCGCTGGCGATCGGCGACAATATGGTGCGCATCTCCATCGGCTGCGAGGATGCGGAAGACCTGATCGCGGATTTCGCGCAGGCCTTGCGCGCGGTGGAGGGAGCGGGCGGATGACGGATCGGCCGCTGATCCTGGTGGCGCAGCCGCATATGGCGCCGCTGCTGGATGCGCTTTCCCCCCGCTATGACGCCATGGCCCTGTGGGAGGAGAAGGGGCAGGCGCGGCTGGCGGAAGCCGAGGCGCTGGTGACCGCGGGCGAGTTCCGGCTCGATCCGGCGATGCTGGAGCGGATGGAGAAGCTGCGGCTGATCGCCTGCTTCACCGTGGGCTATGATGGGGTGGACCTGGACTGGGCAAGGGCGCGGGGCGTGGCCGTGACCCATGGGGGGGACGCCAATGCGGAGGATGTGGCGGACCATGCCCTGGGGCTGATCCTCGCCCATCGGCGGCTGATCGTCCTGGGCGACCGGCAGGTGCGGACGGGCGAGTGGACAGCCGGCGCGAAGATGCTGACCCGGTCGATGGCGGGCGCCAGGATCGGCATCGTCGGCATGGGCAGCATCGGAATTGCCCTGGCAAAGCGCGCCGAAGCGATGCGCATGCGGATCGGCTGGTGGGGGCCGAGGGAAAAGCCGGAACTGGTCTGGCAGCGGGCGGAGGGGCTGGAGGCGCTGGCGCGCGACAGTGACGTCATGGTGATCGCGGCCAAGGCGACGGAGGAGAATCGCGGGATGATCGATGCGTCCGTGATGGACGCGCTGGGACCGCAGGGGCTGTTGGTGAATGTCGCGCGCGGGCAGTTGGTGGTGGAGGATGCGCTGATCGCGGCTCTGCGCGAAGGACGGCTTGGCGGAGCGGCGCTGGACGTGTTCGAGAACGAGCCTACGCCGGCGGGGCGCTGGGCCGATGTGCCGAACGTCGTGCTGACGCCGCATATGGGCGGCGCGACCTATGAAGCGGTCGGACGGATGCGGGACATGTTGCTGGCGAACCTTGCTGCCTTTTTTGCAGGGGAGGCGTTGGTCTCGCCGGTCGGCTAAGTATGGCGTGCTCCTGCCTTCGCAGGAGCACGTTATTTCGAGCCGCCTGACATGCTCGCCGCTCCGCTACGCCCAATCCACCCGCGTCCAGCCCCGTTCCGCCGCCAGCCTGGCCAGCGGCTTGTGCGGGTTGGAGGCGAAGGGGATGTCCGCGAACTCCAGCATCGGCGCGTCCGACACATGGTCGGAATAGGCGCGGATATGCGCCTGCGTCCGGTCGATGGCTTCGGCGGCCATCCATGCCTTGATCATGCGCAGCTTGCCCGTGTCGTAGCAATTTTCCCCCGCGATCCTGGCGCGGACATAGCGCAGATCCTGCGAGAGATGGTCGGTCGCGATCACAGCATCGAAACCCAGCCGCCGGGCGATGGGTTCGACATAGAGCCGGTAGGAGGCGGTGGCGAGGACCAGCCGGTAGCCGTTCGCCCTGTCCTGCGCGATCTGCGCCAGCGCGCCGGAGCGGACATTGCCCGCCACCACCTTCGCCGCATAGCTTTCCACATGGGGCATCAGCCGGGCGCGTTCCACGTTGAAGCCGATCATCAGCGCCTGGTTCAGTTCCTTCAGCCGCTGGCGGCTGATCAGCTTCAGCACATAGGCCAGCATCAGCAGGATCACGCCCGGAAACAGCGCCAGACGCCAGGGCGCCATGCCTTTGGCGACGTGGATCAGGAAGCCGGTATAGGTGCCGGTGAACGTCACCGTGCGGTCCATGTCGTAGATTGCGAGTCTGTGCGTCATGCCATGTCCGAAACTTTTTGGGTCGCCCCTTCGTTTGATCGTGCGGATGGGCCGTTTCGGCTTGCCGTGCAACCGATAATGGACCACATCTCCGCCTTGATGAACAAAGCCGCTGATCTTGCTCAGGAAGTCCGCGAGGGCAGGACAGTCATTCGGCTTTCGGGCAATTTGTCCATCGCCTGCCTGCATGACCTGCCCGACCGGCTGGACGCGATAGAGGGTCCGGTCGACACCATCGACCTGTCGGACGTGGGCCATATGGACACGATCGGCGCCTGGGTGCTGCACCGCGCGATCAAGCGGCTCGACTGCGGGATCACGGGCGACAAATGCGACGCGGAGCGGCTGATCGCGACGGTCGGCAGCGTGGACGAGCCGGTAAACATCCGTCCCGACCATGAACCGCCCTGGCAGCGGGTGGTCGGGCAGATCGGCGAAGCGGTGGTCAATTCGGGCACGACCCTGCTGGGGCTGCTGGGCTTCTTCGGCGGCACGCTGGTGGCGACATGGAACGTCATCCGCCATCCGGGCCGCTTCCGCATCAACGCCGTGGTGCAGCGTTTCGAGGTGGTGGGCGTGTCCGCGCTGGGCATCATCGGCCTGATGAGCTTCCTGATCGGCATCGTCATCGCGCAGCAGGGTTCGGTGCAGCTTCGCCAGTTCGGCATGGAGATGCTGACCATCAACCTGGTCGGCCGCCTCACCTTCCGGGAACTGGGCGTGCTGATGACCGCGATCATGGTCGCGGGCCGCTCCGGCTCCGCCTTCGCCGCGCAACTGGGCACGATGAAGCTGACCGAGGAGGTCGACGCCATGCGCACCATCGGCGTGTCGCCGATGGAGGCGCTGGTGCTGCCGCGCACGCTGGCGGTGGTGGTGATGATGCCGCTGCTGGGCTTTTATTCCTCTATCGTCGCGATCATCGGCGGCGGGTTCCTCTGCGCGGTTTCGCTCGACATTCCGCCGATCACCTTCGTCCAGCGGTTGCGGGAGGTGGTGCCGATCCATGACCTGTGGGTAGGGTTGATCAAGGCCCCGGTCTTCGGCGTGATCATCGCGCTGGCGGGTTGTTTCCAGGGCATGCAGGTCAAGGCCAATGCCGAGGAAGTCGGCCTGCGCACCACGGCGGCGGTGGTGCAGGCGATCTTCCTGGTGATCGTTATCGACGCCTTCTTCGCCGTCTTCTTCACCTGGGTGGGCTGGAACTGATGGCGCAGGAGGAAGAAATCAGCGCCGAGGAAGCGCGAATCGAGGAGGCGGTCCAGCATGACGGCATCGCCATATCCGTCCGCAACCTGCGCAACAGCTTCGGCGATCAGGTGGTGCATGAGGGGCTGAACCTGGACGTGCGCAAGGGCGAGATATTGGGCGTGGTCGGCGGATCGGGCACCGGCAAGTCGGTGCTGATGCGCTCCATCATCGGCCTCCAGACCCCGGACGAGGGCGAAATCCACGTCTTCGGGGAATCGATGATCGGCCGGCTGGACAATGAGGCGCTGGCGATACGCAAGCGGTGGGGCGTGCTGTTCCAGGGAGGGGCGCTCTTTTCGACGCTGACGGTGGCGGAGAATGTCGAAGTGCCGATCCGCGAATATTATCCCAATATCGGCCCGAAGCTGCGCGACGAGATCGCCGCCTACAAGATCCGCCTGACCGGCCTGCCCGCCGAGGCCGGGCCGAAATATCCCGCCGAATTGTCGGGCGGCATGAAGAAGCGCGCCGGGCTGGCGCGGGCGCTGGCGCTCGACCCGGACCTGCTGTTCCTGGATGAGCCGACGGCGGGGCTGGACCCTATCGGCGCGGCGGCCTTCGACGATCAGACGCGGCGGTTGCAGCAGACGCTGGGGCTGACCGTCTTCCTCATCACCCATGATCTCGACACGCTCTATTCGATCTGCGACCGGGTGGCGGTGCTGGCGGACAGGAAGGTGACGGCGGTCGGCACTATCGATGAATTGCTGGCGACCGACCATCCCTGGATTCAGGAATATTTCAACGGCCCGCGCGGGCGCGCCGCGACGGCGGCGGTGGCCCGCGAGAAGGACAAGAGGCGATAGACTATGGAAACCCGCTCCAACCATGTGCTGGTGGGCACGGTCACGCTGCTGTTGCTGGCGGCGATCATGATCGCGGCTTTCTGGTTCTCGCGCCTCTCCCAGGGCGACAATATGGAATATGACATCTTCTTCAAACAGTCGGTCAACGGCCTGGCCAAGGGGTCCAGCGTCAACTATTCCGGCGTCCCTTCCGGCCAGGTGGAGAAGATCGAACTCTGGAAGCGCGATCCCAGCTTCGTGAAGGTGCGCATTTCGGTGAAGGAGGGCACGCCCGTCCTGCAGGGGACCACGGCGACCATCGCCGGGGTGGGCTTTACCGGCGTGTCGGAAATCGTGCTGGACGGCGCGGTCAAGGGCGCGCCGCCGATCGTCTGCCCGGCGGAAAACCCCCTCGCCTCCTGCCCCGATGGCGTGCCGGTGATCCCGACCAAGCCGGGGGCGCTGGGCGAATTGCTGAACAACGCGCCGCAACTGCTGGAGCGGCTGTCGACGCTGACCGAGCGGCTCACCGAATTGCTGAACGACAAGAATCAGCAGTCGATTGCCGGCATCCTCGCCAATGTGGAGCGGATTTCCGGCTCGCTGGCCGACCGCAGCCCGGAAATCGCCGCGACGCTGGCCGAAGCGCGCATCGCCGTGCAGCGCACCGGCATCGCCGCCGAGCAGATCGGCAAGCTGGCCGCCTCCACCGACGCCATGGTGAATGATGAGGGCCGCCCGCTGCTGGCCGACCTGCGCAAGAGCATCCAGTCGGCGACGCGCAGCATCGACACGCTCGACAAGACCATTGCGGAGGCGCAGCCGGGCGTTCGCGCCTTCAGCAACCAGACCATGCCGGAGGTCAACCAGCTGGTCCGCGACCTGCGCGAAATGTCGCGATCCTTCCGGGGCGTGGCGGAAAAACTCGACCAGCAGGGCGCGGGGTCCATCGTCGGATCGCCCAAGCTGCCCGATTACAAGCGATAAGAGGGACATGATGATGTTTCACGGGAAACTGGGTCTGGCGGCCGTCGGCGCATTGATGCTGGCGGGCTGCGTGTCCTTCGGCGGGAAGCCGCCGGAGCGTCTCCTGTCGCTGAACGCTGCGCAGAAGGTCGCGCCGGGCACGTTGCGCAGCGCCTCCTCCGGCACCTCCATCACCGTGGCCGATCCCGAAGCGCCCAAGATGCTGGACACGGTTCGGGTGCCGGTGATCACATCGCCCACCTCGGTCGCCTATGTGACGAAGGTGCAATGGGCCGACACGCCGCGCCACCTGTTCCAGAAGCTGCTGGCGGAGACCATCGCCGCCACCAGCAACCGCATCGTGCTGGATCCGGGGCAATATTCGGCGGACGCCGGGCAGCGGTTGATGGGCGAACTGGTCGATTTCGGCGTGGACGAAGCGAGCAACAGCGCAGTCGTGACCTATGACGCGATGCTGGCCGGGCCGGGCGGCACGGCGATCGCCAAGCAGCGCTTTACCGCCAGCGCGCCGATTGGCGGGAAGATCGACGCCAACAGCGTCGGCGCGCCGCTGAATGCCGCGGCGAACAAGGTGGCGGCGGATGTCGCGGCATGGCTGGCGTCTTCGGGGCGGTAGATGCCCTTCCCTGCCGTCACCCCAGCGAAAGCTGGGGTCTCGGGAGGACAGGTTGGCGGTCGAGGCCTGACCCCAGCTTTCGCTGGGGTGACGAGTTTTCGAGGAGGGCGCGCCCCTACTCCAGGCTCTTGCTGACCTGCTCCGTCACGTCCTTCGACAGGCCCGGTTCAAGCAGGATGCGCTGCAACTCCGCTCGCATCATCGCGGCGCGGGCTTCATCAAAGCGTCTCCAGCGTCCCAGCGGCGGCACCAGCCGGGCGGCCGTCTGCGGGTTGAGCTTGTCGAGCGCGACGATGCAGTCGGCCACCAGCCGATAGCCCTTGCCGGACTTGTGGTGGAAGGCCCATTGGTTGCCCGCGAAGGCGCCATAAAGCGCCCTCACGCGGTTGGGATTGGCCAGGGTGAAGTCCTTGTGCCTGCCCAGTTCCTCGACCAGGTCGACCGTGTCGGGATGGAAGGCGAAGGCCTGGGTCTGGAACCATTTGTCCAGCGTCAGCGCGTCGTCGCGATAGCGGTTGTAGAAGATGTCGAGCGCGGCCTCCCGTTCCGCGCTGGCGCCGTTGGCCAGGGTCGCGAGCGCAGCCTGACGCTCGGTCATATTGTCCGCTTCGCTGAACTGGCCGAAGGCGACGGTCGCGCCATCGGCGGCGCCTGACGCGGCGAGATAGAGCAAGGCGGTGTTGCGCAGCTTGCGCGCGCCCTTGGCGGCGGGCGACAGGGCGAAGGCGTTGGCCTTCGTCTTGCCGTGCATGTCGCGCCACAGCGGTTCCAGTTCCGCGCCGATCCGCCGTTGCAGCGCGTCGCGGGCGGCGTGGATCGCGTCGGGATCGACCACCGCCATCTGGTCGCCCAGATAGGCTTCGCTCGGCAGGCGGATCGCTTCGGCGATGAAGGCCGGGTCGAGCAGCGGATTGGTGACCGTGTCGCGGATCGCGGCGACCACCGCATCCTCATCGACCGGCTGCCCGCCGATGCGGCCGACGAGGACATTTACCATGAGCTGCTGCATCGCCTCATAACGGGCGAAGGGGTCGTCGTCATGGGCGGACAGGAAGGCGAGGTCGGCCTGGCTGCGGTTGGTTTCGACGATCACCGGCGCGGAAAAGCCGCGGTTGATCGACAGGATCGGAGCCGTCGGCCAGCCCGCGAAGGTGACGCTTTGGCGCGCCTCCGTCAGCATCAGCAGTTCGTCGCCGCGATGCTGGCCGGTTTCGGGGTCGAACAGGGCGGTGCGCAGCGGGATGGCCATGGGCCGCTTTTCCGGCTGGCCGGGGGTCGGCGGGACCGACTGTTCCAGCAGCAGGGTCACGCTCTGCGTGGCGGGATCGTGGCTCAGCAGCGCCCGGACATGGGGGGTGCCCGCCTGCTCATACCAGAGGCGGAACTGGGCGAGGTCGATCTCGCCCCCATCCTCCATGGCGCGGACGAAATCCTCGCAGGTTGCCGCTTCGCCGTCATGCCGGTCGAAATAGAGGTCGGTCCCGGCGCGAAAGCGCTCCGGGCCGAGCATCAGGGCCATCATCCGGATCAGCTCCGCGCCTTTGTTATAGATGGTGGCGGTGTAGAAGTTGCTGATTTCCATATAGGATTCGGGCCGAACAGGATGGGCGAGCGGGCCGCTGTCCTCCTGGAACTGGGCGGCGCGCAGGATGCGGACGTCCTCGATCCGCTTGACGGCGTGCGATCCCATGTCGGCGGAGAAATTCTGGTCGCGGAAGACGGTGAAGCCTTCCTTCAGGCTCAACTGGAACCAGTCCCGGCAGGTAACGCGGTTGCCCGACCAGTTGTGGAAATATTCATGCGCCACCACGCCTTCGACGCCGTCATAGTCGATGTCTGTCGCGGTTTCCGGATCGGCCAATATGTAGCGCGAATTGAAGATGTTGAGGCCCTTATTCTCCATCGCGCCGAAGTTGAAGTCGGCGACGGCGACGATATTGAACACGTCCAGATCATATTCCCGGCCATAGACCCGCTCGTCCCAGGCCATGCTGTTCTTGAGCGCCTGCATGGCGTGGGCGGTGCGGGGCAGGTCGGCTTCCCTCACCCATATGCCCAGTTGCACTTCACGCCCGCTCATCGTGACGAAGCGGTCGGCGTTGCAGGCCAGGTCGCCCGCGACAAGCGCGAACAGGTAGCAGGGCTTGGGAAAGGGGTCGTTCCAGCGCGCCCAATGCCGCCCGTCTGGCAGGTCTCCTTGCTCGACAGGATCGCCATTGGCGAGCAGCACCGGATAGAGCGCCTTGTCCGCCGTCATGCGCACGGAATAGCGCGACAGCACATCGGGCCGGTCGGGGAAGAAGGTGATCCGCCGGAAACCCTCCGCCTCGCATTGGGTGCAGAGCAGCCCGCCGCTGGCATAAAGCCCCATCAGCTTGCTGTTGCCCTGGGGCGCGATCTCCACGAACGTTTCAACCATATGCGCGGAGTTTGAAAGCGCGATCGTCAGCGTTCCGCCGTCCAGCGACCATTGGTCGGCCGCGAGAACCGCGCCGTCGACCCTGATCTCAAGCGGCAGGAGGCCGTCGCCGTCCAGCCTCAACGGCCGGTCATGGTCGCCGTTGCGCGTGACCGATAATGTCGCATGGACGCGGGTGGCGGCGGCGTCGAGGGCGAAATCCAGCGCGATGTCGGGAACCAGCCAGTCGGGCGGCCGATAGTCCTGGCGGCGGACGATGTGGGGGATGGTGAGAGAGGAGGAATTGTCTGCCATCTGCGCAGGCTAGAACATGATCCGCCTCGATTGAAGCGGATCATGTTCCTATCTTCTTTTTGTTTTTCCTATTTTCCAGGCGCCGGTCGATTTCGCCCCGGCTCGAAAGCATTTTCGTACGTGAAGTCGAAAATGCCTGGGCCTGTCGGTTCAGATGCGTTCCCCGGAAAGGCGCTGGCACAGCATGTCGAGCTGGTCCAGCGTGGAATAATGCAAAGACAGGGTGCCGTTGCCGCCCTGCGCATAGTCGATGTCGACCTTCACGCCCAATATGTCGGCCAGATGCTGTTCCAGCGCCGCGATGTCGGGATCATCGTCCCTGGCGGCGGCGGGGCGCTTGCGGCCGGGGGCGCCATCGCCCTTCTTGGCGCGGCGGACGAGTTGTTCCGTATCGCGCACCGACAGGCCCTTGGCTTCGACGGTTCGGGCGAGATTTTCGCAATCCGGCGCGCCGATCAGGGCGCGGGCATGGCCCATGCTGAGCTTTTGTTCGATCACCTGCCGTTGAACGGGCGCGGGAAGATCGAGAAGGCGCATCAGGTTCGCCACATGGCTGCGCGACTTGCCGACCAGCCGGGCCAGCGCCTCCTGGCTGTGCTGGAACTCCGCGATCAGCTTGCGATAGGCCTCCGCCTCCTCGATCGGATTGAGGTCTTCGCGCTGGATATTCTCGATCAGCGCGATTTCCAGCGTTTCCGCCTCGTCGAAATCCCTGACGATGGCGGGGATGCGGTGAAGCTGCGCGCGCTGCGCCGCCCGCCACCGGCGTTCTCCCGCGACGATCTGGAACCCGCCGCCATGGGGACGGACGATGATCGGCTGGATCACTCCGCGCTTGCCGATGCTGTCGGCCAGTTCCTGCAACGCGCCCTCGTCGAAGTGGCGGCGGGGCTGTTCGGGATGAGGCTGGATCAGCGCGACTTCGATGCTCTGGATCGCCTTGGTGGACGGCGGGGCGACGGCGGTGGGCGCGACCGGCTCCTCCCGCGCCACATCGCCGAGCAGCGCCGACAGGCCCCGGCCAAGGCCATGGGGGCGCTTGGCCGATTTCATGACGTTTTCGTTATTCAAGCAGCAACCTCCTGCCGGGGCAGGCGCGCGATCAGTTCACGCGCCAGACGCATATAGGCTTCCGATCCCGAACAGCGGAAATCGTAGATGAGGGCCGGCACACCATGGCTGGGCGCTTCGGACAGGCGCACATTGCGCGGAATGACCGTGGAAAAGACCAGATCGCCCAGGCAAGCCCGCACATCGTCGGCCACCTGGTCGGTCAGGCGATTGCGCCGGTCATACATGGTGAGCGCCACGCCCATGATGGAAAGGCCGGGATTGAAGCGGCCGCGAATGCGCTCCACCGTCTGGAGCAGTTGCGACAACCCCTCCAGCGCGAAAAATTCGCATTGCAGCGGCACCAGCAGGGATTGCGCCGCAACCATCGCGTTGATCGTCAACAGGCCGAGCGAGGGCGGGCAGTCGATCAGGCAAATGTCCCAGCGGCCGGGCTGGGCCTCCGCCAGCACGCGCTCCAGCCGGTGGGTGCGTTCCTCATATTCGATCAGTTCGATCTCCGCCCCGGAAAGATCCTGGGTCGCAGGGACGATGTCGAGCTTGGGCACGCGCGTGCTGATGATCGCATCTTCCAGCGCGCAATTGCCGACCAGCAGGTCATAGCTGGATTGTTCGCGGTCGGACTGGTTGACGCCCAGGCCGGTCGAGGCGTTGCCCTGGGGATCGAGATCGACCAGCAGGACGCGAAGCCCGGTGGCGGCCAACCCCGTGGCCAGATTGATGGCAGTGGTGGTTTTTCCGACGCCGCCCTTTTGATTGGCGATGGCAATACGGATCATCCTCGGCCCTTCCTCCTGACGGATCGAACCGCCTGCGCGACGATGATGGCGCTGTCGGCATCGGTCACGCTGCGTTCCACGTGGAACGCACCTTGCCATGATCGAGTCGCCGCCTCCAGTTCATTCTGCGCATTTCGTCCTTTTGGCAGCACCCAGATGGTCTTTTCATCGGCCAGATGCTCGGCCGATTCGAGCAACTTGGGCAATGGGGCATAGGCGCGGGCGCTGATGACGGCCGCAGCGGCGGTCGGCACGCTCTCCACGCGTCCGCCGAAGACCGCTGCATTGGGCAAGCCCAGTTCGGCGATGACGTCGTTCAGGAAGTCGATACGCTTGCGCCGCGATTCCACCATCTCGACAGGACGCCGGGTGAGAATCGCGACCACGATGCCGGGCAGGCCCGCGCCCGATCCCAGATCGATCCATTTCCCATCCCCCGCATTGTCGGCGAGCGGGATCAGCTGGGCGCTATCGACGATGTGCCGCGCCCAGATATGCGGACGGGTGGATTCCGCGATGAGATTTTGTCGTCCCATCTCATCCAGGATCACGGCGACATAGCGCTCCAGCCGGTCCCATGTTCCACGTGGAACATCGAACCGGGTTTGCAGCCATAGCCGCGCATCTTCCTCCGTCACGCGGCGCGCCGCCTTATATGGACGAGAAGGGCGGCCAGCGCCGCCGGCGTTATGCCGCGAATGCGACCCGCTGCAGCAAGCGTATCGGGACGCGCCAGAGTGAGCCGCTCGACCATTTCGGTCGACAGCCCCCCAATGGCGGCGAAATCGAAACCCGCTGGAATGACGACGCGCTCATTGCGGCGCATTTCCGCGATCTCCGCCTCCTGCCGTTCCAGATAGGGCGCGTAATGCGCATCCTCCAGCAGTTCCTCGCGCAGGTCGTGCGATATGCGGGACAATGTGGGCGCAAGTTCGCATAGCAGCGAACGCCCGACTTCCGGAAAACGCGCCCATTCGAACAGCGAGCGGCGCGCGCCGTCCTGCCGGACCGGCGCGCCCGACCTGGCCATTTCCGTGGCGGAGAAGGTGCGGCTCAATTCCTCCTCGACCGCTGCCCGCTCGTCATGGCGCCTGGCGTAATAAGCGGCGCGTTCCTCGCCCAGAACGCCATGCTCGAAGCCGATTTCCGCCAATCGAGTGCCGGCATTGTCCGCCCGCAGCCTCAGCCGATATTCGGCCCGCGCCGTCAGCATGCGATAGGGCTCGGTCACGCCCTGCAGGACCAGGTCGTCGATCATCACGCCGATATAGCTGCTGGCCCGATCCAGGATGAGCGGCCCTTCCCCCCTCGCCCTGGCGGCGGCGTTGATCCCGGCCAGCAGGCCCTGCGCCGCCGCTTCCTCATAGCCTGTGGTGCCGTTGATCTGCCCGGCGCAGAAAAGGCCGGGGATGGCCTGAACCTCCAGGGTCGCGTCCAGCGCTCGCGGATCGATATGGTCATATTCCACGGCATAGCCCGGCACCCGAATGTCGGCCTTTTCCAGCCCGGCCATGGATCGGACCATGGCCAGTTGGACATCGGCCGGCAGCGAAGTGCTGATGCCGTTGGGATAGACCAGATGGTCGTCCAACCCTTCGGGTTCCAGGAATATCTGATGTCCGTCCCGATCCCCGAAGCGGATCACCTTATCCTCTATGGAGGGGCAATAGCGCGGCCCCCGGCCCTCAATGGCTCCGCTGAACAAGGGCGAACGCCCCAGCCCTTCCCGAATGATGGCATGGGTCCGGTCATTGGTGCGGGTGATGGCGCAACTGAGTTGCGGCAATGGGCGACCGGGCGACAGGGCTGACATGGTCCAGCCTTCCGCGTCCGAAGGTTGCGCCTCCAGTGCGGCCCAGTCGATGGTGCGGCCATCGATCCTGGGCGGAGTCCCCGTCTTGAGCCTGCCCATGGGCAGGTCGAGGGCACGAAGCTGAACACCGAGCGCGGTCGCGGCTCTCTCGCTGATGCGGCCGCCCGTCAGCGTCTCCTCGCCGCGGAACAGCTTGCCGCCCAGGAACGTGCCGGTCGCCAGCACCACCGAGGGCGCATGAAGCCTGCGGCCATCAGCCAGGCTGAGGCCAGCGACGGCCCCTTCCGCCAGCAGCAGCCCGACGGCTTCTCCCTCGACAATTTCAAGACCGGATTGGGCATCCAGCAGGCGGTGGATCTCGGCGCGATAGCGCTTGCGATCCGCCTGCACGCGCGGCCCCTGGACCGCCGCGCCCTTGCTGCTGTTCAGCATGCGATAATGGATGGCGGCGGCGTCGGCGG
Organism: Sphingobium sp. TA15; assembly: GCF_037101235.1. Taxonomy (NCBI): domain Bacteria; kingdom Pseudomonadati; phylum Pseudomonadota; class Alphaproteobacteria; order Sphingomonadales; family Sphingobiaceae; genus Sphingobium; species Sphingobium sp. TA15. The sequence continues at coordinate 2,824,680 of NZ_AP025355.1, forward strand.
CGCGGGCGATCAGGCCGTCCAGCGCGTCCACTTCGCGCACCAGATGGCCCTTGCCCAACCCGCCAATGGCCGGATTGCAGGACATGGCGCCCACCGTCGCCCTTTCGAAGGTCAACAGCGTGACCGCCGCGCCCTTGCGCGCCGCTGCGCCAGCCGCTTCGCAGCCTGCATGGCCGCCGCCGACCACGATCACGTCATAGCTTGTCCGCATGCGCGCCCCTTAACAGAAGTCAGGCGGTCGGGTCAAAACTGTTCCACGTGGAACATCGCTATTTTCCGATGCAGAATCCGGCGAACAGGCGGTCCAGCATGTCCTCCGTGCCGGCTCGCCCCGTCAGCAGGTCAATCGCATGGCGAGCCTGCCGCAACTCTTCGGCGACGATCAGCAAATCGTCCGAACCCTGCGCGGAAGTCAGATGCGCATGCAGCCGGGCCGCGCCTTCGCGCTGCCGCTGGTGCAGGGCATAGTCGCCTTCTCCCGGCAGGAGCATGGCCGCCCGTTCGAGCAGCATGGAGGCGAGACGATCCATCCCCTCCCCCGTCACGGCGGAAAGGGGCAGGCCGGGTCGGTCCGCTTTCGCGTGGCGATCGCACTGGGCAGCGATCACTATCGCATCTTCCCGTGGCGCTTCATCCGCCGGGCCGAGCCAGAGGATGATGTCCGCTGCCTCCAGCGCGCCGCGTGCCCTGTCGATGCCGATCGCCTCTATGGCATCGCCCGTTTCACCGCGCAGGCCCGCCGTGTCCGTAAAAAGAAAGGCGGTGCCGCCCAGCGCGGCGGGCACCTCGATCCGATCACGGGTGGTCCCCGCCACGTCCGAGACGATGGCCGCATCCCGCCCCACAAGCCGGTTGAGCAGCGTCGATTTGCCCGCATTGGGCGGCCCCGCCAGGACCACGCGAACGCCGTCCCTCAGCCGCTCCGCCGATGGCGAGGCGAGCACGGCGCGGACATCCTCCGCCAAAATGCGAACGCCCTGCCCGATCCGCGTTTCTATGCCGTGGTCCGGCACGTCATCCTCATCGGAAAAATCGAGCGCCGCCTCGGTCATTGCGGACAGGTCAAGCAATGTCCGCAGCCATTGCTCCACCCTTTGCGAAAAATGACCCTCCGCCATCAGCAGGGCCGCCCGGCGCTGCTGCTGCGTCTCGGCCGCCAGCAGGTCCGACAGGCCCTCCACGGCATTCAGGTCCATGCGGCCATTGGCGAAGGCGCGCCGCGTGAATTCCCCCGCCTCGGCCCGGCGCAGTCCTTGCAGGGAAGCCAGCGCCTGCTCGACCGCGGCGATGACGGCGCGCCCGCCATGGCAGTGCAGTTCCGCCAGGTCTTCGCCGGTCGCCGTGTCGGGGCCGGGAAACCACAGGACCAGCGCCCGGTCCAGCAACGCGCCGTCACGCGGATCGCGCAATGAGGACAGCCGCGCGCGTCTGGCCGGCGGCAGGCTTCCGGCCAGCGCCAGCAGCGCCTGCCCCGCCCCCGGTCCGCTGATCCGCACGACGGCGATGCCGGCGGGAGGCGCGCCGCTCGACAAGGCAAAGATGGTCTCCGTCACGGCGCGTCGTCGCGAAGGGGATCAGCCTGGATTCTTGTCGCCATTCTTGCCCGGCATCCCCGCAAGGCCGATGTCCATCATCTGTTTGAACAGGCGCATCCCGGCATCGCCCAAGGGCGAAAAACTCCTGAACAGCGTTTCCATCTGCTCGACATTGGCGACGCCGTCGAAGCTGTCGAGCATCGTTTTTACATATTTGTCGTGAATGGGGGTGACATCCGGCAGCCCCAGGAAAGCCCGGGCCTCCGCAGGAGTGCAGTCGACGTCCACGCTTACCTTCATAACCTGCTACCCTTTGCTGCGCCCTCGCTTTACAACGCCTCATGCCGCAACAAGGGCAACCAAGGCAAATTTTTTGACGGCTGGCATGGTTGCGCTCGGCCCCGCAAGCGCCATTATGCCCTTCCCTGGACATGACGCGATTTGAGAAGGACTTTCCCATGGCAGCATTCACATCCATCCCCACGCTGGAGGGCGATGCCCGCTTCGATGTCTTTGTCGCCCGGCCGGAGGGCGCGCCCAAGGCCGCGATCGTCGTAATCCAGGAAATCTTCGGCGTGAACGAGGGCATCCGCCGCAAATGCGATAGCTGGGCGGCGGCCGGCTATCTGGCCATGGCGCCCGATCTGTTCTGGCGCGAAAAGCCGCATGTCGAACTCGACGCCGACATAGGCGAGGAGCTTCAGGCGGCCTTCGGCCATATGCAGAAATTCAACCAGGATCAGGGCATTCGCGACATAGAGGCCACGATAAAGGCCGCCCGGGCCGAATTGGGGCAAGGCGGCAAGGTCGGCCTGGTCGGATATTGCCTGGGCGGGCGGCTGGCGTTCATGTCGGCCTGCCGCACCGACGGCGATGCCTTCGTGGCCTATTATGGCGTCGGCATCGACGGCCTGCTGAACGAACAGCATGCCATCGGCAAGCCGGTGCTGCTGCATGTCCCCACCGCCGACGGCTTTGTCCCGCCCGACGTGCAGCGCAAGATGCATGAAGGGCTGAAGGACAATCGCCATGTCACGCTGCACGATTATGAGGGGCTGGACCATGGCTTCGCGGCCGAAATGGGGGCGCGCCGCAATGAGGCGGCGGCGCAGCTTGCCGACGGCCGGACCGCGGATTTCTTCGCGGCCCATCTCTGAACGGGGACAACGGCATGACGCAGGCATGGCGGATGGTGGCCCGCAGCCATGGCGGGCCGGAGGTGATCGCGCGGGAAGGGTTCGACCCCGGCCTGCCGGGTGAAGGCGAATTGCTGATCGCGCAGGATGCCGTCGGGCTGAATTTCATCGACACCTATTATCGCAGCGGCCTCTATCCCGCGCCGCTGCCGACGCCGCTGGGCGCCGAGGGCGCCGGCCATGTCGCCGCCGTGGGTCCGGGCGTCGCCGGCTTTGCCGTGGGCGACAAGGTGGGCTGTGCGGTCGGGCTGGGCGCCTATGCCACGCATCGTCTGGTGCGCGCCGACCAGGCGGTGAGGATTCCGGATGGCGTCACGACGCAGGATGCGGCGGCCATGATGCTGAAGGGCATGACCGCCTGCTATCTGGCGGAGGACATCGTCACCCTGGAGGCCGGGCAGTGCGCGCTGGTCCACGCCGCCGCCGGCGGCGTGGGTTCCGTGCTGGTGCCGTGGCTGCGCGACAAGGGCGTGGTCGTGATCGCCCATTGCGGATCGGCGGAAAAGGCGGCGAAGGTGGATGCCGAACATAGCCTGCACGGCGGCTTCGACAGCCTGGCCTCCGCCGTGCGGGAGATCACCGGGGGCCGCGGCGTCGACGTTGTCTATGACGGCGTGGGCAAGGATAGCTGGAGCGCGTCGCTGGCCTCGCTCAGGCGGCGCGGCCTGATGGTCAGCTACGGCAACGCCTCCGGCGCGGTGCCGCCGATCAGCCTGCTGGAACTCAGCCGGGGCGGGTCGCTCTACGTCACCCGCCCGACATTGTTCGACTATATCGCCACTCCCGAAGAGTTGGCGCGAACCGCCGAAAGGCTGTTCGACCGCATGGCGCGGGGCGTGGCGAGGACCGTCGTCGGCCAACGATTTCCCCTGGCCGACGCGGCGGACGCGCACCGCGCGCTGGAGGCCCGGCAAACCACGGGAAGCACGCTGCTGATCCCCTGACGGCGGCGGGCAGGGCGGGAACTGGATGGCAGAGCGTGGCGCATTGCTGGAAACGCATTGTTTTCCAAGGGGAATGGCATATTCCGCTCGACTGGGGCCGACCGGAATGGCAAGGCGCCGTCGATGAACGCCCTTGCGCCCCTGCTCGCGCCTCTCTGGTTCGCCCAGCTATTCACCGGCGCCAAATCCTTCGTCGACAATCCGCTGATCGGTTCGACGCGGCTCAACGCGCTGGGGCTGCATGCGGGGCGGGTGCGGGCGGCGCAGGCGCTGGCGGCGGCGCGGCGCAGGCGGCTGGCCGACGGCGTCGATCCGGAACATCGGGGGATTTTCGACCGGGACGGTGTCGTCGAAATCCGGGATTTCCTGCCCGCCGCGACCTTTAGCGCCTTGCAGGAACAGCTTTTCAGCTATCGCGGACCTGCGCGGGAGATGGTTCAGGGCGATACGATCACCCGCCGCCTCGCGATGGACCCCGCCGCGCGCCGGGCGATCCCGGCCTTTGAGGATTTTCGCCGCGATCCCCGCTGGCAGGGTCTGGCCCGCTATGTGTCGGGTTTCGACATAGAGCCGCTGCTCTATGTCCAGTCGATCCTGCCGCGCCGTCGCGATGCCGCGCCCGATCCCCAGCTCGCATTCCATGCCGACACCTTTTATCCCGCGATGAAGGCCTGGCTGTTTCTGGAGGATGTGCCCGTCGAAACCGGACCCTTCGCCTATGTGAAGGGTTCGCACCGCTTGACGCCGCAGCGGCTGGCCTGGGAAAAGCAACGCAGCCTGGGCGCGCGGGACGGCGATTGCCGCCTTTCGGCGCGGGGATCGCTGCGGATCGACGTCAGCGAACTGACGGGGCTGGGCCTGCCGCAACCGAGCGTCTTTGCCGTGCCCGCCAATACGCTGCTGATCGCCGACACGTTCGGCTTCCATGCCCGCAGTCCGGCCAGCGCGCCCGCCACCAGGGTGGAGATCTGGGCCTATGGACGCCGCAACCCGTTCCGGCCGATCAAGGGATGGGATGTCTGGAGCCTTCCCGGCATAGCCGAGCGGCGCATCCCGTTGCGCTGGTGGCTGGGCGACAGGGCGGGCGGCTGGATCAGGCAGCCATGGCTGCCGGTCGGCGTCAAGGGTGCGGCGGACGGGTGATCCTGGCAAGGGCGGCACTGGGTTCCTGCCTGCGCAGGAACACCGATGCGCAATCCCTCCGGAAATTCGTCCTGGCGAGGTTGAACCGCGCAGGAACCTGCGATTTCAACGCATCCGGACGGGCCTTGGGGCGGGTTTCGATCCGATCGGATAAGATCGCCGCCCTGGATTCTGTGTTTTCGGCGATTTCTTGACCAGCGATCGGTTCCGATCGCTTGGAAATCGCTTCTAGACGAAGAGCGTCAATATGCCGACCTGATGATCCACGACGCCGTCATAGATCATCTTGACCGCGACATAGACGATCACGGCCAGGCCCAGATAGGCGATCCAGCGGAAGCGTTCGATATATTTGGCGATGATGTTCGCGGCGATGCCCATCAGCGCGACAGACAGGATCAGGCCGATGATCAGGATGCCCGGATGGTCGCGGGCCGCGCCGGCCACCGCCAGCACATTGTCCAGGCTCATCGAAACGTCCGCCACCGCGACCGCCCAGGCCGCGCCCGCGAAGCTCTTGGCGGGGCGCAGGCCGGATATGTCGTCGTCGCCGGTGTCCGGCGTGTCCCCGCCCCGCTTCGGGTGCAGTTCGCGCCACATCTTGAACGCGACCCACAGCAGCAGCAGCCCGCCCGCCAGGATCAGGCCCACGATCTGCATCAACTGCGTCACCACCAGCGCGAAGCCGATGCGCAGGACCAGCGCGGCGATGATGCCGATCAATATGACCCTCTTGCGCTGCTCCGCCGGAAGCCCCGCCGCCAGCGCGCCGACGACGATGGCGTTGTCCCCGGCGAGCAGCACGTCGATCATCAGCACCTGGCCGAACGCAGCCAGCGCGGCGGGCGAGCCGATATTGCTGAAATCATTGACGATATGCGCCCAGATGTCGGCGGGCGAGCCGATCCCCTGAGCCGCCGCTGCGGCGGTTGCGATTAGGTCGATCATCACGGCCTGACAGTTCCCCTGAAAATGAAAGAGCCGCCAGACCGAAGTCCGACGGCCCGAAGTTCGTGGCGCTTGAAGCGAAGGCGATCCGCGTCCGTCAGGAACACAACCGCCCGGCCCCTTACTGGTTCATCGAGTCGAAGAAATCCTCGTTGGTCTTGGAATCCTTCATCTTGTCGAGCAGGAATTCCATGGCGTCGACCGTGCCCATCTGCATCAGGATGCGACGCAGCACCCACATCTTGCTGAGCTTCGCCTTGTCGACCAGCAATTCTTCCTTGCGGGTGCCCGACTTGCCGACGTCCAGCGCCGGGAAGATGCGCTTGTCCGCCACCTTGCGGTCGAGGACGATTTCCGAGTTGCCGGTGCCCTTGAACTCTTCGAAGATGACCTCGTCCATGCGGCTGCCCGTGTCGATCAGCGCGGTGGCGATGATGGAGAGCGAGCCGCCCTCCTCTATGTTGCGGGCCGCGCCGAAGAAGCGCTTGGGCCGCTGGAGCGCGTTGGCGTCGACGCCGCCGGTCAGCACCTTGCCCGACGACGGCACCACCGTGTTGTAGGCGCGGCCGAGGCGGGTGATCGAGTCGAGCAGGATCACCACGTCCTTCTTGTGTTCCACGAGGCGCTTGGCCTTTTCGATCACCATTTCGGCGACCTGGACGTGGCGCTGCGCCGGTTCGTCGAAGGTGGAGGACACGACCTCCCCCTTCACGCTGCGCTGCATGTCGGTGACTTCTTCCGGACGCTCGTCGATCAGCAGGACGATCAGGAAGACTTCGGGATGGTTGTCGGTGATCGCCTTGGCGATGTTCTGGAGCAGGACCGTCTTGCCGGTGCGCGGCGGCGCGACGATCAGCGCCCGCTGGCCCTTGCCCTGCGGCGAGACGATGTCGATGACGCGGGCCGACTTGTCCTTGACGGTCGGGTCGGTCGCGTCGAGCGTCAGCTTCTGCGTCGGATAGAGCGGCGTCAGATTGTCGAAATTGACGCGATGGCGGACGACTTCGGGATCGTCGAAATTGACGGAAATGAGCTTGGTCAGGGCGAAATAGCGCTCCCCATCCTTGGGGGCGCGGATTTCGCCCTCCACCGTGTCGCCGGTGCGCAGGCCGAATTTGCGGACCTGGTTGGGCGAGACATAGATGTCGTCGGGACCGGCGAGGAAATTCGCTTCGGGCGAACGCAGGAAGCCGAAGCCGTCGGGCAGCACCTCTATCGTGCCCTCGCCCATGATCTGCTCGCCATTGTCGGCCTCGACCTTGAGGATCGCGAACATCAGATCCTGCTTGCGCAGGGTCGATGCGCCCTCGACGCCCAGTTCCTCCGCCATGGTCACGAGTTCGGCGGGCGCTTTTTTCTTGAGATCCTTAAGGTGCATTCGCGTGGAGTCCGATGGAATGAGAGAGACGAGGAGAAATAGGGGGGAAGGCTGACCCGGCAATGACTCGGGAGAACCCGCGCCGGACGGGCGGGATGGAATGTCTGGCGTTTAGCGATCCGACCCCGCCCAAGTCAAGGTCGCTGAGCCATTCGGATGGATTGAAAATTGCCGATATGCGTCCTGCCGCGAATGAAATGGGATGGGCGGAACCGGGGCGCCCATGCTATACAGGGATAAAATAAGGAGGAACGGGAGATGGGACGCTGGCGCGCCGCTCTGGGCATCGCGATCGCGATCGCCACTTCTCCCCTTGCGGCGCAGGATCGAGCCGCGCTCGATCCCGATGATCCGCCTGCGGTGATCCGCACCATCCCCAGCGGCGATACCCGCATCACCATCCCTATCCAAATCGACGGCAGGGGGCCGTGGAACTTCGTGGTCGACACCGGATCGCAGCGCACCGTCATTTCCCGCGCCCTGGCCGAACGGCTCGACCTGCCCCTGCGGGAGCGGGTGACGGTGATCAGCATGACCGGCCGGGCGGAGGTGGACACTGTCGCCGTCCCGCGCCTGGGCTTCGGCAAGACCGTGGTGGACGATATAGAGGCGCCGGTGCTGGAGGGGGAGCATATCGGCGCGGCCGGCCTGTTGGGACTGGACGGCCTGCACGCCAAGCGGCTGCTGCTGAATTTCCGCACGGGCCGGATGGAGATCAGCAGCAGCAAGCGGAGCTGGCGTGACCCCAATGTCATCGTCGTCGAGGCGCGACGGCGCCAGGGGCAGTTGATCCTGCTCGATTCCGACGTGAACGGCATGCAGGTCAGCATCATCCTGGACACCGGCACCTCCATAAGCGTCGGCAACATGGCGTTGATGAACAAGCTGGTGCGCAAGAAGAAGGCGCCCGCGCTGGAACTGGTGACGCTGACCAGCGTGACGGGGGAGACGCTGTCGGGGCAGGCCGGCCTGATCGACCGGGTGCGCATGGGCCAGGTCATGCTGAAGGAGATGCCGGTGATGTTCGCCGATGCCCAGCCCTTCGCGGAACTGGGGCTTCACGACAAGCCCGCGCTGCTGCTCGGCATCGACGCGCTCAAGGTGTTCGACCGGGTGGCCATCGATTTCGGGCGGGGGAAGGTGGACTTCCTGTTGCCGGACACAGGGCTGCTCGACCGGAAACGCCTTGCGACGGCGGGGAGAGCGGCGGGTTAGGCGCGCTTCATGACGGGTGGTTTTCAGGCTGAATGTCGATACAGCCTAGTGTGGTGGATTTGAAATACGCCACATTATGGCGGCTAGGTAGAGAACGTATTTCAAATCCATAAACCACACTAGAATCATATATTTGCTAGTGACCCTGATGAATCTGAAGTTCGTTCAGCGCTGGCCCAAAAATGGGACGAACTTCAGATTCGGGTCACTAGTGCTGCGGTTGCTGCTGTTGCCGGTTGCGGCCCAGCACATTGTCGATCCATTGCTGGTCCAGGCGCGGCGGCTGGGGGCGGTCTGCGGGGTTGGGCGTTGGCTGGCCGCTGTCGTCGGGCTGCGCGTCCTCGTCCGGCTGCTGCCCGCGCTCTATCGGCAGGCCGTTTTCGTCGACCATCATGCCGCCGTCCGTTCCGCCGTCGGGCTGGCCGTAATAGGCCTCCTCGTCCGGTTCCAACTGCCATTCGGGCAGCGTCACCTGGGTTTCGAACTGTTCGACCGGGCGCTTGGCGACGGCGATCTTCATATAGTCGGCGAAGGCGCGGGCGGGGGCGCGGCCGCCCTGGAGCACGCCCACGGCGCGGGCGTCGTCGCGGCCCATCCAGACGCCGGTGGTGATGCCGCTGGAAAAGCCCAGGAACCAGCCGTCCTTGTTGCTGCTGGTCGTGCCGGTCTTGCCCGCGACGGGCCGGCCGATCTGCGCCGCCCGGCCGGTGCCGGTGCTGACGGCGGTCTGCATCAGGTCGGTCATGCCCGCCGCGACCCAGGGGGCGACCAGCACGCGGCTGGTGTCGTCCTGATGTTCGTAGAGGACACGGCCTTCGGCGGTCGTCACCTTGGTGATGCCATAGGGCGTCACCGCCACGCCCTTGCGCGCGATGGAGGCGAAGGCGCGGGTCATGTCGATCAGCCGCACGTCGGACGTGCCCAGCACCATCGAGGGGTGCGTGTTGATCGGCGTTGTTACGCCGAAGCGGCGGGCCATGTCGGCGACGGTGGGGAAGCCGACCTCCACGCCCAGCTTCGCCGCCACGGTGTTGACCGAATAGGCGAAGGCGGTGCGGATGTCGATGTCGCCGGAGAAGCGTCCGTTGCTGTTGCGCGGCTTCCACCCGTTGATGTCGACCGGGCTGTCGGTGACGCCGGTGTCGGGGGTATAGCCCGCCTCCAGCGCCGCCATATAGACAAAGATCTTCCAGGCCGAGCCCGGCTGGCGCGTCGCGGTGGTGGCGCGGTTGTAGTTGGAACTCACATAGTCGAGGCCGCCGACCATCGCCCGCACCGCCCCGTCGCGGTCGAGCGAGACCAGCGCGCCCTGCGTGCCGCTGGGCACGTTCGCCTGGATCGCCGCGGTCGCTGCCTTCTGCATGCCCAAATCGATGGTCGTGTAGACCTCCAGCGGTTCATTGGGTTCGTCGATCAGCGTGTCGAGTTGCGGCAGCGCCCAGTCGGTGAAGTAACGCACACTGTTCTGCGGCGGTTCGGGCGCCATCTTCACGTCCTGGAGATTGGCGGCGGTGCGTTCGGCCGCGCTGATCTTGCCATTTTCCTGCATCAGGTCCAGCACCACCCCGGCGCGGCCGATGGCAGCGTCGGCGTCGGCGGTGGGGGAATAGCTGGAGGGGGCCTTCACCAGACCGGCGACGATGGCGGCTTCTGGCAGGTTCAGGGCGGTTGCGGGATGGCCGAAAAATTTGCGGCTGGCGGCGTCGATGCCATAGGCGCCGCCGCCGAAATAGACCTTGTTGAGATAGAGTTCGAGGATCTGCCGCTTGGAGAATTTGCGCTCCAGCGCGAGGGCCAGCACCATTTCCCGGACCTTGCGGCCCCAGCTATAGCTGTTGTTGAGGAAGATGTTGCGCGTCACCTGCTGCGTGATGGTGGACGCGCCCTGCCAGCGGCGGCCGCTGCCGCGCCGCTCCATCGCCACCCAGGCGGCGCGGGCCATGCCGATGGGGTCGACGCCGGGGTGCAAATAGTAACGCTTGTCCTCGGTCGAGACCATCGCGTCGACCATGACAGTGGGAATCTGGTCATAGCTCAGCCAGCGGCCGAAGCTGGGGCCGAGCGAGACGATGACGCTGCCGTCCGCCGCATGAACGCGGATCATCTGGCCGTTGGGGGAGGATTTCAGCGATTCATAGTCGGGCAGCGACTGATAAGCGATCGCCACCGCCACCACGACCGCGATCGCCGCGCTCAAGAAGCCGACAAGGCCGATTTTCACGCCCCTTATCAGCCATTTCTTCACCCTGCCCCGCGGTTCGCTGCTCGATCGTGCCATGGTTCGCCCGGATATGCGCTAATCAGGAAGGCGGCCAGTGGAAAAGCCGTGCAGGCCGCATAAATGTCGAGGCTTTCTGAAGATCGGCGGCGGTTTACCGGCGATGAACGATCATCCGGCTTCGTCGCGGGATTTGAAATCCAGCGACGCGCTGTTCATGCAATAGCGCAGGCCGTTGACCCCCGGCCCGTCGGGGAAGACATGGCCGAGATGGCCGTCGCAGTTCGAACAGCGCACTTCGGTGCGGATCATGCCGTGGCTGGTGTCGCGGATTTCGTCGACCGCGTCGATGTCGACCGGCGCGGTGAAGCTGGGCCAGCCCGATCCGCTGTCATATTTTTCCTCGGCGTCGAACAGTTCCGCGCCGCAGCCCGCGCAAAGATAGAGGCCGTCGGCCTTGTTGCTGTTATATTTGCCGGTGAAGGCCCGTTCCGTGCCGCCTTCCCGCAGGACATGATATTGTTCGGGGGAAAGGCGCTCGCGCCATTCGGCGTCGGTCAGGTTGAGCTTGTCCATGCTCGGCAATATGGCGATGGGTGGACCGGCGATCAAGCGGTTAGGCGTGAGCCTTGAAGTCTTTGGGAAGTCGTGTTCCTGCGCAGGCAGGAACCCAGTTCCGGCCTTGCCTTACTGGATGAAGCGTGGACCTGGGTTCCTGCCTGCGCAGGAGCACGTGGAATAAGAGTTACCGTTCCCGTGCCGCCTGGCGGGCGATGGCGAGCAGTTCGTGCCGGACCATCAGGTCGCCCAGGCCCCTGCCCGACCGGCTGGCGCGTTCGGCCTGGGCCAGCCGCTGGATGACGCGGGCGATGCCGGCGGCGTCCCAGATGCGGACCTGGCGGGTGACGACGCCCTTTTCCTTCCAGAAGACCGCCTTGCCCGCCGCCTCCACCGCGCCGTCCAGCCTGCCGCTCTCATCGAAATCGGCGCGGATGTTGGCCAGCAGCATGGCGCGGGTCAGCAAGGGGCGCAGCACTGCCGCCATCGCAGTGCCCGCCTCCGCCAGCCGCCCCAGTTCGCGGTGCATGCCGCGCAGGTCGCCGCCCAATACCGCGTTCACCAGCGGCGCGGCGTCGCTGTCGGGATTGTCGGCGGAAAGGGCGTCCAGCGCTTCCTCGGTCGCTTCGCGGGGGCGGTCGGGCGCGGCGTCGAGATAGAGGATCAGCTTTTCCACCTCGCCCGCCATCAGCGTGCGGTCGCCATTGGTGAGGTCGGCGATGCGGCGGCCCAGTTCGGGCGAAAGGCGCAGCCCCCCTTCCCGCCCGATAGCGACGGCGATCTGCTCCGCCTCCCGCGCATCGGGCTGGTAGGATGCGAAGGCCATGGTCTGCTTGTGGTCGAGGGCGAGCTTGAGCAGCTTCGACGTGCCCTTCAGCGCGCCCGCCACGGCGATGACGGGATTGCCGGCCGCCTCCGCCTCCAGCAGGGCGTTGAGAGCGGGGACCGATTCCTCCCCCATGCCGGTGACGCGAATCCAGCGCCTGTCCCCGAACATGGAAAAGGAGGCGGCCTCATCCGCCAGCCGCGCCGGATCGTCGCGCAGCGTCGAGGGGTCCAGGTCGATCCGTTCCGCGTCCGGCCCCATGGCGCGTTCCAGCCGCTTGGCGAGCGCCGCGCTGCCCGCCTCGTCGGGGCCATGGAGCAGGAAGAAGCGGCAGTCGGGTGCCAATCCCTGACCTGCTGCGTCGAGCGCCTTTTCGATCTGGCCGCGATTGGCCTTCAACGGCCCTTGTCCCGCGCCGCGAACCGGGCGAGCCGGGCGACGATCTGGTCGGCGATGGTCTGCGACAGGCGTTCCAGCGCCGTATCCTCCGCCGCGATGGTCGCATATTCGCTGGACACCACGTCGATGCCGACGTCCGATCCGGCGGTGTCGTCCAATATCTGCGCGCCGGTGGCTTCGTCGATCAACTGGTAGCGGGCGCGCAGGGTCCGCCGCTCGCGGGTGATGGCGGCGTCGGAGCGCAGGCCGAAGCCGCTGATATTGTCGTCCAGCTTCACCACCAGCCGGTAGCCGGGGCCGGTGCCGCTCATCGCCGCCAGCCGGTCGTTCAGCGCGTTGCGCACCAGCCAGCCGCCCTTGCCCTCTATCGGCTGCACCGCGACATTGCCCAGCGCCTGCGCGACTGCGCCGTGGCTGCCCCCGCTATATACGGGGCGCAGGCCGCAGGCGGAGAGGGACAGGGTGACAAAGAGCAATGGCCAGAGCTTCATAAGAGCTACCCTTAACCGTTCGCCCTGAGCTTGTCGAAGGGCTGTTCTTCTCTTCAAGAAAGTGAAGGGCTTCGACATTCAAATGAGACGAGTGGCTCATTTGAACAGCCCGAACGGATGTTGTTAAATTACTAAGTTCACCAGGCGATCCGGAACCACGATCACCTTTTTCGGGGTCGCGCCGTCCAGCGTCCGCACGACATTGGGCGCGGCGAGGGCCAGGCGTTCCAGTTCTTCCTTCGCCGTGCCCTTGGGGACGGTGATGGTGTCGCGCAGCTTGCCCATCACCTGGCAGGCGATGGTGACTTCATCCTCGACCAGCAATGCGGGATCGACCGCGGGCCAGGCGGCCTCCGCGATCAGGCCCTGTTCGCCCATGTCCGCCCAGGCCTCTTCGGCGAGATGCGGGGTCATCGGCGCGACCAGCAAAGCCAGCGCCCGGATCGCCGCGCTGCGGCTCGCGGAGGGCCTGGCCTTTTCGACCGCGTTGGTGAGTTCGTAGATCTTCGCCACCGCCTTGTTGAAGGACAGCGCCTCAATGTCTTTCGCCACGCCGTCGATGGTCTGGTGCAGCTTGCGGTCGAGGGTCTTGTCCTGACCCTCGGCACCCTTGTCGGCTTCCCCGAACAGCCTCCACAGGCGGTTGATGAAGCGCCAGGAGCCTTCGATGCCCGCCTCCGTCCAGGGCAGGTCGCGTTCCGGGGGGCTGTCGGACAGCATGAACCAGCGCACCGCGTCCGCGCCATATTGGGCGATGATGTCGTCCGGATCGACGACATTCTTCTTGGACTTGGACATTTTCTCGACGCGGCCGAGCGTGACCGGCGCGCCGGTGCCGACCATGACGATCCTGTCCCCCTGCCGCTCCACTTCCTGCGGGGCGAGCCAGGCGCCGTCGGGCGACTTGTAGGTTTCGTGCGTCACCATGCCCTGGGTGAAGAGGCCGGTGAACGGTTCGGCAAAGCCGATCTGCCCCATATGCTGGAGGGCGCGGGTCCAGAAACGGGCGTAGAGCAGATGCAGGATCGCATGTTCGACGCCGCCGATATATTGGCCGACAGGCAGCCATTTTTCGACGGTTTCCCGGTCGAACGGCCTGTCCTTGGGCTGGCTGGCGAAGCGGATGAAATACCAGCTTGAATCGGCGAACGTGTCCAGCGTGTCGGTCTCGCGCCGGGCGGGCTTGCCGCATGTGGGACAGTCGACATGCTTCCACGTCGGATGCCGGTCCAGCGGATTGCCGGGAATGTCGAAGCTGACGTCTTCGGGCAGGACCACGGGCAACTGGTCCTTGGGCACGCCCACGGGGCCGCAATCCTCGCAATGGATGACCGGGATCGGCGTGCCCCAATAGCGCTGGCGCGACACGCCCCAGTCGCGCAGGCGGAACACGGTGGTGCCGGTGCCCCAGCCCTCGCTCTCGGCGCGGCGGATGACCTCCGCCTTGGCCTCTTCCACGCCGAGGCCGTTCAGGAAATCGGAATTTACGAGGCGGCCGGGGCCGACATAGGCTTCGTCGCCGATGCCCTTGGCTTCGTCGCCTTCAGCGGCGACGACGCGCTCGACCGGCAGCAGATATTTGCGGGCGAAGTCGAGGTCGCGCTGGTCATGGCCGGGAACCGCCATGACGGCGCCGGTGCCATAGTCCATCAGCACGAAATTCGCGACGAACAGCGGCAGCTTCCGTCCGGTGAAGGGGTGGATCACCGACAGGCCGGTGTCATGGCCCTTCTTCTCCTGCGTCTCGATCTCCGCCGCGGCGGTGCCGGTCTGGCGGCATTCCTCCGCGAAGGCGGCGAGCGCGGCGTCCTTTTCCGCCAGCGCCAGCGCGATCGGATGGTCGGCCGCGATCGCCGCGAAGCTGGCGCCGAAGATGGTGTCGGGGCGGGTGGAGAAGACCTCCAGTTCGCTGATCTCGCCCACCGGCGCGTCGAGCCTGAAGTGGAATTGCAGGCCGACCGACTTGCCGATCCAGTTTTCCTGCATCAGCTTGACCTTGTCGGGCCATTGGTCGAGCGTTTTCAGGCCCGCCAGCAGATCGTCGGCGAACTGGGTGATCTTCAGGAACCATTGGGACAGCTTGCGCTTTTCGACCGGCGCGCCGGAGCGCCAGCCCTTGCCGTCGATCACCTGCTCATTGGCCAGCACGGTCATGTCGACCGGATCCCAGTTGACCGCCGATTCCTTGCGATAGACCAGGCCCGCTTCCAGCATGTCGAGGAACAGCGCCTGTTCATGGCCGTAATAGTCGGGGTGGCAGGTCGCCAGCTCCCGGCTCCAGTCCAGCGCGAAGCCCAGTTTCTTGAGCTGCGCCTTCATATTGGCGATATTTTCATAGGTCCATTTGCCGGGATGGACATTCTTTTCCATCGCGGCGTTTTCGGCGGGCATGCCGAAGGCGTCCCAGCCCATCGGGTGCAGCACTTCATGGCCGGTCATGCGGCGGAAACGCGCCAGCACGTCGCCCATCGAATAGTTGCGCACATGGCCGATATGGATGCGCCCGGACGGATAGGGAAACATCTCCAGCACATAGCTGCGCGGCTTTTCGCTGCTATCCGACGCCTTGAACGTCTGCTTCGCGTCCCAGGCGGCCTGCCAGCGGGCATCGGCCTCAAGCGGGTTGAAGCGCCTTTGCATGGAATTCGGTCCTCAAAATGCATTCGGGCTGAGCTTTGTCCAAGCCCAGCCCCGTGGTTCAAAACAGGTGACGGAGAGGGCCTTTAGCCAGCAATCGCCATGCGGCGGAGATCGCGGGCCTTGGTCAGGATGATCTCCTCCAGCTTCTGCACCGTTGCGGCCTGCACCGGCACGTCGACCCACTGGCCGCCCTGGCTGACCTGGCGGCTGGCCGCGACGCGCAGCGCGTCGGCGCGCAGATCCTGGTCGAGGATCGATACGGTCAGCTTCATCCGCTCATTGGGGCTGTTCGGATTGGCGTACCAGTCGGTGACGATCACGCCGCCGTTCGAATCCGTCTGCACCATCGGCATGAAGGACAGCGTGTCCAGGCTGGCGCGCCACAGATAGGCGTTGACGCCGATGGTCGTCACCTTCGATGCGGCGAGGTCCGCCTTCGGGCGGTCCTTGGCGCCGCCCCCGCAGGCGGCGAGCGGCAGGAGTGCAGCCAGCAGCAGACCGGCGGAAAGGCGCGAAGAAAGGCGGCGGACCATCATTATTGTCCCATCAAACAAGTAAACGCCCCGCTTCTATAGAGGACCGGCGGCAATGGGCAAGGGGGACTCCGGAACGGCGCGACGACGACCCGCCGTGCAACCGGGGCGAGTCCTGTGTGTTCCGTGCAACAGCTTCGACAAAAAACGGCGGCGCTCTACCAATTCCAAAGCCTTGCGTATATGAAGGACCATAGAAAATAGTCGGCGGGGTAGAGATTCGGATCATGCGCCTGAAAAGGGGACATATAGCGTTGGCAGGCTCGGCGGTCGCCGTGGCCGGCTTCATGCTGTCTCCTGCCATCGGCGCGGCCGCCGACCTGGTCCGCATGCGCGCCGAAACCCCGGTTTCGCTGGGCGCCCTTGGCAGCATATCCTCCTTCACGCCGACGACCAAGGATCCGCGCCTGGCGGCCGCCTATGCGAAGATCGCCGCATCCGCGAGTCGCCAGAATTTCCGCTTCACCCCCACCAGCGGGTCGCTGAGCGGCCAGCGTTCGGTCACGGTCATGGTGCGCGCCGCCGACCTGAACGATCGCGTGGCGGTCAGCCGGACGCTGGACCCGGTGAATATCGCGCCGGTCGCCTTCAGCCTGAACAGCGCGCACAACTGGCGCAAGTTCGCCCTGCCCGAAGCGGTGGGCCGCAAGGAACTGGACCCGGTCGCGGTGGAGCCGATGGCCGGCGCCAGGAATTTCTCGCTGGACCAGGGCCGCAAGGACCGTTTCAGCACCAAGGTGCTGATCGAAAGCCGCCGCGAACCGGCCGCGACGATCCGCAACCCCAGCGCGGACAAGGATTATTCGCTGGATCTGGCGAGTTCCTATTCGCTGACGCGCAATCTGAACGTCACGGCGGGCGTGCGCTATAACAACAGCTTCGCCGGACGACTGACGCCGATGACCGACGACCGGCAGGATGCGCAGGCCGTCTATCTGGGCACGATCTTCAAATTCTAAAACGGGCTTAGGGCCGATCGACATTCAGCCGCGGCGGCCTGAAAATGGTTGAAGCGAGTCACGGGCCTCGTTCGAGAGTCACGGCTCGTCCAGATCGTCCCTCAGGCCGCCACAGCCGTTCAGAGTCCCTTCGCCAAAGGCCACCGCCACGCGATCCGACCATAGCGCATCGCTCATGCCGTCGCTGCATGGTCCCTCGGTTACGGTCATGGAAAAACCCTCGCCCAGGAAACGGAGCGCCCGCTTGTCGTCGTTGCGGGTTATGGCGTAGCGGACGGGCGCCTTGTCCGGACGTTCCAGCACGGCGGTCGATCCGTTCACCGTCACGGCCCAGAAGGGCTCGGTCCCGATCGCCCGATAGTCGTCGTCCGCATAATGCTTGACGGGCGGAGCGCCGACGGGCGAGCGTTCCCCCGTTTCACGCGGAACTGTTTTTGCCCTATTTTCAGTGCCTTGGCGCAGTGTCGGGGCCGGCATGGCTATCGGCGTGGAGGCGTGAGGCTGCGCGATATTGGCTGCGGGCGTCTCATCGCTGCCGCACCCCGCCAGCGCATATAGCAAGGCCAGCGGCAAGCCCCCTCTCACGCCCTGCCGACCTCATCCCGCCGGAAGCAATCCACCGCATGATCGTTCACCATCCCGACGGCCTGCATCCATGCATAGACGATGGTGGGCCCCACGAATTTGAAGCCGCGCTTCTTGAGGTCCTTGGAAATCGCTTCCGAAAGGTCGGTCCTGGCGGGGAAGGTCAGGCCGTCGTTCCGGATCGGCTCGCCCCCGACGAAATCCCAGGCATAGGCGGAAAAATCCTCGCCCCGTTCCCGCATGTCGCGGAAAATCCGCGCGCCTCCGATCGTCGCTTCGATTTTCGCCCGCGCCCGGATGATGCCGGGGTCGCCCATCAAACGTTCGACATCGGCCCCGTCGAAGCGCGCGACCCTGTCCGGATCGAACCCCGCAAAGGCGGCGCGAAACGTCTCCCGCTTGCGCAATATGGTGATCCAGCTCAGCCCCGCCTGAAAGCCCTCAAGCATCAGCGTTTCCCAGAGCATCCGCGAATCCCGCTCCGGCACGCCCCATTCGCTGTCATGATAGGCGCAATAAAGCGGGTCCGATCCAGCCCAGGCGCAACGGACCCGCTCCATCGGATCAGACGTCCAGATTGGCGACGTTCAGCGCGTTGTCCTGGATGAACTCGCGCCGCGGTTCGACCACATCGCCCATCAGCCGGGTGAAGATTTCGTCGGCGACGTCCGCCTGCTCGACCTCCACCCGCAGCATGGAGCGGTTATCGGGGTCCAGCGTGGTTTCCCAAAGCTGTTCCGCGTTCATCTCGCCAAGGCCCTTATATCGTTGGATCGCCAGCCCCTTGCGCCCGGCCGTCAGGATCGCCTCCAGCAATTCGCTGGGCCGCGTGACCGTGGCCGACCCCTTGGTCGCGACCGGCAGTTCGTCCTCCCCGGCCTCCTCGGCGGCGGCCGCCGCCTTGGCCGTCACCAGGCGGCTGGAGGTGCGATAGCTGTCCGCCTCCTCGGCTGCGATGGCGTGCAGCTTGCGCGCTTCGGCCGACCCGATGAAGCCCGCCTCGATCATGTGATGGTCGGTGACGCCGCGCCAAAGCCGCTCGAAATGGAAGCCGCCCTCCTCTGCGATCCGGCCGCTCCACCTGCCCTCATCGTCCTGCGCGTCCATCCAGCGGACGGTGTTGGCCAGCCGTTCGGCCTGCGCGTCATGGCTGAGTTCCGGATCGAGCGCGCCGTTGATCGCCAGCGCCTCGATGATCGCGGGATTGTAGCGGCGCGGCACATAGCGCATCACCGCCCGGATTCGCCGCCCATGTTCGATCAGGCTGCGCAGGTCTTCGCCCGACCGCATGCCGCCGGTCGTTTCCAGCGCCATGGATTCGACGCCATTGTCGACCAGGTAATTTTCCAGTGCCGCCTCATTCTTCAGATAGACCTCCGACCGGCCCCGCGTCGCCTTGTAGAGCGGCGGCTGCGCGATGTAGAGATGCCCCGCCTCGATGATCTGCGGCATCTGGCGGTAGAAGAAGGTCAGCAGCAGCGTGCGGATATGCGCGCCGTCGACGTCGGCATCGGTCATGATGACGATCTTGTGGTAGCGCAGCTTTTCCAGGTTGAAATCGTCGCGGATGCCGGTGCCCATCGCCTGAATGAGCGTGCCGACCTCCTTTGACGACAGCATCCGGTCGAAACGGGCGCGCTCGACGTTCAGGATCTTGCCCTTCAGCGGCAGAATCGCCTGATTGTGCCGGTTGCGCCCCTGCTTGGCCGAGCCGCCCGCCGAATCGCCCTCAACCAGGAAGAGTTCGGACTTGGCGGGGTCGCGTTCCTGACAGTCGGCCAGCTTGCCGGGCAGGGAGGCGATGTCCATCACCCCCTTGCGCCGGGTCAGTTCCCGCGCCTTCTTCGCCGCCTCGCGGGCGGCGGCGGCGTCGATCACCTTCTGGACGATCATGCGGCCATGCTGGGGGTTTTCCTCCAGCCATTCGGCCATCTTGTCGGCCATCAGGCTTTCCAGCGGCTGGCGCACTTCGGACGAGACCAGCTTGTCCTTGGTCTGGGATGAGAATTTGGGATCGGGCAGCTTCACCGACACGATGGCGGTCAGCCCCTCGCGCATATCCTCGCCGGTCAGCGAGACCTTCTCCTTCTTCAGCAGGCCCGACTTGTCCGCATAATTGTTGAGCGTCCGCGTCAGCGCGGCGCGGAACGCCGCCAGATGGGTGCCCCCGTCCCGCTGCGGAATGTTGTTCGTGAAACAGAGGACATTTTCATAATAGCTGTCGTTCCATTCCAGCGCGACGTCGATGGTGACATCGTCGCGGCTGCCCGAAATGGCGATGGGATCGGGCATCAGCGGCTGCTTGTTGCGGTCCAGCCACTTCACGAAGGCCGCGATCCCGCCCTCGTAGAACAGCTCGATCTCCTTCTTCTCCTCATGCCGCGCATCGGCCAGGAACAGCCGCACGCCGCTGTTCAGGAAGGCCAGCTCGCGATAGCGATGCTCCAGCTTCTCGAAATCGAACTCGGTATGGTTCTTGAAGGTGCCGCCGTCGCCGGGCACTTTCTCGGTCGAGGGAAGGAAAGTGACCTTCGTCCCCTTCTTTCCCTCCGGAGCGTCGCCGATGACCTTGAGCGGCGCGACCGCGTCGCCATAGGCAAAGCGCATATAATGCTCCTTGCCGTCCCGCCAGATGTTGAGGTCCAGATATTCGCTGAGCGCGTTCACCACGGAAACGCCCACGCCATGCAGGCCGCCCGACACCTTGTAGGCATTGTCGTCCGACGTGTTCTCGAACTTGCCGCCGGCGTGGAGCTGGGTCATGATGACCTCCGCCGCCGACACGCCCTCTTCCTTGTGGATGTCGGTGGGGATGCCGCGGCCATTATCCTCGACGCTGACCGATCCGTCGGGGTTGAGCGTGATCAGGATGCGGTCGCAATGGCCGGCCAGCGCCTCGTCTATGGCATTGTCGCTGACCTCGAACACCATATGGTGCAGGCCGGAGCCGTCGTCGGTGTCGCCGATATACATGCCGGGCCGCTTGCGCACGGCATCCAGCCCTTTCAAGACCTTGATACTGTCGGCGCCATAGGCATTGCTGTTGGGGTTGTTCTGACTTTCCTCGCTCATATCCGAGCATATAGGGAATAGGGCCGGCAAACTAAAGCGAAACATGGCGGCTATCGCCCGTGGAGAGCAGGGTCTATCAGGCGGCTATGCGCATTGTCCTTGCCCTGGCCCTGATGCTCGCCGCCTGCTCGAAAAGCAGCGACGTGCTGGAGGAATTGCCCAACAGTTCCCTGGCCGGCGCGGCGCGGGAGGATGTGCCGGAAACCCGCCTGGAATCGCGCCTCGTCCGACCCGTGACCATCGGGGAGGACGGTCCGCGTCTGGACGCCTGCGGCGCCATGGGGCAGGCGGCGCGCGTGGGCGCCGGAGGAGCGCCGGTACGGGCCGCGCCCTTTTCGGACGCCCGGGAAATCGCCCGCATGGCGGAGGGCGCCCGCGCCTGGGTCTGCACCCGCAGCCTCGACCAGAAATGGCTGGGGGTCGTGCTGGTCGCTGAGCCTCCTGCCGACAATGCGACGGCTCCGGTGGATTGCGGCGTTTCCGAACCGGCGGACCGCAAGCAGCCCTATGACGGCCCCTGCCTCAGCGGCTGGGTATCCAGCGCCGCGATCAGGCTGATCGCAGGTTAGGATATCCTAAAATATTCCCCTCCCGCCTGCGGGAGGGGAGGAAATTAAAGCCCGCCCAGATAATCGAGCTTGCCCAGCGGCACGCCCGCCTGCCGCAGCAGCGCATAGGCCATCGTCACATGGAAGTGGAAATTGGGCATGGAGAAGCCCAGCACATGGCTGCGCCCGGTGAAGGAGAAGTCGCCGCGCGGCGTCCTGAGCACCACTTGCGCGTCCTCCCGCCCGTCGATCCGATCGCGCGGGACGGATTCCAGGAAGGCGAGGGTCTTGCCGATCCGTTCCTGGAGGTCGGCAAAGCTCTGCTCCGTATCGGGCATCGGCACCGGATCGAGCCCGCCGATGCGGATCACCGCCCCCTTCGCGCTGTCGCTGGCATATTGCACCTGCGCGGCGAGCGGGGCCATGTCCTGCGTGAGCCGCGCCTGCGTCAGCGTGAGTGGATCGATCCCCTTTTCTTCCGCATAGGCCGCGCCCTTCTCCAGGATGGCGGAAAGATTGCGCAGGCCCCGGATGAAGACGGGAACGGTCAGGTCGTACAGGTCGGTCGCCACCAGGCTCTCCTCATGATCGTGAGCGCCCTCCATATGGCATTCGCGGCCCCAGTCGATAGGCGCGAGCGATAAAAGGGACCGGCCGGCGGGGCTCCATGCCGGCCGGTCAGGGGGCAACCGGATCAGGCAGGCGCGGGACGTTCGCGCGCGGCTATGGCGAAGAAGGGCAAGGCATGGTGCACGATCCAGCCGATCGTCGCCGCATAGAGCAAAGTGCCGAGGCCGACCGTGCCGCCCAGCAGCCAGCCGGCCGCCAGCACGCCGATCTCGATGCCGGTGCGCACCCATTTGACCGGCAATCCGGTGCGGCGGCAGAAACCCGTCATCAGCCCGTCGCGCGGCCCCGGCCCCAGCCCCGCGCCGATATAGGCGCCGCCCGCTATGCCGTTGAGGAGGATTCCCGCCGCCAGCCAGGCGAAACGCATGGCATGGCCCTCCGGCGTCGGCAGGATCAGGAGGCTGATGTCCACCGCCGTCCCGATCACCGCTATGTTGCAGACGGTGCCGAGGCCGGGCCGCTGGCGCAGCGGCCACCAGAGCAGCAGGACGATCGCCCCGACCAGATTGACCGTCATGCCGAAACTCAGGCCCAGTCGCGGCGCCAGCCCCTGATGCAGCACGTCCTAGGGGTCCAGCCCCAGATCGGCGCGCAGCATCAGGGCCATGGAGAAGCCATAGAGGCCAAGTCCCCAGAAAAGCTGGAAAAGACGGCGGTGCATCAACATGGCGGCTGAAATCACCCGAAATGGCCTTTTACAAAACGGCCACTATCGGATAAGTGGCCCCCTCATTCTTCGGATTGGAATTTATTGCCATGTCCACTTCCCTCCTGCGGCCCCCTTCCCTGCTTCGCCTGCTGGGCGCCTGGCGCGCCGAGGACAGCGCCGAACCCGCCTATCGCCAACTGGCGCAGGCGTTGCGGATGCTGGTGCTGGACGGGCGCGTGGGATTGAACGTCCGCCTGCCGGGGGAAAGGGAACTGGCGGCCGCGCTGGGCCTCAGCCGCACGACCATCGCCGCCGCCTTCGACCGGCTGCGCGACGAAGGCTTCCTAGAAAGCCGGCAGGGGTCGGGCAGCGTCACCCGCCTGCCGCCCGGCCGGATGGACCAGGCCCTGCCGGAAATCGACACGATCGGCGGCGGCAACATCCTGAACTGGACCCATGCCGCCTTGCCCGCCGCGCCGGGCGTGGGCCGCGCCTATCAGGCGGCGGTGGAGGCGCTGCCCGCCTTTCTGGGCGAGCTGGGTTACGATCCGCTGGGCCTGCCGCCGCTGCGCCGGGCGATCGCGGCCTATTATGAACGGCGGGGATGCCCCACCAGTCCCGACCAGATCATCGTCACCAACGGCGCCCAGCAGGGATTTTCGCTGCTGCTGCACTGGCTGGCGGGGCCGGGCGACCGGGCGGTGATCGACCATCCCACCTATCATAATGCGATCCAGGCCCTGCAGCGCGCCCATGTCGTGCCGGTGCCTGTCGGCCTGCCCGCGCAGGGGTGGGACATCGACGCGATGGAGGCGGCCTTCCGCCAGACCAGCCCGCGTTTCGCTTATATCATCGCGGATTTCCACAATCCCACCGGACGCAGCATGGACCCCGGCACCCGCCGCGCGCTGGTGGCGGCGGCGACGCGCAGCCATATGCCGCTGATCATCGACGAGACCATGGCCGCGATGGGCCTGGACAACATGCCGCCGCCGCCGGTCGCCGTGCACGATCCTTCCGGGCGGCAGGTCATCACCCTGGGTTCGGCCAGCAAGATCTTCTGGGGCGGGCTGCGCGTCGGCTGGATTCGCGCCGACCCGCAGACCGTCGCCGCGCTGGGCCGCCTGCGCACGACGATGGACATGGCCAGCCCGGTGGTGGAGCAGCTTGCCGTCGCTCATCTGATCGACGGCGATGAAGGGCTTGGCCCGCGCGCGGCGATGCTGCGGGGGCGCCGGGACCATCTGCTGGCGCTGATCGAACGGCACCTGCCGCACTGGCGCGCCGAATCCCCGGCGGGGGGCCTGTCGCTATGGGCGGAGCTGCCGCGGGGCGAGGCGACGGCGCTGGCCGCCATCGCGGAGAGCCACGGCGTGCGCGTGGCCCCGGGGCCGCGCTTTGGCGTGAGCGGCGCGTTCGAGCGCTTCCTGCGCCTGCCCTTCACCCTGTCGGAGGAGCAGTTGACGGCGGGCGTGGAACGGCTGGCCGAAGCCGATGCGCGGCTGCACGCCCGCCTGCCCCGCGCCCGCGATTCGGTTGCCGCCGCGCTGGAGGCGGACCGGCTGATCTGAGTCGCGCCGGATATTGGCCATGAGCGGACATCAGTTTCCGTAGTTTCCGTCACCCCGGACTTGATCCGGGGTCCCGCTTTCTTGTCTGAGCGCCCGCCTCGTCCAAGGCAGCGGGACCCCGGATCAAGTCCGGGGTGACGAATAGGGGGAGCGTCCGCTTTCCACCCGCATCAGCCGGTCGGGCGACCCCTGACCATGTCCGCGCCGCGAGGTCCGGGCGGCGGGACCTACGAACCACCCGCCTGTTCGCGGGAGCATGCCGCTTACCCGTGCGAAGGCGTCCGCGTCGGCCCGACGGTCTTTGCATGGCTGTCCGGCATCGTCGCCGTCGGACAGCGCCGTTTCCCGGCGGGGCCTGTCACCCGACGAAGCGGTGCAGCGCGGTCCCATGCTCGCGCAGCCAGGCTCGCGCCGGGCGGGGATCGTCCCCCAATATCCGCTTGTGCGCCGCGTGGAAGGCGGGGCTATGGTCCATGTGCAGCAGATGCGCCAGTTCATGCGCCACGGTCGCCCGCCGCACCTCCGGCGGGCAGAGGATCAGCCGCCAGCTATAGCGGATCGCCCCGCTGGAGGCGCAACTCGCCCAACGGCTGCGCGGATCGCCGATGCCGACCGACGCCACGATCAGCCCATTGTCCCGCGCCATTTCATGGCTTTCGGTCTCCAGCACCGCCCTGGCCCGCATCTTCAGCCAGCGCAGCACCCGCGGTCCCACCGATTCCGCCGCGCCGCCGAGCAGCAGCCGGTCGCCCTCCAGCCGGATCGTGCGCGACGCGCCCTCCACCCAGCAGATGCGCACATCCCGCCCCTCCAGCGGAAAGACGGCGCCGTCGCCCAGCGTCACCTGCGCCGGGCGGCGCGCCATCTGCGAACGGACCCAGCCTTCATGCTCCTGCGCCCAGCCGAGGGCGCGCTTCAGATTGGCGCGGGTTGGCAGGGATAGCCTGAGTTCGCCGCGCGCATGATCGAGCGACAGCCGATAGGCCCTGGCCCGCGCCGACCGGCGAACCCGCACCGGAACGGCGACGCCGTCGACGACAAGGACAGCGTCAGAGCTCTCTGTCGACAAGGTGATTTTCCCAATCGCCCGCGTCCGCCTCCGCAACGGTCCAGCCGCGCACGGACTCCTGCGCCCGGTGCACCGCTTCCCGGTCGCCGCAGACCAGATAATGCCATTGCGGCAGCGGCTTGCCCTCGCCGCGCAGCCTGTAGGCGCAGGTGCGGGGCAGCCAGCCTATCGTCTTCACCTTCGCGGGGGTCAGGCGCACGCAATCCGGCACGAAGCGGCGGCGTTCCTTGTAGTTGGTGCATTGGCCGCTGTGCCGGTCAAGCAGGCGGCAGGCGACATTGGTGGGATAGATGCGGCCGGTATCCTCATCCTCCGCCTTGTGGAGGCAGCATTTGCCGCAGCCGTCGCACAGCGCTTCCCACTCGGCGCGGTCCAGTTTGTCGAGGGGCTTTTCCCAGAAGTCCAACCGTCACTTCACCCATTTTTCGAGGAAGGCCGTCACCTTCGCGGGATCGCCTTCATCCGCGTCCGGGGTTCCCGGATCGTCCACCGGCACCAGCGCGACCGGCTCCCCATCGCCGCCGAAAAGATAGGGGGTGCGGCTGTGGCTGACCAGATAGCCGCTCGCGCCCTTCGCCTCTTCCTTGTTGTAGAGGACCACGAAATCCTTTGCCACCTTGGCGATTTCGTCGGGCGTGCCGGTCAGGCCGATCAGGCGCGGGTGGAAGGCCGCGACATAGGTCTTGAGGACGGCGGGCGTGTCGCGATCCGGATCGACGCTGATGAAGATCGGCTGGACCCTGGCCGCCAGGGCGGGTTTCGCCTTCTCGAATTTCGCGAAGCCCTGCAGGATGCGTTGCAGGTCGACCGGGCAGACGTCGGGGCAATAGGTATAGCCGAAATAGACCAGCCGGTACCTGCCCTTGAAATCGTCCCAGCGCACCTTCTTGCCGTCCTGGTCGGTCAGCGTGAAGGGCGCGCCGATGCTGGCCCCGTGCAGGTCGCCCTGGGCGCTGTCGTCGCCGCTTGATGCATTGCCTCCCGCCCCCATATTACAGGCTGCCAGCAGGGCGGCGAACGGCAGGGTGAGCGAAATCAGCGCTTTGTTCATGGCGCCGCCAGCCATGCCCTGCTATGGCCCGATTTGCAAATCCCAACGGGGCTATGGATAGAATGACAGGACGTTTTCCGGCTTGGATGGGCGTTGGCCGCGCCGCCGCTCTGACCCTGGCGCTGCTGTCGCCGGTCGCGGCGCCGATGGTTGCGCGGGCGCAGTTTTCCGACAATTACAACTTCCTGAAGGCGGTCAAGGATGCCGACGGGCAGAAGGTGACCGACCTGATCCAGAAGCCTGGCTCCACCGTCATCAACAGCCGCGACGTGACCACGGGCGACACCGCGCTGCACCTGGTCATCGCCCGGCGCGACAATACATGGCTGACCTTCCTGCTTGCCAAGGGCGCGAACCCGAACCTGACCGACAATAACGGCAACACGCCGCTGATGGATGCGGTGCAGGCCCGGTTCGAGGAGGGGGCGCGCAGCCTGCTCACCTATAATGCGCAAGTGGACAAGGCCAATGGCAGCGGCGAAACGCCGCTGATCCGGGCGGTGCAGCTTCGCGATGTCGGGCTGGTCCGGCTGCTGGTGGCGCAGGGGGCCAATCCCGACAGGCGCGACACCATCGCGGGCATGTCGGCGCGGGACTATGCGCAGCGGGACAACCGCACGCCGGGGCTGGTCGAAGCGCTGAGCGCGGCCAAGACGACGACCGCACCCAAGGGGCCGGTGCAGGGGCCGGTGTTCTGATATTCGGCCGATTTTAGGGTGATTTCCAAGCGATCGGAACCGATCCCTGATTAAGAAACCGCGGAAAACAAGGAATCCAGAGCGGCGATCTGATTCAATCAGATCGAAACACGCTATAGGGTGTGTGGGGATTCAGTTCAGGGCGCGGCGAAAATAGTGGATTTCGAGAACCTCGAAACGAGGCAGGTGACTCGTTTCGGCGCAGCGTACTTCAGTACGTGAGCACCGGAAGCGGAGAAAGCCGCTATTTGCAGCCCGCCATGGGCTGAATCCCCACACACCCTAAGGCTTGTTGAGATTCAGGATTCCCCTTTAGGCTTTGATCTGATTCAAGCTCCTTGAAGGAGTTTGTGATGGAAGCTGAACGACTTGTCCTTCGGGACGATCAGTGGGCAAAGATGGCGCCATATTGTCTTGGCAAGGCAAGCGATCCGGGTCGGAGCGGCCACGACAATCGGCTATTTCTGGAGGCGGTGTTGTGGATTGCGCGCACGGGCAGTCCATGGCGTGATCTTCCGGCTGCATTCGGGAAGTGGAACACGATCTTCAAGCGCTATCGGGATTGGGTGAAAGCCGATGTTTTCCAACGGCTTTTCGACGCCGCGTCGGATGATCCAGACATGGAGTTTGCAATGGTCGATGGCACGATCGTCAAGGTCCACCGCCACGGCCAGGGCGCAAAAGGGGGACTCAAAGCCAGGCCATAGGGCGGTCGAAGGGCGGCATGACCACCAAGATCGTCGCACTCACGGATGCCTTGGGCAATCTCGTTCGCTTCGTGCTGCTACCGGGTCAGCGCTGCGACATCATAGGTGTCCCGCCCCTCATCGAGAACCTCGCCTTCGCTGGCTTCATGGCCGACAAGGCGTTCGACACCAACGCCATCATTGCTGAACTCGACGCGCGGGGCGCAAGGGTCGTGATCTCACAGCATCCCGGACGGGCCAGCAAGCGCCGGATCGACGCAGAACTCTACAAATGGCGTCACCTCATCGAGAACTTCTTCTGCAAACTCAAGGAGTTCAAACGAATCGCCATGCGTTCCGACAAGACCGATCAGAGCTTCTCAGCCATGATCTATCTCGCCAGTGCCGTCATCAACTCTCGATGAATCTCAACAAGCCTTAGAGCATCGTGCGGAAAAGCCTGTCCTGGACCATCCGCATATAGGAAGAAGGGGCCGCGCAGATCGTCTGCGCGGCCCCTTCTTCATTCAGCATCGCGCAGCGCCTCAGGCGGCCTGCTTCCCAGCCTTGTAGCGTTCGATCGCTTCCAGGGTGATGCGCTTGGCGTCTTCCGCGCCGCCCCAGGTGCCGATCCGCACCCACTTCTGCTTTTCCAGATCCTTGTAGTGGGTGAAGAAATGTTCGATCTGCTCCATCACGATGCCGGGCAGGTCGTCCTTTTCATCGACGTCGCTATAATAGGGAAAGGTCTTGTTGTCGGGAACGCAGACCAGCTTCTCGTCGCCGCCGGCCTCGTCTTCCAGGTTCAGCACGGCGATGGGACGGGCGCGCACGACCGAACCGGGCACGAAAGGCGAGCGGGCGATGACCAGCGCGTCCAGCGGATCGCCATCGGGCGACAGCGTGTGCGGCACGAAGCCGTAATTGGCCGGATAGCGCATCGGCGTATGCAGGATGCGGTCCACGAACAGCGCGCCCGAAGCCTTGTCGAATTCATATTTGACAGGCTCGCCGCCCACCGGAACCTCGATGATGACATTCAGGCTGTTGGGCGGATCGTCGCCGACCGGGATCAGTTCGATATTCATGGACTATAAGCCTCTGTAAACGCGGTGGTCGTTGCGGGCGATTATGTTTTCGGTTTCAGCAGCCGGTCCAGGCTGCCTTCACCCTCTCCCATTTTTTCGAGGCGCGGATAGCGCAGGCCGCCGGAATAAGCGAGGCTCAAAGTGCGATAATATTTGTCCTGCTTTAGTATGATCTGGAGCGGCTTTCCGGACTTGATCGCCGCCTTGAACACGTCGCCCGAATATTCGTCGCCATTGATCGCGACGATCTTCGAGCCGATGGCAAGACCCGCCTTGAAGGCCGGGCTGTCCCAGACGACATTGCTGATCTCGCCGTCATTCTTGACGATGAGGCCGATGCCGAAGCTCTGGTCGGTGAACTTGCCTGACCCCTCGGCCGCCTTGGTGATGGCGCCCGGCGTATCGCCATAGACCAGCCTGTAGCCGCCCAGCGTGAAGCCGCCCTTGGGCGTCTCCTTCGTCGTGCCGTCGACATATTTCTGGAAGAAGCCTGCCCAGTCATAGGGCGCGACCTGGTTCAGCGTCCTGATCACGTCGCCGCGATTATAGACGACCTGTCCCCAGTCGCCCGGATGGGTGCCGAAGAACGCCCTGGCGAAATCGTCGAGGCCCTTGGCGCCGCTTGTCTGCTGGCGGATGATGGCGTCCGCCTCCAGCCAGATCATCAGCCCTTCATTATAATAATCCTCCGACCGCTGCCAGCTCGACCAGCCCTTGGGCCGCCGGGCGGAGATGATGGGATCATGGGTGGTGTCCTCCATCGGCCGCCATTCGCGCCCCCGCGCCGTGTCCAGCTTGGCCGCGATATGGGCATAGGCGTCCAGCGTCTCCTGCTTGGAGAACAGCCCGGACCGCGCGCCCAGGACATAGCCCCAGAACTGCGTTTGTCCTTCATAGACCCACAGCAGATTATCCTGCATCGGCACGTTGAAATCCGGCGTCCACAGCAGGTCGGGACGGCGGAACTTGCCGTCCCAACTATGGGTGAATTCATGCGGCAGCAGGTTGCGGTCCAGCAGCGCGGCGCCATCGCCCCATTTCTTGAAATAGCCCGGCTCGACCTGATTTTCCGAAGAACGATGATGCTCCAGCCCGATGCCGCCCATCTCGTCGGTGATGGCGAACAGGAAGTCATAATGGTCGAAATGATAGGCGCCGAACAGCGCGCCC
This sequence comes from Sphingobium sp. TA15, assembly GCF_037101235.1. Taxonomy (NCBI): domain Bacteria; kingdom Pseudomonadati; phylum Pseudomonadota; class Alphaproteobacteria; order Sphingomonadales; family Sphingobiaceae; genus Sphingobium; species Sphingobium sp. TA15. The sequence continues at coordinate 2,854,480 of NZ_AP025355.1, forward strand.
GCCTCGTCGACCAGCTTCTTGTGCTTCGCGATCTGGTCCGGCTTGGCGTCCAGTTCGCCGGCATCGTCGGCCAGGATGTTGAGCGTCACATTATGCCCCAGATCGACCGGCTTGAAATACAGCCCCGCGAAAACCGGCGAATCCTGCAACGCCTCATAATCGATCGTCTCATAGGCGACGGTAGAGCCCGTCTTCTTGCCGCGCAGCGCCGTCGCTGCCTGCCAGCCGTCGGGATAGGTCACGGTCGCCTGGATCGGGATCGCCCTCGTATAATAGCCCGCCGGATAGAGCGACACCGACTCCCACTGGATGTTCAGCATCTTGGGCGTCACCACCACGCGGCCCTGATTGGGCTGGGTGGCGGACAGGAACTGGAAGGATGCGACGACCTGCTTCACCCCCTGCGGCACGTCGATCACGAAGCCAAAGACGTTCAGCGGATCGCGCTTCCACGCCAGCGGCTTGCCGTCTGCGGTGAAGGTCAGGCCGGTCAGCTTCTCGATCTGCCCCCGCGGCGCGTGATTGCCCGGCAGCCATTGCGGCATCAGCAGCGTCATCGGCCCGGCGGCGGCGACCGGAATGGTCTCCTTCACGCGGAAGATGCGCTGCACCGTGTCGGTGGCGTCGACCTCCAGCCTGATGGTGCCGCCGGGATAGGGGACATCCTTGGGGGTGGGCGCGGCATTGTCGACCGGCAGCGCGACGGGCCTGGACCGGATCGCGTCCTGCGCGATCAGCGGTCCCGAAATGGCCGTGGAAAGGAAAAGGGCGGCAGCAAGGCTGCGGATCATGAACATCTCCGAAAACGGGTGTGGCCGAACGACCGTATAACAACAGCATGGCGAGCCATTCCGCTCTCGTCCACCCCCAACTCTTCTTGGGATATTTTACGATAAAAAAGCGCGTTTCCTTGGCGCGTCTTTATCGTTAAAGGCGCTGCCCCATGGCGAAGATCGAAACCCCGCGCCCGGTGCGCGGCACGCAGGACATGCTGGGCGGCACGAACGAAGCGTTCCAGGAACGCTTCGCCCATGTCGTCGCGACCTTCGACCGGGTGCGCAGGCTCTACGGTTTCCAGCGGGTGGAAGTGCCCGTCTTCGAATCGACGGCGGTGTTCGCCCGCTCGCTGGGCGAAAGCACCGACGTCGTCTCCAAGGAAATGTACACCTTCGAGGATCGCGGCGGCGACAGCATCACCTTGCGCCCGGAATTCACCGCAGGCATTTCCCGCGCCTACATCACCGAAGGCTGGCAGCAATATGCGCCGCTGAAAGTCGCGACCCACGGCCCTCTCTTTCGCTACGAGCGTCCGCAAAAGGGCCGCTTCCGCCAGTTCCACCAACTCGACGCTGAAATCATCGGCGCGGGCGAGCCGGGCGCGGACGTGGAACTGCTGGTGCTGGCCGACCAGTTGCTGCGCGAACTGGGCATATCGGAAGGCGTGACGCTCAACCTCAACACGCTGGGCGACGGGCCGAGCCGCGAAGCCTGGCGCGCCGCGCTGGTGGCGCATTTCGAAGCGCATCGCGACCAGCTTTCCGAAGAGAGCATCGACCGCCTGCACCGCAATCCGCTGCGCATCCTCGATAGCAAAGACCCGCGTGATCGCCCGGTGGCGGACAGCGCGCCGGACATCGACGCCTATCTCACCGACGAAGCGCGCAGCTTCTTCGAAAAGGTGACGGCGGGCCTCGATGCGGCGGGCGTGGCGTGGGAACGCAACGCCCGTCTGGTGCGCGGCCTGGATTATTATCGCCACACTGCGTTCGAATTCATCACCGACCGGCTCGGCGCGCAGGGCACGGTGCTGGGCGGCGGGCGCTATGACGGGCTGATCGAGAATCTCGGCGGCCCCTCGACTCCGGCGGTCGGCTGGGCGGCGGGGATCGAGCGGCTGGCGATGCTGATCGATGTACCTGCGGTAGAGCGTCCCAAGGTTGTTGTGTTTTCAGAGGCGGACGACCTCGAAGCCGACATTATAAAAGTCACAACCGCTCTTAGGCGAGCAGGTATCCCTGCCGACTCCATTTCAGGCGGTTCTCGCAAGAAACGATTCGACAAGGCGCAATCTGGAAATCCGGAACTTCTTTTCGTGATTCGAAGGTCACCGAATCCTCGACCGAATTGGAATCCTATTTTCATCGACGTAAAGCGTGGTCGGGCGAGTCCGCATGAGGATTTCTTGCTTGCGGAGCAGGATGCTGCGGCATTTCTCAATCAAGCGATGATTGTTGTGCAACTCGACGAAGATGAGAAGAAGTTCGCTGATTTTGGCGTTTTGTTGAAGTCATAATGCACATCTCCGCCGAACGCATCGCGCAGATCGAGGCGCGCCGGGACGAGGTGCAGGCGTCGATGACGCGTGCCGACCTCGCGCCGGAGGAGTTCGTGCGGCTGTCCAAGGAATATGCGGAGATCGAGCCGGTGGCGAAGGCCGCCCATGAGGTCCGCCGCCTGCGCCAGGAACTGAGCGCGCTGGAATATATGGCGGGCGGCGAGGATGCGGATTCCGATCCGCTGATGCGCGAAATGGCGCAGGAAGAGATGCAACTGATCAAGAGCCGGTTGCCCGACGCCGAACGCGCCCTCGCGCTGCAATTGCTGCCGAAGGATGCCGCCGACGCCCGCCCGGCCATGCTGGAAATCCGCGCAGGCACCGGCGGCGACGAAGCCGCGCTGTTCGCGGGCGACCTGTTCCGCATGTACCAGCGCTATGCCGACGCGCAGGGCTGGAAGATGGAACTCATTTCCGCCAACGCTTCCGAAGTCGGGGGGTATAAGGAGGTCGTCGCCAGCGTCACCGGCACCGGCGTCTTCGCCAAGCTGAAGTTCGAAAGCGGCGTCCATCGCGTCCAGCGCGTGCCCGTCACCGAAAGCGGCGGGCGCATCCACACCTCCGCCGCCACCGTCGCGGTGCTGCCGGAACCGGAGGAGGTCGACGTCCAGATCGCCGACAGCGATCTCAAGATCGACATCTACCGGGCGTCCGGCGCGGGCGGCCAGCATGTCAACACCACCGACTCCGCCGTGCGCATCACGCACTTGCCCAGCGGCATCGTCGTGACGCAGCAGGACGAACGATCCCAGCACAAGAACAAGGCGAAGGCGATGCAGGTTCTGCGCGCCCGCATCTACGAAGCGGAACGCGAACGCGCCCAGAGCGAACAGGCGGGCGCGCGCAAGGCGATGGTCGGCTCCGGCGACCGTTCCGAACGCATCCGCACCTATAATTTCCCGCAAGGCCGGGTGACGGACCACCGCATCAACCTGACCCTGCACCGCCTGCCCGAAATCCTGGAAGGACCGGGCCTGTCCGAAGTCATCGACGCGCTGGTGGCGGAGGACGAAGCCGCCCGCCTCGCCCAACTGGACGGCGTGGCGTGAAGTCGCCGCCAAAGACACAAAACCCGTCATTCCCGCGCAGGCGGGAATCCATCTCCCATAAGATGCGATTTGATGCAGCGTCTGGAGATGGATTCCCGCCTGCGCGGGAATGACGAATATGGGCGTTGCCGTCGCCTTGCGAGAGGCAGTCGAACGCCTGACCCCCATCAGCGCCACCCCGCGCCTCGACGCCGAACTGCTCCTCGCCCACGCGCTCAGGATCGACCGCAACACCCTCCTGCTGCGCCAGCGCGACCTCAGCGTCCCGCCCGGCTTCGACGCCCTCATCCAACGCCGCCTGACCGGCGAACCTATCGCCTATATCACCGGCACTCGCGATTTCTGGACGATCAGCCTGCACGTCACGCCCGACGTCCTCATCCCCCGCCCGGACAGCGAAACGCTGATCGAAGCCGCGCTCGACCATTTCGGCCCGCGAAGCCCCGCCCGCATCCTCGATCTCGGCACAGGCTCCGGCGCGCTGCTGCTCGCCGCGCTCAGCCAATGGCCGCAGGCGACGGGAACGGGTGTCGACATCTCCCCCGCCGCCGTCGCCGTGGCGCAGGGCAATGCCGACCGCCTCGGCCTCGGCGGACGCGCAAATTTCCGCCTCGGCGACTGGGCGGAGGGGATGGGAGGCCCCTTCGACCTGATCCTCGTCAACCCCCCCTATATCGCCCGCGACGCCGCGCTGGCGGGCGACGTCCTCCACGAACCCGAAACCGCCCTTTTCGCAGGCGCGGAAGGGCTGGACGATTATCGCCGCATCGCCCCGGCGCTGCCCCGCCTGCTCGCGCCCGGCGGCATGGCCGCGATGGAGATCGGCCATGACCAGCGGCTTTCCGTCTCCGCTTTGCTTGCCGATCAAGGACTTGGCGTTTCGCCGCGCCGCGATCTGGCGGGGCATGACCGCTGCCTGGTCGCGACGCCGGGCCCCTCCGCCTGACGCGGCGAAGGATTTGCGCTTCCCCAAGCTAAAATTGCTTGGTTTATGCCCTGGAAGCCACTACATGGGGCTTAGGGACGGCACTATCCTGAGGATTTGCCCCGTGGGCGTAGCCGAGAAAAGGCCGTTTTCCCGCTCCTTCAAAGTCACGACGGCGCTGCTGCGCAGGCGCCTCTGGCAGGTCAAGGGCATAGGCCGATCGCTCGGTCCCTGCCCGGCGGAGCCTTATCCGGCCTGATGGTCAGGCCGTGCTGAAGGATGCGACTGAACAGTGTTTTTCCGTGAATGATGGCAAAGTGAACGCAAGGATCAGCTCTTGATCAACAACAGGCAGGCCGGTCGCCGGAATCGCGGCCGGAACAACAATAATGGCCGGCCCAACGGTGGCAATCGGGGCGGCGGCGACAATGGCAACCGGATCGACAGCCGCGCACGCGGCAATGCGGCCCAGCTTCTTGAAAAATACAAGAATATGGCGCGCGATTCCCAGATGGCGGGCGATCGGGTCAATGCGGAATATTATCTGCAATTCGCCGACCATTATTTCCGCGTGCTGGCCGACAACCGCGCCCGGCAGGAGGAGCAGCAGCAGCGCTTCCGCCCACGGGACGAGAATTTCGACGACAGTTTCGACGATTTCGACGCCGCCGACGAAGCGGGCGAGGACGCGCGCGCCGATCAGGCGACCGACCGCGGGCAGGATTTCGATCGCCGGCGGGACGAGCAGCGCGACTATCGCGAAGGTCGGAACGACCGCAACCGGCGGGACCGCAATGACCGCAACGAACGGCGCCGGGATCGTCCTTCGGTAGAGGAAGCGGCAGGCGAGGAAGTCGCGGAACATCGGCAGGCCGAAGCCGCGTCCGAGCCGGTTGCCGCCGTTCAGCCGGCCCCGGAAGCCCAGTCCGAGGCGGATGCCCCCCGCGCCCGCCGCGGTCGCCCGCGTAAGGCGGCGACGAAGGAGGAAGGGCAGGGCGGTCTGGACCTGGCCGTGCTGCCGCCGTCCATCGCGCGCGCCGACAATGATGCGGACGCCGCCGCCGAAGCGCCGCGCAAGCGGACCCGCCGCGCCCGGCCCGCTGCTGAAGCGGCCGAATAAGGCTCCGATCCTGCCCCGGAGCGGGCGGGAATAGGGCCGACGAAGCAAAAAGGGAACGGCGCCGTCGCGCCGTTCCCTTTTTGCTTTCGTCGGCCCTGCCGGATCAGGCGGGGGGCAGCGGACGCGGCCGATGATTTTCGTCCAGCGCGACGAAGGTGAACAGGCCGCTCGTCAGCCCCACCTCCCTTCCCTGCCGTCCCCGCGTCGCGACGACATCGATCCGGATGGCGACCGACGTCCGCCCCCGCCGCTCCTCATGGGCATAGACCGACACGATGTCGCCCAACAGGATCGGGGCGATGAAGGTCATGCTCTCTATCGCCACCGTGGCGACCGGCCCCTGTGCGATCCGGGCGGCGATGATGCCGCCGGCGATATCCATCTGGCTCAACACCCATCCGCCGAAAATATGCCCGTTGCTGTTGATGTCCGCCATGCGCGGCATCACGCGCAACACCACTTCGCCCCTTTGGTCAGTCATTGTCGGGAACCTCGTCTTTCATGCGGTCGATGATCTGTTCGTCATGTCCTGTTCCGCTGGACAGAAATGCCAGGGCCATCAGGCCCGTCCCCAGCATGAACGTCAACCAGACGCCCAATATCGTCGCGATGACCATGTGGATCGGCATCGGCCCCGCCCACCAGCGCAGAAAGAGCAGCGCCGCCCCCACGCATAGCGCGCCGGTCAGCGCCATCCACGCCATGATGCGGCGGAACCGCCGCCACGCGACCCTGGCTATCTCCGGATCGTCAAGAGCTTGTCTGCGCGTCATCCCTTTCCTTTGGGCCGTGAAAGTGGGATCATCAAGGGACCGAGGCATTTAGTCGGCAGGGCAGGGAGACGGACCATGACGATCGCGGCGATTTTGCAACGCAAGGGACAGGATGTCGTCCAGGTGCAATCGAGCGACACGGTGCTGTCCGTGGTGCGATTGCTGGCCCAGCGGCGGATCGGCTGCGTGCCGGTGGTGGACGACGGCGAGGTAGTGGGAATCTTCTCCGAACGCGACCTGGCCTATCGCGTGGCGCAGGAAGGCGCGGCGGTGCTGGACCGCCCGGTGGGGGAGATCATGACGGCCCCGGCCATCACCACGGACGATCGGACGCCCGTCAACCATTGCCTGTCGCTGATGACGAAACGGCGCATCCGGCACCTGCCCGTCGTGGTCGACGGCGCGCTGGTGGGGCTGGTGTCGATAGGCGATCTGGTGAAGTTCCGCATAGATTCGATAGAATCCGAAGCGGCCGCCTTGCGCGATTATATCCAGACGGCCTGATCCGTCTCAGGCCGGCGCCTCCACCGGCGGCGCCCGCCGCGTTACCAGCGCCACCAGTTCCATAAGCGTCCCATGCGCGCACAGCATCAGCGCGGCCAGAAAGGCCAGCCCGCCCGCCGGCACCAATATCCCCAGCCGAATCGGCGCGGCGAGAGGCGGCAGCAGCCGGTCGATCCCCATCACCGCCGCCGCCATCAACAGCGAACAGCCAAGCCCCGGCGCCGCTGCCCGCGCCAGGTCGATCAGCCGCAGGCCCATGGGCGCGCCCGCCAGCCGGGCAGTGATCAGCGTTAGGATCGGAAAAGCAAAAAGCCATGCCCAGGCCAGCCCGATCGCCCCGAATCGAATCCCGATGAGGAAGGCGGCCGGCATCAGCACCGCGCCTACTGCCGCGATCCGCGCCGTCGTCCCCGGCCGGCCCACCGCATTGCTGACCGGCGCGAACATCACCTGCAACGTCATGAACGGCATGGCGAGCGCCAGGATCGCGACGAAGGGCGCCATGTCCCGCCATTTCGCGCCGAACAGCGTCTCGACCAGCGGCCCCGCCGTCACGGCCATCCCCAGATAGACGGGGCAGCTAATCAGCAGCAGCAGCCGCACCGCCTTGCAGAAGGACCAGGCGATTCGCGACGGATCCTTCTGCATCCGCGCATAAGCTGGGAAGGCCACGTCGTTCAGCGGCGGGATGAACTTGCTGACGAAGATCTGCGTCAGGAACAGGGCCTCTGCATAAAGGCCCAGTTGATGCGGCTCCAGCACGCGCCCGCCGATGAAGATGTCGGCCTGGCTCTGCACGATCCAGAATAACTGCCCGCCCAGCAGCGACGCGCCATAGGCCACCATCGCCCCGGTCCCGCGAAAATCGAAGCTGGGAACGGGCATGAACCCGGTCGCCAGCACATAGCCGATCCCCTTGACCCAGAATCCCGCGATAGGCGCGAACACCAATGTCCACACGCCCCAGCCCGACAGCGCACCCGACAGCGCCACCGCCGCCGAAGCCATGGCCGCGATCAGGTTGACCAATGCCGGCCGCCGGAAATCCATCGCCCGCCCCATGATCGCTTCGGGAATCGAGATGAAGGGCGTGGACAGATAGAGCAGCGCCTGCACCCGCAGCAGGTCCGCAACCATGGGCTGCGCATAATAGGCCGCAGCCAGCGGCGCGACCGCAAGCTGCGCCAGGGCGAGCCCGCCGTTCAGCAGCAGCATGATGCCGAATGCCTGCCGCAGCTTGTGCGTTTCGACCGTCTCCGACTGCACCAGCGCGCTCACCAGCCCATAGCCGTTGAGGAAGGTCGCGAAGTTCAGG